>NZ_FTPP01000008.1 GCF_900156345.1 Pontibacter indicus
GGTTGTTGGGGTTGGCGGCCACCTACTCTCCCGGGTGTGACCCCAGTACCATCGGCGCAGCCGGGCTTAACTTCTCTGTTCGGGATGGGAAGAGGTGCTCACCGGCGCCATAGCCGCCATTGTCTTTGCCCGGTTTCTATGCGGGCGTGATGGCTATGTGTAAGTTCTGTGTGTTTTGACTAGCTGGGAGAGAAAAAGACCTGGACCTTAGGGCGGTGCCAAGGGGCGGGCCGGCTCTTGGCCGGTTTGAGCTTGCGCTCAGGAGAACGCGCTCGGGCAATTAGTATGGCTCGGCTTTGCTATTTCTAGCTTTACACCTGCCACCTATCAACGTCATCGTCTCTGACGGCCCTTAAGGGAGATCTCATCTTGGGGCGGGTTTCGCACTTAGATGCTTTCAGCGCTTATCCCGTCCGAGCGTAGCTACCCTGCGCTGCGGCTGGCGCCACAACAGGTCCACCAGAGGCTCGTCCATCCCGGTCCTCTCGTACTAAGGACAGAACCCCTCAAATCTCCGACGCCCACAACAGATAGGGACCGAACTGTCTCACGACGTTCTGAACCCAGCTCGCGTGCCACTTTAATCGGCGAACAGCCGAACCCTTGGGACCTTCTCCAGCCCCAGGACGTGACGAGCCGACATCGAGGTGCCAAACCTCCCCGTCGATATGAGCTCTTGGGGGAGATCAGCCTGTTATCCCCAGAGTACCTTTTATCCTTTGAGCGATGGCCCTTCCATGCGGAACCACCGGATCACTATATCCGCCTTTCGGCCCTGCTCGGCTTGTGGGCCTCACAGTCAAGCCCCCTTCTGCTATTGCGCTCTGCGCACGGTTACCAAGCGTGCTGAGGGAACCTTTGAAAGCCTCCGTTATTGTTTTGGAGGCGACCACCCCAGTCAAACTACCCACCAAGCACGGTCCCCGACTCTGTCGGGTTAGGCGCCAGGCAACTCAAGGGCCGTATTTCAAGGAAGAATCCAGGACGCCTGGCGACGCCCCTTCACATTCTCCGGCCTATCCTACACATGAGTTACCCAGCGTCAATGCTAAGCTATAGTAAAGGTTCATGGGGTCTTTCCGTCCCGTTGCGGGTACTCGGCATCTTCACCGAGACTACAATTTCACCGAGCTCACGGCTGAGACAGCGCCCAGATCGTTACACCATTCGTGCAGGTCGGAACTTACCCGACAAGGAATTTCGCTACCTTAGGACCGTTATAGTTACGGCCGCCGTTTACCGGGGCTTCGATTCAGAGCTTCGCCTTGCGGCTAACCCCCCCTCTTAACCTTCCGGCACCGGGCAGGTGTCAGGCCTTATACGTCATCTCTCGATTTGGCAAAGCCATGTGTTTTTGTTAAACAGTCGCCTGGGCCTTTTCACTGCGGCTTCTTGCTGTGAAGCAAGGAAGCGCCCCTTCTCCCGAAGTTACAGGGCCATTTTGCCGAGTTCCTTGGCCGTGATTCACTCGAGCACCTTAGGATTCTCTCCTCGACCACCTGTGTCGGTTTGCGGTACGGGCGGCCACGTATTTAAACGCTTAGCGGGTTTTCTAGGGAGCCTGCTTAGGGACGCTATCTCCGCGCCCGGGGGCTTGGAGTACTATCGGCTTTCAGCATCCGGGGCGTACTTCACTACCCCAAATATACCTACGGCCTTCAACGCACTATTCCGTCAGTGCGCGGTCCTTTCACTTCTCCGTCACCGCATCGCTATACGTAGCCGGTGCTGGAATATTAACCAGCTGTCCATCGACCTGCGCTTTCGCCTCGGCCTTAGGTCCCGACTAACCCTGATCCGATTAGCGTTGATCAGGAAACCTGGGTCTTTCGGTGTGCGGGTTTCTCGCCCGCATTATCGTTACTTATGCCTACATTTGCTTTTCCAAGCGCTCCAGCACGGCTTGCCGCCATACCTTCTCCGCCCTTGGAATGCTCCCCTACCAGTATAGAATAATCTATAATCCGCAGCTTCGGTGCCATGCTTGATGCCCGATTATTATCGATGCCCTGTCGCTCGACCAGTGAGCTGTTACGCACTCTTTAAAGGAATGGCTGCTTCCAAGCCAACCTCCTGGCTGTCTGAGCAACTGGACCCCCTTTGTTCAACTTAGCGTGGACTTGGGGACCTTAGCTGGCGGTCTGGGTTCTTTCCCTCTCGGCGCGGGACCTTAGCACCCCGCGCCTCACTGCCGCGTATGTCAAATGGCATTCGGAGTTCGTCAGGATTCGGTAGGATTTGACTCCCCCTAGTCCTATCGGTAGCTCTACCTCCACATGACTCGACCGCGACGCTGCCCCTAAAGGCATTTCGGGGAGTACGAGCTATTTCTCAGTTTGATTGGCCTTTCACCCCTACCCACAGGTCATCCAAATCCTTTTCAACGGAAACTGGTTCGGACCTCCAGTTGGTTTTACCCAACCTTCATCCTGCCCATGGGTAGATCACAAAGTTTCGCGTCTACCCCCCCTGACTGTGCGCCCTGTTCAGACTCGCTTTCGCTGCGGCTCCGCGCCTTGAGACGCTTAACCTTGCCAGGGAGGAGTAACTCGTAGGCTCATTATGCAAAAGGCACGCCGTCACCCCACAAAAGGGCTCCGACCGCTTGTAGGCGCATGGTTTCAGGATCTGTTTCACCCCCTTATTCAGGGTGCTTTTCACCTTTCCCTCACGGTACTGGTTCACTATCGGTCTCTCAGGAGTATTTAGCCTTGCCGGATGGTGCCGGCGGATTCAGGCGGGATTTCTCCGGTCCCGCCCTACTCAGGATACCACTAGGGCCAAGCAGCTTACGCACACGGGACTATCACCCCCTATGGTCATTCTTCCCAGAATGTTATGCTTCGATACTTGGTCCCACGCCGTGGTCCTACAACCCCAGCCCTGCCGTGACAGGACTGGTTTGGGCTCCTCCGCGTTCGCTCGCCACTACTTGCGGAATCATTGTTATTTTCTCTTCCTCCGGGTACTTAGATGTTTCAGTTCCCCGGGTTCGCCCCCCGTAGGGTGGCATGTCTTCAACATGCCGGGTTGCCCCATTCGGATACCCGCGGATCAATTCGTATGTGCCGATCCCCGCGGCTTTTCGCAGCTTGTCGCGTCCTTCATCGCCTCTGAGAGCCTAGGCATCCCCCATGCGCCCTTCTCTGCGTTCTCGCCGGTGTCGCCTAAAGCAACGCCGGCCCGCTTCTTGGGCTGCACTAGAATCACTTCCAGGCAGTTACCTTCTTAATGTCTTTGTTTTTCTCTCTCCCATCATGTCAAAGAACTTCTCCTAAAGAGTTAAGAGTTTAGAGTTAAGGGTTGTGAGTTAATTGCTTAACCCGCCGCCTGTCACTGTGGCTCTTCCTTTAAGTTAGAGGTAGTGGCCTGTTGCCTCTACCGTGTTGTTGTGGTAAGCGTTGGTGGAGAATAACGGAGTCGAACCGTTGACCTCCTGCGTGCAAAGCAGGCGCTCTAGCCAGCTGAGCTAATCCCCCTTGTGTTGAGTAAGTGGTGGGCCTGCGTGGACTCGAACCACGGACCTCTACATTATCAGTGTAGCGCTCTAACCACCTGAGCTACAAGCCCCCGTGGCTGCAAGCACCTGGGAACGCCTTTTATGCCGCACCTTGCTTTTCAGTATCCTGAGTTGTTTGAGAAGGAATGCTGAGACAGTCCGGAAGAGGGAATAAGCACGGATCCGCGCGGCCACCGGCGCCTTGGAAAAGGCCGACGGGCCGACCCTAGAAAGGAGGTGATCCAGCCGCACCTTCCGGTACGGCTACCTTGTTACGACTTAGCCCCAGTTACCAGTTTTACCCTAGACGGCTCCTGTGACGGTCACCGGCTTCAGGTCTCCCTGACTTCCATGGCTTGACGGGCGGTGTGTACAAGGCCCGGGAACGTATTCACCGCGCCGTTGCTGATGCGCGATTACTAGCGATTCCGGCTTCACGGAGTCGAGTTGCAGACTCCGATCCGAACTGAGACCGGCTTTTTGAGATTGGCTCCCTGTCACCAGGTGGCAACCCTCTGTACCGGCCATTGTAGCACGTGTGTAGCCCTAGGCGTAAGGGCCATGATGACTTGACGTCGTCCCCGCCTTCCTCGCTTCTTGCGAAGGCAGTCCCTTTAGAGTCCCCGGCATGACCCGCTGGCAACTAAAGGTAGGGGTTGCGCTCGTTGCGGGACTTAACCCAACACCTCACGGCACGAGCTGACGACAGCCATGCAGCACCTTGCTTTGTGCCCCGAAGGGAAGGTCCATCTCTGGACCGGTCACGCGCATTCTAGCCTAGGTAAGGTTCCTCGCGTATCATCGAATTAAACCACATGCTCCACCGCTTGTGCGGGCCCCCGTCAATTCCTTTGAGTTTCACCCTTGCGGGCGTACTCCCCAGGTGGATGACTTAACGCTTTCGCTTGGACGCTTGCCGTGTATCGCAAACATCGAGTCATCATCGTTTACGGCGTGGACTACCAGGGTATCTAATCCTGTTCGCTCCCCACGCTTTCGTGCCTCAGCGTCAGTTTCGGCCCAGCGAGCTGCCTTCGCAATCGGGGTTCTTGGTGGTATCTATGCATTTCACCGCTACACCACCAGTTCCGCCCGCCTCGACCGAACTCAAGCCCGCCAGTATCAACGGCAGTTCCGGGGTTGAGCCCCGGGATTTCACCGCTGACTTAACGGGCCGCCTACGCACCCTTTAAACCCAATAAATCCGGACAACGCTTGCACCCTCCGTATTACCGCGGCTGCTGGCACGGAGTTAGCCGGTGCTTATTCGTACGGTACCGTCAGTTACCCCCGCAGGGGCGTTTTCTTCCCGTACAAAAGCAGTTTACAACCCAGAAGGCCTTCTTCCTGCACGCGGCATGGCTGGGTCAGCCTCTCGGCCATTGCCCAATATTCCCTACTGCTGCCTCCCGTAGGAGTCTGGTCCGTGTCTCAGTACCAGTGTGGGGGACCATCCTCTCAGAACCCCTAGCCATCGTCGCCTTGGTGGGCCTCTACCCCGCCAACTAGCTAATGGCACGCATGCCCATCTTCCACCGCCTCAGCTTTTACCACGGTCGGATGCCCTCTCGTGGTCATATGCGGTATTAATCCACCTTTCGGTGGGCTATCCCCCAGTGGAAGGTAGGTTGCATACGCGTTACGCACCCGTGCGCCACTAACCAAGCTCCCGAAAGAGCAAGGTCCGTTCGACTTGCATGTATTAGGCCTGCCGCTAGCGTTCATCCTGAGCCAGGATCAAACTCTCCATTGTAGTGTTCTACTTTTCATGCCCGAGGGCAAATGTGTCCGTTCGACCCGTGGCCTTTTTCCTTTTTAATTCTTGTGAATTGACGCGGTGGGAATCTTTAAGATTCGCCCGCGCGGATGTACCTATTCTTGTTTTCTTTTCTGTCTCAACAATCTCTCAAAGAACTT
>NZ_FTPP01000006.1 GCF_900156345.1 Pontibacter indicus
CCTGTGACAATTGAGAAAAAGTAAGAAAAGCTCAAACCAACACGGCACAGGCTCCATACTCGGTTACACCTCGTTCACAGCCTTTACAAAACGTTGGGCAAAATTCAAAGGATAAAAATGAAAAAAGTAGGTGCTTTACTGACACTACTCTTGCCCTTGATAACATCTTGTGACTCGTTGCACTATGGCTATATTAAAAATGAATCTGATAATCGAGTAGAAGTAACTCTCTCTTTTATTGACTTTCAGGCCAGGGAATCTGACAAGGGGATAAAAAATTATGTAAAGTATAGAATGGAAGACTCAGTAATTGCCAGTTCAGCAAAACTAACACACCTTAACAACAACACTTCCAGACTTAGCTTCTCCTTATGCTCAGGCTGTCAAGTTGAATTGCTATTTGATACTGCACCTATTCAATATGAATACATTGAATTAGACACACTTAGAATAGAAACAGGAAAAGTAAGAAAGTATACTCTTCAAAAAAAGAGATATTCGAAGCCTTTGTTCCTACAGAGAATAAAGGGGAGAGGTTCCTGATTGTAAAATAACTTGGCCCAACACAGTTTATACCCTATGCTTCGGCTGACAGCCTTCTATAAACTTAACTTTTTTAATGAAATAAGTTTAGGTATAGGTGACTAGTACAGGTTGCCGCATTAAAAAGAAACTATAAATGAAATCGGGAAGTGTAGAAACCTGGATTGACAGGAAAAAACTTTAACACTATACTTCACATCGAAGCAGCCCGTTGATCCTGCTATGTTTAAAAACTGTAAATGGGGTAATTTCCAGGAAATTTTAGCCAGATGCGGTGCTATAATATTAAAATCTATTTATCAAGGCGAGCAATACATATTTACAAGTACAGCTAGACGAGTCAGCCAACAAAAACTGGATGTTCAACTTTTTAGAATACCAGCCAATTTGCAGACTATGCAGAGTCCTCAGTAAAGAGCTATTTAAACACATCTATGCTTTAGAACCTTTCACAATGCAGAAAACAATCTATACTTTTCTTACTATATTGTGTCTTTCGCTGTCCCTGTTTAGTTGTGAAAAAGAAGAAATTAATTCTAAAACTGATGCCGACAAGTATTACGTCAAATATGTAGTGGATAGCTCAACTGGATATCCCCAAGGCTCATTAAACTTAGTTATAACTACAGGAAATCAGCAAAGTCAAAATTATGTTATTGGGAGCCGCTCACCATGGGAGCATATAATAGGACCAGTTAATAAAGAATTTAAGTCAACTATTTATGTTACAAAGGGGGGACCTTCAGATACGCGTTATTGGGATACCCAATTGAAATTACAAATTCAAATTTTTGTAAGTAAGAACGATAGCCCTTATGTTCTAAAGAAGAGTGACAATAGCGTTATATTGAGAAATTCTGTTCAACTAGATTTTACAATAGACTACTGATTTACATATGTGAATTGTTTTTCTATTCGCTTTATACTTGATATCCTTAAGCGAGGTAAACGATGGCAATTAAAAAATAGCTATAACCAGCAAAAACAGGAACTACTCCAGGCATTAGAAATCATGTCGAGGATAGCATGTACTTCCACAAAACTATTGCTTGGGCTACGGTACCATAATAGCCCGTGGAATTACAGGTGAACCACTGGAAAAGATTCTTCTACATGGCCGGAAGAACTAAGGAAAAGAGAAACTATGTTAGGTAACTCTGAACATAAAATAAACTTCAGCTACTCCTCGCTCATATTATGTTTCATTACGTTACACAGCGCCTTGTCCTAATTACTACGCCGCTGGATCCTGCCTGTTGCGCCGGAGGCTGCTCTACGTAATCCGTCAGGGACCTGCCCCGCAGTTTCCTGAGCCGGCATAGGCACAGGCCAGGGCCTGTACGGCACTTGCATCAGGCAACACTGCCGTCTTTATAACAATGCGCTCCGTCCCCTTGCCAGGGAGCGGAGCGCATTAGTGAAATCGCATAGCCTGTTGTTACACTTCACAGGGCCATCCCTTTGCGGCGCGTCTGTTTTGGAACGGGCTCTCCTTCCGGGGACTGCGCCTGCTTTTCCCCTTTCTGCTGTTCCTGCTGACGTTGCTTCGCCGAGGGCGCCTGCTGCGACTCAGGGCGAAGCAGCGTTTCCCGCTTGACGGGGCGGAGCTTTTCATCATACGCATTGATGGTTTTGTATTGCGGGCTGGCTTCAATGAAACGCTTGACTTCCTGCCCGTCCAGCAGCACAGTGACCTGTTGGACGTTTCCCCGCTGCAGGGAGCGCAGCAACTGTTCTTTCTGCTGCGGATCATGAAACTCCCGGATAGCATAGGGACGCAATGTCTTGTCCAATTCATAACCGTAGTTTTCGTGAAACTGCCGGAGCAGTGTTTTGCCTCCTTCCCCCTGGCTGTCGGGCTCCAGCTGTACCCAGGCTTTGTAGGGTTGGCCGGTGGCATTGGTAAGCTCCTTGTGGACGGCACGCCCGCTCAGCAGGTTGAAGGCTTCACGGGCAGTGATGCCGGCGTTTTGGTTGATGTAAAAGGTCTGGCTTTTTTCCTGGTCCGTTTTGTCAGTTTTGAGCGTAGCGTCATACTTATTGAAGAAGTAGGTGTCCGTCTGGTCTGACTTACGGAAGTGGAGGGTATAGGAGACGGCGGCCTGGTAGAAGGGCAGTTCCGTCTTGAGCTGGAAGGCCGGTAGCTGCTGTTGCACGTTCCTTTCCAGTTCCTGGTGGAGACGATCCCCGAAGCCGCTGTACTGCAGCCCGTTTTTAAGATAATCGAGGTTTTTCTGATTCATGATGCTTTCGTTTAATGATTGATAGAACTGGTGGGTAGGACCCAGGTCAGGGCAGTAGCGTCAGGGCTGCAGCCTGGAGCAGGTGCCTGCCCTTAATGCGCAGCTGCAGGTGACGGCTACCCTGTCGTTCAAAAAGCTCCAGAAAGAGGACCTTGTCCCGCGCGAGGGTGAACTTGTCCAGGGCAAAGACCAGGACTTGTTGATACCCGGTGCCCAGCACTTGATCCTCCTGGCCGTGGACATAGACGGGGGTGATCTCCGTTTCCTGCCGGGCCGTTCGCCGTGTGGTTTTCCTGTCACGGACGCTGAAACGGATAAAGTCCAGTTCATAGGGGATGGCCGCCTGATTGGAGAGCACCACACGCAGGAACAGCAGGTTGCCGTGAAGGTAAACGCCTTCGAGCCGTGCCTTTGCCTGCCCGTCTTTGGCGCGAATGCCATAGTAAAAGCGTTCGTCGGACACCAGCTGGCCAGTGATAGAGCGCAGCTGCGCCTCGTGGAAAGGGGTATGCCGAAAGCGCGCCGGATGGGTATGCGCCGTCGGGGCTTCGAGTCGCAGCTGGGTCACCGGGGGGGCTGCTGCATAGCGGACATCGAAGCTGTAAAGCGAGCCATCGGCCGTGATCACCGTCAGGTTGGTCTCGGGTATGGCAGCACGTGCCGCTTTTACCTGCAGGATGTTTTCCACGGCATCGGGCACCTGGGCCAGCACGTCCGGGCTGCCGCGGTCCACGCTCTTGATGGAGAAGGGGAAGAGCAGGCTGGTCGTTTTCTGGTGGCTCAGTTCAAGTACCAGCGGGGCCTGCGCCCTGGCTGGCAACTGGAGCAGTAGCAGGACGGGGAAGAGTAGCAGACAGTTTTTCATATGGATAGGATTTAGGTGAAATGTTCAGCGTTTCATGTGCGGTCCTGCTGATCCTGCAGGAGCAGCCGGTAGCCGGCTTTCAGGGTGATTTTTACCTGGCGGGTCTTCCGGCTGAGCAGGCCTTGGGCGGCTGAAATGCCGGCACTGGCGGCCTGCACCCCGATCGAGGGGGACAGGGGCGGCAGCTGGAGGGACTGGCCGATCGCCCGGTCTGCTCCCTGGCGGGCGGCTTCCCGGGTGATGGAACCCGGGGTGTAGAGCCCTTCATGCCCGTCCAGGTCATAGGCGGCGAGTGCCACGGGGAGGAGGACGTGCTGCGCCTGCACTCCTTTTACCTGGATCAGCAGCCGCTCGCCCTGCAGGCGGCAGGTCCCGTAGATGAGGCTGCCTTTGGGGAGCAGGCGTCCTCCCAGCACAGCGTCCTGGAGAAGTCGCATTTTCACAATACCCCCCGTCACGACCGTCTGGGTTTCGTGGATGGCCGCGGCGAGGGTGCCGCGTGCCGCCTCCGTGACGGATTTATCGGCGGAAGTGGGCAGTCCATGGAAGCCGCCAGCTGGCTGCGAGGGAACCGCTGCCTTGGAAGAAGGAGCCAGTACCGTGACAGCAGCATGTGCCGAAACGCCCTGAAGTGCCAGCGGCGGCTGGGCGGACGGTTCGGGGGATGAGCGGGTGCGCACGCGCTCCGGGTGCTGAATATCGAGGATGCGCTCAAGCAGGCCCTCCAGCTGCTGCATGGCGGGGTCAGCCGGCTGGCTGCGCTCCATTGCCTGCAGAAGCCCCTCCAGGCGGGTCACATCCTGGCTGAAGGAATCCGCCTCAGTAAAAGGGGCGGCTGGTTTGCCCGCCCTTGGAGCAGGTGTGGGGAGGGGGCCCGCCGGTGCTGCCGCCGGCTGGAGCAGGGCAGCAAGCGCTGCCAGCCGTTGTGTGACAAGCGCTTCCTGCTCCTCGGGCTGGGCGAATTCAGGGGAGGGGGCCCCGGCTGCGGGCATCTGGTCTGGTGGCAGGAAGGCCGCCTGTTCCTGCGGGTGGGGCCGCTGCGCCTCCTGGTAAAGGCTGAGTTTGCTCAGGCCGGTGGGTTCCCGGAGCCTGGGCTCCGGGAGTTGCAGGCTGAGTCCTGCCGCGCCGCCAGTGTCCGGCCTGATAGCGTCCGGGAGTTGGCCGCCCCCCAGCGCCCAGAAGCAAAGGGCCAGAAAGGGAAGCACAAGGAGGGGGAGGACCAGCCAGAACCGGCCTTGCTGCTGTTTTGTCACAGGTGTTTTCATGGGATGTCTATGGTAAAGTGGAAGGATGGGATAAGACGGGGTCAGGGTATTGCGTGAGCGGCGTTTCGCAGCTGGCCGGGGGCCTGGTATGCGAAGCCGGTGGCATAGCAGTGGGAAGCAACGCTGCCAGGAGCAGGTAGCTGCTGGCGCCTCCCATCAGCAGGCAGAAGCACAGGAGGCAGGTCTTGCGGGCGTGCAGGGCCAGCTGCGCAAACCGCCTGTTGAGCCGCCGCGCCAGGCGCTCCTGCCGCCCGGCGATGGCCCGGGCGACGGCGCTGGCCTGCCGGTCATGGGAGAACGTTTTGTGGGGGAGGAGGCGCATGGGGCTAACGGGGCAGGGTGTGGAGGTCCTTGTTTTCCAGGGTGGCCCACCGTTCGATCAGGAAGCCGTGCGGGTTGTGGTCGGAGCGGGAGACGGTCCGCAGCAGCCCTTCGGTCACCAGGCTTCTGGTAAGGACGGAGGTACTGCGGATGAGCTGCTGGCGGGCGTAACAGCGAAAGGCGTAAGGGTAGCGCCCCATGTCTACCTGCACGCTGTCGACGGTGATCTGCTGGCTGATGTTTGCGGCAATGAGGTTCCGGTAATAGCCTTTTTCCCGCAGGTTGTCATAAGTGCGCTTGGCCGAGCCGTCGGCCAGGTAGAGCGCTTTGGTGAGGTTGGCTTCAATAACCTTTTCGTCTGGATCGAGTGCAAAGAAGTAGCGGTGAAAGGTGCTGACGTGGTGGCGCGCCTCCACCGGGATGTTTTCACTGCGGGCGGCGGCCTCCGCCGGCCAGGCGTGCCCGGCTGCCAGGATATAGATGCGCTCCTGCGCCTGCCGTACCCGGAGCTCGCTGCGGTAGAGGGCAAAGGCGGTGAGCAGGGTGCAGGCCAGCAGGAACAGCAGGCTGAAGGTACGGATGTGGCGGAAGGCGCTGTCGATGTTTTGAAGTTGTGTGAACATGATGGATCGGTGTTAAAGCTGGGAGGAAGGTTGACCGGTGAGCCGCTCACGCTGGTAGGAAGTCCCTGCGGCGGTTGTGGTGGCAGGGGGGGCGTCAGCCAGGCGGTGTGCCAGGAGGGAGGCGCCGCTCCCCACGGCGCCTGCCGCCAGACTGGCCCCGGTGCCTCCGGCCAGTAGGGCCGTGCGGTTGGAGCTGCTAAGCAGGTGGGTCACCTTGTAGAGGAGGGCATTGCCGCCGCCGGCGTGCACGATGTAGTTGGCCACGTTGGGCACGGTGAAGTAACCCACAATGCCGATCAGCAGGAAGACCAGGTAGGCGGTGTCGGTGCTGCTGAAGAAGGTGTCACCGCTCTGCTCCACCTGGCTGATGTCATAGCGGAGCATGTGCTCCTGGATCTTGCCGATGATGCTGCCGAAAATATTGGCCACGGGCAGCCAGAGGAACACGTTGACGTAGCGGGCGAGCCAGACGGTGAGTGTGTGCTGAAAGCCGTCGAAAACGGCGAATCCCAGCACGAGCGGTCCCAGCACCGAGAGCACGACCAGGTAAAAGGTGCGGATGGTGTCGATGCAGAGTGCGGCGGCCTGGAAGAGCAGCTGCAGCACCTCGGAGAGCCATTGCTTGATCGAGTGACGGAAGCTGTAGGAGGCCTTGGCCATGGCAAACTTCAGGTCGTTGCCGATGCTCTCCAGGAGCCCTTCGCCCGTACCGGTTGGGTCCTCCGGGTGGGTGTACTGGTACCAGCGGGCGCGGTCGCCGTTGCCGTCCGGACCGACGTACAGGTGCCAGGCGTCGGAGTGGCGCAGGGCGGCCTCTTTCTGCCGGAGAAGCGCGGCAATGGCCTTGTCCGAATCGCGGACCATGGCGCCTGTTGCCACTACCGTGGGCTGCAGGATCCCGTTGAGCAGGCCCAGCACGGCCGGGAACAGCAGGATGGCCATCCCCAGGGCGAAGGGACGGAGCAGGGGGTAAAAGTCCACCGGCTCGGCATTGGCCAGGTGGCGCCAGACGCGGGAGGCGATGTACCAAAGGGCGGCAAAGCCGGCCAGCCCGCGGCCTACGCCGATCAGCCGCTCGCAGAGGGGCAGCATCTCGGTATAGAGCTGGGCCAGCACCTGATGGAGTGAGGCGGTTTCGGGTGCAGCCACCTGGGCGTGTACGGAGGCAGGCAGCAGGAAAAGGGCCAGGGCGGCACCGGCAGTACGGAGCAGGAAGGTGTTCATGGGAATTCTTTTAAGGGGTGGGTTGTAACAACTGCCCGAGAACGCGGATATCGCTTTGCTCCCGGCTGCGCTGGAGCGCCAGGAGGGTGGTCTGCCGGTTGAAATGGCGCAGGAAGGCGAGCTTGTCAGCCATGCCCGCCGCAATCCGGTCAATGGCCGCCAGCCGCTCATCATCCTGCATGCGGAGCGTACCGGCAGTGAGCACAAGCGCCAGCTCTTCCAGGTGCCAGGCGCTTTGCTCCAGCAGGCGGGCGTAGACGGTGGCCAGGTAGGCGAGCTCCTCGGGCGAAAAATGTCCTTGCCGGCGGAAGCGGGCGAAGGCACTGTTGTACTCCTGCACCAGGCGCTGCTGGCCCTGCAGGATGGCGGCCACGCGGTGGTATTGCGGCAGGCTGGGGTGGACGGCCAGCAGGCCGTCCAGGAAGGCTTCGTGAAGCTGGAAGCTGCCCTCTGATATGGACTTGACCGTGTTATAGCCGGTGTGCAGCACCTGGTAGCCTTTTTTCATGTCGGAGAGGATGCTGCGCAGCTGGTTGAGCTTCTCGACATTGAGCAGGAGCTGCTGAATCTCGTCTGCCTGCGCCAGCACACGGCCAGGCAGCAAGGGGGCTGCGGCCAGCAGCACCAGAAGAAGTATGAGTCGGAATCGTTTCATGGTTGGGATGGAAAAGGAAGTTGATACAACGAGCCTAGTGCATGGAGGTCCTGCCGGGCGCGGTGCCGCAGTACAAGGAGGGTCTGGGTTTCCCCGATCAGGTATTGGGTGAACTGGTAACGCTCCTGCGTGGCCCGGTGGCACTGGGCCAGCTGGCGGAGCCCTTCGGCATCGGAGACCTGGAGCAGATGACTTGTCAGCAGCAGCCTGAGGCTTTCCAGGTCCCGGTCACAGGCCTGCAACACCTGCCGCCTGATGTTTTCCAGGTAATCCAGCTCCCCAGGGAGGAGGTCCTGTGCGGGAAGGCGCGCCCACAGGCTGGCCAGGTCCCGGTGGATGGCCTGCTGCCAGCCGAGGATATCGGCCAGCTGGGCGGACTCCCCGATCGCCGGGCTGATTTGCTGAAGGGAGTGAAAGAAAACCCGGTGCAGGCCAAGGTCGCCGTTCTTGCTGTGCTGCACGGTGCTGATCCCCCGGTCCAGGACCTGGTAGCCCTGCCGCAAGGTACCGGCATATGCCCGGAGGGCTGCGATCTGCTGCACCAGGTAATCTTTCTGTGTCTGTTTCTGCCGGAGCCATTCGTTCAGTGTCTGTGCCCGGGCGGGCAGGGACAGGGTCGCCAGCAGGAAGATGAGTAGGATGCGTGCTTTCATGTCAGTTGGAGGATGGGAGTCCGTATAGGCGCTGCACCCGTTGCAGGCTCTGCTGGTCTTTCGCCCGCTGCAGGCTGAGGCGGATGTTTTCGGCGTTGAAGGCCCGCAGGTCGCTGTAATTGGCATCAAGCTGTGCGGCCGCCTCTTCCAGCAGGGCCAGGCGCTGGGCGTCCCGCATCTGCATCGTACCCGGTCGGAGCACGAGTAAGAGCTGGTCCAGGTGCTGCACGCTCCCGGCGAGGATGCCCCGGTAGACCTGCTGCATGAACGCAAGCTCCTCGGCGGTAAAGTGCCCGTCCTGCTGGAAGAGGCGGTAAGCGCGCTGGTATTCTGCCACCAGGGCCGTCTGGCGCTCGAGCATGTCCCGCACCCGCCGGTAGTGGGTCAGGGCCGTTTTAACCTGCCAGAGCTCTTCATAGTAGCCGGCATACAGCTGGCGCTGCGCCTCGGACCAGGCGGCGATCTCTGCCAGCTTCAGCTCCGATAATTTATTTTCGAGCACTTTCTGGGCGTTCTGCAGCCAGATGGTTTCATTCTGCAGGCGCTGCACCTGCAGGTCCATGGCCACGATGGCCTTGGTGACGGCTGCCCGGATCACCTCCGTGATGGGGTCCTGTGCCTGCAGGGGCTGCAGAGCACCGGTACTGCAGTAGAAAAGCAGTGTGAGTGCAAAGGAGTAGACGTATTTGATCATGGGTCTTGCTGGTTAGAGGTTAGGGATTTAGAGTGCCGGCGCGCATGTCCTGGGCCAGCGCGCGAATGGCCTGGCGCAGGTCCCCGCCAAAGCGGCGGGCGTAGGCCTGCACCTTCATTTTCTCTGCTTCTTCGGTGGTATAGGCCAGGTATTCTTCCAGGGACACTTCCGTGCGGTAGACCTTGGAAAGGGTGCCGCCGAGGCTGATGAAGACCTCCTTGTAGTGGCGGCCCGGTTCGTTGGCCCGGTTGATGGAGAGCACCTGTGCCTTTTCCTTCTCCGTCAGGCCCAGGAGTTGCTGGATGCCGTCGAACTTGTGAAGGTACTTGCTCTGGTCGAGCAGGATCTTGCAGTCCGAGTTGTTGACGATGGCCTGCTTGACGACCGGCGAGGAGATGATGTCCTCCACTTCCTGGGTGACCACGATGGCCTCGCCGTAGAACTTGCGGACAGTCTTGAAGAGGTACTTGATGTACTCGGCCATGCCTTCCCTGGCGATGGCCTTCCAGGCCTCCTCGATCAGGATTACCTTGCGCACCCCCTTGAGCTTGCGCATCTTGGAGATGAAGACCTCCATGATAATGATGGTCACCACCGGGAAGAGGATGGGGTGGTCCTTGATGTTGTCGAGCTCGAAGACAATGAAGCGCTCCTGCAACAGGTCCAGGTTCTCCCGGGCGTTGAGCAGGGAAGCGTAGGCGCCTCCCCGGTAGTAGGGGCGGAGCACGTAGAGGAAATTGCCGATGTCAAAGTCTTTCTCCTTGACGCCGTCCTGGCGGAGCTGGCCCGTGAAGGTGTCGCGGACAAACTCGTAAAACGTGTCAAAGCAGGGGAAAAGCGCCGGCTGGCCCTGCAGCAGGTCAAAGTACAGATCCAGGGCGTTTGACAGGGCCACGTACTCGGAGCGGGAAGACAGTTCGGCGTCTTTCTTCCAGAGGGCGAAAAGGAGTGTTTTGATACTCTCCTTCTTTTCCGTGTCCAGCGTATCCCCCGCACCGATGTAGAAGGGGTTGAAGCGGATCGGGTGCTGTTCGTCATAGGTAAAGTAATAGCCACCCACCAGGTCACAGAGCCCGCTGTAGGAGTGGCCCACGTCCACCAGCACAATGTGGCTGCCCTGCTCGTGGTAAGAGCGCACCAGGTGGTTGGTGAAAAAGGACTTGCCGCTGCCCGATGGGCCGAGGATGAACTTGTTGCGGTTGGTGCAGACCCCCTGCCGGACCGGTTCGTCGGAAATGTCCACATGTACCGGCTTTCCGGTGAGGCGGTCTCCGAGGCGCAGGCCCACCGGACTCCGGGAGGAGCGGTAGCTGGTCTCGAGGTTGAGAAAGCAGCAAGCCTGCTCCAGGAAGGTGTCAAAGGTGTCGTTCATGGGAAAATCCGCTTCGTTGCCGGGCAATCCCGCCCAATAGAGCTGTGGGGCGCCATGTGTTTCCAGCCGGGGGGTGGCATCCAGCTGGGCGATGGCCGAGGAGACCGTGTTGCGCAGCTCGTTGACCTTCTCCGGGTTGTCAGTCCAGGCCAGGATGTTGAAGTGCGCTTTTACCGGAAGCCGTTGCTGGCCCAGGGCCTCGTTCAGAAAATCATGGGTGGCATCGCGGGCGATGGTGTTCTCCCGGGAGTAGGCCGAGAGGGACTGCAGGCGCAGGCGCTTGCTTTCCAGGCGCTGCAGGGCCTGGGGCACGTCCTCCAGGAAGATGTACTGGTTGAGCAGGTGGTTGCAGGGCAGCAGCTGCCCCAGGGGGGCGGCGAAGCCCGTGCTGAACTTGGTCCGGTCGGTAGAGTAGCGCTCGTAGTTAACACGGGAGCCACAGAGGGCGGGCAGGTCGGCGGCGTCGGCCAGCGTGAAAAGCTGGCAGTGCTTTTCACCGATCCGAATTCCCCCATCCAGGTGGATGTCCTGCAGGAGCGGGGCGCTTCCACCGGGCAGCAGGCCGCAGTAGCGCTCCAGCAGGCCCGCTTGGCTCAGCGTGCCGCTCAGCTCGGCATTGTCCAGCCGGCGGAGGCGGGCAAAGCCACTGTCACGGAGCACACGCTCAAACTGGCCTGCCTGATCAAGGAAATCCAGGTAGCGCTGTGGCTGCAGCGTCTGTGCCGGCGCCAGGGAGCGTCGCAGCAGGTTGGAGAGCAGGGAGCTGGAGGCGCGGCGTTCCTCGGGCTTTTTGGTGAGCAGGATGTAGCAGCTGTGCTCCCAGTGTGGCCGCTCATGGAAGAAACGCTCGCTGGACCGGGATAAAAAGCCCAGGCCCTCCCGCTCAATATCGGCCTGATAACCCGTTTCCACAAACCAGTCCTGCTTGTGGAAGACGGTCTGGCGGGGAAGGAGGCGGATCGCCTTGATAAAAGCCTGGTGGAAGGCCTCGTACTCCTGATCGGAGAGGGTGAAGATTTCCGGCAGGCTGACTTCATAGGCCAGCGTGATGTCCCCCTGCCGGGAGAGGATGCAGTCGTGCTCTACCTGGTAGACGGGCAGCATCTTTTCCAGTTCAACAGGCGCGGTCATGGCTTGCTGCGGGCTGGGTGAGGGACAGGAACACGTTTCTGGATGTCAGGCGGACGCAGGCCGGGAGGCGGCGCCGGGCCAGGCGCTTGAGCAGCCCATACTGGCCGTATGTCCGGTTGAGGTGGTAGGTGCCGGCAAAGAGGCCGCCCCCGGCTAAAAGGATCAGCGGCAGGCAGACGGGCAGGGGCACCCCTGCCAGGAAGAGGGCGGTAAAGAGCAGCAGCAGGGCTACCAGGCCGACAGCCAGGTAGGCAATGTACTGGGCCTTGAGTCCCTTGAACTCAATGGGGCGGTTGATGCCCTTGTTGATGGTGTAGACGCTGGTTGCCATACGGGAGTGCTTAGATGCCGAAGAAAGATTTGAGGACGGTGGCAACGACCACCAGGAAGATGCAGCTGCCAAACCAGGCGGCGGCAACCTTGCCCGTGTCCGGCTCCCCGGCGTTCCATTTCTGGTAGACCTTGACAGCACCCACCAGGCCGACGATGGCGCCGATGGCGTACATCAGGCTGGTACCGGTATCAAAGTAGCCGCGGACCATGTCAGTGGCCTGGCGGATGCCTGCCTCCCCGTCCCCGGTCTGGGCCCGGGCGGAGAGGGTGAGCAGCAGGGCCAGGGTGCCGGCCAGGGTGGTCTTCAGGCCTCTGGCCGTAGTGTTTGTCTTGAATGGTTTTTTCATGGTATAGGAGGTTTAAGTGTAAGATCAGACAGGGGGATTCAGCCTTGGCCTGCGGCGGTAGGCCAGCAGGCCTGCAGGTCCGCGGCACTCAGCGCAAAGGGGAGCCGGTCGTGGCCCTGCTCAAGCAGGAAGCGGTTGACCTGGTCCTGCACGCCCGGGAGTGCGGGGGCATAGCGGGAGATGACCAGGCGCACGAGCTGGCAGAAGTCTTCCTTGCCCGCCAGGTTCCCGGCAGCCAGGTCCAGGAGGTCCTGTAGCTCAGCGAGCAGGTCCGCCCGGACGTCGTCGGGCTGAAGGGCGGCCGCAACCGGCTCTTGCGGGGGAGCCGGGGCAACCACCAGTGCGGCGGCATCCGGTAGAAGGGAGGACGTGTCAGACAGGACGGGGCCCATCACGTCCGGGGTGGCAGCCGGCCGGGAAGCCTGCCGGGAGGCAGGTCCCCGGCTGAGCCAGGCGCGGAGGGGGCGGCGGTAGAGCAGGAGTGTTACGACCGTGTAGTAGAGCAGCAGGCAGGCGCCTACGGAGAGGGCGAACTGGTGCCAGGAGAATTGTGTCAGCATCGTCATGGGCGTTTAGCGCGGCGCTTCGTGCAACCGGCTTGATGAAGGCAAAGGTGGGCGTGGCCGGAAGGCTTTTTTCACAAGGGCTCCCGTAGTGGGGAAATATTTTTCAAGCGTGCCCCCGAATTGAACTGCCGCAGGGCGCCGAAGCGCGAGAGGATCAGCTCCCGTCCAGGGTGTCCATGCGACAGAGCAGCCGTTCTTTCATCAGGTCCAGGAATTTGGTGCGGCTGTCTTTTTTCCGCTGGCGCATTTCCTGGAAGGTGCGGTACACGCCGCCGAGCTTGACCTGGAAGAAATCCTCCAACCGTTCGGCAATCTCCTGCACCCCGGTGGTGCCGCCATTGATCTGGCCGGATTCATAGAGGGCATAGGCCAGTTCGATCAGGTGAACCTTGGAGCCGGTCCAGGAGATGGCGGCCCGCTGGCCTGCCGACGGGCCGGCCGGGGCCGGGCGCTCGAGGTCCTCTATGGCCTGCAGCAGGTACTGCCGCAGGCGCTCGTTGGCCAGAAACCGGCCGAAGAGATAGTCATAGTGGGTGGTAAAGCGGGTGTCTGAATCCACAGAGGTTGTGCTGTAGGGGGAGGGCAGGTCCTGGTTTCCCCGCACGAAAAGCCGTTCGTCGAGGAAGGTGGCCTGGGAGAGGAAGTACTGGTAGAGGGAGACATGCTGTTCGTAAAAGACCCGGATGAGGAGCAGTTCCTTTTCAAAGTGCCCCAGCATGTCCTGACGGCTTCCCAGGGGCATTTTCAGGTCGAGTTGCGCCAGCCGGGTATGGTAGATCAGCAGGCTGGTGAACTTCGGTTTGCAGTGCTTGAAGAAACGGATTTCCTCCTGCGTGTCGGGGAACGTGTGACGGAGCACCAGCTGCTTGAGTTGCCCGATGGCTTCGCTGATGAGCCGGAGCAGGCAATCGTGCTGCTGGATGGCGGAAGGCGCGGGCTGGCAATCGGCCTCGCGCAGCTGCTCCACCAGTTGGTGATGGAGCTGTTCTGCTAGCTGTATCATATCCATAAAGTTAAGAGTGTCAGTCGCAGGCGGGACGGGTTGGGACATCCTTTGAAATTTATATATAGAACATAGGGATCATTCAATTTTGAGGTTATGGTCTTTAGATAAAGAGGTAGGAAATCAAATTCGTTGTTTGTGTAAAATATTGATAGTTAGGGTCTTGCAGGGGTGGTGCGAGCTGGTTTTTTTGATGAAGGGCCGGGCAGGGCAGCGTAAAGGATGGCGTGCACCTCGGCTTTTACCCGGGCGTACTGGGCCTGCACGGCAGTTGCATCCACCTGGCGGAGCACGGGCAGGTCCTGGTAGCCTGCCTCTTCCCGGGCGATGGCACGGTGATCGTTGCAGATGGAGGCGTGAAAGGTTTTCAGGTGAATGCGGCATTGCGGGTCATCCGCCACGGTGCCTACAAACTCCCCGGAGGAGAGGGAGGCGATGGTGGCGGCCGGGATGGCGGCCTCCAGTTGGGTGGAGCGGCTCACGGAGGTGTCGCTGCTGTTGACGGACACGCTCTGACGCTGCTGGAGGATCTTGCCGAAGCGCTCAGAGAGCTGGCGGGCGGTGTCCCCGCTTACCTGGCCGCTGATCACGTTCCCCACGATGTTCATGATCACCTCAGCCTGCTCCCGGCCATAGTCTTTCTTAAGCTGGCTGTAATCCTGCACGGCCAGTGTGGTGGCCACCTTGTTGGAGCGGGCCGTGGCGATCAGGCTGTCGATGCCGTTGAAGTAGATGGTGGGGAACTCATCGAAAATAAGGCTGCTTTTGAGCTTGTCTTTCTGGTTGACCAGCTTGATGGTCCGGGAGACGTAGAGCGAAAGTACCGCCCCGTAGACCTGCTGCTTCTGGGGATTGTTGCCCAGGCAGATGATCTTGGGCTCCTGCGGGTTGTTGAGGTCCAGGGTGAAGTCATGGCCCGAGAGCACATAGTAGAGCTGCGGGGAGGAGAGCCGGGCCATGCTGATTTTGGCGCTGGCGATCTGGCCCTCCAGCTGGTCGACCGCCTCGTGCTCGAAGGCGGAGACAAAGGGGTTGATGAGCACCTCGATCTCAGGCTCGGTGCGGAGCAGGGCGAAGAGCTCCTGGTACCCGGCCTGCATGAGTTCAATGACATGCGGCAGGGTGCAGTAGCGCCCCTGCTCGTACTTTTTGAGAAACCAGATGATGGCGGTGACGAAGTTAATGGGGGACTCCACAAAAAAGTCCCCCTGCTTCTTGATCCACTCCCGGTTAAGGCCCAGCATGATGGTGCGGGAGGCTTCGGTGGCGTCCGTGATGTCGGTCATGGTGTCCGGGTCCAGCGGGTTGCAGCGGTGGGTGCGGGACAGGTCGTCAAAATTGATCAGGTAAAACCGGGGTGGCACCGGGTAGCGGTGGGCCTCCCGCAGCAGGGTGTTGTAGGCGATGCGCGAGAGGTCATCGTACTTGAAATCGTAGAGGAACAGGGCAAAGCCTTTGCGGATGTGCTGGGTAATGACGTGGCGGATCACGAAATAGGACTTGCCTGCCCCGGGGGTGCCGATGACCAGCAGGGCGCGGAAAGGGTTGATGATGTTGATCCAGCTGCGCCGTTGTTTGCCACGCAGGCAGTAGCGGGCAGGGAGGTTGACCGAATATGCGTTGGCAAGCAGCCGCTCTTCCTGGGGAAAGGTTTCGTTGTGGCGGTTGAAGACATCCTGCTGCAGTTGCAGGTGCAGCAGACGGGAGAGCCGGGTGCCCCCGGCCAGCAGCAGCAGGAAGCCGAGTACGGAGGAGGCCAGGTAGGCCTGCTGCTCACCCGAACCGGACAGCCCCCATGGGAGGCTGTGGGGCCCGAAGTAGAACAGCAGGCCGGACAGGAGGTAGAGCAGGACCGGGCGGAGCCGGACGTTCTCGTCTTTGCGGCCCTTGCTGCCCAGCAGGGAAACAGCCAGCAGCAGGAGTGCCGCCGACTTGGCCAGCAGCGGGTTTTGAAAGAGGGGGAGCTGCAGAAAATTAGAGGCAATCCTGTCCGCCAGCGGGGCTGTCAGGCCCCACACCCGGAAGATGTGGTGGCAAACATGGTAGCTGTGCAGCAGCAGCACGGCCAGGCTCAGCAACCGGGTAAAGTCGATGATCTGGCGCAGGCCCTGTATGTTTTCCCCGGTGTTCATGTGTCTGTGCGGTGGGAGGTGTTTTTTAGTCCGGTCCCGCTGCTGCCGGTGGCAAGCGCTCTTCCAGGCCGGCAGGGGCAAGGAGCGGCAAGATGGGCAGGAGGTGGCGTTCGGTTTCACCAGTTCTTCCGTAGGGGGGAAACATATAGCCGTGACGCTCGGGGTGGGGGCAGCGCGCCAGACGGAAGCAGGCTGGCGTCAGGGCAAATGGCGTTGGTTTGCAGCGGGCAAGATGAAAGGGGACGGGCCGGGACTCCCCCAGCGATCATGAGAGGGGGTTTAATCCGCCAGCGGGAAAAGCTGCAGGGCCTGGAAGCTTGTCTTCTGGCAGGAGGGGGTATCTCTTCAGGCGATGTCTCTCAGCCAAGTCATGCCATCGAAAAGATAGAACATTACCAAGATAATAAAAAATGAGACACCCAGCGCCCCCCACTCCAGGCTGCGCCTGAAGCGCCTCTCCTGCTGGTGCAGATCGGAGAGGTGCCGGAGTTGCGGCATCGGCTGCTTTTCTTTCTTTCTGTACCTGTTACGGGCTGGGCGGGGGCGTTTGAGTGTCAGCATCTATATCGGTTTAATAGGATGTACCGATATACAATGGATTGTGTTATAAATTATCAAGAATAAGTGAAATACATTATTAGCCATATTTGAACTTTTACTATGATTTTGGCAGCGTTGCCAGCCTGACACGTCCCTGCTTAAAAGACGGCCACAGTGGTGCTGGTAGAAGAAGAGCCCGGGATGCGGCATGATGGACTGTTCCTTTGCACAAGGGCATGGCCAGCGCGCAACCAGAAGCCAAACATTTAACCCATCATATCGCAACGCGTTGCCTCCTGGAAATAGGGAAGCCGACAAAAATGCCTGTTGCACCTGTTACCTTTTTCCTATATATTCAAGACTGCAATCAGCAGTTGAGCCATGCCGCCCCGTTCAGGCAACGGGACGACAAGACAGGGGCTTCGGCACCTGGCTTTCCGGCAGGCTGACCCGTTTGAGTAGGATAGTTTATAACCTGCTCGGGGAGTTCATGCTGAACGGCTGCATCCGCTGAAAGCGCCAGTTGAGTACCTCATTATCGTTTAGCCGGACCGGCAGTGCAATTTCCTAATCATTCATAACCAAAACCCATGAGCACCAGACGTAAGTTCATCAAACTAACAGCCGTAGGCGCAACTTTCCTGAGTGGCGGCTTTTCCTTTGCCAGCGCTTTTGCCGGCTCTGTCAGAAAAAGCAAGCCCAACAGACCGATTGTGCTCTCCACCTGGGAGCACGGCCTACCCGCCAACGAGGCTGCCTGGAGGATACTGTCTCAAAGCGGGAGTGCGCTCGACGCGGTGGAGGCGGGTGTCCGGGTGCCGGAGGCAGACCCCAAGGTGCGGACCGTTGGCTACGGCGGCTATCCGGACCGGGAGGGAAAGGTGACGCTGGATGCCTGCATCATGGACAAGGATAGCAACTGCGGGGCTGTGGCCTTCCTGCAACACATCAAGCACCCGATATCCGTGGCCCGCAAGGTGATGGAGGACACGCCGCATGTGATGCTGGTGGGAGAGGGGGCCTTGCAATTCGCCTTGTCTAAAGGGTTTAAGAAGGAAAACCTGCTGACACCGGAGTCAGAAAAAGACTGGAAGAACTGGCTGAAGGAGTCCCGCTACAAGCCGGTCATCAACATCGAAAACCACGACACCATCGGCATGCTGGCCCTGGATGCGAACGGGGATCTGGCGGGCGCCTGCACGACCAGTGGCGCTGCCTACAAAATGCACGGCCGGGTGGGCGATTCTCCCATCATCGGGGCCGGTCTGTTTGTAGACAACGAAGTGGGCGCTGCCACGGCTACGGGCCTGGGCGAAGCCGTTATCCGGATGGTGGGCAGCCATTTGGTGGTGGAGCTGATGCGGCAGGGCCATTCCCCGGAGGATGCCTGTCGGTTGGCCGTAGAACGCATTATCTCCAGGCAGCGGGATGTGAAAGACCTGCAGGTAGGGTTCATTGCCCTGAATAAGCAGGGGGAATACGGGGGCTACTGTATCCACAAAGGCTTTAACTATGCCATACAGGATGGGTCAGGCACGAAGTTACTGGATGGAAAGAGCAAGTTCTAATCCGGCCCCTGTGCTGGAAATATGTGTGGATTCTGTTGCCTCTGCCCTGGCCGCCGAGCGGGGCGGGGCCCAGCGGGTGGAACTTTGTGATTACCTGGCCGGTGGTGGCACCACACCCAGTGCGGGTATGATCGAGGTGGTGCGCAAAAGTATCGGTATTGGCCTGCACGTCCTCATCCGTCCACGCCGGGGAGACTTTTTATACACTGCTGCGGAGTTTGAGGTCATGAAAAAAGATATCGCCCTGTGCCGTACGCTGGGTGTGGATGGCGTGGTGATTGGCGCCCTGACGGCTGATGGACGCATCGATACCGCCGGAACAGCGGCACTGATGGCCCAGGCCAGCGGCATGAGCATCACCTTTCACCGGGCCTTCGACCTTTGTGCCGATCCCTTCCAGGCGCTGGATGAGCTGCTGGCCCTGGGTGTGGATCGCCTGCTCACATCCGGCCAGCAGGAAACAGCACTGCAGGGAGCGGAGCTGATCCGGAAGCTGCACGAGCGCGCGGCAGGTAAACTGGTCATCCTGCCCGGCGGGGGCGTCACCCCTGCTCATGTGCGGGAACTGCTCCGTCGGACCGGTGTGTCCGAAGTGCATGCCTCCGCCCGAACATCTGTGCAAAGTAGCATGCAATTCCGCAAGGCTTACCCGCCTATGTCAAGTGAGAGGCGGCTGTCAGAGTTCGAGCAGCTGGTGGCCGACGCCGAGGTGGTCCACGCCCTGCGCGCCGCCTTTAATGGATGAGAGAGCTTTTGCTGTTTTACTCCACGCTTGATCTCGGCCTGTCTTCTTTGGCCGTGCCCCAGGCAGTGCTGGGTTTGCTGCCCATTTCGAAGACCAGCTTGCCGCCCCGCACCAGGTCCCGGTGCAGGATGTAGGCGTTCGTATAGGGTACGCCGTTGAAGGTGATCCGTTGAATGTACTTGTTCTCCGGGGAGTTATCCAGGGCTTCTATCTCAAGTGTCCTCCCGCCCGGCATGGCCAATGTCGCCTGCCTGACGGCGGGGCTGCCAAACACATAAGCGCCGTTAAAAGGGTTTACAGGATAGAAGCCAAGCGACGAGAAAACATACCAGGCCGACAGCTGGCCCACATCCTCGTTCCCGATCAGCCCATCGGGTTGATCGGTATACATATTTTCCACGATAAACCGCACCTGCTCTGCTGTTTTCCAGGGCTGGCCGGCGTAGGCATAGAGGTAAGTAATGTGGTGGCTGGGCTCGTTGCCATGTGCGTATTGCCCGATCAGTCCGGTGATGTCGTTTGACGCTTCCTCGCCCATGTCGCCTGCTGCGGCAAACAGGGAATCCAGTTTTTGTGCGAAGGCTTCCTCGCCCCCCATTAAGGTCATCAGCCCCTCCACATCCTGGGGCACCAGCCAGGTATACTGCCAGGCATTCCCCTCGGCGTAGTCGTCTTTGCGGTGGGCCGATTTAAAGGGGTCGAAGGGGCTGCGCCACGCGTGCTGTGAAAGGCGGCCCCGCATAAAGCGCGTTTGTTTGTCGAAGTAGTTTTCGTAGTACCTGCCGCGCCTGCTGAAGTATTCGTAGTCTGCCTGCTGGCCCCGCCTCCTGGCCACCTGGGCAATGCTCATGTCGGCAATGGCATACTCGAGGCCTTTGGCGACACTCTCCACTTCCTCGTCGGCGGGGATAAAGCCTTGTCTCTTGACGAAGGGAAGGCCGAAGGCATCGCCCATCGCGGTGGCTTTCATCGCCTCGTACGCCAGTGCATGATCAAAGCCGTCAAAGCCTTTGAGGAGGGCATCCGCTACGACGGGCACGCTGCTGTAGCCCACCATGGTATTGGTCTCGTTGCCCATCAGGTGCCAGACGGGCAGCTTGCCCTGCTGCTGGTAGATAGCCAGCATGGAGTTGATCATGTCGTTCACCCGGTCCGGCTGCAGGATGGTAAACAGGGGGTGTGCCGCCCGGTAGGTATCCCAAAGGGAAAACGTGGTCAGGTTGGTGAAATTCGCCTTGGGGTAGACTTTCTGATCCGTGCCGCGGTAATCGCCGTTGTGGTCGTTGAAAACGGACGGGACAATCAGGGTATGGTAAAGCGCCGTGTAAAAGGTCCTCCGTTGCGCCGGGCTGTCGGTTTGTATCCGCACCTTTTGCAGTTCCCTGTTCCAGGCGGTATCCGCCGCCGCGACGACCTGCTCGAAATCCCAATGCGGCACCTCCGCCCGGATGTTGGCCAACGCATTTTCCGGGCTGACGGGCGAGATGCCCACTTTGAGCTTGATCTTCTCGCCGGCCTTGGTTGTGAAAAAAGCCACCCCCTTTATCCCTTTTTCCGTGCTGGCGGCCACCGCCGTACCAGACGAGTCTGTTACCTGGAAGCTGGAAAAGCGCTGCATGGGCTGGGAGAAAACAGCGGCAAAGTAGATGCGCTGGTCGGCGGCCCAGCCCCTGGAGTAGCGGTAGCCGGCCAGGGTGCTGTCGTTGAGCTGCGTCATAAACGTTTCAGTGGGCTGGTCCCAGCCAATGCCTTCTTCCAGGTCAACAATCACCTGGGCCTGCTCTGAGGCCGGGAAGGTGTACTGATGGAAGCCCACCCGCGCGGTGGCTGTCAGCTCGGCCTGTATGTTGTAGCGCTGCAGCCTGACGGCGTAATAACCTGGCCGGGCGGTTTCGTCCTGGTGCGAGTACAGCGACAGAAAGCCCTTCTCCGGATGTTGATGGGTTCCTTTCAAAAGCTTCAGCGGGCCGGTGGTGGGCATGATGGCAATATCTCCTAAATCGCCGATGCCGGTGCCGCTCAGGTGCGTGTGCGAAAAACCGACAAGGGTCGAGTCGGAGTAATGGTAGCCGGAGCACCAGTCCCATCCTTCGGTCAGGTTATTGGGCCCCAGTTGCACGGCCCCGAATGGGACACTGGCACCCATGAAAACATGGCCGTGGTAGTCGGTCCCGATGTAGGGGTCCACATACTGCGTGAGCGCAGCCGGGAACTGGGAGGCATTTTCTCTGGTGCTGCTGCAAGAAGCAAGCGCACCAATGACGAGGGCCATCACAGCCACAAGTTTTAAAGCGGGGATCGGTTCCATTACCATGAGGCATTCAGTTGAATGTAGCGGCTTGTCGGGCGTGTGTCCTTTTCAGGAAGCCGCGTGGAAGATAAACTATAAAATTGGGATATGTTAGTATTTTCATACGGGATGACAGCATCCCCAGCCTTCCGTCACAGCCTGGTTGTGGTCGCTGTGTCAGGCACAAATTCTGAATTTAAAATGACAGTGCCTCGTATACTGTGTGAAGCTATCAGACAAAATTCAAACAAAATCATGTGCGGACGCTATTCCCTCATACCAAAGACCACCAAGGGCAGGTCCAGAGCCGCCAAGCTGGTGAAGCAATACCTGCAGGAGGCGCACTATAATGCCGCTCCGAGCCAGGCACTCCCTGTTGTGACCGGGCAGGAGCCGGACAAGCTCCAGCTCTTTTCCTGGGGCCTGCAACCGTTTTGGGCGAAAGACGCAAAGGCCGTCAAACGTTCCATCAATGCACGGGCGGAGACACTGGCCGAGAAGCCGTCATTTCGCAAGCTGTTAACGTCTAAGCGCTGCCTGGTACCAGCTGACGGGTTCTTTGAATGGCAGGTAACGGGGCAGGGGAAAGTGCCATTCCGCCTCATGCTCAAGAGCGAGGAATTGTTTACGTTCGCGGGGCTTTGGGACGAGTGGGCGGACAGGAACACAGGCGAAGTGCTGCACACTTTTACCATCATCACGACCGAGGCGAACGACGTGGTGAAGCCCATACATGACCGGATGCCCGTGCTGCTAACACCAGAAGCGGAAGAACTGTGGCTGAACGGGAACGAGACGCAGGCGGGACTCCTTTCTTTGCTGGTCCCTTACAGTGCAGAGGAAATGAAGGCTTACGCTGTATCCCCGCTCCTAAACTCACCTGCGCACAACGTGCCGGAGGTGCTGAACTCCCTGTGAATACGACAGTGTTAGGCCGCCTGCCTTTTCAGCAGCCGGCTCAGCACCTCCGGCATGCTGGTCTCGGGATGGTTTTGTAGTCGGGCGCTACAAACCTGTCGTGTAAGATCAAGGCTGATCTTGATTAGGTTGCGGCCCTTCAATGTAACGCCATTAAGTAAAAACATATGCTCTGTCCGGGGTGCGGTTCGTAGATTACGACGGCCATCGCAATAAACTGACGCCGTGCCGGAGGGCGGAAGCGCGGCCTTTTGCAGGTGCAGGCGGGCGGCTTGCGGCAGCAAAGGGTAAAAGGGGGATTGTGTTGGGGTTCCTAAAAGTTGTAACTTCCACTGCATCCACTTTCCTACTGCTTGCCTATGGACCATTTCTACAACCGCTTATTACTGCGCATCCCGGCCTATCCGCATCCCAGCTACCGGGAAACCGATCTTTCCGAACACCTTGGCTCCCCCTTTTTCAGGGCCGCCCTGCAGCTGGCCAGCCCGGCCCTGTTCCAGGAGTTGGCAAAACATGCCTTTGAGGCGGAGGCCCTGCCGCCCAGGGTGCTGCTGGCCGTCCGCAAATACCTCAACCGGATGTGCTTTCGTCCTACGCCCTTCGGGCTGTTTTCGGGCTTTGCCGTGGCGGACTGGACGGATGAACCTCATGCAGGTCTATGGCTGAATGGTGAGCGGCTTCAGGCCCATGCCCAGCTGAGTTTCCGGCATGCCCGGGCGCTGGCCGGGCAGCTGCTGGGAAATGCGGCACCTGTCTATGATACCTACCAAGCCAATGGATCCCGCTACCAGGTTGCCGGCACGGACCGCTTTCTACGCTTTGAAGAGGATCAGGAAAAGGGGGACAGGACCTTTTATGTGGAGGCGGTGGAGCGCCTGGCACCCGTACAGACCGTTCTGAACTTCTGCCGGGAGCCCCGTCCCCGGGAAGCGATCCTGACCCGGCTCATGCAGGAGACGGGCGTTTCTGCGGTGGAAGGGGAGGCCTTCCTGGAGCAGCTCATCGCCCAGCAGCTGCTGGTGTCTGTCTGGCAGCCTGCGGTAACGGGTGATGATTACCTGCTGCGTGTCTGGCAACACGGCAGGCAGCACTTGGAGAAGCAGCCCCTTGGCGCCAGTGCCGCTTCGTTGCTCGCGCGGCTGCAGCAGGTAGTCAACACAGCGCAGGCAGACGAGCTGGGGGGGCGCTTGCTGGCCGGTGACTTGGCGTGGCCGGGAGCGCCGGCCGGTCACGCGCTTTACCTGAACATGGAGCGGCAGGTAACAGGCGGCGGGGTGCCTGAGAGCTGGCAGGAGCCGGTCCGGGAGGCCTTGGAGGCGATCGGGCGGCTGGTGTCCCCGCAGCAACCACCCGGGTTGCGGCATTTTCGGGAGGCCTTCCTGCAGAAGTTCGACCGCAGGGCCATCCCCTTGCTGGAGGCCCTGGATCCGGAGGTGGGGGTAGGGTACGCGGAGCTGGCCGGCAGTTTCCAGGTGCCCCATCTCCTGGACGGCTTCGTGTTTGACACCGGGCAACAGCAACAGGAGCAAGTCATCAACTGGACGCCGGCGCACTCCCTGTTGCTGGAAACCTGGCAGGCCCAAGGGAATGTGCCCACCCTGGCACTCGACCTGGAGCAGGTGCGGCAGTTGCCGGCACCCGTGGGGGAGGTGGCACCCAGCCTGTCGGTGCTCTTCCGGGTCCTGGGCGAACAGGTGTACATCGAACAGGCGGGCGGGGCCAGCGCCACGGCGCTGCTGGGGCGCTTCACGCCTTTGAGTCCGGCTATCGGCGAGATGGCGCTGGCCATCGCGGAGGCGGAGCAGGAGGCCAACCCGGATGTGATCTTTGCGGAGATCGCCCATCTGAGTGAAGCCCACACGGCTAACATCGACCGCCGCAGCGCAGTGCGGGCCTACGAGATTCCGGTGCTGGTGGCCCCGGGGGTGGCTCCGGAAGGGCAGCTGCCGCTGGAGGACCTGCTGGTGTGGGTGGAAAACGATGAGATCATCCTCTGGTCCCGCAGACTGGCCAGGCGGGTTATCCCGCGGCTGGGCTCGGCCTATAACTACACGCGCAACGACCTGGCCGTTTTCCGGTTCCTGTGTGATGTGCAGTACCAGGGGATACGGACCAATTTCAGCTTTAACCTGCGCGCCTTTTTCCCGGACCTGCCTTATTACCCGCGTGTGAGCTGCGGAGGGGCGATCCTTTCTCTGGCCTCCTGGCACCTGCGGCGGGAGGAACTGGCTGAAGTACTGAACACTGGCCCCGGCCAGCAGGTAGCGCGGCTGCAAACACTGGCAGCCGCGCGGAACTGGCCGCGCCAGGTGGCCCTGACCGTGCACGACCACCAGCTGGTCTTTGACCTGGGGCAGGCAGAGGAGGTCCGTTTCTTTCTGGCTGCCATCGAGCAGGAAAAAGCGTTCACCCTGCGCGAGTTTCCCTTTGCCGGGGAGGAGGCGGGGCTGGTGCGCGACGAAAAGGGGCAGGTGTATGTGCACCAGCTGCTGGCGGCCGTCTTCCACCGGCGCGCCGTGTACCAAAGGCCTGCCAGGGAGGTGGCATGCTTTGCCCCGGCCCTGGAGCGGAAACGACGCGTTATGCCAGGAGGGGAGTGGCTTTACTGGAAGCTGTACGGCCACCCGGCGCGGGCCAATGAGCTGCTGATCCGCCTGCAGGGGCTGCTGGCCCGCCTGAAAAAACAAGGGCTGGTGCGGCAGTGGTATTTTGTGCGGTACCGGGACCCCGGGTATCACCTGCGGCTGCGGGTGCAGCCGGGGCTTGCCTGGGCCGCTGCCTTTGAGCGCCTGAGCACAGCCCTGGAAAGGCTGGTGCGGACGGCGGCCGTCCAGGACCTGGTGCTGGCCGTCTACGAGCGGGAGCTGGAGCGCTATGCCTCCGCACCCGGCATCCTGGAAGCAACCGAGTCCTTTTTCTGCGCCGACAGCGCCCTGGTAACGGGATTTCTGCGGGCCACCGGCTGCCAGGAGACGGAGCCGGGCTACTACCGGTTTGCGGTGGAGACGCTGGACCTGCTGCTAACGGACTTCGGGCTGACACTGGCCCAAAAGGAAAGTCTGCTGGACGTGCTTTTCCAGGCTTTTTACCGGGAGCACGGGGGCGGAAAGGCGTTGAAGCAGCAGCTCAGCAGGCGTTACCGTGCTTTATGCCAGGAGGCGGTCTTCGGGGCAGATGCGGCCCAGCGGCAGGCCTGTGTTTCCTTCAGGGGGAGTGACCGGCTGCTGGCTAATTTCAAAGAGGCACTGGTGTTATTGAGGCAGCGGACAGCGGGACTGCCTCACCTTCGACTCCAGCAGTTGCTGGCCGATCTGGTGCACATGCACCTGAACCGGCTGCTGGTGGACGATGCCCGGAAGCAGGAACTGGTGCTCTACTATGGCCTGCAACGCGCCTACCAGTCCACCCGCGCCCGTCAGCAAAAGCCGAGCAGCCAGGTGAGACCAGGGCCCTGACAACCGGCCCTGGGCCTCAGGGCAGGCGCTTGCTTTTAATCAGGCGGGCGTTGACATTTTGCAGGAAGGGCTCCCGGTAGGACGGGCCAAGGGGAACGACGTCCTGGTTTTCCAGGATGACCTGGTTGCCTTCCACGGTGTGCACTTTGGCATAGGGCACGATAAAGGATTTATGCACGCGGGTAAAGGCGCCGGCAGGCAAGCGCTCCTCCAGTTCCTGCAGGGTGAGGTAGGTGATGACCTTTTTATCCCGGAGATGCAGGATGAGGTAATTCTGCATGGCCTGTATGTACTGGATATGGCTCAGGACCACGCGTACCAGCTTGCCCCTGCTGTCCCCCTTCACATAGCAGTAAGCCTCCTCCTTTCCCGAGAAGGGGGAGAGGGCGTTCCGGCGCTCGCGGATGCGGGTGACGGACACCAGAAAACGCTCATAGAGTATAGGCTTGAGCAGGTAGTCGACGGCATCCCGGTCAAAGGCATCCAGCGCAAAACCGGAGTAGGCGGTGGTAAACACCACCCGGGTATGGGGCGCCAGGAGCTCAGCTAGCTTGACGCCCGACAGCTGGGGCATCTCCACATCGGCAAATACGATGTCAGGTTTGTACAGCCCCCGGGTGATGGCGTCCAGGGCAAGGAGCGGGTTTTCCTCGGAGCCGAGCAATTGCAGGCCCGGCGTCTGCTGGATGTAGCGGGTGAGGACCTGGATGGCATGGGCCTCATCATCGACGATATAACAGGTGATCATAGCAGTTTGAGTTGAAAGTTCAGGTAGTAGTTCCCGTCGTCCTCCCGGATATCGAGGCGGTACTCGTGGGACAGGTAGAGGCGTTCGAGCCGTGTCCGCACGTTCCGGATGCCGATGCCGAAGCCCTGCACGGGAGGAAAAGGCCTTGTCTTGTTCTGCGTGGCCACATGGAGCCAGCCATCGCGGCAGGCCACCTGCACGGTGGCCGGGGAGGCGGCATCGGTCAGGTCCCCGTGCTTGAAGATGTTCTCGACAAAAGTAAGCAGCAGCAGCGGCGGCAGGCGGTAATTCCCGGTGACGCCCTGCACGTCCAGTTGGATGTAGAGCGGGAAGCGGAAGCGCAGCTGGTTGAGGCTGACATAGTGCCGGAGGTGGCTGACCTCGGCCGAAAGGCTGGTTTTGCCATCAGCCTGCACGCCGGTCAGGCTGTGGCGCATGACCTCGGCGAGCAGCAGCACGCTTTCAGAAGCCTTGGGGGCTCCTTCCTGCACCTGGTTGAAAATGAAGTTGAGCGTGTTGAACAGGAAATGGGGATTGATCTGGGCCTGCAGGTAGGCACTTTGCGCTGTGGCCAGGTCCTTCTCCAGTTCCGCGCGTGCCCTGGCGCCTTCCAGCTGTCTCAGCTCCATGCGGCTGATGCGCCGCTGGTGCTGGAGGGTGCGCCACACAAACCAGAAGGTGGTGCTCAGGCCGAAAAAGTAGGTACCCCGCCAGATAAACCCCACCACAAAGCGCTGGTTGAGGGTCACCTGCCGCGGGAAGGACCGGAGGGTATTGTAGAGGTGTTCCAGGCCGTACTCCAGCAGAATGTAGCCGCTCAGCTGCAGCGGTACCAGCAACAATAGCAGGTAAAGACGGCCTTTTTTGCGGAAGGCGAGGGGCAGCACCAGCTGGGAGGTGGTGTAGAAAAGGAGCATGTTGAGCGCATAGTAGCCGATGTACTCCCAGGCATGGTCCAGCCGCGTGTCCGAGACATAGAAGACAATGGAGAGCTCATAGAGGATGAAGACCGTCCAGGCGAGGGCGTGGTAAGCCAGGTGGCGGGCACTGAAGCCCGGACGGGTAGCATTGACAGGCTGGTCCATGATCCTTCATGTAAGTTATGCCGTCTTGTGGCACGTGTAAGCCGGCTTTGATGTAATAATTTTTCCGGTGGTTGTCTGATGTTCTATCTTCAGGGAAGACAAAACATAGCCGAAAGATGAAAAAGAAAACAAAGAGGATCCCAGTTCTTCGTGTTCAGCCGCTGTTCCGATTTAGCACCGGACAGCGCCAGACGTCCACCACGCTTGACCCGACCCTGACCACCATCACGATCACCACCACCGGACTGCCACAGGAGAATGACCGGAACAAGGCAGGCTCGGTACAGCGCTAGCAGGATGCAGGAGCAGGCTTACCGACGCAAGCAAGGACCCCATGATCAGCCAGACAGAGGAACTGTGGCAGGCACTCCATGCCCACTACCCGCTTGATGCCGCCCTGAAGCGGCAGCTGCAGCGCATCTTTACCCAGAAGCACTATGCCCGCAACCATTTCCTGGCAAAGCCCGGCAGCACGGCGCGTCACGCCTGGTTTGTGCGCAAGGGGGCGGTGCGGGCCTACCAGCTGGACAAGACGCGGGGCACCGAGGTCGTCTCCTGGCTCTGGCTGGACGGGGACCTGGTGTGGGCCGCCGACAGCTTTTGCCGCCGCCTGCCCACCCGGCTCTTCATCCAGCTGCTGGAGGACAGTGTGCTGCAGGTGGTTTCCCGGCAGGATCTGGACCACACGCTGGAGCACTTCCCGCAATACCGCCACCTGGAACGGGCTGTGGCCGAAAGCTTTCATCACCGCCTGCACCAGCATTACCACCGCCGTGTCAGCCTGCCGGCCACGGCGCGCTACCAGCACCTGCTACAGACGCGTCCCCAGCTCTTTCTGCGGGTGCCCGTCAAAGACATCGCTTCCTTTCTGGGCATGTTTCCCGATACCCTGAGCCGCCTGCGCGGCAAACGCTAGGGCAGGGTGACACGCCGAAAAGAGCCCTGCTACGGCAGGGCTCTTTTGCTATGACAGGCAGTGTATGCTACTGGTAGAGGTATCTCAGGGCTGTTCTGTCGTTTGCGTTGAAGTAGCGGTTCACACCAGTGCCGATGCAGGCCAGCATCCAGGAGTTAGGATCGGCGCCGGTTGGCGTGCCCGGGATATGAACGGCACCCA
>NZ_FTPP01000005.1 GCF_900156345.1 Pontibacter indicus
CAAGCCCCGGGCAAAAGTTTTTTTCAGCAATCTTTCTCGGTGTGTTCTCTTTCGATCCCTTTCCCGATGGCCGCCCTGCCGGCTGGCCGCTTTCCCCATCCCCTTTAGCGGGTTGGGAGTGCAAAGGTCCACAAAATTTTCGAATGCGCAAGCACCCTGTGTTACCTGTGGCCCGCGATCCAGCCAGGTTCCGCCTAACTGCCTCTACAGCACGGCGAATAGTTTTCAAAAATCTTTAGAGTTTTTAGTTGCTCTTAACAATACAGGCCTTTATTACCTGCATTGTTAAGAGTCTGTTTGTTTTCAAAGCTTTTCTCTGCTTTAAAAATTAGGCTTTGTAATGCTCAACTTTCATAAGGAGACTGCTTTTAAAATCCATGGAGCCCCTCCTATGAAATGCGCTACAGTTTCCCTTGCGCTAGAGTGTAACAGTTTGTTGGCTTCGTATAGTTCCAAGATTTTTTATTTTTTTGCTTTCACTTTTTACTTATAGTTATATGTTATTCCTATTGGTACAACTACACATTTATAAAAGCAGCAGGGCCCTTTCTTCTGGAAAGGGCCCTGCTGCTTAAATTCTGTAATTACCAGCTTATGCTACTTTGGGTCTCTTATATAAAGGGACGGTACTACATGGCTCTCCGTACATCAAGCTACTTACCACTGGCAAAAGCTTTCGCATGATTTCCACATAAGCGTAAGTCGGCACAGGTATACTGCCGCATCCTTTGATGACAACTTTGCCGTCTCGGTATTCTTCCGGATCTATTTTGGCAATTGCCTCTTGCATCAAAGCCTGCTCCAGTGCTTCCAGATCCCCAAACACATAATAGTTCGCGTGCGCCTGCAATTTTGTAGCTAGCAACATATAGGCCCAGGTGGGTACAATAGCATCTACTGAGCAGATGATGGCAACGTTCTTTCCGGCGTACATCGACCAGTCGTGGTCTTTTACAAAGGCTCTGAAATCCTTTTCTCGCAGAATCAGGCCTTGGAACAGATTTTCCTTTATATCATATACGACACGCTCACCTGGATGAAGCAACTCCTCTAGGTTCAGGGTCACGAGTGCACTTTGCGCAACTTTGTTTATTATTTCTGACATGGCTATCGCTTATTTAATATTGTTCTTAGTAGGGCTCGTTATATAAACATCCTTTAGGTAGAAGGGTTCATAATAGGCTACATCTTCAAATGCCTGCTCCTCATACTTCACTATGGCTAGCTCACCGATTGGTTTGGCTGATGGCTGAATGCTATCGATGAACAGTGCATTCGCATTGCCTTCCATCAATCTCTTGAACTTGGCGGCGCCGTTGCCAAAGAAAATGATCGGCTGGCGTGCTAACTCTTCCTGAAAACTTTGCTCATCCAAGACCACTGGCATGATAGGCATGCGCTCTTCTAGTTTTGAATTTACCAGACAGGTATAGACTTCCATGCGGCGGGCATCCAGCATCGGGCAGAACAGGTAGTCCTGGGCATTCGGTATAGCGTCTATCGCCTGCTTCGCCAATCCATATAAAGTTGACACTTCCAATAGCGGAATATCAAGCGAATAGCAAAGCCCTTTGGCGGTGGAGCTCCCGATGCGCAAACCGGTATAAGAGCCCGGCCCCCCTGAAACAGCCACGGCGCTCAGGTCATGCAAGGTACAGCCGCAGTTCTCGACTAGCTGCGCAATCATGACCGTGATGTGGGACGAATGTGACTTCTCGATCTGCAACTCAGACGCCGCCAACAATTCTGCTCCTTTATATAAGGCAACAGAACAAACGGTAGACGAGGTTTCGAGTGCGAGCAATAGCGGCATAATTGAACTTGTGTTGAATGATATGACAAAAGTACGTCTGAAAGAGCAGGAAACAAAAAAGGGTGATACCTGACTGGCATCACCCCTTTGCTTATACCTTGTCCGTTTATTTCACTTTCAGGTATGAGGCATACTGCTGCTGGTCGCTGAGTACGCGCTTGGCCGTCAGGATATCCGGATCGTCGTCGAAAGAAGATTCAATGTAGCCTTTCTGTAGGTAATAGCGGGAAGCGATTTCTGCCTCCAGCATTTCCTGTATCTCGGTGCGGAAACGCATCAGGTCGTTGGATTTATTATGCGATACCTTTTTCTTGATGGCATCCAACTCCAGTTTGATGTCGTCGAGGTGCTTGCCGTCCTTGGCTTGCTCGGTCAGTTCTTCCAGTTCGCGCTCTACCTTGGTGGTATAGTTCACGTCCTTGTTATCCAGGAAAGCGACAAACTTCTGGTAGTCGGCGTCCGTCAGCTTAAACTCTTTGGCCGAAGGGATGGTCGGGTTTTCGGCTTTATACTTGTTGGCGTACTCAAAGAAGTAGCCTTTCGCTGCGATCGTTCTGGCAATTTCGGAATAAGCCTTGCGGGTCACTTCTACATCCGGGCTCACGCCACCACCGTCGTACACAATGCGACCACCGGCTGTTTTGTGGGCCACTTTAAGCGAATCCGGAATTTTACCGGCGCTGCCATCTTCGTTGCGGTGCTTGTAGTCGATGGCCTGGATGCTGCGGCCACTCGGGATGTAGTATTTAGCCGTTGTTACTTTCAGTTGTGAATTATATGAAAGCGGACGGGTCGCCTGCACCAGGCCTTTACCGAAAGTACGCTCCCCTACCAGCACAGCTCTGTCGTAGTCCTGCATCACACCAGCCACAATTTCGGAGGCAGAAGCACTGCGCGAGCTGGTCAGGATCACCATCGGAATCTGCTTGTCGAGCGGCTCGTCCAGCGCTTTGTAGGTTTTGTTCCACTCCTTCACCTTGCCCTTGGTGCTCACAATGTCTCTTCCCTTGTCCACGAACAAATTGGAAATGTTCACCGCCTCGTGCAACAAGCCACCCGGATTGTCTCGCAAGTCGAAGATAATCTTTTTAGCCCCCTGCTCTTTCAGTTTCTGTACGGCAGTTCGCACTTCCTTAGAGGCATCCACCGTAAAGCCTGACAGCTGGAAGTAGCCGATTTCGTTGTCGATCATGCCATAGTAAGGCACATTGTCGACCATGATGTTGGCGCGGGTGAGCTCCACTGTTCTTGGCTTCGACTGGCCGTAGCTCTTCACTTCGAGCTTTACGGTAGAGTTGGCCTGCCCCTTGAGCAGTTTGCTTACTTCGGAAGTCGTCTTGCTGGAAACGTTTACCCCATCAATTTTAATGATCTCGTCGCCAATCACCAGACCTGCCTTGTGAGCCGGAGAGTTTTCATAGGGCATTTGCACCACAATTTTGTTGTCGCGGCTACCGATGAGCGCGCCAATACCACCGTACTGGCCGGTCGTCATGGTGCGGAAATCTTCAATATCGTCTTCGGGGATGTAGTTGGTATAGGGGTCGAGCGACTTGAGCATCGCGTCTATACCTGTGCGCACCAGTTTGGAGGGCGGCACCTCGTCTACATAATAGGTGTTTACTTCTTTGAAAAGCGTGGCAAAAACGTCGAGGTTCTTGGCAATTTCGAAATAACGCTCCGACTCTGTCTTAAAAGAGAAGAGGGTGAGCGCTAAGCTGCCGGCGAGGATGCCAGCTATTAACTTTTTATACATAGAATTTCAGGTTTAGGGGCGGGGTAAGACTATCTAGTCAAACAACGTTCCAAACCGGAAATTAGTTTTTTTTGGATTGTATCAAAGGATTTTTTTTCCTTGCCGATATAAATGATGGCCAGTAGGCGGGGAGCCTTCCCTTGATGTTGGGTAAGAAAATGCTTGTTAAGACGGTAAGCCTCACGTATCTGGCGCTTCAGGCGGTTGCGGTCGACGGCGCGCTTGAAGTGGCGCTTCGACACAGAAATAACCAACTGCGTGCTGGCGTCAGTAGACTCGTCAGGCGTATGGTATACGAACCTGAGCGGATACAAATTAAAAGAAGAACCCTTGCTAAACAGCAGCGAGATAAGCCGCTTACTGCACAAGCGTTCTTCTTTCGAAAATGTATGGGAAATCGGTTGTTCTGCTTGTTCGTTCATCGCTGGATCCAGTCAATTGAATGGCTCCGCTACGAGCTAAGCGCAACGCACCAATTAAGCTTTGTGTCTTCTTTCGTCAGAAACAGTCAGTTTCTTTCTGCCTTTAGCTCTTCTGCTAGCAAGCACTCTTCTACCGTTAGCGGTTTCCATTCTAGATCTGAAACCGTGCTTATTTCTTCTTTTTCTCTGCGAAGGCTGGAATGTTCTTTTCATCGTCTGCCAATGGTTTTATTATGGCCTGCAAAATTAGGGAAGCTTTTCTAAATTCGCAATCCATCCTCCGGAATATTTGAAAAAATATGGCAAAAGCCGCCGAAATAGGCATAGGAGCCGTTAAATCCTGATATTTACTGCTTAAAGCAATACCTCAAGCCGTGCTAAATGCATGGCCATTGCCTAAGCTATACCTTAAAAACAGTGCACAGCAACTCATGATCAAGCACCATATCTCCTTCAGCAATCCACTCACGCATTTCCTGGACATCACTCTTACGATAGAAGGGAACAGCCGACAAACGCTATACCTGCAGCTGCCCGCCTGGAGACCGGGCCGCTACGAACTGCAGCACTTTGCCCAGAAGTTGCGCGGTGTTACGGCCTCGGCAAACGGAGCGGCTATACCTGTATGCAAAGTGACCAAAGACCGCTGGCTGGTAGAAACGGACGGCGCTGAAAAAGTGGAGATCAGGTATAGCTTTTATGCACGGCAAATGGATGGCGGCGGCTCGTGGCTGGACGAGGAGCAGCTATACCTGAACGGTATCAACTGCCTGATGGCTGTGGAGGGCCACGAGCACAACCCCCAGCAGCTACAGCTGGCTATACCAGCCGACTGGCAAATTGCCTGCGGCTTGCCGGAAACAGAACGCTATACCTTGCTGGCCGGGAACTACGACCAACTGGTAGATTCCCCTTTGATTGCCAGCGCCTCTCTCAAAAAGGAAACCTATAGCGTCGCAGGTATACCTTTCCACATCTGGATACAGGGAGACTGCCGTCCGGACTGGGAGCGGATCAGGAAAGATTTTGAAGCCTTCACCAAAGAGCAGCTGGAGGTGTTTGGCGACTTCCCGGTGGCTGACTACCATTACCTGAACGAGATCCTACCCTACCGCACCTACCATGGCGTCGAGCACACCAACTCCACCGTGATCACGCTGGGTCCGGGGGAGCTGCTGATGACGCCGGCGCTGTACAAGGAGTTTCTGGGCGTGAGTTCGCATGAGCTTTTCCATACCTGGAACGTGAAGCAGATACGCCCGAAGGAAATGCTGCCTTACGATTTTAAAGGGGAGAACTACTTCCGGACCGGCTATGTGGCGGAAGGCGTGACCACCTACTACGGCGACTACATGCTGGCCCGGTCGGGTGTGTTTACGGCAGCACAGTATTTTGAGGAGCTCAACACCACGCTGCAACGCTACTTTGCCGACCACAGCCGCTACCACATGTCCGTTGCCGACTCCTCATTCGACCTCTGGCTCGACGGCTACAAACCCGGCATACCGGATCGCAAGGTATCTATTTACGTCAAAGGCGCCCTTACCGCCCTGCTGCTGGACCTGCAACTTCGTCAGGCCACCGACAACCAAACCAGCCTCGACACCGTGATGCGCCACCTTTGGGAGGACTTTGGCAAGCGTGGCATCGGCTTTACCGAGCAGGATTACGAGTTGCTGGTGCTGCGATTGGGAGGAGAAAAGTTTGGAGCTTACTTTAAGCAGTACATCAACGGCACAGCACCGATAGAAGAAGCTCTGGACCAGGCGCTGCGCTATGTAGGCTGCACGCTGCAGGCAGAAGAGACCGCGCTGCTAAGCGAAAAGCTTTTCGGTTTCAAGACTGTCTCCGACAACAATATCACCAAAGTAACCGCCATCGCCCCGGACTCTTCTGCCAACTCAGCATTGAGCATCGACGACGAGTTGGTTGCCCTGAATGGCCGCAAGCTGGAACAGAACCTGCAGCCTTTGTTAGCTGATACGGATTTGTCGCAAGGTATAGAACTCACCCTTTTCCGGAACAAACAGTTACGCCAGGTAATACTAGAGCCAAGCCAGCATACTTACTACACAAGGTATACCGTGGCCAAACGGAAGGACGCCACCGAGGCGGAGAAGGAAAACTTCAGGCTGTGGCTGAAACAGGAGTTTTGATCAATTGAACAGGAGCTTGAGGTAAAAAGACGGCTGCTTGAGTCGCTCGCGCAGGTCGAGGTCGGTGAACATGCAGGAGATGGTCTCGGCGAGGGCTTTGTTTTTGGAGGCCTTGCTGGCAACCTGGTTGAAGAGCCAGGGATAATTCAGCAGGCGCTGCATGTGGCGACTCAGCTTCAGTTCTTTCCAAAGGCGGTTGTACACTGCTTTGTCATAGTCTTGCATAAAACTGGCGGAGAAGTTCTGCTGTTGCAAACACAGTTCAGCTTGAGTAGCAGCCCAGCGGCCACTGATCATGGCGTTGCTGATGCCTTCGCCGGTGAAGGGGTCGATGAGCGAGGCTGCGTCGCCTACCAGCATGTAGTTATCGCCGGAGATGACGCGCTTTTTGGAGCCAAGCGGCAGGCCATAGCCTTTGATGTCGCCCATCAGTTCCGCCCCGGCAAAGCGCTGCCTGAATTCCGGGTGCGTCTCGATCATGCGCAGCATTTCCTTCTTCAGGTTCACCCGTTTCTGGCTCACCGTTTCGCTCAGCATCCCTACGCCTACGTTGGCATATCCGCCTGGCAGCGGGAAGATCCAGAAATAGCCCGGAAGGAAATCTTTGAGGAAGTGTAGCTCGATGAAGTTGTCCTGGTCCAGCCCCGCCACATTTTTGTAATAAGCCCGAAGGCCGGCACAGTAGTGCTCCGCCTCCTGCTTGATCCCTGCCTCCTGCCGCGCAAAGGCAGAATGCGCCCCGTTGGCAACGATCAGTAAACTAGTGGTGAATTGATGCTTGCTGCTTTTGTCTGTCAAGGTATAGCCTTGCCCAGTTTTTTCCACTTTGGCAATGTCTATACCTTCGAGCAAAGTGATCTCGGGCCGCTGCCTCACCTGCTCGATCAGGAAATTATCGAAATCGACTCGCTTGGAGATATAACCGGATGGGGTGTCCTGTGCAGGGTCGTAATTATGCTTGAACGGCACGCTCAGCTTGTGGCCCGCCGGCGAAATGAAATGGATTCCCCAGGAAGGCAACTGGTCTTCTGTTTGGCTCAGCATACCTGGTAGCTCCGGGTTGATGCGTTTCAGCTCGTTCACCACTTTGCCGCTGAGAGCATCGCCGCATACCTTGTCGCGCGGGAAAACTGCCTTGTCGATCAGCACGCAAGGGATGCCCTTGTTGGCCAGGTGCAGGGCTGCCGTGGCACCGCCCGGCCCGGCGCCCAGTATACAAATCTTGTGGTGCTGCATGCGGATATTCAGGTATAGCGAGCTAAATATAACCAATATCTGGCCTGCCGCTATACCTCCACAAAGTTCAGGCACAAAAAAAGAGGAAAGCCCTCAGGCCTTCCTCTCGTTTTCCATAGTCTTATTTTGTATTCCTGGCGCGCTTACTCTGCGTAAGGGGTACTTATACCTTCCGCCAGGTCAGGTTTATCGGTTTGCGCTATTTTTTGTCTAACGGCATGTTGTTGCCGCCCTTTGCCAGGTTGCGGTTCGGGTTCTGCACTTTGGTATCTTTTGCATTCAGTGCGTTCTGGTTCGGCTGAGAATCAACATTACCCATTGGCTTGTTCGGATCTTTACCTTCCGGGTTATTCTTCTTCAGCTCGTCCAGCGTCTTTTTATTTTCGTTCTTTAAGCTCATTGTTTTCAGTTTTTGGTAATCGTACAACTTTGTTTTACCCCCATTACCCGCACTTTGTTACAATTCGGTGAAAAATCAGGCTGCTGGCTATACCTGTCGCAAAACAAAAAAGGGAAGCCGAAGCCTCCCTTTCCTATACCTTAAAAACACTTGATTTAAGACAGCACTGTGTCAAAAGCCACCAGATTCACAAACTGCTGCACGCGGTTGTCAATCTCCTCCTGGCTCAGGTTCTTCAGTCTTTCAGTACCAAATTTCTCCACGCAGAAAGAGGCCAGCGCCGAGCCGTGGATGATGGCACGCTTCATACCGTCAAAGCTGATGTCGCCTGTTTTGGCGATGTAGCCGATGAAGCCACCGGCAAACGTATCACCCGCTCCGGTCGGGTCAAATACTTCCTCTAGCGGAAGAGCCGGCGCGAAGAACACCTTGCCTTCGTTGAACAGCAGGGCGCCATGCTCACCTTTCTTGATAATCAGGAACTTCGGACCCATCGCCATGATCTTACGAGCAGCCTTCACCAGTGAGTACTCGCCGCTTAGCTGGCGCGCTTCCTCGTCGTTGATCGACAGCACGTCCACCAGCGCGATTGTCTTCTGCAGCTCGTCCATGGCAATGTCCATCCAGAAGTTCATGGTGTCCATCACGATCAGTTTCGGGCGGTTGTTGAGGCGCTCCAGCACTGTGCGCTGCACCTGTGGCGCCAGGTTGCCCAGCATCAGGTACTCGCAGTTCTGGTAGCTCTCCGGGATGATCGGGTCGAAATCGCCCAGCACGTTCAGCTCTGTTACGAGTGTTTCGCGGCTGTTCATGTCGTTGAAGTAGCGGCCAGACCAGAAGAAGGACTTCTCGTTCTCCTTCACCTGCACGCCTTCGGTGCTGATGTTGCGCTGGTGCATCAGGCTGATGTGGTCCTGATCGAAATCGCCGCCCACAACCGATACTACGTTCACAGGCTTCACGAAATAAGAAGCCGACAGCGAAATATACGTCGCCGCACCACCTACAATTTTATCTGTCTTCCCGAAGGGAGTCTCCAGCGCGTCAAACGCCATTGAACCTACTACTACTAAGCTCATATTTTTAATTGTTGATTGTTAACTTAATTGTTGATTGTTAAATTGTTTAATTGTTGTTTCAATAATGTACTTAGTATCAACAATTTTACTATTCAACCATTTAGCAATGCAATATAAATAAAAAAAGCCCCTGAAGGTTTGCTTCAAGGGCTTGGGGTGGAAGATGGGTCTCGAACCCACGACCCCCAGAATCACAATCTGGTGCTCTAACCAACTGAGCTACAACCACCGTGTCTCGTTTGAGAATGCAAATATACGCGTCGTTTTCTTATTTACAATACGCGAGAAGCATTTTTTTAGACTAAATTCGTATCTCGCTGTGCCTATTATACTTAGAATTTTTCCCTCGCAAGGTATAGCCGCCTAGTTGCTGATCTTCGTGCCGCACCAGGGGCAGTAGTTGATCACCACCATCGAGGCGCTGCCGTTGTGCAGCGGTATACCATAGAGGTTTTCATCCCACTTGTTGATTACTACCTCGGGGTCATTGTACCGGATCTCGCCGTCGGCATCGAGGCTCTCGTATACCTTGTCAGCCATCATCAGGCAGCAGTAGCTTTGGTAGTCGAAGCCTTTGCTGCTGAACTTGTCCGTTATAGCCCAGTTATAGCAGGCCTCATCTTCATGAATCGCCTCTTCGTAAGCCTCGTATTCCTCCGATTGAAGCACCTCCTCCGGCAGTTCCTTCCCGAAAAAACGAGCATGTAGCTCCTTGAATTTTTCCAGCTCCATACCTTATCTGTCAAACAAGAGTCGTTCGCCTTTTTTGCTTTCGTCAAACTCCCCGTTAGCAAAGGCCAGGTGACCGGAAACGAAGGTGTGCGTCATGGTGCTGCTGAAGGTATGGCCCTCGAAAGGTGACCAGTTGCACTGGTAGTAAGTATTGTCTTTGGTAACGGTATAGGGCTTGTTCAGGTCTACCAGCACGAGGTCGGCCCAGTAGCCTTCGCGGATGTAGCCTCGCTCACGCACGTTGAAGAGGATGGCCGGCGCATGCGCCATTTTCTCCACCACCTTCTCGATCGTCAGCTTGCCCTGCTTCACAAATTCGAGCATCATCTGCACCGAGTGCTGCACCAGCGGCACACCACTTGGCGCCTGCTTATACTTACCCTGCTTCTCTTCCCAGGTATGCGGCGCGTGGTCGGTGGCAATTACATCCAGTTTGTCTTCGAGCAAGCCTTGCAGCAGACCTTCTTTGTGGCGGTGCTCCTTCACAGCTGGGTTACACTTAATCTGGGTGCCAAACTTGTCATAGTCTTCCTTGTCGAACCAAAGGTGATGCACGCAGACCTCAGCGGTGATGCGCTTCTGCTCCAGCGGAATGTCGTTGCGGAACAGCTTGAGTTCTTCTTCGGTGGAAATGTGCAGAATGTGCAGGCGGGTGTTGTGCTTCTCGGCCAGCTTCACGGCCAGGAAAGAAGACTTGAAACAGGCTGCCTCATTACGAATCTCGGGGTGGCACTTCACCGGTATGTCTTCGCCGTACTTCTCTTCATAGATAGCCATGTTGTCGCGGATCGTCTGCTCGTCTTCGCAGTGCACGGCAATCGGCAGCCTGGCTTTGGCAAAGATCTGTTCCAGCGTCTGCTCATTGTCTACGAGCATGTTCCCCGTGGAAGAGCCCATGAAGATCTTGATGCCGCAAACGGTGTTGGGGTTGGTGAGCAGCACCTCGGCCAGGTTGTCGTTGGTGGCGCCCATGTAGAAGGAATAATTGGCCAGCGAAGTCCCGGCAGCGATCTTATACTTATCCTCGAGCAACTCCTGCGTCACGGTGTTGGGCACCGTGTTGGGCATCTCCATAAACGAGGTGGTGCCGCCCGCCACAGCCGCTCTCGCCTCTGTTTCAATTCTGGCCTTGTGCGTCAGGCCTGGCTCACGGAAGTGCACCTGGTCGTCGATGGCACCCGGGATCAGGTGTAAGCCGGTGGCGTCGATAATCTGGTCGGCCTCGGCGGCTATACCTTGTCCGATCTGCGCGATGCGCCCCTCTTTTATGAGTACGTCTGCGGTGGTGGTGCTTCCTTCGTTTACAAGCTGTGCGTTCTTTATCAGGATAGATTTCATGCTGCTAAGGTATGTGCTCAACAAAGTTAACACACATTAGCGGAGTTTTACGCATAAATGCGCCGGACGGCTATACCTGAAAAAGCAAAAGCTATACCTGCCCCTATTCGGGCTGCATGAGTTTGCCGATGAAGAGGATGGCGCCCGAGGATTTCTCGCGGATCATGAACACAAACGGACGGTCGATGCGGTAAGCCGAGGGCATGGACGTAAGCTCTACACCAACGGAGGTGACGGCAGCGGCCTCTGTGCCTTCCTCGTTCACCTCCACAAAGGTTTTGTGCTTCACCTTGGAGATAGCCAGGTTACTCTGCCCCTCCAGCATGCGACTGAAGTTTGCACCTCCCGAAAAGGCGATACCCATCCCCAACTTGCTTAGCATGGCATTCAGTTCCTCCTCATACTCCAGTTTAAATTTAGGCATCTGCAGCTCCTTGGATATTTTGTTGCCTGCTGCAAGCCACTTTGCCAGGTTGTCAGGGTTGAGTTGCGGCATAATGCTTTGCACCGTGTTCTCTCCGCTTGGCATCACAATCGTCATGCTATACTGCCCGTTTCCGTAAGGCAGGTCCACCATGTTCACGGTGTTATCACCATATACCAGGTATTCGCCTTTTTTCATCGACATGAAATCGTGGGTCATGCTGCTGCCGTTCTCGAGATAAAACAGGCCAGGCTTTGTCAGGTTCTTGTCGAAAGGATAGGTCCAGGTGCCTTTGAAGTAAATGGCGTTGATCAGAAACAGCACTTCGTCCCGGCCTATCTCATCCAGTATCTTGTCGATTTTGTCATTGGTACTGTTCTTCACCCAATTATTGATTTGCCCGACAGATGCAGGCGAAGCGAAGTCAAGCCCCTGCACGGTAGCATTGAAATACTCTTTGTTCGTCTGGATAAACGGTGCCTGCAGCCGCACAAGGTTGCTGTGCCAGAGGGAATTGGCCGAGGTGAAGATCACTTTCTTGTCTATACCTTGCAGCAAGGCAATCAGGTCTTTGTAGGATTTGTTGATATCCTCGTCAGAAGCTGCCTCAAAACCCAGCATCTGCCCGATAGCCTGCTTCGTTTCGCCGTCGGCACCGTTGTAGGCCATCGCCAGCGCCATACTGATGCTGAGTGGCGAGATGAAAACATTCTCGGCTTCCTCGGCTTTGCTGAGCTCCGCAAAAGAGCGAAAAGCAAAGTCGTTGGAGCTAGTGACAGTTTTCTGCTCCTGCGCCGTCAGCGGGCGGGTATTTGGTGTATTAGGTCCTTCATCTACCATCTCTTTCTGGCAAGCGGAAAACAAACTCAATGCCACAAGGGCTATACCTGACAGGAACATATTTCTACGCATGGGGAAAATCGGATTATGGTCTATACCTGAAAGACCCTGATGGAGGTGGGAAGGTTGCATGGGATCAATCATGATAAAACTTCTTCAACTCAAAAATCCGCTCTATACCTTCTATCTCACCAGAAAATATGCCCATATGACCAGCTCCATCCTTGTTGAATTTTCCAATTATCATCACATATTTCCGGTTCAAGGCATCTGTGGTAGTCGGGGAACCCTCTGCGTCTTCTACACGCATATTTTTACCCAATTTTACCCAAACAGCATTTTCGGTGCTTAGATAATTAGCATGCTCTTTAGAGAAATATAAGCTGTTATCCTCGTGTTCCAGATGCAGAAAACCAGCCACCAAGACCCTTTTACCATGGTATTTATCAGGATTTGCCAACAACTTAATCAATGAAACCCGCTCGGGAAAAACTCCCTGAAAGGAGCTGAAACTGATAAAAAACACACTGAATAGAGATAGTAAAATCAGCTTCATAGTATATCACTTAACTTCACTTATTATTAACAACTCTACAAACTCTCTGACTGAAGTCTTGGCTCAGCATCTTGCTTTATGAATTGGATATATTGATTTCGTAGAATCTCAACGGCAGCTAATCGTTCTTTCATCGACTTTGTCTGCCAATAGGCAAGGTCCGATTGCTGGTCCCGCAGTCCAATTTTATTAACCACTTTCTCCATTAGAATTAGCATTTTCAAATACAATATACGCATAATTACCCACTCGTCTATACACGCTATATCCCCCTCCCACAAATTTCCCGTACCTTTGTACTTTAAAACCAAGCACAAACACCACCATGGCAGAAGAAGCGGAGAAAGAGATAAGCACGTTCGAGGATTTTAAGCTGAACCGGCAGCTGCTCAACGCCATTGAAGAGGCCGGCTACGAGAAGCCTACCCCGATCCAGCTCAAGGCTATCCCTATCATCATGGGCGGCCACGACGTGATGGGCATTGCCCAGACCGGCACAGGCAAGACGGCGGCCTTCCTGCTACCGATCCTGATGAAGGTGAAGTACGCGCAGGGCACCAACCCGCGTGCCATCATCCTGGCTCCTACCCGCGAACTGGCCATGCAGATCGAAGAGCACATTACCTTGCTCGCCAAGTATACCGACCTGCGCCATACGGCCATCTACGGTGGGCTGGGACCAAAAACGCAGATCGAAATCATCAACAACGGCATCGACATACTGGTGGCCACGCCCAAGCGCCTGATGGAGCTATACCTGAAAGGCGAACTGATTTTGAAAGAGGTGAAGACGATGGTGCTCGACGAAGCCGACAAGATGATGGACATGGGCTTTATGCCACAGATCCGTCAGCTGCTGGAGGTATTGCCGCGCAAGCGCCAGAACCTGCTTTTCTCGGCCACCATGCACCCAAAGGTGGTGGAGTTGTCGGAGGAGTTCCTGGAATTCCCGACCCGCATCGAGATCACACCGCAGGCCACGCCTGTCGAGACGGTAACCCAGGTGCTGTACCAGGTGCCGAACCTGCGCACCAAGATCGCGATGCTCGAGCATCTTATTCGCGACAAGGAGGCCTTCAACCGGGTGATCATTTTCACGCGCAGCAAGAAGAACGCCGAGAGCGTGGCCAAGTACCTGGAGCGGAAAGAGTACGGCGAGGTTCGCTCCATCCACGGCAACAAGGGCCAGAACACCCGCATCAACTCCATGGAGGCCTTTAAAAGTGGCGAAGTGCGTTTCTTAGTGGCGACGGATGTGGCGGCCAGAGGCATTGATGTGAGCATGGTGAGTCATGTGATCAACTTCGACGTGCCTTTTGTGTACGAGGACTATGTGCACCGCATTGGCCGCACAGGGCGCGCCGAGAACGAAGGCAATGCCATCACGTTTGCCAACGAATCGGAGATGTACCACATCCGCAAGATCGAAAAGCTGATCCGGATGCAGATTCCGGAATTGCCGATGCCGGAGCAGATAGAAATTTTCCCGACCCCGTTTGACGAGCAGCAGGCCATTGCCCGCGACATCGACCACCAGAAGCGCGCCGAAAATCCCGACTTCAAGGGTGCATTTCACGAGAAGAAAGCCATACCCCAGAAACCCGTTAAGAGCAGGCGCGACCCGAGAACCTCTTTCTGGCAAAAGACTAAAAAGAAGAAAAGATAACACGAGCACCCTGTCCGACCGGACGGGGTGTTTTATTTTAGAGATACTCCAGAGCCACTTCCCGGAAGCGGTAGACCATAAAGGTCAGCACGAAGCCCCACAGAATGCTGCTCCAGAGCATGTGCAGTAGGATTTTCCGGCGCGGCACGCCGAAAACGGCAGCCACCATGGTGCCGAACACGGGCGTCAGGAAAAGCGGTGTAAAAAAAGCCACCCCCACCATACCGAATCTATTCCAGATCTGTATGACGCGGCGACTCCTGCGACTGAACACAGGCCGCTTGTAGTTTCGGCGCCGCCGGGCATACCACCGGGCAGCCTCTCTCCCGATTACAGAAAAGACCAGTACGCTCGTCATCATGCCGGCTACGGTCAGCAATACGGTAACGAGATAGGGCATCTTCAGAGACATACCTGCCAAAGGCCCGCCTATGAACTTGACCATGCTGATCAGGTATACCGACATGTACTTGAGAAACTCCTCTACCACCCTACTGCTTTAAAAGTATACGCTTTGGTTATATCTAAATTGTCTAATGAGCTCTGTACACGACAGCTTTTAGCGCAACTCCATATGCAGTTGCCACAGATCAATACCCGGTGCCCAAAAGTCTTTTTCCACCTTCTCCAGCTCGAAGCCCAGCTTCTGGTAAAAAGAATATACCAGCTGGCTCGTCCGCACCTGTATAAAACGCACCGAAGACTTTTTCCTTACCTCGTTTAAGCGAAAAACTGTGAGCGACCGCCCTATGCCTTTGCCTTGAAAAGCGGGGTGCACCAGGTCCCAGGAAATGCGTGCCCAGGTATAGCCATCGAAGTAGTTGAGCCCGCCCGAGGCAACAACCTGACCGGCTTCCTCCACTACAAAATAGTCTTCCCGACGCTCCTGCAGGTATAGCACAAAGTCCGCCTCCTCCTCGGGCGCAAAGTAGTCGGGTGTGTTAAGCCGCAGAATCTGCAGCAGCGCCTCCTGGTCAGCTGGGGTATAGGGTCGGATCATCCCGCCCAGCTATACCTTTGGCCCAAAGGCCAGGTCGCCTGCATCGCCCAGACCGGGCACGATGTAGAAGTTTTCGTTCAGGCTTTCATCCATCGCTCCCAGCCAGATGTGTGCTTCCGGCACCTCCTGCTGCACATAGGCTATACCTTCCGGCGAGGCAATGGCAGCGGCAAAATGCACCTGCACTGGCTTGCCGTGGCGCAGCATTCCTTTGTAGGATTTCACCAGCGAGCGGCCGGTCGCCAGCATCGGGTCGGCCAGGATCAGGATTTTGTCGTGCAGGTCCGTTGAGGCAAGGTACTCCATGTTTATCTGCAGCTCGGTGTTCTGCTCCTCTACCCGGTAGGCGCCCACAAAGGTGCTGTAGGCCTTGTCGAAGTAGTTAAGCATGCCATTGTAGAGCGGCAGTCCGGCCCGGAGGATGGTGGCCAGCACAGGTTGGGCCGTGAGCAGCTGCGTTTTTGTAGTAGCCAGCGGCGTCACGATCTCGCGTGTCTCGTAGGGCATCGTCTTGGAAATTTCGTAGGCCAGCAGTTCCCCCAGACGCTCGAGGTTGCGGCGGAAGCGCAGGCTGTCGTGCTGCACCGACACGTCGCGCAACTCGGCTACAAAATGGTTGGCAAGCGATGGTGTGGCAGTGAGAATATGCAGTTTATCGTTTTGCATGGATATGGCTGATTTTGCAGGCTAAAGATACGGTCTTTCAGGCGGACGGCAATCTTCGGCTGTCAAAAACGTTAAACCGGGCAGGCCCTATACCTGTATAAGACCGGGCTATACCTGCTTTCGCCAGGCTCCATCATGCAATTTGATGTGTTTTTGTTAATATTGTGAATTATAAATACCTGACAACCCGCTTTCCCCTGATTAGAACTTTCCTCCTATGAGAAATATACTTGCCGCTTTGGCACTTGGCCTTTTGGCTATACCTGCTGCGCAGGCGCAGGACGTGTACGTGCCCTACGACCGCGACACCTACCACCTGATTGACCGTTACCAGATCAAGCTGGGCACGAAGGTGCCACAACTGCACACCAACGTGCGCCCGATCGGACGTAGAGAAGTAGCCGAGCTAGCCGAGGCAGCCACGGGCGAGCCACGCTCCAATGCCGACATGTTCAATATCCAGTACCTGCTCAACGACAACTGGAACTACACCACGCAGGCCAACGACAATAGCAGCGAGCGCCCGATCTTCAACACGTTTTATCGCAACAAGACTGACCTGTTACACTACGAATCAGAGGACTTTACTTTGCGCGTAAACCCGGTGCTGCACCTGGAGTTGGGCCACGATAATCAGAGCGACGGCATGCGCTACGTCAACACGCGCGGCGTGCAGCTGGAGGGTAGCATCGACAACCGCTTCGGCTTTTATACCTTCATCGGCGAGAACCAGGCGAAGTTTGCAGACTATGTGGTGGACCGCATCAAACGCGATGGTGTGGTGCCGCACGAGGGACTTTGGAAGGATTTCAAAGGCGATGGCTACGATTTCCTGACGGCACGCGGTTACATGAACTATTCGCTCTCCAAGCATGTGGAGATACAGCTGGGCCACGACCGTCACTTCATCGGCGACGGCTACCGCTCGCTCGTTTATTCCGACTATGCCCCGCCGGCTTTCTTCCTGAAGCTGAACACCCGCGTCTGGAAACTGCACTACATGAACCTGTTTCAGGAGCTCACCGCTGACTACCGCCGGCGTGGAGGCGGGGACAAAATCCTGCCTAAAAAATACATGGCGTTTCACCGTCTGGGCGTAAACATTACAGACAATTTCAACCTGGGTTTGTTTGAGCAAGTGATTTTCGGGCGTGAAAAAGGGAAATTCGAACTGCAGTACCTCAACCCCATCATCTTTTACCGCAGCGTGGAACACAACCTCGGCAGCGAGGACAATGCCCTGTTAGGTCTTGACTTCCGCTGGAACCTGTTCAACACAGCGCAGCTTTACGGCCAGCTGGTGCTCGACGAGTTTGTAATTAATGAGGTGAAATCAGGTGAAGGCTGGTGGGGTAACAAACACGCCGGTCAGGTCGGGGCTAAGTATATCGATGCTTTCGGCCTTTCTAACCTCGACCTGCAAGGTGAGGTGAATATCATCCGTCCGTATACCTACCAGCACCGCGACGGCAGTTCCAACTACCAGCACAACCGCCAGCCACTGGCTCACCCGATGGGCGCCAACCTGTACGAGTTTGTAGGTATAGCCCGCTACCAGCCATTGCCACGCCTGCATCTGGTGGGCAAGGCCATTGCCACCCGCTTCGGACAGGATGAGATCACGCCAGAGGGCGACACCATCAACTGGGGCAACAACGTGAATCTGGATTATAATTTAAGACCTCGGTCTTACGGCCACGAGATTGCACAAGGTATACGCACCAACCAACTGCACCTCGACCTGACGGCTACCTACCAGTTCAAACATAACCTTTTCGTGGATTTGAAGGGCATCATCCGCCGCACGGAAGCTGATGCGAGCAACCTGAGCAAAAACAGCGTGTATACCTCCGTGGCCCTGCGCTGGAACATTGCCCAGCGACTGCATGAGTTTTAACAGGTCATCGACATGAAAAGGACCGTGCTCGCTCACCTGGGAATTAGCCTGTTCTATTTCTGGGTTATCATCCTGTTGTCCTGGAACGTGTCTGGCGGCGACATCCTGGCAATATTCTTCGTTTCCGTTTGCTTTCTGATTCACTTATCAGGAATAATTTTAAAGCTGGTCTTTCACAAGCAAAAACGAAATTTTTCTCCGTTGTTAGGAGTGTTATGTGGCCTGGCAATTCATGTACTCTCTTTTTATCTGATCACGGAGTATAGGCTGTATCAGCACGAAATGGCTGGCGGCAACAGAGTGGTTCCAATGGATGTAGAGTAGTTGCCCTTTCACTGAAAAAGCGGGAAGCCCTTTATAACAAGGCTTCCCGCTCTCGTTTTAAAAGCTCGCTATACATACCTGTTCCATTTTAGTTATCTTTGCAGCGGCCAAACGTGCAAGAGGTATAGCACGGCCTATAATATTGTAATTCATTAATACTTAAAAACTTCCGGCAAGCGACCCGTCTGTTACGGGAAGCAATCGGGACAGCCGCCTATACTTGCAAGAGGTAGGGTTGGCCTACACAACATGAAGACTTATCTCCGGATACTGCAGTTTGCGAAGCCTTACAGTCGCTTTGTACCGCTTTATACTATTTACACTATACTAGGCATTATTTTCGGCCTGCTCAATTTTACGCTCCTTATTCCGCTGCTTAGCGTGCTTTTCGGAACGGTAGGTACTGACGACGCGGCCGCTATGGTGACAACCAAGCCTGATTTCACGCTATCACTAGAGTATTTCACAGACTACTTTAATTACCATTTCGGACAGGTGATCCTGGAGAAAGGCCGCCAAGGCGCTTTGCTCTTTGTCTGTGTGATCATCGTTTGCTCTGTTTTCCTATCCAACCTTTTCAAGTACCTGGCGCTTCGGGTTGTGGGAGCCTTGCGGGCGCATGTTGTGAAGAAAATTCGCCATGCCACCTACGAGCGTGTGACGCAGCTGCACCTGGGCTATTTCAGCAACGAGCGCAAAGGCGACCTGATGACCCGCATGACGGTGGACATTCAGGAAGTGGAGAACTCTGTGGTCAACACCATGACGGTCGTGATCCGGGAGCCCATCTCGATCATCGCTTTCTTTGTGGTGCTGTTTACTATGTCGGTTAAGCTGACATTATTCACGCTAATCTTGCTGCCGCTCTCCGGCGTACTCATTGCAGGTATTGCTAAACGCCTGAAGCGAGCAGCGCAGCAGGGGCAGGAATCTCTTAGCTTTATCCTGACGATTATCGACGAGACATTGAGCGGCATCCGGGTGATCAAGGCCTTCAATGCGGAGCCTCACATCATGGGCAAGTTCAACGAGCAAAACGACCGCTATGCCCAGTTGCAGCGTTCCATTGCCAACAAGCGCGACCTGGCCTCGCCGTTCTCGGAGTTTATGGGCGTTACGGTGGTGGCGGGTCTGCTTTGGTTTGGCGGTAACCTGGTGCTGAATCAGCAATCCGACCTGAAGGCCGAAGAATTCATCACTTACATCGTGCTCTTCTCGCAAGTGCTGGTACCGGCCAAGGCCATGTCGGCGGCTTTCAGCAACATACAGCGCGGACTGGTATCCGGCGACCGCATTCTGAAAGTGATTGACACCGAGCCGCAGGTAACGGATAAGCCGAATGCGAAGGTGCTGCCGGAGTTCCACCATGAGATCAAGCTCCAGGATGTGAGCTTCGGCTATGGGGAGCGCCCGGTGCTGCAGGACATCAACCTCCGCATCCAGAAAGGGAAAACGGTGGCACTTGTAGGCCCATCAGGCGGTGGCAAGTCCACGCTGGCTGACCTGATTCCGCGCTTCTACGACCCTACGGCAGGCGCTATCCTCATCGATGGCCACGATATCCGCGACTATACCGCGGTGTCGGTGCGCGATAAAATAGGCGTGGTAACACAGGAGTCCATCCTCTTCAACGACACCATCTTCAACAACATCGCCTTCAACAAAACCGACGCGACCGAGGAGGAAGTGATGGCCGCAGCCAGAATTGCGAACGCGCACGAGTTTATTGCCCGGATGCCGGAAGGCTATCAGACCATGATCGGGGACCGGGGCAGCCGTCTGTCTGGCGGACAGCGTCAACGTCTGAGCATTGCCCGGGCCATTCTGCAAAATCCACCCATCCTGATTCTGGACGAAGCGACCTCGGCATTGGACACGGAATCAGAGAAACTGGTGCAGGAAGCGCTTACCAACCTGATGAAAAATAGAACATCGGTCGTGATTGCGCACCGGTTGAGCACCATTCAGCATGCCGACGAGATTGTAGTTTTACAACAGGGCAGCATTGTAGAGCGAGGCTCACACGAAAACCTGTTGCAGCACGGTGGATTGTACGCAAAACTTACACAAATGCAACTGGTGTCGTAATAGCATTTGGCGCTTTCGTATTAATGGTTTCTGCTTTTAATTAAATTTCGGCCTTAGCATTTCGGTATATTCACATTTTTTTATAGTTTAGCCCGAAACAGTTTTGCACCAAAATCCAACCTGAAAGCATGAAAGAACTTAAGACTCTCTCGGATGTAATCGTTTTTTGCTACGCCTTGTTTATAGCACTTTTGCTAACAAACCTGCTAGACTACAAAACCATATTCGAGATTACGACCGAAGAGCAGGCGCTCACCCTTTACAAAACACTTGGGGCAGTAGGCGCCGGGTTGATGCTGGTCAAACTTTTGATCGGAAAACTTTACATTACGTCGCTCAAATACGACAGGCACATGGCTCAGGTAAAAATCAATGAACTGAAAGCCGATTTATATGAGCGCAAGCAAGCATACAGAAGCAACAGCTACAAAGAATCTGTTCAGATGGAGATGGCTGTCGCAAGCAACTAATATTTTACATGACCCAGACCGTAATCAAGGAGCTGCAGGAAGCGCAACAGACGCTCAACAACTTTATAGCTGACCCTAACAACATTGCCGCCATTGAGCGCGCGGCCAACGCCATGGCCGATGCCGTGGAAGCCGGTGGCAAAATACTGTCGTGCGGCAACGGCGGCTCCATGTGCGATGCCATGCACTTTGCTGAGGAGCTGACAGGCCGCTACCGCGACAACCGCCAGGCTATACCTGCCATCTCCATCTCCGACGTGAGCCACATGAGCTGCGTGGGCAACGATTACGGTTACGATCATGTATTTTCGCGCTACATCGAAGCGCTGGGCAACAAAGGCGATGTGCTCCTAGCTATCAGCACCAGCGGCAACTCCGCCAACGTGCTCAAAGCCGCCGCAGCCGCCAAAGCCAAAGGCATGACGGTCGTGGGTCTCACCGGCAAAGACGGCGGCAAACTAGCTGCCTTCTGCGACGTGGAAGTGCGCGTGCCACACCACGGCTACGCCGACCGCGTGCAGGAAATCCATATCAAAGTCATCCACATTCTGATTCTCCTGATCGAGAAGCGGATTTGCGGGTAAGATATACCAGCCAGGTATAGAGTGTATTAATTTGCTTATAGCTGTAGAAAAGCAAGCGAAGGAATTGAGGGATCTGCTCACACTTTGAGGTCTGCAGGTTGTCTGAATCTTTCTATAGGCCCCCTACCCCAAGGATTTTCAGAATTTAAAGATTGACAGGATTCTCTCAGACGATTGACACACCCCTTCCCCTCTCGAGAGGGGAAGCTTTGACATTGAGAATTCGCAAGTATAAGCTTTGTAGCAAAGGTATACCTGTTGAATACTGTCATCCCCCTACCCCCTTCGAAGGGGGACTTTCTGTAACTGCCAATTCACAGGTATAAGTTCTATAGCTTTCTGCACTGTCACATATCACTGGCAGGTATAACAAGACTAACTTGCCCCTTTAGCTATGAAACAATTAGCGGTGCCAGGTGCACCAATTGACACTCCACTGTTCGAGCGGTCAGCGAGTTTGGAGGGTCTTGACTTTTTTGCTTACTTTTTGTGTCAAGACAAAAAGGAAGGCCTGCCCGGCCAGGGCAAGCTATAAAACAGTTTAGCTTAAGGTATAGCAATACTGAAGCTACGCTAGGTATAGGCATAGGCATTCCACTACTGTAGGTACACCTGACACTAAGATAGAGGCCTCACCATAGCAGGCGCAATCGTATACGCCCACACTCTCACCCCTTCTATAGCAATACTCTCTACCATAACACCAATAATTTTCTTTTCCCTACATTTACTACCATCCAGCTGGAATCAATTATCACCAAGCTGTGTTGCGAATCTAACTTATAAAATTGCATCTATAGATCAACATCTAACCCCTATGCTTATCAAGACGTTTGGCAGCGCCGTGCAGGGCGTGAACGCCTATACCGTAACCGTGGAAGTGAGTGTGAGCGCTGGCGCTAAGTACTTCCTGGTGGGCCTACCCGACAATGCCATTAAGGAAGGCGAGCAGCGCATCGAATCGGCACTGGCGCAATATGGTTACAAGCTCAAACGCCAGAAAACCATCATCAACATGGCCCCAGCCGATATCCGGAAAGAGGGCGCTGCTTACGACCTGACCATCGCGATGGGTATGCTAGCTGCTGGCGGGCAGATGAATCCTGATAAGCTTTCGCAGTACATGATCATGGGCGAGTTATCGCTTGATGGTTCGCTTCGTCCCATTAAGGGTGTACTCCCTATTGCCATTCAGGCCCGCAAAGAGGGGTTTAAAGGCATTATACTGCCCGCCAGCAATGCCCGCGAAGCAGCTATCGTGAATAACCTGGATGTGATCGGGGTAGAGAATATCAAGGAGGCCATTGACTTCTTGAATGATGAACTGGACATACCACCCGTTAAAATAGAAACCCGCGAGGTTTTCCAGAACACAGCGAACCAGTATGCGGCCGATTTCTCGGATGTGCAGGGGCAGGAGAACATCAAACGGGCTTTGGAAATCGCTGCTGCCGGTGGTCACAACGTGATCATGATCGGTCCTCCGGGAGCGGGAAAGACTATGCTGGCCAAGCGATTGCCTTCTATCCTGCCTCCGCTCTCGATGCACGAAGCGCTGGAAACAACCAAAATACATTCGGTGGCTGGCAAATTGGGAGAGGTGTCGTCTTTGCTTTCTACGCGGCCCTACCGGTCGCCACATCATACCATTTCGGATGTGGCGTTGGTAGGCGGAGGTGGTATACCGCAGCCCGGAGAGATTTCGCTTGCGCATAATGGGGTGTTGTTTTTAGATGAACTGCCAGAGTTTAAGCGTACCGCCTTGGAGGTGATGCGCCAGCCGCTGGAAGAGCGACGCGTGACCATTTCCAGAGCCAAAACAACCCTGGATTTTCCGGCCAACTTTATGCTCATTGCCAGCATGAATCCGTGCCCCTGTGGCTTCTATAATCACCCCGAGAAAGAATGTGTCTGTGCTCCCGGCCTTGTGCAGCGTTACCTCAACAAAGTAAGCGGCCCTTTGCTCGACCGCATTGATCTGCACGTGGAAGTAACGCCTGTTACCTTCGATGAAATGACAGCCACCCGTAAGTCGGAGGACAGTGGGACCATACGCGAGCGGGTAGTAAGAGCGCGCGAGTTACAGCGGGAGCGATTCAGCACCGTAGACTCCATTCATTCCAATGCTATGATGCCTTCCCAAATGGTGAAGGAGATTTGCCAGATCTCGGATGCCGGGCGCACTTTGCTGAAGACCGCGATGGAGCGGCTCGGACTCTCGGCCCGCGCATACGATCGCATCCTGAAGGTGAGCCGCACCATCGCTGACCTGGCCGGAAGCGACGAAATTAAAATTGAACATTTAGCAGAAGCTATCCAGTACCGAAGCTTGGACAGAGACGGTTGGGCAGGTTAACGTTCTTGTAATCATAACTATTTATATATCACATAATTACAAAGCTCAATACTTTAAAAAGGTGTTGAGCTTTTCTTTTTAATACGGTTTTAACCTGCCATTCTGATTGCACCACATTTAACATGAAAGATCAAACTTTTTTAGACTTTTCTTGGGGGCCTGCGTACTATGGGACGTCAGGAAGCGAGAACAATGTCGACTCTTCCTGACACTAACACACTTAATCCAATTAACCATTTACTACTATGAAGAAGAGAATCTTAATGTTTGTTTTAGCCATGACGACAGTGGTTGCAGCACACGCGCAGGGTCCACGTTTAGGTATCAGAGCTGGTGTAAACTATGCTGGTTTTGGCGGCTCCGATGCCGATAACCTCGATCGTATTTGGGGTGGGCATGCAGGTTTAACAGCGAACTTCCCGCTGTCGACTGATAACTTTTTCTCGATTCAGCCTGAATTGCTTTACTCGATGAAGGGTGCCGAGACTAGTGCCGACGATGTGAAGTGGAAAATCAACTACCTGGATGTGCCTGTGCTGGGCCGTGTAAATGCAGGACCACTGTACTTTGAGGCTGGACCACAGGTGTCGTTTAGAATTGGTGGCGAAGTGGATGTGAACAATACAACCATCACCGATGACCTGGACGACTACAAGCGCACCAGCTTAGGTTATGCAGCCGGCGTTGGTTTGCAGGCTACGCCACTTGGCCTGAGCATCGGTGTTCGCTACAACGGCGATATTTCCAAGCTTTATGACAACACAGACGTAGGTAACTATCGTAATGACGTATTCATGCTGACCTTGGGCTATTTGTTCGGCAGCAGATAAGCGTCCCCATTAGTACAGAATAAAACTATGATACTGAAGCCCCGGTTTGCGCCGGGGCTTTTTATATGCCCGCCATACCTGCCGCGACTAGCCGATCGGCTCCGCTCACTAAGTAGCCGCAACAAAGCAGCCGCTATTTTGTACTAAAGTAGAACACCCCCTAACCTTGCCGTCTGGGAAACTGAGTAACCCGGCACCAGAACAGCAAAAATAAAGCACAATTCTCGAAAAATTATCAACCTGACAATCAGGCAAATGACACCCCGGCTATGAAAACACCCTATCTATATACTCAATAAAAATATAGTTCTGCACGTATATTGCTCAGATCACTCCAAAACAACCATTACCCAATTATGAAAAAGCTAGTATTTATGTTCGTGTTTGCAGTAGCTACTGCATTTGGCGCCCAGGCGCAAAACGCAAGCTTCGGTATAAGAGGCGGTGCGAATATTTCTAACCTTTCCGGCGATCTGCGCGATGAAGACCGCTTCGAGAACAAAGTCGGCTTTCACGCCGGCATCATGGCGAACTTCGGCATCGTCGACAACTTCTTTTCGATTCAGCCGGAGTTACTCTATTCGGTGAAGGGTTTCAAGAACGAAGATTCTGAGTTTACCTTATTGGGCCAGAACTGGAGAAGAGAAGGTAAAGTGAATTACAACTACATCGACCTGCCGGTGCTTGCCAGAATCAAGGCTGGGCCTCTGTATTTTGAAGCTGGTCCGCAGGCCTCTTACCTCGTGAGCGTAAACAATGAGACCAAGTCATACCTGAACGGTCAGTTACAGAATACCACACGCGATGAGAACAGCAAGGATGGTTTGAAGGAATTTGAAGTAGGCTACGCAGCCGGCATCGGTTTCACATCGGCCAACAACGCCATTAGCTTCGGTGTACGCTACAACGGGGCCATCAGCGATTTCGTGAAAGAGGACGTGAACTTTGGTGGCGACCTGGCTAACGCCCGTCACTCTACCTTTATGGTAACGGTAGGACTGGCATTGCCAACGAGCCGCTAATATTTTCTCTTAATGAAGAAGCCGCCGGGTGCTCTGCATCCGGCGGCTTCTTTGTTTTCGGCTATACCTGCTATACCTGTGCTTAACTAATTACCGTCGTCAGGAGTAATAAGAAGCAAGGGCATGCGCCCAACTACCATACTAAACCCGCGACTATGAAAAAGATTATACCTCTAATGGCCCTGCTGCTAATCACCTCGTTTGCAGCAGACGCCCAGTATTACCGCTACGGCGTGAAAGCAGGCGGCGGCTTTTCCAAAGCAGTCGGCTCCGATGCACCTTCTGAACAGATCAACCACCTGGCAGGTATACACGGGGCTTTCGTGTTCGCCTACGAATTTGCCTCCCGCCTGTCGGTACAGCCCGAGCTGCACTACAGCCGCAAGGGTTTTACCTACGACAACTATACCTTAAACAGGCCCGCTGAAACAGCCCTTACCGGCGACCTCCGCCTCGACTACATCGAACTTCCGCTCATGATCAAACTGCAGAAAGCCGCCCTGTTTGTGGAGGCGGGTCCGTATATGGGCTATTTGCTCAACGTGGGCAACGATGTCAACATTGTCAGCTCAGACCCTACCGTAGATCCGCCGCTCGTGCTCGGCCGCGAAGATTTTGACAGGGATGACTTTAACAGCTTCGACGCCGGCTATGCGGTAGGTGGCGGTTTGATGCTCGAAAGTGGTTTTTTTCTGAACGTGCGCCACACCGGTAGCCTCCGCCCATCCCCGAAACAGGACCTGACCCAGCGCAACCTGGTCTGGCAGCTTTCCATCGGCTTCCTGATGCCCACACGCCGACCCGGCAGCTGGTAGGCCGACGGCTATACCTTGATCGCTATACCTTAAAAATGCAAAGCCCCGCTACTTACATGAAGCAGCGGGGCTTTGCTATACCTGAGCTTTGGTTTATTTGCTCATCTCGGCATAGTACTTATAGAACTGCGGGATCGTCTCTATACCTTTCATGAAGTTGAAGACACCGAAGTGTTCGTTAGGCGAGTGGATCGCATCCGTATCCAAACCGAAGCCCATCAGCACCGAATCCAAACCGAGCTCTGACTTGAACATGGCCACGATTGGAATAGACCCACCGCTGCGCACTGGCACCGGCTTCACGCCAAAGGTTTCTTCGTAGGCTTTGGCAGCCGCCTGGTAAGCGATAGAGTTAGTCGGCGTTACCACCGGCTCACCACCGTGGTGCGGCTTCACGACCACTTTCACACTCTTCGGCGCAATGCTCTCAAAGTGCTTCTTGAACTTTTCCGTAATCTCCTCAGACGTCTGGTTCGGCACCAGACGCATCGATATTTTAGCGAACGCCTGCGAAGGGATCACCGTCTTAGCTCCTTCACCGGTATAGCCACCCCAGATGCCGTTCACATCCAGCGTCGGGCGGATGGAGTTGCGCTCCATGGTCACGTAGCCTTCCTCACCGTGCACATCCGGCAGGTCGAGGGCCTGCTTATACTTGTCCAAGCTGAAAGGGGCACGGGCCATCTCGGCGCGCTCCTCCTGGCTCAGCTCCTGCACATTGTCGTAGAAGCCAGGTATGGTGATGTGGTTGTTTTCGTCGTGCATGGCAGCGATCATCTGGCACAGGATGTTGATCGGGTTCGCCACAGCGCCACCGTACAGACCGGAGTGCAGATCGCGGTTCGGGCCGGTTACCTCTACCTCCACGTAGCTCATACCGCGCAGGCCGGTGGTGATAGAAGGCGTGTCATTACCCAGCATACCGGTGTCGGAGATCAGAATCACATCGGCCTTCAGTTTCTCCTTGTTGTTCTTCACGAAAGTGGCCAGGTTGGCAGATCCCACTTCCTCTTCACCCTCGATCATGAACTTCACGTTGCAAGTCAAGGCGTTGTTCTGCATCATCACCTCAAAGGCCTTCACGTGCATGTACATCTGGCCTTTGTCGTCGCAGGCACCGCGGGCGTATATCTTGCCGTCTTTGATCACGGGCTCGAACGGAGGTGAGTGCCACAGTTCATAAGGGTCGGCAGGCTGCACATCGTAGTGCCCGTATACCAGCACTGTGGGCAGGCTTGGGTCTACCATCTTCTCGCCATACACGATCGGGTAGCCGCCCGTCTCGCACAACTCCACATTGTCAGCTCCGGCCTCGCGCAGTTTCTGGGCCACAAACTCTGCCGTGCGCAGCACATCCTGCTTAAACTTCGGGTCGGCGCTTACAGAAGGTATGCGCAGCATGTCCAGCAGCTCGTTTATAAATCGGTCTTTGTTGTCAGCAATATATTGGTTCATAGTCTGGATAAATGTCTTGCGCTAAAGGTACGAAAAAAGCCACCCTTCGGAAAGAGTGGCTTTTAGAATGCTTATACCTGCAGGCGGCTATACCTACTTGCGGAGCCCCAGCTTGATGTTGGCTTTGCTCTCCTCGCCGTTTATGAGGCGGTTGATGTTCTTACGGTGCGTCAATACCACCACGGCAAACACCACAAAACCAAAGATGATCAGGATCGGGTTATCCGGATGGAAGCGCGGAAGCAAGAGCAGGATCGGGAAAGCCAATGCCGCGATCATAGAGCCCAGCGACACATACTTGGAGGTAAAGAGCACGATCACGAAAATGACCATACACATCAGGGCCACTTCCAGGTGAATGGCCAGCATCATACCCAACAAAGTGGCCACGCCTTTTCCGCCTTTGAAGCGCTCGTATACCGGGAAAATATGCCCCACTACAGCCAATGCACCCATGGCCAGTTGATAGAAGATCAGATCATCAGCAGGTATAGCATTGAAAATCACGAGCAAGGCTGCCAGTGAAGTGGCCACCCAGCCTTTGAAAATATCGATCAGCATCACAATGGTGCCCGGCTTTTTGCCCAGCACCCGAAATGTGTTGGTAGCTCCGGAGTTGCCACTGCCATGCTGGCGAATGTCAATTCCGTAGTAGGCTTTACCAATCCAAACGGCGGTGCAGATGGAACCGATCAGGTATGCTACTAAAAATAAAGCGGCAATTAAAAGTATGTTCATGACGCGTGTGTCAGCTTTTGTTGCATTAACTGCACCTAACAGAATTAAGTGCAGTCAGCCTTTATATTTTTGAAAAGAACCCAAATATAGGGACTAGTTATTTTAATATCCAAAAGTGAAATATCTTTCCCTATACGGTTGCAGGGCGGTTATCGGTTATTGCCAACCTTCCTCCTCTTCTTCATTTCCTTTTTTCTTCTTCTTTTTCTTCTTCGTGTCCTCTACTTCGTCCTCTGCCACATTGAAGCCACCCTGCTCTGCCACTGGAGGCTGGGTTGCCATTTTAAAGGCGTCCTTGCCATTCAGGTAGTCATGCTTGAACTGGTCCACGAAGCGGTTCTTGTCGATACTTTCGCCCATGTACATGCCGTACTTACGGGAGCGGCCGCCACTGGCTTTGGAGCGGATGGCTTTGTTCAGGTCAGCGTCAGATGCAACGACCACGAGGCCATTTTCCAGGTAGCTCAGGAAAACCCAGGTATACGGATCGGCCTGCAGGTACAGGTTCACCACTGGCTCGCCGTTCAGGTCCTGCTTGATCTCCATAAAGCCGTCCATGTTCGCGTTGATCTCTTCTTTCATCACGTTGGACAGTCCCAGTTTGCCCACGCTGTACCAGGCATTGGTCTTGTTGGACCAGCGCAGGTCCACGTTATCAAACACCATGCTGCGCACCAGTTTGTTCGATAGTTTTGGAAATGCGATGGCTCCGCCCTGGTAGCGCTGCGCATCGCGGTTGCCGATGATGTTGGCCAGCTTGTACGGCATCGTTTCGTCACCGCCCTGGTCACCGCCACCGCGAATGGCCGTCTCGTTCAGCTTCTTGCCAAGCGCCGCTATTACCGAAGAGTGCATGTTCATGTCAAAGGCCATCAGCGCATCTATGGCGTAGTAGCCGCTGTCGGTTTTGGCTATACCTGTACCGGCCGACTCTATCCCGAAATCCTTCAGGGAGTTCACCAGGTTCAGCTTGCCTTCAAAAGAAACCGTTTTGGAGCCCTCATTGTAGCGCAATTCGTTTCCTTCGTAAGAGCCGGCAGCTGAACGGGCAGCATCCGTGATCTTAAATTCGCTTTTCGCCTTATCGTAAGACAGGTCACCAGTCACGGTGAAGATGTCCAGATCGTCTTCGTACTGCTTCTTCGAAACGAAAGTGTTGTAGGGCTTAAATGTTCCACGTGACAGATGCAGACCGGTATAGAGTTGGTTTCCGTCCGGTGCCTTCTGCTTCATGATCGGGATGCGTACGTTGTCAGGATTCAGGGAGTCGCGCTTGAAGGGGAACCAGTCGGAATCCGCTTCATTTCCGGTGAAGTTCAGCTTCAGGTCGCCGTCAAAATCCATGTGCGGGCGATACGAGTACATGGTCACGTTGCCTCGGTAACGGATGCGTGGGAAGATGTAGAAGTTGTCCGTCTCACGAACCGCCGCCTGGGCATAGGTCGTGTGGATGTTTGACTTCTTCTTCAGCTGATGCTCTTTATACAGGAAGTCCGCAAACTGCAGCTTAAACGAGTTGGAAGCGGCATTCTGGTAATCGTGCACCGCCGTGCCACTGAAGGCGTTGCGCGACAGCACATTGATGTTGCCTGCGTAAAGCTTGTGGAACTGCTGCAGGGAATCGGCCAAAACGCGGGCGTTGCGCAGGGTGGTGATGGTAGCGCCGGCTGCCACAGCCACTTTGCCGCTGTCCGGTATAATGTGCGCATCGCCTACAGGTATGTATGGCACACCGCCTGCCAGAATAGAGTTACTCTTGAGGTCGTACTCCCCGGTGGCGGCGCTGAAGTACAGGCCTTCCTGCTCCGGATGCTGCGAGTAGAAATAGTTCTTACCCCCGGCACCGTCCGCAGCCAGGCTCACCTTTTGCTGCTTCATGTCCCAGGTAGCTCGGCTCATCGACGTCTTGTACTGCGCCTTCGGGAACTCGATACTCGCTATACCTTTCTGCTCGCTGCCAAACTCGACAAAGCGCTTATCCAGGTCGTAGCTGATGGCCATATCCGTCGCTTTCATGGCCGGCTTGCCCTCCACATCCGATTTCACGATCATCTGGGCATGGTTACCCGACAAGTTGCGTCCTTTGAACGAGAGCTTTTGCGACACGATGTTAGCGTCGGCATTATCCAACTCACCGTCGCCGTACAAACCGCCCGGCGACAGCATGGCTGTGCCCGTAAATTTGAACTCCTCTTTGTAGATCTTCATCGGGTCCTTGGCATCCACCATCAGATACATGGTGTCCTGCTTCGGTGTCCAAACCATTTCGTAGTGCCCCAGGCTGGCCATCGGGAAGTTGGCCTCGCCGCCGCCTGCCTCTACTTTCGCACTGGTTCCTTTTTGAGTCACCACTTTATCGAGGTAGTAAGTATACTCCGGCGCCTGTAGGGTCGAAGTCAGGTACTTAAGCGTGCCCCGGCTCTGTATACCTGCCGAGGTCATCATAATGGTGTCGTAGGCTATACCTTTGCCGCCGAATGCCGGCAGGCCTTTCGGGCCAGGCTGGTAGTAGAAGCCGAGCGTTTCGTCCGGCATCATGGTCAGCTTGGTCTTGATCGGCGGGAAGATGTTGCCGGAATGGAACGTACCACTGAAGCCCAGCATGCTTTTGCCTTTGCTCAAGCTGTCGAGTTTGTAGGACGGGATATCGAAGTAAACGGTGCTGTCGTAAGCGCCCGCCAGCACGTCCGGTCTGGCAAAAGCCACCTGTCCACCCATCGGCGAGTCAAACTTCGGATACTCCGGAAAGTGCTTGCGGCCCGATTTGTTGTTGGGTTTGTTGATGTAGAGCTTCCCGGACATTTTGCCTGAGCGGCTGGTCATCACCTGCTCCAGTTCTTTCTTTTTGCCCACCGCATGACGCTTCTTCGTTACAAAGGCCACGGTGTCCAGCTTCTGCATATCGATCATGAACTCATTGTAATCGAACTTGAACTGGGAGCCCCTGAAATTGAGGCGACCGGCGTACAGCCTGCCACCGAACTCCATATTACGGTTGTCGAGCAGGTGCACAATGTTGCTGTCAGGCACGGCGTATACCGCTGCAGAGTCGTTGTTGAAAGCCATCTTCTCCACACCACGCACGGTCAGGCGGTTGCTGCTCAAGTTGAGGGTCGCGTTACGGCCGGACGGCACCACTGATTTAATTACCAGGTGATCGTAGTCGCTCAGGTTTTGTGCGGAGCCTACATAGTGCCAGGCTTTCGGTTTCAAGGAAATAAAATGCGATTGTCCATCGTAAGTCAGGAAGCCTTCGCGGGCCAGACCGATGGCTGCCTCACGCACCGCTTTCTCGTTTAGCTTCGAGGCCTTGGCCACATCAAAGGCATAAAAGTCGTTGGTTTTGGCCTTAGCCGCATACGACACAAACACCTGCAGCGGGTGGAAACTGGCCACACCAACCAGCTGCTGAAAACGCATGTTAGAGAAATACTGCGCCGACTCGAGCTGAACAGGTATAAGGGTTTTGGTATTCAGGATGGAGAAATTGACATGTGGCGTGCCCAGGTTCCAGGCAAGGCGCTCGGCCGTAATCTCGAACTTGTGGTAGCTGTCGTAGAAAGGCGTCTTGCTGTACACACCTTTGTCGCGGGTAAGCACCAGTTCGCGGGTTGGCTTGGAGTAGCGCAGCTGCATGGCCGGGTGCGTGAGCGAATCGCGGCGCTGGTTCTGGTAAATGGCCACGTAGGCTCTGTTGGCAGATATAATCGAGTCGTTCAGGTTGTAGTTGTGCGCCATCGACCGGAACTTCTTCTTCCCGTCCTCCAGCACGGCCAGTGCAGACGCGCTGCCATCGAGCGGCTTGCTTCCGATCAGGTTACCGGCCAGCGTGAAGCCACCAGAGTATACAATGTCCTTGCCCAGACTTTTCACCTTCGCATCGTTGGTATAAGAGGCAAAACGCGGGTAAGTTTTCTCGCCGTTGGTACCGGCTTTGGTGCTCCTGAACTCAAAAACCCCTTCAATGGGAGCGTCGAGCACCGCGTCGTAGGTGATAGTGGACTCAGGCACTTTGAAGGCGGCTGCTGTGATGTCGAAATTAAAGGCTTTGAAAGCGGCTGAAACCGGCTTGCCTTCCACTTGCCATGCAAACGATCCGCCCTCGCCCACAAACAGGTTGTTTGCCAGCATCAGGTGCCCGCTCGTTTTGGTGATGGCGGTGGAGTCGTGGATGGTGGCAAAACTCAGGTTGACGTTCTCCAGTTTCATCACCGGTCCGCTCACCTTGGGCTGCGCAGGTATAAACATCTTCTTGAAGTCGTCACGGCGCTTCTTCTCGGCTACTTTCGGGTCCACCTTTTTGGGTGCAGCAGGCTTGGGTGTGTCCCAGGCATCACCCCAGTCGTCGGCCGTGGCCTCGGTGCTTTCGCCTGCCACCTCATCATCCCACGAAAAGCTGTCCCAGTCGCTCACTTCCGCTGACTTTTCTTTCTCTTTTGGAGCCGCCTTGCCTTCGTAGGCAAAACTTACGCTGCCCCCCGACGTGCGCAAAGTATACTGCTTGTTCTGGTAAAGTATACCGGTGGTCAGGTAGCTGCTGCTGGTCTGAAAGAAACGATCGAGCGCTATACCCTCGTCCTGCTGCACGGCCTTGACCACCACTTCCAGCATGCCATCAATCTGAGAGCCGCGCATGTTGTGGTGGTTCACGGCGCCGACCAGCATCTGGTAAAAGTTCTCGTAATGCGGATTAACGCGCAGTTTCTTGCGGTACATCTGCTGTGAGATGTCGATCACCTGCTGCTTCTGCTTGTCGGAAAGGCGCTGATTGCCCCACACGCTCTCCAGGGCAGCACCCAGTGCCTCGGCATTTTTGGCCTTTCCGGTCACCAGCATTGCTTTGGCATCTGTGATGTACTGTGCCGGGTCGGTTGCCAGTCTGGTTTGGGCTTGTGCGGTGAACACAGCCAGGAAAAATAAAAAGGGTAGAAGTTTATATTTCATAGGTCGGAAGGTTTCGCGTTAGCTGTTCTTGAAAATGGCAGACACCCAGTTGTTTTTGGTGCGGTGCGACACGTAGGTCAGGCCCAGTTCTTCGGCACGTTCTTGTAGCGCTGGCAGGTCTTCGGTATAGAAACCGCTCAGCAGCAGCGTACCTTCTGGCTTCAGCACCGCCACATAGGCCGGCATGTCGTCGAGTAGCACGTTGCGGTTGATGTTGGCCAGGATGATGTCGTAAGGCTGGTCGCCTGCAATGGTTTCGGCACCGCCCAAGCGCACGTCTATACCTGCATAGCCGTTCAGCTCGGCATTCTCTCGGGCATTTTCCACGGTCCAGTCTTCTATTTCAACGGCCACAATTTCAGAGGCTCCCAACTCGCCGGCCATAATGGCCAGTATACCTGTGCCGCAGCCCATGTCCAGCACGCGCTTGCCCTGGTGGTCGAGTGTCAGCTGGTTTTCGATCATCAGGGTGGTGGTTTCGTGGTGACCCGTGCCGAAGGACATTTTGGGGTTGATCACAATGTCGTACTTTGCCTCAGAGGGTTTCTCGTGGAACGATGCCCGCACAGACACCTGCCCGCCGATGAAGAGCGGCTCGAAATTGCGCTCCCACTCCTCGTTCCAGTTCTGGCGCTCGATCTTCTGCACCTGGTACTCCACGGTCGTATACCCGGCGTAGCGGGCGATCATGTTGGTGAGCTCGTTCTGGTCGAACTTGTCTTCGTCGATGTAAGCGTTAAAGCCCTCTTCCGTCTCTACAAAGGCGTCGAATCCCAACTCGCCCATTTCGGCAGTGAAAATGTCGGCAAAATCGGGGCTTACTTTCAGGGCTACTTCTATAAAATCCATGTGAGTATGTTAAGGGCGGCACGCTGCGTAGGAGCGCACATTGGTAAAGTGTACAGTAAAATCAGCAAAATTCCGGTTATCAGTCACGTACAGCACGTGGTCGGCGAAGGCTTTCTTGTTGGTGATGTGCCAGACAGCTGTTGCGTCGGCAAAAAGTTTGTTGCTCTCGCGGTAGACTACCATGCTGGCAAAAGCTTCTTCTTCGCCCAGGTATACCGTGTAGGCAGCGGTGTTCTTGTACTTGGGGTCGCGCTCCAGGTATACCGAACCGTAGATGCGGCAAATGTCTTTGCTGGCTACCGTTACAGGTATGGGGGCCGTCGGCTGCGGCGCTGCCAGGTACGGAAGCAGCGACAACCAAAAGGATATTATCAGAATCATAGGAGAAAATTTAGCCAAATATAACTATATCTACAAGAAAAAAGGCTGCCAACTTTAGATAGTTGGCAGCCTTTTTCCTGTGTTACCTGATTCTTAGAACGATTTGATAATGTCGGTAAAGTCACGCGATTTGAGCGAGGCCCCTCCGATCAGGCCACCGTCCACGTCCGGCTGGGAGAACAGCTCTTTGGCGTTACCCGGGTTGCAGCTGCCACCGTACAGGATCGAACAGTTGAAAGCCGCCTCGGCATCGAACATGCGCGAAAGCTGCTCACGTATGTAGGCGTGCATTTCCTGGGCCTGCTGGCTGCTGGCTGTGCGGCCTGTGCCGATGGCCCAGATCGGCTCGTAAGCTACCACCACCTGGTCAAATTCCTCGTTGCTCAGGTAAGAAAGGCTGTCGTGCAGCTGCTTGCCTACGTAGTCGAAGTGACGGTCCGCGTCGCGCTCATCCAGCGGCTCGCCGCAGCAGAAGATCGGCTTTATACCTTGCGCGATGGCCGCTTTGAGTTTCTTGTACAGCGTCTGCGCATCTTCGTGGTGGTACATGCGGCGCTCGCTGTGGCCGATGATCACGTACTGTACGCCTACCGACTTGAGCATGCTGGCCGACACCTCACCGGTATAGGCGCCGCTCTCGTGCTCGCTCAGGTTCTGGGCCGCCAGGTACATGCGGTCGTTGCCCTGCGTCAGTTTGCCCACGCTCTGCAGGAACGGGAAAGGCGGTGCCACGATCACGGTCACATCGCCGTTCACTTCGTCTTTCACCATGTTGTCGATCTCCGACACCAGCGAAAGCGCCTCCTCGTAGGTTTTGTTCATTTTCCAGTTGCCGGCAACAATTCGTTTTCTCATGTTTTATAGTAGCTATTGATTTATATTGGATTTATCCCCGTACGGCAAGTTAACAAATTAAGGTATACCTGCCTTGCTATACCTGAAAAACAAACGCCGCGGCAAAACCAATTGCCGCGGCGCCTATAACTTATACCTTACAGTCTCTCCTTCAGGAACCTGGCGGTATGGTTATCCTCCAGCTTGGCCATGTCCTCCGGCGTGCCTTCAAACAGCAGGTGCCCACCGTTGGTACCGCCTTCCGGACCGAGGTCGATGATCCAGTCAGCGGATTTGATGATGTCCATGTTGTGCTCGATGATGACTACTGTGTTGCCGTTCTCGATCAGCGCATTGATGGACTGCAGCAGTTTGTTGATGTCGTGGAAGTGCAGACCGGTGCTTGGTTCGTCGAAGATGAACAGGATATCTTCCTGATGCGACTGCACGCCTTTGGTCAGGAACGACGCCAGCTTCACGCGCTGCGCCTCCCCACCCGACAAGGTGTTGCTCGACTGCCCCAACCGGATATAGCCCAAACCCACATCGTTCAGCGGCTTCAGCTTCTCCACGATCTTCGACTGGTCGGCAAAGAAGTCGATGCTGTCGGCAATCGTCATGTCCAACACTTCGGAAATGTTCTTCTCCTTATACTTGATATCGAGCACGTCCTGCTTGAAGCGCTGTCCGTGGCAGCTCTCGCAAGTGAGGTAGATGTCGGCCATGAACTGCATTTCGATCTTCACCTGGCCCTCGCCCTGGCATACCTCGCAGCGGCCACCCTCGATATTGAACGAGAAGTGCGACGCCTTAAATCCGCGCGACTTGGCCAGCGGCTGATCGGCGTACAGCGTACGGATGGCATCATAGGCTTTCACATAAGTCACGGGGTTGGAGCGCGACGACTTGCCGATCGGGTTCTGGTCCACAAACTCCACGTGGCGGATCTTGTTGTAGTCGCCCGCCAGTTTGTCGAATTTACCAGTCGCCTCGGCCGTGTTGCCGTGCAGCTTCATCATGGCCGGCGCCAGTATCTTCTTGATCAGGGTCGACTTGCCGGAGCCACTCACACCGGTTACCACGGTCATCACGCCCAACGGCACTTTCACGCTCAGGTTTTTGAGGTTGTTCTCACGTGCGCCTTGAATCTCAATGGCATTGCGCCATTTGCGTCGGCGCGCCGGCACCGACACCTCCATCTTCCCGCTCAGGTATTTGGCAGTATAGGTATCGGCCGTTTGGGTCATCTCTTCCAGCGTGCCCTGGAACATCAGGTTGCCACCACCCGAGCCCGCCTCCGGCCCAATGTCGATCAATTGGTCAGCGGCACGCATCATTTCTTCTTCGTGCTCCACCACAATCACGGTGTTGCCCAGCTTTTGCAAAGAGCGTAGCACGCCAATCAGTTGCTCGGAGTCTTTCGGGTGCAGACCGATGCTTGGTTCGTCCAGGATGTACATGGAACCTACCAAGGCGCTACCCAGCGAAGTAGCCAGGTTGATGCGCTGGCTTTCACCGCCGGAAAGAGTATTGGAAAGACGGTTAAGTGTTAAGTAGCCCAGGCCCACCCGCACCAGGTAACCCAGGCGGTTGGTCACTTCCGTTACCAGTCGTTCGGCCACGTTGCGCTCGTGCTCGGTCAGCTGTAGCTGCTCAAAAAACGGCAGCGCCTGTGTGATCGGCATCAGCACCAGATCAGTGATGCTCTTGCCATTAATCTTCACATAGCTGGCATCTTTGCGCAGGCGCGAGCCTTTGCAGTCGGGGCAGGTGGTGCGGCCACGGTAGCGCGACAGCATCACGCGGTACTGTATTTTGTGCGTCTGCGATTGCAGGTGCTTGAAGAAGTCGTTGAGTCCTTCGAAGTATTTGTTGCCGGTCCAGAGCAATTCCTGCTCTTTCTCGGAGAGTTCGTTGTAAGGACGGTGGATCGGGAAGTCGAAGCGGATGCCGTTCTTCACGAGCGGCTGCAGCCACTCATTCATTTTTTCGGAACGCCAGGGCGCAACGGCTCCTTCATATACCGTCAGGCTTTTGTCAGGTATAACCAGGTCCGGATCTATACCTAGCACGCTGCCGAAACCCTCGCAGGTCTGGCAGGCGCCGTATGGGTTGTTGAAGCTGAAGAAGTTGACCGAAGGTTCCTCAAACACCATCCCATCGAGCTCAAAGCGGTCGGAGAACACACGCTCCTCACCGTCGCCATATTTCACGCGGCACTCGCCATGGCCTTCAAAAAAAGCCGTCTGCACTGAGTCAGCAATACGGAAAGACAGGTCCTCGTCTGATTTGTAGATGACAGCACGGTCTACCAGGATATAGATTTCCTTACCCAGCTTCGGCTTCTTCTCTTCGAGCAGTTCCTCTATAAAGTATACCTGCCCGTCGGCGTAGATTCTTGAGTAACCCTTCTGCAGTAGTAGGTCCAGTTCTTTGGCTAGCGTGCGGTCTTTGTGCAGCTGAAGCGGCGCTAGGATCATCACACGGGCCTCATCCTCCAGCGAGAAGATAAAGTCCACCACATCGGCTACCGAGTCTTTCTGCACCACCTCACCCGAAACAGGCGAATATGTCTTGCCGATGCGGGCGTAGAGCAGCTTCAGGTAGTCGTAAATCTCGGTGCTGGTGCCCACGGTGGAGCGGTTGTTCTTAATGCTCACCTTCTGCTCGATGGCGATGGCCGGACTGATGCCTTTGATGTAGTCCACGTCCGGCTTGTCCATGCGACCCAGAAACTGGCGGGCGTATGAGCTCAGACTTTCCACGTACATGCGCTGCCCCTCGGCATACAGCGTGTCGAAGGCCAGGGAGGACTTGCCGGAGCCGGAAAGACCGGTTACGACGATGAACTTGTTGCGCGGCAGGGCCACACTGAGGTTTTTAAGATTGTGCACGCGGGCGCCTTTGATGATGATGTGCTGGCGCGGATCGAGTGTGTCGAGGTTATTTTCGGATGTGTTTGCCATAAGGTATAGCGCCGGCAAGAAAGCCCACGCATGACGAACTGATTTTTATAGGATTCAAAGATACAAATACCCTGTCGCATTCTGAAGGCATTTCCCCCATTCGTGCTATACCTGGCTTGCGGCCGAAGCATGCAACATGGCATCCTTTTGAAACACCCTCAGCTCTAAAAAGGTTTAGCTTCCTGGCACTATTTGCAGGTATAACAGCTGCCTGTTCTGCCGGAGGTAACTTGACCAGGTATAGCGCCCCAGGCCACTCGTAAAATAGTAGAATGTTTAAACTGCAGCTGCCCGCATGCGTATGTATGGGATGCTATCTACAACCATTAAAACCAAAAACCATGGGAAAAGGAGATAAAAAATCGAAGAGAGGTAAGATTGTGAAAGGTACTTACGGCAACAGCCGCCCAAGACAGGCGACCATCCGGAAAGCCGCCGAGAAAAAAGAGGCTGCTTCCAAGTAGTATACTGCCTCACCCTGCCACATCAGTCATCCCATGCCTCGCTACGCGGAGCATGGGATGTTTTTTTAGACAGGCTCCAACTCGGGCGTCAAGTCCAGCTTGCGCAGCTTGTCGGCCTTCAGGGCCGTTACGCCCACCACCAACAGCGTGATCGCGCCACCCAGTACCACAGAGGGCACCGCGCCCATCACCTTGGCCATTGCCCCTGCCCGAAATGCCCCGATCTCGTTAGAAGAACCGATGAAAATGCTGTTGACTGAGGAGACGCGGCCCTTCATGTACTCTGGTGTCAGGGTATGGAGGAGTGTGGAGCGGATGATGACGCTGATGCTATCGAAGGCGCCGCTCAGCACCAGCAGCACCAGCGAGAGCCAGAAACTAGTGGATAGCCCGAAAAAGATCAGACTCAAGCCAAAACCCGCCACGCACCAGAGCATGATCTTCCCGGCTTTCAGGGTAATCGGATGGTAAGCCATCCAGATGGCCATGGCCACTGAACCCACAGCAGGCGCCGCCCGCAGGAAGCCAAGCCCTTGCGGACCTACCAGCAGAATGTCCGACGCGAACACAGGCAGCAGTGCCACTGCGCCCCCAAACAGCACGGCGAACATGTCCAGAGAAATGGCATTGAGGATAACCTGGTTACCAAACACGAAACGCAAACCCGACCGGAGGCTGTCAACCATGTTCTGCGGATTGACATTTTCCGGAAGCGCTTTCCCACCGATCAGCGCGAAAGCCATAAGTGACAACAACACCAGCAAGACATCTACCGCGTAGGCCGCCGTGATGCCGTAGAAGCCATACACCAGCCCGCCCAGTGCAGGGCCCACGAGCGAGGCAGCCTGCCAGGTAGTGCTGCTCCAGGTGATGGCATTGGCGTAAAGTTGCTTGTCGGCCACCAGTTGGGGCATGAAAGAGAACACAGCCGGCCCCATGAAGCCGCGCGCAATGCCGCTGATGAAGATGACCACGTAGATCGGCAGCACACCGTACAAGGGCAGCACACGGCTTATGTCCATCGTAAAGTACAGGAGCGCCAGCGAACAGAACATCAGCACCGCCACCACTGTCACGATAATGCGCTTGCGGGGCACCGTATCGGCCACGTAGCCAGCGTACAGCGACACAAAAATGGAAGGTATAGCCTCCGCCAGCCCTATCAGGCCCAGGGAGAAAACATCGTTTGTGATCGCGTAGATCTGCCAGCCCACCACCACGGCCTGGATTTGCATGGCCAGCGTGATGCACAGTCGCGCCGATATGTACAGCCTGAACTCCGGTAGCCGAAGCACGGCATAGGGGTCATGCCTGCGTGTTGGTTTATCGTTCATTCTCTCTTCTCCTACACAAACAGATTTTCATACCTGCAAAGCTACGCGATAGTGCCTATACCTGTAGGAGTCAGTGTCGAATAAATATGGGATCGGACTGCCCGGCCGGTCAATATTCCGGGGGCACTATTTTTCCTTTTTGCACGTTTCTATTTCCGAGCCTGTCCGTCTGAGGTCTAGGGCAACCTAACGGGTAGAAAAACTTCCTTCTTACCGCTTAACTTACCCGGGAAGCCAAATTGTTAGACGGGCGTTGGAACATTAAAAGGCTGAGTGCTTAGGCCATATAAAATTATTTAGAATTTCAGGTCTCAAACTGTAACACTCCGTCAGGTATAGAAGTATAATTTTTTAAGGAGCGGCCACCCCCTCAGCAAGCAGCCGTCTCCCGCATGCCAGCTATCTCCAACTATGCCTACGCATGCTCCCGGTGCCTACAGCGCCATATTATTATTTAATTAACAATCCTTTTATGGGTTAACGCAGCTAACTCAGGACCGTATCCTGAGCGAAGGAACTGCCGACTTTACTGATTATTAATATTTAAAAATACCGACATCATGGAACAACTGGACATCCGCAATTTATTGGAGAACATCGAGAAGAAGGTGTACCAGCAGGAAATCACTTCTAGCTCTGACGTAACGCAACTGATCAACACCGAGATCGCCAAAGCCATCAACCTCAACAGCAGAGTGGCTGGCGGCGAGGGGCTGCAGTATCAGAACATTTCCTGCACCACCATTGAGTGCTACCTGGAGCACCTGAAAGCAGTGGAAGCCAAGCTGCAACGCCCGGCCGACATCACTGCACAGTGCAAGCCTGTGGAAGAGCGCGAGATCAACCGGCGCCTGCTTCTGATCCTTAACCGCCTGAAGCGCTACAACCGCGAGTAGTCAGCATTATAATTTAAGTACACACATCCTTCGTACAGACGTCCCGCTCTTGCGAAGGATTTTTTTATGCCCTTTCAATACCTTTAATGACCAATGTCATTTTTCCCGCGCGCCGGTGCTGGTAAATTTGTAAACCTGAAGGTTTCAATTTGCAGCAAATGAAGGAAGATATAAAAGACGAACAGGATATAAAACTGCTGGTAGACTCGTTTTACGCCAAAGTAAACGAGGACGACCTCTTGGGGCCTATTTTCAATGGCTTTGCGAAAGTGGATTGGGAACACCACCTCCCCATTATGTATAATTTCTGGAGCTCCGTGCTGCTCGGCACCATGGCCTACAAGGGTCAGCCATTTCCCAAGCACATGCGCCTGCCGATAGACCGGCAGCACTTCGCCCGCTGGGTGACGCTGTTTTGCGAGACGGCAGATGAATTGTTTGCGGGCGAGAAAACAGCAGAGCTGAAACAAAAAGCCACCAGCATTGCCCAGGTGTTTCAGATGAAAATGGGCCTGCTGGACATCATCGGAAAAGAAATCACCACCTAAGGCAGCTTACTGCCTCAAAAGAGCGGCAGCCTTCCCGGTATAGAGCATGGGGAGGCTGCCGTTTTGCTTTTTGCGTATACCTGCACCAGCCTGTCAGCCGCATACTAACCTCCTCCCTATCAGCACTATATACCACAATACTATATGTTGAAAAATAAATTTAACTAAAAGCATATACGTTTACATTTTCCTGCCGTATATTAGGGAATAGAAATTCTTAGCTGATGCATAGCATCTTTAATATTTTTTGTTAAAGACACCCGGCTATGTTTGTGCGGTCAAATCGCATTCCCTATATTTGATTTACATTTCTCAAAAATATTTGTTCTTATAGCCTAACGCAACAATATGATATAAAGCTCTACGTTAAACTAATGTAGCTTTACGATGAATACAACTACCCAGCTGAGCGACTCCGCGTTGGTAACGCTCTACATCGCAGGTAACGAAAATGCGTTTGAACAGCTAGTAAACAGACACAAGAACAAAGTATTCACTACGATCTTACTGATTGTTAAAGACACGTATACCGCTGAGGACCTCATGCAGGATGCCTTTATCAAGGCCATCCATACCATGAAAGGCGGCAGGTATAACGAAGAAGGCAAGTTCTCTTCCTGGATATGCCGCATTGCCCACAACCTGGCAATCGACTTTTTCCGTAAAGAGAAAAGAAGCCCGATGATCACGCTGGAGGACGGTAGTAATGTGTTCAATGCCTTATCCTTTGCCGAAGACTCTGTGGAGTCGCAGCAGATTAAGGAGGACACCCACGCCCGACTACGCGAGCTGATCCAGACGCTGCCACAGGCGCAGCGGGAAGTGCTCATGATGCGCCATTACGCCGACATGAGCTTCCAGGAGATAGCAGAAGCAACCGGTGTGAGCATCAACACAGCTTTAGGTCGTATGCGCTACGCATTAATCAACCTAAGAAAAAAGATGCTTAACGGCACGATTGCTTATGATAAAAACCTCTACTCAGAATGAGCTGATCCAGTACGTATACAATGAGTTGGCAGACCCTGCCCTCGAGCAACTGGAAACAGCATTGATGCACGACAACGAGCTGGCCGAGAGCTGCTCAGAACTCCTGCTACTCCAGCGACTGCTCGACGGCGCGGCCAAAAGCCCCAGCCAGCGGTCTATCGACAACATTTTAAATTACTCAAAAAGCTTAAGTTTGCAGTCTTAACCGACTGCAAACTTTTTTTATGCGCAAACGAGAACGCTATAAGCTGCTGATCGAGCACTTTACCCAGAACTTTCCGGACCCCGAGACCGAACTTGCCTATTCCAATCCCTATGAGCTGATCCTCGCTGTGGTGCTCAGTGCCCAGTGCACCGACAAACGCGTGAACATGGTAACGCCTGCCTTGTTCGAGGCATTTCCTACGCCAGAACACCTGGCCGCAGCCACGCCAGAAGAGATCTTCCCGATCATCCGAAGCATCTCATACCCCAACAACAAAGCAAAGCACCTGGCGGGATTGGGCAGAATGCTGGTGGAACAGTTTAACGCCGAGGTGCCCAGCACCGTGGAAGAACTGGTGAAGCTGCCGGGCGTGGGCCGCAAAACGGCCAACGTGATCGTTTCGGTGATCTGGAACCAGCCGGCCATGGCCGTGGACACGCACGTATTTCGGGTGAGCAAGCGCCTGGGCCTCGTTTCTAAAACAGCCAAGACACCGCTGGAGGTAGAGAAGGAACTCGTGGCTAATTTGCCGCAGGAGCTGATCGCCAAGGCACACCATTGGCTCATATTGCACGGCCGCTACATCTGCCTGGCTCGTCGGCCTAAGTGTGAAGAGTGTCCGCTCACGCATTTCTGCGCTTTCTTTCAAAAATACTACCCCAACATACCGGACGACCCGGAGAACAAGGTGGGAGGTATAGCCTGATAAAAAAAGCGGGGGCAGACACTGGATGTGCTGCCCCCGCTTTCACTATGGGAATCTTAATAGGGTTTATTTTCCCTGCTCCTGCTTTTTGTATTCGCCTCTTTTTTTGTGCATGCCTGACTTTTTGTGCTCACCTGATTTCATTCCTTTGCGGGCTTCGCTACGCTTCTCTTTCATTTGAGCTTGATCGGCTTCATACTTGGCATACTGCTCTGCTGACAAAATGCTCTTCAGTTCGGCTTGCCATTTCTCGTGATGCGCTTTTCGGGCCTCCTGCATCTGGGCTCGCTGCTCAGCTGATTTCTCGGCAGTTGCTTTGTGGCTCTCGTGCATGGCTTTCATCTCTTCCGCGTGGCGCTTGTTCAGTTCCTGCAATTGGTTCTTCTGTGCTGCGCTCAGCTCTAATTTTTGCGCCATTCTATCGGTTTTCATTTGGGCCATTTCCTCAGGGCTTTTCTTAGCTCTGTCTTTCATGGCTCCCCGCATTTCGCTGCGTGGCTTCTGGTCCTGAGGTTTGGTAGTGGTCTGGGCAAAGGCGCTTCCGCCTGCCACCAACATACCTAATGAGAGGGCTGCTATGATCTTCTTCATGTTTCTTTATTCTGAATTTTTGGTTATTCTGGTTTCTGCAAAGCTTAAGCCTTGAGGTTCGTTCTGCTATACCTGCTTAATCAAAGGCTATGCCAAACAGTATTATGCAATTCTAAATCACTGTTAACAAACTGAATTACAGCAATATACAATCAGTCATCGACACAGGTATCTTTTGAATTTTGCTATACCTAAACTACTGCTATACCTTGCGTGCTGCCTCTGAGCCAGTAAATTAATTGCATCAATCTAAAGTCGGATTCCTATATTTAGCCATTCATCACTATACCTCAAGCTTATGCGAATTTCTACCACTAGTAAACTATTCTTATCCATCCTGCTTCTGCTAGCCAGTTTTTCAGCTGCACAGGCCCAAACACAATTCACTGAACGCAAGGGCGGGCACTCCTACTCTATGGAGATCCCCAGCTACATGGTGAAAACCTATGAACTGAACGATGTCGCCAGCCTGCAGTATTTTAACAAAAACAAAGAGGCGTACGCCATTGTGATAGAGGACTCTAAAGATGAGCTGGAGACGAAGGGACTGCTGTTTGAAAATGCAACAGAGTTTCTGGACAACTTTGCTACAGACTACAAGAAGGACGAGAAAAGACGCAAGTTGAGCAAAACAAAAGCGTTCGAATCGAACGGAAATCAGGTGGCGCAGAATGAGGTGAAGTGGACGGATGAAGACGGAGACTTCTTTATGCTCTTAACAGTCGTAGAGACCAAGACGCACTTCTATAAAGTGATCTGCTGGACAATTGCCGCAAACGCGCCGCAGCTAAAAGAGGACTTCAAGCATCTTTCAGCCAGCATCAAAGACTAGAGGCTATACCTTGCCTGCCACCTTCAGCAGGATCTGCTCTACCTGAGCAGCCAGTTGCTGGCGGTCGAACAGCTGCCGGGCAATGGACTGCCCGTTCTGCCCGGCCTGTCGCCGCCTATCGTGATCCGATAGAATCTCACTAATCTTCTGGGCCAGCAGCACGTGCTGACCTGCCGGACAGTACCAACCGCAGTCGTATTGCTCCACAAAAGTCTTGGTCCAGCCCGGGTTGGTCACCAGCACAGGCACGCCACACGCGAGGCTATCGTAGAGTTTGGCCGGCGAGTTAGATGCCAGCACAGGCAAATCATTGAACGTGATAAGCGACAGGTCTGCTAGCTTGAAAAGCGTGAACACGTCAGGTCGTGGCTGTGGCGGCAGCAGCCTTAGGTTAGGCAGTCGCTGCGATAGCTTCCGTAGCTCTTCATCATAGTAGCCTCCTCCGGCCAACACGAACACGATGTCCTGCCGATCGGCCATAGCCTCGGCAGCCTGCATGATGGTGGGTATATCGTTAGCACGGCCAAAAGTGCCGGCATACAAAACGACCTGCTTGCCTTGAAGTTGATATTGCCTGCGCAGCGCTTCTACTTTGTCAGGCGTCGCGGCGTCGGCCATTTCTAGGTCCGTACCGTTCAAGATGGTGGTAACTTTTTCGCGTGCTATACCCAGGCTCACCACATATTCTTCCATATCCGGAGAGAGCGTGATGATGTGACTGGCACTTTGGTAAAGGCTCTTTTCCAGCCTGAATAGCCGGCGTTTCAACCACTCGCGCTTCACAGCGCCCATTTCAATCGGAAAACTAGGCCAGAGGTCCTGCACTTCGAACACCCAGGGAATACCGCGCATCTTGGCCACACGGGCCGCCATCCAAGGCGTTGTCAGCGGCGTAGACACCCCCCAAACCACATCCGGCTTTGGTATAGACAAGCCTTTTGCCAGACTGTAGGCAGCAAAACCGCCGTAGGAGACGAGTCGCCTGCGCACGCCCATTTTGTTGCTGTAAGGCACTTCCTGCTCGTACAACTCCACTCCCTCCGGCACCCACTTATACCTGTCCGTAATGCGCAGCTGCTTCCAGGCACTACTCGAAATCAGGCTCACCTTGTGCCGGCTGGCCAGGTGCTCCAGAAAAGTATAGTGCCGGCAAGTTGAAGGGCAGTCCGGGTTGTGGTGGTGCTGATTGAAAATAGCTATGTGCATGCGCGCAGGTATAGAGGCGGTGTATGGTACTACCGCTTCTCAGGCTTGTATTTCGATTCGTTGAAAATTTTCTGGTGATCGTCCTCGGCCATCAGCTCCTGCAGCGTCACTTTGGGGTTGCGCTCCATATACCTGCGCACAATCTGCCAGCCCACCCAGGTACCGAGGCGGCCCGGAGAAGTGGGATCGATTTCAGGCGTATTAGGGCGCTCGCCGATATACTTATTCACCACAAAGGGGCTCTTTTCGTAAAGCAGTTTCTTCTCCACAAAGTGAGCCCAGATACGACCTTCGTTATGATGCACATCGGCCAGTTGCTGTCCGCTATACCCAATGATGGTGGAGTCGGGCGCACAAGGCATGATGGATTTTACAAAATAGTAGGCTTTGCCTGTGTTCACCATCTCGGCCAGCAGACTGCGCTCCAGAAAATTGGTTTTGTTGAAGCGGTTAGACAGTAGCAGCATGGCGGCCGGCACCATGTTCGGGCGCTCGTAGCGTTTCAGAATATAGTCGTAGGTATCGGGGCGGTAGCTGGCATCTTTGCCGACAAAGAAGTCGATGCCGAACACCAGCAGGCTGTCTGACACCAGCAGGTCCTGGTTCAGGCCGGACACAAAGGTTTTCACCTGCGGCTCTTTGAACTCGGGATAGTAATATTTAATGTGCTTGAAAGCTGTTTCGAGCTGCTCCTTCTCTGCCGCCATGTCACCGAACGTTTCGTCTGCCTCCTGCTCCAGCTTCTGCAGCTCAGGGTTGGTGGCCAGACTGTAAAGCGCATTGATCACAGCGGAGTCAGATGGATAATTTTTACGCTGAATGAAACGTTCAGCAAATACCGGGTTGCCATCCAGAAAAGCGGCCACGTCCTGCTTCGAGTCCGCCGCAAAAAAGGGTTTTTCGAGTCGCTCTATCTCTACCGATACAAGTATGCGTTCAATTTCATCAGGTATGTCGCAGCCAGCTTTCTTCTTGCAGCTAAAAAGCAATAGGATGGTTGCTAGTAATAATAATCTGTGATACATTGCCGAATATTTAATACAAAAATAGAGGGTTATCCCGTATTAGAATAAATTAACGCAACAATTTAACATGCAATTCAAAAAACTAGCCTTTCTGCTGCTCTTTCTGGGCTTTTCGTCCACTGCCATGGCTCAAATGGAGATCGGTATCCAGTTCTCCCCCACTATTGCCGGCAACCGTTTCATAGCTGAGGACAGACACGGCTTCGAAAAAAACAGCAACGCATTGCGTGTGGGCGTGGGTGTTATCGGGGATTATTTTTTCTCCAACAACTATGCGTTCAGCTCTGGTTTGATGTACCGCAGCAAAGGCTCTAAGGTCAGCTATACCTATATGGTTGAAAGTGGAGACGGAATCGTAACGCCTACCAAAGAGACGGATGAACTTACTGTACAGTATCTGGAAATTCCGCTTACGCTGAAGCTTTTCACAAACGAGATTGCTCCGGATGTAGTGCTGTATTTTCAGGTAGGTGGCGCGCTTGGCACAAAAGTTTCTGGCCAGGTTGACCAAAAGAAGGTGATCAACAGCGAAAAGACGGCCAAGCGTTTCAATGTTTTTGAGACCAGCGCCGTACTGGGCACCGGTGCCGAGATGCAACTGGGCCAAAGCACAAAACTGTTTGGCGGCGTTACGTATCTGCGCGGCTTGAGCAACATCGACAATTATTACAAAAAGCAGCTAAACGATAAAAACCTGGCGATCAAGAACAATGGCGTATCCATTGATGTGGGCGTTAAGTTCTAAGGTATAGGACAGGTATAGCACCTAAGCAAAAAAGCCGCTCTGAATAAACAGAGCGGCTTTTTTGTTGCCAGCTAATCCAATTAAAATTTTCTTATTCCTGCACCCCGTTCACCTCCGTCAGGGCGGTGCGCAGCTCTATTTCTTCGCCTTTGTCGTCCATCACCTTAAAGTCAGTAATGCCGAGCGAAGTGTCTTTTACAAATTTCACCCACTTAAAGTAGTGGAAGAACCATTTAAGCTGTTTTGAGAACAATCCCTTCGTGTAATAGGAATACAGGAAAGGATGAACATACAGTGTCAGGCTCCTATGGTTGTGTCGTGTGAGCAGGTCGTCTACCGCTACGTCAATTTCATCAGTAATCAGAATGCTGGCAGATATTTTACCGGTACCGTTGCATGTGGGGCATACCTCACCGGTCACGATATTCTGCTCTGGCCTGACACGCTGGCGCGTGATTTGCATCAGGCCGAATTTTGAGATAGGCAGAACTGTTGACTTGGAGCGGTCCCGCTTCAGTTCCTCTTTGACTACCTCGTATACTTTCTGGCGGTTTTCGGGCGACTTCATGTCGATGAAGTCTACTACAATGATACCACCTATATCCCGGAGTCGCAGCTGACGGGCCACTTCTTTGGCAGCCATCATGTTCACATTCAGCGCGGTAGCCTCCTGATCGGTTTCGGTATTGGATTTGTTCCCACTGTTCACATCGACTACGTGCAGGGCCTCGGTATGTTCTATTACCAGATATCCGCCGCCTGGTATGGTCACTGTTTTACCGAAAGCAGCCTTTAGTTGCCGCTCAATGTTAAAGTGTTCGAAGGTTTTTGTCTTACCGGTGTAGTGCTTCAGAATCTTTACTTTGTCTGGCGCAATGCTACCGATGTATGCTTTGATCTCGTCATAGAGTGACTCGTCGTCCACTACTATGTTGTCAAAGCTCTCGTTCATTAAGTCTCTCAGTATGGACGAAGAACGTCCCAATTCCCCGATGATCTTGTCATTGGGTTTGGCTATCTTCAGCGATTTGAAGCCTTCTTCCCAGCTTTCTACCATGTTGCGCAGATCTCTGTCGAGTTCCGCTACCTCACGGCCTTCCGCCACAGTCCGGATGATCACACCAAAGTTCTCTGGCTTGATCGAGGTGATCAGGCGTTTGAGCCGTGTGCGTTCCTCTTTGCTGACGATCTTTTTGGATACACTTACCGTGTTGGAAAACGGCACGAGCACCAGGTATCGCCCGGCGAGCGAAAGCTCGCAGGAAAGACGCGGTCCTTTGGTGGATATCGGCTCTTTGACAATCTGCACCAAGAGTTGCTGTCCTTTTTTCAGAACATCAGCGATCTTGCCGAGCTTGTCAATTTCTGGCTCGAATTTAAGCTGGTTGAGCTTTGCAGAAGCGTTCTTCTGTGTCTGTGCCGCTTTCACATACTTGTTCAGCGTTTTGATATTGGCGCCCAGGTCATGGTAATGCAAAAATGCATCCTTATGGTAGCCAATGTCAATAAAAGCGGCGTTTAGGCCTGGCATTACTTTTTTTACAGTACCCAGAAAGATGTCGCCTACAATGTAGTTGGTATCCTTCTTTTCGTGGTGAAACTCTACAAGTCTCTTGTCCTGTAATAGGGCGATGCGCTCTCCATCCTGAGTAGAATTGATTATAAGCTCGTTACTCAATTTCTCTCAAAGATTAGTTGGATGTATAGACCAAAGCCCACAATTGCAGAAGCAATGTGGGCCTCAATAAACGCAGAAGAAATTACTTCTTCTTATGTCTGTTTTTTCTTAGACGCTTCTTTCTCTTGTGAGTAGCAATCTTATGTCTTTTTCTTTTCTTTCCGCAAGGCATAGTCTCGAAATTTTTATTAAATGATTAGTTCTTTTATTACATTTTTGCCAGGTACTCGTCAACAGAGGCGGTTAGGGCAGGGTCGCTGCTCATGGTCTTCACTTTGTTGAAAGTCCTGATGGCTTCTTCTTTCTTGCCGGTTTCTGCCAGCGATACTGCCAGGTAGAAGGTGCCTTCCACGTGCTCCGGATTCACATTTACCAGTTCCTGGAAACGCTCCACAGCTTTGTCCCACTGTCCGGACTGTACTGACAGGATGCCCAGGTTAAACAGTGCCTTCTGGTTTTTCGGATCGGCCGAAATCACCTCACGCAGCAGCGTTATACCTTGCATTGGGTTTTCGCTGGCGATGTAGGTCATGGCTACGTTGGTTTTCGCATCCAGGTCCGAAGGGTTGTTTTTCAGCACCTGCTCGTACATTTTCCGGGCCTTGCCGCCTAGTTCGCTGGCACGCTGCTGTGTTGACGCATACGTAAAGGCTTCGAAGTACTGATCACCCGCTTTGCGGAAGTTCTTCTCGCCCGGACGGGCTTCAGCTGCCAACTCGTAGTAGTAGCCTGCACTGTCGAACTTGCTGGCTGCAGCATAAGCGGCTCCGAGCTCGTTGGCCAGCAGACCACGCGCTTTATCGTCCGTTGCCTTGTTGTAGCGGGCACGCACGGTGGCGAGTTCCATCAGTTGCTCTGGTGTGGCCATGGCGTGCACCCCATCAGCCGAAGCGGCCGGTGCGGCACCGTGGTCATGTCCATCGTCCTCAGAGTGTCCTTCCGGCAGGGTGGTTGTCTCACCGGTGCTGGTAGCCGTTGTGCTGTCATCTTTTGTTACAACCACTTTCGGCAGAAAAAACATAGCTGCTGCCAGGGCAATAGCTGCGACAAGTATCAGTATTTGAGCTCGTGACATGTATTTCTGTTTTTGTAAGTGACTGTAATTTAAATGATAACCTAAAAGGCAACCGGCAAATATACGAAAGAATTAAGAATGGGCCAGTTCTTTGATCTTTTTGCTGTTCTTAATCTTGGCAATAAAGGTTTTAGATGGCTTGAAGCTTGGAATAAAGTGCTCATCAATAATGATGGAAGTGTTCTTCGAAATGTTACGAGCCACTTTCTTTGCGCGCTTCTTGTTTACAAAGCTTCCAAAACCTCTCACGTAGATGTTGTTGCCGTCGGCCATAGAGTCTTTCACCACTTTGAAAAACGCCTCGATGGTAGATTGCACATCAGCCTTATCAATCCCTGTTTTATCAGCAATTTCTGATATTACTTCTGCTTTAGTCACTTTCTTAGATTTTTATAAATTAGAAATAAGTTAACTTTCTATTTTTCAGGAGGAACCACAGCGCTGCCGTTCTCCATTTTTCGGGGCACAAAGGTATGCCTACTTTTCGACAAGTAAAAGCTTTAGCACTAAATTATTACAGATTATGCCCTGCTGAAACTTGCCGGGCCAAAGCCCTTTTTTCCGGACACACCGCTACAATACCCGTGCCAGCTTGCCAACCCCCTAACGCGGGTTATGTGCTTATATTTTAGACACATACCTTTATCTTACAAATTCCTCCTCTCTCCTTTCCAGAACAAAGCTTTACCTTTGTCTGTTTCCACTCCCCACATCAATTGCCTTACATCAGCTATGGAAAATAAGCCCAGCCCCTTGTTTGCCCAGACAATTATTGACTGGTACCAGCGCCACAAAAGGGCGCTGCCCTGGCGCGATACCACCGATCCATACCTGATCTGGCTGTCGGAAGTGATCCTGCAACAGACGCGTGTAGCACAGGGACTGCCCTACTTCCGGCGCTTTGCCGAGGCCTATCCTACGGTACAGCAACTGGCTGCCGCTCCGCAGGACGAGGTGCTTCGCCTCTGGCAGGGACTTGGCTACTACTCCAGGGCCCGCAACATGCACCATACCGCCCAGCAAATTGTGCAGGAGTATGGCAGCGTGTTCCCGAGCAGGTATGAGGAGCTGCTGAAACTGCGTGGCGTAGGCGGCTATACTGCCGCTGCCATTGCCTCTTTTGCCTTCCGGGAAAAAGTGGCGGTGCTGGATGGGAACGTGTTCAGGGTGCTGGCCCGGGTGTTTGGTCTGTCAGACGACATTGCGGCTCCGGCTTCGCGCAAGGTATTTCAGCAATTGGCCAACGAACTTATACCTGCCAATGCGCCGGATACCTTTAACCAGGCCATTATGGAGTTTGGCGCCATCCAGTGCACGCCCGTCATGCCCGATTGCCTGTTCTGCCCGTTTCAGCAGTCCTGTTTTGCCTTTAACCATGGCTTGGTACAGGAGCTGCCTGTAAAATCGAAGGCCAAGGCGGCCCGCGCGCGTTTTTTCCACTACATGGTGTTTGTGCACGACGGCGAGTACTACATGCGCAAGCGCCTGAGTGGCGACATCTGGGAAGGGCTGTATGACTTTTACCTGCACGAAAGCGACTCCAAAACGCTTGACACAGCCCGGCTACTGAAAGAGTTAAACGATGCAGGTATAGCCGTAGAGGAATCGCATCTGCTGGCACCCCGAAAAGAATACAAGCACGTGCTCAGCCACCAGAAAATCACGGCCCGGTTTTACCTTATTCAGCTCGATTTTCGTTTAAAGGAAGAAGTTTTGCAGGAGGCGCGGCTGGCACCTTATTCATCTGAAAAAATAGAGGCACTGCCGAAGCCAATTCTTATCGACAGCTATTTGAAAGATGAGAAGATTTTACTAAATTTATAAACTGAAACTTTTCTGTTTGCAAATGCATTCTAGAGGTTCAGTAGCCATAATTGCCTCCGGCTTGGTTGTCGGAGTAGCCCAAATCAATTTAATATTAAACAAAAAAAGACATGGCAAGTGTAAACAAAGTTATCCTTATCGGAAACCTTGGTAAGGACCCAGAAGTTCGCCACCTCGAAGGCGGCGTAGCTGTAGCGCGTTTCCCGATCGCTACTTCCGAAACATTCAAAGACAAAAACGGCGAGCGCCAGGAGCGCACCGAGTGGCACAACATCGTGCTGTGGCGCGGTCTGGCCGAGGTAGCCGAAAAGTACCTGCGCAAAGGACAGTCTGTCTTCATTGAAGGCAAGATCCGCACCAACAGTTACCAGGACAAAGAGGGCGTGCAGCGTTACAGCACCGAGATCGTAGCTGATAACATGACCATGCTCAGCGCACGCGAAGGCGGCAATGGCGGCTCAGGAAGCTTCCAGGGCAGCGCACCTTCACAGTCCTCAGGACAAGCCTCATCAGGTCAGGGTAGTGCCGCCGCATCCGGCAAGGGCAATGCTTCTGCCTTCCAGAACGACGAGCCAGACGACCTCCCGTTCTAACCCATGTTTAACCTAACTATCTGATTTTGGACAGTTTAGATTCCGGAGACCCCCTAAGTTATAGCTTACTGCAACTTTTACAAAGCGCAACAGCTTTACTTAGAATTGAATATATCGCAGCCATCTCGGCCTGCTTTATCTTATTGCTGCTCTCTGCCCTCACCTCGGGGGCGGAAGCAGCTTTTTTCTCGCTCTCACCCCAGGAGATCGAGAAAGCCAGGACAAGCAAAGACGATAAGCTTCAACTGGTGCACCGCCTGCTACAGACCCCGCGCCAGCTACTGGCGTCACTTCTGATCATCAACAACGCCATCAATGTCAGCATCATTACCCTCTGCGCCTATATTGCGTGGCAGGTAACCAATTCTGTCGCCATTTCGGCCGCCACACTGATTGTAAGTGTGCTGGTTATTACTTTCCTCATTGTGTTCTTTGGCGAAGTGCTGCCCAAGGTATACGCCCGCCAGCACGGTCCTGCCATTGCACAGCGCATGGCCCCGGTGCTTTCGGCGCTATCCCCGGTACTAAAGCCGATTACCTGGTTGTTGACGGGCATCAGTTATTATATTGACAAGCGTTACCGGGTGCGATCTTATAGCCAGACGCTGGAAGAACTGCATAATAGCCTAGACGTAGCCATGTCCAATGAAGGTACATCGCCAGAAGAACGCAAGATTTTGCGTGGCATCGTAAACTTCGGCTCAATTACGGTGAAGCAGATCATGCGACCGCGAATGGACATTGTGGCTTTCCCGCAAAGCGCCACATTGCCAGAACTGCTTCCGCAAATCATACAATGGGGCTACTCGCGTGTGCCGGTCTATACCCAAAGCACCGACAGCATCGACGGCATTTTGTATGTAAAGGACTTGCTGCCACACCTCGACAAGGGCGCAGACTTTAAATGGCAGAGTTTGATCAGGGCACCTTTTTTTGTACCGGAGACCAAGCACATCGCTAACCTGCTGCAGGACTTCCGGGAGAAGCATGTGCACATGGCCATTGTCGTGAACGAATATGGCACAACGGCAGGCCTCTTGACGATGGAAGATGTGATTGAGGAGATCGTGGGTGAGATCAACGATGAGTTTGACGACGAGGACGAGATCATTTACTCACAACTCGACGAAAATACCTTTATATTTGACGGTAAAACATCGCTGCACGACTTTTGCAAAATCACGGAGGTTCCGTTTGATGCCTTTAAAGAGGTAAAAAGTGAGCACGAAACAGTGGCAGGCTTGATGCTGGCGCTCTTTGGCCGCATTCCCTTTGTGGGCGAGGAAGTGTCGTACGGCCGCTATTATTTTACGGTGGAGTCGGCGGACAATAAGCGTGTAAAACGAGTTAAGATTAATGTCGCAAGCAAAAAAGAGCACTATCATAAAGTCAGCTAAACTGCAACTGGCTTTGTGGGCAGGTATGGCCCTGGCCATGGCGAGCTGCAACGCCGAGTACACTCCAAAACCGAAAGGCTACAACCGCATCGATCTGCCAGAGGCCGCTTACCAGCCCCTGCAGGACGAGCATCCGTTTACCTTTGAGTATTCGAAGCACGCCAAGATCCGCCCGGATTCTTCGCTGATCGCACAGCCGCACTGGATCAACATCATTTATCCGAGTTTGGGGGCCAACGTGCAGCTGACCTACAAGGCCATCAACAACAACCCGAAGATGCTCAACGACCTGATCGAGGACGCCCGCAAACTGACTGGCAAACACCAGATAAAGGCGTATTCGATTGAGGAATCGGAAATCCGGACACCGCAGGGCGATGTCGCCTCTGTGTTTGAATTGGAAGGCGAGATTCCGAGCCAGTTTCAGTTCTATGTAACTGATACGACCACGCACTTTTTCCGTGGGGCGCTCTACTTCAGAACCGCTACGCAGAACGACTCTCTCGCTCCGGTGATCGAGTATGTGAAGAAAGATATTGTGCACCTGCTGAACACACTCGAGTTTAAGGACAAGAAGTAGGGTTTCTTTGACGAAAGAATTTGTGACAATAGACAAAGGACCGTGGGTATACCTGCGGTCCTTTTTTTGTTTCAGGCAGCCATTCACGGTTTTAAATAGACCTGTAGGTATAGCGCAAAAAAAGACAGCACGCCCTAAGTATATTTATAATAATATAAGGTATATTTAATATAAAATTCAGCTCTATCATCATAAAGCAAAGCCCCAAACTGATCCTATTTCTCTTGTCTCTGGTGCTTGTGGTGTGAAAGAATGACGAAATAAAGCTGCTACCCGATGCCACTCAAACCGGCGCTGGCACGATGGGTGCGATCGTCAACGGCAAAGCTTGGGTGGCTAGTGGCGGCACAGACTTTAATCCTTCTGATCTTGTGGAAGGTGGGTATTACAGCGCTCACCGCATGAAACACAACAGTTGCTACCTATGAAAAACAAGCTATACCTCCTGTTGCTTCTTGTTGGCCTGCTTGCCTGTTCCAAAGACAGTTTCTGTGACGAATCATTTTGCGTCAGAATAAACGGTAAGCGGTGGTGGCCGAGCAGTGGATTTAAAACGAACTCTCTTTCATTTACGCTGATGGATAATGGAAATAGATTCTGGTTTAGCGCTCAAAACGGCTCTACTTCCCTCTTGGTAAGTGTAAGAGATACAACAAGAGGGATCCAGGTGAGGGAGTATGAACTTGGGGAGCATTTCAATGCAGGGTATTATACCGAAGATACGAACAAGGATTTCCGTACGGATCATACACATACAGGCTCATTATCCATTACATCGATCGATAGGTATAAAAGAACAATAGCTGGTACGTTCCGCTTTAAAGCCCATAACGCCACGACAGGCGAAGTTGCAGAAATCTCCAAAGGTAGTTTTAATGCAACGTACTACGAATTTTGATGCCAGCAATAAACTTGATCGGAAGGACTTTTATACATATCACTACCACTTATAAAGCATAAAGCCCTGCCAGCACTTACACCTGTCGGGGCTTTTGCTTATTTTTGTCAGGTATACCTGCTATACCTTATTTACCTAACCTGAGCCTACACCCTTGAACAACTTCTTCCATACCAAAATCGAATTTTTGAGAGGCGTGGGGCCGCAGCGGGCTGAGCTGCTGCAGAAGGAGCTCAACATCTATACCTACGGCGACCTCATCCAGCACTACCCCTTCCGCTACCTCGACCGCACCCAGTTCTACAAAATAGCTGAACTGGACGAGAGCATGCCCTATGTGCAGGTGCGCGGACGTGTGCGGGGCAAGGATGTGCTGGGCGAAGGCCGAAAGCAACGACTGGCCGCTACACTCGTGGATGAAGACGGCAACGAGATGGAGCTGGTTTGGTTCAAGGGCGTGAAGTGGATGCAAAAGTCACTGAAGAACCACACCGACTACATCGTGTTCGGCAAGCCTACTTCCTTCAACAGCAAGTGGAGCATGGCGCACCCCGAGCTGGAGGAACTGGGCGAGGAAAAACAGACAGCCTCTTTTCTGCAACCGGTCTACAATACGACTGAGAAACTAAAGGCATTTCGGGTTGAAAGCAAGACCATCGCCCGCATGATGGAAATGCTGCTGAAAGTAGCCGAACCGAACATACACGAAACACTTTCGCCGGAGCTGATCGACCAGTACCGCCTGATGAGCAAGCGGGATGCGCTGATCAACATCCACTTTCCGCAGTCGGTCGAGAAGTACAACGCCGCCAAGTTCCGACTCAAGTTCGAAGAGCTCTTTTATATTCAGCTGCGTCTGCTGCGTCAGAAAACGGTTCGCCGCGCCGACCTGGCTGGGCAAGTGTTCAAGCAGGTGCCAACGGTGACGGAGTTCTACAAAAACCACATGACCTTCGACCTCACCAATGCGCAGAAGCGGGTGATCAAGGAAATACACAAAGACCTGACAGCCGGCAAGCAGATGAACCGTCTGCTGCAAGGCGATGTGGGCTCCGGCAAAACTATTGTGGCCTTTATCACCATGCTCATCGCCGCCGATAACGGGGCACAGTCGGTGTTGATGGCGCCTACCGAAATTCTGGCGGATCAGCACTACACTGGCCTCAAGGCGTTTGCTGACCGACTAGGTATAAACATCGGCAAACTCACCGGCTCTAGCAAGACCAAAGACCGCAAAGTACTGCACGAACAGCTGCGCTCAGGCGAAATGAAGATGATCGTGGGTACGCATGCCCTGTTGGAGGATGTGGTGCAGTTCCACAACCTGGGCTTGTGCATTGTGGACGAGCAGCACCGCTTTGGCGTGGAGCAGCGCTCGAAGCTGTGGCGCAAGAACCCGCGCATCATCCCGCACGTGCTCGTGATGACGGCCACACCTATACCTCGTACCCTGGCCATGACGCTCTACGGCGACCTGGATGTGTCGGTGATTGACGAGATGCCGGCCGGTCGTAAAGAAATAGTGACGGTGCACCGCTTCGACTCCCACCGCCTGAAGGTGTTTCAGTTTGTGCGCGACCAGATCAAGCTGGGACGCCAGGTATACATCGTGTACCCGCTCATCGAGGAGTCGGAAGGTATGGACTATAAGGACCTGATGGATGGCTATGAGAGCGTGCGCCGGGCTTTTCCGGAATACCAGGTGAGCATGGTGCACGGCAAACTAAAGGCGCAGGACAAAGATTACGAAATGCAGCGCTTCGTCAAAAACGAGACCCAGATTATGGTGGCGACGACTGTAATCGAAGTAGGCGTGAACGTACCTAATGCCTCGGTGATGATCATCGAGAGTGCCGAGCGCTTTGGGCTGTCGCAGTTGCACCAGTTGCGCGGCCGCGTGGGCCGTGGTGCGGAGCAGAGCTATTGTATTCTGATGACGGGCTATAAACTGAGCAAAGACAGCAAGACCCGACTGGAAACAATGGTGCGCACCAACAACGGCTTCGAGATTGCCGACATAGACCTGAAGCTACGCGGTCCTGGCGACCTGATGGGTACGCAACAAAGCGGGGTGCTCGATCTGCTCATCGCCGACCTGGCCAAGGATGCTCCCATCTTGCAGGAGGCACGTGCGGCAGCGCAACGCCTGCTGAACGAGGATCCTCAATTGGAGCAAGCCCAGAACCAAAACATCGTGCGGCACATCAAATCGCTTAGCGTAAATACCGTTAACTGGAGCCGGATCAGCTAAAAATCTCTATCTTTACAGCGTTGGAGGTACCTCAGTCAGGAATAGGCTGGGGTTTAAAAAGGAACCGTGTGCAAATCGCGGGCTGACGCGCAACTGTAAGTAACGATCAATTGCTGCCAAACAGATGTCCATTGTCTGGAAAACGGATGAGAAGGACGGCTGCAATGTTATAAGCCAGGAGACTTGCCCTAACTGTATCCACGCATGCTTTCGCGTTTGAGGCCTGTGGTAGCATAGTAGCCCTCTGCGACTTACGCACGCGCGTCTACTCCCTCTCCACATGTACCTACGCCGGCATGCCTAAATTACCTGTGTATGCCGCTCATCGATCACATGCTTCTCCTGTATATAACAACAGCATCAGCTATGCGAGGCGGTATACCTGTATCTCAGCAAAATCAACCTCATACATCATGAATTTACAGAAACGTATTGCCGATTCAGAAACGCGCATTTTCAAAGCTGTTTTCCCAAACACTACTAACCACTACGACACGCTTTTTGGCGGCACGGCCATGCAGTTAATGGATGAAGTAGCTTTTATCACCGCCACCCGCTTCTGCCGCAAAAGGGTTGTCACCGTATCGTCCGACAAAATTGATTTCACCCAACCTATACCTGCAGGCACTATTATAGAGTTGATCGGACAAGTAAAACGGGTAGGCAATACCAGCCTGAAAGTGGAAGTAGAAATTTTTATCGAAGAAATGTATTCGGATGTGCGCTTGAAGGCTATCCATGGCAGCTTTACATTTGTAGCCATCGATGACAAGAAACAACCTGTCTCCGTGTTGGAAACAGAACAGCTACATTAATACAAGGCGATACCTGCTTCCCGACAATTTGCGTTTAAGGTTTTGTTTGCGCCAGTTCCACGAGAAACAATTTTATCCTATATTCGGCTTGTCTATACCTGACACACTTCATTCGACTCAATAAAAATCTAATACCTATACCTTGAAAACACGTTCATTTTTGCCGCTTCTATTGTTGCTGGTGCTTTTGTCTGCCACAACTGCCGCCGCCCAAGGCCGAAAAGCCGCTATACCTTTCACTTATCTCCCTGACAACAACGAAGACCAGTACAACCAAAGCATCACGAGCAAGACGCTGCCCTTGGGAGCCGATGGGTTTGTGATCCTCAGCCGAAACAAACCTGGCGAGTATGCCATAGAGCGCTACAATGCCGCTCTCAAGAAAGCCTGGTCAACAGCTATACCACTGGCTGCAGAAGAAACGCTGGAGGCTTTTACCCGGAATGAGGAGGCGGCGCTGGTGGTTACGCATCGCCACGATGAAAAGGGCAACCAGGTGCTCTATGCACACCGGGTTAATTTGCAGAACGGCCAGAAAGACAAGCCGGTGCTGTTGCTCGAAGCCCCCGCTGATATTCGCAAAGCAGGTGTAGCCTTATCGCCGGACGGTACCAAACTCCTGGCCTACCGCTTCCACGTTGGAGGCAGCCAGGTGGTGCAAGGTATAAGCGGCAGCCTGTATGATGGCAAACTGCAGAAACTAAAGGACACCAAGTACAACCTGAGCGACCTGCGCGGCATTGTGTCGGCCGAAGTGATTGTGAACGATGCCGGCGACCAGTTCATCAGCCTGATTTCCGAAAACATGGAGCGCCTGACCGTGCGCCAGTATACGCTCAAGTCGCCGGAGGCCAAGGGAATGTCGGTGCTGGTAGGCGGCATGTTCGACGGCAAGAAGGTATATATCATGGACAGCAAATACGCCCTGCAGCCCAATGGCAACCTGTATGGCGTAGTGCTCACCGCCGATGAGAAAACGGGCGATTACTACAGTCTGAAAGCCGTGAAGTTCGACTTCGAAAACGAGGACATGGTATTTGCCGAGGAATTCCGGTTCACGCCCGAGTACCTGGCCAGTGTCAACAAACTGGACAAGAGCGGTGCAAAAGCCAGTCGCCTGGAAGACATTTACCTGACCGACCTGATCCTGACACCGGAAGAAAAGCTGATCGTACTGGCTGAGAAAAAATATATGGAGGGTGGTGAGAACTCGCCTTACTATGCCAAGGAGATGCACCTGTTTGCCTACGATCAGTTTATGGGCACAGCTTGGAGCTCTGTGCTGATGAAGAGTCAGAAAGCACCTGCTGACGAAGCTTTTACAGGTATATCCTACCGCTATCACCTGTCGGGCAACACGCTAAACCTGCTTACGCTCGAAGAACTGGACGGCAAACACGATCTATACCTGCGCCGCATCGACACCAACACAGGCAAGGCTGAGGCTCCAAAGGCAGCCGGCCTGAATGTGGCTGACGATAAGGATATCTCCTATGTGAAGGATTTCACGGCCTGGCTCACAGACCGCGACCTGGTAACGGTGGTGCGCCCATCCAAAAAAGCAAACAGCCTGCAGCTGCGCCGCTTGCAGATCAAGTAATCAGGACATCCGTATACCTGACAGAAAGCGCGACCACTCGTTGGTTGCGCTTTTTTGCTTTTTGAGCTTTCGGGTAAAGGAGCTCAGCTGCACCAGCATGTGCACAAAGCCCACATAGTCCACAATCTCGACATACATTTTGAACTCCCGTCGGGATCCCTCGAGCACCCCGAGCTTGTCGACCTTGTAGGTGTTCATGGCGGACCAGGGCATCCAGCGTACCCGCTTATGTCGCTTGATCATGTAGCGGTTAATGGCCACCTCCAACTGGTAGCGTGCTACAGGCTGAGAGAGCACTTCCTCCAAGTCGCTTCGCCGCAGGAGCCGCTCGCCGGATAGTAGAATATCACTGCGGTACCAGCGCACAAACCAGGGAGAGCGGATGCGCCTCAGTATGAGCATGTCGACTTTTGCAGTGTGCTGAAACGCGGAAATGGCCTTTTCGAGTTCTGCTCCATCGATCTCCTGCAGGTCGGCGTCCATAAGCAGAATTAACTCGTGCTCCACAAACTGCAGACCGTACTGGATGGCAGCGGCTTTCCCACGGTTCTGACTCAGGCGGATGACCTGCACAGAGGGCCATTGCCGGCTAACCATGGTAGCCGTATTGTCTGATGACCCGTCGTCGATGCAAATGACCTGCTGTATACCTTCTACTGTGGTTACCACATCCAGCACTGCTGCAATCCGATCCTGTTCGTTATAGCATGGAATCAGGCATGTTACACCCATACGCTCTGGTTTAATTATACTTTGTCTGATATGTTTACGCACGTTTAATCAATAAGTCGCCTGGTGGTAACCCAATAAAACAAAAAGGCCGCCCCCTACGGAAGCAGCCTTTCCTAAACTATAGATCTGTCAGAATCTAGTACACGAATTCGTTTGCCTCGATCATCGCGGCGGCTATGCGGCGGCGTGCCTCTTTGGTGTTGTAGAGGTCTTTTTTGGTGAAGCGCTTCAGGCCCATGAACAACAGGCGCTGCTCGTCGCCTTCCACCATCGAGGCAATGGCATCTTTGCCCGCCATGTAAGCCGTATCCACGGCATCGTTCACCGTTACCTGCATGATGTCGATCTGGTTGGCCACAGCCTCCTCGCCTTTCATGCCCACCAGTTTCTCCACACGAAGCAGCGTCGATTCCGCCACGTAGGTTTTGATGGCCATGTCGGCGATGTTCATCAGGATCTCCTGCTCTTTAGCCAGCGAGTTCATGTATTTCTGCACCGCCGTACCCGCTACCATTAGGATCGCCTTCTTGAGGTTGCGGATGGCCTTGTGCTCTGCAGCGAACAAACCTTCCTCTTCCGCACCGAAATCAGGTATAGCCATCAGCTCGCTTTGCACGGCTTGGGCAGGGCCCATCAGGTCGAGTTCGCCGTTCATGGCTTTCTTGAGGATCATGTCCACAGTGAGCATACGGTTGATCTCGTTCGTGCCCTCAAAAATGCGGTTGATGCGGGAGTCGCGGTAGGCGCGGTCCATTGGGTAGTCGGCTGAGAAGCCGTAACCACCGTAAATCTGCACGCCTTCGTCTACCACGTAGTCGAGCACTTCGGAGCCTTCTACTTTCAGCATGGCGCACTCCACAGCAAACTCGCGGGCAGCACCCAGCATGGCCTCATTCTCGCCCTTACCAGCTGCCAGCAACTCCTGCTCCTTGCGGTAGATATCCATACCGCAACGGTATAGCGCCGACTCTACAGCATAAATGCGGATGGCTTGCTCGGCCAGTTTGTGGCGGATGGCACCGAATTTAGAGATCGGCAGTTTGAACTGCTGACGCTCGTTGGCATACTTCACCGACAGGTCGACTACTTTTTTAGAGGCACCCAACGTAGCTGCGCAAAGCTTGATACGGCCAATGTTGAGGATATTGAAGGCGATCAGGTGTCCTTTGCCGATCTCGCCCAGCACGTTTTCCTTTGGCACTTCGCAGTCGGAGAGGAATACCTGGCGTGTTGAAGAACCTTTGATACCCATTTTGTGCTCCTCGTTGCCTAGGCTCAAACCTGGGTAGCCTTTTTCTACAATGAAGCCCGTGAACTTGTCGCCATCCACCTGCGCGAACACGATGAACACATCGGCAAAGCCGGCGTTCGTGATCCACATTTTCTGGCCGTTGAGGATGTAGTGCGTGCCCGCACCATTCAATACGGCTTTGGTCTTGGCTGCCAGGGCATCGGAACCGGAGCCCGGCTCTGTGAGGCAGTAGGCAGCCGCCCACTCACCTGAAGTCAGTTTCGGCAGGTACTTCTGTTTCTGCTCCTCCGTACCAAAGTACAGGATCGGCAGCATGCCTATACCTGTGTGGGCAGCAAAGGCCACCGGAAATGAGTGTCCTCCACCCACTGACTCTGTCACGAGCAGTGAAGTGTTAAAGTCCATGTTCAGGCCACCGTACTGCTCCGGCATTGATACCGCAAACAGACCAAGTTCACCTGCCTTTTTCATCAGGCCTTCCATCAGCCCTTCTTCGTGGTTGTCGAGGCGGTCGAGCAGCGGGTTCACTTCTTCGCGCACAAAGTCCAGACAGGTCTGCGCCATCATGCGCTGCTCCTCACTGAACTCAGCAGGTATAAACACCTCCTGCGGATCGGTTTCTTTGATCAGGAATTCACCACCGCGGAGGGTAGCTTTATTTTTATCTGTTACATTTTCCATGGCAGATTATGATTAGTGTTTTAGGTACAGATTAATTACTACTTCAGAAGTTCGAATATGCCGGCTACGCCTTGACCGCCGCCCACGCATGCCGTTACGATGCCGTGCTTGCCACCGGTGCGGCGCAGGTCGCTGAAGAGCTGCACGCTCAGTTTGGCACCAGAGCATCCCAGCGGGTGACCTAGCGCAATGGCACCTCCGTTGATGTTCAGTTTCGCCGGGTCAAACTCCAGGTGACGCATCACGGCAATAGACTGAGCCGCGAAGGCCTCGTTCATCTCGATCAGGTCGATGTCGTTGAGAGTCATACCGGCTTGTTTCAGGGCTTTCGGCACAGCGGCTATTGGGCCCATCCCCATGATGCGTGGGTCCACACCGCCAGTGCCGTAGCTTACCAGGCGGGCAATCGGCTCCAGGTTCAGCTCTTTTACCATGCGCTCGCTCATCACGATCACAAAGGCAGCACCATCCGAAGTTTGCGAAGAGTTACCGGCTGTTACCGTACCGCCGTTCGCAAACACGGGCTTTAGCCTGGCCAATGCCTCCATCGAAGTATCGGCACGCGGACCTTCGTCGGTGTCTACCACATAAGAGCGGGTCTTTTTCTTGCCGTTCTCATCTACATAAGTTTCCTCCACTGTGATCGGCACGATCTGGTCTTTGAAGTAGCCGTTCTTGATCGCGTTGATCGCCTTCTGATGGGAGTTATAGGCGAACTCGTCCTGGTCTTCACGTGTAACCTTGTAGTCCTGGGCTACTGCCTCTGCCGTAAGGCCCATGCTCAGGTACCAGTCCGGGTTCTTTTTGGCGATGTTGTAGTTGGGCACCGTCTTCCAGCCAACGGTCGGCACCAACGACATCGACTCGGTACCACCGGCTACGATACAGTCGGCCATACCTGCCTGAATACGATTGCAGGCAATGGCAATGGTCTCTACACCCGACCCGCAGTAGCGGTTCACGGTCATACCTGAAACGGACATTGGTAAGGCTAGCAGTGAAATCATACGGCCGATCTGGAGGCCCTGCTCTGCTTCCGGCACGGCGTTTCCTACGATCAGGTCATCTACGCGCTCCGGGTCAAGAGCCGGCACAGAGGCCATCAGGTGCTTGATAACATCAGCGGCCAGGTCATCGGGTCTGGTGAACCGGAAACCTCCGCGGTTGGCTTTACCAACGGCGCTGCGAAATCCGGCTACGATATAGGCATTGTTCATATTGATGCTCTTTATAGTTTATACTATCAGCTGTATTTCATTTTTATTTTGTCATCCTGTAAGGATCTTGGTTGCTGGGAGATGAAGCTTTTATCTACGGATCTGCCTTCAGAAATCGTAAGTATGGATTCTCTCTTTTGATTAGCTCCATCTTCTTCTCACGACTCCACTCCTTCAACTCTTTCTCTCTATCGATTGCATGCTGTACATAAGTATAGCGTTCATAGTAGAGTAGCTTGTAACAGAAGTAGCGGCCTGCAAAAGTTTCAGGTTTGCCTCGGTTGTCCTTATGCTGTTCAAGCCTGTACACTAAGTCATTTGTAACTCCCACATAAAGCACCGTTTTGCTTGGATTGGTCGTGATGTAGACAAAGTAATTGTGGCTTTTCATAGCTGGGGCTTAACCTCCCTTCTACCAAGTTTCTTTCAGAATGACAAAGAACAAGCAGCCAATGCTGCATAACATCACATTAATTTCTCAGCGGCTTGCCTGTGGTCAGGATGCTCTGGATACGCTCCAGCGTCTTGCGCTCACCGGTTAGTGACAGGAAGGCTTCGCGCTCCAGGTCCAGCAGGTACTGCTCGCTCACGTCGGTTGGGGCAGACAGATCGCCACCGCACATCACATAAGCAAGCTTTTGCGAGATCTTCAGGTCGTGCTCCGACATGTAACGCCCCGTGAACATGGCGTTGGCTCCCGTCAGGAACATACCCAGACCGCCCTTGCCCTGCACCTTGATGTTGGTGCGTTGCACCGGCTTGGTATAGCCCGCCTCCGCCAGTCGGATAGCCTGTGCCTTGGCATCAGCTATCTGGCGGTTGCTGTTGATAGAGATACCATCTGACTTACGCATGAAGCCCAGGTCAATCGCCTCTTTGGCCGAAGTAGAAACCTTGGCCATACCGATGTTGAGGAACACGTTCTTCAGGTCGTTCAGCTCGATGTCGCCGTCTGCGTACATGTCGGCTGCGCGCAGCGTCATTTCTTTGGTGCCGCCACCGCCAGGTATAAGGCCTACGCCAAATTCCACCAGACCCATGTAAGTCTCGGCAGCCGCTTGGATGTGGTCCACGTGCAGGTTCAGCTCGCAGCCACCGCCCAGCGTGAGGCCATGCGGTGCGCCTACCACAGGTATAGCCGAGTAGCGCATGCGCATCATCGTGTTCTGAAACTGGCGGATGATCATGTTCAGCTCGTCGTAATCCTGATCGAGCGCATACATGTAGATCAGGCCCACGTTGGCACCGGCAGAGAAATTGGCACCCTGGTTACCTACCACCATGCCACGGAAGTCTTTCTCGGCGAACTCGATGCCTTTATTCAGCGCCATGATCACGTCGCCGCCCATGGTGTTCATCTTAGTATGGAACTCCACGTTCAGGATGCCGTCACCAATGTCAGTTATAGTCGCTCCGGTGTTTTTCCAGACAACTTTGTTCTCGCGCAGGTTATTCAGAATGATGAAGTTCTCGGCGCCAGGTATAGCCTTGTATTCTTTGCTCTGGATGTCGTAGTAGCGGCGGTTGCCGTTGTCTACAATGTAGAAGGATTCCTTGCCGCGCTCCAGCATTTCCTCTACCCAACGGGCAGGCTGGTAACCGGCTTCGATCATACGCTGCACCCCTTCGCGAGCACCGATCACGTCCCAGTATTCGAACGGACCCAGCTCCCAGCCAAAGCCGGCACGCATGGCATCATCGATGCGGTAGAGTTCGTCAGAGATCTCAGGTATGCGGTTGCTCACATACTGGAACAGGCCGTAGAGTGACTCGTTGAAGAATTGAGCAGCCTTGTCGTTTTGCTTCGAGAAAGTCTTTACACGCTTCTTCAGGTCCTCGATCGGTTTTAGTACTTCCAGACTCTGGAACTTGGCGCGCTGTTTCGGTCCGTACTCCAGCGTGTTCAGGTCCAGCGTCAGGATCTCGGTTTTGCCCTGTGCATCTTTTGTTTTTTTGTAGAAGCCCTGGCCGGTCTTATCGCCCAGCCATTTGTTCTCTACCATTTTCTGGAGGTAGCCTGGCAACTGGAACAGTTCGCGCGATTCGTCTTTTTCGCCGGTCTGGTACAAGCCGTTGGCTACGTTCGCCAACGTATCCAAACCAACCACGTCCAGTGTGCGGAAAGTGGCGGATTTCGGACGGCCGATTATTGGGCCAGAAATGCGGTCCACTTCGTCCACGTTCAGGCCGAGCTTGTTCATCACCTGCAGGCCCTGCATGATGGCGTAAATGCCCACACGGTTGGCGATAAAGGCAGGTGTGTCTTTAGCGAGTACGGTAGTCTTGCCCAGGTATAGGTCGCCGTAATGCATCAGAAAATCCACCACAGCCGGATCGGTTTCCGGCGTCGGGATGATCTCGAGCAGCTTGAGGTAGCGCGGCGGGTTGAAGAAGTGCGTACCGCAGAAGTGCTTGCGGAAGTCGTCGGAACGGCCTTCCAGCATCAAGTGAATAGGTATACCAGAGGTGTTGGACGTGATCAGGGTGCCCGGCTTGCGGTACTGCTCTACTTGGTCAAACACTGATTTCTTGATCTTTAGGTTCTCCACCACCACCTCAATGGTCCAGTCGGCCGTGGCGATCTCCTTCATGTTGTCCTCGAAGTTGCCGGTCTGAATCAGGCGGGCATCGCTTTTGCGGTAAATCGGCGAGGGGTTGGATTTCAGGGCAGCCTCCAGCGCGCTGTTCACGATGCGGTTGCGGACCTGCTTGCTTTCCAGCGTCAGCCCTTTTTTCTCTTCGTCGGGCGTAAGCTCGCGCGGCACGATGTCGAGCAACAGCACCTGCACGCCAATGTTGGCAAAGTGGCAGGCAATGCGGGAGCCCATGACACCGGAACCCAGCACGGCTACTTTCTTAATAATTCTTTTCATAGAAAAAGCTTGATGGTCTACTATGGTTAGAAAATCTCTTTATTCTCGATCATGTTGATGATGCGCTCTGATACCCGGAAGAAGGTGTTCAACTCTTCCCTCGGGATGGACTCCTGCAGCTTATGGTTGAAACGAAGCACCGTCCGCCGCGACACCTCTTTCTTCTCCAGTCCCTTCTCAGTCAGGAAAATCCGTACCAGCCGCTTGTCCTTGTCGTCAGACACCTTGTAGATAAGGCCCTTCTCTTCCATGCTTTTCAGGATGCGGGTCAGGCTGCGCGCCTCCAGCCCCAGCAGCGGCGCAATCTTGGTGGCAGGGGTGCCGGTTTCTTGGTTGATGTTGAGCAGTACAAATCCAATGGAGGTGGTAATATCATTCTTGGCCGCCTCCACATTATACATGCGCGAGATGGCATGCCAACATACCTTTACATTATAATCTACGGTTTCTTCAGGCTTCATGCTTAGGGTGTTTATACCAAATATATAAAATAATGTTATGCAAGCATACTATTTTAAAAGAAAAATTAATCCACCTCCGTCATCGTCAGCAAAAGCGGATTACATGCCATAGTACCTTTTGCTATAGTTTATGTATAATCCGTAGAATGGTTACAAACAAAAAACCCTTTCCGGTCAGGAAAGGGTTTTCTTTATGCCAAAGGATAATCGGCCTGTACTCAGAGTTGGCTAGTACATGGCATCAATTTCTTTCTGGTAGTTGGTCATGATGTTCTTGCGCTTCACCTTCAGGGTTGGCGTCAGCTCGCCGCTTTCCACCGTCCACATGTTCGGGATCAGCTTGAACTTCTTGATGGTTTCGTACTGCGCCAGGCCTTCGTTTGCCTTGTCTATCTCGCGCTTATACTTTTCCAGAATTTCCGGTTTCTTAATCATTTCCGCGTCAGAGGTATACGGGATGCCTTTGTGTGCGCACCAGTCCTGCAAGCCCAGGAACGATGGCACGATCAGGGCAGCGGCATACTTCTGTCCGGCGCCTACTACCATGGCCTGCTCAATTACCACCGACTCTTTCAGCTTGTTCTCGATCGGCTGAGGGGCCACGTACTTGCCACCACTCGTCTTGAACATCTCCTTTTTGCGGTCGGTGATCTTCACATACTTGCCGTCTACCAATTCGCCGATGTCGCCGGTATGGAACCAACCCTCCGCGTCGATCACCTCGTCGGTCAGGTCAGGCTTTTTGTAGTAGCCTTTCATCACGTGCGGTCCGCGGGTCAGGATCTCCCCGTCTTCGGCAATCTTAACCTCCACACCGTCGATCGGCAGACCAACGGTACCAATGGCGTTGTTTTCCGGTTCGAAGCGGTTCACGGTGATAACTGGCGAAGTCTCTGTCAGACCATAGCCTTCCATTACGCGGATGTTAGCCGACCAGAACACGCGGGCCAAACGCGGCTGCAGGGCCGCACCACCCGACACGATCGCGATCACATTACCACCCAGCGCCTCGCGCCACTTGCTGAAAATAAGTTTGTTGGCCAGCCCCAGCTGTTTGTTGTACCACCAGCCTTTGTCTTCGCGGGTATCGTACTCCAGGCCGAGCTCCAGCGCCCAGAAGAACAGCTTGCGCTTCACGCCGGTGAGTTCCATGCCCTTAGCCACGATCTTGTCATATACTTTTTCGAGCAGGCGCGGAACGGTGGTAAACACGTGCGGCTGCACCTCTTTCAGGTTGTCGGCTACCTTTTCGATGCTTTCGGCATAGTAGATCGACACCCCGATACGCATGTATAGGTATAGGAGCATGCGCTCGAAAATATGGCAGAGCGGCAGGAAGCTGAGGGCGCGGTGGTCTTTGTTCACCGGCACGTAAGGCAGTGTGCCCTTCACGTTGCTGATGATGTTGTTGTGCGTGAGCATCACCCCTTTCGGGTTACCGGTCGTGCCGGAGGTATAGATAATGGTCAGGATATCGTCAGGGGCAACAGCGGCCTTCATGGGTTCAAGCTGGGCCACGTCTTCTCCCTGGGCCATTTTAATCACTTCTTTCCAGTGCTTGGCGCCGTGTATCTCATCGAAGGTATAGATCTCTTTGATGCTCTCCATGCCCTGGGTAGCGGCCACGACTTTGTTGTAAAGCTCAGCGTCAGACACAAACACCGCCTTTACCTCCGCATCGTTGAAAATATAGCGGTAATCGTCTACCGTGATGGTCGGGTACATGGGCACGCTGATGGCGCCTATCTGCTGTATACCAAAGTCAGCGAACACCCACTCCGGACGGTTGAGGGAGATAATGGCCACTTTGTCGCCTTTTCCTATACCTAGTTTCAGCAGGCCGAGGCTCACCTGGTTGGCCATGTCCTGCACGTCCTGCGTGCTGTATTTTACCCACTGTCCGTTTATTTTAGTGGCCAGACAGTCTGGTTGGGCTAAGTTCTGCAGCTGGAAAGGCAGCAAATCAAGCGTACGGGTTACGTTCATGGTGATTGCTTAGGTTAGTGTCAGTCTTGTTGTAAAGCGTGTGTTAAACAGAATGGCAGGGCTGAGCCTGCATTCGTTAGTGCATTTTAATTATTTTTTTCTGAAATTTCTATACCTGCCTATACAAATATTTGTCAATTCTTATATTGATAGTACTTTTTACATTAAAAAGTTAGACTTAACTAAAAGCCGCTCGCAAAAGCTGCATTTTCACTATATTTGACTTTCCTCATACCGTTTTATGAATCTTTCCATCTTCTTCGAACCTCTGAACGAGGACATCTTCGCGCTGCTCGACAAGCCGCGCACGCTCGGTGCCTACATCGGCCGCTTCACAGGTAAGTTCCCCGACTGGCGCTCGGCCGACATTGCCCTGATTGGCGTGAACGAAACGCGCGGGCGGGGAGAAGAGACTGGATCAGAAACATTTCCGGCTCGCGCGGTGCGCAAAAAACTGTACAGCCTGCACAAGGGAACCGGCCGCTGCAACATCGTGGATTTGGGCAACCTGCGCCCAGGTATAACACTCGACGACACCTACCTGCGCCTGAAGGAGATCGTGGAGATCCTCATCTCGCACAAGACCATACCTGTCATCATCGGTGGCTCGCATGACCTGGAGTACGGGCAGTACATGGGCTACGAACACCTGGAGCGTGCTGTGAACATGGTTACGGTGGATAGCAGCGTGGATATGAGCGAAGATCAGGAAATGCCTGCCAACAAAAAACAGCTGCACCAGATCCTGATGCACGAGCCGAACTACCTCTTCAGCCTTGGCCAGATTGGCTTTCAGTCGTACCTGGTGGACCCGGAGGTGATGGCTACGTTCGAGAAGCTCCACTTTGAGGCCTATCGTGTGGGGGAAGTACACCGCAGCGTGCAGGAAATGGAGCCTGTCGTGCGCCACGCCGACCTGCTCACCTTCGACATCTCCGCCATCCGCCATCAGGATGCACCCGGCTATACCCCCGCCAACCCTTTTGGGCTCAGCGGCGAGGAGGCCTGCCAACTTTGCTGGTATGCAGGCTTGAGCGACCAAATGACGTCGCTCGGCATCTATGAATATGACCCGGAGCAGGACAAGCAGGAACTGACAGCCATGACGATTGCCACCATGGTCTGGTATTTCATCGAGGGCTTCTACCACCGCAAGCACGAAACAGAGTTCAGCTCCAGCAAGTTTACCAAATACGCCGTGGCCTTTAACGACAACCCCGACCGCATGACTTTTTTTAAGAGCAAGGTGAGTGAAAAGTGGTGGATGGAAGTAGAGCCCCTGTCAGACGAGAAGAGCCCGCGCATCGTTCCTTGCAGTTACGAAGACTACCTGCAGGCCATCAAAGGCGAGGTACCCAATCGCTGGATCCTGACGCAGGCTCGCATTGGCTAGACCAGCAAAGAAACAAACCCGATTATGTTCCGTTTGCCCCAATCACTAGGGCAGTATTATTATATTTGCAACACGGGCTCTGTGTGGCCCGCCACGAAATGGAAGAAAACCTCCCGGAGTACACCCTGCAACAACTCGCCCTGCGCAACGGACAGGACCGCGACGAGGTATGGGTGGCCTACAAAGGGCTGATCTACGACGTGAGGAAATCGAGGCTGTGGCGGAGCGGCAACCACTACGAGCACTGGGCCGGGCAGGACCTGACCGAAGAGCTAAAGGACGCCCCCCACACCGAATATGTGTTTGACAAATTTGAGGTGATCGGACTAGTCAAAAACTCAGTATACCGAAAATAAAGCAGCGGGAGTAGGTCAGCTTAGCGGGCAGGCTCCTGATTAACTATAAAAATACCCAATACTATGATTCTGATAGCTGACAGCGGCTCTACCAAAACAGATTGGCGCACCATTGATGCCGACAACCAGTATGAGCAGGTAACCACCACTGGCATCAACCCGCAGTACCTGGATACTGAGAAGATCTACAGCATTTTTGAGACCGAGCTGCTGCCCCATCTGAAAGAGCGAAACATCAGCGCTATTTACTACTATGGTGCCGGCTGCAGCTCCCCGGATCGTAACAGGCGCGTGGAAGACGCCCTGAGCCGTGCCTTCCCGGGTGTGCCCAACTATGTGGACCACGACCTGCTGGCAGCTGCGCGTGCGCTGTGCGGCCACAAACCAGGTATAGCCTGTATTCTGGGCACGGGCTCCAACTCCTGCCTTTACGACGGCAAAAACATCATCGACAACGTGACCTCGCTGGGTTTCCTGATGGGGGACGAAGGCAGTGGCGCCTACCTGGGCAAGCTGCTGATCAAAGCCTACATGTACCGCGAGCTGCCTGAAGAGTTGGCCACTTCCCTCACAAACAGGTATAACCTCACCAAGAACGGCATCCTGGACGCGGTGTACGGCTCCGACATACCGAGCCAGTACCTGGCGACTTTTGCCAAGTTCATGCACGAGAAGCGCAAGAATCCGGTGATCAAGGAAATGATTTACGAGAACTTTGAGGAGTTCTTCGAACGCCATGTCAGCAAGTATGAGGGCTTTGGTGAGCTGCCCGTAAACTTTGTGGGGTCCATCGCGTTTCATTTTGCGGATACGCTTAAGCTGGTGGCGAAGAAGTATGGCTGCCACATTGGGGTCATCATCTCCAGCCCGAGCGAAGGCCTGATCAAATACCATCAGGAGCTGCTTAAAATGCAGAATGCCTAAAGGCACCTTTACTCTTTTTTTAGTTTAAAAATCTGACCGATCGACACCGTGTCTACTACCGAATCCGATTCTCTTTACAATAGACTGGAGCAAATGCCCGTGCACGAGCTGCTTACCTGCATCAATCAGGAAGACAAGAGCGTGCCCCTGGCTGTTGAGCGTGTTATTCCGCAGATCGAAACCCTGGTGAACGCCACGGTGGAGCGCCTACGCGAGGGCGGCAGACTCTTTTACATTGGGGCAGGCACCAGCGGCCGGCTAGGTATAGTGGACGCATCGGAGTGCCCTCCTACTTACGGTGTGCCGCATGGCATGGTCATCGGCATTATAGCGGGCGGCGATAGTGCTATCCGGAAAGCGGTGGAGTTTGCCGAGGATGATACCAAACAAGCGTGGAAAGACCTGCAGGAGCATAAGATCACAGATAAAGACATCGTGGTAGGTATAGCCGCCTCCGGCGGGACACCTTATGTGGTAGGCGGCCTGGAAGCCTGTCGCCGCCAAGGTATAGCTACCGGCTGCATCGTGTGCAATGCCAACAGCCCTGTGGCCGCCGTCGCTGACTATCCTGTGGAAGTCATCACAGGTCCTGAGTTTGTGACAGGCAGCACGCGCATGAAAGCCGGCACTGCCCAAAAGCTGGTGCTCAATATGCTTACCACGGCGACCATGATACAACTCGGCCATGTGAAGGGCAACAAGATGGTGGATATGCAGCTATCAAATACCAAGCTGGTAGAACGCGGTATCCGCATGCTGATGGAGGAACTGCAACTGGCTAAACCCGAGGCCGCCGCTTTGCTTAAGAAGTTTGGCAGCGTACGGGCCGCCATCGAAGCTTATCGCAACGGCAGCAGCCTTTCCTAGCCCAGCCTATACCTGACAAAAGCAGCCCGGCCTGCCAGCGTTCACATACACTGGCAGGCCGGGCTGTTTTATAATGTTTGGGATGGGGCTAGTCCAGAATAGCCATGCTTTCCACCAGCACTTTTGCGGCTTCTTTGCTGGGTACTTTGTAATTGGTCACAGCCCAGTCATATCCTAGCTTAAAGCGATCATCTTTCATGGCGTACCGCATTTTTTCCCGGTAATCGGCCACGGGCTCCAATCCCAGTTCCTGCCGAAGCTCGTTTGCCTTCGCCTCCTCCTCTTCACTCACGCGTTGTATGAGGTAGCGGCTCGAAAGGTCTCCGAATTCCTCGTCGTCTTTGCAGTCCTCGGGTTTGTTACAGATGACGCGGGCCAGCACTTTGGAGCGGTACAGGTTTTTGCCTTGCTGCTGATCCATCAGGTAGGCTGCTGCGTGCGGGTCGAGTTTGCCTTCCTGTACGGCCTGGGTGAGCACAGTTTTAAAATCGAAGCCATTGCGGGCGGTGGTCTGGCGCTGAATCACGATGCTGAAGCGTGGCAGTTGTTCCAGCGTGTCGGGCACCCCGATCAGTTCCTCTCCCGGGTAACCGTGTTTGCTGATCCAGGCCAGGAGCTTCTTCACGTTGTCGGCCTCTATTTTCCGGATCGTATCGGCATGCACGCGCAGCCCGCCCTTCGCCTGCCGAAAATACTGGTCACGTGCCCAGAGCTCGTCCAGGTCGGCGCGCAGGTCTATGTTCGTGTTCTCCCGGAAAGCCTTTCGGCGCTTCGGGTATTTCCTGACAAACTTCTTCCAGCTTTTGTGAGCCCTCAGGGTGTCGAGTGCCTCCTGCTGCTCCAGGTATTCCAGGGACACGCCTTTTGCCACCAGCTTCTCCAGGTAGTTTATACCTTGTTTCTCGTGGCCAGTGAGCGCGGCGCACACGGCTGCATTGTAGTAGTCGCGGGCAAAGCCATGGGGCACCTCCGAAAACGCCTGCTGGTATACCTGCAGCGCACCTTCGTGGTCTTTGGCCATAATCAGTCGTTCGGCTTTGTTGATGAGCGGGTGGTATGCTTTGGTGTAATCTGCCTTTGCCCAGGCCTGGCTGCTATAACTCAGCAGGGCCAGTAGGAAAAATACAGCGACCGTTTGTCTTAAAATAGTAGGGCTGAATGTGAACTGCATAGGAAATGGGTGGTGTTTTCAGTTGGAACGTGCGATGTTATAACGTGCTCGGAACAGCCTTAGCATACCTGACTGCCATTTTGTTCCTGCTTATACCTGTATCAGCACACAGGAGTTGACCGAAACAGGTGATTTCTTCTTTAAATATAGCCAACTTTGTCCATATGCTTTAAGTAGACTGACAAATGCCAGCCGCCTTCACGGACACAGAACACATTGACCTATGCATGACATTGAGCCCTTTTATAACTGGCTGGAGCTGTACTCTGCCACAGAGGACCCGCGCTCGCCGCTCTATGGCGCCGAAAACAGCCTCACCTACTATACCCATACCATCTACGGGTACTACATACACCCGCAGTGGGACGACATCGACTCTGAGACGCTCTTCCTGAAAATCCTTTATGCCGACTACGACCTGGGATTCGCTGTCATCGAGTTTATCGGAGAGTGGAACGATGCGCTGAACAACGACATCATGAAGCTGAAGCGCAACATCATTGACCCGCTCTTAAAGGAAGGTGTGAAACATTTTATCCTGATCGGGGAGAACGTCTTCAACTTCCACGGCTCCGAAGACGACTACTACGAAGAATGGTTTGAGGATGTGGAGGAAGGCTGGATAGCGGCCATCAGCTTCCGGGATTTTGTGCTTAGCGAGATGCGCAGCTACAACCTTGACTCATACATTAACTCAGGCGGCACGCTCGATGAGCTGCATTGGCGCACCTATACCCCTAAACGGCTCTTTGCCCTGGTGAACAGCATGATCCAGAAACGGCTGGGTGCTTAAAACAAACGAGCGGGCCTGTGAGGGACCCGCTCGTTTGTTTTATAATTCTGACTGAGATTACTGAATAACAGCAGTAGTGTCTCCGTCCTCGATGCGATCAGCTTCCTGCTCACCGGCTTCTTCAATTTGATCAGCGCGCTCTTCGGCAGCATCTTCTACTTGGTCAGCTCTTTCGTCAGCTGGTGAGTCGCATGAAGCGAATGCGAAAAGGCCTGCGGCCAGGAAAAGGTAAAATGACTTTTTCATGTTATTTGGTTTTAGGTGATGGTTTAAAATGGTTGGTTATAGCCAGGTGCGGCACCTCCCGCATCATAGCTTCCAAGGCAATACGGCATCTGCACATATTAGTTCAGGTATATATATAAAAAAAGCACTCCTAGGAGTGCTTTTTTCTTTTCCCCGACTTGCGCCAGGTAGTACTGGTACCCGTGATTACTGAACAGCAGTTGTGTCTTCCATAGTAGCAGTAGTGTCTGCCTCTACGTCTGTCTCAACTTCAACTGTCTCTACAGTTTCTGTCTCAGTAGCTTCAACTTCAGTTGCAGTTTCTTCTGTGTTATTGCAAGATGCAAAAGTGAACAGGCCTGCAACGAATAGTAAACCGAATACTTTTTTCATAATGTTTTGTGATTGGTTAAAGATGAAGCTTCAAATATAACAGAACATCTGAATATATTGATACAGAAGTCTTTATTTTTTCTTGAACAACACTTTGATCGGCACCCCTTCGAAGCCGAAATGCTTCCGGATCGCGTTTTCGAGGTAGCGGGTATACGGCTCCTTGATGTACTGCGGGAGGTTGCAGAAAAACGCAAAAGTCGGGTTGTGCGTCGGCAGCTGCGTCACGTACTTGATCTTGATGAACTTGCCTTTCATGGATGGTGGCGGGTAGCGCTCAATCTCCGGCAGTATCTTATCGTTCAGCTTGGAAGTAGCGATTTTCTGCGTTTTGTTCTCGTATACCTGCATGGCCGTTTCGATGGCCTTGTGCACACGCTGCTTCGTCACCACGGAGGTGAAAATGATCGGCACATACTTAATTGGCGCAATCGCTTCTAGTATCTTCTCCTCAAACTCTTTGGTGGTGTGCGTATCCTTCTCTACCAGGTCCCACTTGTTCACCAGAATCACCATGCCTTTGCGGTTCTTCTCAGCCAGGGAGATAATGTTCACGTCTTGCGACTCTATACCGCGCGTAGCATCCAGAATAACAATGCACACATCGGAATCTTCCAGGGCACGCACAGAGCGCATCACCGAGTAGAACTCAATGTCTTCGCTCACTTTGCTCTTGCGGCGCAGACCGGCCGTATCCACAATAATAAACTCTTTTCCAAAGGCATTGTAGCGCGAGTCGATGGCGTCGCGGGTGGTGCCGGCAATGTCGGTTACGATGTTGCGCTCCACGCCCAGCAGCAGGTTCACGAAAGAAGACTTACCCACGTTCGGGCGGCCCAACACGGCAAGACGAGGTATACCTGCGTCCGGGTCTTCTGTACCTTCTGTCTTGAAGTGCTTCACCACCTCGTCCAACAATTCACCTGTACCGGAACCGCTCTGCGACGAAATCGGAAAGATGTCTAAACCTATACCTAGCGCATAGAACTCGCCCATCTGATGGGCACGGGCGTTGGTGTCGGCTTTGTTGGCTACTATGTAAATAGGCTTGTCGGTGCGGCGGAGCACATTGGCAAACTCCTCGTCGAGGCTGGTCACGCCTGCCTCGACGTCTACCATGAACAGGATCACGTCGGCCTCTTTGATGGCCAGCTCGACCTGCTTGTTGATCTCTCCTTCAAAAATGTCGTCGGAGCCGTGCACGTAGCCGCCTGTGTCGATCACGGTGAAGTACCTGCCGGTCCAGTCGCCGTGGCCGTAGCTGCGGTCGCGGGTCACGCCGCTCTCGTTGTCCATGATGGCCTGGCGACGCCCTACAAGGCGGTTAAAAAGAGTAGACTTGCCCACGTTCGGGCGGCCTACGATAGCAATGATGTTGGTTGACATCGAATAAAAATAAAATGGTTAAAGTGCCCCCGGAGCACCGTGCCCCGAAGCTTTAATGGTGCGCTACTCGCTGTAGCCGAATCGGCGTAGCAGCTTCTGGTCAGTTCGCCAGTTCTCGTTCACGCGCACGTATAAATCAAGAAATATCTTTTTCTGGAAAAACTCTTCCATGTCCACGCGGGCCTGCATGCCCACTTTCTTCAGCGCCTCGCCTTTGTGGCCGATCACAATGCCCTTCTGGCTCTTGCGCTCCACGCTGATCTCGGCCCGGATGCGGATGATCTCCTCTTCCTCTTTGAACTCCTCCACTACCACCTCGCAGCTGTAGGGAATTTCTTTTTTGTAGTTGAGCAGGATCTTCTCGCGAATGATCTCCGACACGAAGAAACGCTCCGGCTTGTCAGTCAGTTCATCTTTCGGATAAAAAGCCGGGTGCTCGGGCAGCAGCGCCAGCAAACGGGCAAACAACTGCTCCACACCGAAGTTGTGCAATGCCGAAATCGGATGAATCTCAGTCGGGTTCATCTTCTCCTGCCAGTAAGCCACCTTCTCGTTCACTTCCTCTTCTGTAGCCTGGTCGATCTTGTTGATGAGCAGCAGAATAGGCACATTGGCGTGCTGCAAACGCTTGATCACGTCGTCCTCGTCGTGCTTCTCGTAGATGTCCGTCACAAACAGGATGATGTCGGCATCCTCGAGTGAGGTGCGCACAAAACTCATCATCGACTCGTGCAAGGCATACTGCGGCTTGATGATGCCCGGCGTATCGGAGTACACGATCTGGAAATCATCGCCGTTCAGAATACCCATGATGCGGTGGCGGGTAGTCTGGGCTTTGGACGTGATAATAGAAAGCTTTTCCCCTACCAGGGCGTTCATGAGCGTGGATTTGCCTACGTTTGGCTTACCCACTATACTGACAAAACCGGCTTTGTGCGGAGTTTCGGACATACGCTAAAATTTAAGGACGCAAAATTACTTCTTTTTTTACGAAACACGGTGAAAATGTGTGGATTTAGGATTTTTGATTAAGTGATTGTGTGAATTGTTGATTGTTGTTCATGCACGGTTCGGACTGGTTACGACCTTTCCCTGCTACTGCTATACCTGTTGGGGGATGTCTAAGACCTCAAAGCATGTACAGCTCCTGCTGATGTCTTAACCAAAATATCCGGCTATACCTATACCTATACCTATACCTATACCTATACCTATACCTATACCTGCTTATCCACCGCCAATCTGTTAGACGCTTGTGGGTTTGAAGACACCGCGAGGTCAGCGAACTCCTGAATACTTTGCGCAGTGCATTTTCAAACATTTCCGACCCTTTTTGGCTTTATACCCTGCCCTTCTCTATCAGGGCATAGAAACTATCGATCACAACTAACTCGTTATACTTCGTATCTTTGTAGAGCAACAGCACTTTTATCAGTTTAGATGAAGAAGAAATCAACCGGAAAGATCGGGGTCCTGCTGGTGAACCTTGGTACGCCGGATACGCCTAATACTCCTGATGTAAGAAAATACCTTCGCGAGTTCCTCCTGGACCCGCGTGTGATGGACATAAACCCTGTGGGCCGCTATGCCCTGGTCAACGGCATTATCGCTCCGTTCCGGGCTCCTAAGTCAGCCAAGGTATACCAGCAACTCTGGACCGACCGCGGCTCCCCGCTCATGTTTCACGGACTCGACCTACAGGCCAAGCTTCAGACCGCTCTGGGCGAAGACTACCATGTGGCTTTCGGAATGCGTTACCAGAGCCCGAGTATTAAGAGTGCTCTGGAAGAGCTGCGCGAGAAGAGTGTGGACCGTATCGTGGTGGTGCCGCTGTTCCCGCAATATGCCGCCGCGACCACAGGTTCGGTGCAGGAAAAAATCATGGAAATCGTAAAGGACTGGTGGATCATCCCGAGCATCAACTTCATTTCCTCTTACTGCGATGATCCAGGCTTTATCAACGCCTTTGCCGAGCTGGGCAAAAAGTACATGGCCGAAGACGAATACGATCACTTCGTATTCAGCTATCATGGGGTGCCGGAGCGCCAGGTGCTCAAGGGCAGCGACCACGGTTACTGCAAGCTGGGCTCCTGTTGCAACAGCTACAACAAGCGCAACAAATACTGCTACCGCGCCTCCTGCTTTGTTACTTCCCGCTTGCTGGCTGAGCAACTTGGTCTGCGCGAAGACCAGTATACCGTCGCGTTCCAGTCGAGACTACTGAGCGATCCCTGGCTGCAACCTTACACCGACGACATCCTGAAGACCATGCCTGCTAAGGGCATCAAGAAAGTACTTGCCTTCAGCCCTGCCTTCGTAGCCGACTGCCTGGAGACCACTATTGAGGTGGGTGAAGAGTTCAAGGAGATGTTCGAGCACGCTGGTGGCGAGAAATGGGTGCTTGTCGAAAGTCTCAACTCCAGCGACACCTGGGTAGAAGCCCTCAAAAACATGGTACTGGAGAATTAGTGCGATTTGAAAATTTGAAGATGTGGAGATTTGAAGATGTCTCTACAGGCATAACACCTCGTCAGGTATAGCACCTTGGAAAATATAAAACGGAAGCGCCGCTGCAGAATTTTGCAGCGGCGCTTCCGTTTTCAATGCATTATCATCGTAGACTCAGGTATAAATGGTTAGACTGCGGCTTAAGTCTCTTAGGTCCTGGATCGAGAAATTCATCTTCAAATTTTCAAATCTCCAAATTTGAAACCTAAATTCGCTTGAAGTCGACCCAATAATCGGAAGCGGTATCTGAATATTCTCTGATTTTCTGAAGCAGCACTCCCGGATCACTTTCCACAATCAGGTTTTCACGATGGTCAAGCTTTACGAAGCCCTCGCTTACCGTGTGGTCGATCATCTCGAAAAACTTGTCCCAGTAGCCGTTGATGTTGTAGAAGGCCACTGGCTTTTTGATGATCCCCAGCTGGTTCCAGGTGATGATCTCGCAGATCTCGTCGAAGGTGCCAAAGCCGCCCGGCATGGCCACAAAGGCATCGGATCGGGCTGCCATAATGGCCTTGCGCTCGTGCATGGTCTCCACTACGATCAGTTCCTGCAAGCCTCTATGTGCCACCTCCCTGTCTACCAGGCTCTGTGGGATAACGCCTATACCTACACCTCCTTCAGCCAACACGGCATCCGCAATCACCCCCATCAAGCCCACATTGCCTCCACCATACACCAGCTTTATACCTTGTGTGGCCATCAACTCACCTAGCCGCGCCGCGGCATCGCTATACGCCGGGTTTATACCTGTATTGGCTCCACAAAAAACGCCTATACTTCTCATATATTAAATTTATTCTGTTTTGGTCTTTCCCTGATCAAGAAAGGCTCCAACATTCCTGCTGAAGCCTTTCCGTATTGACAGTAAACTGCGCCTATACCTAGGCCAGCTCTTTCTTATACATTTTGGCAACTGTCTCAGCCACGTAGTCAATTTCTTCTACGGTGTTATACTTGCTGAAAGAGAAGCGCACCGAGCCACGGCTTGGGTCAACGCCCAACGCGCGCAGCACATGCGATCCCGCATTGGCCCCGCTGCTGCAGGCGCTTCCGCCCGAAGCTGAGATTTTGGCGATATCCAGGCTAAACAACAGCATCTCGTTGATGTCTGAGGCTGGCAGGCTCACGTTGAGTACCGTGTAAAGGCTCTTGTCTCCGAACTCCGACATACCGTTGAAACTCACATCCTCCATCTGCTCGCGCAGTTTGTAGATCATGCGGTCTTTCAAGCCCTGCATGTGCTTTTGGTGCTCAGCCATGTCGCGGTAAGCGATTTCCAGCGCTTTGGCCAGACCGATAATACCATACACGTTCTCGGTGCCGCCACGCATGTTACGCTCCTGCGAGCCTCCCTGAATCAGCGGCTGGATCTTCGTCTCGGCATCGCAGTACAGAAAGCCCACCCCTTTCGGTCCGTGGAACTTATGTGCTGAGCCTACCAGGAAATTGGCACCGATCTGCTGTACATCGTGCTTGTAGTGCCCCATGGTCTGCACCGTGTCAGAATGGAAGATCGCATCGTACTTTCTGCAGATCTCACCGATCTTCTCAATATCGTTGAGCGTGCCGATCTCATTATTGGCGTGCATGATCGAAACGATGGTTCGGGGTTGGTTTGCCAGCAATTCCTCCAGGTGCTCTAGGTCCAGGTTGCCGCGCTCATCGTGACGCAGGTAGCTCAATTGCACAGCACCCTGCTTTTCCAGCATCTCCATGGTGTGCAGCACGGCATGGTGCTCCAGCTTGGTCGTAATGGCATGCTTTATACCCAGCGATCGGCAGGTACAGACAATGGCCGCATTATCAGCCTCTGTGCCGCCGGAGGTAAAAAACACTTCGGCAGGCGACGTGTTCAGCAATGTAGCTACCGTGCGACGGGCTTTTTCGATGGCGGACCTTACCTCGCGCCCATGGGAATGGATGGAAGAAGGGTTGCCGAAATGCTCCAGCATAAAGGGGGCCATCGCTTCAAAAACCTCTTTGTCCAGAGGAGTGGTAGCTGCATTATCTAAATAAACACGCATGATTTGTAAGATTGAATTCTACTTATACGAACTACTAAAGTACAAAAAAAAGTTGCGCCACCGGACAAAAACATGGTTTCTCCCGTGACGCAACCTCTGGTTACTTGCTAAAAAATATGCTACAGCAACAACACATTATGCCTTGGCTGAGATAATCTCTTTGATGTCAGCAATAATTTTATTGGCCAGGTGCTCGGCCGTAGCGTTGCTCTCTGACTCGGCATAAATGCGGATGATCGGCTCGGTGTTGGACTTGCGCAGGTGTACCCACTCTTTGTCAAACTCGATCTTCACGCCGTCAATCGTATTAATCGGCTGCTTGGCATAACGCTCCTGCATTTGCTGCAGCACATCGTCCACGTCCACATCCGGAGTCAGCTCAATCTTATTTTTAGAGATATGGTAATTCGGGTAGCTGGCACGCAGGCGCGTCATGCTCATACCTGACTTGGCCAGGTGCGTCAGGAACAGGGCTATACCTACCAGCGCATCGCGACCGTAATGCAGCTCAGGGTAAATAATACCGCCGTTGCCTTCACCACCGATAATGGCATTCTCTGCCTTCATCATGTTCACCACGTTCACCTCGCCTACAGCAGCAGCAAAGTAGTTGCCACCAGCCTTCTCGGTCACGTCGCGCAGCGCTCTGGTTGATGACAGATTTGACACCGTATTGCCTACCTGGTTTTTGAGCACATAATCAGCTACGGCTACCAAGGTATACTCTTCGCCAAACATACTGCCGTCTTCGTTGATCAGGGCCAAGCGGTCCACGTCCGGATCTACTACTATACCTAAGTCGAACTTGCCTTTCTCGATCACACGTGCAATCTCGCGCAGGTTTTCGGGCAGCGGCTCGGGGTTATGCGGGAAGTTTCCGTCCGGCTCGCAGAACAGTTTTTCCACTTTGTGTACGCCAAGCGCCTCTAGCAGCATAGGGATGGCTATACCTCCGGAAGAGTTCACACAGTCGATAGCCACGCTGAAATCTTTTTCTTTGATGGTGTTCACATCCACAAGTGGCAGGGCCAGAATAGCATCGATGTGTTTCTGCAAGGCTTCGTCGTCGCGCTGGTAGCTACCTAAGTCGTTTACCTGCGCAAACTCAAAGGCCTCCTTGTCCGCCAGCTCCAGCACCAGTTTGCCTTCAACGTCAGAAATAAACTCTCCCTTCTGGTTAAGAAGCTTGAGTGCATTCCATTGTTTGGGGTTATGACTTGCCGTCAGGATGATACCGCCACCAGCCTTGTAGTCAGGCACCGCCATCTCCACGGTAGGGGTAGTCGACAGGCCCAGATCGACCACATTTATACCTAGCCCCTGCAGGGTGGCACACACTAGTTTGTTCACCATGTCACCAGAGAGGCGGGCGTCGCGTCCCACGATAATGGTATTGTTGCCGGTCGTCTGCAATACCCAGGTACCGAAAGCGGCGGCAAACTTCACCACATCCACCGGCGTAAGCGCGTCACCGGCCTGCCCTCCAATCGTACCCCTGATTCCTGAAATTGATTTTATTAAAGCCACTGCTAGATTATTTATTTCAGCTGCAAAAGTAATAATTTAGAATTAAGGTTTAGCAGTTTATGGAATTTAGCTGCTTGCTGCATCTTATATTTAAATGCATCCGAGCGTGGGTATGGCCACGGCATGGCAATAGAACATCGCCCCGGATGATTTTATTATCTTTGTGTTCATGAATGAAACGCAAAAATTTGAAGACAGCCCACGCGGGCGCCAGCTACAGGCCTTTAACCGCCTGCTGGATGTGATGGACGACCTACGCGAGAAATGCCCCTGGGACAGAAAGCAGACCATCGATAGCCTGCGGCACCTGACCATAGAAGAGACCTATGAGCTATCTGATGCCATTATCCGACAGGATATGCAGGAGGTCAAGAAGGAAATCGGCGACATCATGCTCCACATGGTGTTTTATGCCAAGATCGCCTCCGAGCAGCAGGCTTTCGACATAGCCGATGTGCTTAACTCGCTCTGCGAAAAGCTCATTTTCAGACATCCGCACATCTATGGGGATGTTACCGCTAACACGGAGGAAGAGGTAAAGCAGAACTGGGAGCGTCTGAAACTGAAGGAAGGCAACAAGTCGGTGCTGGGTGGCGTACCAAGCTCACTCCCAGCGCTGGTGAAGGCCATGCGCATACAGGAGAAGGCCCGAGGCGCGGGCTTCGACTGGGACGACAAGTCAGAGGTATGGAAGAAAGTACAGGAGGAGCTGACCGAGTTTGAGTCAGAGTTTAACATCACGGAGGGGCAATCTATTGACCAGCAGAAAGCGACCGGCGAATTTGGAGACCTGCTCTTTTCGCTAATCAACTTTGCCCGTTTTATTGACATAAACCCGGAAGAAGCACTTGAAAAGACGAACCTGAAATTTATAGACCGCTTCCAGTATATGGAGGAAGAAGCAGCTAAAGACGGCAAAAGACTTCAGGACTTGTCCTTAAAAGAAATGGACATTTACTGGAATCAGGCAAAAAACAGATAGGCATGCATACAAATTTAGTAAACATGCACTATATTTAAGCCTTCAACTGTTCCCATACCTGATTCAAACAAACTTATTCGTGTTTAATTTTTTGTCACCAGCTAGTTTGAATACCTTCTTCTTATCATAATATTACCCGGCCTGAATTATTACTATTACAGGAATCTCAAAATTACGTATGTTAATGCAACTTACCGGCAGAGTTCGCTGCCGAGAGGGAGAGCATGAAGTAACTAGTTAAAAGATACCGCAATAGCGTTGTTCTGGAGTTGATAAGACGTTCGGAGTTTAAACTTTGGATAAGACTTTAAAATAAAATACATTTGTAAAGCCGCAATATTTGCCTTTAGCAAAAGCAAATAAATACTTATTCTGGACAGACTTTGCGGTATTTTGACCTGTTTTTTCAAAATTAAAAGCCGTATATCGTTTGAAAATTGCGGAAAAAGCAGAAATTGCAAAACCAATGAAGAACTAAATCCGAAACAATTACATTTTTATATTACACAATCGATTTTAATTACAACACAAACAGCTAAACTTTAAACTTTTAAACAAAATGGAAAAAAAGACTGCAGTAGTGAGCAAAGATGCTAATGTAGAGAAAAAGCCTAGCCCAATTGGCGGCGTGTTTGCAAGTATTGTTATTCCACTTGCGCTGATAGCATGTGTGCTTATCTATATGTTCGTTTTTGGCAATCCTGCCAACTTCGAAGGTAACGACCCGAACAACCACCCACTTCCAGGCAACTACCTTGGCATCGTTTATAAAGGTGGATGGGTAGTACCTATGTTGTTAACACTTAACCTACTCGTATTCATTTTCGCTATCGAGCGTGCTCTTACAATCAGCAAAGCAAAAGGAAAAGGCGGCGTAGCTCAATTCGTGCGCACGATTTCTGCTAAACTGAAGCAAAACGACATCAACGGCGCTATCGCTGCCTGCGACGCTCAGAAAGGATCTGTTGCTAACGTAGTAAAGGCTGGTCTGTTGAAGTACAAGGAAATGCAGAACGAGCCGGAACTGTTGAAAGCAGAGAAAGTAGCCGCTATCCAGAAGGAAATCGAAGAGTCTACTTCGCTTGAGCTGCCAATGCTAGAGAAAAACCTGGTAGTTATCTCAACTATCGCCTCTATCTCTACACTGGTTGGTCTGATCGGCACAGTACTTGGTATGATCAAGGCCTTCTCGGCTCTTGCAACTTCAGGTGCTCCTGACTCTGTAGCGCTTGCAAACGGTATCTCTGAGGCCCTTATCAACACAGCCCTTGGTATTACTGGTTCTACGATCGCGATCATCGCTTACAACTACTTTACAAGCAAAATCGACGAGCTTACTTACGGCATCGACGAAGCAGGCTTTAGCATGGTGTCTACTTTCACGTCTCAGCACGAAACACCAGCTGCAAGACCACACACTGTATAAGTTAAACCGTATTTAACCAGATAAGATGCCTAAAGTAAAAGTAAAAAGAACGGCCCCTTCATTGGACATGACGCCAATGGTGGACTTATTCTTCTTGCTGGTTACTTTCTTTATGCTGACTGCAACAGCCCGTCCTGACGAGGCTGTTATAGTAGACACTCCTTCATCTGCTTCAGAAATCAAGATCCCGGACACTAACGTAATTACTATTACGGTTGATAAAAATGACCGTGTGTTCTTTGGGGTAGACGGGCAGCATACAAAGGAAGTATTGCTTGACAGAATTGCTAAGAACTACAATATTGGCTTTACCGAGGAGGAGCGAAAAACATTCTCTCTTCTCAGCAACTTCGGGGTGCCAATTAACCAACTAAAAGGTTACCTGGCAATGGAGTCAAATGATCGTAAGGAGGTAAACCAGCCGGGGATTCCGATTGATTCAACACGTAATGAACTTGGCGACTGGGTTCTGCAGACACGTCTTACTAACCCGCAAGTGGTAATTGCCATCAAGGGTGACCAGGACGTAAGCTACCCGACAGTAAAGCGAGTGATGGACATTCTACAAGAGAAGAAAGTAGACAGGTTCAACCTCATTACGGACATGGAGATGAAGCCTACGAACTAATAATTAGAAAGGAGATAAGAAAATGGCAGAAATGCAACAACAGGCCGACTCTGGCGGCAAAGGCGGGAAAAAACGCGCCAAACGCCAGTCGACCAAAATTGACATGACACCGCTGGTAGACCTTGCCGCCCTTCTGATTACGTTCTTCATGCTTACCACAACCTTCAACAAGCCGCAGACGATGGAAATCAACATGCCGAAGAAGGTTGACAACCCAGAGGAGCAGATAGCATTGAAAGCCAGTAACGCCATGACTATTATACTTGGCCCTGACGACGATCTATACTACTACTTTGGTTTGGCAGAGGATAATCCGGAGATTGTGGAGTCGAGCTACGCCGCCAACGGTATCCGCCAGGTACTGTTATCGTCTAGAGTAAAATCGAACGACATGATGACCGTTATGGTAAAGCCAATGGAGAACTCACGCTACAAGAACATGGTGGATATCCTGGACGAGTTGAAAATAACGGATACCAAGAGGTTTGCGATGGTAGAAATAGCCGAGTCGGACAAAAAATTGGTACAAGAACAAATTGGGAATTAAGATATGGAAGTAAGTAAGTTAGAAAAAGCATCGCTCGATGACATCGTCTTTGAAGGACGAAACAGAGCATATGGTGCCTACCTACTTCGCCAGATTTACAATAAGCATATCACAATTGCCGCAACTGTAGCAATTGCATTGTTCTTCCTTTTCCTTAGCATTCCTTTGATCACCAAAATGATCAAGGGAGACCAGGAAGAAGAGCAAGTGGTTGACCGTATTGTAACAGAAGTAGACCTGGCTCCGCCACCACCACTGGATGAAGCAACGCCGCCGCCGCCGCCGCCGCCACCACCAGATCTTCCACCGCCGCCGCCGCCAGTACGTGCACAGGTAAAGTTCACGCCTCCGGTAGTGAAGCGTGACAACGAGGTACAGGAAGAAGAAAAAGTGCCAGATCAGTCAGAACTGGAAGACGTAGACATCGGAACCAAAACGGTAGAAGGTGTTAAAGGCGCCCCGCTTGATCTAGGCGATATCGACGGTACCAGCGATGTAGTTGCTGAAGTAGTAGAAGAGAAGCCATATACTTACGTGGAGCAGATGCCTGAATTCCCAGGCGGAGAAGGCGAAATGATGAAGTATCTTGGCAAGAACATCCGCTATCCAGCTGCCGCACAGCGTGCCGGTGTAGAAGGCCTGGTAGTTCTTTCGTTCGTAGTCAGCCGAACAGGCGAGATCTCAGAAATTGAGGTTGTAAAAAGCCTAGGCTCAGGTACTGACGAAGAAGCCGTTCGCGTTGTGAAAACAATGCCGAAATGGTCTCCAGGAAAGCAGAACGGTAGATCAGTACCAGTTCGCTATACCTTGCCGGTTCGATTTGCTATCAAGTAAGTCTTATTCCATACCAGTAAAAAGGCCCTCTCACGAGGGCCTTTTTTTATTTATACCTGATAAAGTGTATTATACCTGTAACTAACAACTCATACCTGGTTGCAATAACTCAGACTTAACGAAAAAACCGCTATCCAATCATAAGCATCCGATTTAACCAGTCTTTCTAAAGCCTCTTAAAAAATTTAACCCAATTTGTGGAATAACGGCAAGTGGTGCATCTAATAAGAAAAAGCAGGTATAACTGCCCCACCTCTAAAACCCACATGCCATGAAAGAGAGCTATTTATTCGACACGACCTTCAACAATGTAGTGTTTGCCGCCCGAAATAAAGCCTATGGAGCCTACGAGCTGAGGCAGGAGTACAGCAAGCACATAATGGCAGCAGCAATTGTTGCAATAAGCCTTTTCGCTACAGGGCTGGGATGGCCTCTGCTCATGCCTGTACAGGAAAAAGCTTCCATCAACCCAGAAACAACAGACAAAGACAAGGGCCGCGTGGTCATCGAGGAGTTGATCTTACAGCCGCCACCTGCAGCCGACCCTGAACCAGCGCAACAGGCACCTCCTCCTGCCACTGAAGAACAGGTCAAAACGGTAAAGAGTATAACAACCAGGGTAGTGCCAGACTCGCACCCCGGACCAGATGAAGCGCCACCAACCCAGCAGGAGATGGAAGGAGCTGTTATCGGCACCCAAAATATAGCGGGAGTAGCGCCGAATAATTTGAACCTGGCAGGTATAGACGGTAATGGAAGCGCCGGTTCCGTTGGCACAGGAGAGAGTGAAAGCAATAGCGTATTCGACTTTGTAGAGGAGATGCCCTCATTTGAGGGAGGTGAAGCTGCACTAATGCGACACATCAGCAAAAAGATCCGCTACCCAAGACAAGCGATAACAGAGCAGATAGAAGGTATTGTTGTAGTGAGCTTTGTGGTGAACAGAAACGGCAAGGTAACGGAAGCTACCGTTTTGAAAGGCTTAGGTTACGGAACAGATGAAGAAGCACTGCGCGTTATCCAAAGTCTGCCCGATTGGTCGCCTGGCAAGCAAAACGGAAAACCGGTAGCAGTACGCTATACCGTACCAATCCGATTCAACTTGCAACGATAAGTTTGAATATAAAGTATAAAGCAGAAGCTAAACTACACATAGCATGGCTTCTGCTTTAATTTTTAAAGTATAAACCTTAAATTTAGGCCTACATATATAGGCAAACCTGAACATGCTACGACCACGGAGAGGAGACGAGAGAACGTCCGTTAATGCATTCAATAAATTCGCACGCTATTTCGGCATGCTGATGACATTGGTTTACGTAGCGGCTGGGTTGTTTTTGCTGCTGATGGATACGGAAAAGTATAACATAAACATGTCAGATCAGGCACGAACAATTTTTGGCGGGATACTCATCCTTTATGGCCTCATAAGATTTATCAGAGCGTATCAGGTTAATTCCAAATCAAGGAGAGACAGACAAGATGATTAAAGCAGCCAAGGTGTTAATCCTGGGGCTCGGGCTGGCAGTGTTAGCTAGCTGCAGCGGCGACCCCAAGACACAGCGCGACACCTCTACGACAGGTACCATCGGCATTAGCGTAGACGAAACCCTCCAACCAATTATTGAAAGTCAGGTACATGCATTTGAAGGTATCTACCGCTATGCTAAGCTAAATGCGCAGTACAAGGCAGAAGGCAAAGTATTTAATGACTTACTAGATGACAGCACCCGCATTGCGATCGTGTCGCGTAAACTGACAGATCAGGAGAAAGCTGTTTTTGACCAGAGAAAAATAACGCCCAGGTATACCAGAATCGCTATTGATGCCGTTGCACTTATTGTGAATAACAAAAATCAGGATACGCTCCTGACGATGAATCAACTGCGTGACATCCTGTCCGGAAAGATCACCACCTGGAAGCAACTGAACCCTGAGAGCAGCTTACGGGATATTGCGCTTGTGTTTGACAACAATAACTCCAGCACGGCCAGGTACATGCGCGACACGTTGATAGCAGGCCAGCCCCTGCCTCCAACAGCCACCGCCAGTAACTCTCACCCGGCGTTGATCGATTATGTAGCCAAAAACGAGAACGCAATTGGTGTTATTGGAGTGAACTGGATAAGTGACCGGGACGACACGACTTCCGTTAATTTCCTCAATAAAATAAAAGTGGTGGGAATCAGCAAAGAAGATAACCCAATAACAACGGACAGTTACTTTCAACCGTATCAGGCTTACATCGCACAAGGCGAATATCCGCTCAGAAGATTCTGGTATATCATTAGTACTGAGGGCCGTGCGGGTCTTGGCACAGGTTTTGCAGCTTACGTAGCAAGCGATCGCGGCCAACGTATTATATTAAAGTCTGGGCTTGTGCCTGCCACTATGCCTGTGCGCATCGTTGGCTTTAACAACAGACCGAGTAAATTTCAACAAGATTAAAACAAACAGTAATAACACAACCTAAATTAAACAAACAATGACAAATAACTGGAAATATGCTTTGCTGGTAGCTGCCATGTTCCCGACAGCAGCGGCATTCGCGCAGTCTGGCGATCAGGGCCGCAGAGCGGCTGAACTGGGACGCTATCAGGAGGCTAAGTCTATTTATAAATCTCAGTTGAACAACAAAAACGCTGATAACGCATATTTTGGACTGGGTGATGTATACCTGCGTTCTGAAAACGTGGACTCAGCTGCCTACTACTTCAATCAGGGCTTGGCAAAGAACTCAAAATCTGCCATCAACATGGTTGGTTTGGGTAAAGTGGAGATGGCCAAAGGCAACCGCGCTGGCGCTGAGAAGCACTTTGCCGACGCGATGAAGCGTGGTAAGAAAGATGCTTTCGTACTGGCAAGTATTGGTGAGGCCTATCTGAAGGCTCCTGAGGCAACAGAGCAGGATTACAACAAAGCAATCGAATACCTGAAGCAGGCTGTTGATCGTGATAAGAATAACGCTGAGGCTTACCTGCTGATGGGCGATGCCTATCTGAAACTGGGTAACGGTGGACAGGCTATGACAAGCTACGACAATGCCATCCGCATTAACGACAAGTCACCGAAAGCCCACCTGAAAAGAGGACAGCTGTATACCAGCTCACGTAACTACAACGAGGCAGAAGAGGCTTATAAGAAAGCGATCGAACTGGATCCGAACTATGCTCCTGCCTACAGCGACCTAGGCGAGCTTTACTACTTTGCCGGCCAGTACGACAGAGCACTGTCTACGTTCAAGCAGTTTGTAGACATGTCTGAGAACACGCCTGAAACCCGTGCAAAATATGCGTCTTTCCTGTTCTTGACAAAAGACTACGAAGGAACACTACGCGAGGTACAGGAAGTTCTGAAAACCGATCCTAACAACAAGACGATGAACCGTCTGTTGGCGTACTCATACCTGGAACTTGGCAAGCCTGAAGAAGCGCTTAAAGCCATGGAGAACTACCTGAGCAAGGTTGACCAGAACAACCTGATCGCAAGCGACTACGAGTACTATGGTAGAATACTGGCTAGAAACAACCAGCCAGCAAAAGCTGTGGAGAACCTGGAGAAGGCGATCGCGATGGAGCCAACCAAGCCGGAGCTTTACTATGACCTGGCTAACATGTACGCCCGCGAAAAGCAGTTTGACAAAGCTGTAGAGGTTTACAACAGAAAGCAGGAGAAACTAGGTGCGTCTAATACAGACTACTTCCACCTGGGTAACGCCTACATGATGGCGGAGCAGTTTGAAAAGGCTGACGAGACTTACAAGAAGATAACGGACGCTAACCCTACTTATGCTTACGCTCACATTTGGAGAGCCCGTGCGCAGGCTAACCTGGACCCTGAAACAGATAAAGGTCTGGCAAAGCCTCACTACGAAGAGTTCATCAAACTGACTAACGGTGAGACAGAGAAGTATAAGAAAGAGCTGATCGAAGCGAACACTTACTTGGGTTACTACTACTACCTGAAAGGCGAGCGTGACAACGCCGTGAAGTACTGGACGGAAGTGAAGACTCTAGACCCAACTAACACGCAGGCTGAAACAGCTCTGGCTGAGATCAACAAGACAAATACTCCTAAAAAGAAGCGCTAATTTTAATTAGACCGCTCGATCATAGAGAAGCCCGCTCCATCAGGAGCGGGCTTTTTGTTTCTATACCTGCATGGATCGCTACCGACCTAACATGCATCCTAGATACTGCAGCTATTTAAATGCAACTGCTTTGCCCCAAAGCCTATCGGGACAGATGCGATATGTTCTGCTATACCTTAAATCGAGTAATGTTCACCTATACTTTACTGGTTTTCATAAAGCGACCATTTTTCCAGTACTGCCTGAAAATCTGCAGGTAATTCAGAGTTAAATTGGATAAACTCTTTTGTGGTGGGGTGGATGAAACCGAGCGATTTGGCATGTAGTGCCTGTCGCGGCATCAGTTTAAAGGCATTCTCCACGAAAGTCTTATATGAACCAGTTGGCATACCCTGTAGTATCTTATCCCCCCCGTATGTCGCGTCCGAGAATAGCGGGTGCCCCAAGTATTTCATGTGTGCTCTGATTTGGTGCGTTCTGCCTGTCTCCAGGTTACACTGCACCAGCGAAGCGTACTTAAACTTCTGCAGTACCTTGTAATGAGTAACGGCATGTTTACCGAATTCTCCGTTCGGGTATACGGTCATGACCCTTCTGTCTTTTGCACTTCGGCCCACGTGGCCCACAATCGTGCCGGCGTCCTCCTTTGGCACGCCCCACACCAAAGCATAATAAGTTCGCTCAATCGTGTGCTTAAAAAATTGCTTAGCCAAAAAAGCCATGCTATACTCTGTTTTCGCTATCACAAGCAACCCAGAGGTATCTTTATCAATACGGTGCACAAGTCCTGGACGCCCTTCTCCGTTGCGGGTGGTAGGCAACTGTTGCAAGTGGTAGGTAAGTGCATTCACCAGTGTGCCGGTCCAGTTGTTATACCCTGGGTGCACGACCATACCAGGCTCTTTGTTAATGATCAGCAACTCATCATCTTCATAGATAATGTTGATCGGTATATCCTCCGGAATAATTTCGGTGTCACGTGGCGGCGTAGCGAGGGTAATGGTGATCACATCGAGCGGTTTCACCTTATAGCTCACCTTCACCGGCTTCTGGTTTACCTGCACCGATTCGGAGCGTATAGCGCCTTGCAGTTTGTTGCGGGTCACGTTAGGCAGCCGATCCATCAGAAACTTATCGATCCGAAGCAGTGCCTGCCCCTTGTCCACCACAATGCGGTGGTGTTCGTACAGTTCGTCCGAATCCTCTATACTGTCCTGCTCTTCTTCTTCAAAGTCAATCACGGTACTTGCTTTAGGTATAAACAAAAAGAAAGCCGAGGTATAGAACATCGGCTTTCCTGAACTCACAAAGGAGTGTTACTTATTTTTTCTTTTTGGCTGGCGTAGTAGTTGCTGGCTTAGCGGCGGCTGGTTGCTGCTGCTGTGGCTGAGCCTGCTGCGCTGCGGCTGGCTGTTTGGTAGGGTCTACACCCAGTTTCTTGAACACCAGGTTGTTGATGCTGCCGCTCTCAGGACCTTCCAGAATAGCTTGCTCGCTCAGGATATAAAGGTATCCGTTCTCTTTGGCTACTTCTTTAATGGCGTTCTCGATTTTAACCAGCACAGGCTGAATCAGCGACTGCTCTTTTTCACGGATAGACATCTGCGCATCGTACTGGAACTTCTGGATAGACTGCTCCAGGTTCATCAGTTCACGCTCTTTGTCTTCACGCACTACTTTGTCCATCGTAGATGCGCCTTTCTGGTATGCCTGTAACTTTGTGTTATACTCTGTTTCTTTTGAAGCGAACTGCTCTTGCAGCTTCTGACCATATACTTCCAACTCTTTCTGCATAGAGGCTCTTTCTGGCATCTTGCTCAGAATCTCTTCTACGTTCGCATATCCTATCTTAGTCGCCTGCTCGTTCGTCTGTGCAAAAGAGGCAAAGCTGATAAAGAAAAACGCTACTACTAAAAATTTGATTTTGTTCATGATTGGATGGTTAATTTGTTATTGTTGTTTAGTTGTTTGACTTCTTTTTTGTCGGAGGTGTTTTTTTCTTTTCCTGCTGCTGTGTTTGGCTCTCCTCGTTCTGTATACCTGTTTCAGGCAGACTATCCGGATCTTCCACTAACGCGTCTGCCGGCTGCTTGCCAGGCACATTCTGCTTATCGGTTGCAAGGCCCAACTCTTCCAACACATACTCCGTGTAGTCGTGTACCGGATTGGTATAGATCATGATCAGGTCTCCTGACTTATCAAATACCGTTTGCAGGCCTTTCGCCTTCGCAACTTTCTCTACCGCCGTAAACACCTCGTCCTGAATCGGTCTGATCAGGTCCTGGCGACGCTTGAACATCATCCCTTCAAAACCGAAGACCTTGCGCTGGTATTCCCGCACCTCGTTTTCTTTGCGGGTAATTTCTGCCAGGCGCTTCTTCTTCATCTCTTCCGTCAGAAGCACTTCTTCGGCCTTGTAGTCTTCCTTCATCTTGTCCACCGCCTGGTGCATTCCTTCTATCTCCTTCTGCCAGGCTGCACTCTGCTTGTCCAGCTCCACCTGCGCCTTGGCGTAGGCCGGCATCTTGCTCAGGATAAAGTTAGAATCAATATAGCCAAACTTCTGCGCCTGCGAAACAGTCGTCAGCAAAAATCCAGCTAAAAAGATGAACAAAAACTTCTTCATACTAATTCATTATCGTATCTGCTGTCCGATCATGAAGTGGAACTGGCCACGCTTCATATCTGGGCGTCCTGGCACATCGTCGAATCTCCAACCGTAGTCGAAGCCCAGCAGACCAAAGGCCGCCATGAAGATACGCACACCCACACCACCGGAGCGGTACAGTTTAAACGGATCGTATCGGTCATATGATCCAAAGCTATTTCCTGCTTCCAGGAAGGCCAGACCATAAATGGTAGCTCCCGGGTTAGGAGAGATCAACTGCCTTGCCTCCAACACAAACTTGTTATAGGCAATGCCTCCTGTATTTATAAGAGTCGGGTCAGAGTTGTTGATAACCGATTCGTCATCATAACCACGAAGACCAATGTATTCAGTTCCTACAAAGAAGTTGGCACCTCCCATCAAGCCGTTACCGCCCAATCTAAAACGCTCGAAAGGACCTATGGCTGTCTTGGAGCTGTAGCTGTTCAGGAAGCCGAAGTGCGCTCGGGTGTTCAATACCAAATTCCCTGCCAAATTCATAAAGAAGGAAGCGTCAAGCATCCATTTATTGAATTCGATATACTCGAAGTTGTTCCGCTTATCGGAGAACAATGAGTATGGAGGCGTCAGGTTCAGTGACAGTGAGAGGTTGGAGCCCCTTCTTGGGAAAGTCGGGTTATCAATGCTCACACGAGCCAGCGTGGTATTCAAAGAAATATTGTTTGAAGTACCATTGTTGAAACCACCAAACAGGTTGAAGTTTCTCAAGGTATAGCGGTTATAGCTCAGGCTATGGCTCAACTGGAAGTAGTTGTCCGGCCAGTTCAAAGTGCGACCTAGGCTCAGTGCTGCACCGTCCACATTCAGTCGGCTGTCAAGCTCCTCTCTAGGATCGCGACGCACAGTCTTGAACACGCTTGCTGTCAGGGCGTTTCTCTTACGGCCACCCAACCATGGTTCTGTAAAGGAGAAAGAGTAAGACTGGTAATAGCGACCGTTTGCCTGCACGTTGAGCGAAAGACGCTGTCCGTCGCCGCTTGGCAATGGTCTCCACTCCGACAACTTAAAGAGCTTACGGGTAGAGAAGTTGTTCAGGGCAAGGCCTACCGTTCCTACGGCACCAATCGGGCCACCCCAACCTCCTGAAAGGCTGATCTGGTCATTCGGACGCTCCGTCACGGTATAGTTAATGTCTACTGTTCCTTCTTCCGGGTTTGGCATTGGGTTCAGCCCGATCGTCTCCGGGTCAAAGTAACCCAGGTTCGCCAGTTCGTTTCGGGAGCGAATCAGGTCGTCGCGGCTGTACTTCTGACCAGGCAAGGTACGGATCTCACGGAGTACCACATGGTCACTCGTTTTGGTGTTGCCTGTCACCGTCACTTTGCTGATCGTAGCCTGCGGACCTTCCGATACACGCATCTCAATGTCTATTGAGTCGCCTTCTACCGTCATCTCAACCGGGTCGATGTTGAAGAACAGGTAGCCGTCATTCTGGTAAAGGGCCGACACGTCTATATTTCCCGGATTATAGTTGAGGCGCTTGTCCAGTTCCTGCTTGTTGTAGACATCGCCTTTGTTGATGCCCAGCAAACGCGTCAGATAGTCGTCATCGTACAGGTAGTTCCCGTTCCAAGTGATGTTGCGGTAATAGTAGCGGTTGCCTTCATCCACCACAATGCGGATTCCCAAGCGGTCAGGGCTTACGTTATAGACACTATCTGACACGATGATCGCATCACGATAACCTTCCGAATTGTAAAAGTCGAGCAGGAGTTGCTTGTCGTTCTCGTATTCCGAACGCTGGAATTTCGAAGAAGTGAATAACTTGTAAAGGCGTTTCTCCTTTGTCTTCTTCAACTGGCGGCGCAGCTTTTTGTCCGTAAAAGCCTCATTGCCTTCAAAGTTGATTTCGGCTATTTTTACCTTATCACCTCTGTCAATGTCAATGTTCAGCACCACACTGTTCGGAATGAGCGAATCAGGTCGCTGCACAATATTGATCTTTGCGTTGAGGTAGCTCTTCTCAGCGTAATATTTGCGGATAACGTTACGCGTTTGGTTGAGCACAGCATCTGTTACTGTCCTACCCCTGATGAGATTGATCTTTTCGCGCAGAGCATCCTGCTGCGATTTGTTTATACCGTTGAACTCAAAGCGAGACAGACGCGGGCGTTCCTTCAAATCGAAGTTCAGGAAGATCTGGTTTCCTTCGATGCGGGTTACGTATACCTCGATGTCTCCAAGAAGGCCCTGGTCCCACAGCTTCTGAATGGCACGGCTGATGTCCTCGCCCGGTACCGTGATCTCGTCACCAACCTTAAGGCCTATAATACCAGTTAGTGCGGTAGGGTCAAGGAATTTGATACCTGTAAACTCGATCCCGCCGATGCGGTACTGCTGGGGCTGGGCGTAGTCTATCGTATTGCTCTGTGTCCGGTTATTCAGAACTTGTGATGAAGCTGTGCCTGCTATTAGCAAAAACACAAACACCCAGATGCATCTAGTCATTAATATGTTCACTTTGTTAGTTGTTCACTTGTCTTGCCAAAGCGGCGTTCTCTTCTCTGGAAGGCACAAATGGCTTCGTAGAGGTGCTCCTTTCGGAAATCGGGCCAGAGAAGCTCTGTAATGTAGAGCTCCGTATAAGCCAGCTGCCAAAGCAGGAAGTTACTAATGCGCTGCTCTCCGCTTGTGCGAATCAGCAGTTCGGGATCTGGCATACCTGCCGTGGAAAGGTGCTGCGCTATAGTGGCCTCACTGATATCAGCTGGTGCTATAGTACCATGACCCACTTCAACCGCAATACGTTGCATGGCCTGGGCTATATCCCAACGGCCGCTGTAGCTTAACGCCAGCACCAGCGTCATGCGGGTGTTACCCTTTGTTATCTCGATTGCCTCGAACAGTTCTTTCTGGCAGGCCTTCGGCAGGCTTTCCGTATTCCCGATCGTTTGCAGGCGGATATTATTCTTGTTCAGCGTGGCGGTTTCCTTTCTGATAGTAGATACCAGCAGCTGCATCAGCGCAGAAACCTCGGTTGCGGGTCTCGACCAGTTTTCGGTGGAGAAGGCGTATAGGGTAAGGTATTCGACACCCATCTCCGCAGCAGCCTCTACTGTTTCGCGAACAGCTGTGATGGCACTTTGATGACCGAAAATTCGCAGGCCGCCCCGTTTCTTTGCCCAACGCCCATTTCCGTCCATGATAACGGCAATGTGTCTTGGCAAATTGTCTAAATCTACTTGTTCCCTAAAATTCATTAAACCACAATTTCCTTGCAAGTTACAAAAAGCAAGATAATTTAATGAAATTTTAGCGGGTTAATCTAGTATTCCGGCTTTGCGCTTGTAGACAGGTGGGCAATTGAGACGGTATAGCGTGTAAGAGAGGCTTATACCGTTGTAGAAGTACATATCCTTATCAAAGGGATTAACATACGACTTGGAATTACTGGCTCCCAGGTCAGTGGCCAGCAGCCCGGAACCACTCTCCTGTAGATAATCCAGATTGTCGGTAAGCATAAAGCGTGGGCCAAATTCCAGACCCAGGTTCCAGTGCTTACTCAAAGCATACTTCACCCCTACCCCAAAAGGAATTGTAACCGTGAACTTATTGTCGAATGGCTCCATTACGTCGCCCTGACGAGAAAGCTGATGGTTAAAGTTAAGCAGGGCCGCCCCTAGGAAGAAATAAGGCGACACCCGGTGCGGTTGACGGATATCTGCATAGTAATCTAGGAAGTTGTATTCTATACCTAACGAAAACTCCAGCATACTCAGTTTCAGCTCCGCATCGCGCCAATCATGGTGCGGCAGGTTCTGCGACCCGTCCTTAAAAGCTTTGTCGTTGAAAATGCGGTGACTGCCCATGAAGGCAGCCTTCAAAGTAATAGGAGCAGATATATCATGACGATAGAAGATCGTCATGGCCGGCTGGTTGTTTAGGAAACGGTAATTTGGCGATAGTTCCCCAACATAATTAGCGCCGCCAATACCAAAACCAATCTCGCTGGTAGTCACTGGCTTGATCTGCTGCAGCTGTGCCTTAGCTGTATGGCATAAAAAGACGCTCCCAATTTGCAGTAGTACACAAATAAGGAGCGTCTGTCTAAATGTATTCAAAGTCATGTAAACTTGTTTCGGAGTTTAGGAAAACAACGCGCTACACTCCGTTATATTATCTGAACTTAGGTCTTCTTATACGTGGATTCAGGATATAGTTAACACCCAAGCTGGTTTGGATATACCAGTCGTTGTCGGAGCTGTTACCACGCGTGCGGTTGTTGCTTGTACCGTATGGGCGCAGTCGGCTAAATCCATTAGGCTCTGTGATCAGGTCGTTTGTGAAACCTGACTCAGCACTTCTGTCAGAGAAAATAACAGAGGCATTGCGATTGCCTACGCGGTTACCTTCGCTAAGCAGTACATCCTTGTCTACGTGGGCAGTACTTACGTCATCCAGGTAGTCTGTGAAAGTGGCTCTCCAACCTACCTCGAAGCTGAAGTCCCAGTTACGGTCCAGCTTGTATCTTACGCCAAGGCCAAACGGAATGGCAATCTGCACGCGGCTGTAAGGGTCACTCACAGTTCCCGGTTGGTCTACAAACTGACCTTCTGTGCCAAGCGGCTGCAGTGCATACCAGCCTGAAGGGATATCCTTGTCAGGCGACAGGCCTGGATGCGAACCGTTTTCATAATACGCCTTTGGGTTGTGGTGCAATACTGCCACACCCAGGAAACCATAAGGTACGAAGTCAGGACGACGACGGTAGTAGTGGCGGTTTTCGAAAAGGTCTATGATGGCTACGGCGCTCAGCTCCTTGATATCGTTGCGGAAGGACAGGTTACGTCTGTAACGGCCTAAGTTCTCCCCTTCATCGGGCCCGGCTGCTTTGGCGTCATCACCCGCGATCCGGTTCCAGTTGAAAGCGATACGTGAGGAGATACGCGGAAAATGGCGTTTTGTATAGTTGATGCCGATGCTCGGACGAGTTGACTTTAGGCGCATACTCGTAAAGTCAGGCTGAGGCACCAGGTCGCCAAAGTAGTTGGAAGCACCCAGCTGTATGCCCACTGTGGCATATTGCTTTCGCTTCGTAAAACGCTGTGCTTCAGCCTCTAGGGCTACCGTAACGAGCACAACAGTAAATAATAAAAACAGCGTAGTAAATTTCTTCATAGCGAACCAATTTCTTTTAAGCGTATTCCAGCAAGGCGATAATCCATCCAAATTAAACCTTTGTGACAAAAATAGAAATAATTTTCTGGTATAAAAATATGTATATTAAATATTGAATATAATTTACCTGAAAATATTTGTTCTTTTATCAAGACCCCAGTTTAATTTGCCACGCAGGGTGGTTAGGAAATTTACATGATGCAGTTTGACTAGCCGTGCTACGAAGTTCTCGCGCCGCACCGCAATCTGAACCGACATGTCCACTGGCACAGACCTCGAGTCGAGGGAGGCGAGGTACGTACTGCTGCGCCCTTCTACCTCAAACGAGATCACACTCCGGTCTGACACGATCATGGGCCGCACATTCAGGTTGTGAGGGCATACGGGTGAAATTACGAAATTGTTGGTCTGAGGCAGCACCAGCGGACCGCCGCAGCTAAGCGAGTAGCCTGTCGATCCGGTTGGGGTAGCCACCACCAGTCCATCGGCCCAGTATGTGTTCAAATATTCCCCATCTATATACGCATGCACAACTATCATGGACGAGGAATCGCGCTTGAGCAAACTAAACTCGTTGAGACCAAAATTGATGCCGTCAAATATCTCCAGATCAGAATCCACCCGAATCAAAGCACGGTCGTCGAAGGTATAGTGGCCTTTGAAAAGGGCATCCAACGCCAGGTTGATGCTGTCGTGCGCGATGGTGGCCAAAAAGCCGAGCCGGCCAGTATTGATCCCAAGGATCGGAATCTGAAGCCCACCCACATACGTCACCGTGTCCAGCAGCGTTCCGTCCCCACCCAGACTCAGCACAAAGTCAACTCCCGCCAGGCTGTCGCCTCGGGTGAAAGTGGAGACGTCCTCCGGTAAGTTGATACGATTCTGAAGAAAAAGGGCAAAGTGCTCTACCACCCGCACCTCGGCATTCCGGCGCAGCAGTTCATCAAACAGGTTCTGTATAAAAGGCCCGTATTCTTCTTCAAAAGGCTTTCCTAGTATAGCAAATTTCATATGTCTTCTGTTTCATTAAAAAGGGAAGCGGCCGCTCAGGTAAAAGCCACCCGTCTTCTCGCGGTTGACGGTATATTCGGCCCGGAACACAAAGTCATAGAAAGTGACCAGGTGCAGCCCCGCCCCTATGCCTGCCAAGAACCGGTTAGCCAGTGGGTTGCCTTTCTCAAACTCCTCATCAATAACATAGCCCGCATCGGTAAACACATTGGCATACAGGGCAAGCGGCACTTTGTTGAACTTGGGGCTTTTGATAAACTTCAGGTGCACTCCTTCATGCTGGAAAAGCTCCCGGGTAAGCCCCTGCTTAAACAAGCCGAAGTGCTGTCCACCCACTACCTGCAGTTCGTAGCCCCGCACCAGCGACCGAAAGCCCAGCGCCACGTTATCAGCATAGGCATACTGTTTCGAGAAACGGGCCTGTGCTTCGCCACCCACAAAATAATAATATTTGCCTGATAGATGGTGATAATCTACATACTTTGCGCGCAAAGTGGTGATGGGCGCCCCGTTTCCATTCAAAAAGAAGGTTTGGGCAACGATTGCCTCAAAGTAACTGCCTGTGAGCGGGTATACGAAGGAGTTGCGTAGGTTTATTACTTTCGCTAATTCCAGTCGCAGGTACTGCCTGTCCTGTTTATCCGCAGTATAATATTCCGGATTTAACGCCAACACCGTATCAGCCACCTGTTCCTGCACATACGTTAGTCGCAGTCCCTCCTGCCGCTGAACGCTTTGCCGGTGGGTGAGGCCGGTCGTGAGCAGGGTGCGCTGAATGGGCACGCCGCTCTCCTGCACAAAGAAACGCTGCCGGTTATTGAGCGTGCGATAGTCGATGGCCCGGCTACGGTAGTCCGCTATCCCGAAATCCATACCCAGCTTGTGTGCACGGCTTACGTAAGGCACGCGGTAGGTAAACTCCAGCCGTTTGTTAAAGCCCTGCTGCAGCCTGATGCGCACTTCTTCATTGCGTCCTCTGAAATTGCGCCTGATCAGGTTGATGCCATAATCGACCCGGTCCCAGTCGCGGCGCTCGAGCCAGGCGTTGAAATTACGGTCGGCTAAATCAAAGATAGGTATAGGGTATAAGTACCAGCGCTCCTGCATGGTGTAGGTCACACTTACCAGCCCCTCCCGGCAGGTATAGGTATAGCCGACTTCGTGAAAAAGCCGCAGGTTGAAGAGCCTTCGCCGGTTTTCCTCCAGCTTCTCTTCCAGATCAGCCGTCAGCAGCGTGTCGCCGGGGGCAATGTTGAGTTCAAAGAGGAGCATCCGGCTTTTGCTGACCTCATTACCTTCGAAGCCAATGCTATCGATAACGACTGACGCGGTTTGGCAGGACTGCGCCGCCAAGGTATGGCAGAACAAACTCAAGCACAGCAGCAGGAAAGTGCGCAGAATCACGGACGGGGCTATATGTCCAGGTATTTGAAAAGCATGTCCAGGCGGTCGCGGCCCACGTCGTACTTGGCCCCATCCTGGAACTGCGCCGTCACCCGATACTCGAAACGCTCCAGCGTAGCGATGATACGGGTAAGATCGGACGTGTTTAGTTTTAGCGTGAGCTTGATGTTGTAAGGGTCCACCTCGTCCGGCGACACATAGGCGCTCAGTATCTTGACATTGTCCTCCTCAATCAAGCGGCTGATCTGGCCAAGGGAGTAGTCACGCTCCGGCATGGTGAGCACCAGGATGCTACCCTGCCCCTGTAGCGCCGACATCTGCCCGAAGGCGGCCAGTGTGTCGTTGATGGTGATGATGCCCATGTAGTCCTGCTCCTCGTCGAGCACGGGCACCACTTGAATTTTGTTTTTGATGGCAGCCTCCATCACATCGTAAAAGTGCTGGTGGTGCATCACAAAAACATCCTGAAACTCCAGCGTAACCTGGTCCAGGGTCTGGCTTCGGTCCGGCAGTTCGATCAGGTTGGTTTCGGTGGCCAGGCCCATGTACTTGCGGTTGCGGGACACGGGCAGTTCGTTTACGCGGAACTCATCCATCCATCGCAAAGCCTTCTCCACAGTGTCGTAAAGCTTGAGCGGCGGTATCATTTGGTTGATGAGTTCTTCTGCAATCATGTGGCTGTTTCCCCTGCTTCTGTTTTGGCCAAAAATTTATCTAAGATACTGTTAAATCTCTCCGGATGTTCCATCATGGGCGCGTGTCCGCACTTGTCGATGAAATAAAGTTCGGAATTATGGATTAACCGGTTGAACTCGTGTGCTACCAGCGGCGGCGTAATCGTATCGTTCAGTCCCCATATTAACAGCGTAGGCACCTGAATGTTCTCCAGGTCTTTGCCCAGGTTGTGCCGCTGCGCCGATTTGGCGATGGCTATGATGCGCAGACACTTGGCGTTGCTATTCGTGATGTCGAACACTTCGTCCACCAGTTCTTTGGTAGCAGTGGCCGGATCGTAGAAGGTATAGGCCGTGCGCTCCTTCACATATTCGTAATTGCCACGCTTCGGGAACGAGCCGCCCATGGAGTCTTCGAAAAGGCCGGAGCTTCCTGTCAGCACAAGGCGTTTTACTTTGGCGGCGTTTTTTAAGGTATAGACCAGCGCCACGTGCCCGCCCAAGGAGTTGCCAAGCAGCGTCAGGTCGTTCAGTTTCTTAAATTTAACAAAATCCTCTATAAAAGAAACGAGCCCCGGCACGCCTGCCTTGTGAAGCGCCATCTCGTAAATAGGCATCAGCGGAATGACCACACGGTAGCTTTTAGAGAAATGGTCCACAACGCCGTTCCAGTTACTCAGGGCTCCGAATAAGCCGTGCAGCAACAGCAATACTTCTCCTTCTCCCTCTTCAATGTACTGAAATTCGCCTTCGTGTTTAACCTGTAGATTCATTCCTGTTAATCCTAAAAGTAATGTGTTGTAAAAATCCGGCTGTTACCGACCTGCAATATTAGCAAAATCAAGCCAGTTTTTCAGCATGTCGAGCCCATAAGTCGTGAGCGCGGCCTCTGGGTGAAACTGCAGCGCATACAGCGGCAGGGTGCTGTGCCTGAAGGCCATGAGTTCGCCTTCGGCAGTATACGCAAGCGGCACGATGCTGTCGGGCCATTGGTTGAGAACCAGCGAATGGTAGCGCACAACGGGCATTTTCGAGGGCAGCCCGGCAAACAGCGGATCAGGCTCACAAATGATCTCGGATATTTTGCCGTGCATGGGCTTTATACCTTTAGCGAGGCGGGCACCAAAAAACTGACCGAGCGCCTGATGCCCCAGGCAGATGCCCAGCATTGGCACCTTGTCGTGGTAATGCCGGATCACATCCATCATCACGCCTGCCTTTTGCGGCTCTCCCGGCCCGGGCGATAACACGATGCCTGTAATCGGAAGCGCCATGATCTCCTCCAGCCCCACCTCATTGCGCACCACGTGTACCTCCACCCCCAGCTGACCAAAGTAGTCGACCAGGTTGTAGGTAAAGGAGTCGAAATTGTCGAGCAGTAGAAGCATTTTTAAATGTGCTGATTTTTTAATGTGCAAATGTGCTGGTGTGGATGTGGAGATTTGAAAATGTAGAGATTTGGAGATGAAGCAATCGGCTACAGGGTTTGTAAAATGAGATAAGAACTTAATACGACCAGAAGTTATGGTTATACCTAAGCACCCTCTTTTTCAAGGTAGTTCTTTAAATCAACAAGCCGCTGCCTTACATTGCTTTGAAGATTCCTTTTGATAAGTTTTCCTATAATGGTAAAAGGGAACCTTAGAGTGAATGAATATAAAAATACTACCTCTGTTTCGTGCTTACTAATTTCTTTAAACGTCCATGAGCCCAGGAAAGAACTAAACATAAATGGCCCTTTTGTCATTTTTACTGCTGTTACTTTAGGTCTGTAAAAAGAAACATATTCTGTCTCCATACCTATCCCATTGTGAGCTACGCAGTATGCTTTAATTCCCTTGTCTGCTTTTATAGCTCCTTCAACTAACTCTGCTCTTTTTAAGAAGGTGTCCCATACAAGTCTTTTATTATAGTCCTGTGTGTAATCAAACACTTTTTCTGCTGCCGCCTTTATAGTAATTGATTGTGAAAATTTCACAGAGCCCATTTATTCAGAATTCTTTTTGATTGAATTTAATAAATACCTTTGAAAGGCCTTTAAAATAATATTTACAGGGAGACTGAACAAAAGGTAAAACCTGTTATCGATACTGTATTCGGTCTTAAGCCGCAATGTAGTTTTGCTACCGCTATAGGTTAAAAAGTAAGCACCTGATAAAATTCTAAAGACTCCTTCAGAAAGCTCAAAAAAATAACCAACCCGAAAGCCCTTTTCTGGATTAAATAAAAAGGAGTACTCCTCGAAAGGCTGCCAGACGGTGATCTCTTGTATAAACCTTTTACCTGTATCAAAATAGGCAATACGCTTTCCTCCTTTCCCTTCTGAAAGCACTTCAGCTCTTAACGGCTTAGGAATGTCTAATAATTTGAAGATGTAAGGGTCAGAGAATTGTTCGATTTTAACATTGGTAATATTATCCCAAATTATTTCAGGCTTACCATTGATCTCAATAGAAGAATCGATACTTCTGATGGTATGATTACCGACCTTGCTCACTAGCGCTTATTATTCTTAGGCATGAACATCCAAATCATGCAACTGTCGCCAAAAGGTTGTTTGATGCATTAGATTCTGCTTTTCATGCTTCTTATAAACCTCCATCATCTTCAAAGCTTCAAATCCTTACATTTTCAAATCACAATTAGCACTTTAAAAAATTAACCCATTAGCACATTAAAAATGCTCTTTCAGCGACAGCAGCATCGACTTCACAAAGGGCATCACATAGCTCAACACGCTGAGCGCGTAGGGGGTGGTTTTGACTACAAATGGGTATACAGTGGAAGCCGCAGCCGTTTCGGGGGTGATGGCTATACCTGCCATTTCTGACACGTAGAGCAACAGGCTCAGGGCCAGGGTCCATTTCAGGGCGCCTAGCAAACCACCCAGTATATTATCAAACATACCGAACGGCGTGAAATCGATCACTTTTTTGAGCAGGATGCCCAGTACGCGCACGCCCAGGATAATGGCTACGAAAATGACCAGGAACGTGACGAAAGGCAGCAGTCCACCGGCATCGCCAATGTACTCTTTCATGATGGGCAGGCCGGAATCTAGCAGTTTGAGGCCAAGCAAAATGCCCAGCACCAGCGCAAACAGCGAAATCAGCTCAAGCAGCAGTCCTTTGCGGAAACCCAGAAAGGCACCTACTGCGATAGGTATAGCCAGGAAAATGTCGAAGGTACTCACAGGATAGAAAATTAAAGGCAGAAGCGAACACCTGTCGCCTCTGCCTTCAAATATAGTGCAATTGCTGCATTCACGCTAGTCTGCGCACTGCAAAAAACCGATCTTAGAAATCTGTATTATTCAGCAAATCGCTTACGGCTCTGGAAATGGCACGTCCATCGGCTTGCCCAGCCAGCTCGCGGGAGGCAACGCCCATCACTTTGCCCAGATCCGACGGGCCGCTTGCCCCGACACGCTGAATGATCTCCAGCAGACGAATGCGCAGGTCGCCCTCGTCGAGTTGCCCGGGCAGGTATTCTTCGATCACGGCAAGCTCTGCCAATTCTACCTGTTCCAGGTCGGCGCGCTGCTGTTTGGCGTATATTTCGGCAGACTCGCGGCGCTGTTTAGCGGCTCTTGTCAGCAGCTTCATCTCCATGTCCGGGCTCAGGCCCTCTGTCCCGCCCTTCTCGGTCTCGGCCAGCATGATGAGCGACTTGATGCTACGCAATGCTTGCAGGCGGGCTTTGTCTTTTGCCAGCATCGCCTGCTTGATGTCGGCTTCTATGCGTTGTTTTAAACTCATGGTTTTATTTTGTTTATGGTTATCGGCTCACGGCGCATGCCCCGCCTCGTACTTTATACACTACTACGGCAAAAGGTATAGGTTATCATCTTATTCAAAATTCCACTAATTTAGTCCTTCCGTACATATAGAATGTCAATCGGCTTAGCGGCCTTAAAATAATACCCATGACCAAACTCAGTGTAAATATAAACAAAATAGCCACGCTTCGGAACGCCCGCGGGGGCGACAGACCCAACGTGGTGCAGGCGGCCAAAGACTGCGAGCGATTTGGAGCCGAAGGTATAACCGTGCATCCTCGTCCCGACGAGCGCCACATCCGCTACCGCGATGTGTATGACCTGAAGGAAGTCGTGACCACAGAGTTCAACATCGAAGGTAACCCTACCCCCGATTTCCTCAAAATAGTGAAGGACGTACGCCCTGCACAGGCTACCCTGGTGCCGGATGCTCCGGACGCCATCACCTCCAACGCCGGCTGGGACACGCTCACGCACAAGGACTTTCTGACGGATGTGATCGGCGAGTTGAAGGAACTAGGTATACGCACCTCTATTTTCGTGGATCCGGATGTAAGAATGATCGAAGGAGCTTCTTTTGTTGGCACCGACCGGGTGGAGCTCTATACTGAGGCATACGCCAAAGGCTACCCTACCAACCCCGAGGAAGCCATTCGCTCATACCTGGTGGCAGCCCAAAAAGCACAGGAACTGGGTATCGGACTCAACGCTGGCCATGACCTGGACCTGGATAACCTTAAGTATTTGAAAGACACACTGCCGGGCCTTCTAGAAGTGAGCATCGGCCATGCGCTGATTTGTGACGCGCTATACCTGGGATTGGAAAACACGATTCAGTTATACCTGCGCCAACTCAAATAACGGTGGTCAACAGCATCCCCATAGCGGAGTTTTTGGAGAAAGCGAAGCAGCTACCGATGCTGGACGCTCGCGCACCCAAAGAATTTGCCATCGGTCACATTCCGCAGGCACACAGTTTCCCCATTTTCTCAGACGAGGAGCGGGCCAAAGTTGGCACGGCCTACAAACAGCAGGGGCACGACCCGGCGGTGCTGATCGGCTTGGACCTGTTCGGGCCGAAGATGTCGGGGTTTGTGCGGGAGGCCGAAAAGCTGGCGCCACAGAAAGAACTGCTCGTGCACTGCTGGCGCGGAGGCATGCGCAGCGGGGCCATGGCCTGGCTGCTCGACTTCTCGGGCTTTCGGGTATACCTGCTGCAGGGTGGTTACAAAGCCTACCGCCAGTACATGCACGAACTGATAGAGCGGGAACGGCCGCTTCTTGTGCTCAGCGGCCATACCGGCAGCGGCAAAACTGACCTGCTTCCCTGCCTGCAGCAACACGGGCAACAGGTAATTGATTTGGAAGGTATAGCCAGTCACAAGGGCTCTGCCTTCGGAAGTATAGGCATGGCGCCGCAGCCGAGCACAGAGCATTTCGAGAACCTGCTGGGTATGGCTCTGCTAAAACTGAATACCCAACAGCCGCTGTGGCTCGAGGACGAGAGTCTCAGCATCGGTAAGGTGCAAGTGCCGAAGACTTTGTATGACCGGATGCAGCAGGCCCCAACTATTGTGCTCGAGGTGCCGAAGCAACTACGCATCCGGAAACTCGCCGAGGAATACTGCCGCACTGACCCAGCCCTGTTGGAGGCAGCCATCCTTAAAATTAAAAAGCGATTGGGTGGCTTGTCCACCAAGGAAGCGCTCGAGGCGATCGCTACTGGCGACATGGAGAAGATGGTCGATATTGCCCTCACCTACTACGACAAAGCCTATACCTACGACTTGGCTAAAAAGCAGCAGGTGCTGCCCCTTCAACTGCAAGGTATAGATCCTGCAGAAAACGCACTGCAGGTAATTGAATTCGCAAAACAGCATCAACTGATCTGATCATGGAAGAGACTACCCAACAAGACATAAAGCTTACCCAATACAGTCATGGTGCCGGCTGCGGCTGTAAGATTTCGCCTAAAGTGCTTGACGCGATCCTGCATACGGAGGTGAGCTACCCCGAAAACAAGAACCTGCTGGTAGGCAACAGCTCCCGCGACGATGCCGCCGTGTACGACATCGGCCATGGCCGCGCCGTCATCAGCACTACCGACTTCTTCATGCCGATCGTAGACGATGCCTACGACTTTGGGCGCATCGCCTCGGCCAACGCCATCTCAGACGTGTACGCCATGGGCGGTATACCTACCATGGCCATTGCTGTGCTGGGCTGGCCTGTGGACAAGCTGGCCCCTGAGGTAGCCAAGCGCGTGATTGAGGGCAGCCGCAGCATCTGCCACGAAGCAGGCATACCGTTGGCAGGCGGTCATAGCATCGACAGCCCGGAGCCGATCTTCGGACTGGCCGTAACGGGCATGCTTGACATCCCGAACCTGAAGCGTAACGACACGGCTACGGTCGGCTGCGAGCTATACCTGACCAAGCCGCTGGGCGTAGGCATTCTCACCACTGCTCAGAAAAAAGCCATCCTGAAGCTAGAGCACGCGCACCTGGCACCGCAGCAGATGATGCAACTCAACAAGATCGGCGCTGAGCTGGGCCAGCTGCCGCAGGTAAAAGCCATGACCGACGTAACGGGTTTTGGTCTGCTCGGTCACCTTTCCGAAATGTGCGAAGGCAGCGGCCTGAGCGCAGAGGTGCACTTCGACAAGGTGCCGGTTATACCGGAAGCCTTGGAATACCTGGCACAGAAAGCTATTCCTGGCGGCACGCACCGCAACTTCGACAGCTACGGTCACAAAATAGCAGAACTCACCCCGGACCAGAAGCACCTGCTCTGCGACCCGCAGACCAGCGGCGGTCTGCTCGTAGCCGTTGATCCGGCCGGACGCGAAGAGGTGATGCAGGTATTTGAGAGGTATGGCCTGCAACTTCAACCGCTGGGCGTGCTAAAGGAACGAGGCAGCGAAGAGAGGCTGATCCAGGTGGTATAGCGACCCATTACGGCTGACTTCCGTAAGCCTACATTAACTTATTAATAACTGACCCTGTACACTGATAAACATGAAACTACACTACAAGGAAATGGGCCATGGGCAGCCGCTGCTGATTCTGCACGGCCTCTTCGGCACATTGGATAACTGGCAGACCCTGGCCAAAAGACTGGCTGAGCACTATAATGTATTTCTGGTAGACCTGCGCAACCACGGGCGCTCCCCGCACAGCGACCAGCACGACTACGATGTAATGGCCGAAGACGTGCTGCGCCTGGTGGATGAGCTGCAGATTCCCACCCCGGCCATCATGGGCCACTCGATGGGCGGAAAAGTAGCCATGAACTATGCCCTGAAATACCCGACCCGCCTCACCAAGCTGATTGTGGTAGACATTGCGCCCAAGGCCTACCCGCCGCACCACGATGAGATCATCGACGCCCTGCAGTCGGTAGACCTGAGCACAGTGACCAGCCGAGGCGATGTGGACGCACAGTTAGCAAAATCTATAAAGGAGGAGAGTGTACGCCTGTTCCTGATGAAGAACCTCTACCGTAAGGAGGACAATACCTTCGGTTGGCGCATGAACCTGGACACTATTGAGCAGAATTACGAAAACGTGGCGGCCGCCATTACCTCTGACATTCCTTTCAAGAAAAGCACGCTCTTCATCAAAGGAGGCAGATCCAGGTATATCCTGCCGGAAGATGTTTATTCTTCCATCGAGCATTTGTTCACGCTGGTGCAGGTAGAGACGATACCGGATGCAGGCCACTGGGTGCACGCCGAGGCGCCTGACCAGGTATACGACCTGGTAGCCAGGTTCCTGGAAACCGACTAAGTCTTTTCCATTTTCAAGATAAGATGATGGGCAAAACCGGCCTGACCTTGCAGTGTGCACAGCTCCTGCGAGTGTTTGGGCTAGCTACAGAAGTATGATGGGCAACCCATCGCACTGATACCCCAAAGCCGCAGTCCAAAGCTGCGGCTTTCATCTAAGGTATAGCCGCCGCAACAGGTATACTCCACCACCATTTAACCATTCAACAATTAAGCAATTAAGCAATTTACCCCATATGAAGAAGACCGGCACGCTATACCTGATACCTACCATCCTTGCCGAGGACACCGCTGATCAGGTGATATCGCCTCAGGTGAAGGACACGGTGCGTCGCCTCACCTACTTTATCGTGGAGAACCTGCGCACGGCCCGGCGCTTTGTCAAAAGCATCTGCCCGGAACTGGTTATTGAGCAGCTGCATTTCGTGCAGGTAGATAAAGACGCGACACCTGCCCAGGTACAGGCCTCTTTGAAACCACTGCTGGAGCAAGGTATAGACGCGGGTATTATCTCGGAAGCAGGTTGCCCAGGCATAGCTGACCCCGGTGCCGAGGTGGCCAAGTATGCGCATCAGAAAGGTATACGCGTGGTGCCTTTTGCCGGACCTTCGGCCATTCTGCTCAGCCTGATGGCCAGCGGCTTCAATGGCCAGCGCTTCGCCTTCCATGGATACCTGCCCATCGAGAAGGGACTACGCCTGCAGGCGCTGCGCAACCTGGAGAAAGAAATGCTGCAGCGGGACCAGACACAGATTTTCATGGAGACGCCCTACCGCAACAACAAACTCCTTGAGGACCTGGTACAGACCTTGAGCGGAAGTACCCGCCTCTGTATTGCGGCTAACATCACCTCGCCCGAGCATGAGTTTATCCAGACCAAAACCATCGCCGAATGGAAAGGCAAGCTACCGGACATCCACAAACAGCCGGCGGTGTTTCTGATCTATAAGTAAACTACCTGAAGGCGCGCTTCACCAAAGCTTGCTTTTGGCTGACCTATACCTGCATACTGGCATCTACCAGCCTTCAGGTATAACCATGGTCGTATTTTTCATCACCCGGCAATCATCGGGGTAGCGGAACGGGGCGAAAGGATAATCGATGTCGCTTCGCAAAATGGTTACCTGCTTTGTACTCACCCCCGATACGTCGAAGAAGCCGATCACCTGTTCATTGGCATTATTCACGCTGTTGATGTTCCCTTTAACTTCAGCAGGCGGCGGGTCGAACACGGTGCCTGTCGCCACTTTCTGCTGCTCCAGAATGCGGAAGAAATTGTAAGCGTCTTCGGTAATGGAGTGTTGGTACAGCGTCAGTTTATTCTTCACGCCCAGGTATTTCTCAAAAGGCATAAAGAGTACATTCTGGCGAAGTACCTGTTTGCCGTTGGTCAGGCGGTCGTCTATCACTTTGAGTTGCTCCAGCTTCTCCTCCAAAAAGCATTGCACGCAGCAATCCTTCGGGGCGGGAAGCCCGGTGAAAGGATCAATGTAATCCTGGGGCTGTGTTCTGACTTCGTATTGGGTCGCAAATGACCAACGTAAAAAGTTCTTTTCTGCTGCCGGATCGGAATAGTCTACCAGCACGCTATACCCGGGCAGCAATACTTTCTCACGGTCCCCCGGGAAAGCAAACGTCTGCTCCGACACCTCAAACTGCACCGAGTCTATCGCTATAGGGGCTTTCATAACCACCGGCTCCGATTGGTACAGCTGGTCTCCTACCGTAACATTGAGCGTATAGGTATGCCCGGGTACGCCTACCGCCTCTCCGGTGGCAGGCGGGTAATAATACCCTGCCTTGTCATATGAAAACACGTGCCATTCGCCTTCTTCGCTTGTTACCGTGACAATCGCCTCTTCTTCAAATTCATTATAGGGGGAGGAATGCGGCTGCGAATAACTCAATCGCACGTAATTCAGCTTGGCCTCATTTGTAAAGTATCCTTCCACGACCAAATGCTTTCGCTGGGTGTTCAGGTCCGTATCGACCGGGTCGATGCAGCCCATGAGGAGGAGCAGGAAAAATGGCAGCAACCTTCGTAGCATACGCATTAGAATTTAACATTTAAATTAATGGAAGGTATAGGAGTGCCGATCACGGCCAGTTTATACGCCGTTGGTGCCTCTCCATAATAGTGCTGGTACAGCATGGAGTAGGCGTTCTTTCTGCCATAGAGGTTATAAATGGAGAAGCTGCCGCTGTATTCAGCCCTGCCCTTTTTGATGATCTCCCGATTCAGCGCCACATCCAGGCGGTGGTAGTCGGGCATCCGCTCCTGGTTCCGGCCAGAGTAGTTGGCAAAGATCTGCCCCTGGTACCAATACCAGGAGTCCGCCGCCGTTACTGGCCTGCCAGTGGTGTAGGTAAAGTTTGCCGTCAGCTTCCATTTAGGCCAAAGGTGATAATCGGTAAAAATATTCAGGTTGATCGGTTTGTCGTAATTGGATGGATAGGCTTTGCCCCCGTTAATAGTTTCTGCTTCGGTTTTGCCCGCTATCGTTCTGAAAGACCGTGAGTAAGTCAGGCTCACCCACCCGGTCAGGCGTCCCTGGTTCTTTTTCAGCATCCACTCAGAGCCGTACGCTTCTCCCTCGCCGAACAGCAGATCAGATTCGAGCGTGGGATTCAACAAAAGCGTTGCTCCATCTTTGTAATCAACCTGGTTGTAGAGCTTTTTGTAATAGATCTCCCAACTGAAATCGTACCAGCTCTCGGAACCTGTGTAGAAATAGCCCAGGGCCACCTGGTCAGCGATCTGGGGCTCTATGTGTTTATTGGAGAGTTTCCAGACATCCACCGGTGTGATAGCGGCCGTGTTGGAGATGAGCTGAATGTACTGCCTCGTTCTGCTATAGCCCACTTTCAAAGAGGTGTTGTCAGTCAGAGAATATTTGAAAGACGCACGCGGTTCCAGCCCGGAGTAGGTTTGCACCACCTCTCCCGTGCCATAGGAAAGCGTATCGACAATGTTCACATCACTCCGGGGCCGCCCCTCCGCATAGACATAAGTATCGGTAGGCCCAATCTTGTCAAACCGGGAGTAACGAAGCCCCACCGACATCGACAGCCTGCCTGTGAGCGTTACGTCATCGTTCAGGTAGATGGACGTTTCGTACCCTTTGTCGCTCTCCAATTGGCGTGGGTTGAGGCTCGAGCTGCCGTACGGCACCAACTCTCCCGGCTGAATAAGGTATGCGGACGCTTCGGCCCCAAAGTCTAGTTGGTGATTGTCAAACCCGAAATACCCAAAGTCTAGCTTCAGTTGATTGAGGTCTATACCTGAGTTGAGCGCAAACTCTTCCCCGATGGCAATGCCCTCCACTTTGTTAGTATAATGGCTCTTAACCAGGGTGGCTATACCTGAAAAGTTGTTGTTGAAAAGATGGCTCCACTTGAGCGTTCCCAGCGTGTTATTCCATTGGTAGGTCGTGTCGTTCGGAAACTTGAAGCCGTCCCCACTGTGGTAGCCAGAGAAGCTGACCGTGTTCTTTGCGTTTAGCTTATACTTGAATTTGAGGTTGCCATCGTAGAAATGCCCCGAGCTGTTTTTGATGTTCCGGTTGGGAAAAAGCTTCATGATGTAGCCCGGATACGCTCCCCTGAAAGCGGCCAGGAACGTAAGTTTATCAGATAGCGGCCCGTCTACGCTGAACTTTCCTGAGATGGGGGACAGGCCGATCTCATACTTCATTTTCTCCTCGTTTCCGTCCCGGAGGCTTACATCGAGAATAGACGAAATCCTGCCTCCATACCTGGCAGATATACCGCTGCGGTGCAGCTCGTAGCTTTTAAGGATATCCGGATTGTAAACGGAATAGAAGCCGAACAAATGGTTAGTGTTGAAGACAGGGGCATCATCCATCAGCACCAGGTTCTGGTCAGCACTGCCACCCCGCACAAAAAAGCCCGATGTACCCTCACCCGCATTCACCACGCCGGGCAATGCCGACACACTCCGCAACACATCCGCCTCTCCCAGTAGCTTTGGCATGCGTGTCAGCATCTTCTGGTCCAGAAAAGAACTCCCCATCTGGGTGCTGTTAACATCTGTCACCGGCCTGCTCGTGATCTCCACCTCTTTCAGCTTGAAATTGGCCCGTGTCAGTGTTAGTTCAATCTCCTTGTCTCCCACCAGGGTCACTGTTTCGCGGAGAGGCGCCATCCCTATGTACTGACAGGCAATTTCATATTCCCCCGGCTCTAACAGCACCGAAAAGCGCCCTTGTTTATCAGAGAAAACGCCATTTTTACCCGGTGTGATCACCAGAAAAGCTCCCTCGAGTCTCTCCCCCCAGAGTCCCTTCACAGTGCCGGTCAGTTTGTACTGCCTGGGAGCCGCTGACTGGGCCCAGGCATCTAAAGTAAAAGCCATCAGCAAGAGGATAATTGCGACTGATTTCCGGGGCATAGGGAGCGAAATATTATACAAATACTTTTTTTAAATATACAAAGTTTGGACATTAAATTACTACCTGTTCCGAAAGCTTTTCTGCATATCAGAGCGATACACTGACTGCTGTAAATTCCTGCGAAAAGAAAAGGTCTCCGGAATCCGGAGACCTTTGCCAATGAAGAAGACTACTACCTAGTTTTCTTAAAATTCAAATCAAAAATCTTTATTATCTAATGTCCCAGAACAGCTTGGTTGAGCTCTGATCACCACCAATTGCTGACGAAGCAGAAGTATAGTTTGACGGGTTAAGCGTCTGCTCGTTTACAGGATAGATCAATCTTGTCGGTACGATCAGGCCGTCTACCGGAGGAAGGAGCGTTGGCGCATCCAGTCTTCTCCAGGTTACCCATGCATCGTAGCCGCGGTTGTACATCGCGATCCACTCCTGCGTACCAATTTTCTGTTTCCAGTCGCCAGGAGCAGTCAGGTAGTTCACGCTTGGCTGTGCCAAGTATAATTTAGCCTGATCCTCAGTACCACCCCAATAAGTAATAGAGGCCGTAACACCTTTGTTGTAGTGCTCCATTGCAGTGCCACCTACATTATAACCTCTTTCTACAGCCTCAGCCAGCAAAAATTCTACTTCAGCATAGTCCAGCAGAAGAGCTTCGAAAGTAGGATCAGCAACCTTAGCGCTCACAGTCGAGAAATCAGTAAAGGTGTTAGGGAAACCATACTTACCACCTTTGAACTGACCGCCTACCTGCGAGAAGTAGAACTCTCTTCTTGGGTCGTTACGCTGGTTCATGGCGTCAACCAAAGTGTTGGCGGCAACATAGTCCTCTCTGGTTGAAAGTGGGCCCTTCACGTTTGAAGAGATTGGGTTGTTGTTTGGTGGAGCAGACAGGTATTCGAAGGATGCATTCTCAGCATTGCTTGAAATAACGCCACCTGCATCTGCTGCCGTTGCTGACTCTGCCAGTGCTTTCGCTCTTGCATTGTCAACATCTGCTACTACCATACCTAACTTCAGCTTCAAAGAGTTGCCAAACTTAAGCCAACGCTGCATGTTACCACCGTAAAGGATGTCACCATTACCGGTAAATCCGGCAGAAGAAGTATTAATCTGATCTACAGCAGTTTCAAGACGAGACAGGATGTCGTTGTAAATAGCCTGCGCATCATCGTATTTAGGCAGTGCATTCTGAGAGTTAAGTGCCTCTGTGTAAGGAACATCACCAAACGTGTTAACTAATACAGACCAGGTATACACCTCCATGATCTCTACCTGAGCCAGTTGGTTTTGTTTAACAGCTTCTGCAAGCGTCTGATCCTCGTTGATGATTCTCTTCGCTTCAACCAGGTCCGCCAGCACATCACGGTACAGGGTTGTCCACATACCCTGCGGAATTGTACGTGATGTCATGTTATAGCGTGGCTCATCCAGGTACTGTGTGGATGTCCAGTGCTGCACATAAAAACGGTAGTTGTTCGTGTTAACGTTGGGTGTCGTCAACACGTCTGTCAGGTTCTTGGTTGCACCCGTGAACAGGGTAACAGCCGGAACTACTGTCGCTTGCTTCTGGTCAATGTTATACTCGTCCAGATCATCTACGCATGATGCCAAAAACACCAGCGAGAATAAGCATATGATAAGTTTCTTCATTTTCTGAAATTTTAGAAATTTAATTTAACGTTGAAGCCATAAGTCTTAACCGCTGGGTAAGCGCCAGACTGGTAACCACGGCCAGCATTGCCTGAGCTCAAACCTTCTTCAGGGTCAGAGTACTCCATGTTTTTGTGGATGATCCAAAGGTTACGGCCGATCAGCTGCAGGTCAACACCTTTCACAAATCCAAGGTTCCCAACAAGTGACTGTGGCAGGGCATAAGAAAGAGCAACTTCTCTCAGCTTCACGAAGCTACCGTCAAACACATACATGGCGAGTGGAGCACCTTCGTAGTTGTTGGCAGCGTAGCCATAAGGCGTCATGCCGTCACCGTCCTGGTTCTCACCGTAGATGTCGTTCGGAGTACCGTCTTCTTTAACTCCTGGCAGCAGCACACCACCACCTTCGTCAACTGGCAGACGAGAAGGGTTGCCCTTGTCGTTCAGACCTGCTGTGTGAGCATAAAGACCGGTTGCTTCGCCATACCACTGGTCAAGCGAGAACACGTCTCCACCTTTACGAACATCGATCAGGAAGCCCAGTGACAGACCTTTGAATGTTAAGGTGTTGTTGAAACCACCAGTCCAGTCTGGGTTTGGATTGCCAATGATCATGTCTGATCTGTCAGAGGTCAGGTAGTATCCGTTTTCTCCAACTGTTTTCTGACCATTTGTGTACACAAAGTCAGTGCCTCGGATAACACCATAAGGCTGGCCAATGGCAGCGTTAAGCGATACACCACCCTGGAAAGCAGCAAGTGACAGGTTCTGCACGTCTTCGTACAGGCTCAGCACCTTGTTTCTGTTACGGGCGAAGTTGAAGTTCATAGTCCAGGTGAAATCTCCAGTTTGGATAGGCGTAACGAAAGCAGCTACCTCAAAACCTTTGTTTTCTACTTCACCGGCGTTTACGTAACGGCTTGTGTAGCCGGAAGCAGCCGTCTGGCTAACTGGCATGATCTGGTCAACCTGGTTTTCCTTGTACACTGTCAGGTCGAAACCGAACAGGTTGTTGAAGAACTCAGCCTCTATACCTGCTTCCATACTCTTCTTTCTTTCTGGCTTCAGGTTAGCGTTGTTCTTAGTGCTTGGAAGCGAGAAGATCGGAGTGGATCCAAAACCAGTAGGCTTGGTATACACGTCGTAGATACTCAACGGCGGCGCATCGTTACCTACCTCTGCGTAGTTAACTCTCACTTTACCGTGTGATAACCAAGAAGTCTCCAGCAGGTTAGAGAACAGTACGTTCACACCAGCAGCTGGGTAGAAGTAAGCGTTGTCGCCTTCAGGAAGTGTAGTAGACTTATCTTCACGAGCAGAAAGTTCCATGAAGTAAGTGTCTCTGAAACCAAGGTTTACGTTGGCGAAAATACCGTCAACACCTCTGCGTGTTAAAGTTTCAGTTGGAGGGTTTACAGGGCTAACTGAGTTGGAGATAGAGTACAGTCTTGGAACAACCAGACCACCGTTTGTTGCTGTGAAGATAGATTCAGCACGGTCTCTGCGGATGTTACCACCCAACAAACCTGTAAAGCTTAGGTCTTCAGAGAAGTCTTTTTTGAAATTCAACATCAGGTCGAAGTTGGTTTCGTTAAAGTCTCTGTTGTATCTTGAATAGCTGCTCAAACCTGCACTACCAACTGCTACACGCTCTTCCTGCATGTCGGCTGTAGTGTTGAAAGAGGCTCTACCCAATGCGCTCAGCCAATCGGTAATCTTGTAGTTTACAGTTGCATAGCCGTAAATGTTATCTCTGGTGTCGTTTGAGTAGTTTTCGTACTGCGTCCAGTATGGGTTGTCAGAGTAAATAGGGCCTGTGTTAGAGCTGTTCCAGTTCCAGGTAATGTTCTGGCGGTTTCTGAAGTAAGCATCTTTCTGCTCCTCCAGGTCCACGTTGGTCTGCCACCACTGACGGAACTGCTGGTTCGGGTTGTTACCGCTATAACCTGTACCGTATCTACCTACACCTACTGTGCGGGTATAGTTACCAGATGCAGAGACTGTCAATCTTTCAGTGGCCTCGTAAGAAGCGTTGAAGTTGAACATGTCTTTGTCGATGCTGGAGTTAGGCAGGTTACCTTTGATGTCGTTACGAGTGTAACCAAGGTTGAAGGTAGTCTTGTCGCCACCGCCGCTTACTACAACACTCTGGTTGGAGTTAAGGCCTGTGCGGTAGAAAGCAGTTGGGTCGTTTTCAGCAGCTACCCAAGGTCTGGTCTTGCCATAGTTCGGGTGAAGCGGGTCAATGGCATCCCACTGGTATACCTGCAGGTTCGGATCGAATTTAGGACCATAAGAGGCGTCATCCTGGTAACGAACTACTGGTGCTACACCGCTGCCCAGATCACGTGATGCACGGAAGCCTTGGAAATAGCCACCGCCGTACTCTTTCTGGTACTTCACATACGTGCTTTTATCGATGTTGCTCCATGTCACACCGCTGTTTACAGCTACGTTCAGGCTGTTTTTAGCACCTTTTTTGGTTGTGATCATGATTACACCGTTTGCTGCACGAGAACCGTAAAGCGCAGTCGCTGCCGCACCTTTCAGTACGTTCACCGACTCGATGTTATCTGGGTTCAAGTCAGCAGCAGCGTTACCAAAGTCAGCACCACCACGGCCAGTAGCCTGGTTAGAGCCGTTGTTGTTAGCGTTACTTACCGGCACACCGTCAATTACGAACAACGCCTGGTTGTTACCTGTAAGAGAAGAATAACCACGAATGATCACGTTAGTAGAACCGCCCATGGTGTTGTTGGTTCTGATGTCGAGACCAGCCACTTTACCTGACAGGGAGTTTACTACGTTTTCGTTTCTGGCACGTGTGATCAGGTCGCCGCTAACTTCCTGAGCTGAGTAAGCCAGCTCGTTTCTGTTACGCTCGATACCGAGGGCGGTCACCACAACCTCACCCAGCTGGCGGGTATCAGTTCCCATGGCCACGTCCATGCTTGTGTTGGTGCCGATTGGTCGCTCGATGGTCTGATAACCTATGAAGCGAAAAACCAGGGTGTTGCTGCCTTCGGGTACGTTAATAGTATAAGTACCGTCTGCCCCCGTGGCAGTACCCGCCGACGTGCCTTTCACCAAGACTGTAACCCCTGGCAGAGGCTGTTTGGTAGTAGCGTCTGTCACCGTACCGGTGATTGCCCTGACTTGAGCCATGGCCTCTTGAATCAAGGCCGACACAAGCAGCAGGCATAGCATTAGAATTTTTTTCATTGTGCTGTTTGTTTAGGTGAGAATAAAATCAAAATAGTTAAGGTGTTATTTTATAGCTGCGCTGAATAACAGCGTCAATCTGTTTGTTTAGTTCTCGGTATGAGCAAAGGCTCGCTCTGTCTGTTGATCACCTCCTTCTTCTTTCGAAATCCTTCGCTACTGGCATCTGACAACGATCCGCAAAGCGGATATACAAGCTTCCTGCAACAGGTGCTGTCTGTACTGATCTAGGATGCCGGAATCAGCAAAGCTAGGGACAGACACGCGACCCTGAATAGGAAATTATCGTCAACAGGTTACTGTATCGGATGCCGAGAAAGCTGGTTTATATTAATTATTTACCAGAATAAGTATACAGCTGTGCCTTAAGCAGACTAAAGAGCCTGAAAAACAACAGTTGGATAGCTTAGATTGGAGCTATGTTAATTGGTAAATACTTAGAAGGCCGCTAATTTGTCAGAAATTGGTAAGCGGCATTGGGGCAAAAGTAACTCTTGGGGTAGTAGAGATCTTTTCATTATTATTATTTGTTTAAGGTGAGAGATGCCCAATTTTAAAGAATGTTTTTGGCTTTCACAAACAATTATTCATTTTTTGAATCCGACAGTGAATTTTAGCTAGCTTTTTATTGGCTCCTGGATGCTGCAAAGGCGGTTTCTGATTACAGCTGCAAAAACTCCTCTGTATACGGGCATGTATAAGAAAAGATAAATTTATTCAATGCGATAGCAAAAAAATTAAATTTTTAAAAGATAAGGCAAACAGAATCAAGATTTTATCTTTTCGGCCGAAAGGTTTAACCATATAATTATAGCGCTTGTTTTGCTATACCTGACCATAAAAGAAAAATGCCTCCAAAGTTCAGAGGCATTTTCTGCAGAAAACTACTACCAAGTTTATCTTCTATACATTTGATCTGCTGCTACCGCACATCCCAGAACAGTTTGGTGAAACTTTCGTCCCCTCCTATAGCCGAAGCTGCAGCTGCACGGTTGTTCGGGTTCAGCGTCTGCTCGTTTACAGGATAGATCAATCTTGTCGGTACGATCAGGCCGTCTACCGGAGGAAGGAGCGTTGGTGCATCCAGTCTTCTCCAGGTTAGCCACGCCTCATAGCCGCGGTTGAAGAAGGCGATCCAGGCCTGCGTGCCAATCTTCTGTCTCCAGTCGCCGGGAGCGCTGGCGTAGTTAACTGCAGGCTGAGCCAGATAAGCATCCGCCTCTGTTTCTGTCCCTCCCCAGTACAGGATGGATGCCCTGATCGCTGCATTGTAATGCTCAGCTGCAGACCCGGCAATGAATCCTCTTTCTACAGCCTCTGCCAGCAAGAACTCTACCTCGGCATAATCCAGCAACACACCAGGGAAATCAAGTGCCGCCACTTTCTCGCTTACTGTGGAGTTCTCTTCATAATTGTTCGCAAAGCCAACTCTGCCACCTACAAATTGCCCATCGACATCTGTAAAGTACTGCGGCCTCCTGGGGTCATTCAGCGAATTCATCAAGTCGACCAGTGTGCTGGCTGCTATAAAGTCTTCCCTTGCTGAGAGCGGCCCCCTAACGTTATCAGAAATCGGGTTGTTGTTCGGGGTGGCAGCCGTGTATGGGAATAAGGCATTGTCCGCATTGCTTGTGAACACATTCGGCGCAGCTTCTGCTACAAGCGTTCCGGCTTTGGCTGCGTCAACATCGGCTATGACCATGGCTAACCGCAGCTTCAGAGAATTACCGAACTTCACCCACTGTGCCATGTCTCCATTGTAAAGCACATCCCCTTCTTCAAACCCAGATTCTGCCGTGTTGATCATACCAAGCGCCATATCAAGGCGTTCCAGGATATCGTTGAAAATCGCCTGGTCGTCATCGTATACCGGCTGCGTATTGGTCGGATCGAGCGCCTCTGTGTAAGGTACGTCACCAAAGGAAGTTACCAGAACAGACCAGGTGTATACCTCCATGATCTCAATTTGAGCCAATTGGTTGCTTTTGAGCACCGGATCAATCGTCTCATTGGCATTCAACAGCCTTTTGGCTTCTTTCAAATCAGCCAGCACGTCCCGGTAAAGCGCATTCCAGTAGTTTTGAGGAATCAAACGACCCGTCATGTTGTACCGGGGCTCCTCTACATATTGAGTTGTAGCCCAATGCTGCACATACAACCTGATGTTGTTCGTGTTAACGTTCGGAGTGGTCAACACGTCCGTCAAGCCTAGCAAGGCATTGGTAAACAGCGTGGCAGGCGGGACATCGGTTGCCCGCTTCGTGTCTATATTATATTCGTCCAGATCGTCTACGCAGGCTGCCATAAACACCAGCGAGAATAGACATATGATAACTTTCTTCATGTCTTGGTAGTTTAGAAATTAAATCTGACGTTAAATCCGTAGTTCCTGAAAGCAGGGTATGCGCCAGACTGATAGCCTCTGGATGCATTGCCCGAACTCAGGCCCTCTTCCGGATCGGAGTAATCCATGTTCTTGTGGATGATCCACAGGTTGCGTCCGATCAGCTGTATGTCAACCCCTTTTATAAAGCCGAGGTTTTCCATCAGCGACTGCGGCAAAGCGTAGGAAAGGGCAACCTCTCTCAGCTTCACGAAACTGCCGTCGAACACATACATGGCCCTTGGGGCTTCTATACCGCCCGCAGCATACCCAAAAGGCGTGTTGCCGTTGCCGTCTGTATTCTCTGCATAGACGTCGTTCGGGGTTCCGTCTTCTTTCACGCCGGGCAGCAGTACACCACCACCCTCGTCTACCGGAAGACGGGAAGGATTTCCCTTGTCGTTCAACCCGGCAGAATTCGGATACAGACCGGTTGCCTCGCCATACCACTGGTCAAGCGAGAATATATCACCCCCGTGTCGCACATCGACCAGGAAGCCGAGCGACACCCCTTTAAAGGTGAGGGTGTTGTTAACACCACCGGTCCAGTCCGGGTTCGGGTCACCGATAATGTCAGACGCGTTGCCAGAGTTGATGTAGTACCCATCGGAGTTCACGGTCTTCTGACCATTTGTGTACACAAAGTCAGTGCCTCGTATAACACCAAATGGATGGCCAACGGCAGCGTTAAGCGACACACCTCCCTGGAACGTGGCAAGCGGGATGTTCTGAACATCCTGGTACAGGCTCTTAACTTCACTTCGGTTTCGGGCAAAGTTGATGTTAATGTTCCATGAGAAATCACCTGTCTGAACTGGCGTTGCAAAAGCAGCCACCTCAAATCCTTTGTTTTCCACTTCACCGGCATTCACCCACTGCGCTGTGTAGCCCGTGGCACCCGTAGTAGACACGTTGATGATTTGGTCTATTGTGCTGGAGCGGTAATAGGTGAAGTCAAACCCAAACAGGCTATTGAAAAAGTCCGCCTCGATACCGGCCTCAAAGCTCTTGGTTCTCTCAGGCTTCAGGTTCTCGTTGTTTTTGGTATTCGGGATTGAGAAGAGTGGAATGGAGCCCAATCCGGTTGGCTGTGTGTACACATCGAATATACTGAAGGCCGGCGCACTGTTGCCCACCTCAGCATAGTTCACGCGAAGCTTACCACCCGATAGCCACGGCACTTGGAAGAGGTTGGAGAACACCACGTTTCCGGCTATGGAAGGATAAAAGTACGAGTTATCTCCTTCTGGCAGTGTGGTCGATTTATCCTGACGGGCAGAAAGCTCCAGGAAGTAGGTTTCTCTAAAGCCGATGTTCGCATTCGCAAAAATGCCGTCCACACCTACACGCTCAAAGTTTTCAATAGGGGCCGTGATGGGGTTAACTGAGTTTGACAGCGTGTATAGCCTCGGTACTACAAGACCACCGTTGGTAGTGGCTCTGATATCTCTGAGCCGTTCCCGGCGTAGGTTGCCCCCAATCAAACCATTCAGGGTAATGTCTTCCGTAATATTCCTGTTGAAGTTTAAGAAGAGGTCGTAGTTGGTTTCATTGTACTCTCTGTCATATCGCTCAAACTCGCTCACGTCAGCACTTCCTATAGCCACGCGCTCTTCCTGCATGTCTGTGGTTGTATTATAAGTGACTCTACCCATTAAGTTTAACCAGTCTGTAAACTTGTAGGTAGCAGATGCATAACCGTAGAAGTTGTCTCTGGCGTCGTTGGAGTAGTTTTCATACCTGGTCCAGTAGGGGTTGTCAGAGTAGATAGGGCCGGTGTTGGCCGCATTCCAGTTCCAGGTAATGTTCTGGCGGTTTCTGAAATAGGCGTCTTTCTGCTCATCGATATCCACGTTGGTCTGCCACCACTGGCGGAACTGCTGGTTGGGGTTTCGGCCCTGGTAACCTGTGCCATACCTGCCGACACCCACTGTGCGCGAGTAGTTGGCCGAAGCACTTACCGATATCTTTTCGGTCGCCTCAAAAGTTCCCGTAAAGTTAAACAGGTCCTTATCAAGCGTTGCATTTGGCAAGTTGCCTTTGATGTCGTTTCGGGTATAGCCTACATTGAAGGTAGTTTTATCGCCGCCGCCACTCACCATGATACTCTGGTTTGAGTTAACGCCTGTCTCGTAAAAGTCACGAGGGTCATTTGCAGCAGCCACCCAAGGCCTGGTCTTGCCAAAGTTCGGGTGGAACGGGTCAATGGCATCCCACTGGTATACCTGCAGGTTCGGGTCGAACCGCGGACCGTAGGAAGCATCATCCTGGAAACGAACTACCGGAGCAACCCCGCTACCTAAGTCAGCTGATGTGCGGAATCCCTGGAAGTAACCTGCTCCATACTCTTTCTGGTAATCCACATAAGTGCTCCTGTCCATCGTGCTCCAGGTAACACCACTGTTGATCGTAATATTTAGGCTGTTCTTCGCGCCTTTCTTGGTTGTGATCATGATAACGCCGTTTGCGGCACGCGAGCCATAAAGCGCGGTTGCGGCCGCACCTTTCAGCACGTTCACCGACTCAATGTTATCAGGGTTCAAGTCCGCTGCGGCGTTACCAAAGTCAGTTCCCGTTCTGCCGGACTGCTGGTCGGCTGTGTTGGTGTTGGCATTACTTACCGGCACCCCGTCAATTACGAAAAGCGCCTGGTTGTTGCCTGTGATGGACTTGTTGCCGCGAATGATCACGTTTGTGGAACCGCCCATGGTGTTGTTGGAGCGGATATCGAGACCAGCCACCTTACCTGAAAGCGAGTTCACAAAGTCAGCTGGTCGTGTACGCGTAATTTGATCTCCGCTCACCTGTTGGGCTGAGTAAGCCAATTCGTTTTTGTTTCGTTCAATACCCAGTGCTGTCACCACCACCTCGCCCAGTTGCTCTGCGGCTACAGGGAGTGCTACGTTCACAGTAGTGGCATTACCAATGGCACGTTCAGTAGTCTGGTAACCGATAAACCGGAACACCAGGGTAGTGGCGCCGTCCGGCACCGTTATGGAGTAGTTTCCGTCGGCACCTGTGGCGGTACCTACAGATGTTCCCTTCACCAGTACCGCTACCCCTGGTAAAGGCTGATTTGTGGAAGCGTCTGTTACATTGCCCGTAATGGCCCTTCCCTGGGCCAGCACCTGTAGCTGTAATGCAAAGATCAGTAAGAAGCTTATTGCTAGAAGTTTTTTCATCGCTTTCTGGATTTAGTAAAAACCGGAGTATGGCTGGCCTATAGAAGTATAGCCAAGTTACCCAGCGCCAGGATGGCGTCTGTTCAGAAGAAGGTAGATGAGGATCCCGGCAGCGCTGGGCAGCCGTTCAGACGTAAGCGAAAAGTACCGGAGCCAGAGTGGCCACCGTAAAGTGAAGATAATTAAATGATTTACAGCTAATCAGTTCCCTGTGATATACCCTGACAGGAACACACCGCATGCGGCCACTGCATTTATTCCTGCGCCATATGTTATACCTGCAGTGCAGAATATTTGTTATAACAATTTTAATCTAGATTTAATCTTTTTAGCTAAAAAGCAAAAATAAGGAGCTAAATAATACAAAACTAAGCGCAACACGCTTCTTTTTGGGATTTTCCAAAGCCAGCTTAAAGATTAGCTAGTTGAGGTTACTTGATTTGCCACCTTGGAGTCACTCATTATAGACAGGTAAAAGCGCTTTGCCAGACGCTGCAAAGAAAAAGCCCGCTCCTTTGGGGAGCGGGCTCTTCCGTTATACCTAGGCTGATAGCTTAACTCATCAACTGGAAAACGGCAAAGGCAGACACATACGCTAAGCCCGTCATATAAACCAGCTGCGCCAGTGGCCATGTCCAGCTCTTGGTTTCGCGGCGCACGATGGCCAGCGTACTGATGCACTGCATGGCAAAGGCGTAGAAGATCAGGAGCGAGAAGGACCGCGCTGGTGTAAAGAACGGGTTGCCGTCGGCATCCTTCTCCGACATCAGCTTGTCTTTGATTGTAGTCACATTTTCCTCTTCGCCTATACTGTAGATGGTGGAAATGGTACCCACAAACACCTCGCGGGCGGCAAAGGAAGTGAGCAGCGCTATACCTATCTTCCAGTCGTAACCCAGCGGACGGATCGCCGGCTCGATGGCATGGCCAAACTGACCCGCATAGCTCGACTCCAGTTGGTAAGATGAGATTAGGTTATCGGTCTGGGTTTCGTTCAAGCCTTTTACTTCGGCTTCTGCTACAGCGCGCTCCTCAGCCCGCTCAAAGCTATCGCCAGGTCCGTAAGAGGCCAGCACCCACAGGATGATGGAAACCGCCACGATGATCTTACCTGCCTCCAACACGAAGGTTTTGGACTTTTCGAAAATGGTGAGGCCCACGTTTTTCCAGCGCGGCATGCGGTATACCGGAAACTCCATGATGAAGTAGCTGCGTTCGCGTGCTTTGAGTACCACTTTAAGTAGCAGCGCCGAAAGGATGGCCGACACGAAACCCAGCAGGTATAGGCCCATCAGCACGATGCCCTGCAGGTTCATGAAACCAAAGTAATATACCTCCGGCACCACCAGGGCAATCAGTACAGTATAAACAGGAATGCGGGCCGAGCAGCTCATGAGCGGCGTCACAAAGATGGTGATCATGCGGTCCTTCCAGTTCTCAATCGTGCGCGCTGACATCACAGCAGGCACCGCGCAGGCCACGCCCGAAATAAGCGGCACCACGCTTTTGCCGTTCAGTCCGAACTTGCGCATGATCTTGTCCATCATAAAGGTCACGCGGGCCATGTAGCCGGTTTCTTCCAGAATGGCGATAAAAGCAAAGAGGATGGCAATTTGAGGGATAAAGATGAGCACCCCGCCCAGACCGGCAATCACGCCTTCGGTGAGTAGGTTGATCAGTGGCCCGCTGAAGTTCGCCTGAATAAGGCCGTTGAGCGCGGCTATACCTTCGTCGATCAAATCCATGGGGTAACTGGCCCAGGCAAACACCGCCTGGAACACCATGAACAGCAATCCCATGAAGATCAGGTAACCGTATACCCGGTGCGTCAGTATTTGGTCAAGCTTGTTGCTGAACTTCTCTTCTTCCTTGGCTTTCTCGACCCGCACCACGTCCAGCAGCACTTCGTTGATGCGCACGTAGCGGGCAATGGTCTCGTTAGCCTGCTCTGTGCTGGACCGGAAGTCTTGCTTTTCCAACAGCTGCGCCATCCATACCCTGTCGTCTTCCGACAAGAAGCGCAGGTGCTTGTACTGGTGCGCATAGTGCAGGGCCAGGTAATCGTTGTTCAGTTTAAACCGTCCTTTGATCTGGTCCACTACTGGCCTGAGCCTTTCCGGCAACTCAAAGAAAGACGCCTCCGTGGCCGTCAGCTGCTGCGACACCACAATTTTGAGTGCCGCTATACCTACGCCTTTGCGGGCGTTCATCGGGATCACCGGCACGCCCAGGTCGCGCTGCAGCATATCGATGTCGATCTTCACACCCTCGGCCTCGGCTACGTCCATCATGTTGAGGGCCAACACGGCAGGTATGCGCAGGTCCGCCAGCTGTGTGAACAGCAGCAGGTTGCGCTTCAGGTTAGAGGCGTCTGCCGTCACGATCACCAGGTCAGGGCGTTGGTTAGTGGTAGGATCGTAAAGCAGGTCGATGATCACCCGCTCGTCGAGCGACTTGGGGTACAGGCTGTAGCTGCCGGGCAGGTCGATGATCTGTGCCTTGAGCTGTGGCGTCAGTTGGCTGAGACCGGTCTTTTTGTCGACGGTAACGCCCGGGAAGTTGCCCACCTTCTGGTTAAGGCCTGTGAGTTGGTTGAAAAGTGAGGTTTTACCCGAGTTCGGGTTGCCGATCAATGCAATTCTGGCCACCGGCTGATGAACAGTTGCTTTTTTGGCTTCTGGCGCCTCCGCCTCTATCATAATAGCCATGTGGTAATAAATCTACTTCAGCAGAATGGTTTCAGCTTCGTCTAATCGCAGGGAGAGGGTATAGTCGTTCACGATGATGGTAACAGGGTCTCCGAAGGGGGCTTTGCTGTTCAGCTTCACCTCGGCACCAGGTATACAGCCCATTTCCAGTAGCTTAAGCGCCATTTCCGGGTCGTTAAGGCTCGAAATCTCACCGCTCTCTCCGATCTTCAGATCGCGCACACTCTTCTGTTGCTGTGATTTCTGTGTCCTGTTACGCACGTTTTCTCTCCTTTTATTTAGACTGTTTATAAACAACCGCAAGATACAAGCTGTTCCCCGGTATTGCAAAAGAAAGTGCCAATGTGCTAATTGGTTAATGCGTCAATGTGCTGCTGAGTTGATTTGTTGATGGTTGAATTGTTGATTGCTGATTGTTAATTGTTGCCGGTGCACGATTGGGCAGGTCGCAAACCCTTGTCGTCAACTGAAGGATCTTTGTGTCATTTCGACCCTTGGGAGAAATCTGAAATATTGCGAAAATGCTCAAATAACCCAGATCTCCAAATCAGAAAAATCACTCCGAAAAGAAGATGCGCTTGACGCGGGTGCTGACGTTAGTGAGGAGTTCGTAGGGGATGGTGCCGATGCGCTGGGCCAGCTCAACCAGCGTGAGCTGCGGTCCGAACACGGTCACTTCGTCGCCTGTTTTGGCAGGTATACCGGTCACGTCGACCATGCACATGTCCATGCACACGTTGCCGATGATCGGGGCGCGGTGGCCGTTGACGAGCACATGCCCTGCGCCGTTGCTGAAGCGGCGGTCGTAGCCGTCGGCGTAGCCGATGGCGATGGTGGCGATGGTCTTGTCGGTGTCGGCTATACCTTTGCGACTGTAGCCCACGGTTTCGCCCTGCCGGATGTGCTTGATCTGCGAAATGGTTGTTTTGAGCGTACTCACCGGTTGTAGGGCCTCTTGTTCCGAACCGGTCGACTCCACGCCATACAGGCCTATACCTAAGCGCACCATATCCAGCTGATGCTCAGGAAAACGCACGATGCCCGCCGAGTTGAGCACATGCTTGAGCAAGGTATAGCCCAGGCGCTTTTCCACTTCGGCAGCCAGCACCCGGAAGTTCTGTAGCTGCATGCGCGAAAAATCGTCGTGTAGGGCTTCGTCGGCTCCGGCCAGGTGACTGAATGCGCTCACCACCCGCACCTGCGGATGCTGTTTCAGCAAGTTGAACAGTTCGTCAAAGTCCTCTTCTGTAAAACCGAGGCGGTGCATACCCGTGTCGAGCTTCAGGTGAATTTTGTAGCTGATATCAGATTGGGCAGTGACCAGAAAATCGCGGAGCAGCTCCAGGGAATAGATCTCAGGCTCCAGGCTGTACTGGTGCAGTTTGGCCAGGCTGTCCGGCGAGGGATTCATGACCATGATCGGCAGCGTGATACCGTGCTCGCGCAGGCTCACCCCCTCGTCTACGTAAGCCACGGCCAGGTAATCGACCCGGTGAAACTGCAGCAGGTTGGCTACCTCGAAGCTGCCGCTGCCGTAGGCAAAGGCTTTTACCATCACCATCAGCTTGGTATCTGAGGCGAGCTTGGAGCGGTAAAAGTTGAGGTTGTGCACCAGCGCATCCAGGTTCACCTCCAGCACCGTGCCATGCACCTTCTGCTGAAAGGCCTGCACGATCTTTTCGAACCCGAACACCCGTGCGCCCTTTACCAATATCACCTCGTTGCGGAAAGCATCCGGCCTAAACTGCTGCAGAAACTCGGCAGTACTGGCATAAAAGGTCGTATCGCCGCCAAATTTCGCCCCGTGCGCCTGTATGGTGGGTCCGATTCCAATCAGGCGCTCCACCTGGTGGACTTTGGTGAGGGCAGCTACTTCGCTGTAGAGTTTCTCCTCCGGCATACCTGACTCCAGCAGATCGGACAGAATCAGCGTGCGCCGTCCCCGCTTCGGCTGACTGGCCAGCAGGTCCAAGGCGATGGAAAGTCCGGCCAGATCGTTGTTATAAGTGTCGTCGATGAGGTAGCAGCCGTTGATGGCCTCTTTCATTTCGAGGCGCATGGCCACGGGCTGCAGTCGGTCCATACGGTCTTGGATAGCCGTCAGGTCAGTGCCGCGCTGCAACAGCACCGCCAGGCAGTGCAGCGTATTCTCCACGGAGGCCTCGTCTGTAAAAGGTATGGCCAAGCTATGCTGCTCGCCCCGGAAGGTATAGCCCACGATCGTTTTGTGGCCGGAGATGCTGCTGTTGCGAATCTCTACATCTGCCTCTTGCTTGCGTGACCAAGTGAAGGCAGGTATAGCGCTGGCCTGTACTGCTTCGTGTATGAACTCATGATCGAGGCAATAAAAGAGCAGCTCTACCTTGCTGAACAGCTGCAACTTCTCCGCTACCTTTTGCCGCCGGTTGGCAAAGCCTTCGTCGTGGGCGATGCCGATGTTGGTGAGCAGTCCGAACGTGGGCTGTATGATCTGCTGCAGCTTCTGCATCTCGCTAGGCTGTGATATACCTGCCTCAAAAATGCCGAAGGTATGGTTCGCCTCCAACTGCCACACCGAAAGCGGCACCCCGATCTGGGAATTGTAGCTGCGCGGGCTCTTTACGACCAGTTCTTCCGGACTCAACAGTTGCGCCAGCCACTCTTTCACGATGGTTTTGCCATTGCTCCCCGTGATGCCCAGCACAGGTATACGGAACTGCGCCCGGTGCCAGGCCGCCACTGCCTGCAGGGCCTCCAGGCTGCTGCGCACCTGCAGAATGTTCGCCTCCGGGTATAGCTGCGCTACGTCGGCCGCTGCCTCTACCACAAATTGCCGAACGCCCAGCCGGTAAAGCTGCTCCAGGTATACGTGGCCGTCGTTATGGCGCCCCCGGATGGCAAAAAACAGCGTGCCCGCCGGCTGCGAAAGTTTGCGGCTGTCGGTGAGCAGGTGAACCACGGGGCTGTCCTGCAGTTGCTGCACCACGGTGCCGCCTGCAATGGCCTGAAGCTGGTGAAAGCTGAGCATACAATTCGGTTTAAAACTCAAAGATAAGGGTTCAGTCGGAGGGTTGTGAGTGGCAGCCAGGAATTAAGCGAACCGGCAGTTAATGTTAAAACACAGATTTCGGAAACTATATAGCAGCTTTTTCAAAATCAAAACGATACATTTGCGCTCTTTTATTCCTTCTGAAGGAAGATTTTTTCGGAGGAAAAGGAAGCAGCCATACCTCTTCACTTACTGTATGGCTGGTGCGGGCCACTATACCTTGTACTGGTCGAGATATATTTTGAAATGGAAACAACGAACACCAAACCATACTACGCGGCAGGTATAGCAGCCTTCATGATCTGGGGCTTTATTCCCTTCCCGCTCAAGGCGCTGGCAGACTACCCGAGCGGACAGATCTTGTTCTTCCGGGTGGCCTTGTCTGTTACCCTGCTCCTGCTCATCACGCTGGTCTTCCGGCGCAAAAACATGGTGCAAACCATCGCCCAGGTCAAAGCTTCCAAGCCGCGGGAGGCACGCCGCTTTCTGCTCTTCACTTTCTTGGGCGGCACGCTGCTCACCATCAACTGGCTCACGTTCATCTATGTCATCAACCACATCAACATCCAGACGGGCTCTTTCTCGTACCTGCTCTGCCCCATCCTGACGGCTATGCTCGGATTCGCCCTGCTCAAGGAAGAGTTGCGGATGAACCAGTGGGTGGCCATTGGGCTGAGCGCGCTAAGCTGTGTGTTGATCGGGACAGGGGAGCTGACGAGCCTGCTCTTTAGTCTGCTGATTGCGCTGAGCTACGCCTTTTACCTCATCACGCAGCGCCTGCTCAAGGTATACGACAAGATCGTGCTGCTCACGCTGCAACTATTGCTCGCTTTTGTGTTCATCGCCCCGTTTTACAGCCAGCTCAAGGGCAGCTCGGAGGTGGCGCTGGACGGGCATTTCTTTTTGATGACAGGTATACTGAGCGCTGTGTTTACGGTGCTGCCACTATTCCTCAACCTTTACGCCTTGAAAGAGCTCACTTCCGGCACCATCGGCATCCTGATGTACATCAACCCGATCCTCAACTTTGTGGTGGCATTTGTGTATTTCAACGAGGAGACGACAGTAGTAAAAGTGGCGGCCTATGTGCTCATTTTTATCTCAGTGATCATCTACAACATCAACCTGAAAGGTCGTAAGAAGACTGGCGCCGGGCTGGTGATCCCGCCAGTTGGTACCACGGCGGTAGGCAAGTGAGCTATACCTGCCCAAAACAAAGCGGCCATACCTGATTGTTTTCAGGTATGGCCGCTTTGTTTAGAATGCCTGTTACTGCTCCCGGCTTCCGTCCGCTCCGCGGTTCGGCTGGGTCGTGATTTTAGGTCGCTGGTTGGGGTTTTCCTGCAGTTGTCTTTGCTTGTCGAGCTCTACCCTCTGGCGGGCCACCGTATCTACGTTAGAGGGCAGGTTGCCAAAGCGGTCGGCTTGCTCACCTGTTTCAGCCGTGTCGCCGATGGGGGCCGGGCGCGGTCTGGTCAGGTTTTGGGTGGACTCACTTTTGTTCGTGATGGCTTCGGCCGTGCTGGTGTCGTCTACCGGATCGGACTGAGGTCTTTCGCCGCAGCTGGTGCCCAGCACCGCCACCATGGCCAGCGCCAATCCGGTTATAAATATATCTTTCAGATTTTTCATGGTCGTTTTTAAATGGTTAATCAACTCCATTTTCTAACGTCCATCTTTGCTATTAGGTTGTAAAACAGCTATTGATGCCTTTCGGAGCACTCGGTGGCAGCCGCCATACCTTGCTAAAATCCAAATCCGAACCGAAGCCCGGTATGTACCTTTTGCCGCTCCTGGAACGAGGTGAAGAAATCGACGCGCAGCACTTTGAAGATGTGCTCTATCCCCAGCCCCAGCTCCAGGTAGTTCTCCGACTCGCGCGTGTTGAGGTAGTGCAGGCTCACTACCTCCTGCCATTTGAGCTTGCGAAAGAGCGGGATTTTGTTGAACAAGAAGCCATTGAAGTGATGCTCGAAGTGCCCTTCCAGGTAGCGGCTGCTGGTGCTATATCTGTAGTAGTCGAGGAGCTGGAAGCCGGTGTACACACCCGCGAAAACAGTGCGGTTGCCGTTGAAATGGCGGTAGTCCATCAGGCGCATGTTCTCTTTGCCCCAAAAAGTACCCGCCGTAAAGCTGTACTCACTGCTACCCAGCAAACCCAGACTGAAGTCGTCGGAGATGCGCAGCGCCAGAGTCGTGTACTTCACGTCGCCACCCAGCGCCTTGATGCCGCCCCGGTAACCCAACGAAAAAGTAGGCCAGCGCGAGCCGATGTTGATCTTGCGGTCGGGCCGCGAGATGTAGTTCATGCCCGGCCGGAAAGCCACCGTAATGTTAGCCGTCAGGGCCTGGTGCGGATCAAAAGAAGCATCGGTCAGTTCGGCGTTTTCGGGCACATTGGAAGTAAAACCGCCGCTGCTGCTTTCCCGGAAGGTATAGTCGGTGGAATTCTCCAGCGGCATGCGGTGGCTGTAGTCCAGCGAGGTGAGGATCGTGACGCCATTGAGGACCTCCGAGCGATAGTTGATGCGGCCATAGTCGCGCTGGTAGAGCTTGAGGTAGTTGCGCTCCAGCAGCAAGGTATAGACCGTGTTGGCAAAGGGCGAGATGGGGTTGGTGGAATTGATCTGGTCCACAAAACGGCCGCCCTCCACCGAAATATTGCTCCGCTTGATGGGGTCGTAGGTATAGTTCAAGCGCAGTTTGGCATTGAGCTTCTCGTTGGCGAGGCCGTAGCGGATGGTCGGCTCTATCTCGTAGCGCCGGCGGTCCTCGAAATCCTGCCGGTACTCCATGCCCACATTCAGCACAGTGCCCTCCACCGTATTGAATTGCAGCACGCTCGGCCCGCCCGTCAGACTCAGCAGCGGGTCTATGCGGAAATGGCGGCGCTCATAAGTGTTGTTGTAGGTATAGCCGCGCGCAAAAAAGCTGCCAAAGGTCGGCTTGTTCCGGATCCGGTCCACGGAGTCCTTGTATACCCGCGACTCGCGGATTTCCTCCAGGCTATCTTTGCGCTCGTAGTCCAAAACCTCCTCCTGCGTCAGCGGCACAGGACGTATCTCAGCCCAGTAAGCCGAGTCGCGGGTGTTGGCCTCTTTCTCTACGACCAGTACCTCGCGGCTGAAAAGCTTCTCGTCGTGGATGGCGGGGTGCTCTTCGGGTGTGGCGGCTACAGGTTCAATTACACGAGCGCGCTGTCGTCGGGTGGGCTTCACTTCTACGGCCGCCGCGCTTTCCACCACTTCGGGTTCCGGCTCCACCACCGTAGGCGGACGGCTGTAGGCGGGCTGCACCTTATACCTGGAGTATACCCCCATGGCATAGCCCCCGCCCTTAAAGCCCAGCCCCGACGCCTCAAAGGTGAAGCGCTGCGACACCGGCATCCATACCTGGTCCTGCACCGGCGCGTATACCTGCCGCACCCGGATAAAGTCGACAAAGTCTATACCTGCGTTTTTGGTGAGCGTGAGGTCGGTGCTGTGCAGGCGCCACGAGCCATCCACGATATAGATACTGCCCTGAAAGACCGGGTCGTTCTTCCGCCTGGGTATGACTTTGATCTTGTTGATGGTGCGGCCGTTTTCCTCGAAGGTGCCCTGGTACTCGTAGCGGTAGAAAAAGAGGGCATTGTTAGCCAGCGGCGACACGAAGCCCCGCTCACTCAGCCCTTCCACCCTGAGCAGGTTATCATAGAAGCTGATGTTCATCTCAGAGGCCTGGTTGAAGCTGAAGCCCTGTTTCTTGCCGCTCACTTTGGAGGAGATCACCCGCTCGCTCACCTTGTTCGGCTTTTTGAAATGCAGCTCCGACACTGATTCCGACAGGTATACGATGCCTGTGTCCACATCCACCACGCGCACCCCCAGTACCTTGCCCGGCACCTTATCCATGCGGGCCACGCCTTTCATGTACACGCGGGCGCTCCAGGCATTTACTTCGTCGCGGTGGTACTTGCGCAGCCGGATGGCATTGCGCATGATGGCGTAGGCCGGGTCTTCGTCGGCCGCTTTTACCACCACTTCTTTTAGGTTGAGCACCTCCGGCAGCAGCTGCACGTTGAGTTCCTGCGTCCCTTCCCCGATCGTCACAGTCTCAACACGGGCCCGGTAGCCTACATACTTGAACTCTAAGGTATAGGTGCCGGCCGGCAGTTGCAGCTGGAAATTGCCCTGGTCGTTGGAGGCGGTGCCGCTGGCGGTTTCTTTGATGTAAATGCTGGCAAAGGGCAGGCCCTGGTTGTTTTCGTCGGTGATGCGCCCGCGCAAGGTGCCCGCCAGGGTTATGGCCGGCAACAGGTATAGCAGGAAAAGCAGCAAAGCAGGGCGCATGTGCAACAGGCTCTTATGGTAAATGTTGAGTTTCACAATTTATGAACTAACGACAAAACCCGCCCAACGTGTTTAGCTTTTTTGGAATTTAAGCTTGCCCAACCATCTCGCTATACCTTCGGCAGTGCGGCTTCGCGGTCCCTGGCCTCACGTTTGGTCAGTTTGTTTTTGTAGCGCACGTTCAGCACCACACCCACCAGCACCAGGCCCATACCCACATAAGTGGCCAGCTCAAAGTGCTCATCGAACAGAATAAAGCCCAGCGCAAGCGCGTAGATAATGCCGATGTAGTTGAGGTTGGCCACTTTGGAAATCTCCTCGGCCTGGTACGACATGGTCATGTAGTACTGTCCCAACTGCGTGAACAGGCCCACCAGCAGCAGAATAGCCCAGTCCCACCCCTCGGGCTGCACCCAGTTAAAGGCAGAGTAGATGCCCGCGATCGGGAGCGCTACCAGCGGAAAGTAAAAGACGATGACGAGCGGGTGCTCCCGGGTGTTGAGGCGCCGGATAGAACTGTAGGCAAGTCCCGAGAAGAGGGCGCTGCCTACGCCCATCCAAACGTAAAGTGAATTGGCTGTGGCGTCGAGCCCCTCGATGACGATGATGCCCGCAAAGGAAATGGCAAAAAACACCCATTGCCAGGGTTTTACCTTCTCCTTTACCAGGAACACACCCAAAATAGTCGTGAAGATCGGCGAAAGGTACTGGATGGTGGCGGCTGTGGCCAGTGGCAGGTTCTGCAGGGTATTGAAAAAGAGCACGAGTGCCGTGGAGCCCGTCAGGCCGCGCATGATCAGCAGCCCCCGGTTGTTGCCCCACACACTCACCTGCTGCCGTCTGAGCGCGACATAGCTGATCACCAGCGATATAGCCGAGCGAAATAAAATCACCTCCATGGCAGGTATATGCGGCACCAGCTTCACGCACACATTCATGAGCGCGAAAAACAGTGTGGACAGCAGCATGTACCTGACTCCTTTTGAGAACATACCTGTATTAGTTTTGCAGCCACAAAGGTGCGTCGAATTCAGATTAGTTGTGTGTTTAAATTGTTGGATTGGTAAATTGTTGTTTGTTGCTTGCTGAATGTTGAAAACCCGCAACTCTTAAGCGCCTGCACTTGTTTTAAACAGGAGCAAAACGAACGATTTGGAACAGAAGAAGAAACAGAAGACCTATACCCCGAAAGAGGCCCTGATCAAGGCGGCCGCTTACTGCGCCTACCAGGAGCGCACGCAGCAGGAAGTACGCACCAAGCTCTATACCTATGGTCTGGAGCCGGATGATGTGGAGGAGATCATTGTGCGGCTGGGGCAGGAGAAAATGCTGGATGAAGAACGCTACGCGCAGGCGTACGTGCGCGGCAAATACGGACTCAAGAAATGGGGCCGCCGCAAGATCGTGCAGGGCCTCAAAGCCAAAGGCATCTCGGACTACTGCATTAAACAGGGCCTGAAGGAGATCGACTACGATGTGTATGAGGAGAATCTGCAGCAACTCCTTGAGAAAAAGAACGCCACCGAAAAAGAAAAGAACCCCTTTGCCCGCCGCCAGAAACTCAGCTATTACCTCCTGAGCAAAGGCTACGAAAGCGATTTGGTGCAGGAAGCGTTGAAAAAATTGGAATAAATTCCTGCCTCACTATCCTGCAATAACAAGAAACCGCTACAGTAGTAAACTGTAATTTTATGTTTTAATGGTCTGACCACACAGGTATACCATGGAGACTTGGGTTGCAGCACACTTTTTAAAGCGAAATATCACACGAAAATAAACTTAGCATGATCATGAGCACCTGCTATTCATTGGAGGTCTTGGAGGAGCAGAATTGATACTTATCCTATTTTTCCTGGGTATACCTGCCCTCTTGTGGCTATGGGCCTTAGTCGATCTGCTGACAAGCGAATTTGAAGACAGCATCAACAAGCTGATCTGGGTTTTGGTAATTGTTTTCCTACCCGTTTTAGGAGCCATCCTGTATCTGCTGATAGGCAGAAAGCAAAAAACTAGCGCACTCACCCGGTAGTAGACGACTCAATCACAACAAAATTGGGTGCTGTGTCTCAGCCCGCCGGATGTCTTATACCTGCGGGACGGTAAAGCTACATTTCAGCCTTTCTGCAACCATACCTCTTATTCCAACTATCGTTTCTTCGGCATTTCCGGATTTTGGATACGATGCTGCGGCACCAGCACCACTTTGCGACCGGTAATTTCCTCCAGCATTGGCTTGAGCACTTTTTCGGCGTTCACCTTCGTCTGCTGGAGTATGCCGGAGTTGATGGCAGCCTCTTTCACATTGGCCTCGGCATAGCGGTAGCTTTCCTGTACCAGGTCGGCATCCTGGAAGTAGGTGTTCTCTTTTGAAAAAACCTTAGACTTGTTGTGGTCGATCTTGTAGTAGCAGACCTCCGGCTCCGGTAAGCTGATCTGCACCAGCGAGTCGCCCTGAAAGTGGATGTCCTGCTCGGTCAGTTTCGTGAAGTCCACGCAGCCCACGGCCTCGCCTGTCACAATCAGCATCACCTTGGAGTTGGGTATCCAACGCGACACTTCTTTTTCGTATTCCACCACATCCTTAAAGTTAAACCGCACCAGTTCCATACGCCCCAGTTCTTCCACAGTGGTCAGGATGGTGTTGTGGTTCACGATCACTTCCGGCTGCTTGTCATCTGCACCGAAAAAGGAATCGTTTACGTGACGCCAGACGTACCAACCCACTAAGAATAGCAGGATGAAGGGCAGCAGACGGAAAAGGGATCGGATGAGGGGCATGAGAAAATACATGTCGGTTGTAGCTTACATTTGTCTACACAGCAATTATGGTGCTAAAGTTCAAATACGCTACAGCGCTATACCCAGCCGCTCCTGAAAACCGGCATTGCCCTGCAGCCCGCCGGTATGCACCGCCACAATGCGACTGCCTTTCGGAAAATAGCCACTCCGGATGAGATCAACCAGACCGTAAAACATCTTGCCGGTGTAAACAGGCTCCAATGGCAACTGGTGTTCCTGCTGAAAAGAGCGTATGAAGTCCAGTAACTCCGGCTTTATTTTGGCATAGCCGCCGAAGTGGTAATCCGTAATCAAATGCCAGTTGTCGTAGCGTCCGCCGTTATACCTGTGGATGAGCTGCTCTATCTCCTCTTTCAGAAATTCGCCTCCCTTCAAAGCCGGAAAGCCCAGCACCTGTTTATTTCCTTCAAGCCCAGCAATGATCCCGGCCAAAGTACCACCCGTGCCGCTCGCGCAGCAGATGTAATCGTAGTCGATCGGGATGTCCGTCACAATCTCCGTGCAGCCTTTCACGGCCAGCGCATTCGTGCCGCCTTCCGGTATGATATAGGGATTTCGGAACTGCTCAGCCAGTTGCGCCAGGTATACGGGTTCAGACTTTTGCCGGTAGGCTTCCCGGGAGATGTAGTGCAGCGCCATACCTGCCGACGTGGCAAAGCGGAGGGTAGGGTTGAGCGGCAGGTGCTCCTCTCCCCGGATGATGCCGATGGTTTTGAAGCTGAACTCCTGCCCTGCCGCCGCTACCGCCGCAATGTGGTTGGAGTAAGCTCCGCCAAAAGTCAGCAACGTATCATGCTGCAGCCGCTTTGCCTCCTGCAGGTTATACTTGAGTTTGCGCCACTTATTGCCTGAAATGGTGGGGTGCAGCAAATCCTCGCGCTTCACCCAAAGCGCTATACCTCGGTCTTCCCATAACTTGCTGTGTAGCTGTTGCAGCGGTGTTTCCATACGCTCTAAAACAAAGGCCCCGATCTCTCAAACCGGGGCCTTCACTTATACGATCACTTCTTTCTCTACTTCCTCAGGCTTGCGGCGCAATCCGTAAAAGATGGCCCCTCCGATTACCACCAGCAGCAGAATAGACGAGATCCAAGACACAGTATTGCCAATGGAGTACGATTCCGGTTCGAACTTGAACTCGATGGTATGCTTGCCGGCCGGTACTTCCATGGCGCGCAGGATGTAGTTTACCCGGATGTGATCCACCGGTTTGCCGTCCAGGTAGGCCTGCCAGCCATCGGCGTAGTATACCTCCGAGAACACCACCAGTCCATTTTGCGCTGCATTCACAGCATAGGTCAGGGCGTTTGGCTTGTAGTCCGTCAGCTCAATGGTAGAGCCCTCGGCATTGTAACTGGTTGCTGCTGTCTTGAACTTCGACTCGTCCACTACAGCGGTGGTACTGGCGTTCAGGCCGTTCAGGGCTTCAATTTCTTCATCCGGATTGTTCACCGTTTTCACCTCGCTCACAAACCAGGCATTGCCCAGTGCGCCCGGTACGCGCTGCACCGGCTGCTGCTGATCGCCCGTAATCACATAGCGGGTGTTGAGCATACGCAGCACCTCGAGGTTATTTTGAGTAATGTGGCGGTCAATGATATCCTGATAGCGACGCAGTTTGGCACCATGGTAGCCGCCCACCGATTTGTGGAAGTACGAGGTACGAGCATCGTTAAATGGATTTGGCAGGTATAGCACGCGGTAACTCAGGTCCTTGTCCTGCAGAATCAACTGGTCGGCCTGCGTTGGCTGGAAATGGTTCTCTACCACACGCTTCTCAAAATCGCCGTCGTTCAGGTAGCGCTTGTTCACGCCCCACAGGTCCACAAGAATCAGCAAACCTATACCTGCCATGGTCATGGTAGTCGACAGTTTGCCTTTAAGATAAAAGTAAATCAGACCAACCGCCAATGCGATGAAGACAAACGAGCGCATTGCATCGGAGCGCATCATGCTTTCGCGGTCGGCGCGGATGGCATCGAGCGGGAAGTAAGACTGCTGCAACTGCGGATCTACGGCACCTACGAAACTGGCTGAACCGGCAAACAACCACACTAGCAAACAGACGCCAGCGGTTATACCTCCGGAAATCAGCAGTTTTTTATCGAGGTCTTTGATCAGGTCGCGGTCACGGATTACTTTGTAAAGCGCCAGTATGCCAAGCAGCGGCATTGTGATCTGGGCGATGATCAGAGCTGACGATACCGCCCTGAACTTGTTGTAGCCCGGGAAGTAGTCGAACATGAAGTAATTGAATGCCTCGAAGTTCTTGCCCCAGGCCAGCACAATCGACAGGATGGTGGCACCGATCAGCCAAATACGGGTGGGTTTATGCACGATAAAACAGCCCAGCACGAACAGGAACACCACGATGGCACCCACATAGACCGGTCCGCTCGTCATCGGCTGCGGCCCCCAGTAGGTTGGCAGGCCTTGCTTCAGGGCCTGCTCGGCCTGCACCGCCGGCATACCGAGCCCCAATAAAGCCTGGTAGCTCTGCGAGTCTTTGTCTAGTCGGGAGTTGCTGCTGCTACCACCGTAGAAGTCAGGTATAAGCAGCGTGATGGTTTCGCCTACGCCATAGCTCCAGCTAAAGGCATAGTCGCGGTCGAGGCCGCTGGAGGTTTTGTCGCCGCTGTTGGCCACGCTCAACTCCGACTTGCCCCGGATGCTGTGCTGGCTATACTCAGCCACGGTATAAAGTCTGCCGAAGTTTACGCCCACTGCCAGAATGGCCGCTATACCCAGCACCAGTCCGCGCTTGATCAGGTCGGCTATTCTGCCCTCTTTAATTGCATAAATCAGCTCCACAACCATCCAAACCAGCACCATCAGGAGCATGTAATAGGTCATCTGGAGGTGGTTGAAATGCAGGTTGAGCGTGAGGCCCAATGCAAAAATGGCAGCCCCGATCCAAAGATTTCGCCGGAGGGCGTAGAACATGCCGGCCATCACCAGCGGAATGTAGGCAATGGTAAGCGATTTGGTATTATGTCCCGCCTCCAGGATGATGAAGTTGTAAGAAGTGAAGGCAATGGCGATAGCGCCGATGACCGACAACCAGGTATTGAGCCGCAGCGTGACCAGCAAAAAGTAGGCACAGAGCAGCGTAATGAAGATATTGCCCGCCATGGCCGGCATGTTGAAGGTCAGGATGCTGTGGATGTAGCCCGAAAGGTCGCCGTAATAGCGAGTGTTGATCAGGTATGAGGGCATGCCGCTGAACATGGAGTTTGTCCAGAGCGTCTCTTCGCCGGTAGCCTCGCGGTAGTCTTGTATCTCCTTGGCGCCGCCCTTGAACTGCAGAATGTCGTGCTGCGCCATCGCCTTGTCCTCGAACAGGACAGGAGCAAAGTATACGGCGGTAAGGGCAAGGAAAATCAGGATCGCGATGATGTGCGGGAGCACATCGCGCTTAAAGTCAATAGAAGCTGTCATATCTTTCAGGAAACCTCAGAATAGGGCTGAAAGATAGGCTTTTTATTTTATTTCTTCATAATCGACGTACTGGCCGCCATTGAAATCCTTCCGGTCCGGTTGCTCCGGTATGTAGTCGATTTTAACGCCTCCCTGCTGACGGCCATTGTTGCTGGCACGCGGCTCAGGCTGCGGCTGGTGCATGTTGGAGTAAAAGAAAGTACCGTTTCGCAGACTCTTCTTCACAAAAAAAGCCAGCAACCAACGGAAAAGAAAAGGAGCGGCTAATCTGAGGAAAAGGATAACGAGTATGGTTATGAGTATGAATTTCATGAAGGTCAATTAAGGTATAGGCAGCGCATGTCGCTGCTTACTAGTAACAAAGAAAGTACCTATTCTGATACAATTCTCCTGCCAAAAAGTTCTCCTGCCATTTCGGCGGGGCATGTGCAAAGATACGAATTTTGGATAAGTTCGGGAAATGGGGTAATTGACTGAATCTTAAAATATGGCCTTAACCTTAACGATTGACACACACCTGCCCCCTCTCAAGAGGGGAATTTGTGCCATTGAGAATTCGCAAGTATAAGCTTTGTAGCAAAGGTATACCTGTTGAATACAGTCATCTACCTTGCCCTCGCTCGCGGGACGCGAGCGAGGGCAATTAGAATAGCATACCACCCAAAAAACAAAAAAGCCCTCTCCTTTTCAGAAGAGGGCTTTTGAAAATTGTTTGCGTTGCTACACGCTCAGGTATAGGTTGCGCTCGGAGTATACTTTCACAAAGTAGTCGTCTTTCAGGTCGTCGATGAAGTAGATGGCCTCACCTGTCGACTTCATTTCCGGGCCGAGCTCCTTGTTCACTTCCGGGAACTTGCTGTGCGAGAACACCGGCACCTTGATTGCATATCCTTCTTTGTGCGGGTTGAAGGTGAAGTCTTTGATCTTCTTCTCGCCCAGCATGATCTTGGTCGCGTAGTTGATGTACGGTTCGCGGTAGGCCTTGGCAATGAACGGGAAGGTACGCGAAGCTCGCGGGTTGGCCTCAATGATGTACACCACCTCGTTCTTGATCGCAAACTGGATGTTGATTACACCCACCGTGTTCATGGCCAGGGCGATCTTTTTGGTATGCTCCTCGATCTGACGGATCACGTTTTCAGACAAGTCGAACGGAGGCAGCACCGCGTAGGAGTCACCGGAGTGGATACCGGCCGGCTCGATGTGCTCCATGATGCCGCAGATATACACGTCCTCCCCGTCGCAGATCGCATCGGCCTCCGCCTCAATGGCGTGGTCGAGGAAGTGGTCGAGCAGCACCTTATTGCCCGGATGGTCTTTGAGCAGGTCGATGACGTGGGCTTCAAGCTCCTTCTCGTTGATCACGATCTTCATGCTCTGGCCACCGAGTACGTAGCTAGGGCGCACCAGCAGCGGGAACTTCAGCTCTTTGCACAGCTCCAGCGCCTCTTCAGCTGACTCGATCACGCCGAACGGAGGGTACGGAATTCCCAGGTCGCGCAGCAATGAAGAGAAGGAGCCACGGTCCTCGGCCAGGTCAAGCGCTTTGTAGCTCGTGCCAATCACCTTGATGCCGTAGCGGTCGAGTTTCTCAGCCAGCTTCAGGGCAGTCTGGCCGCCCAGCTGCACGATTACGCCTTCCGGCTTTTCGTGCAGAATGATGTCGTAGATGTGCTCCCAGAACACCGGCTCAAAGTACAGCTTATCCGAGATATCGAAGTCTGTCGATACCGTCTCCGGGTTACAGTTGATCATGATAGTCTCGTAGCCGCACTCCTTGGCCGCCAGCACGCCGTGCACGCAGCTGTAGTCGAACTCGATGCCTTGACCGATACGGTTCGGCCCAGAGCCCAGCACCACGATCTTCTTTCTGTCGCTTACCACGCTTTCGTTCTCGCCGTCGAAGGTGCTGTAGAAATATGGTGTCTGGGCTTCGAACTCAGCGGCGCAGGTATCCACCATTTTGTACACACGCTGTATACCCAGCTCCATGCGCACGGCGTGCACTTCGCTCTCGAGGCAGCGCAGGATGTGCGCGATCTGGCGGTCAGCGTAGCCTTTCACTTTGGCTTCGCGCAGCAACTCGGCTGGCAGCGTAGCCAAGGTATACTTCTCCATCTCCTTCTCCAGCATGTCGAGCTCCTCAATCTGGGACAGGAACCACGGGTCGATCTTGGTCAGCTTCTGGATGGTGCTGGTCGGGATACCGATGCGCATGGCATCTTTGATGCAAAACAGGCGGTTCCAGCTCGGGTTTTTCAGGTTGTGAACCAGCTCGTTGTAGTCGGTCATCTCCTTGCCGTCGGCACCCAGGCCGTTGCGCTTTATCTCGAGGCTCTGGCAGGCTTTCTGCAGCGCCTCCTGAAAGGTGCGGCCAATGCCCATCACCTCACCCACAGACTTCATCTGCAGACCCAGCGTACGGTTGGCTCCTTTGAATTTATCGAAGTTCCAGCGCGGGATCTTCACGATCACGTAGTCCAGCGCCGGCTCAAAGTAAGCTGATGTTGTTTTGGTGATGGCGTTCTTCAGTTCATCGAGGTTGTAGCCGATGGCCAGCTTGGCCGCGATCTTAGCGATCGGGTAACCGGTGGCTTTAGAGGCCAGGGCCGAAGAGCGGGATACGCGTGGGTTGATCTCGATGGCAATGATGGTGTCGTCCTCCGGGTTCACAGAGAACTGCACGTTACAGCCGCCGGCAAACTGCCCGATGCCGTTCATCATTTTGATGGCCAGATCGCGCATGTGCTGGTAGGTGGTGTCGGGCAGGGTCATGGCAGGCGCTACCGTAATGGAGTCGCCGGTATGCACGCCCATCGGGTCGAAGTTCTCGATCGAGCAGATGATGATCACGTTGCCGAGGTTGTCGCGCAGGAGCTCCAGCTCGTACTCTTTCCAGCCCATGATGCTTTGCTCTACCAGTACTTCGTGCACCGGCGAGGCATGCAGGCCGCGGGTCAGGGCAGCGTCGAACTCCTCAGGGGTATTAACAAAACCGCCCCCCGTACCACCAAGGGTAAACGAAGGGCGAATCACGAGTGGAAAACCGATTTCCTGCGCTATCTCTTTACCTTCCAGGAAAGAGGTAGCGGTTTCTCCCTTGCAGACATTTACCCCGAGCTCGAGCATTTTGAGGCGGAACTTCTCACGATCTTCGGTGGTTTCGATGGCTTTGATGTCCACACCGATGATGCGCACGCCATACTTCTCCCAGATGCCGGCCTTGTCGCACTCGATGGCCAGGTTCAGGGCTGTCTGTCCGCCCATGGTCGGCAGCACGGCGTCAATCTTATGTTTCTCCAGGATTTCAATGATGTACTTCTTCTCAAGCGGCTTGAGGTACACATTATCCGCTGTTACACTATCGGTCATGATAGTGGCGGGGTTTGAATTGATGAGCGTCACTTCGATGCCTTCTTCACGAAGGGAGCGTGCCGCTTGGGAGCCGGAATAATCAAACTCGCAGGCCTGGCCGATAACGATGGGGCCAGAACCAATAATCAGAACGGATTTAATACTGGTGTCTTTAGGCATGTGCTGTGGTAGGTATAAATTGCCCAAAGTTAGCGCGAAAATCTGGGGCTCACAAACAGAAAATGCATGCCGGGCCCACTTTTTTCACATAGCGTTTTTGCATTATTTCGAAAGCAAGGGCAGCAGGTATGCTCAGTCGCCTTCTTCCAGTATGAATAAGTCATTGACTGTAACGCCAAACAAATCCGACATTTTTAGGGCCAGCAGCGTGGAGGGCAGGTATTTGTTCTTCTCGATGGCGTTGATCGTCTGGCGGCTCACGCCCAGGGCCTCGGCCAGCTGCTCCTGGGTCATGTCTTTTCTGGCCCGCTCTACCTTAATGTTATTCCGCATCAGTCTCGAGTGCTTTTCGCATTTGGTGAAGTTTATACTTAAAGGAAGCATAGGTATAGAAAAGCAGCAAAGCTAACGCACCCAGCATACCGCCTATGTCTGGCATACCCAGCGTACTTCCCTCCAGCAGCTTGACCGCGTTCGTGAACAAAGGAAGCATCAGAATCCCGACGATCAGGTATAGCACGCCGGTCATAAACGCCTGGTAGCGCAGGTGCTGCACCATCTCATCCTCTTCTTTCTCCTCCGAAAAATTGAGCAGCGCCAATCCGATGATGATCGGGTAGTAGACGATCGGGTGAGACCATTCGTCAAAGAAAGCATCACTCCTGGGTATAAGCCCTATACTGATCAAGGCGAAAGTAAGGAGCGTGAGGGCGGGCATACCTGCTATAAGCACCCAGAGTCCGTACCGCTTAAACCGGTTAGGCAGCAGTTTTACTTGTGGTAACAGTTCTTTCATATGACTTTTCTTTTGATGTACGATAAAGATTACTAAAAGTAAAATATATTTTACATAAAGGAAATATTTTTTTACTAATCTGAAGGTTTATTTTTTTTGACAGGCTATTTTAATAAGATTCCTGAGAAGAGATTCTGGCACTAACCCAGTTCGCTTCCGCCTATACCTGCACCGCAAACCTGTTGCCTCCGGAATAAAACGTTTTGAGGCAAGCCGTCAGTAATTATGGGGAAGATTCCGCGCTAACACAACGCACACACAAACCTTCGCGCCGCGCTACGTACATTAAGGTATAAACTAACCAACAGAATCATGGAAACACCACGCGAAGACGATATCATTACCAACTCAGACGAGAGCGAGCGCCTGCCGGACGAAAATCCAGAGCCGCTGGAGGGCGTGAAGAAAGAAGATCATGATATTTTAGACCCTGAGCCCGAAGGCGTAGAAGAAGGCGGCAACGTGGCGGCCAAAAACGAGGAGGACACCCGTAAACTGGACGGCAGCAACGCCAACAACCTGAGAACAAAATAAAATATCACCGCTCACAGAAGCCGCAGACAGCAGCACCCCGTGCTGTTATCTGCGGCTTTTTTTGTTTCCAGCGTCATTTATTGACAACGGAAATCTGAATATCCCTATACTTAACTGCCATAGCGGCAAAAACCCGAAAACGAGTGCAAAAACCGGTATTACCCCTACATCGAAAGCGCATCTTTTATTCCCAAAAAGATTGACACGACCATAATTATTCAGTATCATTAGGCTGGAATTCACCGGTTTAACGCCATTGCATATGGTTTACTTCCAGACTGATTATTTGCTCGTAGAGTACCATGTAGCCAGCCACGTCCTGCTGAGTCAGTGGTATGGCAAATGCAGCAGCTTGCAGTACAGGCAGGCGCTCATCAAACTGATCAGGCTTGCCCGCGAACTGGAAGCGCCCTACGCCATTACCGACAGCCGCCTGCTCTCCCCCCTCGACCCTGATGACCTCGCCTGGACCCGCGACATTTTCGCGCAGGCTTTCGGCCAACTCCCCTTCAAGCGCTCCGCCTCCCTAAAGCCCTTCGACCCGACTGCCAGCCGCCAGTTTCAGCAAGTGTTCGCCAACAGCTCCTCCCCCCTTCCTTTCGAAACCCGCGAGTTCGAAGACCTCACCTCCGCTTACGAGTGGCTCATCTCTGAGGAATAAGTCGCTATACCTTGCTTCAGGCTTTACATTTCCACCATTTTCCGACATCCGGGGGTAAAAGATATTGCTTATATTGTCAGGCTAAACGTAGGCCTCCTATACCTTGGCAAGGCTTAGACTTATACCTGAAAAGCGCGCATGCTATACCTTGTTTTAAAGCTGATCCTACGCACAGGCCTTTGGGTGTTTTTCCGGAGGTTTGTGGTGCGCAACCGCCATCTGATGCCCGCGCGCGGTCCGCTGCTGGTGGTGGCCAACCACCCCAACACCTTTATGGACCCGATCGTGATTGCCTCCCTCCTCCCGCAGCAGGTATACTTCATCGCGAAAAGCACCGTCTTCAGTTCGCCGCTGCACAACTGGCTACTCCCACACATGAACCTGATCCCGATTCACCGCAGTCAGGACAGGCCGGGCGTGCCGCTCGACAACGAAGCCACCTTCAAAGCCATTTACCAGGCACTGACTAATCACAAAACGCTGCTCATTTTTCCGGAGGGTACCAGCTTTAACGAAAGGCGCCTGCGAAAGCTCAAGACAGGCACAGCCCGGATGGCGCTCGGTGCCGCCGCCAGCCTGCCTGAGGTGGCGAACCTGCAGATACTGCCGGTGGGACTCAACTACTCCGACCCGACGCGCTTCCGAAGCGACGTGTTTGTGAACGTGGGAAAACCCATTGCAGTCGCCCCCTACCTGGCGCAGTACCAGCAGGACGAGAAAGGCACCGTGAACGAACTGACAGACCGCATCCGGCAGCAGCTCGAAAAGTTGATTGTGGTAACGCCTACTGATGATGAAGACGTGCTTGTGCGGCAGATTGAACAGGTATACAAAGAGACACTGGCGGCCCAGACACCCCTAGAAGCCCCGCGCCATGTGCGCGACTTTCTACTGACCAGGGCGATTATGAAAGGACTGGCCCACTTCCTGGAAACGCAGCCGCTGCGCGTAGAGCAGTTCCGGGACAAGATGCGGTCGTACGTGGGGCAGCTGGAGGAGCTGGATCTGAAACGCCTGCCCACCGTGGAGGAAAATAACGTGCTGCTGCGCCAGACGCTTGTCCGCACCCTGCTGCTGACGCTCACCCTGCCGCTATACCTGTACGGGCTCTTCAACAACTACCTCGCTTATATTATACCTTCTAAAGTGGCCGATGCGCTCACAGAAGAGCAGGAGTTCAGAGCGCCGATCATGCTGTCGGTGGGTATTTTCTCATTCCCAATCCTGTATGCGCTGCAGGCAAGTGTCTTTTGGCACTTCTGGCCCGACACGCTATACCTGCTGCTATACCTGATCAGCCTGCCACTGTCGGGCTTTTTTGCGCACCGCTACTGGAACATACTGCTGCGCGTGCGGGAGCACTGGCTGTTGCTGCGCCTTTTTATGAACAATAGCCCGGTGGCGGCAAGCCTTAAACGGCAACGACAGGAATTGATAAGCGAGCTGGAAGGCGCCAGAAAAGAATACCTCCACCAGCAAACCGACAGCCAGAGCCTCGGCTAAACGCGCATCCGGCTACCATTGTCTATACCTGTAGGCCTATCACGAAAAGCCTGTATGTTGTATAGAAGCAGGATTTATCCAATCTATTTCCTTTAAAAAGTTATCCAAATAGCACTAGTTCCGTAAACAGGATACTGAAATCTAATTTTTACAGTATTACAAACAACAAGAACTATGAAAAAGACATTTGTAAACATGCTCGCGCTATCGTTTGTAGCAGCTACGGTTATGACCGGTTGTGCAGATACCACAACTACCGGCACTGATGCAACAGATACCGATATGGGCACAACGACTGGTTCCACTACCGGTACTACGACGACTGGTACAACAACTGGTACTACAACTGGTACTACAACTGGAACAACTACCGGTACCACAACAGGTACGACCACTGGAACAACTACCGGCACGACTACCGGTACAACGACAGGAACTACAACGGGCACTACTACAGGTACCACCACCGGCACGACTACTGGTACAACAACAGGTACGACCACCGGCACCACGACCGGAACAACGACTGGCACTACAACCGGTACTACTACGGGAACAACGACTGGAACTACAACTGGCACCACTACAGGTACAACCACTACCGGTGGCACAACTACTGGCTCCACTACGGGTACCACCACTATGGGTACAACGCCAAGATAGCGGGATCTGTACTTCTTATTACACAAGCAAAAAGGCAAGCACCTCCCGGTCTTTGCCTTTTTGTTTTATTCAACCTTATACCTGACACACCATGCATCAACTGCAACGATACCTCCGCCGGGTTTTTACAGTTGACCTTCGTGCACTGGCCATCATGCGGATCTGGGTAGCCGGCATCATCCTGACGGACCTGGCCATTCGGGCAACCGACCTGGAGGCGCACTACTCCAACATGGGTGTGTTGCCACTGCACGTATTGCACCAGTTTGGCTGGAACCCTTACCATTTTTCTTTCCATACCCTGAGCGGACTCTGGCAGGTACAGGCCCTGCTCTTCCTGGTGGCGGCTGTGTTTGCGGTATGTCTGCTGCTGGGCTACAAGACCCGCACCGCCACCATCGTCAGTTGGGTCCTGCTCGTCTCGCTCCAAAACCGGAACACGTTTATAGCGCAAGGCGGTGACGACCTGCTCCGTATGCTGCTCTTTTGGGGCATGTTTCTGCCATGGGGTAAATTCTACAGCTACGACGCCGTAAAATCCGAAGCCCCTCCGCTACAACAAACGACCTATTTCAGTGCGGCCACGGTAGCCTACATCCTACAGATTTTCCTGGTGTATTTCTGCACCGCGCTGCTCAAAAGCTCGCCGGAGTGGCACACCGATGGTACAGCACTCTACTACGCCCTTAGCCTCGACCAGATCCTGATGCCGGTCGGCAAGCTCATCTACCCATACCCGGAGCTGTTGAAATTCCTGACGCTCAGCGCCTGGTATACCGAACTGCTGCTCCCTTTCCTGCTACTGATCCCGTTCTATAATCATGTCTGGCGGCTCGTTGTCATTGGTGTGCTGTTTGTGTTCCACATCAGCATCAGCCTGACCCTGTTTGTAGGACTGTTCTACCTCATCAACATCGCCTCCATTTCAGGCTTGCTACCGTCACAGGCCATGAACTGGGCCGAGCGTAAGTTCCTCTCCTCTTTCAGGCGGCCGCTTACGGGGCAGTTCCAGCGCATCTTCAGAGGGTTTAAAAGCCCGGCTCAGTTGCAGCTGCAAATTAGCCTGCAAAAGCCCTTGCTTTCCAGAAGGCAGCTGCTGTACGTCAGAGAGGGATTTGTGACATTCGTGCTGATCTACTGCATCTGGTGGAACCTGGCGGGGGCCACTACGCGGGTGCCCGCCATGACGGACTCCACCACCTGGTTTGGCAATTTGCTGCGCGTAGACCAGCGCTGGGGTATGTTCGCTCCGGCTGTGTTTAAGGATGACGGCTGGTATGTGCTGGAAGGCCACGCAGCCAATGGCCAACTGATCGACCTGAACCGCGAAGGGCAAGAAGCGGATTATGCCAAGCCGGCCTCTGTCGTAAGCCTGTTTAAGAATGACCGCTGGCGGAAGTACTCCGAGAACTATCTGTTTGTGAACTATGCATTTCTGAGGCCCTATTACTGCAATTACCTGGTGCGCCGCTGGAATGAAGCGCATCCCCAAAACCCCATCCAGGAACTGCAGGTGGTCTACATGAAAGAGTATACGCAACCCGATTACCAGCCCGTCACCCCGCAAAGAGAAGTGCTCTGCACCTGCGCCAATTTACCGGAGTAAACTGAACACAACTGCAGAGCACCACTTTATACCTTCTTCGTGTGGAGTATCAGCACTCCCCGTCTTTGCAGGCGAGCGCACTCCCCACCGCGGCTGCAACCAGGCCACCCAAGAGGTATATCCCCACCGTCATGGCGCGAGTGCTGTTGGTGCGGTTACTGGGGTCAGTACCAAGGCCCAGCGGGCCGGGCAATAATACAGCACCTGCACCTGCTCCGGCTCCCAGCAGGCCGCCGCGCAGCCAGGCATCTTTACCAGTGCCAGCCAGGCTGTAGTAGAGTGAGTTCGAAACCACATCGCCTACCATGGCCCAGGTCCGTAACTCCCCATCGGCAGGAGGCTGTGCTCCCGCTTTCTTCATAATTTTTGAGATGGCCCGCATCCCCAGCACATCCATACGGGGCGCCTCAGGCACAAGCCTGCGCAGGGTTTCATGTGTGATCGTTAAGGCGACGGCTCCTGCCAGTCCGCTTACCAGTGCTTTGCTTATTTCCATAGTGTTAGCTTCTTCATAGAGTTATTGAGGTCGGTCGTGTTGCTATACGCAGCACACAGTTGTCTGCTATAGCGGTACGAAACAAAAAGCCGGGCTGTTGACCCGGCTTTTTGCCATGTAGCTTTATCGTTGGGGCAACTAGCGGTTGCTTCCCTTGTTCTTATTCAGGTTTCTGTTCAGCTTGTCCTGTGAGCTCGCGGTTCTGGAGCCCATATTGGCCGATTTGTTTTTGTTCATCGTGTTCATCGCTACCCAGCCTGCGCCCAGTGCCAGCAGCGAACCACCTACTACTTTCTGAGTAGTGCTCAGGCCATTCACCTTGTTCATGGTGCTGTTGCCAAACTCCTGCAGCTTGCCTGTCAGGTTGTTCAGGTTTTCTTTCTTGAACGTGTCCTTCCAATTCGACTTGCCCGAAGCTGATGACTGGCTGCTTCCGGATATGTTTTTGCCAGAAGACGGCTGGTTGAAAGATGACTGGCTTCCGCTGTTCATGCTTGAAGATGAGGATTGGCTGGAGCCCATATTAGATGTATTGTTTTGTGAGCTGCTCTGAGCTGATGGATTCTGATTCGACTGCGAATTCTTATTCGTTCTGTTTTCCATAGTTAATTTGTTTTAATTAAACACACGTACGCCCTGTCTTACGTCCATAGCCGGACGCTTTAGGCAGAGTGTCAGAGTTATATGTATCGCGTTTTCGGGCTTAGGGTTTCAACTTGCCCTCACATTCCCGCGTGTGCACAAGTTCGGCACGCTATAGTTATATAAGTTTTAGCAGGCCCATAACCAATGCCATCCACTAAGTATATTCGATGGCTAAACATTCATTTCGACGGCTTGGAGAGATCTGGGTTATGGAAGCGTTTTCGCCCTAAGTCAGATTTTCACACTGTCCGAAGCGCCAAAAAACGATTGAGTTGACGGCCATCGAATCGTAGAAGAGCGCATTGCAATGGCCAAATTCTTCTCTTGAGGGCAAGTCTAGATAACTTAAGGAAGTTCTCCCCTTAAAGGGCGCGAAGGTATATCCACAACTTGTACTTGCTATACCTGGATGACTTTCAGGCATAGCGCCGGGTCTGGTTTTATAGCTGGAAAGCCTGCAGCTTTTTCAGGTCTTCCTTTAGCTTCGCACGATCTTCCTGCTCTACTTCTTTCATCGCATTGCGGGACTGGTAGAACTGCAGGATGTCGTGCCGCAGCGCAGAGCTCGTTTGCTTGAAATCAGATTTGGCGAGTTTGTGCAGCAGCTCGGCATAGGTCTCGTCTGTCAGTTTGTAGTCGCCGGGTTTGGAGGGCCCGCCTGTGTCGAGCTGCATGTTGGCGAGCTTTAGCTGGTCCTGTTGCCTGAGCTGCTTGATGAGCATTTTGTAGTTCTCGACAGTGGTGTTGAAACTGTGGTAGAACAGCTTTTCAGCCTCAGGAGTTGGCGGCTTGAAAGCGAGCGTCTGGAAGGGCCCTAGCTTGGGGAGCACTTTGATGATCCAAGAAGAGAAGCGCGCCAATAGGTTAGGTCTGTCGTAATCAGTTCCGTAGGCTTGGTTAAACTCAGCGCGGCTCATGTGGTACTGGAATTTGCGACGGGTTATACCTGGGCTCGCTTCCTGAATGTCACTTTTCTTGGCCTGCCAGGCGGCCTTGGTCAGGTCGGGCATGAAGCTGCGGATGGTATAGCGGTAGGTGCCGATGGCCAACGGCACGTTCATAAACACATCGTTCAGTTCGAGCCCGTAGGTCTCCAGAAAAGCACGTTCCAATAGCTCCTTCGATACCTCAAACCCGATGAAGGACTGATAGGCCTCCGGTGCGTAGTTGCCCCGTGCCACCTGCAGCACGTCGAATCCGAACTCTGTTTTGATATGCGAAGCAGCATCCTCGGCATAGGTTACCTCTTTCCCAAACGCTGCCCCAACCTTGGGGTATACCAGCGCGACTGCCTTGTTGGTACCAAGCGGATGGCCGTGTATATCGGCGTTGTAGTGCGACAGGGCCCCAAGCGCAAAACCGTACTCCTCTATCGTAGTGGCCGATCTGAGGAGGTTCTCTACAAAGTCGCCGCTCCGGACATAGTGCGTCAGATCGGTGAAAAATGTGTTGCCAAACGGAAAATAGCCCATGTCCTGCACAATGGAGCCGCCATAGGCGTGTGCCTGGGCTTTTTTCAGGTCCTCTTCTGTGGCTTTGGGGAAACGCTTGCGCAGCAGGGGCTCCATCGAGTCTTTCCAGGCGGCATCGATAATGGTCTGGTGCGTGAGCACCCCATAGGCGCGCACGTCACTCGCTGTTAAAAGCAGGTATAGGAATAGGGCCAGGAAGCCTGACCTTGAAAGGGTGCGGTAGTTCATGATTGTAGGTATGCGTCGGGTATTGTACGCAAATTCGCGGCAATAGATAGCGTATACCCTATATCTCAGGGAGAGGTCTGCAGCTTCTTCCGGGCCCTGAGGTAGCTCATCACTTCTACAATGCTGATGCCGAGCAGCACCCACATGGCGCCCAGCAGAAAACCCGCCAGCACATCCGACAGAAAGTGTACTCCCAGGTAGATCCGGCTGAACCCGATGAGTAAAATCAGTGCGGCAGCTCCTGCCAGCACGGCATTGCGAAGGCGCTTCTGGTGCAAGTGACGGTAGCCGAAATAAGCCAGTATACCCCAAAGTCCCATGCTGGTGGTGGCATGCCCGCTCGGAAACGAAAAGTTATGCTCCGGGTAAAAGGCTACCTCCGTAGGCCGGTCACGACTGATGAACTTTTTGCCATACTGCACTGAAAGCCCAACGCCTGCCATGGTCAGCCAAAAGGCCAGCACCGCTGTGTAACGCCGTTTGTATAAAAACACAATCGTAGCCAGGCCGCCGACAGCAAAGGTAGCTTCGCGGGTGCCCAACTGCGTGAGGGCATAAAAGGTCTGGCTCAGCCACTCGCTCCGCATACTGTAAAGAAACTGAGTGAAGGCTTTGTCCACATGCACCACGCCTTCCGATTCGATCACATCCTCGGTGAGTTGCGAGAGCAGCGCCGCATTGATCCCGACGACCAGCAGGAGAATAGTCAGTGGCAAGCCAATAAATGTGGTCGTGTCGAAGCGGCGCAGGAGGAAGCGGGAAAGCCCCGGAAACCGCTGGTAAAAGCGCTGCGCCAGCGGCTGTCTGGCCAGCCAGCGGCCTATCGATTGGAAGAAACGTGTCAGAAAGTGAAGCATAAAAGAAAAATACAATTTTTATACGCAATACTCTCAGTTCGGTGAACAAGAAAGTTCATTTACCCACGAAAAAGGACCGCTCACATGGCAAAATGATTTATTAACAACTTATTAGCCTTATATAAAGTACATATTGAACATGAGAGGGTTTGAAAATATATACGACAAACTCCTGCTCGTTGTAGGGGTCGCGTTGCTGGTGTTGCTGTGGGTGCAGTTTCCGGCTATGCCCGAGATGAGTGCGGACGACCACATGCGCTATACCTCAGACGAGGCCAAGACGGTTATGAACTCAAAAGCCCGGTTTCTGAGGCCCTCCACGGCACTTTCTCCCCGCCAGGTCATCAAAATACAGCTACACGCCCTTCAGCGAAACGACATGACGGACAGTGGCATCATTACGGTTTTCAATTTCTCGTCGCCTACCAGCCGGGTTAGTCTGGGCCCGCTAAACCACTTCCGGATGATGGTGCGCGACCCTGCCTATAGCCCCATGCTCAACTTCGTTTCTTACAAAACCGGGCAGATGGTGATCACGGACAATACAGCCTACCAGCTGGTAGTGATCAAGGGCTCGAACGGAGAGCAAGTGCCATACTTATTCATACTGGCCAAGCAGCGAAAAGGCATGTACAAAGGCTGTTGGATGACAGTGGGCGTTGCCCGCCAGGATGTAAACCGCCAGTCGAGCCTGATTTAGTACTTTACCCCTATACCCATACCTGACTTACAAAGGCAATTCCATTTTAATATCGGCACGCTCGTAGATGCTAGGCGGCATGGGCACCTCCACAAAACCCAGGCGACGGTATAGGTTCAATGCTGTCTCCAGCCTGCGGTTCGATACAAGGTATACCAGACGGGCTCCGGTTTCCCGGGCTTTCCGGATAGCCGCTTCGCCCAATAACTTCCCAATTTTCAGGCCTTGTGCTTTGGGAGTCACCGCCATTTTAGCGAGTTCATACACTCCGTCGCCCTCGTTGATCAATGCACAGGCCCCAACGATCTCGCCCTGGTAGCTGGCCATCAGGATATGCCCGCCTTTGTCGATGATGTAGCTTTGCGGGTTGCCCAGTGATTTGTGATCGGCCTCCTCCATCACAAAATAGCGCGTGATCCATTCTTCGTTCAGGGTTCTGAACGCGCTGGCATGCTGTGGTTCGAAATCGAGTATTTGTACGGTAGCTTCGGTAGTAGCCAATGGTGTATAGTATTCTAAATTCAGGCTACAAAGATATGTGATGTCGTTGCCAGTTTCAAACTGTGGTCCGCTATACCTATCTTTCTACGGTCTTTCCAGGTATAACACCTTAATTCGAGACGACGCGTGACTATGTCCCAGACCATTCCGCTTTGGTTGCCAGTATTCTATACCTTGTTTTTGCTGGTGCTGGTGCCGGTATATTGGAAGCAGTACGGGCCGGGTAATTTCCTTTGGTTTTCGGATGTGGCGCTGTTCTCGGTCGGTATCGTGCTCTGGACAGAAAACCACCTGCTGCTGAGCATGATGGCCGTTGGGGTGCTGGCCCTGGAGCTTGTCTGGAACGTAGACTATTTCGGACGACTGCTCACCGGCAGACAGCTCCTGGGCCTGAGTGACTACATGTTTCACCGGGACAAGAGCTTGTTTTTACGAGGTCTGTCGCTGTTTCACGTCTTTTTGCCCGCTATTGTAATCTGGCTGCTGCTAGAATGGGGCTACGATACCCGCGCATTCTGGTACCAAACGGCGCTGGCCTGGGTGGTGCTGCCACTCAGCTATTTTCTCACCAACCCCAAAGAAAACGTGAATTGGGTATACGGCTTCGGCAACGAGCCACAAACGGTTATTCCCAAAGGATTATACTTTGCACTTTCACTGCTGTTTTTCCCGATTTGTATTTACCTGCCTTCGCACCTTGTGCTGCAGTGGTTGTTTAATTGAAGTGTAAGTGTGGTCTGGAGGAAGAGGCTCTTTTTTAAGACCGGGAGAGGGAGCTTTAAGTCTGTCTATGTTTGTCTGAATCAGGATTTTCAGGATTTTAAAGAGGGCCCCTACCCCCAGGATTAACAGGATTTTGGTGCGCGATTAACATCCCCCTGCCCCCTTCTTTGTCGAGGGGCCCTACCCCCAGGGAGGACTTTCTGCTCCTGCCATTCCAAGGTATAAGCGCTGAAGCAAACGAGCACTGTAAATTCCAAACTTACCCCTGGCACGCATCGAAAGACATCCTTGCCCCTTGAGCTACGAAGCAGAAAGCGGTGCCATGTGCACTTTACGACACTCCACTGTTTGAGCGGTCAGCGAGTTTGGAGGGTCTTGACTTTTTTGCCTTCTTTTTGTGTCAAGACAAAAAGAAGGTGCCCGCCGCACAGGCGAAACAGCAGCCCGCCTGGCAAGGCATTCTATGCAACAGTTGCTATACCCATACCCATACCCATACCCATACCCATACCTATACCTATACCTATACCTGGGCCGGAGGTCCCACCATAGTAGACACGAGCGTGGACGATCGCGCTATGAAGCTTCGCTATACCTTTAGTGTGAATACCAGATCAACCACCTGGCTAGCTACAAAAAGAGCGGGCAATGCCCGCTCTTTTCTCTCACCTTATACAAACAATCAAATACTCTGCGAAGCACTCGTATCCGGCACCTTCACCTTCTCCGAAGTTTTCAAACCTGACACGACCTCAATGTTGATGCCGTCAGACAAACCGGTTTTCACCTCGCGCTTCTCAAAAACCTGCGGAGCCGTTTCTACCTCCACATACGACTTGTCCTTTTCGAACTTGAGCAGACTCTCTTTCACTGCCATTACTTTCTCACGCTTGTCAAGCACGATGTCGGCGTTGGCGCTGTAGCCTGCCCGGATAAAGTCTTTCTCGTCGAGTTTTACCCTGGCGCGGATCGGAAACTTGATCGAGCCTTCTTCCAATATACCTTTCGGAGCGATGTATTCAAGTTCAGCATTGAACACGCGGCCTTCAATAGCGCCGATGGTCAGCAGCAGGTCCATGCCCTCTTTCAGCTTACCTACCTCCGATTCGTCAATTTTACCCTCGAAGATCAGGCTGCGCATGTCGGCCACGGTGGCGATGGAAGTGCCCTCGTTGAAGTTGTTGCGTTCGATAATGGAAGTGCCCACTTTCACCGGCACATCCAGCAGCATGCCGTCGATGGTAGAATACACCAGGTTAGAAGCCTGTCCGCTGCGTTTGGAGGCACCTTCGCGCACGAGCTGCAGGTTATTCTCTGCCGATTGCAGGGCTTCGCGCTTCAGGTCAAAATCGGCTTTGTACTTTCTGAACTCCTGCTCGGCAATCACTTTTTGATCGTAGAGCTGCTGGTAGCGGGCCAGTTCGCGTTTGGCCTCGTCGAAGTTGATGCGAGCCGTCTCCAGCGTGTTCTGGGCGTTGTTCACGTTCACAATGTTGGGCACAATCTTGATCTTGGCCAGCAGCTGCCCCTGCTTCACGATCTGACCTGCCTCTACGTACAGCTCCTCCACAATGCCCGATACCTGCGATTTCACCTCTACCTCCTTCCGCGGCACAATAGAACCGGTGGCCACGGTCTTCTTCACGATGTCGGTGGTAAAGGGCTCTTCTGTTTTATAAACGATCGGGTCGGTGTTGGCCTTGTTGTAGAAGTACCTACCCAGCCAGACCGACAGGGCCAGCATGACGAGGACGAACAGTCCGATAAAAACCTTTTTCATAGTGGTTGTTCAATTATAATCCTGTTGATTTGATGCTTATTATTCTTCTTGCAGGGCAACTACCGGATTGACGCGAGCTGCCTTGGTAGCAGGTATAAGCCCCGCCAGAGCGCCGGCCACTACCAGCAGCACCGTCGCCGTGACAGCTACGGCCGCGTTCACCTCCGGCGGACCAAAGAAGCCCGCCTGCACGTTGTTCTCTACCATAAAGCCTTCGATGGCTGCGATAAGCCCTGTGCCTGCCAGCAAACCGATGTAACCGGCAAAGCCTGTGATCACGATGGATTCCTGTATGATCAGGCTCACGATCGAGAGTGGTGTTGCGCCGAGCGCCTTTCGTATACCTATCTCCTTGGTGCGCTCCTTCACCACGATCAGCATGATGTTGCCCACCCCGATGATACCGGCCACGATGGTGCCGATGCTCACCAGCCAGCTAAAGCCCGCTATACCTGCAAATAGACCCTGCACATCCTGAAATTCCTTCTCCACGTTGGCCGATCCGAAGGCTTTCAGGTCGGCTGGGGCTACTTTGTGCCGCTTCATCAACAGGGCCTTAACTTTTTCCTCCACTACCGCTGCGGCTATACCTGGCTTAGGCGTCATGGCGAAGAAGTTCACCTGATTGGGCTGGTTAAAAGCCTGCTGTAGTGTCGTGTTCGGTATGTAAATGGTCTGGGCGTCCTGCACTACTTCCTCATCCTTGCCAATGGGCTTGAAAGTGCCCACCACCTGAAAGTAAATGCCTTTGATGCTGATGTACTTGCCGATTGGGTTGGCCTCATTTTCAAACAGCAGCTCCAGCGTACGCGGGCCCACCACGGCCACCTTGCGGCGCTCGTCAATATCTTTCTGGTTGATAAAGCGGCCGCTTGTCAGGTTAGTCGGCTTGACGAACAGCACCTCAGGTGTTTCGCCGTTCACAGTAAAAGCTGAGCTCTTGGTGCCGTACACTACCGAGAAGCTGCCCCGCAGCTGGTTGCTCGGTGCGATCACGGCCACTTCCGGCACAAAGGCGCGAATAGCATCAATGTCGTCATTCGTCATCTGGATCGTACGGCCTGCCTTCAGGCCCATGTAGGGCACGCTCGTGCGCTGCGTCCACACAAACACGGCATTCTTGGCCACGTTAAACTCCGACGTAATTCCTTTCTCCAACCCTTTGCCTGCACCCAGCAAGAGCACCAACATGAAAATGCCCCAGAACACCCCAAAAGCCGTCAGCGCCGTACGCAGCTTGTGCTTCTTTACGGTGTTATAAATCTCGGTCCATTTATCAATGTCGATCATAGGTGGAGTTAGGATTGAGTGATTTAGTGAATGAGTGAGTTTTCTAATTTTTGATTGAGTGGTTGAGCGAATGAGTGATTGTTTAGTTCTTATTGATTGAATTATTAAGTCTTCTGTCAGTATTCGTTTGCTTGATTTTCGGTTATTAACTTATTGAGTAAATGCTGATTGAGTAACAGAGGTAAATAACTATCGGGCTCAAAGTTCATTTAAAATAACTGCCAAATTCAGCTGTTTTATCTCTGCCAAATCACTTGTTAAATCAAAAACTAAAAATCACTCAACCACTCATTCACTCAATCACTAAACCTAATCTGCCCTCAGCGCTTCGATAGGTTTTATCCGTGCTGCCTTCAAGGCGGGCATCAAACCAGCCAGGGCTCCGGAAATCACCAGCACCAAAGTAGCTGCCAGTGCCACGCCCGGGTCTACTTCAGGGCTGGCGAAGAAGGGCGCCTCCGCACCCGACGACTCCATCAGGTATTCTATACCTGCCAGTACACCGGTGCCTGCCAGCAAACCCAGGTAACCCGAAAAGGCCGTGATCACGACAGACTCCTGCAGGATCAGGCTCACGATGGAGAAGGGAGTGGCTCCCAGGGCTTTGCGCACGCCGATCTCGCGGGTGCGCTCCTTCACAATGATCAGCATGATGTTGCTCACGCCCACAATGCCCGCAATCAGGGTGCCTATACCTACAATCCACACAAATATCCTGATGCCGTTAAAAAGGCCCATTACTTTCAGAAACTCCGCTTCAGTGTTTTCCACCCCAATGGCCATCTTGTCTTCTGTCGAGAACTTGTGGCGCTCGGCTAGCAGATTTCTTAGCCGGCTCTCCATGTCTTTGGCACTCACGCCGGGCTCTGCCACCAAGGCCATCATCTGCACCTGGTTCGGCTGGTTAAAGGCCGATTGCAAGGTCGAGAAAGGGATATAGGCCCGCTCTTCGCGGCGACTGCTGTTATTTCCCTTCACCTTGAAAGTACCCACCACCTTAAAGTGGATGCCACGAATGTTGACGTACTCGCCCACCGGGTTAGCGTCCCCGAACAACACCTTGCTCGCCTGATCGCCGATCACGACGACTTTGCGCTTTTCGCGCTCGTCGATTTCGTTGAGCAAACGGCCCATGTACGGGATCTCGCCGTTGATTTTCAGGAAGCCTGGTTCGGCGCCAAACACCTGGTAAGAGCCGTTCTGGTTTTTGTAATTAATGGTATACTCGCCCAGCACCCGGTTGCGGGGCGACAGGATCTGCACATTGTCCACATCGCGGTGCACCGACGTGAGGTCCTGGTTGGTCAGCTTTATCTCGCGCCCCGGCGACATGCCTTTGTGGGCCAGTGCCGTCTTACCGGTCCAGACGTAGATGCTGTTCTTAGCCCCAGCGCCAAAGCGGTTGTATACCCCGTTCTCCAGCCCTTTGCCCGCACCCAGCAACAGCACGAGCATAAAGATGCCCCAGAACACGCCAAAGGCGGTCAGGAACGTGCGCAGCTTGTTTTTCTGCATCGTCCCGAGTATCTCCTGCCATTTGTCGAGGTCGAACATTGGATTGCTGGTTGTTAATTGTTGATTGGTGTTTTCTTCAGTTCAGACTTAGCTTTTCGCAGCCACTGCTTCTGCTGCCAGCACGGCCTCTTCGGCGTGCTGGTCGCTATTCACGATCAGGCCGTCCTTCAGCCGGATGACGCGGTGGGTTTGGGCAGCGATGTCGTTTTCGTGCGTCACAATCACCACGGTCATCCCCTTGCTGTTCACATCCTTGAAAATATCCATCACATCATAGGAAGTCTGCGTGTCGAGGGCGCCGGTCGGTTCGTCGGCCAGGATCAGCTTAGGTTGGGAGATCAAGGCCCTAGCGATGGCCACCCGCTGCTTCTGCCCGCCCGACATTTCGTTGGGAGAGTGTTCAGCCCAGTCCTTCAGCCCCACCCTGTCGAGGTATTCGAGGGCTAGTTTGTTGCGCTGCTTGCGGCCCACGTTCTGGTAGTAGAGTGGCAGGGCCACATTCTCCATCGCGTTTTTGAAAGAGAGCAGGTTGAAAGACTGGAACACAAAGCCCAGAAACTTATTGCGATAATAGGCCGCCTTCGCCGCCGACAGATTTCGGATAGGTGTGCCGGCTAATGTATAGCTGCCACTGTCGTAGTCGTCGAGAATGCCGAGAATGTTAAGCAAAGTGGACTTGCCGGAGCCGGAGGAGCCCATGATCGAGACCAGCTCGCCTTCCTCTATGAGCATGTCGATGCCTTTGAGCACGTGCAGTTTGTTGTGCCCCACCGCGTAGTATTTGTGTATATTTTCCAGCTGTATCATAGGCGGCCGACAAAAATGATGGCAAATAATTTACAGGTATTTGCTGTACAAGGTGCTAACAATGGCGCTAAATTTCCTGCATTCTATACCTGCAGGAGTTTTGTTTCGATCGACGGGCAATATTTGTCTATCAATCACTTAGCTCACGACAAAGTCATTTTCAGCACGCAAACCCTTATTTAAGTTAAAACGAAACTAAATACCTGCCTATTTTCCGAAGTTCAAGATAAAGATGAGAAAGCGGGGCTAAAGGTTGCCTGACCGATGCGAAATAATTCACTTGCCATACCCGCGCTTCGTAGAAAGGCCATGCGCTACCCGGATCTTCCACAGCCTGTCCTTTTCCATCCGCTCAAGCACCACCTGGGCTACATCCGGGAGTTCATTCAGGCGCAGGCAAACGCTTCAGATGACTTTCTGGTTGCCCAACTCAAGACCATCGGCAGTTCACAGCTGGACTTATACCTGGGTGATTTGTCGATCCATCAAATAGCCGAGGAGACCATCCTATACCTGCAGAAGTACCAGTGCCTGCAGCCGGAACCCTACCGGCTATACCTGACAACTGGCGGAGCGGGCTATGGCTTGATCACACTGTCTGACGGGAGCGGGTGGGTGCTGCGTTGGGGCGTTGTGGAAGGAAGATATGTGCATCTGCACCCAGCCAGGTATAGCCAGTACACCATCCGAGTGAAGGCAAATCTATTGAAAACTGCCATCGCCGTATCATTGGCCATGAAGCGTACAGGTATAGCCGAGCCTGACCTGTGGTTGGTGAACCAGGTACGCAGACAATGGCTGGGGCTAGCGCCTATACCTGCTATCTTAACAAGTGATACGCTTTTAAGATTGACTTCTCTGTTGGGCAGTAAGTAAATCAGTTCTCAGTCCGGCTGAAGATCATCCGGTTGCTTACTTGGGTGTACTTAAAGTCTTCATCGCCTCTGAACATGGCTTTCTGCAGGTGCATGTTGTTGGCTACTTTGGTATACTTGAAGTTGGCCAGCCCGTTGAAATTGGCCGCCCTGAAGTCTGCGTCTCTGCTAAACTTGGCGTACTTGAAGTTGGCTTCTCTCCTGAAAGTGGCGTTTTCGAAGTTTGCCTCCGCAGGGAAGGTTACATATTTAAAGTTGGCTTCTTCGGTGAATCGGGCATTGGTGAAGTTGGCCGACTTGGAGAACTTGCTATACTTGAACAGCGCTTCGTGCTGAAAACTGCTGCCTGCAAACGACACCTCATCTCTGAACTTAGAGTATTTGAAAGCACTGTAGCCTTCAAACACGCAGTTTTCGAAGCGCACCGCCTTGTCGAAATTGGTGTTATACACTTCGTTTTTCCGGTTAAAGAGCTTGACGTCCTGGTTGTCCGGGTTGAAATAAGCCAATACATCGTCCTTGAACGTGCAGTTGACAAAGGTCAGGGGAGCTTTCACGGTGCTGATATACTCATTCGTACTGTTCTTGTTATCTGCCTTTTTCTCCAGTTGCATGTTGTCCAGGCGCGTTAGGTCCAGCACGCCCACAATCTCAGCATTTTTGTAGGTCACAGCCTCGCCACGATTTATTTTAGCGATGATTTCAGAGGCGTTCACGCGCGTTTGCGCCCAGGTCAGGAAGGGAACGGCCAGCAGCAATAGGAATAGGAATGTTTTTTTCATGGTTTGAGGTATAAGGTTTGAATGGAATATCAGCTTATACCCCTAGATGAAGCAAGTGTGGGAAAGGTTGCCTGGCTATGATATTTTATTCTTCCAGGAACTGCACAATGGTACGCACTACGATCCAATAAATGAGGAAGGCTAAAATGAAAACGGGGCCGAACAGCAGGAACTTCTCCAGCAACCCGGAGCTGATGACCTGGCAGGTATAGCTGGCGATCAGAAATGGCAACAGAATGCCGAGCCCTATCATGATTTTCAGTGCTTTGTCGATGGATGTCTGTGGCTCGTTCATGGCTATACCTGGCTTAGTGCTTCATGTTATAATACAACGCAAAACATCACAAAAGAGTTATCATCTCTATATAGTGATAAAACAAAACAGCATCACCCTTTTTGGGGTGATGCTGTTTCAGAATTATAAATCAATTTCGATTAAATATGCAGAGCGCGGTTCTCTGTTGCTGCCAGGCAAGCTTCTTTGATGGCTTCTGTATACGTTGGGTGCGCGTGGCTCATGCGGGAGATATCCTCTGCCGAAGCCCGGAATTCCATCGCCACTACTGCCTCTGCAATCAGGTCGGCTATACGCGGACCAATCATGTGCATGCCCAGAATCTCGTCTGTTTCCTTGTCAGCCAGCACCTTCACAAAACCATCCGTATCCATTGACGCTTTGGCACGGCCTGATGCTTTGAACGGGAACGAACCAGTCTTGTAAGCACGGCCCTGCTCTTTCAACTGCTCTTCGGTATAGCCCACGCCTGCCACTTCCGGCCAGGTATACACCACACCCGGGATCAGATTGTAGTTGATGTGCGGCTTCTGACCAACAATGGTCTCTGCCACGAACACGCCTTCTTCTTCGGCCTTATGGGCCAGCATGGCGCCACGCACCACGTCACCAATGGCGTAGATGCCTGGCACGTTGGTTTCCAGGTGGTCGTTCACGGCAATCATACCGCGCTCGCCCATCTGCACACCCGCGTTCTCCAGACCAAGACCCTCGGTATACGGCTTGCGGCCCACTGATACGAGCACGTAGTCGCCATCAAAGGTTACCGTCTCACCTTTCGGGTTCTCGGCCGTTACTTTCACGATTTCGCCCTCGTTCGTAGCGCCTGTTACTTTGTGGTTGAAGAAGAACTCGAAGCCCAGTGTTTTCTTGAGCACGCGCTGCAGCTCTTTGCCCAGCGCGCGGTCCATCGTCGGGATGATGGCATCCATGTACTCCACCACCTGCACTTTGGTACCCAGGCGGGCGTACACAGAGCCCAGTTCCAGACCAATTACACCGCCACCGATCACGATCATTTTCTTTGGTACCTCCTTCAGCTCCAAAGCCTCAGTAGACGTGATGATGCGCTTTTTATCGATCGGCAGGAAAGGCAACGCAACAGGTTTAGAGCCCGTCGCGATGATGGTCTTATCTGTCTCGATCTGCTGCTCCTGACCGTCTGTACCAGTAATCTTGATCGTGTTCTTGTTCACAAACGAGCCCAGACCATAGTAGGTGTCGATCTTGTTTTTCTTCATCAGGAAGGCGATGCCGTCGTTATTTGACTTCACCACACCCGCCTTGCGGTTGATCATCTGCTCGATGTTCACCTGCAGGTCGTTCAGCTCGATGCCGTGCTCCTTAAAGGTATGCGCTGCGTTGTGGTAATGCTCCGAGGAATCGAGCAAAGCTTTGGAAGGTATACAGCCCACGTTCAGGCAGGTACCACCCAGCACGTTGTACTTTTCTATAATAGCGGTTTTCAGACCCAGCTGTGCACAGCGTATAGCCGCTACGTAGCCGCCAGGACCAGAACCGATTACGGTTACATCGTATTTCATCTGTCTGTATTTTTAGGAGAGCAATGCCCTCGTTTTTGTTTTGATTTCTCTGCTAATGTTTACCCACCCCTGCCCCTCCAAGGAGGGGAATCAGCAGCAGGGAGGTCCCACTTTGAAGGGAGTAGGGGGATGTTTTACACTTTGCAGGTAAACACCCCTATAGTCCCCTCAAGGGGACACTTTCTCCTATAATCGCAATAAAAAGGAGGAGCAAACTCTTTCGCTTACCCCTCCTTCCTAATCTCAATAAATTATACGCCTAACAGCAGTCTCATCGGATCCTCCAACAGTTCTTTCACGCGAACCAGGAAGCTAACCGACTCACGGCCGTCGATGATGCGGTGGTCGTAGGAAAGGGCCAGGTACATCATCGGACGGATCTCAACCTGTCCGTTCACGGCAACCGGGCGCTGCACGATGTTGTGCATACCCAGGATGGCCGACTGTGGAGCATTGATGATCGGTGTAGACATCATCGAACCGAACACGCCACCGTTGGTGATGGTGAAGGTGCCGCCCGACATCTCCTCGATTGAAAGTTTCCCGTCACGGGCTTTTTTCGCCAGGCGGATCACTTCTTTCTCGATACCATCCAGCGTCAGGCTCTCGGCGTTGCGGATAATCGGCACTACCAGGCCTTTCGGTGAGGAAACGGCAATCGACACGTCGCAGAAGTCATTGAACACAATGTCGTTGCCGTCGATCATGGCGTTCACGGCTGGCCATTCCTGCAGGGCTACGGTACAAGCTTTCGTGAAGAAAGACATGAAACCTAGGCCTACCTCGTGCTTCTCCTTGAACTTGTCTTTGTACTTGGCGCGGATGTCCATGATTGGCTTCATGTCCACCTCATTGAAGGTAGTAAGCATGGCCGTTTCATTCTTCACCTGTACCAGGCGGCGGGCAACTGTCTTACGCAGTGAGCTCATTTTTTCACGGCGCTGGTTGCGCTCACCAGTAGCGGCTGGGGCAGCGGCGGCAGTTTCCTGCTTGGCAGCCGGAGCTGCTGCGGCTGGCTTCGGAGCTGCCTTTTGAGCGCCCATCGCGTCTTCTTTCGTAATGCGACCGTCACGGCCTGTGCCCTGCACGTCGGCAGCGTTGATGCCTTTCTCAGAAAGGATCTTTCCGGCAGCTGGCGATGGTGTGCCGGAAGCATAAGTCTGCGCGCCGGACGGAGCGGCTGCAGCTGGCTGAGCGGCTTGTGCAGCAGGAGCTCTTGGCTGAGCGGCCGGTTTGGCAGCGCCTGCACCAGCACCCTGTACGATGCGGCAAAGCAGACCGCCGATCTCTACCGTGTCACCTTGCTGGGCTACGATCTGAAGCGTACCTGCGGCCTCGGCTGGCAACTCAAACGTCGCTTTGTCCGACTCCAGTTCAGCAATCACCTCGTCCATTTCCACGTGGTCGCCGTCGTTTTTCAACCAGCTGGCAATCGTCACCTCTGTGATAGACTCGCCCACGGTTGGCACGCGCATTTCTTTTGTTTCACCGGATCCCTGTGCAGCGGCAGGAGCAGACTCCTGTGCAGCCGGAGCAGCAGCCGCAGTTGGGGCAGCGGCTTCTTGTTTAGCGGCAGGGGCAGCAGGAGCGCCACCGGCCTCGCCGTTCTGCTCGATGCGGCAGATCGTGGCGCCCACCTCAATGGTATCGCCTTCCTGCGCAACGATGCGTAAAATGCCTGCGGCTTCTGCGGGCAGTTCGAATGTGGCTTTGTCAGATTCCAGCTCCGCAATCACCTCATCCATCTCTACCCGGTCGCCATCTTTCTTTAGCCATTGGGCTATGGTTACCTCAGTGATTGACTCACCTACGGCAGGCACTTTAACTTCTAAGCTCATATGTTCTATCGATTATGAATTACAGTTTTGAATTACGAGTGAATAATGCCGAATGACTAATTAGTAATGATAAATGAATAATTACTGCATGTCTACTCATTACTCACTATTGATTACTCATTATTCACTCGTCATTATTTCATTACTAATTAAATAGCAAAGGCGCGTTCAATCAGTTCCGCCTGTTCTTTACCATGTATTTTGTTATAGCCTGTTGCAGGCGAAGCACTTGGCTTACGGGCTATTACGTCTTCCACGCTGTTGCGCATCGTACGCAGCACATACATCCAGCCGCCCATGTTTTCCGGCTCTTCCTGTACCCAGTATGCCTTGGCGTTCTTGTACTTGCTCAGCTCGGCTTCCAACTGCACTTTCGGGAACGGCGCCAGCTGCTCCATGCGGATGATGGCCACATCTTTGCGCTTGCTCTTCTGCTGCTCTTCCAGCAAGTCGAAGTATACCTTGCCAGTACACAGCAACACTTTCTTCACTGATTTCGCAGAAGCGTAGTTGTCTCCGATCACTTCTCTGAAGCCTCCCTTCGTGAACTCCTCTACAGGAGACACCACGTTCGGGTGACGCAGCAAAGACTTCGGCGCCATGTTGATGGCCGGCTTGCGGAACGGCAGGGCTAGCTGACGGCGCAGGAAGTGGAAGAAGTTGGCTGGCGTTGTGATGTTGGTCACAAACATGTTGTACTCAGCGGCCAGTTGCAGGAAGCGCTCCGGACGGGCATTGGAGTGCTCCGGTCCCTGTCCTTCGTAACCGTGCGGCAACAACATCACCACACCGTTCATGCGCTGCCACTTCGACTCGGTGGCGGCCACAAACTGGTCGATCATTACCTGGGCACCGTTGGCGAAGTCACCAAACTGCGCTTCCCAGATAACGAGTGCATTCGGGTTAGCCATCGCGTAGCCGAACTCGAAGCCCAGCACGCCATACTCTGACAGCAAGGAATTGTAGATTTCCAGATGGCGCTGCTCGTCCTGAATGTAGTTCAGGCTGTTATAAGGAGCGCTTGTGTTGGCGTCGCGGAGTACGGCATGACGGTGCGAGAACGTACCGCGCTGCACATCCTGTCCGCTCAGGCGCACAATCTTGCCTTCTGCCAGCAATGAACCATAGGCCAGCAACTCGGCAGCAGCCCAGTTCAATTGACGGCTCTCAAAGAACATCTCTTTGCGCTCTTTCAGGAGCTTCTCGATTTGCTTCAGTGGTTTGAAGCCTTGTGGCACCGTTGAGAGTGCCTTGCCTACGCGCTCTACTACTTCAGGCGCTATACCTGTTTCAGGTGACTGGTTAAAGTCTTCCGGCTTAGAGCGACGCAGCGACTGCCATTCCTTCTCTAGCGTCTGGTAGTTGTAAGGCAAAGGTTTCTGCTTCACCATATCCAGGCGGTCCTGCAGCATCTGGCGGAACTCCTTGTCCATGGACTGCGCCAGTTCCGCATTGATATCGCCGCGGCTGATCAGTTCTTTGTTGTATACCTCGCGCGGGTTCGGATGCTTGGAGATGATGTTGTAAAGCTGTGGCTGCGTGAATTTCGGCTCGTCGGCCTCGTTATGCCCATGACGACGGTAGCACACCATGTCGATGAAGATGTCGTTGCCGAACTTCTGACGGTACTCTGTCGCTAGGCGCACCGCAAACACTACTGCCTCCGGATCATCGCCGTTCACGTGCAGCACTGGCGCGTCGATGATTTTCGCCACATCTGTGCAGTAGATAGAAGAACGGGCATCTTCGAAGTCGGTCGTAAAGCCTACCTGGTTGTTGATCACAAAGTGGATGGTACCGCCTGTCTGGTAGCCTTTCAGCTTGGCCATTTGCGTCACCTCGTACACAATGCCCTGACCAGCCAGTGCAGCGTCCCCATGTATCAAGATAGGCACGATCTGCTTTGGATCGCGTTCATACATGCAGTCGATCTTGGCGCGCACGAAGCCTTCTACTACCGGGTTCACCGCCTCCAGGTGCGATGGGTTTGGTGCCAGCTTCAGATTCACTTTGTTGCCGGATGGCGTATCTACTTCAGAAGAGAAGCCCATGTGGTATTTCACGTCACCATCCCCCATGGTCAGGTCCGGTGTGGCCGTGCCCTCAAATTCAGAGAAGATCTGCTCATAGGTCTTGCCCATGATGTTGGCTAGCACGTTCAGACGACCGCGGTGTGCCATACCAATCACCACTTCTTTGGCGCCCAGATCAGAGGCCTTGTCGATGATGGCATCCAGGGCAGGTATAGTGGTTTCGCCACCTTCCAGCGAGAAACGCTTCTGACCGAGGAATTTTGTGTGCAGGAAGTTCTCGAATACAACCGCTTCGTTCAGCTTGGAAAGAATGCGCTTCTTGTACTCTATACCTGGGTTAAAGGTAAGAGACTCCTTCTCGATCTTGTTCTGCAGCCAGTTCAGCACTTCCGGGTTGCGGATGTACATGTACTCGTAACCGATCGGCCCCTCGTAAATTTTCTGTACTGCCGCCACGATGTCGCGCAGCTTGGCAGGGCCAATGCCGATCACTTCGCCTACCTGGAACACCGTGTCCAGGTCAGCTTCTGAAAGGCCGAAGTCTTTCAGGTCGAGCAGGGCTTTGCGGTCTTTGCGCTCGCGCACCGGGTTGGTTTTGGAGCGCAGGTGGCCGCGGCTGCGGTAACCGTATATAAAGTTGCGAACAGCTACCTCCTTGTCTGATTCGCCAGCAGAGGCAGCTTTGGCCGGGGCAGCTGCTGGAGCGCCTTCCACCTCGTGGCCATTTTCGTTGTAGGCTGTTGAAAAATCGAAACCCTCGAAGAATTTGCGCCATCCAAAGTCCACTGACTCCGGATCCTGCTGATAAGCTTTGTACAGCTCATCGATGTAGGCTCCGTGCGCATTTGCGATATAGGTATATTTATCCATAACTAATGTTTACGGCTTTGTGTAAAGGCAAAGTTAAGAGTATTTATCACAAATCAAACTTTATACATTCGCATAAGCAAATATTCCTCTTTATCAACACAATACCACTACATATATTATTTATATATAGTGTTGGATCGTAGCGGGGCTCTCACCCAGACTACCCGATTTGATTTTATTTGAAGCTTTAGCAAACTCTTGAAATTGAATCCTGCCACTATCCGGCACTTTCATAAGCAGGAGTTTGTTTCAACCTGTATATAGCCCCTCCTCTTGAATTGACAGCCAGAAAGAAAGCCAGAAAATACAAAGCGAAGCCTGCCCCGCTCACTGCCCGTGAGAAGGTCAGCAGGTATATGCGCGGCAACAAAAGCCGTGACACGCAACCTGAACTCCTGCTCCGGCGCACGCTCTGGCATAACGGTTTGCGCGGCTACCGGGTGCACTGGCGCAAAGCGCCCGGCAAGCCCGACATCTGTTTCCCTTCCCGGCGACTGGCTATATTTGTGCATGGCTGTTTCTGGCACCGCTGTCCTTACTGCCAACCGGCATTGCCCAAGTCCAACCTACGATTCTGGGAGGAAAAGTTTACCAAAAACCAATTGCGTGACGAGCACAACAAGGTACTGTACCGGGAAGCGGGCTGGCAACGGGTCGTGATATGGGAGTGCCAGCTCTACCAGAACCCCACATCCTGCCTCGTTCTTATTAAAACACTGCACCAGGGCGTTCCTGCCAGCTGGGAAATAGCCGCCTGATCAAAATCCGGTAGGCCGTAACCATCGGTATGAATAAAAGTATTATCTTCAGTACTTTAACATACCCACATACCCCTATGAAAAAAGATATGATCGGTCTGGCTCTGCTGAGCCTGCTGGCCTACGGCTGTAACGAGAACGCCCGGGAGGTAGCAGACAGCGAAGAGGACCACACCGCAGTGGCCAGCGACACAACCGGCCTACTGGCTGCCCAACAGAGCATCAATGCCAACGACCTGCTGCAGCACATCCAGGTGCTCGCCTCCGACGAATTTGGAGGCCGCGCCCCCGGCACAGCCGGCGAAGATTCTACCGTGAACTACCTAACCCGCGAGTTTAAGAAGCTGGGCTTACAGCCTGGCAACCCGGACGGCACCTTTGTGCAGAAGGTACCGATGTTCGGTTTCACGGCACAACCACAGGCTAACTTTTCAGCAGGTGGCAAAACCATCAACCTTTCCTTTCCGGATGATTACGTGGCCGTATCGCGTCGCTTTGTGCAGGATGTGAACGTGAACAATTCCGACCTGGTATTTGTGGGCTATGGCATCGTGGCACCCGAGTATGGCTGGGACGACTATAAAGGAGTGGACGTGAAAGGCAAAACGATCGTGATGCTCATCAACGATCCGCCTATACCTAGCCCGAACAACCCGGCCCAGTTAGATAGCACCATATTCGGCGGCAAGGCCATGACTTACTATGGACGTTGGACCTATAAGTATGAGATTGCCGCTGAGAAGGGCGCTGCGGCGGCCATTATCATCCACGAAACGGACCCGGCAGGCTACCCTTACGAAGTAATATCCGGAAGTTGGAGCCGCGAGAACTTTGACATTAGCAACCCAGGCAAGAACATGGACCGTCTGGCAGTGGAATCCTGGATAACGGAAGACAAAGCCCGCGAACTGTTTACAGCCTCCGGCAATGACTTCGCAAAGCTAAAGGACGCTGCTGCCCAAAAGGGCTTCAAGCCTGTGCCACTGAATGCGAAGGCAAACTTCAAGATCAAAAACCAGCTGCGGGAGGTGGAATCGCGGAATATAATTGCCAAGCTGGAAGGCACCGACCCGCAGTTAAAGAACGAGTACGTGGTGTACACGGCCCATTGGGACCACCTGGGCAAGGATGATAAACTGCAGGGCGACCAGATCTACAACGGCGCCATGGACAATGCCAGCGGCACGGCCGGGCTCATCGAACTGGCAAAAGCCTTTACCCAGCTACCCGAGAAGCCGAAGCGCTCTATTTTGTTTCTGGCTGTAACTGCTGAAGAGAAAGGCTTGCTGGGCTCTAAATACTACGCTTCCAATCCGCTATACCCACTCACCAAAACGCTGGCGAACATCAACATGGATGTGCTCAACCCTTATCACCCGACTGAGGATGTGATTGTAATCGGGTATGGCAACTCTGACCTGGAGGACATACTGGCAGAAGAGGCCCGCACGCAGAACCGCCGGATCGTGCCGGAGGCATCTCCTGAGAAAGGCTCCTTCTATCGTTCCGATCATTTTGAGTTTGCCAAGCAAGGTGTGCCAGCTCTCTACGCAAAGTCAGGTATAGTGGCCCGCGACCAACCTGCCGATTTCATCACGAAGAAACAGGAGCAGTATACAGCTGAACACTATCATAAAGTGAGCGACGAGGTATATGACGATTGGAACCTGGATGGCGCTGTAGAAGATCTTCAACTGTATTTCCGGGTAGGGCTGCGGGTGGCAAATGGGTCTGTGTACCCGACATGGCGAGAGAAGTCCGAGTTCAGGGCGAGACGCGAGAAGTCATTGTCCGAAGTCCAACAGTAATTAAAGGCATTACCAGAAGGAATCTTTCTGCACAGTCAGGAAGACTCCTTTTTTATTGGCTCCCGATGGTTGCGCTATCAAGAAGAGTAAACCCCTAAAACCAAACAACTCAACAAAGTTATATTTTATAACTAACTCCCTATAATAGACTCATCCCTATACCTTATAGGCTCACAAACCTTTACCACTATATTTAGCTGTTTTACAGGCATTTATTTATCGTTTACCGATATTATTCCCAAAAAAATTAATCCCAAGGGTTACCTTTCCGTATAAACCGAATAAATAAGTACAAATTTACTTGTTTAACAAAATTTGAAAATCATGAAAAAGACAATAAAATTTGCTTTCGCTGCATTCGCTTTTTTCGCTTTCACAGCTTGTGGTTCTGATAACAACACAGCCACAGAAACGGATCGTATCGACGAAGTAGAGACTTCTGATATTGATGTGGATGCAGACATGGATATGGATACCGACACCACAACAGTTATGGACACTACCGTAAATGATGGTGTGGCAGACGAGATTCCGGAAGAAAAACCTATTCAGTAGTATACATAATTACATAGTAAAAAGCCCCCTTTCAGTTTGCTGGAAGGGGGCTTTTGTATTCGCATGTTACCGAAGAAAAATAGTCTGTGAGGCGTGGATATGGCTTAATACTTGTTTAAATTTAGCCAATGGAAAAATTATCTTTAGTAGAAGACGGCGTAGTAATTGAGCTGGTGGCATCCGACGCGGATTTGCGTCAGGCCGTGCAGCAACTGGAGCAATGCGACGAACTTGCCGTTGACCTTGAGTTTGATCAGAACCGCTATACCTATGGCTTTAACCTTTGCCTGATCCAGATTGCTGATGGCAAAGGCAAGTGCTTTATCATCGACCCGTTTTATATAGATGACCTGAAGCCTTTTTTCCAGTTGATGGAAAGCCCGGCCATTATTAAGATTATCCATCATTCCAACAACGATATCCTGTTACTCGATAAAATGGGATGCTCTGTGAAGGGCTTAGTGGACACCGATGTAGCTGCCAAGATACTGAACTATGAGCGTTCTTCGCTGGCGACCGTCTTGAAGGAGGTGTTCGGCAAAGAGATTGACAAGTCGCAGCAGTCAAGCAATTGGAACAAGCGGCCGCTCACAGAAGACCAGCTTCGCTACGCAGCTATTGATGTGATCTACCTGCACAAGGTTAAGTCGAAGCTGCTTCAGGAAATAGAAAAGCTAGGCCGTATGCATTGGATTGAAGAAGAGGATGCTCTCTTGGAGCAGCTTAAGTATACGGAGTCTGAGAATCCACACCTGCGGCTGAAGCACTCTTACCGCCTCAATTATTACCAGCAGTATCTTCTTAAATCGCTTTACGCTTTCCGGGAGAACCTGGCCCGACAGTTTAATAAGCCGGCCCACTTCGTTATACCGAACGAAGCGCTGGTAGAGCTGGCCAACAACCCGAATACAGATATTCACGAGTGGCTTAATCACACAAGAGGTATACACGGCAATCTTAAAAAGCCCAAACTTGAGCAGATGCTGGAGGATGCTTTGCAGGAAGCCAAAGAAGCCGCCAAGGCCAACCACATCAGCCATGACTATCCGGAACACCGTTTCCAGAGACCTTTGCGCACGCCTGAAACAGAACGCCGCAAAGAGTTGCTGACAGCAGTACAGCAGGAAATCATGGCTAGGTATGGCGAGTATGCTTCTAAACTGATCATTAACCAAAGCCTGATCACAGACTACAGCCAGCACGGTAAGCTGCGCTGCTCTAAAAAGTATGGCAGCGACATTGTTCTGGAAACAGCCAAAGATCTAGGTATAGAAATACACGTTTCAGCTGCACCTCAGCATACGGGTGAGTAAATAAGTTTGTCTTTAACTATATAGCATGGAAAAAGTAAGGATTGAACACGACTTCCTGGGAGAAAAAGAAATCCCCTATGAAGTTTACTACGGAATACAGACGACACGCGCGCTAGAAAACTTCCATATAACAGGCACCCCGATCTCGAAAGAGCCCCTATTCATCAAGGCTTTCGCCTACGTAAAAAAGGCGGCTGCTATAGCCAACCATAAATGTGGCATATTGAGCAAAGAAGTGACGGATGCTATCGTGTATGCCAGTGATAAACTGACTGCCGGCGAATACCTGGATCAATTCGTGACAGACATGATTCAAGGCGGGGCCGGAACCTCTGTGAACATGAACGTGAACGAGGTGATTGCCAATATCGGCCTGGAGTACATGGGCCATCCGAAAGGAGCGTATAATTTCCTTCATCCTAACAACCATGTGAATTGCTCACAATCTACCAACGATGCCTACCCTACGGCATTCAGGCTAGCACTGTATTGGAAGATTCAGGCTTTTATTGAAAGTCTGGAAGCCCTGCAGCAGTCATTCGGCCGCAAGGCAGAAGAGTTTAAGGAAGTGCTGAAAATGGGACGCACGCAGTTACAAGATGCTGTGCCGATGACTCTAGGAGCGGAGTTTCATGGTTATGCTACTACTGTTAGGGAAGATATACAGCGTCTGCAGGAAGTTAAAATGTTGATCTGTGAGATTAACATGGGAGCAACAGCCATTGGGACTTCTATCAACGCACCACAAGGCTATCCGCAAATGGTCACTGAAATCTTAAAAGAGATAACAGGAGTGCCAGTCGTACTCGCCGAAGACTTGATCGAAGCAACCTGCGATACGGGCGCTTACGTGCAGATATCCGGTGTACTGAAGCGTAGCGCAGTGAAAGTATCCAAGATTTGTAATGACCTGCGCCTGCTCTCTTCAGGTCCACGCACCGGCTTGAATGAAATCAATCTGCCACGCATGCAGCCTGGCTCCTCTATTATGCCGGGTAAGGTAAACCCTGTTATACCTGAAGTGGTAAACCAAACGGCCTATTATGTTATTGGAGCAGATATGACCGTTACAATGGCAGCAGAAGCTGGACAGTTGCAACTCAACGTGATGGAACCGGTTATTGCCTATAGCCTCTTCAATTCACTTACATATCTAGAGAATGCCTGCTATACCTTGCAAAGCAAATGTATTGATGGCATCACAGCCAATGTGGAGATATGCCGTAACATGGTGATGAATAGTATTGGCATTGTGACCTCGCTAAACCCAATTTTAGGGTATGAAGAATCTGCTTCCATAGCAAAAGAAGCTTTAAGCACCGGTAAATCGATTCATGAAATTACGGTGCTTGAACGTAAGCTAATTACACAAGCCAAGTGGGATGAGATTTTCTCTATGCAGAACTTGATTAACCCGAAGTTCATTAATATATAAGAGCTTTTCACTGATAAAAGAAGAGGCTACAGGTTTATTCCTGTAGCCTCTTCTTTTATATTGAGAACTATAAGTTAAGCTTTATACTACTTATACCTTAATCGCTAATCTTTCGGACGTGATTAAAAATGCCATGCTGCAAAGAATGCTTAGTAGAGCCTTCTAAAGTATAGAGCTAACTAGTTAGATTGTAACTAATAGATATATTTTACTAACAGCATAGCCCTTGTCCGCTGTTTCTATTTCAACCACTTCCTACTCTCATCCCCTTTCATCAGGTAATGGTTTAAAACGGTCACAGCCCCTGACTCTTTTTGAGAATCAGGGGCTGTGTGGTTGTTGGGGTTGGCGGCCACCTACTCTCCCGGGTGTGACCCCAGTACCATCGGCGCAGCCGGGCTTAACTTCTCTGTTCGGGATGGGAAGAGG
>NZ_FTPP01000007.1 GCF_900156345.1 Pontibacter indicus
CCGGCAGAGGCCAGGTAAGAAGAGCCCGCAGGCGCCTTCGACAGCAGGATGTTGTAGCCCGAGGACACGCGGCGGAACTTCAGGCGCAGGTTCTCGGCGTTGAAGCGGCGGATGGCCTCGTCCAGCGCCGTTACATAAGAAGAAGGCAGGCTGGTGGTGATGGCCACGTTGATGGTGCGGCTGGTGCCCACGCTTACCAGGTTGTTGGTGCGGTACTGCTCCTCCTCACCCACGCGCAGGGCTGTGGTTTCAGGAGAGGCTTGCAAATCGCTTTCAGAGAAGAAGATGTCACCTTCCACAATGTAGCCACCCTCGGTGCGCTGCACATTGTCGGTGTTGAAGCCCATCTCTGAGATTTTGGCCATAGCGAGGGGTGAGATCTCGTTGGCTGTAACATCGGCCTCTTCTTTCTGGCAAGAGGAGAAACCAAACATGGCCGCCAGGGCCAGGAGCGAAAGTAAGCGTGTTGTTTTCATTAAAATTATTTTTTATAGTTAAACATGGCGAAATATAGAAGAAAACAATACACTAAACAACACTTAGAATTATCTGTAAATCAGCGTCTTAACACCGTTTTAAGCACTTAAATAAGGTTGTGTCAATAACAAACATTAAATATAACTTATATAAGAATTTACAGATGCTTATGAAACTGGGTTGCAATAACACAGCACATCTTCAGCTAAAAAATTTTATGAAAAATTTTAAAAAATTTAGCACCCCGAGCAAAACTTCACAGATGTTTTAACATCAATCCTATTAGAGTCTACTGCTAGGGCGCAAAACAAAAAAGCAGCTACCCTTGCGGGCAGCTGCTTCCGGAATGTCTCGTAGCAGGTGTTGCTACAGAATGTTGTTGATCTGTTCTTTTATCTTCTCCAGCTCTTCCTTCATTTCCACCACGTGGTGCTGTATGGTCGCATCGTTGGCCTTGGAACCGATCGTGTTGATCTCACGGCCAATCTCCTGCGCTATGAAACCCAGCTTTTTGCCGGTGGGCTCAGGCAGGTATACGGTTTCGGTAAAGTAATGCAGGTGGTTGATCAGGCGCACTTTTTCCTCCGCAATATCGAGCTTCTCCATGTAATAGATCATCTCCTGCTCGTAGCGGTTCTGGTCGTAGTGCTCGGAGGTGGACACTTCGGTGATGTGATTTTTGATGCGGTTGCGGATATGCTCCATGCGCACCGGGTCCTGCTTCTCCACCTCAGCCAGCAGTATCCGGATCCGGTCGATGTAAGACATGATTTCAGTCGTAAGTGCTTTGCCTTCGTTGGCCCTGAACGCATTGATGCTTTCGAGCGCCTGCTGCACAAGTGGCTGCACGGTATCCCAATCGGCTTCGCCTTCCTCGTCTTCGCCCTGATCCTGCTGCAGCACATCGGGCATGTGCAGGGCCAGCCGGAAAAGGTCGTTTTTAGAGCCTCCCACCAGGTCAGCCGTCGCGTTCAGTTCTTCATAGTAAGCTTTGAGCAATTCCTTGTTGATGTTGCTTTTAGCCCGCTGCGCTTTGTTCTTGGTGTAATCCACGCAGATGCTCACCTTACCCCGCACAAGCGCCTTTGTCAGCATGGTGCGTATCTCGTACTCGCGCTCCGACAGGAAGCGCGGCAGACGCACGCTCAGGTCCATGCTTTTAGAATTGAGCGATCTGATTTCGACGTTAATGGAATACTGGTCAGTATCGAGGCGGGCACTGCCATAGCCTGTCATGGACTGCAACATAAGCGCTTTTTTTGAAATAATGATTTGGCAAATTAGGTATAATTCCTCAGTTATACGCAGCCGGGAGGCTAAAAGTCCAAAACTGGCAGGGTAGCAGCCACGAGGTATGGCAGCACAGAAGGGGCTATGCAGGGTCAGTTAGGACGAAAATTTTATACCTAGCGCACCATCTGATTAACGGCATCGATCATGGCCAGCACCTCCGAAGGATGGCCGTCAATGCGTTCGCCCCGCTTTTTGCCGAGCCGCACGATCACGAGCTCTTTCTCAGGTATCACGATGATGTACTGGCCCAGAATGCCCCGCGCGTAGAAAATAAACTGGCCTTTGTAGTCTGGCAGCAGCCACCATTGGTAGCCGTAGTGCGTGGTCGGTTTGCCTGTGTTGGCATCGGTCAGGCCGCTAGGGTTGAGGGAGGCCTGCACATACGCCGGCGACACCAGGGTGTCGCCCTCCCAGACTCCCTGCTGCAGGTATAGCTGCCCGATGCGAGCGAAGTCGCGGGCATTGGAGAAGAAGCAGCAGTAGGCCTTTTCGTTCCCAAGCGGGTGGTCGATGCTCCATTCGGCCTTACGCTCGGTCCCCAGCCGGCGCCACAGTTTCTCCTCAGCGTAGTCAGCCAGGTTTTTCCCGGTGGCCGCTTCCAGTACAAAACCCAGTACCTGCGTGTCACCGCTTTTATACGAGAACTTCTGACCAGGCTCTTCTACCGCCTCCAGTCTCCGGATCACCTTCTTCAGGTCAGATCCATAGTAGGCTTCGGTGGTAACGGAAAGCGGATTGGCATACGATTCGTCCCAGTTCAGGCCGGAGCTCATCCAAAGCAGGTGCCGGAGCGTGATCTTTGCCTTGGCGCCTTCCCTGAACTCCGGCAGGAAATCACCGACTGGCTGGTCTACACTCTGGATCGCCCCTTCCTGCAGCGCTATACCTACCAGGATGCTGACAATGCTTTTGGCTACGGAAAATGAATTGCTCAGCGACTCCTCCGAATAGCCGTCCCAGTACTGTTCATACAGCAGCGAGTCGCGGTGCACGACTACAAAGGCAACAGACTGCAGCTGCTCATGGAGTTGCTGCAAGTCCTGCGGCAGGGTAAGTTGGTTGTATCGGGAGGCAAGCGGCCAGGGCTGCGGCTCGTCGGCAGGTGCTATTTTACGCTGGTGAAAGATCAGGTTATCGTCGATGTCAGCGAAGTTGTGGTACAGCGCTTTGTACACATAGTTTTTGTCAGCCATGTGCAGCCACGCCGCGGCCAGTCCGAGCACCAACATAAAGCCAATACCAAATCGCTTGGTTTTTCGGTTCATGCCCCTGTTAGAAGTCGTACCCTAAGGTGATATAGAACTTAGGTCCTTTGCGTGCATCGTCCTCCTCACTCCAGGCCATGTCGACCTTGCCGTATACGCCGAACAAAGTGGTACGTGCGCCTACCCCATAACCCAGCAGGAACGGGTTGCGGTAGTTGATCACCGTGATCTCGAACGGACTGGTATTGGTCTGGTCAATGCGGCCGCCGATGACGCGGGTGTTGATGGAGTTGTTGCCAGTAAAGGGGTTGGTACCGTTGTAAGCCGAGCCTGCATCGCCGAAGGCGGTAAACTGCAGGTTGCGGAAAAAGCCCGACGGAATGGGTCCGTCATACAGGTACTGCACGATCGGTATGCGCAGCTCCAGGTTGGCCAAAAGCACTTTGGATCCACGACGGGCATTGAAGTTGAAGCCGCGCAGCGGGGTGGTGTAATCTAGGTAAAAGAGGTCGGCCGGAGTTCTGACCACCACGTCTTCGCGGGTTGCCGTACCGTCGTCTTCCGAGGCAAAAAGCCAGTTGTCCATACCTCCGATGAGGAAGTTTTTAGGTGCGTTGCCAAAGTAGGCGCCGTAGTTGATGCGGCCCGCCAGTATGATCTGCCGGTGTATTTTCTGGTAACGGCGCACATCCAGATAAAACTTGCTGAAGTTCTCCGAGCTGTGCTCAAAGTTTTTCAGGCTCAGGATGCCTGCTTTCATACGGGTACCCTCCAGCATGTTCACGCCGCGCACCACCGAGTTGTCGTACACCAGTTCTATGCTGCCGCCACCAAAGTAATCGGTCCTGTCGGGCGTCACGAAGCTGTTGATATAGGTAAAGCGTGTATTCACGAATCGAGGCTGCATGCGGATGCTGGTGCTGTAGCTGAGTGGGTATACGAGCGTTGGCGAGAACTCATGCTTGCCGAAGCGCACCACAGAGCCCGGAAACTCCGGCGCTTGCCCCACAATCACATCGCGGCGGTACTGCATCCCAATGTCGAAGCGGTTTTTCAGGTTCATGTACTCGGCAAACATGCGGCTGGTCTCGAGGTCGGTGCGGACAAAGGCGCTTCCGCGGATGTGGTGGTTCTCGAACAGATCGCTCATGTTCACGCCGGCCACGATTCCGAAGCCCAGCTGCGGATCGGCATATACCGAGGTAATCACTTCCTGCACGCTAAAACGAAGGTCATAATCAACCGGGCCGGCAATAGGTATACCTCCTTCGGTGGTACGGGCACGCTGTGGTGCCGCTGCCTGTGCTTTAGCCTGCGTTTCGGCTTGCTGTTGCTCTTTGGCGTCGCTCTCAAACTGGTAGTTCTCAATGTCTACCTCACCTTGTCGCGGTGTTTTCTTAGGAGTGGCACCCTCTACAATTTTACGGGCAGTAGCGGTATTTGCGGCCGTGGTGCGGGCCCGGGTTTCGAGAATGATCTGCCGGGATGTCTTGGGTAGCTCGGCCTGCGTTGTAGAGCTGAATGCCGGGAAAGCGTACACAAAGCTGCGGGCATTGTCGTTTGCGGTAAGCACCAGCGCGTTTGCCTCTCCGCTCAGGTCGTAGCTCTCGATGTCCTGCAGGAAGTTGGTCAAAGGGCGTCTGGCGCCTGTGCCGATGTTGTACTGGTACAGACTACGCACCCCGGTTTCCTCGCTCAGATATACCAGGTTGCCGTCTGCCGTGGCGCGCGGGCGCAGTTCGCTCGCAATCGAGAAAGTGATCTGTTTTGCGCTGCCTCCTTCACGTGGCATCAGGAAGATGTCGTAGTTGTTTACCACACCCGAAAAATTTCCGGTCGCAGTCTGGCCTGTTGTGTCTACAAAGCGGTTGGAGCTAAAGGCGATCTGGTTACTGCCTCCCTTCAGGAAAACCGGCTGAATGTCGTCGTAAATGTCGTTAGTGAGTTGCTGCTGCACGCGTCCGCCGCTGGAGAGCAGGTATAGGTCTGTCTGCCCGTTGTTCACAGCGCTCATCAGCAGCGAGCTGCCGTCTTCGGAGTAGCTCATGTCGCGCACCTGCGAGAACTGGCTCAGGGTAACGGCCGTGGTGCGGATGTCGTCGAACACAGGTATACGGGAGCGGCGACGGGTAGAATTTATTTGACGCAGCACCATCTGACCGCGTCTTGCCTCTACAAAACCAAGCTGGGTGTTGGTGCGCCAGGCCAGCACAGGCAATCTGTAGTCGATGCGCTGGTCCACGGTCTTGTAGCCGCTCTTCCATACCACCCGGCTGCGATTGCTGCCCACCTCTTTCACGATGATCTGGTAGCTGCCGTTCTCGTTTTCGGCATAGGCCATGAGCGTGCCCGCGGGGTTCAGCACAGGCTGGGTATAGTGGTTGCCTTTTTTGTTTTTCTGGAAAACTTTGTTTTCGGCTGGCAGACTTACCAATGGATTCTCCCCGCGGGTGTTGATCTGCATGTAGTAATTGTGGCAGTCCTGCAGAAAGCGTTTGTAAGGGATGTTAAGGCTGCTTGTGATGCCCACCTCCGTGTCGCGCGTAATGCGGGTCAGGTTGAGAATGTTCTGGATGGAGGTATAGCCGTAGCGCTCCGCAATGTAGTTCCAGATGGCCTGTCCGCCCAGTTGCTGGTCCCGGGCCAGCACGTCTTCCATGCGGGCCTTGCTGTTGACTAGCAGCATGTCGCGCACGTAGTTGTCCATGCGCAGGCTCCAGCCCTCGGCAGTATAGGCCGCCACACCACTGATAAACCAATCCGGCAGGCGCAGCAGGTAGCTGCTCTGTAAGGCTTCTTTCAGGCTGCCGCCATACATCATGTCGTTGAGCAGGAGCTCGGTGAGTTGGTAGCTCAGGTCGCGCTTGAAATCGGTCTGGGTACCGTCGTAGGCCAACTCCAGTTTATTCTTCAGGAAAAGCGTTTCGCCGCCCGTCTGAAACTGATCGCGCTGCATGCCGATGTTGCTTTGCTTCAGGTCCGTCATCGAGTTGTAGACGATGAGCGTGATCTTGGAATAAGGGTAATAGCCAATGAAACTGGTGATGCGCTTCAGTTCGCGCTCGGCATACTCTGCTGCGTTGCGGGCCGACTGGTCGCCGCCCTCATAGAAGTAAATGTTGAAGTTCTGGGTGCTGTAAAGCTTCCAATCGAAGTTCTTATACTGGATTCGGCTCCGGCCAAACGTCTGCACATTCGGCTGGGCCATAGCCACTTCGCCTACTGCAGCACAGCACAGGAACAGCAACAATAACCTTATGGAAAAACGCATGCGCTTAGAGTTCTGGGTTATGGTGTTTTATGTAGTCGTAATATAACGAATAATATCTCGAAATGTGTACGTCCGGCAGTATTTCTGTACCCCCTTCCAACGCGCTGGCAAACACATGCGCCAGGTATGGCGCCATCAGCACGCCCTTGGAGCCCATGCCATTGAACACGCTCAGCTGCGCATGCGCCGGGTGCCGCCCCATCAGCGGACGACGGTCGCGCACGGCTGGCCTGATACCGGCCCAGTGCCTGCTCACCTGGTAAGTTTGTGTGGTAATCTGCTTAAAGCGCTCGCTTAGTTCCGCCTCTCCTTCAGGGGTTGGTTCTTCGTCGGGCTGGCGCCAGTTGTAGGTGGCCCCTATCTTAAAGCGGCCCTCTCCTACCGGAACAACGTAAACGGCTTTATTATAGATGCATTCCGGGTTAAAATCCTGTGTTTGCACCTCCAGCACCTCGCCTTTGGTCGGCTGCAAAGGCAACCATCTGAAGTACGGATTCTGCACCACCTGCCAGCCTTCGCAGAAAACCAGGTGACGTGCTGTAATGTTTTTGTACGTTATACCTTGTTCTGTCAGCTGCAGCTGCTCCATTTCAAAGCGCTCCGGCAATAAGGCATTGGCTTGTTGGAGGTCCCGTAGCAATAGATCGAGCGTTTCGGCGATGCGCAGGTAACCGCCTTTTTTGATCATAATGCCACCGAACTGATCTTGCACAGAAGGGTCCGGGTCGGTGTTTTGGGTATAGGTGGCGCCAATGTATTCGCTCCAGTTGCCTTCGGCGCTTTTGGCCATCCAGTTGTTCTGCTCCTCTATGGTGGAAAATACCTTGTAGATGGGTTTGTGAACGAAAAGCTGTTGTCCGAATTTCTCCTCGAGCTCATCATAAAAACTGTCGGCATAAGGCAGCAGCGTGTCCACGAGCCAGGACTTGGCGAAGCGCTTGCCCGCCACGGGGTTTACCAGACCAGCTGCTACGCGGGAGGCGGAGTTGGCTTTGGGCTCGTCGATCACCAGCACCTGCTGGCCCTGCTTGCGCAAGGTATAGGCCAGTGTGGCGCCGGCAATGCCATGCCCTACCACGATGTAGTCATAATTCATACAGGCAATTTACGACTTACGCCTGAAGTTCGTAACTTAGATGCCGAATTTGTGGGCCCGCGCCCTGTGAACGAGAACGACATGAACATTACCTGCCTTACATTCAACCCCTTTCAGGAGAACACCTACCTGCTGCACGACGACACAAAGGAGTGCGTGGTGGTAGACCCTGGCTGCTATGAACTGACCGAACAGCAAGAACTGAAGCGCTACATCGAGGCCAATGACCTGAAAGTGGTGCGCCTGCTTAACACACACTGCCACATCGACCATGTGCTGGGCAACAAGTTTGTGGCCGATACCTACGGGGTGGAGCTGGAAATTCACGAAAAAGAGCTGGAGGTCCTGCGGTCTGTGCCGGTATACGCCCCCAACTATGGCTTTCAGATGTACAGCGGCGTGGAAGCCTCGACTACTTACCTTAAGGAAGGCGACACCATCGCGTTTGGCAATACAGAGCTGAAAATAATTTTTGCGCCCGGTCACGCGCCGGGGCATGTGGTGTTCTACAGCGAGCCCGACCAGGTATGCATCGGCGGCGACGTGCTCTTCAAAGGCAGCATCGGCCGTACCGACCTGCCCGGCGGCGACTTCGACACGCTCATCAACAGCATCAGAACCAAGCTGTTTACGCTACCGGACAACACCGTGGTATACCCGGGTCACGGACCTGAAACCACGATCGGGTACGAAAAGAAGTATAACCCATTCCTGCGCTAAGCCCTCCGGATGAAAAAACACATACCCAATGCCATTACCTGCCTCAACCTGTTTTGCGGCTGCCTGGCCCTATACTTTGCCTTTAACTTCCGACTGGAGTATGCAGCCTACCTCATTGGTATAGCCGCCATCTTCGACTTCCTGGACGGCATGCTGGCCCGCGTCCTGAAAGCCTATTCCGAGATCGGAAAGCAGCTCGACTCGCTGGCGGACATGGTATCGTTTGGAGCCGTGCCGGGTGCCATCATGTTCGCGCTGCTCTGGCAGTCAGAAGCCTCTGTGCTGGGTATACCGGCTAACATTTTGCCTTTCTTTGGTTTTCTGATCACGATCTTCTCGGCGCTGCGCCTGGCCAAGTTCAACATCGACACGCGCCAGTCGGAGTCTTTCATCGGGGTGCCGACACCGGCCTGCTCCATGTTCATCGGTTCGTTGCCACTCATACTGGCCACCTCCGGTAACTTGTACGACAACGTCATCCTGAACCCGTACTTTCTGCTGGCGGTAACCGTAATCTTCTCATACCTGCTGGTGGCTGAGTTGCCTTTGTTTGCCCTCAAGTTCAAGAACCTGACCTGGAAGGACAATTCCATCCGCTTCATTTTTCTGGGCCTTTCGGTCATCTTGCTGGCACTCGCCCAATTCGCTGCCATCCCGCTGATCATCGTGCTTTACGTAGTACTGTCCTTCATCAGAAAGGCACCCGTTTCCTGATTGCTGGCAGGCTAGCCTCCGGATTAAAAGATGATAGGAAAACAAGGTATAGCATAGGCAGGTATAGAAGGTATAACAGCTGGCTACCTATGGCTGGCGCGGCTGTTCTATACCTGCAATTATCCACGATTTAGTTAGCTGAAAGCATAATCTTCTGTAAATTTAGACATCGTATTATGCTTTCCTTTACCTCTGCCTGCTATGCGGATTCCTTTGCTGCTCTGTACCTGTCTGCTACTCGGTTTCCTGCTGCAAACCCGCCTTGCAGGGGCACAGGAAGGTATGCCAGCAACCACGCTGCAGGACAATACAGCCGGACCGCTATCCAGTAACACTTCCTTCGGAACAGCTGATTCTCCAACCCAGTTTGCCACTGCCTCGGTGCTAAGTTCCGGCAATTGGTATAAGATCGGTGTCACGGAATCAGGTATACACCGCATCGACAGGGCACTGCTGCAGTCGCTGGGCATCAACACCCAGCAGCTCGATCCGCGCACGCTGCAGCTTTTCGGAAACGGGGGTGGCATGCTACCGCAACCCAATAGCACACCTCGGCCCAATGATCTGCTGGAAAATGCCATTTGGGTGGCAGGCGAAAACGACGGCCGCTTTGACGAGGCAGACCATGTGCTGTTCTATGCGCAAGGTCCTCATACCTGGCAACCCAACAACGACCAAACCGCCTTTCAGCAGATTCACAACATTTACTCCGACACGGCTTATTACTTTATTCGGGTGGGAACAGCCAGAGGCCTCCGGGTTAGCCAGCGTGAACAGGCAGGTGGCGCAGGCCCGACTATCAGCACGTACAGCGAACGCATTCATCACGAGCGTGACCTGAAAAACATGGTGTACTCCGGCCGCGAGTGGTATGGCGAGGACTTCAGCGCCTTCACAACCAGTCGTGAGATCAGCCTGCCTGTTTCGGACCTGGCGCCGGGATCCGAAGTCCGGCTCACGGCTGTTCTGATGGCAAATTCGTCGGCAGAGAGTTCCTATACCTTGCGCCTCAATGGACACACGCTGGGCACCCAAACGATCAGCGGGCGCGGCACGTTTCCTTACCATCCGGAGGGCATCAACAGCAGCGGCACCTATACCTTGCACCAGCAGACACTCGGGCAGCCGAAGGAACTAAAGGTAGGCATCAGCTACAGCACGGGCAGCAACTCCACGGCGCTCGGCTTCCTCAATTACCTGACGCTCAACTACGAGCGCCAGCTCAAACTTTACGGCGACCAAACCGCCTTCCGCTCTCTTGCCAGTATAGCCAGTCCTATGAGTGTGTTCCGCCTGTCAGGCACACCCGCCACCACACAGGTATGGGACGTCACGGATCCGCTTCGGCCTGTCGTGCAGCAGACCACCGCCTCAAGTGCGGACCTTACTTTCAGTGCTCCTACGGAAGTGCTGAGAGAGTTTGTCGCTTTCAAAAACAACACCGGCCTTAAACCAAGGGCATTTGGCAGGGTGGCTAACCAAGACCTGCACAGTCACAACCTCGATGGCCGCCTCGACCTGGTTATCCTGACGCACCCCCGCTTTTTGCAGGAGGCGAACCGGCTGGCAGCGCACCGCCGGCAGCACAGTCGCATGGAAGTTGCAGTCGTCACCACTACGCAGGTATACAACGAGTTCGCGTCTGGCGCGCAGGACGTGTCAGCCATACGTGACTACATGCGCATGCTTTACAACCGCAGCAATAAGCAGGGCGATGACGTGCTATACCTGTTGCTTTTTGGCGATGCGTCCTACGATTACAAATACCGGCTGCCCAACAACACGAACTTTGTGCCGGTGTACCAGTCCCGGCAGTCGCTGCACCCCATCATCAGCTATTCTTCCGACGATTATTATGGCTTTCTGGATGAGCACGAAGGCGAGTGGGCCGAAAACAGCGCGGGCGACCATTTGCTCGACATCGGCATCGGCCGGCTACCGGTGAAAACGCCAGCCGAAGCCGCCACAGTGGTAGATAAGATCATCGCGTACGACAGCCCAGCACACTTCGGGAAGTGGCGCCGCCAGGTGACGTTTGTGGCAGACGACGGTGATTATAACGAGCACTTAAACGACGCTGAGTTTCTGAGCAGTTACCTGGAGCGGGAGCACATCAACTACAACCCCAGTAAGGTATACCTAGACTTGTACCCGCAGGAAACCGTGGGCAGCAGGCAACAGGCACCAGCAGCCAATACTGCCATTGACAAGGCTGTGGAGCAGGGCTCACTGATTATGAACTATACCGGGCATGGCAATGAAGTCAGTTGGGCCTGGGAGCAGATCCTGACAGCAGAGCAGATCAGCAACTGGCGCAACAAGGACAGGCTTACCTTTCTGCTCACGGCCACCTGCGAGTTTGGCCGCTACGACGACCCCAGGCGCTCCTCCGGTGCCGAACTCGCACTGCTTAACCCGAAGGGTGGTGCCATTGGCCTGCTCACGACAACACGCCCCGTTTTCTCGAGCGATAACCGTATCCTCAACCGTAACTTCTTTAAAGTGGCACTTCAGCCAGTCAATGGTCGTATGCCCCGTCTGGGCGACATCGTGCGGCTCACCAAGAACATCAGCATGACCGAAACAGGTGGCTCAAAAGGTGTCAACAACCGCAACTTTACGCTACTGGCCGATCCCTCTCAGCAACTCGCCTATCCTGATCTACAAGTCCGGATTAGACAGATCAGTGGCACAGGACCCGCCTCCGATACCCTTTCTGCCTTGGGCCAGGCAAGTATAAAAGGCGCTGTCACGCACGCAGACGGAAACATTGCCACAAATTTTGAAGGCACCTTGCACATCACTGTTTTCGAGAAGCCAACTACACGTCGCACGTTGGGCGATAATACACCCGAGCGCAGGGACGAACCAGTTATACCTGGTGGCAGCCAGCCTGTACCTGTCCAACTGCGTGAGAAGGTGGTATATGACGGACAGGCAACGGTCAAATCTGGTGTTTTCGAGTTGAGCTTTGTCGTCCCAAAAGACATTGAGACAGGCTATGGTTCAGGCAAAATCAGTCTCTACACCAGTAGCGCAGACCACGACGCCATAGGAGCGGATACGGCTATAGTTATTGGAGGCACTGCCTCAAGTATAGCCACTGACAACGTGCCTCCTGTCATCAGGCTGTTCATGAATGATGAGTCTTTTGTCTCGGGCGGCACCACGAGTCAGCACCCGCTGCTACTGGCAAAGTTATCTGATGAGAGCGGACTGAACACAGCAGGTATAGGATCAGGCCGGGAGATGGTCGCCCTATTGGATGAAGGCACCGACCAGGCCATTGTGCTGAACGACTACTATACTGCTGACCCCGATACTTACCAGTCTGGCACGATACGCTATCCTTTTAAGGATTTAAAGGAAGGCCCTCATACCTTATCACTCAAGGTATGGGACACGCACAACAATTCAGCTGAAGAGCGTCTGGCTTTCGTCGTCTCCAGCAACGAGAAGCTGACTATCAAGCAGCTGATGAATTACCCGAATCCCTTCTCAACAAACACGACCTTTCATTTCGATCATAACAGGGCAGGCGAAAATTTAGATATCCATATACAGATATTCAACGTATCGGGAAAGTTGGTAAAGACGCTGCAAGGAACCAGTTATGCCAGCCAATCGCACCTGTCCGAAATAAGCTGGGATGGGAAAGGTGAATATAACGACACATTAGCCCGCGGCGTATACGTTTACCGAATCATTGTACGTTCTCAGTATGACGGGGCAACTGCTACAAGTTTTGAGAAACTTGTGCTCCTGAATTAGTAAAATCCTATAATATTTCTATATTTGATTTTGCATCAACACCCTCTATATGTATAAGAAAAATTTACTTGTCAAAGCCACCGCATTTGTGGCTGCATTCTTCTCAGTGCACTTCGCATCGGCACAAACCTCTACCATCGGACAGGACTCACGTACTGTAACCACAGCCGTTCCGATCCTGACAGTAGCCCCTGATGCGCGCTCTGCCGGTTTGGGAGATGCAGGTGTTGCCCTTAGCCCTGACGCGAACGCTCCGCACTGGAACCCGGCCAAGTTAGGTTTCGTGCAGAATGACATGAGTGTGAGTTTCTCTTATTCTCCCTGGCTACGCAACATCGTAGACGATATGTCCCTGAGCTACCTCTCTGGCTACAAGAAGCTTTCAGAGACATCTGCTATCTCTGCCTCACTCCTGTATTTCGACCTGGGTGATATCCAGTTCATCGATGCCAATGGCAACGACATCACAGAGTTCTCCCCTAAGGAGTATGCCCTCTCAGTTGCTTACGGACAGGCTCTGAGCGAATACTTCAGCTTAGGTATAGGCGCCCGCTTTATCCGCTCTAACCTGGCCGGTAACGTGACCATTGGCGGTGGCGCTTCTCCCTTCGAGTCTAAGCCAGGCAACACAGCTGCTGTGGATGTAGGCTTGTACTACAACCGTGATGTTTCCCAGAACCTGAACCTCGGCTTTGGTGCCAACATCTCCAACATCGGTGGTAAAATCGCCTATACCAATGGTGACCAGAAGGATTTTCTGCCTACTAACCTGAAACTAGGCACAGCGATTACGTATAACCTTGACCAGTATAACTCACTTACATTTGTGCTCGACGCCAACAAACTGCTGGTGCCATCACCGGGAGCGGACAGTACGCAAACAGTGATCAGCGGTATCTTCTCCTCATTCGGAGATGCGCCGGGTGGCTTTAGTGAAGAGTTGCAGGAAATTAATTTCTCCGGCGGTGTGGAATACTGGTATAACAACCTGTTTGCCGCTCGTGTTGGTTATTTCTATGAAAACCCGGAGAAGGGCAATAGAAAGTATATTTCGACAGGCCTGGGTCTGCGCTACCAGAAATTTGGTATAGATGCAGCTTACCTGATCCCAAGCGAACGGGGCAACCCGCTTGCTGAAACCATCCGGTTCAGCCTGTCGCTTAACTTAGATTAAAAACTAAAACAGAATGCTTGATAGAACAAAAGCACCAGAAATACATGAAATAGAAGCAGTCACGCTACAAGTAGCAGAAGTAAGTCACTTAAGCAACGGAGCCAGACTGCATTATATAAAAAGCGAAACCCAGCCTGTTATCAGGCTGGATTTTGTTTTTAAAGCGGGTAAGTGGTATGAGGAGCAAGCCGGCGTAGCTGATCTAACGGGCAAAATGCTCTTTGAGGGCAGCATGAATTATACTGCAAAGCATATCGCTGAGAAGGTAGCTTACTATGGTGCCTCGTTCGAGAATAACCACGGCTATGACCGGTCAGAATTTACGCTCTATTGCCTCAGTAAATATGTGCGCGAGTTGCTCCCTCTGGTACTGGATGTGTTGCAAAACCCTGTTTTCCCGACAGAAGAATTTGAGCTCTTGCGGAAGCGCAATATCCAAAACCTAAAGGTACAGCGTCAGAAGAATAATTACCTGGCAACGCACAGCTTCACCAAGCTGGTTTACGGCGATACACATCCATATGTATATGGTTTGGATGAGCACGTTTTAGATACCATTGCAAAGGGAGAGCTAGAGAACTTCTATAAGAGCAGGTATAGCACGGATCAGTTGGAAGTATTTGCCTGCGGAGCTATTGATGATGAGTTGGAGAAACTGTTGGAGCAGGAAATTTCTACTTTACACCTATCAGGTGCACCAGCTGAGCCCAAAGTAAAAAATGCGGGAGTTGAAAAGGATGAAGATTTTGTTTTGATGCCCGAGAGTTTGCAATCATCTATTAGGATAGGCAAACAGTTTCCATTGATTGGCCACGAAGACTACCATAAGCTTGTTGTGTTGAATGAGATCTTAGGTGGGTATTTTGGTTCGCGGTTAATGCGTAACATTAGAGAGGACAAAGGCTATACCTATGGCATCTATTCTGCTATATCGACTAAAGAACAGGATAGCCTCTTCTTTATAGGTACGGACGTAAACTATCAGGTTACTGATAAAACGATTGCTGAGATACATAAGGAAATCAAGCTGCTGCAAGAGGAGCTAGTTCCGGAAGACGAATTGCAAACAGTAAAGAGCTACATGCTGGGCAAATTCCTGAACGATATAGCCACGATCTTTGAGCAATGCGATAGGTATAAGCGCATCGTATTGCATAAATTGCCTTACGAACATTATAATAACTATATCAGTACCATCAGGGGAGTTACAGCTGAAGAGCTACAAGCCCTTGCAAATCAATATATCAATCTGGAAGGACTCAAGACTGCTATCGCAGGGAAAAGGCCCGACAAAGCTGATTAAATTTCACTTGTAACTATATCAAACAAGAAAGGCTGCCTACATCAGGCAGCCTTTCTTGTTTGCTCTTGAGTAGTCTATCTAATTTAATTACTGAGTCAATACACTGCTGTTTTAGTAAAGATTACTGAAATCAGACATTGACGAGTAACTAAATCAAAGAGGGTATAACTGAGAGTGAAATCATTTAAAGAAAAGATATTTATAGGGATATAACCATCGTTGCCCATCACCATTTCTCCCCTCAGCTCCCTTTGCTTTCCCTTCTCCCTTGTATTTGGGTATTGGTTTAAAACGGCCACAGCCCCTGACTCTTTTTGAGAATCAGGGGCTGTGTGGTTGTTGGGGTTGGCGGCCACCTACTCTCCCGGGTGTGACCCCAGTACCATCGGCG
>NZ_FTPP01000004.1 GCF_900156345.1 Pontibacter indicus
TGGGTGCCGTTCATATCCCGGGCACGCCAACCGGCGCCGATCCTAACTCCTGGATGCTGGCCTGCATCGGCACTGGTGTGAACCGCTACTTCAACTCAAACGACAGAACAGCCCTGCGATACCTGTACCAATAGTTAGGTTCTTAAAGCTGTAAAAAGCACAGCCTCTCCAAAGGGGCTGTGCTTTTTTATGCGCTCAAGTTTGTGAGTTTAAGCATGTACATGGCAGTTGTGGCTGCTATACCTGCCCTTGTTTTAGGTATAGCGAAACTTAATGGTGCGAGCGTTCACGCCTTACCTTGTCCTATAACATTCTCAGATTTGCCTTTCCAGCTGAAGTATAGCAATGGAAGATGAGGGGATTATAGGTGTATTTACTACTGCGGATTTACTAGCATTGGGCACACATGCAGGCCGCTTTGTAGCCTTACACCCCTCTGGTCCACTTAAGGGAACAATTCTCTCGTCAAGGCCCATTCCAGAATAGTTTTGGAACAGGAAAAGGCGTCCACGCTCGTGTCGGCTATAGAAGAGTCTCCCAGAGACTGCGCTCGGGACAAACTGGTATAGGTATAGGTATGGAAGAGGCAGTGGCACCTTATACCTATAAAGAAAGGACAGCTATACCTTTACTGCACCACCACTTTACTCGACAGTACAGTGCCTTTTTCGTTTGTCAGGCGGATGATGTAAAGCCCGGGCAGGAGGCCGCTGGTCTGCAGTTCTTTTAGCATACCTGTCTCATGCGATTCCCGCAAAGGCCGGCCCAGGCGGTCGATGATCTGTACGCTTACTGTCTCGTTTTCCACGGCAACGAACAGGGGCTGTCCGACTGCAACCGGATTGGGGTATACCTGCACAAAGTTTTGCGGGGTGTATATCACAGCCTCTTCCTGACTGTAGATCGTTTTGCCATTAGCTGTGATCGCACTGGCGCGGTATACGTTTCGGCCGGGTATGGGCTTTGGGTCCAGGAATTGGTACTGCAGGCCGGCAGTTGGGCTGCCGTTGTCAATTGGTTTAAAGCTGCCCTTCTCCAGGCGCTCGAGGCGCAGGTGGGCCAACTGGTAGGTTGTGCTAAGATTCAGGTTGAAACGAGCTACATCGGGCGTTACCAACTGGTGAGGCTGGAAACTGCTGATGTAACACGGCGACGTCTCTGCATCCGTCGGAATACTTCGGCTATAAGTTACCTGAGCGCCTTGGATAAGAGGGGCCACAGCCAGGTAGCGACCTTGCAGGGCGCTCCGGTCGATGATAGCGAGCGTGTCGGATGTGATGGTAAGCGGCTCCAGGTGTGTGGCGCCAAGCTGGAGCAATTGGTACTCCTGCGCATTGGGCTGCTTGCTCCAGTGCACCATCAACTGCTCTTCACAACTGAAACCGATCTGTATAGTGGCCGGACGGGCCAGGATAAACTCTTCTGTCTGCAGGGCTATACCTGTACCAAACAATCGTAGCTGAGCCTGCGCTACTGTGTCAGGCGCTTGCCAGGTATAGCTGCCTTGGCGCAAATCTATACCTGATGCTACGGTATGCCAGTTATCGGAGTCCTGTAGGCGGTACTGTAGCTCGGCCACACCAGTAGCGGCATTGGGCTGCCAGGCAATACGGTTGGCCTGGCCAGCTGTCAGGGTTGTGGTAGCCATGGGGTATAGCCATTCCAGGCCTTGCTCCAGTTCATACACCAGGCTAAACTCCTGCGCGCCCTCCGGCACACGAAAACCCGACACCTGCAAGGTATAGGTACCCGCTGCCGGTGCCCCGATTGTGATTTGCTCTACGTTATTTAAGCGGTCCGGTCTGCGACGGGCAGGCTTTTGCAGCGAGTCGGGGTGGGGGAAAGTGCTCAGGACCCAGGGAAGCCAGCTCTTGCCGGAAGCAGGATGGCGCAGCACTAGGTCCAGGTCGTTGACAAGTGCTGTTTCAACGTCAGGGGCTGCGGCAGGGTCATGCCAGACCAGGGTGGCCTTCAGGCGCCTTACTCCCTTGGGCACGTTCAGTTGAAACGTGCGCGTCTGGCCTGCGGTCACCGCATCGAGCTTAAATCGCTGGCTTTCTATGCTGCGAAGTGCTCCAAGCGCATCCGCATTGCCAAAGCCTGACGCAAAATCGGGGCCGGGACTGCCGGCATCTTCTGCACTGTTGATCAGGGCTGCTTTTACTAGCGAGGCCGGTGGCAGACTGCCGTGCTGCGCTTTGTAAAGCTGCTGCACCAGCAAGGCTATACCTGATACCACTGCCGCCGATTCAGACGTGCCTGCAGCGCCATGGGCCACCAACTCCGGTTTGATGCGACCATCATATGCGGGCCCTCTGGAACTGCGTATCCCCACCTGCCCATCCGGGTCGAGTGCCCCTACGCTCAGGGTGTTTTTGGAGGTTTTGAACTGACCGGTCAGGTTGGCTATACCTGGCAGATCAGCATAGGTGCCGCTTGACTCGGCTTTGTCGCCGCTATTGCCAGAAGAGAACACGTGAAGCAGCGCAGGGTGCTGGAAGCTTTGCTCATCGTAAGCCTGCGCCTCCAGGCCATAATAATTTTCCACCCCTACACCATAGGAGTGGTTTTGCACACTTATACCTTGGCTTAACAAATCTGCGCTGTTGTCAGGGAACAGTTCTTCGAAACTGGAGTGGGCGAGGAGGGCATGCTGCGTCACGCCTTTGCCGCTAGGGCCTGAGTTGCCGGCGCCTGCCAACAGGGTGGCCATGGTGGTGGCGTGCGAACTGCGGTTGCCCTGTATCGTTTCCGGATTGAGAACGCGACCCTGCAGGTCAATGTCGTCCGGGTCGAAGGCGGCCTCTTTTACGGACACCGCCATACCTTGCCCCGCCATCTCCGGGAAGGCAGCCTGTGCAGCGTATACGTTGTTCACCACAAAATCTGTGTCTTTCAGCTCCAGTTCCTCCACAGCCCTACGGTTGGGCTTGTCCACGTATAGCACTTCTGATGATGCGGCCAATTGCAGCAGCTGCGCTGGTTTAATGCCGCTGATCAGCAACATATTGCCTTGTGAGCCAGAATCTTTAATGGTAACAGCTGGCTGGTGTTGCTGCAGCCAGGTATAGAACGCCTTTTTGTTGGAAACCTGTATCCGGTACGAGGCAGCGGGTGCTGTTTGGGAGAGGCGCTGCAGATGAGGTGCCAGTTTGCGAACTGTCTGTTTCGGAAGAGTTGATGGAGCCTGTTGTGCCTGGCTTTGAAGCGGGAGCAGGGCCAGCAGGAAGAGCACAGGGAGCCAGTGTGTTTGTTTCAGTTTGTAGCGTGGTGGCATAGGGGCATAGAATAGCACTAAAGCTACTCAATAGCTACCATATAGGCAATAGCTAATTGAGTATGACTTGCTGAAAATCAGGGCTATACCTGTGTTTAAACAAGAAACCTTATAGGAGAGAGGTGTGGGTGCGCTACAGCTCGTAGATCCACTTGAAGAGCAGGACGCCCAGAATGCAGCCAATGGTGTTGCTCAGCACATCCACAATATCGCCCTGACGGCCAAGTATAAAAAAGTGCTGCAGCAGTTCGATCGCGATGCCGAACATGGAGCTCACAAAAAATGCTGATCGGATGGCGTGGAGCTGCACACGCATGTAAGTATACTGTTTTTTGAAACCCACCACCATCAGGAAGGTGAGCACGGCAAACATGAAGGCGTGCGCAAAGGAATCAAAAGAGAAGATCTCCCAAATAGAAAGGGAGGGCATAGAAGAGGAGGGCAGCAGCGTCAAAACCATGATCACTGCTGCCCAAATAATGGTAAAGAAGTTATACCGTAGGATCAAACCTGCCTCTATACTTGCAAAATTACTGACCGATTACTTCGCGGTAGCCTTCAGCTGTCAGCAGGCCTTCGATTTCGCTTGTGTCGCCGATAGACAATTTGATGATCCAGCCGTCGCCGTAAGGATCGGAGTTCACCAGCTCAGGGCTGCCGTCCAGCTTCTCGTTGAACTCGAGCACCGTGCCGCTCAGTGGGCTGAACAGGTCAGACACCGTCTTTACTGCCTCTACCGTACCGAACACATCGTTCTGGCTGATTTCTTTGTCCACCGTGTCGATGTCAACATACACGATGTCGCCCAGCTCGCTCTGCGCGAAGTCCGTGATGCCAATGTAAGCTATGTCGCCTTCTACGCGCACCCACTCGTGGTCTTTGGTATACTTGAGGTTGTCAGGTAAATTCATATCTATTGCTTTGGGTTAAATGATATCCAAAAATACGGTCTTTTTCGCAATGAAAAAACTATTGCAGGCTAACACGTAACTGTACTCCTCCTTCCGACACACTGTTTCGGAAAGAAGTGGATATTTTAGGATCGGACACGGTGCGCAACAGGTAGAACTGGATGTTCACGCGCTGGCTCAGCACATAATCCACGGTAGGGCGCAGTTGCAGCTGGCGGGTACCGTTGGTAATCTGGTTCTGGCTGATCTCGTTGCCCTGCTCGTCCTGTGTAATGGCCCGCTGCACGGTCTGGTTATCGCGCACTGACATGTCCATGCGTATGGTCAGCTCGTTCTCCAGCGTGCGTCGCTCACCGCCTATCCGGAAAGGTATACGGAAGTTGGTCGTGGCATACCCGAAGCCGAAGGTATAGTCCTTCACGTTGGTTTCGGTTACCTGGGCGTTGGTAAGGTTGAGCGACAGGTTGCGCTCGATCCTGTACCCAAGGCGGCCGGTCAGATTGGTGTTGGTCCTAAAGTTCACACCCAGCAGTTCCAGTCGCTCCTGCACTGTGAGCTGGTTCACGATGTAGAACGGAATCAGCTGCCCGAACTCATTGAGGCGGGTTGGGTAGTCACCCGGGTTGTTTTCGTACGCCAGTGAGGTGGTAAAGCTCGTCACGTTGTAGGTCGAGTTGTAGGAGTGCGTGAGGTTTACCTGGCTGAACCAGCGTTTAAAGAATTCGAGTTGTGACAGGCCATTGTAGTCAATGCGCCAGTTAGGGATAGGCAGTCGCTTCACCGGGTTGCCTCCCTTGGCCTGGTAACCGCTGGCATCGCGCCCCTGGTAGGCGTATAGGAAAGACTGCAGCAACACATCCTGCGAGTTCAGGGTATAGCCCGAGTCGCCGGCGGCCGCATTGGCGTTGGTAAGTCGCTCGCGTATCTCGTAGCGGTTGCGGATAAAGTTGTCAAAGGCAGCCGACGTGCCGTCTGCTGTCTTCTCGAAAATGGTGCCCAGCGCAAAGAAGGACGTGCTGAATGAGCCTGTACTGATCGGGTTCTGGCGTTCGTTTACGGTGCCGATGTTGCCGAAGTCATCGAACTGCTTGCGGTAGAACACCTCGTCGATCTCCGACACATTGCGGCGAGCATCGAGCTGCAGGTTGAAGTTGCGGAAAGGCTCCATGTTGGCCCTGGCTGTGAAGGTCTCAGTATTGATGCTGCTGAATGGCGTGTTCAGGTACTGGCTGCTGTCGGTGTACCAGCCGTTGGTGAAGGCGCGGTTATACAGCTCGTCCAGGTCGTACTGGCGACCCAATATGAACGGAAGCCCCGGCGCATCGAAGCCATCGTCGAAACCGAACATGTGGGTGCGTGGCAGGTAGCCCGGCATCATGGTGCCCCGGTTCTGCAGGTAGGTGAAGTTCACCGAGCGGGTCATCATCAGGAAGCGGGCCAGCCCTTTGGCCAGTTTCATCTCAGAGCGCTTCTGTACCACCGAGTCGCCGGGGGCGGGCACCGGCGGACCGGCCTGCGGTTGCGACGGGCTGTTCACCTCTTTCAGGAACTTGACCTTGTTGTAGAGCTTCACCATGTCAAAACGGCCGTTCACGCTGAACTCAGAGTTGTTCTCAGCGGTGTTACCTAGCTTGAAAGGAGCATCCTGGTTCAGGGCAGTAGAGCCCGCCGTCCAGATGTAGGTAACGGCGTAGCGGGTTTCGGCACCCAGCCAGTCGGTGAGCGGAAGTTTGTCGAACGGCACTTTGTAGTTGGCAGCCACCAGCTGGTTGAAGTGCGTGTTGCGGCCAAAGTTGCGCAGGTTGTTCCAGATCACCTTGTTCTTATATCGGAGGGAGTCCACGTCGCGGTTGATGCGGTAGTCCGGCTCGTCCACCACGGCGCGGTTGGTGGCGGTATAGTCCAGCGACAGGCTCTTGCTGATGTCCCACTTCAGGTCGTAGATGCGGTTGAAGAAGAAGTACTTTTGGAACGTAGGCTCTATACCGCGGGAGGTGATCAGGCCGGAGCCCGGATCGCGGCGCTGCAGGAACGTTTCGTTATACCTGCGGTCGAGGTCGGCGCGGAAGGCGAATCGGCTTGGCAGCGGCGTAAAGTTCAGGTCTTTGATCAGGCGCAGGTATGGCGATTTGAGTTTCTCGCTTTTGGCGAAGAACTCGTAGTTGCGCGGCGTGTTGGTATAGGTATAGGCCACCGCCCCGGTATAGGTGCGGGTGAAGTCGCGGTCCGTCTCAATGTTGGTGAACAGGCGCTCGGCATATGAGTATGAGAAAGACAGGTTCTCAATGTCATATGGGCGCACCTTGGCCTCCGGATTGGTCCGTTCCTTCCGCACGTTCAGTAAACTCACACTCTTTCGGGTCTCTCGGGTGCTTACTTCGCGCCTGTACTCCCGCTGCGTTTCGTTCGTCTCATACCTGGTCAGCGACTGCTCCAGCGGCACATCCTTGTCGAGCGGGTCAAACTGCGGAGCGCTGTTCATGGTACCGTACTGCACCGACACCGGCACTTTAATGCCTAGCTTTTCAGGCAGGAATTTATCGGCCACGATGTTGGCGCTTACATCAAACACGGCGGTGTTCTCGCGGGCACGCTGCGCGATCTTCTGCTGCAGGGCGCCAAAACCGATGGTAGTATAGCTACCAGTTGCCGTGACGTTGGCAAAGTCGGCCAGTTTGGTGTTGAGGCGGGCGTTGGCGGCCCAGCCGGAGTTGTTTCTAAAGTCTGTTACGCGTAGCTCGTTCACCCACACGCACACCGATTGCGGACGGGCGTCTTCGCCGGGCACGGTCGGGTTGCGCAAACCGATCATCACGCTTTGCACCTCACTGAAATCCGGGTTACCCACTACGCGAATCATCTTGCCACCTTCCAGCATGACCTCAAACGGACGACGGTTGTCCCAGCCTCCTGCAATCCGGTTTCGCTCCACTTTGGCGTTCACAAAATCCTCCAGGGCCACGTCCACTTCGTTCTCAGCGAGCCATATGCCTTCGCGACTGGTCGTGCCGGGCGGTGTCAGTTTGAGCGGCACCACGTACTCGTAGTAGTTCTGGGTATAGTCGGTACCGATGCGTACAAAGGCCTGCACATCGTTGTCGCGGGTGTTCGGGTCGCGTGACTGGGCATGCAGGAACAGCTTGAGGCGCTTGTAGATCAGCATGTCGATGGTCAGGTTCTTGTACACCGCCTTCGAGAAAGAGTCCTTCAGATCCTCCACGCACAGCTGCATCGCCTGCTCGTTCTGGCGGCGGTTGTTGGTGGCGGCATAGTCGCGCAGGCGCTCTATACCTGGCGGCATCACATAAGGGATGAGCGTTTCGTCCTGTACTTTTTCGCCGTTCTCTTCGATGTTCACGGTAGACACAGTAAATGAGCGGGCATCGTCAGTACAGTTCAGGCAAGGGTTACCGTCCGTGATCGGCTGCAGGAAGGTGCGCCACTGGTTGGCCACAAACTGGAACTGCACAAAGCGGAGCACCACCGGATCGGCAAACTCCGTCATGTACATGCGCATGAAACGGATGGACTTGAAACCGCTGATGTTGCCCACGTTGCCCGTCGGCTGGCGCACCGGCACGCGGAACTGGTACCAGGTCACGTTCTCACCGGTCCTGGTATCCACGATCTTGTCCACGATGTAGTTCTCGCCTACACTCATGCCGCCCGGCTGCAGTTTGATCTTGTACTCGTAGTACTGCTCCAGGTCGCTGATCACGTTGTCGCGGTTCAGGTCTTCCTTGTCCGGGAAGGCATAGTTAGAAAAACGGCTCTGCTCCGGCGAGTTTCCTTCCATGCCGTTGAAACGCTTGTAACGCTCCAGAATGCCGGCGTTCTGCTGGTCATAAGATTCGTCGAGGTGGTGCAGGAAGTTATCGGCTGAGGGGTCGGAGAGCACGGACTGAGGCGCGCCGCCCGGTATACGGCCCAGGAAACTATTCTGGAAGAACTCGCGCTCTGCATTGTCACCTAAACCATCCAAACCAATATCTTGGAAACCGCGTGCGCCTGGCACAGCCGAGAAAGCATCGGTCAGGAACTGCTGGGTGGTCACGCGGCCCCAGGCGGTGGTTTGCATGTTCTGGTTGTCGGTAGCGGAAGTCGGCAGGCCGTTCTCAAAGGCATAGCGGTTGTCTTTCAGAATATCCTCCGATACGTTGCCCAAGTTGATCACCAGCTCACCGCCTTCGTTGTTCACGATTGGGTTACCGTTTTCGTCTTTACGTCCTCTCGGGCCGGTCAGGAAAGGGTCCATCAGCCAGAACTCCACATACTCCACGTTGGCATTGTCGAAGTCGGTGTCGAAGGTGATCTCGCGGCTGATACCGCCCCAGTTCTTGCGTGGGTCGCCCTGCAGCCTGCCCTGCCCGTCCAGTTCCGGATTGTAGTTGTATTGCCCACGTTCCCGTGGGTAGTAGGCCATGTCGAAGGTATACTCGTAGGCGTTGGCGATCTCCCGGTCACGGCCCGGGAACACCTCGTAGCGGGGCACAGGTCGTACGTAGTGATTCGCGAGTTCCTCGTCGTTGATGTTGCTCGGGCGCAGGCCTTCGCTGTCGCGGTAGAAGATTTGGTCGATGGTATACCAGGCCACGCGGGCGCGGTTGTAGGCGTATTCCAGGCCAGTGCCCTGCGCCAGTGGGGCAGGAGTGGCAGCCAATCGCCAGGTGGTGTTGTTGAAGCCACCCAAGCTGAACGGTGTTTCGGCTCCTTCAAAGTCGTCAAGGTATGAGGTGCCGTCTTCGTTCACCGGCGACTTGGAGGCAGCGGGCACCAGGTGCGCAAACTCACCACTGAAAGTCACGCTAGACGGCGCTTTGGTCTGAATGAACGGGATCATGTCCGTCATCTTGGTCAGGAAGCGCGACTCGCGGTTAAAGTTTACATCCAGCCCGTAAATGGTGTTGTTGGTAGGCTCGTCGCCGATGCTCACACGGTTGATGTACGGCCTTTCGTTCAGGTGCAGCACCGTACCGCCCAGGTTCAGGTCGTTGTTCACGCGGTAGTCGAAGCGGGCGCCCAGCATGGTGCGGGGCTGTATGTTGAGCAGTTCGGCTTTTTCGTAGGTCACGCGCAGGTCGCTGGCTGAGGCAATGTAGCTGGGGTTCAGAATCTTGATACGGCCAAGGTCATAGAAAACCTGGTAGTCAGTACCCTCTTCCAGGCGCGTGCCGCCGGAATATACCGCCACAGAGCCCTCGGCAATGCGGAAACCAGGCAGCATAATCTCGTCCGTAGAACTAGCCTGGAAACGGCCTTTGAGGAAAAACTTTGCTTTTAGGGTGTTTTGCTGCGCGTCCGTCTGCGTCTGTTCGTAGAGCTCCTGGAAAACGTAGCGCTCCACTAAATCCTGACGCCCTTGAAACTTGCTGGCCAGGTATGAGCCGAATGGTTCTACCACCGGGAAGATGATACGTCCTGTCTCTGGGTCAATGGTGATACCTTCCAGAAAGTCGAAGTTGCCGTCACGGGGCTTGTCATTGTTTGTGTTAACGTTGTCGAGGTTGAGCACTTCGATCAGCGGGATGTTCTGGATCGGGCTTGGTTCTTTTAAGCTGGTGATGTCAACGCCCGTTTCATCGTCCTTGTAAACGATCTGAAGCTGGAAGTTCTGGCGGTTCACCTGTGTCGCGTCCAGGCTATAGACGTTTTTCATCATCAGGTCCCAGGTCGGGTACTCCAATGCCGGGTTGGTCGCCTTCAGCAACTTCATGTGGATCACCTGGTCGTCGCGCAGGTTCTGGTAGTCCTCCATCAACTCGCCCACCTTGTAGGTCTGGCCGTTGTAGGTATACTCAAAGGCCACGCCCAGCACCTGGTCGGGCAGCAGGGCGGTGGTGAGGGAGATGTAGCCAAGTTGTGGATTGAACTTATACTCGCGCGGGTCCAGTCGGCGGGCGCGCACGTGTTCAAAGTCGATGGCCTTCTGCAGACCCAGGCTGTTCAGGTAAGTGTCCACCTGGTCGTTGTTGCGGGCCTGCGGGTTGGTGTTGATCAGGCTGTAGAGCGTGTTGGCGTTGTTGCTAGCTGGGGCCAGCGGGTTGCGCTCAAACTGGTTCCGGAACGGGTCGGCCTCACCCAGGTCCATGTAAGCGACCATGTTGCGTAGGTTTTCAGTCGAGCGGTTGTTGTTGGTCACGTACAGCTCCAAGCGGCGGATCACAATACCCGAGTTCACCAGCGGCAGGTTCTGCAGCGTTTTGTCATAACGGCCGCGGAAGAACTGCGATAGGAAGAAGTGACGGTCGCGGTCGTAACTGTCGGCCCGTATCTCAAACGGCTTGTTCTGCGCTCCGTTTTGAATTACCACCTCGTCGTTGCGGCCCCGCACGTTGGCGGCAATTGTCGTGACGCCCAGTCGACCGAACTGCAGCTGTGTTTTGATACCGAACAGGTTCTGAGCACCCGTGATCAGGGAGTTGTTCAGCGGCAGGCTCACATTACCGGCCTCTACCTTGCGGATGATCTCTTCTTCGAAACCGGTGTAGTCCAGCTTCATGTTGTTTTCGAACTCGAAGTTGGCGTTGTTGTCCCAGTTAAAGTTAAGGCGCATCTTCTCGCCGATCTTACCCACCAGGTTAAGTGAGATGTTCTGGTCGAAGTCGAAGTCGCCGGTGCGCTGCTGTCGTAAAGGTATAGACGGGTTCTCGTTGCGGTTAAAGCGGGCTCCGAACTTGAGGTTAACGTTACCGTTTGGCTGGATGTCGACAAAATTGCCACCGAACACGCGGTCAAATACCGGGCTGATGTAAATCTTCGGCACCAGGCGACGGCCACTCACCACGCTCTCACCATCCAGACCAGCGGACTTGGTACGCCAGTAGTCGCGGATGGCCTGCTGGCGCTGGTAACGGGAATACTCCTCCCACGACATGGTGGAAGGCAGGCGGTAGTCCAGTTCGCCCATGCGCTCGTTGATGTTGTACTGGCGCAGGCTGTCGTCGAGTTGTATCTCCAGCTCAATATTGGAGGGCTGGCCTAATAATAGGGGAGAGGAACTTGGGCGTGTACCGAGCGGACTACCCAGGCGGTCGCTTGGGGTAAAGGTTGGGCGTCGGCTCGGGATGTAGCGTTGCAGGCGGGCGGAATCCTGCGGAATTGTATCCTGGACGAAAATATCTGAAAAAATAAGGGTGCTATACCTATTGTTTGAGCGCACTGCTGCGGCCTGCGACCACCATGCCAGCATAGTGATAGCAGCAACCGTTGCAAACAGCAGGCTGTTTTTTTTACCTTTCCAGATCAAGTTGGGTTCTACCGATTAAACCGACTAAGAAGACTTCAGGGCAAATTTTATTAGTTCCTCTACGCTCAGGCTTCTGTCCTCCCGCTTGATGATGGCATCAAGCGTTTTCTCGGCCACGTTCTTGGCAAAGCCTAGTGTAACTAATGCTGATAACGCTTCTGCACGTGACGTATTGTGCGCAGAAACAGGAACCGCCGTGCTACCGGCCAGCATGGTTTCTTTCTTTATTTTATCTTTTAATTCCAATATGATGCGCTGCGCGGTTTTCGCCCCGATTCCCTTCACATGCTGAATCGTACGCACATCTTCCCGCACAATGGCTTGCTGCACTTCATCCACCGTAAGCGACGACAAAATCATCAGACCTGTGTTGGGGCCTACACCTGAAATCGAGATCAGGTGTAGGAAGGTGTCTTTCTCGGCGGCTGTCGTAAAACCATACAAGGTATGCGCATCCTCCTTGATGTGCAGGTAGGTATGCAGCTTGCAGCGCTCCCCCTCAGGCAGTGACGAGTACGTGTTCAGAGATATTTTGATCTGATAACCTATGCCATTGACATCGACAATGACATACGTTGGATCTTTCAGTGCTAACTTACCGTCAATGTATGCGATCATCTATATATGTTTATTGTTATAGTTTTGAGCATCTACGACAGCAATGGACACCATGTTAACAATCTCGCGGATAGAACTGCCTAGTTGTAGGATGTGCACCGGTTTGCGCATACCCATCAGTACCGGTCCAATTGCCTCAGCACCACCTATTTCCTGCAACAGTTTATAGGCGATGTTGCCCGAAGTAAGTGTCGGGAAAATAAGCGTGTTCGCTCCTTTTTCGGCCAACTGGCTGAACGGATAGTGCTCACGCAGCAGGTTCTTGTTCATGGCCGTGTTCGCCTGCATCTCACCGTCGATCAGCAGGTCTGGGTAACGCTGTTTCGCCTTGCGCACTGCCTCGGCACCCTTGTTCGGTATATCGCCCTGCACCGAGCCAAAGTTGGAGTACGAGAGCACAGCCATACGCGGCTCCGTGTCGAAGAAACGCACGGCACGGGCGGTCAGGCCAATGATGTCTACCAGTTCATCGGCGGTTGGGTTCACGTTCACAGTCGTATCGGCGAAAAAGTACGGCTCCTTTTTGTTGAGGATGATGTACATGCCTGCCACTTTGTTTATACCTTCCTCAACCCCAATTATTTGCAGGGATGGCAGAATGGTCTTGGAGTAGTCGCGGGTAAGGCCCGAGATAAGCGCATCTGCTTCGCCCGTTTCGAGCATCATGGCGCCGAAGTAGTTGCGGTCACGCATCTGGCGGCGGCTGTCGAACAGAGTGAGGCCCTTGCGCTGGCGTCTCTTATAGAGCAGCTGCGCAAACTCCTCGCGCTTCGCGTCCTCTTCGTATGGGTCGATGATCACGCAATCGTGCAGGTCGAGGTTGGTTTCCTCGATGATGGCTGCGATGCGGGCTTTGTTGCCCAGCAGGATCGGGTTAGCGATGCGCTGCTCTTTTACGATTTGGGCTGCCTTCAGAATCTTGTAGTGGTCTGCTTCCGCAAACACCACCGTCTTCGGATCTTTCTTCGCCTGGTTCGTAATGCGCGTCATCAGCTTCTGGTCGATGCCGATGCGCTCCTGTAACTCTACCTCATATGCCTCCCAGTTGGTGATCGGGCTTTTGGCTACGCCGCTTTCCATGGCAGCTTTTGCAACCGCCGGGGACACCGCCGTAATCAGACGCGGATCGAGTGGCTTCGGGATCAGGTAGGTGCGGCCAAAGGAGATGGTGTTGTCTCCGTAGGCTTTGTGTACCATTTCCGGAACCGGTTCTTTGGCAAGTTCGGCGAGGGCACGTACAGCCGCCAGTTTCATGGCCTCGTTGATCTCGGTGGCGCGCACGTCCAGGGCTCCTCTGAAAATGTAAGGGAAACCGAGTACGTTGTTCACCTGGTTCGGATGGTCAGAGCGGCCGGTTGCCATGATCAGGTCATCGCGGGTATCCATGGCCAGGTCGTAGTCGATTTCCGGGTCAGGGTTGGCCAGCGCGAAAATGATCGGGTTAGGCGCCATCCGCTTCACTAGCTCAGGTGCCAGTACATTGCCGGCCGAAAGCCCGATGAACACGTCTGCGTTCTCCATGGCCTCCGCTAGGGTGTGGATCTTGCGCAGGGTGACGAACTGCGCTCTGTAGATATCCAGGTCGTTGCGCTCCGGCCGGATGATACCGTCCTTGTCGAACATCACGATGTTGTCCAGCTTGGCACCCAGGGCCACGTACAGCTTGGTGCAGGCAATGGCGGCAGCGCCTGCGCCATTGATCACGATCTGAACTTCATCTATTCTTTTGTCTGCCAGCTCAAGGGCATTGAGCAATGCCGCCGACGAGATAATGGCCGTGCCATGCTGGTCGTCGTGCATGAGCGGAATGTTCATCTGCTCTTTCAGGGCGTTCTCGATCTTGAAGCTTTCCGGTGCTTTGATGTCCTCCAGGTTGATGCCGCCGAAAGTAGGCTCCAGCGACTTCACAATGCGAACAAACTCTTCCGGGTCGGTACAGTCAATCTCGATGTCGAACACGTCTATACCTGCGAACTTCTTGAAAAGTACGCCCTTGCCTTCCATCACTGGTTTCGATGCATCCGGACCGATGTTGCCCAGCCCAAGTACGGCTGTTCCGTTGGAGATAACGCCTACCAGGTTTCCCTTGGCAGTATATTTATAAACATTCTCTTTGTCAGCGGCTATTTCTTTGCAGGGCTCGGCTACTCCAGGAGAGTAAGCCAGAGCCAGGTCATGCTGGGTACTCAGCATTTTGGTCGGCACGACTTCTATTTTGCCGGGCTGGCCCTGCATGTGATAGTTGAGTGCGTCCTCTTTGTTTACTTTGATCATGGTATGCGTTGTTGGTGTTGTCTCGTGTTTTTATTCCCTTGCACTGTACGGCTTTTGCACTGGACAGAAGCCTAAAGCCAATTTGATAAGATTTTATGGTTTATCAAAGCCGTAATCGACAAAGATACACCCTTGTAAATCTCCATCTAGCAGAATATTGTGTTTTTTATCAGGCAGCTAAGTTTCAGGTGCTGCTGCCGTCTCTATTGCAATAAATTGATAAAGCAGGAAGGGTATAAACGACGAAACACCCTTCCGGTAGAAGAGTGTTTCGTTCGATCTATACCTGTCGGCTTAGCTCAGGATGAGCTGCTGACCTGGTTTGATGGCGCTGTTCTTGAGTTTGTTCAGCTTCTTTATCTTTTCGACCGTTACCCCTTCGTGGCGTTGGGAAATGGTCCAGAGCGTGTCGCCCGGTTGCACGTGGTAAACGCGCGCTGGCTGGGCCTGGCTCTGGGCTGGCTTAGACTTGGCCGGCGTGCTGGCTGCCTTGCTTGTGCTGTTGCTGGCAGATGCCAGCAAGACCGGAGCAGCTTCCGGGGCAGGCTGCCAGACCAGCAGTTTGTCCTGTACCCTGATATCAGAGCCTGCGAGTTTGTTCCATTCCTTCAGCTCGTCGATGCTCACGCCGAACTTGCGGGCGATGGCGAACAGGTTGTCTCCGCGCTGCACCACGTATGTTTTCTGCACCAGGCTGTCTTTTGGCGCGTCGTGGGTTGTGGTGGCAGAGGCCAGCATAACGGGTGCCTCGGCAGGCAAGGCTTGTTTAACTGGCGGAGGTGTTGGTGTGGCAGCGAGCAGAATGCAGCTTTGTTCGGCAGCCAGTAGCTGTGCGGTCTGAGCCGGAACGCGTAGCTTATAATTGCGGACGGTGGCCGGAAGCTTTGCTTTTTTGATCTCCGGGTTCAGGGCCAATAGTGCCAGTGTGTCCACGTGCAGTTCTGCTGCCAGCTTCTCCAGATCCAGTGCATGATTGACGTTCAGGTAGGTATAGTTGGGTGCGTACAGGATAGAGTCGGAGAAGATGTTGTGCTCCGGCGCATACTTCATGGCATAGATCACCGCCGTCATGGAAGGTACATAGCTTCGCGTCTCCTTTGGCAGGTATGGGAAGATCTCCCAGAATGTCTTCTTGCCGCCGCCCGCTCTGCGGATCGCCTTGTTCACGTTGCCCTGGCCACAGTTGTAGGCAGCCATTGCCAGTTCCCAATCGCCGTAGGTGCGGTATAGCCTGCTCAGAAATCGCATCGCCGCATCCGTCGATTTCTCAATGTCCATGCGCTCGTCGATGTACTGGTCCTGGTTCAGGCCATACTCTTTGCCGGTGGATTTGATGAACTGCCAAGGACCAACAGCGCCTGCCCAAGAGGCAGCTTTCGGATTCAGGCCAGACTCAACAATGGAAAGGTACTTGATGTCCTGCGGCATGTTGTACTTTTTCAGGTACTTCTCATAGATCGGGAAGTACACATTCTCGCGGGAGATCATGGTGCGCGTATACTTTCTGTTGCGGACAGTGAAGTAGTCGATGTGGTTGCGCACGAACTTGTTAAATACCAAGGGGATGTCAGCCTCAATACAGCTCAGCCGGTCCTGAATCACATCATCGGGCTCATACGGAATGTACTCCACAAGGAGGGCCAGTTCCTCTTGTGAAAGGAAAGTGGTGTCTGCCTGTGGTTTCTTTAGTGAGTCTTTTTCTGTGAGCCTTTCAAACCTGATCGAAAAGTCAGAAGCTTGGGCATGGGAAGCCCACATACTTCCAACCAGTGCTGCAAGTACTGTAAAGAGTCTAAACTGCATGATTATAATTTATGCTTCAACGGTTAGCTTGTCCAGTATGTAATTTGAGAAAGCGAGCAGTTGCGGCTCCTCAAATGAGCGGGTCATTAACTGCAACCCGATGGAAAGGCCATTGGCATCGCGACCTACCGGAATAGAGATGGCAGGAACACCAGCAAGCGAGGCCTGAACCGTAAAGATGTCAGCCAGGTACATGGCCAACGGATTCGCCGTATTCTCCTCTAACCTAAAGGCCGTAGTAGGAGCGGTAGGCAATATAAGAAAATCATAATGTTGCAGCAACTCGTCCGTCTTATCTTTTATGAGACGGCGAACGCGCTGCGCCTTGGTATAGTAGGCGTCGTAGTAGTCGGCGCTCAGCACAAAAGTGCCCAGCATGATGCGGCGCTGCACCTCGGGACCAAAGCCCTCCGCACGCGTTTTCTTGTAAAGCGAAGTCAGGTCGGTGGCGTTCTCGCTGCGGTAGCCGTACTTCACCCCGTCGAAGCGGCCCAGGTTGGAGCTGGCTTCTGCTGTGGTGAGGATGTAGTACGTCGGCACTATGTAGTCCAGGTATGGGAACTCTACAGCCTCCAGCTGATGTCCTGCCTCCTGCAGCATGTCTTTCACGCCCAGGATGGTATTTTTCACCTCAGCGTCCAGGCCTTCGCTCTCGAAGCAATCGCGGATGTAACCAATCTTGTATTTTTTGTCTGACTGCAGCAATTGGCTGTAGGCCGGCACCGGGCGGTGGCTTACGGTACTGTCATACTCGTCGCTGCCCGCCATTACTTCCAGCAGCAGGGCTGCGTCTTCCACGCTTTTCGAGATGACACCGATCTGGTCGAAAGAGGAGGCGTAAGCTATAAGGCCGTAGCGGGAAATGCGCGAATACGTAGGCTTCAGGCCCACCACACCGCAGAAAGAAGCGGGCTGGCGCACCGAACCACCCGTGTCGGAGCCGATCGATGCCAGGCACAGGTCGGCCTGCACGGCTACAGCTGACCCTCCGGACGAACCACCGGGCACGCGTGTCGGGTCATCGGCATTTAGTACGGGGCCAAACGAGGAGTTCTCGTTCGAAGCACCCATCGCAAATTCGTCGCAGTTCTGGCGACCGATGATGATGGCATCTTCGGCAAGCAGGCGCTGCACAGCCGTAGCGGTATAGAGTGATTTGAAACCGTTCAGGATCTGGCTGGATGCCTGCAGCGAGTGGCCTTCGTAAGCCAGCACGTCCTTAAGGCCGATGACCATACCTGCCAGCTTGCCGGCTTGCCCCGAAGCGAGTTTCTTATCTACTGCGTCGGCCTGGGCAAATGCCTCTTCCTCGAATAGCTCCAGGAAAGCGTTCAGCTCAGGTTTCTGCTTAATATTATGAAGGTAGTGCGCTACCAGCTGTCTGCACGAAAGTTGCCCGTTGGCAATCTCGCTGCGAATGTCACGAAGTGAGTGGTATGATTTCAAACTAGTCAGGCTTTTTTATGTCCTTGATGGAGCGTTCCAGCTCGTCCTGGATTTCTCTTTTAGCATCGTTGAAGCTGCGCATACCGCGACCGGCAGCGCGTGCCAGACCAGGGAGCTTGTCTGATCCAAAAAGGAGAAGTACTGCGGTTAGTACAACGAGTAATTCTCCTCCTCCTACGTCTGCCAGGAAGAGGAGAACCGTACTAAGAATCATAAAATATTATTCTGAGAAGATTACTTCGTATTGCTGCGGTCGTCTTTAACAGAGCTCTCGATATCAGACTTGATCTCCTTAGTGGCGTCCTTGAACTCACGGATGCCGCGGCCCAGTCCTCTTGCAAGTTCAGGTATACGCTTGGCACCGAAAAGTAACAGGATAGCAAACAAGATCAGGACTACCTCTGTGCCTCCTAAACCTCCGATAAATGCAAAAATGTTGGTAATTACCATGGTCTTAAAGTTTTAAGAATGAATTGCTACAAAAATAAAGCTTATATTTTAATTTAACCCACATTTAAGAACATTAGTTTAGTTGCCTGTTATTATCTGGGTAAACCACTTTGCGCGAAAGGATCAGGTGCGGTGCGTGAATGACCTGTTGAAAGTGCGATGCAAGTGAGTTGCAACCTCGTTTGAAACTGGGCGTATAGAGGAAAAAATATATTCGAGGTCTTCCTTCCGGCTTGCTATTTCGAACCTGTTTGCCCCTTGTTTTTCCCAAAATGAAAAAAATGTTTCCGATATAGGGAAAAATGAATGCAGTTGGCATAGGTATTTACACTGATAATCAAATAGTTGATGCTTATTTAATTTTTGGCAAGCTAGTTGTAATGTGCCATGTACAACAGAATCACACCCGGTTGCCTGGAAGAGGCACAGACGGAAAGAGCAAAAGAGGCGGAAAAAATAAATATTAAGTTTTTTTAATTCTCTGTTTGCAAGTGTAATCAAAAGGTTGTAAATTAATCCATAGAAATTTAACACAGCCCTCCTGAACCGGAGAAAGTGTCTAAATATAATTTTAAGTTTGTTTTCATAGCTTGGAAAGGCACCCTGCTTTGTAGGGTGTTTTTTCTTTTATAGGGGTACAGAGACCGGAGCTATGATCTAAAGAAAATTAAAAAGCGCAACGGGCCATGGTGTTAAATGGCCCGTTGCGCTTTTTTTCTATCAGGTATAACAGGAGGTCTACTTTGGCCTGATCCAGCTTTCCGGGTTCAGGTTGGTGTTGTTTTTCCAGAGTTGGAACTGCAGTTCGGTTGTGCCGTTTGCATCGGTATACACTGTGCCAATCACATCTTTTGGTTTCACATCCTGGCCTTCCTTCACATTAACTGTGCGCAGCTTCGCGTATACCACGAAGTACTCGCCGTGCTGCACCATTACAATGTTGTTCATGCCTGGCACGCTGGCCACCGTGAGGACCTTGCCTTCAAATATGGCGCGGGCTGGCTCTCCCTGGCTGGTCTGGATGTCGATTCCTCGGTTTTCTATCACTACGCCTTTCAGTACCGGGTGATTGTGCCGGCCAAACTTCTGCGAGATAAAGCCGCGCTCTACTGGCCAGGCCAGGCGACCGCGGTTTCCCGCAAACGAAGATGAGATAAGGGCAGCCTCCGGTGTGAGGGTGATCTTGCTGGAGCTTCCGCTGGTGGCGCGTCCTTCTTCGCGAGCGGCACGGGCAGCGCGGGCAATCTCCTCTTTCACGATGTCGGCGATGAGGTTATCCAGCTTTCGGACGGCCTGCTGGCGCTGGGCCACTTCTTTTTTGAGCTGCTCTTCCTGCTTGCTTAGCTTTTGGATCATGGTGTCCTGTTGGCTGCGGAGCGAGAGCAGGTTTTTGTTTTCCACCACCTGCTTGTTCAGCAAACCACGCTTCGTTTCGCGCTGCGACTCCAGTGTGCGCAGTTGGCCCGTAAGAGCCGCCTGTACCTTATTGATCTGCTCTACCTGTTTCTTGCGGGCCTCGGAGTACTGCTGCAGGTAGCGCAGGCGGCGCACCATTTGGTTGAAAGAGTCGGCAGCGAAGACGAACATGAGCTTGTTGTAGCTGTTGGCGGTTTTGGAGGCGGCGTACACCATGGTGGCGTACTCGGCTTTCAGGCTTTCCAGGTCGGCCTGCAGTTCGCCTACTATACCTTCCGTTTCCTTCATGCCCGATTCCAGTAGCTGTATTTCCCTGGAAATGGTGCTGATCACCCCTTTCTGTACCGTAATTTTCTCCTGAATGGCGTTGAGCTGGCCAATAGAAGCCTCCTTCTGCACCTTGGTCTGCTGCAGAATGCGGTTCGCTTCTTTAATACGGTTTAGGTTCTCCTTCTTCTCTTTCTCGAGCTGCGCCTTCGACTTTTGTTTCTGGGCTTGGGTCACCAAAGGCAACAGCAGGATAATCAGGAAAAAGGCTGATTTGTAAAGGGCCTTCATCAGAAATAGGGGGTATACTACACTTAGCCTACAAATATGGCAAAACTATATTGCCCGTACCAGAACCGCGGGGATTTTATTAGGCTAAAGGCGCTTGTAACCAGACGGAACACTGAACGGAAACTCCAGCACGCCTTCGGAAACGGTCACTTTGGAATGGTTTAAGTTAAAGTCGGATATTTGGCCCGACTGCAGGATCTGCGCCAGCATGTTGTGCGCAAAAGGAACATCGCCCAGTGGCTGGAAGCTCTCGTACTGCACCACAATGCTGTTGCCAGATTGCTGGTCTTTGACATTAAGCTGCTGCAGTTTCAGATTCTCGGAGCTGATGAAGTAATCAAAGAGCAGGTTTTCACGCAGCTGCTGCACATGCTGCATCTGTCCCTGGGTAGTTGCTTTTTCGGAGCCGTTGGCCTGGTAGTTGCCCAGCAATATGGCCTGCACGACCTGAAAGTCGAGGGCTACGTTGAAGCGCTTGCTCAAAAAGGCGTAGTCAGTAGCGGCGTACTCGCGCTGGATGCGGTTCATCATGTACACCGAATCGGGTGTGAGCTTGATGCGGGCAGCCTCTATACCTAAGCCTGGTAGTACCGAGATCCAGATCACGCTGTCCTTTTGCATGCGCAGGGCGTAACCTGACGTCGTGCTCTGGCCTTTGTCATCAAACTTAAGCTGGCCACGGGCATTCAGGTAGGTGAATTCCAAATTTTGGACAGTGACGTTGCCCACTGTTTCGGTGGCAGCAGTGGCGGCAGAAGGGATCGTTTCTTTTTTGCAGGCGGAAAACAGGAGTATACCCAGCAGGTATAGCAGGAGCTGTTTATTCATAGAGTTTCTTTTCTTTTATCTTTCTGTCAAGGAAAGCAGATGCTTCCCCCTTAAGCTTGGCCTTTTCCCACTGCCGGACCGCCTCGTCTTTTTTTCCTAGTTTAAATAGTACGTCGCCGTAATGCTCCACAATGGTGGCATCTTCGGAAACGGCAATGGCCTGCTCCAGGTATTTCAGCGCACCTTCATAATCCTCCATTTTGTAGAGCACCCAGGCGTAGGTATCCAGGTAGGTGGGGTTAGCGGGATGCTGCTCGACTAGCCGGCCGGCCATAGCCTTAGCTTTGGGCAGTTGCTCGCCGCGCAGCGACAGAAAATAACTGTAGTTGTTGAGCACGTGCTCGTTGTCGGGGTCCTGCGTAAGCACGGCCTCGTAGGCCTCGTCTGATTTTTTATACTCTTTGATGGAGTTGTAAACGTCTCCCAACTGGGCGTTGAACTGCGTTACCAGCTCAGGTTCGCTGGCCGAAAGGCGCTTGCCATGCTCCAGCGACTTGGCAGCCCGGTCGTAGTTTTTTTCAATCAGGTGGCCGGTGCCGTTGTAGAACCAGAACACAGCCTGGTTCGGGAACAACTCAAGCGCCTGTTCCGAGTGCTTCACCAAATCGGCCGACTCACCCAGTTCTGCATCCAGCAGCACAATCTGCTGCCAGATCTTGAAGTGCGAGTCATCGAACTTCACCGCCTTGATGTAATTGCCGCGGGCCGACTCTTTTTTACCGATGATGGTTTGCAGGTCGCCGGCCACTGCGTAGGCTTTTGCCTCTTCAGGATGGGACGCTATGGTGAGGTCCGCCAGCTCAAGGGCTATACCTTCTATGGCCGGGTTGGGCAGCTGCCGGATAAAATCCACCAGGATACGCACTTTGGTGTCGATGTCGAGGTCGGTGCTGGCAAAAGCGATCTTTACCTGTTTCTCAGATTCCGCCAGGTTGCCTTTCTGGCGGTGCAGGTCCGAGAGCATCAGGTGGGCGAACGGGTTGTTCGGCTCGATGCGGAGCGCGCGGTTAACCGTTTCGATGGCCACATCCGGCTTTTGGCTAGCATTATAGAGCTCGGCCTGGGCCAGCAGGTAGCGAATCTCGGTAGGGTTGGCCGCAATCAGTTTTTCGCCTTCGGCAAGGGCTTTGCCGATGTTCTTCTGGCGCAGGTATATCTGCTGGCGGTTCATGGAGAGTTGCTCCAGCGCGCCGTATTTTTTCTCGATGCGGTCATAGGTCTTCAGTGCATCGTCGTACTTGGACTGTGCCAGGTATAGCTCGGCGAGGTTGAAGAGGTACTGCTCCTGGTCAGGCACGTTGCGCATCAGGTCGTTGTAGGCCTGAGCCGCCTCGGTGTACTGCTTCTGTTCGGCGTGCAGCTGCGCCAGCAGCAGATAGTAATAGGGGTTCTGGGTATCGTTGGCGATGGCGGCCTGCGCAAAGGAAACGCCCGCTTTCGGGTTTTCCATCAACAGGTAGGTCTCGGCCAGCTTGTAGTTGAGCGCCGCGTTGTTGGGGGTAACGGCGTATGCCTTCTGGAACTGGCCAAGCGCCTGCTTGTAGTCCTCCAGCATAAAGAATTTCATGCCCTCCAGAAACAATGCCTCGCTCAGCAGCTTTTCCTGCTCGCTCGGTTCGGGCTGCGGCACAGGTACAGCTACCTGCTCCGTCTCGCTCTTCTCCTTGCCCTTCTTCTTTTTCTTCTTAGACTGGGCCTGGCTTTCGCCGGTCGCGACCAGTGCAAGGCAGCAAGTAGCGAGCACAATGTTTCTGAATCGGGTCATAAATTGGGTATGCTAATCTTTGAGCGTGTTGTAGTCACCAAGGCTCAGGTCCGACTGGCGACCTTCATAGGAAACAAAATTACCTACCATTGAGTTTGCTATGTTTCCGTTTTTGATGGTGGAGTCCTTCTGAACAATCGAGTTGCTCACAATAGACTCGAGTACGCTGGTGTTGTCTCCTATGGAAACGTGCGGGCCTACCACTGAATTGTGAATCACGGCATTCTCTCCGATATACACGGGCGGTATGATCACGGAGTTCTGTATCTGGGCGGACGTAGCCACTAAGTCCTTCTCGTCTTTGATATACTCTAAATAGCGTTGATTGGTGTAAACGGTTGCGTTTTTATTGCCACAATCGAGCCATTCTGAAATAACGGCCGGAATAAATTTCGTGCCTTTGTTTTTCATGTTCTCCAGCGCGTTCGTCAGCTGGTACTCGCCCTTGTCTTTGATGTCGTTGTCAAGCAGGTACTGCAGCTCGCTGCGCAGGTAAGCACCGTCTTTGAAGTAGTAGATGCCGATGATGGCCATGTCCGACACGAACTCCTGCGGCTTCTCCACAAAGTCGGTGATCTCGCCATTGTCGCCCAGCTTCACCACGCCAAACGGACGCGGGTCCTCCACGCGCTGCACCCAGATGGTGCCGTCGGCGTTGGTGTCGAGCTGGAAGTCGGCTTTGAACAGGGTGTCGGCAAAAGCCACCACTACCTTGCCTTCCAGCGAATCCTGCGCGCACATGATGGCGTGCGCCGTGCCCAGGGCTTCTTCTTGGTAATAGATGCTGCCCTTGGCGCCCACAGACTTGGCGATGGCTACCAGGTCGCGCTCCACGGCCTCGCCGAAGTGACCGATGATGAACGCCACTTCCTCGATCGGCTCGTGACAAACTTTGGCAATGTCTTCTACCAGGCGCTGCACGATGGGCTTGCCTGCGATAGGTATAAGCGGTTTAGGAACTGTAAGTGTGTGTGGGCGCATGCGCTTGCCCATACCTGCCATAGGTACAATAATCCTCATAGCTATTTGTTTATGGATTGAAAAATGTAACCGGACGAGGGGCCCGGCCACTATTGGTTTTGATTAATACTGTATTCTGAATGTTTGGTTTAAGCCCTCGCTAAAAAGAAAGAAAAGACGGGCTATACCTTGTGTGACGGTTTACTTGGTACCCGTGCTGCCGTAGCCGCCAGCGCCACGTTCGGTGTCGGTCAGTACTTCAGCTTCAGCCCAAGCCACACGCTCGTAACGGGCCACCACCATTTGGGCCACGCGCTCACCATCTTCCACCACAAAGTCTTGATCACTCAGGTTGACCAGCAGCACCTTGATCTCGCCACGGTAGTCGGCATCGATGGTGCCAGGACTGTTTACGATGGAAATGCCGTGCTTGTAGGCCAGTCCGGAGCGGGGTCTGATCTGTGCCTCGTGCCCTTCGGGTAGCTCCATGAAAAGGCCGGTAGGTATAAGGGCGCGCTGCAGCGGCTTTAGGGTAACAGGTGCTTCCAGGTTGGCGCGCAGGTCCATACCTGCCGAGTGCTCGGTCTGGTAAACCGGCAGCGCATGTTTGGATTGGTTAATGACTTTAACCGGTACGTTCGTCTTGTTCATCTATTAAAGATAAAGATTATTTTTTAGTTAGAAAGTAAGACCGCTCCCTGAACCAGATCACCGCCAGGAAAACGCCACATAAGGCCAGATGGTATGCATGACGCAGCCAGAAGTTCTCGACAGGTATAAGATAGGCCACCAGCACCAGCACCGTAGCCAGCGCGATGTAGCCCAGAATGGTTTTGACAGGGTAGGGGATCGGGTAGTGCACATTGCCGAGCAGGTAAGTGGCCAGTGCCATACCTACGTAGCAAATGAGCGTGGCGATGGCCGAGCCCATGTAGCCCAATATAGGTATAAGCAGCAGGTTGAAACCAATCGTAACGGCCGCGCCGCCAAAGCTGATGTAGGTGCCGAAATGTGTTTTGTCGGTGAGCTTGAACCAGACGGTGAGGTTGTAATAGATACCCAGAAAGAGGTTGGCCAACAGAAGTATCGGCACTACGATGAGACCCTCGTGGTATTCGGGTCTGCGTAGAAACAGATCGGCGAAAAGATCAGCGTTGATGGAAACGAACAGGAAGATAAAAGCACAGGCGATCACAAACCATTTCATGACAAGGGCAAAGGCCTGTGGCGAGTCTTTTTCCTGCGCCTGCGAGAAAAAGAATGGCTCGGCAGCGTAACGGAAAGCCTGTATGGCCAGCGTCATAAAGATGGCGAGTTTGTAGCAGGCACTGTAAATACCCACTGCAGCGAAATTGCTCCGGTTCGGGTAGAACCCCTCCGGCAGGAAACGCTCCAGCATAATACGGTCGATCACCTCGTTCACCATACCTGCCAGACCCATAAACAAAAGGGGCCAGGCATAGGCGAGCATGGGTTTAAGATGTTCAAAGTCGAGCCTGAACCTGAAAATGCTGAACTCTTTCCAGAGCATGGGGATCAAGGCGGCGTTGGCCACCAGGTTGATGAGAAAGATGTAGCCAATTCCAAAATCAGGATTATACAGGCGTGAGGCGAGTGGCTGAAGACTTTGCAGATACTCGCCTTCAGCTATCTGCCGCATGAGCAGGAAGATAAACGTATTGGCGCCAACCGTGATGAAGATGTTGAGCAGCTTGATACTCGCAAACTTGATGGCCTTGTTCTGATGTCGCAGCCAGGCAAAAGGTATGGCTACGATGGCATCGATGGCCAGCACAATGTCCAGCCACACCACATATTCCTTGTGCTCCGGAATGCCAACGTAATCGGCGATGGGCTGCGAAAAGAGCAGCAGTATACCTGTAAAAACTGTGCTGGTCAGGATAATGGTGCTCAGCACGCGGTTGTATACTTCCTTAGGCTCGTTCTCGGGTTTGTTGGCGAAACGGAAGAAGGCCGTTTCCATGCCGTAGGTATAGACGATATTGAAAAACGCCACAAAAGCATACAACAACGACACGACACCAAATGCCTCCGCATGGAAGACATAGGTATGGATAGGTACAAGCAAATAATTGAGCGCGCGGCCCACGATGCTGCTAAGTCCGTAGGCAGCCGTTTGCCCGACCAGTTTTTTGGCGATGCTCATGCGTTTGTTTTAGGGCAGGTAGGTATAGGTGTAAGCTTAAAAAGACAGAACGCGCTATACCTGTCTTTTATGATAGGTATAGCGCGTTGCTGTAGGTATAGCATTAGGCGCCTTTGAAGATAGCCTTGCGCTTCTCCAGGAATGCGTTGGTGCCTTCCACAAAATCTTCGGAAGAGCAGCAGCGGGCAAACGAGTTCGCCTCGGTCTGGTAGCCGTCCTCGTCTTTGTCGTACACGGCGTTCACGCAGTCAATTACAAGTCCGATGGCCAGTGGCGCCTTGGTCAGAATCTTGCCCATGATTTCCATACACTTCGGCATCAGTTCTTCGGCTGGCACTACGTGATTTACCAGTCCGAGTGCTTTGGCCTCTGCCGCACCGATCATGTCGGCGGTCATCATCAACTCCATCGCCTTGCCTTTGCCAATGAGTTGTGTCAGGCGCTGTGTGCCCCCGTAGCCAGGTATCAGGCCCAAGTTTACCTCCGGCTGACCAAAGCGGGCACCCTCGCTGGCAACGCGCATGTGGCAGGCCATGGCCAGCTCGCAACCACCACCCAGCGCAAAGCCATTCACGGCTGCAATTACTGGTTTGGTGCAGCGTTCGATCATGCTGAAAACCTCCTGGCCGCGCTCCGCAAATCCGCGTGCGTTCACGTCGCTCAGTTCCGCGATCTCCGCAATGTCGGCGCCCGCCACAAAGGCTTTCTCGCCGGCACCGATAAAGATAGCGCCCTTCACAGCAGGGTCGTCATACACTTGCTGTATGGCAGCCTTGATCTCCCGGATGGTGTCGATGTTGAGGGCATTGAGCTTATCTGCACGGTTGATGGTAATAACCAAAACGCCATTCTCAAGGTTGAGCAGCAGGTTTTCGTATAGAGACATAGTGTAATGCTATATGGGTATTTAGATAACAGCAGCAAATATAGGGGTGATTTAGTTAAATCCCTAAAATGCAATCCGGCAATGGCTCAGTTCTAATGGCCCTTCGCTAAAGTTTCAACACAGATCCGCCCCTTTGTCCCCGATTTGTTATATTTGCACAATTTTTCAATGGCATTACGATCACTTTATACCTTATTTTCATGCTTAAGGCCCTATTGCGCATTCTTTCCCTATTTATACTTCTTTCACATTTCAGCTTAGTCTCTACTTCCGCCCAGGACATCCCGGTTCCTGTTCAAAATCCTTTGGCTGATACGGCAGCGGCGCCCAACATCTGGGATTTTGGTGGCACGGGTACGGTCAATTTCAGCCAGGTGAGTTTGAGTAACTGGGCGGCAGGCGGGCAGAGTTCGCTGTCGGCACTGGGTATTCTGAATCTCTATGGTAATTACAAAAAGGGCAAAAACGCCTGGAACAATACCCTGGACCTGACTTACGGTACGGTAAAGCTGCAGGAACAGCGCCTCCGCAAGAGTGACGATCGGCTAGAACTGAACCTGAAGTACGGGCGGCAGGCCTCGAGCAAATGGTTTTACACGGCGCAGCTCAACACCCGCACCCAGATTAGCCCGACTTATACCCCGGAGCGGGATTCGGTGATCTCCAATTTCATGGCGCCCGCCTTTGTGCTGGCCTCCATCGGGATGGACTACAAGCCTAACTCTAAGCTCTCGGTCTTCATCTCTCCTTTTACTGGCAAGTTCACGGCAGTGCTCAACCAGCGTATGGCCGATTACGGTGCTTTCGGGGTAGAGCCAGCGCAGCGTGACTTGGAAGGTAATCTTATACCGGGTACAGGAGAGCGGCTGCGCGAAGAGTTCGGTGGCTTTGTGAACGTGCGCTTTCGCAATGAAATCTTCAAGAATGTGACCCTACAATCCAAGGCCGACCTATTTTCGAACTACCTGCACAATGCCAAGAACATCGATGTGAGCTGGGAGAACCTGGTGAACTTCAAGGTGAACAAATTTTTGTCGGCCAGCCTCTTCCTGCACATGATCTACGATGACGATATCCTGATCGATGTGGACCGGAGCGGTGATGGGACGTTGGACGGAAAAGGACCCCGTTTGCAGCTGAAAGAAACCCTGGGAATAGGATTTTCTTATAAATTCGAATAGTAAACTTTTGTCGCACACATCTTGTTATTCGCTAAAAATATATACTTTAGCGTACGATGTACGTTGTATAGGTACATCGTCAAAAGTGGATTTATGGAAAGAATCATATCGTTGCTATTTTCTCTTGCTTTCCTTCTGTTTGTGTCAGATGCGATGGCACAGACTTCCAGTTCTTCGAGCAATACGCTGAACTCAGGGAAAGACGAATACTGGGGCACTGCAAGAGTGCAGGAAAAAGGTACCTCTGTTGATGCCGTGGGCGCGCGCGCTGCCGGTATGGACACACGCTGGAATGCCTATGAAAACTCGAGCCGCACCCGCTTCACCAAAGATCGCATCAAAGGAAGCAAGCGCATGGAGGCCATTCTGAAAAAAGAAAAAGAAATGCACCGCAAGCACAAGCGCGACAAGCGCCGTCTGGCCCGGTATTCATTGTATTAGAACACCCCGAAATCATAAAGAAGCCCCATTTGATTTTTCAGGCGGGGCTTTTTTTGTGCTCAGGTAAGCACGTTTGGATAGTTCGTGCAGTTTAGGTTTAAGGTATAGAACCAGGCAATGTCGTGACCATATAATTTAAGGGCCCTTTTAAATAATTAGGATCTCTCCATTCTGTCGAGATAACAGCTAGGTTAGCCTTTGCTTAAGTTGACGGCATTGTGGGGGCAGGCCTCTTATAATAACCTCGCGTGGCGGATGTCCCAAGGAACTTTCAGTTTAGCTCGTGGCACTGATGGAGCTGACTCTTGCATCAACTGAAGAAGGCTCTCAGCGGAGCAGGTATGGATTCTCTTTTGAAGTATAGCCTTCCTGAGGTATAGCAAGTGGTCAGCCGTAGCAAATTCTCAGGTATAGCTTTTTTCAAGGTATAGGCGTTGTTGTTTGTCCTTCAATAGAAATTTTAAAAACAAAAGGCTCCCGCTTGCGCAGGAGCCTTTCTTATAATTCATGAAGTCCGCTATTTACAGCGTGCGCTTCACTTCTTTCTCAACGTATGCTTCGATCACGTCGCCGATCTCGATCTCGTTGTACCCTTTCAGGCTGATACCGCACTCGTAGCCCTGGCGTACTTCTGCCACATCGTCTTTGAAGCGCTTCAGTGCCAGGATCTCGCCATCGTGTACTACGATGCCGTCGCGTACCAGTCGAACTCTGGCGTTACGCTGGATCGTGCCGTCTGTGATCATACAGCCTGCAATCGTACCCACCTTCGTGATGCGGAATACTTCGCGAACTTCAGCGTTACCGGTAATCTCCTCCTTCATGGTAGGAGCAAGCATACCTTCCATCGCATCCTTCACTTCGTTGATCGCATCGTAGATGATCGAGTACAGACGCACGTCAATCTGTTCCTGCTCTGCCAGTCGGCGGGCGTTCTGAGACGGACGAACCTGGAAGCCGATGATGATCGCGTCAGAAGCCGATGCAAGCAGCACGTCCGATTCGGAGATAGCACCCACGCCTTTGCTGATGATGTTCACCTGAACCTCGGCAGTTGAAAGCTTCAACAGGGAGTCGGACAGGGCTTCTACTGAACCGTCCACGTCACCTTTCACAATCACGTTCAGTTCCTTAAAGGTACCGATCGCCAAACGACGGCCGATCTCGTCGAGGGTGATGTGCTTACGTGTACGCAGGCTTTGCTCACGCTGCAGTTGCGCGCGGTTGCTTGCAATCTCACGGGCCTCACGCTCCGACTCCATCACCTGGAACTTATCACCGGCCTGCGGCGCACCGTCAAGGCCGAGCAGCTGTACCGGGGTAGATGGACCAGCCTCTTTCATTTTGCGACCGCGGTGGTCAGTCATGGCTTTTACTCTACCGTAGTGAGAGCCTGCCAGTACCACATCGCCGATTCGGAGTGTACCGGTTTGCACCAGCACAGTGGCTACGTAACCACGGCCTTTGTCAAGCGATGCTTCAATTACAGTACCTACGGCGTTTCTGTCCGGGTTAGCCTTCAACTCGAGTAGTTCGGCCTCCAGCAACACTTTCTCCAGCAGGTCATTCACTCCCTGGCCGGTCTTGGCAGACACTTCCTGCGACTGGTATTTACCACCCCACTCCTCTACCAGGATGTTCATCTGAGCGAGTTCTTCACGAACCTTGTCTGGGTTGGCGGCTGGTTTGTCTATTTTGTTCAGGGCAATGATGATCGGTGAGCCTGCTGCCTGTGCGTGGTTGATGGCCTCTTTTGTCTGAGGCATCACCGAGTCGTCAGCCGCTACCACAATGATAACCACGTCCGTTACCTTGGCACCACGGGCACGCATTGCCGTAAAGGCTTCGTGGCCAGGCGTATCGAGGAAAGTAACTGTACGGCCACCTTCTGTTTTCACACTATAGGCACCGATGTGCTGCGTAATACCACCGGCCTCACCGGCTGTTACGTTCGCATTTCGGATATAGTCGAGGAGGGAAGTTTTACCGTGGTCAACGTGACCCATGATGGTCACAATCGGAGCACGATCCAACAGATCCTCTTCGTTTTCTTCGAGTGATTCTTCCAGCGCCTGCTCGTCTTCCGATGTAATGAACTCAACGGTATATCCGAACTCGTCTGCAATGATGGTGATGGCTTCGGCGTCAAGGCGCTGGTTGATGGATACGAACATACCCAACTGCATACATACCTTGATCACGTCGTTCACGCTCACGTCCATGAGTGCCGCCAGGTCATTGGCCGACACGAATTCTGTTACACGCAGGGTCTTTGACTCTGCCTGCTCCATCAGACGACGCTCTTCCGTAGCATCTGCAATCGCAGAGCGTTTCTCACGACGGTATTTGGCACGGTTGCCACCGCCGCCTTTGCCGCCGCTCAGTTTGGCCAGTGTGGCCTTGATCTGCTCCTGAATTTCTTTGTCCGTTACCTCCGCTTTTTCTACGCGTGGTCCCGGGGCATTGCGTGGTCCACGGCCGCCTGGTCCCCCATGTCCGCCGCCAGGACGCTGTCCCGGACGGTTGCCCTGGTAGCCTCCGCCACCGCCACCCGTATGCTGAATGGGGCGAGCTTGTGGGCTGGAAGCACTTTGTCCCTGGCCGCCACCCTGTTCCGGGCCGGCCACAATAATGCGCTTGCGCTTTTTCTTCTTGCCGGCCTTCTTGTCATCAGAAGACGCTACCGGCTTGGTTCCTTTTCTGCGGGAGCTGTCTGGCAATTCAATCTTGCCCAGCACCGTAAGGCCTTTCAGCTGGTCGGCTTTTGCTGTAATTGTTTCTATTTGTTCTGGTCCTTTTTCTTCAGGAGTTGTAGGTGCCGGCTTTTCCGGGGCCTGTGGTGCCGCTGCCTGCGCAGGAGCTGGTGTTTTTTCAACTGGTTTTTCAGCTGGTTTTTGTTCCGCAGCAGGGGCAGGAGGCGTAGCCGCTGGCTGTGGTGTTTCTGTTTTCGGAGCCTCTGCCTGAGGGGCTTCCGCCTTAGGAGTATCAGCTACAGGAGCAACAGGTGCTTCCTGCACTGGCGCTGCCGGCTTTTCTACCTGTTGGGCAGGAGCAGGCTGCTCCGGAGCTTTCGCTTCCGGTGCTTTTGGCTGCTCAGCTACAGGTGCCTTTGGCTCTTCCGCCTTAGGCGCAGCCTTCGGTATAGGGCGGCCTTTGGAGTCAAGCTCTATTTTGCCGAGTACCTTTATACCTGGGAGTTTTGACTCAATCGGCGCAGGCTCTACTTTTGGCTTCGCCTCAGGGGCGTCGCTCTTCGGCTGTGGCGCGTTCTTGATCAGAATCTCCTGCTCAGGCTCCGTTGTTTTCTTTGGCTCGTGATGCGGCTCCGATTCCACAATCTGGTTGCTTTGTGGTTTCTTGCCGATGTTGAGCTCTTCTGCCTCAATTTTGTCTTGCATGGAGGAGGCGAACTCCTTAGCCAACATACCGAACTGCTCTGCCGTGATTTTGGTGGTGGGTTTGTTTTCCACGTCAAAGCCTTTAGCAGAGAGGTAATCCACAATGGTAGCTGTACCAATGTTTAAAGTAGTTGCAACCTGTTTGAGCCTCCTGATTTTGTCTTCTGCCATGTTCTGATATGCTGTCTTTATTTATTCTGTTAATTATACTATAGTTGCCTTGCAAGGTATAGAATTAGGCTCCGTCCTGTATATTTTTCAAAATTACAGTAACGGAGCGCAACTCACAACTATTGATTGTCTTCTTCTTCCAACTCTTCGCGCAGGATGGAGAGCACGCTTTCGATCGTCTCCTCTTCCAGCTCTGTTCTGCGGAGCAGGTCTTCTTTCGAAACCGCGAGCACGCTCTTGGCAGTGTCCAGGCCGATGCGGCGCAGTTCTGCGATCACCCAGTCCTCGATCTCGTCGGTAAATTCCTCCAGGCTGATGTCCTCTTCGTACACTTCCGACTCACGGAACACGTCGATCTCCATGTCCACCAGCTTGCTGGCCAGCTTGATGTTCTGACCGCCTTTACCGATCGCAAGCGATACCTGGTCTGGCTTCAGGAACACCGACACACGGCCGTTCTCGTTGTCTATCTTCATGCTCGTGATCTTAGCCGGGCTAAGGGCACGCTGAATGTAGAGTTCCAGGTTGTCGGTGTAGTTGATCACGTCGATGTTCTCGTTCTCCAGTTCGCGTACGATGCTGTGGATACGGGAACCCTTCATGCCCACGCAGGCACCTACCGGGTCAATGCGGTCGTCAAACGATTCTACGGCTACTTTAGCACGCTCGCCGGGCTCACGCACAATTTTTTTGATGGCGATCAAACCGTCATAAATCTCTGGTACCTCGTTCTCGAACAAACGCTCCAGGAAAGCCGGGGAGGTACGGGAAAGAATGATCTTCGGGTTGCCGTTCACGATCTCCACGCGCTGTACTACAGCACGCACTACGTCGCCTTTGCGGTAACGGTCTTTCGGGATCTGCTCACCTTTCGGGATCAGCAGTTCGTTCTCTTCCTGGTCAAGCAGCAGTACCTCGCGGTTCCATACCTGGTATACCTCGCCGGAGATGATCTCACCCACCAGGTCTTTGTACTTCTGGAACAGCAGCTCCTTCTCCATGTCCTTGATGCGCTGGATCAGGGTCTGGCGCGCTGTGAGTACAGCGCGACGTCCAAAGTCCTCGAGCTGTATCTCTTCCGATACCTCTTCGCCCACTTCAAAGTCAGGCTCAATTTTCTGAGCCTCCGAAAGGCTGATCTTGTCATGGTCCCAGATATCCTCCGAGTTGTCGTCCACGATTTCGCGGTTACGCCAGATCTCGAGGTCACCCTTCTCCACGTTCAGGATGATGTCAAAGTTCTCGTCGGTACCCCACTTTTTGCGGATCATGGTACGGAATACATCCTCCAGGATGCGCATCATCGTCGGGCGGTCTATGTTCTTGAATTTCGCAAATTCAGCGAACGACTCGATCAGGACTGAACTGTTCATTATTTTATCATTTAAAAGATATTACAACATTTGCTTTTACAATCTCCCCGAAAGGTATTTGCACAGGCTCATACGTTGCCTTCTTGCCTTTTTGTTTGATTTCTTGTGTCAGGTTTAAACCTGTTTCGGTCACCTCTTCCAGCTTGCCAATTTTCTCGCTGCCATCCTGCATTTTCAGCTTCAGGCTGCGACCGATGTTGCGCTTGTACTGCTGCGGCTGCGTGAGTGGGAAGTCTACGCCCGGCGAGCTCACCTCCAGCACGTAAGACACCTCCTCGCCGTAGGTCTCCGCGATCTTCGCGTTCACGCGGCGGCTGATCGTGGCGCACTGGTCGATCGTGATGCCCTGCTCGCCATCGGCCAGCACCGTTATCTTAGGACGCACCGCTGAATCCGACACGGCCACATCCACGATGAACAGGTCGTTTTCCGGAAGGCTCGCTTCCGCCATAGCGCGAATACTTTGTGCCGTTATTGCCATATTTATTTAAAGAAAATAAAGAAGGGGACCTCGCGTCCCCTCATCTCCTTGGAAATAATGTCACAAATTTACTATAAAAACATTATATAAACAACAATTTCTGGCGAAGTACGCTGTAATTATCTTGTTTCTGGTCATTTCGGGCGGCATTTAGTCAGTTGCCAGCGCATTTGAAACCGCCACTTTGCAGCGGTAAGAAATAACGTACAGAAGAGTTGCGCCTGTTAAGCCAAGTACAGCTGCCGTACCTAAATATATTCTGAAGCGAGGCTTGAGATTCCTACACGCATAATTTGTAAGTTTGCCATCGTGGCAGGTACATTCAAACATATACGCCGGAGAATCTGGCTAATCCTGAACATCCTGGTGGTGCTTTGGCTCCTGCTGGGTGTGCTGAGCATGCGTGTGCCTCCTTACGAATTCTGGCCTGCCGGTTTTATGGCCTTTTCGCTGCCTGGCGCACTGGTACTCAATTTTCTGTTTTTCATCTATTGGCTATTCAAGCGCTCATGGTATGTGTTTCTGCCACTCGCCGTGATCGGTCTTGGTTGGAACCACTACGGTCGGCTGTTGTCCATTTCCTGGGAAAAGGAGCTGCCTGCCGGGGCCAAAACCCTCGAAGTACTCAGCTTCAACGTGCATATATTCAATGCCTACGACAAAATTGTGAAAGGCGTGCCGCATGTGTCAGAGGAGATGGTGGATTGGGTGGCCACGCACCCGGCTGATGTATTCTGCCTGCAGGAATTTTACAGCCGCGTCAACTCTACGGAGTTCAACAACTTCAACCGGATCGGCAAAAGGTATAACCGCTATGTGTTTGCCTCCACCTACCAGAGCGATCGGATTGTTTCGGATGTTGGCGTCGTGATCTTCTCGAAGTACCCGATCATTAGAGGTAATACGCTTCATTTCTCGAACACAACCAAGCGCAGCGCCAACCGGGCGGCCTGGGTAGACATCGATGTGAAAGGAGACACTGTGCGGGTATACGCGGTACACCTGCAGTCGATGAGCATCCGGGCAGAGGATATCGAGAACACTTATTCTGCGATAGGGGATGAGGCGAGCTTCAAGAAGGAGAGCCGTAACCTGGCCCGCCGTTTGCGCATGGGCTTCCGGGCGCGCGCCATGCAGGTACAGGAGTTGTTGGATCATGTGAAGACCTCGCCATACCCCACCATCGTGAGCGGCGACTTCAACGACATTCCTTTCAGCTATACCTACAGCCAACTGGTGCGGGAAATGACCAACTCATTTGAGAAGGCCGGAAACGGAATGGGGGCTACCTACAACGGTCCCTTGCCTTTTCTGCGTATCGATAACCAGTTCTACAGCGAAGGACTCGAGGCGCATGATTTCAGAACGCACTACGAAATGGCGCTTTCCGATCATTTTCCCATATCGGCTACTTATATCATAAAGCCGAAGGAAACGGAGTAGCCGGGAGGGATAAGATTTAAGTTTATAACTTTGCGTACCGTATACCTGCGGCGCTATTATATACATGTATCATCAAGAAGCCCCTGAGCGGTGCTTTGTGCATAAACATACCATGCAACACAAACTCAACCTATACAATACACTCACGCGCAAGAAGGAGGTCTTCGAGCCACTGCACGCCCCTTTTGTAGGCATGTACGTCTGCGGACCGACCGTATACGGCGAGCCGCACCTGGGCCATGCCCGCAGCGCCGTGACCTTCGATGTGCTCTACCGCTACCTTAAGTACCTGGGGTATAAGGTGCGCTATGTGCGCAACATCACAGACGTAGGGCATCTTGAGCACGACGCGGACGAAGGGGAAGACAAGATTCAGAAAAAAGCCAGGCTGGAGCATTTGGAGCCGATGGAAGTGGTGCAGTATTATACCAACGTGTACCAGAAGGACATGGCCACGCTCAACGTGAAGTCGCCGGACATTGAGCCGCGCGCTTCGGGCCACATCATCGAGCAGATCCAGATGATCGAGGAAATTCTGGAGAACGGCATGGCTTATGAGGTGAACGGGTCGGTATACTTCGACGTGCCGGCCTATCACAAAAACAACAACTACGGCAAGCTCTCCGGCCGCATCATCGAAGACCTGCTGAGCAACACCCGCGACACCGAGGGGCAGGGCGAGAAGCGCTCGCCGCTTGACTTTGCCCTTTGGAAGAAAGCCTCGCCGCAGCACATCATGCGCTGGCCCTCGCCCTGGAGCGATGGCTTCCCGGGCTGGCACCTGGAATGCTCGGCCATGAGCCGCAAGTACCTGGGCGAGACCTTCGACATACACGGCGGCGGGCTGGATCTGATGTTCCCGCACCACGAGTGTGAGATAGCGCAGAGCCAGGCCAGCCACAGCCACTCCGATGCCGCCCGCTACTGGGTGCACAACAACATGATCACCGTGAACGGCCAGAAGATGGGCAAGTCGCTGGGCAACTTCATCAACCTGAGCGAGCTCTTCAGCGGCAACCATAAGATGCTGGAGCAGGCCTACAGCCCGATGACGATCCGCTTCTTTATCCTGCAGGCACACTACCGCAGTACCCTCGACTTCAGCAACGAGGCGCTGCAGGCCGCCCAGAAAGGGTATAGAAAGCTGATGAACGGAATGCGTGTGCTCGAGAAGCTAAATTACCCGGAGGAAGGTATAGGAACACCGGACGAGAAGCTGAACGAGGAACTGCTGAAACTGACGGAGGATTGCTTCCGTGGCCTGAACGACGACCTGAACACGGCCCGCACTATCGCCTCACTCTTCAACCTGCTCAAGAAAATCAACAGCCTATACCTGGGGCAGCTGCAGCTCAGCGCGCTCACCCGCGGCACCTTCGACACCATCCGCACGACTTATACCGAATTGGTGACCGACGTGCTGGGCCTGAAAGAGGAACCGACCGCCGATATGGAGGAAATGCTGGAGCTGGTGCTTGGCTTTTACAAAGAGGCCAAAGAGCACAAGGCCTACGACAAGGTAGACGCCATTCGGGCCGAGCTGAAAAAGCAGGGCATCGTGATCAAGGACTTGAAAACCGGAATTGACTGGGCTTATGAAGAATAATATGAAGTTACTGGCCATGCTGGTGTTTGGTGCGATGGGACTTAACAGCTGCGACTCTTCTGAAAACGGGAGCACCAGCGAACGTGTGGCGACTACAGAGGTGGAAGAAGCTGTGGTGCAGGCGCCTGAATTCAATGCCGACTCGGCTTACTTCTTTGTGGACCGGCAGGTAGCTTTCGGGCCACGCGTGCCCAACACGGCAGAGCACTACAAAACAGGGGAGTGGCTGATCGAGACGCTGCGCAGTTATGGGGCCGAGGTAGAGGTACAGGCCTTTCAGGCCCGCGCTTTTGACGGCACCATGCTCAACCTGCGCAACATCATCGGTACCATCAACCCGAACGCGACCAAGCGGGTACTGCTGGCCGCGCACTGGGATACGCGTCCCTTTGCCGACAAAGACGACAAGGATCAGAACAAGCCCATTGACGGAGCCAATGACGGCGGCAGCGGTGTAGGCGTGCTGTTGGAGATTGCCCGCACTATACAGGCGGCGGACCAAAAACCAGGTATAGGCATCGACATCATTTTCTTTGATGGGGAAGACTACGGACGTCCTGACAACAGCGACCATCCTTACATGCAGGACGACTGGTGCCTGGGTTCGCAGTACTGGAGCAAGAACAAGCATAAGCCGAACTACAAGGCAAGCTACGGCATCCTGCTCGACATGGTGGGTGCCGAGAATGCCAAGTTTGCCCGCGAGGGTACCTCCATGCAGTATGCCCGCAACATCGTGGACAAGGTATGGCGTGCCGGCAACCGCATCGGTTATTCCGACTACTTCAAGTACGTGAACGCCCCGGCCATCACAGACGACCATTACTATGTGAACACCATCGGCGGCATCCGCATGATCGACATCATCGAGTACAACATGGCGAACCAGGACGACTACTTCGGCCATTACCACCACCGCCACACCGACACGATGGACATCATCAGCAAGAACACCCTGAAGGCAGTGGGCCAGACCGTGCTGCACGTGCTCTACAATGAGTAAGGCTATGCCTGACGAACAGAAAAGGCGCTCCTGACAGAGCGCCTTTTTTATTGGGCTACAACAGAGGGCAGCACATTGTCTTCCGTCATTTTCTGTACGGTAACCTCAGCAAACTGGCTCGCTGCCTTGCGCAGGTTTCGGGGGCTGTACGACTTGGACTGGGCTGACCAAACCAGGCGATCCGAAGCAACATCGTAGAGGTTGGTTTCGAGGTAGTATACCTTGTTCTCGGTGTAGTAGCCGGGATCGTACAGAGTGGGGTACCAGAAGGTGTAGTAACCTCTGAAACTGCCATACCACATATAACGGGTCATGGGGCGGTAGCCCATGGAGCCGGGCACGTAACGCGTCTCGGTTTGTTCGTCAACCAGGGCGGCAGTCAGGATGGCGTCGTGGCCGTTCGATTTGATGCGCTCCATGAGCAGGTTCACATCGGGCCCGGACTTGGAAGCGGTAGATGGCGGGAAAAGGTCGATGCTGCGGGTAGCCTCAATGCCACGACTCTGCAGTTGTGCCTGCAAGTCGTTCTCCACTTCCTGCCGGGCCAGCACATTATCGGTCAGGGCGGCCACCACTACCTGACGGTATTCTTGCGCCTCTATTTCCGGACTCTTCCAGGACCCCAGAATTTGTGTGGAAGAAGCGCAGCCTGCTATACCTGCCAAGAGCAGCAGAATTGGCAGAACGGTATCTCTGAGAAGTCTGTGTGCCATGTGATGGAGGTTTAAAAAGCTTATACCTAGTGCTTTATGTAACGAATCCTGCTTTAAATAAGATGTGGCGCAACGTAAGGTATAGCAGGCACAGGTATAGCAAATTTCGCAGGTATAAATTTTGGGTCAGGGAGATGGCAACATTTTGGCAAGGTATACGGTATGTTGGGGCAGCACACCTCTACGGAAACTGAAACGGTGATAATTTCTGAGTATTCAAAAAGCGTTATATATTTGTTCTGCAATTCAATACGTCCCTTTATTTAAATTTTAAAAAATGTCATACGATAACATCGTTTCCTTACTTGGCTCTGAAGCGGAGAGCCTGCTTCAGTATGAAAGCAAAACCATTTCTAAAGACCTGATTCACGCCCCGGGCCCCGATTTTGTGGACCGCGTGTTCTCACTCTCGAACCGCAACCCGCAGGTATTGCGCAGCCTGCAGCAGCTTTTCAACACAGGCCGTCTGGCGGGTACTGGCTACCTGTCCATTCTGCCGGTAGACCAGGGCATTGAGCACACAGCGGGTGCTTCTTTTGCTCCAAACCCGATCTACTTCGACCCGGAAAACATCATCAAGCTGGCCATCGAAGGTGGTTGCAACGCCGTGGCGACAACCTTCGGTAACCTGGCCATGATGTCGCGCAAGTATGCGCACCGTATTCCGTTTGTGGTGAAGATCAACCACAACGAGCTGATGACTTACCCGAACAAATTCGACCAGATCATGTTCGGCTCTGTGGATGAGGCCTGGAACCTGGGTGCCACGGCCGTGGGTGCTACCATCTACTTCGGTTCTGAGGAGTCTTCCCGCCAGATCATCGAGGTGGCCGAGGCGTTCGAAAGAGCGCACCAGCTCGGTATGGCCACTATCCTGTGGTGCTATACCCGTAACAACGCCTTCAAGAAAGACGGCGTGGACTACCACGTAGCCGCCGACCTTACGGCGCAGGCTAACCACCTGGGTGTGACGATCCAGGCTGACATCATCAAGCAGAAACTGCCGGAGAACAACGGTGGCTTTAAGGCGATCGGATTTGGCAAGACGCACGAGAAGATGTACTCGCAGCTTTCTTCTGACAACCCGATTGACCTGGCCCGCTACCAGGTGGCGAACTGCTACATGGGCCGCGCCGGTCTGATCAACTCCGGTGGTGAGTCGAAGGGCGAGTCGGATCTGGCGGATGCCGTGCGTACAGCCGTTATTAACAAGCGTGCCGGCGGTATGGGCCTGATCTCGGGTCGTAAGGCGTTCCAGAAAGACATGAAAGTTGGCGTGGAACTGCTGAACGCGATTCAGGACGTATACCTGGCCAACGACATTACACTTGCCTAATCAGTAGCAGAACTGCTGATTATTAACTAATTTTACAGCCTGCTTTGGAAATGCTTTTTTGTGAGTATTCCGGAGCAGGCTATATTTGTGCCCAAATTTGCCGATTTGGGGACACGAGTGTGGCCAAATAACCATTTAATGTGCAGCACGCACGACCGATACGATTATGATGCCTTGGTTTAAACGAGTAGAAAAAGGAATTATCACGCCGACAGAGGAGAAGAAGGAAACCCCGGATGGCCTGTGGTTTAAGTGCCCGGATTGCAAAACGGTGACCAGCATGACCGAGCACCGAAAAAACCTGCGGACCTGCGTGAAGTGCAACTACCACGATCGTATTGGCTCGAAGGAATATTTTGCCATTCTGTTCGACGACAACAAGTTCACGGAGATGGACGAGGAGATGAGCTCAGGCGACCCGCTTGACTTCGTTGACTCCAAGCCATACCCACAGCGCACCGCCGAAACGCAGCGCAAGACCGGGCTGAAGGACGCCGTGCGCACTGCCTATGGCAAGTCGGGTGGCCGCGACATCACCATCGCCTGTATGGACTTTGCCTACATCGGCGGTTCCATGGGTTCTGTGGTGGGTGAAAAAATCGCCCGCGCCATTGACCATGCGCGTAAGCACCGCACTCCGTTTATGATGATCTCCAAATCAGGCGGTGCCCGTATGATGGAGGCTGGCTTCTCGCTGATGCAGATGGCCAAAACCTCTGCCAAGCTTGCCCTGCTTTCAGAAGAGAAACTGCCTTATATCTCTTTGCTCACCGACCCGACCACAGGTGGTGTAACAGCCTCATACGCTATGCTGGGTGACTTCAACATCGCGGAGCCGGGTGCACTGATCGGTTTTGCCGGACCGCGTGTGATCAAGGAAACGATCGGGAAAGACCTGCCGAAAGGCTTCCAGAGCGCAGAGTTCGTTTTGGAGCACGGCTTCCTGGACTTTATCGTGGATCGCAAAGAACTGAAGCAGCGCCTGGTTGACCTGCTGGCCATGATCATGCCTGCTTCGGAAGAAAGCAATGGTACTGCCAAGGTTCAGAAAGTAGCCAAGTCGTCTTAAGCCAATTGCATAAAAAATAAGCCTTCAAGAGCCTGTTAGTGAAGCTGACAGGCTCTTCTGCTAGTACTCAAACAGGACAAAGTATAAGCCTGACAGGTAGAAATGAACCTTTTCGGCTTATGAAAGTAATAGTTTGGGTAAAGCACAATATTGTGCCTAAGTTTGGCATTAGTATTGCGAATGCACAAAAAGTAATGTGACGCGCTTGTGCCTAAACTCGGCGCAAAAGCAATTTTTAAACAGATTTCAATACTAAATCAACCAAAACCAATTTTTCAAATTTATCACACGACTATGAAACTAGTAAAACTATCGTTGACATCAATGCTGGCAGTAACTATGCTGTTTACATCATGCCAGACTACGCGCCCTACCGCTTCCGGTACAGGCGACACCTCTACTACAACAGGTAACAGAACTGATACCTCTACTACCGGCCAGGAGAAGAAAGGTATGAATAAGACTACCAAGGGCGGCATTATCGGAGCGGGCTCCGGTGCTGTGGTAGGTGGTATTATTGGTAACAGAATGGGTAACACGGCCGCTGGTGCCATTGTGGGTGCTGCTGTGGGTGGTGCTACCGGTGCTATCATCGGTCGCCGCATGGACAAGCAGGCCGAAGAGCTGCAGAAGAGCATGGAGAATGCGAACGTAGAGCGCGTGGGTGAGGGTATCCGCGTTAACTTCGATTCAGGTATCCTGTTTGCCGTAAACTCTGCCGAGCTAAGCGCCGCTGCTAAAAAGGACATTGCGAAACTGGCAGAGACGCTGAAGAAATACGATGGAACGAACATCATAATCGAAGGCCACACCGACAACACCGGCAGCCGCGAGCTGAACCAGGGCTTGTCTGAGCGTCGTGCGCAGTCAGTAGCCAACTACGCCCGTACACTTGGTGTAGACGGATCGCGTATGCAGGCAAAAGGCTATGCCTTTGACCAGCCGATTGCTGACAACACGACTGCAGAAGGTCGCCAGCAAAACCGCCGTGTAGAAGTGATCATCATTGCGAACGAAGAGCTGAAGAAAGCTGCCGAGAGCGGCGAGATAAAATAAGGCATCAGGTATAGCACCTGTGCTGAAGCGCCCGTCAGGTATACCTGGCGGGCGCTTTTTTTTGTGCATCGTAGTAAAGCCAAAGCCCACTTATACAGGCCGCCAAGGCCCTTTTTTACTGGTATTGAAAATTACTCCGGCGGGTTTGCGTATACACTTCATCTATTGAAATCTATCCTGCGCAGATGCTGCTTTTAACAAGTTGATTAGTAAAGGCGCAAGGTATAGGAACCAGTATAAGTGCTATATGTGAATACAACATTTTAGCGAATTTGGAGTATTAAGGGCTTAATCTGACAACTGTAATTGGAAATTTAAAAACTTAAGACAATGAAACATATCAGAATTTACTTGATGGCGCTTGCCGTATTTGGTTTCTTATTATCTTCCTGTAATGCCAGTCGCACAGCCAAGGGCGGTGCCATAGGCGCTGGTGGCGGTGCCGTGGTAGGTGGCGTCATTGGCAGGGCGGCAGGAAACACGGCTGCAGGTGCCATTATCGGTGCTGCCGTAGGCGGCACGGCTGGCGCTCTGATCGGTCGCCGTATGGACAAACAGGCCGAGGAACTACGCCGTGACCTCGAGAATGCGAAAGTAGAGCGTGTAGGGGAGGGTATCAAAATCACCTTCGACTCAGGCATCCTGTTCGACGTAAACTCAGCTGACCTGCGCGCCAACGCCAGAACTGACATCGAGCAATTGGCAGCCACGCTGAAGAAATACGAAGACACAAACATCATCATCGAGGGCCACACCGACAACACCGGTAGCCGCGACCTGAACCAGCGTCTGTCGGAGCGTCGTGCGGAGTCGGTGGCGAGCTATGCCACCCAGCAGGGCGTTGCACGTAACCGCATCACTACCCAGGGCTGGGCTTTCGACCACCCGGTAGCCGACAACTCCACTGCAGCCGGCCGTCAGGCAAACCGTCGTGTAGAGATCGCGATTTTTGCAAACGAGAAAATGAAGAAAGCCGCTGAGCGCGGTGAACTGTAGTACTCAAATCAACCAGTAGAAAGGCGGCTATACCTGAGAAGGTATAGCCGCCTTTCTTATTGTCAGTTTTTGTCGTCGGCAGGTTGGTTGCGTTTGCGCAGAGCCAGGGCAAACCCGAGGGCGATGACGGCTCCGAGCAAGGCAAGCACCATGTCTTTCTGCGCATCCCAAATGTCCCCCTGCATACCCAGGTAGGCCATTCCCTGCTTATCGCCATCGTACACCAGGTCGGCCACCACCCACTCCACAATCTCATACACCGCACCCAGCGCCAGCACCAGCGAGAGCGTGAGCACACTGCTGATGAACACACTCAGATGAAAGCCTCTTCTCGCAATTTCGTAGATCGGATACGTGAGCAGGAGTCCGAAACTGAAGTGCACCAGGCGGTCGTAGTGGTTGCGCTGGAAGTTGAACGGCTCCTTCATCCACTCCCCGAACGGGTTGTCGGCGTACTGGTAATAACTGCCGTACACGTGCAGCATCATAAACAGGAAAATTAAGGTATAGCTGGTGTCGGAGAAGCGGAAGATGTTGTAAAATGCCGCCAGCACGATCAGCACCGAGATGGTGAGCGAGTTCTCGAGCAGCCAGTTGAGCAAATCAGGTGTAGTGAAGCCCGTGTAGGCCACAAAACTCACAAGAATGGCTGCATAGGCCATGTGCAGCGGACTCTGCAGGAAAGACCGTTTCTTCTTGGAGCGGAAAGTCATCGTAAATGTCATGTGCCAACTGGTTTGGTGTAATGCTGCAGCATTAACCCTCATCTGATACACATGTTTTACCTAATTGGATACAGGCTTTCCGAAAAGCGTCAGGCCAGGAGGTCTTTTTGGTAAAATACCAGCCTGATGGGGTTGTCCTCCGGGTTCTGAGTCGGGTCGCAGTGGTAGCCGAACATCTCCACGCCGTTCATGTAGGGGAGCAGCTTTTTGTAAAAGGTATGGCCTGTGTTTTCGGGGTTGAAGGTAATGTCGTGGTAAACGCAGGTAGGCAGCGAGGGCATGCGGCTCAGCCTGTCGAACAGCACGTCGGGCTTGCCCAAGTCGCCGGAGTACACAATGCGCCTGTCGTCTTCTTCGAAAATGTAGGCAAAGGACTGCAGCCCCTCTGAGTGCACGCCATACGTGTCGACAGCCTTTATACCTTCAAAATGCTCGAGCGGCACAAACTCCACGTACTTGTCCGGATTCTTGACCTGTATTTTGAGAAACTCATATACCTGCGCCCTGAACTGGTCGTTTGGGTAGAGGAGAACGGGCTTTGGGGCTTTGTCCACCACATGCTTGTGGAGCAGCAGATTGGCCAGACTGCCGCAGTGGTCGTTGTGCAGGTGCGTGAGCAGGATGTAGTCAACCCGGTGCAGCAGGTTTTTGTGCACCAGCGTGGGGTATACTGTAAAGCCACAATCAAGCAAAATACACTTCCCACGTAGCGACACCAGCGCGGCAGAGTTCAGGTAATCGATGTCAAAGGCACCTCCTGTTCCTAAGAATTTGATCTGCATAGAATGAAAGTTAATGCCGTTTTGGACTGAGATTACAGGTATAGCGGGAACGTAAATATTTTGTTGTAATATAATGCAATTTTTCTGAACAAATGTTCGAACATATACTCTTGTCTTAATCAGCAGATTTTACCGGAAACGTCCTTTGCGTAAAGCCGTTAATGAAGAACTGGCTAACCCACATGCGCTATGGAAGGATACGAACTACCTGCTGAAGAGAAAACAATGATTACGCACGAGCTGCTCAACCAGGAGTACAAGCCCCTGCGGCTCGACCCGCGCCGCAGCCACATGCACGAGCTGATCTCGACGATGCTCTCGCACCGCACCAACCACAAAGACGAGGAGAAGGCCTTCTATACCATGATGGAGCGCTTCGGCGACTGGGAAGGCGTAATGAATGCGCCTTTCGACGACCTGGCCGAGGCCATCAGCACCACGCGCTACCCGGGCCAGAAGGTGCCCCAGATACAGGAGGCGCTGCGCATCATCAAGGAGGAGCGGGGAGAGTTCAGTATTGACTTCCTGGAAGATATGCCGGTGGAGGAGGCCTTGGCCTGGCTGACCCGCCTGCCGGGCGTAGGCCTGAAGACAGCCACACTGGTGCTGCTGTTCAACTTCAAAAAGCCGGTGCTGCCCGTCGACACGCACGTGTTCCGGATAAGCCAGCGGGTGGGGTTGATCGGAGCCAAAGTCACCGCCAACAAAGCACACGACATCCTACTGGGTATGCTGCCCAAAGATGCCTTGGTACTCTTCAACTTTCACAAACACCTGCTCAAACATGGACAGCTGATCTGTACCTGGTCTTACCCGCGGTGCGAAAAGTGCGTGCTGAACGGCGTCTGCAATTACTACAACCAGGTGCGTGCGAAAGGTATAGACAGGGCCGCCTGATAAAAAGCTATACCTTGGAAACAGAGTTGCAGGTATAGGTATAGCCGAACTTCTTTTGCTATACCTATACCTGATCAGATGCTTTAATTATCCACTTCGCTTAAGGCAGGACGTTTGTCGTTTTCGTCGCGCTTTTCATACTGCACCTGAAAGGCAGACAAATCGGGTTTAAACTTGCGCTCTCTTTTCAGCTCGTGCTGGTAAATGATCTGCCCCAGATGATAGAGGAAGGGGTAGCCGAGGGTGTCGTAGTCGTACTTGCCGTCGTTGAGCACCTCGTCGCTGTTTACGTACACCGTGGCCGAGAGCATATACTCAACCTGGTTTTCAAAATCCGCTACATACGATACATCCGTCAGGAAGCCATAGGACCAGCCCACTTTGTTGAATACCCGCACATGTCTTGGCATTTGGTGCGAGTCGTTCCGGAAGAAGAACTTCACATAGCTGTCGTAGTAAATCGAGTCGTCGTATTTAGGGTATGGCGTTTCGGACGGGTACTGCGACAGGTAGCGGTACAGGAAGTCGTAATCGTCTTTGGTGAGGTTGAAGCGCTGCTTTTTGGGTACCGACTTCGGAAACATCACCGACTGCAGTAACTGCTGCAGATCCTCCAGGGGCAGCTTGTTATGCGCTGTAAAATCAAAAGGCCCCTGCACCAGCGTGTCGCGGCTGTCGTAGTGCGCCTTGCCGAGTTTGATGACCTGGCTGAAGTCAATGGAATCGGTGTTGTAGAGTGCCGGCTGGGCATATTTGGTGCTGCCGTCTGCATTCAGGAAGCGCACCGGATTGGAGTAACGGTTTTGCTCTGTGGTAAAGCCCATGAACTGCCGCACAATGCGGGAATCTTTGTAGCCTTTCCGTTGCAGGCTGCGGTTGACTTCCTGCTGCCCCACAAACTGGTACAGGCGGTTATAAGGGTCGTTCTCGCTGATCAGCAGGGCCCGTTTGATGAAGTGCGCGATGGAGGGCAGGCCATTGGCAGCGGTAGCGTCTGCATGGAGTGGCGTCTGCCCAACCTGGCTGCTGTCGAACACCACAGGCGTGTGTTTGTCTATCCCTTTCTTCTGAAGCGTGTTGAGCTTCTCCAAGGCCATGAAAGCCAGCGGCATCTTTACCGTAGAGGCCGGGTTGAAATAAAGATCCGGATCGTAGTTAAAGTAGTGGTTCTTGAAAGAAGGCTTGTTGTGCTTGTCGCGGTTGATCTCGGTATAGATGATCTGCACACGATATTTCTCCAGATCCTGGAGCAGCACGTTCACACTCTCGTTGCCTGCTTTCAAAAGCAGGTTGCGCAGCTGTTCATCGGTTCTTTTCTGAGCCATGGAAGGTTGAAAAATGCAAAGGAGTAAAGTAAGGAGGAGTAGACGTTTGGTCATATGATACAGAGAGATGTTTCGGGTTTTGTTTTGGGTTCTTAGCATACTGATACCGCTACAATAGAAGCTTCATCATAAGGTCTGTCTGCTCGTCATCTCCCAGTCTGAAGATATGTTTGTCAAACTCGACGAACCCGTTTTTCTTATAGAAATTGACCGCCCTTCGGTTTTCTTCCCAGACACCCAGCCATACATAGTCGACTTGCATTTGCCGTGCAATTTGGAGAGCATGTTCATAAAGCATCTGACCTACACCTTTGCCGTGATAGTCCTTTAACACATAGATTCGTTCTATTTCAAGGCCGCTGTCGCCTTTAAGTTCTGTCTGCGCCTGGCCTGTGTTCACCTTTAGGTAACCAACTATTTTATCATCAACTGTAGCAAAATAGAATTCGGAATCTTTATTGTTTAGTTCAGCCGTCAGCTTTTCAACAGAAAGTTCTTCTTCCAGATACTTTTTCATGTTCTCCTCGGTATTGGTAGCTGAGAATGTATCAAAAAAAAATTGCCTGCTGATTTTTTGCAGTTGCGCAATGTCGTTTAGGCTAACTCTTTTTATGAGGATGTTATTCATTCCGGTTTGTGAGGCAGCTGTTTCGAGGTTGAGACGGAATTGGCGATGGTGCGTTTATAAGCGCTATAGGTGTTGTTGCGCCTTCATAGCTTTTGCTTTTTTCAAAATAATCCAAATTAGGATAGAGAAAGAAAGCGTTATGATGGCAAAGAATTTCTCAAAATTTGTCTTTGCTACCATGTTTCCGATCGTGTTTAAGACAAACAACCCTAGGAAGGCCCATAAAACAAGGTTCACAATCTTCAGTGGCAAGATCTGCTTCACATACTCTCCTTTTATTAAAAGAACGAAGCCCAGAAAGATGTTGATTGCCAAAGATATCGATTCGAATACGTACATCTCAGCATCACTCTTCAATCTACCACCCCATGTGATTTCATAGGGAATAAGCTTGAAAAGAATAGCCATGTGAAAAATAGTGATAGCTACGATTAGCCATAACATGATTTTAATTGCAATTCTCTTATCCATGTCCTTGTAATTTAGATCTTTAGACGCACAATTACTGTCTATAAGGAATTATTCCCTATAACATCTAATATAGCGTAGTTATGAGGAATGAGCATACTCCAGCCTCACCCCATTCTCCGCAACTTCCAGCCTTGCCGTGCGGCCGCACACCAGCGCCAGGTTGTCCGGCTCGTGGCCGGTTGGGAAGCCGTAGCAAACAGGGTAGCTATACTTGCCGCTGTGCTCGGCGATGATCTCGTAGGCGTCTTTTCCGAAAGGGATGGCGTTGTCTTTCATATCGCTGAAATGGCCCACGATAAGGCCGGCGAGGTCTTTGAGTTTGCCGGCGCGGTCGAGGTGCACCATCATGCGGTCGATGCTGTAGAGGTACTCGTCCACGTCTTCCAGAAACAGGATCTTGCCCTTTGTGTTGAAATCAGAGCTGGTGCCGGAGACGTTGTGCAACAGGGCCAGGTTGCCGCCGATCAGCTGGCCTTCGGCTATACCTGTGCGGTTGAAGGCATGCGAAGCGGTGCTGTAGCTGAGCTCCTCACCGAAGAGCACGCGGCGCAGGCTGTCCAGCGCAGCCACAGTGCCGGTAGGGAAGAGCAGGGGCATGATGCCGTGCACGCTTTCTATACCTAAGCTGTGGATGTGGCAAAGGAGGGAGGTGATGTCGCTGAAGCCAACGATCCACTTCGGGTGCTGCTGGAACTTACTGAAATCTACCTGATCGAGGATGCGGGTGGTACCGTAGCCACCGCGGGCACAGATAATGGCCTTGATATCGGGGCGGTCGAGGGCCTGCTGCAGGTCCTGCAGGCGCAGGGCATCTTCGCCGGCAAACACACCGTACTGCGCCCCCACCGTAGGGCCGACCTCTACCTCCAAACCCCAGCTTTGCAGTATGTCGATGGCGGCGGCTATTTCTTCGCGGCTGATGAGGCGGGCGGTGGCGATGATGGCGATTTTGTCGCCGGGCTGTAGCGGTCTGATCATGGGTAACGCAATTTTTGATGATAAGCGAAGGTATGGCTTTTTGTTAAAATTTGCGAGGCTGCAAAATTTTGAACAAATTCGGAACCCCGTTTGCTATGGCCTTGGTTGCCCGGCACCTCTACCTGAACAAGTGCTGCGCGGGCGGGAACCTTAAACCAACCTTTTTATGACGCAAATCAAGACAAAAAAGTCAGGAGTTGACAAGTTTCTGTCGGTGATAGAACGTATTGGCAACGCCTTGCCGCACCCGGCCACGCTGTTTGCGGGCTTTGCCCTGCTGGTTATCATCCTCTCGTGGGTAGCCAGTATGTTCGATTTGGCAGTGACACATCCCGGCACCGGCAAGATCATAACACCGGTTAACCTGCTCTCGGCAGAAGGACTCCACATGATCCTGACCCGCATGGTAACCAATTTCACCGACTTCGCCCCGCTGGGCACGGTGCTTGTTTCTTTGCTGGGTATAGGTATAGCCGAGGGCACGGGCCTGATTGGGGCGGTGCTTCGCCTGGTGGTGCTATCCTCACCAAAGCGCTTGCTCACCTTTGTGATTGTATTCGCAGGTGTTATCTCTAACACGGCTTCTGAAGTAGGCTATGTACTGCTGGTGCCGCTGGCTGCGGTGATCTTCCTGGCGGCCGGCCGTCATCCGCTGGCTGGTCTGGCCGCAGCTTTTGCCGGTGTGTCGGGTGGCTACAGCGCTAACCTGCTGCTGGGCACCATTGACCCGCTGCTGGCTGGCCTGTCTACGGAGGCGGCCCGCATCATCGATCCGAACTATACCGTGAACCCGGCTGCCAACTATTACTTTATGTTCGCATCTACCTTTGTAGTGGCGGCGCTGGGCACCTGGGTGACGGAAAAAATCGTGGTGCCAAGGTTGGGAGAGTATAACGGAGACGAAAAACCGGAAAGTATTGACCGCCTGAACAAGCAGGAGAAGAGAGGCCTGCTCTACGCAACCATCTCCATCATCTTGTCCACTGCTTTTGTACTTGGCGGCCTGCTGCCGGAAGGCGGTTACCTGCGCAACCCGGAGACGGGTGAAATCCTCAACTCGCCTTTCATGTCAGGCATTGTGGCCTTTATCTTCCTGCTTTCTGCCATTGCAGGTATAGCATACGGTATCGGCGCCAAGACCATCAAAAATGACAGCGACGTGATGCGCGGCATGTCCAAGTCGATGGAGACACTGGGCTCTTACATCGTGCTGGTGTTCTTCGCAGCGCAGTTCGTGGCTTACTTCAACTGGACCAACCTGGGGCTGATCCTGGCCATTAACGGGGCTGATGTGCTGAAGACCTTGGGACTGAGCGGCATTCCGTTGATGATCATGTTCATCCTGGTGTCGGCCTCCATTAACATGATCATGGGCTCTGCCTCTGCCAAGTGGGCGATCATGGCACCGGTGTTCATCCCGATGTTCATGCTGCTGGGCTACTCGCCGGAGTTCACCCAAACGGCCTATCGCATCGGCGACAGCGTAACCAACATCATCTCGCCGATGATGTCGTATTTCGCCCTGATCGTGGCCTTCATTCAGCGTTACGACAAGAAAGCAGGTTTAGGCACCGTTATCTCAACCATGCTGCCTTACTCTATCGTGTTCCTGATCGGCTGGGTTCTAATGTTTATTGTCTGGATCTTGCTGGACCTGCCGATTGGCCCGGGAGCACAGCTGTATATGCCCTAACAGGTATAGCCTTTAATATAAAAAGAGCCGGAGCAGGTATAGAAACTGCTTCGGCTCTTTTGTTTTAAGCGGGTTGCTTAATGGAGGCTATGCCTTAAAACAACTTCAGACCCACGCTTACCAGGATCTGCTTATTAGCCAGGTCGTAATTGCTCTGATTAGTTGGGTTATCGAAGCTGCGGTTGATGCGTTCGTAGCGCACGTCCAATGTCAGGCGCTGAATGTCGAGGCCAACGCCCGCCTGGTAGCCCCAGTCAGAGTTCTCCATAAAACTCTTGATACTCTGCCCGTCCTGGCGTGCGCTCAGCAGCGTGGAGGCCACCGGACCTGCCTGCAGGCGCACTACATTGCCCAAGCTTATACCTGCCATAATGGGCACGTCGAGGCGATTGAACTTGATATCGGCTACACGGTTGGCTAGCGTGGCGTTGGGGTTCGACTCTAGGCGGCCACCCGTCTGTGTAAACACGGCTTCGGGTTGCACAAAAAGGCCTAAGATGTTGATGCGGGCAAAGGCACCGGCATGGTAACTGGTCACAGATTCTTTTTTTGCATACTCAGCGGGGTTGCTGGTGACGTCATGCACACTCACGCTCGATGAGCCCACGCCCGCCTTAAGTCCACCCGTCAGGAACTGCGCCTGTGCTGCCGTGCTAAGGGCAAACAGCGCGAATATGGTCAGCACTAAATTTTTCATAGCTATCAGATTAAATTCTACATGGTTATACCTTAGCCAAAGCGGCACAGGTATAACGAATTATCAATAGCCTTTTAGTACGTAACCGTGTGAATATAGGGTATAGTAAGTCTTGTTATAGGATTAATCAAATAATAATCATCTCCGTCTCCGGATCTGTCACTTAAAGTTGCTCTTTGGAAACAACATTTACTTCGCCCGCTTCCAGTTCCATATGGGTATTGGTCAGTTGTGCGGCCTGTGCTTCTTTCCAGAGTGACCGCAACCGTTTGTGAAAGCGTTGGTCCCCGCCGTTCTCGCTCGAGACTGGAAAGTTGACGAAGGTGCCGTCCTTCAATTCGAGGAACAATTGGCTGTCCTCCAGGAAAGAGGGGTCTGCATGGAAAGTGATGTTCTGGATAGAGTCGAAGGGCATGAGGATGGCCGGTTCGTCCCAGGAGTTGTTGTACACGACTACCTTTTTGTCAGTGAAAAAATAGAAACCGTCTGTAAAGTCGCTGAAAGCATCCGAGTACCAGTATTGGATTTGCTCAGTAGGGTCTAACAGACCTTCGTCGGTGGCGAAACTCACATATTTTGCCTTCAGCTGTCTGCCGGGAACAACCTCAGTACCCGGGCCACCAGCGGCGACCACGACTAGCCAGATAAAAAGACCCAGCACGAGCACGCTAAATCCGGACAGCACATAAAATGCAATACTCCGTTTCTGAGGGCCATGCTCCAGTTCGGCAAGGCGCTTGGTATGGGTGTGTAGTTTAAAGGCGGCAATGGTACCCATCAGGTAAAAGTACCCAAAAATCAGGGTGCCAAAGCTAAGAGGAAACTGTCCGTTATAGGCAGATTCAATAAACTTGGAAAGCACAAAGTATACCAGCAGGCCTAACGCACTGAACCTGCTTTTTTTATAAATGCCGAATGTGAGTGCGGCGATCAGTGCCGCGTCAAACAGCGTCCATGTGTTGAAGCCTGAGCTATACCTGAAATCTTCATGGTAAGTACCTATCAGCGAAGCTAAAATGGTTAAAACCGTAGAGATGATCCCTAAAACCCATGCGTTGCGAATATGCTTTTCCGCCTTTTCAATTTCGTGCTGTTCCATTGCCCCTATACCTGTAAAATGATGGCTGCGAGTAAATACCAAATATCTAATATATAGAAAATTTGATTTACGGCATAGGGTGACTGTTAATTTCTAGTGTAGCCTACAGGATAGCGGTTGCCTCGATTTCCACAAGTTGCTCCGGCCTGATGAGGGCGCTTACCTGCACCATGGTAGCGGCGGGCTTTATGTCTCTGAAGATCTCGCCGTGCGCGCGACCCACCGCTTCCCACTGGCTGATATCGGTTACGTAGATGCGTGTACGCACTACCTGCTGCAGTGTGGCGCCGGCTTCCTGCAGGGCCTTCTCTATCTTCTGGAGGATGAAACGGGTCTGCTCATAGGCATCGCCTACACCTACTACCTGGTCACCATCCATGGCCGTGGTGCCCGCCACTTCTACTACATGGCCCACGCGCACAGCCCGGCTATACCCAATCGTATCTTCCCATACCGCGCCGGAGGAGATGTTCTGTCTTTTCATGAGTTCTAAAGTTTAGGAGTTAGAGAGTTTAGGAGTTAGAGCTTGTAGGGACAGATCGCGACCTGTCCGAATCGTGCATGATCAAACAATCAGCAATCAACCATCAACAATTCAACCATCCAACAATTTAGCAATTCAACTACTACCATACCTGATACTCGGACAGAATCCTTAATTTTGGGTAAACAACTTTCCCCGGATGCGTCTGAGATCGAAGCCTGTGCTATGCAACTACTACGTTACCTACCGCTGTAACGCGAAGTGCTCGTTCTGCGACATCTGGGAGAAGCCATCGCCCTACATCACACTGGAGGATGTGGCCCAAAACCTGCGCGACCTGAAAAAGCTGGGGGTGCAGGTGATTGACTTTACAGGCGGGGAGCCGCTCTTGCACCGGCAAATCGACCAGATGCTGGGAATGGCGCACGACATGGGCTTCATCACTACCCTTACCACCAACGGCATGCTGTACCCTAAGTTAGCGGAGCGACTGAAAGGTAAAGTGGACATGCTGCACTTCTCGCTGGACTCGGCCCACAAAGATGAACACGATGCCGGTCGCGGTGTGGCCTGCTACGATTTTGTGATGGAATCGATAGAAGTGGCTAAGCAACTGGGCGAGCGACCCGATATTCTCTTCACGGTTTTCCGGCACAATCTGGACCAACTCGAGGAGATATACCGCACCATTACGCAGCCCAATAATCTGATGCTGATCATCAACCCGGCTTTTGAGTACAATGACGTAGCGGTAGGGGAGCAGCTCACGGAAGAAGAATTAGATTTTCTGACCGCTTTCGGAAAACGCAAAGGCGTATACCTGAACGAAGGCTTTGTGCAACTGCGTCGGGACGGGGGCAATAAGGTGGCCGATCCGGTTTGTAAAGCCGCCAGCACCACACTGGTCATCTCTCCGGAAAACGAATTGGTGTTACCCTGCTACCACCTGGGCACCAAAAGCTTCCCGATACAGGGAAATCTGCGTGCGCTATACCTTAGTGATGAGGTAGAGGAACTGAAGCAACTGGAGGGGCGACTGCCGGCCTGCGAAGGCTGCACCATCAACTGCTACATGCAACCCAGCTTCGCCGTAGAAATAAACAAATACTTCTGGAAAGCCCTCCCCAGCACACTGAAATATAACCTAAGCAAAGGGACGTGGAAGCGGTTAATTTGATGGTTAAATTGCTGAATTGTTAAATTGTTGATTGCTGGTTGCTAATTGTTTGGTGCAAGATTCGGAAATCATTTCCTGCATCATTGCCGGTGCACGATTCGGACGGGTCGCGACCTGTCCCTGCAAAAAACTCTCAAACTTCTAAACTTTCTAACTTTCTAACTTCTAAACTTTCTAACTTAAAATATGCCAGTTATCTTACCTGTAAAAGGAATAAGCCCACAGCTCGGCGACGATTGTTTCGTAGCCGAGAATGCTACCATTGTGGGCGATGTGTTGATGGGGCGCGAATGCTCGGTTTGGTTCAATGCTGTGGTCCGGGGCGACGTGAATGCAATCCGGATCGGCGACAAAACCAACATTCAGGATGGCGCTGTGATCCATTGCACTTATCAGAAGGCGGCTACAACCATTGGCAGCAATGTATCGATTGGGCACAACGCCATTGTGCATGGATGCACCGTGGAAGACAATGTGCTGGTCGGGATGGGAGCCATTGTGATGGACAACGCGCTGGTGCAGAAAAATTGCATTGTGGCGGCGGGCGCTATCGTGCTGGAAAACACCGTATGTGAGTCGGGTTACATCTACGCCGGTATACCTGCCAAAAAGGTAAAACAACTCAGCCATGAGCAGATCGAGGGCCTGGATAAAGTAGCCAACAACTATGTGATGTACAGCGGCTGGTTTACTAACCCGGAGGTGTAGGCTTCCAAAACAGAAAGGCTATACCTGTCCGGTATAGCCTTTCTGTTAATTATTTGGTTCGTCCGTTTGTGGCTCTATCTGGGAGTGAAAATCCTCCTTTACCGTCAGGAGCACCCATTCCACCCGGCGATCCGATTTATCCAGCACCCGTATCTGGTACTCGTTAAAGTCAGCGGCCTCGTTCATGTCGTCCGGTATATGGCCATAGAGCAGGGTCACAAAGCCGCCTATCGTTTCGTAATCCTCACCTTCTGGGATCGGGAAAGGCAAATAGTCGTTCACATCCGAAACTGGGGCACCGCCATTCACACGGTACTCGAAATCGCCGAGACGCTCTACAATTGGCACCTCTTCATCGTATTCGTCCTGAATCTCGCCCACCAGTTCCTCGATGATGTCCTCGATGGTCACGATACCCGACACACCGCCGAACTCATCCGTCACGATGGCCATGTGCATGTGGCGGCGCTGGAACTGCTGCAGCAGGCGCGGGATCTTTTTAGTCTCCGGCACGAAATAGGCCGGGCGCATCAGCTTCTCAATAATGATCGGCTCATTCAGGCGCATCAGGCTCAGAATATCTTTCACGTACAGCACGCCCACAATATTATCGATCGAGCCATCGTAAACCGGGAGGCGGGAATAGCCTTCCTCAAAAATGATCTCCATCAGTTCCGGTTCCGGTATGTTCACATCTATGGCCACCATGCGGGTGCGGGGCACCATGATCTGCTTCACCATTCGTTCGTTAAACTCGAACACGTTTTCGAGGAGTTCGTGCTGGGAGTCAACCAGCAGGCCGCCCTCAGCGCTTTGCTCAAAGAGGAGGCGCAGCTCCTCGGGGGAATGTACTTCGGAGCCGTGCACAGGGCGGATACCCATTGAGCGCAGCACCATGTTGGCAAAGCCGTTGAGGATCCAGATAAAGGGCCTGAACAGGTAGTAGAAAAAGCGAAGGGGCAGGGTGATGGCCAGCGTAGTTGCCTCGGAGCGCTGTATGGCCAGCGACTTAGGGGCCAGCTCGCCAAACACGATGTGCAGCACCGTGATGATGGCAAAAGAGATCGGCAATGCTATTTTGTGGGCCAGCGCGGCGCTGCCCTGAAAGCCGAAGAACTCCATTACGTTGATTACGATCTGGGCCACAACACTCTCTCCGATCCAACCCAAGCCAAGCGAAGCCAGCGTAATACCGAGCTGCGTGGCCGAGAGGTAGGCATCGAGGTGGGTGAGCATGTGCTGGGCAAGCCTGGCCATCGAGCTGCCCGCCTGTGCCCGCAGTTCGATCTGTGAGGCGCGCACCTTCACGATGGCAAACTCCGCCGCCACAAAGAAGCCATTGAGCAATACCAGGAATATAGTGAGTAAGATGTTTAGGACCATAGTGTGTTACGGCGCGGTTTGCTTCCGGCAGCGTAAAATTAAGCTAAATTACGTGTTTTTAATATATATGTATAGGCTATTAGCAAGAATCAGGATTTGAGGCGCCGTACGGGGCGGCAAAGGGCTAAAACAAGAAAAGGTGCCAGGGCACCTTTTCTTGTTGATACGTCTTCAGTTGGCTAGTACTGAGCCAGCATGGTGGGTGCCTGGGCGGTGCTGAACAACTCGCGGGCATTTTCCGCAGAAAGCAGCGGCAGAAAGATCGCCTTTGCCTCTTCTTCGGAAATTATTCTGTAATCATGCTCTGAAGGAGTATCGAGGAAGGGATTGCAGAAGGAGTAAATGAATTCGTCTGAGAAAGTACGGTACACAATATGGAAATTGTGTTTCTCGTCGCGCGCAAGCTTGATGGCCTTGAAGGTAGAATCAAGCGCTCTGCCGCAGACGGTTTTAATAGGGGTATATTCCTGTGGCTGAAAGTTTAGATTCATAGTTTCAGATGGACAATTTGTATATAAACTGATATAGAATAGACGTTTGGAGGGAGTGTAAGATTCCTTCGAAACGCCTGCTATACCTGCCATATCCGTGAACGGTATGAAACTCAGGGTGAACGTCATTGTGTTGGTTATCAGTGATTTGTTATGCTTGCCTACAGTCCTGAAACAAAGGGAAGAGCAAAAGAAGCGGCATGCGGTGCAGCCAGGAAACAACCTATACCTGTTTTCTGTTATTCATGGCACTGGGGGCGGCATAGGCAGGCAATTGCTGGTCTTCTGTCTTTGGTGAGGGAACGATGCTGCTGAACGGATGGGGCTTTCGTCCAAATTTCGTACTTTTGTAGCGCCCTTGCTGGCGTCTGTGATCTAAAGAATTAACTAGGTATACCCTTATGAGAAATAAACCGAGGCTGGCACTCCGGATGCCCTGGCTGCTGGTGGTCCTGATGACTCTTGCAGCGCAAATGGCGCAGGCGCAGGTGCTGAAGCCTGCCTCCTGGAGCTACGATGTTTCCAAAAAGGAAGTCAAAGTAGGTGAGGAAGTCGAGCTCATTTTCAACGTAAAAATAGACAAGGACTGGTACCTCTACTCCTCTGATTTTGACCCTGATCTGGGGCCGATGGTGACGGAGTTCAAGTTTGAAAAACACCCGTCCTACCAGCTGGTGGGCAAGATCAAGCCCGTAAATCCCAAAAAGAAATACGATGACCTCTGGGAAGGAGAGTATACCTACTTTGTAGGCACCGCTCAGTTCAGGCAGAAAGTGAAAGTGCTGCAGCCCGACCTGGTTGTGAAGGGTACTTACGAATACCAGGTATGCACCGACATCGACGGCAAGTGTATCCCGTTTGACGATGACTTTGCCTTTACCAATGCGCAGATCAAAGTAACAGCTGCGAGCGGCGCGGTAACGCCGACTTCTACGCCTACCCAGACACCTGCCGAAGCCATCAATCAGGCCCCTGAGCAAGCCACAACACAGGCTACGGCTCCGGATGGTCTCGATACGGCAGTACCGCCTGCCCTTAGTCAGGACTCGGTGCTGGCTGCTGAGGAAGCTCTGGAAAAAGAGGAAACTGCTGAAACCGTAACGCCCGCTCTGATCGATTTTTCGAACGAAGACGCCTCCGGCGGAAGCATCTGGACCTTTATGCTGATAGCCTTCGGGTCGGGGCTGGTGGCCCTGCTTACGCCTTGCGTGTTCCCGATGGTGCCTATGACGGTGAGTTTCTTTACGGGCAGCAGCCAAAGCCGTGCGCAGGCCATTGGCAAAGCGCTGCTCTACGGCATCTCCATCATTGCCATCTATACCATAGCCGGCACCATCGTGGCCAAGCTGTTTGGGGCCGACGGAGCCAACTTCCTGAGTACGCACTGGCTGCCCAACGTGCTATTCTTTGCCGTGTTCGTGATCTTCGGTATGTCTTTCCTGGGCCTGTTTGAGATTACGCTTCCAAGCTCATGGCTGAACAAAGCTGATGCGCAGGCTGATAAAGGCGGCGTTCTGGGCGTTTTTTTCATGGCCTTTACGCTGGTGCTCGTGTCTTTTTCGTGCACAGGACCGATCGTGGGCAGTATCCTGGTGGCCTCTGCTGGTGGCGAAACGCTACGTCCGGTCATGGGTATGTTCGGCTTCTCGCTTGCTTTTGCCTTGCCGTTTACTTTGTTCGCCATCTTCCCTTCCTGGCTCAGCAGCCTGCCAAAGTCCGGTGGCTGGCTTAACTCCGTTAAGGTTGTTTTGGGCTTTCTGGAGCTGGCCCTGGCACTTAAGTTCCTGAGCATTGCCGATCAGGTATACCATTGGGGCATCCTCGACCGTGAGGTATACCTGGCGCTGTGGATTGTCATCTTCACCCTGATGGGCTTCTACCTGTTGGGCAAGCTCAAGTTCGCACACGACTCGGATCTGCCATACATCAGCGTACCCCGCGTTTTCATGGCCATCGCGACTTTTGCCTTTGTGGTATACCTGATTCCGGGTATGTTCGGAGCACCGCTCAAAGCCCTGTCCGGTTACCTGCCACCACAGTCCACCCACGACTTCGACATCAACGCCCTGGTGCGCCAGAACGGAGGAGGAGGCACGGCGCAGTATACCTCAAACCAACTGTGCGAGCCGCCCAAGTATGCCGACTTCCTGCACCTGCCACACGGTTTGCAGGGCTACTTCGACCTGGAGCAGGCCAAGCGCTGCGCTGCCGAGCAAGGCAAGCCGATCTTTATCGACTTTACGGGCCACGGCTGCGTGAACTGCCGCGAAATGGAGGCAAACGTATGGTCGCACCCCGAAGTGCTGCGCCGACTGCAGGAAAACTATGTGATCGCCGCCCTTTATGTGGATGACAAGAGCGAGTTGCCGGAAAGCGAGTGGTATACCAGCGAGTACGACGGAAAAGAGAAAAAGACGCTTGGTAAGAAATACGCCGACTACCAGATCACAAAATTCAACGTGAACGCCCAGCCTTATTATGTGCTAATGGACGAAAACGAAAATGTGCTGGTGAAGCCGATTGCCTACGACCTGAGCGTGGAGAACTTTGTGAAGTTCCTGGATGCCGGCGTGGAGGCTTATAAAAACAACAAGCAGGTAACGGCTAAGAAGTAATCAAAGCCACTGCTGGTCTAGACACTACAAGGTATAAAAACAAGAGAGCCCCATCTGAAAAGACGGAGCTCTCTTGTTTTAGCTGTCAGGCTATACCTTACTTCGCCTCGTTGTAGCGACGGGTTACTTCCTCCCAGTTCACCACGTTCCAGAAAGCGTTGATGTAGTCCGGACGACGGTTCTGGTAGTTCAGGTAGTAAGCGTGCTCCCATACGTCCAGGCCCAGGATCGGCTGGCCGCCGCAACCTTCTGCAAACGACATCAGCGTGTTGTCCTGGTTTGGCGTAGAGCAGATCTCCAGCTTGCCGTCTTTTACGCACAGCCAGGCCCAGCCAGAGCCGAAGCGCGTTGCAGCAGCCGCGTTGAACTTCTCCTTCATCTGGTCAAAAGAACCGAAAGCGGAGTTGATCGCGTCTGCCAGTTCACCGGAAGGCTGACCGCCACCATTTGGCGACAGGATCTCCCAGAACAGGTTGTGGTTGTAATAGCCACCGCCGTTGTTGCGAACCGCTTTGTTGTCTTCCTTCACGTTCTGCATGATCTCCTCGATGCTCATGTTCTCCATCTCAGTGCCTGCGATCGCCTTGTTCAGGTTGTCGGTATAGGCCTGGTGGTGCTTCGTATGGTGGATTTCCATAGTGCGCGCGTCGATGTGTGGTTCCAGCGCGTCGTAGGCATAAGGTAGTTTCGGTAATTCGAAAGCCATAGTTTTATGTGGTTATATATGTGAATAATAGCATGCGTACAGATTTATAGGTGTACGTATGCGCTTGAAATGCGAGTTTCAAAGTTAGTTATTTTCTTTTGGCTGCAAAGAATGAGGCCATCAGCTCGGCACACTCCTGCGCCATTACACCGCTCACCATCTCAGTTTTAGGGTGCAGCAGATTGCCCACTCTCCTATACCCGCGCTTGGGCTCAGATGTTCCGTACACCACCCGTTTCAGCTGCGCCCAGTAGCTGGCTCCTGCGCACATCACGCAGGGCTCCACCGTTACAAACAGCGTGCAGTCGTTGAGGTACTTGTTGCCCAGGTACTCGGCTGCGGCCGTCAGGGCCAGCATTTCGGCGTGGGCCGTGACGTCGTTCAGTTTCTCGGTTTGGTTGTAGGCTTTGGCGATGATGCGGTTGTTGCTCACTACAACGGCACCGATCGGGATCTCGCCCTCCTCGAAGGCGTACGTTGCCTGCCGGTAGGCCTCCTGCATGTAATGGTCGTCGCTGTGTATCGATAGTAAGTCCACAGGTATAGGTATAAGTTTCGCTTTTTCACAAGATACAAAAAAAAAGCCCCTCCGGCAAAGGAGAGGCCTTTATGATCAGGTATACGGGGTAGTCTAATCTTTTATTTTCAGGGAGCCCATCACCTCACGGGCCGTGTCCTGCCAGTCGTTCTTCATCATAAACGGCATGTGCAGTGAGAACACCATCAGCTGATTGCGCTGCACTGTGTAAAGCATGATGCTATACTTCTGCACAGGTGCCAGGTGGCTGCCGTTGCGCTCGTCGGCCATCACCGACACAAACTCAAACAGAATGTAGTCGCGGCCATTGATGTTGGCCACCTCGTCTCTTATAAAATCCACTTTGGTGAAGCGCTCCAGTAGGTTGGCCTTGTACATCTCGCGCAGCATTTTCAGGTCGTGTGCGCGAAACGGCGAGCTCTTCTGCGTCATGCTAAAGTCCACCTGCCCGTTGGGGCTTGAGTAGACGGCCACAGGCCGGTTGGCAGCCGGATACTTGCTGGCAATGCCATCGTCATGAAGGGGAGCAAAATCGCGGGGCAGCATAATGCTGACCTCTTTGGTGATTTGGGTCTTCTTTAGTTTGGTGTCGGCAAGGGTGGCGCCGGCAATAAGGATAATGGCTAAGAAGGCTAAATAGCGCATGTTCATAGGTTTGTTGGGGGCAAAGGTATCAAAAAATAAGGACCTCCAGGGGCAGTAGCAATTATTTTGCCAAAACCGCAAAGGTGCCTAGTATGGGCTTGCGTGCCCATTGGCTTTACATCTTCTGCAGGGCAAAGACGTTAGAAATGAAACAGCTGGACTTAGCAGTATAATTCCAGCTGCCTGAAATTTAGTGTCACATCAACGTAAAAGCTATGTTAGGAAACATCATCAACACAGTGAAAGGACAGCTCACCGGCGAGCTACAAAACAAATTCAAGCTGGACCCGCAGCAGGCTAACCAGTCCGTAGACCTGGCGGAAAACCACCTGACGGAGGGACTGAAGAAAGAGGCCTCTGGCGGTAATGCCGGTAGTATTATGAACATGCTAAAAGGCCAGCAATCGCCGCAGGGCAGCCCGGCTATGAACGGCATGATTCAGAAGTATCTGGGCGATTTGACCTCTAAAGTAGGTATACCGGAGTCGGTGGCGCAGCAGGTGGCTCCCTTTGTGGTGTCGTTTCTGATGAATAAGATTGGAGGCAATGTCAACAACCAATCGGACCTGATGGGCTTGCTGGGCGGGGGGCTGGCAGACAAGCTACCGAAAGGCATGGGCGATAAACTGGGCGGGCTCTTTAAATAAGTTGGCCGGAGAAAAAAGTCTGAAACAAAAGAAGCCATACCTAGCAGGTATGGCTTCTTTTTGGTTGTGTCGTTGTGTTTTTTGGTTGCAAGTCGGCAACTTACTTACATCTCACCTTAAACAAGTATGCCTGTAATTGCCGAAGCGGGGAGCTCCTGGCAATGTCTTTGAATTAATATCCTAAGTTGTTTGCGCGCTTTGGTATGGATGTACTCCTAACCAAACCGGGTGCTAAAAAGTTTAAACAGTTTTGTGAAAGGTGGTAGTGCCTGCTATCAGACTACCGGATAAGTAACAGTGGTGCGGCCATCGCGTGTGGTCTGCAAAAGGACTAAAATTTATCAGAGACCTGGTCAGCTACTGGGAGAGTGGTGTTTCCGACCGAGGTGCTGCGGCGCATTACTTATTCACTGCTAAGTAAGGAACAAGAGCCGATATTTCAAAATATAATATACAAATAGCCTGTATTCGTCGACCAATGTAAGGCTTGCTCCAACAGAATAGATTTGTCACTATGTACCAAAGTGCTTAATTTTACCGGTTAATAGGTAAGTGAAACCAGTCAAACAAACCAACTGCGGGCATGTCCGAAGGCACAGGCGCTCTCTTTGTTAAATTCCTGAAGTTTGGTCTGGTAGGCTTTACGGGGCTCATCATTGATTTCGGCGTGACTTTCCTGGCAAAGGAAAAGCTGCGCTGGAACAAGTACGTGGCCAACAGCCTGGGCTTTGTGCTGGCCAGCATCAACAACTACATCCTCAACCGCCTCTGGACCTTTCGCAGCCACGACCCCGAAATAGGCTGGCAGTTTTCCAAGTTCCTGCTGGTGGCCGTGGCCGGCCTGGTCATCAACAACCTCATCGTATACCTGCTCACCGAAAAGGCGAAGCTCAACTTCTACGTTTCCAAATTCATCGCCATCGTGCTAGTCTTTATCTGGAACTTCCTGCTCAACTACCTCTATACCTTTACCCGCTAGTTATTTCTCTCCGATGCGGTAGATGCGCACATGCTCATCTTTGTGTACGCGTGGGTTGAGGAAGTGCAGTACCCGGTCGTAGAGCGAAGGCGTGATCGTCGTTTCCAGCTCCAGCGCAGGGTACAGGCTGTTGATGCGCTGCATGCGCTCCTCCAAGCCCTTCTGGCCTACCACCACCACATAGTCGGGTTGGTAAGGGTATAGGCTAAGCTCCGTTTGCAGGCTGTCCAGCGACTTTTCTCCGTTCAGGCTGTAGGTCATCGCAAAATCCTCTGGGAGCGGCTTACCGGCCTTGTATTCGTCCCAGTCGCGCTTTTCGTTGAAGTGGTACTCGTGAAACTCGGCGGCCAGTCGGTTGAGGTAATAGAGCGGTGGCTGCTTCATGGATGAGTTACCAAACTCGAGTAACACCGCGTCCATGTCCTGCTTTTCGCTCAGGTATACGAGCGGGGCAATGCGGCTCTTTTTGGTGTAGGTAAAGGACATGGCCACGGCCACCACGATGTTGAGGATCCAGAAGAAAGCCCAGCTGGCGGCCAGCAATTTTTTACGGCCCTGCCAGAAGCTAGAGGTGCGCACAAAGTCCTGCCAGCCGATCACACCCAGGATCATGATGAGTGGGAAGAGCGGCAGGATGAAACGTTCCTGCTTGTTCGGGAACAGGGAGTGCACGACAAAAAACAAAACGCCACCCCAGAAAAGCATCGGCGTCAGCCTGGCCGTGCGGCTATAGCCCAGCAGCAGGTATACGCTAATAGGCGGCACCATGAAACCCAGAATGGTCAGCAGAAAACGGTATACCGGTCCGGTGCTATAGTTATAGGCATTGTCGGCGTTGTAAAAGAAATAAGTCACCACCGAGTGGAAAGGGTAATCGAAGAAGATCAGGTCGATGGTGCCCTGGATAAGCGTTGCCATTAGCAGGAAGCCCAGCACCAGCCAGGCAATCTCTTTCCACTGCTGGCGGTAGAGCAGTACCATACCTGCACCCACGGCAAAGAGCACCGCATGGTAGCGTAGCACAAAGGCCAGCGCAAACAGTGCCCCCGCCCACAGAAAGTGCAGGTTCCTTTTCCTGTCGTCCTGCTTCAGCATAAAATAGAAAGCAGCCAGGTAGGGCGGTATACACGCCATCTCCACCAGGTTGCGCACACTCATAAAAGGCATGAACCACATCAGCGCCAGCATGAGCCCCACAATGCGGGCATTAGCCTGGTTCGAAAGACGCTCCGTAATTTTGTAGCCATAGTACACGATCAGCAGCGAGTACAGCCCGTGCAGCACCCGCACGATGGTCATCTTCGTGTCCGGATTCGAGATGCCTACGCTCTCCATCAGGTAAAACAAACCGTAGTGTATGCCTGCGTAGAACATGCTGTGGCGCGGTGGCATGGGTTCGTGCAGCCATGAGGGCAGGCCATAAAGCCAGTGCTGCGCAATCGTGATCACATCGAAATGATCGTCGTGGAAAGCGAATCCCTTCGAAAAGAAAGCAGCTACCATCCGGATGACGAAGGCGATCAGCATAATGAATGACAGCGGGACCATAAGCCGGTTGTGTACTCCGACCTGATCGGCGGTGGCGAGCTTTCCGGGTGCGGTTTGGGGAGAGAATGACATAAGGCGAAATGGGATAATAGGAATTAGCCTATGATTTTTTAAGAAAATCCGTTCCAAAGTTAAGGGATATAGACTTAAGTTTGTGTATGAATTTGACTGAGCCAAAGCAGAAAGCATCTTTCCTGACCCGCAGGCGGACCTCCTTGCTTCTCCTGGTGTTAGGTATAGCGGTACTCTCCTTGGGTGTGTACAACCTGCTGCAGCCCGAACCGGGCGTTTATTCACACAGAATATTGGTGATGGGCCATGCCGGCTCCGGGTTTTTCTCGCCCCTCAATCCCTACAATCCGCTGCCCGCCAACAGCATGGCTTCCATTGTGAAGGCCATGGAAGAGGACGGCGCCGATGGGGTGGAGGTAGATGTGCATGTGAGTGCGGACGGTGTGCCTATTCTGTACCATGACAACACGCTGGAGACGATGAGCGAAGGCGCAGGCATCATTGCAGAGCTTCCTGCATCTGAAGTAGTGGGACTCAGGTATAAGGGCGGCGTTCTGTACGACTTATTCCACAGCGAAAAGATCATCCCGATGGAAGAAATGCTGCAGCGTTTCCAATCGTATACGGAAGTGCCCTACCTGCACATTGACATCCGCAACCAGGACGGTAGCCGAAACGCCTTCTATGTGCAATCGGTGCTGGACCTGCTTCGTAAATACGATTACCCTGTAGAGAAATTGGCCTTCATCTTTAGCGATCCGGCCATACTGCACACCGTGCGGGAACTGGAGCCACGCGCCATGCTGATGCTGGACGCCGGCGAGGACTTTGACCTGGCGGCACAACAGGCGCTGGACAATAAGCTGGATGGTGTGACGGCTAACGGCAAGCACGTGAGCCGGGAGCAACTGCTACGGGCCAGGGCGCGCGGCCTGCAGGTGGTGCTATTCGGCGGAAAGTCGAAGGGGAGCATTGCCAACATGCTGGAGATGGAGCCCGACGCCATACAGGTCAACAACGTGAAGCGCATGCGCGCACTGCTAGGCTCCGAATAAGACCGGGTTTAGCCAACCAGCATCATCAAAAGCGCCAGCAGTATGAACGCCAGCGCGATGTTGCGGAAGGTGAACAGATTACGGTTCATGACAAAGGCTCTGATTAAGTACAGTTACAGGTATATTAACGAGATTAGGAAGACCCGGGATTAGCCTGACAAGATTATACATCCTCTGACCTGTTTTTCGGGGCACAACAGCGAAACAATTATTACTTTTGCACCATATCATAACAAAACGACATTTATGCTCCGGACACATACTTGCGGCGAACTAAGATTAGACAATGTAGGCGAAGAGGTTATACTGACAGGCTGGGTGCAGCGCCTGCGCGACAAGGGCGGCATGCTCTGGATCGACCTGCGCGACCGCTACGGCATTACGCAGCTCACGTTTGAGGACGGCGTGACGCCGGCCCATTTGTTTGAGGCAGCCCGCAGCCTTGGCCGCGAGTACGTGATCAGGGTGGTAGGCAAAGTAATCGAGCGTTACTCCAAAAACGACAAGATCCCGACCGGCGATATCGAAATTCACGCTTCGAAGATTGAGGTGCTTAACGCAGCCAAACTGCCTCCATTCATGATCGAGGACGAGACCGATGGCGGCGACGACCTACGCATGAAATACCGCTACCTCGACCTGCGCCGTACGCCTGTGCGCCGCAACCTGGAGCTGCGCCACCAAATGATGCGTGCCGTGCGCGCTTACCTGGACGAGCACTATTTCATCGAAGTAGAAACGCCGGTGCTGATCAAGTCAACGCCAGAGGGTGCCCGCGACTTTGTGGTGCCAAGCCGCATGAACCCAGGTGAGTTTTACGCACTGCCGCAGTCACCACAAACTTTCAAGCAGCTGCTGATGGTGTCTGGTTTCGACAAGTATTACCAGATTGTGAAGTGCTTCCGTGACGAGGACCTCCGTGCCGACCGCCAGCCGGAGTTCACCCAGATCGACTGCGAGCTCTCTTTCGTGACGCAGGAAGATATCCTGAACACGTTTGAAGGTCTCATACGTCACCTGTTCCTGAAAGTGAAAGGTGTTCACATCGAGAAGCTTCCGCGTATGACCTATGCTGACGCGATGAAGTACTACGGCTCTGACAAACCGGATACTCGCTTCGACATGCGTTTCGTGGAGCTGAACCCGCTGGTGAAGAACAAAGGTTTTAAGGTATTCGACGATGCCGAACTAGTGGTAGGTATAAATGCCAAAGGTGCTGCCAGCTATACCCGCAAGCAACTCGACGAACTGACCGACTTCGTAAAACGTCCTCAGATTGGTGCTACTGGGCTGGTATACGCCCGCGTGCAGGAAGACGGCTCTGTTAAATCGTCAGTAGACAAATTCTACACCCCGGAAGACCTGCAGGCTTGGGCTACGGCTTTCAATGCCAAGCCAGGAGACTTACTGCTGGTACTGGCCGGTGACAAGGATAAGACCCGAAAGGCCCTGAATGAGCTGCGTCTGGAGATGGGCGAGCGTATGGGATTGCGTGATAAGAATGTGTTCTCGCCGCTGTGGGTAGTAGACTTTCCGCTGCTGGAGTGGGACGAAGACAGCAACCGCTACCACGCCATGCACCACCCGTTCACCTCACCGAAGCCAGAGGATCTCGAGCTGATCGACGACCGTCCGGGCGACATCCGTGCCAATGCCTATGACATGGTGATCAACGGTGTGGAAGTTGGTGGTGGCTCCATTCGTATCCACGACCGCCGACTGCAGGAGCAGATGTTCCGTCTATTGGGCTTCTCCAATGCTGAGGCCAAAGCACAGTTCGGCTTCCTGATGGACGCTTTCGAGTACGGTGCGCCGCCACACGGTGGCATCGCCTTCGGTTTCGATCGTCTGTGCTCGCTCTTCGGCGGCGCCGACTCCATCCGCGACTTCATCGCCTTCCCGAAAAACAACTCAGGCCGCGATGTGATGATAGACGCACCTTCTCCGATAGCAGATGCGCAGCTGGATGAACTGCATATTAAGATGAAGAACCTGCCCTCCTAAGGTATAGGTATACAGAAATAAGGAAAGGCTGCCCGTGAGGGCAGCCTTTTTGTTTTATCGCCGTGGGAACAAAAAAGCGGCTGCCCTTCCTCAGAGCAGCCGCTTTCTATATCTTCAGCTGTACCTTATAACACCCCGCTCAAAAGCGCAGGCGCTATACCTAGCAGAATCGTCAGTGCTGTGATGATGATCAGCATCACGTTGATAAAGCTGGTTGATTTGATGGCGGTATGGCCTTCTGTAACAGGGTGCAGGTACATGGCGATCACCACGCGGAAGTAGTAGTAGATACCTACTGCAGCCAGGATAACGGCTACCACGATCAGCCACATCATATTAGGTTGTTCGATCAGGGCAGAGAACACGAAGAACTTACCGAAGAAACCAGCGGTCAGCGGTATACCTGCCAGCGACAGCATCGCTACCGTTACCGCGAAGGCCAACAGTGGATTGGTTTTGCCAAGGCCGTTGAAGGCTTCGTAGTTCTCGCTGCCACGCTGTTTTGCCACAAGCTGCAGCACACCGAAAGCGGCGATAGAAGCAAGGGAGTAAGCGAAGGAATAGAACAGAACAGCAGAAGTTGAGAATTCGTTGAAGGCCAGCAGTGTCATCAGCAGGTAGCCCGCGTGTGATATACTGGAGTAAGCCAGCATACGCTTCATGCTCTGTTGCACCACCGCGCCTACGTTACCAATCAGGAGCGACAGTACAATGATGGCCACCATGGTTGGCATCCAACCTGGGTAGGAAGCAGCAAAGGCGGCGTCCATCAGTTTGTAGAAAGCAGCCACACCGGCTGTCTTCACCACAGTTGACATGTAGGCCGTCCATACCGTTGGTGAACCCTCATACACGTCAGGAGTCCAGAAATGGAAGGGAGCGGCAGATATTTTGAAAGAAATACCGATTATGATCACCAGCACGCCCAGCATGAACATCACATTGTTCACACCGCCATTTCCAATGGTTTCTGCAGAACCGGCAATCTCGGCAATGTTGAAAGTACCCGTCGCGCCGTACACCATCACGATGCCGAACAGCATCACGCCCGTGAAGAATGAACCCATCAGGAAGTACTTCAGAGCCGCTTCGGCAGAGCGCAGGCTTCTCTTGTCGCTACCCGCCAGCACGTACATGGCAATCGAGAGAATCTCGATGCCGATGAAGAGCATCAGCATGTTGTTGTAGCTCACCATCATGATGGCGCCCACCAGCGAGAAAAGAATCAGGGCGTAAAGTTCGCCGATGTTTTCGTCGTTGCGGGTAATGTAGTGCTGGGTAAATGGAAGAACCAGGAGCGTCGAAAGAACCATGATCCCTGTAAAGGCCACCGCGTAGTTGTCGATGGTGATCATGTTATTGAAGTAGCTCTGCGTATCGTTCCAGTCGAGCAGGTTGATGCCGAACACAATCGCCAAGAACAGCAGCGACAGCGGCAACAGGATTCGTTTAGATTTCAGGAAGCCTACGAAGAGGTTGATAATCCCAAATCCAGATAGAAGTATAATCGAAATCATGTCGTTTAGTATCGTTTCTTTTTGCGGACTATCGGTTGATAATGCTCAGCAGCTGTCCAACCGCAGGCTCTGAAATGCTCAGGAAAGTGTTCGGGAACAAACCGATCCAGAAAACCATGATCACCAGCGGAATCAGCACGGCTTTCTCGTGGAAGGTCAGGTCAGCGAAGCCTTCAGTAGCCTCTGACTTTGTGCCGAACATTACGCCCTGGAACATACGCAGCATATACACCGCTCCCAGAATAATGGTCATGCCCGCCACAGCGCCAAAGTAGTAGTTGTACTGGAACACGCCCGACAGCAACAGGAATTCACCGATGAAGCCGTTTGTGAGCGGAAGCGCTACCGAACCCATTAGCAGGATCAGGAAAACGATGGAAAGAGCCGGCGTGGTCTGGGTGATACCGCCCAGGTTGGCAATCTCTCTGGTGTTCGTTCTGCGGAAGATGATGTCGATGATGAAGAACAGACCTACTACGTTTATACCGTGGCTCAGCATCTGGATCATACCGCCCTGCAAACCCTGCTCATTCAGGGTGAAGATACCCGCTGCAATCAGCCCCACGTGCGCAATAGACGAGTAAGCGATCAGGCGCTTGAGGTCATGCTGACGGATGGCGATGATAGAACCGTAGATGATGCCGATGATGGAAAGTACTAGGACCGTGTCAGCCCACTGGCTCACACCCAACGGCACCACAGGCAGCAACCAGCGAATCACTCCGTAGATACCCATTTTCAGCATGATACCGGCCAGCAGCATCGTTGCCTGTGTAGGAGACTCGGTATAGGTGTCTGGCTGCCAGGTATGGAACGGGAACACCGGCATTTTAATGGCGAAGGCCAGGAACAGGAACCAGAAGATCCAGCTCTGTGTCGCGCTGTCCATCGTCAGTTGGTAGAACGCGCTCACGTTAGAAGAGTGCGCCGCGAGCTCCGTGCCGGCTGTCTGGAAGTACAGGTATACGAAAGCGGCCAGCATGAAGAGCGAACCGAAAATGGTATACACAAAGAACTTAAACGTAACCGGAATTCTGCGCGCACCACCCCAGATAGCTGCGATGAAGTAGATCGGAATAAGGGCCACCTCCCAGAAGAAGTAGAACAGGAACGCATCCATTGCCACGAACACGCCAATCAGGCCTGTCTGCATGAACAGCACCAGCGCGTAGAACACATGCGGGTTTTTGTAGTCGTGTTTGAAAGAGGAAAGCACGATCAGCGGCACCAGGAAGGTTGTCAGGAGCACCATCAGGAGGCTGATGCCGTCCATACCGATGCTGAAGCCTATACCTGCGCGCTCCACCCACGGCATGTCGATGGCGAACTGCGTGGTAGCGTCCGGAACAAAGTTTACGGTTGCAAAAAGCGCAATGGCAAACTCAACAAGCGTTGCTATAAAAGCCACTTTCTTGGCACCTTCGCCTTTAATCAGCAGCACCAGCAGGGCGGCTAGGGCAGGCCAGAAAAGTAATAGAGCTGTAATCATCTTCTTAGAACCTTAAGCGATAAAGAAGTTTAAAAATAGAATCAGAACAATGCTGGCCACCATCACAAACACATAGAAACCAGTTACGCCACTCTGTGTCAGGCGCAGCACGCGGCCAGTCACTATCACCAGTTTGCCGAAGCCGTTGACAATGCCGTCCACCACAACTACATCCACAAAGCGGTGCAGGGCAGTAGAAAGGGCCATGATTGGCTTTACAAAAACAGCGTTGTAAATTTCGTCGATGTAATACTTGTTGTAGATCAGGTTGTGGATTGGAGACAGGCGCGTTCCTTCAGGAGCCGGCACTGTTTCTTTCTTCACGTACATGACATAAGCAATGGCGATGGCCACCAGCGCAACCACTACCGAAATGCCCATCAACATGTACTCTGTCGCATGGTCAATGTGCGGAGCTTCCAGCGCGGCACCGTTGGCACGGCGGGCCAGGTCATAGATCGGCGATAGGAAGTTGCCCAGGGTATGCGTGTCGCTGAACACGGCTGGTAGACCAATGAAACCACCTACGGTGGAAAGGATGGCCAAAACGATCAGCGGAATGGTCATGGAAGAAGGCGACTCGTGCAGGTGCGAACGCTGCTCCTCTGTGCCACGGAACTTACCAAAGAAGGTCAGGAACAGCAGGCGGAACATGTAGAAGGCGGTCATGAACGAGGCCAGCAGACCCAATGCCCACATCAGCTTGTTGTGCTCGTATACGTGCGCCAGTAATTCGTCTTTCGAGAAGAAGCCTGCAAACGGCGGTATACCTGAAATAGCGAGTGTACCGATCAGGAAAGTGATGAACGTGATTGGCAACCATTTGCGCAGACCGCCCATATTGCGGATGTCCTGCTCGTTGCTAACGGCGTGGATCACAGAGCCTGCGCCCAGGAAGAGCAGCGCTTTGAAGAACGCGTGCGTGAGAACGTGGAAGATAGAAGAGGAGAAGGCCATCACACCCAGCGCCAGGAACATGAAGCCCAGCTGCGAAACGGTAGAATAAGCCAGTACTTTCTTGATGTCATTTTGCGCCAGGCCAATGGTAGCGGCAACCAAAGCCGTGATCAGACCGATGATGGCGATGAACTCCATTGTAGTTGGGGCCAGCACATACAGCACGTTTGAGCGAAGCACCATGTAGATACCCGCTGTCACCATCGTCGCAGCGTGGATCAGGGCCGAAACCGGCGTTGGACCCGCCATCGCATCCGGAAGCCAGGTGAAAAGTGGAATCTGCGCACTCTTACCCATCGCACCTACAAACAGGAGCATGGTAATGGCAATCATCACGCCGCTGTCGGTCATGCCCGTCATCTGCGAAGCAGACAGGAAAACCTCTGGGTAGCTCACGCTGCCGAAGGTGATGAAAATCAGGAAAATGCCCAACAGGAAGCCCAGGTCACCGATACGGTTCATGATGAAGGCCTTCTTGGCGGCATTGTTATAGTTGGTGTTCTTGTTCCAGAAGCCGATCAGCAGGTATGAGCAAAGACCTACACCCTCCCAGCCTACGAACATCATCACGTAGTTAGAGCCCATCACGAGCAGCAGCATCGAGAACATGAACAGGTTGAGGTAGGCGAAGAACTTGCCGTAGCCCTCGTCGTGGCTCATGTAGCCGGCTGAGTACACGTGTATCAGGAAACCTATACCTGTTACCATCAGGAGCATCAACAGCGTAAGCTGGTCGATCATGAAGGAGAAACCGATCTCCAGGCTACCTACCGAGAACCAGTTGTAGAGGTCTACTACATAAGGACGGCTGCCGTTGGAGGTGAAGTCGATGAACAGGTATACCGAGATCAGGAACGAGGCCAGCACCGTACCAGAGCCCAGCAGCCCCACAAGGGCCTTAGGCAATTTGCGGTTGCCAAGTCCGTTAATCAGAAAGCCGATGAACGGCAGGAGCGGAACAAGCAAACACAGCAGCGCCATTTCCTGGTTGTTGAAGGGCATTACTACTTCTTGCATTTAGCGTATGATTTAGTTAAGCTATTCAGATTATTTAGGGGTGCGGCTACCACTTGAGGTAGTTCAGCAATTGCACGTCCGTAGAGCGGATGTTACGGTAAATCATCACGATGATGGCCAGACCAACTGTTACTTCCGCTGCCGCCACTGCCATGATGAAGAACACGAAGATCTGTCCGTTAGGGTCAGAGCGGTAGGCCGATAAAGCCACCATCAGTAAGTTCACGGCGTTGAGCATCAGCTCCACACACATAAAAATAACAATCGCGTTTCGTCTGGTGAGAACGCCGATTACGCCAATGGCGAAAAGGGCCGTGCTGAAGTACAGGTAGAATTCAAGCGGGATGGTTCGGATAACCTCAGGCATTTGGTTCATCGTCTGGTTGCTGAACGTATTACTGGTAAATTACAATTCTGAAATCAAGTCGCAAAGTTATCCCCATTTTTGTAAAATCCATAACATATTTCTAATCTTCTTATGCTGTTCCCGCCAAATCCAGACTCCCCGGAAGATTTATATTTTTCAGGCCGCACGAAGACTGCTGTTATGACGTTTTTTATACCTGTCGTAGGCTTTTGCGTAGGTATAAATTCTTTGGTTGGATTAGTTTTTGCCAACTTGCAAGGCTAATGGCATGCGCATGCATCATGTGCCTTCGCCCAAAGTAGTCCGCCGCTATACCTGATTTTGCGTTCAATTTTTATGAATCGATTTTTAGCACTCCCATACCTTGCTTCCCTCTCACTGGTGGCGCTTTCGTGCCAGCAGTCCGCCTTCATGCTAAGCAACGATCCCACTATACCTGAAAGCAATATGAAAGCCACCATCACACAGACTTTGCACTACGATAACCTGCCCTCCGCTTCGGGCCTCGAAATGCTGGGCGACAACTATTATGTCGTAGGAGACGACTCGCCCTTTCTCTACGGCCTCGACAAGAATTTCCAAATAGTATCCAGAGAAGCGATTTTCGACACGACCGGCTTTGAGAACGGGCGCATTGATAAGGCTGAAAAGGTGGACTTGGAAGGTATAACTCTTCTGCAGCACCAGGGAAAGCCCTACCTGTTGATGATGGGATCCGGTTCGGCGCCCGCCCGTCGCAAGGCCTACCTCTACAATATTTGCGGTGACGACATTTGCCGGGAGGGTGCCGGTAAGGAGGGAGCCAGGACGATCGATCTGGATAACCTTTACACACAAATTGAAGAGCAGGTCGGCTTAGAGGAGGGATCGCTGAATATCGAAGGCGTAGCGGCAGGTCACGGTAAGCTATACCTGTTGCAACGGGCCATCGCCACCGGGCAAAATGTGTTGGTCTCCTACCGTTTGGCAGACTTTATACCGTATCTTTTAGGAGAAGCCAATACTAATTTACCTCAGCCCGAGTTAAGCTATTTCCGTCTGCCTGTCCTCAAGAACCTGCAAGCTGGTTTTTCGGGAGCCTATGTATACGACGACAAGCTGTTTTTCACTGCCTCTCTGGAAGACACCAACGACGCCTACAACGATGGTGAGGTGCTTGGCAGCTACATTGGTTATATCCCATTCTCGTGGGTTGGCAAGCAAGACACGTTACAGATCCCTGCCACGGTGATCTCGCAAGCGGACGGAAATCCCTATACCGGCAAGGCCGAATCTTTGGTAGTGCAAAAGCGGGAGGGCAAAGGAAGGTATAGGATGATAGTCGTGTCCGATGATGATCAGGGAGGCTCGGAGTTGCTGGAGTTGTTGCTGAGTGAGGAGTAGTTTCGTGCTCTGGCAAATTAGGCGCAAGTTCTCTCACTGCAGTGGCTGTCAGAGGTATAGCAACTTTACATACCGCAAGTTTGAGCGAAGTGGTAACTTGTGGTAATCAATGATAGCCAGTTTGTAACTGGCGTTTTGAGATTTTGAATTATGGTATACGCCAGTTACAAACTGGCCACATAGGCAGTCACAAGTTGCGCTAGCGCTAAACTTGCGACATTATACTGGTTGAACTCTCATGAAAATCCTGACAATCCGTGGGGGTAGGGGCCCTCTTTAATTCTAAAAATCCTGATTCAGACAACAAAAAAGCCAGCACCTTACAGTGCTGGCTTTCTCAATTCTTAAAGCTATACCTTAGATTAGAAGTTCTGCTCTCCTGTCTCGCGTTTACCAATCATCACGGCGCCTACCATCGATACCAGGAACAGCACGGCTACTAGTTGGAACGGCAGCATGTACTTCGTGAAAAGCACTTTGCCCAGGTTCTCTACCATACCTACCTGCGAATCATACGTGGCAGGGTCCGGGTGACCGAGCGCTACGTCTTTCAAAGCGGCTACCACCACAATGAAGAGCAAGCCGCCAGCTACGGTTCCTGCAATCTTGGCCAATACATTCTTTTTCAAGGTGCTTTCCACGTTTTTACCTGTGTTGATGAACATCAGCACGAATAGGAAAAGTACCATGATGGCACCCGCATACACGATGATGTTCACTGCCGCTAGGAACTGGGCGTTCAGCAAAATGTAGTGGGCTGATATAGAGAAAAATGTCAGGATCAGGAAGATAACGCTGTATACAGGGTTCTTGGAAATAACAACCATGATGGCGCAAAGCAGCGTGAGCGATGCGAAGAAGAAAAACAGGCTCTCTGTCATCGGATTATTTGGTTTCAGTGGTTTTTAGCGGCTCTACCAGACGGTCTTTGCCGTAGATGAATTCGTCGCGCTCGTAACGGGCTGGAGCAAGTTTGTCGTCCTGCAGGAAAATGGCCGCCTTCGGGCAGGCTTCCTCGCACAGGCCGCAGAAAATGCAACGCAGCATGTTGATCTCGTACGTCACAGCGTATTTTTCCTCGCGGTACAGGTGCTCTTCACCCTTCTTACGCTCGCCGGCCGTCATCGTGATGGCTTCGGCAGGGCAGGCCACGGCACATAGACCACAGGCCGTGCAACGCTCGGCACCGTTTTCATCGCGTTTTAGCACGTGCAGGCCGCGCCACACATCACTGCGCTGGCGTGTTTCCTCCGGATAGTTGATCGTCGCTTTCTTCTTGAAGAAGTGCTTTAGCGTAATGCCCAGACCTTGCGCGATAGCAGGCAGGTACATGCGCTCAGAGAGCGTCATCTCCTTTTGTGCTACGTTCTTTCTTCTATTTGATAATGGTTCCATTGTATCTCGATTATGATTGCCGTCTATACCTGCTATTAAGAACAACGCCCGGTATGGCGACACTCAAATGTCGTTATCATTTTGTAAAATGTTCGTAGAGCAGAATACCACCTCCCGTAAGCAGGATATTCAGAATTGCCAGCGGGATCAGGATGTTCCAGCCCAGTTTCATCAGTTGGTCGTAACGGAAACGTGGCAATGTCCAGCGTACCCACATGAAGAAGAAGATGAAGGCGAAAATCTTCGCAAACATCACCGCCACACCGATGATCGTCACCACGTTGTTACCCAAAACCGGATCATCAAACGCGTTGCGCAGGTTCTCCATGAACGGGAAGTTGTAGGCACCGAAGTAAAGGGTTGACATTACTGCCGACACCACAAAGATGTTGATATACTCTGCAAACAAGTACATACCCAGCTTCATGGAGCTATACTCCGTGTGGTAACCACCGATCAGCTCGGCTTCAGACTCTGGCAAGTCGAATGGTGTTCTGTTCGTCTCAGCAAAGGCACAGATCAGGAAGATCAGGAAGCCCAGCGGCTGGTACCAGATGTTCCAGTTAAAGCCCGTCTGCTGCTCGGCAATCACTTTCAGCGACAGGGAGCCGCTCAGCATCAGCACCGCAATCAGCGACAGACCCATGGCTAGTTCGTATGAAATGTTCTGCGACGCGGCACGGATAGCGCCCAGCAGCGAGAACTTGTTATTCGAAGCCCAGCCGCCGATCATCAGACCATACACGCCCAGCGACACAACACCGAAAATGTAAAGGATGCCGATGTTCACGTCAATGGCAATCAGGTCGAATGAGGTTTCACCTATGATCAGTGTGTCACCGAAAGGTATAACGGCACTGGACATGGCCGCCACCAGCATGGCTATACCTGGGCCCAAAATGAAGAGCCCTTTGTTTGCCTTGGCAGGTATAAATTCTTCTTTGAAGAACAGTTTACCCGCATCAGCCAGTGGTTGGAGCAATCCCATTGGGCCCGCCCTGTTCGGACCTACACGGTCCTGAATGAAGGCCGCGATCTTACGCTCAAAGTAAGTCGAGTAGGTCGCAATCAGTAGGGAGATACCGAAAATGGCCAGAATGTAGATGCCTTTGTAGATCAGAAGTACAGAATCCATGCTTTATTCCGTTGGCATTTTTTTAACAGTAGATTTAGGCAGGTTCGGCACGATCGGCACGTTCACCACAGGCAGTTCGTAGTGGTTGGCCGAGATAACAGAACCTCTGTCGATGTTGCGCGGGCCTTCGATGGTCCAGTCGCTCATCTCCTTCTTGTCGAAACGGCAGGTGTTGCAGATAAACTCCTCCACCTCGGCGTACTCGTCCTTACGGGCAGTTACACGCAGCACGGTCTCACCCCTTGACCATAGCGTTACTTTACCGCTGCAGGTCGGGCAGTCGCGGTGTGCGTTCAACGGCTTCGTGAACCACACACGGTTCTTGAAGCGCCAGGTCTTGTCTGTCAAAGCTCCTACCGGACACACGTCGATCACGTTACCGGAGAAATCGTTGTCGATCACATTCTCAATGTATGTACCGATCTCAGCTGCGTCGCCACGGCCCAGTACGCCATGCACGCGCTTGTTGGTGATCTGATCGGCGGTATACACACAACGGTAGCACAGGATACAGCGCGTCATGTGCAGCTGGATGTAAGGGCCCAGGTCTACTTTGTTGAAGGTACGGCGCGGCTCCTCGTAGCGGGTTGCGCTCACGCCGTGCTCGTAAGAGAGGTTCTGCAGGTCGCACTCACCAGCCTGGTCGCACACCGGGCAATCCAGGGGGTGGTTGATCAGCAGCATCTCCACGATCCCTTTGCGGGCGTTCAATACGTCTTCGTTCGTGGTGTTTTCCACCACCATACCGTCCTGTACCGGCGTGATGCATGAGGCAACCAGCTTCGGCATCGGGCGTGGGTCGCGGGCGGAGCCTTGCGTTACCTTCACCAGACACACACGGCACTTACCGCCACTGCCTTTGAGCGGGGTATAAAAACACATGGCAGGAGGCACTACATCACCGCCGATCTTACGGGCGGCCTGTAGGATGGTGGTTCCATCCTCAACCTCTACCTCGATGCCGTCAAATGTTATTTTAGCCATCTTATTCTTTATGCAAATCCCACCAACCTAGGTATAGCGGGCAGTTATTTTTAATGATTTATACAGTAGCTGCAGCTAGCTGTCCTCTATACACGGCGCCCGGGGCAGTCGCCTCCTGCGGATGCTTGATGTGCCACTCGAACTCCTCACGGAAGTGACGAATCGCGCTGGCTACCGGCCAGGCTGCCGCATCACCCAGCGGGCATATGGTGTTACCCTCGATCTGCTTGGCTACGCTTACCAGCAGGTCAATGTCCTGCTGATGGCCATGGCCGTACTCGATGCGGTGCAGCACGCGCTCCATCCAGCCTGTACCTTCACGGCAAGGGCTGCACTGTCCGCATGACTCGTGGTGATAGAAGCGGGCATAGTTCCACGTGTTACGCACAATGCACTGGTCTTCGTCAAACACGATAAAGGCACCGGAACCCAGCATAGAGCCGCTCACAAAACCACCGTCAGACAGCGATTCGTAGGTCATCAGGCGGTCTTCGCCGGCAGCTGTCTTTAGGATCAGGTTGGCTGGCAGAATCGGAACAGAAGAACCTCCTGGCACAACGGCCTTCAGTTGTTTACCTTTCCAGATACCACCGCAGTACTCGTCTGAGTAAATGAACTCTTCTACCGGAACACCCAACTCTATTTCGTACACGCCCGGACGGTTGATGTTACCGCTGGCAGAAATCAGTTTGGTACCTGTGCTTCGGCCTACACCAATTTTGGCGTACTCTGCACCGGTATTGTTCACGATCCATGGCACAGAAGCGATGGTCTCCACGTTGTTTACCACCGTCGGTGACTGGAACAAACCTTTCACCGCTGGGAATGGCGGCTTGTTACGTGGGTTGCCACGCTTACCTTCCAGCGACTCCAGCAGAGCTGTTTCTTCACCGCATATATACGCACCACCGCCTGGGGCCACATGCAGGTCCAGGTCGTAGCCTGAGCCCAGGATGTTCTTGCCCAGTAAACCGGCCGCGTATGCCTCGGCAATCGCTTTCTCCAAAATGCGGAGGATGAACAATAACTCGCCGCGGATGTAGATGTAGGAAGTGTTTGCACCCAGCGCGTAGCTCGACGTAATCATCCCTTCAATCAGGGCGTGCGGGTTCTTTTCCATGAACACGCGGTCCTTGAACGTGCCCGGCTCCGACTCGTCGGCGTTGCACACCAGGTAGCGCGGAATACCTTCTGGCTTGGCCAGGAAGCTCCACTTCATACCAGCGGGGAAGCCGGCACCTCCACGGCCACGAAGACCAGAGGTTTTTACCTCTTCTACTACCTCATCCGGAGTCATCGTTTTCAGGGCCTTCTCTACCGAGCGGTAACCGCCATGCTTGCGATACACCTCCAGGGTTTCGATACCTGGTACGTTAATATGTTCGGTTAATATCTTGATTCCCATTGTTACAGGATGTCTATTTGGCAGCTACCGTTGCTGGTATTAGCCTCTGTTTTTATTTTGACAAAGGAATTTTGGACAAATGACAAAGGACTCTTTCAGGAATTAGGTATAGGAGTCTTTTGTCTAGTAGTCGTTTGTCACAAAGTCCTGCTAAGCTATTTCTTCCACTCAGGCGTTTCCACCTCTTTGTTGCGCATCATCTCCAGGAACCGGTCCAAGGCTTCTTCGCTGTCCAGGTTCTCGTAGTAGGTTTCGCGCACCTGCAGCATAGGGCCTGTTCCGCAGGAGGCAAGGCACTCTACTGGCTTCAGGGTAAACATACCGTCCGCAGTGGTTTCGCCTTCCTCGATATTTAGCTTCTGCTTGATCAGGTCAATCATCTGGTCGGCACCGCGTAGGCAGCAAGGGCCGGTGCGGCATACCTCGAGCACGTGCTTGCCAACCGGCTGCAGGTTGAACATGGTATAGAAAGTAGCCACTTCGTATACCTCGATCGGCTGTATGTTCAGGATCTCGGCGATCGCGTCCATGGCCTCCGGGCTCACCCAGCCGTTGTTCTCTGCCTGCGCAACGTGCAGGGCTGGCAACAGGGCCGACTTCTGGCGTCCCTCTGGGTAGTGGCTGATATAGCGCTGAATCTCAGCGAGGGCTTTATTAGAAAACTGAAATGCGTTTATCGTCTCTGCCATCTTTGTAAATGTCACCAGCCAAAGACCAGTGTTAGATGATTTATAGTATTATGATTATGCGTCGAGTTCGCCGGCAATTACGTTCAGGCTACTTAGCGTCAGGATCGCGTCGGCCAGCTGACCGCCCACGATCATTTCGGTATAAGCCTGGTAGTAAATGAAGCAAGGTCTACGGAAGTGCAGGCGGTACGGCGTACGGCCGCCGTCGCTTACCAGGTAGAAACCAAGCTCCCCGTTGCCGCCTTCCACGCTGTGGTATACCTCGCCTTTCGGAGCGTCAATCTCACCCATCACAATTTTGAAGTGATAGATCAAGGCTTCCATGCTGGTATATACTTCCTGCTTTGGAGGCAGGTAATAGTGTGGCGCGTCGGCGTGGTAAGATCCCTCTGGCAGGTTTTTGTAAGCCTGCTCGATTATCTTCAAGCTCTGCCATACCTCTTCGTTGCGCACCAGGTAACGGTCGTAGGTATCGCCCTTAGAACCAACCGGAATTTCGAACTCGAAGTCGTCGTAAGAAGAGTAGGGGTTCATCACGCGCACGTCGTAATCAATGCCGGTAGCGCGCAGGTTAGGGCCTGTGAAGCCGTAGCTCAGCGCACGCTCTGCCGAGATAGCACCAACCCCCACTGTACGGTCGATGAAGATACGGTTGCGGGTGAGCATTTTCTCAAACTCTGCCCATACCTTCGGGAAGCGCTTCAGGAACTCACCGATCAGGTGCAAAGCTTTTGGCGAAAGGTCGCGCTCCATGCCCCCGATGCGACCCATGTTGGTCGTCAGGCGGGCACCGCATACCTCTTCGTAAATATCGTAAATGTGCTCACGCTCCTGCATCACGTACAGGAAGCCGGTAAAGGCACCGGAGTCCACACCCAGGATCGAGTTACAGATCAGGTGGTCGGAGATACGGGCCAACTCCATCATGATCACGCGGATGTACTGCGCACGCTTCGGGATCGTAATACCCAGCAGCTTCTCTACCGTCATATGGTACCCCATGTTGTTGATAGGGGACGAGCAGTAGTTCATGCGGTCGGTGAGCGGCGTAATCTGGTAGAACGGACGGCGCTCGGCAATCTTCTCGAAGGCACGGTGAATGTACCCGATCGTCGGCACGGCGTCCATGATCACTTCCCCGTCCATTTGCAAGATGTTCTGGAAGATACCGTGGGTGGCCGGGTGCGTCGGACCCAGGTTCAGGGTCGTCAGGTTCTCGTTCTTCTTGTCCTGTAGTTTCAGGTCGCGGTTGTCCCGGAACTCCTGTAACTGATCAGTATCAGCTGTTTTATTATCAGTAGCCATAGTTGTTTATCTGGCTTAGCGTCCGAAATAAGTATCGATTTTGTCTTCCCGCGTCTGGTCTTCCAGCGGATACTGCTTGAGCATCGGATGGTACTCCATCTCCTCGATGTTGAGGATGCGGATCAGGTTCGGGTGACCGGTAAAGATGAAACCGTAGAAGTCGTAGGCCTCACGCTCCATCCAGTTAGCCGTCGCGTAGATGTTGGTCAGGGTCGGCAATACCGGATCCGCAATAGGCACAAACACCTTGATGCGCAGACGGTAATTATGACGCAGGCTGTGCAGCTGGTACATCATGCACAGCTCCCTGCCTTTGTGATCCGGGAAGTGAATGCCCGCCATGGTGGTCAGGAACTGCACCTGCAGGTCTTTGTCGTCATACAGGTACTGGATCAGGGCGATGATGTTCTCACGGTTTGTCGTGAACGTCATGATCCCGTCCGGGTCGTAAGCATCGAAGATATTCTCTTCCCCAAACTGGGCGATCAGTTTACCGAGTACGTTTTCGTTCGTAAGCTCCATGCTGCTTATTTAATGTTGTAAGAAGCTAAAAGCGCCTGGTACTCAGGAGAGTGACGGCGACGTAGTGATTCGTTTTTGGCCAGATCCTGCACGCGCATCAGGCCGTCCAGTATCTGCTCAGGTCTTGGCGGGCAGCCCGGTACGTACACGTCTACCGGCACCACGCGGTCTATACCTTGCAGCACAGAGTAAGTGTCGAAAATACCGCCAGAGGTAGCGCAGGCGCCAACGGCCACGACCCATTTCGGCTCTGCCATCTGCTCGTATACCTGCTTCACCACAGGGCCCATTTTCTTGGCAATCGTACCCATCACCAGCAGTATGTCTGCCTGGCGTGGCGAGAAGCTGGGACGCTCCGAGCCAAAGCGGGAAATATCATAAGTGGCACCCATGGTAGCCATGAACTCGATACCGCAGCAGGAAGTAGCAAATGGCAAAGGCCACAGCGAGTTAGCGCGGGCCAGACCAATCACTTTCTCAAAAGAGGTGGCAAAGAAACCAGCGCCTGAATATCCTTCCGGAGCCTCTGCCATGTTTACATCTTTGTTTGTATCGCTCATTTCTTCTAAATTCTGTGTTTAAACCTTCATTTACCCTTTCGAAAACACTGTTTACCCTATTAAAGTTTAACAGTGCCGAACTACTTTAGAATTCCTTTTTTGATCTCGTAGAAGAAGCCCGTCAGGATAACGCCCAGGAACAACATCATCGGAAGGAAGCCCTCCAGTCCGAATTCGCGGAAGTTCACCGCCCAGGGATACATGAAGATAATTTCAATATCGAACAGCACGAACAGGATGGCCGTGAGGAAGTACTTGTAAGAGATAGGAGTGCGTGCATCGCCCACCGACTCCACTCCACTTTCCCAAGGATTGTCTTTTACCTCACTTTTTCGCTTCGGACCCAATAAATGCGTCACAACCAGCGCGAAAATCACGAAGCCGATTGCAGCTGCAAATTGTATCAAAATAGGGAGGTAGTCCGACGGTAGATACTGAGTACCAGTAGTTTCCATATTGCTGTAATGCTTTCTTGAAATTTGGGAGCAAAATTAGGTATAAATAGCCAACAATCAAAAGACTATATCCAATGTAAACGGCGTTTAAAATTGTTCTAAAGTATAATCGGGCGGTGTGAGTGCAATTCTGCTAGGTTTTGGACTGGAGTAGCTGGGGTTGGTTTAAAATAGACTGGTTTAGGAGAGGGTTGAGCAGGTATAGCGGGGATGAGTGTTGAAACATGGGTTCGGGGATGTATATGTGGTGTACATGGCGCGAGCGTCCCCGCTCGTGTCTACTATAGAGGGGCCTCTGGCCCCGTTGTCATGTTTCCACGTACTTCTCCTCTAAACTATAAAGCCTATGTCCGAAAAATATAAGATCTATAAAGGTGGCCTATTCTTCGTCACACTTACGGTTGTGGGTTGGATTGACGTTTTCACGAGAAGAGAATATGCAGATGAAGTTGTGCAGAATCTAAACTACTGTATAAAGAACAAAGGGCTACAAGTTTACAGCTACTGCCTGATGCCCAGCCACCTGCATATGATTTGCTCAGTAGAGGATGGTGACTTGAGTGGCGTTATCCGGGATTTCAAGAGTTACACGGCCAAGAGAATTCTTGCCCTAATTGAAAGCAATCCAACCGAGAGCAGAAAAGACTGGTTGCTATACCTGTTTCGCTTCTTTAAGCAGCACAACACGCACAATAAAGAATTCCAATTTTGGCAGCAGAACAACCATCCCATTGACTTGACGGACACGACCATGCTTCAACAGAAAATCAATTACATTGAGCAGAACCCGGTTGAGGCTGGTCTGGTGACTGATGCGCCCTATTATACTTTTAGCAGTGCGAATTCGGGTAGTGGTGTGATTTTGGCAGAAGTATAAAGCTGAAAGGGGCCAGAGGCCCCTCTATAGTAGACACGAGCGGGGACGCTCGCGCCATATACATCTATACCTAAACCCAAAAAAAAACAGAAGCACCACGCCCTTTCGAGCGTGGTGCTTCTGTTTTTCAGGTATAGCTATACCTTATTTATTCTCACCCAGGAACGGGTAACGATAGTCTGTTGGCGTCACAAATGTCTCTTTGATAGAGCGGGCAGACACCCAACGGAGCAGGTTCAGCATAGAGCCAGCCTTGTCGTTGGTACCCGAAGCGCGGGCGCCACCAAATGGCTGCTGGCCTACCACGGCACCGGTTGGCTTGTCGTTGATGTAGAAGTTACCGGCCGCCTGGTCCAGTTTCTTCGTGGCGTACTCTACTGCGTAGCGGTCACGGCCGAAGATGGCGCCTGTCAAAGCGTATGGCGACGTGGAGTTCACCAGCTCCAGTGTCTCTTCGAAGTTGTTCTCGTCGTACACGTAGATCGTGATTACCGGACCGAAGATCTCCTCGCACATGGTAATGTACTGCGGGTTGTGAGACAAAAGAACGGTTGGCTCCACGAAAAAGCCTTTCGACTTATCGTAGTTACCACCTGCGATGATCTCCACCTCGTTGCTCTCCTTGGCATTGTCGATGTACTTGGCAATCTTGTCAAACGACTTCTCGTCGATCACTGCGTTGATGAAGTTCGAGAAATCCTCTGGCGGACCCATTTTGAAGGTCTTCAGGTCTTCTACCACGTAATTTTTCACATCTTCCCACAGGTTGCTCGGGATGTAGGCGCGCGAAGCAGCAGAGCATTTCTGACCCTGGTACTCGAAAGCACCGCGTACGATACCGGTCGCTACCTGCTTGGCATCGGCCGAGCTGTGCGCCACGATAAAGTCCTTACCGCCTGTTTCGCCAACAATGCGTGGGTAGGTTTTGTATTTGTGGATGTTCTGACCAATGGTTTTCCAGATGTTCTGGAACACACCGGTGCTGCCTGTGAAGTGGATGCCTGCGAAATCTGCGTGGTTGAAGATCACCTCGCCAGCCGTCGGGCCGTCTACATACACCAGGTTGATCACGCCGTCTGGCAGACCCGCCTCACGGAACAGCTCCATGATCATCTGGGCGGCATAGATCTGCGTATTGGCAGGCTTCCAAACCACTACGTTGCCCATCATGGCCACGCAAGACGGCAGGTTGCCGGCAATGGCTGTGAAGTTGAATGGCGTCAGGGCGAACACAAAGCCTTCCAGCGGACGGTGCTCCATGCGGTTCCATACGCCCGGCGACGACTCCGGCTGCATGTGATAAATCTCAGTGGCGTACTGCACGTTGAAGCGCAGGAAGTCGATCAGCTCGCAGGCAGCGTCGATCTCAGCTTGGAAAGCGTTCTTCGACTGGCCCAGCATTGTAGCTGCGTTCAGGCGCGCTCTCCAAGGTCCGGCCAATAGCTCTGCGGCTTTCAGGAAAATGCTCAGGCGGTGCTCCCAGCCCATGGCAGCCCACTCTTCGCGTGCGGCAAGCGCTGCGTTGATGGCCTGTTCCACGTGTGACGCATCGCCTTCGCTGAAATAACCCAGGATATGCTTATGGTCGTGCGGCTGAAGCATTGGCTTCTTGCTGTCGGTATATACCTTGTCGCCTCCAATGTACATCGGCACATCGATTTCTTTCGACTTAAGTTCTTTATAAGTGCGCTGCAGTTCCTCGCGCTCCGGAGAGCCCGGTGCGTACGATTTTACAGGTTCGTTTACTGGTGTGGGTACTCTAAAAAATCCGGTTGCCATCTTTTTGATATTTTACAGATTCAGAATAAGACATTCGACAGACCACCCAAGGCAGTCTTCTATACAAAGGTAAGGCGAATTATTTTATTTTCCGGCCTGAAACAGGTATAGCCTTACTATAACATAGCCTGCAGCTCACTCAGGCAGTGGATGTGGTAAGTAGGTTTGGGCGAGAGTTTGTTTTTGGTCTTCTCGGGGTTAAAGAAAACCTGATCCAGACCTGCCTCACGCGCGCCGTAAATGTCGCACTCCAGGTTATCGCCGATCATTAGGCAATCCGCAGGGCGCACCTGTATGCGGTCCAGGGCATGCTCAAAAATGCGCTTATCGGGCTTCTTATACCCGCAGCACTCCGAGGTCACAATCTCCTTGAAGTAATCGGTCAGCTTGGAGCCGTTCATTTTGATGTACTGCACATCCTTGAACCCGTTGGTGATGATGTGGAGGCCATACTTTGGCTTGAGGTAGTCGAGCACCTCGAAGGTATAAGGGAACACGGCCGTCTTCTGCGGGCACAGATCGGTATAGGCTTCGGATATACCGGCCGGCACCTGGTGCGGCTCCAGCCCGAGCCCGGTCAGGGTTTTAACAAAACGGGCCTCACGCAGTTCCTTCTGGTCGATCTTGCCTTTGTTGTAAAGGTCCCAAAGCAGGTGGTTCACGAATTTGTACTTCCTGTAAAAAGAGTCACGGTCGAAGAGCTGCTCGTATTCGGCCAGGCCAAACTCGTGGTACAAGGTATAGAGCGTTTCCTCGGAGTTCTTCTCAAAGTCCCACAGGGTGTGGTCGAGGTCAAAAAATATGTGTTTGTATGGTTTCATAAATGGGTGTCAGCTTTATAGAAACGACCTGGCGGGCGGTATGTTTAAAAAATATAGGCGGAGACAGCAGGCTGGAGTATACTAAAAGTTCTATGTCGCAGTTTAAACCAATGAACTAAAAACCTGTCTTACAGGGGCTAGCTTTCGGTCCAGCGGCGGCTCTGCATGCGGTTGACGGCCAGTTCGCGGTTGGAGTACAGGATGCGGTAGGTTTCCTGGTCTTTCTGCAGGAGGGCGTCGCGCTCCAGGTATGTGAAAATCTGTTGAACGAAATCGGAGGCTTCTTCCTTTAATGAGTAGTACACCCACTGGTCGAGCTTGCGGGGCGTTACCAACCCGGCATTGCGGAGGTAGGCCAGGTGGCGCGAGGTCTTGGTCTGGGTGAAGTCCAGCACATGCTCGAGGTCAGAGGTGCACATCTCCTTGTTGCGCAGGATCAGGTGCAGCATGCGCAGCCGCGAGTCGTCTGCCAGCGCCTTTAAAACCTGCTCGCCGAAGGAAAGACTGAAGTGTTTGAGCCTCATATTTGAAAGCGTATCTGAACAAAATTAGCCAAAAGATGCTATAATAAAATTATATGAAGTATTATTGTACTACATGATACCCGAATTAAAAAGACTACTACTTAAGAATAAACGTGCCATCGGCCTGCTGTTACCACTGGCCTTTTTTGCTTTCCTGATGATCGGGGCGCCTAACGAGGCGGCTGCGCAGGGACACAAACGGGTGGTGCAGCTAACCGGCTTTGTGACCGTGGGAGACAGTCTCTACGGTGTGGCAGGCGTGACGGTGTATGTTCCCAAAACCAGCCGCGGCACGCAGTCGAACGAGTATGGCTTCTTCTCGGTGCCTGTGCTGACCGGCGACAGCGTGGTGTTCAGCGCGCTTGGGTATAAGAAGCAGTACCTGAAAGTACCGCAGAACTACCAGAGCCAGAGCTACTCCATCATCATGCAGATGCAGGAGGACCCTACGCAGTTGCCCGAGGTAACGGTGTTTCCGTGGCCTACAGAGCGCGATTTCAAAGAGGCCGTGCTAGCCGTGAAGTTACCAGACGACGGTCTGGCCATCGCCATGCGCAACCTCGACCCCAAACGACTCGAAGAACTTTTCAGCACTGTGCCCATGGACGGTGGTGCTAACTTCAGGAACTGGAACATGCAGAACGTGCAGCGGCAGGAGCAGCGGAATATGATCCCGACGGTCAGTCCCTTTGCCATCATCAAACTGCTCGATATGCTCCGAAACGGAGAGTTCAAGAGCAAGAAGTAACCACTTAAGGATTTTGCAGGAGCCCGGCTCAGGTATAGCTATACCTGAGCCGGGCTTTTTTTATGGCATTCAAGGCCTGCGAATTGCACTGAAAGTAACCAACATCAACAGCTTGCGTTAGTCTCAAATATAGAAAGAAACGTATACAGAATGGCCCAGCATTGTCTCTGGCCATGTATGTTTTCAACAGATAAAAAACACCTTATGCTGGATGTAGATAAATTATCACTCAATATACCTGAAACCACCAAACCCCGCGTCGTGATCATCGGCGGCGGTTTTGGAGGGATCAACCTGGCCAAGCGACTGAAAGACAAAGATTTTCAGGTGGTGATGCTGGACCGCCAGAACTACCACGGTTTCTGGCCGCTCCTTTACCAGGTGGCCACGGCCGGCCTGGAGCCCGACTCCATTGCCGAGCCGCTTCGCAAGATGTTCGGCAGCGACAACTACGAGGATTTTCACTTCCGTCTTGTGAAGGTTAATAGCGTCAACCCCATCGCCAAAACGGTGCACACGCTGGTAGGCGACCTGGCTTACGACTACCTGGTGATTGCCACCGGTACCAAAACCAACTACTTCGGGAACGAGGAGGTGAAGAAAAACGCCTTCCCGCTGAAACAGATACCGCAGGCGCTCAACCTGCGCAGCCACTTGTTCCAGTGCTTTGAACAGGCCAGCATGACCGCCGACCCGGAGTTGCAGCAGAGCCTGCTCAACTTCGTGATTGTGGGCGGTGGGCCTACGGGTGTGGAAACTGCCGGCGCTCTGGCCGAAATGCGCAAACACATCCTGCCCACCGACTACCCGGGTGTGGACTTTAGCCGGATGAACATTTACCTGATAGAAGGTATGGACCGGGTGCTTCCGCCTATGTCTCCCGAGGCGAGTGAGAAGACCTTGAAGTACCTGCAGGATGACATGGGGATCATTGTGAAGCTGAACACGCTGGTGGAAAACTACGACGGCTATGTGGCTACCATAAAAGGAGGGGAGCAGATACAGGCGCAAACCCTGGTTTGGGCAGCCGGTGTGCAGGGAGCCCTCATCGACGGCTTGCCAGCAGAGGCAGTGGAGCGTGGGCGTATCCTCGTGAACCGCTATAACCAGGTGCTGGGCTTCGATAGCATCTTCGCGATTGGAGACATTGCCGCTATGAAAACAGAGAAGTGGCCGAAGGGACACCCGGGCGTGGCGCAGCCGGCCATACAGCAGGGCAAGCTGCTGGCCAAGAACCTGAGTCGCCTGATCCGGGGCGAGAAGATGGAAGAATTCGAGTATAATGACAAAGGTTCGCTGGCGATCATTGGCCGCAACAGGGCGGTAGCAGATTTACCTGGCAATATCCACCTCGGAGGCTTCTTTGCCTGGGTGACCTGGCTGTTCGTGCACGTCATGGCCTTGGTAGGCTTCCGAAACAAACTGGTGGTGCTGAGCAACTGGATATACCGTTTCTTTACCTACGAAAATGGCACACGCCTCATCATCCGTCCTTTCGTGCGTAAAGGTGATAAAGTAAGGCGGGACTTCGTCGATAAGTATAATGTGGAGTAACAGTCCCCGGCCCAACATCGTGGCTTTTGAGGTAGGCAAAACAAGGGGCCGTGTAGCGCCGGCCGGGCATGAAGGGGCAGTTGCGAAGTCCGTCTGTCTGCAGATGGTGCCGGAATTTTAGTAACTTGCCTATACCCATGTTACGGCACATCGGACGACGGCGCAATTTCAGGCATAACATCAAGCTGGCAGCACTGCTTTGCCTGATAGCAGGCTTTGTGAACATAGCCGGCCTGCTCGCCTTTGCCGTGCTGACCACGAATGTAACAGGGCATGCAGCTTATTTTGCCGAAAGCCTGGCAGCGGGCGATTTCCGGTTGGTCCGCATCATCGGCCTTTGGATGTTGCTCTTCCTGCTGGGTGCATTCACTACAAGCATTATTATCGGCCGGATCGGGCGCAACCAGGTGTTTGCCTACACCGTTCCGATCCTGGCCGAGATTATGATACTCATCTTAAATGCAGTCTATGGTAGTCACTACGACGGGAGCACCAGGATGCAGGAAGTGTTTGCCGGTAGCCTGCTCTTTGCCATGGGGCTGCAAAACAGCCTGGTTTCCATGGTTTCCGGTTCGGTCGTGCGCACCACCCACCTGACAGGTATATTCACCGACCTGGGGATAGAACTGGCCGCGGCTACTCACGCCACACCCGAGCAGAAGCACGGGCTTCAGCAACGGATCACGCTCCGCCTGGTCATCATCTTCTTCTTTCTGGCTGGAGCGGTGGCAGGTGGTTATCTCTACCCCATGCTGGGGCACCGCATCTTTTTTGTGCCGGCCGGTCTCCTGTTCATCGCCATGTTTTACGACATCTCCCGGGTGCGCCTAAAGCGGGTGATCCGGCAAATCCGGTACCTGATGGCAGCGTAGGTATACCTAGTTAAGGGCCTGCTGTTCAGCTGCTGCTCTTGCCTTCTGGAAGAACAGCAGGTGATACTCCAGCGCATTGCCCCAGTAGGCCCAACTGTGGGCGCCTGGGCGCTCGATGTATTCATGCGGCACCTTTTCGTAAACGAGGCGGCGGTGCAGTTCGCGGTTGTCCTCTATCAGGAAGTCATCCACCCCACAATCGATGATCAGGTGCACGCCGTTCTGCTTGAGTTGTGGCACCATGTGCACGATGGAGTTGGCCCGGTATACCTGCTCGTTTTCCGCTTTTGGTCCGAGTACGGCCTCTATGCTGGGCAGCAGGTTCTGGCGCTCTATACCCGACACATTGAGGGAACCGCTCATGCTACCGGCCGCCAGGTATAGCTCCGGATGACGAGCCGACAGGTATAGTGCTCCGTGCCCGCCCATGCTCAGGCCGGAGATAAAGCGGCCGCTGCGTTCAGGTATAGCCCTATACCTGCGCTCGATTTCCTGCCGCAATTCTTGCGTGATGAACGTTTCGTATTGGCTGTTTTGGTCAACAGGGCTGTCGTAGTACCAGCTGCCGTAGCCCCCGTCAGGCGTCACGATGATGAGTTGGTACTTATCGGCCATAGTCTGGAGGAGGTCTTTCTGCGGCGGCACCTTGAGCCAGTTGCTGAAATTGCCGCTGTAGCCATGCAACAGGTATAGCACCGGGTAAGGGCCGTTCTTCTTCTTCTGGTACCCATCAGGCGTCACTACACCGGCCTTTAGTGTTTTCTGCATCGAAGGGCTCTGGATCACCAGCGTGTCAACTTTGGCCTGGGCCGTCAGAAAGGTGACTGTCAGAAGAAGGGCAAAGGTATAGCGTAAGGGTTTCATCATGTTGATCGGGTCGCTTGAGTCTGCAAAATAGGCATTTGGGAGCGAAAAGCTCAAGTATACGCTCTTTTTCCTGCACACTTACCCGGGCTAGGTATACCTGCTTTGATCGTGCGTATGTACGGGAGGAACCAACAAGTAACACAATGCTCGAAATATTACCTGAAACCCACGGTAACGTACTGGCGGTGCGGGTGCGCGACAAGCTCACTATACCTGACTTCGACCAGTATCGCAACCTGGTGCGCGACCTGATGGGCAAGCACAAGGAAACGCACATCTATTACGAAATGGTGGACGTGGATTGGATACAGCCAGTGGCGGCGATCGAGAATGGCCTGTTCGACATCATCCACGGGCTCGACTACGGCCGGGTGGCGATGGTGGGAGAGAAGAAGTGGTAGGAGTGGGCAGCCGGACTGATCAGCCCCGTAAAGAAACACGGCGTCCGCTACTTTGACCTTGCCGATAAAGAAAAGGCGATGCGCTATGTGCTGAAGGGAGAGGAGTAGGTAGAACCAATAAACCGTATCTAGATCATGCCCGGGCAATATCTGTCCCAGTATTTCAAAAGCTTCTTGTCGGCATCTAACCTGAAGCCCTCACACTTCCCAGGAGTAGGGGTAAACTCCCCAAACACAGCTCCTTTGTCAGTTGCATAAAAGTCAATTCTAACAAAAATTTGATAGGCTTTGCTTAATTTTTTTGCGAATCCAATCATCTCTGCCAGACAAAGAGGCGGTTCCTGGGTAGAAGCTTCGTTGTAGTACGCTGAAAGTGTGTCTACTCTATTCCAATGCTCATCATAACAGCTCGACAGACCTGATTTAGGGCTCATGCGATTAATGACATCAATGACTGCCAACTCACCGTTGAAAAGAGAGATTTTATAGTCATTAGGTATTTTATACTCTCCACTTTCACTTTTGACAAATTCCTCGAAAAGAAACTCCTGATGGGGGTTTTCTGATAATGCCTGATACAGTTGCTCTTTGATTTCTTCTACGGAGTAGAAGTTCTTATTCATCAGGTTAAACGTGTTGTTCATCAAAAAAACCATGTTGCAAGAGTGTCCTATCGTGGGTCTGATCACGTACTGCTGCGGAAGCTTTTTGAAATCAAGATCATCTATATTTCGGCCCTTCCAATAGAGTGCAGGTACTCGGCATCCATGCATTTCTGCAAACAGGCGCGCATTATACTTGTTGCTCAATTTTCGTTGCCAATACTTCACGCTCTGCAATTGCTCTAAAGAGTCATTCTTATCGATATAGCTGTTGCGTATAAGTTCTGCATCCGCGGATTTCCAGAAGGTGCTGTGTCTATGTTTTATACGTTTAGCAAATTCTCCAATTTGTGGTTTGGGTTCACCTGTAAAAGCATGAAGGGTAGAGCGTACCCCCTTTTTCAAGAGTTGAAGCATTAGTACTTATTTTATGACGATGAAAAAGCCTAGATAGAAACAATTAACGTATTGAATGAATTGAATGTTTTAATATTGCTTGGAAAACTTACATTTTATTTATATTCTAGCTAATATTAATTTTAACATTAATGTTTGTTTTTTAGAACAAGGCTTATTTTTTTATGACTTTTTAAGTTGTAGCCAATAAATAGGTCATAATTTGTACTTCAGAAAGGGAAGTATTTAGAGTGGTTTTTGTTATAAATTATCAGTTATGGCAAAAATATTAGGTATAGGTAAGGCAACCTGACTTATACGAAAATGTTTGTCACAATTCCATGATGTCCTCATCCCACAGTTCCGGCTTTTTTTGGATGAAGTCTTCCATCATCTCGATGCATTCGGGCAGGTTCAGGTCCACCACTTCCACACCATGAGATTCCATAAACTCGCGGGCTCCACTGAAGGTCTTTGACTCGCCCACGATCACTTTCGGGATCTTGAACTGCACGATGGTACCGGCGCACATGTAGCAGGGCATCAGGGTAGAGTAAATCATGGTGTTGCGGTATGAGCCGATGCGGCCGGCGTTGTTGAGGCAATCCATCTCGCCGTGCAGGATCGGGTTGTTTTCCTGCACCCGTTTGTTGTGCCCGGTTGCTATTACTTTGCCATCTTTCACGAGCACCGAGCCGATCGGTATACCGCCTTCGCTACGGCCTTTCTTCGCCTCGTCAATCGCCAGTTGCATGAATTTATCCATAGGTATAGGGTTTTGTATGTGAACCAGGTTATACGTGTGTCATGGCAAAATAATACGCGATAATCATCGCTAGCATGCCCATCGCCAACAGACCGATGCCAACGTTCTTCAATTCAGTAGGAGACAAGGTGCTTTTACTGCTCATTATTAGGTATGGATTGTTGTGCAGTTCAATATAACTATACTTTTACTATATAGGAGAATCAAGATTGAGAATTTGGAAAAAACAAAAAGGCCTCCCCATGCGGGAAGGCCTTTTGCCAACTAAACTTTACTTTCAATACACAATCAATTCATTACTCTGTGGGTAGCTCGATGTCCACGTTATTGAAACGAATCTTTCCGTGGTCTAGTACCGCCTCCACAACAGAATCTTTATTTATCGTGCCGGCCAATATTTCCTTGGACAGCTCGTTGAGCACCTGGCGCTGCAGCACACGCTTCAGCGGACGGGCACCGAACTGCGGATCGTAGCCCTGCTCGCCCAGGTAATCCAGCACCTCGTGGGTCGCGATCAGGCGTATACCGGCTTCGTCCAAACGATCCTGGATGTGGCCGAACTGGATCTGCACGATCTTGCGGATATCGCCGCGGCTCAGCGGACGGAACATCACCAACTCGTCGATGCGGTTAAGGAACTCTGGCCTCACCGACTTTTTAAGCAGCTCGAACACTTCGTCCTTGGTACGCTCGATCACCTCGTCGTGGTTGAACTCGTCCATCGTTTCAAAGTTTGACTGGATGATGTGCGAACCGATGTTGGAGGTCATGATGATGATCGTGTTCTTGAAGTTCACCACACGACCTTTGCTGTCGGTCAGACGGCCATCGTCGAGTACCTGCAGCAGGATGTTGAACACATCCGGGTGCGCTTTCTCGATCTCATCCAGCAGCACTACCGAGTACGGCTTGCGTCGCACAGCCTCGGTCAGCTGACCACCTTCATCGTAGCCAATGTAGCCCGGAGGCGCACCGATCATGCGGCTCACGGCATGGCGTTCCTGGTACTCACTCATGTCGATGCGCACCATCGCGTTCTCGTCGTTGAAGAGGTAGTCGGCCAGAGCCTTGGCCAGCTCGGTTTTACCCACACCGGTCGTACCCAGGAAGATGAACGAACCAATCGGACGTTTCGGGTCCTGCATACCGGCCCGGCTTCGGCGCACGGCATCAGAGATAGCCTCAATCGCCTCTTCTTGTCCAGCCACACGGCGGCCCAGTTCCTGCTCTAAGTGCAGGAGCTTCTCGCGGTCGCTCTGCAGCATCTTGCTGACAGGTATACCGGTCCACTTGGCCACTACCTCAGCAATGTCTTCGGAGTTCACTTCCTCTTTCAGCATCGGGTTCTCGCCCTGCATTTGGTGTACCTGCTCCTGCAGTTCCTTCAACTTGGCCTCCGCTTCCTGAATTTTTCCATAGCGCAGCTCAGCTACACGACCATAGTCACCGCTGCGTTCGGCCTGCTCGGCTTCCAGCTTGTAGTTCTCAATGTTCTCTTTCTCTTTCTGGATGCCTTCGATGATCTGCTTTTCGTTCTGCCACTTGGCTTTCAGGTCATCGCGCTTGCCGCTCAGATCCGCAATCTCTTTGGAGAGCACCGCCTCTTTGTCTTTATCATTCTCACGGCGGATCGCCTCGCGCTCGATCTCGAGCTGCATGATGCGGCGCTGAATCTCGTCAAGTTCCACGGGCAGCGAGTCGATCTCGATGCGTAGTTTCGCCGCCGCCTCGTCCATCAGGTCAATGGCCTTGTCGGGTAGGAAGCGGTCGGAGATGTAACGGTTCGAAAGCTCCACCGCCGCGATGATCGCATCGTCTTTGATACGCACCCCATGGTGCACTTCGTACTTGTCTTTGATACCGCGTAGGATCGAGATGGCGTCCTGCACGCTTGGCTCGTCTACCATCACCGCCTGGAAACGACGCTCCAAAGCTTTGTCCTTCTCGATATACTTCTGGTATTCTTTCAGCGTAGTCGCACCGATGGCATGCAACTCGCCACGGGCCAGCGCTGGCTTGAGCAGGTTGGCGGCGTCCATGGCGCTCTCGCCCCCCGCACCGGCACCGATCAAGGTATGGATCTCGTCGATGAAGAGTACAATCTCTCCCTCGGCATCCACCACTTCCTTGATCACGGCTTTCAGACGTTCCTCAAACTCACCCTTATACTTAGCGCCTGCCACGAGCAGACCCATGTCGAGGCTCATGAGCGTCTTGTTCTTCAGGTTTTCCGGCACGTCGCCACTTACAATGCGCTGCGCCAAACCTTCCACAATGGCAGTCTTACCCACACCGGGCTCGCCCAGCAGCACAGGGTTGTTTTTGGTGCGACGGCTCAGGATCTGCAGCACGCGGCGAATCTCTTCGTCGCGGCCGATCACCGGATCGATCTTGCCGTTGCGGGCCATCTCGTTCAGGTCGCGGGCATAGCGCTTGAGCGAGTTATACTTCGCTTCGGCGTTCTGGTCCGTTACCTTTGCGTCACCACGCAGTTCTTTGATAGCTTTTTTAAGGTCTTTTTCATTGAAGCCCACATCCTTCATAATGCCGGCTACCTTGTCGCGACCCGCCAATATACCTAGCAGCATGTGCTCGATGGCTACGTACTCGTCTCCGAATTCTTTCAGGTAGGAAGTAGCTTTCTGCAAAGCTGCCGCTGCATCGTTCGCCAGGTATGGACTGCCGCCACTTACCTTCGGGTAAGCCGCCACGGTTTCGTCCAGCTTGGTGTGCAGGATGTTGCCGTTGATGTTTAGTTTTTTCAGTAGAAAACTGGTGACGTTCTCGTCTGTCTCCAGTATCGCTTTTAAAATGTGCCCGGTTTCAATCGCCTGCTGCTGAAAGCCGCCCGCGATCTCAGTGGCCTTTTGGATGGCCTCCTGGGCTTTGATGGTATAGTTATTAAAATTCATATCGCTGTACTGTTTTCCCCTTGGTTTAAGTTCTACGAGGTTGTTAGCAAAGGGTACACCACTGGTGCTTAAGGTAGATTTTTCTGTAATTATGACAGGCTTTAAATTCCTTTTTTGCCGAAATTAGGTCATTATGACAGGTAAAAGTCTCGCCAGATTAGTAGATTATGCCTCCATAACAGACTATGTTTTCTGCTTAACCGGAACTGTCTTGGCGAGGGCTTATTTTTGAGTTATCCTGGTCGGCTACATTGCTTTTAGTTCCACTGATTCCTTCTTCAGGAATAAATAAGCCCCGAGAACATTGCTCCCGGGGCTTTTCTGTTAAGGCTACTGCAGTACTAATTCAATCTTTTAAAATGCTGCAGCCATTTGTTCTACTATTTCTTATACCTGGCGATCGCTTCATTTAAAGCTCTGGCCTGTTCTACTACCTGCAGTTCCACCGTTACCTGAAGCTCGTCCTCCACTTTAAACAAGCCTCCCATTTTCTTGGGAGTGGCTAGGCCCAACTCGGAGAAGTTCAGGCAGATGTTGCCTTTCAGGTTCGTAACGCCCTTGCCCGGGTAGGCAGTAAAGATCACGTCGCGGAGCGGAATGTTGCGGCCTGACACGATCAGGTTCAGATTGCCTGTGTAGCTTTTGCCATCTTGCTTCAGGCAAACGACTTCAATCTTAGTGTAAGGGTGCTGGCTAGCATTCAGCGCTTTCGCAAAATCCTTGTTCAGGAACACGTTGCCGCAGTTAAACTCCTTGACAGGTATAGCCAGTCTGAGCCTGTCGCTCTGGGGAATCTGCCGGTTAAGTACCAAAGTATCTTTCTGGGTGCTGCTGGTGTAGGCGCAGTTGATGTTGCCCAGCGAGGTGCCTGCTGCTACGGACACTCTGTTGCCCGTGATTACAACAAAGGCCTCTTTTTTGGTGGGCAGCATCGTTGCGCTCAGCATCGAGGCAGCAATCAGAAAGATACTTACAGGTAACATGGTAGTAGGTGTTAGAAAGATATGGCGCCTTCGATCATGAAGCCATTGAACTCACCGCCGTGACGGATGTCTGTCGGAGCAAAGCCTTTGTACTGTTGTTTCACATACTCGGCTTTAGCCAGGATGTTTTTGGTTACGAACCAGCCACCGCCCAGCTGTACCCTGTTCAGGTTCACGCTGTTGTTCTGCACATCCGGAGTAGCGGCCATCGGTGCCAGGCGTCCTTCCACTACGTTGTAGCGTCCTGCTACGTACAGGTTCTCGTTGCTGCCGAAGCGGTATACCAGGTCGGTGCCCAGCTGTCTCCAGGTGCGGTCTGTCGGTTCGTCGTTCGCGCCCAGTCTGCCTTTGCCTTTCGCCTGTTCAAAGTTTCCGAAGAACTCCAGACCGCGGAACTTCACAAAGGGGTTCACTACGAAGGCCGTGATGCTGTTGGTAAGGCCCGGGTTGATGTGACCAGAAGTGAAGTGAGTGGCTGTGGTAACAGCTGCACCGCTTGCCACTTTAGCAGGGTCCATCACCAGGAAGTAGCGTGAGCCGGCACGATCGCCGCCATACAGGGTGTTTCGAACAGAGCCGGCAGTGGTGTACATAGAGCCGGTCAGGCGTACGCGCAGGTCTTCGTTCAGTTGGTTGTCGTAGCCCAGCTTACCGATGTAAGAGGGCTTGCGCTGTCCAGGGCTCTGAATACCGCCCTGAATCTCACCGCCTGTCACAGAGCCTGCTGCCAGGAAACCTTTGTACTGGTAGATTACCTCAGCACCGATCTCGGTTGTGAAGGCATCCATGATGTAGTTGCCTACAAAGGGGTTCTGCAAGGTGTGAGCGTTATCCGATCTGCGGTAGTGCGCATCGCCGTAGTTTATTTCCATGTGACCCACTTTTACAGTGATGTTCTCCATGAGCTTATTCACCAGCGGGCTGTTCAGGAACTCCGCCTTGTCTATCTGGATGAAGCCACCTTTTACCCAGGCTTCCGGGTGGTGTCTGGATGACAGGTAAGTGATCAGGTTGAGGCGAACACCGTCGGCCAGCGCCACGTCCAGGTTCAGGTTGGCCGCTGCCAGGTTAAAGCCGTTTTCGATCGGCATCAGCTGGTTCAGGTTTACTTCGCTGTTGCCTTGCTGCTGCATCAGCGCCGTGGCCGAGTTCTTGTGCTTCAGGCCCTGGAACTGCTGCGCGAAGCCGCCGCCCAGTCTTACTTTAATGCCGTCGAAGCCAATCGTGTCCTGCTTCGGTGTCTCGAAGGTGTTTAGTCCCCTTTTATCGTAAGGGCGGGCGTATGGCAGATCCGATAAGGTAATCTGCGCAAAGGCGCTCATGCTAATGCCAAGCAACAGGCCCAGTGAAAGTGTAATCTTTTTCATGATGTTGAGTATTTAAAAGTTCTTTAGTTTTTTGAATAAGAGGTAACAGGCTGGAAGTTTGCCTTGAAGATTAGCTTCAGGTCGTTTCCAGTCTTAACACTGCCTAAAAGTGCGGTTGGTGGTTTAATGTTGAAGTCTGTGAATTTGATGTTGGCCTCGCCTGTCATCTGTACCGTGCCGGTTTTAGCACTTGTCTCCACGTTGAAGGTGACAGGCTTGGTGGTGCCGGCGATGGTCAGGTTGCCGGTAGCCTGGGCGCGGTTGTTGTCCAGGGTGCGGTAGGAGGTCAGGGTAAAAACGATGTCGGGGAACTTGGCAGCCTTAAGCGACACGTAAGCGATCTCGTCCATCTTGCCTGTGCCGCTCTTGATAGACTGAGTCTTCATGGTCACGGAAGCGGACTTCACGTTTTTAAGCGTGCCGCCATCCAGTATCATTTCGGCTGTACCCTGGGCCTGCGCGGACGTCATTTCCCAGTCGTGTATGGTGGAAGTGCCCTTTACTTTAAGCTCGGGTTTGCCAGCCAGTTTGTACTGGTCCTGGGCGAATAGCGTGTTGCCTAGGCTTAGTCCTAAAAGCAGGCTAAAAACGCTTAGCAGTTTTATGGGGTTCAGGCTTTTCATGATATAGGGGTTAAGGGTGTTGCTGTTTGTGTTATTTCTATGATGCAAAACTAAAGCAGCCCGGCTCCGCAGGGTATGACATTGCGCAGCCCAATAAGTGATCTTTGCTGTCTTTTAAAGTGACGAATAGGGGTAATCGCTTGAAAAAGGCATTAAATGGCCTTTATTTAGGCTTTTTTGGCAACTAAAAGTATTCGTAAGGGGATTTGCTATACCTGACCAGGGACTGCGACAAGAAAAAAGAAGAGAAATTGTTTCCTGAAGGAAATAAGGTAGTGAGGTAATCGATTTTGAACTTTGGGGATCGATGAGTTAACCGTAGCGAAAGAGACGGGGTGTCGGTCTGCTAGTCTTTAAAAAGCTGTTAATGTGCAGGTTGTAGAAAAGTGCAAATGTAGAGGAGCAGTCTTTTATATTATCTCACCTCACTTTTAAAGACGGCCGCATAGTGGTCTGCCAGTCTGGTTGGTTCGGGGAGTTTGTGCTTTACTGCGCAGGCGAGGGCAATCTCGGTAGCTGATGGTAAATCCATCAAATGGCCAACGGAAATGAAGACAGGCTTGACCTTATCCTTGGTGCGCAGCACGTTCCCGACCAGTTCTCCTTTATGCTCTAATGGCGACACCGAGCCTTTCGGTGCATCAGGCTCCTTATACCTGCCGACCAGCACTTTCTTGGCGACGCCCATGGTAGGTTTGTTCAGCTGCAGCCCCAGGTGGGTGGCTATACCTACGCGGCGGGGGTGGGAAATGCCGTGCCCGTCCACCATGATCAGGTCAGGCTTCTGCTGTAATTTCTCGTAGGCTTTGAGCAGGTTGGGCGCCTCTCTGAAAGAAAGAAAACCGGGCACATAGGGCAGCTCTACTTCACCATAATGCCATACCTTCTCCAGTACCTCCAGCTTTGGGTACGAGAGCAGCACAAAAACCGACAGGATGTGGTCTTCCCCCACAAAAGAAGAATCGCAACCCGCAATCAGCTTCAGATCGAAGGCCGGCTTCTGGATGATGACGCGCGCCTGCATTTCCCGCTGCTGTTCGGTCAGGCGGGCCAGCAAGGCAGGGTCCGGAGCAGGCTGATCGAAGTTGCGGTAGTAGGCCATGGGAGAGTTAGTGATTTAGTGAATGAGTAGTTGAGTGATTTTTTATTGAGGATACGTTTGTGAGGCCGGGCTGTTTGATTTATAGGTCTGTTTCTACTGTCTCCTTGCACGGTATGAATTAATTGACAAATGCATCGTTCATACATTCGCTTATTCAATCAATCAAAACCCACTCAATCACTCATTCACTAAATCACTCAACCGAGAATAACTCAAGCGCTGCAAGGGTAAATCAGTTTGGCGAAGAGCAGGCGCCACTGGCCGTCTACGTGGCCGAAGTGAAACTCAAAAGAGGTGGCGGTGTGCAGCACGGATCTTCGCAGAAGCGGTAAAGTGGCCTTGATCTGTTTGATTTCTGCCTCCGAAAGGCTGGCGTAGTCCCAATAACCACTTTTCTGGAACTTGGCAGGGTCCGAAACAAAGCAACCGTCTTTGCTGTAGCCCGAGCGGCCTTCGTCGTAATTCATGTCCGCGCAATCGAAGGACGGCCAGGCCTCCTCACGCAGGTCACAGGATTTTACCTCGTCCCGAATTGTGAAGAAGGACCTACCCTGAAATTCACGTCTGAACTCCCGGATATCAGTAATGCGCGTCATCTTAGGCATGGCGCCGGGCTGCTCTATGATCCACAGACCGTGATCCGGATGGATGAACTGGTTGAGGGTACTCGTGTCAGATGCCTGCACGGCAGTCATAAATATGGAGAAGGCTTGGTCGAAGGAAATAGAGTCCAGCCCTGGATCGCCTGCCCTACGGGTATGTGCCTCCTGCACATCTTCCAGGCGCTCGTTCTCATCGGCGCCTTGTGCCGCCATGTTCTGCTCCGTGTCGCCTGACCCACAGGAGGCTATACCTAACCACAGGAGCAGGCAGGCCAGGAAAGTGAAAATTGTGCTACGCATGTCTTTTTACATCAGGTATAGCCTCTATACGGTGTTTCTTTCAGATCAAGCCTATACCTGAAAGGATAGTACGGACACGGCTTTTAACTATTGCTATACCTGACCGTAAATTAATTTATAAGAGCTTCACTAACGAAAACAAACTTGATGGGAAATTTCATCTATAACGACAGCCTGCAGCTAAAGGCTGGAAAAGCAGAACTGACGGCAGATCTGTCCATACCGGAGAACGCAAAAGGGCTGGTCATTTTTTCGCATGGCAGCGGGAGTAGCCGCCTCAGCTCGCGCAACCGTTTTGTGGCAGAGCACCTGCAGCGCTCCCGCTTCGCCACCCTGCTGTTCGATCTGCTCACCGAAGAGGAAGACCAGCGTCAGGAAAACCGGTTTGATATTGCACTGCTCACCACGCGCCTGATCGATGCCGTGACCTGGGCACAGCAAAATGAGAACACCAAAGACCTGCGCATCGGGCTGTTTGGAGCGAGCACAGGAGCTGCCTCGGCGCTGAGCGCTGCCGCTGCGCTTAGCGGCGATATCATCGATGCGGTGGTGAGCCGCGGCGGCCGCCCTGACCTGGCTGGTGAGGTATTGCCCGATGTGCAAAGCCCGACGCTGCTGATTGTGGGTGGTCTGGACGAAGAAGTGCTCGACTTGAACCGGTGGGCACAAGACCGGCTGCAATGCCTGAAGGATCTGGAGATCGTGCCCGACGCCACGCATTTGTTCGAAGAGCCTGGCGCCTTGGAGATGGCAGCCCAACTGGCAACCGACTGGTTCCGCAAATACCTGGAGCCCGGCAAACAACACCCATTGAGGGAAAGTTAGTGATTTGGTGATTGAGTGAGTTAGTGAATGAGGTAAATGATTGATTGAGCGATTTTAGAGTAAGTCATTGATTTACTAATTCATTCTGGTCAACAATTCAACCATCAACAATTTAACAATTCAAAATCACTCAATCACTAACTCGCAAATCAAAAAAAATGATACCCAACAGGCATATCGCTGCGGAGCTGCTGGCCGATAGGCTGGAGCACTACAAAGGGCAGAAAGGGGTGGTGCTGGCTATACCTCGGGGAGGTGTGCCGGTGGCGGCGCCTATTGCCCGGCGGCTTGGTATGCCCTTGGATGTGATCGTTTCCAAGAAGATCGGTCATCCCGCTAATCCGGAGTTTGCGATAGGGGCCGTGACGCTGGAAGATGTGGAGGTGGATCACCGCTCTGATGTGTCCGCGGAATACATACGGGCCGAAGTAGAGCGAATCAAAACAAATCTGCGTCAGAAGTACCGGCTCTTCATGGGCGACCGCCAGACGGTTGACCTGCATGACCGCGTTGTGATCATTGTGGATGACGGCATTGCCACAGGGAAGACGCTACTGTCTACCGTGAACATGGCTCGGCACAAGCAACCCCGCAAAATTATTATAGCAGTGCCCGTCGCCCCAAAAGCCGCCATTAAGCAGTTTGAGGCCATCGTAGATGAAGTAGTATGCCTGCTGGTGCCGCCTATGTTTCAGGCGGTGGGGCAGTTTTACCAGGAATTTGAGCAGATAAGCGATGAAGAAGTGATCCGGCTGCTCAGAGAGCAATCTGAAAGTCAGGTATAGGTATAGCCTAGCGGTCGATCATCAGGTGGCGGATAAAGGCCCTGCCCGGTAGGGATGCCCGTACCATGTACATGCTGCCGTCGCGCAGATTGGTTGTGTTGAGCAGCTGAACGAAATTGCCCCGATTGTCCGCCTCCCCTTCAAACTCATGTACCAGCTTCCCTTCCAGGGTGTAGATCGAGATGCTGAATTTCTCCGAAGGTTGCAATGCCAGCAACTGTACTGTCACCGGGGTGCTGCTTTTGGTGCGCGTCGGGTATACCCTCAATTCTTCGGTAGTCGCCTGCGCCAGGCTCACGGCCAATACAGCAGAGTAACTTTCAGTGCCGTCAAAATCTACCTGCCGGAGGCGGTAATAGTTCACGCCGTTATCAGCTTTCTTGTCCTGATAGGTATACCTTTGAGGAAGCGAGGTAGTACCAGCGCCTTCCACGCGGGCAATGGCATCGAACTCGGTCGCAGACTGACCGCGCTGCACTTCAAAAAAAGCGTTGTCCAGTTCGGAGGCTGTTTCCCAGTTCAGCTGCACGCCGCTCTGTGTGGCTATACCTTTAAAGCTGTGTAACTCCACCGGCAGTGGAATGATGATTTCGTTTAGGATGGCTTCGAGCCATACCTGCGCCATTTTTTCTTCTCCAAGCCTATTGGGGTGTAGTCCATCGTAAGAATCGCCCTGGCCTGCTATGGCGTTAGGGTTTTGTGCTGGGTTAAATCCAGAGTTCTGATCAACCAGAATCACTTGCGAATCCGGATAGCGGCTATCACTGTTTAAGGATGCCACAAGAGTTGGTAATTGTTCATTGAATAGCGGGATCTCCTTGCTAATATCTCCAAGGTCTTTATTGTCTGGATCGGCCGGAATAAGCTGGGCCAGCAAAATGTTAACAGCTGGGCTCTTTTCTCGCAGGACTCCAACTATTCCCCTCAGATCGTCAAGGGTGCTCTCTATGGATTGTTTCTGAAACAGGTCATTTGTTCCCAAGTGCAGCAGTACAAAATCTGGCTTATGCGCTTCAGCCCATTTAGCAATGTTGTTTCCATCCCTACCATTTAGTATTTCATCCGCTCGCCATCCCCAATGGCCCTCGTTACGGTTGCTGAAAGATTGTCCATTATAATCTTGAAATGGCGGGTTGCCAGTATAATTTTCTGTCTGTGAACCTACAAACTCAAAATTTATACCTTCATCAATCAGCTTTTTCCACAAAGGATACCTGTAACTCTGAAGCTCCTTATTTCCCTGCGTAATCGAGTTGCCCAAAGGCATGATCCTGATCGGCTGGGACTGCGACTGGGCCTCGAAACCAAAGAGTAGGAATGGGACAAAGAGGTAAGCTTGTTTTCGGAGGCGGACGAGCAGGGAGAGCATAAATAGTAGGCTAAGTGATTGGTACTAAGTAGCTCATAAAACGTGCGCAACCCCATTGAGTTGCGCTTAGTTCAGGGCAGCGGGTACTATCGGCCTGCCTCCCGGTGGTGGCGTTGTGTAGCTAAATTGTACAATGTCTCTTTGTTTGCCTGTATGGCATCGTACCAACGCTTGGCAATGAATTTTTCACCTTCTGTATTGGGGTGCAGCGCATCGTAGGTGAGGGTAGCGGGGTTGTAACCGGAGTTGATGTCAACCACTATAATTGGAGATTTTTGAGTTGTAAGCCGTGATGCCAGCCCAGGCAGCAGGGACACAAAGTGCTGGGTTGAGTCAACATTCGCATACTCCGCAGGTATAGGTGTGATCTTGGCTAGCAGGATGGCGACATTTTCGTTGTCAGCACGCAGCTGACCGATAATCTGCTCTATTCTGTTGACAGTGCCGTCAGTTGTTTTGGCGTGGATCATGTCGTTGGTGCCCAGGTGCATCAATACCACGTCCGGCGTATAGCCTTTGAGCCAATCGCTGAGCTTGCCTTTGTCGCGCTTATACTGGGTCGGGTTTGCGTAGCCGTTCAGGAGGTCAGCGGTCATCCAGCCCCAATGCCCTTCGTGCTTATTCGTGAAGGTCTGGCCTTTGTAGGTTTCCCCCATTTTTGGAGAGGCCACATCAGCGCCATGTTCGGTGTTGGGAGCTTGGCGGTACCAGTTCGTGTCCATGGAACCCACAAATTCGAACTTCAGTCCGGCATCTACCAGCATTTTCCAAAGCTCGTAGCGGTAGCTGGGATGAACTTCGCCGCCCTGTGTGATCGAATTGCCCAAAGGCATGATCCTGAGCGTTATCTCTTCAGTTTGTGGCTCTATTTCTTCCTTGGTCTCGTCGTCGTTACAGGCGGTAAAAAATAGGACAAATGAAAGGAAAAATAAATATCTGGAGGTGATCGTGAATTTCGAAAACATAATGTGTAATGCAAAGTCTAATTGAGGCAGGCTCAGTGGCTAAAAACGAGAAGTATAAAATTCGGTTACATTTGGTCTTTGTGAGGGTCTGATTTTTGTCCAATTATCCTGAGAAATGGCAGGCATCAGACAGTGCAAAGGAAAGACTGGACGAAGGTTTAGCCTTAACAAAAAGACTCTTATATTTGCTTCATTAACCAGCGTGGGGGAAATGCGGTTTACCGGTTTAGAAAAACCAGCAGCGGCATACCTCCGGAACTAACGAATTAAATACGGATCTACATGACGACAAAATCATCAAAAATCATCTATACCATCACAGATGAAGCGCCTGCCCTGGCGACGCGCTCTTTCCTGCCGATTGTTCAGGCTTTCACCAAAGCTGCCGACATCGAAGTAGAAACCAGAGACATCTCGCTGGCCGGCCGTATCATCGCGGCTTTCCCGGACAATCTTTCGGAGGAGCAGAAGCAATCAGACGACTTGGCCTACCTGGGCGAACTGGCCAAAACGGCGGAGGCTAACATCATTAAGCTGCCAAACATCAGTGCCTCCATCCCGCAGCTGACAGCGGCTATCAAGGAATTGCAGTCACAGGGCTACAACATACCTGACTATCCAGCCGACCCGAAAAACGATACTGAGAAAGACGCGAAGGCACGTTACGCCAAGATTTTGGGTAGCGCCGTAAACCCGGTGCTGCGCGAAGGTAACTCTGATCGCCGTGTGGCGGATGCGGTGAAGCAGTACGCCAAGAAGCACCCGCACTCGATGGGCAAGTGGTCATCAGACTCTAAAACACGCGTGGCGCATATGGAGAGCGGCGACTTCTACGGCAGCGAGCAGTCTGTGGTAGTAGACAAGGCTACCGATGTACGCATCGAGTTTGTCGGCGCGAACGGCGAGACCAGGGTACTGAAAGACAAAGTAGCCCTGAAAGCCGGTGAAGTAATGGACTCTTCAGTAATGCATGTTGCCGAACTGAACGCCTTCTTCGAGAAAGCCATTGCCGAAGCGAAGGAAGATAACATCCTGCTGTCGCTGCACCTGAAGGCGACCATGATGAAGGTGTCTGACCCTATTATGTTCGGCCACGCGGTGAAGGTTTTCTTCAAAGATACATTTGCTAAGCACGCCGCTACTTTTAAAGAGATCGGTGTGGATGCCAATAACGGTCTGGGCGACGTTTATGCGAAAATTCAAAACCTGTCGGCTGACAAGCGTGCCGAGATTGAGGCTGACCTGAAAGCGGAGATGGCTAACCGCCCTGAGCTGGCCATGGTGAACTCCGACAAAGGCATTACCAATCTGCACGTGCCAAGCGACGTGATCATCGACGCCTCTATGCCGGCTGCTATCCGTACGTCTGGCCAGATGTGGGGACCGGATGGTAAACCAAAAGATACGGTGGCCATTATACCTGACCGCTCTTATGCTGGCATCTACCAGGAAGTGATCCAGTTCAACAAAGAGAACGGTGCGTTCGACCCGACTACGATGGGTACTGTTCCGAATATCGGTTTGATGGCGCAGAAAGCAGAAGAGTATGGCTCGCATGACAAAACTTTCGAAATGGCTGCAGCCGGTACTGTGCGCATTGTGGATGCAGACGGCAATACGCTGATGGAGCAAAAAGTAGAAGAAGGCGATATCTTCAGAGCCTGCCAGACCAAAGACCTGCCGATTCAGGACTGGGTGAAGCTGGCTGTTACGAGAGCCCGCATCACCAACACACCAGCTATCTTCTGGCTGGACCCGCAGCGTGCGCACGATGCCAATCTGATCAAGAAAGTAGAAAAGTACCTGCAGGACCACGATACCAACGGCCTGGAGATCAAGATCATGTCGCCGGTAGAAGCCATGCGCTATACCTGCGAGCGTGCCAAAGCTGGTAAAGACACCATCTCGGTAACCGGTAACGTACTGCGTGACTACCTCACCGACCTGTTCCCGATCCTGGAGCTTGGTACAAGTGCTAAAATGCTTTCGATCGTTCCGTTGCTGGACGGCGGTGGCCTGTTCGAAACTGGTGCCGGTGGATCTGCGCCGAAGCACGTGGAGCAGTTCGTGGAAGAAAACTACCTGCGTTGGGATTCGCTGGGTGAGTTCCTGGCCCTGGCGGTATCGCTGGAGGACCTGGCTTACAAGACCAAAAACGAGAAAGCCGAAGTACTGGCAGAAGCCCTGAACCAGGCCAACGCCAAGTTCCTGGAGAACGACAAGTCACCTGCCCGTAAAGTAGGTGGCATCGACAACCGCGGCAGCCACTTCTACCTGGCCATGTACTGGGCACAGGCACTGGCCGAGCAGTCGAAGAACCAGGAGCTGAAAGACAAGTTCTCGAAGCTGGCACAGGAGCTGACCGACAACGAACAGAAGATCGTGGACGAGCAGATCGCTGCCCAAGGCAAACCGGTTGACATCGGCGGGTACTATCATCCGAACGAAGAGAAAACCAGCAAAGCCATGCGCCCAAGTGAAACGTTGAATGCGGCTTTAGATAACTTCTAGTCGGAGGTATAAAGTTTAAAAAGGAAAGGCTGCCTGAGCGATCGGGTGGCCTTTCTTATTTTAAACTAGTAACTTTGAAATAAGGCCTAGTCAATACTACAGGTATAGCGGCAGCCCGAGAAGCAACCATGGAAGAGTCATACCCACCGTTCGAACCTTTTGACAGCACCGACGACCCGGAGTCGCTCTTCGCTGCATACCTTGCTTCTCAACCTAAATTACCGGAGGCCTCTGCCGATACCAGAACGATCATCGTGATAGGCAGGCACCGTTACTACAATTTGTTCAGAGCCCAGCTTGTCTCCTGCAGCCTGAGCAGTACTGGCGAATTAAAGGTTCCATTCACGGTGCTGAATCCGCTTGATCTGGTGTGGCGAACCGAAAAGCCGGAGGAGCTGAAGTTCTACAGCGCGATTGCCCGTTTCCAAAGTTTCTACGAAAAGTCAGCTACGGATACGGCCAGCCTGAAGGCGCTGGTGCGTAACCCGCTTCGCTATACCTTCTACCTCCACGATAGCGACGTTTCCGAAAAAATAACAGCGAAGTCGCTGACACCTGTGCAGGTCACACAACCCGGTATAGACTTTAAAGTGCGCATCGGTCTGAACAGCGATGTGTTCAGTGTGACAAGCGATCTGTTTATAAACGGTACCTATTTTCCCCTTAGCCGCATCAATGTCAGGTATAGCCACTTCCTGGTTTCGGACGATGCCTGGTACCTGTGCTCTAATCCGCACCTTCCTTCTGTGGTAACCTATTTCAAAAAGCACGGCGGTGAGCTCCGTTTGCCGCACGATTCCTTTCTGCACTTTCAGCAGCAGGTGCTGGCCAGAATGGAGACGCACGTGCCCGTGGAGCATACCTACCTGAAGCCGGCAACCAAGGCTCAGCTGCGGAGCAAGGGCTTTGCCGGGCCTCCGGAAAAGGTACTTTACCTGATCGAATCGGAAAACTATGTGCTGCTGCAGCCTTTTATGCGTTATGGCGAAATCGAGGTGCCGCTGCTGTCCAACAAGCTGATCTATGATCAGGAAAAGATGGGAAGGCCCTTTTTTGTGGCACGCAACACGGAGGCTGAAACGGCTTTCACGAAGCTGTTGATCCAGCAGCACCCGCACTTCTGGGAGCAGCTCGACAACATGCTGGACTATTTCTACCTGCACAAAGATCGGTTCCTGGACGAGGCGTGGTTTTTGGATGCCTTCGATAACCTGGCTGCCGACGGCGTGACCATCCTTGGCTTCAACGACCTGCAGGGCAACAAACTAAATCAGCACAAAGCCAACATTGCCATAAACGTGGACAGCGGCCTCAACTGGTTCAATGTGACAGTGAACGTAAAATTCGGCAGAAGAAAAGCATCGCTTAAGCAGCTGAAGAAAGCGGTTGTGAACAAGAGCAAATACGTGCTGATCGATGACGGCACCCTGGGCATTATACCAGAGGAGTGGCTCCAGAAGCTGAAAGTTTACTTTGACACAGGTATAGCAGGAGAAGAGCAACTGCAGATTCCCAAAACAAACTTTGCTGTGCTCACTGAGTTGTTTGAAGATTATATGCTCGACGAACTGGTGCACAAGGAACTGTGGTGGTACCAGGCACAGCTAAGCAACGTGGAGAACATCTCTCCAGCGCCTATACCTGCCGGACTACAGACCACACTGCGGCCGTACCAGTTGCAGGGCCTCAGCTGGCTCAACTTTCTCGACGATTTGCAATTCGGCGGCTGCCTCGCCGATGATATGGGCCTGGGCAAAACGGTTCAGGTGATCGCTTTCATGCTCTTGCTGCGCGAAAAGCGGGGGCGGCATACGCATCTGCTGGTGGTGCCTACATCGCTTATACCTAACTGGCAGGCAGAGCTAAACAGATTCGCTCCATCCCTGCAGGTATACATTCACCACGGCCCTAACAGAGCGAAGGACATAGCTGCTTTTCAGGAGTACGATGTGGTGATCACGACCTACAACACATTGCTTTCTGATATCTTCTTTCTGAAGAAATACACCTTCGGGTATACCTTCCTGGATGAATCGCAAAACATCAAAAACCCGAACTCGCAGCGCTACAAGGCGGTCTGTCTGCTGCAATCCTACAACCGGGTCGTGCTCACAGGTACGCCTTTCGAGAACAACACCTTCGACATTTATGCGCAGCTATCCTTTGTAAACCCTGGTTTGCTGGGCACCAGAACCTACTTCCGGAACACCTATGCCATGCCTATTGACAAGTTCAAGGACAGGCGAAGCGCACAGGCCCTGCAGGAGAAGATTGGCCCCTTTGTGCTGAGAAGGACCAAAGCCGAAGTAGCCAAAGAACTGCCTGACAAAACGGAGATGGTGCTATACTGCGAGATGGGAGAGGAGCAGCGCCAGGTATACGACACCGCCGAGCAGGAGCTCAGGGATTACATCAACGCCAGAGGAGAAGAGGAACTGACCAAGCACCCGATGCATGTGTTGCGCGGCATCACCAAACTGCGCCAGATCTGCAATTCGCCTTTGCTCATCGACGACACCAAGCTGTTCACCGACGTCTCCGCCAAAATACAGGTGCTCCTGCAGCAGATTCAGAATGTGGCGCGCTACCACAAAGTACTCGTGTTTTCGCAGTTTGTAGGGATGCTGGATCTGATAAAAGTTGAATTAGAGAAGGAGCACATCACGTACGCGTACCTGACTGGCAGCACCCGCAACAGGGGCGAAGTCGTGAACCAGTTCCAGAGGGATGAAGCGATACGGGTGTTTCTGGTGAGCCTGAAAGCGGGCGGCACCGGCCTGAATCTGACAGCAGCAGATTACGTGTTTATCGTGGACCCCTGGTGGAACCCGGCTGTTGAGAACCAGGCCATCGACCGTAGCTACCGCATCGGACAGGAGAAAAAAGTGATTGCCGTGCGGCTCATATGCCCCAACACCGTGGAAGAGAAGATCCAGATCCTGCAGCAGAACAAATCCCAGCTGGCCACTAATTTGGTAACGGCCGACAACAGTTTTTTCAGGTCGCTCACCAAAGGCGACTGGCTAAACCTGACTGGCGGAAATGGCTAAAGGGCAACGCTACTTTTTACTTCGGGGGGCGCCTTTACCAGCCATGCACAATACCAATTACGATGCGGTTTCCTTTTTTGCCTGCGCATTTTTGAAGAAGGTATAACCTATACCTAGCGCACCACCCGCTACCGCCGCACAGCCGTAACCCAACAAAAAGCCATAGGCCCCATGCGCTGCTCCCAACCAAAACGAGGCAGCGAGCGCCACTATACCTGATACTAGAAGGATGATAGCTTTGGTGTAGTTCATCTTGTTTTCCATGGTCTGAGCAATTAAGTTATACCTGTCTGACAGCGCGCCAAGAGAAAGCTGTACCTTAGGCTAAGTGTCTAATTCCTATGTTAATATAGCGTATATACCCACACGGGTTCTCACTATTATACCAACCCAGCGCAAAACAAGACCAACACAGGTTTTTCCCAGAAAATAGGAGCGCGCTATACCTAAGTTGCTTTGAAGCAGATCCTCATGCACAGGTATAGCTAATCAACAGTAAGCTATACCTACCTCAAGCCAAAGTAAGTGAGCAGCCAGAAGTACATGTGCGTGATGAAGAGGCTGCATATACCTATCACAGTGCCGTTGGAGATGAAATCCTTCGAGGTGAGCTCGACTGTGGAGTAGGCATTGGCGTTGGGCTGGGAGCCGATGGGCGTCATCAGGCCGCCGATGCTGGCCGAGAAAGGATTGCCAGCGTCAGGCCCTTGCGGAAATAGTGGCCCGCCGGTACGAAAGCCAGCAGCGAAGCGGTGAGTGTGATCATCATGGCGGTGGTGGCGATGTTGCTGATCCACATGCCGAAGATGGAGGTGCATACAATCACGCCAATCAGCGATTCAAGCCACTCCCAAATGCTATACTGTTTCGTCTACCACAACCTTTGTGCGTCAACCCTGTTAACAGTTTAAAATATGAAGTGCTTTTATGGCAAACGATCATACAACAGAACCGGCACAGGCAACAGTGGTGCTGGCAGGGGCCACCGGCGATCTAGGTGGGCGCATCGCCCGGGCATTGCTTGAGCGGGGTGCGCAGGTAAAGGTGCTGGTCCGCTCCGGCAGCGACAGGGAGAAAGTGGAGGCCTTGCGAAGAGCAGGAGCAGTGATCTGTGAAGTCGACTTCCACGATGCCGCAGCACTCGCAAGCGCCTGCGAAGGCGCCACTTGTGTGGTCTCGGCCTTGTCTGGGCTGCATTATGTCATCGTAGGTATACAGAGCCTGCTGCTGAAAGCGGCGATGGCAGCAGGTGTGCCCCGCTTCATACCTTCCGACTTTGCCATCGACTTCACCAAACTCCCCTACGGGAACAACCGGAACCTGGATCTCCGCAAAGAATTTCAGGCGAAACTGGAGCAGGCACCCATCGCCGCGACATCGATCCTGAACGGCATGTTCACCGACCTGCTGACCGGGCAGGCACCCGTCGTGCTATTTCCCTTGAAGCGGGTGATGTATTATGGCAGCGCGGATCAACTGATGGATTTCACCACCATCCAGAACACCGCCGACTATACCGCCGCTGCGGCCCTCGACCCGTTCACACCGCGTTACCTCCGCATCGCCGGCGATGTGCTCAATGCCCACGGGCTACGTGAGGCCGCCAGCCAAGCGACAGGAGAGGAATTCAAACTACTCCGGGTAGGTGGAATTGGATTGCTCAATACTCTCATCAAGGTCACAAAGACGGTCGCCCCTGGCGGCAGCGAGGTATTCCCGGCCTGGCAAGGTATGCAGTACATGCGCGACATGTTCAGCGGTTTGCCAAAACTGGAGCCATTGGATAATGACCGCTACCCTGAAATAAAGTGGACCAGCGTGGCGGAGGTGCTGGCAAAGCGGGAGCAAGACTAGTTTTGAGGCAGGTATAGCAAATACGAAAACAAAAACGGCAGCCCGATGAGGCTGCCGTTTTTGCTTCTTAAGGTATAGGGCGGAGTCTTAGTATCCGAAGATCTCTTGCAGGCTCAGTTGTTTTACCTTGCCATATTTCTCCAGTTCCTTAAAGTTCAGTCTGTCTTTCGAGCCGATCACCAGGATCGCCTGTGGCTTACCACTCACAAACTGCTTCTGGAACTCCTGCAGTTGGTCGAAGGTCAGACTGTTGGCGCTTTCGTAGATGTCGCGGCGGATGTCGTAGTCCAGGCCGAGGCGCTTGGCACGCTCGTAGTCGAACAGGATAGACGACTTGGTGATGCGCTCCGACGAAATGCTGTTGCGCAGCGATGCCTTGGCAATGTCGAAGTTAGCCTCTGCCAGCGGCATGTTGGTGAGAAGCTCCTGCATACCTGCCATGGCCTCAGGCAACTTGTCTGACTGCGTGCCAATGTATGAAGTAATATAGTTCGAGCGGTCTTTCTTGCTGGCCGTGCTGTAGCTTGAATAGGCCGAGTAAGCGAGTGCTTTTGACTCACGCAGTTCCTGGAACACAATCGAGCTCATACCTGCCCCGAAGTACTGGTTGTACAGACGGATAGTCGGCACCATTTCCTTCTTGAAGGCATCGGCTTTGGTCAGGAAAATCAGCTCGGCCTGCACCATGTTGTAATCTACCCAGTAAACCGTCGGCTGCTTGATATCGAGCTCAGCGTATACCTTTTCGGCTGGCACAGGCTTCAGTTTAGCCGGCACGATGTGGCCCGCATTCAGCGTCGCCACCAAGGCGTCTGTTTCACGTGGGCCATAGTAGAGCACGCGGTGCTCGTAGGTAGGGATGCTCTTGATCAGGCTCACCAATTCCTGCGGCTTCACAGCCTTCAGCTCTTTTTCCGACAGCACGTTCGTGAACGGGTTTTTCGGTCCATACTTGGCATAGCTCACCAGCGCCTGGTTCAGGATAACGCCTTTATTCAGTTTAGCGTCGTTTCGGGCCTTCAGTATACCTTGCACCATGTCGTCGAGGGCTTTCTGGTTCGGCTGTGGATTCTGCAGCACGCTTTCGAACAGGGCCAGCGCCTTTTCAAAGTTCTCGTCGAGGCCGGAGAGCGTCACGTATACCTGGTCACCGCCGGCAGACACGTTGAACGAAGTGCCCAGCTTGTAGAACTCTTTCTTCAGTTCCTCTGCGCTATACTTGTCGGTGCCCAGGAAGCGGAGGTAGTTCACCGCCATACCCAGTTTCTGGTCATTGTCGGTGCCCATGTCCAGGATGTAATAAAGCTGGAACAGGCCGTTTTCGTTGTTTTTGGTGTAGAGCAGCGGAATGTTGTTTTTCAGCTTGGCCTCTTTGATGTCGGCTTTGTAGTCCACGAAAACAGGCGAAAGGTCAGAAACTTCCTTGGCCATAAACTGGCTGTAGTAAGCCGACTGCGCCTCGCGGTTAACAGGCACCGGGGTGATGCTTGGCTTCTCTACTTTTTCGGCTGTGGCGTTCTTGTCGTTGCGCTTGTATACCAGCACGTAGTTGTTGCCCAGGTACTTGTTGGCTACTTCCACCACATCCTGCTTCGTTATCTTGGCAAACTGATCCGGACGTTGCACATAGTCGGCCCACGGAATGTCGTAGATAAAGGCCGTCACGAAAGCATCGGCACGCTCCGAGTTGCGCTCGTAGGCGCGCATCAGGCTGATTTTGTTGTCGTTGATGATGGCCGGGATCAGATCGTCGTCGAACTTACCTTGCTTCACCAGCTCCACTTGTGCCAGCAGCATGTCTTTTACCTGGTCCAGGGTCTGGCCCTGGCGTGGCGAACCGCCCAGACGGAACACTGAGTAGTCCTTCATCTGGTTGTCGTAACCATAAGCCTGCAACACTTTCTGCTGCTGGTTCAGGTTCAAGTCGATCAGACCCGCCTGTCCGTTGTAAAGGATGGCGCTGATCATGCTCAGCACTTGCGCGTCGCGTGCGCTCATGCCCGGGAAACGGTAAGCGATGGATACGTTCTCAGCACTTGGGCCGCTTACTTCTTTCACAATCGGCTGTGCGATCGGTTTTTCCTGCGCTACCGTGAAAGTTGGAGCGGTGCTCGGCTTCAGTTTACCGAAATGGGCATCAATCGCACGGATGGCCTCATCAAAATCGATGTCGCCGCTCAGTGCCACGGCCATGTTGTTCGGCACATAATACTTGTCGAAGTACTTCTTGATCTCGGTGATAGACGGATTTTTGAGGTGCTCGATGGTGCCGATGGTGGTCTGTGTGCCGTACTGGTGCGTCGGGAACATGGCGGCGTTCAGCGTCTCCATCACTTTCCAGCCGTCGTTGTCGAGCGTGCGGTTTTTCTCTTCGTACACAGCTTCCAGCTCCGTATGGAACAGGCGTGGCACCAGTTCCCCGAAACGATGTGCTTCCAGCTCTACCCAGCGCTCCAGTTGGTTGCTCGGGATGTCGTTGGTATACACGGTCTGCTCCACAGAGGTATAGGCGTTGGTGCCTTTTGCCCCGATGGCGCCCAGAATTTTGTCGTACTCGTTGGCCACGGCATAGGTAGCCGCTACGCCGGAGATGGAGTCGATCTGGTGGTAGATTTTCTTGCGCTGGGCTGGGTCAGTCGTCTGACGGTGCTTCTCGTAGAGCGCCTCAATCTTATCGAGCTCGGCTTTCTCCTTGGCCCAATCCTGCGTGCCTAGTTGGCTCGTGCCTTTGAACACCATGTGCTCGAGGTAATGCGCCAGACCGGTGGCATCGGCAGGGTCGTTTTTGCTGCCTGCACGTACCGCTATAAAGGTCTGGATACGTGGCGCGTCTTCGTAGTCGGTCAGGTATACCTTCAGGCCGTTGTCCAGGGTATAGACGCGGGCATTGAGCGGGTCATTCGGCACGGTTTCGTACTTGTACTCCTTCTGCGCTGGAGCAGCCACAGCCGTGTCGGTCGTCGAGGCGGTCTGGTACGTTTCGTTCTTACACTGCGTGAACGTGAGGGCGAACGCAGCCAAAAACAGGGACAATCCTTTTTTCATGAGTATGAGGTTAGGTATAGGATAAGGTATGGCAAAACAAAAAGGCTGGGCCACAAAGCTTCCGCGAAGAAAGCCTTGTGACTCACCTTGTGTTTTAATTAGAACTTTACAAATATAAAATTTTTCCTGAATTAGAAATCAGTGTCGAGGCCAAAGCGCTGCTTTAAATCGACGAGCACCGGGTATTTCTCGGCCAGGTAGTTGAATTTGTCCTGCGAGGTATACAGTTTGCGCTCATCCTGCACTTCCATCACCTCGGCTCTCAGCTTAATGCTGCGGTTGCCTGTCTGCTGTTTCAGTTCACGCAAAATCTCGGGGCGCAGTGTCGTGAACTGGTCCATCATTACGTGGTTCTCCAGGTGCAGCACAATCTCGTTACCCTCCCCAATGTGGAACTGACGGTTGAGCAAGGTATACTCCATCATGTTCTCGCCTTTTTTGCGGCGCAGGATGGCGTGCCACACCGTGTTCAGGCGGGCCTGGTCGAGCGGTGCGGTGGCGCTGTAGGCTGTGTCGTCTTCTTCTTCCGCCACGGCCACATCGGCTATAGCTGCAGGCGGGTTCTGCAGATCTTTGAGGCTTGGCAGTTTGCCGAGCTTTTTCTGAGGCGGCACAGGTATAGAAGGACGCTGCGCGACAGGTGCCGGCTGCGCGTCTTGCGCAGGCGACAAGCGGCCATCGGGCGTTACGTGCTGGGGTTTGGGCGGCTGTTGCAGCTCCTCAGAAGGTACATGGCCCTGTCGGTGGGGTTGCTGCAGGCTCTCCGAAGGTATAGCTGTGCCCTGCTGCTGCATGGCGGCTGAAGGCACCGAGCCGTTAGCGGGCTGCTGCATCGCTGCCGAAGGTATAGCCGGGGCACCAACTGACTTGGTAGCGGCTGGTGCCGGGGCTGCTACCTTAGCTTTTTTTGATTCGGCTCCTTCCTGGGCAAAGCTAAAGGCCGCGTTGAGGTGCGCCATTTTCATCAGGCACAGCTCCACATGCAGGCGCTGGTTTTTGCTGCTCTTGTAGTGCATGTCGCAGGTGCTCACCAGGTTCAGGCCCGACAGCAGGAAACTCACGTTCGCCTGCTGCGACTGTTCGGCATACCTGGCTTTGATGTTGTCCGATACTTCGAGCAGTTGTACCGTCTGCACGTCTTTGCATACCAGCAGGCTGCGGAAGTGCTCGCCTATACCGATCAGGAAGTTATGCGCATCGAAACCGTTCTTCAGAATTTCATCAAACAACAACAAAGCGCCCGATAAATTCTGGTGAAGCAGGTGGTCTGTCAGGCGGAAGTAGTAGTCGTAGTCCAGGATGTGCAGGTTCTCGACCGTGGCCTTGTAGGTCACGTTGTGGCCGGAGAAGGTCACCATCTGGTCGAAGATCGACAGGGCGTCTCGCAAGGCGCCGTCGGCCTTCTGCGAGATCAGGTGCAGGGCGTCGGCCTCGGCCTGTATGCTTTCTTTTTGGGCGATATTGCCCAGGTGGCGCACCATATCCTCGATCCGGATTCTGTTGAAGTCGAAGATCTGGCAGCGCGACAGGATGGTCGGGATGATCTTGTGGCGTTCCGTGGTGGCCAGGATGAAAATGGCATAGGCAGGCGGCTCCTCCAGCGTCTTCAGGAAGGCGTTGAAGGCCTGGTTCGAGAGCATGTGCACCTCGTCTATGATGTAGATCTTGTATTTGCCGGTCTGTGGGGCGTAGCGTACCTGCTCCACCAGGTTCCGGATATCCTCTACCGAGTTGTTGGAGGCGGCATCGAGCTCGTGGATGTTAAAAGAGCTGTTGGAGTTGAAGCTGCGGCACGATTCGCACTCGTTGCAGGCCTCTACCTCCGGGGTGATGTTCTGGCAGTTAATGGTCTTAGCCAGGATACGGGCACAGGTGGTTTTGCCCACACCACGCGGACCACAAAAAAGGAATGCCTGCGCCAAATGATGGCTGCTGATGGCGTTTTTGAGGGTGTTGGTGATGTGGTGCTGCCCCACCACGCTGTCGAACGTGGCCGGACGGTATTTACGCGCTGATACTACAAAATTTTCCATTCCCTACAAAGATAATCAATCTGATGCTCAGATGGGAGTGCTTTTTATACACTAGTTTTCCAAGGGTTTATCCACAGTGTTTAGCAGGCCGAATGGAGACAAACTGCAGAAAAAAATCTTTAAGTTGCACCACGCAAAGTCTATATATAAAATAAACTATACAGAAAAAAAGGTACCTGCGAGCTGTTTATTTTTACTCAAAGCAATGATGTTGTATTTGCTTTATTTAATTATTTAGAAAAATAGTATAAGTTACTTTTTGCTCTGATAATTCCTGTTTTTCGTGCTGTAAGCTCTTTACTTTTAGGAAGTTAATTACTCCGCTCCAACAATCCGTGCCTTCCAACCGCGATTGTCTAACTCTTAAAAACTTAGCGCATGAAAACACATGTACAACTGCACTGGCAGCTCCTGCTGCTGGTCGTATTCCTGTCCGGAACCTTTACCGCCTTCGGGCAGGGGAAGTCCGACCAAAGGCCTGTCCCGCAGGCGGCTTTGAACCACATTCAGCAAAACAAAAAACAACTCGAATTAGAAGACGAGGACGTAGCCGAGCTCGAACTGGGCAGCGAAAGCGAGAGCCCAAAAAGCGGCATGAAGCACCTCTACATCAAGCAACTCTACCGAGGGATTGAGGTACATGGCGCCGTGACCAACATCAGCATGAGCAAAGAGGGCCGTGTGCTCACAATGGGCAACCGCATGCACAAGCAGGTGGGCAAGTGGGTAAAATCGAACCAGCCGGGCCTGGACGCTGCCGGGGCCGTGGCCGCCGCTGCCCAGCACTTAGGCATCGCCATGAAAGAGCCGCTGACTATACAGGAGCGGGGCAATGGCCGCAACAGAGCGGTCGTCTTCTCCAAAGCGGGCATCTCGCTCGAGCCTATACCTGCCAAACTGGTTTACCAGCCCATGAAAGACGGCAGTCTGCGCCTGGCCTGGGAAGTGTCCATCTACGAACTGGATGCCCAGAACTGGTGGAACATCCGCCTGGATGCCACCACAGGCGCTGTGCTCGACAAAGACAACATGGTGGTACACTGCCAGTTCGAGAATGACGGCCCCGGAGGCAGCTTTATGCACGAAGACCACAGCCATACCTTGGCCTCGCCTTATGTAGCGGCGCCTCAGGCAAGCATCGTGCGCGTATCCAATGCCTACAATGTGTTTGCCATGCCGGTGGAGAGCCCGAGCCATGGACCGCGTTCCATGGTGAGCACCTCCGCTGCCCATCAAACGGCCTCGCCGCAAGGCTGGCACACCGAAACCAGAACGCGTGGCAATAACGTGTACGCCTACGAAGATCCCATTAACAACAACAGCTGGAGCCTCAACTACAGCCCAGACGGCGGACCGGAGCTAAGCTTCGACTTTCCGATCGACTTCACTAAACCGCCGGTAGAGAACCGCGACGCGGCCATCACCAACCTGTTTTACTGGAACAACGTGATTCATGATGTGTGGTATCAATATGGCTTTGACGAGGCCAGCGGCAACTTCCAACTCAACAACTACGGCCGTGGCGGATCGCAGGGTGACCCGGTGCTGGCTGAGGCGCAGGACAACCGCAACGGCACTTCCCGCAACAACGCCAACTTCTCCACGCCGGCCGACGGTTTTGCGCCCCGCATGCAGATGTACCTGTGGAGCAGCCCGCCCGATCCGGACATGGTGTCTGTTTCTTCGCCAGCCTCAGTGGCCGGCAGCTACCCGGCAACGGAAGCGGCCTGGGCCCGGAAACTCACCTCAGACCCTGTAGTCGGCAAACTGGTGGTAGGGCAAGGCACATCGGCTGTACCACAGGAAGGCTGCGGCGTGCTCTCTAACACGGCCGAGGTTGCCGGTAACATCGCTGTGGCGTACAGAGGAAACTGTCCGTTTACGGAAAAAGTAGAAGCAGCCCAACTGGCAGGTGCCATTGCTGTGATCGTGATCAATAATGCCCCAGGCGACCCGATTGCGATGGGAGGAACACCGACTATGCCTATTACGATACCTGCTGTGATGATCAGCCAGGAGGCAGGCGCCTTGCTGAGAGCCCGCCTGGATGCCGGCGAGGATGTGATCGTTCGCCTGAAGGACGATGGCAGACCGGAAATTGATGGCGACTTCGACAACGGCATCATCGTGCACGAGTACGGCCACGGCATCTCCAACCGCCTGACGGGCGGGCGCACGGTGACGGGCTGCCTGAGCAACGCCGAGCAGATGGGAGAGGGCTGGAGCGACTGGTTCGGCCTGATGATGACCATGAAGCCCGGTGACACAGGCGCTAAAAAGCGCGGCATCGGTACCTATGCACAGGGGCAGGCCACTGACGGAAACGGCATCCGCCCTGCTCCTTACTCTACGGATTTCGGCATCAACGCGCATACCTATGCTTCTACGAACAACGCGGCTATCAGCCAGCCGCACGGGGTGGGCTTTGTGTGGTCTACCATGCTCTGGGATATGACCTGGGCGATGATCGACAAATACGGTTTCGATGCGGACCTGTACCATGGTAAAGGTGGCAACAACATGGCCATGCAGCTGGTGATCGACGGAATGAAGCTGCAGGTTTGCCGCCCTGGCTTCATCGACGGCCGCGACGCGATTCTGCTGGCCGACCGCCAGAACTATGAGGGTGCCAACCAGGAACTGATCTGGAAGGTGTTTGCCAGAAGAGGACTGGGCTACAGCGCCAAACAAGGGTTGAGCACCAACCGCTTCGATCAGGTAGAGGCCTTCGATCTGCCGGAAACATACGCCTGCACGACTCCGCTTACCCTGGAGGCGGTGGCCACTTCGAACGTTTACACAGGCGGCGTGGCCTCTAACCTATACCTGGGCTACGGTCCGCAGAATGTGCGCCTGCAGGCGGGTGGCGATGCCGACAACGTGTATACCTGGAGCGGACCAGAAGGCCTGAGCGCAACGACAGGTGCCAGCGTGACATTCACGCCGAAAGCTGCTGGTACCTATACCTTCACGGTGCGCGCCGTGAACGGCGATGGCTGCATCAAGCACCAGACGATCACGATAACGGTGGTAGACGTGCGCTGCGGCGATGGCAAGAAGAAAGACAAAGTACTGGTATGTGTGGATGGTGTGGCAGAATGTGTGGCTCCGAATGCAGTGCCATACCTGCTCACAGCTGCCAAAGGAAGCCTGGGTAACTGTGGACTGGCTGCGACAGCAACCGCCGCTGCCAAAGCTGAGATCAGTGCTGAGAAAATGGCCCTGCGTGCCGTGCCGAACCCATTCGGTGCTAAAACCGACATTGGTTTCACGCTAACGCAAGATGGCAGCTATAAACTGGAGGTGCTCGATATGCGAGGTGCTGTAGTAGCTGTTCTGGCACATGGTACAGGTAGTGCAGGCCAGCATCATACCTATCAGTTCGAAAGAGGCAGACTGGCCGGAGGCATGTACATTGCCCGACTGGTAACCGACGAAGGGGTTTCTTTCATCCGAATCCTGATTCAAAAATAATGCATGTTTAACTCTCCTAACTAAGACAAGGCCGGTGACTAGTTTCACCGGCCTTTGTTTTTTAGGTATAGCCTATACCTACCGCACCGCTTCGTAGCCGCCGGGTATACCCTTCTTAGAAAGCACAAATTGCCACAACTGGTTGTTGCGCGCCCGGAAGGAACCAGCACTGGAGAGCAGGTAGTAAGTCCACATACGATAGAAACGCTCCCCATACTCCCCCTGTAGCTCGGGCCAGTGCCGGTTAAAGTTCTGGAACCAGGCCATCAGTGTCAGGTCGTAGTCTGGGCCGAAGTTGTGCAGGTCCTCCACCACAAAAACATGCTCCATGGCGGCACTCAGTTGCCGCAGCGAGGGAATCAGGCAGTTGGGGAAGATGTACTTGTCGATGAAAGGGTCAGGGGAGGTCTTGGAGAAGTTGACACCAATGGTGTGCAGCAAGAACAGGCCATTGTCTTTAAGGCAGCGGGCAGCCGTTTGCATATAGGTGCGGTGGTTGCGGTAGCCCACGTGCTCCGCCATCCCGATCGACACCACGTGGTCATACTGCTCGCGCACGTCGCGGTAATCCTGCAGCCTGATCTCGATAGGAAGCCCTTTGCAAAGCTCTTGAGCCAGCGCTGCCTGCTCCTTCGAAACCGTAATACCGACCACTTCCACGCCATACGTTTCCGCCGCATACCGTGCAAAACTCCCCCAGCCACAGCCAATATCGAGCACCCGCTGCCCGGGCTGGAGGCGCAGCTTACGGCAAACCAGATCCAGTTTGTTTTCCTGTGCCTGGTCGAGGTTATCGGCTTCTTTCCAATAGGCGCAGCTGTAGACCAAGCGTTTGTCGAGCATGCGCTGGTAGAGTTGGTTGCCGATGTCGTAGTGACGCTGCGCGTTGCAGGCCGCTTTGCCTTTGGGTTGCAGGTTGATCAGTTTCGCCAGCAGCACTTCCAACACGGTGCGCCAGCCAAAGCGGGCGCTTTTGTAAAGGTCGGCCCGCATCACCCTGAACACAAATTCATCGATCCGATCGCAGTCCCACCAGCCGTCCATGTAAGCCTCTCCTAAACCCAGCGAGCCTTGACTAAGCACACGTTTGTAAAAGCGATCATCATGCACCTGTAGGTCCCATGGGTTGGGTCCGCTGACGGTAATACCGGCGGTAGCCAGCATCGCAGCTACATGTTGCTGGAGGGAGGGGCTGTTCATAAAGCAAGAGTATTTTGGAGGTATATACTCGTTTGCCTATGAACGGAAGTGGTTTTAAATAGTTAATAGTGAAAGGTATACGCTAAAAGGTGAGGGTGAAAACAGAGCCCACGCCCTCCTGCGATTCTACCTGGATGGAGCCTTTGTGCAATAGCATGATGTGCTTGGCCAGGCTGAGGCCTATACCTGATCCGTCTTTGTGCGAGGTGAAGAAAGGAATGAAAATACTCTCCATGAGTGCCTCCGGTATACCGGTGCCATTGTCACGTACCTCAACGTATACCTTGCCACTTTCCAGTTTGCCGGCACTGAGCCATACCTGCGGTTCCGGCACCTCTTTCACGGCCCGGGCCGCATTCAGGATGAGGTTAATCAGCACCTGTTCCAGCAGATTCACATCGCCGCTCAGGGTCAGGTCCGGCAACGATACCTGGCAGTGGAGGGCTATACCTTGCTCGGCCAGGCGTGGGCGCATGAGCGCGTCGATGCTGTTGAGTAGTTCCTGTATATAGACCGTGGTGAGCAGCAGCTGTTGCGATTTGTTGAGGTTGCGGTAGAACTGGGCAAAACGCAACAGACCCTCGCTTCGCTTCTTGATGATGGAAATGCCTTCCTCAGTGTCCTGCAGCAGCTCGTGGTTTGGCAGCTGCTGCCCCTTTGCCTCCTGTTCTTCGCGCTCTGCCTGCAGGTGTTTGCCCAGCGAGTCGGCCAGGGAGGCGATGGGGGCCACCGAGTTCATGATCTCGTGCGTCATCACGCGCAGCAGTTTCTGCCAGGCTTCGGTTTCGGTTTCGTCCACGGCAGCGCTCACGTTCTTGATGGCGACCAGCGTGAGCGGGTGGTTTTGCATAGTGAAAGCGGTAGCAGAAAGCAGGAGTTGGGTGTTGCCCTGCGGGAGTTTCTGTTTCAGCAGCTTGTTCTCGCCGGGCTGCAGTTCCAGGATCGCCTCCAGCAGCTGCGGATAGCGCCGCTCCAGGTTGTCGAGGCTTTTGAGGTGCGGTATACCCAGTATTTTCTTGAAGGCATCGTTCACCCACTCCACCTGTCCCGCTTCGTCGTAGGCCATGATGCCCGTGTCTATGAGTTGCAGGATGGTTTGCATGTATTGAAACTGCGCCTCCTTCTCGATCTGTAATTGCTTGAAGGTATAGCTGATCTGGTTGAAGGCCTGGTGCAGCGGCCCCAGCGAGTGATTGGAGGGGTTTTCGTTGAACTGCTGCGTGAAGTCGCGCTGCCGTACTGCCTGCAGAAACTTAGCCATTTCGTAATTGCTGCGGGTGACGTAATTGGCCAGTTCCCATACCTGCGCCAGCATCACCAAAATGCCGGAGCCTACTTGCAGCCAGGTGAACCTAACCAGGTAGACAGAGGTCAGCAGCATCATGCCCAGCAGCAGGATGAATCGGATCAGCAGGCCGAACTCGAGGCGCTTAAATTTCATGCTTGTTCAGGCGGCGGTAGAGTGCGGTGCGGGTCAGGCCCAGCTCCTTGGCTGATTTGGAGATGTTGCCTTTGTTCTTCTCGAGTACCCGACGGATGGTTTCCCGCTCAATCTCGCTGAGCGGCAACTGCTGGTCGAACACCAATGCGCCAGCCGCAGCAGGCTGAGGGCCCTCCAGTTCCATGGCCGAGAAGCTGAAATCCTGTGGCTGCAGCACATTGCCCTCCGCCATGATGATGGCCCGCTCCACGGCATGCTGCAGCTCGCGGATGTTGCCAGGCCAGGTATGCTGCCGTAGTTTTTGAAGCGTGGCAGGCGTAAACTCAGGTATAGGCTTGTGGTTTTTGGGCGCGTAGTAAGCAGCAAAGTGCTGTGCCAGCAGCTCCACGTCGGCACCGCGTGTGCGCAAAGGCGGCAGCACCACCTCCACGGTGTTGATGCGATAAATTAAATCTTTGCGGAACAGGTTTTGGGCAGCCAACTGGTAAATGGGCGCATTGGTCGCCGTAATCAGTCGGATGTCCACTGGGATAGGCTGGTTAGAACCCAGCGGCGTCACCTGCCTGTTTTGCAGCACGGTAAGCAGCTTGGCCTGCATGGTGGGTGAGATGTTACCGATCTCGTCGAGGAAGAGCGTGCCGCCGTTGGCCGCCTCAAAGCGACCCATCCGGTCTTCCTTGGCATCGGTGAAAGCGCCTTTTTTATACCCAAACAATTCGCTCTCAAACAGCGAATCGGTGAGGGCGCCCACGTCCACGCTCACAAAAGGCTTGTCGGCCCGGAAGGACTTTTGGTGCAGCGCCCGGGCTACCAGCTCCTTGCCGGTACCGTTCTCGCCCAGTATGAGCACGTTGGCCTCTGTGGGTGCAATCTTATCGATCTTATACAGCACCTCGCGTATGGCTTCCGATTCGCCCAGTATAGGCGAGGCGTTGCTGTTCGTTTTACTTTTGGCAGCTTGCCCTTTCTGCTTCAGTTGCTTCGCCTCCAGGGCGTGGTGCAGCGTCTCGAGCAGTTTGTCGTTGTGCCATGGCTTCACAATAAAGTCGTAGGCACCTTCTTTGAGCGAGCGTACAGCCAGCTCCACATCGCCATAGGCTGTGATCAGGATCACGGTGGCGTTGGGGTCTTTCTGGAGAATGCGGTTGAGCCAGTAGATGCCTTCGTTGCCGGTATGGAGGGCGCTTTTGAAGTTCATATCCAGGAAAATGACATCGAAGCGCTCCCTGTCGAGCAGCTTCAGCAGGTTTTCCGGGTTTTTCTCCGTCACCACCTCCTTAACCTCGGTCTTCAGCAACATCTTCATGGCGAAGAGCACATCGGCCTCATCGTCGACTACCAATACCCGTCCGTTTTTAACAGCAGCCATAAGCAAAAAAGCTAATTTACAATCCGAAGGTAATGAGTATTTCGCAATTTTACCTTAGGTAAAGCCAGTTTTTTGGGGCGGTCAGGATGTGTTGCGAAAGCGCACATTTATACCTGGCGAATGTGTATCGTAAACGGACAATCTGTTTCTATTGCGTCTGTATAATTAGCTTTTAATCAATGTATTAGGAATGTGGCACTTTTATTTCTTGCCTTTAACAGGTCCATGATGGCTGCGTGCTGTCAGGTATGCTGAAAATGAATTGGAGGAAGTAACAGAACTATAAAAAACGATGCTGAAGAATTATCTCAAAATGGCTTACCGCAACCTGATGCGCCACAAGGGTTTTTCCCTGATCAACATCTCGGGTCTTGCCTTAGGTATGACATGCAGCATCCTGATCCTGCTGTGGGTGAAGGATGAACTGAGCTTCGATCGCTTTCATACCCATGTGGACCAGCTCTACCGGGTATTGAACGTGCAGCACTACCCGGGGGCGGACGATCTGACCACGGATTCGGGGCCAGGGCAGCTGGGGCCGGCCATGCAACGCGAACTGCCCGAGGTGCAGCAGGCCGTTCGCATTTCCTGGGAGCAGGAGAACCTGTTCAGCCACGGCGAGAAGGCCATCAAGGGCAATGGCGTTTATGCCGACTCTACCTTTTTCCAGGTGTTCTCTTTCCCGCTCCTGCAGGGCGACGCGGCACAGGTGCTGCAGCAGCCCAAAACGGTGGTCATCAGCGACAGCCTGGCTCTGAAGCTGTTCGGCACGCGCGAAGCGGTGGGCAAGTTGGTGAAGCTGAACAATACCGAAAGCTATACCGTGTCAGGCGTGATGCAGTCTGTGCCGAAGAATTCCTCGCTCCAGTTTGAGTACGTCATCCCCTTTGCCGACTATGCGGCCATGCACGACTGGATCAAGGAGTGGGGCAACTACAGCCTGCGCACCTATGTGCAACTGCAGCCGGGCGTGGATGTTGCGGCATTCAACGAGAAGATCAAGCCCTTCCTGACAAAGGGCGACAAAGGATCCCGCGATACAGATTTGTTTGTGCAGCCGATGAAGGACATACGCCTCTACTCAGACTTTCGGAAGGGAAAAACAGAAAGCGGGCTGATCATGTATGTCCGGTTGTTTTCGGTGGTGGCCGTTTTTCTGCTCCTGATCGCCTGCATCAATTTCATGAACCTGGCCACGGCGCGGTCTGCCAAGCGGGCCAAGGAGGTGGGCGTGCGCAAAGCCATCGGGGCCAGCAAAAGCTCGCTGGTAGGGCAGTTTATGATCGAGTCTGTGCTGATCGCGTTTCTGGCGCTGTTTATAGCAGTTAATCTCACCGGTATGCTGCTGCCGGCTTTTAATGAACTGACGGGCAAAGCCGTGGCTTTTGATCTAAGTGACCCAACGCTCCTCCTGCTCTTGTTGGGTGTGGCCTTGTTTACGGGTATCGTGTCGGGCAGCTATCCGGCCTTCTTCCTGTCTTCCTTCGACCCGGCGGTGGTGCTCAAAGGCACGGTGAAGCTTAATGATCGGGTGGCGCTTTTCCGCAAAGGCCTGGTGGTGTTTCAGTTTATGCTGTCGGCCCTGCTGATTGTAAGCACACTGGTCGTATACCTGCAGCTTCACTACATCCGCACCAAAGACATCGGCCTGCAGCGCGAAAACATGGTGCTCATTCCCGTTGAAGGGCAAATGCAGGACCGCTACGAAGTGATCAAGCAGGAACTGCTGCGCGTGAACGGCATTACGGCTGTGTCGGCCTCAGACCAGTTCGCGCTGCGGATGGGAGCGAACACCAGCGATGTGGAGTGGAAAGGCAAGGAGCCCGGCGCAGCTGTACTGATCGACTACATGCACATGGATTACGACCTGCTGGAGACCATGGGAATACGGCTGAAAGACGGACGCACCTTCTCCAAAGACTTCGGTGCTGACACGGCCAATTACATCATCAACGAGGAGGCGGCCCGGCTGATGCAGCTGCAGGAGCCGGTTGGCCAATGGCTCAAGCTCTGGGGGGCTGAGGGGCGCATCATCGGCCTGATCGAGAACTTCCAGTCCAGGAGAATGCAGGTGGGGGCCGCGCCGCTGATCATCAAACTGGACCCCGCTAACATCAGCTTCCTGTATGCCCGGGTAGCGCCGGGACAGACGACAACCGCGCTTGCCGCAATGGAGAGCATCCTGCAGAAGCATAACCCGGGCTTCCCTTTTGAATACCATTTCCTGGACGACATGTTCGAGCGCATCTACAGGAGCGAGGCCGTGATCAGCAAGCTGAATAACTATTTTGCGGGCATCGCCATCTTCATTTCCTGCCTGGGTCTGTTTGGGCTGGCGCTCTTCACAGCAGAGCAGCGCAAAAAAGAGATTGGTGTCCGGAAGGTGCTGGGTGCCTCGGTGTCGGGCATTGTGTTTATGCTCAGCAAGGATTTCCTGAAACTTGTGCTGATCGCTAATGTGGTCGCGCTGCCTTTAAGCTGGTATATGATGAACAGATGGCTCAATGATTACGCCAACCGCACGGAGCTGAGCTGGTGGATCTTTGGGGTAGCCTTTGCCGCCACCATCCTCATTGCCATGCTCACGCTCAGCTTCCACGCCATCAAAACAGCCATGGCCGACCCCGTTGACTCGCTGCGGACAGAATAGACTGACACTTAGAACACAATAGCTAATGGGAAAACATGTATCCCCATTAGTCATCGCCCTGCAAGCAGCCAGCTTGCAGGGCGCTTTTTTTTGATGCCCCTGCGAGCCAACATTCTGCTGTGCGAGAGTCGGTAATAGGTTGTTCTAAAAACGCAAAAGTGTATCAGGTATAGGTGTATCGGAAGCGGACAGGTATAGATTGAGATACTAGTTAATATGTTGATAATCAGCATTTTAATTTTTTGGCATTTATCTTTCTTATACCCTTTCAGCTGGTCAGGGCATACGGTTGGCCCGGGTTCGCAAGTAGAAGCATCAGTCACATTTGAAAGAAATAGATTACCTGTCATTCACCATAAGTACAATTTAAAACCATGAAAAAATTATCATCAATCCTGTTCGTGTTGTTTGTATTCGCCATACCTGCTTTCGCGCAGCAGCAGTACAAAGGTTTACCCGTCATCAAGGCAAATGCTCCGGCGGCCGATTATAAAATTGGGAAGGAGTGGACAAAGGGCTCCTGGAACATCATGCCTGAACTGGTGCCGGATGTCATGCTGGTACCGGTGCCTGGTAAAAAAGTAGGCGTTACCTTCCGCACCGACCGCGACTCTATCTCATTTCAGGTAAAGCCGGGCAAGACCTATCAGTTCTATGTGCAGCTCAACGAAAAGGACTACGCGCTCACAGAGCTGCGGGGCTTCGGCTTTGAAGGCATCCAGTTCAACAAGGCCCAGAAAGTGGCTGGTTATACCTTCCTGTATGTGCAGAATCAGAACAACGAGTTCCTGCAAACACTGCGCGAGCAGTATCAGCTAGATGCTCTTGTGGCCGGCGCTAAAAACGACACGGAAAAGGCCCTGCGCATTGTAAACTGGGTGCACAACCAGTGGCAGCACAACGGTTCCAACACACCTAGCAAACCTGATGCGCTCACCATACTGGCGGAAGTGAAAGATGGCAAGCAATTCCGTTGCGTGGAATACGGCATCGTGACGACGTCTGCCCTGAATGCGATCGGTCTGCCTGCCCGCACCATGGGCCTCAAAATGAAAGAGGTGGAGACCATTGAGTCAGGGGCCGGGCACGTGGTGCTGGAGGTATACCTGCCAGACCTGAAGAAATGGGTGATGCTCGACGGACAGTATGACGTGATGCCCGTGTTGAACAATGTGCCCCTGAACGCGGTGGAGTTTCAGCAAGCAATCGTGAACGACTACGAAGCACTGGAGATCAGAAGCCTCTCCGGCACCTCAAAAGGCAAGTACATAGGCTGGGTGTTCCCATACCTGTACTACTTCGACGTGAAGTTCGACAACCGGGAAGGTATGGCCCTGCAGCGCGAAAAGATTGACGGAAAGTCCTCGCTGATGCTGGTACCCGCTGGTGCCAAACAGCCTAAAGTGTTTCAGGTGAAGAATCCGATGGATTACCTCAAATACACCCACTCGCTCATCGACCTGTACGAAGCCCCAAAAATGGCACAGCAGGACGTTTTGTCAGCAAAGTAAGTCGCCTGGCGCAAATGAAACCTCCCACCAGTTAATTGTGTTCTATAGACAGAAAACAGATAGAAGTATGCCGCAAATTATCTACCTTTGTGGCATACTTCTTGAAGTATAACACGTAAGAATACGACGTTCTTTCATTTACGGGGATGACTGGAATTGACAGCTTGTGCAGATTGCGTGTAAGCATGTCGGGTGATGAACGTACCACCTGTTAAAAATCCGTTCGAACAATAACTGGCGAATCTAACTACGCCATGGCTGCTTAATCTAGGTATTAAGCACTAGCCATAGTCTCGTGCAGGTTTCGTGAATCTGCTTGCACATCAGAGGCTTCGATCCGATTGACTAGTCTGTGTAAGGGTGCGGTGCACAGGCGAAACTAAGCATCTAAGGAGTGCGCATAAGTTTGACTTATACTTGCAAGCTCCCGACAATCCGAATAAGTCTAAGCATGTAGAAGGCACGACGGTTTCCTTGTCTGGACCAGGGTTCGAATCCCTGCATCTCCACAACCCATCTAAAAAAACGGCCCTTGCGTATTGCAGGGGCCGTTTTTATTTTATTGGGTCAAACATTGGTTAATAAAAAAGGCCTTGCAGGTATACAACTTGCAAGGCCTTTTTTATTTTGAGAATGTCTTGAATCAGTACTTATGCTATCGGATTGCCTTCCTGTGACACGGGTACATCCCGGGTGATAGGTACTTCCGTCAGCTCGTTCTTTGCACCCATTCTTCCCAGGAACAGGTACCCTGATATACCGGCAATAACAGAGGCTACCAGAATCGCAAACTTGGCTTGCGTTTGGAAATCAGGGTCGCTGAAAGAGAGCAGGGCGATAAAGATGGACATGGTAAATCCAATGCCTGCCAGTAAGCCCAGGCCCACGAACTGTAGCCATTTGGTGCCTGTAGGCAGCGAGCTTATACCTAGTTTCACCGACAGCCACGAGAAAAAGACAATGCCAATTGGTTTGCCTACCAGCAAGCCAAAGATAATGCCCAGGCCAAGTGTGCTGGTCAGTCCGTCGAGCATGCTTGCCTCGAAGGTAATGTTGGTGTTGGCTAAGGCAAAGATCGGCATGATCAGGAAGTTCACCGGTTTAACCAGGGCGTGCTCCAGTTTCTCCAGCGGGGATTCCTTTTCGTCAGGCGTAGTAGGCAGGGTCAGTGCGGTCAGTACGCCTGCAATAGTGGCATGTATACCTGAGTGGTGGATAAAGTACCAGATCACAACGCCTGGCAGCAGGTATAACCAAATGTTCTTCACCCCCATGCGGTTAAAGACGATGAGCAAAGCGAATACACCCGCGGCATACAGGAGGTAGTTGAGGTGCATTTCAGTCGTGTAGAACACAGCAATCACCACAATGGCTCCTAAGTCATCGACAATAGCCAGGGCAGTCAGGAATACCTTTAAAGAGAGCGGCACCCTTTTGCCCAGAAGCGTAATCACGGCAATGGCAAAGGCAATATCGGTTGCCATGGGTATGCCCCAGCCGTTCGCAGTAGCTGTACCCAGGTTGAACAGGGTATAAACAGCGGCTGGCACCAACATCCCGCCTATAGCGGCAAATACAGGTAAAGCAGCCTGTTTAAAGGAGGACAATTCCCCTTCTACCAGTTCACGTTTTATTTCCAATCCTACCAGCAGGAAGAAGATAGCCATCAGGCCATCATTGATCCATAGCAGAATAGGATATCTTAGTTGCAGCGCATCGGATTCATACCCTAACTGCAGCGCCAGCAGGCGTTCGAAGCCTGGGCCCAGGGGAGAGTTTGCGATAAGTAGAGACAAAACAACACAGGCCATCAAGATGAAGCCGCCGGCTGATCCGGATTTTAAGAAGTCTCTGAGAGGAGTGAGGTTGATTCTTTGTAGCATGTCTAAAACTACAAAATTCATTTTAGGCATACCAGTTTATAGTCTGCCATCTTCAAAAATTTGGCGTAAAATCTTGCTTCAGTTTAGGTATAGCTTTAAAAAGTCTAATAGAAATTTGGCATAAATTTTAGAAATCAGGTGCTTTTGCTGTTTGCGCCCTTTACCTTTCGCGGCTGTTCCACACTGAAAAAAACACTCAAAATTCTTGTTATTCTTTAAAAGAAACTGGAAGAAACAAAGGACTCCGGACCACGAACTTCAATCCTATGCTAATGGTCGGGCTAGTTGCCTTCTTTAGTAGGATTTTTTCGGGATGATGAAAACCAACATGTTGCAGCCCTGGCTGGATGAAAAAGGTATAGCATACTGAAAAATTTAAGTCAAGGAAGGGTACAAAGAGGAAAGTTTTAAGGTGTCAATGCTAAAAAGCTTTGTCGGCCACTTGTACCTGACGGGTATATACCTGCTGGTTATAAGAGGCTTGAATCCGATTGACTAGTTTGTGGAAGCCACATGGGCTATACCTTCTTATCACCACCCCGCTCCGTATCGACGGGATTTAGAAATGGCAGCTGGATATGATAGCGCACCGCCACCACCCGGATCAGGATGACGGTGAGGGCAGCAAGCAGTTCGGTGATGGAGATGGACAAGCCGTACTGGTAGCTGATCATGTAAACGATGCCGCCCACTAGGCAAGCCAGGGCATAAATGTCTTTCCGGAACAGAAGCGGCACCTCGTTGAGCAGCACGTCCCGTATAACACCTCCCACCGAACCGGTGATGGCTCCCATCATAATGCATACCCAGAACGGCTGCCCCGCTTCCAGGCTTTTTCCTACCCCCACTACCGTAAACAGACCGAGGCCTATAGAGTCGAAGAGGAACAAGGCCCTGCCCCAGCGAAAAAGTTGTTTCCGGAACACAACTGTGGCAAGCAGGGCTATACCTGTCACGATGAGGTAACTGGCATTCTGCATCCAGAAAGGAGGGAGGTTGAGCAGCAGATCGCGGGTTGTGCCGCCACCAATGGCCGTTACCAGCCCAATGACATAGGCTCCAAACCAGTCGAACTGCTTGTTGGCAGCCCATCGGATACCGCTCACGGCAAACGCAAAAGTCCCCAGGAGGTCCAAAAAGGTGGTAAAACTCTGTGCTGTAAGTTCTATCATAATCTTGCCTGCGCGGTTGTAGCGGTTGGATGTATACCCAGACCCACTCACGAAGATACGGCTGTTCGGGCTATATAGCTATAAAGTGTTTTTTGATTTGTGCCACGTTTGCTGGCAGCGAGCAAGTGTACCTAATGTCTCGCCGGTAAACGTGAGATTGGCGCGCCCTGCCGTGAGTGTCTCCCGGCATTTGAGGAAGATTCAGGCCGTTTCTTTCCGAAGTTCTCACAGGAACCTCTTAATTTAGTGCAGCTGATCTTCGTAGAAGATATACCTGCCCCTGCCATTTAAATATAACAAAACAGCAGAAGTGAGTTATGGCTATTAGTTGCGGGAGCTGCCAGATGCCCGGAGCAAGCCGCGTGCATCCCACAGGGACTGACTTCCAGATGAAATTGATATATGAAGGTACTACTCTTAGAAGACGAGCCAAAGGTAATCTCCCTTATCAAAAGGGGAATGGAAGGCGAGGGGCTTGAGTTCACTGTCGCCATGGACGGTTACACGGCCGTGAAAATGGCGGGACTGAACCAGTACGACCTTATCATACTCGATGTGATGGTGCCCGGCCTCAGCGGATTGGAGGTTTGCAAAAGCATCCGCGACTCAGACCCCAATACGCCCATCCTCATCTTGTCGGCCCTGGATTCTACACAGGATATAGTGAACGGTTTGAACAGCCTGGCTGATGACTACATGGTAAAGCCCTTTAATCTGGCTGAGCTACGGGCACGCATGCAGAGCCTCATCAGAAGATCGAACAGGGGGTTGGCACAGCAGAACGTAGCCACCATAGCCGACCTGAGCGTTAACTTCGACACCATGGAAGTGACGCGCGGCAACAAGGTGGTGGCCCTCACCGTGACAGAGTTCCGGTTGCTGGAATACCTGATCAGGAACAAACGCAAGGTGTTGCCGCGTCTGGATATTCTGGAGAACGTGTGGGGCTCTGAATTCGACATGGGCACAAACGTGGTGGATGTGTACATCAACTACCTCCGCAAAAAAATAGACAAGGATTTTAGCTCTCGCCTGATCCACACGGTGGTCGGAGTAGGGTATGTGATGAGAGTGCAGTAATATGAGGTTACAATATTGGCTGATCGTGCTGTTTACAGGCCTGATGGTGCTTATACTATTAAGTATAAACCTGGTGATGTACTCCATGTCATCCGGGTATAGGCAGCATAACTTTTTCCTGAGCCTCGAGAACAGCTCCACCATTGTGGCCAGCGCGGTGCTGAAGCAGGAAAAAGCGGAGGATTACTATGCCGTCAAGAACAGCATTCTGCAGCATCTGGCTGATGAGGAAGAGTACATTCTCCGTTTCGACCGCGAAAGCGACCAGATCAAATTCCCCGAGGTGCTGCCATTGGACGAGGATTTTTACTGGGAGGCGATCCGGAATGGAAGGGCCCGGCACTACCAGGACGGCGTGCATTATGTGGGGCTGTTCAAGGAGAATGCAGACGGAAACGATGACATACTGGTGGTGTCTTCTGCCCGCGACGTGGAGGGCGACGCCTACCGCAAAAGGTTAAAAACCACCTTGACCATCGCTTTCCTGGCGGCTGTTTTTGTGATGACGCTCACGACAGTTTTCTTTTCGAAAAGACTCTTCGGGCCCATGGTCAAGATCATCAAAAAGGTGAACAGCATCAATGCCTTTAACCTGAACGACAGACTCGAGAAGGAGCATAGCCTGGATGAGATAAGCGAGCTGGAGGACACACTCAACGGGCTGTTGCAACGGATTGAGGTCGCTTTCAAATCGCAGCAGGCTTATGTCAGCAACATTTCTCATTCGCTCCGCACGCCTCTTACTGTTATAGCTGGTGAGGCCGAGATAGCGCTCTCGCAACTGGAGCAAAACCACCGGGCCACCTACTCACTTCAGATGATCATGCAGGAAACCGAAAAGCTCAAGCACATCATCAACACCCTGCTGGAGCTGGCCAAGACGGAAAACAACCGGGAGGGGCAACCATGGAGCGTGCGCAGGCTGGACGAGATACTGGAGAATGTGCAGGAGACGATCAGCAAAATGGACACAAGCTTCAAGCTCAGGGTAGACTACAGCGGGTTTCCTGAAAATGAGGCCATGCTGTATGTGAACTGTAACGAGCAATTGCTGACACTGGCCATCTGCAACATCATCCTGAATGGGTTTAAGTACTCGGACAACCAGCATGTGATGCTAAAGCTGGCAGCTGATGGCACTGAGGTAAAGCTGCAGGTCATTGACTCAGGCATCGGTATACCTTCTTCGGAGATCGACAAGATATTTGACCCATATTTCCGTGCTTCCAACACGGCCGACTATGAAGGCTTCGGCATCGGGCTGCCCCTGGCCCTGAAAATCTTGGAAACGCACAAAGGCACGATCCGGGTAAGCTCCAATGTGGGCGAGGGAACCACGATGGAAGTCGTGCTGCCTGCCGCATACGCTGCGCAAAGCGCATAGTGCTATACCTTGGCCCTGTCGCTTAGAATCAAGCGGCGGAGCCAATCCTTTTCTGAGGCGGTTAGCCTCTTTCTCCTCGTCACTTTTTCCGGCTCCTATACCTGCGGCACGGTCCGCATTGGCTCCTCTATACCTGCTTGCTTACAAAGGAACCTGTTGACAGACAGGGCGCTCCAAATCACGTGTGCCTGTTTGTGTGGTTTCCCGGATTCTAATCTCGCTCTAATACCGCTCTTAAATCAGCTTAATACCCCCACGCTATCTTGCGTTTAGCTAGGCTTACTTGTCCACAAAACCTTTTCGTAATGAGGTAAGTACACCTAAATTAGTTCATTTTATTATGAGTTAAGTTAAATTGATGGCGTTCGTATGGGTAAAGTCTTATTTTTAATTGCCATATACCAGGTATCGGTTATAGCGGCGTGTGCTCAGAGTATTAGGGACTTCAATAGCGAGCCAAGCATATACATCAACCACAAACCCCATATCATCACCACAAAAGGCTAGGGGGATCTTTCAGTTTCAGACATTTCTGTAATCAATTATATAAACAAAAAAGTTGTATGCACTTAAATCCGATAGAACACGAAAAACTGCTGCTTCACCTGGCTGGTGAGCTCGCGGCCAAAAGGCTGAAACGAGGTGTGAAGCTAAATTACCCAGAATCCATTGCTTACATCTGTGGCATTTTGATGGAGGAGGCCCGTGATGGGAAAAAAACGGTAGCGCAACTGATGGAGGAGGGCACCAAGCTCCTCAAGAAAGACCAGGTGATGGAGGGTGTGCCTGATATGCTGCATTACGTGCAGATTGAAGCCACATTTCCCGACGGTGTGAAACTGGTGACGGTAGACCACCCTATCCGCTAAAGCAAGCTACGAACAACTAAAACACTTATACTATGAAGCCAGGTGAATATATATTACAGAAAGGCGAGATAAAGGCTAACGACAAACGCAAAACCGTGCGTGTAACGGTGGCCAACACAGGAGACCGACCGATTCAGGTAGGCTCGCATTACCATTTCTTTGAGACTAACAAGGCGCTCGAGTTTGACAGGGCAGCTGCCTTTGGCATGCGCCTCAACATACCTGCCAGCACAGCTGTGCGCTTCGAGCCAGGCGAGAAAAAGGCGGTGTTCCTGGTAGAGTTCGGAGGCAACAAACTGATCAGCGGCTTCAACAACCTGACGGAAGGTGACGTGACGAAGAAAGCCGTGCGCGATGCCGCTATTCTGAAAGCACAGAAGGAAGGATTTAAGGGAGCGGGAGGCGCTGCCGCACCTGCCAAGGGCAGAAGAAATAGAAAATAACATCATTTAATCAGGGAAACCATGTCAAACTGGAATAGACGCGAATGGATAAAGGTAGTAGGGCTTTCTACCGCCGGGCTCTCAATGCTTGGGTTCAATGCATTAGGAAGTGATTCTTCTTCGGTAAAGTATGTGGACGGTGAACTATACATACCCCGCGACCGTTACGCTGCGCTCTTTGGACCTACCACTGGCGATAAAGTGCGCCTGGCGGACACAGAGCTCTTCATACAAATAGAAAAAGATTTCAACGTATACGGCGACGAAAATAAGTTCGGCGGTGGCAAAACGGTGCGCGACGGCATGGGCCAGTCTACCTCCGCAGGGCAGGACGAGGTGCTTGACCTGGTACTCCTCAATGCCATTATCATTGACCATTGGGGCATTGTGAAAGCCGACATTGGTATAAAGGACGGTAAGATTGTAGGGATAGGCAAAGCAGGTAACCCTGACACCCAGCAGGGTGTGACCAAAGGCATGATTATCGGAGCGGCCACCGAGGTGCAGGCTTGTGCAGGTAAGATTGTAACGGCAGGTGCAGTCGATACCCACATTCACTTTATCGCGCCGCAGCAGGTGGAGGTAGCACTTTTCAGTGGCGTAACAACCATGATTGGCGGCGGTACAGGGCCATCGGACGGTACGCTTGCCACTACCGTAACCCCAGGCAAATACTGGATGGAGCGCATGTTTGAGGCCTCTGAGTCTACCCCGATGAACTTCGGTTTCCTGGGCAAAGGCAACACGTCTACTTTCAAGACAGCTGCACAGCCCATCGAGGCAGGTGCGCTCGGTTTGAAACTGCACGAAGACTGGGGTACCACGCCGTCTACCATCGACATCGCTTTGCAGGTGGCCGATAAGTATGATGTGCAGATTGCCATTCACTCCGACACGCTGAACGAGGCGGGCTTCCTGGAAGATTCTGTTAAGGCAATCAACGGACGTGTGATCCATACCTACCACACGGAAGGGGCAGGTGGTGGCCACGCACCCGATATCATCAAGATAGCCATGTATCCGAACGTGCTGCCGTCTTCTACCAACCCAACCAAGCCATATACCATCAACACCGTGGATGAACACCTGGACATGCTGATGTCGGTGCACCACCTGGACAAGAGCATACCTGAGGACGTGGCTTTTGCCGACTCCCGTATCCGTCCGCAGACCATCGCCGCTGAGGATATTCTGCAGGATATGGGTGTGTTCAGTATGATGTCGTCGGATAGCCAGGCCATGGGACGTATCGGCGAGACTATTTTGCGCACCTGGCAGACGGCCCACAAGATGAAAGTGCAGCGTGGACCATTACAGGAAGACAAGGCCTCTGGGGCAGATAACCTGCGTGTGAAACGCTACATCTCCAAATACACCATCAACCCAGCCAAAACGCACGGTGTGGCCGATTACGTGGGCTCCGTTGAAGTAGGCAAGTATGCGGACCTGGTGCTCTGGGATCCTGGTATGTTCGGGGTGAAACCAGAGATTATCTTCAAGAACGGCGTAGCGGTAGGCGCTCGTATGGGTGACCCGAACGGCTCTATTTCCCTGCCTCAGCCCGTGATCTACAGAACGATGTGGGGTTACAACGGCAGGTCTATCCAGACAAGCGGTTTCAACTTCGTGTCGCAGGTGTCGCTGGAGAATGGCAGCATCAACAAGCTCGGGTTGGGCAAAGGTTTCCTGCCCGTAAGGGGTTGCCGTAAAGTGACCAAGAAGGACATGATCCACAACAATGCCATGCCGAAGCTGGAGGTAAACCCAGAAACCTATGCCGTAACGGCCAACGGCGAGCTGCTGACATGCGAGCCGCTGAAAGTACTGCCGATGGCGCAGCGTTATTTCCTGTTCTAAACCTGTTATCAAGGTGCTGTCGGCAGGGCTATACCTGTGCCGACAGCCCTTTTACCACCCTATGCTCTTAGTAGAAAAAGTCATCGGCAACCTATCTACCACATCGACAAGTCACCTTTCGATTGATTTTTTGGACCTCGACTGGTTTGATACGGGCAAGACTACCCTGCGAAAGCGAACAAGGGCGGGACAGGAAATAGGTATACGCAAAGACTCCACGCCGCTGGAAGACGGCGACATCCTATACATGGACGGGGAGCGGGCCATCGCCATCAACATACTGCCTTGCGAGTGCATTGTGTTCAAGCCCGACAACTTCAAAGACATGGGCACCATTTGCTTCGAGATTGGGAACAAGCACATCCCTATTTTCATCAACGAGGCAGCCGAGGTGCTGGTCGAGTTTGAGAACCCGCTGTACCGCTTGCTGGAACGCTCGGGCTACGAGCCACGGCGGGAAGTGCGCAAACTCCTGAAGACGCATGCCTTGCGGGTGCGCCGGCATGGAAACAACTACACCAGAAAAATAAACATTAAATAACAGCTATGCAGCCACTCTTAACCCTCCTGCAAATCAACGATTCCATGTTTCCCATCGGAAGCTTCACGCATTCCTATGGCTTGGAGTCTTACGTGAGTCAGGGCATTGTGCACGACACGCCATCGGCCAAGGTATATGCGAACAACATGCTGCGTCACAGCATTTACTATAACGACGCCGCCTTTTTGCAGAAAGCCTGGGCCTTGCTGGAGGAGAAGAAATCGGTGCGGGAGTTTCAGAAGCTGGACGAGTTGATTACGGCCCTGAAAGCGCCAGCCGAAATTCGGGACGCGAGCAAAAAACTGGCTATCCGTTTCCTGAAGCTGACGCAGGAGCTGCACCCCATTAAGCGCTGCAGTAACTACCTGGCCAAAATCCAGGAGGGCAAGCTGCACGGGCACTATGCCGTGGCCTTTGCCATGTATGCGCACGGCAGTGGCATTACCTTGAAAGATGCCTTGCTCGCCTTTTACTATAACACGCTCAACGGCATTGTGACCAATTGCGCCAAGCTGGTACCCATCGGGCAGGGCGATGCCCAGAAAATCCTCTTCGACCTGCAGGCTACCATCAAACAGTTGGTGGATGAACAGGAAAGCATGGACGAGGAAATGGTCGGGCTCTGTTGCATCGGGCAGGAGATACGGTGCATGCAGCACGAAAAGCAATATTCAAGACTATACATATCATAAAGCAAACCATCACCTAACGAGATACTTTATGTCAAAAAAACATGTAAGAATAGGGGTTGCTGGTCCAGTAGGGTCAGGAAAAACAGCTTTGATTGAAAGGCTGACCCGCAAGATGAGCGAAGAGTACAGCATCTGTGTTGTGACCAACGACGTGTATACCCGCGAGGATGCTGATTTTTTGACAAAGAATTCCTGCCTGCCCGCCGACCGCATCATGGGTGTGGAGACAGGCGGCTGCCCGCATACCGCCATCCGCGAAGACGCTTCGATGAACATTGAGGCCGTGGAAGAACTGGTGGAGCGCCACCCCGATACAGAGATTGTGTTTGTGGAAAGCGGCGGCGATAACCTGTCGGCCACCTTTAGCCCCGACCTCGCCGATGTCACCATCTTTGTGATTGATGTGGCCGAGGGCGATAAGATGCCGCGCAAGGGAGGCCCTGGCATTACCAAATCCGATTTGCTGATCATCAACAAAACAGACCTGGCCCCCTACGTGAACGCCGACCTGGATATGATGGACCGCGACACCAAAAGAATGCGTGGCGAACGACCGTACATCTTCACCAACCTGATGAAACTGGAGGGCTTGGACGACGTGATTAACTGGATTAAGACGTATGCTTTACTAGAAAAAACAGAGGCGCATGCATAGTACCATCAAAGTGAATGCAGAGAGGGAGGGGCCGCTGACGCTTCTGAAAGAGAGTAGCCACAATGCACCCTATAAGGTGATCCACTACGGTTCCAGACACCTGCACGAGCATCTGGAGCTGATTATGATGAGTGCCTCCCCAGGCATTATGGATGGCGACGAGATTGACATTGAGGTGAACGTGCACGAGAACGCCCAGTTGAAGCTCTTCACGCAGTCGTTCAACAGGCTGCACCCCATGGAGAAAGGCGCAGTGCAGCGCACGAACGTGCTGGTGAAGAAAGGCGGCATCTACAAGTTTATTCCGCACCCGATTACGCCATTTGCCAACTCCATTTTCAGGACGGTGAACGAGATTCAGCTCGATGAAACCGCCAACCTGATTTGGGGCGACATCATTGCGTCGGGGCGGGTGCATTCGGGAGAGTCGTTTCAGTTTTCGCGGCTGCACAGCATTACCAAGGTATACAGCGGCAAAAAGCTGGTGCTGTACGACAACCAGTTGCTCGAGCCTGGCCGCCAGCCTTTCGATTCTATCCTGTTTTATGAGCGCTATACCCACCAGGCCACGCTGATGTATGTGTCGCCTTATGCCGCGGAGCTGAAAGCGGAGTTGGATGAAATTCTGACCACCCAGTACGAGGAGTTCACTTTTGGCTTTACGCAGTGCGCGCCCAATGCCGTCATGATACGGGCCATGGGCAACGAGGGCGTGATGCTGTATGACTGGCTGAGTGCCATGGGGCAGCTGTGCTGGGAGTTTACGGTGCACAAGCAGGAAGAGGAACAGGCGAAGCTGGACGCTGAGCAGACAACTGAACCGAAAGCCGAAGAAAAAACAGCGCCTGTAGCTGAAAAACAAACAAAGCAAAAAACCGCCAAACGAGCGAAAAAAGAAGCAACCGCAAAAAGCACTGCCAAAAAAGCAAAGGCTATACCTGTACAACCTGTTGGAGAGGAGTTAGAAGAAGAGCTTGCCGAAGCGGTGGCCGAGAAATAAGGAGAAACCATGCACGAGATTTCGATTGTACGGAACGTCTTTCAAACCTTGCAGGAAACCTATCCCGATAAGTTTGAGCGGATAACCAAGGTGCAGATAGAGGCGGGGCTACTGAGCAACATACAGCCCATCCTGATTCAGAATGCCTTTGAGGCGCTGATTATGGAAGAGCCGCAGCTGGCCGATGTGGAGCTGGAAGTGCTGTTGCTGCCTATTATCGCCCACTGCCATACCTGCGACAAAGACTTTGAAGTGAAGCGGCACAAGTTTGTCTGCGACTGCGGCACCCCCTCCAAAAAAATAGTGCAGGGGGAGGAATTGCAGATTAGCCGCATTGAATTTTTAGAGAACGAACCACAAGATATAAAAGCGTAATAGATATGAGTACATCATCCATGCCCAAAAGCAACAGAATGCCCGTAGGCTCTGTGCAGTGCGATAACACCACCCTCAACCTGTTAAAAGCCAACGACTTCGTGGCCAAGGCCATCCGCGACCGTCTGCCTGACGTGCTGGTGATCAACGTATGCTCCTCGCCAGGAAGCGGCAAAACCACCCTGATGCAGGAAACCGGCAAGCGCCTGAGCGACAAGCTGAACATGGCCGTACTGGTGGGCGACCCCGAGACCGACCGCGACGCGGTGCGCATGAAAGAAGTGGGTATCAACGCCTTGCAAATCGTAACCGGCGGCATGTGCCACATCGAGGCCCAAATGATCTTGCAGGCACTCGACCACATCGACCTGACGGGTGTGGACCTCCTTTTCATCGAGAACGTGGGCAACCTGGTGTGCCCTGCCGCTTTCGACCTGGGTGAGGACATTCGGGTAACGGTGCTGGCCGCGACTGAGGGCGACGACAAGCCGAAAAAATACCCACGCATGTTCCTGACCAGCGAACTGATGGTGGTATCCAAAGCCGACCTCTTGCCCTACGTGCCTTTCTCGGTGGAGGCCGCTGCGCAGGACGCAAGAGAAGTGAATCCGACCATCGAGGTAATGTCCATCAGCAGCCTGAACGGCGAGGGCATGGACGACTGGTGCAACTGGCTGTTGGCCAAAGTAGAGGAAAAAAAGCAAGCCAAACTGGCGACGGCATAATACCCCATGGCGACCGAATTGTCTATGCTGACGGAGCCAATTGTGGTGACGCAGGCGCTTGCTGGAGAGCAGGAGTTAGGCGGCCGCACGGTCGACTACTTCGAGATAGAATGGTACGAAGCCTCCCGATCGAAAATGCGGAAGAAGACGCAGGGTGGAGTGGAGGTGCTGGTCGACAAGGCGCATAGAGAACCCCTGGAAGACGGGGACCTGCTATACCTGTCGGAGGACCTGGCCATTCTGTTGAAGATAAAGCCCTGCGAGTGTGTGGTGCTATACCCGAGCAGCCTGCAGGAAGTGGGCACCATCTGCTTTGAGATCGGCAACAAGCACGTCCCGATTTTCATGAACGATGCGCAGGAGGTATGCGTGGCCTACGATGCGCCGCTGTACCAGCTGCTGCTGAGCGGAGGCTTTGTGATGGAGATAGAGGAGCGGGTGCTGCATCCTGCCCAAATGGTGAAAGCCTATGGCAACCTGGCCAGGAAAAAATGAGGATGACGCTATACCCTGGCCGATTTTATAAATTCTGATTGGTACATCCTATTTATAAAAGCAGACTGTTCTTCCCGCTTCAGCAGGAGCAGTCTGCCTTTTGGTATTCAATATTTTAGATAGACAAAACTGTTCTGCACGATGATCTTTAAAGGAGGCACACAGCGACTTGGTGAAAGATATATGAGAAGTTGGAGAGAAAAGATGGCCTCCCGTTTGGTGCTTGCGCTGAGTGCCTGCCTGCTGTTTTTGAGCGCATGCAACAGCGAAAATGGGGAAGCCACCGTGGCTGCTGACGGTGCTATTGCCGTGAAAGATATCCGCGGCAAGGAGGTTCGTTTAAACGAGCCGGCCAAACGGGTGATCGTGCTATACCAAGGTGCGCTGGATGGTATGTACATGTTGAACGCGGAACACACCGTGGTCGGTATACAGAACAACATCTACACCAATCCCGAAACCTTTAAATATTTCAGCAAACTGGATCCGCGCATCGCCTGGAAGGAATTGCCGTCGCCCGGCAATTGGGAGACCTCCACCAACATCGAAAGCGTGCTGGCCCTTAAACCTGACCTGGTGATCATTGCCTCCGGCCAGACCGATGCCATTCGTTTGCTCGAGAGTCTGGGCATCAACGTGTATGCAGTGTCGCCACAGAACAACGAACAGCTGTTCGAAGAGATCGAGAACATTGGCAAGCTGACAGGCACGCACGACCGGGCCGTGGAACTGCTGAGCTATACCCGTGGCATGCTGGACGAAATAGCGGAAGCGACCAAACATATCGAGCAAAAGAAATCGGTGTACTACGCCTGGTCGGGGGGCAGAATCTACTCCACTTCGGGGCAGAACAGTCGCATGCATGAGTGTTTTGAACTGGCCGGTGTGCGCAATGCCTGCACCTTCGAGGTGGACCAGCCCAACATCAACCCCGAAACGCTGATTTCGTGGGACCCTGACCTGATTCTGCTCTGGAGCACCGACCCACAGGTATTGTATGACAAAAAAGAACTGGCGGTGCTGACGGCGGTCAAAAACAAAAACGTGCATGTGCTGAACCCACCTTTTTTCTACGACCCCCATACCCTCAAAATCATGTATGCCGCCATCGAGCTGCACAATGTTGCCTATGGTGCGAACCAAAACTTCGACCTCGAAAAGGACCGGAGGGAGATTATGACGAATCTGTACGGTGCCAAAGCCACTGCCCTGTTTGAATGAGAAAAGTACTGACCGGCTTCCTGATTTACGGCCTGCCTATACCGCTGTTGCTGTATTCCCTGACGGTGGGTCCGTCGCAGGGGCTGGTATTTGCTGACTACTGGGATTGGGGCAAGGCAGCGCTGCAGGGCGACATCCACGAGAGCTCGACCAAGATCTACATGCTCAACAACATCATCGAGAATGTGCGTCTGCCGCGGGTGCTGCTCACCTTCATCATCGGGGCGGGTCTGGCAGCCTCCGGGGGGGCCTTGCAGGGTATCTTCCGCAACCCGCTCGTAGATCCCTATGTGCTGGGTATTTCGTCCGGCTCTGCTTTTGGGGCGGCGCTGGCCATTGCTTTTCCACTGCTGCACATCAACGTGATGGCCTTTGTGCTGGGCGTGGCTTCCGTGGTGATGACCTATTCCTTTGCCTTCAGCAACAACAAATCCTCCATCGTAGCAGTCATTCTATCGGGCATGATCGTGTCGGGTATTTTTACGGCATCGCTTACAGTGGTGCAGTACATGAGCGACCCCTATAAGCTGCAGGCCATTGTGCAGTGGACGATGGGCAACCTGCACCACGCCTCCTGGGACAAAATTGAGACAGCTGCCCTGCCAGTAGGTATAGGCATCGTGGGCATGTACCTGATGCGCTGGCGCCTCAACCTGCTGGCGTTGGGCGAGCAGGAGGCAAAAGCGGTGGGCGTAAATCCGACAGCTGACAAAGCAACCTTGGTCGCACTGGCAACGCTCACCACTTCCACCTCAGTGGCGGCGGCGGGCGTTATCAGCATGTATGGCCTGTTCATTCCGCACCTCACCCGCATGATGGTGGGGCCTGACAACCGGAAAGCCATGCCGGCCAACATCTTCTTCGGCGGGTCCTTTCTGGTGATCATCGACAATTTTTCCCGCTCCCTGATGGACTTCGAAATTCCGATCGGCATTTTCACGATGCTGCTGGGAGCGCCTTTTTTCCTCTTTCTGATGAAGAAAAACAAAATCAACTGGGTATGACAGATGCGGCAATAGAAGTAGAAAACCTCAGCTTCGGGTATGGGCAGACCCCCATTCTGGAGAACGTGAACGTGGCCTTTCCGTCCAACCGTTTTTCGGTGTTGCTCGGACGGAACGGCAGCGGTAAATCCACGCTTTTCAACATCATGGCGGGTCTGCAGAAGTATAAGCAGGGCTCTGTGAGGCTGATTGGCAAGGAGCGGAGCAAGATGTCTTTCTCGGATTGCGCCCGCGTGCTAGGTTTCCTTCCGCAGTTCCACAAGTCAGTGTTTCCCTTTCAGGTGAAGGATGTGGTACTGACGGGCAGGGCCGCCTTCTCGGCTTTCACACCCAAAAAAAGCGACATGGAAAAAGTAGGGCAGGCCATCGAGGAATTGGGCATCAGCCACCTGGCCGACAGACCCTATACCGAGCTGTCGGGGGGCGAACAGCAACTGGTGATGATCGCGCGCGTGCTGGTCCAAAACCCGAAAGTCATTCTCCTAGACGAGCCCACCAACCACCTCGATGTGTACTACCAGACCTATGTGCTCGACAGGCTCAAAAAATTGACCGAAAACAAATTGACCGTCATTGCCATCATGCACGACCCGAACATGGCCTTTTTATATGCTGACCATTGCTATTTCATGAAAGACCGCACCGTGGTAACGCCAACTGATGAGTTCGATTACCATGCCAGCGCTTTTCTGGAGTATGTGTACGACGTGCGCTTCACGACCGTGATGGTGAACGATAAACTGATGGTAGTACCCGGTAGATAAATACAAGTGTCTGGCAGAAAGATAATTAAGTGCTTGAGTTTACTGTGCCCTATACCTGTTCAATATCTTTTTTCAACAGCAGAGGCGTCAAGCTCTAAGTTTTAGTAGGAGTATCTAAATAAATCATACCCATGAATAAATGTTACCTCTTTTTCGCTTTCCTATTGCTTGTGGTTCAGTCGGCCTTTGCCCCAACTGCTTCTGTCGGGCAGACTAATACGGATAGTACCAGCACGAATAAAACACCGGCAAACCAAGGGCTCGAGAAAAGCATTTTATCGAGCTTAAGCGAAAAGATAGACATCAATTTTCTATTCCGGAGCTCCCTGGAGTTTCCGAGTGGCTCTAATAACCAAGGCGCTATCAGGCTGAATGAATCGCGGTTGGAGGTAAGGGGAGATTTGACACCGGAGCTCAGTTTTCGGGTGAGGTACCGGCTGAACAGGAGCTCAGCACAGAATAGCCTGGACAATGCGCCGGGCTCCATTGACCATGCCAATGTAACGTACCGGTTTGGCAATGAGAAGAAATGGCACCTGACTGCCGGCAAGCAGTCCGCGAGTGTCGGGAGCTGGGAGTTCGACAAGAACCCCACGTTCGAGTACCAGTATAGCGAGTATGTGGGCAGGCAGCTGAACCTGTTTTTGCTGGCTATGAAGCTAGGCTACGATGTCACCGAGAACCATATCTTTCAGGTGCAGTTGCACAACACCTTCAACAACGATTTCAACGAGACCTTTAACTCGGCAGGCTACGATAAAGACGGATTGAGGCCATCCAAAACGCCTCTCGGTTTGTACGTGGCATGGCTGGGAAACATGTTTGATAAAAAGTGGCAGACATTTTACAGCTACAACGTTTCGCAGTTTGCCCGGGATAAGACAAATCACGGATTCTCCATCGGCAATCAGGTGGCGCTGGGTAGACTGAGTGGCTACCTAGATCTGCAGAGTACCAACCTAGCCGTCGACTATCCGAACATCGGGTCGCCTGCTGCCAATGCATTAGAGGCAGCCTCTCCGGCGTTTGTACCCACCTTTCTGCAGGATGTCAACTACAAAACAGCCGTGCTGCGCCTGGACTATGAGTTTATACCCAAGTGGTTCCTCACGACGAAGGGCTTTTACGAGACGGCCAGCCACCGCGAAGATGGCGGCATTGGCGATAATTTCAGAAAGAACATGGGGTATTGGGCAGGTCTGGAATACAAGCCGATCGCGAGCCAGGATATGCGGTTATTCAGCTATTACTACTACAACACGACCCGCTACAACAATGCGGTAGCCCAGGTAAACGCGAATCAGAAAATGCACCTCTTCGCAGTGGGTGTGCTCTATTTCGTCAATGCTTTTTAAGTCTGGCTATACCTTTCTGTCGCCGCCAGCGAATCAGCGGGCTTAGCATGGCGATAAAGGTAGGGTAGAGTGAGGTGTCAAGTAATAGGACGAGGAAAAATATAGTAAAAAGTGGTGCCAGGAAAAATTAACAGACAGGATGATACAGATAAAGGCAATCGAAAAAGAGCGGATTCCGGAGTTGGTGCGCTATGTGGTGGATTTCCGCAGGGAGCTGTTTCCGATGATAGACCATAGCCAACTGCCGCCCGACCTGGCGTGTTTTGAGCAGACTTACCTGGAAGACAGGTATGCCGCCTTTCTGATTGCCACCGACCTGTCTGGTGCCATCGTCGGCACTATCGGCATGCGCACTTACGACCATCGTTTCAAGCACCTAAACTACGGAGGGCAGCTGACCACAGAGGTGCAGAAACTCTATGTAGAGCCCTCATTGCGCGAGCTCGGGCTCGGTACTCTTCTGTTCAACTCTCTGAAAGAAGAGGCCGAGCACAAAGGCATCGAAATGCTATACCTGCACACGCACCCATTCCTTCCCGGCGCCCGGGAGTTCTGGACAAAACAAGGCTTCCAGCTGGTTTGTCAGGACGAAACGCCCGTTTACAAAACCATCCACATGGACCTGCAACTGAAAGCGGCCACGGATGCACAGCTATACCTCCAATCCGGAGCAACGCTAAAACTAACCTAGCCCATGACTGCAAAGTTGATGCAAGGTATACGAAACACCCTGTTGCTATACCTAATCTGTATACCTGTTTTCGCACAGCCAACAAGTAGCGTGGGTGGCAAGGTGAAGGACGAAAAAGGGGAGGCGCTGGTAGGCGTTTCGGTGGGCATAAAAGATGCCTCCGTGGGGGATGTCACGGCGCTGGATGGCACCTTCAAGCTGAGCGGGCTGGCCCACGGGCGCTATACCTTGCTGGTAAAGGGGCTGGGCATGGTGGATAAAACCATCCCGTTTGCCCTGACCGAGCAGTCGCCGCATGTGTGGCTGGATGTGGTGCTGGACCGGCAGACCCACGTGATGCAGGAGGTGCTGGTAACGGGCCGCAAGGAGACTAATTATGTGAATGACTACAGCTTTGTGGGCACCAAACTGCAGAGCAGGGTCGTGGACGTGCCGCAGACCATCTCCTCTGTCACCAAAGAGCTGATCGAGGACCAGCAGGCTTTTCTGGTAACAGATGTAGTAAAGAACCTCGCGGGGGTGAACCAGTACTCTGTCTATGATGACTTCACCATCCGGGGCTTCCGTAACGGATTTGATACCGGGTACAGGCTGGTGAATGGTCTGCGCTCCGGCTACGGGTATGGCACGAGCTTCTTTAGGGTGCCGCTCACCGTCAACCTGGAGAGCGTGGAAGTGCTCAAGGGCCCCGGTGCCGCCCTCTTCGGCGACATCAACCCGGGCGGCACGGTGAACCTGGTGACCAAAAAGCCACTGGACGAAAACCGGAAGGCGGTGAGCTTCTCGGTTGGCAGCTTCCAAACCATGCGCACCAGCCTCGACCTGACGGGCCCCCTCAACGAGGATAAGTCTTTGCTTTACCGCCTCAACATCGGCTACGAAGACACCAAAACCTTCCGGGATGTGAACGACCGCAGCTCCCTTATGATTGCACCTACCGTCACCTTCCGCCCAACAGCAAACACGACCGTCAACGCCGAGCTGGTGTATAGCCAATTCGACGGCTACCTCGACCGGGGCATGGGTATCCGGGGCGGTGACCTGTACGCACTCCCGCGGTCCTTTACGCTGAGCCAGCCCAGCGACTACTACCGCGTGAACGATATTTCCTTCAACGGCTCGCTCAATCACCGCCTCACGGATTGGCTGTCTTTCAACGCCGCCTACATGAAGTTTGTCTACCACGAAGAGCTGAGCGAGCACCGCACCCTCAACACGTTCGCCGATGCGCCGGCCAACACCATCATGAACATGCGGTACCTGGAGAAGAAGATCAACGACTATACCGACAACCTCTCTGCCTACTTTGCCCTCAGCGGTAACACCGGCTGGCTGCGGCACGATGTGGTAGCAGGTATGGACTACGTTAAATATCAGGTGGACAGACGGGGGCACCAGTGGGAGGCACGCCAGACGGAAGTGAACGGGCAGCGCGTTCCCCTCACCTTCGATCTCAACAACCCGACCTACGAGCTGCGTGACCCGAGCAAGTACGTCCGCCTGCCCCTGTCGCCGTTCTTTGTCGATTACCTGAACACCAGCTACAGCACCACGGGGCTATACCTGCAGGACCAGGTCACCGTGACCGATCGTATGCGCCTGCTGCTGGGCCTGCGGCAGGAGTTTTTCCGCGACCAGCGGGTGTATGACAACGGAGAAGAAAAAGTGCACCAGAACGTGCTCCTGCCAAGGGTGGGGCTCACCTACAAGTTGCTGGACAACCTGAACTACTTTGCCAGCTACAGCCAGGGCTTCAAACCCGTGGACCCCGCCTTTGTCCGCAACCCACAGAACTATGGCAGCGAAGCCCCATTCGAAAGCGAAACCAGTTTTCAGGCAGAGTCCGGGCTGAAGGGGGAGTTTCTGAACAAGCGGCTGTTTGCCTCGATGTCGGTCTTCCACATCGAGAAGCGCAACACGCTGGTGAACACCGGGCAGGTGACGGACACGGGCAACCCCATCTACCGGCAAAACGGGAGCATCAAGTCGCAGGGTGTGGAGCTGGAGGCGAACGGCAGCATCAGCCCTGCCTTCAACCTGAGCGTGAACTATGCCTTTAACCACACCGAGGTAGTAAACAGCGCCCTGGAAGCCGAGCGGGGGACCATGACACCGAATGCGCCCAGGCACTCGGCCGGCCTCTGGGCCAAGTATACCTTCACCGGAGCTGGTCTGGAGGGCTTCGGGCTGGCCCTGGGCGGGAACTACGTAGGGGAGCGCCGGATGGAGCTGCAAGTGCAGGACACTCACACAGGGAACTGGATCTGGGACTACTGGCCGGAGTATGCGGTACTGAACGCAGCGGCATTTTACCGGGTCAACAAGTTCCGGCTGAGCCTGAACGTCAACAACCTGCTCGATGAGTTCTACTTCGTGGGCGGCTACGACTACCAGCGCGCCTTCCCCGGCGCGCCCCGACACTTCATCCTCTCGGTAGGCTATACCTTCTGACGGCGGTCAGTACTCCTGCGCAGTCGGGCTAAGGGCTTTGAGCTGAGATAGAAAGGCATAACCCGTCTCAGCGATAGCTGCAGGTATTCTGGTTTCAGGTATAAGGCTGCGCGCTATACCTGAAACAGGTGGTAAAGCGGTTGTTTTCTTGCATTTATGGGCTTTCTTCCGTTACTTTGAAGGAATACTAGCAGAACCGTGCATCCCTATATTAGAACAATTCATATCTATTCAGAATCCCTAACAGGCTTCGTGGCGGCATCGCATCACGTTTCCCAAAGCGATGTGCTGAACGGCTATTGTCTTTTCTTCTATACAACGCCTAAGGCCTTCATTAAGTAAGCCGGAACCCTCCGGCCCCGGGCGAAAGCCACCATCCTTTGCGGCAGGTTAACCTGCTCAACTCTCCAGAATTTGCTATTCCACAAGACACCTTTACACAGCGCCATGTCCGCAGGTAGGGGAGTTTTTGTGTGTTTGCCTTTTTAATCGCCTCTACGCCCGGTGCGCCGGAGGCCCAGCGTCCGCCACAGGGGCCGGGCAGTACGCTACACTTGGAGACAAGCTCACGATTCGATTTTCAACCAATATTTTAATTTAGTTTCCTGTTAATCAGTGAAGTACAATGGTTTTGTTCTGCTGCATTAACATACAAAGCTTTAAGATTTTAACTTATATGAACCCGATCTATCTAACTGAAAAAGATTTCCAGCGACTGCATGCCTTGGTACAGGCGCAGCGTCAGGTAAGCGGCGCCCATACGGTGGCAGCGCTCAGCCAGGAGTTGAAACGCGCCCAAGTAGTGGCCTCCGAAGAGATTCCGGAGGACGTGGTAACCATGAACTCGCTTGTGAAACTGAGAGAGCTGAAGAGCGGTGCCCAAATGGAGGTTACCGTGGTATATCCCAAAGATGCGGATCTTTCCAAGTTCAAGATTTCGGTGCTGGCCCCGGTGGGTACTTCCATACTGGGCTGCAAAGTGGGCGACCAGGTAGAACGGCCTGGGCCTAAGGGCACGGTGGTGTATGAGGTGATGGAGGTGCTGTATCAACCCGAGGCTGCAGGGGACCTTAACCTTTAGTCGGCGATTGGGTTTGTTGGAGAAGAATTTTTTTACGCCATAGAGAATGGGTTTTTTAGATTTTTTCAGAGAGGATATTGCCATTGATTTGGGCACGGCCAATTTTCTGGTCATGCAGGGCGACAAAGTAGTGGTGGACGAGCCGTCCATCGTAGCCTATAGCAGATCATCGGGCAAAGTGTTGGCGATTGGCCGCAAGGCCATGCAGATGGAAGGAAAGGCGCACGAGGACATTCGCATCGTGCGGCCCATGAAGGACGGCGTGATTGCGGATTTCCATGCGGCAGAACACATGATGAAGGGGATGCTGGAGCTGATCAACGGCGGCAGGAGAAAGTTCGGCTCCTCGTTCCGGATGGTCATTTGCGTGCCATCCGGTATAACCGAAGTGGAGAAGCGCGCTATTCGCGACTCGGCCGTCATAGCCGGGGCAAGGGAGCTATACCTGGTGCACGAACCAATCGCTGCGGCCATCGGCATCGGACTGGATGTAGAAGAGCCGAACGGGCACATGATTGTCGACATTGGCGGCGGCACCACCGAGATTGCCGTCATCGCCCTCAGCGGCATCGTGTGTGACCAGTCCCTGAAAGTGGCTGGCGAGAGCTTTACCGCCGACATAGTGCACTACATGCGCAAGCACCACAACCTGCTCATCGGGCAGTCCACCGCCGACCGAATAAAGCTGGAGGTAGGGTCGGCCCTGCCTGAGCTGCAGAACCCGCCGGAAGATGTGGCCATTAAAGGGCGCGACCTGCTGACCGGCTTGCCAAAGCAGGTTTTTGTTTCGTATTCGGATGTTGCTTTTTTCCTGGACCGCTCGCTGGCCAAAATAGAAGAGGCCGTGATGAAGACCTTGGAGATGACCCCGCCCGAGCTCTCGGCCGACATCCACCAAACAGGCATTTACCTAACAGGTGGCGGCGCCCTGCTGCGTGGCCTCGATAAAAGGATCTCTGCCAGAACAAAGCTGCCGACCCATGTGGTGGAAGACCCGCTCCGCGCTGTGGTACGAGGTACTGGCATTGCCACCCGCAACATCGACCGCTTCCGGTTCCTGATGCGCTAAATCCGTCAGGACTAAGTGCGCTAGGTATAAGCTGGCAGTTAATAATTGAGCTTGCTACTCTAAAAGCCCCACTGGAAAAACCGGTGGGGTTTATTTTGTGAGGAGCTACCAAGATGAAATTGCAATTAGCGAGCTATACCTGGAATAGCAGGATTCGCAGCACAGCAGCTAGGATCAGAGCTTGGGTTGAGAGGGCTTCATTCACAGTTTGTGGGTAGCTTTACTGTTAATTAATCTTTAAATTTATTCGGCTCACAGGCTTGCAGTTTTTGGTTTGTCCGGCGAGCCCTTATTTTTGCATAAAATCAACCCACGCACTTTCAGCTTGCCCTGCCAGTGCATTTCCGTTTGCATTCCCATAGAAACTATTAGTCCTTCACCAGCATGTCTAAATCAAAGAAAGAGTATATTTTAGAAAAAGCTTTAGACTTATTTGCCGATAGAGGGTACGAGGCCACGCCTACCAGCCTTATCGCCAAGGAAGCGGATGTGTCCGAAGGACTTATCTTCAAGCACTATAGCAATAAGGCGAACTTACTGGAAGAGGTGATCAAAGCGGGGTATCGGCGCATTACGGACAAAAGCAAGGGCCTGGCCATGGAAAAGGACCCGCAGAAACTGATCAACAGCGTGCTCGATATGCCCCAGCGTCTGGTGGAAGAGGAGAGGAATTTCTGGCGTATGCAGTTCCGCCTTGTCGATGAAGAGATTGCGCAGAAACACCACAACCGCTATACCCACTCGGTGATGCAAAAGCTGGTGCAGGCCTTTAAGGAGTTAGGCTACAATGATCCTGAAATGGAGTCGGAAGTGCTGATGCTGCTCGTGGAAGGGCTTTGGCGACTTTTCGTAACCAATGGCGACGAGGAACACTGCCGCAAGATGGTAGCACTGATCAAATCCAAGTATGCCAGGCAGTAGGAGATTCAATATACGAGTGCATCTTAAGTATAGGGAGCCCACGAGGCTCCTTTTTTGTGCCCGGCTACAAGCGAGGAAAAAGGAAGTCTGCCAGTCAATCGGAAGAAAGGCTCCTATACCTGACAGACTCTTTCAAAAAAACAATCAAAAAATTATGCGCCGCTATACCTTTGTTTTGGCAGCTATTGGAGCTGCCTTATGCCGGGCAAGCGCCGCCTCACCGGTCCACAGCGCTTCCATTTCCTCCAGCGACTTATTCTTGGTTTCCGGCACCATCTTCCAGACAAAGAGCAGCGATAGCACACTCATTACACCATAAAAACCATAGGTGAAGGCCCCGCTGAACTCCATCATGGACGGGTAAGTAGAGGAGATAAAGTAGTTGGCTGCCCACTGCGCTGCCACCGCCACTGCCACCGCTTGGCCCCTGATCTTGTTCGGGAAAATCTCGGAGATAAGCACCCAGCAGATTGGGCCCCACGACATCATAAACGAAGCAGTGTAGAGGATGATGAACACGAGCGTACTGATGCCGATCACCTCAAAATAGGAGAGGCCGGCAATGGCGAACATACCGATAGCCATCCCAACCGAACCCACCATCAGCAGCGGCTTTCTGCCCCATCGGTCCACTGTCATAATAGCCACCACAGTGAAAATCACGTTGATGATGCCCATCACGACCGTTTGCAGCATGGAGGCATCCTTGCCGGCACCCATGCTTTCGAAGATTCTCGGGGCGTAGTACAGGGCCACGTTGATGCCCACAAACTGCTGGAAAACCGAAAGCAAAATACCGATCACGATCACGGTTTTGCCATAAGAAAACAGCCTGCCCGAGTGGTGTTCTACCGTGTTTTTGATCTCTGCCAAAATAAGGCTGGCACGCGATGGACCGTTCACCTTCGTCAGGATCTTCAGCGCTTCGCTGTCCCGGCTCGCCATGCTCAGGTAGCGCGGTGACTCCGGCACGAAAAAGAGCAAAATGCCAAACAAACCGGCAGGTATAGCCTCTGAAAGGAACATCCTTCTCCAGCCCACTTCATTTATCCACTCAATCGGCTGACCATTGGCAATGCCCCAGTTCACGAAGTACACCACCAGCATACCGAAGATGATGGCAAACTGGTTGAGCGACACCAGGCGACCGCGCAGGTTAGCCGGCGCAATCTCGCCGATGTATACCGGGCAAACGGCCGAGGCCAGCCCGACGCCTATGCCGCCGATGATGCGGTAGAAGTTGAACATGTAAAGCAAACCCATCGTCGGCTCGCCCTTGTTAAAAAACAGAAACTCCGGATACCCTGAGCCCAGCGCAGAGAGAAAGAACAGCATGGCAGCTAGAATCAGCGTCTTTTTCCGTCCGATGCCGGAAGCAAAGAGACCTGAGATAGCTCCCCCGATGATGCAGCCGATCAGGGCGCTGGAGATGGTAGCCCCATGCACCCAGGTGCTTAGTCCTTGACTCGTGATCAGATACTGCTGTACCGACTTCTCGGCGCCTGATATCACGGCCGTATCGTACCCAAAGAGGAGCCCGCCCAGTGTGGCAATCAACGTAATGCCGGCGATGTAGGGGAGGTTCTGCTCCGCCGTCGCTGTTTCGTTCTTTATCATAAGGAAGTGAGTGAGGGGTGGATGTTTAGCTCCCAGCTTTTTAGATAAAGCGGTTGATCAGGTTCTCCAGGTACTCCTGGCGACCGCTTCTTACTTCCGGCTCACCGTTCTCCAACGCATAGTCGCGCAGGTCCTCCAGCGTCAGTTTTCCTTCCTCGAACTCCTTTCCCTTGCCGCTATCAAACGAGGCGTAACGCTCCTCACGGATCTTCTTGTAATCGGAATTTTGCAGGATGTTGTCAGCCGTGATCAGGGCGCGGGCAAAGGTATCAGCGCCTCCGATGTGAGCGAAGAACAGGTCGGCCGGGTCGGTGGAGTTTCTGCGGATCTTGGCGTCGAAGTTAATGCCGCCGCCCTGCAGGCCACCGGCCTCCAGGAATACCAGCATGGCCTCCGTCAATTCGTTGAGGTTGTTTGGGAACTGGTCAGTGTCCCAGCCGTTCTGGTAGTCGCCACGGTTCGCGTCGATAGAGCCCAGCATACCGGCATCGGCGGCCACCTGCAACTCGTGCTGGAAGGTATGGCCGGCCAGCGTGGCGTGGTTCACCTCAATGTTCAGTTTGAAATCACCCAGCAGATCGTGCTGGCGCAGGAAGCCGATGACAGTGGCCGCGTCGTAGTCGTACTGGTGCTTGGTCGGCTCCATCGGTTTCGGCTCGATGAAGAAGGTACCTTTGAAGCCCTGGCTGCGGGCATAGTCTTTGGCCGTGTGCAGGAAGCGGGCAAAATGCTCCTGCTCGCGCTTCATGTTGGTGTTCAGCAAAGTCATGTAGCCTTCGCGGCCACCCCAGAACACGTAGTTCTCGCCGTTCAGGGCGATGGTGGCGTCCAGTGCGGCTTTCACCTGCGCGGCGGCGTGCGTGAGCACATGGAAGTCGGGATTGGTGGAGGCACCGTTCATGTAGCGGCTGTGTGAAAACACGTTGGCCGTGCCCCACAGGAGTTTTATACCTGTTTCCTGCTGCTTCTGCTGGGCGTACTCCACCATGGTCTGTAACCGGTGCTCGTTCTCCAGGATGTCGTTGCCATAGTCTACCACGTCCACATCATGGAAACAGTAGTAGGGCAGGCCCAGCTTGGTGATGAACTCGAAAGCGGCGTCCATTTTGTCTTTGGCTCTGCCGATCACGTCGTCCTGCTTATTCCAGGCAAACCTGAGCGTAGGTCCGCCAAAGGGATCGGATCCGTCGGCGTTGAAGGAGTGCCAGTAGGCCACCGCGAAGCGCAGGTGCTCTTTCAGTGTTTTACCCGCCACCACGCGGTTCTCATCATACCAGCGGTAAGCCAGCGGATTGTCAGACTCGAGTCCTTCGAACTTAATGGTGCTTATACCTTTGAAATATTCTGATTGGGTTAGTGTCGTGTTTGCCATAAGGTATAGGTGTTAGCTTGTTTGCGATTAAGGTTATGCTTCGTTGAGGTGTTTTTCGAGCAGTGCTTTCCATTCCTGGTAAGCCGGTTCGTACTGGTCAGTGGCCTTAGGCTCCACCACTCGCAGCCTTTTGCTGTTGGTGAAGGCCTCTTTCTCGGAGGTGAAGGCTTTCACTCCGATGCCAGCTCCCAGGGCGGCGCCTACGCTGCCATCGTTCAGGTATAGCTCGACAGGCACGTGGGTAGCGTTCACAAAGGCTTCCGTGAAACACTCGCTTAGGAACAGGTTGGCATGGCCCGCCCGGATGATGTTGGGGTTCATACCGTTCTCGCGCATGATGTCCAGGCCGTAGCGGAAAGCAAAGGCTATACCTTCCTGCCCTGCCCGGAACAGGTGGGCTTTGGAGTGGAGGTTAAGGTCGATGTTGTGGAAGTGTGTCCCGACGATCTTGTTGTTGAGCATTCGCTCGGCTCCGTTCCCGAAAGGAATCACCAGCAGGCCATTGCTGCCGACAGGTATAGCGGCGGCCATTCCGTTCATGTCGGCATAGCCTATACCCGGGCCGGCTATGTTTTTCATCCAGCGGTTCAGACTGCCCGTGCCGTTAATGCACAGCAGCATGCCCAGCCTTTTCCGGGAGTCGGTGTAGTTGACGTGGGCAAAGGTGTTCACCCGGGACTGCGGATCGTAGAGCAGCCTGTCGCTCACGCCGTAGATCACGCCGGAGGTGCCCGCCGTGGCCGCTACCTCGCCGGGCTGCAGCACGTTCAGCGACAAGGCATTGTTGGGCTGGTCACCTGATTTATAGGTCACCGGTATACCTGCTTTCAGACCCAGTTCGTCGGCTACGTGCTGCTGTACGCTGCCGTGTTCTGAAAAAACAGGATGGATGGCAGGTATAAGTCCACTGTCGAATTTATAGTAGCCCAGCACATCGCTGGAAAGTTCGTTCTCCTGAAAATCCCAGAAAACACCTTCTGACAGGGCCGATACACTGGTGGTAACCTCGCCGGTGAGTCGCATGGCCACGTAGTCGCCCGGCAACATGATTTTGTCGATCTTATCGTAGAGTTCTGGTTCGTTGGCCTTGACCCAGGCCAGTTTGGAGGCAGTGAAATTGCCCGGGGAGTTGAGGAGTCGTGACAGGCTTCTTTCTTCGCCGATCGCCTTGAAAGCCTGGTTGCCAATTTCCACGGCGCGGCTATCGCACCAGATAATGGCATTGCGCAGGGCTTGCTGTTCTTTGTTTACGACCACGAGGCCGTGCATCTGGTAGGCTATACCTATCGCGCCAATATCGTCGGGGTTATACCTGCCGGTAGCGTTTACTTTCAGGATGGCAGCTTTGGCATGTTCCCACCACATCTCCGGCGACTGCTCGGCCCAGCCAGCTTTTGGTGCCAGTATGTCTGATTCTTCTTCCGGATGCTGGGCCGAAGCCAGGCAAGCCTGTGTCTGGGCATCCACCACAGAGACCTTGATCGAAGAAGTGCCTACGTCTATACCTAATAGGAGCATAAGTAATTATTGTGCGTTGGCTTGTTTGTTTACCGTTTGCAGTACCGCCTCCAGCGTCGTTTTGGCTGGTAGTTGCGGTCAAATAATAGCGGGTAGCTGGTGCAGCCCTTGATCGGCCAGTCGTTGAGCCAAGGGTTGGCATCAGACGAGCCCCAGAACGTCACGCGGCTGATTTTACCGCTGTGGTGGTGGAAAACGCGAAAACAGAAGGTAGTTTAATAGCTGCCTTCTGTTATTTAGCGAGCTTTATGTGAATTAAATATTCACAGGTTTCATCTTTGGTACAAGAGCTTTCATCACAAACCACGCTAGTAGATACGCCACGGCGCAGAAGCTGAACATGATTGTATAGCCTGTCTCAATCCGTCCTAATATCTGGTAGTGGTCAAATAGATAGCCGCCCGATTTTGTGATCAGAACGCCGCCCAGACCTCCGGCCATGCCCCCGATACCCGTAACGGAAGCCACAGTTTTCTTGGGAAACATATCTGACACGGTCGTGAAAATGTTAGCTGACCAGGCCTGATGCGCGGAGGCACCTATACCGATGAGCAATACCGGTAACCAGAAACTGTAATCGCCTAGTGGCTGGGCTGCCAGTACCAGCAGTGGGAAAAGGGCTATCACAAACATGGCGCGCATACGGCCTTCGTACGGATTGTAGCCTTTGTTGATGAAGTACATTGGGAACCAACCTCCGCCGATGCTACCAATCATGGTCATGCTATAAAGTACACCCAGCGGAAGCATTACATCCATACCTGTTAAGTTGTATTGTGCCTTGAGGTAAGCAGGCAACCAGAAGAGGAAGAACCACCATACCCCGTCTGTCATAAACTTGCCAAACACGAAAGCCCAGGTCTGCCGGAACTTCAGCAGTTTGAACCAAGACACTTTCTCTGCAGCAGTGGTTGAAGAAGACTCCAGTTCCGGCTCACTATCACTAGAGATATATTCTGCTTCCGCTTTTGACAATCGCTTCTGTTTCTCTGGCAGTTCGTAGTACATAAACCAGAAAATAAGCCAGAAGAATCCAACGCCGCCTATGATGAAAAAAGTGTATTCCCAACCAAGGTGAGAAGCGATCCAAGGCACAGTGATAGGTGCCAGGATGGCACCCACGTTTGATCCGGAGTTAAAGATGCCAGTCGCCAGTGAACGCTCCTTTTTAGGGAAATATTCAGCAGTAGCCTTAATCGCAGCAGGAAAGTTGCCAGACTCGCCGAAGCCCAGGAAGGCCCTGGCTACCATAAAACCGAGCACGGAAACAGGTATGGCAGCGAAGCCTATCGTAGTGAAAAGCGGACTAACCAATCGTCCCAGCGGTTCTGCAAAGGCATGCAGTATTGCCGCCAGCGACCAGATGATCAATGCCCAGGCATAGCCCCATTTGGTCCCAAGTTTGTCAATAATGCGGCCAGCAAACAGCATAGAAATAGCGTACGTAAACTGAAATACAGCTGCAATGTTGGCGTAGTCTGTGTTAGTCCAGCCAAACTTTTCTGCCAACAAGGGCTGTAGCAGGCTGAGCACCTGCCTGTCCAAGTAGTTAACCGTGGTAGCAAAAAAGAGCAGGGCACAGATGGTCCATCGGTACCCACCTATTTTTTCGCGGGTGGGCGAGGCTAGTTTAGTCGTTTGCATGGGAGAGATAGTTTGTAGGTTAGTGAAAGGCTTTTATGGGCGAGAGGCTTTTGCAAGCCCGATTGCTTTCAGGGTTAGCTCGTGCAGTGTATCATATTTTCTATTGACCATGATATCCTTGCTGATAAGTTTGCTTCCCATGCCAACAGCGCATACACCAGCTTCGAACCAGGTGCGAAAGTTCTCCTCTTCCAGTTCCACACCGCCGGTGGGCATGAAAAGCTGCCCTGCAAACAGTTCTTTGATAGACGACAAAAACGCAGGCCCCAGCACATTGGCCGGAAATATTTTGATAAGCGCTGCCTGGTGCTGCTGGGCCGTGTGTATTTCGGTTGGGGTAAAGCAGCCCGGTATCCAGAGCAGGCCGGCTTCGTGTGTCAGATCGCCCACGGCAGGGTTCACGATCGGGCACACAATGTAGTTTGCTCCCGCCTCTATGAAAGCTTCGGCCTGATCGACGGTTTTGATCGTGCCGATGCCCAGGTGCAGGTCAGGGTATAGTTCGGAGAGTTCCTTTTTGAGGAATTTGAAGTTTTCGAGTGCTGCAGGGCCTCTGTTGGTGTACTCCAGCGTTCGGATGCCAGCCTGATACAGTGTCTTCACAACCTCCAGGCTCACCTCGGGGTTTTCGTAGAAGAACAAGGGCAGTATACCCTGTTCCAGAATGGCGTTTAGGGCGCTTTCTTTAGTTTGCATAAGCTGAAATGGTATCGTTTATCTCTGCAACTGTGGTGGTGGTGGCATCACTCGGGATGAATAACTTTTTGAAGGCAGCGGCTGTGGCAAACTCCAATGTTTCAGTAGGGGGGAGCTGGTGGTAGAAACCATAGATCAGACCTGCCATAAAACAATCGCCACTTCCCACCTTATCCAGAATCTGCTCTACCTGGTATTCATGCGAGGTATACAGACTACCCGCTTCTAACAGCGTAGTAAAGTACCGAATGCCCTGCTGATAATCAAATCGAAAGGTGTTGGCAACCGTGCGACATTTCGGGAATTTTTCCAGAATAGCCTTGGAGGTTAGTGCAGCATGCTGCTCCAGGCTTTCTTTGTCGAGGTTTGCGATCAGGCCCTCATCCAGCGGTATGCCCAGCATTTTGTTGGCCGCCCAGATGTTGCCCATGATCAGGTCACAATATTGCGCCAGGGCAGGCATTACCTCCACCGGGTCTTTGCCATACTGCCAGAGCTTGGCGCGGTAATTCAGGTCCAGCGAGATGGTAATATTCTTCTGCACCGCTACCTTCAGGGCTTCTTCGCACACATCAGCCACGGATTGGTTGATAGCGGGACAGATCGCGCTGAAATGAAACCAGCTTACGTCTTCAAATACTTTATCCCAGTCGATGATGCCTGGCTTCAGATCAGCATAAGCCGACCCGGCCCGGTCATAGATCACACCGGTGTTTTTCAGGTCTTTTCCCTTTGGCAGGAAGTACAGGCCGACCCGGTTGCCCCCGTACACCGTGTGATCCGTCTGCACCCTGCGGCTGTTGAGGTAGCCGACCAGCTGCTCCGCTACAAAGTTGTCAGGCAGGGCGGTCAGGTAAGCAGAAGGGACACCCCAAAGGGCCAGCGCCGTTGCCACATTGGCTTCTGCGCCGCCTACATAGAACGGTAGGTTGTTCTCGCGTAGCCACTGTCCGTCCTCGTCAGGGCATATCCTGAGGAGCAACTCGCCAAAAGAAAGTACCTTGCCCATGTGTTTTAAAAATTGAAGTAAGATTTGGCGTTGTTGTAGCAAATGTCCTCGACCAGTTGGCCTAACCAGGCCATTTCGCTGGCCGGAAGCTCGCCGTTTTCCACGTCATTGCCGATCATGTTGCACAAGATCCTTCTAAAGTACTCGTGACGCGGATAGGACAGGAAACTGCGGGAGTCGGTCAGCATGCCTACAAAGCGGCTCAGCAGACCCATGTTGCTCAGGGCATTCAGTTGGCGCTCCATACCGTCCTTCTGATCGAGGAACCACCAGGCCGAGCCGTACTGGATCTTGCCCGGCGTGCTGCCGTCGTTGAAGTTGCCGATCATGGTGGCGTATAGCTCGTTCTGGCTCGGGTTCAGGTTATAGAGGATCGTCTTGGCCAGTTGGTTCGAGTTGTCCAGTTTGTCCATGAACCTGGCCAGCGGACGCGCCACGTCAAAGTCACCGATCGAGTCGAAACCAGTGTCCGGACCGAGTTCGCGCATCATACGGGTGTTGTTGTTGCGGAGCGCTCCGAGGTGGAACTGCTGCGTCCAGTTTTTAGCGTGGTCCATCAGGGCCAGTTGCATCAGCATGGCCGACTTAAACTTTAGCACTTCCTCTTTCGTGAGCGACTGCTTTTGCAGCGCCTTCTCAAAGATGGCTTTTACTTCCTGCTCAGTATAGTGTTCGGCATACATCGATTCCAAGCCATGGTCAGAAAGACGGCAACCGTTCTCGTGGAAGAAGTCGTGGCGCTGCTGCAGGGCGTCCAGTAATCCCTGGTAGTTGTCGATGGCTATACCTGAGGCCTCAGCCAGTTTCTGCAGGTAAGGTAGGAACACGGCTTCATCGTCAATGGCCAGTACTTTATCGGCGCGGAAAGCAGGAAGAACCTGAATGCCAAAGTTGTCGGCTTTTATTTTCTGGTGATGCTCCAGCGTGTCGATCGGGTCATCTGTGGTGCAGATGATCTCCACGTTCATCTTTTTGAGAATGCCACGCACGCTGTATTCGTCAGTCTGCAGCATGGCGGTGCAGGCGTCGTAGATTTCGCGCGCTGTCTCCGGTTTGAGGATGGTGTCAATGCTAAAGGGGCGCTTGAGCTCCATATGCGTCCAGTGGTAAAGTGGGTTGCGCATGGTGTAAGGCACGGTTTCGGCCCACTTTTCAAACTTAGCATAATCATCGGCATCACCGGTGCAGAAGCGTTCTGGCACCCCGTTGGTGCGCATGGCACGCCACTTGTAATGGTCGCCTTCGAGCCAGATCTGTGTCAGGTTCTCGAACTTGCGGTCATTGGCAATGTCCTGTGGCGACAAGTGACAGTGGTAATCGACAATGGGCATGTCTTTGGCATGTTCATGGTATAGCCTGCGTGCCGTCTCTGTCTGTAGGAGAAAGTTCTCGTCCAGGAAAGGGGTAATGGTGTAAGTGTCTGTAATCGTGTTTCTCATGGGTATGGTATAGGCAATGCCTATTAAAATTTGATGTATACCTGAAAGTCCCTGTTTCGGAGCTTTCTGTTTTAAGCGAGTATAGCCCGGCTATACCTGCCGCTAGGCTATATTCGTCTGCTTTTCTGCCCGTTGCAAGGCCTGCAGTTCCGTTGCTACTAAGTCGGCAAATCCCGGGATCTCAGTCAGGTCGGTATCCCAGAAAAATTTATTAGCCAGCACAGCATTTACAACTTCCTGCGCTGACTCCAGTTGCCATACCTGCTTGAAGAAAGCGAGTATTTCCGGAGTATCGTTGAGCGGAATGCGTTCTCCGTTCCATTCTCCTTTGTAGAATAGAATAAGTGCCGCCAGTGACTGCAGCAGTCGTTTAGGTAACTCACCTTTGCGCTTATGGTACTCCAGCACCGATGGCAGCACACGCACCCTGTATTTTGAAATTGAATTAAGGGAGATGCTGATCAGTTCGTGGTAGATGAACGGATTCTGGAAACGCTCAATTACGTCGTTGGCAAACTGCTCCAACTCTTCCTGTGGCAGGTCCAGCGTCGGGATGATTTCTTCAAAAATAGCTTTCCGGATAAAGCTGCCCGCCTTGCTGTCTTCAATGGCTTCGCGCACCGTGCGGAGTCCCTGCAGGTAGGCGACTGGCACAAGAGCGGTATGCGCTCCGTTCAGAATGCGCACTTTGCGGGTACGGTAAGGGGTAAGGTCCTCCACAAATTTTACCTGCAAGTTAGCTTCGTGGGCCGGAAAAGCAGCTCTCACCACTTCAGGAGCCTCAATCACCCACAGGTGGAATGGCTCAGCTTTCACCACCAGGTTATCCTCGTAGCCGAGTTCCTGCTGTATTTCCTGTATGTTGTCTTTCGGGAAGCCTGGTACAATACGGTCTACCAGCGTGTTGCAAAAGTGATTGTGCTGCTCGACCCAGGCGGTGAAATCAGCCGGGAGGTTCCAGTGTTTGGCGTAGGCCAGGATGGCGTATCGCAGGGCCTCTCCGTTTTTCTCGATCAGTTCGCAAGGGATCAGGTATAGCCCTTTGTCGGGAGCGCCTGCAAAATGACGGAATCGATGGTATAGCAAAGCCGTCAACTTACCCGGAAAGCTGTTCGGCAAGCTTTCCATACCTGTGTCGGCTCCATCGAAAGCGATGCCCGCCTCCGTGGTGTTGGAAATGACAAACTGCAGCTCCGGGTTTTCGGCTAGTGCCAGGTAGGCCTTGTAGTTCTCGTAAGGGTTGGTCGCATCGGCGATGCAGCTGATCAGACGCAGCTCGCGGGTCGTTTCGCCACCCTGTATACCTTCCAGCAGAACGTGGTACAGCCCCTCCTGCTGTTGTAGCAGATGCACGATTCCTTTGTCCAAGGGCTGCACGATGTGCACCTGCCCATCGAAGTCGGTACGTTCATTAAGCAAGTCAATGATCCAGTCCACGAAACCGCGGAGAAAATTGCCTTCTCCAAATTGCAATACCTTTACTGGGTGCTGCTGCGGCAAACTGGCTGTGCGACGGTTGAGCTGCTTCATAATGATCTGATTTTGAATAGGTATAAGCTCCTGTTGTTGAATATTTCTTCTTGATATTTTCTGCGATGCAGATGGCACCCTGTTTTTGACAAAACTGTGCAATCGATTGTATGCTGCTTCTAAAAAACAGCCGCCTTTTACAGCGGCTGGTGCCTTGCTTCCGGCGCCTCCAGCTACTTGCGCAGCGTCGACTTACGGACGATCAGTTCCGGCTTCAACACCGTCTTCTGAGACACAATGCCTTTCTCGCCGGCCTTGAAGTGCTCAAAAAAGAGCTCGGCCGTGATATTGCCCATCTTGATGCTGCGCTGATCCACGGTCGTGAGCGGCGGATCTGTGAACGAGGTAAACGGTTCGTTCGAGAACCCGGCCAGTGCCACCTGCTCTGGTATCTGGATATCACGCTCCTTCAGCACCTGCATGGCGCCCATGGCGGCGTAGTCACTGGCGGAGAACACCGCATCCGGCATTTGCTTGAGCTTGAGCAGCTTTTTCATGCTCTCTCTGCCATCCTCCAGCTGCAGGTCGCTCTTGATGACCAACTGCTCATCATATGGTATCTCGTAGTCACGGAGTGCATCGGTGTAGCCGCGCAGACGCTCCTTGAAAACGCTCACCTTCTTCGGGCTGGTGAAGTGCGCAATGCGCCTGCAGCCTTGCTGGATCAGGTGCTCCACCGTTTTATAGGAGCCCAGGTAGTCGTCGATCATCACCTGACTCACTTCCAGCTCGTCGGTAGTGCGGTCAAACAGCACCAGCGGTATACCTTTCGACTGCACCTTTTTGAAGTGGTCGAAGTTCTCTGTGTTCTTGCCGATAGAGGCGATAATGCCGTCTACGCGTGCATTCAGCAGCGCCTCGATCGTCTGTACTTCCTTCTCGTAGTTGTCATACGACTGACAGATGATCACCTTGTAATTCAAGTTGTTGGCGATCTCCTCAATGCCCCGTACCACCGAGGCGAAAAAGAAACGATCCGCCGTGGGCACGATCACACCGATGATGTAGCTCTTGCCATGGCGCAGTGCCGCCGCGATGTTGTTGGGCTGGTAGTTCAGCTGTTTGGCCGTCTTCAGCACCGCTTTTTTGGTGGCATCGCTGATGCGCGGGTTATCATTGAGCGCGCGCGACACCGTAGAAGCCGTAATATTCAGCTTCTCTGCAATATCATGTATCGTTACTTTCGTCTTTGTGGACATATCTGTCTTGAGGGCCTTTTCCGGATTGCCGGTGCCCTACTGTTCGTTGGCCGGTTTACCGATGGTTGCTAATATACCACCATCTACATAAATAATCTGGCCATTTATAAAATCACTCGCTCTGCTGGATAGAAAAACAGCAGTACCGCCCAAGTCCTCCGGATCGCCCCAGCGACCGGCCGGGGTACGGCGCACAATAAAGTCGTTAAACGGATGTCCGTCCACGCGGATAGGGGCTGTTTGCTCTGTTGCAAAGTAGCCCGGCCCGATGCCGTTCACCTGTATGTTATACCTGGCCCACTCCGTGGCAAGGTTGCGCGTCAGCATTTTAAGGCCGCCTTTGGCAGCCGCGTAGGCCGAAACCGTGTCGCGGCCCAGTTCGCTCATCATGGAGCAGATGTTGATGATCTTACCCTGCCGGCGCTCCACCATGTAGCGGGCCACGTGCTTCGATACGATGAAGGGGGCGGTCAGGTCCACGTCGAGTACCTGTCTGAAATCTGCCTCGTCCATCTCCAGCGCAGGTATGCGTTTGATGATGCCGGCATTGTTTACCAGAATGTTGATCGGGCCTACTTCCTGCTCTATCTGCGCAATGCTTTCCTTTACATGCTGTGCGTTCGTGACGTCGAACAAGTAGCCGTAGGCAGTCAGGCCTGCTGCTCTGTAACTTGCGAGGGCCTCCTCCATTTTGGAGGGCGTGTGGCCGTTGATGACCAGCGTAGCTCCGGCCTTGCCTATTGCGGTGGCCATGGCCATGCCCAAACCGTGGGTGGCGCCGGTAATCAAGGCAACTTGTCCGCTCAGGTCAAACAATCCGTTCATGTTCATCTTACTTCAGGTCAGTAGGTGCTACTTTGTCCATGTCGTTGTAGTCCAGGTTTTCTCCGGCCATACCCCAAATAAAGGTATAGTTGGAGGTTCCGGCACCGCTGTGGATGGACCAGGGCGGCGAAATGATGGCCTGGTTGTTCTTCACCCAAAGGTGGCGCGTTTCTTCCGGCTCACCCATAAAGTGGCACACGGCCTGGTCTTCCGGCAGTTCAAAGTAGAAGTACGCCTCCATGCGGCGGTCATGGGTATGTGCCGGCATGGTGTTCCATACGCTGCCCGGCTGCAACTCGGTAATGCCCATCTGCAGCTGACAAGTCTCCACCACACTATTGATAAGCACTTTGCGGATGATGCGGTGATTCGAGTTCTCCAGAGCGCCCAGTTCTACTGTCTCGGCTTCGCTCAGCGATACCTTACGCGTAGGGTAGGTGTGGTGCGCGGGGGCAGAGTTAAAGTAATAGAGTGCCTTTCCTGCTTCGCTTGTGTTGAAATAGATCTCTTTGGCGCCTTTCCCTATATACAAGGCCTCTTTAGGGGCTAGCTCGTAAATCTCGCCATCCACGGTCACACTTCCGGCCGCTCCAACATTGATAATGCCAATCTCCCGGCGATCCAGAAAATATTCGGAACGCAGCGTCGGGAAGGACTCTAATTTCAGAGGCTGCCCCACCGGATGGGCGCCTCCTACCACCAATCTGTCGTGCAAGGTATAGGTCGCGTGCACGGTGTCCGCTTCAAACAGCTGTTCGATCAGGAAGTGCTCGCGCAGTTTTGCTGTATCATAGTTCCGGCTGTCAGCTGGGTGGGTGGCGTGTCTTACGGTATAGGATATGCTCATGGCTGATTTATACTGTCAGTTTGCGTAATCGTTTGCGCAAAGTAGTAAATTTTTTTACACAACAATAATATTTTTAGAAAAATTGCTGTCCGCGTGCAGGATGAAGCTGGAGAATTGGTTTTTAGATGGAGATTTCAAAATGTCAATAAATAGACTCCTTTCTTATCTTATTTTCAAAAATGTTTAAACAAACATGTTGCGGAATGATTATTTGAAAAATAAAAGAACTTTTTATTGTTTTTTTTGAGGAGAGTTATTAAAATGCAATCGGTTGCGCAAATAATTTGTGCAAGCAAAGCAAAAGTTTGAGTTCAAGTAGTGCAACTAAGTAACCGTTGCAGGAATTTAAGCTTAGCCAGCAACGCGCCGAAATTACATGCACAAGGTTTTATACCTGGAGAATCAATACAGTCCTTATTATAACAAACTAATCTATACCTATGCAACTTGTTTTACTAAAGAAGATGAAGTACCTGCTCACGGTATCGTTTGTCTTCGCCGCCTTTGCCAGCGCGTTTGCCCAGGGCTTTGCTGTTTCCGGTAAAGTAGTGGATGAGAAAGGGGAGGGCTTACCCGGCGTTACTGTCCTGGTGAAGGGTACCACAGTGGCAGCGCCTACGGATGCCGAGGGTGGCTACAGGCTGACTGCCCCAAGTGGTGATGCCGTGTTGGTGTTTCGCTTTATAGGCTACCAGGCGCAGGAAGTACAGATAGGCAGCCGTGCCACAGTTGATGTAAGGCTGCAGCCCGATGCGAAAGCGCTGGAGGAAGTAGTGGTCATAGGTTATCAGACAGTATCCAGAAAAGAACTTACAAGCTCGGTGTCGTCGATCAGCGCCAAGCAGCTGCAGGATGTGCCGGTAAGTACGGCTGCTGAGGCACTTGCCGGTAGGTTGGCCGGTGTGCAGGTAACAACGTCTGAAGGCCAGCCAGGAGCGCAGATACAGATCCGTGTTCGTGGGGGCGGTTCCATTACGCAGGACAACTCACCTTTATATATAGTGGACGGAGTGCAGGTAGAAGACGCCTTGTCTTTTCTGTCTCCCCAGGAAATTCAGTCGATTGACGTGTTGAAAGATGCCGCCTCTACGGCCATTTATGGTGCGCGTGGTGCCAATGGGGTTATTGTAATCACAACCAAAGGAGGCCGGGAGATGCCAACGCAGGTGACTTATAATGGCTTCGCCGGTGTCAGAAGCATCGTGAACAAGCTGGATGTGATGAGCCCGTACGACTACGTGAAGTATCAGCACCAGATTTATAACTTCAACACGGACCAGAAAACAAGAGAGTCTTTTGAAGAGCGCTACGGCCGTTATGAAGACCTGGATATTTATAGGGACATGCCCTTTGCTGATTGGCAGGACAAAGTATTTGGCAGAAATGCCTTCAATCAAACGCACATTCTGGGCGTAACGGGCGGTTCCAAAACAACTTCTTTCAACCTTTCGCTGAACCATACAGATGAGGAGGGCATCATGCTTAACTCTGGCTTCCAGCGAACAATGGCTTCCTTCAAGTTTGACCACAAAGTCAATGATCGCTTCAAGGTAGGTTTGAATACCCGTTACAGCCGCCAGACAATTGAGGGGGTAGGTACATCCAGTACCGGCACGCAAAGCACAAACAGGCTGAGAAATGCCGTTCGGTTCAGGCCTTTTGTAGCGCCGGGTATGGAGCAGCAGGTGGATGAGTTTGATCCTGAGTTTGCCAACCTGACCAACCTGACCAGCCCTGTGCTGCTTGCCAATCAGGAGCTGCGATATGACTACAGAAACGACCTGCTTCTGAACGGTTGGTTTAGCTATGATATCATCAAGAACCTGACCTTCAAGAGCGTGGCAGGTATTACCACTACAAACAGAGATGTAAATGAATTTGATGGTCCGGTTACGAGCGTGGCCAGACAAAACAATGACCAGCCTGTAGTAGAGTTAAGAGCGGGCGAGGCCTTGTCGATTACTAATTCGAACACGCTGAACTATAGGTTTAAGCTTGGGGAAGCGCATGATATAAATGCTTTGATCGGACAGGAAATCTGGCAGCGTGGCTCTAAAAACAGAAATGTCATAACCAAATGGCTTCCAGTTGATATTACGCCGGAGCAGGCTTTTGCAGGTATAGACAAAGCAACGCCTCCTGCCGACATGATTCAGATTGCACCTACAACATTTGAGCAAGAGGAAAGATTGTTGTCCTACTTCGGTCGCCTGAGCTACAGCTTCAACGACAAATACCGTGCTGTGTTCAATCTGCGTCGCGATGCTTCCTCTCTGTTCGCTCCTGGAAACCGGGTTGGATACTTTCCTTCTGCATCACTAGCCTGGCACATCGGCGAAGAAAGCTTCATGGAGGGCACACGCAACTGGTTGTCTGACTTAAAACTTAGAGTAAGTGCGGGTGCTGTTGGTAACAACCGCATCGGAGTAGACCTGTGGAAGACGATGTTTACTACTTCCAGCAACTATGGTTATGCGTTTACCGAGTCAGTTACACCCGGCACGATTGCGGAGGAACTGGCAAACTCTCGCCTGAAGTGGGAATCGACCATCTCCAGGAACGTAGGTTTGGATTTCTCCATCCTGAACGGCAGAGTTAACGGCTCAGTAGACCTCTACAAAAACAGCGTAACGGACCTGCTCCTGAGAGGAAAAATCCCTCAGACGAGCGGTTATGATGCCCAATTCCAGAACATCGGCGAAACGGAGAATAAAGGCCTGGAAATTCAGTTGGATGGCGCTGTGGTTTCTACCTCGGACTTTACCTGGAACGCCAACTTTAACATGGCCTTCAACAGGAACAAGATTGTAAGCCTGGGAACTGCCCCTAATGGTAGCCCGGTTAATTCCTACCTCGTGGAGTCCGGATGGGTGAGCAGCTCTTACCAGGATTATCTTGTGCAGGTTGGCCAGCCTATCGGGCAGTTCTACGGTTACGTGACCGATGGTTACTATTCCTTGAATGATTTTAATTACGATGCGGCCACCCAGACTTATACCTTGAAAGATGGCGTGCCGGATAGCCGTGCTGTTGCCTTGGGCAACAAAGCGCCACAACCAGGCGACCTCAAGCTCAAGAAGCTTTCCGACTCGGAAAGCATGCTGATCACGACCGAAGACAGAACTGTGCTTGGCAATGCGCAGCCTAAGTTTACTGGCGGCATTAACCAGCAGTTTGCCTACAAGGGTTTCGACCTCAGCGTGTTCATGAACTTCTCTTACGGCAATAAGGTGTACAACGCCAACAAGCTGGAATTTACCACACAGTACCTGTACCGCGACAACAACATGCTCAGCCTGATGAACGACAGATGGAAGTGGTATGATGACAACGGACAACTGGTGACAGACCCTGAGCAGCTTGCCGCCATGAACCAGAACACCAAGTACTGGACGCCCGCCGGTGGCCAATACTTCCTGCACTCATTTGCTATCGAAGACGGCTCCTTCCTGCGCATCAGCAACCTGACCCTGGGTTACTCGCTACCGGAGAGCCTGCTGCAGAAAACAAGGGTGGTTTCAAAAATGAGAGTTTACGCAACCGTTAACAACCTGCTGACCATTACCGGATACTCTGGATACGACCCTGAGGCGAACACCAGAAGAAACAACCCGCTGACGCCTGCTGTTGACTATGCCGCTTACCCGCGCAGCCGCTTCATCCTAGGTGGTGTTAATGTAACTTTCTAATTTCTAAGTTGATCAGTAATGAAAAAGAATAATATAAAAGCCCTTTTGCTGACCCTTGCCATAGGTGGCTCAATGACCCTCTCTTCCTGCGAAAGTTACCTGGATGTGGAAAACCCATCTACCATCTCACAGGAGGCGGCTTTCAGCACCGTCTCCAATGCCAACTCCGCGCTTATCGGTATCTACAACACGCTCATGGGGGATGATGGCTATGGGAGCCGTATCTCCACGCTGTATCCGAACGCAGCTGACGATTTCAGAGTAGGAGGGGCCTACAACCCGCTAGACCGCAGAGGAATCAGCGGGTTTGGCGTGCATCCCGATAACACAGAGCTGAACAAACCCTTTCTGCAACTCTACGCAGGTATAGAGCGGGCCAACATTGCCATCAAATACATCCCGCTATCAGCGGCCTATGTAAGCGGTACTGATGCTGAGCAGGCCCAGATGAAAAAGATGCTGGGCGAAGCCTTAACGCTCCGTGCCATTTTCTACCATGAGTTGATCAGAAACTGGGGTGACGTGCCTGCGCAGTTTGAGCCATCGGCAGACATCCCGGACCTTTATATCCCTAAAACAAACCAGGACGAAATTTACGACCGCTTGCTGGAAGACCTGAAACTGGCGACTGAATACGTGCCCTGGAGAACAGAATCCGGTGAGGTCAGCACCCGCATCACCAAGGCTGCTGTAAAAGGGCTCAGAGCCAGGTTGGCCTTGTCGCGCGGTGGCTATGCTTTAAGAAGAGACAGCCGTGTAATGGAGCGCCGTGCTGACTATCAAAAGTATTATGAGATTGCCAGAGAGGAAACCAAAGGCATCATCGAAAGTGGCCAGCACGCCCTGAACCCGGTGTATGAAAACGTTTTCAGAACTCTGCATACTTCAGCGCGCATAGACCCAACGAACGAGTTGATTTTTGAAATAGGCGCCTACGGTGGCAACTCCAGGACTGACAGTAAGCTGGGTTACAGCAATGGCATCAGGATAGACCGCACTTCCAAGTATGGCCAGGCCAACGGTCAGTTGGAAGCTTTGCCGACTTACTTCTATGAGTTTGACCCGGTTGGGGATGTGAGAAGAGATGTGACGCTGGCTTACTTCCAAATCAACAAGGACGACCAGAAAGAGGTGGTCACTGCCAACACCATGCGCGATGGCAAGTTCAGAAAATACTGGACCGGTATAGCCGGCACAAACCAGAACTTAGGTATAAACTGGCCGGTGCTACGCTACGCTGATGTGCTCCTGATGTTTGCTGAAGCAGAGAATGAATTGAACGGTCCTACAGCGGAGGCAATCGCTGCTTTTGAAGCGGTAAGAAAAAGAGCCTTTGTTGGCAACGAGGGCAGAATAGGAGTTACCCCAGTGGATAAGAGCAGCTTCTTCGAGGCCATCGTTAAGGAGCGTTTGCTTGAGTTTGGTGGTGAAGGCATCCGCAAGTATGACCTGATTCGCTGGAACCTCCTTGCAAGGACAATCACCGAAACCAGAGCTAAGTTGACCCACATGATGAACCAGACGGGCGAATATGCCAATGTGCCACGCTATGTATACTACCAGCCAAGCGCATTAGTCAATGCTTCTGTTCCGCAAGAGATAGCAGATCTTAAACTGGCGGGAGGATCGGTTTCAGATGTGTTCTATACGCCGGGCCCTGGAAGTACAGGACCTGAGGGGTATACCAGGGTGAACTGGGGTGCGGCCGTAAACGCAGCTCTTGTAAAGGATTTTGCAGTAGCCTTCCAGGAAAATAAATCGGAGCTGTTCCCAATCTACTCAGGTGTCCTGAACCAGAATTACAACCTGAAACAGGATTACGGTTACTAATCATAGGCGAATCATGAAAGTAAATTCACATAGCATGAAAAAAAATCTAACCAAGATAGCCAGTAGCTTTCTTCCTGTCGTTCTTCTCGGTGTTCTGGCGATTTCCTGCAAAGAGGAGACGGATCATGTGGAGCCCATGAGGATGTTTACACCAGCAGGAGCCATGAAGTCGACCAGCGGTGAAACGAAAGTAAAACTGACATGGAACCCATCTCTGTACACCACAGCTACCAGCGGCGTGACCTACACGGTAGAGGTCGCGGCTGATTCAATGTTTCAAACTCCTGTCATTGTTTCGGTACAGACGGATACGGCCGGAGTTGTATTCACTGAAGACCAACTGGAGGTTAAGAAATTATACTATGCCCGCATCAAGGCAAACGCCCTTGATACCAGACCTGAGTCGAAATGGGTGACCAGTAACAGGTTCAGCATCAGGGGAGAGCAGATTTTTGCTCCTCTCGTCAACAAAGAGATCAGAGATAAGACGGTGGTGCTGCGCTGGAGACCAACAACTGGCTTAACTAAGATTGTGGTTACACCAGCCAATGGGGCACCTGTAGAATATGAGATTTCGGCTGAGGAGATTGAGGCCAGCGCTAAAACAATTACAGGCTTAGCAGCAACCACCTCTTACAAAGCAGACATCTTTGCAGGCACGAAGCATAAAGGGACAGTTTCGTTCACTACAAAAGAGCCAAGTGTGTTTACAGAAACGGTGGCGACGGCCGCTGAGCTTGAGGCAGCCATTGCAAGAGCTGCATCTGGTGATGTGATTGGTCTGGAACCGGGTACTTACGATCACTCAGCGAATAACCTCGTGATCAGCGAAAAGCACCTGACGCTACAGTCTGTTTCCGGAGATCCGGCCAATACAACGGTGCTCTTCAAGGAAATCACGCTGAAAGGAAACGGCGCAGGTGTAAAACTTTCCGGAATCGGTTTCGATGGAACGGCAGCTAGTGCAGCTTATTTCTTAAACCTGGCTGGGCTTGGTTCAGATGGAGAGGCTGCAAACTTCACCTCGATCTTAGTTGAAAACTGTACCGTAAATTTCACTGCAAACTGCTTTATGCGTGCTAACCGTGGCTCTTCAAACGGTACACATAAAATTGAGAGCATAGTCGTAAAAAATACGGTAGGCTCTAATAACGGAACAGGATCCTATCACTATTTCCACCTTGACAAGCTGGAGTTCAAAAAGCTGGAAATCGAGAATTCAACTTTCTACAACTCTGGAAGAGCATTTATCGGATGGGCTACTAACATGACTGCTCCCGCAAAGCCTGTTATCTCAATCAATCAGACAACCATCAATAATTTTGGCTTCTCTGGTAGAAATAACATTCTATTGGATGCAAACGCAAACGCTGTAGAGTTTACAATGCAGAACAGCATTGTGGCTAACACGCCAAAAGAGGGTACAGTAGGCACCAGCTTACTGCGTGCTTCTACAGACGGCTCCTCCATTCTTGTAGTTAAGAATAACAACTTCTTTAAGCTACTGGATGGTGCTACTCCAGCGGTAGAACTTACCTTCCCAAGCTATGTGCAATTGTCGTCTAACACAACCATAGATCTGGGATGGACAGGTAGCACGACCAACTTTAACCTGCCATCAGGCTCGGAAGTGAGAACGGGCAGCACCACAAGCGGTGCGCTTGGAGACCCAAGATGGTGGTAACATTTTCCATAGGTGTGGCCCCGGAAGCCGCACCTATGCTATTGCATTTTAAACTGGTCAATACATGATATTCAAACGCCTGTTGCTGCTTTCCATCTCGGTTATGGTTGTTTCGTTCGCAAGCTGCAAGGACAGAAACGGAGAAGCAGTTCCGGAAAAAGAGACGCCTGTTGCTGAGGGGCCAACGCCTGTCAGTGAGACAGCGCTTGCTTTCCCCGGGGCAGAGGGCTTTGGAAAGGATGCAACCGGCGGCCGCGGTGGTAAGGTCATCAAAGTGACCAACCTAAACGACTCCGGTGCAGGTAGTCTGCGGACTGCTATCTCGACGGCTGGTGCGAGGATCATCGTGTTTGAAGTGTCCGGTACGATCGCCTTGAACTCCAGGCTGACCATCAGCAACGGCGATCTGACCATAGCCGGTCAGACAGCTCCGGGCGACGGTATTACCATTCGAAACTACCCGGTGGTCGTGAATGCAGACAATGTGATCATTCGCTTTATGCGTTTCCGGATGGGAGACGCGGCCGGGCAGGAGGCCGATGCGCTGGAAGGACGTTTTCGCAAGAACATCATCATCGACCACTGCTCTATGAGCTGGTCGACCGACGAGTGCGTTTCCTTCTATGCCAACGAGAACTTCACGCTGCAGTGGTGCATTATTTCGGAGAGCCTGCTCAACTCTGCCCATGCAAAAGGAGCCCATGGCTATGGCGGTATCTGGGGCGGTAAAAACGCTTCGTTCCACCATAACCTGCTAGCCCACCACGACAGCCGCAACCCGCGCTTTGGCGAGGAGGCCGGAAAAGCATTCGCCCTCACCAACCTGGTGGACATGCGCAACAACGTGACCTTTAACTGGGGAAACAACAGCGCCTATGGCGGGGAGGCGATGAACATCAACATCGTGAACAACTACTACAAACCAGGGCCTGGCACGACCAAAAAAGAACGCATTTTCTCGATTGATAAAAATAAGATAGCCGGCACAGAAGTATTCGACATCTGGGGCAAGTACTACATCAACGGCAACGTGGTGGAGGGAAGTAGCCGCGCCACAAGCGACAACTGGACCTACGGGGTGTATAACCAGTTTCATGGCAGCTACGGCACCGTGTCTGCCGCTGACAAAGCCGCCATGCGCCTGGAGTCTCCACACCCGATCAACAACAATGTGACCACGCATACGGCTGAAGTCGCTTACGAAAGGGTGTTGGCCTATGCCGGCGCCTCACTGGTGCGTGATGCCGTGGATGTGCGGGTAGTGGACAACGTGCGCACTAACTCATTTACCGCGCCGGGCTCCAATGGCAGCACAAACGGCATCATCGATTCGCAGGAGGATGTGGGCGGCTGGCCTGAGCTGAAATCGAAGGCGGCTGCAAAAGACACAGACGGCGACGGTATACCTGACGAATGGGAAATAGCCCATAAGCTGGACCCGGGCAAACCGCAGGATAAAAGAAATCTAAGCACAGCTTACGACGATATCGAAGTGTACATCAACAGCCTGGTGCATGATATCATAAAAGAGCAAGTGAAATAAAGATGATGACAGAGAAGATGAAATACAGAATGAAGGTGTGGAAAAAAGGAGTGTGCGTGCTGGCAGCAGCAATGCTCAGCATCAACCTTTCGGCGCAGGATCTGCGCAAGGAGTATCCGAAGTCTTTTACCGTGAAAGTGACGAACCCCCTCGGCCAGGAGCGTGAAAGTGCCCCGGTATACCTTAGCGCTCAGGAATTGCAGAAAAAGTACCCCAAATTCAACTCCAAAGCTTTTGTGGTGCTGGATGGAAAGACTGAAGTGCCAAGCCAGTACAACCAGAAAGACGGTGACAAGCCGGGCGTATACCTGGTGCTCGACAAAATGGCACCTAAAGCGACCCGTACCCTGACGGTGCACTACAAAGAAAACGGAGAAGCCAGCCGCAACTACACCAAGCGTACGCAGGCCGAGCTATCCCACAAAGTAGGGGGTGAGTTCAAAGATCGCAAGTACATTGGCGGCACGTTCCAGAATGTGGACTCGCTACGCGTGCCGGACGAGGTGACCGACCACTCGTACTACATCCGCTACGAAGGTCCGGGTTGGGAGTCGGATAAGGTCGGCTATCGTTTTTACCTTGATTGGCGCAATGGCACTGATGTGTTCGGCAAAACTACCCGCGACATGGTGCTGCAGCAGGCAGGGCAGGATGGTTACGACTCTTATCACAATCTGCAGGACTGGGGTATGGATGTGCTGAAAGTGGGCAAGTCACTGGGGGTGGGTACGCTGGCGCACTTCCACGACGGCGCTGCCAACCGCATGGCCGAAACCGATAGCATGATCAGCGTGATCACTGAGAACGGACCGGTTTACTCGTCCATCCGGACAAACTACTACGGCTGGAAGATCGCCGGCATGAACCTCAGCATCAACTCCAACATCAACATACACGCCGGTACGCGACTGACGCACCACCAGGTAGGTATAGCGGGGGGTGAACCACAGAACCTGGCCACGGGCCTGATCAAAGACAAGCGAGCCAAGCTGCATACCAAAAAAGGCGGCAACGGCGAGTGGGGCTATATCGCCACTTACGGCAAGCAGAGTCTGAATGGCGAAGGCGACAACCTGGGTATAGCGGTGCTCTTCCGTCCACAGGATTTTATGGAGTTCACCACGGATGAACACAGCCACGTGGTGAAGCTGAAGCCAAGCGGCCAGAAGCTGGAATACTACTACTTGGCAGCCTGGGAGCTGGAGCCGGAAGGTATAAAAGACGAAGCTACTTTCCTGCAGTACCTGGACAAAACAGCCCGTGAGTTGGCAAACCCGGTGCAGGTAAAGTTTTAAATAAAGAAGCACAAGGTATAGCCCTGGAAAGTGCGCCTATACCTGTCGCATAAAATTGAATAGCATGACAAGCCGAAAAGACCTGAAGAAATTGATATCAAATAGCGTGGCGCTATTGGTAGTATGCCTGGCCGGGTGCGCAACGCACCCGACAGGTGTACCTGTCGGGTCTGCTGGGGAGACTGCGACAACAGTAGTTGAACAGGAAGCACCGGCTGATGCCAAAGCTATTGCCTTTCCGGGGGCAGAGGGCTTCGGCAAGCATACAACCGGCGGGCGCGGAGGAGAGGTCGTGTACGTGACTAACCTCGAAGACAGTGGGGAAGGTAGTTTGCGCAAGGCCATCCAGAAAAAAGGACCGCGCATTATTGTATTCGCCGTGTCAGGTACCATTGTGCTGAAAGAGCCGCTGGACATCAACAACGGGGATGTGACCATAGCGGGACAGTCAGCGCCTGGCGACGGCATCTGCATCAGCAACTACCCGGTGAGCATCAAAGCTGATAATGTGATCGTGCGCTACCTGCGTTTCCGTTTGGGCGACGTGTCCCAGCAGCAGGAAGATGCTTTGAGTGGCAACAGGGGCCGCAGCAACATCATGATCGACCACTGCTCCATGAGCTGGGCCACCGACGAGTGCGCTTCTTTTTACCGAAACAAGAACTTTACACTGCAGTGGAGCATCATCTCCGAAAGCCTGAACGAGTCGGTGCATGCCAAGGGCGACCACGGCTACGGCGGCATATGGGGTGGGGAAGGCGCCAGCTTTCACCATAACCTGATCGCTAACCACAGCAGTCGCATGCCCCGTTTTTCCGGCTCCAAGTCTACGCCGAACAGCCCGGATGAGCTGGTGGATTTTCGAAACAACGTCATCTTCAACTGGGTGCACAACAGTTCATACGGTGGGGAGAGAGGCCGCTATAATATGGTGAACAACTACTATAAAGCCGGCCCTGCCACCATTTCATCAAAGAGAGACCGCATTGTGAACCCATCGCAGCCTTACGGCCAATTTTATGTGACCGGCAATTATGTGGACGGATTTCCGGTTATCACCCAGGATAACTGGGCTGGCGGTGTGCAGGCTGACCATGTAGATTCTGTGAAAACAGCTAATCCTTTTGAGGTAGCAGCCATCAGAGAACAGACTGCTGCTCAGGCTTACGAACTGGTGCTGGCCCATGCAGGTGCCAGTTACAAGAGAGACGCCGTGGATGCCCGTGTGGTAGCAGACGTGCGCACCGGCAAGCCAACCAGCGGCAAAAACAAGAACGGCATCATCGACTCGCAACAGGATGTGGGCGGCTGGCCAGAGCTAAAGTCAGCACCGGCGGCGGAAGACCAAGACCAGGACGGCATGCCGGATGCCTGGGAACTGCAGCATAATCTGGACCCGGCAAACCGTGCGGATGCGGCCGGCTATACCTTAGACAAGCAGTACACCAATGTGGAGGTATACCTGAACAGCTTAGTAAAACCAACAAACGAACTATAATGCGATACCTCCTGACCATATGGTTTATGCTGAGTTTTTCGGCCTTGCAAGCACAGCACAAAAAGCTGGTGGTGGCGCAGGACGGAAGCGGCGACTATAGCAGTGTGCAGGAGGCAATCGATGCTATACCTGCCTTCCCGCTTTGGGGCGTGGAAGTGTTCGTGAAAAACGGTACTTACCGGGAAAAGGTGGTGATCCCTTCCTGGAAAACCGACATCCGGCTGATCGGCGAGGACAAGCACAAGACGATCATCTCCTGGGACGATTACTCCGGCAAAGGTGACATCAACACCTTTACCTCCTACACCGTGCTGGTGCAGGGCAATGGCTTCAGAGCCGAGAACATTACCTTTGAGAACACTGCCGGACCGGTCGGTCAAGCCGTGGCGCTGCACGTGGAGGCCGACCGGGCGGTGTTTCAAAACTGCCGCATCATCGGCGACCAGGACACGCTCTATGTGGGCGTCAGTGGTAGCCGGCAGTACTTCGTGGATTGTTACATCGAAGGAACCACCGACTTTATTTTCGGCCCGGCCACATCGGTGTTTGAGCGCTGCATCATCCAATGCAAGAAGAACTCATACATCACAGCAGCTTCTACACCCGAAGGGCAGCCTTTTGGATTTGTGTTTCTGAACTGCACCGTAACAGCATCCGACGAAAAGCTACAGGTATACCTGGGCAGACCCTGGCGCCCTTACGCCCAAACGGTCTTTTTGAACACACAACTCGGCAAGCACATTCGTCCGGAAGGCTGGCACAACTGGAACAAACCGGAGGCGGAGCAGACGGCTTTTTACGCCGAATACCAGTCGACTGGGCCGGGCGCTATACCTGCGCAGCGGGTGAAATGGTCGAGGCAGTTGACGGCGAAGGAGGCCAAAAGGTATAGCCCGGCTTCTGTGCTGGCTGGAGCAGATAACTGGAACCCCATAAAATAAAATATTATAAATGCCTATGCGAGAAGAAGAGAGATAACCCGGCACCTTTTCCCAGAGCTGCCTGTGTACGCTGGACGGCGCACTTACCCTGGAGCTTTAGCTTACGACCTACGTGATTGAGGAAGAAGTTGGCAGTACCGACACCTTCTGAGTAATGATTGAATGAGTTGACAGAACAGATAAACACTATTCATTTATAGAACCATATAATCACATTCCTATGAAAGTATTATTACTAAAGAAGTGGAGGTACCTGTTGGTGATCCCTCTGTTCTTCTCTACGGTGGCGGTTGCCATTGCTCAGGGATTTACGGTTCAAGGTAAAGTTACTGACGACAAAGGGGAAGGTTTGCCCGGGGTAACAGTGCTCGTGAAAGGTACAGCAAACGGTACCGCTACCAATGCAATGGGGGAATATACCCTGAACGCCCCGAATGGCACAGGCACGTTGGTTTTCTCCTTTATTGGATTCAAATCGCAGGAAGTCCCCATCAATAACAGAACAGCTGTAAATGTAACACTCACAACAGATGCCAAAGCACTGGAAGAAGTGGTGGTGATCGGCTACGGAACGGTGAAGAAATCAGATCTGACAGGTTCTGTCACCTCGGTACGGGGCGAGGACCTGACGGCTATACCTGTAACAAGCGGCCTGGAGGTATTACAGGGAAAAGTGCCTGGCCTCGACCTAACCAGAAGCAGCGGACAGGCCGGAGCGGGTGTAGACCTAAGAGTACGGGGTACCAGGTCTATCGGAGCAGGTAACGGACCGTTGGTGCTGGTAGATGGTATCCGCTATGACGGTCCGCTCGACGTGAACCCGAACGACATCGCTTCCATGGAGATTCTGAAAGACGCAACAGCCACGGCTATCTATGGCTCGCTGGGTGCCAACGGGGTGATCCTCATCACTACCAAAAGCGGCTCATCAGGTAAGGCCAAAGTTTCTTTTAACTCCTACTATGGTGTTCAAAGTGCAAATGGCTATGCCGATATTATGTCTGGTCCGGAGTGGGTGGAGCTCAGAAGAGAGTCCCGCAGAACAGTAGGCGAGTGGAGTAGCCCGGCCGATGACGACAAAATATTTAACCCTACTCAGCTGGAGAATTTCCGGAACGGCATCTACACAAACTGGGCAGATCAAATTCTGGGAACCGGAAGCCAGCAGAACTACCAGATAGGTATAACCGGCGGTGCCGATAAGCTAAGCTATTACCTGTCTACTGAGTACTTCGACGAGAAAGGCCTGCTGCGAAACGACCAGATGAAACGATACAGCGGCCGCCTGAATGTAGGCTACAATGTATCGGAGAAACTGAAGGTTAGTACCAACCTGATGTATACCTACCGTGACCGGGATCTGAGAAGAGATCCGCTGAACCAGGCAAACAAAATGAGCCCACTGGGCAGACCGTATGATTCCGAAGGTAACTTCACTACGTTTCCAGTAGGAGACGCCTCCACATTGAACCCGCTGGTGGATGAACAATCGGGGGCCTTTGAAAACAACGAGCTCAACAAGCGCTTCTTCGGCAACCTCTCTGTGGATTACACTCCTATCCAGGGGCTGGTGCTTACCTCACGTTTCGGGGTGGATCAGTTCAACAACCGCAACGGGCTATACGCTGGCACCAACACCATCGAGACCGGCGCAAACGGTCAGTCTTTGGCCAGAGCAGACCTGACAAACTTCTCACGTCTTACATGGGAGAATTTTGCCAACTACACTAAAACGCTGTCAGAGAACCATGAGCTGTCGGCTATGATCGGTACCAGTATCTGGTCTGAAACAACAGAGGCATTCTCTGCCCAGGGACGTAACCTGCTTTCTTCCACCTTTCTCTTTCACAACCTGGGCGCTTCTCAGTCAGCCTACCAGTTGGGCAGCGATCTAAGGGAGCAGAGCCTGGCATCTTTCTTCGGCCGCCTGAACTACAAGCTTCTCAATAAGTACCTGTTCACCTTCGTGATGCGCGCCGACGGAGCCTCTGTACTGGCAAACGGCAACAAATGGGATTACTTCCCCTCTGCGTCGGTAGGTTGGTTGCTGAAAGAAGAGAACTTCCTGCGTGACGTGAATGCCATATCTGACCTGAAGCTGCGCCTTAGCTACGGACTTTCCGGCAACAGCTCAGTGAACCCTTACCAGACATTGGGCAGCCTGGGCAAGTCCACCTATGCCTTTGACCAGGGTAGCACCGAGACACCTGCTTTCGGATTTTACCCAGCCACACTGGCTACCCCCGCTCTGGGATGGGAGACAACGGCAACAACCAACGTAGGCCTCGATTTTGGCTTGTTCAACAACCGGGTGGTAGGTACGCTGGATGTTTACCAGCAGGATACCAGAGATTTGCTTCTGCCAAGAGCGCTTCCTACCTCCACCGGATTTGAGAGAGTAATTTACAACGTGGGCGAGACCCGTAACCGCGGCGTAGAACTGCAACTGGGTACGGTGAATGTTGACCAGCCCAACGGCTTTAGATGGTCATCCGACTTCAGCTTCGCCCGAAACAAGGAAGAAGTAAGAGCACTGGCGGATGGCGTGGATCGCGACCTGACACTGGGCGAATACGGCCTGTTTGTAGGCCACCCGATCAGGGTTTTCTATGACTACGAAAAGATCGGGATCTGGCAATTGGGCGAGGAAGAAGCAGCGGCCAAAAACCAACAGCAGCCAGGCGACATCAAGGTAAAAGACCAGAACAATGATGGCATCATCACACCGGAAGACAGGGTGGTGATCGGCAATGCCAATCCTGACTGGACTTTGGGCGTGACCAACCGCTTAGGCTACAAAGGGCTGGAGCTTTCCTTTATGGTGAATGCCCGAATCGGCAATACGATCATTAGCGAGGCGGCCGGTTCCTATAAAATCGACGCGCTTGAAAACGGACCGATGGTGGACTACTGGACGCCGGAGAACCCAACCAACGCCTATCCAAGACCAAACGCAGGCACCAGCCGCGCCAGTACACGCTACTACACAACGCTGCAGTATGTGGATGGCTCTTTCGTGAAGGTAAGGGACATCACCCTGGCTTATAATTTCCCACAAGGTATAGCAGATAAGCTAAGACTATCTAACCTGAGAGTGTATGCAACGGCCAAAAACTATTTTATTCTGATGAGTAACATAGCGCCTTATGATCCTGAGCGCGGCGGGGCGCTTAGCTTCCCGATGACAAGACAAATGGTGTTTGGCCTCAATGTTTCATTCTAAGAAGTGAAGAACATTTAAAATCTGCAATCATGAAAAAGATATTCTATAGCATACTTATTCCAGTTCTTCTCCTGGGCACAGCTTCCTGCGAGTCTTTCCTGGACGAAGAAAACAAATCGGGTCTTACCTCTGAAGCCTACTACAAAACAGCAGAGGGTGCGGAAAGCCTGGTGAACTCCCTGTATACGCCCATGCGCTTCTGGTATGGCAAGGAGAATGGTATCGCGCTGACAGAGACCGGCACCGACATCTTCACCCGAGGAAACGGTATGGAAAATCCGCCGGTGGCGCTCTACAATTCAGACCTGTCTGGCGCCAACGCGCCCATCAACTTTTACTGGACCCGTTTTTACTCTGCAGTTAATGCCTGCAACGCCGCTGTCAAAAGAATCCCGGAGTCTGCCCTGGCCGAGAACCTGAAGACAACGAGGCTGGCAGAAGCCCGCTTTCTGAGGGCCTTTTACCTCTGGCACATCGTGGAGACATGGGGCGGTGTGCACCTGACAACGGAAGAGTCTATCGGGTTGGTAACAACTGCTAACCGGACTCCGGTTGAGGCCTTCTACAACCAGATATTTGAGGATCTGCAGTTCGCTGCCGATAACCTGGCGCCCACCAGCTCGCAGTACGGTCGCGTGACAAAACCTGCGGCAGAGGCCTTTATGGCACGCATGCACCTTTACCGCAAAAACTATCCGGAAGCGGCGCGCCTGGCCAAGAAGGTGATCAGCGACTACAGCTTCAGCCTGGTGCCCAACTATGCGAACCTCTGGAGCATCAGCAATGTCAAAAATTCTGAGATCGTGTGGCATGTCAACTTTACGGCTGATCTGATCCTGAACCGGGAGTTTGACGGACCCACTGCCAGCACCAGCGACGATATCCTGCTGCGCGATGGCGGCAACAATGCGCACCTGTTCTTCCTGATGACCTATGACCAGGTGGCAGGTATGCAGCGTGATATGCGCTACGGACGCCCCTTCGCCCGCTTCATGCCGACAGCCCATTTGCTCGACCTGTTTGATGAGACCAAGGATGCCCGTTTCAATGCGACTTTCGAAACGGTATGGTATGCCAACAAGCCCGGTACTTATAAAAAGACGCTGTCGAACGGGAGCGAGGTGAATGTGACTTTTGCAGCAGGTGATACGGCTATCTTTGCTAGCAAGAATGTGATATCTAACGCGCGAAAGGATGCCAAAAAGTATACGATCATCGATAGAAGCAGAACTTACAATGTGAATGCCGGTGATGCGCCAGTGGTGCGTGACAGGTATATGTCGCTGAAGAAGTTTCTGGAGCCTAACCGCCTGACCATCTCCCAGCAGCAGGGCCAGCGCGATGCCTTTGTAATTCGTCTTGCTGAGTTATACCTGATCGCCGCCGAAGCAGAAATGATGCAGGGAAATACCGGAGAAGCTGTAAATTACATCAACACTGTTCGCAGAAGGGCCGCATTGCCGGGCAAGCAGGCGGAGATGGAGGTGACGGCAGACCAACTGAACATCGATTTTATTCTGGATGAGAGGGCACGCGAGTTTGCCGGAGAGCAACAGCGCTGGTTCGACCTGAAGCGCACCGACAAACTGATAGAGCGGGTGAAGAAGTTTAATCCGGATGCTGCGCCGAACATACAGCCTTTCCATGTGCTCCGGCCAATTCCGCAGGCTCAGCTCGATGCGGTTTCTAACCCGGGCGAGTTCGAGCAGAACGAGGGATACAACTAGCCGGTTCTGAGGGGGAGTTAGTAATCCTCCCCCTCAAATCAGCTACACAGGATGAAGCTAAACGAAGGAAACACCTTTTTACAAAACCTATGAAGATTGCAAAATATACCTTGCCTGTACTGCTGGCTGTAGCCACTGCCTGTAGCTCGGGAGAATCGGCAACAGAAAACACTGCCCAGACCCAGACCGTGGCCGCTGAAAAGCCGTGGTCCGTGTGGATGGCTGACTCTGACATCAAACGAAACCCGGAGGGGTGGATGATTGATTTCAAAGACAAGCCAAAGTGGGATTATACCCAGGGCTTGTTTGCCAGTGCCATTGAGCAGGTATGGGAGAAAACAGGCGAAGAGAAGTACCTGAACTATATCAAGGCTTTTGCCGACACCATGATCAGTGAGAACGGCACGATCATGACCTACAAGAAGGCTGATTACAACATCGACCGTGTGAACCCGGGCAAGTTCCTGATGGAGCTCCACAAGGAAACCGGTGACAACAAGTATAAACTGGCGATAGAGGAACTACGCGACCAGATGCGCACCCATCCCCGCACCAAAGAGGGAGGCTTCTGGCACAAGAAAATTTACCCGCACCAGATGTGGCTCGATGGCCTGTACATGGCCTCTCCATTTCTGGCGCAATACGCTGTGGAGTTCAACGAGCCTGCCATTTTTGACGACGTGGCCAATCAAATCGTTTTGGTAGACAAGTATACCTGGAACAGTGAGAAAGGCCTCTGGCATCATGGCTGGGATGAGAGCCGTGAGCAAAAGTGGGCTGACCCTGAAACAGGCAAGTCGCCGCATGTTTGGGGACGCGCCATGGGCTGGTATGCCATGGCGCTGGTAGATGTGCTGGACTTCTTCCCGAAAGACCACCCAAGAAGAGACGAGATACTTCAGATAACCCAGAAGATGGCTGGAGCCCTGGAGCAGTACCAGGACAAGAACACCGGACTTTGGTATCAGGTGGTAGACCAGGGAAGCAGAGATGGCAATTATCTGGAAGGCTCGGCATCCAGCATGTACACTTACTTCCTGGTGAAAGCGGCTAAAAACGGCCTTATTGATCAGAAGTATATGCAGGTGGCGCAGAAAGGGTATGATGGTATACTCAATAACCTGATCAAGAAGAACGAGGATGGCACCATCAGCATCACGAATGTATGTGCTGTGGCTGGGCTGGGTGGTACGCCTTACCGCGATGGCACCTATGAGTACTACATCAACGAGGAGCGCCGGGATAATGACCCCAAAGCGGTAGCACCTTTTATCATGGCTTCGCTCGTGTTTGAAGAGCTGAACCAATCGAAAGTATCCACGAAGTAACCCGATAGCCATGTTGACATCTGCCAGGTATACCGCCCTTCTTACGCTGCTGTTCTGTCTTTTCCTGGTGCAGGTGCAGGCACAGAAGCAGTATGACTTTGTAGTGGCGAAGGACGGTAGCGGTGATTTTAAGACAGTGCAGGAAGCCCTTCATGCCGTGCCGGATTTTCGCAAAAACACTACCACCATCTACATCAAAAACGGGGTGTACAAGGAGAAGCTGGTGCTTCCTACTTCCAAAACCATGGTGAAACTGGTGGGGGAGAATGTGCAGCATACCATCCTGACCTACGACGATTACGCCTCCAAAAAGAACCGCTTCGGCGAGGAGATGGGCACTACTGGCTCTACCAGCTTTTTTGTGTTCGGGGATGATTTCTCAGCAGAGAACATCACGTTTGAGAACTCGGCTGGTCCGGTAGGACAGGCGGTGGCGGTGCGCATCGACGGCGACCGGGTGATGTTCACCAACTGCCGTTTTCTGGGTAACCAAGACACCCTATACCCGCACGGCGAAAAAAGCCGGCAGTATTACAAGAATTGTTACATCGAAGGTACGACCGATTTTATCTTTGGCTGGTCCACGGCTGTGTTTGAGAACTGCGAGATTTTCAGCAAAAAGGGGGGGAGTTACGTGACGGCTGCCTCTACACTGGAGGGCGCACCTTACGGGTTCGTGTTCCTCAACTGCCGGCTTACCGGCGACGCTCCGAAAGACTCTTACTACCTCGGCCGTCCCTGGAGGCCACACGCCAAAACGGTATTCATCAACAGCTACCTCGGGCCGCATATCAAGCCAGAAGGCTGGCACAACTGGAACAAACCGGAGGCCGAGCAGACAACATTCTACGCCGAGTACAAATCCAAAGGGCCGGGTGCCAAAGCAGGCAAGCGGGTGAAGTGGTCGCACCAGCTCAGCAAAAAGCAGTTGGCGGATTATACCTTAGAGAAAATATTCGATGGCTGGATACCGGGAGAAAAATTCGACACAGCCAGTAAATAGACCCTTACATTAATGAAACACGATTGCCATGACTCAGAAACCTGTACTTTACGCTGCCGTTTGTTTTTCTTTTCTGCTCAGTTCCTGCTCAGGTCTGGCGCAGCAGGGTAGTAAAAACGCAACTGCAGAGACGATTCAGCCAACTCCAGCCCCTGTTTCGGAGGTATGGGTGGCCGATTTGGGAGATGGCAGGTATAAGAACCCCATCCTGCATGCCGACTACTCCGACCCCGATGTGGTGCAGGTGGGCGAAGACTATTACATGACCTCCTCCAGCTTCAATGCTATACCTGGTCTGCAGATTCTGCACTCCAACGATCTCGTGAACTGGAAGATTATTGGCTACGCGCTGGACCGCAACCAGCCTTATGACCATTTCTCCAAGCCACAGCACGGCAACGGGGTATGGGCGCCTGCCATACGCCACCAGAACGGTGAGTTCTACATTTATTGGGGCGATCCGGATTTCGGCATCTACATGGTGAAGACCAAAAATCCGGCAGGTCCTTGGGAGAAGCCGGTACTGGTGAAGGAAGGCAAAGGCCTGATCGACGCTTGTCCGTTTTGGGATGAAGACGGCAAGGCCTATCTGGTGCATGGCTGGGCCGGAAGCCGGGCAGGTATAAAGAGCATCCTGACCCTCAACAAAATGAGCCCGGATGGCACCAGTGTACTGGACGAAGGCATGATGATATTTGATGGGCACGACGCGCACCCGACCGTGGAAGGACCGAAGTTCTACAAGCGTAACGGCTATTACTACATTTTTGCACCGGCAGGAGGTGTGGCCACGGGCTGGCAATTGGTGCTGCGTTCTAAAAATGTATATGGCCCTTACGAAGAGAAGATCGTGATGGACCAGGGTAATACACCGATCAACGGTCCGCACCAGGGCGCCTGGGTAGAGACCACCACCGGCGAGGACTGGTTTATCCATTTTCAGGACATAGAAGCTTATGGCCGGGTGGTGCACCTCAACCCAGTGAAGTGGGTGAACGACTGGCCGGTGATTGGGGAGGACAAAGACGGCGATGGCAAAGGCGAACCCGTGCTGACTTACCAGAAACCAAACGTCGGCAAGGTATACCCGGTAGCTACTCCACCAGAGTCAGACGAGTTTGACGGCCATACCCTGGGGCTGCAGTGGCAGTGGCATGCCAACCCGAAAGCCACCTGGGCCTTCCCGACAGGTACCAAAGGACAGCTGCGCCTGTTTACGGAGCAGTTGCCGGAAGATTTCAAAAACTACTGGGATGTGCCGAACCTCCTGCTGCAGAAGTTTCCGGCCGAGACCTTTACAACCACCACCAAGCTCAAATTCACACCCAACCCAAAACTGCAGGACGAACGCAGCGGCCTGATCGTGATGGGCGAGAACTATGCTTACGTTTCATTGGTGAGCAAACCCGATGGGCTATACCTGACTTACAATACCGCTACCAAAGCAGACAAAGGTACACCTGAAAATGAAGAGGTGCTGGGCAAGCTAAATGGTAACGAGGTGCATTTCCGGGTGAGTGTGGACAAAGACGCGAAGTGCCAGTTCAGTTACAGCGAAGACGGTACGACTTTTAAAAATGTGGGAGCTCCTTTCACGGCGGTGCCCGGTCGCTGGATTGGCGCCAAGGTGGGCCTGTTTGCAACACGTCCCGGCAAAACGAACGACTCCGGTTTCGCTGATGTCGACTGGTTCCGCATCACCCCAAACCCAACTAAAATTTCTGTAAGAGACTAAAGCTGAAGATATGATTACGAAGAAGTTCTTTAAAAACCGCATGTTCCTTTTGGCAGGTATAGCCGGTGCGCTGCAGTTCGGTTGTCAGCAACAACCAGCCGCCACAACTACAGCCAATACCAGTGCACCTGTCGCAGCAGTAAACAGCACTGCCAATACCGATTGGGTATACGAAGGCATTGAGTTCAATATGCCGCGTGTGCAGGAGCCAACATTTGGCAACTACAGCGTCAGCATTACAGATTTCGGGGCCGTAAGCGACGGCCTGACAAAAAACACGGCAGCCTTTGAGAAAGCCATAGCCGATGTAGTAGCCAAAGGAGGAGGCAAAGTGATCGTGCCGCGTGGTATGTGGCTGACAGGGCCCATTGTGCTCAAAAGCAACATCAACCTGCACGTAGAGGAAGGTGCCCTGGTGCTGTTCAGCAAGGATTTTGACGACTATCCGCTTGTGAAAACCAGCTTCGAAGGCCTGAACACCTTCCGTTGCCAGTCGCCGATTTCAGGTCGTGACCTGGAGAACGTAGCCATTACCGGCAAAGGTGTGATCGATGGAAACGGCGATGCCTGGAGACCGGTGAAGAAAGATAAAATGACTGAAGGGCAGTGGAAAAAACTGGTAAATTCAGGAGGCGTGCTGCGTGATGACGGCAAGGTCTGGTATCCGACGGAAAGTTCTAAGCGCGGAGCGGTGACCGGTAACTTCAACGTGCCGCTTGACCTGACGGAGAAACATCAGTTTGAGCCGATAAAGGACTTCATGCGACCTGTCATGGTTAGCCTGGTAAACTGCAAGAAGGTCCTGCTTGACGGGCCTACCTTCCAGAACTCCCCGGCCTGGAACATTCATCCGCTTATGTGCGAGGACGTGACGATCCGTAACCTGACCGTGCGCAACCCTTGGTATTCGCAGAACGGCGACGGTCTGGACCTGGAGTCATGCAAGAACTCTGTCATTTACAACAACACGTTCGACGTGGGCGATGATGCCATATGCATCAAGTCCGGCAAAGACAAAGACGGACGTGAGCGCGGTATACCTACCGAAAACGTGATCGTGAAGAACAACGTGGTATACCACGGACATGGTGGTTTTGTAGTGGGTAGCGAGATGTCGAGCGGGGTGAAAAATGTGCATGTTTCCAACTGTACCTTCATCGGCACCGACATTGGTCTGCGCTTCAAGAGTACACGCGGTCGTGGTGGGGTGGTCGAGAACATCTACATCTCCAACATCGACATGATCAACATCCCGACCCAGGCCATCAGCTTTAACCTGTTCTACGGTGGCAATTCTCCTGTGCTGGAAGCTACCCAGAAGGCAGAAACAGAAAAGCGTGACGAGCGCCTGATGCCGGTAACAGAAGAGACCCCGTCTTTCCGCAACATCTACATGAAGAACATCCGGGTGGCAGGCGCTGACGAGGCGCTGGCCCTGCAAGGCTTGCCAGAGATGAACCTGCAGAATGTGAACATCGAAAATGCCGTGCTGAAGGCGAAGAAAGGTATAACTGCTGTAGACTCCGACGGCATTGTGCTTAAAAACGTGAGGGTGGAAACGGAGCAAGGTCCTGCCTTAACCATCTACAATAGCAAGAACATCGATATCACGGGCTTTAGCTTCAACGAGAGCAAGGAGCCAGCCGTGCGCGTGCTGGGACCGAAAACCGAGAAGGTGCGCCTGGAGAAAAAAGACTTTAAAGACGCTGCCAAGCAGGTATCCAAAGGAAAAGACCTGACTGGTACGGCACTCAACATCGAGTAGTAAGAACTTTCATTTGAAACACTAAGCATGGTCACCCTAGGGCCATGCTTTTTTATCTTCTCTCACCAATAGCCTTTACCTAATAGAACAATATTATGCAGAAGCTAGCTTTCGGAATTGCCGCACTAGCATTGAGCCTCGTGCTAGTGGCATTTGTACCTTTCAAAAAGAAACCTGTCACTGTATACCTGATCGGTGACTCCACCGTGGCCGACTATACCGGCGACTATGACGAGAAGGACTACATGACCACCCGTTATCCAATTGCCGGCTGGGGACAAATGTTCCAGCCCTTTATGCGTCCGGATAGCCTGAGCAAGCTCCGGCACCTGATTAAAGCTGATAGCGTGATAGTGGCTGACAAAGCCAGGGGCGGGCGTAGCACCCGCACCTTTTTTGAGGAAGGGCGCTGGGCAGAGGTCTACCGTTCGCTGCAGAAAAACGACCTGGTGCTGATGCAGTTTGGCCATAACGACGCCGCTGAAAACAAACCGGAACGCTATACCAATGTGACTGCCTACAAAGAGTACCTCCGCCTGTTCGTGCACCAAACCCGCGAGAAGGGCGCTATACCTATTCTGCTGACACCCGTGAACCGCAACTACCCCTGGGAGGACGGCAAGTTGAGTAACGTGCACGGCGATTATCCACAAGCTGTAAAAGATGTGGCTAGGGAGCTGAACGTGCAGCTGGTCGACCTGACCCAGCTTTCCATTGAGGCCTTCACGGCCAGAGGTCAAGACTACGTAACGGATAACTATTTCATGAACCTGCCTGCCGGCAAGTATACCGCTTACCCGGAAGGGCTGAAGGATAACACGCACTTTCAGCCGGAAGGGGCGACTGCAGTTGCGCAGTTGGTTTTCAGAGGTATGCAGAATTTGGGAGAGGCAAAAGCGGCAGCTAAGAAATAACATAGTTGAGCTACAGCTAAGAAATCAATTACCTGTGCTATACAGTATGGGATCGTTCACCTATCACCCGACTGGATAATATGAACATCAGACAACCCTTTCTATGGTTTTTTCTCTCTCTTTGGTTTAGTGTAAGCAGCGCTTCAGCCCAGAATACAGCCAGCATATACTACAAGCTCTGGTACAAACAGCCTGCCGCCAACTGGAACGAAGCACTGCCACTGGGGAACGGTCGTCTGGGTGCCATGGTGTTCGGCCAGCCGGCACGGGAGCAGTTGCAGCTAAACGAGGAAACGGTTTGGGCCGGGGAACCGGGTAACAATGTGTTGCCTGCCCTGAACAGCGCCCTGCTCGAAATCAGAGCGCTTATTATCGCAGGGAAGCACAAAGAAGCGCAGGACCTGGCCATGGAGAAACTTCCCCGCCAACCTACCGCCGATAACAATTATGGCATGCCCTACCAGCCGGTTGGCAACCTGTTTATTTCCTTCCCGGGCCACGAGCAGGCCACAGACTATTACCGCGACCTGGACATTCAGCAGGCCATTGCAACGGTATCTTATAAAGTAAACGGCGTTACGTACAGACGCGAAATGTTCTCGTCCTTTACCGATGACGTGGTGATCGTGCGCCTGACAGCCGACAAGCCCAGGAGCCTGAACTTTACCCTTTCGGCTGATAGTCCCCACAAAAATTACACGGTCAGAACACAGGGCAATCAGCTGATATTGAGCGGTGTTTCCGGTGACGTGGACAACAAGAAGGGCAAGGTGAAATTCCAGACGCTGGTGCAGCCTGAAACAGAGGGAGGCAAGATCACCAGCACCCCGGAAGGTATACAGGTAAGCGGAGCCAATGCCGCCACACTTTATATCTCCATCGGCACAAACTTCAAAAGCTACAGCGACCTGAGTGGCGACGGCGAGGCAAAAGCTGCCAGTTTACTGGCTGGTGCGCTTAAAAAGAAGTATAAGAAAGCAAAAGCGGAGCATACAGCTTTCTACAGAAACTACTACGACCGGGCTTCCCTTGACTTGGGCACAACAGCGGATCTGCAGAAACCGACCGATGAACGGCTAGCTGCCTTTGCCCGTTCGAACGATCCGCATCTGGCGGCACTGTATTTTCAGTTCGGCCGGTATTTGCTTATCTCCAGTTCTCAGCCGGGTACACAGCCTGCCAACCTGCAGGGCATCTGGAACGACAAAATCGCACCGCCCTGGGACAGCAAGTATACCGTCAACATCAACACCGAAATGAATTACTGGCCCGCGGAAGTAACCAACCTCTCGGAAATGCACAGCCCCTTGTTCAGCATGCTGAAAGACCTGTCGGAATCGGGTAGGGAGAGCGCTTCTAAAATGTATGGCGCCCGGGGCTGGATGATGCACCACAACACGGACATCTGGCGGATAACCGGCCCGATAGACGGTGCCTTTTATGGCATGTGGCCAATGGGAGGCGCCTGGCTGACGCAGCATTTGTGGCAGCATTACCTCTATACCGGCGATCAGGCTTTCTTGAAAGAGGTATACCCTGTGCTGAAAGGATCGGCTATGTTTTATGCGGATGTGCTGCAGGAGGAGCCCACAAACAAATGGCTGGTGGTGAGCCCGTCTATGTCGCCGGAGAACAAACACCAGAGCGGTGTCTCCATTGCCGCCGGCACCACCATGGACAACCAGCTTATCTTTGATCTTTTCAGCAATGTGATCAGGACGTCTGAAGTGCTGAATTTGGACAAAGCCTTTGCCGACTCGCTACGCATTATGCGCGACCAGCTGCCGCCGATGCAGATCGGGCAGCACAACCAGTTGCAGGAGTGGCTGCAGGACATGGACAGAAAGGATGACAAACACCGTCACGTTTCCCATCTTTACGGCTTATTCCCGAGCAACCAGGTTTCGCCTTACCGCCATCCCCAACTGTTCGAGGCCGCCAAAAACTCACTCGTTTACCGTGGCGACAAATCCACGGGCTGGTCGATGGGCTGGAAAGTGAACCTGTGGGCCAGGCTGCTCGATGGCAACCGCGCCTACAAACTGATACAGGACCAACTGACACCTGCCGGAACGGAAGGCAAAGGCGAGAGCGGCGGCACCTATCCAAACCTGTTCGACGCGCACCCACCTTTCCAGATCGATGGTAATTTTGGCTGCACGGCAGGTATAGCCGAGATGTTGCTACAGAGCCACGACGGGGCGCTGCATGTGCTTCCGGCGCTGCCCGATGTGTGGCAAAGCGGTGAGGTAAAAGGACTGGTAGCGAGAGGCGGCTTTGTGATAGACATGGCCTGGGAGGCAGGAAAGGTCAAAACCCTGAAAATCCACTCCAAACTGGGCGGTAATTGCCGCATCAGAACAAGCGACCTTTTGCAACTTGCCGGCAAGGGTAACCTGAAAGAAGCGACTGGTGAGAACACGAACTTCTTTTACCAGCAAGCGGCCATCAAAGAGCCATTGGTATCAGACAAAGCACAAGTGCAGACGACAGGTATAGCCGATGTGCTGGAGATGGACCTGGAAACTGAAAAAGGAAAAACTTATTTGTTGAAGTTAAACTAAGGTATAGCCCCAACTTTGGGAACAGGTATACCTGCTTAAGTATAAATTGTGAAGGTGATCAAACAGGGGTGGAGCAAGAGGAGCCAACTAGCAACGACGGTATACTTATGGGTATGGCTGATGCTGGTTGCTGCCACTGCCGATGCACAGAAGTCGGATGTGGGGAATTTTTATCCGCTGCTCCAATCGCACGCCGCTGAACGGAACAGTAGCCTTTCGTTCCTGAACAGCAAACATCGCAATACAGAAAAGTGGCGGCGGGAGGCAAAGGGAAAGCTGCAGGAACTGCTGGCTTATAATCCGGCGCCTGTGCCACTGGAGAGTCAGGTCGTCAGCACCACCAAACGCGACGGCTATACCCAACACCTGGTGCGCTACAACGTGAGTGCGCATCAGCAAACAGAGGCCTACCTGCTTATACCGGACAATCTGAGCAAGCCAGCTCCTGCTGTGATCGCCCTGCACGACCACGGCGGTTTTTACTTTTTTGGCAAAGAAAAACATAACCTGACGGATGATCAGCCGGAGGTGCTCAGGACATATATCCAGAACCTGTACGAAGGCAGAACCTATGCCGACGAGCTGGCCAAAAAGGGGTTTATCGTGCTCTCACCGGATGCTCCCTACTTCGGTTCTCAAAGGCTGGATCCGGAACAGGTAAACGATGACCTGACCAAAAACTACCGCAAGCAGCTGACCGGTGACAGCGATACCGATATCGTGGCCTTTAATAAGTTTGCCAACGGACACGAGGCGGCTATTAACAAAACGGTGCTGGCGGCGGGCACTACCTGGCTGGGCATGATCGTGCAAAGCGACCGTGTAGCGATTGACTATTTGCTGTCGCGGCCGGAGGTGGACCCGGAGCGGATCGGCTGCATCGGCCTGTCACTGGGCGGGCTGCGCAGTACGTACCTCTTCGGGATGGATTCCCGGATCAAGACAGGTATAGTGGCCGCTTTCTCCACCACTTTTGAGCACATGCTGCGCAACCACACCCGCCATACCTGGATGATGTACGTGCCCCGACAAAACTTATACCTGGATATCCCGGACGTAGCCTCGCTGAACGCACCCCGGCCTTTGCTGGTGCTTAACTGCAAGCAGGACAAACTCTTCAATCCGGCAGGTATGGAAGCTGCGGAGCATAAACTTGCGGCCATCTATGATAAGATGAAAGCAAGAGATAAATTCAGGTGCAACTACTACGACGTGCCCCACTCCATGACCATCGCCATGCAGGAAGATGCCTTTGCCTGGCTGGATAAGTGGCTGAAATAAATGAACAGAGATTACCCATATGAAATTAGAACACTTTGCCCTGAATGTAGAAGACCCGGTAGCCATGGCGGCATGGTATGTGGAGCATTTGGGCATGACAATAGTGCGGCAGATGGAGCAGGCGCCCTTTATGACTTTTCTGGCCGATGACAGTGGCCGCATTATGGTGGAGATATACCTGAACCCGGCAGATAAAGTACCGCCCTACCGGGAAATGAACCCCCTGTTGGTGCACCTGGCCTTTGTGTCACAAAACCCGACTGCGGACAAAGACCGTCTGGTGAAAGCTGGTGCCACGCTGGTAACAGAGCAGCACCTGGAAGATGGCTCCCATCTAGTGATGCTGCGCGACCCCTGGGGCCTGGCGGTGCAACTCTGCAAAAGAGGCACGAGCATGCTGACCGAGAAAGAGCAGGACAGCTAGTAAAGAACAGCCCTCTGGCTACATCTGAACATTCATCGCAAATTACTGATTATGGGAAAGTATCATTTATTGGCTTTTTTAACCTGCTGTTTGCAGCTTCTAGGTTCATGCTACCAGCCTCTTCAGGAGAATCGGGAGCAGGCAAGCACGCAGACCGATGCCTGGGATAAAGTAGAGGACATTCTGCGCCAAATATCTCCACCGTCTTTTCCGGACAGAGATTTCCTGGTTACTGCGTATGGGGCCGTTGGGGATGGGACCGTTGATTGTACCGAGGCATTCCGGAAGGCAGTCATGGCCTGTGTCGAGGCCGGAGGCGGAAGGGTTGTGGTACCAGAGGGCAGGTTCCTGACAGGGCCTATCCATTTAAAGAGCAACGTAAACCTGCATGTGGTAAAAGGGGCCACTATACTTTTCTCAACTGACCCCGCTGATTACCTACCTCTGGTGCATACCCGCTGGGAAGGCGTGGAGTTGATGGGCTATTCGCCTCTGATTTACGCCTTCGAACAAAAGAATATTGCCATAACCGGAGAGGGTATCCTGGACGGACAGGCCAACGAAACCAACTGGTGGCCCTGGAAAGGACAGAAAAAACATGGCTGGATAGAAGGTACGCCAAATCAGACGGAGCCGCGAGCTGCGCTGTTTCAGATGGCAGAGGACGGTGTGCCGGTAAGTGAGCGGAAGTTTGGGGAAGGCTCATATCTGCGGCCGCAATTTGTACAGCCTTACCGTTGCGAAAATGTGCTGATTGAGGGTGTGACGATCATCAATTCACCGATGTGGATTCTGAACCCTGTGCTTTGCACCAACGTGACCATTCAGGGAGTGACTGTCGAAAGTCAAGGCCCGAATTCGGATGGCTGCGACCCGGAGTCGAGCCGGAACGTGCTGATAAAGGACTGCCACTTCAATACCGGGGACGACTGCATCGCTATCAAGTCGGGCAGAAACGCCGATGGCCGACGCATCAATGTGCCCAGTGAGAACATCGTTATACAGAACTGCACGATGGAAAATGGGCATGGGGGAGTCGTGATCGGAAGCGAGATATCGGGAGGCGTGCGCAACGTGTTCGCGGAGAACTGCAGGATGAACAGCCCGCTCCTGGACAGGGCGCTGCGCATCAAGACGAGCTCCATGCGGGGCGGTGTTGTGGAGAACGTATACCTGCGCAACATCGAGGTGGGGCAGGTGGCACAGCAAGTGATTCGCGTGAACATGTTTTACGAAGACTCCGGCTCGTTTATGCCGACTGTACGAAACGTTGAGGTGCTCAACATGAAGGTACGCAACGGAGGCAAGGTAGGCGTGCTGCTGGAAGGGTATGAACAATCGCCGGTAGAGAACTTGCGCCTGGTGGATGTGGAGATAAATGGGGTGGAGGAACCTTACAAATTTTCTAATGTGAAGAACATCCAACTTGAAAACGTCACCATCAATGGGGAAAAAGTAGTCTTGCCTGCAAATTGAAACTGAGATACTGAGGTAAACAGAGGAGAAGCTTTAATTAAATGCTCCAGTTTATACCTTATACCTGTGTAACATAGGTAAGTAGCTATACATAATGAACAATCACAAAGAACTAGTATGAAAATATTCCTTCTTTTAACCACCGCATTTCTGATGTCTTTATTTCCTGCCCAGCAGAAGAAACCCATCAAAGTATACCTGATCGGGGATTCCACCATCTCCATTAAGGAAACCAAGGCCTATCCGGAGACGGGCTGGGGAATGCCCTTTGTGCATTTCTTTGACTCCAGTGTGACGGTAGACAACCGCGCTAAGAATGGTCGCAGTACCCGCACTTTTATAGAGGAGGGGCTGTGGCAACCCGTGTCAGATCACTTGCAGGCCGGTGACTATGTGTTCATCCAGTTCGGCCATAACGATGAGGTAGAAACAAAGAAAAGCTATACCCCGAAAGACCAGTACCGTGCCAATCTGAATCGCTTTATCACGGAGGCGCAAAAGAAAAAAGCTATACCTGTGTTGCTCACACCCGCTGCCCGCCGCCAGTTTGATGAGGCCGGTAAAATAGTGGGAACGCACGAGGAGTACGCAGCCATTGTACGGGAAGTAGCCAAACAGCGGAAAGTGGCTCTGATTGACCTGGACCGGAAAAGCCAGGAGCTGCTGCAGCAATTCGGAGTGGAAGGTTCTAAGCACCTCTTCCTGCAATTAGAAGCGGGCGAACATCCAAATTATCCCGAAGGCAAAGACGATAACACCCATTTCAGCGAACTAGGCGCCCGCAAGATGGCCCAGCTGGTGCTGGCCGGCATAAGGGATCAGAAGCTGGAACTGGCGGATAGAGTTGTTAAAAAGTAGGGTGTCGGTACTGCAAAAGATGTGCTTAGCAGGTATAAACGAAATGAAAAACAAACGGACGTGGTGGATAAGCGCTGCAGTAGGAGTGATGCTTGGCGTTACATGCCTGTCAGGTATAAGCTGCTCTAAACCCAGAACACAGTCACCACAGCCTGATGAGAAGGTATGGACCTTAAACTCCCTGGTATCTATTGCGGCACATCAGCCAACCGTATGGGGTAACCCGCGGTTGATTGATGTGGGGGCAGGGGAAAAGGCAATTGCGTTTGATGGTATAGAGGATGGGTTGTTGATCAACTCGAACCCCATTGCCGGAGCAGAGGAGTTTGAAATAGAGGTGGAGTTTATGCCTTATGCTGGTTATCCCGACAACATTGAGCAGCGCTTTCTGCACATACAGCACCCTGGCAATCCAGATCGAAGAATCCTGATCGAGCTTCGGCTCAACAGCCGACAACAGTGGTATGCCGACTTCTTCATGCGAACTGAAAACGCAGCCCTCACCCTGATCGACTCTACGAGAACACATCCTGTTAATGAATGGGCTACCATCAAGCTACATTACAGGCAGGGGCAAATGACAGGCTTTGTAAATGGAGTGGAAGAGGTATCAGGAAAGATCACCTACCTGCCCATTAGTCCTACTGCCAGCACCTCCATTGGCACCCGCATGGATAAGCGCTCCTGGTTCAAAGGTGCGATCAAAGCAGTACGTTTCAGTACAAAGTAAGCAGCTCACAGTTAAACTCAGGTATTAAAAAAACCGGCTCCTCCTAAGAAGAGCCGGCCTTCACCCCTATTTAACAAACGCAAAAACTATTTATTTATCGGTCAGGCGTATTACAATGACACGCCACGTTTCCAAGGTATGAAGTCATCCTGACCCAAGAGCTGTGCTTTGGATTGGATGTTGCCGCTGGCTACTTCGATAATAAAGTCCAGCATTGCCTCTCCCATCTCCTCTATGGTTTTCTCGCCGGCTATTACCGGGCCTGTGTCCACGTCAATGATGTCCGGCATACGCAGGGCCAGCTTCGTGTTGGACGATACTTTAATTACTGGAGCTATTGGGTTACCGGTTGGCGTGCCGAGGCCTGTCGTGAAAAGGATAATGTTCGCGCCTGAGCCAGCCATGGCCGTCGTGCTTTCCACGTCGTTGCCCGGCGTGCAGAGCAGGTTCAAGCCTGGCTTTGTGGCATACTCACCATAGTCCAGGACGTCTACCACAGGGGAAGTACCGCCTTTCTTGGCCGCCCCCGCCGACTTGATGGCATCCGTAATCAGGCCGTCTTTGATGTTGCCCGGGCTAGGGTTCATGTCGAAACCAGAGCCAGATGCTATAGCCGCACTTTCATAGGCACGCATCAGCTCCACAAAACGGTCAGCCGACTTATCATCTACGCAGCGGTTGATAAGCTCCTGTTCCACACCGCACAGCTCCGGAAACTCCGACAGCATGGACTTGCCGCCCAGCGCAACCACCAGGTCTGATACATGACCTACAGCCGGGTTGGCCGAAATGCCAGAGAAGCCATCAGAGCCTCCACACTCCAGCCCGATCACCAGTTTGCTCAGCGGTGCAGGCGCACGTTTTTGTTTATTGGCCTCTACCAGACCCAGGAATGTGCGTCGGATGGCCAATGTGAGCAACTCCTGCTCTGTGCCCTCTTTTTGCTGTTCCAGTATGATGAGCGGCTTGGAGAAATTCGGATTAAGCGCTTTGATGCGCTCTTCAAGAATAGGCACTTGCGCGTTCTGGCAGCCCAGGCTCAGGATAGTGGCGCCTGCCACATTGGGGTTGTGGATGTAACCGGCCAGCAAAGCGCACAGCATGTCTGAGTCCTGGCGAATGCCGCCGCAGCCGCCTTCGTGAGTCAGGAACTTAATGCCGTCGATGTTTTCAAAAATGCGGTGCTGTCCGTTAGAGGGGGTCGAGCTGAGCGGCAGTTGAGCAATTTGCTCTGTTTTGCCCGCCTGGTACAGCTCCACCATCTGCTGCACGTAGGATTTGTACAGGTCCTGGTGCCCAAAGCCGAGCGTCTCCATGAAAGCCTGCTTGATGGTGTCCACATTCCGGTTTTCGCAAAACACCAGCGGAATCACCAGCCAATAGTTGCCTGTGCCTACCTGTCCGTCTTCGCGGTGGTAGCCCAGGAAAGTCTTGTCCACCCATTTAGACACGTCGGGCGCCTGCCAGCCAATGGTTTTGGTCTTGCCTGTAAAGCCCGACACCTGGTGCTTCACATTGCCTGTGGTCAGGATGCCGCCGGCAGGTATGGCCTCCACGGCTTTGCCCACCAGGGAGCCGTACATGATGATTTCCTGGCCCGGTGCAAGCTGCTGCTCGGCAAACTTGTGCTTAGCAGGTATGTTGGTAACGATCCCAATCTGTCTGCCATTGAATTCTACCACATCACCTGCCTGCAGGTCAGTCAATGCAACGATTACGTTATCCTGTGGATGAACCTTTAAAGTATTGTGTGCCATAATTATGTTTTCGAAATGTGCGCAATCGATTGCACATAAAGCAAGTATACAGAAGATTTTTTGAAAATGAAAGTTTTGAGGGCTTAAGATTGGGAGTAAATGCAATATTTGATTGCACAGCTCCAGATTTTGCCTGTAACTTTTAAATCTTTTGCAGAACGGCTTCATGTTGAGGACAACGCTTACTCCAAACGGGGCAGTTGGGTCAATAGCAGGTCTAACCGATCATCTATCTAAATAAAGCTTCTGTAACCCATCATTGCAAAGGACTAAAGTGCAGGTAAAACAAATTAGACCTGATGCCTCGGGATGCCTCATTCTTCTGCAGGGAATTTATTCAGGCAACACCGTAGGCGTAGGGCTGTTTTTCCGGGAGAAAGGAAACCTTTTTAAAATAATTAATGTATATACATTTAAAGTCTATACATTTGTTGTAGATTTGCAGCAGAGAAACATTCACACTAAAACGATAAGATTAAAATCATGGCACAAGTAAAATGGTCAGTTGACCCAACACACAGCGAAGTACAGTTCAAAGTAAAGCACCTGATGATCACGACCGTGACAGGTTATTTCGAGAAGTTCAGCGTAGAGGCGGAGAGCGAAGACGAGAATTTCAACGGCGCCAGCAACATTGTGTTCACGGCCGATGTGAACTCGATCAGCACCAACAACGAGCAGCGCGACACGCACCTAAAGTCAGCCGACTTTTTTGACGCCGACAACCACAGTGAAGTGCGCTTTGTGGGCACACGCTACGAGCACGTGGGCGGCAACGACTACAAACTGCACGGCGACCTGACCATCCGTAACAACACCAAGCCTGTAACCGTGGACGTGGAATTTGGCGGTACAGTGGTAGATCCTTACGGACAGCACAAGGCAGGCTTCACAGTAACCGGCAAGATCAGCCGCAAAGAGTTTGGCCTTACCTGGAACGCCGTAACCGAAGCGGGCAGCGTGGTAGTGAGCGACGATATCAGATTACAGGCTGAAATACAGCTTGTAAAGCAGGCTTAAGGTTTTAAGTGTTGTTTCGAATGTGTGAGAACCGGAAGCAATAGTCTTCTGATTTCTCACACACATTCGGAATGACATAGAACACCTGGCCCAACGTATACCTAAACACCAGTTATTTATTAGTCAGTACCATGGCAGACAGCATCTTAGGACTCCACCATATCACAGCCATCGCAGATTCGGCCAAGAGCAATCTGGATTTTTACACCAAAACGCTGGGGCTGCGGCTGCTCAAAAAGACGGTCAATTTCGATGATCCCGGTACTTATCACCTTTATTATGGCGATGAAGCAGGAAGCCCGGGCACCATCCTGACCTTCTTCCCTTACAAGGGCGCGCGCCGCGGAAAGGCCGGCGCAGGTATGGCCACGCACATTGGCTACGCTGTGCCCGAAGGCAGTTTCGGCTTCTGGATGAAGCGCTTCGACGAGCACAAAGTGAGCTACGGTCGCCCTTCGGAGAAATTCGGGGAGCAGTACCTGCCTTTTCAGGACCCGGACGGCCTGCTGCTGGAACTGGTGATTCCTAAAAATGCTGACAACCGCAGGCCTTGGGAAACCGACGAAGTAAAAGCGGCAGTGGCAACGAAAGGCTTCCACAGCGTAACGCTGACCTTGCAAAAGGCAGAGAAAACGGCAGCCATCCTGACCGATATTCTGGGCTATACCTTGCAGGACCAGACAGGAAACAGCTACAGGTATAGCACCGACGCGGTAGAAAGCGCCAACATCATCGATATCGTAGAGAACCCGAATATCGGGCGGGGCGAAGGCGGCGCAGGCACCAATCACCACATCGCTTTCCGGGTGAAGGACGAGGAGGTGCTCATGCATTTCCGGGAGATCATTGCCGGAAAAGGCTTTAACATCACCGAGAAGATAGACCGCAACTACTTTTACTCCCTCTACTTCCGCGAGCCGGGCGGCGTGCTCTTCGAGATCGCCACCGACAACCCGGGCTTTGCGATAGACGAGTCTGTAGAAGACCTGGGCAAAAAGCTGTTGTTGCCACCACAGTACGAGCCGCACAGGGCCAAAATAGAGGCTGTTTTGCCGCGTCTCGACTAAAGCGATATTCTGAAACACAAACGAAAGGTATAGCATGTACACACACGAGAAGGACATACGCACGCAGGGCAAACCCTTGTCAGAAACCGGCAAGGCGCTGATCCTGATTCATGGGAGAGGGGCCACGGCGGCCAGCATATTGCCGCTGGCACAGGAACTGGGAGCGGACGGTTTCACGCGTTTTGCACCGCAAGCCACCAACAACACCTGGTATCCCTACAGCTTCATGGCCCCGGCAGACCAGAACCAACCCGCTTTGGACTCGGCCCTGGAACTGATCGACGAAACTGTGCAGGGTATACTGGCCCAAGGTATAGCGAGTAAGGAAATTTACCTGGCGGGCTTTTCGCAAGGCGCTTGCCTCACGTCCGAGTACGCAAGTCGGCATGCACGGCGCTACGGCGGGCTGCTGATCTTCACGGGCGGCCTGATAGGGGAGGAGCTGAACGCAGCCAATTACAAAGGCAACTTCGAAGGCACCCCCGTCCTCATCACCATCGGCGACCCGGATTCGCATGTGCCGGTGAGCAGGGTGGACGAAACTGTAAAGCAACTGGAAAGTATGGGTGCCAAAGTGACCCGCAAGGTATACCCTGGCCGTCCGCATACCATATTAGATGAAGAAATAGAGCTAGGCAAAAAGATCCTGGCTTCTTAAGATATAAAGTTTGGCTAAAGCAAAAAGCTGGAAGCACCGTGACGGTCGCCTACAGCTTTTTTTGTTTTTAGGGGAGTGGGGGGAAGTTGGTGTAGGTATGGTACTGTAGCGGTTTTCGAGAGTGCTTTTTGAGAAGCTATTCTTGTTGCTTTTGGGATTTATCTTCCTAGAATAGAAGTATGGATAAGATTGTCTATTGCAAAGAATGAGTGCGTCAAGAAGGTATGCTTATTATATAGAGTTATCGCTCTCAAAGGTGGTCTTTTCAGCAGCTCTTATTCCTAAGAAATATGCGGTGTAGCAAAGGTATAACTATACCGGATCCAACCATCCCTAATCCCTCCTGGGGGAAGGGGCCCTCTAAAAAGTCTAAGGCGGGGAACTTTCCGTAACTGTCATTCCAAAGTATAAGCGCTGTAGCTAGCTATATGTTTGGGAACGATTGTCATCCCCCTGCCCCCTTCGAAGGGGGACTTTCTGCCATTACCAGTGCTAGATATAAACTTTGTAGCAAACTACCACTGGTAAAAGTATAAGAAGACTAACTTTCACGCTTACGATGAAACACATAGCGGTGCCAGGTGCACTTTTTGACACTCCACTGTTTGAGCGTTCAGCGAGTTTGGAGGGTCTTGACTTTTTTGCTTACTTTTTGTGTCAAGACAAAAAGTAAGGCCCGCCCGGCCAGGGCAAGCTATAAAACAAATCAGCTTAAGGTATAGCTAGCCAGCAGCTACGCTAGGTATAGCTATACCTTACACTAAGCAAGAGGCCCCACGATAGCAGACACGAGCGCGAATGCTCGCGCCATACCTCCTTCTGCTATACCAGCAACAAAAAAGCCCTGCTGGTAATACACCAGCAGAGCTTCCAATCTCAAAAAATCACTTTATAAATAGCAGCTAGAATCTAATACAGTTTACCCCTTAATTCTGACTCTCGTAACCGAAATCCTTAAACGTCTTGGCGATGTTCTCATCACTCGCTTTGCTCTTATTATTCCAACTGGCATCCAACTCCAACGCGACTAGTCCTTTAAGGTTCATCACCGCCACAAAGTCATCTACATCTTTCAAAAACTCCGGTCGGCGGCGCGACGATTTGAGTGCGTACTTACGGGCAAACACATCGCCTTTGGTCTGCAGCTCGTTTCGCTTTTCGATGATATAGTTCAGGCGTTCCACCAGGTCTTTGGTTGAGCGACCAATCACTTCCGTTGCTTCCAGCGTGCCGATGGTCATCACCGTGGTGCCGCCAATGGTCGTGATCTTCTTGCTCGTGGCGGGTTCATCTATCACAACAGGAGCTATACCGGTCACGGCACCCATCGAAGCATTAGCCAGAGAGCGGCCTTTTTTGCCTTTGCGGGCGCGGTTATACTTCTTCTTCAGGTCTTTTTCGGTTTCCTTCAGTTGCTCCATCAGGTCCCAGGCGCGCACCAGCGAGGCGCGGTACTCGTTGTAGAGTTTCTGGTCCTTCTCACCTTCGTTCACGGCGTTGAGTATGGTAAACGACACAGTGCGTTCGTCGCGCTTGTTCGATTTGTCCAGCACGAAAAAGGTCATCTCGAAGGCTACTGAGTCAAGTGGGTCGCGCACGAAGTCGTAGCCCGGGCGCCAAATAAATTCGTACTGCGACGGCGTGTTTTTGACCAGCGCAGTGGCCGGCACATTCGTGTTCGTCGAAATAAAATTGAACGAGGCGATGTCGGGTTCGCCGTTCGGGTCGTAGATCTGAAACTTGATGTTCAGGGTGGCATCCTCTTTGTACACGAAGCGCTTCTGCGAAGGAATCATCTGCAGGGTAGGGGGCAGGTCCTGCTGCGTTACCTCTACCTTAAAAGCACCCTTGGTACGCGCCTTGGTCGGCTGGTCTTCTACATAAAACTCTACCATCAGGGGCTTGTTGCGCAGCCGGTTGAACTGCGTGAGCGAAGGCTTCCAGGTAAATTCTCCCTGTGCCGAAAGTTTGGCTCCCTCGGGCATGCCGTCCGCAATAGCGACAAACACGATCGGGTCCTCATCCTCGTCCTGCACGGCCGCCGACTCGATGGTGTAGGTGTTCTGGGCGTTGTAGCGCACATAAAGCGGCTTCAGTTCGCCTACCACTGGCGGACGGTTCACATGCTCTACCTTAAAGTCTACCACCTGACTGGCGCTCTCGTCCTTCTCGTTGCGGACCTCAAAAATCACCTGCAACACGCGCCCGTTGCTCAGGCGGTCCACAAAATCGTAGTTGGGCGTCCAGGAGAAATAGCCTAGCGAATCGAAGATCATGCCATCGACCTTCCCTTGCTTGATGCTATACCTGAATTCTGTGCCGGAGCCACCACTGGCCTGCAGGTCAAACTCGAGCTGCTGCCCTTCTTTGAGCACGTTCCAGCCCGGCTCGGTCGGGAATTGCAGTTTAATGGCAGCAGGCTTCGAAGCTTTGCCGGAAGGCGCGTCTTGGGCAATTGCCTGGCCGATTAGGAGTACCAGAAAAGAAAAAAGAAGTAGACTCTTTTTCATATAGGGTGAATAGTGCAATAGGGTGCTTAGTGTATAGTTAAACTTTGAGGCGCTCCTGAGAAGGTGCAGGCGAGTGGCTCTAGAACGGTACTAAAACCGCCTGACACCAGCGGGCGTCCTGAGGTGGCAAATGCAGGTTTCCGCTGCAAAGTGAGGGCCATATATAAGACAAAGTTTCAACATGCTCTTTTAGAAGCCACTAAGTTAGCAAAGACTTCTGCGTTTATCAAAGCAGGTCCAAGGCTAAAATTTCCGGCAGACTATTTCCAGAGGCCGGTAGGTAAAAATGCTATACCTAGTTGTATTATACCTGGTGTTAGGGTCCACTCTATATTATGAGTGCTTACTTACTGACCATGATCTTGACAAATTCCTAAAACGCAGGTGCTCGATATGACCTTGCCAGAACAGGTATAACGGACGCTGATCTGCCAAAAGGCTTTCTGGATTGTCAAACTTTCAATAGAGAATTGGTTTAGCTGCATGTTTTTGCGGATTTACTAAAAAAATGTGCATAAAATTTGGTATATAGAAATATTAATGCCTTAATTAGTGTAGGAAAAAGGCTGGTTGTCTGAGTGGGTCGCAAAAAGTTGCAAATTCTGCTTCCTGCCGATTCCACGAAACAGAAGGGCACCAGAGAAACAAAGCTACTATGTATACTTTCTACCATGTGAGATTGCTGGCAAGCGCTGCGCTGGCACTGTTGCTGACAACAACTTCATGCAAAACACCGCAGCAGCAGGAGACTGCGCCGGTTGCACAGAGCACTGTAACAAAACCTGAAGCTGCACAAACTCCGATAGTAACGGGTGCCGACCAGCTCGAAGCCTACCTGCCCTACCTGAAAGGCAAGCGCATCGGTATGGTGGTGAACCAAACCTCCATCATCGGCAACACACCAAGCGTGGACAGCCTGCATGCCCTTGGCGTGAACATCGTTCGGGTGTTCGGGCCGGAACATGGCTTCCGGGGCGATGCGCCCGCCGGTATTAAAGTATCCGATAGCGTAGATCCGAAGACAGGCATTCAGGTGGCCTCGCTCTACGGTGCCAAGAACAAACCAACCAAAGAAGACCTGGCTGACATCGATCTGATAATCTTCGATATTCAGGACGTGGGCACCCGCTTCTATACCTACACGATTACGCTGCACCGCGTGATGGAAGCCTGCGCCGAAAACGGGGTAGAGCTTATGGTGCTGGACAGACCCAACCCGAACGGGTTCCTGATAGACGGCCCTATCCTGGAGCCGGAGAATAAGTCAGGCATCGGAATCCATCCTATTCCTATTTCCCACGGATTGACGGTAGGGGAGTTTGCCCAGATGATTAACGGAGAGAAGTGGCTGGCAAACGGCATTCAGTGCAAGCTCAAAGTTGTGAAGGTGAAAAACTACACCCATGACATGCCCTATACCTTGCCCGTGGCGCCTTCTCCTAACCTGAACACACAGCAGGCCATCCTGCTATACCCATCTACCTGCCTTTTTGAAGGCACTATTTTTAACCACGGTCGCGGCACGATGTTCCCCTTCACTGTAATGGGACATCCGGATATGAAAGACAAGTATACCTTCAGCTACACCCCGATAGGTATAAAAGGGATGGCCGAGACGCCCCTACACCAGGACAAGGTATGTTACGGGCTGGACCTGCGTAACTACGATATCAACAAATTCCGGGAGACCGGCAGAATTAACCTGAGCTGGATGATCGAGCTGTACCAGGCTTATCCGGACAAAGCGCGCTTCTTCGATTACAAGCAGAGCAACCAGATCGGTAACATCGACAAGCTGGCCGGTACCAAGAAGTTTAAGGAGCAGATCATTGCCGGTGTTTCTGAAGAGGAGATTCGGAAGAGCTGGGAGCCGGGGCTGAGCGAGTACAAGCAGATGCGCAAGAACTACCTGCTATACCCTTGATGCTAACACAGTCCCGGATTGAAAATTTTCGGGAACGGAAGGCTTAGCATTCGTAAAAGTTCAGAGGCATGCACAAGGTGTTATAAGTTGGGCGTTTGCCTCAAACCGGCAAGGTAACACAGTTTGCACGTACGGATGTCTGCTTATTTGCCGAAACAGTGTTTGCCGAATTATGCAGGTTTTATTCAGTGTCTAAACAGCAGTTTTTAGCATGAATGCAGCTTTAGAGACAGTAAAGGCGGATTATGATCTTAGAACGCAATACATTAAAATAATTATTTAAAATTATATAAAATAAGTTTAATTTTATATGCATGAATTTGCGTTTTTGCGTATAGGATAGTGTTGCTGCTTTTTTCTTTTTTAGCTAATATGATTGCAATAACCTGTGTGCTATTGCCCTTTTTTACTAGCTTTAATGTGAGTTTAATGTATGCCTAAAGGGTGAGGATCGCATGCTGTCGGATGAATTGTATTTTGCAGGGTTTTCCTGCAGTGCAGAAGGTCCGGCAACCGGAAGAGAATTTATTTTTATGTTTTACTTAATAACCTATTAACCAATCTACCCACAATAATCTTAACCAATAGCCACGTAGTTATGATGAAAAAATTACAGTGTTACCTATGGGGGATATGTTTCCTTCTGTTTCACTTTACAGCCAGTGCCCAAAGCACAACTGTAACCGGCACGGTAACAGCCGCTTCCGACAATTCCCCGCTGCCCGGTGTTACGGTAGCTGTTAAAGGCCAGCCGCGCGGTACAAACACCGACGCCGATGGCAAATTCTCTATTTCAGTGACGCCTTCCGATGTGCTGGTGTTCAGCTTCATTGGTATGAAGGGTGTTGAGAAACCAGTAGGTACCAACACGGTGATCAACGTGGCACTGCAGGCAAACGAGCAGAGCCTGAACGAAGTAGTAGTGACCGCTCTCGGTATCAAGGCTGAAAAGAAGGCCTTGGGTTATGCCGTAACAGAGGTTAAAGGTGCTACCATCGCCCAGACGCAGCGCGAGAACTTCGTGAACGGCCTTGCCGGCCGTGTAGCGGGTGTAGAAGTTAACGCTTCTTCTGGTCTGCCAGGTTCTTCTTCTTCTATCGTAATCCGTGGTATCAGCTCCCTGAGCGGCAACAACCAGCCACTGTTCGTGGTAGACGGTCTTCCGATCAGCAACAACACTACTTCTACAGGTGTGTTTGCTTCTTCTATCGGTGCCAGCTCCAAGTCTTTCGAGAACAGAGGCGTTGACTTTACCAACCGTGCAGCCGACATCAACCCAGAGGACATTGAGTCCATCACCGTACTGAAAGGTCCTGAAGCGGCTGCTCTTTATGGTATTGAGGCTGCTTCTGGTGCCATCGTAATCACCACCAAGCGTGGTCAGGCAGGCAAGCCGCGTATCAACTACAGCAACAGCTTCCGTATCGATCGCATCGTGCGTTACCCTGAAATTCAGCAGAAGTACGACAGAGGTGCCAACGGTTATACCACTGAAGGTGACGAGAGCCTTGCTTACTTCGGTGCTCCTTACTCATCTGAAGTGCAGTTCTACGACAACGTGAAGAACTTCTTTGATGACGCCTTCACACACAAGCACAACCTGGCCTTCACGGGCGGCAACGAGGCGGCTCAGTACCGCATCTCTGGTTCTTACACCGATGCAAAGGGTTTCATCCCGAACACGGGACTGGAGCGTATCACGCTTTCTTCTGCGATCACGGCTAAGTTGAGCAAGCGCCTTTCTACAGACGTAACGTTCGACTATACCCGTTCTGACAACGACCAGGCTTTCAGAGGTGCCGGTGGTCCATTGCTGCAGCTGCTGCGCTGGCCATCTACCGACGATGCCAGCAATTACCTGACGCCAACCGGTAACAGAAGAGACTTCGGTCCTTATTCTATCGCGATCGAGAACCCGTTCTTCAACGTGAACAAAAACATCTTCAACTCCCTGACCGACCGCTATCGTCTGAATGCCAGCTTAACAGCTGACGTGACAGACTGGATGAAACTCGTAGGCCAGGCAGGTGTTGACTACTACACAGAGAAAAACACGATTGTGCGTCACCCAGAGTCAAACACAGGCCGTTCATTCGGTGGTATCTTCGACCAGGCCGTGATCACGAACCGCAACCTGACGTTCCAGTACTATGCTCAGTTCACAGCCCCAACGCTGTTCAACGACAAACTGCGCACCGACCTGAAACTGGGTAGCACCGTGTACGACTGGAACACGTTCAGTGCAGCCGCTACCGGCGAGCAGTTCATGGCGCCAGACCTGTACTCGATCAACAACACGACTCTTACAACACAGCGTGCTTACAACAACCTCACGCAGCGCCGCTTGGTAGGTGCCTGGGGTAGCTTCAACGCCAGCTACAACGACGTACTCTTCCTGACATTGACAGGCCGTAACGACTGGAGCTCTACGCTGCCCGTGCAGAATAACTCTTTCTTCTACCCATCTGCCGGTATGAGCTTGGTGTTCACTGAGCTGGAGCCATTCCAGGGTCTCAAGAATGTGTTGTCATTCGGTAAGTTGAGAGCCTCTATTGCCCAGGTAGGTAAAGATGCCCGTCCGTACAGCATCCGTCCGTTCTACGAAACGGCTATGACGACTGGTGGTGGTTTCCGCTACGGCTTCACTGGCCCAAGCCTGGACCTGCGTCCGGAAATGACGACTTCTTACGAGTTCGGTACAGAGTTGAAGTTCTTCAACGACCGCTTCGGCATCGATGCGACCTACTTCAAGAAGAAGTCTGTTGACCAGATCGTGCAGAACCTGCGTCTGAGCTACGCAACTGGTTTCGTACTGATGACCTTCAACGCCGGTGAGATGGAGAACTCAGGTATAGAGCTTCAGCTGAACGGTACGCCAGTTCAGAACAGCAACTTCACTTGGGACATCCTGATGAACTTCACGAAGAACAACAGCAAGCTGACAAAACTGCCTGGCGACGTGCAGGAGTTCTACAACTCTGACACCTGGCTGTACGGCAACGTGCGTGTAGGTTCACGTGTAGGCGGTCCGTTGACTACTTTCACTGGTTATGACTACCAGCGTAACGACAATGGCGACGTGCTAATCAACCCTTCTACTGGTTTGCCAATCCTGAACACCAGTGAGTGGGTGATTGTAGGTGACCGTAACCCGGACTTCAATATCGGTCTGACCAACACCTTCACTTACAAGAACCTGTCGCTTAACTTCCTGCTCGACATCCGCAAGGGTGGTGACGTGTACAACGCTACAGAGCACTTCCTGACAGTAAATGGTCTGAGCAAGCGCACGCTGAACAGAGAAGAGCCACGCATCGTGACAGGTGTGTTGAAAGACGGTCTGGAAAACACAGGCACTCCAACTCAGAACAACATTCCGATCGACCTGTACAGAAACTCAACTTACTGGGCCTCTATCTACCCACACCAGAGCTTCATCGAGAAGGACGTGAACTGGGTGCGTATGCGCGACGTGACGCTGAATTACCGCCTGCCTTCCAGCGTTATGGAGCGCGTTAAGTTCATCGAAGACCTGAACGTGTTTGTAACAGGCACCGACCTGTTCCTGATCACAAACTACTCTGGTCTGGACCCGGTTGCGAACGGTAACTCTGCTGCAGTAGGTGGTGCCGGTGGTGGCGGCCTCGATTACGGTAACTTCCCGTTGCCAAGAGGAATTAACTTTGGTATTAGAGCAGGATTTTAATTAAGACGAAAATGAGAAAGATATTAGTTGCTTCTCTTATAGCGGCCAGCGTGTTTTCGGCATCTGGCTGTAAAGATTACCTCGACGTAAATACAAACCCGAACGGTCCGGATGCCCTGCTGCAGCCGGAGCTGTTCCTCCCGCAAATACAGTCTGAAATGGCAGTAGCCGTACAGTGGGACGGACGCTTTGCCGGTCAGTATGTGCAGAACTGGGCTTCTACAGCCGCTGACAACGCCATTGACCTGCACGGCAACCCGCTGTCTGACACCTATGCACAGCTCTGGAGAGCCGTGTACTGGAGCATGGGCTATAACCTGTCGGACATGATCGAGAGCGGTGAGCGCAGCAAGAAGTATGACTTCGTAGGCGTAGGCCACATCATGCGTGCATACGGCTGGCAGTCTCTCACAGACTACCATGGTCCAATCATCATGACAGAGGCCTTCAATACTGACAAGCGTGTGTTCAACTTTGATGAGCAGAATGTTGTTTATCCAGAGGTAAAGCGCCTGTTAGAAGAAGGCATCAGGAACCTGGAGCGTACCGACGGGCTGGATGCCGCCACTTCTGGCCTGAACAAAGGTGACCTGATCTATGCAGGTAACCGTGACCGCTGGAAGAAGTTTGCATACGGTCTGATGGCCATCAACGCACATCGCCTGACAAACAAGAACTCTTACGACCCGAACAAAGTGATCGAGTATGTGGACCTGTCGTTGGCCAGCAACGCTGACAACGCCATGATCCGCTTCCAGGGAGAAGTAAGTGCCAATACAAACTTCTTCGGACCGATCCGTAACAACATCGCTTCTAACCGCCAGACTGACTACATCGTAGGCCTGCTGGATGGTACCAACCCAACGCTGCGCGACGGTGCTCTGGCTGAGGCTGATCCTGTGTTTACTGGTCAGCACCTGAAAGACCCTCGTCTGACAGCAATGCTGGCTCCTTCGCCAGACGGTCAGTACAGAGGCATTCGTGCAGGTAAAGGTATAGTCGGTATACCTGCTGCGGAGGTTCCGAACAACCTGTGGGGTTCTGTGGGTACGTCTACTGCACAGCCGCGCCAGATCTACATTTTCGGTAACGCAGCTCCTTTCCCGCTGATGACTTATTCACAGCTGCAGTTCATCAAAGCCGAAGCTGCCTGGATAGCTGGCAAGCATGATGTGGCGCTGGATGCCTATACCAAAGGTGTAACAGCACACATCGATTTCTCACGCGCCTATGCACCGGATCCGGCGATGTTCGATCAGCGCAAGGCTGCTTACCTGGCCAGCGAGGAGATCATGCCTAAGACTACTGCCGGCCTGACGCTTTCTAAGATCATGCTGCAGAAGTATATCGCAACCTGGGGCTGGGGCTTCCTCGAAACCTGGTCAGATATGAGAAGATACCACTACAATCAGGATGGTGAAGTGTATACAAACTTTGTATTGCCTAGCCCACTGAACGTTGCTAACCAGGGAGTGCCTGCTTACAGAGCGCGTCCGAGATACAACTCAGAGTATATGTGGAACCAGGAGGCGCTGCGTGCTTTGGGCGGCAACGACGAGAACTACCACACTTATGAAACTTGGTTCAGCAAACACGAATAATCCGATAAAGAAATGATGAAGATATTTAAAAGAGCATTCCTGTTTTTGGCAGCGGGCCTCATGTTAGGAGCCTGCGAGAAAAACGCCATCCCTGAGGTGACAGAGCCCGTGCAGGAAGGCGGCGCCTATGTAAAATTCTTCTTCCAGGTGGAGGGAGCACCACGTGCTAACTTTTACCTGGACAGCAAGAAAGTGACCGCTGTAGCACCAACTACCACAAGCAACATCGTGCTGGGCAACGCTTATGGATCAGTATATCCAAGTAACGCCTACGCGATGGTTCCTTCTGGTACTTTCAACATGAGTGCGATTGACACCGTGGCAGGAAAAGGCACAGCCGATGTACTGGCTAGCACTTCTGTGAACCTGGCTGCTAACAAGCACTACTCAGCTTACCTGGCGGGTACGCCAACCAGCTATGAAGTGTTCATGGTAGAGGACAACCTGCCGCCAGCTGACTACACCAAGATCTGGTGGCGCTTTATGAACACGATGGCCGACATGCCTTTCGCTGTGGATGCCTACGCGGTTCGTTCTGCTGTAGCAGCTACTGAGACAAAGCCAGCCGAGCCAGTTCAAGTATACGAGCTGGGCAAAGGCCTCGCCTTTAAACAGCATGGTCCTTACGTCGAGCTGAAGCCTGGAACTTATACCTACAAGGTGTTCCCTGCTGGAACAGAATACGATCCGGCTACTTCTAAGTCCTACATTCAGCAGTCCTTCTCGGTAACAACATTGGGTCGCGTGTATACTACACAAATCCGTGGTGCTTACGCCGAAACGCCGAAGGCTGCTCAGATAGATTATTGGAGAGAGAGATAAGGTGGTAAACCCGGGGTGTGCTGGCCCCGGGTTATTTTCCTCCTTGCTCCGGATAGACATTAGTCCGATCGGGATATTCTCACCTAACAGTACAACAGTGAAAGATTAGCTTACGAATAGTTTTATACCATGAAAGAGTCCCTCCTTTACTAAACCTATCGGAGGGCTTTTTTTTAGCCACCCTCATACCCAACCGGAACAATGATTAGAAACTTTACACTTTTAGCCACCCTGCTGCTCAGTTCGATCAGCCTTTTTGCCCAGGTATCAAAGCACCCCCCCAAGCGCGAGTTCAGGGGCGTCTGGATCGCCACGGTCCAGAACATTGACTGGCCCTCCAAGCCCAAGCAGGGCGTGGACTCCCAGCAGCAAATGCAGGAGCTGGTCGACATCTTCGACGCCCACCAGAAAACAGGTATAAACGCCGTGATGCTGCAGGTGCGCCCATCAGCCGATGCCTTTTATGCCAAAGGACGTGAGCAGTGGAGCATGTTTCTGACCGGCAAGCAGGGCACATTGCCCGAGCCATTTTACGATCCGCTGGAGTTCGCCATCGAAGAGGCCCACAAACGTGGCATGGAACTGCACGCCTGGATCAACCCTTACCGCGCCTCTACCAGCCTGGTCGACTCCCTGGTGAGCACCGAGCACATCTCCCGCATTCAGCCCGACTGGTTCTTTACCTACGGCGACAAAAAATACTTTAACCCCGGTCTGCCTGAGGTGCGCCACTACCTGGTGGACGTGATCATGGACGTGGTGCGCAACTACGACATCGACGGCATTCACTTCGACGACTACTTCTACCCATATCCGGGCAAAGCTGCCCTGCCCGACTCGATCACCTACATGTTGCACAAACAAGGTATAGCCAACGTGGAAGACTGGCGCCGCAACAACGTGGACCAGCTGATCAAAGACCTGTCGGAGGCCATCAAGAAAGAAAAGAAACATGTAAAGTTCGGTATCAGCCCCTTCGCCATCTGGCGCAACAAGGTGCAGGACCCGAATGGCTCGGAAAGCAGCGGGGGGCTGTCAGGGTATAGCGCCCTCTATGCCGATGCCCGCAAGTGGATGCAGGAAGGCTGGCTGGATTACATCAACCCGCAGCTGTACTTCCCATTTGGCTACACCCCGGCACCTTATGAGAAGCTGCTCGACTGGTGGGCCGCCAACTCTTATGGTAAGCACGTGTACATCGGTCAGGGTGTTTACCGCGCCATGGAAGACCGCGAGGGCTGGCGCGACCGGCAGCAACTGCCCAACCAGGTACGCTACCTGAGCGCCAATCCGCGTGTGCAGGGCAGCGTGTACTTCAGCTCCCGCTCACTCACCAACAACCTGGCTGGTTTCCGCGACTCGCTGCAGCATGACCTTTACCGATACCCGGCCCTGCAGCCCGTTATGCCCTGGCTAGGTATGGCCAAGCCCGCCCAACCAGAAAGCGTACGTGAAGACAAGTTCCTGCTCGTTTTCCCGCGTCTGCGTAAGGCAATTATCCGGTGGGACTACCCGGACCAGGAGGAGGACGTGTATGGCTTTGTGGTGTACCGCTTCGACGAGAACGAACCGATCAACCTGGAGCACGCCCGCAACATACGCCGCATTCAGTTTAACGATTACGAACTGGGCTTCTTTGACGAGACGGCCGAGCGCGGGAAGACTTACAAATACGTGGTGACCTCCATTGACCGACTCAAGAATGAGAGTGCGCCTTCTAATGTGTACCTGAAAAAAGTTCGCTAGGTATAGCAGACATCATAAAATCAGAAACCTCCGGAAAAAACGTAAGACATGAACAAAAAAAAGACAGTAGTGGGGCTGGTGCTGGCGGCCCTCGTTTTGGCAGCCAATGCCATCGCTTTTTCCAACAAGGCCACCCCGGATTTTGAGGAGCAGGCAATCGCCGCAGCAGGGCCAGCCTGGATCCGCATCAACCAACTGGGCTATACTCCGGAAGGTATCAAGGTGGCCGTATGGGGAAGCAAGTCGAAAGGAAAGCTCAAGCGCTTCCAGCTCGTTGATGTCACTACCAATAAAGTGGTGTTCAAGGGCAAGGCGGGTGATGATTTTGGTACCTATGGTCCCTTTGAAGAGTCTTACCGTCTGAATTTTACGTCGTTCAACAAACCTGGTACTTACTACCTACAGGCCGGGGCTGCCAAGTCGCCGGAGTTTAGGATTGGTGCGGATGTGTACGAAGGCACGGCCGACTTCGCGCTCCGTTACATGCGCCAGCAACGCAGCGGTTTCAACCCTTACCTGAAAGACTCTTGCCATGTTCATGACGGCTATACCATGTATGGCCCGATGCCCGACAGCACGATCATCGACGTGTCGGGTGGCTGGCATGATGCTTCTGACTATTTGCAGTATGCTACTACCTCGGCCAATGCTACCTACCACCTGCTGGCCGCTTACCGCGATTTCCCGAGCGTGTTTACGGACAAGCACCAGGCCAACGGGCTGGAAGGCACCAACGGCGTAGCCGACGTACTCGACGAGGCAAAGTGGGGACTGGACTGGCTCCTGAAAATGCACCCGCGCGAAGATTGGCTGTTCAACCAATTGGCCGACGATAGAGATCACCAGGGCATGCGCCTGCCTACCAATGATCCGGTTGACTATGGCATGGGTGGTGGAGGTCCGCGTCCGGTATACTTTGCCTCCGGGGAACCGCAGGGCCTGGGCAAGTACAAGAACCGGGCAACAGGCGTAGCCTCGATTGCAGGCAAATTTACGAGTGCCTTTGGTCTGGCTGCGCAGATCTATAGCTCCAAAGACCAGAACTTGTCCACCCTGTTTACGCAGAAGGCACAATCGGCCTACAAACTCGGTCTTGCTAAGCCGGGTGTAGCCCAGACTGCTCCCAACAGGGCGCCTTATTTCTATGAAGAGGATAACTGGGTAGACGATATGCAACTGGGCGCAGCGGCGCTTTACCAGCTGACCGGCAAGCAGGAGTTTTTCAAGCAGGCCTATACCTACGGACTTCAGGAAAAGGTGACACCGTGGATGGGCGCGGACACGGCCCGCCATTACCAGTGGTATCCGTTCCACAACTTCGGGCACTTTGAGCTGGCCAAGAAGTCAGACGACAAGACAAAGGCAGAGCTGATCGGTTTCTACAAGGAAGGTATAGAGAAGGTATACGCCAAGGCCAAGAAGAACGCCTTTTACCGTGGGGTGCCCTTTATCTGGTGCTCTAATAACCTGACGACTTCTTTCGCCATCCAAAGCTTTTTGTATCGCCAGCTGTCAGGCGATCAGACTTACGCGGAGCTGGAGCAGGCAAACTTCGATTGGCTGTTCGGCGTGAACCCCTGGGGCACGAGCATGGTGTATGGCTTGCCCGCCCACGGCGACACGCCTATAGACCCACACTCGGCCTTCACCCGACTGAACAAGTACCCTATTGATGGTGGCTTAGTAGACGGACCGGTGTATGGCAGCATCTTTAACAACCTGCAGCACCTGAAGCTCTACAATGAGGACGCCTACGCCGAGTTCCAGTCTAAATTGGCCGTCTACCACGACGACTTCGGCGACTACAGCACCAACGAACCGACCATGGACGGGACTGCCTCGCTGATCTACCTGCTGGCCTCCAAAGAGTATAGCTCGCGGGAGGGGAGTCAGGCAAAAAAGTAATCATTGACCGCCACGGCGCCATCATCCGGGGCGACACGACGCTTCGGCAAATCGCGCTCATCTTTACGGGTGATGAATTTGCGGACGGAGGGGAGATAATCAGGCAAACGCTGAAGAAGCACCAGGCCAAAGCCTCCTTTTTCCTCACGGGCCGCTTTTACCGGAATCCTGCTTTCAAACTTCTGATCCGGGGGCTGAAAAAAGAGGGACATTACCTGGGGGCGCACTCCGATGAGCACCTGCTCTACTGCGGCTGGACCAAACGCGACAGTCTGCTGGTCACGAGGGAGCAGTTCAGCGAGGACCTGTGGATGAATTACAAGCGCATGGAAGCCTTTGGGGTGAAGGTGTCAGACGCGCCTTACTTTCTGCCGCCTTACGAATGGTATAATCGCAGCATCGCTAACTGGACCGAGGCGGAAGGCTTGCAGCTGGTGAATTTTTCTCCTGGCACCCGCTCGGCCGCAGACTATACCTACCCCGAAATGGGCAACCGGTATGTGGACTCCGAGACGGTGCTGCAGTCTATTCTGGCTTACGAGACGAAAGACCGGAACGGGTTGAATGGCTTCATGCTGCTTCTGCACATCGGCACTGACCCCAGGCGGGAGGACAAGTTCTATCATCGTCTCGATGAGATGATGACGCTACTGGAGCAGAAAGGCTATCAGTTTGTCAGGCTGGACGAGCTGCTGGAGCAAAAGAAGAAATAACAACTAGGGCGCTATACCTGTGCCTTGAAAAAGAAAAGAACCAAATGAAAAAGATACTGATACTGGTGTGTGCCCTGGCCGGGCTGATGGGTTGCCAAAAGCCGGTTGCCACCTCCAACACGCCGCTGATCCCGGAAGGCATCACGTTCCTGTCGCGGGAGGAGTGGGGAGCCAATGACCCGGTGCTGCCGATGCGGCCGCATAAGCTTACACGACTAACGATACACCATACCGGCGTGCCGCAGTTGTTCGACCGTAGCCTGGCTGAAAAACTGCGCAACCTGCAGAAATTCTCGCAGGGCGAGAATCCCTTGGCGGATGGCCGCATGAAACCGGCTTGGGCCGATGTGCCTTATCACCTCTATGTGGACGTGCACGGAGCTGTAGGGGAGGCGCGGGACCTGAACTATGCCGGCGACTCGAATACGAGTTACGACCCGGCGGGCCACCTGCTGGTGGTGGTAGAGGGCAACTTTGAGAAGGAGGCCATCACACCGGCTCAGCTAGAAACGCTCGAAAAACTGGTGCCGGCTTTGGCGAAGCGCTTTGCTATACCTGCCGACAGCTTGGGCGGGCATAAGGATTTTGCCCAGACGACTTGCCCGGGCAAAGGGCTGTATGAAGAACTGCCGCGTTACAGGCAGCTTATAAAAGCGAACTAGATGCAGGACTTCGTGGTTATGTTGCAGGTTTGTGCAGGTATAACAGCCAATAGGAAACACTAAAAAAGCATCGTTTTTGCATGTTCTTGCCGGTTTTAGAAAAAAACTTGCGAAAAAATTTGGACTAACAAATTATGCGTCTTATTTTTAACATAAATAAAGGGACAGTATTCGTTTTGCCCATGCGCTTTTGTGCGGTTTTCTGCGCTAGTTATCCAATCAAGAGCAGCATGGGCAGGATGGGTACATTTTTGGTTTGTATGGCTGGGTCCTTTTGTTTTACCAATACCTTGAATCAATGAAAATACAAAGGTATGTAGCGTTCATCGCTTTCCTTCTCGTTTCCAGTCTTTGCCAGGCACAGTCCTTTCAGTTCGCCTTCGTATCCGACACCCACATCGGCAACCCAACCGCGCAGGAAGACCTCGAGCGCACCATCTCCGACATCAACGCCAACCCCAATCTTGAGTTTGTGGTCATCACAGGCGATATCACCGAGTTTGGTTCTGACGAGGAACTGAAACTGGCCAAGCAAATTTTCGATACCATCAAAAAACCTTGGTACATTCTACCCGGCAACCACGACACCAATTGGTCGGAGAGTGGCAGCAACAGCTTCCGGGTGATTTTCGGGGCCGAGAAATTTGCCTTCACGCACAATGGCTACCTCTTTGTCGGCACCGGTTCCGGACCGAACCTGCGCATGGGGCCTGGCCAGATACCACGCGAGGATATTGTGTGGCTCGATTCGGTGCTCAACCGCCTGCCTGATCTTGAAACTCCGGTCATCTTCCTGAACCACTACCCGCAGGACTCTTCCCTCAACAACTGGTACGATGTAACCGACAAGCTGCGCGCCCGCAATACACAACTGATCCTGCATGGGCACGGGCACGGTAACCGCAAGTTTAGCTACGACGGCATACCTGCCGTGATGGGCCGCTCTAACCTGCGGGCCAAAGACCCGGTTGGCGGGTATAATATCGTGACTTTTGCCGACGGCAAAGCCAGTTTCGAGGTACGCAAGCCAGGTATAGAGACGCTACCGAAGTGGCTGGAAGTGCCGCTCGTGAAGCATGATTTCGCAAATGACCCAACCAGGCACCACCGGCCTTCTTTTGTTGTAAACACACTATTTCCGAACGTGAAGCTGGTCTGGGAGTACCATGACGATAGCGACGTGGGCGCAGGAACGGCTACGTACAAAAACCTGGTGATCGCCACCAACACCACCGGTCAGGTATATGCGCTGGATAGCAAAACCGGAAAGCGCAAATGGGCCTACCATACAAAGGGTAAAATCTACTCCACGCCAGCCGTGGCCAACGGCTTAGTGGTGGTGGGCTCTTCTGATGACAACATTTACTGCCTCTCGGCCGCCACGGGCAAACTGGTCTGGAAATTTGCTGCCAACAGACCCGTACTGGGCTCTCCGCTGATTGAAAAAGGCGTAGTCTATATCGGTGCTTCTGACGGGCATTTCCGTGCACTTGACTTGAAAACCGGTAAATTGCGCTGGGATTTCGACCAGGTGAATAACTTTGTGGTGACCAAGCCCCTTTTGTACCAGGGCAAGGTATACTTCGGCAGCTGGGGCAACGAGTTTTATGCCCTTGACGCCGAAACAGGTCAGCTGGCCTGGAAATGGAGCAACGGTTCCAGCAACCGCATGTTCTCACCGGCCGCCTGCTATCCGGTTGCCGCCAATGGTCGCATCTTCATCGTGGCTCCCGACCGTTTTATGACTGCTCTGGACGCCAGCACAGGCGAAGTGGTCTGGCGTGAGCAAATGAAGGAAGGCCGTGTGCGGGAGTCGATGGGCATCTCGGCCGACGGCAAGCTGGTCTACGTGAAGACCATGGATGGACAGGTATACGGCGTCTCCACTTCGGCCAACGCCCTGCAGGTAGACTGGAAATCGACGCTGCAGCTACCTTACGAGCTGGCTCCATCGGCAATCGTCGAGCATAATAAGGTCGTATTGGTACCTTCACACTCTGGTTTGGTGAGCGCGCTCGACCGCCAGAACGGGGAGGTGCTTTGGAGATACAAGAGTTCAAACAGTCTTATGAACCCGGTGATGCCGCTTGGCAAGAACCGTGTGATCGTGAGCACAATGGATGGGAAGATCGCCTGCCTGGAGTATGTGCCTGCCAAATAAGGTATAGCCCCACAGGTATAGCGGTCAATTTTGAAGGATTTATACTTACACATAATGGAAATTACAACCGAGAAAGACTCGAGGTATAACAACCTGGAAAAGATGTCAGTGAGAGAAGTGCTGGAGAACATCAACCGGGAAGACAAAACAGTACCCCTAGCCGTAGAAAAGGCCCTGCCACAGATCGAAAAGCTGGCCACAGTAGTAGCCGAGCGCATGAAAAAAGGCGGCCGACTGTTCTACATCGGTGCCGGTACCAGCGGCCGATTGGGCGTGGTGGACGCATCCGAATGCCCTCCAACCTTTGGCGTTCCCTTTGACATGGTAGTAGGCCTCATCGCCGGTGGCGACTCAGCCATTCGCAAAGCGGTGGAATTTGCTGAAGATGACTTTGACCAGGCTTGGGAAGACCTGAAAGAATACGGACTTGGCGAAAATGACGTGATCGTAGGTATAGCAGCTTCTGGCACAACACCTTACGTAATCGGTGGTTTGCGCACAGCCAACGAATATGGTCTGGCAACAGGCTGTATCGTGTGCAACTCCGGTAGCCCGGTAGCGGCAGAGGCGCAGTTCCCGGTAGAGGTAGTGGTGGGTCCTGAGTTCGTAACAGGCAGTACCCGCATGAAAGCCGGCACTGCCCAGAAGTTGGTGCTCAATATGCTCAGCACGGCAGTGATGATCCAACTTGGCCGCGTGCGTGGCAACAAGATGGTGGATATGCAGCTGACCAACCACAAGCTTTACAACCGCGGTGTGCGCATGGTGATGGCTGAGACCGGAACCGATGAGTCAACGGCTGCTGCTCTGCTCGAGAAGCACGGCAGTGTACGTAAGGCGGTCGCGAGTGTGGTTGTTTCGAAGTAAGGTAGGCTTGATGGCGCGCGCATCAACGCTCGGGTCTGCTATCGTGTAGCCTCTGGGTCAGTGTCAGATATGGGCTGGTAGTATGGCTATACCTATGCTTTTCTGCCTTGTAGCTTGCCCTGGCCGGGCGGGCTACTGTTTCGCTTGTGCGGCGGGGACCTACTTTTTGTCTTGACACAAAAATCGAGGGCCCCTACCCCCAGTAAGCAAAAAAGTCAAGACGATTTTGTATAGAGGGCCCCTGCCCCCACTCGCTGACCGCTCGAACAGTGGAGCGTCATTTGGTGCACCTGGCACCCCTCGTTGCTGCGTTGACTCCGTGCAAGTTAGTCTTGCTATACCTGCCAGTGGTCTGTGCTAAAGCGCCTATGCCTCTGAACTGGCAGCACCAAATTCCCCACTTTAGGCAAGGAGGGGTAAGGGGGGCGGTATTGCAGAACAGAAATTACAAGGCTTATACCTTCGGTATAGGAGCTACCCAAAAATCCCCCTTGGGGTAGGGACCCTCGATGAAGAGAAGGGCAGGGACGTGTCAATCTTGCACAGGTATACCGATGCTCCAGTGTCTATACCTGCTCAATGGTAACAGCAAGCTTCCGGCCTTTTTGGGAGAAGGAAACTAGGTATAGCATCAGACATCGCGTGGCTGAAAAGCCTGAAGGGCCGATTAGAGGTAAACGAACCAACAGTACCGCCAATTAGGCAAAACTTTATTAACTTACAATCCTATGCAGACGAGCAGGCATAAGTCTCACCGCTTTGTACGCTTTTCGCGAATGATTAAAAAATTATAATATGTCTCCAGCCATTCTATTATCGTTCCTGATCGGCTACTTCGCGGTACTGATAGGTATATCCTACTACACTTCGAGAGGGGCGTCAGACAACTCCAGCTTTTTTATCGCCAACCGCAACTCGAAGTGGTACTTCGTGGCCTTCGGTATGATCGGTACCGCACTTTCAGGTGTGACCTTCATATCGGTGCCGGGAGCGGTAGTCAACAGTAGTTTCGGCTATTTCCAGTTTGTGCTCGGCAACACGGTTGGCTTTATCCTGATCGCCTTCGTGCTCCTGCCGCTCTACTACCGCATGAACCTGATCTCGATCTATACCTACCTGGAGAAACGGTTTGGCTATTGGAGCTATAAAACCGGTGCGATGATCTTTTTGGTGTCGCGCACCATTGGCTCAGCTTTCCGCCTATACCTGGTGGCCATCGTGCTGCAGCGCTTTATTTTCGACGCCTGGAACGTGCCTTTTGTGGCCACGGTGGCGATCTGCCTTGTCCTGATCTGGCTCTATACTCACAAAGGCGGTCTGAAAACCATCGTGATCACCGACACGCTGCAGACTGTGTTCATCATCGGCTCTGTTATCTTTTCCATCATCTTCATCGCCAATAGCCTCGACCTAAACGTAGTGCAGACCTTTGAGGCGGTGAAAGACAGCTCTTACTCCAAAATGTTCTTCTGGGAAGATTTACTGGGTTCGAAAAGCCACTTCCTGAAGCACTTCATCGGCGGTATTTTCGTGACCATTGCCATGACGGGCCTCGACCAGGACCTGATGCAGAAAAACCTGAGCTGTAAGAACATCGGAGAGGCGCAGAAGAACATGCTCTCTTTTACGGCTGTTTTCGTGTCAATCAACATTTTCTTCCTGAGTGTGGGCGCCCTGCTCTACATGTATGCAGAGGCCAATGGCATCGACGTTACGGCGCTGGCAACACCTGACCACCTCTTCCCGGAAATCGCCCTGAACCACATGGCCATGATTCCGGCCATTATCTTCATGCTAGGCCTGACGGCGGCTACTTTCGCTACAACGGACTCGGCCCTTACGGCGCTTACAACCTCTTTCTGCGTAGACTTCCTGAACTTCACCAAAAAGGCTAATCACGACGATGTGAAGCTGGTACGTACCCGTCACCTGGTGCACATTGGTTTCTCGGTGGTAATGCTGCTGGTGATCCTTGTGTTCAAGATCATCAACGACGACTCGGTGGTAAACGCCATCTTCAAAGCGGCCGGCTATACCTATGGTCCGCTGCTGGGCTTGTTCGCCTTCGGTATGGCCAACAAACGTGCCGTGGCCGACAAGCTGGTGCCTTACATCTGCATTATCTCCCCAATCCTGACGTATGTACTGGATACAAATTCGCTTAGCTGGACCGGTTACGCCATGGGCTTTGAGCTGATCGTGATCAACGCGGCCCTTACCTTCATCATGCTGCTGGCAACAAGTAAGCCAGGCGGCGGTTTGATGATGGACGCCCTGGAAGAGGCCGAGCGTGGCACCAAAGTAAAACAGACTACTTATTAAGATTCTATCTTCTATGGATATAGCATTGCTTTTGGAGAGCATTTTGCCAAAAGCGCGCATACGGGCACGCCAGATCGATGTCGTGTCCTACGCTTCTGACGCGGGCTTTTATTACCTGAGGCCTAAGGCCGTGGTGCAGCCGGTGTCGGTAGAGGAGATCAAACAGTTATTTGCCTTTTCGCACCAACATAAGGTGCCGCTTACTTTCCGCACGGCCGGCACCAGCCTTTCGGGGCAGTCTATCACAGACGGTATACTGGTAGACCTAAGCCAATACTGGAACAAGGTGCAGGTAGAGCAGGAGGGAGCTCAGGTAAGGGTCCAGCCCGGCGTGATTGGTGCGATTGTGAATGCGCACCTGCGACCGTACAAGCGCAAGATCGGGCCCGACCCGGCCAGCATCAACTCGGCCATGATGGGCGGTATCCTCTCCAACAACGCCAGTGGCATGTGCTGCGGCGTGAGCAAGAACTCTTACCACACGACCCGGTATATCAGCTTTGTCCTGCCAAACGGCCAGTGCTATACTACCGAAAAGCAGATCGATTACCTGCGCTTCAGTGAGGAATGCCCGGAGCTATACCTGACACTGCAGCGACTGAAGCAGCAGATTCGCAACAACCCGGAGCTGCACTACCTGATCCGGCACAAGTATAAGACCAAGAACACGGTTGGCTATTCGGTCAACGCCTTCATCGATTACGAGCACCCGCTCGACATCATGGCGCATCTGCTGATCGGGGCGGAAGGCACGCTGGGCTTCATTGCCGAAGCCGTGCTGCAAACCGTGCCCGATTATCCAGCCAAATCAACAGCCCTGCTTTACTTCCCCGACATCTACGCCGCCTGCCAGGCCATCGTGCCGCTCACGGAGTCTGGCGCCGAAGCGGTGGAACTGATGGACCGGGCCTCACTGCGCTCTATCGAGCACATGGAGGGGGTGCCGGCTGTGATCAAAACCTTGCCCGAAACAGCCGCTGCCTTACTGGTAGAGTTTCAGGCGAATACGCCGGAAGAGGTTCAGGAGAAGATTCTGAACTTCATGGCGCTGGCACCGGAGCTGGCTTTGCTGGAGCAACCCGTCTTCACCACCGATCCGATCGAGCAGGCCTTGCTGTGGAAAGTTCGCAAAGGCATGTTCCCGGCCGTGGGTGCGGTGCGCGCCAGCGGCAGCACCGTATTGCTCGAAGACATTGCCGTGCCGGTTGCCCAGCTTGGCGACGCTATCCTGGATCTGCAGGAGCTTTTCCGCAAGCACGAATACCACAACGCGATCATTTTCGGTCACGCCAAAGACGGCAACATCCACTTTGTGGTGACCCAGGCCTTTGATACGCCGGCCGAAGTCACCCGCTACGACCGCTTTCTGAAAGAGGTAGTGAAGCTGGTGGTGAAGAAATACCAGGGCGCCCTGAAAGCCGAGCACGGCACGGGTCGTAACATGGCGCCTTTTGTGGAGACGGAATGGGGACCGGAGGTATACCGCATCATGAAGACGCTCAAGCAGGTCGTTGATCCTGAGAACCTGCTTAATCCGGGTGTCATCATTAACCACGACCAAAACGCGCACATCCGGAACCTGAAAGACCTGCCAAAGGTGGAGGAGGAAGTGGATCGCTGCATGGAATGTGGTTTCTGTGAGCACAAATGCCCAAGCCGCAACCTCACGCTTACGCCACGTCAGCGCATTGTGGTGCGTCGCGAGCTGCTCAACCTACAACGCAAAGGAAAACGAAAAGAGCATAAGGAACTGCTCAAGCAATACCAGTACGATGGCCTGGACACCTGCGCCGTAGACGGCCTTTGCGCCACGGCCTGCCCGGTCGATATCAACACTGGTGATCTAATTAAGCGCCTGCGCCGCGAGAACCACAGCGAAATGGCCAACCAGGTGGCGCTGATGGTAGCCAAGAACTTTAAACCTGTTGCCGCGAGCGTGAAGTTTGGTTTGCAGGCAGGGGCGGGTGTTAACAAACTGTTGGGCGCTAATACACTCTCCAGACTGACAGAAGAAGTGAAGGACATGATTCCGTCTTTCCCGCTCTGGACCAAGCAATTGGCCCCTGCGCCAGGTATAGCCAAATCGATGGCCAACGCCACAACGCCTGTAGCAGAGGCTGCCGTCGTCTACTTTCCGACCTGCATTTCGCGCACCATGGGTGCTGCCGAGCCAGGCAAGAAAAACATCATCGACACGTTCAAGAGCGTTTCGGATAAGGTAGGGCTCAAGTTTACGATTCCGGAGAATGTGCAAGGCGCCTGCTGCGGACAGATCTTCTCTTCGAAAGGGTATAGCCAGGCCTACGCTTACACCGCTAACGAAACGATAGAGAAGGTATGGCAGTGGACCGATAAAGGCCGTCTGCCGCTCGTGCTGGATATCACATCCTGTACACAGACGCTACAGAACTGCCGCCCGGTACTCACCGCTGAGAACAAGGCCAAGTTTGATGCGATCAGGATCATCGACAGCATCGACTACATCGCCGACTTCATCTTACCGCAGGCCACTGTGCAGCGCAAGAAAGCCAATGTGGTGCTGCACCCGGTTTGCTCGCTTCAAAAGATGGGGCTCGAAGCCCGCTTTGTAGGTATAGCCAGGCAACTGGCCGAAGAGGTGACTGTGCCGATGCATGCGGGTTGCTGCGGTATGGCTGGCGACCGGGGCTTCCTGGTACCGGAGCTCACGGCTTCTGCCACTGCACCCGAAGCTGCCGAAGTAAAACAGCGCGAGTACGACGGCTATTACTCTTCAGGAAAGACCTGCGAAATGGCCATGACGGAGGCTGTCGGCCGTAATTATGAGTCGATCGTGTACCTGCTGGATGAGTGTTTGTAGGTATAACCTAGCCATAAAAATAGAGGGGCCCGTTCTCGCAAGAACGGGCCCCTCTATTTTCTATACCTTCTTCAGGCTTTATTTTGCCAACAGATACTACCTCCTGCTATATACTTCGGTGACAGTAATCAATTCATTGGGCTCAACGTCTTCAAAGTCCCAGCCATACGCTTGCTCGGTCAAGGTGATCTCCAAAGTCATGGATGCGCCTGAAAAGTTTACAACCTTGTAGTACATTGGCTGAATTGATAAATCTGCATTGGGAGAAAGCGCGAGGTTTTTCTCGTTTAAAGACCATCTGCCTACGACATAGTTCCTCTGAAATAGGTTATCTTTTTTCAAAAGCAACCAAGTCGAGTTACTGATGTCCTCCTGTAATTTCCCTTTTACATGAATACTCGTCGATTGCCAGTCACCGGTTAAATCAATAGGTTCGGCAGCGTCGTCCTTACAAGAGGCGAAGAACAGAACACCAGACAGTAGGATGGTCAATTGGATCAGTTTCATATGAAATGACTATTATTTTTAAATTGCCTCAACTACCGCAGCATACTCTCTCAGACTCGCATCTTCCGGTCTCAAATCCGTCACTAGATAATGAATGGAGTTGAGGTCGCAGATTTTCATGTTCTGGTCGGATCCAAGCTTTTCAGCGATGCTCATGATGACCGTTTTCTTGGCCGAGCGAATCATGGCTTTCTTCACCTGCACTACCTCCCAGTCGGAATCGGTGAGGCCGTCTTCTATGGAAAGGGAGTTCGTGCCGAGGATGCAAAGATCTACCTTGATCTCGGAAAGCTGGTTCACCACCTGCGCGCCGATCATGATATGAGAGTTCTTGGAGAGCTGTCCGCCCAGCAGAATCACGTTGATGTTCGGACGTTCGGCTAGCTCCAGCGCCACCAGCGGACTTACGGTAAAGAAGGTGCAGCGCAGGGTATCGGGAATCATGCGGGCCACTTCGATCATGGTCGTGCCACCGCCGACCAATACGCTCATGCCGTCTTTCAGCAGGTTAATAACCTTGCGGGCCACTTCTTTCTTCGATTCCTTGGCGTATACCTCTGACTGCCCGAATGGGTAATGGAAGGACTTGGACAGAGCGCCACCGTGTACTTTCAAAATCTGGCCACTTTCTGCCAGCTCGTTTAAATCCCTTCTAACCGTATCCTCTGATACATTGAGTTTTAAACTCAAATCTGATGAAAGCACTTTGTTGTGCAAGTTAATCTGCTTGATGATAAAAGCCTGCCGTTCCTCCTTAAGCATTTCGTTTGTTTTTGATAGCTAAAAGCCAAATATATATTATTTTTTGAAATATTGAGAACTGTCAGAACCGGGATTTTCAGGATCAAAAAGGGAGCACTCACTGCTAAGGTTGATGAGATTTCTGGAATAATGCTTGACCCGTGCAGTCAAATTAAGAAATAATCTGTCTCAATTGTCATCTCGACAGAATGGAGAAATCTGGATCAATTTAAAGTAGTGGCAATATTTCAGATTTCTCACTTTGTTCGAAATGACAGATAAGTACCTAAGTCGACGACATTGGGGCTGGGTACAAAAAAAGCCTGTCCCAACGAAGGAACAGGCTTTTGAACACAGGTATAAGGTATACTTATACCTTCACATAAATCTTCTTCTTATCCATCCAGAAGCCGATCACCCACATGGTAAGCATATAGGCGAGGGCGAACATTAGGGAAGCGGCTTCTCCTTCGGACCAGCTCAGGAAGAGTTTTGTATAAAGCCACTTCTGCAAGCTCATGTCGCCTATGCGAATGAAGTTGAGGAGCTTGATCACCAGCGTGGCGAAGGCGAAGATGAAGAGCGGGTTCTTGCCGAAGGCCTCAAAAAAGTAAGACCACTTCACAAAGCCCAGCACCTCTATCACCAGCATCAGCCCAGCGATCAGCATTACGCTCAGACCTACCGAGTGCAGCACGTAAGAGCTCGTCCAGATTGGCTTATTGATCGGGAAGTAGATGTCCCACACCAAGGCCATGGCCACCAGTGCGGCACCGGCTACCATCAGCTTAAATACAGTTGACAGATTGTTGCCGCTCTTCTGGATGAACAGACCGGCAAAGTAACCGGCAATTACGTTCACCGTGGCAGGCAGCGTGCTCAGCAATCCTTCCGGATCGAACGGTATGCCGAAGCCTTTGTAGAGGTTGGTTTCAGGTATAATCAGGTCATCAAATTTGCGGGCGGCATTGCCGGCGAGGCTATACGGGTCGGCAGCGTCGCCGAAGAAGTACATCACCGCCCAATAGCCAAACAGTACCACCACACTGAAAATAGCGGCTCCTTTGAACTTGAGGTAATGCACGGCCAGCGAGGCGATGAAGTAGCACAGTGCAATGCGCTGCAGCACGCCCATAATACGCACCGCGGTGAAGTCTTTCATCACTATAACCCCTTCTGTGCGGGTAACAAATGGGAAGAGGTTAAGAAACAGGCCGATCAGGAAAATAAGGGCCGTACGCTTCAGGACCTTGCGCAGGAATACGCTGTCGGGTTGCCTTTCGAACTTGCGCATGCTGAAGCTCATGGCATTGCCCACCACAAAGAGGAAGGAAGGGAACACCAGGTCGGTGACCGTGAAGCCGTGCCAGGCCGCGTGCTTGAAAGGCGCGTAAATGCTGCCCCAACTGCCGGGGTTGTTCACCACCACCATCAGCGCAATAGTGAGGCCACGGAGCACGTCAAGGGAAAGGTAACGCTCATACGTTTGCGGTCTGAGTAAACCAGAGCCAGTTAAGGGAGGGGCTGTAGAAAGTTTAGTCATGGTATAAGGCGGTTAAGGTCTAGAAAGTGTGGGAGGTATAAAAAGATAGCCGCCCCGCAGTTTAGGCGGGACGGCTATACCTTTATGAGTTACTGTGCCGAAGCTTCTGCAGGCTGTTTTTCTTTGCTTTTGCCCATGGCGTCGTACACCACTTGCAGCACATTGGTGCGGGTGTTGAGCTTGCCCAACTTACTGTTCTCGCGGGTTGGGTTCACACGGTTGCTCAGGAACACATACACAAGGTTGTTCACCGGATCCACCCAGGCGTAAGTGCCTGTGAAGCCAGAATGACCGAAGCTTTCTGCCGGCGCGCCAGGAGCGGCGTTGCTGTTCTGTGCGCCCGGCTTGGCCGGACGGTCGAAGCCGAGGGCGCGGTAGTTGCCCTGCTCGCAGAACTGGCACTTGCTGTATTCCTTCACCACGTTCTCGGCAATGTAGCGCTTGTTGGCATACTCCCCGTCGTTCAGGTATAGCTGCATCAGTTTGGCTACGTCGTTGGAGTTGCCGAACAGACCAGCGTGGCCGCTCACACCACCCAGCATGGCAGCGCCTTCGTCGTGCACCGTGGTGTGCAGCAGCTGCTTGCGGAAGTGCGGCTCAAACTCAGTTGGCACAACGCGTGTGGCTGAGAAATGCTTGTATGGGTTGAACGTCAAAGTAGTCGCGCCCAGTGGCTTGTAAATAGAGTTCTGCAGGTATGTCTCGAAACCAACGCCGGTGATGTTCTCCACCACTTTCGGCGCCAGGATGAAGGACAGGTCGCTGTACACATAACCCGGTTTCTCGTTCAGTGGCGACTCCATGATCTCCTTGTAAATCTTGTCGGAGTATTTGCGGTGGATGTACAGGTTGTCTGCTACTCTGATTGGGAAACGGGCCGAAGAATCTGCTTTGAACGTGCGCCACTTGAAGTTGCCGTTTTTCTTCACAGTCTCTTTCCAGAACGGAATCCAGGACTTGAGACGGGCCTGGTGCGTGAGGATGTCGCGGTAGTTGAGGTCGGCTTTGTTGGTGCCGGCAGCCATTGGCAGGTAATGGCCCAGTGTCTGGTTCTCGTCAAAACGGCCTTCTCCTTTTAGGCGCATCAGCGCAGCCATCGAAGTACTGATTTTAGTCACAGAAGCCAGGTCGTACAGGTCATCAACCTTTACTGCTTGTTCTTTCTCGTAGGTATGGTAGCCGAAGGCTTTGTGGTAGATCACCTTGCCGTCTTTGGCTACGAGTACTTGTGCACCCGGAGCCGCTTCCTCACGAATGGCCTGGTACACGAGCGAGTCTATACCTGCCAGATCTTTTGATTTGATGCCTACCGCCTCCGGCATGGAGTAAGCCAGACGAACGCCGCCGTGCGTCAACAGGCCATCGCCAATCTTAAAGGCATTGCTCACCGTTACCGGCAGTTTGCCCTGCGCACCTATACCTCCGAAGATCAACTGCGAAGTCAGGTCCTGCGTCACATCGTTCTCCTGGTAAGCGGCAATCACGGCGTCAGCTTTGGCAAGGCTCTCCATTTCGGCGAGGCTGTACACGTTGCCGAACACGCTCACGATGGTTTTCTTATTGCGGATCAGCTCTTTGAGGAACAGGTTCATCTCAGCGGTGATGCCAAAATTGCTGCTGCCTGCCTTCAGTTGCAGCGCATGCACACCGGCAATGATCAGGTTGTAATCTTTCAGTTTCTCCTTCATAGCCTGCAGCTCTTCGATAGAGTTGGTCGGCTTCAGGAAGAAGGTGTCGACCTGGGTATATCGGGCCAGGTCGCGCTGGAAAGCAGTTTCCTTTGTAGTGCCAATCGCAAGGGCAGCTACTTTGAGCGTGTCGAGGGTCTGGATTGGCAGGATGTTGTTTTTGTTGCGCAGCAGGGTGAGCGAAGCCTCCGTCAGCTGACGGTTCAGGTACTGGGCGTGTGGGTTGTTGAGGTCGGCGACCAGGTTTTTCGTCTCAATCGGCTCCCACTTGTCTAAGCCTACCCATTGCTTGGCGGCCAGCACCTTGCGAACGCGGGCGTCAATCTCTTCCTGTGTGATCTCTTTGTTGGCGATGGCTTTCTTCACTTCCTGAATGGTGGTTTTTACATCCATTGTGTTCAGCATCACGTCGTTACCTGCCAACAGGGCTTTCACGTCCACCACCCCCGGAGGGAAGAATTTGGCTACCCCTTCCATGTTGAGGGCGTCGGTAAACACAAGTCCTTTATACTTTAGCTCGTCTTTAAGCAAGCCGGTTACAATCGGTTTTGAAAGGGTAGAAGCCAGGTTTGGTGTGTTGTCGAGCACCGGGATGTTCATGTGTGCCACCATCACGCTGCCCAGGCCTTTTTCCATCAGAGCGCGGAAAGGGTGCAGTTCCACCGAGTCGAGGCGGATGCGGGAGAAGTTGATCAGCGGCAGGCCGTAGTGCGAGTCCACGTTGGTATCGCCGTGGCCAGGGAAGTGCTTGGCGCTGGCCAGTACGTGGTTGTCCTGCATGCCCTTCATGTAGGCGATAGACTTGCTGGCCACGTTGTATTTGTCCTCACCGAAAGAGCGGAAGCCGATCACCGGGTTGTTGGCGTTGTTGTTGATGTCGATGGTCGGGGCGAAATTTACATGCACGCCCAAACGCTGGCACTGACGGGCGATTTCGGCACCCATCTCATAGATGAGTCTCTCGTTTTCGATGCCGCCGATGGCCATTTGGTAAGGAAAGCGGATGGTGCTGTCGAGGCGCATGGCCAGACCCCATTCACCGTCGATGGATACCATCAGCGGCACTTTGCTCTCCTGCTGGTAGCGGTTGGTCATCTTGGCTTGGCGCACCGGGCCGCCCTGGAAGAAAATAAGGCCACCTACTTTGTAAGTAGTGATCAGCTTGCTGATTTCGTCAATGTGTGCCTGGTCTCTGTTAGAGTACACCGGGATCATGATTAGCTGCGCGATGCGTTCTTCCGGTGTGAGGGTCTTCATCACCGAGTCGACCCAACGGCTGTTGGTGTACTGCAGGAAATCGGCGTCGCGGCCCGGCGTGAAGGTGGCAGCCGGAGCTTTCTTAGCGGCGGCTGCCTTGCTTTTTTTTGCTTTGTTTGACTGGCCTTGCAGGTTGTTTGTGCCCAAAAAGAGCAACAAAGCAAGGGCCATCGAGAAGTAATAGGATGGTTTCAAGATGATATAGGTTTTGGTAATATCAGATACACTGCAATTTAATAGTTTTCAGGTATAAGTATTTTTATTTGCGGTAATTTTTTAAATTCCTGCAAATAAAAGCAATATTAGGGGCGTGGAGTGAGTAAGTAATCAGTACCCAAATATACGATGTTGCGGCGGGTATACCTAGTGGTGCGGGAGGGGTGATGCAGTTCATGTGTCTGAATCTTTATATAAGGCCCCTACCCCACGGATTTACAGGATGTTGGCGGATGCCGTGTGACCCCATCCCAACCTTCCCCTAAAAAAAGAGGAAGGAGCGGTGCACGATTGACATCCCCCTGCCCCCGTCAAAGCGAGACTTTTTGTAACTGCTACCCAATAGGTATGGCTTCGTTGTTTCTGTCATAAAACACTGGCACGCATCGGAAGACTAACTTGCACGCTCACGATGAAAAAGTAGCGGTACCAAGTGCGCCTTACGACGCTTCACTGTTGGGGGTGAAGGGATCCCCCTGTCAAGAGCGTTTAGTGACTGGGGGTAGGGGCCCTCGATTTGGAGCGTCTTGACTTTTTTGCCTTCTTTTTGTGTCAAGACAAAAGAAGGTGCCCGCCGCATAGGCGAAGCTATGAAACAAAGCACGTTGCAATACCTGCAAAGTAGCTACGCCAGTTGCAAACTGGCCACATTCACAAGTGGCACTAATGCTAAACTTGCGGTATAACAAGCCGGCAAGCATAGACAATTGATTTTGATATATTTACTGAACAAGTAAGCACATAATGAAACGAATTTTTACGCAAGCATTTACACTACTGCTCGGTTGCGGCCTGCTAGCAAGCTGCGCCACAAACCCCTACGCCGCGACAAACAAATCGCATAAGAAACAGGCCAAAGCCTATGCCAAATCGCTGCTGGCTATACCTGCGGCCCCGACCGGAGAGCATACCTATCCGCAAGGTGATTACTGGGTCGGTACGACCAATTTCAACCTGCGCAAGCCGAACTTTGTGATCATCCACCACACGGCGCAGAACTCCACGGAGCATACCTTGAAGACCTTCACGATGCCCTCTACCAAGGTGAGTTCGCACTACGTGATCGGGCGCGACGGCAAGGTATACCAGATGTTACACGACCACATGCGAGCCTGGCATGGCGGTAACAGCAGGTGGGGCAGCAACACCGATCTTAATTCTTCTTCGATAGGTATAGAATTGGATAACAACGGCTCGGAGCCCTTCCCGGAACCGATGATCAACAGCCTGATCGCGGTGTTGGGCAAGCTCAAGAAAGAGCACGGCATTCCTGCCGAGAACTTTATCGGTCACGCTGACATTGCCCCAGCACGTAAGGTCGATCCAAGTCCACTATTCCCATGGAAGACGCTGGCCGACAATGGCTTTGGGTTGTGGTATGACGAGGATGTGCTGGAAAAAGAACAGGTGCTGCGCGAAGTGGCTGTAGGCGGTGAAGGAGACCAAACGCCTTTACTCGTGCTGGAGACAGTACCGAAATATACCCTTCCTGAAAATTTTAACCCAATGGATGCCCTGCGCATTATTGGCTACGATGTGCGTAACCCCGAGGCAGCCGTGCGGGCTTTTAAGATCCATTTTATACAGAATGATATAAACAGTCCGCTGACGGAGGATGAGAAGCTGATTCTTTATAACCTGTATCAGAAGTATTTGTAAATTGAAGTGTCAATTCACATTCCACTCGTATGATCAAACCGCTACTCACCCGCTATACCTTAAAACTCTTCTCCTGCCTCGGCCTGCTCTTTTTGCTGGGCTGTAGCGCGGCTAAACCTGTGGCCGAAGCGCCTGCGCCTTACGGACCGACTGTGATACAGCAGCGGGTGCTGGAAGTGGAGGCGCAGCAGCAGAGCTTTGTAGGCTTCGTGCTCTACGATCCGGAATTGGGCAAGGCAGTGGTCGAACACAACGCCGACAAGTATTTCGTGCCGGCTTCCAACACCAAGTTGTTCACGTTTTATGCGGCTTCCAAAATGCTGGGCGACTCCATCCCTGCGCTCAAGTACGTGGCCAAAGGCGACTCGCTGATCTTCTGGGGCACCGGCGATCCGACTTTCACGCACATGGACCTGAAAAACAATATCGCCTACGACTTCCTGAAGAACCGAAAGGAAAAACTCTACTACATAGAAGCGCCCATGACTAGCACGGCCTTCGCCACGAACTGGGGCTGGGACGATTACAATTATTACTACCAACCGGAGCGAAGCGCTTTCCCGATCCACGGCAACATCGTGAAGTTCAAAAAAGACAGTGCCTCCGCCTATACCACAACACCCGCCTTCTTCAACAAGAACGTGATGCCGGATACTACCAGGAACGCCCACCGCGACACCTTCCGGAGGGCATGGCGAACCAACGACATTGCCTATAACCCGAAACGTGCTGCCGTTGCCTTCTCGCAGGAAGTGCCTTTTATCACCTCGCCTGAGCTGACGGTACAACTACTGGCAGATACCCTGAAGCGCCCCGTAAAACTGGTGAAGCGTCCTATACCTGCGGGCGGAAAGGTGCTCTATGGTCTGCCGGCCGACACCGTTTTCAAGCGCATGCTGCAGGTAAGCGACAACCTGATGGCAGAGCAGTTGATGATCCTGGGTTATGGCACTCTTTCTGATACCTTGTCGGTAGAGCGGGCCATCCGCTACGCCGTGAAAAACTACCTGTCGGACCTGCCGGATGCGCCGGTATGGATAGACGGCTCCGGCCTCTCAAGCATGAACATGTTCACCCCGCGCAGCATCATCGTGCTCCTGCAGAAAATGTATGCCGAGCGCCCGAAAGAGAGGCTCCTGCCGATGCTGGCCGTGGGCGGAAGACCAGGTACCTTCCGGAACATCTATAAAGCAGACGTGCCCTTTGTGTTCGGCAAATCCGGCACGCTGGCACACGTACACAACCAAAGTGGCTACATCATGACCAAAAGTGGTAAATTGTTGATGTACAGTTTTATGAATAACAACTTCAAGACATCTTCGTCAGAAATCAGAAATGCCATGGAGCGCATCATGACCGAGGTGCACGAGAAGTATTAAGAACCTTTATAGCGCAAGCGAGGAGGCTCGCGCCATGTATAAAATAAGCATTAAGGTTTGCCAGATACCTCAGCTATATACCTTTAAACACACGCGGCGGGACGCCGCTGAAATAGCTCACACTCGCGGGACGCGAGCGAGGGCAGTAGATTAGCTTAATCAACTATTACCAATCACCAATCAGCAATAAACAATCAACCATGAAACTAACGATACGCTCTTTTGACCTGCCGCTGCGGCACACCTTCACCATCTCCTACGACTCCCGCGATGTGCAGCCAACCATGATTGTGGAGCTGCAGCACGGCGAGCACAAAGGCTACGGCGAGGCGACCAGCAATCCCTACTACGGCTTCACCATTGAGAGCATGACCGCAGCGCTCGAAAGCATCCGCGAGAAAATCGAGTCCACGGAGCTGACTTCGCCGGAGGAGTTCTGGGCACAAATGCAGCCCCATCTGGCGGACCAGCCTTTTGCCCTCTGCGCACTCGACCTGGCGGCCAACGACCTGTTCGGCAAAATGAAAGGCCAGCCGCTCTACAAAATCTGGGGACTGGAGGCCAAGAACATGCCGCTCACCAACTATACCATCGGCATCGCCTCTATCGATAACATGGTGAAAAAGCTGCAGGAAATGCCCTGGCCGCTTTACAAGATCAAGCTGGGCACCAAAGAAGACGTAGCCATCATCAAGGAGCTGCGCAAGCATACCGATGCCATTTTCCGTGTGGATGCTAACTGCGCCTGGGGTGTGGAAGAGACGATCGAAAACTCGAAGCAATTGAAGGAACTGGGTGTGCAGTTTATTGAGCAGCCCATGAAGGCCGATGATCTGGAAGGTATGAAAGAGGTATACAAGCGCTCCGAGCTGCCCCTGATCGCAGACGAGAGCTGCATCACCGAGAGTGACGTGGCCAAGTGCCACGGCTTGTTCCATGGCGTGAACATCAAGCTCACCAAATGCGGCGGCCTGACGCCTGCCCGCCGCATGATTGCCGAAGCCAAGAGTCTGGGCATGAAAGTGATGGTAGGTTGCATGACGGAGTCCAGCGTGGGTATATCGGCCATCGCGCAGCTGCTGCCGATGCTCGACTACGTGGACATGGACGGTGCCCTGCTGCTAAGCAAAGACATTGCCGCCGGCGTCACCATCGACTACGGCAAAGTGAGCTACAGCGAAAACGTGAACGGTACAGGTGTTGTCCTGACAGCCTAATGGCCAGCAAGGTATACACGGACCAATTGCCGGGCCGCACCCTGGTGGTGGAAGGAGAGGAGTTCCTGTTTTTCAGCGGGACCTCCTACCTGGGTATACCTGTCAACGAGGCTTTCCGAAACTGCGTGCTGGAAGGGATGGCCCGCTATGGGACCAACTACTCCAGCTCCCGCAACTCCAACCTGCAGCTGCGGGTGTTTGAGGAGACGGAGGAGTATCTGGCCAGGTATACCGGCGCAGAGGCGGCCTTTACCATGTCGTCGGGTTACCTGGCGGGGCAGGCGCTGGTGCAGGCGCTGCAGGGGAGCGGACATTTCATCTACGCTCCCAACACGCACCCGGCCCTCTGGCGCAGCACCGCCGACGAAGTCACCGGCGATTACGACGCCTGGGTTGGACCCATGCTGCAAAAATTACAGGGCTTGCAGGAGGAGCATGTCATCCTGGTTTGCAATTCCCTCGATCCGCTCAAGGCCCGGAACCACGGTTTTAGCTGGCTCAGCGCTTTGCCTGCCAATAAGCAGATTACGCTGATCGTAGACGATTCGCATGGCTTCGGGGTGACGGGAGAGGACGGCAACGGGGTATACACACAGCTCAAAGCCCGGCTACAACCCAACGTGCGGCTGGTCGTGGCCAGCTCCATGGGCAAAGCGCTGGGTATACCTGCCGGCGTCGTGCTGGGGGATAAGGAACTGGTCGACAAGCTGCGGCATAGCCATTATTTTGGCGGAGCGTCCCCGGCTATACCGGCCTACCTGTATGCCTTTTTAAAATGTGAGTCCGTGTTCCAGGAAGCCCGGGAGAAGCTGTATGCCAACATCGCTTATTTTCTGGCGCATTTGGAGAGGCCCGGGCAATTCAGTTACTTTGAAAGGTATCCGGTTTTTGGGGTGCGTGAACACCGCTTAGCGGCGTACCTGCAGGAGCATGGCGTGATCATCTCCAGCTTCCGCTACCCAACGCCTGCCGATGACCCGATAACACGGGTTATCCTCAACAGCGCGCACACGGAGCAGGATATCCGGCGATTAACAGAGCTGATTAATCACTTTGACAGACCTTAATCTTGAAATTAGCTGGTAATCGAAAGCTTGAACAGCACCAGCATGATTTCGACCTAACCATATTCAACTAAACCTAGATACCCTTTAACAGGGAAACCTGCATTTCATGGAAGAAACCACCACCGCTACAACACCCCTCATCACCAACGACGCCGTCGTGCTGGGTATACTTATCGTCATCCTGGCTATTATTTTCAAAACATCATCCAGCGAACGCACTGTCTTCAAGAAGTTCTACTCGGTGGTACCCTCGCTCTTGCTGTGTTACCTCATCCCGAGTTTGCTCAACTCGCTCAACATCATCTCCGGCGAAACCTCCGCCTTGTATGGCATGGCCTCGCGCTACCTGCTGCCGGCAAGTTTGGTGCTGTTCACCATCAGCCTCGACCTGAAGGAGATCTGGAAACTGCGCCACAAAGCGGGACTTATGTTCATCACAGGCACGGTCGGTATTATTATTGGCGGTCCGCTGGCTATCCTCATCGTCTCCACGTTTGCCCCTGATATTGTAGGGGGAGCGGGGCCTGACGCTGTGTGGCGTGGACTGACGACCATTGCAGGCAGCTGGATTGGTGGCGGTGCCAACCAATTGGCGATGTACGAAGTTTTCCAGCCTAGTCCGAACTTATTCTCGGCCGTGATCGCCGTAGACGTGATTGTGGCTAATATCTGGATGGCGGTGCTACTGTATGGGGCGGGCAGGTCAGAAAAGATCGACGCTTTCTTTAAGGCTGACAGCTCTGCTGTGAATGAACTGAAAGACAAGATTGAGCGCTACCGCAAGAGCATCATGCGCGTGCCAACTATGCCCGACCTGATGCTGATCGCAGGTATAGGCTTCGGTCTGACGGGTGTGGCGCACTTCTTTGCCGATATCATTGCACCCTGGATCGCTGAGAATGCGCCATACCTGGAGCAGTTCAGCTTAACCTCCGGCTTCTTCTGGCTGGTGGTGTTGGCTACTACATTCGGTATGCTGCTGTCCACTACCAAGGCTCGTAATCTGGAAGGAGCGGGGGCATCGCGTATAGCCAGCATTTTCCTCTACATCCTGGTGGCGACCATTGGCATGCAGATGGACGTGACCGCCATTGTGAGTCAGCCGGGTCTGTTCCTGGTCGGCATCATCTGGATTTCTATCCACATGCTGGTGCTTTTCATTGTGGGCAAGCTCGTGAAGGCGCCATTCTTCTTCCTGGCAGTGGGCAGTCAGGCCAATGTGGGTGGTGCTGCCTCGGCTCCGATTGTGGCTGCTGCCTTTCATCCGGCACTGGCTCCGGTAGGGGTACTGCTCGCGATACTGGGCTATGCCGTGGGTACCTACGGGGCCTATATCTCCGGTATACTCATGCAGATGGTGGCGCCTCAGTAACGAATTATTATAGAAAGATAAATGTTTAGTGAATAATGCTGTTGCCGGCCTCTTTTGCCGGCAAACGATTAAAAACCGATACTATGATTAAAAAGAATTCTTTCGTGCTGTTGTTTTTGCTAGTGCTTGCTTCCTGCGCCGGCACACAAAGCACCACTACCGAGTCCAGCGCAGCGGTTAAAGCTGAAGCTGCCGTTTCGCCGGCCAAAACGCACATCGATGCGGTGCGTCAGCAGTTTGCTCCTGACAAGCGGGTAGCACTGTTTGATGTAGAGGCTAACGGAAACGTGCTGCGTGGCGAAACCAACATGCCGGAAGCCAAGGCTGACCTGGTGAAACGCCTGCAGGCGGCGGGAGTAAGCTTTGTTGACAGTGTACAGGTATTGCCGGAGGCCTCGCTCGAAGGCAAGCACCAGGCGATTGTCACCATTTCTGTGGCCAATCTGCGCTCACAGCCAAAGCACTCCGCTGAACTGGCGACGCAGGCGACCATGGGCACCCCGCTGAAGGTATGGAAGAAGAAAGACGGCTGGTACCTGGTGCAGACGCCGGACCAGTACCTGTCGTGGGTAGATTATGGCGGTGTGGCGCTGATGGATCAGACGGCCTTCAACAGCTGGCAGCAGGGCAAAAAGCTGATCTATACCAAGACCTATGGCTTTGCCTATGCCAAAGCTGATAAAGCAGCCACTACGGTATCGGACATGGTGTACGGCGACGTGTTGGTACAGAAAAACAAAACGAAGGACTTTTATGAAGTGAGCTTTCCGGATGGCCGCACAGGCTTTATCTCCGCTGCCGAAGCCATTGATTATAAAGAATGGGTAGCCAGCCGCAAACCAACTGAGGAGAACCTGGTGGCTTCAAGCAAGGAAATGCTCGGCATGCCCTACCTGTGGGGCGGCACATCCGTGAAAGGTATGGACTGCAGTGGCTTTACCAAAACGATCTTCTTTATGAACGGACTGGTGTTGCCGCGTGACGCTTCGCAGCAGGTGCACATTGGGGAGTTGGTAGACACTAAGAGTGGATGGGACAACATGCGTCCGGGCGACCTGTTGTTCTTCGGCTCGCCTGCCAAAGACGGTAAGCCGGAGCGCGTGGTGCACGTAGGCATGTGGATTGGCGGCAACCAGGAGTTCATCCACTCTGCTGGTCGTGTACGCATCAACAGCATGAACCCTTCGGCTGCAAATCACGATGCCTTTGAACTCGGCCGCTTCCTGCGCGCTAAGCGTGTATCGCCGGAGGCCACGCTGGTAGATTTGCGCGAAAAGTCGCTGTACGAATAAGGTATAAGCACTTTTGAGTTTGATAATTAAAAAAGGCAGTAGCGGGAGTTACTGCCTTTTTTTATGCTTTATCATAAGAAGAACTGATTATGTTTTTGCAAAAGTTGCTATAACTATACATCATTTGAGTAAAATTTAACGTAATCATAATTAACTTTACTAAAAATTTGATAAAAGTATTTGCAAATACCTCAAAACTTCCTCACCTTTATAGTATAACACCAAACTGACATATGGGCGCATTTCTGGCAATGGAAGAAGGGTATCTGGAGAAGCTCAACCATGTGGAAAGGAAGAAGCATCTTCAGAAAATAAAGATCGTGAGGCACTTGTATGTAAAAGGCGCCCGATCCAACGCTGACATTTGCAACCGCTTCAACATCAGTTCGCCCACTTCTATGGCGCTGCTCAACGAGTTGATGACCGATGGCCTGATCGAAAAACAAGGCCGTGGCGAATCGGTGGGAGGGCGCAAGCCGGAACTATACGGTCTGCGCAATAACTCACTCTTCGTGCTGAGCATCCAAATGGATAAGTTCAGTACCCGCATGGCCATTTTCGACGGCACGAACAACAACATCACCGGCATCCATACCTTCCCTTTGCAGCTTTCCAGAGACCTTGCCGCTGTGGATGAGCTATACCAGCATGCCAGCAGTCTGGTGCTCTCGGCAGGTATAGACGCCGATAAACTGATGGGCATTGGCTTGAGTATGCCTGGACTTGTGTCGTCCAGAGAAGGCGACAGCTATACCTACCTGCTGACTGGTCAGGACGAAACGCCGCTCCAGGACTTGCTCTCGCTCAAATTCAACAAACCGGTTTACATCCAGAACGACGTGAAGAGCATCGCCCTGGCCGAGTACCGCTTCGGGGCAGCGCAGGGCAAACGCGACGCGCTCGTGCTCACGCTCGACTGGGGTATTGGTCTGGGCATCATCATGGACGGCAAACTGCGGCTGGGCACCTCCGGATTTGCAGGCGAGTTCGGTCACATCCCGTTTATAGAAAATGGCGTGCTTTGCCACTGCGGCAAGCGGGGCTGCCTGGAAACAGTGGCCTCGGGAAGCGCCCTGGCCCGTATGGCCCGCGAAGGACTGCAGGCCGGGCAGGACACCTTGCTGAAGGCCCTCTCGGGTGAGAATCCGGAAAAGATTGAGCCAAAGGCTATCATACAAGCAGCTCACGAAGGCGACCAGTATGCCATTAACATACTCGCTGAAACAGGCCGCAACCTGGGCAAAGGCATTGCCATGCTGATCCAGCTTTTCAACCCGGAGCTGATCATCATCGGCGGCAAAATGGCGGAGGCCCGGCAATACCTGACTACCCCGATCCAGCAGTCGATCAACACCTACTGCATGACGCAGCTGCGCGAGCGCACCGAAATTGCCTTATCGAAGCTGGGAACGCAGGCAGGTATACTGGGGCCAGTGGCCACGGTGATGGAGCGCATTTTTGAGCACCGCATCGAATCAACGAAATAGAAAGACAACGAAACACAACACCATATTATAGCACAACGAAAATGGCACGATTAAATCTTCTGGAAGAAACCCGTTTTGAAAAGCTTCCGGTAACCGTTTACCCCGACCAACATGTTGCCTCCGTGAAAGTGGCGCAGCGTATTGCGGAGTTGATCAGATATAAGCAGGGGCGCAACGAGAAGGCTGTGCTCGGCCTGGCCACTGGTGCCACACCCGTAAAGGTATATGCCGAGCTGGTACGCCTGCACCGCGAAGAGGGACTGAGCTTCCGCAATGTGATCACGTTCAACCTGGACGAGTACTACCCGATGCAGCCGACTGCCGTGCAGAGCTACGTGACGTTCATGAACGAGCACCTGTTCGATCACATCGACATCAACAAAAACAACATCCACATACCGGACGGTACGCTACCACAGGAGAGAATACACGACTACTGCCTGGAGTACGAGCGCAAAATCGAGTCTGTGGGCGGGCTGGATCTGCAGCTGCTAGGTATCGGTCGTACGGGTCACATCGGTTTCAACGAGCCGGGCTCAGCGCCAAACTCCGGTACGCGCCTGGTTACGCTCGACGACCTGACCCGCCGCGACGCCTCGCGCGACTTCGGTGGCAAGGAGAATGTGCCGCGCAAAGCCATCACGATGGGTATTGGCACTATCTTCAAAGCCCGTGAGATCATCCTGATGGCCTGGAGCGGCAAAAAGGCGCCGATCATCAAGAAAGCGGTGGAAGGCGAAATTTCCGGCGATGTACCGGCTACTTACCTGCAGCTGTCTGACAATGTGGAGTTTGTCCTAGATCAGGATGCGGCATCGGAACTGACCCGCTTCGACACACCATGGCTGGTAAAGGACTGTGTTTGGGACGATGCCCAGATCAAGAAAGCGGTGATCTGGCTGTCGCAGACCGTGAAGAAGCCGATCCTGAAGCTGACCGAGGAAGACTACAACAACCACGGCATGGCCCAACTGATCACCGAGAAAGGCACAGCTTACGAGATCAACATCGACATCTTCAACAAACTGCAGAGCACCATTACCGGCTGGCCAGGTGGTAAACCAAACGCCGACGACAGACGCCGTCCGGAGCGTGCCGAGCCTGCCCGCAAACGCGTGGTGATCTTCTCGCCACACCCGGACGATGACGTGATCTCGATGGGTGGTACCTTTATCCGACTGGTGGACCAGGGACACGATGTGCACGTGGCGTACCAGACTTCGGGCAACACCGCCGTGTGGGATGATGACGTGCTGCGCTACATGGAGTTCGCCATCGACTTCAACAAGAGCATCGGGCAGGAGACCGACCACTTGGAGGGCATCTACGACGATATGCGCAGCTTCCTGGAGAACAAGCAGCCGAACCAGCTCGACACCCAGGAAATCCGCGATGTGAAAGGCTTTATCCGCAAGAGCGAGGCCATTGCCGGCGCCCGTTACGCTGGTCTGGACGACGACCATATCCACTTCATGGCCCTGCCGTTCTACGAGACAGGTAAAACCGTGAAGAAGCCGGTGACTGACATCGACGTGGAGCTAACCATTGAGCTGCTGCAGAAAGTGAAGCCGCACCAGGTGTTTGCCGCCGGCGACTTTGCCGATCCGCACGGTACGCACATCGTGTGCTTCAACATTGTGCTGGCCGCACTCAACCGCCTGCGCGAAACCGAAGAGTGGGCCCAGGATTGCTGGCTGTGGATGTACCGCGGCGCCTGGCACGAGTTCGCCACCCACGAAATCGAAATGGCCGTGCCGCTCTCGCCGCAGGAGGTACAGCGCAAGCGAAACGCCATCTTCAAGCACCAGTCGCAGAAAGACTACCCGGTGTTCCCGGGAGATGATGCCCGCGAATTCTGGGTGCGTGCCGAGGAGCGCAACCGCGAGACCGCCAAGAGCTACGACGACCTGGGGCTGGCCAACTACGAGGCCATGGAGGCTTTCGTGAAGTGGAAATTCTAGTATAAACGATGACAGCTAAAACAAAGCAAAATGCTTAGCTTTGTTTTAGCTGTTTTCTTATTTGCCTGGGTTAGTAAAATTGACCCTGATTTAACCAAAGCCAGGATTTGTTACAATTCGTTTTGTCATCCTGTAAGGATCTTGTAGCCAGTAATGAACATATATCTTTTCGATGAAATACATAAGGGCTAATTATCAGGAAATCTATGAAATTCTTGAAAAGAATAATGGGATTATTGAATCTGAGTATTTGAAAGATATTTTTTATGCCTTTCAAATAGCCTCTGGACAAGAATACTTTAAATCAAGAACACAGGCAATAATTGATTACTTTAATAAAAACGCATTCATAATTATAAAATATCAAGGTAGACAGGTTGAAATACGGACTCTAAATGAGCTAGAGAAATGTTTACAAACCTTTGATAGTGAGTTTGTATTGGGGATTTTAAGGAAAGATGTATAAATATTTTCTGTTAACAGGCATATAAGGTGTTTTTCGATTACGACTCGTTCGCCTTCTATCTTAGCTGTTAACGGCTAGCCCAGGCATGTTTTCTTAAAGTAAAGGCCCTTCTCGACCAACTAAACATTACATCGCTTTTTAGCATAACCAACACCCACATAACACCCGTTTCTGATATGATTTTCAGGAAAAGTATTCTTACCCTTTTGCTCTCTTTTGTTTGCACGGCAGGTATAGCCACTCTCTCGCCAGTGCAGGCGCAGGTTAAACCTGAGTCACTGTCGCTGATACCGCAACCTGTAAAGTTGACCACTCAAAAAGGAAACTTTCTGGTGCAGCCTTCCACTAAGGTATACGTGGACCCAAAAAATGCCGATCTACTGCGCGTGGGCGAGTTTCTGGCCCAGCACATTGAAACAGCCATCGGTCACAAACCCGAGGTGATCCAGAAGAAACCGAAAAAAAAAGATACAAACCTGATCTACCTGACGCTGAAGACGGACAACGATACGTTGGGCGCTGAGGGCTATAACCTGCGTGTGAACCAGCAGCGCATAACACTGGCTGCCAAAGAAACGCACGGCACTTTTTGGGGAATACAGACGGTGCGTCAGCTCCTGCCTGCTCAAAAAACATCCGAGTCGACGCTTATACCTGCGCTTGAGATCGTGGACAAGCCCCGCTATACCTGGCGCGGCTTGCACCTGGATGTAACGCGCCATTTCTTTCCGGTGGAGTTTGTGAAGCAGTACATCGATTACCTGGCCATGCACAAGCTCAACAGCTTTCACTGGCACCTGACCGACGACCAGGGCTGGCGCATCGAGATCAAGAAGTACCCGAAATTGACCGAGGTTGGCGCCTGGCGCGACAGCACCCTGATCGGCCACTACTGGGACCTGCCGCAGACCTACCGCAAACAGCGTCACGGTGGCTATTATACCCAGGAAGAGATCAAAGAAGTAGTAAAATATGCCCAGGACCGCTTTATCAATGTAGTGCCTGAGATTGAAATGCCGGGCCACGCACTGGCCGCTTTGGCTGCTTATCCAGAGCTTTCGTGCACCGGCGGACCGCACAAAGTAGAGTCGAAGTGGGGGATTTTCCCGGATATTTTCTGCGCAGGCAACGAGCAGACCTTCGCTTTCTTGGAAGATGTGCTGACCGAGGTAATGGCGCTTTTCCCGAGCAAAGTGATTCACATAGGGGGGGACGAAGCGCCGAAGACCCGCTGGAAGGTATGCCCGAAATGCCAGAAGCGCATCAAGGATGAGGGCCTTAAGGACGAGCACGAACTGCAGAGCTATTTTGTGCAGCGCATGGAGAAGTTCGCCAACAAGAACGGTCGCATCATCATCGGTTGGGACGAGATTCTGGAAGGCGGTTTGGCACCGAATGCCTATGTGATGTCGTGGCGCGGCACCAAAGGAGGTATAGCAGCCGCTAAAGAAAAGCACTATGTGGTGATGTCGCCTGGCACGCCTTTATACTTGGACTATTACCAGGGCGAGCGCGAGTTGGAGCCTGTTACCATTCACGGGTATAACCCCCTCTCCAAGGTATACGCCTACGACCCAACGCCCAGCGAGCTGTCGGCCGACGAGAAAAAGTACATACTGGGCGCACAAGCCAACATGTGGACCGAGTACATCTCTACGGAAGAGCACGTTGAGTACATGGTGTTCCCGCGAATAGCCGCCCTGAGCGAAGTGCTGTGGACGCCAGCCAAGTTGAAAGACTGGAAGAGCTTCCAGAACCGCATGACGGAGCAATACAAGCGCTACGACGCCCTGGGTGTTAACTACGCTCGCAGCGCCTTCAACGTGAATCAGCAGTTGCAGGTAGACACGGTAAGCAACAGAGCCACCGTCGCCTTCGATACGGATGCCGCCGATGTGACCATCCACTATACCCTGGACGGATCGGACCCAAGCACCCGGTCGCAGGTGTACAAAGCGCCTTTCACACTGAACAAAACTGCCACGATCAAAGCCAGCTCCTTTGTGAACGGCAAACGGGTAGGCAAAGTAAGCACCCGCACGTTCGAGGCACATAAAGGTTTGAACAAAAGCATCACGCTTACCAACCCGGCTAGCGCAAGCTTTGCCAACAAGTCCAAATTGGTGGATGGCCTGAAAGGCTCCACCGATCAGTACGATGGCCATTGGGTCGGATTTTTGGGGACCGACGTGGAGGCGATCATCGACCTGGGCAAGGTGCAGCCGATTCAGCGCTTGAGCACTAACTTTATGCAGCACATCGGTTACCGCATCTTCCTGCCGGTGCAGGTAGAGTATGCGCTGTCGGTGGATGGCATTCGGTATGTGACCGTGGACACGATTGAAGACCCTAACCCGCTGGGTGCGGAGGGCATCACGACCCACGAAGTTGCCGCCACCATTCCGCTGACCCGCGCCCGCTTCGTGAAAGTGAAGGTCCGAAGCGTAGGCGTGAGCCCTGACAAATACCCATCTGCCGGACAGAAGACCTGGCTGATGCTAGACGAGATTGTGGTGGAGTAAGTTATCGGTCAAATTTTAAGGTTATAACACCTGATATAAGCGAGATAAATTCTATATTGTACTCCTATTCCTGCGCCTTTCTGCCGGATACAGTTTTGCACCTTATCTATACCTAAAATTTTAACATGACTAAAGTAGCCACTTCCTCAAACAGCAAGACCGGGCAGGAGAACGCTTCTGGTGGGTACATGCGCTCGATCCTCATCATCGGGGCGCTGTTCTTTATCTTCGGTTTCGTTACCTGGCTCAACGCCATCCTGATTCCGTATTTCAAAATCGCCCTGGAGCTGAATAACTTCCAGTCGTATCTGGTGGCTTTTGCTTTCTACATCTCCTATTTCGTGATGGCTATACCTTCGGCCTGGGTGCTGAAGGCAACCGGCTTTAAGAAAGGTATGTCGGTGGGCTTGCTTGTGATGGCAGCCGGGGCCCTCTTGTTTGTGCCTGCCGCGCTAACCCGCACGCTCGAGCTGTTTTTGATCGGACTGTTTGTGCAGGGCACGGGACTGGCCATGCTGCAGACGGCTTCCAACCCTTACATTACCATTCTGGGGCCGATCGAAAGTGCTGCCAAGCGTATCAGCATAATGGGCGTGAGCAACAAAATCGGCGGTATACTGGGCTCTATCATCTTGGGTGCCATCGTGCTTTCCAATGCCGATGAGGTGGTGGCCAAGCTGGAACTCATGAGCGCGGCTGAGAAAGTCGTGGAGCTGGATACAATGGCTTCGAAAGTGATCATGCCATACCTGGTGATCATGGCTGCGCTGATTGTGCTGGCCGTTGTGATTTACCTGTCCTCGCTACCAGAAGTGGACACGGATCAGGAAGACGAAACGGTTGCCGCTGCCAATGTGAACAAGACAAGTATCCTGCAGTTTCCACACCTTTTGCTGGGCGCTGTCACGATGTTCCTGTATGTTGGTGTTGAGGTGATGGCCGGTGATACGATCGTAAGTTACGGTGCAGCCCAGGACATTTCTTTCAAAACAGCCAAGTTCTTTACCTCATTCACGCTGGGCGCCATGGTGGTAGCCTACTTTGTGGGGGTAGCCACTATCCCGAAATACATCCGCCAGGACAAAGCTCTGCAAATATCCGCTATACTTGGCATCTTGTTTACCGTAGCCGCCATCATGACGAGCGGTATCGTGTCGGTAACTTTTATCGCTTTGCTGGGTCTGGCTAATGCGCTCATGTGGCCAGCCATTTTCCCGCTGGCTATCGCCGACCTCGGTCGTTTTACCAAGATCGGTTCTTCACTCATCATCATGGGTATAGCCGGTGGCGCTATCCTGCCGCTTATCTACGGTGCCCTGGCCGACGCTATTAACGCACAGCAGGCGTATTGGATCATGGTGCCTTGCTACCTGTTCATCCTTTACTATGCCATGGCGGGGCATAAGATCAGAACAAAGTAAAATAATCGAACTTCCTCAAACAGCGACAGGAGCCCCGAAAGAGGCTCCTGTCGCTGTTTTATAGGTATAGGATACCTCGCCGGGCAGGCAGGGTATAGGTATAGCATGAGTATAGCAAGCTGCTATATAGTATTTGGCAAGGTTGTTGTTTCTGCAGCAACAGTTTGAGTCGGTGCTGTGGTTTTTACAGCCTGTGCGTTGTTCTTTTCGCAGGATGATACCAAGGCAAGAATGAGCAGGGTCAGCAGCAGCACCCCGTATAGTCTGTTCAGCATGGCTTCTCAAGTTTAGCGTGCCAGGAGGTTGGCACTTGGATAATTACGCAAGCATGTTCAGCATAGTTGAGGCTCAGCCACCGAAGAGGTAAAATATTTTTTATAGGACGGAATTCATGGATTTTAAGATTTTAAAATAATTGCACTAAATAAAGTCGCCAGCCTATCAAGGTATGCGGGTGAATACATACATTTGCGAATCCAAACGGCTCTATCACTCACCATTATAAAATAAATTTCGAATGCAACGCCTTAGACTCTTACTCCTGCTTGTGCTGTCTGTCGCCACAATGGCTTCCTGCACTACCTCCCGCAAGAAGAACACCAACACCGGTCAGGTCATCATCATTAAAGACAGCAAAGGTGTCAGCAAAGCTGGCAAGCACTCTGGCTACAAAAAAGGCTGGACCAAGAACCCGAACAACCCGCATCACCCGCGCACAACCAACCCAGGTCATACCAAGCACAAGCAGGGGAAGGGCGGCAACACCGTGATCATCGTCAATAACAACAATGCTTCCGTGAAGAAGGCGGCACCCAAGGGCAAACCCGGAAATGGCCACCACCACAACGGAGGCAAGGGAAAAGGTAACCAAGGAAATGGTAACAACGGCAAGCACGGAAACGGCAAGGGCGGCAAGAAATAAGCTGGGCACTTCCATCAAGGTATAGCACCAGGTATAGGCAGGTTCTCCGCAGGACCTGTCTATTTTTATTACGGAGATGCCTGTAGAAGATTGGTCGTGAGAATAGTACGGTTTGTATACAGAAAGTCCGGCCAGGTATAAATATCCTGTGTTATATGATTAAAATGCCTAAGTTTAGGCTACATCCTATGACAGAGTTGTGCCGGATGTTTCTGCGTATGCCGTTTCCAGGCGATGAAATACAAACTATAAATTAGAAGCCCTCATAGCGAAAGCCTTCACTTATGTAAGCCGCTCCACGCTTTGGGGTTAAAAGCAACAGAGGTCGTAAGTGGCACCAAAGGTCAACTGCCACATCCAGGTAACGGTACCGGCATAGCCAATACAATTACCTGTATTGAGTAAAAACCAAGGCTATCTTTCACTAGACAAGCGCTGTGAAAGATAGCCTTGGTTTTTTTGGTATAAATCGATGTATAAACTGAACAATTTTGTAAGTATATAGGTATATATATTATATTTAATACTAGATACTCACCAAACACTCAGAATCTTATGGCCCTTTTAAGATCTACACTCCTAATTTTATTGGTTGGCTCTTTAGTATCTCTTGCATCATGCTCTTCTTTCAGCCGTAGCAGCAACGCCATTGTGGTGGACGACTACAGCAGCATGCGCTATGTGAAAGGAAAGCCGGACAGAGTACACAAAAAATGGAAGGCCAAATCGTCCTACACCCCTAGAAATAACAAGGTGGCAAAACGCAGAACTGCTGACTGGTAGCTCTTCGCCCTGCAGGGAAAGGGCTTTGCTACTTTTGTCTGCAGCTTGCGTATAGGCAGCTATGGAAACGGCAAGAACACACTACACGCGCACTCCCCGCACCGAAAACCTGAAATGGGTAGACCGGGTTACCCACCTGATGGATAACCAGTTTCGTCTTCCGGGCACCAACTGGCGGTTCGGCATGGACCCTATACTGGGCCTTTTCCCGGTGGTGGGCGATCTGGCTTCGTTTAGTGTGTCGGCTATGCTCATCCTGACCATGGCCCGCTATGGAGCCAGCGGCAAAATGGTGACGCTCATGCTGCTCAACGTGGCGCTGGACACCCTGTTTGGCAGTATTCCCATCATCGGCAATATTTTTGACTTCGCCTTTAAAGCCAACGAGCGCAACGTGCGCATGCTGCGGGCACACTACGCAGAGGGCAAGTACCAGGGAAGCGGCAAAAACATCATCATCGGAGTCATCATCGGCATTATCGTGATTGGTGTTCTACTGATCTGGGCGCTGTGGGAACTGGTAACTTTTGCCTTTCAGCTGGTGCAGAGCTGGTTCTAGCGCGGCTTATATCCTGCCAAGCTCTTTGGCCACAGCCACTGCCTTGTGGGCGCTGGCTTCCTTGTCTTTTATCTCCAGCATAATGTCCATGTCGATGCCTTCGGTCTCCACCAGGAAATCGTGGAAGGCCTGCTCGCCAATGCTCTGCACATGCTTGCCTTTCCGCTCCCCCGGCGATTGGGCACTGTAATCCACCATCAGGATGCCGTCGCGCTCGGGCTGCCAGGTTTGTGCCGCCAGCATGACCGCTTCCCGCATGGGCTCGCCGTTGTTCACGCACTCGTGGTGCAGGTTGTCGAAAATAATGGGCATGCCTGTGAGCTCGTGCAGCACCAGGCAGTCGGTGAGGCTGTAGGTGCGGTCGTCGTTCTCAACACACAGGCGTGCTTTCACGGCATCGGGCAGTTGGGTATGGTATACCTCCGCAAATCGGTTGAGCGCTGTTTCCTTGTCGCCGTAGGCGCCGCCGCCGTGAATCTGCAGTTTCGCCGTCGTGTCGAGGCCCATCAGGTCGAGGATGCTGCCCTGGTACACCAGTTCGGCAATGCTGTTTTGCACCGTCTGCGGGTTGGGAGAGTTGAGCACCACGAACTGATCGGGGTGCATGGAAATGCGCAGGTTATGGCGCTTGATATAATCGCCGAGCCGGCGCAGGGTCAGCTTGAAATGCTCCTGCCAGTTGTAGGTGTTAATGGGGTGCGATGCGAACGGCACCAGACCGGAGGTGAGCCTGAAAAAGCGCAGGTCATTCTCCACGTTAAACTCCAGGATGCGGCGCAGGCAGCTCAGGTTCTGCTCTACTGTTTGGATAAGGCGCTCTTCAGAATAGGAGGCCAGGCGAAAAGTGCGGGAAGAGGAACAGTCCAGTGTTTCGTTGATGCAAGGGTATCCGATTTTCATAAGGTATACAGGTATAGCTGTACCTTAACCTACGCACAAGCGGAATGTTTTGCCGGATTCAGCCTTCAGAAGACTGTCCTAGCGCTCTATTTCGTAGCCGGTGTTGTCCTTGAAGAAGCGGTTATAGTTTTCTTTCTCCTCTATGCGACGCTTCAGTTCCTCGATCATGAGCAGCTGCTGCAGCTTCTGGTTCTGCTTTCCTTCTTTAGAGAACATGTCGTACAGAAATGAGATAGGGCTGAGCGGGGTAGGGGCCATGGGGGGCGGCGGTGGACCGGGCTCCAACTCTGGGCGGTAGCCTTTGCGCTTCACATACTCTGGCTCTTCTTTCTTCATGTTGCGCAGTGCTCGCTGTATCATTTCTTCCGACGGACGGCTGGTGATCTCTACCTCGCCCAGCATCACGTTGTCGGGCTGCAGCACGATGTTGACGCGGAGCTCAGAAACCGGCAGGTTACGGGGCAGGTATAGCAGGGGCTTAAAGCCAACAGCCCGGATCAGCAGCGTGTCGTTCTGGTCGATGTCGATCAGGAATTTACCTTCTTCGTCGGAAATAACGCCTTGGATAGTGCCATAACGGATGATGCCCGCTCCAGGTATAGGCGTGGTCTTGTCGGCCTCGAACACGGTACCGCTCACGCGAATATTGCGCTGCGCCAGTGCCGGCAGTGTGCTCACCAGGATCAGGGCAGAAAGAAGTAGCAGTCGCAGCAGGTTTAGGGGCATGTTTCAGCTGAGGCCACCTTGGCGGTGGCAACGGGTTAATGTCAATACGCCGGTTAAGGCTTAAAAAGTATGCAGCCTCCAAAATAAATTACGGAGGTGCAGCATGATGCTAAATTACTAAAAATTAGTGGAAAAGCGGACTAAAATAGCGAAAGCCTGTAGCTACGGGCGCTACAGGCTTTCAAATTGATTATACGTATTTAAAAGTTACTGGTTTTTGTTCATGTTATTTCCAGCGCCATTATTAGTGCCGGACTGGTTCGAATTGGTGCCCGAGTTGTTTCGCTGGTTATTATTATTCTGCTGATTTTGATTTTGCATGGTACCTTGGTTAGTACCGTTCTGGTTGTCGAGTTGGTTGGTGCCGTCATCGCTCATGCCCCAGTAGTTGGCGCGTTTCTCCTGGTACTGCTTGTACTGCTGCTGCGATAAGATCGACTGCAGTTCGCGGTCTGTGTCCTCCATGATCTTTTCGCGCTGTGTGTCCATGTTAGAGGCAGCTGTGGTGTTGTTCTGTGTGTTGGTGTTCATGTTGCCACGTGTATCCGTCATGGTGCCGCCATCCTTGTCGTAACGGTCCTTCTCGGTCGTGGCCATGTTGTCCACCTCTTCTGCTACCTGTCCACCCATGAGGTTTGTTTCGTTGTAGTTGAACTCCAGCTGGCTCAGGCGACGCTCACGTTCATAGAGCACCTGCTCCACGCGGTTTTGGGTAGCGGTGTCGAGGCGCATGTCGGTTGCCATTTGTCCGGCTATACGCGTTGCGTTACTACGCCAGGTTGCATCGGAGTTAGCCATGTCGCCTGAGTTTGACATGTCTGTTGTGCTGCTCATGGCAGACTCACTTCCTCGGATATGGCTTTGGTTTACATTCTCGTCGTTATTGGCGTCGGCTGTTTCGTACGTTCTGCCCCTGTCTTCAGAACAGGAAGCAAACAACATGGCACTAACTATAGCTATGGAATAAAATACCTTTTTCATCTTTCAAATACTCTAAATGGAACATTTTAACGGCAGCCCGTTTGTTAAAAATAGTATAAAACAAATATGGCTCGCCCTAATGTTTTACGGCGAAAGAAATGATAGGTTCGTGTGGTTGATGGCACCAGATAGGTGGTAATTGTCCCTGAATTGCTTTTATTGTGCTTTAAGGGAGATTGTAGAGCAATAAAGTTGCTTTTGAAATTAGTTTGCTATACCTATGGTAATCAGGTATGCTGAAAAGATAGAATATAATAAAATAGATGGAAAGGTGTAGCTTGAAAATACAGAAAGCCGGCCACCTGGCCGGCTTTCTGTATCAAGGACAAATTAGATTAAGATCTCGGACCAGCTAAGGTATAGGCGCTTAAGCCTTTTTCAACTCAAACACGGTGATTTCGGGAAGGAAGCCCACCCGACCCGGGTAGCCTATGAAACCAAGGCCTGTGTTGACGTACAGGTGCTGACGGCCGCGTTTGTAGAGGCCCGCCCACTGCTCGTATACATACTGCACCGGGCTCCACTTCAGGCCAGGCACGTTCACGCCGAACTGCATGCCATGGGTATGGCCAGACAGTGTAAGGTCAATGTCGTCATACTTCTGGTTGATCTCGCCGTCCCAATGCGAAGGGTCGTGCGACAGCAGCACCTTGAATGGGCTGTTCTCTGAACCAGTGTAGGCTTTGCTCAGGTTGCCGTATTTCGGGAAACCTGCCCGGTTACCCCAGTTCTCCACACCCAGCACAGCAATGTGGGCACCGTCTTTCTCGATGCGGCGGTTCTCGTTCAGCAACACATCCCAGCCCATGCGGCGCTGGGTTTCGATCAGCGTCTGCAGGTTTTGGTTTTTTGCCTCGCGGCTTTCCCAACTCACATAATCGCCGTAGTCGTGGTTGCCAAGCACCGAAAACACACCCTGCTTCGCTCGGATTTCCTTCAGGGTATCAGCGTGCGGCAATAGCTCTGTGGCCACGTTGTTTACCATATCGCCGGTGAAGAACACCAAATCAGCCTCCTGTTGGTTGATGAGTTTCACAGCCTCTTTAAGGGGTTCTGTAGAGGTAAAGCTACCTGTGTGCAGGTCAGAGATCTGCAGCATTTTAAATCCGTCAAAAGCATCCGGTAGATTCGGGAAGCGGAGTGTCACCCGCTTGACACGATACTCATAGGCGCCCTTCATCATGCCATAAATAAAGGCCGAGAACGGCACTGCTGCCACCAAAAGGCCCATTTGGCTCAAAAACTTACTGCGCGAAGGGTCAAAGGTCGTCTCGCCGCTATTCACTTGATTGAACACCACTTTGCCGAGGCGCAGGGTGTCATCCACAAACAGGAAAAGCACTACCACCAACTTGGAAGCGAAAATGATGAAAAGCGTGCTGGCCAGGTATGTTTTGAAGGTGTCGGGAGGGGTGCCGCGCGTGAATGAGGCAACCGTAAACGTGGCTGCCGTGATGGCAAATACAGCCCAGTGCAGGATGTAGATGATGCGCTGGGCGCTGGCAGAGAGGTTTTGGGTAACGGTCTTGATTGCCTGGAAGACATAAAGGTCCACCAGGAACAGGATGAAAACTACTATTCCGATCGAAAAAAGTCGTTGCATGGTATAGGATTGGTGCTGCGTCAGAACAGCCGACAGCAGCTTCAGGTTTTTAAAAATTGTATGTTCAGCTAAGAAAGCCAGGTTCATGGCCCTGTTTATGAACTATTTCTAGTCCAAACAGATTCACTTAACAATCTTTTATCTAACAAAATCTGTACCGCAGTGAAAGAAGAAGCTACGTCTGCACTTTTGGCATACGACACCGCCAACCTCAACATCAAGACCTGGGCCGAAGAGGACCGTCCGCGCGAAAAGCTCCTGCTCAAAGGCAAGTCCGCGCTGAGCGATGCCGAACTGATTGCCATCCTGATTGGCTCCGGTACGCCAAAACTAACCGCTGTGGACGTAGCCAAACTTATACTGGCAGCTGTAGGCAACGACCTGAACGAACTGGCCAAACTGACAGTGAAGGATTTGATGAAAATCAAAGGTATAGGCGAGGCCAAGGCCATCTCGATAGTGAGTGCGCTGGAGTTGGGCCGACGCAGAAAGGAAACTGCCACCGCCGTCAAAACCCGCATCACCTGCTCCACCGACATCTACAACTACATCAAACCCCAGTTGCTGGACCTACCGCACGAAGAGTTCTGGGTGATATTACTGAACCGCGCCAACGTGGTGATGAAGAAGGAGAGCATCAGCAGCGGGGGAGTGGCCGGTACGGTGGCCGACCCAAAAATGATCTTCAAAAAGGCGATTGAGCAGCTGGCAAGCTCCATTATACTGGTGCACAACCACCCCAGTGGCAATACAAAGCCCAGCGCCGCCGACATCGCCCTCACCAAAAAAATGAAAGAAGCCGGCCAGTTTCTGGACTTACCGATACTCGATCATATTATCTTCACCGATAACGACTACTACAGTTTTGCGGATGAGGGAATGTTGTAAGTTAGAAAGGGGGTAGTTTGCTATACCTGTCATTTCGAACGAAGTGAGAAATCTGGGTTTATAGTGTTTATACTGCAGATTTCTCGCTATAGATCGAAATGACATAGAGGATTAATCTTCCTCCAATATCTCTTTCACACGACCGACTTCGCCCGTCTCCAACCTTACCTTAATGCCGTGTGGGTGGTTGGGCGATTTGGTGAGAATGGCTTCTACGTACCCTTCGGTCAGATCGCCGCTGCGCTGGTCTTCTTTGAGCACGATGTTGACGTGGGAGCCGATTTTGATGTTGCTGCGTTTGGTGCCGTCCATGGGGGTTACTGTTTGGGTTGAGGCTTGGAGGTGATGTGCAGGAACTCTTCTTCGTCGCTCAGGCTCCAACGCACAGGAGCTGTGATGTCCTGCTTTACAACTTCCACTTTTTCGATCTGCTCCAGGTTGGCCAATATCTGACTGGTGTCTTTTACGACCCGGTTATTGATGACCACTTTCAGGTTTTGCTGAGCTGCAGGTATACGGTAGTGGGTATAGATATCCTGCAACGTGGACCATTCTGCTGTGGGTTTAGCCTTGATGAGAATGGCGCCGTCCTTGGCTTTGTCGCCGAACATGCCTGTAGCATTTTCGTCTTTCAGCACGTCGATACTTTCGATGTTGTCGGGTTTTATCAGCGCCAGGCTAGGCTGCGCGATCTGCTGTCCGTTTATCTGGATGTAAGGCTGAGGCTGCGACACCAGCCCCTGCTTTCGCTGATCTTTGGGATGAATGAGTTCTTGCTGCGCAAAGGCTTGCAGGCTGCAAACAGCGAGTAAGAGTGCGAAGAGTAGTTTTTTCATGAGAATGTTTTTTAGGTATAACGTCAGTTTGCGCTTGCTAGTCATTTTAATTTAGAGGCGTATGGCGAAAGTCGGAGAGTTTGTAGCGTTCTATTGCCAGGCTGTCCAGCCACTTGCCTTCTAACTTACGGAGAATGTGGCTAAACACATGCTTGCCCTCTGCGCCTTCAGCTACTCTACCTATCGTCGCTACAGAGTCGGCTCTCATTTGCTGCTGGTCCGCCTGCACCAGGTGCTCAATTAGCCGATAATCGTCCATGGTGAGGACAGGCTCTGTGAAACCGCTGTTATCAAATGCTATCAGGCTGTTCACTTCTTCGGAGTTGTTAAAACCAGCCTGAAGCAGCTTTTTGAGATACGTGAGTTTGAACTGGTGTACGTAAATTTCCTTGTACTGCTGCTTGAGCATTCGCTGCCTGCTGGTGGTGCATTGGGTGAAAGTGAGGAGCAGGAGGAGGAGTGTGATGAAGTAGGTGGCTGTGGATTTAAGCATGTTGCTAGATTAAAATGGGAATGTTTACCAAAGTATAATCGGGATTATAGGAATGCATCCCTCTTAGGTATAACAATTATTCACAGAACCCTATCGCCCATGCCTCCGAATATTCCACCACGTGTTGAAAATAGCCAGCGCCAGGCCAGCTCCGATAAAGGCCCAACCGATGTATTTGTTTTCAAAAAAATGCCCGATGCTGATAACAGCACCCGTCACAGCTAACAGCACCGCGACAAATCCGACTAGGTTGAATGATTTCATAGGCTTACTACAGGTATAGGTATGAGCAAGGGCACATGTATTGCCAGAGTAAGTTACATAGAATTTCCTATATGTTCTTCCAAGTCTACCATAATTTTCCCTGTATTGGTTGCCTCGTTTCCGAACCTTCCAACTTTTTAACTCTCTAACCCCTCAACTCTCCAACTCAAAACAGCTCCTTCAGCCATTGAAAAAACTTAGGGCGGGTATAGGCAACGGCGCCCATATCGGGTGCAGCGGCTGATTCAATTTGATTGCCGATGATGTCTTTTGTGACTTTAGCAAATGAAGCAGGCATAGGCAAGGCTATACCTTGGTAGATCAGCGGGGATTTTCTCTGCAGGCTATACCTGTCGGCAAGTTTTTGCAGATCAATTGGGTAACCGAGGGTGCCTGCCTTGCCGGGCGCTGTGAGTCTGGGATCGGCGGCTATACCTGTCAAGCGGCCGATCAGGTGCTCCTGGCCCGTGCCTTTGCTGAAGTCCTGTAAGGAGCTATACCTGTTTTCGCCCCACTCAAAGGTATAATTCCCGTTTTCACTGAACCAGGCGTTCTGCTGAAATACGACATCGAGCGCAACCGTATCGGGGGCAACAACCATAGGAGCGCCGTTGCGGCTGTAGAAAATGTTGTTGAAAAACCGGACGTTGTGGTGGCCGCCGCTTTTGAAGAACACGCCGCCGCCGGAAGGGGCCACCGCGCTGTCGGCAAAGATGGTGTTGTTGTACACGAGCAAATCCAGGTTTCCACTCCGTTTGTGGTTCTCCACCCACAGCGTAATGCCCTTGTAGTCGTTTTTGCGACCGTCGTTTTCCGAAATATTGTACCGGATGATGTTGTTGCGCATCGGCCGTGCCCACTCAAACTGCGCGATCAGAAAACCGGCCCCGTCGTTGTCGTGCGAGTAGTTGTATTGCATCACGGAGTTGGTCACGCCGCCATCCAGGTCAAAACCTCCGCCGTCGCAGCCGCTGCCCGCGCTCATGTTGTAGGCTTCGTTGTACTGGATGGCGATGTTGTTGGCGTCCCAGGCCCAAATACCGATCGGCCCGCCGCAGTTTTTGTTCTGCATGCCCGAGGTATGGACCACGCTGTGCTCGATGGTGCCGCCGTCCACGTCCGACAGCACAATGCCACTGCCGCTATGCTTGTCGGGCAGAATCAGTCCGTATACTTTATACACATGGCAGTGCCCGACATAAATGTTGCGGTGCGCGTAGCCGGTCTTGGTATGGTCGAATTCTCCAAAAACGTTGATGCCCACCGAGTCGATGTCGTGCACCATGGCCTGCGTGATGCGGGCGTCGCGAAAGCCGCTGTTGCCCTTCCAGGCACCCAAGGTTATACCTGATTTCCGGAAACCGCTCACCTCCACCTGGTCTATCACAATGTGCTGCAGCTGGACATCGCCAGGCAGGTCGTTATAGAACAGAATGCCGTGGTTCGTGTTGCGGGTATAGCCGCTGCCCCTAAAGTTGAGGTTCCGGATTTCTATACCTGCCACGTTGTGCGCATAGAAGCCATAGCCTATGCCAGCATCGACGGTGGCGCGACCATCACCATAAGAGCTGAGAACAAGCGGAGCCCCGTCTCCTGAAAGATTGTCCTGATGAAAGTAAAGGCCGCCTGCAAAGGTATAGCCGCCCTCGAGCAGGAGTGTGTCGCCCGGGCTGTACCGGTGGCTGTTCGCCCGTTCAAGGCTGCGCCAGGCGGAAGCGGGTGAGGTGCCCAAGTTGGCGTCATCACCTTTGGGGCTGATGTAATAGGTGTGCGCCAAGGTATAGGGTGCTGTGCTGAGGTATAGGCAGGTATAAAAAAGAAGCGCCAGGGCCAGTTTCATAGTCAAGAGTGTTCAGGTACAGGTATAGCCGGTTGGTGGTGGTAGCTATACCTGTACGGCTTGGTCTGTGGCCTCGCTGCCGGGCATGGCCAGTTCCGATACGTGTAAGGGGCGCAGCATGGATGTTTTCTTGTGCTGGTGCTCCTGCATTCGTTTCAGGATGTCGTCGAGCAACTCCACGGCCCGCAGCACAAAAGGCCCTTTGTTGAGCATCACGCAGTCTGCCCGCTGCGACATGGCAGCGTCCGTGATCTCGGCCCTGGACGGACGCCCCTTCTTGGCCAGCGACTCGAGCACCTGCGTGGCCCACACCACCGGTATGTGTGCGGCCTCCGTTATCCACAGGATCTCCTCTTGCACTTCGGCCAGTCGCTGCCAGCCGCACTCCACGGCCAGGTCGCCGCGGGCGATCATCACACCCACGGGGTGGTTCTTCATCACGGTCAGGAGCAAATGGGGCAGGTGGCGGAAGCCTTCTTTCGTCTCGATTTTGAGGATGATGCCCAGGCGGGGCGGTGCTTTGAGCCGTTTCAGTTCCTTGTGCAGCGCCTCAATCATCTCGGGGTGGTTCACAAACGAAAGACTGACAATATCGGCATGCTTTACCACAAAGGCCAGGTGCTCGCGGTCCTGCTCCGAGAGTCCGTTCAGTTGCAGGTCGCTTTCGGGCAGGTTGATGCCCTTGTCGTGCATCAGGCGGCTTCCCGATTCTTTGGCTTCCGTGATTTTCACGAGCAGATTATCATCGCTCACGTTCATGATCACGCCCGCTATTTTGCCGTCGTCGAACAGAATCGGCTGACCGGCCTTCGCCCGGCTGAACACCTCGGGCAAGGTGCAGGCAATGTGCGCGGGTTTCACGATGTGGCCTTCGGCATCGTAGAGGGCGGGCTCACCGGCTTCCTCGGCTTTGGTAAGGATCAGCAAATTGTCCTTGCGCAGGTAGATGGGCGCCACACTGGAAGGCAAGTCGCCTACTTCGGTGCTGCGCTTGAGGGCGCTCTTTTTATTGATGGTGAGCTTGGTGCCCGTGCCGAGGTATGAGGTCTTGAAAAGGTGCGCGATCACGCCTTTCTCCTTGCGCTGCATTACCGTGAAAGAGCGCTTGCGGCCACGCGTATCCCGGAACTTGAGCACGTCGCCTTCCTGCAACTGGGCCACCCAGGCCTCATCGACGGGCAGGCTGGCGTCTGTGGGTACATCGCTCTCCACGCCGGCAGGGGCAAGCCATACCTTGGCGGGCGACACCAGCTGGCCCAGCTCGTTCTGGATCGGGCGGATGGGCAGCAGGGCAGGACCGGGTTTGAGCGGACCTGTGCGCAGTTTGGGCCCCATCAGGTCCATCAGAATCTTGCAGCTGCGGCCCGTTTCCTTCTCCGCCTTCCGGATGGATTGCACCATGGCTCCCCATACCTGCTCGTCGTCGTGGGCGCAGTTGATGCGGGCGCAGTCCATACCTGCCAGCAGCATGCGCTTGACCAGTTCGTAGTCCTGGGCCAGCTCGGTGGAAAAGGTGACCATGATGCGGGTGCTGCGATCCTTAGGCCGTGCTCCCAGCAGTTCGCTCGTATGCTTTTCAAGCAACTCCACGCTTTCGGCATGCGATACAGGCGTAGGCTTATGTGTGGGTTTGCAGTCGAGCAGGTGACAGAGCATGTTGTGGACTGATTGCAGACTGGCCAGTACATGCCCCTCGGAACGACCCAGCGAGGAGAGCCCCAGACGGGCCAGGTTTTCCTGCAGCTTGCGGATGTCGTGCTGCCGCAGGGCCAGGTAGTGCAGCAGGTTGCGGGCGCTGGTGCGGAAAGAAGGATGCACGTCCTTGATGGCATGGGCAAACTTCTTTTCGAGTTTAAGCGCATCCTCGTGTAGCACGTCCAGCTGCGAAATCATCTCGCGAAGGTGTTTCTCGTCTGTATGCATGGTGTTAAAAGGTATAAGCAACAGGCCAAAGGTGGTTCATATTTATCCAACTCACTGGCATACTATCAAACTGCAGACTTGAGCGCAGGGTTTTTCAAAAGCTGTTTTCCATGGCTCTGTGCAGCGAACCAGGGCTCCAGTAGCCGCTCGCAATTATCCGGCGGATGCTGTGCAGCGGGTCCTGCGGGTCACGCTTGCCGGCCAGCTGGAAAGCCGCCACCATGCCACGCTGCTTCAGTTCAGGAATGGCCTCGGGGTTCCAGAGCCCGAAGGGGTAGGCGAAAAACTCGGTTGGCTTGCCCGTGATCTCGGTCAGCTGCCGCGAGGGTTTTTCGACCTGCGTTATCCAGTCCTGTCCTTGGTATTTCTTTACGTTCTGATGGTCCCAGGTATGGGATCCGATCAGGTGCCCCCTGTCCGACAGCTCCTTCACCTGCGCCCTGGTCATGTAGTTGGGCCGGCCAAGCGATACGGTCATGATAAAGAACACGCCTTTGAAACCGTACTTCTCGAGCTCCGGCGCGGCCACCGTGTATTGCCCCAGGCTGGTGTCGTCGAAGGTGAGCATCACAGGTTTTTCGGGAAGCGGAGCGCCTGTGGTGAGGTAGGTTAGCAACTGGTCGGGCAGCACGGTCTGGTAGCCGCTATCGGCCAGCATTTTGATGTGGTCTTTGAAGCGATCCTCGGGTATAATGTAGTCTTTGGCCTGCTTGGAGTCTTTCTCGCGCCAGTCACGCACCTGGTGGTAGCACAAGATCGGTACCTGCTTGCGGGCGATGATAGTTTCGGCGTCGGCTATGGAGTTGGCTATAGCCGTGACAGGTTGAGCCGACTCAGCAGGTATAGCGGCCTGCAGACTGAGGCTGTCAGGTGCAGGTATAGTAACTTCTGCTGGATATGAAGTTGCAGGTATAGCCGCCTCGACAGGGGAAGTGGTTTCAGCAGTCTTTCCTTCCCGTATGCAGGCGGAGAAACTGATCGACAAAGCGGAAAATAACGCGAAAAAAGGTAAGCGCAAGCGGGTGTAAGGGTATTTCATGGTAAGTGTAGGTTAGCAATCATTTGACGCCGGACATTGTGGCCTCCTTCTCGACCAGCGTTACGTTTCGCTACTCCTGCCGGCGTTCATTTGCACTTCACCAAAGTTCCGTTCGTCAAGAGCTCTTTTGTCAGATAGTCCTTTGCTCTATGACTGAAGTTCTTTTATTCAGGATTTTTCTGCCAAGACCGGAAGGTTTCGTAAACGCAATAATAATAGCCATTTTTTACCTGCTTTCCCAGTAAGGGAGGTCAAAATCTGGCAGGCATTTGTAAGTAAAAAATGCTACCTTAAGCTATCGTTTGCAAGCCATTCCTGTAAAACACAACCTATACCTGAAACCACCTATGCCAGCCATTCCGTTTACCCGCAAGGCCATGCTGCGCCAGCTTTCCGAAGTGCCCGAGTGGGATGTGCTCGTGATTGGCGGTGGCTCCACCGGTTTGGGTACAGCGTTGGATGCCGCCTCCCGCGGGTATAAAACGCTGTTGCTGGAACAGTCCGATTTTGCCAAAGGCACCTCGAGTCGCAGTACCAAGCTGGTGCATGGCGGGGTACGTTACCTGGCGCAGGGAGACATCCGGCTGGTGTTCGAGGCGCTGCGGGAGCGGGGCCTCCTGTTGCGAAACGCCCCCCATGTAGTAAAAGTGCAGCCCTTCGTGATCCTTTGCTATACCTGGTGGCAGCGTTTCTTTTATGGCGCCGGACTCACGCTCTACGATCTGCTGGCGGGCAGGTATAGCCTGGGCCGCACCACCTGGTGGAGCCGCAAAAAAGTGCTGGAGCACCTCCCCAGTGCCAAACCCGAGAACCTAAAAGGTGGCATTGTGTACTACGACGGACAGTTTGACGACGCCCGCCTGGCCCTGAACCTGGCCCAGACCTGTGCCGAGCAAGGCGGCACGGTGCTGAATTATACCCGCGTAACTGGTCTCACAAAAGATGCGGAAGGAAAAGTGAATGGCGTGGAAGTGCTGGACCTGGAAAGCGGCCAACACTATACCTTGCGGGCCAAGGCGGTAGTCAACGCTACGGGCGTTTACGTGGATGAAGTATTGCAACTCGATCAGCCCACCCAAAAACCGTTCGTGATGCCCAGTCAGGGCGTGCATGTGGTGCTTGATGAATCCTTTCTGCCTGGCGAGGTGGCCCTGATGATTCCCGAAACGCCCGATGGTCGCGTGCTCTTTGCCATCCCCTGGCAAGGCCATGTGCTGGTTGGTACCACCGACACGCCGCTGCAGCAACTGAGTCTGGAGCCTGTGGCGCTGGATGCTGAGATTGATTTTATCCTGCAAACCGCAGGACAGTACTTGCGGAAACCTCCGACCCGACAGGATGTGCTGAGTGTATTTGCAGGCCTACGCCCCCTGGCTGCCCCCGACAGCGAAACAGAAAAAACAAAAGAGATTTCCCGCAGTCACAAACTGTTGGTGGCACCATCCGGACTGGTCACCATCACCGGAGGCAAATGGACCACCTATCGGCAGATGGCTGAAGACACCGTAAATGCGGCTATCCGGGTGGCGGGGCTGCCTGCTATACCTTGCCGCACAAAAAAGCTCCCCATCCACGGGGCCATACCTGCAGCAGCTATACCTATGCCGGGCGGCCGTGATGAACTTGCAGGCTACGGATGCGACGCAGCCGCGCTACAGGCTTTGCAAAAGTCTGAGCCGGAACTAAACCAAAAGCTGCACACTGACTTCGACTATACCTTAGCAGCAGTAATTTGGGCGGTTCGCCATGAAATGGCCCGCACGGTGGAGGATGTGCTGGCCCGTCGCCTGCGGGTGTTGTTCCTGAATGCCCGCGCCGCGCTGGAAATGACGCCTATCGTAGCTGCAGTGATGGCTAGAGAGCTTAATCGGGACGAGGGGTGGCAGCAGGAGCAGGTTTTGGCTTTCGAGACCATTGCCAGGAACTACCTGCCGCAGGCTATCGAAAAGCCGATCATGCGGGCACTTTGACGAAAATTTTCCGAAATTGCAGGAAAATTACCCTACCTCATGCAACGACCCATCAAATTCATCATAATGGCCGGCATCGCGCTGGTGCTCTTTTACTTTGTCCGCGAATCGTTCCTGAGCGACGACAATTACCTGATTCCGCTGAAAAAGGAGCGGGAAGAGAAAGACCTCTCGTTCCGGGGCCGCACCAATAGCCCATTTGAGGAGGCCGAGCGTCGCGCCTTTAAAAACCTGGTCTACTACGAGCCCAACCTCGACTACCGCGTGCGGGTGAAGCTGGAAGACATCGAACCAAAAGACACCGTGCACATGCCCATGACGAACGGCAGCACAGAGGCCTACCTACGTTACGCCCTGGCTAATTTTGAGCTGAAGGGAGAGCCGCAGCGCCTGACGCTTTACAAAAAAATAAAAGAGGAGAAGGAGGAGCTGTTCGTGCCTTTCACAGACAAAACCAACGGCTTCGACACCTATGGCGGCGGCCGCTACCTGGATGTACCGTTTCAGGAAGGTGCCAGAATGGTTACGCTCGACTTTAACCGCGCCTACAGCCCATTCTGTGCCTATAACCCCGATTACGTGTGCCCCGTGCCACCCAAAGAAAATCGCCTGACTGTAGCTGTGGAGGCTGGCGAGAGAAACTACGAAAACGCCCACCCTGTGGTGGAGTAGGGGCATTACAAACATAACAACACACCTATCACGTCGCACGAGGTCCGCAGATAGAACTCGACAAAGGACAAACGGCTTTTGGTGCTGTTACTGATTGCAGATCCGAAAGAGTGGTCAGTCTTTTGTCAGTTTAAAAAGTAATGCTACCTGATACGAGCTACGTGATACGATAAAAATAATCCTTAATTTTGGGAATTGGCTCCCATGAGCGGGGCTACACCTTACAGAATAACCGAAACAACATGCTGATTTCATTCGACTGGCTGAAACAACTCATCAATATTGATATTACCGCTGAAGAAACGGGTGCTTTGCTCACCAGCTCAGGCCTGGAAGTGGAGGCCATTCACAATTTCGACCAGGTAAAGGGCGGTCTGGAGGGTATCGTAATAGGCGAGGTGCTGACCTGTGAGCGCCATCCGGATGCTGACCGCCTGAGCATGACTACTGTTGATATTGGCACCGGCGAGCCCAGTCAGATCGTGTGCGGTGCGCCCAACGTGGCGGCCGGTCAGAAAGTGGTGGTGGCGACTGTGAACAGTACGCTTTACCCAACAGAAGGAGAGCCTTTCAAAATTAAGAAGTCGAAGATACGCGGCGCCGCTTCGGAGGGGATGATTTGCGCTGAGGATGAAATCGGAATTGGTAACTCGCATGCCGGCATCATGGTGCTCGACACCGACCTGCCCAATGGGACACCCGCCGCAGAGTATTTCGGTTTGGGATCTGACAAAGTATTCGAGATCGGCCTGACGCCAAACCGTGCCGATGCCGCCTCTCACCTGGGTGTGGCACGCGACCTGAAAGCCCTGCTGCGCGTGCCTTATACCTTGCCATCGGTTGAGAATTTCAAAGTAAATAATTCATCCCGCCCGGTTGAGGTGGAAATAGAGAATTTAGAGGCTTGCCCAAGATATGCCGGTGTAACGGTGAGCGGCGTAAAGGTGGGTCCTTCGCCGGAGTGGCTGCAGAAGCGCCTGCGTGCCATCGACCTGGCGCCGATCAACAACATTGTGGACGTGACCAATTACGTGCTGCACGAGCTGGGCCAACCCCTGCACGCCTTTGATGCCGACAAAATAAAAGGCAACAAGATCGTCGTGAAAACTGCCGAAGCCGGTAGCACTTTCGTGACGCTGGACGGTGTGGAGCGCAAACTCAAGGCCAACGACCTGATGATCTGCAACGTCGAAGAGCCGATGGCGATCGGAGGTGTGTTTGGTGGCAAAGAGTCAGGTGTGTCAGACGAAACGACGAGCATTTTCATCGAAAGTGCTTATTTCTCGCCAGATTTTATCCGCCGCACAGGTATGGCGCATGGCCTGAAGACGGATGCGTCGTTCCGTTTCGAGCGTGGCACGGACCCCAATATGGTGATCACCGCTTTGAAGCGCGCCGCCCTGTTGGTGCAGGAAGTAGCAGGCGGCGAAGTGAGCTCTGACATTGTAGACGTATACCCGCAGCCGATCCAAAACCTGGAACTGACGCTGGATATTGAACGTGCTCATACCTTAATTGGTCAGCACATCGGGGCTGAGCGCATGAAGGAGATCCTTACTGACCTGGGGATAGAAGTGACCGGCGAGACCAACACGCATCTACAGGTTTCGGTGCCGCCCTTCAAGGTAGACGTGACCCGCGAAGCAGACCTGGTGGAGGAGATCTTGCGCATCTATGGCTTCAACAACATTGAAGTGAGCGAACACATGGCTACGACCTACATGGCCAGCTTCCCGAAACCATACCCGGAAGACATCAACAAAACTATACTCGATTACATCTCGGCTAATGGCTTCCACGAGATCATCACCAACTCCATCACCAACTCCAACTACTACGCCGCCGGCGGAGACGAGGAGACGGCCGGGCTGGTGAAGGTGCTCAACTATAACAGCGAAGACCTCGACGTGCTGCGCAAGAGCATGGTGTTCTCCGGCCTGGAGGTGCTGCGCTACAACATCAACCGCCGCCAGCGCGACCTGAAGCTATACGAGCTGGGCAAGGTATACGAGCAGCTGGAGGAGGGCTACAAGGAGAGCCGCAAACTCGCCCTGTACATGGCAGGCAACACCACAGCCGAAAGCTGGAAGCAGCCTGCCCAGAAAATGGCTTTCCACGACCTGGCCGGACTGGTGCAGAACGTGCTGCAGAAACTCAACGCCGCCGACTACGAAGTGCAGGCACTAGAGCCAAGCCGCTACATGCGCCAGGGCATCGCCTATGTAAAGAACGGCACTGTGATTGCGCAGGTAGGTTTGCTGGACGCCGCCGTGACCAAAGCCATGGATGTGAAGGAGCAGGTATGGTACGCCGAACTCAACTGGGATTACCTCACCAAGAAATACAAAGACAAACTCGTAGCCGAGGAGCTGCCGAAATTCCCGGAAGTGCGCCGCGACCTGTCGCTGGTAGTTGACCGCGCTGTTACCTTCGAGCAGCTCAAGCAGGTGGCCCTGCGCACCGAGCGTAAACTATTGCAGGGTGTAAACGTGTTCGACGTGTACGAAGGCGACAAAATAGAGGCGGGCAAGAAAGCCTATGCTTTGAGCTTCACCTTGCTGGACCGCCAGCAAACTTTGACCGACAAAGTGATCGATGGCGTGATGACACGCCTGATGCAGCAATTTGAGAAACAGCTGGGAGCCATTATCCGCAAATAGTTATGCCAAAGGAAAAACAACTGCAACAGCTTCAGTCAATTGAGAGCAAGGTGCGCCAGCTCCTGAACCGGCACGCCGAGGCCCAACAGAAGCTTGTCGCCGCTCAGGAGGAAATTAAAATGCTGGAGTCGCGGCTGGAAGAGCGGGAACAGCAAATAAAAAATTTTCAAAATCAAGAGAATATTGTTAAGATTGTAGATGCGATAGCAGGAAACACTGCAAATTCGACGGAGTTAAAGCTGAAGTTAAACGAATATATAAGGGAAATTGATAAGTGTATCGCCTACTTGCGCGACTAGCGGGAGGCATTGAGCTGGAGCCGTACAAACGGCAGGCCATTGTCAGAAAGCATGGAAACGCAGTAGCCCTATACCTTAAGAACGCAACGGATGGGTGAATTAGCTATTAAGATTCGCATCGCAGAACGCGAGTATCCGATGCGGGTGAAGGAAGAAGAGGAGGAAAGGCTCCGGGTGGTGGGCAAACTTTTGAACGAGCGCCTGCGCTTTTTCAAAGACCAGTTTGGCATACAGGACAAGCAGGACTTGCTGGCCATGGTGGCATTTGAGACCATGGTAGACAAGCTGAAGCTGGAGGATGACAAAAACAACCACCTGGACAAAGTGGGCGCGCAACTGAGCGTGCTGGACGAGCTCTTATCAACAAACAAGTAACCAACCCGAGGCTGCTCCCTATGCGGCCTCTTTAACTACAGTGTGGTTTTAAAGCCACTTCACTGTCTTGCTGCAGGTACTGCTATTGTTTTTATAAACCATAAAAGCGTATAGTATGTCCGATATTTTAGTCATTTTAATCACCGCCATTGTCGCGCTCGGAGTTGGCGTGTACATTGGGCGCGTACTGCTGCAGAAGGTATACAAGCAGCAGGAAGAAGCCGCCCGCCAAAAGGCAAAATCCATCATCCGCGAAGCTGAGATCAATGCCGAGAGCATTAAGAAAGACCGCATGCTCGAGGCCAAGGAGAAGTTCCTGAAGCTGAAGTCTGAGTTCGAGGAAGAATCGAACAAGAAGAAGAACATCATCATCCAGAACGAGAACAAGGTAAAGCAGCGCGAACAGCACGTAGCCAAGCAACTGGAACAAACCAAGCGCCGCGAAACCGAACTCGACAAAGAGAAAGAAGCCCTCGACCACCAGTTGGAACTGCTTAAAAAACGCAAAGAAGACGTGGAGCAGCAGCACAGCGAAGTAGTAGCCCAGCTCGAGAAAATCGCCGGACTGACCGCCGCCGAAGCCCGCGAGCAGATGGTAGAGGCGCTCAAGAGCGAAGCCCAGTCGCACGCTTCTTCTTACGTGAAGGACATTGTGGCCCAGGCCAAACTCACCGCTACGAAAGAAGCCAAGAAAATTGTGGTGGAGACCATCCAGCGCACCGCCGCAGAGCACGCCATCGAGAACTGCGTGTCTGTCTTCAACATCGAAAGCGACGACATCAAAGGCAAGATCATCGGTCGTGAAGGCCGCAACATCCGCGCCCTCGAAGCTGCTACTGGTGTGGAGATCATCGTAGACGACACCCCAGAGGCGATAATCATTTCTGGTTTTGATCCGGTTCGCCGCGAGATTGCGCGTCTGTCGCTGCACCGCCTGGTGGCCGACGGTCGTATTCACCCGGCCCGTATTGAGGAAGTGGTGACCAAAACCCGCAAAAACATTGAAGAAGAGATCGTGGAGATCGGTGAGCGTACGGCCATCGACTTAGGTATACACGGTTTGCATCCGGAGCTGATCAAGATGGTGGGCCGCATGCGTTTCCGTTCGTCTTACGGACAAAACCTGCTGCAGCACTCCCGCGAAGTAGCCAACCTGTGCGCCACCATGGCGGCAGAGCTCGGCCTGAACGTGAAGCACGCCAAGCGCGCCGGTCTGTTGCACGACATCGGCAAAGTAACGCCGGACGAACCAGAACTGCCACACGCGATAATAGGTATGGAGCTGGCCAAGAAATACAAGGAGCATCCGGACATCTGTAACGCCATCGGTGCCCACCACGACGAAATCGAGATGACCGCGATGATTTCTCCGCTGATCCAGGCTTGCGACGCCATTTCCGGTTCAAGACCGGGCGCCCGCCGCGAGATCATGGAGTCGTACATCAAGCGTCTGAAAGACCTGGAGGCAGCTGCCGTATCATTTGACGGGGTAAACCAGTGCTACGCCATTCAGGCCGGCCGTGAGCTCCGCATCATGGTAGACGCCGACAACGTGAGCGACGAAAAGGCGGCACAGCTTTCTTTCGACATCTCTCAGAAGATCGAGAAAGAGATGCAGTACCCGGGCCAGATCAAGATCACGGTAATCCGCGAAATGCGCGCCATCAGCTACGCTAAATAAGGTATAGCTATACCTGATACATACAAAAAGTCGCCTGTTACCATTGTGTAGCAGGCGGCTTTTGCATTCAACTAAAACCAATCGTCACTCACTATTGTTAGCTCAGGAAGGCCTTCAGCATCCAGAGCGTCTTTTCATTTTCGTTGATGTCCTCACTTACCAAGGCTACCGTACCCTCGTCTTCACGCTCGGCTGCCAGCGCCAGGATGTCTCGCTCGAGGCTTACGATCACCGATAGGTTCTGGTGCGTGGCCTCTACTGTCTCGCGGTCGCCGCTCAGGTTCGATGCCTCCTGTATGCTGGAGACGCGCAGGTAGTCTGAGAAGGTATGCAGCGGCTTCTGCCCGATGGTCAGGATACGCTCTGCCAGCGCGTCAATGCGGGTGAGGGCGCTGTTGTAAAGCTCCTCGTACTTGGCATGCAGCTGGAAGAAGTGTATACCCTTGATGTTCCAATGGAAACCGCGGAGGTTCTGGTAATAAATATGGTAGTTGGCCAGCAGCTCGTTCAGCTTGTCGGCAATCTCTACAGAGTCTTGTTTTTCCAATCCGATATTCGTTAGCTTATTCATAGTCTCTTCAATGTTTTAGATTTATTGTTTGTATATACAAATATACTGTAAATTTGGTTATCAATCAAATCAATTATAGTTATGCTTATATAGGTATATTCTATAGCTTGGCAGGGCGATGCGCACAGAGGGCGGCGAAGCTGTTAAAGGCAGGGCTCCTGTTCTGCAGTGCCCTATTAGAACTATACGTTTAATATTATGACGCTGGTACAATTAGAATATTTATTGGCGGTGGATACACACCGTCACTTTGCCACGGCGGCGGAACATTGCTTTGTGACGCAACCCACCTTGAGCATGCAGCTGCAAAAGCTGGAAGAGGAGTTGGGGGTACAGGTATTTGACAGGAGCAGAGTGCCGGTGCGGCCGACCGAAGTAGGAAAGGAAGTGATTGCCCAAGCCCGCATCGTGGTGGCCGAGGCCAAAAAGATCAAAGAGATCGTGCAGAGCCAACGCCAGGAACTGAGCGGCGAGCTTCGCATCGGCATCATTCCGACCCTGGCACCCTACCTGATTCCGCTTTTTGTGACAAGCTTTATGGCGAAGTACCCGGATGTGCGCCTGGTGGTGCAGGAGTTGCTGACCGAGGAAATCGTGCAGAAACTAAACTACGAACTGCTGGACGTCGGCCTGCTGGTGACGCCCCTCGACGATAAATCGATTAAGGAACTGCCCTTGTTTTACGAGGCTTTCGTGGCATACATTAATCCGCAGCACCCGCTGGCCAGCAGCGAAACCATTGGCCCGGAGCAACTTGACCTCGACGAGCTTTGGGTGCTCAGCGAGGGACACTGCTTCCGGAGCCAGGTGCTCAACATCTGCAACAGGGGCGGAAGCGCTACCCCGACTGGCCTTTTCGACTACAAAAGCGGCTCCCTCGAGACCCTCAAACGCATCGTGGAAACACAGCGCGGACTCACACTATTGCCCGAACTGTCGGTGCTGGACATGCCCGAGGAGAAGCAGTCGCTTGTTCATACCTTCCGGGAGCCGCAGCCCCAGCGCGAGGTGAGCCTGGTCGTACACCGTAGCTACCTAAAAAAGCGCCTGATCGAAGCCTTGCAACAGGAGATTGTTGCTGCTATACCTGCGCACATTCGTAACCGGAAAAAGGAAAAGGTGGTGGGAGTGAGGGAAGTTTAGGAGTTTGGGAATTAGAAAGTTGAGGGGTTAGGGAAATTAGAAAAGGATGATATTGTAGGGACAGGTCACGACCTGTCCGAATCGTGCATTAGTTATTTTGTCTGAATCAGGATTTACAGGATTTTAAAGAGGGCCCCTACCCCTAGGATTGACAGGATTTTCATGCACGATTGACACACCCCTGCCCCTCCCGAGAGGGGAATCTGGTTGTTACTAATTCTCAGGTATACGTTCTGTAGCAGAGGTATACCTGTTAATTACTGTCATCCCCCTACCCCCTTCGAAGGGGGACTTTTCAGTAGCTGCTATACCTTAGGTATAAGCTTTGTGGCTTCTGTTTCCCAATTTTGGGTCCAACCACTCCTAACCCCTCCTTGTCTAAGGCGGGGAACTTGGAGATACCAATTCAGAGGTATAAGCATTGTCGCAAAACCACTAGCACGCATCGATAGACATCCTTGTCCCTTGTACTATGAAATAAATAGCTTTGGCCCGGTGCGCTTTTCGGCGCTCCACTGTTTGAGCGGTCAGCGAGTTTGGAGCGTCTTGATTTTTTTGCTTACTTTTTTCATCAAGGAAAAAAGTGAGTGCCCGCCGCACAGGCGAAGCCATAGAACTATTTCGCTTAAGGTATAGGAAGTCTTTAGCTACGCCAGGTATAGGTATAGGTATAGGTATAGGTATAGGTACAGCCGTTGGTTGAGGCATTCGGGGAAGCTCTGCACACCATGAGGTCGCCAGCTGAAAACAAAACAGGCTGCCTCTTCCGAAGCAGCCTGTTTCTATAATTATACCTGAAATCAGGTATAGCAATCCAAATTAAGCGTTGATCATGCCGGCTTTTGTCAGCACGTCTACCATCGTAGCGCCAATCTCAGCAGGAGAATCTACTACGTGGATGCCGTTCTCGCGCATGATCTTCATTTTAGCGGCAGCAGTATCGTCAGCGCCACCCACGATCGCACCGGCGTGGCCCATGCGGCGACCGGCTGGAGCAGTCTGTCCGGCGATGAAACCAACTACTGGCTTCTTGTTGCCAGTTTCGCTGATGTATTTCGCAGCCATCGCCTCGTAGTTGCCACCAATCTCACCAATCATCACGATCGCGTCTGTCTCAGGGTCTTCCATCAGCAGCTGTACCGCGTCTTTGGTTGGCGTACCAATGATCGGGTCACCACCGATGCCGATGGCAGTAGAGATACCCAGGCCAGCCTTCACGATCTGGTCAGCAGCTTCGTAGGTCAAGGTACCAGACTTCGACACGATGCCGATACGACCTGGCTTGAACACAAAACCTGGCATGATACCAACTTTCGCTTCGCCTGGCGTGATCACACCCGGGCAGTTCGGGCCGATAAGGGTCACGTCTTTGCCTTTCAGGTAGTTTTTGGCCACCACCATGTCTTTCACAGGAATGCCTTCCGTAATCGCCACAATCACTTTGATGCCCGCGTCAGCAGCTTCCATGATCGCGTCGGCAGCAAATGCCGGTGGCACGAAAATGATAGATACATCCGCACCCGTCTTTTTCACGGCGTCTTCTACCGTGTTGAAAACCGGCAGGTCGAGGTGGTTGTTGCCACCTTTGCCTGGTGTAACACCACCCACTACGTTGGTGCCGTACTCGATCATCTGAGAGGCGTGGAAGGAACCTTCGGAGCCTGTGAAGCCCTGTACGATCACTTTCGAATCTTTATTTACTAAAACACTCATGTGTATCTTATTAAGTTGATGAATGATGGTCTAAAAAAAGGTAGTGCAAAAATAGGCTTTTTTGCGGCGCTTCCAAAAAATAGTTAAAGCTAATATAGGCGCTAAATCAGCCCGGCGGAACGGGAACAGGTATACCTTCTGTTATACCGAAGGCATGGCGCTATGCCTGTTAAGTATAATTTTTATTACGTACCTTTGCACCCGTATCTCAAAAAAAGCACGCAGATGAACTACCTGAATCATATAACCGAGGCGATCGGTAACACCCCTTTAGTAAAGCTCAACAATGTAACCAAAGGCATCAAAGCAACGGTGCTGGCCAAAGTAGAATACATGAATCCGGGTAACTCGGTGAAGGACCGCATGGCGATCCGGATGATCGAAGACGCCGAGAAAGCGGGTATTCTGAAGCCGGGTGGAACGATTATAGAAGGCACTTCCGGTAACACCGGTATGGGCCTGGCGTTGGCCGCTATCGCCAAGGGCTACAAGTGCATCTTCACGCTGGCCGACAAGCAAAGCAAGGAGAAAATGGACATTCTGCGTGCCGTAGGCGCCGAAGTGGTGGTATGCCCGACCAATGTGGCGCCCGATCATCCGGATTCCTACTACTCGGTGGCCAAACGCCTGAACGAAGAAATTCCGAACTCTTTCTACCCGAACCAGTACGACAACCTGTCTAACTGGAGAGCGCACTACGAGAGCACCGGCCCGGAGATCTGGGAGCAGACGGCGGGTAAGGTGACGCACTTCGTGACAGGCGTGGGCACTGGCGGCACGGTAACGGGCATTTCGCGCTACCTGAAAGAGCAGAAACCAGAGCTCGTGACGGTAGGCATTGACACCTACGGCTCTGTGTTCAAGAAATATAAAGAAACCGGTATTTTCGACGAGAACGAAATCTACTCCTACGCCACAGAAGGTATAGGCGAGGACATCCTGCCCAAGAACGTGGACTTCGAAACAATCGACCTGTTTTTGAAGGTGACCGACAAGGACGGCGCCGTGATGACGCGCCGTTTGGCTAAGGAAGAAGGCCTGTTTGTTGGCTGGTCTTGCGGAACGGCTGTGCACGGAGCTTTGGAATACGCCCGCGAAAACAACTTAACTGAAAACGACGTCATCGTTGTGTTGCTGCCAGACCACGGCACCCGCTACCTGGGCAAAATCTACAACGACGACTGGATGCGCGCGCAGGGCTACATCGACTAGCCTGCCTGCCGCTAATTAAATTGGATGCCTGTAATTTGCTTGAGGCGTCTAACTTGTGTACCTTGGCTTTGTGGTAAACACCTAGGTTTAAAAGCATAATCATTAATTTCGGAAACGTTAGCTTGAAATATACGGCTTGCGTAAACAGGCCGGGGATAGTTTGGCTATGAAAAAGATATCAGGCGTTCTTCTTATTGACGACGACGACACGACAAATTTCCTGAACCAGCGTCTGCTTGAGCGGATGCAGGTGACAGACAACATACGCACGTTTGTGAACGGCAAACAGGCATTCGACTACTTGTACAATGTGAGCAATAACAACTACGAGCAGACAGATGGAAACTATTTTCAGCCAGAACTGATCTTCCTCGATATCAGCATGCCTGTGATGGATGGATTTGAGATGCTGGACCTGTACGAGCGACTCAATCCGGAGTTCCGCAAAAACATTGTGCTGGCCGTGCTGACAACTTCTACGCATCCGCAGGATACGGACGCTGCGCAGAAGTACTCGGCAGAATACCTGACCAAACCGCTAACGGCTGAGAAAGTACATAGCCTGATCAACAAGCACTTTAGCTCCGCAGACCAGGAAGCTTAAATCGCTTCAGGGTTAGTGGAAGAGCCGACGCGCTGCCTCAATATAGAGCCGCACGTCGGCTCTTCTTATTTTATCCGGTTGGGAAGTAAGAAATACCGCTTGTGCTTACCAATTGCATTGTCTCGCAAATGCTTGGAGTGGGATAAGAACAATCCCCCGGATTATTAAGCTGCGCTATACCTAGAACGAGAAACCAAAGTTTGATTTGATCAGCAGGTTGAGGATCACGCCCGCGCCGGCCAGCAGCAGCCCGACTCCGATCAGCGTTTCGAGGTCCTGCATTTTGCCCTGTCGTTTTTTGAGCATGTTACCGCCAATCGCCCCGATGGCAAAGGCTGCCATTAAAGGCAGGCTGCGGCTCCAGATTACGTTGCCGAGCAGGTAGTGGCTGATAAACCCGGTGAAGCTCGTAATCACCAAAATGAAAAGAGAGGTGGAAGTAGCGATCTGTGGCGGTATCCGGAACAGTTTGATCATCATAGGGGTCTGTAGAAAGCCGCCGCCTATACCGAATAGGCCCGCAATAATACCTGAAGCAAAACCAAAGACCGACACCAGCCCCCCGTTCAAGCGATAGGCAATGTGCTTTGCCCTGTTTTTCCGGATAAATGAGGTGGGGACCCGCCGGATGCGGTACATCATGCCGGAATGCCGCTGCATCTTTTCTTTCTTCTGGGGTTTCACCATAAAAAAGCCCACCGTTAGCACAAAGAGCGCAAAGATTACCTGCAGCTCTGAGACCGGCAGGAAAGCCACCAGAAAGGCCCCCAGCACCGTGCCGGCCACCGCCGGGAACTGAATAAGCGAGCCCACCAGGTAATCGATGCTGCGGTCGCGGAGGTTGAAAACGGAGGCGATGATAGAGGACGGCACCAAAGCCGACATGGTCGCACCGATGGCGATCTCGATGTTGTATCCGAAGAAGATGATCAGGATCGGCACCATGAACACGCCTCCCCCGAAACCGATAATGGTGCCAAACCCGCTTACGAGTGCACCCACAACAAAAATGATAAATTCCTCCATTTGCTAAGCCCCGCAGGGCCGTGGTCTTATACCTTTTTGTGCAAGGTACACTATTCAGCTACAGGTACGAATTTAAAGTCATCACCGTTAAACAATCCTTTGTCGCTGAGCTTGAGCGAAGGTATAACGAGTAGCGCCATGAACGAGAGCGTCATGAAAGGGGAGGCCAGTTTGCTGCCCATCTGCTTGCTCATGCGGTCGATGGCAGAATAAGCCTGGGCCACTTCGTAGCCGTGAGCCGCTGACATAATGCCCGCCACCGGCAAAGGCAGTAATTGCTCTTGCCCGCCATCTACAGCGGCCACACCGCCTTTTGCGCTGATGATCAGGTTCACGGCCCGGGCAATGCTTTCGTCGTCCACCCCCACCGCAATGATGTTGTGCGAGTCGTGGCCTACAGAGGAGGCAATGGCACCGCGCTGTATACCTACGTTTTTGATGAAGGCCACCGCCGGCTCGGCATTTGCATATCGGTTCACGACAGTGATCTTGAGTACATCCTGCGCCACATCCGATTGGATGAAGCCATTCTCTATTTTCGGCTCAGCCCATACCTGGTGCGTGATCAGCTGTCCGTCAAACGCCTCGATCACCCGAATCTTGCTGGCACTGTCTGCCGGGAGTCGGAATTGCTCCGGCGCTTTGGGTTCGGTGTTGAAATTATTGATCTCCTCACTCGGCGTGAAGGCGATTCTTGATTGACCCTTCTCAGCTACCAACTCTCCGTTGATGTAGGTCGCTTCGATGGCGAAGTTTTCCAAGTCATCCACCACGATAAAATCAGCCGGATCGCCTTCGCGAAGTAGGCCAACTTCTAGCTTGTAGTGCTCCACTGGGTTGAGGCAGGCGGCGCGTAGCACATGGAACAGGTCGTGGCCTTTGGCAAGGGCTCGTTTCACGAGCAGGTTCAGGTGGCCTTCCACCAGATTGTCGGGGTGCTTGTCGTCGGAGCAGAACATGATGCTCTCCGGGTGGGAGGCGAGCAAAGGTATAAGCGCCTCGAAATTCTTGGCGGCGCTGCCTTCCCGGATCAGGATTTTCATGCCCACGGCCAGCTTGTCGAGCGCCTCCTCGGCCGTGAAGCATTCGTGGTCGGTGGTGATGCCGGCGGAGGCATACAGGGCCGCCTGTTCGCCGCGCAGACCGGGGGCGTGCCCGTCCACGGCCTTGCCATATTTCTTGGCCAGTTCGATTTTCTCCATCACCACCGGGTCGCGGTGCAGCACGCCGGGCCAGTTCATCATCTCGGCCAGGTACTTGATCTCGTCGCGCTGAAACAGGGTCTCGATGTCGGTGGCCGTAATCTCGGCGCCCGCTGTCTCAAACGGGGTGGCTGGCACGCAGGAGGGGGCTCCGAAATAGAACTTGAAAGGCACCTTTTTCCCGTTTTCAATCATGTACTCCACGCCCGCTATACCTAGTACATTACCTATCTCGTGTGGGTCCGATACGGTGGCCACAGTACCATGCGGCACGGCCAGGCGGGCAAATTCGGAGGGCACGAGCATCGAGCTCTCCACGTGCACGTGGGCATCCACAAAGCCCGGCAAAATATAACTGGTGGAGGAGACGCGCTCACGAACTAATTTAGAAATGCGGCCGTTTGACACATGGACCGTTCCTTCAAAAATGGCTTGCTGGTGCAGGTCGATGATGCGTCCGCTGACGGTATAGGAGCTATGCATGGATAGGACTGTCTTGTTGATATAAAATGCCCGCTGATGCGGATTGAACCCGTAAATTACCTTATATTTGCGTTAAAATAAGTCGTTTTGAGAAAGATAATTTCATACATCGTACTGGCAGGATTTTTGGCAGCCGGCCCTTTGGCAAGCTGCACGACCAAAACCCCGCAACAGAAAAAGACGGCCTCCTACATGAAAAAAAGCAAGAAAGGCAACGTGCCCTGCCCTTGCGACTCGAACTAATTCCTGACAGCTTACCATGAAAAAAATTGTAATCGCCATAGACGGCTACTCCTCGTGCGGTAAAAGTACCACAGCTAAACTGGTGGCTGCCGAACTAGGCTACGCTTACATCGATACCGGTGCCATGTACCGGGCGGTTACGCTTTATTTTCTGGAACATCACGTGAGCCTTACCAACCCCAAGGAAGTGAAGGACGCGCTGGATAAGATTGATATCTCGTTTCATTACAACCCAAAGGCCAAACGAAACGAAGTATTCTTAAACGGGCTGAACGTGGAGGATGAGATCCGCAAAATGTACATCTCCAACCAGGTGAGCGAAGTGAGCGTGGTGAAGGAGGTGCGTCGCGCGATGGTGGCTCAGCAGCAGAAAATGGGCAGGAAGCGCGGTGTGGTGATGGACGGCCGCGATATCGGCACAGCTGTGTTTCCGGATGCCGAGGTGAAGATCTTCATGACCGCCGATGTGGACACCCGCGCCCGGCGCCGTCAGGATGAGTTGCTGGCCAAAAAACAGCTGATCAACCTCGACGAGATCAAGGCCAACTTGCAGAAGCGCGACCTGATCGACTCGACCAGAGCCGAGAGCCCGCTGCGCCGCGCCGACGACGCCTTTTTGCTGGATACCTCGCACATGACCATCGATGAGCAAGTAGAGTTTGTACTTAACAAGGTGACTTCCCGTATCTTCAACGGTGACTATGCCTTACAGGAATAGAGGAAAGAAGAAATGAACGTAACGATAGACAAGAATTCCGGTTACTGCTTCGGTGTGGAGTTCGCCATCCAGATGGCGGAGGACGAGATGGAGCATAGCGAAGAGCTCTACTGCCTGGGCGATATCGTGCACAACAGCATGGAAGTGCAGCGCCTGTACAAAAAGGGCTTGCGTATCATCGACCGGGAACAACTCAAAGAACTTCGCGACACCAAAGTGCTGATCAGGGCGCACGGTGAGCCACCGGAGACCTACAAGACGGCCTTAGAAAACAATATTGAATTGATCGATGCCTCCTGCCCGGTGGTGCTCAAGCTGCAGAACCGCGTGAAGCACGCTTTCGATTCAGATAAAACAAAGGGCGGCCAGATCGTGATCTACGGTCAGGTGGGCCACGCCGAGGTGATCGGGCTGGCAGGCCAGACGGGCGACGAAGCCATCATCATCACCACGGAGGAGGATTTGGATAAGATCGACTTCTCGCGTCCGGTTACGCTTTTCAGCCAGACCACCAAAAGCACCAAAGGCTTCTACCACATCAAGTCGCTGATCGAAGAGCGTATCAAGCAGGCCAACCAGGACAGTACCGCTTTCAACGCCAACGACAGCATTTGCCGTCAGGTGTCGAACCGCGAGCCGCAACTAGCCAAGTTCTCTACTGAGCATGATGTGATCATCTTTGTGAGCGGCAAGAAAAGCTCTAATGGCAAGGCCCTTTACAGCGTGTGCAAGCAGCACAACCCCAACAGCTACTTTGTGGAAAACGAGCAGGAGTTGGAGAAGGAGTGGTTTGCCAGTGCCCAGAGTGTAGGTATATGCGGTGCCACTTCTACGCCCATGTGGCTGATGCAGCAGGTGGCCGACGGCATCAAAAAATTTGACCTCGAAATAGTATAGTTAAAACCCTATACTACAAAATAGTGGCTTTTTAGCTAATTTAGGCTTTGCATTGGCAAAGCCTATTTTTTTATGTAACAACCCGCATGAGACGCATCTTACGCTATTTCTTAAACGGACTTCTGATCATTGCTCCCATCTCCATCACAGTGTGGATTGTGGTGGCCATTGTTGACTGGCTCAACTCGATGCTCGACCTGGGTATACCTGGCTTAGGCATTCTGATCATGTTCGTGTTGCTTACGCTGGTGGGCTTTATCAGCTCTTCCTTCTTTGTCAAACCCCTTCTGGTTATAACAGAGCGCCTCATCCACAAAACCCCGCTGATTGGGATTGTTTATTCGAGCATCAAAGACCTCTTTAATGCGTTCGTGGGCGATAACCAGAAATTCAACAAGCCGGTGATGGTGAAGATGTCGGAGGATTCGGATAACCTTAAGTTCGGTTTCGTGACGCAGGATGCCTTCAGCTCTGTGGATGTGGAAGACCGCGTAGCCGTGTACTTCCCGCACTCCTACAACTTTTCCGGAGAGCTCTTTGTGGTGCCCAAGCGCAACGTCATATACCTGGATCTGCCAAGCAGCGACGTAATGAAGTTCGTTGTGTCGGGAGGCGTGTCAAGACTGTAGGAGAGCAGCAGCTATACCTTGTAGCATCTGACTACGTGTTGGCAGCTGAACTAACTTTAAATTTCTGCCCCTTTCGTGTATCTTATTTGTATGCATGCCGAATAAGTAAGAGGGTTCAATCAAATCCAAATGCCTTACATCATACATAACGGTACAAAGCTGCACTACAGGGTGCTGGGGCAGGGCACACAGCCTTTGCTGGCCTTTCATGGCTACGGGCAGAGCAGTGCGTATTACCAGCCTATGGGCCAGGCCCTGGGTGGAGACTACACCATCTATGCCTTCGATCTTTTCTTCCATGGGCACAGCAGTCTGCACAAAGAGAACATGCCGCTCGACAAAGATTTCCTGCAGGAGCTGATCGGGCTGTTTCTTGAAAAGGAGAAGGTGGAACATTTTTCATTGATGGGCTTCAGCATGGGCGGTAAGTTTGCGCTCACGCTGGTAGAACGCTTCCCCGAACGCATCGATGAGTTGTTCCTGATTGCACCGGACGGCATCAAAACCAGCTTCTGGTACAACATTGCCACTTACCCGGGCTGGCTGCAGCAGCTCTTCAAACGCACCGTGCTCAAGCCGGAGCCCTTCTTCCGGTTGCTCAACGTGCTCAACCGGTATAACATGATCCACAAGAGTCTGATCCGCTTTGCCCGTTTCCAGATGGACAGCACCGAGAAGCGCCTGCGGGTATACCGCAGCTGGATCGGCTTCCGCGAACTCAATTTCGACATCCGCGAGATCGTGCGGCTCCTCAACCACAAGCAGGTACCGGTCACGATGTTCCTTGGCGAGTTCGACCAGATTATTTCTCCTAAACGAGTAAGTGTGTTTATTAAGGCATTGCAGAAAGGGGAGCTTGTTGTGCTCAAAGCCGGGCACTCGCACTTGTTGCAGGAAGTAGCGGAGTTGTTGCACCGGAAGCGGATGGGCGTCTCGCCTCCGGCAATGGATTGAGGTTTATACCTATACCTATACCTTTATCTGGCGTAGCCTGCGAGCGTTGGGGTTGTTTCATGGCGCGAACAGTATAGTGGGGTCTCGGGCCTAGTGTGAGGTATAGCTACTGTCTTGTTTCATAGCTTGCCTTGGCCAGGCGGGCTGCTGTTTCGCCTGTGCGGCGGGCACTTCCTTTTTGTCTTGACACAAAAAGGAAGCAAAAAAGTCAAGACCCTCCAAACTCGTTGACCGCTCGAACAGTGGAGTGTCAAAAAGCGCACCTGGCAATGTTACTTGTTGCATTGCAAGCGTGCAAGTTAGTCTTGTTATACCTGTCAGTGGACTTTGCGACAAAGCTTATACCTTGGAATGGCAATAGCAGAAAATTCCCCGCCTTAGACAAGGAGGGGACAGGGGAGGTTGGGCCCAATATAGCAAAACATGAACTACAGAGCCGATAACTCAAGAGTAATAGCTATAGAAAATCCACCTTGGGGGTAGGGGCCCTCGATAAAGAAGGGGGTAGGGGGATGTTAATTGTTCACAAACTCTCCTCCTGTTTTTAGGAGAGGATAGGGGATTCCCCTCTTGAGAGGGTCAGGGGTGTGTAAATCATTCATGAAAATCCTGTAAATCCTTGGGGTAGGGGCCCTATATACAGATTCAGACAAGCTATACCTGCGTAACTTACCAGACACTCGCCAGTCCGGGAGACGCGGCGAGTCTTATAGATTAACTTACAGCTTTATTAAATCTGCCAATCCGCACGGGCGTCGCTCACTTTTAAATCCTGAAAATCATTTCCCCAATGCTTTATACCTAAAGCAGAATGCTTAAATTGGCCTTTGATGAAAGAGGAGAAACTAAAAAAGCCCAAAGCAGAGAAAAAGATCATCGGCCGGCGCGAGATGGTGGCCTTTCCGGAGCTTGATATCGATGAGATCGAGGCCAAGATTGATACCGGTGCCTATACCTCCGCCATTCACTGCTCGGATATTCATGAGGAAACCCTCGCCGACGGAACTAAAGTCATTTCGCTGGACTTATTAGACCCATCGCACCCGCAGTACAATCACAAAAAACTGACTTTTGCCGACTATAGTTTGCGCGATATACGTAACTCGTTTGGCGATGTGCAGGAGCGCTATGTCATCAAAACACGTATCAAGGTGTTCGACGAACTGATCGAGGCAGAGTTCTCGCTCTCGGACCGCAGCGACATGAAATACCCGGTGCTGATCGGACGAAAATTGCTCAAAGGCCGGTTTATTGTCGACGTTTCCCGTAAAAACGTCTCCCTCAAATACAACAACAAACAAAAGAAGAATAAATAGTCTGTATGAAAATAGCGATCCTCTCTCGCAACCCCAAGTTATACTCTACCCGCCGCCTGGTGGAAGCGGCACAGCAACGCGGCCACGAAGCCGTGGTGCTCGACCACCTGCGTTGCGACCTTGTCATTGAGCAGGGCGACCCGCACATCCTCTACAAAGGAGAGCGACTCACCGACATCGACGCTGTCATTCCGCGCATTGGGGCCTCGGTTACCTTCTACGGCACGGCCGTGGTGCGCCAGTTCGAGATGATGAAAGTAAAGAGCGCTGTGGACTCCCAAAGCATCGTGCGCTCCCGCGACAAACTGCGCAGCAGTCAGATTCTCTCCCGAGCTGGACTAGGCATGCCCAAGACTGCTTTTACCAACTACTCAAAGGAGACCTCCATGCTGGTGAAGGAAGTGGGCGGTGCGCCACTGGTGATCAAGCTGCTCGAAGGAACGCAGGGACTGGGCGTGGTGCTGGCCGAAACCAAGAAAGCGGCTGAATCGGTGATTGAGGCGTTTCATAACCTGAAGGCGCGTATCATTGTGCAGGAATTTATAGCAGAGGCGGCAGGCGCCGACATCCGTGCCTTTGTGGTGAACGGCGAAGTGGTAGGTGCCATGAAGCGACAGGGCAAGGAGGGCGAGTTCCGCTCCAACCTGCACCGTGGCGGCAATGCCAGCCTCATCAAACTGAGCCGCCAGGAGAAGGCAGCCGCTTTGCTGGCTGCCAAGTCGTTGGGTTTAGGTATAGCCGGCGTGGACATGCTGCAGTCCAAGCGCGGACCACTTATCCTGGAGGTGAACTCTTCGCCAGGTTTGCAAGGTATAGAGAAGGCGACGAACAAAGACATCGCCGCGAAAATAATAGAGTACGTGGAAGGCCTGGTGCAGAAAAAGGCCGCCAAGAGAGTGAAAGAATAGCATGCCCGAAACCATTAAGATCAACGGTGTCAGCATAGACCGTGGAGAAAAGGTGCTCACCCGCCTCGTTATCTCCAAACTACCCAGCGGTACCGTCATCGACATTCCTGTTTATGTGTTCCGCTCGGTGCACGACGGCCCGGTGCTTTTGCTCATGGCCGGCATGCACGGCGACGAAGTGAACGGCACAGAGATCATCCGCCGCATGATCACCAAAAAGATGCTGTACCCACTGAAGGGGACCATCATTGCGGTACCTATCCTGAACATCTACGGCTTCCTGAACTTTTCGCGCGACGTGCCCGATGGCAAGGACGTAAACCGGAGCTTTCCGGGCAACAAGGAAGGTTCGCTGGCCAGCCGCGTGGCGCACCGCTTTATGAAAGAGGTGATGCCCTACATCGACTACGGCGTGGACTTCCATACAGGCGGTTCGAGCCGGGGCAACTACCCGCAGATACGTTGTGTGCTGGCCGAGCCGAAGAACCAGGAACTGGCCGATGCCTTTGCCGCACCGTTCACGATGAACGCCTCTTACCGCCAGGGTTCGTTGCGCAAGGAGGCTGCCAAACTCGGCAAGCACATCCTGGTGTACGAAACAGGGGAGTCGCTGCGCTTCGACGAGCGCGGCATCAAACTAGGAATAGAAGGCACCTGTCGCCTGATGCACCACTTAGGTATGGCGGCCAGTGCGCCTGTTGCTTCTGAGCCAACTACTATCTGCATGAAGGATATCTGGGTACGCGCTAAAAACGCGGGCCTGTTCCGCAGCTTGGTGCAGGAGGGAGGCTACGTGAAAAAAGGCCAGGTAGTAGGCACTATCACCGACCCCTATGGCGAAATGGAAGTGCGCCTGAATGCCCCGGCCGCTGGCTATGTGGTAGGCCTCAACAACATGCCCGTGGTAAACCAAGGCGATGCCCTGATGCACATCGCCTTTTAAGGTAAGGTATAGCAAAGAAAAAGCCCGCTACTGAATGGTAGCGGGCTTTTTCTTGTTGCGTTTTCAGCTCTTAGAATACGTAGCGCACGTGCAGGGCAGAATCCCAGAAGCCGCGGCCGTGTGGTATGTTGATGTAAGGCTTGATGTCAGCACCGATCGTGAACGGAATGTCGCGGATGTAGTACTCCAGACCCAGCACACCGTCAATACCGAAACCTACGATGTTGTCATCATAGTAACGGTCGCGTCTGTGCTTGTCGTAATAGTAGTAGTAGCGACCTTCGTAGAAACCGATGTGGCCACCCAGGCCATAGTACCACTGCAGGCCTTTAGCGTTGAAAGCAGGCGCGTGTTTCTCGTAAAGCACGGTTACAACGGCACCTCTGTGGCGGAAGCCTGTGCTCAGGATACCCTCAATAGCGGCATCGCTTTTAATAAAATGCTTGATTGTAAGGCCGGAAGCTACACCGCCTCTAAATCCTATACCTGTTTTGTACTCTTGTGCATTGGCACCAGAAGCAAGCGTCATTACCAAAGCTAGGGTAAAACCGACGCGGAGAATTGTTTTCATTGTTCTATTGAAAAAGTTATATCCAGCTTGCCAGACAGGTACGTCCAGCTGGCAGGCTGCAAAAATAGAACTTCTTCCGATTGAAAAAAAAATATCTGCTTTTTTCGCAAACTTTAACTCGACTGCTTGTACGACTGCAGGTAGGCCGTCTTGGAAGTACGCCGCCCGATCAACTTGAAAAACGTGATAAATTTCTCTTTATCGAGCTCCAGCGCTCTGGCAAAGGCATCTTCCTCCTCTGAGTTCTGGTAATCTTTTACATACTGCTCGCGCACCAGTCCGGCCTCCGTTAACTCAGCAGCCGCTTCTATCTCGACAAGTCCTGTTTTCTCCCAAAGTCTTCGCCACCAGTCGATGGTATGAATAAAGTACCAATAGTTCTGATAATCCTCTTGCAGAAACTCAGGTACCTGTTGGTGATTTTCGATCTCCTGTGTGAAACACACGTCCACGATGGCAATGTGCCCCTCTGGTTTGATGAAGCGGGCAATATAAGGGAGGTATTTCTCGTCAGTGCCGAAATAGGTATAGGAGTCGACCACGATCACGGCATCAAAATACTCTTCGGGGAAGGGGAGGGAGCGGGCTTCCATCTCGAGCGGAAACACCTTGTCTTCGCAGCCCTCGCTTAGGACACGCTCGTAATTGTCGCTGGCCGACACGGCCTCGTCCACCGCCCAAACGGTGACCCCGAACTCTTTGGCCAGAAAAATGGAGCTGATGGCTTTGCCGCATCCCAGGTCGAGTACGCGCATGCCGGGTTTCAGGTCCAGGGACTTGGTGAGGCTTTCGAGGTTGAAGAGCACATTCTCGCCCATGGAGTGCTTGCGCACCCACTTCGGGTCGTATTGAGAGGCTTTGGGGAAGGCGCGGCGCAGGCTTTTATTCGGCATAGGTATAGCAGGTATAGAGTGCCTTGCAACTTACGCGTCAGGTATAGGGAGGGTTAGTGGCCCAACCGCTCTATTTCATCAGACAGGTATACCTTATCGGTTTTCAGGTCCTGCGCTGCCACCCGCAGCATGGCGCTGGCCACGGTTTCAGCCTGAATGGGCCGGTACTTGCGCAGCGGTCCGAACATGATTTTGGAAAGCGGTTTCATTACTCTGGCGCCGATCTCCTCTCCGGTGCGGTGCTCGTCGCGCTCACCCAGCAAAAGCGATGGCCTGAAAATATGCAGCGACTGAAAACCCAATGCCCGCACGTCTCGCTCCATCTCGCCCTTCACGCGGTTGTAGAACATGCGCGACTTGGCATCAGCCCCCATCGACGAGACCACCAAAAACTGCGAGGCATTGCGGCGCAGCGTGATCTCGGCCAGCTGCGTGACGTAGGTATGGTCTACTTTGTAGAAAGCCTCTTTGGTGCCCGCCTTTTTGATAGTGGTGCCCAGGCAACAGAACACATCGTCAGCAGCCAGTTCGGAGGCGCTTTTTTTGAGGTTGTCGAAGTCGACGATCTGCTGGTCGAGCTTGGGATGGATGATGGCGAGCTCGCGGCGGCCCACGGAAATCACCTGGCTGTAGCGGTCGCTCTGCAGGAGCATTCGCAGCAAGTGACTGCCTACCAGGCCGCTGGCGCCGGCAATCAGTGCGGTTCGGGTTCGGTGCATGGAGGTTTGCGTTTCGCTCAATTACGTGAATGCCCGCCACATAGGTTAACAAATGCGTTGCTTTCCTGCAAATAATCCTGTTGCAGCCGTTTATATTTTGAAATTGGCCTGTCTTGCAGCGCTACAGTACAATCTACAGCAGCCTATTCGTCGCTCTTCAACCGGATGTGGTCCGTGTCGATCTCGATCTTGCCTTCTTTGTACAAACCACCGATCGCCTTCTTGAACACTTTTTTGCTCATGCCCAGCATACGGTATACCTCGTCGGGGCTGCTTTTGTCAGAGAGAGGTAAATAGCCTTTAGCAGCCTCCAATACCTCCATTACTTTGTCTGCCGCCTCGTTGGATTCGCTCAGGCCTGTGGTGCCCGGCTTGCGGAGCGTCACGTCAATCTTGGCATCCGGGCGGATGGTTTTGATGTAGCCTTTTAGTTTGTCGCCCATGCCCAAGTCCCGGAACACCTCGTTTTTGTAGAGCATGCCCATGTAGCGGTTGTTGATGATCACTTTGATGCCGATCTCCGAGAAGCCGGCTACCAACAGGTCCACTTCCTGGTTTTCGGTCATTTCCCGGTGTGCCTCGTCGTTGTGCAGGTACTTGCCCAGTTTGGTCGTGCCCACAATGCGGTCAGAAGTCTCGTCGAGGTATACGTAGACACAATACTTGCGTCCGGGGCGCATTTTGTCTTTCTGGTTGTGCAGTGGTATGAGCAGGTCTTTCTCCAGACCCCAGTCCAGGAAGGCGCCGAAATCGGTGCTGTCTTTGCACATCAGGCAGGCGAACTCGCGCACGGTGGCGTAAGGAGTCAGGTTGGTGGCAATCACACGGTCTTCGGAGTCGCGGTACACAAACACGCGCACCTTGTCGCCGACCTTGGCCCCCTCCGGAATGTATTTGCGGGGCAACAGAATGTCGCCGTCCTCAGAGGTCAGGTATACGCCGAAGTCCACTTCTCGCGCTATCTCCAGTTCGTTGTAATTGCCAAGGTCTACCATGGTATTGTTGTGCTAAGTATAGAATGCTGCAAATATAGTGAAACCATTTCAGGTATAGCCCTCCGGTTCCAGTCATTCCCCTTATACCTGTCAGGTATAGCAAAAGGATACAAAATGAATTTAGCAGGTATAGGTATAGCTTTGGATGTAACAATACAGGCAGCCTTGTAGGGCTGCCTGTATGATAAGGTATAGCTGAAGAATTCTTTCAGGTATAGCGGATTGAGTTTAGGCTTTTGCCTTTTTGGTGGTTCTGGCTTTGCCGTTCTGCCCTTTGGCTGGCTGATCATCCTCCTCCATAATATCATCCGGGCTCGCGATCAGGCCGATGGACAGGCCGTCTTCACCCAGGAAGTGCTCGATGTGGTGGCAGCGGTCCTCGGTCTTGAGCAGGATGCCCTCCAGCAGGGCCTTGGTCGCGAAGTCCTCCAATTCAAAGGCTTTCTTGATCGACTTGCGCAGCTCCACGGCAATCGTCTTTTCGTCCTCCATGTCTTTTTTGAGCATCTCGCGGATGCGGAACACGCCCTCTTCCTCATGCTGGATGTAGGAGATTTCCAGCTGTTTGGCCGGGTGACAGGTAGGGCAGTAGCCCATCACGGTGAGGCGCTCGGCGATGGCGTCGTACTGTTCGTGGATCTGGGTATAGTGCTCCTCGAAGAACAAGTGCAGGTCGCGGAACTGCGGTCCTTCCACCATCCAGTGGTGCTTGTGGTATTGGTTATAGAGCGTGATGAAAGATGATAGGTGGCGGTCCAGCTCGTTGGCCATCGCCGTTGCCGTGGTTTTCGACAGCCCAACCGGGTTGCCTTCATATTCTGATTTTTCTCTAAGCTTTTCCATGTTCAGGGTTTATAGTAATATGCTTTCTTTTTACCCCGATCAGCTTAAAAGGATACAGGAATTTTACCTGAATTCAGGTATGCCGGGCTGCTTAAAGCGGAAGTCCTCGAATTCGAAGTACGAGCGCGACGACTCATAAATGCGGAGGTTGTTGAAGTTCTCGTTTGCCGGAATTTTCGGGTAATAGCCCACCAGAATCTGTATCGTGCTGAAAGACAGGTACTCGTTGCGGAAACGTATACCTACCCCAAAGCCCGGGTAGGGTGTGCTCTTAAAAGGAGACGTCTTGTTGCCGTACGAGAGCCAGGCCACATCCGCAAAGGCAAGCGTGGCCAGCCGGAAGCCGAATAGCGAGAAGGGAGTGTAAAGGTTGGCTTCGTAGTTGATGACCACGCGGCGGTTACCGCGCAGCAGACCGGATCGAAAACCGCGCAGGCCTTCTTCGTTGTTAATCGAGAGCAGCTCCTCCGGGTTACGGTTAACACCAATGGTGCCACGACCCAGAATAAAGTGGCGCAGCTTCCAGTTGCCGTTTTCATACAGCCGCGTAAAGTACAGCGACTCCAGCTCCAGCAAACCCTGCTCCCAAGTGCCACCCCTGATAAAGGAGCCATACCCGGCCCTGCCATACAGGTAGCCAAATTCTTTGTTGTAGCGGGCAAAGGAGAGGTCGAGGCCGAAATAGCGGCGGTAGAAAAGGTCACCGCGTTCATAGCCGTACGAGATCGAAGCCAGCGTGCCGGCGGGTACGTCCTCCGTTCGCCCGAAGCCATAGAGGTAGCGGTCTTTGTAGTAGCGGCGCACGCTGTAGCCCACACTGGCAATGCCCAGAATGTTGTCCTGAAAGTTTTCGGTGGGCTTGGTGTAGAAGTTCGTGTTGATCACCCGCAGCGCCGTGATCAGTCGGCCGCGCGGCTCAAAGCCCAGGTTGTAGCTCTTGAACTTAAAGGAGCGCCCCAGCCAGAAATCCTGCCTGTTGTAGCCAACATCTGCAAATCGCTGGATGGTGTCCTCGGGCACAGGCGGGAGCAGTAGCCGCTCGTCAATTTTACTGGCCCCGATGGCCCCGGCGTAACGCGTGTTGGTGGCAAAGAAGTCGCGACGCAAAAAGGCGCTGCGCTCTTTGTAATAATTCTGATCGAAGTAATTGATGTCGGCCGTGATGTAGGTGTTGCCGATGTTCTCCACGGTATAGCCGGCGGTGGTCTCCCAGGAGCGGGGCGCGTTCATGTTGAAGCGGTATGAGCCCCGGATCTGGTGGCCGAGCCCGAGGAAATTGAGCTCCCGCAAGGCCACCCGGCCCGCGCCCGACGAAGGGGTATAAGAACCGGACCCACCCAGGCTGAAGATGTCTTTGGTGATCACCAGCACATCCACGCTGTCTTCGGTGGTGGTGCGCTCGTCCACAATGATACGGGCATCCAGCAAATACTCCGTCTGGCGCAGCAAACGCTCCGACTCAACCAGTGCCAGCGGTTCCAGCGGCTCCATTCGCTCAAACAGCAGTTTGTTGCGCACCAGGTGCCGGCGGGTTTTCACGTGCAGCGAGTTGCCGGCCTTCTCCAGGAAGCTGCGCGGCACGCGGGTGGTGTCGTTTATGGAATAGCCCAGCGCATCCAGCGTCATGATGCGGATGTTGCGCACCACTTTGTAGTTGTGCCGTTCGTACTCGCGCTGAATCAATTCCGCGTCCAGTCCCAGCACTTCCTCATCCCGCCTGTCAAACACCAGAATCGCCTTCAGCAACTTTCCCATAATGGTTTTGCGCTCCGAGATCTCGCGTAAGTTGTTCATCACGCGTTCGTCAAACTTTTGCTTAATGGTATCGACCGGGACAGCCAGACTGTCACGTCGGGGAGGGAGTTCCTGAGCCTGCACATTGCCTGCCCATAACCATGCCACCATCAGGCAGGCTATTATGCAGCAGAGAATGGGCGAACGTGGGAATGCCATGGGTATAGGGGCGCTTAGGGTGTTATACGTACGTGGACAATACAACCTCCGAATATAGTGTTTTCGGGTTTATGTGGAAAATTTGAGCCCCAAATCCTGAAAATGGCGTATGCTAATCATATTAGTATATTTTGGGTGTGGATAGCGTGTTGATAACTATTGTTGCTAAAATATTTGGGGTTTGTGCTAATGATTTTGTAATTTTATAACCGTCAAGCAGATAAGAATAGAGCAGATGAACGACAAGATAATAGGTAAACTAAAAATATTAGCAGATGCTGCCAAATACGATGTTTCCTGTTCGTCGAGCGGGGGAAAGCGCAAGAACGAAAACAAGGGCTTGGGCAACGCAGAGGGGATGGGTATTTGCCACAGCTATACCGAAGACGGTCGTTGCGTGTCGCTGCTCAAAATCCTGCTGACGAACTTCTGCATTTACGATTGCGCCTATTGCGTGACGCGCAAAAGCAACGATGTGCAAAGAGCTGCCTTCACGGTGCAGGAGGTGGTGGACCTGACGATCAATTTCTACCGTCGCAATTACATTGAGGGGTTGTTTTTGAGCTCAGGTATTTTCAAGAATGCCGACTATACCATGGAACGATTGGTACGGGTGGCCAAAAAGCTGCGACAGGAGGAGAAGTTCAATGGCTACATCCATCTCAAAACCATACCGGGTGCGAGCGAGGAGCTAATCAAAGAAGCCGGTCTGTACGCCGACCGCCTGAGCGTGAACATTGAGCTGCCTTCGGAGCAAAGCCTGCAGAGCCTGGCGCCGGAGAAAAACTATACCGAGATCCTGTTGCCGATGGGGTCGATCAAAGACCAGTTGGTGCAGGCCAAGGAAGAAAGCAAACTGTTTAAAGCAACTCCAAAGTTCGCGCCAGCCGGACAGAGCACGCAGCTGATTGTGGGAGCCACCGCCGAGAGCGACCGCCAGATCCTGCAGCTCTCAGACCAGCTTTACAAAGGGTATAGCCTGAAGCGGGTGTACTATTCGGGCTATGTGCCGGTGAGCACCGACAGCAGGTTGTCGATCATCACGGAGCCGCCCATTATCCGGGAGAACCGCATTTACCAAGCCGACTGGCTGATGCGCTTTTATGGCTTCGATGTGAAGGAGATTCTGGATGAGGCCAACCCGAACCTGGACCTGGACATCGACCCGAAGCTGGGCTGGGCGCTGCGCAACCGGCATTTCTTTCCGGTGGAGATCAACACCGCCGACTACGAAATGATTTTGCGCGTGCCAGGAATAGGCGTGAAATCGGCAAAGAAGATTGTGTCGGCCCGGCGGTTTGCGCCGCTGCACTTCGACCACCTGCGCCAGATGGGCGTGGTGCTGAAGCGGGCCAAGTATTTTATCACCTGCCAGACCAAAAGCCTGCAGCGGCAGGACTTTGACTCAGAGCAACTGCGCCGCCGCATCTTGTTCGGCGAGGGCTCCGTGCGAAGTGCCTTGCTGACGCAGCAGCTCGACTTGTTTCGGCAGGTAGGCTAGAAAAATAAAACGTGACATGGAAGAGGGGAGAGAAGAGCATCAAACAGAGTTGTGTAACCAAAAAGATCATACATCATTTCAAACCATTCAGAAGACCATGAGAAATTCTACTAAAGTTGCCCGTGTTTCCTGCTGCTGCAAACTCAACATGCTGGTGCCGCATCTGAAGAGCCTATCTTCCAGAATGCAGACCGATGGCAAACGCGACAAAGGCCGCGTGAACTTCAGCGCAAAGCAGTAGTCCGCATACTTGCCGATGTACTTCTATACCTACGACGGTTCTTTTGAGGGGCTACTCACGGTGGTGTTTGAGGCCTACGAGCGCAAAGCCTGGCCCACCGCCATCGAGCCCGAGCAGCTGGCCCAACCCTCCATGTTCGGCGAGACCGTGCGGGTGGTGACGGACGAGGAAAAGGCCAACCGGGTATGGCAGGGATTGAAGAAACGACTGTCTGTCACGGCGCAGGAGTCGCTGTACTATACCTACCTGTGGGAGCAGACCGGCTTTGAGCGGCTGATATTCGATTACGCCCGACTTGTGTTTGACTCGCCGGAAAGTGTGGAAGGAAACTACACGGCGCCCTTTATCCTGCAGGTACAGCAAATCCACAAGCAAGTGCACCGCGAGAAACACCGCATGGAGGCCTTTGTGCGCTTCCAGAAAACAGCCGATGGCCTGTACTACGCCAGCATCTCGCCCGACTTTAATGTGCTGCCTTTGATCGTGCGCCACTTCGAGAAACGCTACGCCGATCAGCGTTGGGCCATTTACGATGCTTCGCGCCGGTATGGGGTCTACTACGATCTGAAGCACACCAGCTTTGTGCAGCTGGAGAACCCGGGCATAACGCCAAAGCAACAAGGCAAGCTCAGCACCGACCAGTTCGACGAAAACGAAACCCGTTATCAAATGCTCTGGCAGGTATACTTTGACCACGTTAACATTCCGGAGCGAAAGAACCCCAAACTGCATTTGCGCCACATCCCGAAGCGCTACTGGAAATACCTATCCGAAAAACAGCCAAGATTACAGTAAAAGGCTGTGTCAGTAACCTCTTGTTAATCAGGCTTGTTTCATAACAAGGCTTATACCTGTATCCTCCTCACTGATATTTTTTCGCAACACAGGACAACCCGAAAGCCAATTTCGGAGTATACGTGTATATAGATATTTTATGAAAATCATTCAGCCGGTGTCCGTTTTAAGAAGCGGTAAGTGTTGTCGGCTGTAAACATGATTTAAAAAGGCACAATGAATTCACGCATACGAAAAAAACTTATTCAAGTAGCCCGCGGTCGCGCTCACCTGATGTCGTTTCAAAACCTGATACTGGAAGCCGAACTGGGCCTGAACCTCGAGAACAACTACGAGAAAGCACAACTGAACGACGTCATCGACGAAATTTCTGAGGCAGAACATGCTGCGGGCCGCCCGCTGCTGAGTTCGCTGGTTCGTATCAAAGGCCGCCAGAACCAGGGCGACAGTTTCTTTAAACTCTGCGAACGCCTCGGCTACGGTGACTGGAAGAGCCTGAAGCGCGACCAGGAGTTCCTGGAGAAGCAGCGCGAGACCTGCCGTGAATTTTGGCAAGACAGCAAAAATTTTTCATCCTTCCTGTAATACTGTGCAAAGAGGCGGGCCCGCCTTCACTCCCTGGGCCCGTTTCTTTGCCGATTTCACTCTTGTACACTTATTGGTAGCAGGGCTATGATTAATTTCATGGCCCTGCTTTTTTTATGTCCGAAATGGTTGGGTAAAAACAAGTTCAGACGAAAGGCCCGCATCTGACTTTTAATTAAAAAGCACAATACAGTGCGATGTGCTAATCACATCTTGGAAGCTTCCAGCTTCTGGCACTTTGAATAATACTATTGAAGTAAAATGCTGCATTTGTATAGGTATAGGCCCTGAACAAAGCAACGAAAGTGTATGACAAAACAGGCGCTTGTTGAAATTCAAGACAAAATTTTGATTTAGAGTTGATAATATAGAATAATATTATTTGTTTTATATATCGGTCTGTTGAACTGCTTTATAAATGATAGTACCCTTTTATGAAGTCCTTAGACAAACTGCAACTTCATAACATATCATGTAATAAATCCTCAACAGCCTATGAGATTACAAACTTCTACTCTATTCTTTTCCTTTGTTTTGTTAGTTAGCGCGGGGCTCTCGCCACTGTTTGCTCAGGACTTGCCAGCCAAGTTTGGCAAGGTGGATGATGAAACGCTCAAAATGCGCATGTACGACCGGGACACAAGTGCCGCCGCTGTTGTGCTGTCAGACTACGGTTATTCCTACTTTACTTACAACAAAGGTTTCAAAGTCGTATTTGAGCGACACACACGCATTAAGGTGCTGAAGAAGTCGGGTTACGACGTAGCCAATATATCGGTGCCTTATTACCAGCGCAACGCCAAGAAAGAAAGCGTCTACAACATCAAAGGCTTCACCTACAACCTCGACGGTGGCAAGATGACTAAAGACAAGCTGGAGTCGAAGGCGGTGTTTGACGAGCAGACAAACGAAAACTGGTTTGTCAAAAAGTTTACGATGCCGAACGTGAAGGAAGGTTCTGTGATCGAGTACTCTTATACCATCACCTCTGACTTTCTCTACAACCTGCGCGAGTGGGAATTCCAGAGCACCATTCCCGTAGCGTATAGTGAGTACAATGTGCGTATTCCAGAATACTTTCACTACAAGCAGGAGCAGCAGGGCTATCTACGATTCGACGAGTCTACCAAGACCCGATCCAAAGATAATTTCACTGTTACTTGGTCTTCGGAGTTAACGCCGGGCGTGGGGGGCGGCCGCACTTCGGCTGGGTCCGGACAAATAGAGGCAAGCAGCGACATTTATCACTGGGTGATTAAGAACGCTCCCGCCCTTCGCCCTGAAAAGTACATCACCACACTGCGCGACTACCAGTCTAAGATCGATTTCGAGCTGCAATCAGTTAAATATCCGAACCAGCTGCCTCAAATTATGACAGGGAATTGGGACGATGTGACAAAAGACCTGCTGATGGCCGAAAAGTTTGGTAGCCAGCTGAACAGAAAAGGCTTTTTCAAGGCTGAAATAGCAGCCATCACTGCTAAGCACACCAATCCTGAGCAGCAGATGGTCGCAATCCACAACCTAGTGAAAAGCAGCGTGAAGTGGAATAACAAATACGGCATCTACGCGTCCGGCCCCATCCGGAAAGCATTTGAAAACCGAAGCGGAAGCGCAGCCGACATCAACCTGATGCTGACAGCCATGCTGCAAGACGCCGGACTGAATGCAGGACCTGTACTGGTGAGCACCCGGGAGCACGGTCGTGTTCCACAGGCTTCCCCTATGCTCAACAAGTTCAACTACGTGATCGCGCATGTGCAGCTCGGTGACAAAGAGTATCTGCTGGATGCCACAGACCCGCTGCTGCCGGTAGGAATGCTGCCCGTGCGCAGCTTGAATGGACAAGGGCGCCTGATCAAGAAAGACGATCAGCGCTGGGTGGCGCTCACACCGACTGGTAAAATCACGAAATTCTTTAACGGTGAACTGACCGTCAACCCGAACGGTAGCTTGACAGGCAAAGTGTCCGAGTCGAGTGGTGGGTACGATGCCCTGAGCATACGCCGGTCCATACTGGAGGATGGCAAAGAGAAATACGCCGAAAAACTGAGCAAGGAGGTTGGTAACTACAAAGTTGAAAAGCCGAAGTTCCACAACGTGGACGACTTGGACAAGGCTTTGAACATCAACTATAGCCTGACATCCAGCGGCAGCAGCCAGCCCGTCGATGTGATCTACCTGAACCCGATGCTGGGCAATGGCGAAAAGGAAAATCCTTTCAAATTGGAGGAGCGGCTCTACCCGGTAGATATTGCCGTGCCCATCGACTATACCCATGTCATCAAGTTTGTGATACCGGAGGGTTATGAGGTAGAGGAGGCGCCCAAAGGAGCCATCGTCTCGCTGCCTGAAGATGGGGGCAAGTTCATGTACATCGTGCAGCGAGAAGGAAACGTGCTGCAGATCATGAGCAAAATAAACATGCTCAAGCCTGTTTATTTTGCCCCTGAGTATCCCTACCTGAAAGAATTCTACAGCCAGATCGTGGCCAAGCATGCCGAACAGATCGTGCTGAAAAAGGTATCGACCAACTAATCATTTTGCAGCACAAGCTGGGGTGAGTGTATACAAGGCGTAAGCTGGTGTTTGCGCTCACCCTCTTTTCTACATATTTCATGAAAGCAAAGCATACATTTATTCTGGTCCCGATCCTTTGCCTGTCGGTACTGCAGGTCTTTTCGCAGTCCGGTCCTTACAAGTATGGGAAAGTGCAGGAAGAAGAACTCTGGATGCGGACCTACGACAAAGACACTAGCGCGGCAGCCGTTATCCTGTCTGATTTTGCCGTGTCGCACTTTCGACTCAACGGTGACGTGAAGCTCATCACGGAGCGCCGCACCCGTATCAAGATCCTGAAAAAGACAGGCTATACCTGGGCAAACGTGGAAGTGCCCATGTACCAGAACGGCAGCAGCAAGGAGACCATCACGGGTATAAAAGGCTATACCTACAACCTGCAGGATGGCAAAATCATAAAAGACAAACTGGAGCCTAGTGCTGTATTTGAAGAGCGGCAGTCGGAGTACCGGCAGACCAAGAAATTCACGATGCCGAATGTGAAGGAGGGCTCCGTGATTGAGTATTCCTACACCGTCAATTCAGACTTTATTTACAACCTGCGCGACTGGGAGTTTCAGAGCACGATCCCTACCGTTTGGAGCGAATACAGGGTGAAGATTCCGCAGTACTTCGACTACAAAACCCTGCAACATGGCTACCACGGGATTTACGAGCCCAAGGACAACTATGATACGAACCGGGACGGGTACCGCTGGGTGATGGTAGACCTGCCAGCGCTGCGTCCGGAGCGCTACATTACTACCCTGACCGATTACCAAGCCCGCATCGAGTTTGAGCTTCAGATGCTGCATGTGCCCGGAGAGGAGTCTAAAGTGATGACGGGTGAATGGGGCGAGGTGATCAAGGACCTGTTGCGACAGGAGCGCTTTGGCAGTCAGCTGAACCGTAAAGGCTTTTTCAAAGGAGACATTGCCGCCATCACCGAAAAAACCACAGCGCCAGAACAGCAGATGAAGGCAATCTACGAAATGGTGCAGCAGCAAATGAAGTGGAATGGCAAGTACGGCATTTATACGACCGGTACGCTGCGCAAAGCCTTCGACAACAAAACGGGCAGCGCCGCCGAAGTGAACCTCCTGCTCACAGCGATGCTGCAGGAAGCCGGACTGGACGCAGCGCCTGTGCTGGTGAGCACCCGCGAGCACGGCAAGGTATACAAAGGCACGCCCATGCTCAACAAGTTCAACTACGTGATCGCGCACGTCAACCTGGGTGGCCAGTCGGTGCTGCTGGATGCCACGGACCCGCTGCTGCCGGCCGGTATGCTGCCCATGCGCAGCCTCAACGGCGAGGGGCGACTGATCAAGGCCGGTTCAGACCAGTGGGTTGCGCTGAAGCCTTCGGACAAATACCAGCGGGTGTATACGGGTGATCTGACCATTCGTGAGAACGGGCAAATTGAAGGCGACGCGACAGAGGTAAGTAGTGGCTACAGGGCCTTTTACCTGCGCAAGGAGGTGAAAGAGGAAGGCGAAGCCAGTTACACCGAAAAGCTGAACAAGGAGATCGGAACCTTCAAGTTCAGCAGCCCTGCTTTTAAAAACCTGAAAGAACTAAACAGCCCCCTCGAACTCAAGTACAAGGTTTCTGCCTCAGGAAGCGGGCAGGCGCAGGATATGATTTACCTCAACCCGATGCTGGGGCAGGGAGAAAGCGAAAATCCTTTTAAACTGGAGCAAAGAGCCTACCCGGTTGATTTCGCCTTCCCGATCAGCGAGACATTTGTCTGCCGTTTCACCATACCGGATAACTACGAGCTGGACGATGTGCCTCATAATGTGAAAGTAAGCCTACCAAACCAGAGTGGAAGCTTTATGTACGTGGTGGAGAAACAAGGCAATGTGGTGGAAGTGCTCAGCAAAATTGATATTTCAAAACCAGTTTACTACGCGGCCGAGTACCCACAGCTGAAAGAGCTGTATGCGCGCATTGTAGCCAAGCACGCCGAACAAATTGTTCTGAAACGAAAATAAACCCAAGACGATCTGAATCCGATCATCATGAAAAGAAACTTACATAAACTGCTGCTAATGATGCTTTGGTTGGTGGCCAGCCCCGTGCTGGGCGCTGACCCTGACCTGCTGAAGGGTGCCAATGCCATCATCAACCAGGAAGAGAAGGTGTTTACGGTACACTCGCTCAGCAAGGGCACCACCCATGTCAAGCGCATAGTAACCATCTACAACGAACACGGAAACGACCATGCCAAGCTGTTTGTGCACCATGATAAGCTGAACAAAGTCGACTTTATTAAGGGAACCAGCTATGACGCGAACGGGAAGAAGATCAAAAGCCTGAAAAACAGCGAGATCAGGAACGTGAGTGCTTCGACCTCTGACAATGAAGTGCTGGATAACCGGATTATGATCGCTGAACTGACCCATCGGGTATACCCTTACCAGGTAGAGTTTGAGTATCAGACCACCTCCAGCAACATGCTCTTTTACCCGACCTGGGTGCCGCTCAGCAACAGCAAAACCTCCGTTGCCAAAGCCTCTTTTCAGGTGATGATGCCAAAAGGGATGAAACTGCGCTACCGTGAGAGTAACCTGGCGGAGAAAGCGAATCAGTGGTCTACCGCTACGCATGACATGTACAGCTGGCAGGTGAGCAACCTGACGCCGGTGGAGGGCGAGCCTTATGCACCCCACATGCTTGAGTTGCTGCCCATGGTGCGCACGGCCCCTTCCGACTTCGAAGTACAGGGCTACAAAGGCAACATGGATACCTGGGAAGCCTACGGGAAGTGGATCAACCAACTGAACCAAGGGCGCGATGCCTTGCCTGAAGCCACGAAAGCCAAGTTGCAAGCCATGGTAGCCGGAATTGAGGACCCGGTGGAGAAAATCAACAAGGTATACCAGTATCTGCAGTCGAACACGCGCTATGTCTCCATTCAGTTGGGGCTGGGTGGTTGGCAGCCTTTCGAGGCCAGCTTCGTCGACTCGAAGGGCTACGGCGACTGCAAGGCGCTCACCAACTACACCAAAGCCATGCTGCAGGCGGTCGGCATTCATTCCATCTACGCCCTTGTGAACGGTGGGGCCAATGAGCGGGCTGTGCTGACCGATTTCCCGAGCAGCCAGTTTAACCACGTAATCCTGAGTGTGCCGATGAAGCAGGACACGCTTTGGCTGGAGTGTACGAATCAATTTGAGTCAGCTGGCTTCTCCGGCAGTTTTACAGGCGACCGCCATGCGCTGCTCATCACGCCCGAAGGAGGCAAGCTGGTAAAAACACAGAACTACACGGCTACAGACAATGTGAAGAGCCGACTGGCCACTGTGAAGCTGGACGAAAGCGGCAATGCCGTAGCGCAGGTCCAGACCAGGTATACCGGTATAGAACACGAAGATCACCGCGACGTGATCCATCACCTCTCACCCGAAGAGCAACGCAAATGGCTGTACCGCAGCATCAGTATCCCGGCCTTCGATCTGAAGAGTTTTTCCTTTGATCTGAAAAAAGGACGGATGCCAGAGGTGAACGAAAAACTGGAGCTCAGCCTGCGGCAATTCGTGACGGTGAGCGGTAAACGCATGTTCCTGACGCCTAACCTGATGAACCGTTGGACCAATGTTCCCCAGAACACAGGCAAGCGGAAGTACGAGGTCGTGCGCTCGAGTGCCTATACCCATGTTGACACGATCGTCTACGAGATGCCGGCCGGCTTCGTGCCGGAATTTAAGCCAAACGACCTTTCCTTCAGCACAGCGTTTGGGAAGTTTGAGTCGAAAGTTACGATTGAAGGAAGCCAGGTGACCTATATCAGAACACTGCGGATGGACAAGGGCCGCTACAAGCCCGAGGTATACGCAGCTATGGTGGCCTTTATGAATGATGTCTACAAAGCGGACCAGCAGCAGGTTGTGTTTGTGAAGAGTATACAGTAAACAGTTCGTTCAGACCTATTAGCAGCCCCACGAAATTTTTTTTTTCGTGGGGCTGCGTCTTTTCAGGCGTCCCGCCGTCATCAAGGTGTAAATCAAACATCACCTTAAAAAGACAAAACCATGAAAAGATTTCACGTGAACGTACGCGTCAAGAGCCTGCACGAATCCCTTGCTTTCTATACTGCGCTGTTCGGCGCAAAGCCCACAGTTGTGAAAGAAGACTATGCGAAATGGATGCTGGAAGACCCGCGCATTAATTTCGCCATTTCGCTGCATCCCGAAAACGCAGGTATAGAGCACCTAGGCATACAGGCCGAGAGTGAGGAGGAGCTGGCAGAGGTATACGGTCGTTTGAAGCGGGCTAAAGGCGCCATTCGGGAAGAGGGGAAATGTACCTGCTGCTACGCCAAATCCGAAAAATCGTGGATAACCGACCCACAGGGCGTAGACTGGGAGGCCTTCTATACCTTCGGCGAATCCACGGTGTACGGCGAAGGAGCCAACGCCCGCACCACCACGACTGACGAGGTAACTGCCCATTAGTACAAGATAAAACGAGTGAACATCTCTGTCTGCAGGTATAGCGCTATACCTGCAGACAGAAGTTTTTCTATTTGACTAAAACGAGTAGGCTTATCCTGGCTTGGTTTTGTGTTTTCTTCGTAAATTGATGTGTGTTTTTGCTTGCACACTAGCCGCTCAATCGTTGCGCCATGGAAAAGAAAAGTTGCCATACCTGTTCCGGAACCCAGGTGATCACCCCGGTGGATTCCTGCGCTGCCGTAGCGCCTGTATACCTGGAGTACGAGGCCAAACTGCGCGGTTTTGTTTTGAAACGGGTACGCGACAAAGACGAGGCGAACGACATTTTACAGCAGCTCTATGTGAAGCTCTACAAAAACTGCGAGCAACTGCCCGAAGTGCGCAACCTGAATGCCTGGCTCTACCAAATTGCCCGCAACGCCGTCTACGATTATTACCGTGAGCAAGGCCGTAGCATCCCAATCGAAGACGAAAGCCGACTCGAAGAGCAGTTTGTGCAGGACGCTCCACAGCAGGAATCCGAGAGCCTGGTGCTGCCCCTCATCAACATGCTGCCTCCCGAATATGCCGAGCCGCTGCGCCTGAGCGAAATAGAAGGCATCAGCCAGAAAGAAATCGCTGAGCGATTGGGTATGTCTTACTCCGGGGCCAAGTCGCGGGTCCAGCGCGGACGGGAGAAACTCAGAGAACTGTTTCTAGAGTGCTGCCATCTGGAACTCGACCGAAAAGGCGCTTTGGTAAGCGCTGCCGCCAAGGAGAGTTGCAAGCCCCTGCAAGTGCAGCTGAAAGACAGCTGAATTTAAAACCGATACCTGGTCTGCACCCGGATATCGGACCTGCGCGGTCCCTCAATCATCTCTAGCCCCGAACCGATGGTACGCTGGTTGCGGTAATGCGTCAGCGCATATTTCACCCACACATCCAGGCGGCGCATCGGCCGGAACTGCAACATCCCATACAGGCGAGTGCCGCGGCCATGAAAGGCAGGTATAGAAAAGGCATAGAGCACATCCCGTTCAAAGGCATATTGGCGGGTTTCGTAGTCGTCGGTGTCGAAAATGGCGTAGCGGGTGCTCAGGCGGACTTTGCTAAAGTTGAAATTGATATCCTGCGAAATGAAGTACCCCGAAGTTTGCGGTGACTCCAACTCAAAACTGCTGAACTGTACGCGCGAGCGAAGGTTCACGACTGGTGTCGGCGTAAATTCATAGTACAGGAGGTAGTTCTTGCGGTTGGCCTGTCCCACGTAATCGATGCTGGTGAGGTTGTCGGCTACATTACGGCCCTTGCTTTCGGCGCGGAACTGGGCGTAAAGCGAACTCTGGCGGCTGGGGCGGAAGAGGAGGCGCAGTAGGTACTCGTCGCCCTGCGAAGGCGCATCGACACGGTAGCGCAGCCACGGAAAACGGAAGCGGTCATAATACGCTGTGAGCTCCCACTTGGCAAAAGGCTTTATTTTGATGCCTGTGTAGAATCCCTGTTCGTTGATGTTACGCGTCCCCTCGCCAAAAGCATTGCCATAGAAGGTATGGAAATCGCGGGCGTAGTAGCGGTAAAGCATGGCCAGTTCCACTTTGTTGGAGAGGTTGGCGGTCAGGCCGTTCACCGTGCCCATACCGCCGCTTTTGGAGATAGCCGTTTCGCCGAACAGGTAGACGTTCTGCCAGGTATAGGCATAATTCGCGCTGATGTTGTAATTGCTCGTGCCGCCGAACTCAAAACGCTGATAGGGCTGTCCCGCTTTCTGGATGGGGGAACTGTAACTGGTCGCCATGGCCGTTATACCTGCCAGCAGGGTGCGGTTGCGGCTCTGGTACGTGGCATTGCCACCGATAATCTGCTCGCCCACCCGCTTCCGATTGGCCAGTTCAGTAGGTGTGCGGTGGAAGCCCGTGGTCTGTATACCTGTAAAGAAATCCCCGAAGTTATCCAGCGTGTCGAGCTGTGCCTGCAGGTTGGCATCCACGCGTTTGCTCGAGTAAAAACCCGTTACACCCATACGTCCTAAGGTATAGGTAGCCGCAGCGCCACGATAAAAAGCATGCTCCAGCACCGAGCTGTAAGGGCGTATACCTACATTCGGCCGACTCACGGTCGTAATCGTCTCGCTGCCCTTGCCCACCGTGTAGCCCGACGAAAGCAAGAGGCCCTGACCAAACTGCAATTGATAATCGCCCAGCGCAATCGTCTTAAACCTGCCTTTGTTGTAGAGCTGCAGATGGGCCGAGTAAAAGTCGAAACCGTATCGGCGGGTGGCGGGATCCCAGGTGAACTGCTCACCAGCGTCTTTCTCGGCCGTGAAACCCAGACTATAGTCGCGGGTATGGCTGACACGGTAGCGCATCAGCACCTTGTCAGGAGAACCGAGGTAGCGGGTGGTCGAGCGGCTCGTGGTGTCGACGGAGGTATAGCCGCGGCGCTGTTGCAGGGTGCGTTCGTAGCGGAGGAGCAGGGCGTTGTTGTCTTCGCCCACGATGCGCTGCCAGAGCGGGCGCTGGTCGGCACTGAGGCCTGCATCCTCCACCCGCACAAAGTAAACGAGTTTGTAAATCGTGATCAGGTCAAAATCAGGAATAGCCTGCAGCTCATAGATGCTCAGCAAAGGGCCGTTTTCGCGGATGTGCCGGAAGAAGGAAGCGATTTGCGGGCGCGACAGGATGTAAAGCGAGGCCAGTTCTTCAGGCGTAGTGCGGTTGAGGTCGATGGGGCGCTGAAAGTACTGGAAAAGCGTTTCATAAAAGTCTTCGTACGGCACATTCTCGTCTTCCTGCTGCGCGAAAAGCTCCTGCACGAAAAGGTCAAAGTCGAAGGTTTGGCGTGGGTAATCCTGCGCCTGACTTGGCAGCCAGGTGCAAAGCAGCAGAAAGAACGTCGCTATACCTTGCTTTGCAGCAGTTGTAAGCCCATTTGTGCTATACCTGAAACTTGCCGCTATATCTGCCAATTGGTTTGCAAACCACAGCTGCAAACGATGGGCACTATACCTGAAGCTTTTTGCCATACCTTGCTTCATGGGCATCTACTTTTGAAAGGTATAGGCTAAGGACAAATGGTGGCTCTGGCCAAGCAGGGTGGTGGAGCCGAAAGCATAATCAGCAAACAACTGCCTCGCCCTGAAGCCAAGTCCGAAGGTAGCACGGTTCGTGAGGGTGCTGAAGCCGGAGCGCAAGGCCAGCTTTTCCTGCAAAAGCTGGTATTCTATACCTGCCTTGAAGTTAGCGGGGAAGTCGATGTGCTTCTCGGTTTCGGCCAGCAGGAGGAGTTTCTGGTAAGGGCGGTAGCCGAGCCCGGCTTTCATAATGGTGGGTAGCCGTTCATCGTCGAAGGCGGTCAGCTTGGCCTGGTTGATGTTGTAGGCATAAGCCCCGAAGAAGAAGCCCGGCACGATCTCCGCTTGTCCGCCCACCGACAGCGCCACCGCCTTGCGACTGCCGTACCCTTCCGCTGCCACTTGCCACAGATCCACTTTGCCACCCAGACTGAACTGCCCGAGCTTATGGCCTATACCTAGCCCCACGTGCTGCTGACTGAACAGCTCATCGCCGAAGCGACTCAGGCTCAATCCGTAGTTGCCATACTTGGCAGTGGGGTAGATGGCCTGCAATGCCATGGTGGAGAAGGCCCGGACACCGAACCGATTTTCAGCATAGGCACCCACTTGCGCTTTCTCGAGCCCGGCTATACCTGCCACATTGTTGTTAAGCGCCCACAGGTCGGGCAGCGTGACAGAGGCGTTGCCGAGCGCAGCGGCTCGCGCACCTGCAGGCACATCGGCCTGCGCCTGCGCGAGGCAAGGCAGGAGGTATAGAAGCAGGAAAGAAAGTTTGTTTTGTAGAGGTTTTATTATCCCATGCGAAGCTGCTTTAAAGATAAAGTGCTATGTACGAGGGTGTAGGGAGAGGGTTGTGTCCGTCTGAACCAGCGGGATCAGGACAGGATGGGCATCATCATTGGGACAAGTCGCGATTCGATGTCTCCGACTTAAGAAATGAATACTTCAGGTGTCATCTCGAAAGAATTGAGAGATCTGGATTACTTCAAGGTTTATACAATTTTCAGATTTCTCCCAAGGGTCGAAATGACATAATAATCTGTTGGTGATGTGTGTGCCGATTTGTTCCTTCTGATTGATCAATCCTGTAAATCCTTTAATCCGGTAAATCCTGGTTCAAAACAAAAAGGCGCTGAGGTATTCCCCCAGCGCCTTTGCTATTGGCATGAAGCTTCAGCTTAGTTCTTCACTTCTACTTTAGCTCTTCTCTTGCCGTCTTTCTTCTGGATTTTCACTGATTTTTTACCAGCCGCCAGCTCAGCCTCTGCCTGCTCAACGGCTGCATTCAGCAGTTCCGTTGCGTTATCCGCAGTAGCAGCAGTCGTAGCACCAGCGTCAGCAGGGCCTGGGCTGTTAGTGTCTACGATCGTCATTTCGTTGATCAGGTTGGTGGCGCCGGCGTACTTGTCTACCATGAACAGCACATAGTTGGCGCTCACGTTGATGCAACGCTTGTAGTCCGGATCGTACACGAGGTCACCAGTCATGGCTTCCCAGTTGCCGTCGAAGGCCAGGCCGATCAGCTCACCTTTGCCGTTGATCACCGGGGAACCGGAGTTACCGCCTGTGATGTCGTTATCGGTGATGAAGTTCACGATCAGCTCGCCGTTCTTGTTGGCATAGCGGCCGTAGTCTTTTGCTTCGTACAGCTGCTTCAGCTTGGCCGGCACAATGAACTCATCGTTCGTTGGGTCTTCCTTCTGCATCACGCCTTCCAGTGTCGTGATCACATTGTAAGTCACACCGTCAGCTGGTTCGTAGTTTTTCACAGAACCATAGCTCAGGCGGATAGTCGAGTTCGCATCCGGGTAGTATACCTTGTCCGGGTTCATCTGGCGAAGACCGGCTATGTAAAGGCGGTTGGCACGGGCCAGCTTGGCGTTGCTCTCAGCCAGTTTAGGCGAGATGTTCGCCTGATAATGCTCGATGATGGAGTTCACCAGAGCGAAAGCCGGGTCGTTGGCCAGTTGCTTCTGCGTCGGGTTGTTCAGGAATTGCTCCGTCTTCTGCTTGTTCACTACAAACGAGTTGCTGTAAACATAGTCAGCCAGTTTGTTGAAGTCGCCTTTGTATTTAGCAACCAACTGCTTGAAAGCGTCCGGCTGCTGTTCCTTGGCAATGTCATTGTGGTAGGCTTTCATCATGGCGGCAAACACTTTCTTGTCGGCCGGCATGTAGTAGTCTTTGAAGAAGGTCTCTGCTCTTGGCTTCAGGTCCTCGGCCGCTTTCTTGGCAGCCTCGGCGTTGCCAGACTTCAGGGCATTGTTCAGGGCCGACATACGGTAGGCGAACAGAAGCGCCTCTGTGCCCAGCACGGCCTCGTTCAGGTATACGCTGGCCAGGTTGTACTTCGCAATCTCAGCATAGGCTTCGTTCATTTCTCTCAGCGAAGAACCATACAGTGACTTACGCTCCGGATTGGCATCGGCCCAAGCCTGGAATTTCTTCTCGTCGGCCTGCTTGCCTTCTACGGTCTTCATGCGCTTGATGCCGGCATTCTGACCGATGGAGTACTTGTAATAATTGGCAGTAGAGGCATGCTTAGAGGCATACTGGATGCGTACGGCATCGCTCTTGTCCATCTCTTCTTTCCAGATGTCGAGCTTCTGCTCGCGCAGTTTAATGCGGGACTCGTTCAGCTGGTTCACATCCAGTTTCAGGCCTTCGGAGGTCATGAAACGCTTGGTGCGACCCGGGAAACCGAACACCATGGCAAAGTCGTCCTGCTCCACACCGCCAATGTTGATCGGCAGGTGGTGCTTTGGCTTGTAAGGCACGTTGGTGGCAGCGTAGTCGGCTGGCTTGCCGTCCGGTGCCATGTATACGCGGAACATCGCGAAGTCGCCGGTGTGGCGTGGCCACATCCAGTTGTCGGTGTCGCCACCAAACTTACCTACCGCTGACGGAGGCGTACCTACCAGACGCACGTCGGTGAAGCGCTCGTAGATGAACAGGTAATATTCGTTGCCATTGAAGAAGTCGCGCACGTAAGACACGTAGCGGCCGTTCTCGCTGGCTTCTTTGGCGATGGCCTGCGCACGCTGCGAGGCCAACTGCAGACGCTCTTGCTCTGGCGTGTTGTTGTTGATGCCTTCCAGCACTTTCGCTGTCACATCGTCCATGCGCACCAGAATGTCCACGAACAGGCCTTCGTTTGGCAGTTCCTGCTTGCGGTCTGCGGCCCAGAAGCCATTGGTCAGGTAATCTTTCTCAGGAGTGGAATGCGACTGAATCTGGCCGTAACCGCAGTGGTGGTTTGTCAGCAAGAGACCTTCGGCAGAGATGAACTCACCCGTACAGAAGCCGCCAAACTGCACGATGGCGTCTTTGAGGCTCGAGTTGTTCACGTTGTAGATTTCTTCGGCAGTCAGCTGCAGGCCTTTTTTCTGCATGTCAGCGTGGTTGAGGCGCTTGATCAGCATCGGCAGCCACATACCCTCGTCCGCTTTGGCGAAGGGCGCGCTCAGCGAAACTAAAAGAAGGAGTGAAAGGATTCTTTTTAACATGAAATTATGTTTAGATTAGTTAAACTGTGACAAATCTACCTAAAAAATGCGTTTCCTAACAGTTGTTCGGTAAATTTAAACGCAGCAACCACACCATGACCTGGCTATTCAAAAAACTACTGCTGGCGCTTCTTTGGGTATACCGCAACATGATCTCGCCCTTGAAGCCCGCCACCTGCCGCTATTCCCCTTCCTGCTCCACCTACGCCGTGGGAGCCGTGAACAAGTACGGTCCTTTTAAAGGTGGCTGGATGGCACTGAAGCGGATCGGTCGCTGCCATCCGTGGGGCGGAAGTGGCTATGACCCTGTGCCGTAGAAATTAGAATTTATCTTTCAGGTATAGGCGGGCCCTAGCTGCGCAGGCAAGACTACTTGGATAAAAAAGGCTTCAAGCTATACCTTAGTTTTTCGGCACGTACTGCAGCATTTGCTTCACCATCTTATCGGCAGTGCTGGCGTAGTCTTTTTCGTATTTCTTCAGAAGCTCTTCCCGGGTAGGTTTTTCGCCTTTGGCCTGCTTTTCCCAGAGCACCGAAAGCGATGCATAGGGTGGCAGCACGATGCCAACGGCGTTGTAGAAATTGCTGATGTTGGCGATGATGTGCTGCGCCCCGTCTGAGTCGCCCGTGATCACGATGCCGCCCACTTTGCCCTCCAGCTTCGATTTCTTCCCTTCCAGAATCTCGTCATGCAGTTCATCGAGTCGCTCGATCACCCGCTGTATTTCCGATGACTGGTTGTTCCACCAGATAGGCGTGGCAAATACGATGATGTCAGCTGCAAGAAGCTGTTTGAGGATGCTGGGCCAGTCGTCGCCTTCATCCATGTCGCTGTAAGTGCCGGACAGGATGTTATGCTCGATCAGTTTGATGATGGTGCAGTCAATGCCTTGCTTCTTGAAATAGCCCGCCAGAAATTCAGACAGAACTTCTGTGTTCGATAGGCCCTCTTTTTTGAGTGTGCCGAGTAAAATGATTGCTTTCATACACGTTTTACTCAGAAACCTGCTTATGTGTTCATTATTGAAAGCTGGGTAACATGCGTTGGGCCGGCCTGGATGAAGGCTCCTGTAATAAGTACACGCTTCCAAAAGTACATTGAGCGGACGTGTTATCGGACAGCCATAAAGATCATCCAAGGTATAGCACAAAGCCATCCTTTGCCCATTTAGCGCTTTTGCTGCAGAAGATCGCTTTTTTACCCGGATAGCGAGGCTATACTAAGAAGCTGTAGCTGGTTCCAGTGGCATGCGTTTGGCGTTTTCAGCCAGCCAGGCGTCAAATGATTTGAGTTCTGGATTGATCTCTTTTGAGAAGCTAACGTCGCGTACGCTGTTACAGACCTGGTCAAAATCGCGGTAGAACTGAAACATGTTGCCCAGATCGTCGGCACCCGGAAAGCCGAAACTGCGGAAAGTCTCGGGTGATATACTGTTGTAGTGCACCTCCTGGCCCAGTGCCCTGCCCATGGCCTGCGCCATCTCCTGTCCGGTCAGTTGCTCACCCGCTATGCCTACAGTCTTACTGATCAGTTCTTCGCCTCTTTTAAAAATGCCATAAGCGCATTTACCAATGTCTTCGGCAGCTATACCTGCCATTTTCTTGTCGCCCATCGGGAGCGTCAGGTATAGCTTACCGTCTTCCCCTCTTTTGGGTCCCATGCCGAAGTAGATAAAGTTATCCCAGTAAAAAGAGGCCCTCATAAAAGTCGTAGGCACGCCCAGATCGGTAAAGAAATGATCGGCTTCGCCTTTGGCATCAAAGTGCGGCACTTTGTACTTGCCTTGCAGCGTGGGCATGCGGTTATCGTCCAGCGGCACCCACTGACGGGTGTCTTCCAGCGTCGACCAGATCACGTGTTTCAAACTGGCTTCTTTGGCGGCTTCTGCCATGTTTTTTGCCTCGGCATACTCTTTCTCCGGAGAGAAGTGCGCCCAGAAGAAGGTGACAAAGTAGGCACCGTAAGCGCCGTCCAACGCCCGTTTCATACTTGCCTTGTCATCAATGTCTGCCGTCACTACCTCGGCTCCCAGGTCGGCCAGTTCTTTGGCTTTTTCAGAGGAAAGATTTCGGGTTACGGCGCGCACGGCGAATGCGCTGTTGCTGTCACCTAAAATGGCGCGTGCAACTCCTCCGCCCTGGGCTCCTGTTGCACCGAATACCGTGATGATCTTTTTTGAAGCCATAAGTTTTAGTATAATAGTAAGCTATTTTTATACTTACGCTGGCTGTGGCTTTGAGATGTGTAGCTAAGTACGTTATTACAATACCGCATTGGACGCATTTAGAGGTATGATCCAAAAAGCTGTATGATTGGAGAGGAGTTGGTAAATAGGAGAGTGGCAAATAGCCAATGTTCTCAGCTTAAGGTTATTCTGTCATTTCGAACTGGGGGAAGGAGTCCACTAGAAGTGAGAAATCAGAAGTATAGCTAAACCCTTGAGATGAACCAAATCTCCTCAGTCTGTCGGAATGACAAATAGGGGATGTCATTCCTTAAATCGACGGCATTAGGAGATCAGTTAGGACCACAAGCTATACCTGGATGGCGCTATGGAAATTCTTAGTCCGGGGCTTTCCTATACCTTCCTTTTACAGACTGCTATCGAAAACCTTCTGCTCTTTTGTTTCGCTGAAGCCGATGTGCCGGTAGAAGGTATGCGTGTCGGTTCTTTTGGTGTTGCAGCGTACCCGGATCTTGTTTACACCTTTCTCCCGAGCCCATTGTTTGACAGCCTCGATCAGCAGCAGACCGATGCCTTTGACTCTCTGCTGCTCATCCACCACCAAACCGCCAATCTCCACGAAGGCATCAGATTCCAGCTGCAAGGTATAGCGGCCGTGCACCCAGCCCACTAGTTGCCCGGCTGTCATGGCTGCATAGGCGCAGTGGTCATGACTTGCCAGAACTGCCCGGATGCGCTGCGTCATGGCCGACGCAGTGGTGCTATAGCCAAGCTGTCCCGACAGACTGGCGACAGCAGCAGCATCCTGCTCCGTGATCTTTCTGAGTGTGACCTTCATATGCTAGCTCTATTTCACTACCCCCTTCATCCAGGTACTGATCGTTTCCAGCGCCACGGGCGCCAGGGTTTCTTCTATGGTCGCGTACTCGTGCACCTGGCCGGTGTCAGCGGTCTGGAAAATGTGGTTAAGGCCGGGCAGTTCTTTAATGGTATAACGCTTATTGCCGGCAGAATGCAGGGCTTTTTCAGTGGCGGCGAGGTTGACGGCGGCAGGCACCTGTAGGTCTTTGCTGCCGTTCAGAGCGAGCACGGGCATTTTGAGCTGCTGCAGGGCAGGGGCCGGGTCATAGGCCAGGAAATGGCGCATCCAGGGTGTCATGATCTGAGCGACAACGGCGTTTTCAGCTTGTGGCACAAGCAGCTGTGCGAGCTGTTTGTCTTCCTCAGTCAGGCTGGCTCTGGCATCCTTTTCTAGCTCGCGCACCTTCCGTGAGGCTTCAAAAACCTCCGTCGTTGAAGCGGCTACTTCGAACTGGGCGCGGCGCAGTTTGAGGTATTTCTGCAGGGACTCTTCCGGAAGCTGTGACTTCAGAAGCGCCTCGTTCTGAGACACCAGTAAGTCCACGCCTGGCACGGCGGGGCCCGCCATCAACACCACAAAGGCCGCGTCTTTGTTCGCGGCGGCCACGCTGCTCGCTATCAGGGCGCCCTCGCTTATACCTAGCAAACCAATCTTTTTGGGATTCACCTGCTGGTGGGTTTTCAGGAAGGTATAGGCCGCCTGCGCATCGGACACAAAATCCTGGGTAGTGGCCACGGCATGGTTGCCGCCCGACTTACCGGCGCCGCGGTCGTCGAGGCGCAGCACGGCAAAGCCCTGGCGCGTGAGGTGGTCGGCCAGCACCAGGAAAGGCTTGTGCCCCATCAGGGACATGTCGCGGTCCTGTTTGCCGGAGCCGGTGAACAGGATCACGGCCGGATGTTTGCCCTTACCTTCAGGTATAGAGAGTGTGCCGGCCAGTGTTATACCTGCCGTTTTGTTCTCCACCGTTACTTCCTGCTCCAGGTAGGGGTAGGGCTTCACGGGCATTTGCGGACGACGGGCAACGGGTGCTTCGCCCTTGCTGAGGGCTAGCGGGAAGTCCATGCCAGCCTGCTTCCAACTGCCGCTTATGGATTCCGGACCCGTTAACTTGCCAGCGAAGGCGATGCCACCTGCCGGTATGCGCAGGTATAGACTGTCTTGCTTAATCTCTGCTTCAGGTATAGGCATGCCTTTCACGCCCTGCATGGGCACGTCCATGGTGGCAGCGAACTGTCCGCTTTCGCTGCTACTCAGCCTGAAAATCACCGTTACGCGTGTCCCGGGGGCTTCCAGGGTACCGTGCCACGGACCGAGCACCTGTGCGGTAGTCGTTTGCTGGGCCACGGTGGCCATGGTGCTGAGTAGGATCAGGCAGCACGAAATGAGTAGGCGCGTCATGTTGATGTTTTTGTAAGTTTTGGTGTGAAGGATGGTAGTTGTGGGAATGTTTCGATGCTACGTCTGCTGCCCTAACCCGCATCTTTCCTGCCGGTAAATCATAAATGAGTACACTACAGGTATAAGCACTGTCAGGGCGATCACGGTGATGTAGAGCGCCTGCTGCATGCCCCATTCCGGCAGGAAAGCCAGTGCTATGAGTAAAATGCCGCCTACGATCCAAAGGATGCCGCCCAGGCGGTGCGTCCTGCGCCATACCTGCTCGCTCTCCAGTGTCCAGGGGGTGCGAATACCGATGAAGTAATTGGGCTTCACCGCCTGAAAGTAATTGCCCAGCGCAATGAACAGACCGCCTATTAACAGAAAATGTATGTTTTGGCGGGCGATATCAGGGTTTAATGCATGGTGGATGAGGAACACCGAAAGCGCTGCCATAAAAACAACGAGGATGAAGCGCAGCTGGTGGTACTTGCTGCCCATCTGGGCCAGTTTTCGTTTCGGGTCGATGTGCGGCAGGGCCAGCATGATGAGGTTAAGCAGGGCGGTTGTGCCCATCACAATCAGGATCAGGGAGGATTTGCTGGCCCAGCCGTCCGCCTCGCCCTGCAGGTTGAAGTGCACCGCCACTTGCTCCGGCAGCCTGTTCCAAACCAATGCCAGGTATACGAGCGGAATCAAAACGATCGCCCAAAGGATGATTTCTCGGGTCAGGTTCTTGGTTTTCATAAGGTCTAATCTTTAAGCGTGATGATCCATTTCATTAAGTCGTCGAGCACCGTCGTGTTGAGGGAGTAAATCACGAACTGCCCCTGTTTCCGGTAAGTGACCAGCTCCGCCTGGCTCAGGATGTCGAGGTGGTGCGAGATGCTGGGTTTGGTGATCTGAAAAGCCTCCGCAATATCGCCGGCCGTCAGGTCCTTCTCCTTCAGCAGGTTGAGGATTTCCCGGCGCGTCTGGTCATTGAGGGCTTTGAAAACTTTATTCACAAGGTTGGTTAGGTATTTAGACAAATATCTAAATATAATTTGAAAGTTCAAAATATTGCCTTAAAAATTATACCTATTAAGGAGTGTTTTTTTATTGCCTGATCAATGAATTTTTACCATAAGGTACAGTCACCTGATTGTAGGGTTATACCTTGAGATTCAGTTGCTCCCCTTGCTTATGTTAATTTATCTAGGATATGAGTCGAGTCAGGAGCATTTTAAGGTACTCTCGCAAAGTATGGGCTTGGTCCATATTTTTCTTAAATTTGCAGCATTGCTTGCCTTACCCCTTATTTACCGTGTTTCGATTTAAGAATTTCCCCCACTCCTTTTTTCTGTTTGTCTCTTTGTTAGTGGCTGGCGGTTGCGCTGAATACGACCAGTCTGCCAGGAAACCGGCAGAAACCACGGCCGCGTATGTGGCCAGTGTAGACGAGTGGCACCAGAAGCGTGAGGCGAAGCTGAAGGCACCCGATGGATGGCTCACGCTGGCCGGTCTGTTCTGGCTGCAGGAGGGCGCCAACACGTTTGGCAGCGGGCCCGACAACGACCTCACATTTCCGGAGGGCAAGATTCCGACCCGGGCAGGCATCATCACCCTAAAAGGCGATACCGTAACGACCACCATACGACCAGGCGTGGAAGTGCTGCTGAAAGGAATGCCCGTGCGCGAAACCCTGCTCTATACCTCCGCGATGGACTCGGTGCCCAGGCTGTCGCACGGCACGCTTACCTGGTTCGTGATCAAGCGCGGCACCCGGTATGGCATTCGCCTCCGCGACCTGCAGAACGATGCCCTGGTGCACTTCAAGGGCATCAAGCGCTTTCCGGTAAAGGCCGACTGGCGCCTGAAGGCCACTTTTGTGCCGCACCCTACCCCGAAGCAGCTAGCCATTACCAATATTGTGGGTCAAACCTCCATGCAGGACTCACCGGGGACGCTGGTGTTTACCCTGAACGGGCAACAGTACCAACTCGACGCGCTGCTGGACGGGGAGGAGCTCTTCATTATCTTCGCCGATAAAACCAACGGCATCGAAACTTATGGCGCTGGCCGCTACATCAACACCGACAAGCCGGGGCCGGACGGCACCACCGTGCTAGATTTCAACAAGGCGTACAACCCGCCTTGCGACTTTGTGTCCTACGCCACCTGCCCACTGCCTCCCCGTCAGAACTTCCTTCCCATCATGATCGAAGCCGGAGAAAAGTCCTACGGCGAATACTAAGCTATACCTTAAAAACTTACCCAATGCGGGCATCTCTGCGGCAGCTCAATAGGGATGCACCCGGTGCTATTTACACAAGTAGGCAAGGGCGGTAGTGTAACTTGGATCTTGGCATCGTTCCGCTGGCTGGTATGTTTTAGTATCTTTCAAGTATAGCTAGCGCAGCAGAATATGTTGTCCGCGTCGTTTGCGCTCCCGGACTCGGCTCCCTTGCGGCAAGTCAGGAGGGCAAAATGCCTTTGGCTATACCTTAACGGTTCTGCAAAGCGCCAGACATAAACTCTAAACAATTTAATGTTAAAAGGGTAGTATATGACAGGGGATGCAGGAGCTTTCGGGCAAAAGGAACTTAATGGAACATATAACTGTTAATATATAGTTCCGTGAAAATTTAAATGTAGATTATGATTGAAGAGACCAAACCTAATACAGTAATTACGAGTGTACATCTGGCGCAGGCCATGAACTATACCCAGTACCGGGAATTAATTGACCAACTACTTGCCGAGAACAAAACCACGGGGACAGACCATTCTGAAGCCATGGTAGAGTATACCCGCATGAATGCCCAGCGCATGCGGCGTGTCGAAAAGACCACTGTGCTGGATGATGAGCTGGTGGAGCTGATGCTGCGGGTGCAGAACAAAATGCTTTGGGTGATTGTGACGGAGGCCTGGTGTGGCGACGCTGCTCAAACGGTGCCAGCCATTGTGAAAGTAGCCGAAGCCTCGCCGCTGATTGACGTGAAGCTGTTGCTGCGCGATGAGTACCCAGAGGTGATAGACGCTTACCTGACCAACGGTGGCCGCTCCATTCCGAAGCTGATCGTGCTCGACGCCGAAACCATGGAAGAACTCGGCACCTGGGGCCCACGGCCGGTGGCTGCGCAGGAGCTGTTCATGGATATGAAAGCGCAGAACGTACCTTATCAGGAGTTTGCAGAAAAGCTACACGGCTGGTATGGCAAAGACCGCAGCAAAACTCTGTTGCAGGAGTTCAGACAACTGATTCCGCAATGGGCGCGCCTGCAGCCAATTGAAGAGCAGCCAATGGAACGCCTCTAATCGCAGTTCCATTTATACAAAAGCGGCGACCTTTAATGAAGGCCGCCGCTTTTTTTATACCTGGATGGTGGGTTATTAATTGGTTTTAGCCCGCAGAATCAGGTTCACCTGTTTGATCTTGTCGCCCACTTCCAGTTGGTGTACTACTTCCATACCTTCCACCACCTTCGCGAAAATGGTGTAGCGGCCGTCTAGGTGGGGGGCAGGGGAGTGAGTGATGAACCATTGGTTGCTCTCGGTATCTTTTCCGGCAGAGGCCATACCTACATAACCCTCGCGGTAATGGAGCAGGGCAAACTCTGAGCGAATAGAGTAGTCGGAGCTGCCCCAACCGTCGCCGCGCTTGTCACCACCCTGCGCCACAAAGTTGGGTACCACGCGGTGGAAGTACAGCCCGTCAAAAAACTGCTTGTTCACCAGTTCCACAAAGTTGGCTACCGAGCCCGGTGCGTCCTCCACAAATAACTCCAGGGTAATTGTGCCCTTCTCAGTCTCGATCACCACCTGTTGGTCTGGGTGCAGGGTCTGCACTAGTTTCCAGTCGATTGGGTGCGTGAAAGGGTTTTGCGGAGTCTCGGACTGCTCTTTGCCGCTCAGGTAGTCGATGGTCTTCTGTAGTTCAATGTTCGTTTCCATGTCGCGCGGCAGCACGAGTTTCTGTTGTGCCGCGGTCAGGAAGGCATGGTCGCGGTATACCTCCCGGAAGTTAAGCTTTGGATTGCGGATCACACCCGCTGCCAGGCCCACCAACGACACATCACCGGAGGCTATACCTTGCTTAAAGATGTTGGCGAATTCCTGCTCCAAAGCCTTCGGAAAGTCTCCCTGCTGGCGCATGGCGGTGAGGGCCTCCATGCCATAGGTGCCAATAACGGGCTGCGGGGCGGCAAAGGTCTCTTTGGCGATGAATTGATGGTTGTTGTAGTCGGCGGAGAGGGCTTTGAGCAGATGTGCTTTGTCATATGGGTTTTGAGTGCGCAGGTATAGCTGCTGGTATTCCTGGCTCAGTTTGGTCTTATCAGGGCTGTTGCGCAGAATCACCCAGATCAGCCCGGCACGCACGCGGCCGTCCTCTACCTGCGCCAGGGCCTTGCGCAAGGTATTGCTGTCCACGCCGGCAAAGTTGGCCTGCAAAAATTCTGCCGTGGCAACTGCCGTGTTAATGTTCCGGTCGGTGAGGCCCGTCAGGATGGCCTTGTCTATTTCTTCAAACTCGAGCCCCGTCATGGAGCGGATCGCGCTCAGGCGAACGCGGTAGTCCGGGTCGCTCTGCACAACGCCGGAAAGCAGGGCAGCCTTGTCGCGGGCGTTTACCTTAGCGAAAGCCTGCGCCACCGCCATGCGCACCTCCGCCGATGGGTCTGAAGTAACCACAGTGGTTAGTTGCTGGCGGTAGGGCGACAGATCGATCTTGGGCGTGCGGGCCAATTGGTGCGCGGCCGCCAGTCGCACTTCCTCCGATTTGTTCTCTGTCAGCCATTGCACGGCTTGTTTCACGGCCTGCTCGCTGCTGACCTGGCGTAAGCCCGCCCGGTATAACCCCCAGGCCTGACCAGCCTGTGCTTTTGCCGTAGCAGCCTGGTAGTTGACCAAAAAGTTCAGGCCGCCGCTGTCAGCCAATTTGCCGAGCGCTTCCAGGGCCTCTGCCTGTACTGCCGGTTGCTGCTCCTGCTGCAGGTGCCGGATCATGGCCTGTTGGGCTTTCTTATGCCCGATCTGACCCAAGGCATAAGCTGCCGCCACCCGGATCGAGGTGCTGGTGTCGGATAGCGAAATGAGTAGCTGCGGGATGGCCAGCGTGTCCTGCACCGAGGCGAAGGCGAGTGCTGCTTCCTGGCGGTACTGCGGCTTTGGGTGGTTCAGGAAGTTGAGCAGTTCAGTAGTCTTGCGCTCGTCCTGCAAGGTATAGAGTTCGCGTAAGGTGGCGTCCGAGAACTTATTGATTTGTTGGGTAGCAGTGTCGGTGGTCACCGCTGTGCTTTGCTGCGGCTGCTGTCGGCAGGCTGCAAAGGCGGCGAGGGCAAATAAGAGGGTATAGCTTTTTTTCATCGTGTATGCTTAAGCGCATCAATATACTAAATGCCTGTAATATAGCCCTGCTAAAATGTTTTGCTATTAATTAGTTTGGCATCCATTGGATTTTTAGTATATTGAATCCTTAAAACTAAATCTTCCGATGCAGCACACTGGCATTAGCATACGTTTGTTTTCCAAACCCTACGGCATTCGGTCGCAGGTGGAGCGTCTGCTTTTCGTGTTGGCCCTGCTTTCAGTGGCTTTGCACGGTTGGCTTCTGTATCAGCTTATTACGGTCCGGGACTTCCACTCGGCCATGACCTTTCTATACCTGTTTAGCCTGTTACCTTTCGCGCTTTTCATGGTTTCCGTGTGGCTCGACCATAACCCCGGCTACCAGCGCCACCTGAGCATTTCGGAGCTGGGCGTGCGGTACCGGCTCGGTTTTATGCAGCGAGAGCACGAATTTGAGTGGGAAGAAGTGGAGCGGATGAGCATTAGAGGGTCTGTGTTGGAGTTTGAGCTCAAGAATGAGGAACGGCATGAAATTGCGTTGGACACGGTCAATCATACCCGGAAGCTGCAGCGCGTCCGCAAGGTACTGGCTCAGATTGCAGAATCAAAAGGCATAACCTTGGAAGAAACGCAGCACTAACCCTATGTACGTAAACCTCTACCCTCACAAAGAGTTGAAAAAGACCAGGCAACTACTGCTCTGGACAGGTATACTGCTACTCTGCGGTGGACTGACTGCCCTGGCCGGTGAGCTTATCGCTCGTGAAGAAATCAGATGGATTTGGGCAGTGGGTGCACTGGTGGTAAGTGCCATTGGCTCGCTGGGGTTTGCCGTAGGGGCTGGCCACCTGCAGTTGAAGGATGCTTACTTTTCGATGACGCCGGAGCGGATTGCTTACCGTCTTACCCTGTACGGAACCGAGCACACGATCTATTGGGACACTATCGACAGCATTCAAGCAACTGCGCATACCCTGGTGTTCGACCTGAAAGACAGCAGGCAGGTGATCATGCGACTCGGGCATATCCAGAGTCGCGAAACGGCCAACCACGTGAGCGTCAGTATACAGTTAGCCGCCATACAGCAGCAAGTCGAAGTAAACAAGGTGCCGGTAAGTGCACAGGGCGTCAGGCAGTAAAGACTTGGCCCTAGCATTTCCCAATTAGCTTTATCTCTAAAACCCCGTTACTTTTATAGCTGCCGACATATAGTCCTGTGCTCTATGGGTAAGCCACTCGCAGGTATAGGTGATAAGCCCTATTAGATAACTTCTTCCTCATTCACAGCCTGCTTTCAACTAATACTATACCTACGCTCGTGCCATGTTTATTACCTCCATTATAATTGTACTATTTGTTTGCAGTTAGCTCATGATGCACAAATTTATTATAAATATAATAAAATAAATTATAATTAACTGGAATTAATATATTCTAAACAAAATATAACCTGAATAAAATCCTGTCGTATTGTATTTTAATTCAATTATATTCATTAATTTCTACTATTTAGTATCTTAGCTGCTAGTCGCCTCCGTCTTGCTGTAAGTCATCCATTTACAATAGTTTCCATGTACATAAGCTTTTACACAGCCCGACAACTGCGTAGGATCAAAGACAGGCTGCTTTGGTTAGGGTTGTTTATGGCATGTGGAGGCGGGGGAGCACTAATTTACAATCTTTTGCTGCGTCAGGAAGCCCGCTGGCTGTGGGGAGCGGCAGCGGGTATAATTGCATTGGTGGGGCTATACCTGGTGGCGCTTGGTACAGATAAAGTATCGCTCAAAAATGTGTTTGTTGCCATATCGCCCAACAAGATTTCCTACAGGCTAAATTTTTACAGCAGAGAGCATAGCCTGGACTGGAGAAGCATTGCGGCTATGCAGTTTAGCGACCAGTGTATCATTTTCGACCTGCAAGGCGGAAACCAGCGGTCACTGCACTTGGCGGACATCGAGAGTCACAACCTGGCCAGCCAGGTGGCAGTTAACCTGCAGTTAGCCGCCCTGCAGCATAACATAACCGTTAACGGTATCCGGTTTAACGTGCCTGGGTCAATTGCGGACCTGTAATTTGCCTCGCTTTTTCTAGATGCTTTGCAGCGCTCTCATACCATTAAAGCTTCGCTTCCCTTTCCCTTTCCAAACTTTCTAACTCAGCAACCCGCAAACCATCCTGTTTAGTGATGTCAAAACTGACTTCAGCTTACAATTAGTCAGCCTGTAATAATATTTTGTAATTATTAACACATAAAATATAATTAATTAATTTTTTAATATATATTTTTATATTAATATTGCAATGTAAGTTATCCCACGCTCTAACCTTTTAGCCCATGAAGTTAAAATTCTATACTGCTTTGATCAGCGCCATGATGCTTCTTTCATTTGCCAGCAACGCAGGCACAAAACTGGAATCAGCCAGGTACGACAAAGCGACCAAGGCCAGTAAGCAGGCAGTATCCGGCAATAAAACAGCTTCCTATTTTTCTTTTAAATCCTCTGCTTACAAAAAAGACGGCCTGGTAAAAAGGAAGCGCTATAAAAAAGGCAGCTGCCCTGGCTTCGATTAAGTCTCACACCTTCCCCAGTAGAATGTCTTAGGCAGCCTTAGAGCTGCTTTTTTTAAGCATAGGCCTTGCATAAAACCAGGTATACGCATACTGGCAACCCAAACAAGGCGGATTGCCCCCTCTGGTTATAGCTTTGAAGCAATTGTTTTCGGAACTTGCGGCTTTGAACCGACTATGGCCGAGCTGAAAACGCGTGTGTATGGACTTCAATTTGGATTGCTGTGCCTGAGCTCTTTTCTTTTTTTTGCAAGCTTCAACATGATTATCCCGGAGCTGCCCAACTACATCACGCAGCTGGGCGGTGCTGAATACAAGGGACTGATCATCTCACTTTTTACCCTGACGGCTGGTCTGTCAAGGCCTTTTAGCGGGCAGCTGGCCGACAAAATGGGGCGCATACCTGTCATGCTGATCGGGGGAACTGTCTGCATTTTGTGTGGTTTCCTATACCCTGTTACCGGTTCGGTGGCGGCGTTTCTGCTGCTCCGCCTGGTGCACGGCTTCTCGACTGGTTTCACACCTACCGGCACGGCCGCCTACGTGGCCGACATTATTCCGATGGAGCGCAGGGGCGAGGCAACAGGGCTGCTGGGCTTGGCTGGCAGTCTGGGGATGGCAGCCGGGCCAGCCATGGGGGCCTCTATCGCCAACAGTTTCTCGCTCGATGCCATGTTTTACTCTTCGTCAGCCGCTGCCTTCCTGTCGGTAGCCGTGGTGGCCCGCATGCACGAAACATTGGATAACCCGAACCGCTTCCGGATGGGGCTACTCAAAATCTCCCGCAAAGAAATCTTCGAGCCCCGCGTGCTCGATCCTTCTATTGTGATGATGCTGACCGTAGTTTCCTTCGGCATCATCCTCACGATCATTCCGGATTTCAGCGAGCACCTGGGCATTCAGAACAAAGGTCTCTTTTTCACTAGCTTCACGCTTTCCTCGCTGGCCATCCGTTTCCTGGCGGGGCGGGCCTCCGATAAGTTCGGGCGTATACGGGTGCTAAAGATTAGCTCAGGGTTGCTGGTGGTGGCCATGGGATTGGTAGGCTTGGCGGACACGGCGACTGAACTGCTGCTGGCGGCGGCTGTGTTTGGCGTGGCAGTGGGCATGAATTCCCCAACGGTTTTCGCCTGGACCATCGACCTGAGCCACCCGGAGCACCGGGGGCGGGCGATGGCCACCATGTACATTGCCTTGGAGGCAGGTATAGGATTCGGCGCCCTGTCCTCCGGCTGGATCTATGCCAACGACCCCACCCGCTTCAGTCTGGTGTTCTGGACGGGCGGCGTATTTGCCCTCCTCGGGTTTCTATACCTCAACTTTATTGTGAAAGACCGGAAATACTGATTTAGTGTTCCAACGGCATGTAAGGTATAGAATAGCAGGTATAGCCTATACCTGAATGCTGTGCAGAGCGCCGTGACGGTGTGCGCTTTTCATTTATACCTGTAACTTATTTGTAGAGGCCTCCTTGCAAGGAAGGTCTCTTTTTATTGCCCACACTGCGTGCGCTGACAATATTTCGTGTCAGAAGTGGTCGGAGAGCACTGCCTGAACGTATAGCAGTTTGTTGTGTATACTGCCATAAAACAATAGCCAGGACCAGTTGTTTCACTAGCACCATGACAGGGATCAGCCCAGCTTTTATTGACCACCTCACGACGGTGCACCAGCAGGCCCGCCATGTGGTGCCACACTCCATGAGTTGCGCTTTCTTGGAGGGGCTGCTGCAATTGCTCTTCCCGTCCCACTCAGAGCGCTCTTTCAACTCCCGCTCAGAAGTGGAGGCCTATGTGCTGCTTTTGCGTTCCGATCTGGAGAAGATTTTGTACAGGATTGAGGAGCGCCTGCCCGGCAAACCCGACGAAATTGCCGACGCCTACTTTAAAAGTCTCCCCGACCTGCAGCAGCAGCTCATGGACGATGCCGCCGCTATTGAGGCAGGCGATCCGGCCGCCGTAAACATAGACGAGGTGATACGGACTTATCTCGGCTTTTTCGCAGTGGCTGTGTACAGGCTGGCACATCAGTTCTACCGCATGGGGGTGCCCCTGCTGCCGCGTGTGCTCACCACTTACGCCCACGCCCGTACAGGTATAGACATCCACCCGGGGGCTAACATAGGCGCACGCTTCTGCATCGACCACGGTACCGGTATTGTGATCGGGGAGACGGCCGACATTGGGAACGATGTGAAAATATACCAGGGTGTGACTTTGGGAGCGCTCAGTGTTGAGAAATCGATGGCTAACCTGAAGCGGCACCCGACCATTGAGGACAATGTGGTCATCTACGCCGGCGCCACCATACTGGGTGGCAAGACGGTGGTGGGGCACGACAGCATCATAGGCGGAAATGTGTGGCTCACCGAGAGTGTGCCTCCTTTTGCCAGGGTATACCACCGTCCGCAGATCAAAGTGAGTTATTACGAAGATAGAGCCGATGTTCTGAATTTTTCAATCTAAAAAGACACACATATGAAAGCGAATAGCATACTGGAAACAATAGGCAGAACGCCCCACGTAAGAATAAACCGCTTGTTCGGAGACAAAGCCGAGGTATGGATGAAAATGGAGCGCGCCAATCCGGGCGGTAGCATCAAAGACCGCATCGCCCTGGCCATGGTCGAAGATGCCGAGACAAAGGGTCTCCTAAAGAAAGATAGTGTGATTATTGAACCAACATCCGGCAATACGGGGGTAGGGCTGGCGATGGTCGCGGCCGTAAAAGGCTACCACTTGATTCTGGTGATGCCAGAATCCATGTCTATAGAGCGACGCAGGCTGATGGCGGCTTACGGAGCCAAGCTGGAGCTGACGCCGCGCGAAAAGGGTATGAAGGGCGCCATCGAGCGGGCCCGCGAATTGCTCGAAGAGTATGACTCCTCCTGGATGCCCATGCAGTTCGACAACGAGGCCAACACCCAGGTGCATATCGAAACCACCGCGCAGGAGATCCTGACTGATTTCCCGGAAGGATTCGATTACATGATCACTGGAGTGGGGACCGGCGGACATATTACGGGTGTGGCCAAGGTACTGAAGCGACATTTCCCTAACCTCAAGGTATACGCGGTGGAGCCTGCTGCCTCGCCGGTACTGAGCGGGGGGCAACCAGGCCCGCACCCAATTCAAGGTATAGGTGCCGGGTTTGTGCCCTCTATTATGGACACCAGTTTACTCAATGGCGTGGTGCAGGTGGCAGCCGACGATGCCTACGACTTTGCAAGGCGAGCCGCTGTAGAGGAGGGGCTGTTTGTGGGGGTTTCATCAGGTTCGTCGTTGGCCGCTGTGCAGCAGAAGCTGGACGAGGAGATTCCGAACGGTGCCCGGGTGTTGACTTTCTGTTACGATACGGGTGAGCGTTATCTTTCTGTGGAGGGGCTTTTTGTGTAGGGTATACTACAGTAAGTTATCTCTCTAAAAAATGCGCCGCCTGTTGCATCTGGCAACAGGCGGCGCATTTTTTGTTTAGGCAGGCAGTAGTTCCTGCAGGTGTTCTTTTAGTGATTCTTTCACTTTCAGTAGGTGGTCTTCCGGCATGGTGCGTTGCAAAACCCGGAACACAGCCTGGAAGGAGGCGGAAATTTCTTCGTCCTGCTGAAAATCATTATCAGCCGCAAAGGCGTTCTTGCTCCGGATGTAATTGATCCAATCGTTTGAGTCCCGGATCGTTACGGGTACCTTGTGCGGTTCGTACTGATCGAAATAGATGCCTTTCCAAAGTGTGGGGAGCTGGGCCGCAAACTGGATGGCATCATGTACGGGCAGCCGATCCCTGATGGATTGCAGCACAGCCCTGAAAATTCGACCGGCTTTGTTCAGATCTTCTGTCTGCAGCTCCGCTGCCACATTTTGGAGCAGCAATGTTGCATCTCTGATGTTTTCTTCAAAAATAAATGGCATAGATCCTCCCTTCTTTAAGCGTTATGTCCTATATGGTACGGGGAGGAACATGTTCCGTTTTATTCGAGGCTTAGGTACAATTTGTCCTATGGTGCTAGATGTGAGGAGGTTTCACTTTCCTGCCGAAATCTGATGGTAGCGTGCGGGAAGATGGGGTAAAGATTGTATATACCTGAGGCAGAATTGAATTAGAAAAACTTTTAGTGGATTAAGTATAAAAAGTTCTATATATTGTACCGGTATAGAAGCATTGCATAGTATGAATACGCTGGTCTCCTCCGTTGCTCACTCAGTTTTTAACAATAAGGGCGCATTTGCGCTGCTGCTTGGCTCCGATGTGGCCGAAGGCGCCGGTATACTTACTGCCGGAGACATCGCCTCGGACTTGATCAGGCAGATCGCTGTTTTGGAGGATTCGGGCTGTGAGCCAAATCCGGAGAACTGGTTTGTGGAGCGCTTTGGTGTAAAACCAGGCTACGCAAGTCTACTTGAACCACTGGCCAACACGGAAACGGAACGACACAACCTGCTGCGGAGATACTTCGAGCCCAGTGAGGCAGAGCTGGAGCAAGGGCTGAAGAAGCCAACACTCGCGCACCAGACCATCGCCCGCTTGGTTAGCAAAGGGTATGTACGCGTAATTCTGACCACCACCCTGGACAGGTTGATGGAAAATGCTCTGCGCTGCATCGGTATTGAACCTGTCGTGATCAGCTGCCCCGGTCATATCGTGAACTCTCTTCCGATCGTTCATGCAAAAGTTACAGTCATCAAGATCAACGGCGACTACATCGACTCAAGTTTTTTGAATGCTAAAAGTGAGGCGGACAAATACGAAGAACGACTCTCAGAATTACTGCGCTATGTGTCGGACAACTTCGGCCTGATTTCCTGCGGTTGGTCTGCCGAGAGCGACAGCGTGCTGAAAGAGGCGCTGGAGACGTCCAATAAGTTCAGGTTCTCGAACTACTTCACTTACACCGACAAAGTCGGCAATGAACTGGAGGAACTGGCTTACATTAGGCGGGGAAAAGCTGTGCGCATGACGAACGCCGACTCTTTCTTCAAAGAGCTGCACGAAAAAATAGAGACGCTCGAAAGTGCCAGGCCTTCAAACCTGTCAAATTTACAGCTCGCAGTCGCCCGACTGAAGGAGTATATTGCGCAGGAGGATAAGTTTATACCGCTTCATGATCTGATCAGGGTAGAGGTTGATCAGTTAAACAAAAGTTTTGATGCGCTGCCGCTTAATGCTATACCTACGCGTGAGGAAATAAAGGCAAGGGTAAATTACTACTTCAAGCAAACCAGCGCGCTTAGTGGCCTATTTGTGAACGGTGTGTATTGGGGAACAGAAAAGCACCATTCCATCTGGCTCAACAGCCTGGCCTGCTTCACATCTGAAAAGGAGCGGGCAAGTGAGGAAGGCGTTTGGCATGATCTGGAAACACTGCCTGGGCTCATCTTGCTTTACAGCATAGGGCTCGCCAGCATTTTGAAGAAAGACTTTAGGTTATTGTCCAGTATGTTTTCCATGACGTCCTACGTCAAGCATGGGGAAGCGCCTATTCTGGACCACGTTCATGTGGCAAAGGTACTCGATTACGATACATTGCGGGATGCGCTCGGGAACAGGCAGCTCGTGCCCATGTCTGAATTGCTGTTCTCTGAGCTGAAGCCGCTTTTCAATTCCTTCCTGCCACACAGCAAAGACTATGAAAACCTGTTCGACAGGTTCGAATACCTATTAGCTCTATCGCACACCAAAATAATTGGCAAAGGCAGGACGCCTGTCGGCAGGTTCGGGTATAGAGTAAAACAGAACGGCGTCAAGCATCCTTTCGAGCAGATCGCTTCAGAAATCAGTAGCCACGCAGAAGGCAGCAGTTTGTTCTCTCCCTCGCTATTTGTCGATATAACCGACCTCAAACACACCGAGAAGAAGTTTAAGGAATATTTTGACAAGCTGTCGGGGTATTATTTTTAGTAGCAAAGCCAACTCTACACCGATTTCGAAAAGAGGGATGGTTTGTGAAAGCAAGTCCTGTGAGTAAAGTATGGGCGGGGTTAATGTCTATGCATGCAGTATAGCCGGGTTCTCTCTTTGCCCATCCAACATACATGCTTAGCATACTCCATGATCCCGATAGGCAATGATAAAATCCACCACCTGCAGGCTCACTTTAATACTGAGGTTTTCATGAAAGGAGCCATTCCAGTGCTGCTTCCTTGCTGGTAAACATTTCCAGCTGTGTTGTGATACCCAGTGCTGTGAGCTTTCCAACCATTTCATACAGCCGGGCTGCATCCATCATCAACATTCCTTCCTGGGTAGTAAGGCGGGCAAACTTGACTAACTGGCTCTGTTTGAGCACTGGCGCCATTTCATTCAGCAACCAGTTCTGATCAGCGAATTCCAAATAGTGGATTGCCTTGGCATCGCTCAGCCAATACTTGCTTTTACTTTCCAACACAATGTCGGCGAGCCTTCGAAATCCATCCCGCAGGGCTTGGCTGTCCGGATGCTGTAACCACTCTACATAGATAAGTCTTTGGACTCTGTCCTCAGATACTTTGATGTATTCATTTTGGAATACAGGCTGTAACTCGAGTTTACTTTCCATTTATTTAACTTGCATTGACCATTGGGAAACTGATAAAGTGAGCCGATTTTATTATGTATAACCGCAATCTATCTTAATATTAAAAAATATAAACAAAAAATCCCAAGTATATATGCCACATGTGCCAGTAATGCACGCTTGTGCCACTAATCATAATATAGATTTCCCTACAGGGCGGTTGCTCTGTAGGGAAAAGAATTGAATTGGGGAAGTTGTATGTCCTTTTGTGTATTCCTCTAACGAAAAAGCCCCTACGTTTTAGACGTAAGGGCTTGATACTGAGAGTGGAGAATATCGGAGTCGAACCGATGACCTCTTGCATGCCATGCAAAACAGTTTGTGTTTCTTCTATTTTTATGTTTTGATATGTGTTTTATAAGTTGCTGATATTTAGTGATTAAGGTGCTATTTTAGTTTGCATATCATTTCTTTAATTTTCATTCATTTGCTATATTTGTGTGTACCTTTGTGTGACCCTCCCCTAATAGGCCACACATTTAAACACAAATAGTATGTTTGAATTTTCTGATTGTGGCGTTACGTTGGCTACTATACTTGAAACCCGCAAAGCCAATACAGATGGGTTATGCCCTGTTAAGGTTAGAGTCACCTACCAACGGCAGCGGGCTTACTATTCCACAGGAAAGCGGCTAACGGTTGAAGATTGGGAAAAGCTACCGAACACAAAAGCAAGGGAGTTGAAAGCCATCAGACAATCAATACAGAAATTCGCTAAGGAGTTTGAAGATACGGTCAGGCAGCTTATCAAAAACGATAGGTTCAGTATTGATAGCTTACAAGCCCAATTGAGCAAAGGTCAGAGCAGTACCCTAAATGCTGCATTCACAGCTAAGATAGAAGGGTTGAAAGCCCAAGGTAAGATAAGTACTTCTGATTGGTATAAGTATACGCTTAGAAGTATTGACCTATTCAAAAAAGGTAAAAAGGTAGAGTTTAAACATATTACAGTTGATTGGTTAAAGCAGTACGAGCAATATCTATTAGATGAGGGTAAGAGCTATACCACTATTTCAATGTACATGCGAGCCTTGCAGGTTGTCCTAAACGAAGCAAAAGCAGCAGACATCATAAAACCCGCTCAACACCCATTCGGTAAAGGCAGGTACGAGATACCACAGCATGCAGGCAGAAACATTGCCCTAAACCTAAGCGACATTAAGAAGATAGTACAGTATGAATGCGAAACCGACACAATAGAGAAATGCCGTGATCTTTGGTTTTTCTCTTACCTATGCAATGGGGCAAACATTACTGATATCTGTAAATTAAGATATACTAATATTATTAATGGAGAGGTATGTTTTTACCGACAAAAGACGTTGGCAAAGGCAAAGAAAAAGAAGTTGATATACGCTACCCTTTTACCCGAAATGCAGACTATTATAAGCCGTTGGGGTAATGAAGAAGAAAGCCCCGAAACCTTTGTGTTCCCCATCTTACAAGGTGAAGAAAGTCCAGAAGAAGAGCGCACCAAGATTAAGAATATTACAAAGTTGATGAATACCAAGTTGAAGGCCATTGGTAAAAAGCTGGGTATTCCGAGTATTAGCACTTACACAGCAAGGCACAGCTACGCTACGGTACTAAAGCGATCAGGCGCAAATATAGCCTTTATATCAGAGAGTTTAGGGCATAATGATTTGAAGACGACAGAAAATTACTTGGCGTCATTCGAGAAGGAAGAGCGAGTGAAGAATGCAACTATGTTAACAAACTTCTAAAATATGATAGATAACTCGAAACTAACAGATTACCCAAAATACAAAAGCTCAGCTTTCTGGGAAGCAATAGTACAAGATGAAGAGAGGCAGTCATCGCATATAGGGCAGTACTCAGTTTGGAGGGCAAGAGCAAAGCTTATATATGAGATAGAGCTTAAGCGTTATCTGGATTCCAGCAAATTAGGTACTGAGAAACGATTTATAAAACTGTACCGACAACACATAAAGTCTGAGCTTAAGGAAATTAACAAGGAGCCTTCTTTGCTATGGAGAAGAAGCTTTAATGAGGTTGCGGCTGATTATAAATCTGAAAACTTAAGTGAAGAAGAACTGAATAAGAGATATTTTGAAAGAACTAATCGATGGTCAAGACATTGGCTTTTCGAGATAACACTTCTTTTCTTGAAAGACAGGTTACATGAGTTGGAATTTACTCCAAGGAATATGAAAGCGAACGCTAAGGAGGCGTCAGATATAGAACATGAGCAGCCAATTACCTTAGCTCAAATAGCTCTATTTTGCATCTATACAAAGCGGCCATTGAATATTAATAATGCGGACGACATTGCAAAAGAGTTTGGCCTTAAAAGCGGAGAGAAGCTGATGAGGCACTATAGGAAATATTATACAGCGTCAGATAGAACGGCTTCTGATGTTAATAATAAACAAAAAGAGAAAGACTTCAAAAGAGTAATAGATTTTTTGAGAGAGAAAGGTTTTGATAATCAGGAAGCTAAGTGTGAGCTGAGGGAATTTGAAGAAAACAGAAATAACGATATGAAAAATAGCGACCGTTTCTAACCAGTCAAAATCGGTCTGCCGTTTTTCATGATTTTACCTTTGCGCTGTACAATTTTAACTTATAGCGCAATGGAATTAATAGTCACAACACCCGAACGGTTAGAGGGAATTATACGCTTAGCCATAGGTAATGCATTAAATACAAAAGCCCGAACCAAGCAGAAGAGTGATCGATGTACTCTTAAAGATGCTTTATTAATAACAGGTCTAAGCAAGTCTAAACTATACAAACTTACATCCACAAACAAGATCCCAAATAAGAAGTACGGCAATCGCCTCATTTTTTCCCGTAGAGAATTACTTGAATGGGTTGAATCTCATACGGTAAATGAGTTTGATTCAGACACAGTTAGTATTGTGCTCGCTCGCTCTGCACGAAAAAAGGGAGGGAATAAATGAGTAATCGTTATTCCTTATCCCCTGAATTTGACTTTTCGGGGTTAACTTTTTTAGATGAAGTCAGAGCAGAAGCTAACGGTAAAAGTGCTAATTATCAGGGTCTGGATCGACATAATTCTATTTCTTTTCCAATTTCAGCTTTTCCAGAGAAAGTTCAACACATAATACTGGCACTACAAGAGAGCCTTCAATATCCTGTTGACTTTATTGGAACAGCTATGTTATATACTGTTTCACTTGCTATAGGCAACACTCATAAGGTAAAAGTAAAAGAGAACTGGACAGAGAGTGCTCTGCTTTACATCGCACTCGTAGGTGCTCCTGGAACGATGAAAAGTCATCCCCTGAGTTTTTCCATAGGACCTATAATAGATAGGGATTGTAGTACATTCAGAGAGTATGAGAAGAAAGTACATGAGTATAAAAAAGCGATATCAATAAAAGCAAAAGGAAGGACAAAACCAGAATATGATGAACCTATAAAGCCTGTGCTGCATAAGTTTTTAGTTCAGGATTTTACACCTGAGTCTTTGACGGAAACGCACAGATTAAACAAACGAGGCATAGGGGTATATGTAGACGAACTGGCAAGTTGGTTCAAAAATTTTAATCGTTATAACAATGGGAGTGATCAGGAATTTTGGTTGAGCAATTGGAGTGGCAAGCCTATTATTATTGATAGGAAAACTGGTGATCCGATCTTCATTAAAAGTTCATATATCTCAGTTGCAGGTACAATACAGGAAAGTATACTGTCAGAACTTGGCAGGGGGAACAGAAGTCAAAACGGGTTCACAGACCGTATATTGTTTGCTATGCCTGAGGGGTTAAAAAAAAGCTATTGGAGTGACAGAGAACTTCATCCTCAACACCTTCAAAACTGGCATGTGATGGTAAACAATCTCTTGGATTTGCCTGTTCCAATTGATGAAACAGACTCTCTTTCGCCTACTGTCCTTTCTTTTACTGATGAAGGGTATGCGAGGTTAAAGGAGTGGCAGCGGGAAAACACTGACAAGTGTAATAGTGCCGATAACGATATGGTTAAAGGGCTATATAGTAAGCTCGAGGTTTACGTAATACGTCTTTCTCTTATCCTGCAGATGATGCAATGGGCAGCTGGTGAGAGCGATAAACGAACAGTAGAATTGAATACTGTGGCCCGAGCTATTGATTTGATAGAATATTTTAGGAATACGGGAATGAAGGTAAAGCGCTACCTTCTTGATAGTTCTCCTTTAGATAAGCTGACGAGTGAGAAGAAACTTCTTTACCAGTCCTTACCAATTAATTTCTCAACAGGTCAAGGTTTATTACTTGCAAAAAGTCAGGGCGTAGCGGAAGTAACATTCAAACGCTTTCTTAACGATAATTCCTTATTTGAGAGAGTGTCCTACGGCAATTACTCCAAGAAAATTTAAGTATTCTTGACCGATATTCTTGATATTCTTGAAACTCTAAACTAAGAGAATATCAAGAATATCAAGAATATTCTTTTTAATTATGAATAATGATTACCGCTTCTGTTTGGAGCCATACGCAGGAAAGAAGAGCAGGCATACTTGTCCAAGTTGTGAGAAACGAAATGAGTTTACCCGTTATATCGACATGAATACAGAGCAATATCTAAATGCTAATGTCGGTAGATGTAACCGTATAAGTAAATGTTCCTATCACTACACCCCAAGTCAGTACTTTGAGAATAATCCTGACCAACATGATAATTATGTTTCTCCAAAAGAGGAGCCGTTAACTTTTCGTAAGGGAGTTAGTTATGTACCTGATACTGTATTTAGAAATAGCCTACGGAAGTATGACCAAAACAACTTTGTTGCATATATAAATACACTTTTTAGTTCTGAACAAATAAGTCAATTGATCAGCCGCTATTTTATAGGTACTGCGAAACGCTGGAAGGGAGCAACGGTATTCTATCAGGTTGATACTAAAGGCAGAGTAAGGGCTGGAAAAATTATACAATACAATCCTATAACAGGCAAGAGGATCAAAAATCCACGGGACCATGTAAGTTGGGTGCATAGTGCACTAAAATTACCTGATTATAACTTAGAGCAGTGTTTCTTTGGGGAGCATTTACTGAGCATAGGCCAAAAAAAAACTGTTGCTATAGTTGAAAGTGAAAAGACTGCTATTGTGGCAAGTGTTTATTTCCCAGAGTTAATTTGGTTGGCAGCTGGTAGTATAAATGGGTTAAGCTATAAGAAGTGTCAAGTACTGCGGGGACGTGAGATTATTTTATACCCTGATTTGAACGGGTTTGAGGAATGGTCAAATAAAGCTATACAATTGAGTAACATTAGCACTTTTGAGGTTTCCGATATACTGGAAAGATGGGGTACTGAAGTTGATAGGAAGAACGGACTCGACTTAGCAGATTTTCTTATTAGAGTAAATCAGCAGGGAATAAAGCCTTGAGTAATGGCAGATCTCCGCAGATGCATTTCCTCTTCCTAATGTACTTATCAGTTTATATTAAACTGTTAGTACATAAAGTCAGAGCAAGTTGTGGCTATTATTAGATATTACTTAAACTTGCTACTACTGTATTTATAATATTTTCAGGAGAAACTGCAGATGACTGAGTTTGTGGCGCAGATCCCCTATAACTTATTGATTTTGCAGGGGTCCCACCACTCAATTGTTCAACTTTCACTATCTCTTTAGTAACAGGATTGATAAATAGCAGTGTATTGTCAATGGAATAGCCAACAGTCTTTTTATTACTATAATACCCTGCAAGGTTTTTTGAAAAGGTTCTAAGCACAATAAAGTCAGTTTCTGAAAAAGAATTTGGTTGAAACTGCTGTGGCAGTAGTTTTTGAAGAGCGCCATCAAATAAATATTCCCCATCTCCATTCACAAACAGTAATAACACTTTTCCCCCATCTAAAGGGCCTTCCACATTTCTTAAATCATCTTTTAAGTTTTCAATTTTAAACTCAATTGCTAAAGCATCAATATTTTGATCATACACCATAGTGTAACGATGTGGACCTCTTTCATACATTTGGCAATTTGGGATACCCTGACAGGGGGTATCTGCTGTATTATTACCACATGCACTAAAAAGTATTCCTACTAATATTAAGTACAATTTATTCTTTATGTTCATTATTTTTAATTCTAATAGATTAGATAGCTGGCATTAGAAGTGACTACGCACCTGAATAGATTTATCTACTGGATACCATAAGTGATTATTATCAAATACTGATGTACCACTCAGAAAATCGGTTAGGTTAGAGATAAAGAAGGAAAATGAGAGATCATGAAGTTCATAGATATAATGTGCTGGGTTATCTAATAATTGTTCATGCTGCCAAAACTTGTAAAAATAGTCCTTATTAAAGGATATTTGGCTGACCATGTATTTACACCTTTCTCCTGTGAAATTTTCTGCATGCGAACTGGTTTCAATAGCTTCTCTTAAAGTAGAAACTTGTCTAACATTTGCTGCATAAGAAAATATACCATTAAATATGGGCTTACTGTTAGGAGACCTACCGTTATATATGAATTCTCCAACTTCGTTAGCCTTATTGATTACTCCCAACAACCCTTGATTTGTAATGTTTGCTTTCACTTCGATTATGGCCTCCACAGCATCGGGTGTCACAATTACAAAATCACCCTCTCTAAAAAGCACAGGGTAAGAAGTATCGTATATCAAAAGATCAATCTGGTTGGAGGACTCATGCGTGCCTCGTTGATTAGTTTGTTTTACAACAAACCCAGTACTGATGCGATACTTCTCTGGAAGAAACCTTTGAATAACAGATTTTAACACAGCCTCTTTGTACCTGCCATCCTCTCCCCAATGTCGAACAAGGTTCCTTACCCTATTAGTTAAAGCTAATAATTCTGCTGCAGTCGATTTATGGAAATCTAATGTATTCATCATTAATATTTAATACATAGGTGCTATTTAATAAATATTAATCAATATATATATAGAGCTATACATGCTTTTTGTAGATGCTTATTTAATAGAAAGGCCTACATCGCACGATACACGATATAGGTCTTTGATGATACAGAACAGGATAATCAATCTATTTCATTCCTATGAAGCTTTTACCAATTTCTGATAAAAGCCCCTTCAATTCATGAGCAAAAATGAATTTTACACTCTTATCATGTTCAAGCAGCCTTACATTTTCTTCTTTTTTCGCTTTTGTAATGATGACTATCTTTTCGATAAGCTTTAAATTCTCTGTAGCCCAATAGGCATCGGCTCTATTTATCTGGCGAATTACTTCCTCACCAACGAAGCCATCATAATCTTTTACTTGAATCGCAATTGCATACTCATGATTGGATAAGATACTTGGGAGCTTGATTAAGATATCAGTACCGTGATTCTTTTCTTCCTTTCCACCTACTCTATCGATCTGGTAATATGGGAACAACTGCTTTAAGCCATAAACTAAGGCATACTCCCATTCTTCTCTGGTGAACTGTTCACTTAGCTTATCAAATAGTTTTTCTGCAAATAACTTTTCATCAAATACCTCATTGAAAACATTTCCAATAGAGCTCTCCAGTCTACTCTCATGATCTTGCCTTTTAGAAAGGTCCGATTCCTGAGACAGCAGTAGCCTTTCAACATCTTCAGAATAATGATTGATACTCCAGAAGCGTGATGGATTTTTAAGAGTAGAGCGAATGTTACCTGTTACATTTTCATTATTCCTCGTAAACTTTTTTAAATATTTTGCAGGAAAAATATGGCCAAAGTCGCCAGTATTCTTATCGATGTCAAATCTGTAGCCTTTGTTCCAGTCTTCGGTCGCTTCAACTAAGGCAACATCTCCCCAATTAGGTAATTGCGGAATCAGTAAAACATCACCTTTTTTTACATTGTTAAACATGGGGCGATTACGTCCTGCTCCTTCATCTAACTGAAAATTCCGCAGATCCTGTTTTGAGTCCCATCCCCATCCTTGGCGTAAGCGAGCCTCAATTAATTCATTCCAGAAGAATTTCAGTCTGCTTGTATCTACTCGGTAGCACCAATAGCTTCTTTTGCTCATATTACTTCAGTAAAATTAAATTCTTGTGAACTACAGTGGCTCGAATGCACATTTAATATCAGAAGTTAAAAGTAATTCCTGCGCTGCCATGCATTGTTTTAATAGGTCCTAACTCTAATACAAAATGTGAATTTTCAAAAATGTCATCTATTGTATCGGCCTCATCCTCATCTATATAGATTAAATCCTTTATTGAGTCACTTGTTTCAATAGATATGCGAGTGCGATAAGTAGTTTTATCTTCCGTATTTAATGAGAACTCTCCTTTCCAATATTCTTTACCTCGCTTAAGCAAATCTTTCAATCTGTCAAGTTCTGTTTCATCTTCTAACCTATAGCCCATTACTGGCAGTATAAAACTCAAAAAGCTTTCAAGGTTTTCAACTGCAAGATTATTATTAGTGCAAATGAAAAATAATCTATTTGTGAAATACTCGGGGCGATGTTTAATAATAACTGTATCAAAGAGAGTAAATTCAGGGTTTTGAAGTTTTAATAAATAAACATCTTCATCAATGTACTCACAATCATCGGTCTCTGGTAAATTGATGGTTTGTAATCGCAATTTATCTTGTAGGGGATGCATAAAAATCACTTAAATTCTATGTGGACTAATTTATTTCTTAAGCGGAACGAGTCTAAAAATTGAAATGTGGGTAAGTTATGTGGTGCTAATATTTAAGATTTGCTAAAACTGCCCTGTTACCTATTACTCCTAAAAGCCTCGTAAGCTCACTTTCAAATGCTCTTGTTGCATCTGTTGCCCCGCTCATTGCATGAGCAAGTTCATGAAGCAGTACTCCAATGAATCTCTGTTCTGATTGGAGAACGCTTCTTTTAATAATTACCCGATTCTCGTATGGTTGCCAAAGGCCATCAGCAGCTTGAAATGTAAAGCTGTCTTTTTGCATCGTTTCAGAGATCTTGATTACATGTACATTTAAAGGCATGCCTCCAATCATTGTTAGAACGCTATCTTTTAACTTCCACACTGCTTTTTCTGATAAGCTTAAATCTGATTCTTCTATAAATTTAAATTCGAAATTATTATTTCTTTCCTGCACGAATTGATTGAAAGTTCTAACCATTTCAACAGTGCTTTCTGGATTATCTATCTGCCTTTCTAATTCTAATTTATTCTGTTCAATTAATTTATCTCGTAAGTTGGAAGGAATCGCTACTACTTGGAAATTACCTTTTCTTGCTTCATCAACTAAATCCGTACCTTTCTCTATTTCTTCGGCTGTAACAAAAATAACCTTTTGAAACTTGTTCAGTATTGTTGCGGCATGTTGTTGTACATCAAGCCACTTTAATTCATCGTGCACATTTCCTGAACTATACTGCCGTAAATCGTTAGTTAATAAATCAGCGACATCCTTTGACTCACAACTAAGCAGTATATTCTTTACTATAAGTTGGTAGGCGGATCTTCCAACGTTTGCTCTTTCTCGGTTGATGGCTTTCTTTATTGCTGAGTTTAAGAGTGTGATGTTATAACTGAAGAGAAAGTTATCTTCTGTAGCTACTAACACACCATTAATATAGATGTTACCTTGAGAACCCGACTTTTGGAGGACTTGACCATACTTTGTATTTTCAACAACTTGTTCTTGATTGAACTTTAAAAAAAGCTGCTTCGCAAGGTTGATATCTGAATCAAATATTTGATATAGCACAAAGTCAGTGCCTACTAAACTTGGAATGCTTGGGTCTGATATGTATGCATGTAGGGTGACCAAATCATCAAATCCGCTTTTTTGAGATTTACCCAGTGTTATATCACCATGCCGAGATAGTATCTTTACAGAGATGCCCTTACGCTCAAAAGTGGCAAGTGCATCTTTTAACCCAATCCCAAATTTACCTATTATCCCATCCGTAGAGAGCTTCTCGTCATTTTCTTTCTGTGTGAAGTGCTCATACCGTAATCCCCTTCCAAAATCTCGGATGTGCCACGCACCTTGCTGATCTTTGAATATTTGAATTTCATTGGAATTAGTTAGATGTTGTTCGTCTATCGCATTTGCAATAACCTCTCTAACAGCGTGTTTTAAATCCCAATTTTCAAGTATTTTCTCTATGTTCAAATCAAACTTTTTCATGAGTGCTGGTTAATCTCTCCAATGCATTTCTTGGTAGGTTGTCCATAAATCAATATAGAGGATGTCTGAAAGATTTATGTATTCATAGCTTATAGCTTCTCCGTAATTCTCCTGCAAAAATTCATCTTCATCAGGATCAACATCTTTATAAACTTTGACAGCATAGGATTTGCTTCCAGCCGTCATGCTCGTTGTAATGCCATCCACTTCGCCTACTTTGGTTTCGCCATTGTGAAGAGTAAACTCAAGTGGGCCGTCTTTTGCATTCTCTAATATGAAATTATGAATCTCGTATTCAAGTTCAGGATAAGAGAGCTCCTCAGGTGTCTCAGCAACATTTTCTTCTCCAAAGGGCTTTTCATTTACGTACTGTACAGAAAAAGCCAGCTTATCTGAAGTATCACAATTCTCACAGCGTATATTTCTGAATAAATGCAACTGGCTTAGCATTGTCTCAACGTCTTCATCCTTTGGAACATAGTCCTTGTCAGATTCTTCATCAAAACCATTATCCCATGTCAGAGATTGCATAATGGGGGGCTCATACAAGCAGTTGAAGCATTTTCTATAAAAATCAATCTTTACTTTCATGGATGGTATAGAGAGTTTTAAAAGTAAGTATAAAAAGAAGTTATATTACTAATAGTAAGATAATATATAAATTTGTTAATACTTAATTTTATTTGATCATTCTTTACTTAAAAGGCAGCTATGTTGACATCTAATTTTATTAATGAGAGTAGATACAATCAATCCTTACAATATATTGCCGACCTTTCACAAAGAGTTGATAGATAGACTAAGTAAAATCTGGTTTAGAAATCAGCAGTTATTTATAGGAAATACTATTGGGTATAAGAAAGCTTAGAGTGCCTGCTCTAACATAGTTGAACACTCTAAGTGTGTCGCATTATCTGACTTCTACTTTATTTTATGTGGCTACTGATAGATGTTGAAATGATATTTGTTGTATTAGCAGCTTTTAACCCTTTGCATTAACCTTACTAAGACCCTTTAAAAACCCAGCACAGAATTCCTGATATTCGTGATACACTCTTATATCAAGAATATCAGGAATATCACGAATATCAAGAGGTGCTTATTCACTGTGGCAAATGTTAAAACCATTTAATTATTCAAAAGCACAAGGTTAATCTTTTACCTGCGATTACTAATAGTATACTACAATGCCTTTTCCTTCAGCAGCAAGCTGAAAAGCATCCTTAAATTTTATATAAAGGATGTAGTCCTCTTTATCAAGTTCTAATAACGCATTGAGGCTGTTATTAACATAGGCATTGTAGAGCCTTTGAGATACTATATGATCAAACGTTCCCTCATTATCTGGGAAGCATATTTGCTCATAAAATTCGTTGTCTTTGTAGGTTTCAGGATTATCCCAAACCTCTTCAGCTGTGGTAGATAGCAGTCCAGCCAGACTCTGGCGATACTCGCTATAATCAGTGTAGCTTCTTACATAGAAGCTCATAGCCTCGTCACCTACACAGTACCCTTGAAAAGCGGTACACCTATCTTTAACGTACTCCAAATTGTGTATTAAATATGTTCCCGAATTTTCAAAGGATTGTAGGTGCATTGAGTATGTGTCTACTTCTGCTACCTGCTGAACATTCAAAAGTACAGTAACATCTAAGCCCATCCCTTTTCTCCCTTCACAATGACAACTATATTACCAGTGGTGATATTAAATCCCTTGTGAAAAATGCCATTGGTCTCCCAAGTTAACGTAGCTATAGTAGGTGTCCTGTAAATATGGCCTATGTATACTTCTCCTTCAACTTCTAACTCAATAATGTCCCATCGATAATCATTTACCGCTCCTTCAGAAGCGTTACTCATCTCTTGTTCGTAGGTGATGGAGGGTATATAACCTACTTCTTCTTTCACCACTTTAATAATGTCTTTGCCTAACTGTCCAATACGCTCATCATAGCAGAAGCTTACAGTGCTCTCTGTGACCCAGCGGTCCAAGAAAGCAAATGGATTAGGCTCTTGAATCTCTCTCATTTTATCTACATTGTACCAATGTGTGCTTAGCACTTCGCATGCCTCATGAGTTAGCTTTTTATATGTTATTCTATTTGATAGTGACATATTATATTAAGTTCTTTTTGTGATTATTGCATCGATCTAAATCAATAATATGTTTTTCTAAATAGAAGTAAGTGATAAGTCGGAAAGATTATGAAATATAAACTGTAGGACATCAATATTTTGCGGAACGTAGGCCATCGATAATGCCGCTCTTATTCATAATTTGTAATGCGTTTTTAATCTTTAAGTAGATTTTTGACCTACTTGGAAAAATCTCACTTTTTTCACTTCTCATTAAGTAAATGTCCTGAATAAAACATAGAATTGGATGTGAGCGGTTGCCGCAGTCACATATACTTATTACCAATGTCTTTAATACCAGATTACTTTGTTCACACAACCTATGAGGATCTAACCAAAGGGGCAAGGAAGATAAAGCGCACAAGCCGCTATGAAGTCGAGCGATACGAAGAGAAAACAGACAGCAAGGCTGATGAAATTAACGACCTGTTCGGGATTAAATGCGTCCCTGCGACGGCATGGACTGACCGCGCATACCATGACAGGCGAATAGAATACAAGATTGAGCAAATTAAGCAAGAGGGATACAGAAACGGCACTAAGTGCCAAACAGGGGGCAAGGGTTCTTGCTACGTCATGCCTGCTGGCTATTCCAATGATTACATAGCCTTTACGTTAGACGGGGAACGGGTTGATGCTGAAATATGGACTACTCCAGAAGCCGCCGTTGTGGAATGGAACGGGGAAAGCGTTAGGTCCCCATTTTTCAATGCGTCCTTTATCGAGATAATGCTCATACACCGATCATTGCCGCTCCCAGACAAGTTCTCGCACGAAAACAGGATTGGCATGATGAACCTCTTTTGTGAGGATGCCTACGGTGAGAAGCTCATGGAGTACAGCGATGATTTAAACAAGATAAGCCGAAACTTAGAAGTAACTGACGAAGATAGGGAGTACTATAACAGCCTTTGCACTACGCTGCATAGAAAGTACGGGGGCGATATGAGCATCTACAACGTGCCTTTCTACTTCTACCATGAAGAGGTTGAAGATTCCCTTATCTCACATGGGGACTACGAAGGGAAGAATTACGTTTGCAGGTTTCGTACAACGAAAGGAGATAATGGCAAACAGGTTTTCAACGTTTATTTGTATAAGAAGCACTACTATAATTTATATAAACCATAACGTGGGGTTATAGCTCCCATAAGTGCCAGATACAGCACCGTCCCTTGGGGGTATCCTGGCAGGGGGAGGTAAAAAAAGGGGGTGGGGGTCAAAACGGGGGCTTCTGTAAACACAATTTTTATAAAATTTTCGTTTTGGGTGGGAGTGGCACAAAATATGCCCGAATTTGCCCCAAAATTGATCCAGTGGCGGCGTTTTGTTGCTCAAGGTGTGTTCCTTGGGGCAGGCCGACCTCATCCATAAACGCCTTATTTTTTTTCGTCTATCAGCAAGCTTTGGAAAGCCGTCCCTTTTTCTGTCAACTCCGAATTCAAAGGTTTTATTCTTTCTTAATAAGCATGTAAAAGCTTTTTTCGAGTCAGGTGGACCTTTTCAAGAGGTTGTATTGTATTCAAACGATCATTTTGCCATATTCCCTAATCTAAAGAGTGATTGTGTATGGATAAGCTAAAGCTACGGGAATATTTGCAGAGCAATACGACAAGGCTGTTTATGATTGGTGGCAGGGCTTCTGAGGATATGTACCCAAAGAAGAAGCAAATAGAACTGGCAATGGCAGGGCGGCCTTTTGAGTTCGTTTATGATGGGCCAGTTAGGCGTGTGAAGCCGTTTCAAGCGAAGTTGTGGGTAAGTCCCGCTCCTAAAATTGGAAGTTATGCAGGTTTTGGGTACATGAACTATCTTGACCCTTTAAATAGAAATGGGTTGGAAGCAATGCAGTCCTTAGAATCCGCATGTAAGTCTTATGAACAGGAGTTTGGCTATTATCCTGAAAACGTCTTGTTAATTCGTGTATAGACAGTTAAAGCTACAGAATTCAAATGCAAGCGCCACTGAATTTAGTTAAGTGGCGCTTGCATTTGAATTAAGGTAACTACTTTTTCTTGCGATTTATTCTACGATTAGAGAGCTTCCTCCATACATTTCGAAAGCGAGTGGCCTCTTCTTTAGAATATCCCAATTGGTCTATCAATAGTGCTCTATCAACTATATTAAGTACTTCTTCAATTCTCTTTTCCCTCATAAGCTGGTCAATATGATTGAAATCAACCGCGTCCTCTCTTATGAGCATTGGCAGTGGTAATTCTTCAACTTCTGTCGGTTCGAAAGTTAGTACCCCTCCACCATAGCTACGACCTAAGATTTCTGAAAATGCAAAAGTTAAAGAGTTTAAGAAAGAAACGACTGCTAACTGAGGATTAACATTTGGGTTGAATCTAACGCGGTGTATCGTGTCCGTGGAGGATGCATCTCCTTGATTCAACACTAACTTAGGAAACTCATTCACTTGACGTAATGCGAAACCATCTGGCCTACTTACTGATGGGGTAATATACCATCGCTTGCGTATTTTACATTTATAGCCTGTATGGTGCTTCTTACTCTCACCATAAGTAATGTATTCTTGACAGACGTGGGGTAATTCATCTGCTGGGACATTTGGAGGTAGGAATAAGTATGTAGTGTTTTGAGAATTAGAGTTATCTATAAAATCTTGCTCATTAAAGGTAATTCCCTTTAATTGAGGCGACTTACTTACGACCCGTCGTACATATTCCTCTAAATGTCTTTCTCTAACCTGTTGTTCTTTTAGCATAAAGAACTCGTTGCGGCCTGTTACAATGCCTACATCTACCTGCATGTAAGAGCCACAGGTTCTTATAGTCTCATCATCCTTTGTAACACGCATGAGGTGTATTTCCTCTATATCCAAGAAGTACTTAGTCCATTTCTCACGGGTATGGTCTATTGCTTTTATAGGAGCTTCTTGGATGCGAGCAACATCTAATTCTAAAAGCTCTTCCAGATTATTTAGCTCAACAACTCTGATACCCTGATTATCCTCTACTTGCTTATCACATAGTAATATAACAACCTCCTGCTGTATACCTTGAAATACAAGTTTTTTGAAAGTTACTATTGTGATTCTTTGGAAGAAGTGCGAAAGGAAAACGCGTGTATCAGCTGCATACTTTACCTGAAATAGCTCAGCAGGTATAACCATCCCAAGCCTACCATTATCAGAGAGTTTATTAGCTGCTATAACCAAAAACGGTACCCAGATATTAGTTAGCTTATTAGGTATGATTCCTAACTCTGACATCAATGTTATTGCCAGATCTCGATGTTTCTCGGGGAAATTCTGATAACGTATAAAAGGCGGATTGCCAATTACTACATCATAGGTAGTGTCTTCAGGTAAGTCCCTAACAAAGCGGAAAAAATCTGAGTTAAGAATAGTAGTAGAATTAAGACCAAATACAGCAGCACGCTCTTTTGCTTTTGCGGCCTCTTCTTCAATCAATTCTACAGCTTGTATGTGCCCGTGCAAGTTCTCCTGATTTAAACCTAAATCAAGGAAACGTTCAATGGCTGCTTCTATAAAATTGCCATCTCCACAACTTGGCTCGAGTACCCTCTCTTCTGTATTTCTGATAGCCCATCTACAAATAAAATCCGCTATCGGCTTAGGAGTATAGTATCCTCCTCTAAGCTTATTACTATCAATCTTTGCCTCTAATGCCACCCCCATTATTATTCCTCGTTTATAGGGGCATAAAGTAGTTCATCCCCTGTTACTGTTTCTATATCTTCTTGAGACAGTCCATAAAGCATATTTACCTGTTCAATTAATCGGTTGTATAAGAGTTTATTCTTGCGTTGAAGTCCTTCTCTCTTAGAAGATATAGTTGTGATTCTGATTTCTTTTTTCGTGTCAATAATGTTTCTCACAGTACCAACAACCTCATCATGGATTCTTCGATCAGTTGAGGATGCAAAGTTAATCTTTCTAATCGGGAGCTCCGAAATAAATTGTTTGCCATGCGAATAATAATCCCCTTCAAACTCACTTGTTTTTGCTCTGACCATGGCTTCAAAAATTGGATGGCTTAGAATCGCCATGATGTAAAACGGGGAATATTCTGTTTTGCTGATTATAGAATAATAAGGCCCATTTCCTCCACCTGTGAACTGAAAGTTTGATTCATCGAAAATGTACTTAGGCTCCTTTGAGAGAACAGAGAATATTATTTTGGTAGAGTTTATGAACTTGTTTAAACTTTGTGTTCTACCAAATTGATACCATATGGGTTCTTTTGTAATCTTGTCTCTAACTCCATTCATATTTCTCTTTACAAGTTTGTGTTTGTAGTGACTCAAATATGCCCAACATAGAGGAAACTCTAACTTCAAAGTATCCTCATCAATGAGTGCTGCTTTTCCATCTTTTTCTCTATAGGGGTAGATTAAATATGTATTTGCTTCTATAGTATCGAAGACTTTAAACGATACGTCCATTACACATGGGAGACAGATGCCCCGCTCTATTTCCCAGACTCTATCTTCCTTATCAGTAAAAGTTATAGTGCTCTCAGTCTCATAGTCAGGCTCAAAAATAAATATTTTGTCTGCGCTGGTTTGTAAACCCACTGGTATATCAGCTATGGAGAGAAGGGGGGTGACACTCCCTGTTCTTATTCGTTCAAATATTTCCTGTGTCTCGGGTAAAACGAACATCCAAGGAGCTTTAGTAAGCTCACTGTTCTTGTAAATGATTGGTGCTGGCTCTTTTATTAAATCTTTTACTAATTCTCTAACTCTGATGAAAGAAAAAACCTCTTTATCCTGTTTACTCAAGATTAAGATTGTTGTATAAGTTGATCGTGCTGGGAATACCTGCAAAACACCAAAATATATCAGCTTTTCTAAAGAGCTTTTAGTAATGATATGATTACGTAAGCTGCTTCCACCTTTCAGCGTAAAAAATTTGTTTGGAACAATATAACCAAGATAACCAGTAGAGTTAAGTAAAGACAATGATCTTTCGATGAATAGATAATATTTATCGAAAGACTTTTCTACTATTACACTATAATTTGATTTTTTACTTTGGTAGTATTTGACTTCCTCAGGTGCATATTTGACCATGTGCTGGATGCGCACATAGGGAGGATTTCCTATAATAGCGTCAAAACCTTTGATTTTAAGAAATGGGAATTCATCCTGCCAATCGAAAGGCTTTATTCTATGCAGTAATGTATTGTCTTCAAGTGCAGACCGATTAAAAGAAAAGTAATTATTATCAATAAGGGAATTACCACATTTTACTGTTTCAGCCAAACTGGGGAGCACTTTCGATTTGCAAAGACTGATATGCTCATTGATAGTTGACGAATTTTCATCCTCCAAGAGTTTCAAAAGTAATCCAAATTGAGCGACCTCAACAGCATAAGGGTTAATATCAACACCGTATAGACAATTCAGTAATATTGATTGTTTGGCTTTTAATGTTAACCGTATTGTTTCACCTGCTCCTAATCTGGCTAACCCATTTTTTAATTGAGCAGTACTGGCCTTCTCAGTCAGGTACTTTAAAAGGTAATCATACGCAGATATAAGAAATGTTCCAGATCCAGATGAAATATCAGCTATCTTAAGCTGAAGTACTTCCTCAAAAGATTTGCCATCTACAACATGTATAAGAGTGTCATTAATTATCTTTCGAACTATTGATTTTGGTGTGGGAACTACGCCATCAGAGGCAGCTACTTCAGGTTCATCAATGATATACACCTGTAATTCATGTTCCACAACTACTCTACTTCCTAAAAAGCGTTCGTAGATTTGACTCAGTATTTCAGGATCTACAACAGAAAAATCGTATGGACTTAGAGGATAGTACAGTTCATTGAATATGTCAATGAGGACCTGAGAATCCAGTATTAGTTTAAGAGCGAGCTCATCCTCAATAAAGTTGAATAGACCTGAATTATATTTTTTATCTGCTTTAATGAAAAGAGCTTTTAAGTCTTCATATCCATTTACCTCCTTAAGGTTCTCATATTTTTCAATTTCCCTGTCTTCACAAATACGAAGAAAGATAATGCGGTTTAACAAGCGTTGAACCTGAAAGTTGATTTCCTCTTCATTCAACTTAGGGTTATTAGTTAAAATATTTTGGGCTAATTTCAGCCTCCAGCTCCTAATTTGGATTAAAAAGTATTCATCGAAAGCATATGAGCCATGTAGTTCTTGGCCGAAAGCTTTTTCGATTGTGCCACTTGATACAGATTCATAGGATAGCAAATCATACAGTTCGTCAAAGTTTTTTACAAATTCACTATAGTGGAAGGTTTTATGACGAGCAACGTGGGGGTGGTCAGTAGGGTCAGGTTTCGTCCGACAGTCATACACATTTAGATATTCAAAGTTTGTAAGAACTGACATATTTAAATTAGCGCTCCAACCATATCTTCGAGTTTGAAAAGCAGGCTTTAAAGAGCTATTTATTGCTACTGAGGCCTTCTTAGCTTCAATAAAAAACTTTCGTTCTCCAAACACACGCATTGTGTAGTCAGGATTCTTCATTCTTATTTCATCCTCTTCTTCGACCTCTACTTCCTCTTCTTGGATGACTTCTCTCAAAAACTGTGATTTTCCTGCCTCATTATCCACATCCCATCCAAAAATCTTTAATAAAGGGTTTAAGAAGTCTATCCTTAATTGAGCTTCTTTGTAGCGGTCACTTTTATAAAATGATTCTTGATCAGCAAAGGCCTCTACAAGTCTTTTGAGATGTTCAAGTGCTTCTTCTCTTCTTATTAAACGCATCGGCTATATCTTTTATAACACTAAGTGTGTCCTGATATTAATCAGTAATGGTAATTATTCAAAGAAATAAATATAGGCATTTATTAGGGGTAAGCCAATGTAGTTCTTCATTGTAAAGCTAATACAAGCATACACGTACAAGTATACACGCAGTGAGAACAGCCTAACTTAATCGAGTTCGGTTATAGCGTTCAATTCTTAGCAACGAGTGGAATACAAAACAGAGAATGAGTTGTATTGAAAAGCGTAGGGGGGAGAAATGCGAGAGGTTGTGTGTGATTTTGTATAACCAGAAATCCATCTTAAAATTCTCTACAGAATAACCGTAGAAGATTAGTTTTTGAGGTGGACAAAATCGGAATCTACGTCTTCTTTTATGAAGCGCAATTGAATTGAGTGTATGTTCTGAACTAATTTTTATAATCTGATTATGATAGTAAAAAGAAAGCTCAGTAATAAGCTTTTACAATTAGTCTTTTAATTCAGATAAATCAATCAAGTCAAGGTAAGGGTTTAAGCAACTTTGGCTCTTAAAGCTTCTGGTTCGCTCTACACTGTTGCTGTTGGGATTATACCATATTTCTGCAAAGAACTTTCCCATGTGGTATAAAACGATGCTATAAGACGCTTCACTCCTGATAGCGAGAAAAGATCCATGCTCCCAAACCGCTGCAATTCGTTCAGCCTGAGGTTTTAAGTTAAATTCGTATAGTTCCATAAGGAGTCATACGAAAAGTAACCTCAACACTTATCGACTATATATTTTTGTTTTTAAACTTGCATAACCTGTGCCATCACAACTAAAGCAAACGCCATCATAATAATAGTAGTATTCAGGTAAATATCCCGATCCAACGCATCTTAAACAGGTCTTATGTTTGGTCGTTGTATTGAATTCAAAATTCTCGTACACAACGATTTTGATACTTTCATGAAGATTCTGGTGACATTCAGCGCACAACAATTTAAGGCTCTCATTCGGGTAATGCCAAGGTAGGCAACCATCTACATAGTAGGTGTGGTGAACATTTGCCCATTTCTTTTTAAGATCGATTTCTTTTCTGTCTTTGTTGGCAAGGTACTGCTCAATTTTGGAGAAACATTCAGAATTGCAGATTTCACAAATGCTTTGTTCTCTCTTAATAATACTCTCTCTCTTTTCTCTCCACTCTATAGCCTTGAGCTTTTCAGCATAATTTAGACTGCTATTTTCGGATAATAATTGTTCATAAGGGGCATAAGTACTTAGGGTGTTACTTTTACCTATTCTATAAGTTACATTACCCTCTGCATCATAAGTTTCCCAAATAACAGCCCCCTTCAAACCTAATTCAGTTAACTTTTCTCCCCTCTTTAACTCTTTTGTCAAGGTTAGAATAAAATAATATTTTTGGTATTGCTCGTTGCTTTCCCCCTCTTTATAGCCTTTAAGAAAGGATTCTCCATCTTCATCAAAATAAATTTGATTTGCAAATTGAACCACACCTCTTTCTTTGAAGAAATTGCTTGCTGTGTCGATTAATTTCAAGACTTATAGTTTAAAGTGCCATAATTATTTAGAAATATAGCTTGCAAACCGCAAAAAGGCTAATGCTGTCCTGACCTATTTGTGTGACTTCAAAGGTGACTAATGTAGGATAGAAGGAGAGGTGAAACACAGAATTGGAGGGGTTGTGTGTACTTTTGTGTGACCCCCTAACAAAAAAGCCCCTACGTTTTTGACGTAAGGGCTTGATAATCAATGTGGAGAATATCGGAGTCGAACCGATGACCTCTTGCATGCCATGCAAGCGCTCTAGCCAGCTGAGCTAATCCCCCGTTTGAGTGTCACAAAATTAGAACAAATTTTGAATATGCAAAAGCCGGAGCGCTAGTTTTTGAAAATAAAAAAGGCGGGACATTTGTCCCGCCTTTTTGTTGCTCTGGTTGCTTACTTCTTAGTTAAAGATGTAACGCAGACCAAGCTGAGCATACCAAGTAGTAGAAAGTGTTGTGATGTCTCTGAAAGGAGCTGTAGGAAGTACAGTCTGGCCATTTTCAGTTACAGTTCTCATCTGGAAGCTTGGAACACCTTCTTTGCTGATTGGAGTAGTGCTTGAGTTGGTAGTCAGCACGCTCTGAGCATTGTTGAATCCTGTCATGATACCCCACTCAGAGTTAAGCAGGTTACCTACGTTCATTACGTCAGCAGTCAGCTGCAGCGTGTTGCGCTTGCCACCAATGTTCGTGTAAACATCCTGGATCAATTTGAAGTCGAAACGGTTCAACCATGGCATCAGAGCACCGTTACGCTCAGCGTACTGGCCGCGTCTTGTCTTCAGGTAGTCGTCGTTCTCGATGAACGTGTTGAAGGCATCGCGCTGCTGCTGGGCAGTGAACACTACCTCTTTGGTCTTGCTGTCAATGATGTCAACGAAGTTCATGTTGTTCACGTCATTTGGCACGTACAACAGGTCAGCGTTGATACCATCCTTGTTGATGTCACCGTTGTAGGTGTAAGAGAAGCGTCCCTGGTGTGAACCATTGTAGAACAATGACACAGTAGTAGCCAGGTTGCCGAAGTAGTTCACTTTGTAAGACAGGTTACCTACTACGTTGTGAGGCACTGCATACTGTGACTTGTACAGAATCTGCTCGTTCGGGCCGTTAACAGATGGGCTACCTAACCAGGCAGAAGAAGCGTTTGAACCTGGGTTACCAGATACTTCAGTTGCGTGCGTGTAGGTATAGTAAAGAGAGCCATACAGACCGTTGCGGGCAGGAAGTGACAGACCTACAGTGCTGCTGAATGATTCACCTTTAGCAGAAGTGTTTGTCAATACTACGGCAGTGTTTGCGTTTACAGCATTGTTATACTTTGTGCTGTTAGCGCCATCTGGGTAGTATCCTCTGTTGTCGTTCTCACCTTCACCACCATAGTTCAGTGTTGTAGGAGCGTCTTTTCTGTTAGCACCAAACTGGTAAGCAGCATTCACGTCTTTTGTGTAGATGATGTCAGCTGTAGCTACCAATGGAGTACCTGGGATGGTATAGTCAGCACCGAGGCTGGTTCTCCATACCTTAGGCATTCTGAACTCGTTGTCAACCAGAGCGAAGCTTGTAGGAACACCAGCTCTTGGGTTTTTGATGAACACGTTCTGTGCGCTTGCCGGCGTGTTGTTCAACCAGTAGTATTGTTCCGGTTGGAAACGGATGTCGCCAATCCAACCAGCTACTGAAGCATAACCGTTTGGCTCTACGTTGTTCTGGATTACACCAGAGTTAGAAGGCATGTTGGTCAACCATACGAATGGAACACGGCCGTTGAACAGACCAGTACCACCACGCAGCTGCAGAGAACCATCACCAAGAGCGTCGAAGTTGAAGCCGATGCGTGGAGCCAGCATAATTCTGGATTTTGGCCACTCGCTCGTCGTGTACTTTCTCTCACCGCCTTCTGGTGTTCTCAGCGTAAGCTCATCGATAGACTGGTTAGCAGTCAGGTCGTTCATGTAAACTGGCATGTCGGCACGCAGACCGAGCGTCAGGTCCAATCTGTCAGTAGCGGCAAATTTGTCCTGGATGTAGGCACCGGCAGTACCCAGCACGATTGGAGCATATGTGTCCTGGCCTTCGTAAGGGTAAGTCAGACCGAACATGATAGGAGCTACCTCGTTTGGCGTACCAGTAGTCAGGAAGTCCTCAACAGACTTGTAACGGTAGTAAGAAGTACCCATACGGATGTACTGGTTACCAAACTTCTGAGATTCGAAAGTGGCACCACCCGTGATTGTGTGCTTACCAGCCAGGTAAGTCAGGTTGTTTGTGATGCTGTAGTTGTTGTTCAACACGTCGTTACCGAACGTGAACAGCTCGTAACCAAAGGTCATGTAGTTAGTACCGTTGGCATCACCGTCCCAGATGTCAACCATTGGGAAGATTTCGCTTGGAGATTTACGAGTATCCTGAATGCGGCTATAAGTCGCCAGGAACTGGTTAGAAAGACGGGAAGAGAAAGTACTGTTCAATTCAGCTGAAGCAGAACGAACGATGTTCTCTGTGTCATACATAGTCTTAGAGAAAGCCATAGACTGGTCGCTCACACGGTTAACAGAAGAGCGCGGGCTAGGGCCAGAGCTACCGTTTACCAGTGAACCTGCCTGACCAACTACCTGGTTGTAACGAACTGCCAGTTTGTGCTTATCGCTGATGTTCCAGTCAATACGAGTCAGGAAGTTTGTGCTCTTGGTACCGTTGTCGTTGGCATAACCTTCATAAGAACCTGGGTCATAGCCCCACGTGTTGATCAAGTGGTTGCGAACTGCTTCCAGGTCAGATCTTCTTGTTCTGGCAATGTTCTGGTCAGGGTTAGCTACACCATTGTCAGAAGCTCTCCAAAGGTTTACCGCATTTGGGTTAGTACCTTTTTCATCGATGGTCTCAGCGTTTACGAAGAAGAACAATTTGTTCTTAATGATTGGACCACCTAAACGGAAACCGAAAGTGCGGCTAGATGTTTCGTTGCTTTGATCAAGCTTTTCACCATTCACTCTTCTGCCATTCATGTCCTGGTTACGGTAGAAACCATAAACTGAACCGGAGAACTCGTTGTTACCGCTGCGTGTAACGGCGTTGATGCCGGCACCAGTAAAACCTGACTGACGTACGTCGAAAGGAGCGATGTTTACCTGCACCTGCTCGATCGCGTCGATAGAGATAGGCTGCGAACGACCTCCAGGAAGTGGGTTGGAGTTCAGACCGAAGCCGTTGTTAAAGTTTGCACCATCAATCTGAACGTTGTTAAAACGACCATCACGACCTGCGAAACCATTTCCGTTTGCCTGTGGTGTCAGACGAGTGAAGTCTGTAAGGCTGCGGGTTACAGTTGGGAGCGTTGCAATTTGCTCAGTGCTTACGTTTGTTGCGGCACCTGTTCTCTGGGCGTTGAACACAGAAGACTGGTCAGCTGTAACCATTACCTCCTGCAGTTCCAGGCCACCGGAAGACAGTACTGCATCCAGCACGTACGGACGACCAAGTTGTAACGTGATGTTTGTGTAGCTCATCGGCTGGAAGCCAATGTAGCTTACTTCAATCGTATAAGGGCCACCAATACGGGTGTTGGCGATGTTGAAGCGACCATCTGTGTTGGTCACTGCCCCATACGTTGTGCCCGAAGGCTGATGTGTTGCACGGACCGTTGCACCGATCAGAGCCTCACCCTTCGAATCCTTTACGGATCCACTGACGCTGCTCGTTGTTACCTGTGCGTGCATAGTAATCACGCACAGCAACATAAGCAGTGTTGATAGTAATAACTTTTTCATAAAAGATTGATTGATTTTTGCCCGCAAAATTAGAGGGTATATTTCGAAATGCAACTACTTAGAGATTAAATTATTATTAATAAACTGTCCTGTGTTATTTGCTTTTCAGCATCAATAAATTATTGTAAATTGCGAACGCGCCATTAGTTTAAACACTGATTGCCAAAAAGAAAGGCCGAGCTGCACAGCTCGGCCTTTCTTTTTGGCAATCAGTTAAAATAGGACGCTGTTTACCTCTAATTGAAAAGGTATCGGATGCCAAACTGGGCTCTCCAGCGCGACGGGAAGTCATTCACAAAATAAGGGTCGCCGTCGGTCAGGCCGCGTCCGGTATAGTTGAAGCGCGGCGTTGTGGTGCCAGCCTCGTAGCCTACAAAGTCAATGGCCTGAAACGCGTTGAAAGTTGCCGTGTACTGGCGGCCCCAGTCTTTGTTAAGCAGATTCGTGAAATTGAAGACGTCGAAAGTCAGTTGCAGCCGGTGCACGTTGTCGCCCTGTCCTATACCTATATCCTGCATCAGGCGCAGGTCGATCTGGTTCGTCCAGGGTAGTCTGTCCCCGTTGCGCTCAGCATACTGGCCGCGTCTGCCACTCAGGTAATCGTTGCCGCTTATAAAGTTGTCCAGCGCCTGCCATTGCTGCTCAGCCGAAACAACGGTGCCATCCCGATCGGTGTAAGGCACCAAGTTTATCTCCGAGGCATCACGCGGAATGTAGATCAGGTCGTTCGTCCTGCCAGCATCATTGTTAACGTCCCCGTTATAAATATAGGAGAGCGGTATGCCCGATTGCCCATTGTAGAAAGCGGAGATGGTCGTACCAGCGATGCCCAGCCAGCGCAAGTTATACGTCAGGCCAGCCACTACCCTCGACCGCACATCATTGTCCGCAAACGCCTCCTTCACGTTATTGAGGCCCTCTACCTGGTTCACGTTGATCCAGTTAGACCGTGCCTGGCTAGAGTTACCGGGATTCACGTCCTTGGCTCTGGAATAGGTATAGGCGAGCGAACCCGACAAGCCATTCTCCACATATGTCTTCTGTAGCTGGCCTGTCAGGCTATAGCCAAAGCCCCGGCTGGTGTTGGTCAGGTAGATGATGTCCTGGAAATTGTTGCCCTGTATGCGGCCGAATACGGGCCGGTTATCAGCCCCCGCCAAGGTGCCGGTCTGTTCCAGGTTCAGGTTCTGGTAATAGATGTTGTTCAGGTTTTTAGAATAGATACCTTCCAGGGTCGCCACCAGGTCAAAGGGAAGGCGCTGGTCAATGGCCGCATTCACTCGGAACAGCTGTGGGAATTTAAAGTCGGGATCTGTGATGTTGATCTCAGCTGTTCTGTCCGACAGGCCCACTGTGGTGGCAGTAGGCTGGGTATTAGGGTCCGCGTTGAAACGGATCTGCTCCAGAATTGGGCCCGAGGTGAGTGACAAGCTGCCAAGCAATTGGCCTGTATTGGTATACTGGTTGGCGATCCACACGAACGGTGCCCTGCCCGTAAAGATACCCGCACCGCCACGCACCTGCGTATTGCCATCGTCCATCACGTCCCAGTTTATACCTAGTCTGGGCGACACCATGAACTGCGCGCCAGGTGTCTTATCGGTAGCCAGGCCCCTGCTTCTAAAAGCTTCATTGAACTCCTGGTTTGCAGCTGGCTCCTCGTTGAAAGTCGGGATATCCAGGCGTATACCTGCTGTCAGCTTCAGGTTATTCAGCACCGCATATTCGTCCTGGGCGTAGAAGCCAAGCTGAAAGGCCGAAAACTCGGCTCCCTGCTGGCGGATGTCTGTGCGGGAATAATTGCGGAAGAAAGCACCCGGCGCTGTCTCAGCTGGTGTGCCAATCGCCTCAAACGCCTCCAAGGAGTTATATTCATAGGCGCCAAACTCCTGCCGGATGAAGAGGTTGAACGTTTTGTAGAACTCGTTGTGCGTACCCAGCGTGATCGTGTGCTTGCCCAGGTATAGGTTGAAGTTGTCGGTAATGGTGAGCACATCCTGGTCGAGCTGGTTCTGGCCGGAGAAAGGCTCGCCGCCCAGTGCAATGGTGCGGCCGCCTGACAAACGAACCAGCACGCTTGGGAATGGGGCGCCGATGATGTCGCGGTCGTCACGCACCGCTGTAAAACCGATAATGGCCTCGTTGGCATATTTACCGCCAAACTGACTGCGCAGCTGCAGCACGCTGGAGTTGGTCGTGCTGGGGAAGTACTCGGCGTTGTTGGAGAAGCGCAGCGCGTTTGGGGTTCTGGAGTTGTCGATGTTCTCGCCATACACGTAGCTGTGGCGCAGGGTGAGCTGGTGGTTGTCGGTGATGTTCCAGTCGAGTCGGGCGAAAATCTTATCGCTTCGGGTTTCATCGTCTATACCTCTGAAACTACCCGGGTCGTAGCCCAAGCGGTTGGCAACATTCAGCACGCGGGTTGCCTCGTCTACTGTGATGTTGGAGCCTGAAGTGCCCGGTTCGAAGAGGAGCGGGGCCACCCGTTTGGTTTTCTCGCCATTCACAAAGAAGAACAGCTTGTCTTTGATAATCGGGCCGCCAATGCGCAGGCCTGTCTGGTAGTCGGTAAAGTCCGGCAACCTGGTGCGCGCATCATCTGGGCTCTTGCCCACCAGCCGCTCGTTGTTGCCAAAGTAATAGGCCGAGCCGGAGAACTGGTTTGTTCCGCTGCGCGTGATGGCATTGATGCCGCCTCCCGTGAAGCCGCTTTGCCGCACATCGAAAGGCGCGATCACGACCTGGATCGCCTCAATGGCATCGAGCGAAATGGGTTGCACGCCGGTCTGGCCGCCGTTGGTGCCGCTTGCCGAGAGGCCGAACACGTCGTTGTTCACGGTGCCGTCTATCGAGAAGTTGTTGAAGCGGTTGTTCTGTCCGGCAAACGATATACCGGACCCGGATGTAGTGGCCTGTGGGGTGATACGGGTAAAGTCGTTGAGGCTTCGGCTGATGGTGGGTAGGGACTCCAACTGCTCCGTGGACACGTTGGTGGCAGCGCCCGTACGATCCGAGTTGATCACTTTGTCCTGTGTCGCCGTGATCTGCACTTCGCCCAGGGTGGTGGTGCTTTCTGAAATGGTAAGGTCCAGTCGGTAATTCTGGCCAAGCGCGAGGCTTATGTTCTCTACCAGTTGCTCCTGGTAGCCTACATAAGAGGTGCGTACGGTGTAGGGCCCACCTACACGCATGTTCTGGATATTGTAGCGCCCCTCTGCATTTGTGGCGGCTACATACTGTGTGTTGGTCGGGTTATGAACCGCAATAACCGTTGCACCCGGCAGTGGGGAGCCGCTCTGGTCCTGCACCACACCGTTCATGGCCGCGGTGGTCGTGCCCTGTGCCCATACCAGGTGACCGCTCAGCAGCAAAAGGAAGGTTATAAGTAACTTCGTGTAAATAGTCCTCATAATACTTATAAGCTAAGTTGAAAAAATATAACTGCTTATAAGTACGTATATATGAGTATTTTATCTCTTTTTTGAAGTTAAATTTTATACCCTGTCGAACAGGGTGTATACCTCCAATGAAGTAGTGGCTGCTGGCTGGGCGTAGGTATAGCTACTGTAAATTATACAATGGTGTAGCAGGTATAGTTTTGTCTATACCTCAGTACAGGTATAGACAGAGACGGCTCACATGAAATTATGCCCATGACCTCCAGTTTTCCTTAGAAATTTGCAGCGAAATGCTCCTTGTATAGTGCGAATTACTCATCAAAAGGCCGCACTGCCTTGAGGAAGATCTTTTGCCAGTAATCGGAGTGGAGGTTGTTTTCGATAACGCCCAGGGTAGTGGAGGCGTGGATGAATTTGACCTCGCTATCATTGATCACTTCCGTTACCATACCCACGTGTGTGATCTCCCGGCTATACTTGTTAGCCCCGAAAAACACGAGGTCACCTTCTTTCAGTTCTCTTGGTTTCACGGTTTTGCCAAAGCGGCTCTGCTCTTCCGATGTACGTGGCAGGGTCACGTTGATGCTTTGGAAAGAGGTGCAAAGCAGGCCGGAGCAGTCCATACCTACGCGCGTAGTGCCGCCCCATTTATAAGGAGTACCGGTAAAGGAGCGGGCCGTCTGTATAACGGTGGCCACGTTCTCGTCGAGGCGACGGGCGTTGGGAACGTTGGTGCGACTGGTGCGGTCTTTCGAGGCTACCTTGCCTTTGCCGCCGCTCCGGCCGGCCATTCGGGCTTGTTTACGGGCCTGTCGCTTCTCCTCCGCTATTTCCCGCGCCGACTTATACGTCTCGCCACGCTTGCTAAAGGTAGGCCTCGCGGACTGACAGGAAGCCATCAGCCCGATGAAAAAGATAAACAATAGGTAATTGGTAAATGATGTTCTCAAAGCGTAACTTGGTAAGTAATGGCTAAAATTTTTCAGGGCTTGCTAAATTAAGCATAAGCTATTTAATATAAAATGAATTTTAACAAGATAACCCCCGATCTGGTAGAAGCTTTTGCTGCCATTGTCGGGCCGGAGCACCTGGTACTGCCTGCTGACCAGGAAGGTATGGTGCGCTATACCCACGACGAGACGGAGGACCTGCGCTACCTGCCGGAAGTGGTGCTCCGACCTAAGAACGCCGAAGAAATAAGCCGTATTATGCGGCTATGCCACGAAAACGCTATACCTGTCACTCCGCGAGGAGCCGGTACCGGACTAAGTGGCGGCGCGCTGGCAGTGCACGGGGGTGTAGTGCTGTCCATGGAGCGGCTCAATGCCATTATTTCGATTGACGAGCGCAACCTGCAGGCCACGGTGGAGCCGGGCGTTATTACACAGGTATTTCAAGAGGCTGTGATCTCCCGCGGACTTTTTTACCCGCCCGACCCCTCCAGCCGGGGCAGTTGCCAGTTAGGCGGCAATTTGAGCGAATCTTCAGGCGGGCCCAGGGCAGTGAAGTACGGCGTCACCAAAGACTATGTGCTGAATCTGGAGGTGGTGCTGCCAACTGGCGAGATCACCTGGACCGGGGCCAACGTGCTTAAAAACGCCACAGGGTATAACCTGACACAGCTGATGGTCGGAAGTGAGGGCACCTTGGGTATCATCACCAAAATTGTGTTCCGGCTTATTCCTTACCCGACCCAGAACCTGGTGTTGCTGGTGCCTTTCCGGAAAGAAGAGGAGGCCGCCGCTGCCGTCTCTAAGATCTTCACGGCAGGTATAGTGCCTTCCGCGCTGGAGTTTATGGAGCGCGAAGCCATTGAGTGGACCTGCCGCTACCTGGGTCTGGAGGTGCCCATGGCAGCCGACGAACGCGCCCACCTGCTTATTGAGCTCGACGGCAACGACATGGACCTTCTCTACAAAGATGCAGAGCGGGTGTACGAAGTGCTGGAAACTTTTGACGTGGGTGATATACTGGTGGCTGACACCAAAAAACAAAAAGAAGACCTCTGGCGCCTGCGCCGTAGTGTGGGCCATGCCGTGAAGAGTAATTCCGTTTACAAAGAAGAGGACACTGTCGTGCCCCGGGCCGAACTGCCTGTGCTGTTGCGAGGGGTTAAGGAAATAGGGGAAAGGTATAAGTTCAAGTCAGTTTGCTACGGTCACGCCGGCGACGGTAACCTGCACATCAACATCGTAAAGGGCGACATGTCGGACGATGACTGGCAAAATAAACTGCCCGAAGGTATAAAGGAAATCTTCCGCTTATGCGTTTCACTGGGAGGCACTATTTCCGGCGAGCACGGCATCGGGCTGGTGCAGCGGCCTTATATAGGTATAGCGCTGAGCAATGTGCAACTCCGGCTGATGCAGGGTATAAAGCAGCTCTTCGATCCGAAAGGTATACTGAACCCAGGGAAAATCTTTTAGAAAAAGAAAGCGGCAGTCCAGTGATGGCTGCCGCTCTTTATAAGTATAAGACCAAGGTATACCTTGGCTCAAGGTATAGATCAGGCTTTACGGTCATGGTCCGGCTTTTTGTCTGCCAATGCTTCGTCTAACTGCCGCAGGGTATCCCAGGACTGGAGTAGGTGGCGAGGTGACTCGCGCAGCTCAGGTTTAGCATTTTCATGTGGCTCGCCCTTCGGCTGACCAGTGCGCATGTTGTGCAGTTCGCTCTGGGCTTGGTTGTTTTGCTCTGTCGCCTGGTGACTGCGAAACAGGGCTTCGTTTAGGTTTTTATCGGGTTCTGTCATAGTCGCTTTTGTTTTAGGTGTTGTGCAATGCTTTTTCCTTCTTTTTGTCTTCTTCTTTTATAAAGTTACTAACGTACTGGGCTACCTCATCGGCATGCTCTTCCATTAGAAAATGGCCACTGTCCTCAAAATGCAGCACATAGCACTCGTGGAAAAATTTTTTCCAGCGCTGCAAGGCCTCAATTCTGACAAGTTTATCGCGCTCACCCCATAATATAAGGGTCGGGATATCCTGAATCTTTTTACGCTCTTTCCAAAGTTCGTCATACCACTTGCTAACACCCACCAGCTCTCGGGCGAAGGCAAGCGAGCTGACCGTCTCGTCAGGGCCGCCCAGTCCGAGCGTGTACTGATCCTTCAGCTTTTCAGGCATGTTGCTTTCCTGCCCAAACAGTTCGTGCACCAGTTGATTCGTAGTGAGGTTGAGCTTGGAGTGCAAAAACTTGCCCAGAGGGCCGATGAGGTATTTGCTGGCTTTTGAAAATATCTGATGATTGGATAAGGACCAGGTCCAGGTATTAAGCATCACGATGCTGCGGATATTTTCGGGATACTTGATGGCATAGGCCAAACCGATTGGCGCGCCAAAATCATGCACCAGCAGAGTAATATTGGTCAGGCCAAGGTGTGCCATCAGTTGCTCAAAGTTGGCGGCGTGGGCTCTTGGCTTGTAACTCCAGTCCCTGGGCTTGTCTGACAGGCCAAAGCCGATCAGGTCCAAGGCTATGCAGCGGTATTTCTTGCTCAGGAGCTTGATCAGGTTGCGGTACGCGAATGACCAGGAAGGGGTGCCATGGATCATCACGATCGGGTGCCCTTCCCCTTCATCGATGTAATGCATCTTGCCGGCTTCTAATTCCAGGAATTTGGATTCGAAGGGATATTCGTTTGTGTCCAGCCAGTCTGGTTTCATAGGTAACTCAGGGTGTTAACTTCCCTTATCTATACTTGAGACGGGTTCTGAGGTTGTAGCGAAAAGTGAAAAGATGCCCTGTGCTATCAAATTAGCGGAAATACAGCTGTGTCATGGATAGGCATAAAAGCGGGTGCCACAGCAACACAGGCTGTCGGGTCAGAAAAAAAGGTGTATCGATTTATTTTAATTTCTGAGGACATACCGCAACTCTTTTGTGCTGAACAAAGTAAGACAAGTCGCCGGTTCGCGGCATTTTGAAGGATAGGCACTGCTATGAAATCAGTTCATGGAGCAGCCAGGCGGCTAGTACAAAATGGCCAGATTCAAATCCTTCTTAAAAAAATGTTTAATTTTGACTTTTTAACAGCGTATGTTTCATGGGAAACATCCTGGTGCATCCATTTACACTTTTATTGCTAACAGGGCTTTTGCTGCTCTAAATCTCACGCATTAGAAAGAGATAATGGCGAAGAACAGTAGCCAAAGCATACGATAAATTTACTGGGATTGCACACTGATTATTCTGAAAAAACTAAATTTGTACTTCATTAATAACATTTACCTATGAGAATAGCTGTAGTTGGCACCGGTTACGTGGGGCTGGTGACGGGCACCTGCTTTGCCGAGGTGGGCATCGACGTGACCTGTATTGACATTGACCAGAAGAAGATAGACAACCTCAAACAGGGCATCCTGCCCATCTACGAGCCGGGTCTGGAGGAGATGGTGCTCCGAAACGCCCAGAAGGAGCGTCTTTCCTTCTCCACCAATCTTGCCGAGAGCGTGCAGGGCTGCCAGGTGGCCTTCATCGCCGTGGGCACGCCTCCGGGCGAGGACGGCTCGGCCGACCTGAAGTACGTGCTGGCCGTGGCCCGCGAGATTGGCCACTCCATGACCGACTACCTGGTGGTGGTGACCAAGAGCACCGTGCCGGTGGGCACGGCCGCCAAGGTGCGCCGCGCTATCCAAGAGGAGCTCGAGGCCCGCGGCGAGCAGATCGCCTTCGACGTGGCCTCCAACCCCGAGTTTTTGAAGGAGGGCGCCGCCATCGACGACTTCCTCAAGCCTGACCGCATCGTGGTGGGCGTGGACTCCGAGCGCGCCGAGAAGGTGATGACCAAGCTCTACAAGCCGTTTCTGATGAACGGCCACCCGCTCATCTTCATGGACATCCCCTCTGCCGAGATGACCAAGTACGCGGCCAACGCCATGCTGGCCACCAAGATTAGTTTCATGAACGACATTGCCAACCTGTGCGAGATCATGGGTGCCGACGTGAACATGGTGCGCAAGGGCATCGGCTCGGACGCCCGCATCGGCAACAAGTTCATCTACCCGGGCATCGGCTACGGCGGCTCGTGCTTCCCCAAGGACGTGAAGGCCCTGATCAAGACAGCCTCCGAGAACGGCTACTCTATGGAGGTGCTCAAGTCGGTGGAGACAGTGAACGAAAAGCAGAAGTCGGTGCTCTTCAACAAGGTGAGCAGTTACTTCGGGGGTGATCTGGCAGGCAAGACCTTCGCCGTGTGGGGCCTTTCGTTTAAGCCGAAAACCGACGACATGCGCGAGGCGCCGTCGCTGGTGATCATCGAAAAGCTGTTGGAGCGGGGCGCCAAGGTGAAGGCCTACGACCCGGTGGCCATGAAGGAGGCCAGCCACACGCTCGGCGACCGCATCGAGTACGGCAAGGACGAGTACGAGACCCTGATCGACGCCGACGCCCTGCTGCTGGTGACCGAGTGGCCTGAGTTCCGCTCCCCGAACTTCGCCGTGGTGAGCAAGCTGATGAAGGAGAAGGTGGTCTTCGACGGCCGCAACATCTACGACTGCAAGGAGATGGAGGAGAAGGGCTTCACCTACTTCGGCATCGGCGTCAAGCAGGCCAAAGTGACACAACAGACTAAGGAGACAGTATAGATATAATGGCCAGAAAAAGAGTATTGGTAACAGGCGGAGCCGGATTCCTCGGCTCCCACCTGTGCGACAGATTCATAGCCGAGGGTTTCCACGTGATCGCGATGGACAACCTGATCACCGGCAACCTCGAGAACATCGAGCACCTTTTCAAGCTGGAGCAGTTTGAGTTCTACCACCACGACGTGTCCAAGTTCGTGCACGTGCCGGGTGAGTTGGACTACATCCTGCACTTCGCCTCGCCGGCCAGCCCGATCGACTACCTCAAGATACCGATCCAGACGCTGAAAGTAGGCTCGCTGGGCACGCACAACCTGCTCGGTTTGGCAAAGACCAAGGGCGCGCGCATGCTGATCGCCTCCACCTCGGAGGTATACGGCGATCCGCTGGTGCACCCGCAGAGCGAGGACTACTGGGGCAATGTGAATCCGGTGGGGCCGCGCGGCTGCTACGACGAGGCCAAGCGCTTCCAGGAGGCCATGACCATGGCCTACCACATGCACCACGGGCTGGAGACGCGCATCGTACGCATCTTCAACACCTACGGTCCGCGCATGCGACTGGACGACGGCCGTGTGCTGCCTGCCTTCCTAAGCCAGGCGCTCCGCGGCGAGCCATTGAGTATCTTCGGCGATGGTAGCCAGACGCGCTCATTCTGCTACGTAGACGACCTGGTGGAGGGCATTTACCGCCTGCTGCTGAGCGACTATCACATGCCGGTTAACATCGGTAACCCGTCCGAGATCACCATCCGCCAGTTTGCCGAGGAGATCTGCAAACTGACTGGCGTGGAGCTCAACATCGAGTACCAGCCCTTGCCGACCGACGACCCGCAGAAGCGCCAGCCGGACATTACGCTGGCCAAGGAAGTGCTGGGCTGGGAGCCGAAGGTGGACCGTGCCGAAGGACTGCAGCGCACACTTGAGTACTTCAAGCAAAAAGTGAAGGTGCCAGCTGAGCGTATGATGAATTAGGCATTAAGTCAACTATAAAACAAAAGCCCTGACAGATTTCTGTCAGGGCTTTTGTTTTAGGTTCAGCAAGCTTATATTTTCTTGTGTGACTTCATGAAGTCTTTCGCCTCTTTGTTAGCCGCGTGCTTTTTGTCAGTAGCTTCCAGCACAATACCATAGTAACGTTTCGCTGTCTTCAGTTCGCGCTCCTGCTTGGCAATGCGGGCGAGGTTCAGGTATGAGTTGACAAAATAGCCAGAGTCGCGCTCGTTGCTCATTTCAGCAAATGTAATTGAGTTCTGGTAATAGGCTTTGGCCTTCTGGAAGTCGCGATACTTGTTCTGGTTGATGTAGGCCAGAATGTAGGAGGCATAGCGTCCGCTGACGGCTTCGTAGCCTGGCATGCGCCGGTCGAGCTTGCTTAGAATATCGAGGCACACCCGCTCAGCCATTGTAAAGTGGCCCTGCACAAAAAGCGCACGCGCGTAAAACCGTTGGAAATAGGCGTTGTTCGGGTATTTTTCCACCAGTCCCTTCACCAGATCGAGCGCAGCTTCCATGTTTCCCTCTTCGTTGGCATAAATCTTCATGAGGAAAAATTTTGCCTCTGTACCGGTATAGAAACCATTGTTGGCCACGTAACGCAACTGCTTTATACCTAGGCGTTTGTCGCCGCTCGGGAAAAAGGCCAGCACCGGGCGCAGCATTTTGTAGTTTTCGTGAATCCAGATGGAGTAGTAGTTGAAGAGGGCCTCACCAAACAGGAACTCTGGGCTTAGGCCATTACCGGCTTTGGCTTTCTCGAGGTACTCCAGTGACCGCTTGCTGGCAATAGTTGCCTTGCGCCAGTTGCTGCGCTCAGAATGCAGTCGACCGGCAAAACCGTTGGCGGCCGATAAGAAGAAAGCGGCCTCGTAGTCTTTTTCGTTGGCATCGTATAGCTTTTCAGCTTTCATGATAGTAGAGTCCATGTAAGCGAAAAAGACGTCGTCGTACTCCAGTGTCTGAATATTGGTAGGCACGATCTTCCACCATTGGCTGAGGCCCATCAGGAAATAAGGCAGCGGGTGGTTAGGATAGCGTCGGCGTAGAGATTTGAATTGTTTTTCGGCCAGCTCGTACTTAAAGTTGTACATGTTGTCCACAGCACCCTCCAGTTCGTACTGGATGTCTTTGTCCATGAGCAGCATGCCTTTTATATTGCCAGCTGCCGGAATCACCTCCACTGATTGTATCGTCACTTCTCTGATAGCCGTGTCGGACTGCGCCTTGGAACCTTGCCCGAAAGCGAAGTTAGTCAGCATGATACCGAGAAAAGCAAGTACAATCTTTTTCATAGGTTAAAAGAATAGTCCGGGGTGTCGTGCAAATAGGCTCTAATCTGATGAACAGGTACTAAAAGTACAACAATTATATTAATTTTGAATTGATACAAAAGAAATATTGCATGAAACTTCTGAAACAGCTCTGCAGCATACACGCACCGTCCGGCAACGAAAAAAAGCTAACTGATTTTCTGCTTAACTACATTGAAGAACAGAAAGTTCAGTGGAAACAACAACCTGTTGTAGTTTATGGAGAGGGTTTTCAGGATTGCATTTTGTTAATATTCGGGAAACCCAGAACGGCCATTTTTGCCCACATCGATTCAATTGGTTTTACGGTGCGCTACGGCAGGCAGCTGGTGAGAATCGGCGGGCCCGACCTGGAAACCGGCTATACGCTGGTTGGGGAGGACTCGCAGGGAAAAATCGAGTGCACGCTTAAGTTTGATGAAGAGGAACACGAGATCAGCTACAGTTACGAGCGCGAGATAGAAAGGGGAACAGAGCTTGTGTTTAAGTGCGATTTGCGGGAAACCGAGGAAACAGTGCAATCCTGCTACCTGGACAACCGGCTGGGTGTATGGAGCGCATTGAAAGTAGCGGAGACACTGGAAAACGGCATCATTGCATTCAGCAGTTGGGAAGAACATGGTGGCGGTTCGGTAGCCTACCTATCCAAATACATTTCAGAGCGTTACGGGGTGCACCAGGCGCTCATCTCCGATATTACCTGGGTAACGGAGGGCGTAAGGCCGGGAGAGGGTGTTGTGATCTCGATGCGCGACAGCCTGATCCCTCGTCGGTCCTATGTTGAGAGGATCATAGGTATAGCCAAGGCCTCCGGCATACCTTATCAGCTGGAAGTGGAAGGAGCAGGGGGCAGCGATGCCAAGGAACTGCAGCACGGCCCCTACCCGTGGGACTGGTGCTTTGTCGGCGCTCCCGAAGACAATGTGCACAGCCCGAATGAGATTGTGCACAAGAAGGACATTGAGAGCATGGTCGCGCTTTATCGGGAGTTGATGGAAAAGTTGTGATCGGGATGAATGAATAATATAAAAGACTGCCAGGTATAGGCAGTCTTTTTGTTTGTATTAATAATAGAAATATGGCTACGAATGCAGTAAGAAATCCAGCCTAAGCCTATTCCAGAAGGTACAACCAAACTGTAACCGAGGTAACCGGCTCAACCGGCTAAGGTATAGCGCTATACATCTTGGCCTGGCTTTGGAGCTTCGAAACTAAATATTTGGAAAAGTCAAACGAATAGCCTTTCTTTAATAGCTCTATATAGCAATTTCAGAATCTCAACTCTTTTCTACAAAACTAACTCTTATTGAATGGAACCTATTCTCTACGCAATTCCTGGATTTGGTCTGGCGGCCCTCATTTATACCTTTATAAGGTCGGCCTGGGTAACGAAACAAGCAGCAGGTAACGAACGCATGACCGAAATCGCCCGTCACATTGCGGACGGCGCCATGGCCTTCCTAAAGGCAGAATACAAAGTGCTCTTCTACTTCGTGATCATCGCCAGTATATTTCTCTTTTACCTGGGCTACACCGGCGAGAAGTCGCATTGGACGATTGTGCTGGCCTTTATCATGGGCGCTCTCTTTTCGGCTATAGCGGGCTTTATTGGTATGCGCATTGCCACCAAGGCCAACGTGCGCACAGCAGAAGCCGCCCGTTCCAGCTTGTCGCGTGCGCTTAGCGTATCTTTTGCCGGCGGATCGGTAATGGGCATGGGCGTAGCCGGTCTGGCAGTGCTGGGATTGGGATCGCTCTTTATCGTGCTCTACTACTTCTTTGTGCAGAGCGTGAATGGCAACGTGAACGGCCACGAAATGGAAGTGGCGCTCGAAGTGCTCACCGGTTTCTCGCTGGGTGCTGAAAGTATTGCCCTTTTTGCGCGTGTGGGCGGCGGTATCTATACCAAGGCGGCCGACGTGGGGGCTGACTTGGTAGGTAAAGTAGAGGCAGGTATACCGGAGGACGATCCGCGCAACCCCGCTACCATTGCCGACAACGTAGGCGATAACGTGGGCGACGTGGCAGGTATGGGAGCTGACCTTTTCGGGTCTTATGTAGCGACTATTCTGGCTACCATGGTGCTGGGCCGCGAAGTGGTTTCGGAGGATAATTTTGGTGGCATGGCCCCGATCATTTTACCGATGTTCATTGCCGGACTGGGTATTATCTTCTCACTGGTGGGTATGGCATTCATCCGGGTGAAGGAAGGTGGCGACGTGCAGGGTGCCCTCAACCTGGGTAACTGGATTTCTGTGGCCCTGACCGCGGTTGGTGCTTATTTCGCCATCCATTGGATGCTGCCTGAGAACATGAACCTGCGTAACTTCGAATTCACCTCCAATGGCGTGTTCATCGCCGTGATCGTGGGTCTGGTAGTGGGTACTTTGATGAGTATCATCACGGAATACTACACGGCCATGGGTAAAAAGCCCGTGAACTCCATTGTACAACAATCTTCTACAGGACACGCCACCAACATCATCGCCGGTCTGGCGGTGGGCATGCACTCCACCGTGTTGCCGATCATTGTGCTGGCGGCTGGCATTGTGTTGTCCTACGCTTCTGCTGGTCTTTATGGTGTGGCCATTGCAGCTGCCGGTATGATGGCCACCACTGCCATGCAGCTGGCCATCGACGCTTTCGGCCCGATTGCCGACAACGCCGGAGGTATAGCCGAGATGAGCGAATTGCCGAAAGAAGTGCGCGGACGTACTGATATCCTGGATGCAGTAGGTAACACCACCGCTGCTACCGGTAAAGGTTTTGCCATTGCCTCTGCCGCACTTACCTCCCTTGCGCTATTTGCCGCTTTCGTAGGTATAGCCGGCATTGAATCCATTGACCTGTACAAAGCGCCAGTATTGGCTGGTCTGTTCATCGGCGCCATGATTCCGTTTATCTTCTCTGCCCTAGCCATTTCGGCAGTAGGCCGTGCGGCCATGGCCATGGTGCACGAAGTGCGCCGTCAGTTCCGCGAAATTCCGGGCATTATGGAAGGCACCGGTCAGCCGGAGTACGAAAAATGCGTGGCTATCTCCACAAAGGCAGCTATCCGCGAAATGATGCTGCCGGGCGCTATCGCCCTGATCGTGCCTGTAGTAGTGGGCTTCGGCTTCAGAGATGTGTTTTCGGACACTCCTTCTGCCGAAATTCTGGGTGGTCTGCTAGCCGGTGTAACCGTGTCGGGTGTGTTGATGGCGATGTTCCAGTCCAACGCCGGTGGCGCCTGGGACAATGCCAAAAAATCGTTTGAGAAGGGCGTGGAGATCAATGGCAAGGTAGAGTACAAAGGCTCTGATGCGCACAAGGCCTCTGTGACCGGCGATACCGTGGGTGACCCCTTCAAAGACACATCCGGTCCTTCCATGAACATCCTGATCAAGCTGATGTCGATTGTATCGCTGGTAATTGCGCCGCACATTGCCACAGAACGCACCCCGGCTATACCTGAAGAGCCGAACCTGAACATGGAAATACAGCAGGAGGCTCCGGCTACCGGGCAAATGATCAACCCTGAAAATACAGTTGTGGTGACTGCGCTGACAGCCAGATAAGCAACACAAAACCTGCAAGTAGAAATAAGCCCTTCCTTTCGGTTGGGCTTATTTTTTATTATCCTTACCTTTGTTTACCAATAAGACCGATACGCTATATGGAGCCCCGTACCATCACGATTCACGATTGTGACTTCAGTACCTACATCTACGAAGAAGAAATCATCGCCCGCATCGTGATGCTGGCAGAGCAGATCGAACAGGACTACGCCGGCAAAAATCCTCTTTTCCTGGCTGTGTTGAACGGATCTTTCATGTTCACAGCCGACCTGATGAAGCGCATCAGCATACCTTGCGAGATCTCCTTCATCCGCATGTCGTCTTACCAGGACATGCACAGCACTGGCCAGGTAAAAGAAGTGCTGGGCCTGACCGAGAACATTGAAGGGCGCGATGTGCTGATCATCGAGGACATCGTGGACACGGGTCATACAGTGAACGCACTCCTGAAGCAGCTACGTGAAAAAGACCCTGCTTCTATCGAGATCGTCACCTTGCTGATGAAGCCCGAGTGCCTGCAGCACCAGCTGGAAGTGAAGTATGTGGCCAAGTCTATACCGAACGATTTTGTGGTAGGCTACGGGCTCGACTACAATGGGCTGGGGCGCAACCTACGCGATATTTACAAGATCGTATCCTGATAATTTTGGTCTACCTAAGGTGAAAGTGACCGCCCAGGATTTGACGCTGCTCAAAAATTATTGAACGATACATCGATTTTATACTTAAATTTGTTTTTTATCATAAATCATAGATATGCTCAACATCGTTTTGTTTGGCCCTCCCGGTGCTGGAAAAGGTACGCAAAGCCAAAAGCTGATAGACAAGTATAACCTGATACACCTGTCGACGGGTGATTTGCTGCGCTCGGAGATTGCCGCCGGCACTGAACTCGGAATGAAAGCTAAGTCGCTGATGGACAACGGTCTGTTGGTGCCAGACGAAGTGGTGATCGGCATGATCGCAAACAAAGTGAAAGAGAACAACCATGCAGGGGGCTTTATCTTCGACGGATTTCCACGCACAGTGCCGCAAGCGCAGGGCCTGGACAAACTGCTGATGGACCTGGGTACGGAGATTTCCTGCATGATCGCCCTGAAAGTGGACGATGAAGAGCTGACCAAGCGCCTGTTGCTGCGCGGGCAGACATCTGGCCGCCCAGATGACCAGAACGAAGAGCTGATTCGCAAGCGCGTGGTAGAGTACAATACCAAAACCACCCCGGTGGCTGATTACTACGCCGGACAGAACAAGTACTGCGCAGTGGACGGAATCGGTGAGATCGAGGAAATCTTCCACAATATCTGCGAGCACATCGACAACCTGAAAGAGAAGCAGAAGAAATAGCTTTCCGAACGGTTTTTCAACGATTGACTATAAGAGGTATAAGCAGGTCGGAACTCAAACGCTCCGCACTCGCTTATACCTTATAATTTATACCTAATAGCATTATCTACATTGGCCCAATCCAACTTCATTGATTACGTAAAAATCTGTTCCCGCTCCGGACACGGCGGCGCTGGCTCAGCGCACCTGCACCGCGATAAACGCACGGCCATGGGTGGTCCCGACGGAGGCGACGGGGGCAGGGGAGGCCATATTATCCTGCGCGGCAATGCCCAGTTGTGGACGTTGCTGCACCTGCAGTACCGCAAGCACGTGATTGCCGAAAACGGCCAGAACGGCGGCCCAAGCCACTCAACGGGTGCGCAGGGTAAAGACGATGTGCTGGAAGTGCCGCTGGGAACGATTGCCCGAAACGCTGAAACAGGCGAGTTCATGTGTGAGATCACGGAAGACGGGCAAGAAATTATCCTAACGCCAGGCGGCCGTGGTGGACTGGGCAATGCGCACTTTAAGTCACCTACCAACCAAACGCCCAGGTATGCACAGCCAGGCGAGCCAGGTATAGAGGAGTGGGTGATTCTGGAACTGAAACTGCTGGCCGATGTTGGTCTGGTGGGTTTCCCGAATGCCGGTAAGTCTACTTTGCTGTCGGTGGTGTCAGCGGCCAAGCCAAAAATCGCCAACTATGCCTTCACTACGCTGGAGCCAAACCTGGGTGTAGTAGCCTACCGCGACTACAGGTCTTTTGTAATGGCTGATATTCCAGGTATCATCGAAGGTGCCTCGGAAGGAAAAGGCCTTGGACTGCGCTTCCTGCGCCACATTGAGCGTAACTCCATGCTGCTGTTCATGATCTCATGCGACAGCCCCGATATTGCGGAAGAATACAAGATCTTGGTAAACGAGCTGGAGACTTACAATCCGGAGCTGCTCGACAAGAAACGCATATTGGCGATTACGAAAACCGATATGATCGACGATGAGCTGGAGGCTGAAATGCGCGAGACATTGCCGAAAGATATTCCGACTGTGTTTATCTCAAGCATGACGCAGAAGAACATTACGCAATTGAAAGACATGATCTGGTCTGCCCTCAACTCATAGTTGCAGTAGCCAGTTTAGAATATACATCGGTAGTGGCTGCAAGGCTTGCTACCGATTTTTTTTGAAGCACTAGCCGGGTGCTGATTTATAAAATTGTTGATCTGGTGTTGTATTGAGGGGGAAGCTCAATAGCGCGAGCGTCCACGCTCGTATCTGGTATAGAGGGGCCCTCTGGCCTAGTGGCAGGTATACCTATACCTATACCTATACCTATACCTATACCTTGCTGATGTAGCAGTGTTGTAGGTATAGTAACCTATGTTGTTTCATTGCTTCGCCTGTGCGGCGGGCACCTACTTTTTTTCTTGATAAAAAAGTAGGCAAAAAAATCAAGACGCTCCAAACTCGCTGAACACTCTTTATAGGGGGACCCCTTCACCCCCAACAGTGGAGCGTCATTTGGTGCACCTGGCACGGCTACTTGATTCATTGCTCAAGTGCAAGTTAGTCTTCTCCTATACCTGCCAGTGTTTGTTTGCTGCAGACCTATACCTTAAGTGTGGTAGTTGCAGAAATTCCCCTTACAGAAACTATTGGGCTTATACCTTTGAAGGATTAGTAGAAGAAATTCCCTTCTGGTGGAAGGGGGCCTGGATGAAGAGAGGGGGCAGGGGTGTGTCAATCGTGCACAGGAATCCTGTGAGTCCGTGGGGGTAGGGGCCCTCTTAAATCCTGAGGATCCTGACTCAGACAATTTTAAGGTATGGAAGGTGAAAATCATTCATTCACTCAACCACTCATTCACTAAATCACCAAAGTGCCACATTGGCACGAAATGATAATTGGCAAGACAATTGAAAAGACAAAATAGACCTATCAACCTATAATTCTTAAGGCATTATGTCAGAGAAAGATATCAAGAAAGAGCAGGAAAACGCAGAACTACAGGATAACACTGCCAATACGGAAGAAACGAACGGGCAGGAGCATGCCGAAGAGACGGCAGTAGAAACTGGCTCCGAAACCCAGGCTGAGGCCGAACTGGCAGAGATGAAAGACAAATACATCCGCCTGATGGCCGAGTTTGAGAACTTCAGACGCCGCACGAACAAAGAGCGCCTGGACTTGCTGAAAACAGCCAACGAAGAACTGATGAGCGATCTGTTGCCTGTGATGGACGATATGGAACGTGCCCATCAGTCGATGGAAGCAACTAAAGAGGTGGATGCTTTGTTGCAGGGCCTGGAGCTCGTGTTTCATAAGCTGAAGCACGTGACCCAACTCAAAGGCCTGAAGCCGATTGAGGTGAAAGCGGGCGATGCGTTTGATAGTGATTTCCATGAAGGCGTAACGCAAATCCCGGCTCCGTCAGAGGATTTGAAAGGCAAAATAGTAGACGTGATCGAGAAGGGCTATACCTTGAATGAAAAGGTGATTCGCTTCGCGAAAGTTATAATAGGAGCTTAATCAATGGCTAAGAGAGATTATTACGAGGTATTAGGAGTAAGCAAGGGAGCAAGTCCGGAGGAGATCAAGAAGGCTTACCGTAAGCTCGCCATTAAGTATCATCCCGACAAGAACCCCGACGACCACACGGCCGAGGAGAAGTTTAAGGAGGCGGCTGAGGCCTACGAAGTGCTGAGCGACCAGCAGAAGCGCCAGCGCTACGACCAGTTTGGCCACCAGGGCATGAACGGCGGCTTTGGCGGCGGTGGCGGCATGAACATGGAGGACATTTTCTCCCAGTTCGGCGACATCTTCGGTGGTGGCGGTGGCGGTTTCGAGAGCTTCTTTGGCGGTAGCAGCCGTCAGGGTGGCCGACGTACCCGCAAAGGCAGCAACCTGCGCATCAAGCTCAAACTCAACCTCGAGGAAATAGCCAACGGCGTTGAGAAGAAGATAAAAGTAAAACGCTACGTGGCCTGCAACACCTGCGGTGGCAACGGCGCCAAAAACGGTACTGACATGCAGATCTGTGGCTCTTGCCAGGGCTCGGGCCAGGTACGTAAGGTGGTGAATACCATGCTGGGCCAGATGGTGAGCACAGCAACCTGCCCTACCTGTAATGGTGAAGGCCGCATCGTGACCAAAAACTGCGAAGCCTGCCACGGTAGTGGTCGCGAACTGCAGGAAGAAGTGATCACGATCAATGTGCCGGCTGGCGTTATGGACGGCATGCAGCTATCCATGAGCGGCAAAGGCAACGTGCCGGAGCGTGGCGGTGTGCCGGGCGATTTGCTTATCCAGATTGAAGAAGAAGAGCACCCAAGCCTGAAGCGCGACGGCAACAACGTGATTTTTGATCAGTACATCAGCTTTATCGATGCTGCCCTCGGTGCCGACATTGAAGTACCGACGATTACGGGCCGTGTGAAGATCACGATCAAGCCGGGTACGCAAAGTGGCGAGATTTTCCGACTTCGCGGCAAAGGTGTGAAAGACATCAACGGCTATGGCAAAGGCGATCAGCTGATCCACATCAACGTATGGACGCCGAAGTCTTTGAGTAGCGATGAGCGTGCGATGCTGGAGCGCCTGCGGGCATCAGACAACTTTGCGCCGCACCCGGGCAAGAGCGACAAAGGCTTCTTTGAGAAAGTGAAAGACTATTTCCAGTAAGCTTATCGCTTTTAGGTATGACAAAAGCCTGCCTTTTCGAAAGAGAAGGCAGGCTTTTGTTTTAAAGCTCATTATCAAACTATCTGTCCCGCAAGTTTGAGCGAAGCGGTAACTTGCGGGATGGCAGGGGCTTTTGTCCTTTATCAAAATTTCCTTTGTCATCAATGCAGTACCTTTCAACTTAGCTAATGGGCAGCTGTCCTAAACAACCTGATGCACGTACTTGGTATAGCCTATACCTGCGTTCGTCGATTTAGTATAGTGCTTTATTGATATTACTTGTCACTAAGCCCTAAAAAGGCTATTTTTGAACATACCAAAAGGTTTATAAGCATTGAGCATTCTTAAAATAGATGGCGTCACCAAACGGTACGCAAACCATACCGCCCTCGACAATGTCAGCTTCGACATCCCAACAGGCTGCATTTTCGGCCTGCTGGGGCCAAACGGAGCTGGCAAAACGTCCCTTATCCGCATCATCACCCAGATAACCGGCGCCGACTCTGGCGAAATTTACTTCAAAGGCGAGAGACTGCGCCCGTCGCACATCAAGGACATGGGTTACCTGCCCGAGGAGCGCGGACTGTATAAGAAAATGAAGGTAGGGGAGCAGTTGCTATACCTTGCCCAGCTCAAAGGCCTGACCCGTGACGAAGCCGTGGCCCGCATAAAAGAGTGGGTGGCCCGTTTCGAGATAAAGGAGTGGATGAACAAAAACATAGAGGACCTTTCGAAAGGGATGCAGCAGAAAGTGCAGTTTATGGCCACGGTCATGCATGAGCCTTCCTTGATCATCCTTGATGAGCCTTTCTCCGGTTTCGACCCGATCAATGCGAACCTGATCAAAGACGAGATCCTGCGCCTGCGCGACAACGGTGCCACCATCATTTTCTCGACGCACCGTATGGAGTCGGTGGAGGAACTTTGCGACAACATCGCGCTCATCAACCGCTCCCGCAAAGTGCTCGACGGTCCGGTGCGCGAAATAAAAGACACCTACAAGACGGATACTTACCAGGTGATCGGAAACGGGCACCTGATGATCACGTCGCCGGATTTTGAGGTACTGGAGCAGCATGAAAACCATGGTGTGTTCCGCGCTTCCATTCGTTTGCTCAATGGCACCTCGCCGAACGATCTGCTACGCTACCTGATCCAGCGCGTGGAGGTACACTCTTTTGTGGAGCTGGTGCCGAGTATCAATGACATATTCATCCGAAAAGTAAAAGAAACCTACCATGCATAAGATCTGGCTCATCATACAACGCGAATACCTGACACGCGTGCGGAAGAAAAGCTTCATCATCATGACCTTCCTGACCCCGTTGTTGCTGGCCGCCTTCATGGTGATACCTGCCTGGCTGGCTACCGTCTCCGATAGCGAGGATGTGGTGATGGTGCTGGACGAGAGCGGTGTTTTTGCCGACAAGCTCGAAAGTAAAGAGGACCTGAAAATCATACCCATAGCCGCCGGTTCGCTGGAACAGGCCAAGACGGCTTACCAGGAAACCGACTATACCGCCTTGCTGCACATCCCGCAGCTCGACCTGGAAAAACCGGAGGGTGTACGTCTTTACTCCAAGAAGAACATCAGCCTACAGGTGAAGTTCAGGCTGGAGAATATGCTGGAAAAGGAGATTGAGAGCCAGCGATTTATGGCCTCAGGTATAGACCGCGACATGCTCAACAAAATGAAGGCCAACATCACTATGACGACCGTGAACCTGAGCGAGAGCGGTGAGCGCGACAGCAACGTGTGGGTGACCTCTGGTGCGGGCATCATTGGGGCAGTGATCATTTATTTCTTCATTTTCCTGTATGGCGTGCAGATCATGCGTGGCGTGATCGAGGAAAAGACCAACCGCATTGTGGAGGTGATGATCTCCTCAGTGAAGCCTTTTCAGTTGATGATGGGCAAGATTGTAGGTATAGCCGGCGTGGGCCTGACGCAGTTTTTGCTCTGGGTGGTGCTGTCGGCCATTGTGGTAGGCGGCGTGCAGGCAGCTTTCGACATTAAACCAGCGCCTACGCCAATTGAGCAGATGCAGGCAGGCCGTGACTTGGCTACTGGCGAAGAGCCGGAGCAGACAGAAGAAACGAGCCAGGCCGATACATTGTCGGAGGTGAGCAGCGCCATTTCTAACCTGAATTTCCCGCTACTGCTGGGCTGTTTCCTGTTCTACTTTTTGGGCGGTTACCTGCTGTATGGCTCGCTTTTCGGGGCTATTGGCGCCGCCGTAGACAACGAAACTGACACGCAGCAGTTCATGTTCCCGATCACGATCCCGCTGATCATCTCCTTCATCATGTCCTACACGGTGGTGATACAAAATCCGGATGGACCTGTGGCGTTCTGGATGTCGATCATCCCGTTCACCTCGCCGATCGTGATGATGGTGCGCATTCCGTTCGGCGTGCCTGTCAGTGAGCTCCTACTCTCGATGGGACTCCTTATCCTGGGCTTCATCTTCACTACCTGGATCGCCTCCAGAATTTACCGCGTAGGTATACTTATGTACGGCAAGAAGATCAACTACAAAGAACTGTCGAAGTGGTTGTTTTACAGGGTATAGCCTGACAAGGTATAGGTATAAATTTAGGATAGCTGGTTCTCCGGAGCCAGCTATTTTTTTGTAACTTGATAGGAGAAATTGAATACTTGTAAATGAAAACCTTCAAACATAGCTTTTGCGATCCTTTCAAACCCAACGTTATAGAACTAGGCGATGTAGAGAGTCAGGAAATAATCAGCAGATTCGAGCAAATACCTTGGGACGAAATTATATCCAAAATGGGGAAGGCCAAGGATTCGGATATACATTATTCCCCTTCCTTAGAATTTGAAGATAAAGCTACAAAACATGGGATAACCATTAGTGGAGTGGGATCTACAAGACTTGAAGAATTCTATGTGTTTTACAAAAGACCCAAGAGAGTAAAGAAATTCTTTGGGCTTATAGAAAGTGATAACCCTGACTATCTTACTGATGTGACAGGTCAGACAAAACAAGAGGTGGTCGAAGTCTTGAATGCACTCATTAATGGAAGGTATGATTACTTAGACAGTAAAATAAAATGAAAGCAAATTTACTTCTCACACTCCTGCTGCTTATGTTCACCACAGGTATAGCTACTGCTACTGACAAAGACAAACCCGCCTATGTGCTCTACAACAGCAAGGGCAAGCAGGTAAGGTATAGCAAGATGTTGGAGGAGCTGCAGAAAGCCGATGTGGTGCTGTTTGGCGAGCAGCACAACGATCCGATTGCCCATTGGATGCAACTGGAAGTAGCCAAAGACCTGCACAAGGTACACCAACAGAACTTCACGATAGGTGCTGAGATGTTTGAGGCTGATGTGCAACTGGTGCTGGATGAATACCTGTCGGGGCAGGTGGCCGAGAATAACTTTGAGCAGGAGTCGCGGCCATGGAACAATTATAAAACTGACTACCGGCCGGTGGTGCGCTTTGCCAAAGAGGCGGCTATACCTTTCATCGCGACTAACGTGCCGCGCCGCTACGCCGCCATGGTAGCTGCCGGAAGTTTGAAAGCACTGGAAAACGTATCGGCTGACGCAAAACGCTTTATTGCCCCGCTGCCTGTACAGGTGGACATGAATTTGCCAGCGTATAAGAACATGCTGGCCATGTTCGGCGGCAGTACCCACGGCAATACCAAGAGCGAGAACATCGTGCAGGCCCAAGCCCTGAAAGATGCCACCATGGCGCATTTTATAATGCAGCGAGTAAACAGCGGCAAAAAAATGCTGCACCTGAACGGTGCCTACCACTCCGATAATTTTGAGGGGATTGGTTGGTACCTGAAGCAGGGCAATCCACAAATTAAAACGCTCACCATTACCACTGTGCTGCAGGATGACCTAGACAAGCTGACCGAAGAGAACAAGCAGAAAGCAGACTTTATTCTAGTAGTGCCGGCAAGTATGACGAGGACTTATTAAAACCATTCTATGCTGATAGCTACGTTTTCCTGGATGTTTTTTCTGTCAGTAGCCTTTGCAGGCATTTGCCTTGTAGGTTTTCAATATGCTAAGACTGTAAGGGAAAAGTATCAGTTAGGCAAACTAACGGTATGGATGGGAACATTGTGTTTTATTCTCTTAAGTTCTCTGTTCATATACTCTTCGAGCCTTGCTATTTGGCGCTATTACCCAGATACAAAATTTGATCAGGCTAGATGGTGGGCCGAACCGGATGAAAGGTATAGGATGACTGGAGACCTAATAGCGAGTGAGCTGCTTGTTGGAAAGACCAGACCGGAAGTAGAAAAGTGGCTGGGCACAACGGGAAGAGAGAACCAAAGAAATGCGCGATGGAAATACTACACAGGCCGGTTACCAGGACCATTTTCACTGCAGCCTCATGTACTAAGTGTTGAATTCAAAGCGGATACAGTGGCGAGCGTTACGCAATACGACGACCGCCACTGATAAAAACAACAAAGCCCGACCATTTGGTCGGGCTTTGTCTGTCTACTAAAGAGAAAGGAAGGCAGTTCTAAGCAGAGAATGAGCTTCCGCAACCGCAAGTACTCTTAGCCTGTGGATTGTTGAAAACGAAGCCGCGTGCGTTCAGGCCGTCCTGGAAGTCTACTTCCATGCCCAGTACATACATAGCGTGCTTCTTGTCCATGATCAGGCTCAGGCCGTCCAGGTTGTATACCTCGTCAGAATCCTTCACCTTATCAAAACCCAGCAGGTAAGACATACCAGAGCAGCCACCGCCCTGCACGCCAATACGCAGACCGTATTCAGCGGGCACGTTCTTCTCTTGCATTATATTTTTAACTTCAGCCAGCGCTCTTTCAGTAAGCGCTATCGGTGCAGTTTTTGTTTCAGTTGCCATAGTCTGTTCAAATTTGAAATGGAGCTGCAATTTACGCAATTACTCGCAATTTTGCTGCAGCCCCTTATGTAATAGCAAAACAGCGACTCCCGGAAAATGATTCATGCCAACCTAAATTAATTTTTTCCGATATTTAAGGTTCAAAACGATCGCAAATGGAAGAAGGTACCAATATTATACTTGACATACTCAAGATTTCTATACCTGCCATTCTGGTGGCTGCAGTGGCTTACTCAATGCTGAAAAAAGTGCTCGAGCGCGACTATAAACTGCGTCTGCTGGAACTGCGCCAGAAAAGTGCCGAAGTGGTAACACCTATCCGTCTGCAGGCCTATGAGCGCATTGTGCTTTTGCTGGAGCGCATTACGCCAAGCAACCTGTTGCTGCGGGTGAGCGGCGGAGGCCATACGGCTGCCGAGTACCACCGCATTCTGCTGACCGAGATCCGAAACGAGTTCAACCATAACATGTCGCAGCAGGTTTACATGACGGAGCAAGCCTGGCAGCAGGTGCGCCACGCCCGCGAAGAGGTCGTGAACCTGATTAATAAATCCTACCAGAGCCTGGGCGAAAAGGCAAAAGGCACCGAACTCGCCAAGCGCATCCTGGAAAACGTCCTCAACAACGAAATCGACCCCACCGCAAAAGCTATCAGCTTCCTGAAGCAGGAGATCGGACAGGTGTTTTAAGTTAGAAAGTTGGGAAGGTATAAAGTTTGAAAGTTGTAGCGACGTTACACCATACGTCGTGGTGGGGTAGCAGACAGCATGACATTTGTAGGGACAGGTCGCGACCTATCCCTACCTTGCACAGGCTATACCTTAAACCGTACCCCTAATACAGAATCCGGAACTTGATCGTGGCCGGCACTCGCTTCATTTCCTCGATCACCTTCTCGTTATACAACTTGTCAATGTCAGTGATCACGTAACCGATTTGTTCGTTGGTTTTCAGGTATTGGCCCAGAATGTTGACTTGATTTCCGGCCAGCACGCTGTTGATGTTGGCCAACACGCCCGGCACGTTCTGGTGAATGTGAATCAGGCGATGCGCGTTTTTCAATTCTGGCAGCTGAATGTTCGGGAAGTTGACGCTCTGGTAGCTGTTGCCGGAGTTGATGTACTCCATGATGCGGCTCGGTACAAAGGTGCCGATGTTTTCCTGCGCCTCCATGGTGCTGCCGCCGATGTGCGGGGTGAGGATCACGTTAGGCAGGCCCCGCAGTTCGTTGACAAACTCTTCGTCGTTGGTGGCAGGTTCGTAGGGAAACACATCCACCGCTGCCCCATGCACCTTACCTGATTTAATTGCCTCGACCAGCGCAGGCAGGTCCACAATATGGCCACGGCTCAGGTTCAGGAAGATGGCGCCATCCTTCATGGCCGCAAATTCTTCTTTCCCGAACATACCTGCGTTGCTGGTGCGGCCGTCTACGTGCAGACTCACAATATCCGATATTTCGAGGAGTTGCCGCAGTGTTTCGCATTTGCGGGCGTTGCCGAGCTGAAGCCGTTCAATCACATCATAATAGTACACGTCCATCCCCAGCGCTTCTGCCAGTACCGATAGCTGCGCCCCAATGCTGCCGTAGCCCACTATACCTAGCTTTTTATCGCGCACCTCCACACTGCCCGCCGCTGACTTGTCCCAAATGCCCTGGTGCATTTTGGTGCTCTTGTCCACCACGTTGCGGCACAGCATGATGATCTCGCCGATGGCTAGCTCCACCACACTGCGGGTATTGCTGTAAGGGGCGTTGAACACAGCCACGCCCGCATCAAGGCAGGCGCTCAGGTCGATCTGGTTGGTGCCTATGCAGAAAGCGCCGATGCACATCAGTTTGTTCGCATGCTCGAGCACTCGTTTGGTCACCTGCGTTTTAGAGCGTATACCCAGCACCGTCACGTTTTTGATCCGCTCACACAGCTCATCCTCGCTCAAAGCACCCGACACGGTTTCGATCTGATAGCCTTCGCGCCTAAACAACTCGACAGCCTTCGGGTGCACATTCTCTAGCAACAGTACCCGAATCCGGTTTTTAGGGTAAGAGATGGCCATCGGCAGTTTGTGTTGGTACAGAAATTCGTCCAGGCTCGGCGCCACATTGTCGGCTTTGGCTACTACATTATCGCGCACCACGTTCTCAGTGAAAGCGTAGAATTTGTTGGCCAATCCTGCTTCTTTGATCTCATAGTCAGTATACCCGTCGCCCAGAACGTATACGTCGCCTTCCAACGCCAACTCTTCCAGCAGCTTTATCTTGCCCCGGTCCAGGCTGAGCAGGTTATCTTCATCAAAGCCAATGATGTTGCCCTGCTCGTCAAATTTAAAGGTGTTGGCATAGATATTCTCTTCCTTGATGCCGTACTCGGTCACGATCGGGGTGATGAACTCTTTGAAGCCGCTCGACACGATCAGAATATTATCGGCATAGGACTGGAAGAACGCCTTGTTGCGCTTGATGGAATCCGATACTCTGTTCTGCAAAAGCTGGATCAGCGGCTTCAGGTGACGGCGGTTTGCCTTGAGCAAAGCCAGACGCCTGGATAGGCCTTCGGTAAACGAACTCTTTCCCTCCATGGCGCCATTGGTCAGGTCCCGGATTTGCTGCAGGATCTCCGCCTTGTTCTCTTCGCCTTCGAGCGTGATCTCGCCCAGTTCGTCAAGTGCCTCTACCTGCGTAAAGGTGCTGTCGAAGTCGATGATGTAGTATTGGTCTTTTGCCATGGTTTCGTAGGGTCGTGGGTTTAAGTAAGGTATAGGTATAGGTATAGGTATAGGTATAGGTATAGGTATAGGTATAGCGCGAGCGTCCACGCTCGTGACATGCTACCGTGGGGCCTCTGGCCTCAACATACCGCTATTCTGGATTTCCTAATCCAGAAGTAAATTGTCGGGGATTTCCTAATCCCCGTGTTCCGTTAAACGCAGATTACAAATCCGCAACAGATGGGGATAGGAGCCCTCTTGAGATTTCGGACTGATTAATCCGAAATAGCATTCTTCAGAAAGTGGCTCACATACTTGCAGCCTGAGTCCGCCGGATAGCTCACACTCGCCATAGGCGAGCTAAGGCGCTTTTTATGCACACCAAAGTAAATATAGGACATAAAAAAATCCGGCAACAAGTATAGTAGCCGGATTTTTATCTTTTATGCCTTAATTACAAGGAGTTACCTGTTTCTGCCAATTGCGCGTCGATGGTGCGCTGGTAGAATTGCTCGTAGAGCGGCACAATCGTGTTGATATCGAAATCGTGGGCGCGGGCCAGTGCGTTCGCTTTAAAGGTAGCCAGGTTGGTTTCATCGAGGATGTAGAGGGCGTTTCGGACCATGTCGTTCACATCGCCCACCTCGCTCACAAAGCCTGTCACGCCGTGTATGTTCAACTCAGGTATACCGCCGGCGTTGGTCGAGATCACCGGCACTTCGCAGGCCATTGCTTCGAGGGCGGCCAAACCGAAGCTTTCCTTCTCAGACGGCATCAGGAACAGGTCTGCAATGGAGAGCACTTCTTCCACCGCCTCCAGTTTGCCCAGGAATCGCACATCGTTGTAAATATTCAGGTCACGGCACAGTTTCTCCATTTTGGGGCGCTCAGGTCCGTCGCCCACCATCAGAAGCTTGGATGGTATTTCTTCGCGCACCTTGGCGAAGATCCGGATTACGTCTTCCACGCGTTTTACACCCCTGAAGTTGGAGGTATGCACCAGCAACCTTTCGTTGTTCGGACTGATGGCCGCCCTGAAATGATCTTTCTTCTGGCGTTTGAATTTGTTCAGGTCAATAAAGTTAGGGATCACCTCAATCTCCTTTTCGATCTGAAAGAACTCATACGTTTCGGTACGCAGACTCTCCGACACAGCCGTCACACCATCCGATTGGTTGATACTGAAGGTAACCACCGGCTCAAAGGAGGCATCTTTGCCCACCAGCGTAATGTCGGTGCCGTGCAGCGTCGTGATGACAGGTATGTGGATACCCTTGGTGCGCAGGATCTGCTTGGCCATATAAGCCGCTGACGCGTGTGGTATGGCATAGTGTACGTGCAACACGTCAAGTTTCTCGAAGCGGGCGATGTCGACCATTTTGCTGGCCAGCGCCAGTTCATAGGGCGGGTACTGGAACAGTGGGTAATTGGGGATGTATACCTCGTGGTAGAACAGGTTCTCGTTGAAGAAGTCGAGGCGGGCCGGTTGACTGTAGGTAATAAAGTGTACCTGGTGCCCGTTGAGCGCCAGCGCCTTGCCGAGTTCGGTGGCGACCACGCCGCTTCCCCCGAAGGTAGGGTAACAAACTATTCCGATTTTCATGGTTTTATGCTGAGAAAACAACAAGTGCAGCCCCACGCGGAGCTGCACTTGTCAACAATCTATTCTATGTTAAGTTTTAGGAACAATCGATTTATAAATCACATCATGTATGCGGGTGCGGATATTATACTTCACCAGTTTGGAGTTGCCCGCATCCGGGTATACTCTGTTACTCAGAAAGATGTAGATCAACTGGTTATCCGGGTCCACCCAGGCACCTGTGCCAGTAAAGCCGGTATGGCCAAAAGTTGACTTTGAGGCCAGGTTCGAAGTCGGGCCATTGCCGTCCGGGTCGGGTTTGTCCCAGCCCAGGCCGCGGCGACTGGTGGTAGACTGTCGCTTCGAGAACTCCGCTACCACTGGTGTGTTGTAATATTTGTGCCCGCCGTAGTTGCCGTTTTGCAGGTTCATCTGCAGGAGCACGGCCAGGTCGTTGGCGTTGGAGAACAAACCCGCATGACCGCCCACACCGCCCATCATGGCAGCGCCCTGGTCGTGCACCGTGCCCCAGATCAGGTTTTTGCGGAAGTAATTGTCATCCTCAGTCGGCACGATCACGTCGCGTGAGTGCTTCAGGAGCGGATTGTAGGTCATGGTGCCCAAGCCGAGCGGACCGTAAAAGTTCTGATCCATGAATTCGTTCAGCGGCTGGTTCAGCAATCGCTCCGACATACGCTTGAGAATGTAGAAACCCAGGTCGCTGTACTGGTAATCGTAGGTTTTGGCGGCCTTCGGCTTCACCAGCAAAGGTGAGCGCACGGTCCAGGCCCACAGTGAATCCTCCATCGATTTAATGGAGTAGATGCCCGGCACCACTTCGTTCGGGAACACATCGTTTTGGGCGCTGGCGTAGAAGGTCTGGTTCAGCTGCAGCTTGTCCAGTGTTTTCTGCCAGTGCGGTATACCTGCCCGCAAACCCGACTGATGGGCCAGCACGTCGCGAATCACCAGATTGGCTTTGTTGGTGCCTTTCAATTCTGGTAGGTAAGTGGCTACTTTCTCGTCGAGGTTGATCTTGCCTTGGTCTTTTAGGAACATCACGGCCTGCAGCGTAGCCGCCACTTTGGTGATGGACGCAATGTCGTATACCGTGTTGTTGGTCACCGGCTTTTTCTTGTCGTAGGTATAGTATCCGTACGATTTGTTGAAGATCACAGTACCGTTCTTCACCACGAGCACCTGTGCGCCCGGCGTGGCGGCGTAGGCAATGGCTTCGGTGGCAATGTTGTCGATCTGGGCCAGGGTCCTGGAGTCCATACCTACGCTCTCCGGGGTGCCATACCTCAGGCGGCCGAGCGAAGGGGTGGCTATACCTGTGCCGGCCTTCAAATTAGCCGAAGCGGTTACTGGCAGCTTGCCTTTGGCAGCGCGGGCACCAAACAGCACCTGCGGCACCAGCGACTGTGAGGTCGGGTTGTCTTCGTAGCCTGCCACGAGCCAGTCGCTCTTGTCGAAGTACTTCAGGCTGTAGGCGTTTCCGAATACGGCTACCACTACTTTTTTGTCGGTGCGCTCCTGCAGGTACTTAATGAAAGCACGCGTGCCCAGCCCGATGCCAAAATCGCGGAAAGGCGTATTGTTCAGGCCATGCACGCTTACCACCACCACATCGTGGTCCTGTAGTTTTGAGAAAAGCTTGGTGAAAGCAGAGTCCGCTGCAAAGCGGTCCCGGATATTGAATTTGGTAACCGGCGCATAGTTGCCCAGCGTCTGCTGGAAAATACTGTTAGGGCCTGTGCCAATAGCAACAGACGCAATGCTCAGCGTGTCGAGGTTGCGGAAGGGGATCAGGTTGCCTTTGTTGCGGGCCACCGTTACGGCATGCTCATACAGCTGCTCCTGCACCACATTACTCAACGGACGGTCCACATCCTGCTGCAGATTGGTAAGCGAAATGGGTTTATAGTTGTTCAGGCCAGCCCAGTACTTGGCGTGCAGAATCTTGCGCACCCGCTGGTCAATTTCTTCCTGCTTGATTTGTTTGTTGGCAATGGCCTCGTTGATCTTGCGCACGGCAGTTGGCACGTCCTCCGGGAACAGCAATACGTCGTTACCAGCCAACAGGGCCTTTAAATCCACTTCTCCGGGCTTGTAGAAGCTGCTCACGCCTTTCATGTTCAGGGCGTCGGTAAACACCAGCCCCTTGTACTTCATCTTCTCTTTCAGAAGCCCGGTCACGATCGGCTTGGAGAGCGTGGCTGCCTGGTTTTTGGTGGAGTCAATCTTCGGCATGTGCAGGTGCGCCACCATCACGCCCATCACACCGGCCTCAAAAGACTTATGGAAAGGGTAGAGTTCCACCTCGGAGAGGCGTTTCATGTCGTGGTTCACCACCGGCAGGGTCAGGTGCGAGTCGGTATCCGTGTCGCCGTGGCCGGGGAAGTGCTTGGCCACCGCAATGATGCCGTGGTCCTGCAGGCCTTTGATGTAAGCCACGCCACGGCGGGCCACTTCTTCCTTCGTCTCGCCAAACGAGCGGTTGCCGATCACTGGGTTAGCCGGGTTTACATTCACGTCCAGCACCGGCGAGAAGCTCACGTGCACGCCCATACGCTTCATCTTAAGCGCAATTTCGCGGCCCATCAGGTATACGTACTTGTCATCGGTGAGCGCACCCAGGGTCATTTGTCTGGCGAAATGCATGCTGCTGTCGAGGCGCATGTTCAGGCCCCACTCCGCGTCAAGCGCGATCAGCATGGGCACGCGGGCCTTGCTCTGGAAGCGGTTGGTAAGTTGGGCCTGCCGTACGGGGCCGCCCTGCATGAACATGATGCCGCCCACGCCATAGCGGCTCACAAGCGTGTCGATTGACTGGAAATGTTTTTCGTTTTTGTTAGAGTACGCGGCCACCATAAACAGCTGACCGATACGCTGGTTCGGAGTCATGGAAGTGAAGACGCTGTCTACCCAACTTTGCTCTTTAGAGGCCACCACGATGTTGTCTGACGGCGTCAGAGACATCAGCGGACCCATGCCGAGAAAGATAAGTATAAGTAACCCTAAGCTAAAACTCTTCAACATCCTGTACTGGTATTATAATATTGGAACAAGTCGAAATTACCCCTATTTTTGCAGAAGGCGGCTCAAAAAACGGAAAAAATTATTTCCAGTCTTTTCTGCCCCTGAAGGAGGTATGGCGGCTAGTGCCTGTAGGTGCTCATGCCTCAAGAGTCACTTGTTAAAAAGGCTCCTCTTGTCGAATTCAGAATCCGGACAAACTCTAAATTTCCGGGCACTTTTTGCTACCGGTCTGTAAATTAGTAATAAAATTCGTTCCGAATAAGTTCTGTTTTGACAAAATAGTATATTCAAAAACCCGGCCGATTTCCGAAATTGGGTGCTTTGAATGGAAGATACCACCAAATAGATTTGAAATAGCGGATGTCCGATATTATACACTTATTGCCCGATTACCTTGCCAACCAGATAGCCGCAGGTGAAGTGGTGCAGCGCCCTTCGTCGGTGGTGAAGGAGTTGCTGGAAAACGCCATCGACGCCCGCGCCACAAGCGTGCAGTTGATTGTGAAGGAGGCCGGGAAACAGTTGGTGCAGGTGGTGGACAACGGCATCGGCATGTCGGAGACGGACGCCCGCATGTGCTTTGAGCGACACGCCACTTCCAAGATCAAATCAACCGAAGACCTGTTCCGCATCCGGACGATGGGTTTCCGGGGCGAAGCCATGGCCTCGATTGGGGCGGTGGCGCAGGTAGAGCTCAAAACCAAACCCCACGGCGCCGAAACAGGTACCCGCCTGCTGGTGGAAGGCTCTGCCGTAACTGCACAAGAGCCCGCTGCCGTACCTGCCGGAACCTCCATTGCTGTCAAAAACCTTTTCTATAATGTGCCCGCCCGCCGCAACTTTCTGAAGACGAATGCGGTGGAGATGCGCCATATCCTGGATGAGTTTCAGCGGGTAGCCCTGGCTTACCCGGAAGTGGCCTTTACGCTGCACCACACCGAGGTGGAAATCTTCAGTCTGCCGGCCGGAAAGTTGACGCAGCGCATCGTGGGCGTGTTTGGCAACAACTACAAAGAGCAGATGGCCAGCTGCGAAGAAGAAACGCCCTTTATGAGCGTGCGCGGCTATATTGGCAAGCCCGAGTTTGCCCGGAAAACACGCGGGGAACAATTCTTTTTCGTCAACAACCGTTTCATCAAAAGCGGCTACCTTAACCATGCCGTGATGACGGCCTACGAGGGACTCCTGCCCAAAGACAGCCATCCTTTTTATGTGCTCTTCATCGACATAGAGCCTGAGCGAATCGACATCAACGTGCACCCGACCAAGACCGAGATTAAGTTCGAGGACGAGAAGACGGTCTACGCCATCGTGCATGCTGCCGTGAAGAAATCATTAGGAACGCACAACATTGCCCCTTCGCTTGATTTTCAGAGCGATGTGAATTTTGTGCCGCTGCAGCCGATCCGGATGCCGCATGGGGGAGAGGGCTTCGAGAAAGAAGGCTCCTTCCCGGGTTTTAAAGCGCCTGCCTCGCCTAAAAAAGCGAGTGTCAATGGCTGGGAGCAGCTGTATGAGCCTTTGCGCAACGCGCAGCCAGTGCAGCAAAAAGAGGAGCGTATTACCTCACCGTCAGGTATGGGCCTGCTCGACGATGCCTTTGCGGCACCGATGACTACATCGAGCAAAACTTTGCAGGTGCATCACAAGTATTTGTTGGTGCAGGTGAAGTCCGGCGTGATGATCATTGACCAACAGGCGGCGCAGGAGCGGATTCTTTTTGAAAAGTACATGGCCTCGCTGCAGAAGAAAATGGTGACCTCGCAGGCGCTTCTTTTCCCGCAGACCATCGAGCTTTCGCCTGCTGATTCGGCACTAGTGAAGGAGCTGCGGGCTGAGTTTCAGGAGCTGGGTTTCCAGTTCGAGGACTTTGGCGGCAACACCATCATCCTGAATGCTATACCTGCCGATGTGCAGGCGGCCAACGAGAAAGAGCTGCTCGAGGAGCTGATCGAGCAGTACAAAAACAATCTGGCCACACTCAAGTTAGATAAGCGCGAGAACCTGGCCCGGGCCATGGCCAAGCGCCTGGCCTCCAAACTGCAGCCGCGCATGTCGGAGCTGGAGATGAACTCGCTTGTAGACAAACTGTTCGGCTGCGAAGTGCCCAACTATACCCCCGGCGGACAAAAGACGCTGGTCATCATGGAGCTCGGTCAGCTGCATGAGCTTTTCCTGAAGGGGTAATTTAAATTGTTAACTGGTTGATTGTTAAATTATTGTTTTTTTTCTGAGCTTATACTTGCTCAGGTATAGCAACGACAAAGCAACCGACACAATAAAAATAAGATACGATGTTCAATATAACCCCCATGGTCAGGAACCTCCTGATCATCAACGTGGTGGTGTTCATACTGCAGGCGAATGGTGTGTTCGACTACCGGCCATTTGCACTGCACCACTTCGGCTCCGACTATTTCCAGCCGATCCAGATATTTACGCACATGTTTCTGCATGGTGGCTGGGCGCACTTGTTCAGCAACATGTTCAGTTTGTTCATTTTCGGACCACTGCTGGAGCGGTTTTGGGGTCCTCAGCGCTTTCTCAGCTTTTACCTGATCACCGGCCTGGGAGCGAGCATGCTCTACTCCGGCGTGCGGGCATACGAGTTGAACACAATCGAAAATGAGGCGGTGCAGTACATCGAGAATCCTACGCCGGCGGGCTTCCACAATTTTATGGAATCGCACTACGCGGGCGGCTACGAGAAACGCTTTGCCATAGAGTACCAGCGCAACCCGGATAACGAAGGCTACATCACCGAAAGCAAGAAAGCTGTGACGGCGGTGTTCAACCAAGCCTTCAACATGCCGATGCTGGGTGCTTCAGGGGCTGTTTTCGGCATTCTGATGGCGTTTGGGATGCTCTTTCCGAATCTCGAACTCTTCCTGCTCTTCCTGCCCGTCCCCATCAAGGCCAAGTATTTTGTGCTCATGTATGGGGCTTATGAGCTATATGCGGGCTTTAACAGGGTGCCGGGTGATAACGTAGCCCACTTTGCCCACCTCGGCGGTATGCTGTTTGCTTACATTCTTATCAAAATGTGGCAACGCAACGATTATCAGGATACGTAATAGTAAAAACAACAAGTAAAGGATAGCAAGGCGCAGCAGCCTTTCCGCTCTTTTCAGCTAACAGGTATAATGAGTATTATCCAAGACATAAAAGACTCTTTCCGGCAGCAAAACAACACCCTGAAGCAACTGATTCTGATTAACGTCATCGTGTTTGTGACCTTGATCGTGCTTCGAACGGTGCTGTACCTGACCAGTGGCAGCTGGGCCTACACCGGGCTGATGCGCTTTATCGCGCTGCCCTCTGACCCACTCGTTTTCATTACCCGTCCCTGGACGATCATCACCTACTTCTTTACCCACGAAGGCTTCCTGCACATCATCTTCAACATGCTCAACCTCTTTTGGTTCGGGCAGCTGATTCGGGAGTATTTGGGGGAGAAGAAATTGCTGAGTCTGTACGTTTTGGGAGGTATAGCCGGTGGTTTGCTCTACATGCTGAGCTACAACCTAATTCCCTACTTTGCCGACCGTGCCGCCTACGCCGTGATGATCGGTGCCTCAGCCAGCGTGCTGGCGGTGGTGGTAGCAGCGGCCACGCTGATCCCGAACTATACCTTCAACCTGATCCTGATTGGTCCGGTGCGTATCAAGTACATCGCAGCTTTTCTGGTGATCTTGTCTATTTCCGGGGCCGTGGGCGATAATGCCGGCGGTAACATTGCCCACTTAGGCGGCGCTCTGTTTGGCTGGCTCTTCGTGAAGCAGCTGCAGCGCGGCCGTGACATGGGGCGCCCGTTGCACAGCACCATGGACTTTTTTACCAACCTCTTCAAGCGCCGTCCGAAGCTAAAGGTAACGCACCGCCAAAAAGCGACCGTTGGGAATGATTCCCGCCCTTCCTCCGGCTACCACACTGGGTATGCCGGCAAGCCCAGCCAAATGGAGATCGACCTGATCTTGGATAAGATCTCGGTTTCTGGGTATGAAAGCCTTTCCAAAGAAGAGAAGCAGAAGCTGTTTCAAGCGAGTCAGAAGGATTAAGTAGGTATAGCTTGGTTTTTCGCTTAGCCAGCGGAGCCTTTTTGCAATGGCGCGAGCGTCCATGCTATTGATTACCACTGAGAGGGCTCTAAACCAGTGTAAAGTATGCCTATACCTGGCGTAGCAACTGCTTTTATGTATAATACCGGTACTACTCTGTAGCTTGCCCTGGCCGGGCGGGCTTCACTTTTTTCCTTGATGAAAAAAGTAAGCAAAAAAATCAAGACGCTCCAAACTCGCTGAACGCTCGAACAGTGGAGCGTCGTAAAGTGCACCGGGCACTGCTAGTTGCTGCGTTGGCTCAGTGCAAGTTAGTCTTGCTATACCTGCCAGTGGTATGTACGGTCACAAAATCTACGAAGCTTCTACTTTAGGACTTGCAATAGCAGAAATTCCCCTCTCGGGAGGGGCAGGGGTGGGTTAATCGTGCATCGGAATCCTGTAAATCCTGGGGGTAGGGGCCCTCTATATAAAGATTCAGACAAAAAAAGCGCCGCTCCTTGGCAGAAGCGGCGCTTTTCATATCAAAGTAAGGTATAGCGATTAAGCCTTAGAAGCGTTGATGTTGTCAAGCGCGTCCATTACTTCTTTCACGTGACCACGGGAAGTCTCCAAAAGTTGCTTCTCGTCTTCGTTCAGGTCAAGCTCGATGATGCGCTCAATACCGTTCTTGCCCAGGATTACCGGAACACCCAGGTATACGCCGTCAATGCCGTACTCGCCTTCCAACTTCACGCAAACAGGGAATACACGACGCTGGTCGCGTACGATGGCCTCTACCATCTGAGCAGCTGCTGAACCCGGAGCGTACCAGGCAGAAGTACCCATCAGTTTCACCAGTTCGCCACCACCGTTTTTGGTGCGGTCCACAATTGCGTCAAGCGTTTCTTTGTCGATCAATTCGGTTACCGGAATGCCACCAACCGTTGTGTAACGTGGAAGTGGAACCATGGTATCGCCGTGACCACCCATCAATACTGCCTGGATGTCTTTTGGAGACACGTTCAGGGCCTCAGCTAAAAACGCTCTGTAACGGGCTGTGTCCAGGATGCCGGCCATACCCATTACGCGGGTGCGTGGCAGCTTGGAAGTGATGTGCGCTGCGTATGTCATCACGTCCAATGGGTTAGAAACCACGATGATGATGGCGTCAGGCGAGTGCTTTACGATGTTTTCAGTTACGGACGTCACGATGCCTGCGTTTGTAGAAATAAGGTCATCGCGTGTCATACCTGGCTTGCGTGGCAGACCAGATGTGATCACCACCACATCAGAACCAGCAGTCTTGCTGTAGTCGTTGGTTACGCCAACTGTGCGCGTGTCATACAGGTTGATGGGGGCTTTCTGCCAGATATCAAGCGCTTTGCCCTCAGCAAAACCTTCTTTAATATCCACTAAAACTACTTCGTTCGCGATTTCGCGGTAAGCCAATACATCGGCGCACGTTGCACCCACGTTACCAGCTCCAACTACGGTTACTTTCATTGTAGGATATACTTTAATTATGGTTTGAGATTCGGTTTACTTCCGTAAAATTATAAAAATCTATTGGAAAACTTCGTTTTCGTATCAAGTATCAAGACACAAGTAGCACGACTTTTTTTCATTCACCAAACACACTCCAGCGAGGTCTTGATACTTGATACGTGTGTCGTGATACGAAAAAGCACTATGTGCTGCGCTTCAGCGTAATCTCCAGCACCTGCTCCGTCTTTTCCGTCACTTTAAAGCGGTTGTCGAGCCGCTGGCCCACAATCCAGGCAATGGACTGGTCTGATACCAATACCAGCGTTTTAGCTTTAAGGTTGGCCGGAACCTTCTTGTCGATCAAAAAGTCACTGATTTTCTTTTTGCCGTTCATGCCCAGCGGCACAAACCAGTCGCCCTCCTGCCAGGCGCGCAGCCGCAGCGGGAACTTGAGCAGACCCGCGTCCAGGGCAGCTACATGGGGTTTGGTGTTGAGCTTGTATTCGTTAGTCGGTACGTAGCGCAAGGTCAGCTGCACGTGGGCCTCGTTTACTTCAGTCTGACCTTCCGCTATTGTTACACTGCCAAATCGAACCAGGTTGCGGGGTGTGATGACCAGTTGGTCGCGGTCCTTTACCAGGGTATGGCTCGGCGAGTCGAACTGCTTGCCAGGTATACCATCCAGTGCTTCTACCAATTCCAGCACCACACTGTAGCTGAAGTTGAACGGGCGCAGCAGCTCGTGCAGCACCACCGGCAGGCCGGTCGCGTTTTGCAGCGGCACCAGCGACAGGTATACCGCGTCTTCCGCCTCCTTCAAACTTTGCTGGCGCAGGTTGTCGATGTAGGCGTGCACGATGGCCTCGGCCTGGCTGACCCGCTCGGCAGTATGCTGCATGGTTTCCTCCAAGTTCGGGTTGATCTCCTTGAGTACCGGAATCACTTCATGCCGGATTTTGTTGCGCTGGTACTTCGTCGTCTCGTTGGAGGTGTCCTCGCGCCAGATCAGTCGCTGCTCCGTTACAAAGTCATAAATATCGTCTTTGGTGACGGTGAGCATCGGGCGGATAATGTGCCCGTTCTTTGGCGGTATACCATGGAGGCCGGCTATACCTGTCCCCTTGGTCAGATGGAGCAATACAGTCTCTGTCAGGTCGTTGCTATGATGGGCAGTGGCAATATAGTCGTAACCTTCCTGCTGGCGCACCTGTTCAAACCAGGTATAGCGTAGCGTTCGGGCCGCCATTTGTGTCGAGAGTTTTTCTTGCGCGGCAAAGGTACGGGTGTCAAAATTTTCGGTGAAAAAGGGTACCTCGTACTTTTTGGCCAGCTTTTTGGCGAAAAGTTGGTCGGCTTCCGCGTCTTCGGCACGCAGCCCGAAATTACAGTGCGCAATGGCAAACGTATACTTGAGCTGGTGCAGCAGTTCGCAGAGCACCACTGAATCGATGCCGCCGCTCACGGCCGCCAGTATTTTGCTGTCGGGGTTGCAAAGGGTGTGAGATTGGATGAAACCGGAAACTTTCTGTAGCATAAGGCAGCGGCTGGTATATTTTTTATAATTTTGAAGTTAAGAACAGGTAAAGGCCGCAGGTATAGGAACGCCGGAAGTATGACGTTGTCTCTGATCAAGCCCTTGCCTTTTGTTTATAAAGCATGAACATCACAAAATTAGTCTATTCTATTCTCTTTACGCTATTGTCGCTGACAGTTTTGGCGCAGGAGCAGCAGCAGAAGCCTCCGGTTAATCCGCGGCAGGCGGCGCAGCAGGTACGTCCGCCGCAGCCACCCAAGATTGTGCCGAAGCAACAGCCACCACGGCCACGCCTCAACCAGCCGCAGCAAGCACCTCAGCAACCCCGCACTACACCACAGCAGGATACAGCGCGTCCGACGCAGACACCGGCGCAGCAGGGACCTCAGCAGCAGGGGCAACAGGAGCGTGTGCAGTTGGAGAACACAGAAGAATTGATCGGTACTATCATTAACGGGAAGCGTGTCAACAAACTGATCGGCAACGTGATCTTCAAGCAGAAAGAGACCTTCCTGTATGCCGACTCGGTATACCAGTACCGCGACAGTGAGATACTGGAAGCCTTTGGCAATGTGCGCATCAACCAGGCCGATACCGTAACCATGACAGGCACGAAGGCTGTGTATGACGGAGCCGCCCGTACCGCCAAAATGAGTGGCGGTGTGACCATGCAGGACCCCAGCATGACGCTGACGACCCCAACACTGGACTACAACCTGGATACGCGCACGGCGGTTTATACCGAAGGCGGCACCATCGTGCAGCCCAATAACCGTTTGCAGAGCCAGCGCGGTACCTACGATACCAACACAAAGATCTTTACCTTCCAGCAGAACGTGAAAGTGTTCTCGCCCGATTACGAGATCACGGCGCAGAACATGCGCTACAACACCGAAACCGAGATCGTCTACTTCCAGGGCCCAACCTTTATCAAAGGCCAGAACGGTGACCTTTATGCCGAGCAAGGCACTTATAATACGGTTACCAAAGTGTCACGCTTTGGGCGCAATGCCTATATCGTGACGCCGGAGTACCGCTTGGGAGGCGATGACCTGTATTATGACGAAGCCAGCGGTTACGGTGAGGCAAAAGTGAACATGACCATGCGCTCCCTCAAAGACGATGTGACCATTCGGGGGCAAATTGGCCGCTATTGGCGCGACCAAGGTATAGCTAAGGTATGGGGAAGCCCGGTAATGGAGTCGATCATGGATGGCGATACGCTTTACATGGCTGCTGACTCGCTTATCTCCCGTGAGGCGAAGTCAGATGGGCAGCCGAGCATGCTGTTCGCCTTCAACAACGTCAAAATCTTTAAATCGGACTTGCAGGGCACTTGCGACTCGCTGAGCTACAACCGCACCGACTCGCTCATGTACATGCACCGCAACCCGACGCTTTGGAGCGAGCAGAGCCAGATCGTGGGCGACACCATCCGCATCCACATGCGCAACAAGACCATCGATAAGATGTACGTTTTCAGCAATTCCTTTATCACTTCGGAAGACACGCTCCAGAACTACAACCAGGTGAAAGGCCGTAACATGGTGGCACATTTTCAGAACGGACGCATGCGGCGGGTGAATGTGAACGGCAACGGAGAAAGCATTTACTTTGCGTTGGAGGGCGATTCGGTGCTGACAGGTATGAACCGGGCCGTGTGCAGCGACATGGTTTTGAACTTTGCGGAAAATAAAGTGAAGTCTATTACGTTTCTGGTAAATCCGGAGGCAAAGTTTATACCGCCGCACGAGCTGCAGACCTCCGACCGTAGGCTGGAGGGCTTTGCCTGGCTGGAGGAACTCAGACCCGATAAAAAAGAAGTGCTGGCGCCACGCACGCCGGTAAAAGCACCGGCTACGCCCGCAAAAGCCACTACGCCTGCCAAGGGCAAAACCTCCGGCAGCAAGGCTGGTCAGTCCGGAGCCAAAAAACCTGCCGCAGGGGCAGCCAAACTAAAGCCTGCACGCCAGTAAACGCTGTATATTCACGCTTGTAAATCACAGGGATATTGTATAATTTTGCCCGTTCATGAACAGAGGAATCCTGCATACCGTCGTAATGTTGTGCCTGTTGGTTTTTGCAACCAGCTGCAGCAACTTCCAGAAGCTACTGAAAAGCAACGACGTTGACCTGAAATACAAAGCCGCGCTCGAGTACTACGAGAAGGAGGACTACTACCGTGCCAACCAACTGCTGGAGCAGGTGATGCCTTTGATGACAGGTAGGGAAGAGGCTGAGAAGGCTCGCTTCTATTATGCCAACACGCACTACAAGCAGCGCGAGTACATGCTGAGCGCCTTCCAGTTCCGCACTTTCTACGAGACCTACCCACGCAGCGAGATGGCCGAAGAGGCGATGTTCCTGCAGGCCAAGTCGCTCTACAACGATTCGCCTGACTTTGAGCAGGACCAGACGAGTACCGTAACGGCCATGGAGTCGATCCAGGAATTCCTGGTGCGCTACCCTAATAGCCAGTTCGCAACAGAGGCCAACAAGATGTTCGACGACCTGAGCGCCAAGTTGGACAAGAAAGCCTTTGAAAGTGCCCGTCTGTACTACAGAGTGCGTAACTATAAGTCGGCTGTGGTGGCCTTCACAAACTTTCTGCGCGAAAATGCGTCTTCCCCTTACAGCGAGGAGGCCTCTTACCTGAGAATAGACGCTCAATACCGTTACGCGGTGGATAGTGTGCCAAATAAGCAGGAGGAGCGTTTCATGGAGGCAGTAGATTTTTACCAGGCCTTCATTGACCAGTATCCGGATAGCCGCTTCCTGCGCAATGCCGAACAGGTATACACGAGCACGCAGTCGGAGCTCGATAAAATAAAGAAAAATAACCCAAGCAATTCATAAATCAAGTATATATGGCAATCGTTCCATCATCAATCGTTACCCGCAACATGGCTGACTTTGCAGAGCAAACCGGCAATGTATACAAGTCAGTTGCGGTTATCTCTAAAAGAGCCAACCAGATTTCGGTGAAGTTGAAAGAAGAGTTGAACTCTAAACTGGCTGAGTTCGCCACGACTGTGGACAACCTGGAGGAGGTATTCGAGAACCGCGAGCAGATCGAAATTTCAAAGTACTACGAGCGCCTGCCGAAGCCAACCAGCCTTGCCATTGAGGAGTTCCTGGAAGCTAAAGTATACGTGCGCACACCAGACGAAGAAGGCGAAGAACTGTCGCTGTAAGGCGCATGCTCCGAAACCGGAAAATAGTATTGGGGGTTTGCGGAAGTATAGCTGCGTATAAGGCAGCCATGCTGGTCCGCTTACTCGTGAAAGCAGAAGCAGAAGTGCAGGTGATCCTGACCACTTCTGCTTCTGCCTTTATAACCCCGCTCACACTGGCCACCCTCTCCAAGCGGCCGGTGCTCACCGAGTTTGTGCTCAACGAGCAGGGCGTCTGGAACAACCACGTGGAACTGGGCCTGTGGGCCGATGCCATGGTGGTAGCGCCTGCCAGTGCCAATACGGTAGCCAAGTTCGCCAACGGCTTTTGCGACAACCTGCTATCTGCCACGTATTTGTCGGCACGCTGCCCGGTGTTTGTGGCCCCGGCCATGGACCTGGACATGTACCAGCACCCAGCCGTGCAAGCGAACTTTACCAAACTGCGCGGCTATGGCAACTTCATCATCGAGGCAGGGTATGGCGAACTGGCCAGCGGGCTAGTAGGGCAGGGTCGTATGGCCGAGCCCGAGGAAATTATTCGCGTACTAGAAAACCACTTCTCAGGCATTGGAAAAACTGTTTAAGGGCAAAACTGTTGTCCTGACTGCCGGCCCAACCTACGAACCTATTGACCCGGTGCGCTTTATCGGCAACCACTCCACGGGCAAGATGGGCTATGCGCTGGCCGAATGCTTTGCCCAGCGTGGCGCTCAGGTAAAGCTGGTGGCAGGCCCCACCAACCTGCAGGCGCAGCACGAAGGTATAGCGGTAACCCCCGTGACAACAGCCGACGAAATGTATGCGGCCGTTCAGAAACTGGCTCCTGCAGCCGACATTTGGGTATTTGCCGCCGCCGTGGCCGATTACAAACCCAAAGTAGTGGCTGACCGCAAAATAAAAAAAGCAGGCGCCGAACTAACGATCGAGCTCGTAAAGAACGTTGATATTGCAGCGGCACTTGGCAAGGAGAAGCGCGAAGACCAGTTTGCCGTGGGCTTTGCCCTGGAGACGGACAACGAGGCCAGCAACGCCCGCGAAAAGCTGCAGAAGAAGAACCTGAATATGATCGTGCTTAATTCGCTCAATGATCCGGGCGCTGGTTTTAAGCACGATACAAATAAAATCACTATTATTGAGCACGATACGACCACAGCTTTTGACTTAAAGCACAAGAGCGAAGTGGCACAGGATATCGTCAACCTGATCTGGGAGAGAATCTATGCTTAATCGACTGTTTGTTTTGCTGTGTACGATGGGCATTGCCCTGGGAGCGCGTGCCCAGGAGCTGCAGTGCGATGTGGTGGTGAACAGCGAACAGGTGGCATTTACAGACCGGCAACTGTTCACCGAGATGCAGAACCGCATTTTCGAGTTCATGAACAACCGCCGCTGGACCAACCAGTCCTACCGGGTGGATGAGCGCATCAAGTGCCGCATCCTGATCAGCCTGACCGAAATGCCCGAGGTAGGAACGTTCCGTGCCAATGTGCAGATCGTGTCAGTGAGGCCGGCCTATGGCACCGGTTATGAATCCACGCTTTTCTCCGTCATCGACCGCGACTGGCTCTTTCAGTTCAACGAGGCACAACCCCTCGACTATGCCGAAAATAACTTCACGGGCAACCTGTCGGCCATGCTGGCCTACTACGCCTACATGATCATCGGGATGGACAACGACAGCTTTGCCAGGCTGGGAGGTTCCCCAGCCTTTGACCGGGCTCGTGGCATCCTGAACCTGGCTGCCTCGCAAAACTCTATTTTTCCGGGTTGGCGTCCGTTTGAGGGCAACCGCAACCGCTACTGGATGATCGACAACATGCAGGATCCAGTTTTTGTGCCTTTCCGGGAGGGCATCTATACCATGCACCGCCAGGGAATGGACCTGATGGCGCAGGATCCGGAGAAAGCCCGCAAGGCCACGCTCGACGTGCTGCGCAACATCCAGAAGATATCCCAGCAGAAGCCTGGCGCGGCAGTGATTCGCTCTTTCTTTGAAGCGAAGGCGGATGAGCTGGTGAATATTTTTAAAACAGCCGCTCCAGCTGATAAGCAGGCCGCCTATACCTTGCTCACGCAGGTAGACCCCACTAACAACACCAAATACGAAGTGCTCCTTCAGCGCTAAGCCTTTTCCAAATTTCACAGAAAGCGCGTATCTTCACGGGGCGGAGGCCTATACCTGCGCGCTATACCTATGGGCAAACGTCAGATCAGAATCTATCGGAGCAAACTGGCCGACCACCTGCCCGATCTGCTGCAACAACAGACCGTGCAAGTGGTGCTGAGGACCCGTGTGGTGGTACAGGGCGAACTGCAGCATGTTTCGGCAGAGGAGCTGGAGTTGCTGGACGGACGCAGAAACAAGCACACTATACCTGTGGCGGATGTGGAGGAAGTGATTTACGACATCGAAGCACCTTATTAAAATACAACCAAATTATCGAACTAAGTCCGGGCGTTAAGTCTTATACCTTGTGACAAGCGTCTTGCATCCTGATATATGCTGATTGATCTTAAAATAAAAAACTACGCACTGATCGAAAAGTTGGAGATGAATCCATCGCCGGTGCTCAATATTATTACAGGCGAGACCGGTGCCGGTAAGTCCATCATGCTGGGCGCCATTGGCCTGCTGCTCGGTAACCGTGCCGACTCTAAGCTGCTCTTTAACCAGGAGCAGAAGTGTGTGATCGAGGGGGTGTTCGATATCTCGCAGTACAACCTGAAAGAGGTATTTGTAGCCGAGGACCTGGATTTTGATGAGCAGTGCATTCTGCGCCGCGAGATTAGCCCGAGCGGCAAGTCACGCGCCTTTGTGAACGACACGCCGGTAACGCTCGACGTGCTGCGCAAGATCGGCGAGAACCTGATGGACATCCACTCGCAGCACGACACGCTGCAGCTGGGTGACACCAGTTTCCAGCTTAACATCCTGGATATTTATGCCGGCAACACCTCGCTGGACATCTACGCAGGCAACCTCTCATACCTGAAGGACTACAACGATACCTACCGCAGGTATAAGAAGCTCGAAGGCGATTACAAGAAATTGACCGACCAACTGGCGCAGGCCCAGAAGGAACTCGATTACAATACCTTCCTGCTGAATGAGCTGGAAGAAATAGGACTGCAGGCAGATGAACAGGAGCAACTGGAGACAGAACTGAAGGAACTCGAGAATGCCGAGGACATCAAGCTGAAGCTGACGCAGGCCGTGCAGTACCTGACCGAATCGGAGTTCAACATCACCTCTGCGCTGAAAGACACCGTGCAGCTAATCGGGCAACTGGCGGCCTTTTCGCCGAAGTACGAAGAGTTGCGCACCCGCACCGAGAGCTGCATGATTGAGCTCAACGACGTGGCTGGTGAGCTGGAGGATGCTGAGCGCAGAACCGAAGCCGATCCGGCCCGCACCACGGAGGTGCAGGAGCGCCTGAACGTGATCTATACCTTGCAGCGCAAGCACCAGGTACAGTCCATTGCGGAACTGCTCGAAATACAGCGTGAGCTGGAAGGCAAAGTAGGCAGCGTCCTCAACCTCGACAACGCCCTCTCCAGCACCGAAAAAGCCATGAAGGAAGCGGAGAAGGAAATGCTGGAGAAGGCCACTGTGCTTTCAGAACGCCGGAAAGCCTCTTTTGGTCAGTTCGAGAAGGAGCTCTATACCTTGCTGGCCGATCTCGGAATGCCTAATGCCCGCATTGTTATTCAGCACAAAACCGCCGCGCCGAGCGCTACCGGTACCGACGAGATCAGCATTTTGTTCAGTGCCAACAAAGGAGCGCAGCCGCAGTCTTTGGTAAAAGCCGCATCCGGTGGTGAATTCTCCCGCCTGATGCTCAGTATCAAGTACATGCTGGCCGACAAGACCGCCCTGCCGACTATCGTGTTCGACGAAATCGATACAGGTATATCGGGCGAGGTAGCCGTGAAGGTGGGTAAGATGATGCAGCAAATGGCGCAGAAACACCAGATTATTGCCATTTCGCATTTGCCACAGATCGCAGCGCAGGGTAATTCGCATTACTTCGTGTACAAGCACGACACCGAGGACCGCACGATCAGCCGCATCAAAAAGCTAAGTGACAAAGAGCGTGTAGATGAAATTGCGCACATGATTGCAGGTGCCAACCCAAGTGCAAGCGCCTACAAGAGCGCCAAAGAGTTGTTGTCGCTGTAAGTTCAGCAAGGCCACGACTCACGCAGAAATCCTAGACCTGTATTCGGAAGGTGTGGACAGAGGAGCGGGCCAATGCGAATGAAAGCTGCATCGGACTTGAGTTATACCTAGTTATTGCTATATTGCTGCTTAATTTCTGCGCGCTATACCTGGCCGTCCGAAATCATGAAATTTTAAAACATTAACCTGACAAATACATGTCTTACAATCTGCTTAAAGGAAAGAAAGGAATCATTTTCGGAGCGCTTGACGAAAAGTCTATTGCCTGGAAAGTAGCGATGCGTGCCAAGGAAGAAGGCGCTGAGTTTGTGCTGACAAACGCTCCGATCGCGATGCGTATGGGTGAAATCAACAAATTGGCTGAAGCCTGCAATGCGCAGATCATACCTGCTGATGCTACCTCTGTAGAAGACTTGGAAAACCTGTTTGCCAAAGCACAGGAGATCCTGGGTGGCAAGCTCGACTTCGTACTGCACTCCATTGGTATGAGCCCGAACATCCGCAAAGGCAAGGCTTATGGCGACCTGAACTACGAGTGGTTCCAGAAGACGCTGGACATTTCGGCGCTGTCTTTCCATAAGGTGATGCACGTGGCTGAAAAGCAGGATGCGATGAACGAGTGGGGTTCGATTGTGGCCCTTTCCTACATTGCAGCCCAGCGCGTGTTCCCTGATTATACAGACATGTCGCACGCCAAGGCATTGCTCGAGTCGATTGCCCGCAACTACGGTCACCGTTTCGGCAACCTGAAGAAGGTGCGTGTTAACACTGTGTCGCAGTCACCTACTAAAACGACAGCCGGAACCGGCGTAGGTGGTTTCGACGCGTTCTATGACTATGCTGACAAGATGTCGCCGCTTGGCAACGCCTCAGCCGAGTCTTGCGCTGACTACTGCATTACCCTGTTCTCTGACCTGACCCGTATGGTGACCATGCAGAACCTAATGCACGACGGCGGCTTCTCTTACATGGGTATCTCCGCGGAAGTGGTGGAGATGCTGAATAAGCAGTAGTTTTAAGATTTGAAAATTTGGAGATGGGTGGATTTGGAAACGAATCTCCCCATCCCGGAAATAAAAAGCCCTTGGTGCTGTATGCGCCAGGGGCTTTTTGATGTTGGGCTTTTTTGGATAGATTAGCATGTAAGCGAAACCCGAAGTCACTTTTAGCTTTGCTTTTGAGCACAGCCGAAAATCTCTAAATCATTATACATCCACATCTCCACATCTCCAAATCCACCCATCTCCAAATCCATCCATCTCCAAATCAACCCTCCTCCCGATGCACTTTGGTGAAGTCGAAGGCGGGGACGCAGACGGACCAGTACTCGGTTTCTTCGTCGTAGGGGTTGGAGTAGCGGATGCGGGAACCTGCTTTGATCAGGATGGACTCGCCGGCCTCTACAACCACTTCTTCACCGTCAATTTCAATTAATTTGCGGCCGCGCAGCACAATCGTGATCTCGTCGAACTCCGGGGTTTGATGTGGTTCGCTCCAGCGCGGAGGTGCTACCATGTGGGCCACGCTGAAGGCATCGGTTTGGGTAGAGGCTTTGCCGAAATGCTCTTCTATCAGTTTTCCGTCGGTAGTTGGCACCCGGAAAGGCCTGCTCTGTTTAACGTATCTTTTCTCGGTCATAGCTTGCCAGGTATAGCTTAGGATTTGGTGGCGCACTCGCCTTTGGTATAGGAAGTCACGCCTGAGCGGTCAGCCTCGCAGGAGTTGCCGTAGGTTTTTCCGTCGCAGCCGCACACAGGGTCATACTGCATGGTGCACATCTGGTCAGGGTTAATCTTGGCCTGGTCGATGCAGGGAATCTCGCTGTTTTTGCAGGAGTAGAAGGCACTTAAGGCAAGGAAAGCCGTTACGAAAGCTGTTTTTTTCATCATGTTTTATTTGTTATCAGTTATACGCGCTTGTTGTTGATCGGGGAGGCGTGATGTGTTGCAAACCAAGTATGCACCGCCCCGTATGTATTGGAACGTAAAATAAATCGAATACAAGTATAAGGACGATAGGTTCTGTTTTACGGAACCAAGCCTTATCAAATAAACAGCACCAGAAAATGATAAACAACATGAACGACGAAAAAGGAAAAATTTTGCTAGCCACGCTGGCCGGTATTGGGGTAGGCGTAGCGGCTGGCATATTGCTGGCTCCTAATAACGGCCTGGACACCCGCGATAGCCTGAAAAGAACATTGAGCAAAGCAGGTGATGACCTGGAGCGCACTGTGAAGAACTTTATGGACAAGCTCGAGCGCAACAAAGTGACTGACGATGGCAGCAGCCTGGTGATGCGTGGATCCTGGGACGATGTGAAAGGCCAGCTGAAGAAGAATTACGCTGAGCTTACCGAAGATGACCTGACTTATGTAGAAGGACAGGAGGACGAGCTTTGGGGCCGCCTACAGCAGAAGCTGGGCAAAACCAAAAACGAGATCATGAAGGTGATCAGAGACTTATAGAAGTATCCTGCTTATAATTTAGGGCTCAGCAAATCATTTTGCTGAGCTTTTTTTCGTTATTTAGAGGCAGTATAGTATAAAACTGTAGTATAGTTATAACTTAATACATGGCTTCATCGTTATTAGGTCAACAGTAAAAATCAGAGAAATCAAATCCAACAATTTATAATAACACAACTATGAAAGATAATAGCGGAAAGATCATGCTTGCCCTGTTGGCAGGCGCAAGCGCTGGTGTAATTGCAGGCCTACTGATGGCTCCGGACACTGGTGAGCATACCAGAACTGGTATCAAGAAGTGGGCGAATAAACTGAGCAAAGACCTGGAGAAGAACCTGCAGACTGGCCTTGACGAAATCAAGAACATGAGCAACGAAGCGATGAGCAAAATGGGTGGTGCTAACAAGAACGGTGGCAACACTGGCGGCACTACTGGTGGCAGCACGTCTTCTTCATCAACTGGCTCTACCGGTTCAACTGGTTCTACTGGTTCATCTGCTGGTACAAGCACAGGAGGCTCTTCTGTAACCAACGTTTAACACAACAACCAGCAGGAAAATACCTGTAACAAAGCTTGTGCCTTGTCCATGCGCACCCGCTGAGGCGAACCCCAGCTTTGTGAAAAAGAAAGGCCTGCCCCGACAAGGGGCAGGCCTTTCTTTTTGAGCTCGGGGACTTGACTTGCGCTAACCTTCGGACCATACTCCCGTTATTATTTTAGAGCGTATAGCAAGTTGGCAAGAATGAATGAACACTAAAACCAAAGCAAACTATGAGAACGAAAATGGATTACAGCAGCTTGGGAGAGTCTAAAAGCACATACAGTAACACCCCACGGACCTCGTCCACCTACAGCCAGGTGGGCAAAGAGTCAAGCGAAAGCACAACGTACTCTTCGGTGCGTGAGCCGAAACAACAGCCGCAAGTGCAGCAGCGCACCGTCTACAGCAGCGACAGTCGCAAGTCCTCATCCTATGGCTCACAAAAGGAGAGCAGCGGCACATTGGGGGTCGCGATGGGCTTGCTTGCCGGCGCCAGCGTAGGTGTGCTCGCAGGTATATTAATGGCACCCGACAGTGGCCGCATCACCCGTCGCCGTCTGTCCGACTCCGCCGCCTGGGTAGGCCGCGGCATCAACGAGAAGCTCGGTACTGGCAGGGCTAAAACAGAATCCTGGATCAGCAAGTCAGAGAAAGGCCTGAAAGATGCTACCAACAAAGTGAAGAACAATAGGTCAGGAGAGGATAGCGATAACTTCTAGAGACAGCCGGCATATAGATGACTTAGGAAACAAAAATGGCCCGCTATACCTTAGCGGGCCATTTTTGCTTTATAATTAATCCTCTTTTACTCTTCTCTTCTCTCTGGCTTCATTTGTGGGAAGAACAACACATCCTGTATAGAGTTAGAGTTGGTCATGATCATGGTCAGGCGATCTATACCTACACCCAGGCCAGCGGTTGGCGGCATGCCGTACTCCAATGCACGCAGGAAGTCTTCGTCCAGGGCCATGGCCTCCACGTCACCGCGTTTTGCCAGTTCCAGCTGCTCCTCAAAGCGAGCACGCTGGTCAACCGGGTCGTTCAGCTCCGAGAAAGCGTTACAGATTTCCTTGCCGTTACAGATAGCCTCGAAACGCTCTACCAGACCTGGCTTATCGCGGTGCTTCTTGGCCAATGGGCTCATCTCTACCGGGTAATCGGTAATGAACGTCGGCTGTATCAGGTTTGGCTCTGCTGTCTCACCGAATATCTCATCAATGATCTTGGCTTTGCCCATCGTTGGGTCAACATGAATGCCTAGTTGCTGTGCTGCCTGGCGCAGTTCTGGCTCTTCCATGTTCGAGATATCAATCTTGGTGAAGTGCTCGATGGCTTCGTACATGGTATAGCGCTTCCATGGTCGGGCAAAGTTGATCACATTCTCGCCAACCTGTACTTCTGTTTTACCGTGCAGGGCAAGGGCCACTTTCTCTACCATTTCTTCTACCAGGTCCATCATCCAGTTGTAGTCCTTGTAGGTAACGTAAAGCTCCATCACCGTAAACTCCGGGTTGTGGAAACGGCTCATACCTTCGTTACGGAAGTCTTTAGCGAACTCAAACACACCATCGAAACCACCCACAATGAGGCGCTTCAGGTATAGCTCGTTGGCAATGCGCAGGTATAGCGTCATGTCCAGCGTGTTGTGGTGCGTCTTGAACGGACGGGCCGCTGCACCACCGTGTATAGGCTGCAGAATCGGAGTTTCTACCTCCAGATAACCTTTCTCTGCGAGGAAGTTACGCATGGTGCTCACCAGCTGCGTACGCTTCTTAAAAGTCTCACGCACATGCGGATTCACGATCAGGTCGACGTAGCGCTGGCGGTAACGCAGCTCTGGGTCTGTGAAGCCGTCGTGCACAATCTCGTTGCCGTTCTCGTCAATCTCACGCTTCACGATCGGCAGCGGACGCAGCGACTTGGTGAGTACTTTCAGTTCGGTTACGTGCACGGAGATCTCGCCAACCTGGGTCACAAAAGCATAGCCTTTGATGCCGATGAAGTCACCGATGTCGAGCATCTTCTTGAACACGGTGTTATACATATCCTTGTTCTCGCCCGGCGCAATGTCATCGCGCGACACGTAGATCTGGATGCGGCCCGTGCTGTCCATCAGCTCAGCGAAAGAGGCCTTGCCCATCACGCGGCGGCTCATCAAACGGCCCGCCAGGGTTACTTCCTGGTAGTTGTTCTTATCCTTATCGAAATTCTCCTTTATCTCTTTGGCCGTGGCCGTCACTTCAAATGTTTCGGATGGATATGGGTTGATGCCCATTTTCTCCAGCTCTTCGCGCTCGTGGCGTCTGCGTAGTTCCTGTTCGCTGAGTTGCATGCGATTTTTGTACTAATGGTGACTGTTATATCTAAACTGCAAAATTGCTAAATAAACAGGAGCTTTTAAACATTAAATTGCTGATTGTTGACTGTTACCTGGTTGCGGTATGAAAAGTAAAAGCCCCGGCAAGCAGAACTTGCCGGGGCTCCTATATATGTAGTAGAACAAATCGGACTTAAGCAGCTGTGCGGAGTTGCTGCTCGTCGTCCTGCAAAAGGGGTTTTACTTTATCCTGCAGTCTGGCTGCCACAAACGAGTTTTGCAGATAGGCTGGCAGCTCCTGCACAAAGGCCTCATACTGCTGTAAACTCATGGCCTGGGCCACATAGCACTCGTGTATACCGTTTAAGTAGCTCACGATCTGCAGCAGCGACTCATGGAACAGCCTGAAGTCGATGTCGGCCTGCACAAAGCGCTCGATCTCGCGATGTGAGTTGGAGATGCGCAGCCTGGCCAGCAAGTCGAAGAGCGTGGTATAGCCCATGCGCCAGGTCAGCTGCTGCCAGTGCTGTGGACCAAACTTCTGCAGCACCTCGCCTGTGCGGCTGCTGCGAATGGCCGTGTTCGGGTTCGCCTGTACCTGCTGACGCACCGATTTGGCCTTCATGCGGCGTGTCGTCTTCAAAAACTGCCCGATCTGCGACTGCGCCTCCAGCTCCTTGCCTGCAATCTGAAGACCCGGCTTGTAATGTGCCAATGGCAAGCGGTTGATGCGGAAATCGTCGAAATGGCCCGATGCGTAGAAGCTCATCGCCTGCGGATACGCGTTTTTCACGATCAGGCGGCCTGCCTCGCGCATCACCAGCGACTCGTTGCTCGTCTTGATCTGGCGGGTATACAGGAAAGCCTGCAGGCTCGCAAACACGGCATAGTAAGCCTGCGGAAACGTCCAGTGCAAGGCGTTCCGGATGTAGTTCTCATCGCCCAGCTCGGCTGTCGTGCGCAAAGCGTACTCTGTGTTCCAGCTGTTCAACAATAGTTTCTTTATAGCTTCCACATCTTCTTCGGGTAGCTCGGCAGGCACATCCTTAAAATAGGCTAGCTGCTGCAGACCCATCCCTTCGTAGTGGTCGAGGTGGTAATTGATCGCGAAAAAGTAGTTCAGGAACACCTGCGCCGGGATGGATTTATACCACTCCTTGTCCAGCTGCTTCTGCTCTTCCGGATACATGGATATGATGTTTTCTTCTTCTTTCTCTTTCATGTAATTACAACATTTTCAGCCCGCTAACAGTTGCAAATTCATGACATAAATTCAGTGTTTTTTCAATTTTAAATCATTGATAATCAATGTTTTGTAATGAAATTAAAAATTATTTTTTCAGATGTTGTTGTGCTGCTTTCGAAGTCGCTTTTACGGGCTGGTTTTGGTGGTTTTTATACCTTTTCTCGGAGGCAATGATGGAAAGGTTTGTCAACAACCTGAAGCCCGAAATGAGAGTACAAGAGGGGGACCAATCTGCTATACCATGGAGCTATCCTACATTCTCAACGAGCTGGGCGAAGACCGCGAGCTGTATTTCAATTCGGTAGCGCCTCCCATTCTGCAGACCAGCAACTTTGCCAGCAAAACCGTGGACGAAATGCGGCGCCTGCTCCAGCAGGAGGCGGAGGCTTACCTCTATACCCGCGGCAACAACCCTACTGTGACCATGATCGAGAAAAAGATAGCAGCGCTGGAAGGAGCCGAGCATGCCATCGCCTTCGGGAGTGGCATTGCTGCCGTCTCGGCAGCAGTGCTTTCGCAGCTCAAGGCAGGTGACCATGTGGTGAGTGTCGACAAACCTTACGGCTGGACGAATGTGCTGATGAAGAGTTTTTTGCCCCGGTTCGGGGTGGAAGTGACCATGGTAGACGGCACCGACACAGAGAATTACCGCCAGGCCATGCGGCCCAATACCAGGCTGCTATACCTGGAAAGCCCCAACTCTTTCACTTTTGAGCAGCAGGACATCGAGGCCGTTGCAGCACTGGCCAAGGCACATGGCTGCAGCACCATCATCGACAACAGCTTTGCTTCGCCGCTCAATCAAAATCCCTTGCAGATGGGCGTGGACCTGGTGGTGCACTCCTGCACGAAGTACATTGGAGGCCATTCTGACACGATGGGAGGCGTGATCTGCGGCAGTCGCGACATGATCAACAGGATATTCGAGCGGGAGTACATGACGCTGGGAGCCGTGTTGGCGCCACACGATGCCTGGTTGCTATTGCGCGGCCTGCGCACATTGCCCGTACGCATGGAACGCGTAGCTGAAACGACTCGCAAAGTGGTGGCCTGGTTGCAACAGCAGGAGAAGGTAGAGCAGATTTATTACCCTTTCCTGCCCTCCAACCCGCAGTATGAACTCACCAAAAAGCAACTGCGCAATAATACAGGACAGTTCACGATTGCCCTCAAAACAGACGATATGCAGAAGCTAGAGGATTTCTGCAACAGCCTGCAGCATTTTCTGATGGCCGCTTCCTGGGGTGGGCACGAGTCGCTCATTTACCCTGCCGCCGCCTACTACAACAAGGAAACGAAGTATACGGGGAAGCTCCCCTTTAACCTGGTTCGTTTTTACATCGGGCTGGAGGATGCGGACTATCTGATAAAGGACATTGAGCAGGCACTAACCAAGGTATAGCGCATCAATAATATACTGTTGAAATTATATTAACCATTCGGTAACATTGGATTGAAAGCAACTGCTTACCTTTGCAACCGATGGAACTCCATGTGCCTATCTGTGCCCGTATCCCATTGCACGACAGTGCAGTACACTTTCGTGCCTCATACAAGTCACCAATCAAATCTCTCTTATACCTATGTTTAAACATCTACACAAGGCGTCTGCTTTTGTGCTGGCCTGCTGTGCCTTTTTGGCTGGCAGCGAAGCCCTAGCGCAGACAAACCCGCAGCCTCAGTCGCTGCCTTACACGCAGGATTTTAACGACCTGCCGCACAGTTCTACGGATTATCCGGAAGGTTGGCAAGGTTGGTTACTGTCTACTAGCCCCGGAGCGAGCTTCAGAACAACTCCAGCTACTGCTGACAGGGCCATGCTGGCGAACAGCACCTCCACCACAACCAATGGTGCCATCCACAACTATGATGGCAAGATAGGTTTACTGAACAGTGGTTCCGTAGATTTAAGCATCGCCTTTGCTATCAATACCCTGCAAAAGACTGCTGTCAATGTGGCTTTTGATATGATGACACTGCGCAACCCATATGACGGTGGCAGTAACACCCGTATCAACGAGATCGTGCTGCAGTATCGAGTTGGTACAAGTGGTGCCTTTACCAGTATTGAAGGCTCACAGTATCAAAACAACACGGAAAAGTGGGCTACAAGCGGTAATACAGATCCTCAGAAAGTTGAGTCCTTTACTGTGACGCTACCGGAGGCGGCTGAAAACCAAGAGGTGGTTCAACTGCGTTGGGCTACGCGCCAAATCAGCGGCGGCGGTTCCAGACCTAGCTTTGCTGTGGACAACATCGCGGTGACCAGCCTGAGCGACAGCAAGAACCCAATCGTATTGGCTCCTAAGACACTCTCCTTCGGTGATGTGGTGTTGAATCAGCCAAATGTTGCTTCCTATACCTTATCAAGTGCGAACATCACCGGTAACGTGCAACTGACTGCTACAGCAGGCTTCACGGTTTCAAAGGAGGCGACCGCTGGTTTCGCTAGCAGTATCACTTTCTCAGCTGAGGAGATGGCCGCCAACCCAACCGTATATGTGCGCGTGACACCTACAGCGGCAGTAGCTTTAACTGGAATGATTTCGCATAGCGGCCAGGGTATAGCCACTGCCGTAACCGAGCTTACGGCCAATGCAGTGAGCCCGTTCGTGCAAGACTTCAACAACTGCGGCACCGCTCTGCCAGGCGGCTGGAAAGCCTACAGCGTAACCGGCGACCAGGTATGGGGCTGTACTACGTTTGGCAGAGAGACGGCCGAGAGCCCGCGCAACAACGGTGTGCAAATCAACGGTTATGCAGGCAGCGCCCGCGAAAACGAAGACTGGATGATTTCTCCAGCCCTGGATTTGTCTGACTTTAACATCGCCGCCCTTTCCTTCTGGACCAGAACCGCTTTCAAAGGCCCAGGTTTGAAACTGATGGTGTCTACCAACTACGACGGAATGGGTGCACCAGCTACTGCAGACTGGACAGAGCTAAACGGTGATTTTCCTGCTGAGGCTTCTGATGTTTGGAAGCAGTCGACTGTGAACCTCACGGCCTACAAAGGTGCTTCGGTGTATGTGGCATTTGTGTATGCCTCTGAAGCTGAGACAGACAGAGCCGCCCGCTGGACTCTGGACGATTTTGCGGTAGAGAACGTAGAACAATTGCTTGCTACCAGTGATTTTAACGTAGATTTCGGAGTAGTGGAAGTGCCGAACGCATCCGCCCCGCATACCTTCAACTTCTCTGCTGTTGGTTTCCCACAAGGTATGACCCTGTCAGTTGGAACTGACTTCGAACTTTCGAAGAATGGCCAGAGCTATGCCAGCTCTCTGAATTATACTGCGGCTGAGGCAAGCGTTTCCAACACGGTATATGTGCGCTATAAGCCAGCAAGCGTTAAGCTGAGGTCATCAGGCAACATTACATACACAAGCGGCGACTTCACTGTTGTGAAAGGAACCATGACCGGCTCTTCACTGCCGAAGAGCAGCACCCTGGACATCGTGTCCTGGAACCTGGAGTGGTTTGGCGCTGACAAAGACGACAGAGGCTCAGAACTCGGACCTAATGACGAAGAACTGCAGTTCGCGAATGCCAAAAAAGCGCTTCAGACACTGAATGCCGATATCGTTGCTTTCCAGGAGATTGCAAACGACGCTGCCATGGCTAGCCTGATGGCGGAGTTACCGGCCTATGACTTCGTGCGCTCAGATGTACACTCTTACTCCTGGGACCCAAGCCGCAACCTGGTGCCGCAGAAACTTTACATCGCCTACAAAAAAGACGTGGTGAAGGTGAAGAGCCAGAAAGTGTTGCTCAACAAGCTATATCAGGATGTATTGGCTGGTACAGCTACCTTGCCAGACTATCCTGCTGCGCAGACCAGCTTCTGGGCCAGCGGGCGCCTGCCGCTCATGGTGGAACTGGAAGCTACTGTTAACGGTGTGACGCAGCAGATCTATGTGGTAAACCTCCACACCAGAGCCAACTCCGGTACCAACGTGACCCCATACAACCAACGCAAGTATGATGTGCAGGTGTTGAAAGACAGCCTGGCAGCGCAGTATCCGAACGTGAACCTGGTGATGCTGGGCGACATGAACGAAGACGTGGATGTATCGGTAGTAAACAACCTGCCCTCGTCCCTGAACCCATTTGTGCTGGATAACAACTACAAAGCCCTGACCTACGACCTGAGTGTAGCTGGTGGCTATACCTACGCATCAGGCTCTTTCCAGAGCTTCCTAGACCACATCATCGTTTCGAAGTCATTGGTGGACGAATACATTGACGAGTCGATCACGATTGAGAACCAGCTGCTCAGCCTGATCCCGAGCTTCAGAAGTACCACTTCGGATCACGTGCCTGTTTCGGCCCGCTTCAGCTTCAGCGCTACGCCAGCGGTCGCTTTCTCAGCACCAACACTGACTGCCACTGAGGGCGATGCACCGGTAGCCGTGACGATGAACATCTCGGCCGCACAGCCAAAAGCTCATACCGTATACCTAACGGTGAAGGATGGCGCCACCGCCACCGCCGTTGACTACACGACTGCTCCGGTAGCCGCCAACAACGTAATCGCTGTGGACGTGCCTGCCTATGCTACAAGCGCTTCGTTTGAGGTTAGCATCGCAGACGACAAGCTGACTGAGCCAACCGAGCAGGTGTCGTTCTACATCAACAATGTGACAACGGACCTGGGTATGGCAACAGCCGCCCGCACCTTCACACTCGCCATCCGCGACAACGACTTCCCGGCAGGAATAGCCCATGGTCAGGATTTGGCGTTCCGCCTGTATCCGAACCCGACGCAGGGACCTGTGGTAAATATCTCGTTGCCAGCCGAGGTATCGGTGATGGATGAGATGACACTGGAGTTGCGCTCTGCCAACGGCACCAAAATGTATACCTTAAACGGAAACCTGAGTAGCGTGCAGCAGCAGCTGAACGAGAAGGTAGCCGGCCTGCGCAATGGCATGTACTATGTGCAGGTGATGGTACAAGGTAAGGTATACCAGGCCAAACTGGTAAGAAACTAGTATCGACTAATTGATTGGGAGCGGCCTTCTGCTATGCAGGAGGCCGCTTTTTTTGTGCCCAGGTATAGCAGTCAGCGAGCTGATGTCGTTCTTATAGGTATAACCAAGACTAGGCCCAGGCGGTATTAAATAGACAAACCAATAGAAGAGACTATGACTGACAAACCACAAGTGATAAACAATGTGCACGGGGCCACCCTGATCGGTGCCGGACTGGCGGGCTACCTGCTCAACGATAAGCGTCCTGCTACAGCGCTTATACCTGCCGCAGCAGGAAGCGGGCTGCTGTTGCTCAGCAAAGGATTGGAGAAAGGCAACCAGACACTGGCCCATGTCGCGGTAGGCGTGACGGGTTTGCTGCTGGCCCAGACCATGCGCTCTTTTCTACAGGCTGCCATACCTGACGAGGAAACCGAAGCTAAATTTGATGCCGAGACGTTGAACCGGCGCAAACTGCTGTTTGGCCTGATGAGCACCACAGGTATAGCCGCGCTGGCCACCTACATCGGAGGCTTTATCGAGAAGCGCAAAAACGGCTAGGGGAGAAGCTGATCCGTCATAAACAAGAGAGCCCGCAGATGCTATACCTGCGGGCTCTTATTTTTGATCTTTATGTAAGCGGTTGACCTTTGTCTTTTGTCAAAAAGTCCTTTGTCAAGAAATTAGTTAGAAGCCAACCGCTACATCGTCTCCACGCGGGTCTGCACCACCTTCGAGTTTGCCATTGGGCAGCACCAGTATGCCTTCCACAGCGCCGTACTTTCTTCTTTGGGTCAGTTTATATCCTTTGCTTTCAAGAGCCTGGCGTACTTCCGGCGAGATGGCGTCCGGCTCGTGTTGAATTTCGTCCGGGAGCCACTGGTGGTGGAAGCGGGGAGCGGCCACGGCTTCTTGCATCGTCATATCATGCTCAACCACGTTCAGGATGGTTTGGAACACAGACGTGATGATCGTAGAGCCGCCTGGCGTGCCCACCACCATAAATAACTTTCCGTCTTTCTCCACAATAGTTGGTGTCATAGCGCTGAGCATGCGTTTACCCGGCTGCACGGAGTTCGCTTCACCGCCGATCAGCCCGAACATGTTGGGCACACCCGGCTTAGCGCTGAAGTCGTCCATTTCGTTGTTAAGCAAAAAGCCAGCGCCTTCTACGACCACCATTGAGCCATAGTTGCCATTGATGGTAGTGGTGATAGAAGCCGCGTTGCCAAACTGGTCTACAATGCTGAAATGCGTGGTTTGGTCCGACTCGTATACAGGCAGTTCACCGGCTTTCACAGCCGATGAGGCCGTGGCTTGCTCCAGACTCACGTCCTGCATGCGTTCTTTCAGGTAGGTACGGTCCAGCAGTCCGGCGGTTGGCACTTTGTAGAAGTCGGGGTCGCCGAGGTAGGTGGCGCGGTCAGCGTAGACGCGGCGTTTGGCCTCGGTCATCAGCTGGATGGTCTGAGGTTGTTGCCAGCCGTAGCTTTTCAGGTCGTAGGGCTCCACCATGGTCAGCAACTGCATCAAGGCTATACCTCCGCTGGAGGGAGGGGACATGGAGGTGATGGTGAAGTCTTTGTACTGGCCTTTGATCGGAGTGCGCCACACGGCATTGTAATCTTTGAGGTCCTGGTGTGAGATCAGGCCGCCTCCGCGCTGCATTTCCTTCACGATCAGGTCAGCCGTTTCGCCGGCATAGAAGCCGTCGCGGCCTTTGTCGCGGATGCGCTCCAGCGTGCGGGCCAGGTCTAGGTGATAGAGCGTATCGCCGGCTTGCCACGGCTGCTGACGGGTCAGGTAGGGGGTGTGCTTGTTGTGGTCGATCATCTCCTTCCGGGCATTGTTAAGCATGCGCGCCTCGCGCTCGGTCAGCACTACGCCCCGGCGGGCCAGGTCGATGGAGGGCTGTACGAGTTCAGCGAAGGGAAGGGAGCCCATCTTTTCGTGGATTTTCAGCATGCCGTCAACCGAGCCGGGTACGCCTGCTGCCAGGTGGCCCAGCAGGCTGAGGTTCGGTATCACGTTACCATCCTCGTCGAGGTACATGTCGCGGTGCGCGCCGGCAGGGGCCTTCTCGCGGAAGTCGAGGGCGCCGGTCTCGCCGGTATGGTGACGGTAAACCAGAAAGCCGCCGCCGCCGATGTTACCCGCCACCGGATAGCACACCGCTAAGGCAAATTGCGTGGCGATGGCCGCATCGTACGCATTACCTCCCTTGCGCAATATCTCCAGGCCAATGTTGGAAGCATCCGGGTGAGCGGAAACGACCATCGCTTTGTCGGCCACAGCGCCTCGTTTGGCGGCTTCGGGTTGTGACTGTGTTTGAGGGCGGGGAGCACAGCCCGAGAAGGCCAGGAGCACAGCTGCCACACAGGACAAGGTATAGCGCTTCGCGCGGAAGCCCTGGATCAGGTTGAAGTGTTTCATGGAGTTGAGGTAAGGCTAAGCTGCAAAATAGAAAAAAGCCGGCTATCTACATAGTCGGCTTTCTGCTTATTGCCAATTCAGGCGATTACTTGATGTCGTTCTTGATGATCGCTACTGCTTCTTCTACATACACGTCTTTCTGCAGCGACTTCAGGAAGTCTTTGTTACGAGCCATTTTGGCTGTGTCTCCCGCTATGGTCTGCAAATCGGTTTTCAGACGCGCTACGTTCAACACTGGTATATTCTTCTGAGCGTCTTCCAGTTGCTTGTTGGCTGTTTCGCTCTTCTTCTCCTCTTCCAGGTACTTCTTCAAACTCAGGGAGCGGCTAGTATTGTCGGCTAGTTTTTTCAGTCTTTCACCGCTTTGCTGAATTACCTTGAAACTCTCGTTTCCGGAAACTCGGCCCTTGCTGCTGGCCTGTATGGCCGGGATGTTTAGCTTAGTACGGGTCCATGGCTTATAACGCGCTGGAGAGATTTCGTCGAAAGGCAGCGGGTATTCTTGCTCTTTTTCACCGAACTCCAGGTAACTGTAGGCGTCTGGCAGAATCACGTCAGGTGTCACACCGCGCAGCTGGGTAGTACCCCCATTGATGCGGTAGAACTTCTGAATGGTGAGCTTGAGGGCTCCGAATGGCTTGTAGGGGTCAAACTGTGCTGGCAGGGCTTCGTCAATTTCAACGAACTGCTGCACGGTGCCTTTGCCGAAGGTTGGCGTACCCACAATGACAGCACGCTTGTAATCCTGCATGGCTGCTGCCAGAATCTCAGAGGCGGACGCACTGTTGGAGTTCACCATCACTACCAGTGGACCAGTGTACTGTACTTCTGGATCGCGGTCGTCGAGCACCACAGTTTTGCCAGCAGACGTACGGATCTGCACAATCGGACCCTGGTCAATGAACAGACCGGCCATCTCCACCGCATCGGCGAGCGAACCACCTCCGTTGTTGCGCAGGTCCAGCACCAGTCCTTGCATACCGGCAGCTTTCAGTTTCTCGATTTCGGCCTTCACGTCTTCGCCGCTGTTACGGCCACCTTTACGCTCGAAGTCGGCGTAAAAACCCGGAAGCTTGATGTAGCCGATCTTTTGCTGATCGTCGATCATCGCGCTCTGGGCATAAGTTTCTTCAAATACGATTACATCACGCACGATCGGGATAATGCGGGTGCTGCCATCCGGCTTGCGCACGGTCAGACGTACTTCCGTTCCTTTTTTACCACGGATCAGCTGAATCGCATCGTCCAGGCGCATACCTTCCACGAGCACCGGATCGCCACTGCCCTGAGCCACTTTCTGGATCGCATCGCCCGGCTTCAAATCGCCTTGCATGTACGATGGGCTGCCCGGCACAATTTCCATTATCTTGATCTGTCCGTCTTTCTCCTGCAGGGAGGCACCTATACCTTCCAGTCGGCCGGTGAACTCAATGTCGAAGTCTTTTTTGGCTTTAGGAGGGAAGTAGCCTGTGTGCGGGTCGTATACGTTAGCCACGGCGTTGATGTAGGTCGAACGGCGGTCGTCGCGGGTTACCTGGTCCAGGCGCTTGTAGAGCTCGTTGTAGGCGGTCATCACCTTTTCGCGGGCTTCGGCCTCCATCTGTTCCATGGTCTTGCTGGCTGCTTTGTTGTCGGCGCTGGCCGTGGCTTTTTCCTGCTGCTTTTGCATGTCGGCCAGTCGTACCAGCGTCTGGTACTTCAGCTGCTTTCTCCAGGCTTCTTTCAGCTCGTTTTTATCCTTAGCAAACTTCAGTTTCTTGCCGTCCAGCTCAATGCTTTCCTCCTTAGAGAAATCGAACGGCTTGCTCAGGATCTCCTTATAGAAAGCCTCCGACTCCTTGGTGCGCTTCTCGATCAGGTCCGCCGAGATGTCGAAAAACTCGAACGAGCCGGCACGAAGCTGGTCGTCGATCTGCGTTTCGTATTTGCGCAGCATGGCCACATCTGACTCCAGCAAAAACTTCTTGTTAAAGTCGAGCCGGTCGAGGTATAGCCCAAAGGCTTTTTTCGAAAAGTTGTCGTCTACCTTCTCCGGTTTATAGTGCATGGTACTCAAACCCTGCATCAGGGCTTTGATGAGTATCTCGTTTTTTCCGGCAGGTGTGCTGTTGTTTTTGCTGTACAGGATAAAAGAGCCCGTGAGCAGGACTACGGCCAGTACAGAAAGAAATATTTTTAATCGGGTTGTCAAGGATAGCATCTAATTAAGTTAGTTTGACCACATTGTATCTACGCAAAAGTAGTGCCGTAGATGAGGCCACGGGCATTTCTTTTAAGGCGAGTCCTAATGTAGTATAAATATAGCTTTATCGCAAAGCAGCGCGCCAGCAAAGCATAAACAATCACATCGCCTGCTTGTTTTACGCAAAGCCGCACTTCTTCATATAACTGTTCTGACTTTTTTTTCGTTTCCCGAGCATGCCTAAACCTTGATGCTAGGCCCTCGTGATCTTGCCTGTTATGGCTGTGCCTGCGTTCCCGTAGACACAGGTATAGCTGTTGCAGTGGCGGGTACCCGGCAAGGTATAGCAAGACCAGACGACTATGAAAACATTACTTTTTTTCGGGGATAGCCTGACGGCAGGGTATGGGTTGTCATCGGCACAGGCCTACCCGTCGCTGATACAGGAGAAGTTGAAAGAGGCCGGATACGAGGGCTATACCGTGATCAACGCAGGTATAAGCGGCGATACCACCGCCAGCGGCCTCTACCGGGTTGACCGCTGGCTGTCTGCACCGATCGATGTGTTTGTGCTGGCGCTCGGAGCCAACGATGGCCTGCGCGGTATACCTGCCCGTGAAACGTCACAAAACCTGCAGCAGATCATTGACAAGGTGAAGCACAAGCACCCGGACGCACAGATCATCCTGTCAGGTATGGAGATTCCTGACATTGTGCCAGGACGCTACGCGGCGGAGTTTAGAAAACTGTTCCGGGAGCTGGCCATCAAAAACAATGTGGCCTTTGTGCCTTTTCTGCTGGAGGGTGTGGCAGGTATGCGCCACCTCAACCTACCCGACGGCGTGCACCCGAATGCGGAGGGGCAGAAAATGCTGGCCCGCCATACCTGGGCAATATTAGAGGGCGTACTGAAGCAGCTCAACTAAACAAAAGAGGCGACGCTCAAAGCGTCGCCTCTTTTGTTTGTGTTAGCATTTGTTCCCTAGTTTTTGTTATCCTGCCGGAAGCGCATGGCGTTTTCCATCTGGGCTCGGATCTCTTTGGTGGTGTTGCGCGCCCATAGGTTGAAGGTGGTGTTGTCCGTCTGCTCGATGTCTTTCACGTTGTCTTCAAAATCTTTGAGCGCTTCTTTGTGCGCCTCAACCACGGTGTCCCAATAGGCACGGTTAAACTCCTCCGGGTTCTTATCGCGGAGTTCCTGCACGCGGCCAGCGTGGTCGTCTTCCATCTGCTGTGGCAGGGTAACGCTGTACTGCCCTGACATGGCCTGTAGCTCGTCGAGTTTCTTGGTATAAAGGTCTACCATTTGCTGTCCGTAGTTGCGTATCTGGTCTGTGGTGCCCTTCTCAACTGCCAGTTTGCCCAGTTCTACCTGCTGGGTGCTGATGCTGTACGCTTTGCCCATAAAGGCGCGCTTGTCATCGTTCAGGGTAGAGTCCACGGCAGCGGTGGTGTTCAGTTCGGTATCCACATTGGCCGTAGTGGTATCGGTTTCCTGCGTTTCGGAGCTGCAGGCTGCAAAGGCGAGCGTGCTCAGTGCGAGCGTGGCTGCCATCCATAGGTTTTTCATAGTCTTAGTTTTTGCGTTTCGTAATTTCAATCGTTTTAAGGGCATACGGAAATATGGTCGTTATATGTTCATTTTATTCTGTGCCAGCCTTTTCTGTACAGGCACTTGGCAAGGTATAAAGCACAAAGGCTCGACTTTGCCACAAGGGAAAAGCCAAGCCTTTGATTCGTTAGAAGGAGCGAGCCTTAGTAATAGATATGCTCTCCGCGGTTTTTCTGGAAGTGCTCTTCGAAGTAGCGGGCATCTTCTGATGTACGCGGCTTAAAGCCCAGCACAATGTTACCTTCTTTCACGCCTTCTTCATATACCTTGGCGCGTTCCTCAGGTACACCAGCACCTACCAGCGCACCGATCAGGCCGCCTGTCAGGCCACCTGCACCGGCTCCCGCCAGGGCGGCTGCCAGCGGACCGGCCACTACCAGACCCAAGCCAGGTATAGCTACAGAAGTACCAATTGCTGCCACGGCACCTACAATGGCACCCAATGTACCGCCAATGGCTGAACCGGCTCCGGCACCTTCCAGTGATTTGTTGCCCAGTTCCGTGTCGCCGTCACGGTCTACGTCGCTACCGAAGTGGCGCTTGCGGCCCTCGTCCGACAACACGACGTTGATATCGTCTTTGTCATAACCGCGTGCACGTAATTCTTCATAAGCGCGCTCTGCGCTGTCACGGTCCCGGAACATGGCCGTCATCATGGTCGCATCGTTTCGTTTGTCCATAGTTTAATTGTTTAGTTTGTGTTTGTATTACTTCAGAATGTCTGCTTTTTGCAGATTAGTTTATTGTAACGGCTCGCTTATGCTATGGTTGCAAATGAGCTTAGAAAGCCCGCGCTTATACTTTTATAAGATGTTCTTACAGGCTTCTAATAAAAATAGCCTTCCACATGGGAAGGCTATTTTTATAATAGACCAAAATAATGTTGGTTATTCTTTGTCAGTTACAGCGTCAGCAGTTACCAAAACACGGTCCACCACGTGGATTACACCGTTGTTGGCTTCGATGTCAGAGTCTACAATGTTGGCACCACCAATAGTAAAGGCATTAGGAGCAGTGCCTGCACTGGCTACTTCAATGTAATCGTCCTGACCAACCTGGATGCGCTGGTTCGCCTGCAGTTGGCTTGTCATTACTTTACCAGAAATGATGTGGGCCTGCAGGATTTGAATCAGTTCGTTTCTGTTTTCTGGTTTTTTCAGGTACTCCAACTGACCGGCAGGAAGCTGCTTAAAGGCCTCGTTAGAAGGAGCAAAAATGGTAAACTCACCACCCTGCTCAAACGCTTTGGAGATATTGGCAGCCTGCACTAATTCCATGAAAGTAGAAATCTCGCTTTTGGTTCTGGCGGCATCCAATATAGCCATAGAGCTTGTCTCGGCAGTGGCATCCATTGTAGATGAAGTGTCCTCAGTAGTAGTGGTAGTTTCAGTGCTTACTTCAGTTTCTGTTGTTGTTCCAGTAGTAGTAGCGTCGTCACCAGCCATAGTAGTTGTCTCACTCATGGTGGTGGTTTCGTCCATGGCTGTGGTGTCCATGGCGTCGTTACTACTAGCGCAGCTATATAAGAAGCCTGCAGCAAAAACAGCAACAAGGGGTTTTAGCATTCGCATTTTCATAGTCTTTATTTTATGGTTCGTGATTAAACAAATTGTACACCTTTTGCCAGGATATACATTGTCTATTTAACTGCATCTTTTTAAAAAAGTTATAAAAAAAGAGGACTATCTGTGTTTGAATACAGATAGTCCTCTGCGGTATTGCAATAAAACAATATTGTCGTGCCTTAGTTATAAACTTTTACGACGAAAATATAGTCCTGAAGTTTCTTTAATTGTTGTGTGCGGGAAGCGCCGCTCAGGTTGTTTTGCTGCGGCAGGCTAACTGAAAGGCCACTTTCCCTTTCCTTCATTTCCTTTACCATTTGCAGTAGGTATGAGGACTTCACAGCAAAAGCGGCGCCTTCCTGACCTGCTTGCTTACCATTGATCACACCAATCACGTTGCCTTTGTCATCCAGCAGTGGGCCACCACTGTTACCCGGGTTAAGCGGGATGGAAATCTGATAAGAAGTGGTGTCGCCTTCGAAACCCGAAGCTGAGCTCAGCGAGCCCTCGCCAAACACGATGTCCTCGCGCGGGAAGCCCAAGGTGTAGACACGCTCACCTAAATCAGAAGCGGTAGTTTTGAAGGTATAAGGCAGTTTGCTGAAACCAGCAAAGGCTGGGTCTTCCACTTTCAGAATGGTCAGGTCGTAGTCGATGTTGCGGTGTACTTCCGTAACCTTATACTTCAGACCAGCTTTGTTCTCGATCAGGATTGAGTCGGCGCCCTGAATTACGTGCGAGCTGGTAACGATGTATCCATCCGGACTGATGGCGAAGCCGGTGCCGCTGAAGCGGGCAGAACGCGGGGCCGGTGTGGCAGCATCCGCGCTGGCGATGCCGTTGATAATGGCACGTTGCTCTTTTTTGATTTTTTCTACCTCGCGGCGAAGCTCCACGTAGCGGGCCGTCTGCTGCTGTACGGGTTTCTTGATTTGCTGTACGCTCCACAATGTGCCAAACACAGATAGCAGCGAAACACTGGCGGCAACCGCCATGGTCTGGGCGTGCTTCTTGAAAAAAACCTTCCAGGCTCTCAGTTCACTGTTGACAGACTGCGAACCGCCTTCCATTTCGGTGTGGATGCTGTTGAGTTTGTGGCGCAATTGCTGGCGCTGGCCATAGTGCTTCATGGCGTGCAGCACCTGCCGGTGCTCCTGTACCTGATCGGCAAGCCGCGGATCGGAGTGCAACAGCGCCTCGAAGGCGGCTTTCTCCTCAGCGGGCATACTCCCAGCCAGGTAGCGCTCTATTTGCTCGTAAATGCGGTGGTCAAACATGGTTATATAAAAATACCTTTCACAAGGTGCTAAAAATCAAATCACTCAGGCTATACCTCTGGTTTATAGGAGGTGAAGAATAGCTTCTTGAGTCGTTGCAGGCACTTGTACTTCTGATTTTTGGCCGTGTCGGTGTTCGTGTAGCCAAACTTCTCCACAATGTCCTGCATGCCCTGCGCCCGAATGTAGAAGTCCTCCAGCAAAGTGCGGCAGGGCTCACCTAGTTGGTCAAGGGCCTCGGCCATCACGCCAAACTGCCTTTCGTTCTCCTCGTGCTGCGGCACATCCTCCTCCAGCGACAGGTAGTTCTCAGAGTCCTCTATGCGGTTGGCGTAGCGCCCTTTCTCTGCCAGTCGCTTCAGCCACAGCCGGCGGCACACCGAGTAGAGGTAAGTCTTGATCTGGCAGCTGAGTTCCAGGCTGTTGCCTTTGATCTTCTCGTAAAAGACGATCACGCCTTCCTGGTAAATGTCTTTTGCCTCGTCATCAGTTCCACTGTTGCTGATGATGAAATGGGAGATCATCGGGAAGTGCAGCTTATAAAGATGTGCGAGCGCGCGGTCATCATCATTCCGGATTCCCTCCATGATCGCCTCATCCGTCTCATACAAACTCTTCCTCATGCCGTTCTGATTTTAATACGCCAGGCCGCTTTTTGTAACCCAACAAAAAAATATTTTAAAAAAATAAAAAATACCGGGTTACCTATCCGGCTTTCCGGTATGAAGTTCAAATTCGAAACCAAAACACTTAATCACAAACACAAAATGAAAAATTTGTTCAAATTCGCTTTCGTAGCGTTCGCCCTGGTAGCTTTCACAGCTTGCAACACTGAAGAAACTGCAACTGAAACTGAAGCTGTTGAAACTGAAGTAACTACTGAAGAAGAAGTTGTTACTGAAGAAGTTGAGGCTGACACTACAGTTGAAACTACTGTTGAGACTGACACTACTGTAACTGTACAGTAATTAAGGACAGAACTACGGATTATACCTTATAGTTCTAAACACATAAGAAGGCCCTGCAGCAATGCAGGGCCTTCTTATTTTTTGTGTCAGACAGATTCAGAGCAGTTCCAGACAAAGTGAGATAAACCGAGCTAATCCACAGTCACAGGGGCCTACTGTCACTTTCCCAGATAGCTCTTGCTCATCGCGTGTGGCAAATTATAGCCTAGCGCTTCTTCTCTTTTTTACGGCGCGTCATCTCTTTGCTGATCAGGCTGAACTCGCGGCTGCTCTGCCCGGCGATCGCTGTATTCTCGTTGGCGCGGCGCAGCAGGTAAGGCATCACAGCCTCCACAGGCCCGTAAGGCACATACTTGGCCACATTGTAACCAGCATTGGCCAGGTTGTAAGACAAGTTGTCGCTCATGCCGAAAAGCTGGGCAAAGAATACGCGCTCGTCGCCAGGCGCTATACCTTTCTCCTCCATCAGTTCCATCAACAGGTAGCAGCTGGCCTCGTTGTGCGTGCCGGCGCAAAGCGAAATGCGGTCGATGTGCTCGATACAGAAGCGGAGTCCGTCGTTGTACAGTTTATCTGAAGCAGCCTTGGTCGGGTTGATCGGGCTTGGGTATCCTTGCTCTTCGGCGCGTCTGCGTTCTTTTTCCATGTAGGCACCACGCACGGGTTTCGCCCCGAGTATGTAATTTTTGGCCACGGCGTTCTCATAATCGCGAACCAGCGCGTCGAGGCGATCGTGGCGGTAGAGCTGGTAAGTATTGTACACAATGGCTTTCTCTTTGTTGTAGAGGGCCATCATGTCGTAGGCCATGTTGTCGATCGTGTCCTGGAACCAACTTTCCTCGGCATCCACAAACACACGCACATCGGCTTCGTAGCAACGCTGGCAAATATCCTTCACCCGCTGCAATCCGCGCGCGTAGGCGGCTTGCTCATCGGCGGTCATTTTCTCGCCTGCCTGCACTTTTTCCAGCAGCGCTGTGCTAACCAGGCCGGTTACTTTAAACACCGAGAATGGAATATCCTTGTTGCCTCGGGCTTTCTCCACGGTGCGCAGAATCTCGTCGCGGGTAGCGTCAAAGCTTTTATCGGAGCCCTCTCCCTCTACCGAGTAGTCGAGGATGGTGCCGATGTTGTATTTGGCCAGCTCACGGATAGCGCGCTCCGACTCCTGAATCGTTTCGCCGCCGCAGAAATGGTTGAAAATAGTCGGTTTGATGATGAATTTAACCGGCAGGTGCAGTTTGATGGCTGCGTTCAGCAGGCCACCGCCCACCTTCACAAAGGTGTTGCTGTTCATGGACTTGAACAACAGGTACATTTTATAAAGCTCAGCGTCGGATTTGGATGAAAACGCGACAGCTGTATCGTCAAAAGAAACGTTGGTAACCGGGTTCATGTAATAGCATGTTAATCGGCGCAAAGATAGTGTAAGTGTTAACGTTATGCACCATGCATACCCGGTTCCGAAGGTATATTTTTGCACTGTTTCTCGGTGAAGGCGCTCCCTTAAACCAGATCTGCTGCATAACTGTTGTAATTGTAGTACCTTTGTATGGACAATTGACATCAATGAATTTCAAAAATAAAGACACGTATTTCGCTGATCTGCTGGCTGAGCGGGGCAGGCCGCTGGTAATTGCCGGGCCCTGCAGCGCCGAGAGCGAACAGCAGGTGATGCAGACGGCGGAGGCATTGAAAAAGCTGAATGTGCACCTGTTTCGGGCAGGTATCTGGAAGCCTCGTTCCCGCCCCAATACCTTTGAAGGTGTAGGACTGGAGGGACTGGCCTGGCTGGCCCGTGTGAAGGGGGAGTTGGGTATGCGCGTGACGACGGAAGTAGCGACCGGACGCCATGTGGAGGAAGCTCTGAAACAAGGTATAGATGTGCTGTGGATCGGCGCCCGTACCACTGTGAACCCCTTTGCCGTGCAGGAAATAGCCGACGCACTGCGTGGCGTGCAGGTGCCGGTGATGGTGAAAAACCCTGTGAACCCGGACCTGGCCCTTTGGATCGGCGCGATCGAGCGCATCTACCAGGCAGGTATAAGCGATCTGGCCGCCATTCACCGCGGCTTCTCTTCGTACCAACCCTCCAAGTACCGCAACGCACCGGTATGGCAGATTCCAATCGAGCTGAAGGCCCGTTTTCAGAACCTGCCCGTGATCGTGGACCCGAGCCACATCGGCGGCACCCGCGACCTGATCTACCCCTTGTCGCAGCGTGCCCTGGACATGGGCTGTGATGGCGTGATGATCGAGACGCACCCGAACCCGGCGGAGGCTCTGAGCGATGCGGAACAGCAGGTGACGCCAGCCGCACTGGCTGACATACTGAACAAGCTGCAGGTGCGCAAAACAAATTACGATGACGCTGAACTGGTGAACCGCGCCGAAGAACTGCGTTTGAAGATTGACGCCGCCGACCATGACCTGATCGGTGCCTTGGCGCAGCGCATGGCCTTGGTGGAGCAGATAGGAGAGTATAAGAAGCAGAACAATGTGCAGGTGCTGCAGCTCGAGCGCTGGAAAGAAATTTTCCGAACTCGTGCCGACTGGGCTGCCGAAGCAGGTATAAATCCAGCCTTTGTGGAAGAGCTCTACAAACTGATCCACGTGGAGTCGATCCGAAAGCAAACCAGCATCATGCAGGCCGGAAATCCGGAAGCGAAACCTGACACCAGCCCCGAAAAATCCTCGTAAGCGTATACCTGAATGCCGGTTGAGGGCAGTTGCTTGGATCCGGCTATACCTGTCCTAAACAAAATTCGCGTGACAGAAAACATACACATTGGGCGAAACGTACTGCCGCAGCTGAAAGCGGTGTTGCAGAACCTGGCCTTTTCGAAAGTAGCCGTGCTGGTGGACGAAAACACCCTGCACCACTGCTATCCGCAGGTAAAGCCCTACCTGCCAGCGCACGATATCATCCAGATTCAGAGCGGCGAGGCACACAAGACCCTGCAAACCTGCGAGTACATCTGGCAGCGCATGACCGAGCTCAACCTCGACCGATGGTCGGTGCTCGTGAACCTGGGTGGCGGCGTGATCGGCGACATGGGCGGCTTTTGTGCGGCCACGTTCAAGCGCGGGCTTTACTTTGTACAGGTGCCTACCACGCTGCTGGCGCAGGTGGATGCTAGCGTGGGCGGCAAAACAGGTATAGACTTCCACGGTCTCAAGAACCACATCGGGGTATACAAAGAACCCAAAGCTGTTATCATTGACCCAGGTTTTCTTAGTACACTTCCACAGCGGCAACTGAAATCCGGCTATGCCGAGATCATCAAGCACTGGCTCATAGCTGACGCGGCCGCCTTTGAAGAGCAGCGCCACATCGGGCTGTTCACCGAAGACTGGGACGCGCTGATCCGGCACTCGGTAGGTATAAAGTCCGCCGTGGTGGAGGCCGATCCTTTGGAGGGCGGCTACCGCAAAGTGCTCAACTTCGGCCATACCGTGGGCCATGCCGTAGAAAGCTACCTGATGGAACAGCCCGGCCGCGAACTCTTGCATGGCGAGGCCATTGCCGTAGGGATGCTGTGCGAGGCCTACCTTTCCGTAAAGAAAGAGTTGCTTACCAGGCGTGAACTGGACCAGATCGAGACCTTTCTGGTGTCGATTTACGAGAAGGTGAAGCTCACCGAAGAAGATATTCAAAGCATGGCCAAACTGGCTTTGCAGGACAAGAAAAACACACACACTACCATTAATTGTACCCTGTTGCAAGGTATAGGCAAGGCCGTTTGGGATCAGCCTGTTACCCTTGCCGAAATACAGGAAGCCTTGCGCTATTACCAGCTACTATGATTAAAACTCTTACTCTTTCGCACCCGACAGGTATACTGAAGGGTCGTGTGCAATTACCAGCCTCTAAAAGCGAAGCCAACCGCGCCCTGATCATTGCGGCGCTGGCCGGCGGGGAATCTGAATTGCAGAACCTCTCCGAAGCCAACGACACCCAACTCCTGCAAAAGCTCCTGCAAAGCGACTCAGAGACCATCGACGCTGAGGATGCCGGTACCGTCATGCGCTTCCTCACTGCCTATTATGCTATAACGGGCCAGCAAAAAACGCTGACCGGAACGGAACGCATGTGCCAGCGCCCTATAAAGGTGCTGGTGGAGGCACTGCAGGAACTGGGCGCAGGTATAGCTTATCTGGGGGAGGAAGGTTATCCACCACTCCGGATCAGTGGCTTTAAAGGCAGCGGCAAAAAGCACCTGAAAGTGCGCAGCGACATCAGCAGCCAATATATTTCGGCTTTGCTGATGGTGGCACCTATGCTGCCGGAAGGCCTGGAACTGGAACTGGAAGGCAAGATCAGTTCACGGCCGTACATCGAGATGACCCTGGCGCTGATGAAGCACTTTGGGGTAGAGGCCAGCTTTGCGGACAACACGATCACAGTGCCGCATCAGGTATACCAGCCTGCCATTTTTGCTGTTGAGTCGGATTGGTCGGCGGCCAGCTACTGGTATAGCATGGTGGCCTTGGCCAAAGAGGCGGATATTACGCTGCTCGGGCTGCGCGAGGATTCGCATCAGGGCGACAAAGCCATCGTAGACATTATGCGTCGCCTGGGGGTTCATACCGAGTTTAAAGCGGAAGGCGTGCGCCTCACCAAAAAGCGAGCAGAGAAAAGAGTGGCCTTTGATTTCAGCAACTGCCCGGATCTGGCACAGACCGTGGTGGCCTTGTGCGCCACTTCAGGCATAGCCGTTGAGATGACCGGATTGGAAAGCCTGCGCATCAAGGAAACTGACCGCATCCAGGCCCTGCAGATCGAAGTATTGGGAATGGGAGTCTCGCTGGAAGAAAGAACCCCCGGCATTTTTCAGATGAACCCTGGCTTGCTCCGACGCCCCGAGCTGTGCTTCAGAACCTACCAGGATCACCGCATGGCCATGGCCTTCGCCCCAGTAGCCCTGCTGCAGCCGATCCGGATACAAGACCCCGATGTGGTGCGCAAGTCCTACCCAAGGTTTTGGGAGAATCTAGCGCAAATGGGGTTTGAGGTGTTGGTGAATACAAAATGACGAATGAATAATGAGTAATGGAGGGCGCTATTTTTATGGAGATGCAGGGCTGATTGAGATCCTGCTACCAAAACTTGAGTTGATGGAGACGGCTGCCGGTGGGTATGCTGCCGTTTACAAAGATCCGCTCACCAATTCGTTTTGGCTGAAGTACTATGCCACCACGGCCACACCGGGCGGGGGGTACCTCACCCTCATGCGCCTGCCCGCACCCAGCACCACAAAGTTAATTGACATTGCCATCAGCACGGTTTTCGAAGACGAGGCCGTCGCCGCTGTGCTGCGATTGCTTGATGAAGAGTCGGTTGAAAAGAAGGATTTCCGATTGCAGCTTGTGGAGCAACTCGAAGCGTCTGTTGAAGCCCAAGGCATAAGTGCCGAGCGTGCCTATCAAATCGTCAAATTCGCGAACCTGACGGATACAACAAACATACGGGAGGTGATTGGAAAAACCGCCGCGCAGGTGCAAGAAGATGCCACCTATTTTGCAGGTATAGCGAAGCGGGCAGAGCGGTTAATAAAACGCCTTTCCTAGTTTGCTATACCTTGTTCAACTTCCTCGATTATACCCTGCAAATAGGCTGGTGCCTGTAGCAAGCGGCTGCCATACCAACTGAACATCTCCCCATCCACTACTTTAATAACGGCATTCGGACATAGTTCCTGAAACTCAGCGAAGTGCTTTTCCTGAAAAGGGTAAGGCTCCGACGACAACAAAATCAACTTCGGAGCGGCAGCTCGTAATTCATCTGACGATACCTCCGGATAGCGGGGCTGATCGGCGAAAACATTACGGAATCCGCAGCGCTGCAATAAGTGGTCGATGAAGTTGTCGCTGCCCACCGCCATGTAAGGTTTGCGCCAGATGAAGTAGGCGGTAGGTATAGCGGGTTGCACAGGCTGCAGCTTTTGAAATCCAGCCGCTATACCTTGTGCGATCTGTTCTGCCTTGGCCTCCGTTCCGGTCAATTCACCTAGCTGGGTTATCATCTGGAGGGAGTCTTCCAAGGTATAGATATCGCTCATCCAAACCGGATACTTTTCCTGTAGTGCCGCTATACCTTCGGGGTAGTTCTCTTCTTTATTCCCGATGATCAGGTCAGGCTGCAGCTCGTCGATCACATCCAGCTTGAAGTTCTTAGTACCACCAATTTTCGTTTTCTGCTTTACCTTTTCTTTCGGGTGAATGCAGAATTTGGTAAGGCCCACGATACGCTCTTCCAAACCCAGATCGAAGAGCAGTTCAGTTTGCGAGGGCACCAGCGATACAATGCGCTGCGGCAATTGCTGCAGCGTCATTTGATGGCCCATTTGGTCGGTGAAGGTCAAGGTGTTAATGTGTTAATGAGCTGATGTTGTCCCTGAGGCTTTACGAGGTATAATCGTCCCCGTTTACGGCAGGCGATGCCAGGTATACCGGCGGCAGGGGCGCAGCATTAGTGCCCGGAAGGATTGTTGCTTCATCGCAAGTTGGTTCAGGTATAGGTCAACTTACGAAAATCGCTTTAAAACAAAAAACCACACAAGCTGACAGGGGCTGTGTGGTTTGTCTGAGGCTAAAAGTGATTTCTATTTCAGGTAACGGAAGTCCTGTTGGTCCTCAATTTTTAGCAGTGTTTCGTAAATCAGTTTTGTTACGTTCTCCACGTCGTCCCGGTGCACGGTTTCCACGGTGGTGTGCATGTACTTGAGCGGCAGGGAGATCAGGGCCGAAGCCACGCCGGCGTTAGAATAGGCAAACGCATCGGTGTCGGTTCCGGTTGCACGTGAAACAGCAGAGCGCTGGAACGGAATTTCTTTTTCCTGTGCCGTATTGATGATCAGATCACGCAGGTTATTCTGCACGGCCGGGCCATAGGCGATCACAGGTCCTTTGCCGCAATGGATGTCGCCGCTGTTCTTCTTGTCATACATCGGCGACTGGGTGTCGTGCGTCACGTCGGTGATGATGGCCACATCCGGCTTAATGCGATGGGCGATCATTTCGGCACCACGCAGACCGATCTCTTCCTGCACCGCATTCACAATGTACAGGCCAAACGGCAGTTTGTGCTTGCGCTCGTGGATCATGCGGGCCACTTCGGCGATCATAAAGCCACCCACGCGGTTGTCCAGCGCACGGCCCACGTAGAACTTTTCGTTCATCACCGTAAACTCGTCCTCAAACGTAGCCACGCAACCTACGTGTATACCCATTTTCTCCACTTCCTCACGGTTGCTGGCGCCACAGTCCAGGAACACGGTTTCAATGGTTGGCGCCTTGTCGTTCTCGACCTTGCGCACGTGTATGGCCGGCCAACCGAAAACAGCTTTCACGATCCCTTTTGAGGTATAAATGTTCACGCGCTTGGAAGGGGCGATCAGGGCATCGGAACCACCGTTGCGCTTCAGGTAAATGTAACCTTCCGGCGTGATGTAGTTCACAAACCAAGAGATCTCGTCGGCGTGTGCTTCGATTACTACCTTGTACTCGGCTTCCGGGTTGATTACACCCACCACAGTGCCGTATGTGTCTACAAAGTAGTCGTCGATGTATGGTTTAATATACTCCAGCCACAGCTTCTGTCCTTCGGACTCGAAACCGGTAGGAGAGGAGTTATTTAAATATTTCTCGAGGAACTCGAATGATTCTTTTCTCATCAGGGTCTTGTTCAGTAATGTATAGACAATAGTTATTAAACATAACGAGCATGTATACCCAGATGTTCTGTGGCAGACATGCTCGTGCTATGCTCTCTTACAACGGTATGTTGCCGTGCTTCTTGCGTGGCAGGGTCACAGCTTTGTTCTCCAGCATCTTAAAGGCTTTGATCAGCTTGGCGCGTGTCTCGCTAGGCATGATCACCTCGTCGATGAAGCCACGGTGGGCGGCACGGTATGGCGTGGCGAATTTGTCTTTGTACTCCTGCACCTTCTCTGCCAGTTTCGCAGCGGGGTCTTCCGCTTCAGCGATCTCGCGCTTGAAGATGATCTCGGCAGCACCCTGCGCGCCCATCACCGCGATCTCGGCAGTTGGCCAGGCATAGTTCATGTCGGCGCCAATGTGCTTGGAGTTCATTACGTCGTAGGCGCCACCGTAAGCCTTGCGGGTAATCACCGTGATGCGTGGCACTGTCGCCTCACAGAAAGCGTACAGCAATTTGGCCCCGTTGGTGATGATGCCACGCCATTCCTGGTCAGTGCCCGGCAGGAAGCCCGGCACGTCTTCCAGTACCAGCAAGGGCACGTTGAAGCTGTCGCAGAAGCGCACGAAACGAGCGGCTTTGGTGCTGGCGTTGATGTCGAGTACGCCGGCAAGCACGGCAGGCTGGTTGCCTACAATGCCGATGCTGCGGCCTCCCAAACGGGCAAAGCCTACCACAATGTTCTCACCGAAGTTCTTGTGCACTTCGAAGAAAGAGTCCGCGTCGATGATGCCCTCAATCACCTCACGGATGTCGTAAGGCTGGTTCGGGTTTTCAGGTATAATGGTATCAAGCGCAGGGCGAGTTTCGTCCTGGCCTTCTTCGTAAGGTATAGCAGGAGGCAATTCTTCGCAGTTCTGCGGGATGTAGCTTAGTAGCGTTTTAATATAGTTGATACACTCCACTTCGTTGGCGCAGGAGAAGTGCGTCACGCCACTTTTGGTGCTGTGCGTGCTCGCGCCGCCCAGTTCCTCAGACGTTACGTTCTCGTGCGTTACCGTTTTCACCACGTTCGGGCCAGTCACGAACATGTAGGACGTGTCTTCCACCATCATAATGAAGTCGGTAATGGCAGGGGAGTACACCGCGCCACCGGCGCATGGGCCCATAATAGCTGAGATCTGAGGTATAACGCCTGATGCGAGTGTGTTGCGGTAGAAAATATCAGCATAACCACCCAGCGATACCACACCTTCCTGAATACGGGCACCGCCTGAGTCGTTCAACCCGATGACCGGCGCACCATTCTTCATGGCCAGCTCCATGATCTTCACGATCTTCTCGGCGTGCGTCTCGGAGAGGGAGCCACCCAGTACGGTGAAGTCCTGTGAGAATACATACACCAGGCGGCCGTTGATAGTGCCGTAGCCGGTTACCACGCCGTCGCCGAGGTAGTACTGCTTGTCCAGACCAAAGTCTTTGGAGCGGTGCATCACAAACTTGCCGATCTCTTCAAAAGAGTTCTCGTCAAGCAAAAGGTGAATGCGCTCGCGGGCCGTCAGTTTGCCTTTTTTGTGCTGTGCATCTATTCTGTCCTGTCCGCCGCCTAGTAAGGCCTCGGCATTTTTGCGCTCCAGCGTTTCGATCTGGCTCTTTCTGATTTCTCCTGCCATGAAATGGGGTATAGCTATTTTATCTGATACGAATTGATTAATTGTCAAATTTAAAAACTATAAGCCGAAAACAGCTATAAACCAGCCAAAAAATAAGGGCTGCTCCAACAGGAGCAGCCCTTATACCTTAGGTCTTATACCTTATTTGTCAGACTTGTCACCGTCGCCCGAAGACTTGGTTGGCTCTGTCTCTTCCTCTTCGCCGTCGTTGGCAATGCCTTTCGGCTTCTTGCCATTGCTCTTCTTCGAGGTGAAAGTCAGCTTCTCTTCGCCTTCCTTGTAGTCCACCTGCATGGTGTCACCTTGCGCGATCTCGGCTTTCAGTATCTCCTCCGCAATTGGGTCTTCGATATATTTCTGAATAGCACGATTCAGCGGACGGGCACCATACTTCGGATCATAGCCTTTCTCGGCCACAAAATCTTTGGCTTTGTCGGTGAGCTCGATTTTATACCCAAGTGTTTCGATGCGCTTGAACAGTTTGCCCAGCGACAGTTCGATGATCTTGTGCATGTCCTCACGACCAAGCGAGTTGAACACGATCACGTCGTCCAGACGGTTTAGGAACTCAGGCGAGAACGTCTTCTTCAGAGCACTCGCAATGGTGCCTTTCATGATGTCGTCCACGTTGTCCTGCTTGCTCTTCGACATGAAGCCTATACCTGCACCGAAGTCCTGCAGGTCGCGGGCACCGATGTTGGAGGTCATGATGATGATCGTGTTACGGAAGTCCACTTTGCGGCCCAGACCATCGGTCAAAATACCGTCGTCCAGCACCTGCAGGAGCAGGTTGTATACATCCGGGTGTGCTTTCTCGATCTCGTCGAGCAGTACCACCGAGTAGGGCTTGCGGCGAATCTTCTCGGTCAGCTGACCACCTTCTTCGTAACCTACGTAGCCCGGAGGCGCTCCGACCAAGCGAGATACGCTGAATTTCTCCATGTACTCACTCATGTCGATACGCACCAGCGCGTCGTCTTTGTCGAACAGGTAAGTGGCCAGCACTTTGGCGAGCTCGGTTTTACCTACACCTGTCGGACCCAGGAACACGAATGAACCAATCGGCTTTTTCGGATCTTTCAAACCAACGCGCGTACGCTGAATCGCTTTCACCAATTGCTTAATGGCTTTTTCCTGACCAATTACTTTACCGCTCAGTTCATCGGCCATGTTCAACAGCTTCTGGCCTTCGTTCTGGGCGATACGCTTCACCGGTATACCTGTCATCATGGCAATAACTTCTGCCACATTTTCCTCTTTTACCGAATAACGCTTCTTCTTGGTCTCTTCTTCCCAGTTCTTTTTCGCTGTTTCGAGCTGGTCAATGAGTTTTTTCTCTTTGTCGCGCAGTTGGGCAGCCTCTTCGTACTTCTGGCTCTTCACCACGCGGTTTTTCTCCACCTTGATGTTCTCGATCTGCTCTTCAAGCTTCAGGATATCCTCCGGCACCACGATGTTGTTAATGTGCACACGTGCACCTGCTTCGTCGAGAATGTCGATAGCTTTGTCCGGAAGGAAACGGTCGCTCATGTAGCGATCCGAAAGCTTCACGCAAGCCTCGATTGCCTTGTCGGTGTAGTTCACATGGTGGTGGTCCTGGTACTTGTCCTTGATGTTGTGCAGAATCTCCATAGTCTCCTCTGGCGTGGTAGGGTCTACCATCACGATCTGGAAACGACGGGCAAGCGCACCATCTTTCTCGATGTACTGGCGGTACTCGTCGAGCGTGGTCGCGCCAATGCATTGGATCTCGCCACGGGCCAGGGCCGGCTTGAACATGTTGGAGGCGTCCAGCGAACCGGAAGCGCCACCGGCACCCACGATCGTGTGCAGCTCGTCGATGAACAGGATCACGTCCGGAGACTTCTCGAGCTCGTTCATCACAGCCTTCATACGCTCCTCGAACTGACCACGGTACTTCGTGCCAGCTACCAGCGAGGCCAGATCCAGGGTTACCACGCGCTTGTTGAAAAGCACGCGCGATACCTTTTTCTGCACAATGCGCAGGGCAAGGCCCTCAGCGATAGCGGTTTTACCTACACCCGGCTCACCGATCAGGATCGGGTTGTTTTTCTTACGGCGGCTCAGTACCTGGGCCACACGTTCGATTTCTTTTTCACGACCCACTATTGGGTCCAGTTTGTCGTCTTCTGCCAGTTTGGTCAGGTCGCGGCCAAAATTGTCGAGCACCGGAGTGCGCGATTTCTCACCGGGCTTCTTGCTCGAGCTGCTGCCAGCGCGGGAAGAAGAACCAAATAACTTGTCAGAATCATCATTATCATCTGTGTCAGACGATGCCAGTGGATTATTGCTGTGATAATCCAGGGAGTCTCTTATCGCTTCGTAGTTCACGTTGAATTTCGCTAGGATTTGTGAAGAAATATTGTCCTCATCCCGAAGGATGGATAATAAGAGATGTTCAGTACCTATTATATCACTCTTGAAGATTTTGGCCTCCAGATAAGTAATTTTAAGCACCTTCTCAGTTTGCTTGGTAAGCGGAATGCTGCCGGTGATGTTGCTGTTTTGTGAAGCGGTGTTTCGTGTAGCCTGCTCCAAAGCGTACTTCAGTTCATCTATCGAAACACCCAGCTTCTTGAGCAAGGCGATGGCAGTTCCTTCTCCTTCCCGGATCATACCCAACACCAGATGCTCAGTGCCAATGTAGTCGTGTCCGAGTCGGATAGCTTCCTCACGGCTGAGTGAGATCACCTCTTTCACTCTGTTCGAGAATTTAGCTTCCATGTATACTCTATAAAAAATGTAAAGGTCTAAAAATGTTGTAACTCGTTGAGGCTAACAGGAAAAGCCCCTGATTGTTAACAAGCCCTGGTCCGCAAAGGTTTAGTTTTGCAGGGGCATTATTGTAAGTAGAAAAGCGACTTCGGACCCTGTGTAAACAACAAGTCAATTATACTAAGGTCTTGTACAAATTGTTTGCCAAATACTTGTGTATAGGGTTGTACGTACAAGTTGTCAGGAATGATTTTAGGATGTATCCTATTTCTGAGGTCGAGCACCCCCGCCGGCTGCTCGGTCTGATAGCTGTCTGTGAACCCGACTGGCCTGTCCAGTTTCAGAAATTTAAGATAAAGCCGCAAAAAATCAACGTTCAGGTCGAATAAATATTTCGGCTGCCGCTCATATACCTCCCGGATGTAGTCACTGTAAAATTCAAAATAGGGTGCCCGCCCATAGGCCGCCTGGATCGTGCGCCAGTGCACGTTGTACCACTTCTGGCTGTAGTCGATCTCGATCTCGGTGATCAGGGTCTTGTCCTTGCTGTTGCCCCGCAGTACCGGCACGCTCAGCGGCACCATACCCTGCGCCGTGAGCACATGGCAGCGGTTGCGGTAGCTTTGCTTCACATAGTTTTCGTGTTGCTCGATCAGCAGTCCATCCGACTTAAGCGCCTGGGCAAAGTACTGGATGGGAGGGTGGTACATTATTTCGGTGAGTAAAGGCAAGGGAAGTTAAAAAGTTAGAAAGTTTGGAAATTAGAAAGTTGAATATTCGTAGCAAGACACACGTATCAAATAGCAAGACTTCTCTTTGAGAGAAGTTGACAAAGGACGCTTTGACAAATGGCTTTGCTTACAACTAATGCTGTTTCGGATTTGTAATCCGGAACCTTCTGTTTTGCGGATTTGCAATCCGCTTGGCTGCCGGTAGTTACTGCCTTTGCAAGGCGGATTACAAATCCGCGGTAAATATACTTTCGGATTGCAAATCCGAAAGAGCCGAGCACTCTCCAAAGGGATCGTGCTACGTGTGTCGTGATAAGAAATAGTGATACGCGAAATAAGCACGATTTCTTTAATTTCATAATGCAGGTATAGGTTGTACCTTTGCGGTTGATCTATACCTGTGAAAGAATCTCCGAACATACCTGCGCTTTATCTTCCACTTTGGTGGCTGCTCAAGGGGCTTTCTTTGCTGCCACTGTCTGCACTTTACGCCATTGGCTATGGCCTATACCTGCTGATATACCGGGTGGTAGGCTACCGCAAAAAAGTCGTGCTGCAGAACCTGCGCAATTCTTTCCCGGAGCGGAGTGAGGCCGAGATTCAAGGTATAGCCAAGGCATTTTACCGGCAGTTTGTGGACGTGGTAGTGGAGATTGTAAAACTGACCACCATATCACCGTCCGAGATGCGGCAGCGCGTTACTTTTTACAACCCCGAAGTGCTCGAACAGTTTGTGCAGGCCGGAAAGCCGGTCATCATCCTGGGCTCGCATGTCGGCAACTGGGAGTGGTGTCTGTCTGCTGCGTCGCTGCGCTTTAACTTCCCTGCCGAAGGCGTGTACCGTCCGCTGAAAAATCCTTTCTTTGAGGAATACATGATTCATATCCGCAGTCGGCTGGGCGCAAGGCTCATCAAAATGAAGGACACCATGCGCGACTTCATCCGTCACCGGCAGGTACCGCGTGTGGTGGCGCTGCTGTCGGACCAGACCCCGCCCTACGGCGAGATTCAGCACTGGACCACTTTCCTGCACCAGGACACACCCTTCTTTGTAGGGGCCGAAAAACTGGCCAACAGCTTTGGCTACCCCGTGCTATACCTGGATGTGCGCCGTCTCAAGCGTGGCCACTACGAGCTGGCTTTCGAGGTGCTCACAGACGGCACGCATGCCGTAAACGAAGGGGTTTATCCTATCACCGATGCCTTCGCCCAAAAACTTGAGGCCACCCTCCAACGCAACCCCGCTGACTATCTCTGGACCCACAAGCGGTGGAAACATAAGAGAGTTTAGGAGTTAGAAAGTTTGGGAGTTTAGGAATTGTGAATTTTGAGATAACCGGTTTTTCTGTTCACCTCTCTGTCATAGATTTAGACTTATGGGGCCACCACCTAATATCTCTTAACTCTTACTTTCCAGACACTTAAACTCTCTAACTCCTAAACCCCCAAACTCCCAAACTTAAAGGTATTCCTCAATATCGCCAGCCCCCTCACGTAGCACCTCAAAATTGTTGGAGGCGTCCACCACTGTTGAAGCGACGTTGTTGCCAGGCCCACCATCGATCACGCCATCGACTAAATTGCGATATTTCTCATAGATCAGTTCCGGGTCAGTGCTGTACTCAATTACTTCGTCCTCGTCGCGGATGGAGGTGGAGAGGATCGGGTTGCCGAGTTCCTGCACCAGCGCCAGGGCGATCTTGTTGTCGGGCACGCGTATACCTACCGTCTTCTTTTTGCTGCCGGCATAGCGGGGTACGCGGCTGCTGGCGTCGAGCACAAAAGTAAAAGGACCGGGCAAAGCCTTTTTCATCACTTTGTAAGTAGGCGTGTCGATTTTGGCGTAGTCGGAAATGTGCGTAAGGTCGGAGCAGATGAAGGAAAGGTTGACCTTATCAGGTTTCACGCCCTTGATCTGGCAGACGCGCTCCACCGCCCGCGTGTTGTGAATGTCACAGCCGATGCCGTAAATGGTGTCGGTGGGGTAGATGATCACGCCCCCGTTGCGCAGAATCTCGACCGCTTCCTGTATCTTTTTGGGCTGTGGATTATCCGGATGTATCTGGAGGAAAACAGCGTTCGCCATAGTTTTATCTTGTAAGGTTAAGCATCAGGTAGGACATACTGATTAAAAGCCCGCTGCGTTGCAGGTATAGCCTTGCACACGGGCACAGGGGCGATTCGGACAGATGCCGGTTCAAAATTAGTCAGATAAAAAAGATTAGTGTTATTTTTGTAGCCTAAACTAAACAGGTCTGGAGCCTTACACCCTTTTCCGGGCTCTTTATTTACAATATGGCTAACGAAGTCACTCCCCCGCGCAGACGCGTCAAGAAAGAGAAAAGCATGTGGATACCCGGCATTATTGTGCTGCTGCTGTTCCTGTTTGTGAGCTTTTCTTACTATGCCTACCAGATTGTGTATACCGCCAACGTAGACACCAAAGGGCAGGACACTTATGTATACATCCCCACCGGCGCTACTTACGACCAGGCCCTCGACTCAGTAGAGGCCACCGGCACCATCATCGACCGCCTGTCACTGCGTTTCATGGCCAAACTCATGGACTACGACAAATTGGTGAAGCCGGGCAGGTATAAGATCGAGAGCGGATGGGGTAACCGTCAGCTCATCGGCACCTTGCGCCTGGGCGAGCAGGCACCGCTCAAGCTTACGTTCAACAACATCCGCCTGCGCAGCCAACTGGCCGAAAAACTGGCCGCTTCTCTGGAGCCTTCTGCTGAAGAGATCGACAGCCTGCTTAACGACCAGGAGTACCTGAAAACGCTCGGTTTCGACACGACTACGGTGGTGAGCATGTTCATCCCGAACACGTACGAGGTATACTGGACTATCACGGCGCCTGAACTCATGCAGCGCATGAAGACTGAGTACGACCGCTTCTGGACAGACGAGCGCAAAGCCAAAGCCGAGAAGATGGGACTTTCGCCGAAAGAGGTGTCTACGTTGGCTTCTATTGTACAGGCCGAAACGATCAAGAACGACGAGAAGCCGCGTGTGGCGGGCGTATACCTGAACCGTCTGCAACGCGGCATGAAGCTGGAGGCCGACCCGACCGTGGTTTACGCTGTGCGTGACTTCAGCATCCGCCGTGTGCTCAACGTGCACCTGCAGCACGACTCCCCTTACAACACTTACCGCTATGCCGGGCTGCCTCCGGGCCCGATCAACGTGCCGGACATCTCCAGCATCGATGCGGTGCTGAACCCGGAGCAACACAAGTACATCTACTTCTGCGCCAAGGAAGATTTCTCGGGCTACCACAGTTTTGCTGTAACCCACGCCGAGCACATCGCCAACGCCCGCCGCTACCAGCGCGCCCTGACGGAGCGGAATATTTTGAGGTAAATTGTTGATTGTTAATTGCTGATTGTTGTTCACCAAACCTGAACAGGTATAGCATTTCTGAAACTCAAGTGAGCTGGTCACGCTATACTCTCGGCAATCATCTTCCATCAATTAACAATCAACAACCAACAATCAGCAACCATTTACAAAATGTTCGAATCAGAAGTACAGATACGCGTGCGCTACGCCGAAACCGACCAGATGGGCTATGTCTACTATGGCAACTATGCGGCTTACTACGAAGTGGCCCGCACCGAGGTGTTTCGCCGCTTAGGTATACACTACAAGGAGATGGAGGCGACGGGCACGATGATGCCAGTGCTTGAGCTCAAGTGCAAGTACATCCGGCCGGCCAAGTACGACGATCTGCTGACGATCAAGCTCTTGCTGAAGCACAAGCCGCATGGCTCGCGTATAAAGTTTGAGTACGAGGTGTATAATGAGGAGGAGACACTGCTGAACGTGGGCGAAACCACCATGGTGTTTGTGGACATGAAGTCAGGACGCCCAACGGCTATACCTGAACTGATACACCAGAAGTTGGACGGATACTATAGCGAATGAGGCTGAACCAGCAATACCTGAAGCGCCGCAGAGCGTACCGCAAGTTCATTGTATTTCTGAAGAGGTGGCGCTTCAACAACGGCCAGTCTTCGGTATACGATGTGGCCGACGTGTTGCTGGGTGAACTCAGGCTGGACTCCATCACCAAGCGCGCCTCCTACATGGCCTTCAACTTCACGCTGGCCATTTTTCCAACCATCATCTTTCTCTTCACGCTCATACCCTATGTGCCCAGCATCCTGTCGCTGGACCTGGGCGAGAGCATCCTCAACTTCCTGGCTGATTTCTTACCTGAGGAAATGTATACCGTGGCCTACGGCACCATCGACGACATTGTGAATAAGCCGCGCGGGGGGCTGCTTTCTTTTGGTTTTCTCTTTGCCCTGATTCTGTCTACCAACGGCATTATGTCGCTGATGGACGCTTTCGATAAAAAGTACCATACCTTCTACAAGCGGCCTTACTTTAAAAAAAGGGTCATCGCCACGGTGCTGACCATTGCGCTTTCTTCCATCTTGTTTCTGGCGGTGGCTGCTATCTTCTTCGGACAATGGATTCTGGATGTACTGGTCTTCTACGAGATCGTGACCGAGACCTATACCTATACCTTGATCGTGATACTGAAATATGTGGCCATCATCCTGCTTTTCCTGCTGGCGACTTCGCTCATCTATTACTATGTGCCGGCCATACAGGATAAGTGGCCATTCTTCTCGGCTGGCGCGGTGGTGGCCACCGTCCTGATCTTTCTGGTGTCGCTTATCTTTTCGCTCTACATCAGTGCCTTCGATACCTACAACAAGTTCTATGGATCCATCGGCGCCCTCATCGGTCTCATGATCTGGCTCGACTTCGTATCAATGATCCTGATACTAGGCTTTGAGATTAACGTGAGCATCGATACCGTGACCAAGCGCCTCACACGCAAGACAGCCCAGCGTACTTCTGAAGCCACCTCAGCAGCTGCCTGAAAGCCAGTTAGGCAGGTATAGGAGAGCATAGATAAGGTATAGCAGCTAGGTGCTGAAAAATTTTGCGCTTCAAAATCAGTCGCTTATACCTGAAATGCTTCAACCGGCGAAAAATAATTTCGTATAGTTTTGAAAATTCAGCGCTGCACTATACTTTTGTGCTCGATTCAATTACAGAGAGTTGGCGGAGTGGTCGAACGCGGCGGTCTTGAAAACCGTTGACTGTAACAGGTCCGGGGGTTCGAATCCCTCACTCTCTGCGGAGTAACTTATCAGTTAGTATAAAAAGCCCTTAAATCAGCGATTTAAGGGCTTTTTTGCTTTTAGCCCCACCTGAATTTTACGATTTCTCTCCTTTCTGAGGCAGCCAATTCGGGTACCCGAATCCGTTCTGTTGCCGGGTACCCGAATTGATGCTTAACTAGCTGGCTATAAATAAGATGTACAGAATTTTTACATCTTGTGGAGCCTTGGTTTGATTGTTAAATTCAAGCATAAAAGGAGGAGTTGTATGGACACCAAGATCAGTATCCTGTTCTACGGCAGGAAAGCCAAGACCACCAAAGACAATCTCTTGCCCATCTACCTGCGCGTCACGCTGCAGGGCAGGCGGCTGGAGCTCAGCACCCACCGCTACGTCTCGCCTGACCGTTGGTCTGTGGAGGCGGGCAAAATGAAGGGCAGCTCGGCCGAGGCCCGGAGCGTGAACGCCTACCTGGACACGCTGCGGGCTAAGGCCTATGGCCACCACCGGGAACTGCTCGAGGAGGGCAGGCCCGTGACAGTGGAGGCGTTCAAGGAGAAGTGGATGGGAGTAGAGGAGAAGCCGGTCATGCTGCTGGAAGTATTCCGGATGCACAATGAGCAGATGAGCCAGCTGGTTGGAAAAGACTACGCCCCAGGCACCATGGAGCGCTACGCCACCTCCCTGCAGCACACGGGGGACTTTATTCGGTGGAAGTATGGGCTGGAGGACATGGATGTAAGGAAGCTCTCCTATGGCTTTATCACCGACTACGAGTTCTGGTTCAAGACTGTCAGAAATTGCGCCCACAACACCACCATGAAGTACCTGGCCAACTTCAAGAAGGTCATCCACCTATGCCTGAAGAACGGCTGGCTGGAGCGCGACCCCTTCCTGGGCTACAAGATGAGCAAGCGGGAGGTGGTGCGCGAGTGCCTCACCGAGGCCGAGCTGCAGCGCATGGCAGAAAAGGAGTTTGTCACCGACAGACTGGGCCAGGTGCGCGACGTGTTCCTCTTCAGTTGTTACACGGGGCTGGCTTATGTGGATGTGCAGCAGCTCAAACGCTCCGAAATAGGGGAGGGCATGGACGGACAAAGGTGGGTCTTCACCCGGCGGCAGAAGACCGAGACGCTCTCCCGGATCCCGCTCCTGCCGGTGGCCCAGGCGATCGTGGACCGCTACCAGAATCATCCGCAGTGCCTCTACCAGGACCGGGTGCTACCAGTGCTGAGTAACCAGAAGATGAACGCCTACCTCAAGGAGATCGCCGACGTGTGCGGCATCCGTAAGACGCTCACCTTCCACATTGCCCGCCATACCTTCGCCACTACTGTTACCCTAAGTAATGGGGTGCCGATTGAAACGGTCAGCCGCATGCTGGGCCACACCAACATCAAGACCACCCAGCACTACGCCAAGATCCTGGATAAAAAAGTAGGGGAGGACATGCAAAAACTTCGAGAGCGGCTGAAGCTATAACTCAGTTAGGAGTGGAGGCGTTGCTTTTCTCCATGTAGGGTTGCCAGTTCACAACGAGCACCTTCTCGTCGGAAAGCAGCAGATAGCCGTAGTCGTAGCAGAAGTAATAGGTGTTGCCTTGTTTGGTGCGGTAAAGGTGCGTGAAGTGGCGGAAGTCGAAGCCGGCCACCTGCAGCACCTCCCGCCGGAGGGTGGTCTTGCCCTCGGGGCTGTGGCGCTGCAGCACGAAGCGGTTGTGGCGCAGCCTGGTGTTAATCTCCTTCATCAGCCGCTCGCCTGCGTTCTGCGTCTTTCGGCTGTTCTTTGCGATTGACCTGCACTGGTCGCTGCAGTAGCGCTTGTCTATTCTGCCCGTCAGCTTCATCCTGCAGTTCTCACATGTTCTCTCTTGCATACTTTCTACGTTTTTTCCGGCTTTACCCGGCTTACCCGGGTAAAGCCGGACTTACCCGGGTATTTTACGATTAGCTTGAATTTAGGTGTTTATTTGCTGTTGTAAATATTAAACACGATGCAAATTCCGTCTAATCAGCCAGTTATTTACCTCAATGCACTCGAGCATGAAAACGTAAAGTACATCCGCCTGTGGCACAAACCCAATCCTTTTATTGTGAAGCGGCTAAAGGAGGCTCACTGGATCAAGTACAGCAAAACCTACAAGTGCTTTGTGATGCACAACCGGCCGCAGAGTTTAGAGATGACTTTCGAGCATTTTCAGGGGCTGGCTAAAGTAAGCACACAATACCTGTACCGTCCCAAACGACTGAAGCCCGGCAAACTGGTGCCGGTTCTGGCTGGAGGCCAGCAGGGAGAGCCGCTCCAGAAGCTGCCCGACATGCCCGTGGTGAAACTCCAGCCGATGCTGGTGGAGGAAAACAGGACCGTGATCGGCATCACCTTCCGCCACAGCCAGAAGGTATACGAAACACTCAAATACAGCAGCCTAGCCACCTGGCAGCGGGAGCCCAAGTGCTTTGCCATACCCGAGGGCGGGCAGCACATCCAGCAGCTGGCCGGGGAGCTGGAGGGTGTAGGCTGGCTGTGGCTGAGCCAGGAATTGGTGGTGCGCGACGTGGTGCTGCTGCGCCGGCTCTGGGAGCAGACCTACCTGAAGGGACCGGACTACATCTCTTGTCCTATTGACTACCTGGAGAAGCTCTTCCTGCTCAACTATTCCATGAACACGATCCGCACCTACCATAGTCTGCTGCTACGTTTTCTCAATAGCCACAAAGACAAGGGGATGGAACAGATTAACGCTTTCACCGAGGAAGACATCAACCAGTACCACCGCCAGATGGTGCAGGCCGGTTCTTACTCCTGCTCGTTTATCAACCAGTCGATCAACGCAGTCAAGTTCTACTACCAGCGGGTGCTGGGCCGCCACGAGGTGCAGCTCCATAATGTGGAGCGCCCGGAGAAACCCGACAGGCTGCCCACCGTGCTCAGCAAGGAGGAGGTCAGGAAGATCCTGTCGGCCACCGACAACCTCAAGCACCGCTGCATGCTTCAGTTGCTCTACGCGGGCGGGCTTCGGATCGGCGAGGTCATCAACCTGAAGCTCACCGACGTAAAGTCGGACAGGAACCTGCTGCTCATCCGCGGGGGCAAGGGCAAAAAGGACCGCACCACTGTGCTCTCGCAGAAGCTGCTGGAGAACCTGCGGGTGTACTACAAGGAGTACAGGCCCAAGGAGTGGCTCTTTGAGGGGCAGTTCGGTGGGCAGTACACGGCCGACAGCCTGCGTACCGTGTTCCAGGCCTGCCGCAAAAAGGCCGGGGTGAAGACGAACGCCACGCCACACACGCTCCGGCACTCTTTTGCCACGCACCTGCTGGAGCAGGGCACTGATCTACGCTACATCCAAACCTTGCTCGGGCACAGAAACAGCAAGACAACGGAGATCTACACGCACGTGACCACCTACGCGCTGGACAAAATCGTGAGTCCGCTTGATAATCTGTAGAAAAGAACTATATTAGGGTTACGCTATGGAAAAGATGACAATAACAGGCTCCCAAATTGAAAGACCATGTACAAAAGAGCCAAACAGTACTCCACACATAGTGCAGATAGTAGGAGTAGGTACTCCTGTTAGCAAGTAGTTGGCAGTAAGCTAATTTAAGAAGCAATCTCATAAATGGATGAAAAATTAAATTCTCTTGAACATACAATTCTGTCTGAGATTGAGAAGTCTCATAGAGAAACACACCCATTTTTGAAGAAGCAAATGCTGAATTTGAAAGTCAGCTCACGTGAATTTACTGGCATAGGTGTGTATGTTCACTTCACTCCTCAGGGACAAAAGCGGCAGAAGAATAAAATTTCAAAAGAAAAAACTTATTTAGGAGTAAGTAAAAGCTTCTACATTGACACACTTGAATTCCCAATTTCTTTTGAATTGAATTTAAGTGAAGAAGGAGTTTTGGAGTTTTTAGAAATAGTTTCTAATGATAATAAAACTTGGAATGGTGAGTTTAACACATTCACTATTGAAGAAGAAGATTAAGAAATCCTTCTGCCAACAAGGCACAGGCTCCATACTCGGCTACGCCTCGTTCGCAGCCTGTACTAAACGTTGGGCATAATAAATATAAACCATGAATGAATTTCCAATCTCATTTTATCTTAACCAAAAGTATGCTTTTGATATTTTGGCTATTTTGGATAATGGTTTTACTAATATTCGAACATTGAAAACTTCAGCAAATGCAGAGGATACAAAAGAGAATAAATTAAAAGGTGAGATTGGTGTAAATAATGTTTTTGCGTTTCTGGGCGTAACATTGGGTGGTGAGAAGAATTCTTCTAAAAGAGAAGGTACTGTAGAAGAATCAGAATTTAGTAAAGTTCATACCCCTAACTCTTTATTTGCAAAAGTTAGAACAAGTCTTCATTCAAGAGGCTTAGTAAGGACTAATAAATTCATGGATTCGACCACTGGTGAATTCGTTGAGTTCAAAGCTACTTTGAGGAAAAACCCAGTCATAGATAATCTGGAAAGCTATCTATCAGTCTTTAGATTGGCCTTGAACTTCGAAGATAGAAGTCATGGAAAAGGTCAGAAGCAAGGGCAACAAAATAATAAGAAACTTCTTGAACAATTTGAGGGCTTAGTGACCCAATTACAGTCTGATGGAAATTTAGACTTAACAGGTGAACATGTAGGAGAAGAAAAGTTTAAAGCTGTCTTGACCATAGATAATAGCTATTTAAATGACCCTTCACTTAATGATTTAGCAGATGGTGAATTTACAGTCTTTGGAAAAGTTATCAAGGTACTGCCAGATACATCAAACGATAGTGTTAACTTATTAAGAAAGACAAGCTTGAGCAAAGTTGATAATTCTTTATTAACAGAAATGTTCTCGGGTTTTCAGAACATGGCTGCACATGGTTTAAAAGATTCTGATTTCATAAAAGATATAAAACCACCTGTACTACAGGTAGTACCAATTTCAATATTTGCTTAAAAATAACTTTGCCCAACCCTGTACATACTTCATGCTTCGGCTAAAGCCTCGCAAGTCGCATATACCAATCCGTTGGGCAAAATGAAAATCATAGAAAGAATGCTACTCGATATAAAGTAACGAAGCGAATGAAGTACATAAATGTTCTTTTTTTAGTCATTCTGTGCTTCGGCTGCAAAAGTCAGCAGCAGAATAAAATTGGTGCTGTTGGTATTAAGTATGAATGTGAGTTAGCCACTGCGGAGTTTGATGAAAGTCCATATACAAATGGAGATAAAGTAGATTCAGCTTATAGTAAATTTCTAAGCATTAAGGATAATGGTGTATTTTTTACTAGCAGATATTTCAATCATTCGAATTCAACGGAAGCCTTTGTAGTAGATTCCAACTCAAAGCAACAATGGACATACAATGCAGATGAATCTATAAACATTGCCTTAAGTGACGAGAGAAGCAAAGTAGTAAGTAATCTCCTTGAACAAGTTGAAAAAGGCTCTTTTCGGCAGGTATGCTACAATGGACCGAGTGAAGGTTCTATGTCTCTTTTGCTGGTAAAGTTAGGTGGTGAATTAGTTATGAAATATGAAGCAAGCCAATTCGATTATACCCATTTAAATGAATCAGAGAAAGCAAAAATAAGAAATGCATTGGAGCTAATTAATGTAATAAAAACAAATCGGTAGTTGAAAAATCACTCTGCCCAACTAGGTTCATAGTTTAGGCTGCGGCAATGCCTTGCCCATACTATGCACGAGCACGTTGTACTTAACTTAAATTATGAAGCTACTTTATCTTTCAATACTGCTTCTTTGCAGTGGGTGCGATAAGTCTCCTATCTCTTCTGAAGACCTAGAAGACACCGCTACAGAAACAGAAACTCTCAGGTTCAGTGATGGTGACTCTATAGATGTTCTCAATAAAGAAGTTAAAGGGGAAAAGGAAGACTTCGATAGCTTTTTCCCGAAGTTTTCGTCTGACTCGACCTTCCAGCTTTCAAGGGTAGAGTTTCCCTATAAAATAATACTAGTGGAAGATGAAGGGACTGTAACAAGGTACCTTGGAAAGAAAGATTGGTCATATGTAGACTTTTCTCAAATGCAAGTTGGAAAGCATCACCTCGAGAAGAAAGAAGAAAGCAACAATACAGTGACTGTGCTCTATACTTTAGAAGATACTGGCGTTTATATTTCTTATAAATTCAATAAAAAACAAGGCAAATGGATGTTAACTTCTATGGAAGATTCTTCTACTTAGACTAAGAAAAGCTTTGTACAACACAGCGCAACCCTTACCCTCGCTATGCTTCGGGCATCGGCTGCACTAATCCGTTAGACTTCATAAAATCAAGAATGACTCACAATGAAACAATTTGACTTCACTAAAGCATTATTGCTTATCTTTTTAATGCTCTTTACTGCCTGTAACAAAGACGCTCCAGTGCCAGTTGAGCCATATACTGGTAATGGATACATAAAAGGCAACTTAGGTTTAGATTACCTCAACTACACTGAGCCACTACTATTTCATGACGGAGACTCCTCCAGCCACTACTATAATCCCAATATAAATGGGGGGTTACTCATGTTTATGAGAGGCGGCAAATACCCCGACGAGCGCATTATGACTTTGATTATTAATGGTATTGATTTGGATAAACTTCCGATACCTACAGTAATCAACTCATCACAAACACAAGGGAGTAGACTTCAGGGAGCTTTGATGTTACGTGATTTTACAACTCCTGATAATATCACTATAGGAGGCCCTGAGGACAGTTACAATTTTGAAGGACAGACTCATAAGGATATTACCATACGGATAACCAGCAAAGCGAACGATATTATTGCAGGGAGCTTTGAGGGCAAGATAAAGAGTGGCTCAGGTTTGGAGATGGCTGTTACAGAAGGCGAGTTTAGAATCAAGATAGTAAGAAAAGAATAATGTTGTCTAACCATGTGTATACTTCATGCTTAGGCTACGCCTCGCACATCGTCTACACAAGACGTTGGGTGGTACTATAAGTCATGAAAATTGAAAGTCACTAAAGTAATAAACCAGTCAGGTCAGATAACTTATAAGTGTGCATGCTGCGGTATGGAGCTTGGCAATTTGCCGTTGACCTTTGGCAGTGACTACCCTGAATATTATTTTACTATTCCAGAAGAGGAAAGAGAAACAAGGATTGAAGAAACTAAAAGCTTATGTGTAGTTGACGAAGAATACTTCTTTATCCGTGGAAGGTTGACTATACCTATAATCGACTATGAAGAAGATCTAATATTCGATGTATGGACTACTTTAAGCGAAAAAAACTTCATCAGAACGAATGAATTGTGGAATGACACAGACAGAGTAAACGAGCCTCCATACTTTGGTTGGCTGCAAACATACGTTCCCACCTACGGCAATACCCTTAACATAAAAACTAAAGTCATCACACAGGAAGTCGGAGTCATACCTAAAGTAGTAGTGATAGAAGAAGACCACTCTCTTGCTCTCGACCAAACAAACGGGATAACTCTGGAAAAGGTATTAGCAATTATAACTGAAATCATACCTGACTTGCATCAGGAAACGAACAAAGAATAGCAACACCCAACAAGGTTTATACCCTATGCTTCGGCTGATGGCCTTGCACAAGGTATACACGAACACGTTGTGTTCAATTAGTAATGAAAGAAGGATACAAGTTTATAAAACTACCTGACGGAAGTGAACGAGAAATCGACTGGTCAGAGCTAAATCAGTTGAAGAAAGATATTCTATGGATTTTCGACGAGAATTTTGGTGACATTAGTAACGCTTTCGTTCCACCCAAATCTTTCACTTTGAAGTATTGGGAGTACCTGACTTTGGATGGAGATAAGTGGTTTTATGAAGAAGAAAAAACATTTTATCGACGTGGGGTACTTGTAGTTTTATTATGCCTTTGTTCTGAGTATGTTGATGTACCAGGTGGAAGCCAAGATGTGTTTCACCGTACGGAATTGCCAACTATTGCAAAATATGTTGAAGAATACTTTCCGAGAAACCAGCAAGAACAATTCATTAAGGATAAAATTTTAATAGGGTTGAGCATCGCGCGATCAATGACCGAAGACGATGTGAAAAATAATGAATTTATGCATGAAGACAATGACAGGTACTATCAAGACATCAACATTGTAGGCAATGCTTTCATTTTGGACTATTACAAATCAAAAATGAAGAATAACTAAACACAACCCAGTTCAGCCTTAACCCTTGCTACGCGGCGGGCTTCGGCTGCACCAATCCGTTGTGTGTAATGTAAAAGAACAAATAGAATAGATCATACTTGCTTTGCTGTTACCATCATGATAACTCTCATATTAGTCTGTATTACGCTAATTCTGGTTTGGGCAGCATATAGAATCATTAGGAAGACTACGAGCAATAGGACATCTATAATCATAACCAGTTTTCTAGTCCTGATTCTATCTTACTTTTTGTTTGCAAATTTTCACCCAACTACCCAATTCTACCTCGACGACTACAGGGAAAATACGAGTATCAAGCTTCCTGATTCGGCTGAACTGATTAATAAGCGGAGCAGTAGTTCATTTGGTGACTATAATATCTCATATGCAGTTAGACTAACTCCAAGTGACTATACATTGACATACAATAAACTTCTAGAGAAGGGATTCCAAGAGAATACAACATACTTGGAAACCTCGGAAAATGACTTCCTCCTTTCGCAGATCTCTAATGTTGGAATAGCAAACATTCTGGTTAAAGACTATAGATATAAAAATTATGAAATACTATTTATGGAGGACGGCAGAACAATAGTTTGCAACTCTAATAAATGGTAAAAACACTTCACACAACAAAACCTATAGTGCATTAAAATGCACCATAGCCAAATCCGTTGGGCTGTATTGAAACTATAGAAAATCTACTCATGATTTAATCAAAGAAAGAGGTGCTGAAAGTAAAGAATAGAATTGGCATACCACAGCTTTCGCTTTCTTTGGTTTGCTTGCTATTAACTTCATGCGGGGGCTGGCTATCTGACTCTACAGAAGATTTAGCAGGCAATTACAAGTATGTGTTTGAAAGCAGAGAGAATAGCTTAATCTATGGAGGAGTAAAAGAACAGAAGGTGATTCCTTGTACAGTTGAATCTTACGCATATAGTAGTGATTTCATATTGGCTCAACAGAAAGCAAGTAAGGAATGTGTTTTCCCACATAATATTGAGCAAGAAGAAGAGAGAATATACTTCTGGATTGTGGATATTAAAAATGACACACTGTATAGAGCAGACTCATGGGAAGCTTATGAAGAGAACCGAACTCGCTTACATGTGCCTGAAGAACTTCAGCTTGAAAAGAAATAACAAGGAAGAACAACATAGCCCAACAAGGTTTATACCCAATGCTTCGGCTAATAGCCTCGCACAAGGTATACACAAGCCGTTGTACCCAGTTAAAATTATGAAAGTAGAAGTTCTTCAAATAGATTGGTTTTTAGGAAAGGAACCTGCTGAAGGTACAATTACGGTAAAAGCAAAGGACGGCAGCCCTATATCTGCTTTTGCTTATGAAGAAGAGTTTACTGAAGGAGAAGTTGTTAACGTAGAGTTTGATTCGATTAATGATGACCTTGACTGGAATACTATTTTTGGCGAGAACAAGAACCAAGAAAAAAAGCTGGTAAAATCTATAAATGATTGGGAATACGAGGGGTACGGACAGATAAAATCTATTGAGCCTGTAGTTATTGACTTTGGAGATATAGAATTGGAAACAGGCAAATGGACATCTGATAAAAAAGTGGTTGGAGAGTTTGTCTACTGGAAAATCAACAGGCTTGATATAATTAAAATAGAATAACTAGGTACAACAACACCTATAAGGTAGCTAAGCCACCTTATAGCCAAGAACGTTAGCAGTAAGGCGCAAGTATAAAACTAACAATGAATAAAAAGTTTAAAATCATATTAGGAACTATAAGCCTAATAGTAGTAGGAATGGCTTTATTCATTGCAATCGGGCTTTATGGAATGGAGATTGAAGACAGATATGGTGACAATCAAGACATTTTTTACAGGTCTCGACAAGGGGACATCGTTGTCAATCATCAAACAAAGGAATTTGGGGAGATAAAGAAAACTTGGACCAGATTTTATGTAGTAAACAAACTAGATACAATCGACACAAATGACTGGTGGGACGATAAGAATATTGAGATTTATAAAGTAACCGACTTAGAACCTCTAGATAAGAGCTTTAACTATTCTGAATTCGAAAAACTGAAAGAAGAAGGAAAATTAGAGCTTAAAATGAAACTGAGGTAATGAAGAATCCCTACTGCTAACCACGCCCATAATCCAGCTACGCCGCCTTATGGCCAAGTCCGTTGGCATCAAAGCATAATTTATAAAACAGAACAAATGAAGTTTCTTCTAAAGCTAAAGCACTGGCAATTGTTTCTCCTCACATGGGGTTTACCAATGCTGGCAAACATCTTTACCTTCTCTCAACCTGAGTTAATCTTTCAGGTGTTTCCAATCATGATGGTGTTCTTTACCCTTGGGACTTTAGGATGGGTTTGGGCTATAGCTACAGAGTTGAATCAAAAGCTTCCATCAGATGTAAGGCTGAACTCAGGAAGATTTAAAATTTACTTCTCCGTTCCGATACTCTACATTTTGGGAATCAGCATATACATGGCTCTATTAATGAACGGTTCTGGAGATAGTACATATATGGCTATGGCTGGAATTGTTATAGTTGTATTACACCTACTTTCTATGGTCTTCATCTTTATGGGTTTACGGTTTGCTGCAAAGACAATAAAATCGGTCGAACTAGGACGAGTAGCAAAGTTCGGAGACTATGTGGGCGAGTTTTTCCTGATATTATTCTCTATCATCGGATACTGGGTGTTGCAGCCACGCCTCAATAGACTAATAGAGGAGTAAGAGAATCTCTCATGCCAACCCAGTGCAGCTTTAACCCTCGCTACGCTTCGGGCTTCTGCTGCACCAGACCGTTATGCGGCAATTAAGGAAATGAGAAAAGAATGAGTTTAGATATAAACGTTTTTACGAGAAACCTATCTGACGACCTAATTCCTAAAATTGTCGAAAGACTAAATGACTATGAAATGGTTGTTGAAGTACATCCTGACTTTTCCTTTAGCAGCCAAACAGGGTTTCTTCCATTCAAATTCCAATTAAAAAATCCTCCCCTTGAAATTCTTAAAAATAAGGATTTAATAAGTGGGTTCGAACTATACATTGACGACTTCAATCTGCAAGAAGAGAAGGAAAAGCTAAAACCAAAACTTAGTTTTTTTGATAAGTTGAAAGGTAAAAAAATAACAGAAGTTCAACTTGCAAGGCCTGAAATTGAAGATAAACTTAAGAATTATAATAAGGTTGTTTCTTTCGTTTGGCACGCAAGTGAAAGTTTTGAGTTTAGGTTCGCTTCTCTAACAAGCGCGATTTTAATTGAATTAACAGATGGCATTTGTTCCTATCCAGCGGATGATATTTGGTATGAAACAGAAGGTATAGTTGATAAGGCATTTAAGGAAATTAAAGAATATGAGCAGTCTCTAAATAAAAAAGAGATAAAGTATCATGAATTTGAAGGATGGTAAAAAAGAATAACGCCGCATAACCACACCCATAAGCCAGCTACGCCGCCTGATGGCTCAGTACGTTGGATGTAAGTAAAACTATAAATGAAGTCTATCCTTTACATAATTTTCTTGCTTGCGATTCCATCAGTAGTAAATGGACAGGTCTTCTATGAACAAATAGCCTTTGACTATTTTAAAGAAGTGGTTTCAGATTCAGTTTACGGTAATAAAACACTATTTAAAATAGAACCTGAGATAGTAGAATACAGCCCCATTTACCGACCAGTCTGCCACCAGAACGACGTCTTCAGACAAGACTGGAAGAACTTGTTTTCTAAAGATTCTTCAGGTATAAAATCCATTGAAAGTATAAATAAGAACTATAAATCTCTTGCTCCCTCTGTTGATAACAGCAAGTTTCCTAAACCGAATTTTAAGACAAAAACAGGCATATGGAAACAAGCAAGAAAAGTGAATGTGTCAGAACCAGTAATCTTAAAAGAAGACGTCTATATTGTTACTATCATGGTTCATAAACCATATGGCCTTGATAATTTCTATATTGAAGTCAGCAAAGCTGGTGAAGTCACTAAATGGTGTAAAGGGGGAGTTGTTTATTAAAAAAGAAAAATACCTTCATCCAACAAGGTTCATAATTTAGGCAGCAGCTACGCTTAGCCCACATTATGCACGAAACCGTTGGAGTGCATGTGAAAGTATAGAATGGAAATAAAGAACTCTATCATACTAGACGAAACTGACAAACTCCTATTGCTTCACAAGTGGGAAACGACTTTTCTAATAGATAAAAGAAGTAATTCTGTTCTGATGCAAGAAGAATACGTTGGAGACCCGACATGCGGAAAAATAGATAAAGGCAATCAATGGGCTGTCGTAGCTGGTGACCACCTAACAGTTTGGAATGAAGGGAACATAAGAGTTGTAGATGAACTGGCTGACATACATTCAATAAGAACAAAAAATGCTGACACTATAGAAGTCTTGATTGACCCATGGAATACCAAATCATCGGTATGGGAGGTAAATGTTCTGACTCTTGAAAAATTAAAAATCAGGGACTTTTTAGAGTATAGAGACAAACCTTATACAGAAGAAGTGAACTGGTAGAAACACGAAACGCCAACAAGGTTTATACCTTATGCTTCGGCTGAAGGCCTTGCACACGGCATACACAAGACGTTGGTTTTAACATGAATTATGAAAAAAGGAGCTTTACTTGTTGTACTGGTGCAGTTAGCTATACTTACTACAGGATTAGCTCAAACATCTCCTT
>NZ_FTPP01000003.1 GCF_900156345.1 Pontibacter indicus
AAGGAGATGTTTGAGCTAATCCTGTAGTAAGTATAGCTAACTGCACCAGTACAACAAGTAAAGCTCCTTTTTTCATAATTCATGTTAAAACCAACTAGTGTATAGCAGGAGTACCTACTCCCACTATCTGCACTATGTGTGGAGTACTGCTGACACCTTCCAAACATGTTTTCGTTTTGAGGTTCGCTTTTTTTCCATACTTCTATAGCGAAATACCAATATAAAAAATGTTCTCAGCACTTCAATCGCGGCGATAAGGTTTCTTCACGCAGATTAGTTAATCCTACTATAATGCACGTTATAGCTTTTGATAGGACTATGATGATGATCTACTGCCTACACGATCTTCTCCTGGTTACTCGTCAAAAGTATCTAAACCTATTAAAAAAGCTGCCCATCACAGCATGAAACGAAAAAACCACACCCGTCCTTTATACCTTAGGACAGGTGTGGTTCTATCTTCAAGTAGATTTGATCCTGCTACTTTCTTCTCAAGCTATACCTTACTCAGCCTTCCAAAGCTCGCGCTCCTGGTCGCCGATCAGCACCACGAAACGGGCGGGGTTAGCAGTCAGCACCAGGCGCATCTCTACACCCGGAAACTCATCGGACTCTATCCAAACACCCTCTTTTTCGCCGTCGGCATCTACGTGCTCACCGTTAAGCGAGCTGGGCAGGTAGGCAGTTGGCAAAAGTATGTCGGCGTCGGAGCGCAGCTTACCGTGTACTTCCTCCAGTACATCCTCCAGGTAGTCGCCATACTCCTCGTTGAAGTCGTCTTCCAGGTCGTGGAGTTCTTCTTCCATATCGTCATAGCGCTCGTCGTTGTAGTCAAGCGCATTCAGTTCCTGCTTCTTCTGGATGATGGCCACCAGTGAACTGTTCAGTGCATTTGCGTTCATAGCGTCTTTCTGTTTTTTACAAAGTTGGAAACATGCCGTAGGAATTGCAAGAATAAAACATGATAATTTGCCGCAACACTCACCGGGTTTTGATAAACGTATAAAAGCTGTATTTTTACACAAAACATATTTAAACCATACTTATACCTATGGCAACAGATATTCTGCCCCTGAACGGCACCGACCATATTGAGTTTTATGTGGGCAACGCCAAACAGGCCGCTCACTTTTATCAGACGGCCTTCGGCTTTAAGCTGGTGGCCTATGCCGGCCCCGAAACCGGTGTGCGCGACCGTGCCTCTTATGTGCTGCAACAGGAGAAAATCCGTTTGGTGCTCACTACTTCCCTCGACCCGAACTCCGACATAGCCCAGCACGTGCACCTGCACGGCGACGGTGTAAAAGTGCTGGCCCTGTGGGTGGACGATGCCGAAGCCTCTTTCCGTGGCACGGTGGAGCGTGGTGCCAAGCCAGCTCTGGAGCCTAAGACGCTCACCGACGAGTTCGGCGAAGTAAAAGTAGCCTCTATCCATACCTACGGCGATACCATCCATACCTTTGTGGAGCGCAAAAACTACAGCGGCGTGTTCATGCCGGGTTATGTGCCGCGCCAGAGCGAACTGGAGATTGAGCCGGTTGGCCTGAAGTACGTGGACCACTGTGTAGGCAACGTGGAGTTGGGCCGCATGAACGAGTGGGTGAAATTCTATGAAGACGTGATGGGCTTCAAACTGCTCCTTACCTTTGACGATAACGACATCAGCACCGAGTACACGGCGCTTATGTCCAAAGTGGTATCGAACGGCAACGGTTACATCAAATTCCCAATCAATGAGCCGGCTGAGGGCAAGAAGAAGTCGCAGATTGACGAGTACCTGGAGTTTTACCGCGGTGCCGGTGTGCAGCACATTGCCGTGGCCACCAACGACATTCTGCATACGGTAGCAGAGTTGCGCCGCCGTGGCGTGGAGTTTCTGCGCGTGCCGGAAACCTACTACGAAGACCTGATCGACCGCATCGGCCACATCGACGAAGACATGGCGGATCTGCGCAAACTAAATATCCTCGTAGACCGCGACGACGAAGGCTACCTGCTGCAGATTTTCACTAAGCCTGTGGAAGACAGACCGACCGTGTTCTACGAGATCATCCAACGCAAAGGCGCCAAATCGTTCGGCAAAGGCAACTTCAAGGCCTTGTTCGAAGCCATCGAGCGTGAGCAGGCGCTGCGTGGTAACCTTTAGTCCGCAAGCAAAGTATAGCACGGTGTAACCCGTGTTAGCGACCATAATTTTGATATAATCCCATCACACCAGTTCTCACAATCGCCAAGCGGCAACCCGGGGACTGGTGTGATTTTTTGTGGCGTGGAGGCAGGGCGAGTGAGTGATTTAGCGAGGGAGTGAATGAGTGAGTGGTTGATTGAGTAATTGCATGAATCTTTATATAGGGCCCCTACCCCAAGGATTTGCAGGATTTAGGGATTGACAGGATCCTCGTGCATGATTGACATCCCCCTACCCCCTTCGAAGGGGGACTTTTCAGCCACTGCCAAGTTACAGGTATAAGCGCTATAGTTGATTTTCTGATTTGCCGGGTCCAACCACTCTTAACCCTTCCTGAGGGAAGGGCCCCTCTAAAAAGTTTAAGATGGGGAATTTGGAGCTGCTATACTAAGGTATAGCCGTGTAACAAACAAACACTGGCACGCATTGAAAGACTAACTTGCACGCTGGCAATGAAACAGATAGCGGCGCCAGGTGCGTTTTTCGACGCTCCACTGTTGGGGGTGAAGGGGTCCCCCTGTCAAGAGCGTTCAGCGAGTGGGGGTAGGGGCCCTCGATTTGGAGCGTCTTGATTTTTTTGCCTACTGGGGGTAGGGGCCCTCTTTCTTTTTATCAAGAAAAAAAGTAGGTCCCGGCCGGACAGGCCAGGCAATGAAAAAAATTAGCTAGAGGTATAGATAAACCTGAGCTACACCAGCTATACCTGACACGGGGCCAAAGGCCCCACTATACCAGACACGAGCGAGGACGCTCGCGCCATAATTTATACGACATTAACAGCAATACATACATTACAAAAACTATGATTGAACCAGCTATACAGCATAAAATAGACGCCTGGCTGAGCGGCAACTACGACGAGGCAACCAAATCAGAGATAAACGGCTTACTGGAACGCAACGAGCACGAATCACTGGCCGACGCTTTCTACAAAGACCTGGAATTCGGAACAGGCGGACTGCGCGGCATCATGGGTGCGGGCAGCAACCGCATGAACCGCTATACCTTAGGGATGGCGACGCAGGGCCTCTGCAACTACCTGAAGCAGAACTTCCCGGGAGAGCGCGTGAAAGTGGCCATTGCCCACGACTGCCGCAACAACTCCGACGTGTTTGCCCGCATTGCCGCCGACATCTTCTCGGCCAACGACATTGAGGTATACCTGTTTGAGGCCCTCCGCCCTACCCCACAATTGTCCTTCGCCATACGTCACCTGGGCTGCCACAGCGGCGTAGTGGTTACGGCGTCACACAATCCGAAAGAATACAACGGCTACAAGGTATACTGGAACGATGGTGCACAGGTAACTGCCCCGCACGACAAGAACATCATCGGCGAAGTGAACAAGATCACCTCCATCGATGAAGTGAAATGGGAAGCCAAGCCAGCCAACATCCACATGCTCGGTCAAGAGATGGACGAGGCTTATATGGCAAAAGTACAGAGCCTGTCCGTTTCTCAGGAGGCCATACGCAACCAGCATGATCTGAAGATCGTGTTCTCGTCCATTCACGGCACAGGCATCACGCTCGTGCCGGAAGTTCTCAAGCGTTTTGGCTTCACCAATGTGCACATTGTGGAGGAGCAGGCCACACCAGACGGCAACTTCCCGACCGTGGTATACCCGAACCCCGAGGAGAAAGAGGCGATGACGCTGGCGCTGAACAAGGCCCGCGAAATAGACGCTGACCTCGTGATGGCCACCGACCCGGACTCCGACCGCGTAGGTATAGCCGTGCGTAATCTAAAGGGTGAATTTGAGCTGCTCAACGGCAACCAGACCGGCGCCCTACTGATGAACTACCTGCTACTGGCCTGGAAAAATGCTGGCAAGCTGACAGGCAAAGAGTTCATCGTGAAGACCATCGTGACCACAGACCTGATCAAAGACATTGCCGACAGCTACAACGTGACCATGTACGAGACGCTGACCGGCTTCAAGTACATTGCCGAGAAAATCCGTGCGCTGGAAGGCAAAGAACTCTACATCGGCGGTGGCGAGGAAAGCTACGGCTACATGATCGGCGACTTCGTGCGCGACAAAGACGCCATTTCGGCCTGCGCCCTGATCGCTGAAATGGCGGCAGTAGCCAAAGACAGAGGCCAGACCCTGATGGAGATGCTCGTAGAGATTTACACGCAGCACGGTTTCTACAAAGAAGAACTCGTATCCTTCACCAAAAAAGGCCAGCGCGGCGCCGAGGAAATTCAGCAGATGATGGCCGACATGCGCGCCAATCCGCCGCAGACCATTGCGGGCTCTAAAGTACTGGAAGTAAGCGACTACAAGCACAGCACCCGCAAAAACCTGGTGACCGGCGAGGAGTCGAAACTGGACCTGGAAAGCTCGAATGTGCTGCAGTACCTGACTGAAGATGGCACCAAAGTGTCTGCCCGTCCGTCCGGCACCGAGCCCAAAATCAAATTCTACATCAGCGTGAACGAGCCGCTAGATTCTAAAGAGAACTTTGACGCAGTGGATCGACAGCTAAGCGAGAAGATTGAGCAGATTCTGGTTGATCTGAAACTGAAATAGGTAAATTTTTAAATTGTTGAATGGCTAAATTGTTGGTGGGTATACCTACTGGCGGTTTAGCCATTTTTTGCTACTTGCCATGACACTATGCTATACCTGGTTAAACTGCATGTCCAGTCCGCTGTGAATTCTGCTGGTGCTGTACAGAGGTATAGCATACGAAGACCAAGCCTTTTATTTCTCCAGTTTAAAAGCCTCTATTTCCTATTCTTGACACGTTTTATGGGCAAAGGCGCTTTTTATCAGGTTAAGAACCCGTTATACCTTATTTTTACAGAACAAGTGTCGTTTCTGCGTGTTCTACCTTTTCGGAGCACCTAACTATGACCTCTAAGTATGACTAAAACACAAAAGCTGACCAAAGCGAATGGAGACATATTTCTGGAATACACCCGTATGCCGGACAACGCCTACATTTACGCCCACTGGATTGGTCGCCAATACCTGGATACGGTGCAAAAAGGAGGAGCCGCCTACCTGGACTTGATGCGTGAAAAGCCCTGCCCCAAGCTGCTCAACAGCCACGAAGAGCTGGTTGGCCCCTGGGACATCGCCACCGACTGGATATCGAACGAATGGATGCCCCTCGCCATTTCGCTGGGCTTGCGCTACATGCCGCAGGTACTTGCCAAAGGGGTGTACGGCCAGATGTCGTTCCACCAACTGCACCAGCGCATCGGCGACATGCTGGAAATAAAAATGTTTGAGACCGAAGCCGAAGCCCGCGAATGGCTGCACTCCCTTCCGTAGGCCGGCGCTTCTATAAAATTTATCACCCATGACTACTTCCTTCTCTGAAATAAGCCACATCATTCAAAACCGTAGAACCACCAAGCCGGGCAAAATGAACGGGCAGCGCATACCTGACGAGCAGATCAAACAACTGCTGGAACTGGCCGACTGGGCGCCTACACACGGACACACGGAGCCCTGGCGCTTCAAGGTATATGCCGGCGACAAAATACAAGACTTCTGCCTGGCGCATGCCGAGTTGTATAAACAGAAGATCGAGCCTGAGAAATACCTACAGGAGCGCTATGATAAACTGTTGCACATGGGCGACAAAGCATCGCATGTGCTCGTAGCCTACATGCGCCGTGGCGACTTGCCCAAGATTCCGGCCCTTGAAGAAATAGCTGCTACCTCCTGCGCGATCCAAAATTTGCTGCTGGGCGCTACGGCCTTAGGTATAGCCAGCTATTGGGGCTCCGGCGGCATGGCGTATAAACCCGCCATGAAGGAGATGCTCCACCTCCGGGAAGAAGACGTGGTGCTCGGCATCCTATACCTGGGCTATGCCGATGAACCTGCCGGGGAAGGCAAACGCATCGTACCGCTTGAGGAAAAAGTAGAGTGGATGTAAAATAGGAAAGCCGCTGGCGATATGGCACAGCGGCTTTTCTTATCTTATCAACTCAGGACTCCATCAGGCAATAACGCTACAGCAGGGCTAATTCCCCATTTGTCTGTCTACTTACTCTCCTAGTCTTTTGTCCTTTGTCAAAAAATCATTTGTCAAGACCTTAGTCTATACCTTAAAACGGTGGCTCGTCGTCAAAGCCTGAGGCCGGGAAACCTCCTCCACCCTGACTACCGTCGTTCATGCGGCTACCCAAGCGTATAGCGCCTGGTGTCTCGGCATCGAAGCTGCTGTTTGGCAGCGCATTGAAGCCACCGTCGCCCCCGAAGTCGGAGTCGAGGTTGGTGAATTTGGTGTACTTGCCAATGAACTTCAGCTGCACGTTTTCCAGGGAACCGTTACGGTGCTTGGCAATGATTACCTCCCCAACACCCGCGGTTGGGTTACCCATTTCGTCTTCGGTGATGCCGTAATATTCCGGTCGGTAGAGGAAGAGCACCATGTCAGCATCCTGCTCGATGGAACCGGATTCACGCAAGTCAGACAGCTGCGGACGTTTGTCGCCACCGCGGGTTTCCACGGCACGGCTCAACTGCGAAAGTGCAATCACCGGCACGTTCAGTTCCTTGGCCAGCATTTTCATGGCCCGTGAGATGGAAGCAATCTCCTGTTCACGGTTACCACCACCCTTGCCCTCGGCGTTGCCGCTCATCAGCTGCAGGTAGTCGATGATGATCATCTGGATGTCGTACTGCGCCTTGAGGCGGCGGCACTTGGTACGAAGCTCACGAATAGACAGACCTGGCGTATCGTCAATAAAGATCGGTGCCTCGGTCAGCTTCGAAATTTTATGGTTCAGCTGCGCCCATTCGTAATCTTCCAGACTTCCCTTTTTGATCTTCTCCGAATCGAGTTCAGCCTCCGAGGAGATCAGACGATTCACCAGCTGCAGCGAGGACATTTCGAGCGAGAAGATCGCCACGCCTTTTTTGAAATCCACGGCTGCGTTGCGCAGGCAGGAAAGCACGAAGGCGGTCTTGCCCATCGCGGGACGGGCGGCCAGGATGATCAAATCCGATTTCTGCCAGCCGGACGTTACGCGATCCAGGGCGGTCATGCCGCTTGGTACGCCGGTCAGACCGTCGGTTTGCTTGCGCTTCTCCTCGAGTTCCTTAATGGCCTGGTGCATCAAGGAGCGCATATCGTCGAAGTTCTTGCGGATGTTCGATTCAGACACCTCGTAGAGCTTCGCCTCCGTCTTGTCGAGTAGTTCGAATACGTCGGTGGTGTCTTCAAAAGCGCTCGAAAGCACTTCAGAGGAAATCGAAATCAGGTCGCGCTTGATTGAGTTCTCCGTGATGATACGGGCGTGGTACTCGATGTTGGCCGCCGAGTTTACGCGGGTGGTCAGCTGCGTGACGTAGTAGGCGCCGCCTGCCAGCTCCAACTCGCCGTTCTCGCGCAGTTCGTGCGTCACGGTCAGAATGTCGATCGGCTCTGACTTATCGAACAGGGCCAGGATCGCTTTAAATATGCGTTGGTGCGCCTCTTTGTAAAAAGAAGTAGGTCGCAAAATGTCGATTACCGTGGTAAGCGCATCCTTTTCCAACATCAGAGCGCCTAGCACGGCCTCCTCCAAATCTAGTGCCTGCGGCGGTTTTTTACCCAACTCTGCCACGGCAGGGGCTTTTTTTGCCCAGTTGCCGCGGTTGCCGGTTGGCCGCACGTTCATTTTCATCTCCTCCATACCCACAAATTTAAAAAGTAAGCCGCCCAAGTAATCCACAAAATACGGAAGATATCCACATATTAGCGTATAGCTATTTACATTTAACTCAGGAATTCTAATTTTGTCGGTTCGCTAAACGGATAGCACGGATTATGGAGAGAACGGAATTTAAACACATTCACCTGATTGCCACGGGCGGCAGCATCATGCACAACCTCGCCCTGGCGCTGCACGACCAAGGTATAAGAGTGACGGGCTCAGACGACGAAATCTACGAGCCGGCCAAAAGCCGACTGGCCGCCGCAGGTATTCTGCCCGCCCAGGAAGGCTGGTTTCCGGAGAAATTGAACGACAAGCCCGATGCGGTGATTTTGGGTATGCACGCCCGCGCCGATAACCCGGAGTTGCTGCGTGCGCAGGAGCTGGGTATACCGGTCTACTCTTTCCCGGACTTCATCTACGAACTGAGCAAAAACAAGCAGCGCATTGTGATCGGCGGCAGTCATGGCAAAACGTCCATTACCTCCATCATCATGCACGTGCTCCGTCATTGCGGTCGTTTGTTTGACTACGCTGTGGGTGCGCAACTCGAGGGCTTCGATCGCATGGTGAAGCTCACCGATGACGCTCCCATCATCATCATCGAAGGCGACGAGTACCTCTCTGACCCGATCAAACGTGTGCCGAAGTTTCACTTGTACCACCACCACATTGGCGTGATTAGCGGCATCAGCTGGGACCATATCAATGTGTTCCCGACACCGGAAGTATACCGTGACCAGTTCCGCATTTTCGCGGAGATGACCCCGAAAGCCGGCACCCTGATCTACGACCAGGACGACGAGCAGGTGCAGCTGGTGGCCGTGCCGCGCAACCCGGCAGACATCGCCTACATTGGCTATACCGTGCACCCCCACAGCATCAAGAACGGCAAAACGATCCTGCACACTAAAAAAGAGGGCGATGTGGAGATCCCGCTTTTCGGGGAGCACAACCTGCGTAACATCAGCGCGGCCCGGGAGGTCTGCAAGAAGATTGGCATCAAGGCACACGATTTCTACGAAGCACTCAAAACCTTCAAGGGAGCGGCCAAGCGACTGGAGAAACTCGGCGAGAACAGCAACACCGTCATCTTCCGCGACTTTGCCCATGCCCCTTCCAAAGTAAAAGCCACCACTGAAGCCGTAAAAACACAGTACCCGCAGCGCAAGCTGGTGGCTTGTGTGGAGCTTCATACCTTCAGCAGCCTGAACAAAAACTTCCTGCCGCAGTATGCCGGTGCCCTCGACAAAGCTGACACTCCTATCGTATTCTTCAGCCCGAAAACGGTGGAGCACAAGCGCATGGAAATGCTTTCGGAGGACGACTTGCGCAGCGCTTTCGGTAACCCGAACCTGCAGATATTCACCGACTCAAACGCCCTGCTCGAGCACCTGAAAGGGATGGACTGGAAAAACGCTAACCTCCTGCTCATGAGCTCCGGCACTTATCAAAACCTTGACCTGGAGGCGCTCAAAAAAGCGGTTCTGTAAACCACCCCTATATGAAACTGAACCTGAAGCGCCCTATCGTATTTTTTGACCTCGAAACCACCGGCACCGACATCTGCAAGGACCGTATTGTTGAGATCAGTGTGTTGAAAGTGATGCCCAACGGAGAGGAAATTCTCAAAACACGCCGCATCAACCCGACTGTGCCGATCCCGCTGGAGTCAAGCCTGATCCACAAGATTTACGACGAGGACGTGAAGGACTGCCCCACTTTCCAACAGGTGGCCCGCAACCTGTATCAGTTTATGGAAGGTTGCGACCTGGGTGGTTATAACCTGGTGCGCTTCGATATTCCGCTGCTGGCCGAGGAATTTCTGCGCGTAGGTATAGACTTCGACATCGACAACCGAAATGTGGTGGATGCCTGCCGGATTTTCCACATGATGGAGAAGCGCACGCTTTCTGCTGCCTATAAATTCTACTGCGACAAAACGCTGGAAAACGCGCACAGCGCCGAGGCGGATACTGTGGCCACGTACCACATCCTGAAAGCACAGCTGGAGCGCTACGAAAACACGCTGGTGGAAGTAGCCGAAGGCATAGAAGATACCCCGATCCAGAACGATATGGCCCAGCTCCACAAGTTCACGTTCGAGAAGTCTGCTGACCTGGCCGGTCGCATCGTGTACAACAACGCTGGGCAGGAGGTTTTTAACTTTGGCAAGCACCGCAACGTGCCCGTGGAGGAAGTGCTCAGCAAGGAGCCCAGCTACTACGACTGGATGATGAAGGGAGATTTCCCGCTGTATACCAAAAAGATCCTTACCCGCATTAGGTTAAGAAACATGCAGAGTAGTGTATCCTAGATTGTAGTGTATCCTAGATCTTTGTATAGGGCCCCTACCCCAAGGATTTACAGGATTAAAAGATTTTCAGGATTCTAGTTGGGCTAAATAATCCCAATAATAAAAAGAGAGCGGGCTGCCAGATAACTGACAGCCCGCTCTCTTTCTGTTCATGTCCCGGATTATTTCTGTCCCGAGTTTTTCAGTCTCACGCCTTGCAGCAGAGTGTTTCCTTCCTGCGCTTTGTGGCGGCAGTCGTAGCCGGCGGCGCGTATAGAGCACTGGCAGCCTGTAATCCTGTTATCCACGAAGTTGAAGTAACAAAAGTCGCAGCCGGCTGTGGCTTCGCAAATGTGCTTTACCGACTTGCTGCTCAGGTATAGGCTGTTGTCAGAAGCCACATCCAACTCCAATGCCATTGAACGGAAAGAGCCGTTGTAGATGCCTAGCCCCACCAGGTAATAAGTAGCAGGCAAATTTTTGTTATCCTGCACCTTATGGATCGTTACTTTGTTCACCACGGTGCCGTTGCCGAATTCCTTTATAAAAGGCTGCACTAGTTCCTGCTGTGGCACTACAAAATTGATCTCGTCCAACACCACCTGCGCCAACAGCTGCCCGTCATATTTAGGTCCGGCTTCCTGGTCGAGTGGCTCCTCTTCACTCTCCTCCGGGAAAGCTTCGCGGCGTGTACAGCCAACCGCTACCAGTAGAATCAGAGTCAGGGCCAGCGACCAGCGCAGGCAGGCCTGCAGCAAGTGCCGGCCATTGGCTAAGGGTGATGGAGTCATGTGGTTATCTGGTTTTGATTATTTCTTGTAGTATTTCATCGCCTCCGGCATGTAGCTCTGCAGGTTGGCGCGACGAGTACCGGCGCTTGGGTGCGTGCTCAGGAACTCCGGTGGTGCCTGACCGCCCGACTTGGCTTCCATACGCTCCCAGAAAGGAATCGCTTCCTGTGGGTTGTACCCGGCCATGGCCATAAAGATCAGACCCAAACGGTCAGCTTCGCTTTCCTGGTTCCGACCATACTTCAGTATACCTAAAGTTGAACCGGCACTATAAGCCGTCATGATCAATTGCTGGGCAACACCCGGCTGCGAACCGGCCAGGGCAGAAAGCGTCTGGCCTCCGAACTGCTGGGCCAGTTGCTGGCTCATGCGCTCGTTGCTGTGTTTGGCTATGGCGTGGGCAATCTCGTGTCCCATCACCACGGCAAGGCCGGTTTCGTTTTGAGCCACTGGCAGTATACCTGTGTAGGTTACCGTCTTGCCACCGGCCATCGCCCAGGCGTTCACCTGGTCATCCTCGATCAGATTGTGCTCCCACTGGAAGCCCTGCAGTTGGTCTGACATACCATTAGCAGCCATGTACTGCTCTACCGCACGCTGGATGCGCTGTCCGGTGCGCTTCACCATGGCCGTAGCCTGTGCGTCGCGCGACAGCTTGTTCTCCTTCAGGAACTGGTCGTAGGCGTCGTAACTCATTTGCATCATCTGCGCGTCTGACACGAGACTCAGCTGTCTGCGACCTGTAATGGGCACTGTCGTACAGGCAACCATCATTACTGCCGCTATCGAAAAGGCAATTAACTTCTTGTACATAGTTTTAAAATTTAAATGACTCCAGAAAAAGGCTTTTCAAATTTTGAACCAATTTTTAGAGACAGGTATACGTGGATCGTTTAATATGTTAAAATTACTATACTTTAACTGATAAAACAAAGTACAACCTGCGCAGAAATGACAGGCTACAGGCTGAAATGTCAGTCGCATAGGTATACGAACGCTCTAATATAAAATGTTGTAGCCCCCAGCCACACAATAATGCGGACCTTCTCTTGTTAAAGTATAAAAAAGGCGGCACCTGTTGAAAGCCGGATGATGCGGCAAAAAATTGTCTTCAAAGCGATTCTTTTTGCTCAAACATGCTGCACCGAAACCGGATAAAGCCTATTTTTGAAGATCGATAAAGAAAACACCCTTAACCCTTTATGAAAATACTCGCCATCGGCCGCAATTACGCCGATCATATTGCCGAACTGAAAAACGAAGTGCCGGACGAACCGGTGATATTTTTTAAGCCTGACACGGCCATTCTCCGCAACAACGAGCCTTTTTACTACCCCGAGTACAGCCAGGACATTCACCACGAGGTGGAGTTGATTCTGCGCATCGGCCGTGAGGGCAAGAACATCGACCGAAAATTTGCACACAAATACTACGACGCCATCGGCTTAGGCATTGACTTCACGGCCCGCGATCTGCAGGCCAAAGCCAAGGCCAAAGGACTGCCCTGGACGCTGGCCAAAGGCTTCAATGGATCGGCCCCGGTGTCGGAGTTTCTGCCACTCGACCAGTTTGAGAACCTGCAGGACATCAATTTTAAACTGGATGTGAACGGCGCCACACGCCAGCAGGGCAACTCTAAAATGATGCTCAACAATTTTGACGATATCATCGCCTATATCTCCCGCTTCATTACCCTGAAGAAAGGAGACATCATCTTTACAGGTACGCCTGAGGGAGTGGGACCGGTACAGATCGGCGACAGATTGGAAGGCTATGTTGAAGATAAAAAGCTACTTGACTTTGAAATTAAATAAGCGCCTGGCGCTCCTTTTCGCTTACCTTTTCACGACCCTCGCAGCGGCTGCCCAACCGGCGCCGGAACAGGGTTATTTCATGTTCCCCATCAAACCAGGCGTGCGCAATTACCTGTCAGGTTCCATGGGCGAGATACGTGCCACCCACTTCCACGGTGGCCTCGACATTAAGACAGACCAGCGCGAGGGTTTGTCGGTATACGCGGCGGCCGATGGCTATATCTCGCGGGTGAAAATGTCGACCTACGGGTATGGCAACATCATTTACGTAACGCACCCGAACGGGCTGACCACCACCTACTCGCACCTGCTGGCCTTTTATGACCCGCTAGCCGACTACGTGCTGCGAAAACAGTACGAGAAAGAAACCTTTGAGCTCGAGCTTTTCCCGGAGAAGAACCTCTTCCCGGTAAAGAAGGGCCAGATCATTGCCTTGTCCGGAAACACCGGAGGCTCTGGCGGACCACACCTGCATTTCGAGATCCGCGATGCGGAGGACCGTCTGTACAACCCGCTGCGCTGGGGCTTCAAGGAGATCATCGACACCACGCCGCCTGATCTGCTGGGGCTAGGCATACAGCCGCTCAACATCCACGCCCGCATAAACGGAGAGTTTGCGCGACGGGAGTTCACGCCAAAGAAAACGAACGGCATCCATACCTTGCCTGACACGGTGTTTGCACACGGCTTGATCGGTTTTGAACTGCAGACCATTGACCGCTACGACGACACCCAGAACCGCAACGGCACGCAGGACGTGACCGTGTTTGTGAACGACCGGCAGGTATACAACCACCATATCGACCGCGTGCCCTTCGAGCTGTCGAAGCAAGTGTCGCAGCACGTAAACTATGGGGTTTTCCGCCGCACGGGCCGCACTTTCCAGAAGGCTTACGTGGACTATGGCAACGACCTGCCGCTCTATACCGCACCCCAGAACCGGGGCAGGCTGAACGTGCAGGCCGATTCGGTATACCACATCAAGCTGGTGGCCAAAGACACTTACAACAATACCTCTACCTTGAATTTTGTGGTGAAGGGACAAAAGCCTGTCTTTACGCAGGGGGCAAACGGCAAAGTGACCAAGCCGCAGCTCAGCTACGAGATCATCGGCAACATCCTGAAGGTGAACGCCTCCGACACTTCGTCTACACCGCGCAATGTGGAGATGGTGGTGAACAACCAGCGCCTGATGCTGGTACCGAGCTATACCAAGGGCGCCGCCTCAGTCAGTCTTTATGACCTGCGCGGTGGTCTGCCGGAGTCTCTGGAGTTTTGCGGCACCACTACCCTACTCGACCTGCAGGCCACCATCCCTTCGGGGCAGGAATACAGCTTCACGAACCGCGACATGACTATCCGTTTCGAAAAAGAGAGTCTGTATGACACGCTATACCTGCAGGCCAAACGCGAGGGCGACGTGTATACCATTGGCGACTACTTCATACCGTTGCACAAGCCTGTTAAAGTGACCATCACGCCGAGCACACCGCTTACCGACAAGAGCAAGGCTGCCGTGTATTATCTGGGGCTGGGCAAAGGCCGTGGCATGCTGGGCGGCGTCTGGGATGGCAACAGCATCACCTTCTCGGCCCGGGCGATGGGCAAGTTCAAGGTGCTCGAGGACGTGAAAGCCCCCACCATCAGGCTGCTCAGCAAAAGCCCGACACAGATCAAATTCCGGATTGGCGACGATTTGTCAGGCGTTAACTCCTTCCGCTGTGAAGTGAACGGCAAGTGGTTGCTTATGAAATACGAGCATAAAACTGCCACCATATACTCCGAAAAATTAGATAAAAGCATACCTTTGTCAGGGAAAGTAGTTTTGAAGGTAAAAGACAACGCCGGAAACGAAGCGGAGTTTGTGACCACTATTTAAAATTCGTATCACGACACACGTACCAAGTAGCAAGACTCTCTCAAATAAGTGAAGAAAAGTCGTGCTACTTGATACTTGATACGCAAAGAAAGACATGGAACTGAAGATCGGAGACAAGGCGCCTGCGTTTGAGGCCAAGGACCAGAACAGCAACACTGTAAAGCTAAGCGATTACCGCGGCAAGAAAGTGGTGCTCTACTTCTACCCAAAAGACAACACACCCGGCTGCACGGCTCAGAGCTGCAACCTGCGCGACAACTACAGCGCGCTGCAGGCCCAGGGCTACGAAATAATCGGCGTGAGCATCGACGGCGAGAAGTCGCACCAGAATTTCATCAGCAAGTACGAACTGCCCTTCACGCTGCTAGCCGATACCGATAAGAAGATTGTGGAGCAGTACGGCGTGTGGCAGGAAAAATCGATGTATGGGAGGAAGTACATGGGCACCATGCGCTATACCTTCGTCATCGACGAAAACGGCACCATCGAGGACATCATCACGAAAGTGAAAACCTCCGACCACGCCAAACAGATATTGAAATAGCGAGCAAAAGCGCAGCTGTCCTTCTAGGCGGCTGCGCTTTTTACTTTGTATCTTTGTGTTTTAACAGAGACACTGGGCACAAGGTATAGGACACAGAACTTCTTTATCAGCCGGAAAGGCATAAGAAGTTAGCTACTGAAAGATAGATTTGGGAGGACAAAGGGCAGCCTTGTTACCTTCATAACAGTCAGGCATAAGCGTTCAGTGCCTTGTTTAGAGGAGTTGTTAATTGCTAATCAGACAAACAATTTAACAATCAACAATTAGCAATTAAGGATTCAACAATTTAGCAATTTGAAAAATCAACAATTAAACAATTCAATAATCGTGAACCCACACAACAAAAGCATCGACGAGATGAAGCAGATCGCGGCACAGGTTCGCCGCGACATCGTGCGCATGGTGCATGCAGTTAACTCCGGTCACCCAGGCGGCTCGCTTGGTTGCACGGACTATTTCGTGTCGCTGTACTTCCGCGTGATGAACTACAAGCCTCAACCTTTCAACATGGACGGCGAAGGCGAAGACCTTTTCTTCCTGTCCAACGGCCACATCTCGCCGGTATGGTACAGTGTGTTGGCTCGCGCCGGTTTCTTCGAGGTATCTGAACTGGCCACGTTCCGCAAGATCAACTCGAGGCTGCAGGGTCACCCGGCCACTGAGGAAGGTCTGCCAGGTATACGCGTAGCCTCCGGCTCGCTGGGCCAGGGCTTGTCGGTAGCCGTTGGTGCTGCGCAAACCAAGAAACTGAACAAAGACAATAACCTGGTGTACGTGCTGATGGGCGACGGCGAACTGGGCGAGGGTCAGGTATGGGAAGCGGCCATGTATGCGGCCCACAACAAAGTGGACAACCTGATTGCCACCGTAGACCGCAACTACCAGCAGATTGACGGCGGCACCGAAGAAGTGTTGGCCCTGGGCGACCTGCGTGCCAAGTTCGAAGCATTCGGCTGGCATGTTCTGGAGGCTGACGGTAACAACTTCGAGACTCTGCTTCCTGCTTTGGAAGACGCTAAAAAAGCCACTGGAAACGGTAAGCCTGTCATGATTCTGATGAACACCGAGATGGGCTTTGGCGTGGACTTTATGATGGGTTCGCACAAGTGGCACGGTGTAGCACCGAACGACGAGCAGCTTGAAATCGCGCTGCAGCAATTGGCAGTAGAGCAAGCTTCTGATTACTAAGCATTAACACAGAGATGAAAGAATATACATATTCAGAGAAAAAAGACACCCGTTCTGGTTTTGGCGCTGGCTTGCTGGAACTGGGTCGCACCAACGAGAACGTAGTAGCCCTTTGCGCTGACCTCATCGGTTCGCTTAAAATGGACGCCTTCAAAAAAGAGTTTCCCGAGCGTTTTTACCAGGTAGGTATAGCCGAGGCCAACATGATGGGTCTGGCAGCCGGTATGACCATTGGTGGCAAAATCCCTTTCACAGGTACATTTGCTAACTTCTCGACGGGCCGCGTGTACGACCAGATCCGCCAGTCGATCGCCTACTCCGGCAAGAACGTGAAAATATGCGCTTCGCACGCCGGTTTAACGCTGGGCGAAGACGGTGCTACGCACCAGATTCTAGAAGATGTGGGCATGATGAAAATGCTGCCGCACATGGTGGTAATCAACCCATGCGATTTCAACCAGACCAAGGCCGCTACCATCGCCATCGCCGACTACGAAGGTCCGGTATACCTGCGTTTTGGCCGTCCTGCAGTTCCTAACTTCACCCCTGCCGACCAGAAGTTCGAAATCGGCAAAGCCGTTATGCTGAATGAAGGTACGGATGTAACCATCATCGCCACAGGTCACCTGGTATGGAAGGCGATTGAGGCTGGTCACAAACTGGCTGAGAAAGGCATCAACGCCGAAATCATCAACATCCACACCATCAAGCCACTCGACGACGAGGCTATCCTGAAGTCTGTTGGCAAGACCAAGTGCGTGGTAACCGCCGAAGAGCACCAGATGCATGGAGGTTTGGGGGACTCGGTAGCGCAGCTATTGGGCCGTCAACTGCCTACGCCGCTGGAGATGGTGGCCGTGAACGACTCGTTTGGCGAGTCCGGTACGCCAGATCAGCTGATGGAGAAATACGGTTTGAGCACCGACAACATTGTGGCAGCTGCCGAGCGCGCCATCAGCCGCAAATAAGTTAGAAAGCTATACCTTAGTTTTTTTACAAAAACAGAAGGGACTGTACTGGTAAAGTGCAGTCCCTTTTGTTTTTATGGGCTATATTGCATATTCAGAAAGCTATAACTGCCCTGCCCCTGCTACCTGACGCGTGGAAGACAAAGAGATTTTAGATAAATTCGCTAACCCCGAAAGCCGCAACCTGGCCTTCAACCAGCTTATCCGGAAGTACCAGCAAAAGATCTACTGGCACATCCGGAAAATGGTGATCGACCACGACGATGCCGACGACCTGACCCAGGAGGTTTTCATCAAGGTATGGAAGAACCTGGAGAATTTCCGACAAGATTCGCAGCTTTATACCTGGCTCTACCGTATTGCCACGAACGAGTGCCTTACCTTCCTTTCGAGTAAGCGCAAAAAATTCTTTCTACCCATAAACGATGTGGCTGCAGAACTCACCGAAAAGATCGATTCCTCACCGGATATTGACGGCGATGAGATACAGTTGAAGTTGCAAAAAGCTCTTCTGAAGCTGCCAGACAAGCAACGGCTGGTGTTCAACATGAAGTACTACGACGAACTCAAGTACGAGGAAATGTCCGAGATCCTGGGCACTTCGGTAGGCGCTTTGAAGGCGTCTTACCACCACGCCGTGAAAAAAATTGAAGAATTTATCAAACGGGATTAAACTTTAGTGCACGAAGGCCATCTAACCCATAACAACATGAAAAACGATTTTAAACTAAGCGACCTGCCCAAGCACAACATCTACGAGGTACCGGACAAGTACTTCGACAGGCTGCCTGCGCAAATCATGGAGCGCACTGCCGGTGCCGGGTATAGCCCTGCCCCCTGGTATGCACCCGCCTGGAAGCCGCTGCGTTTAGCACTGGCTCCCCTGGTACTGTTACTGGTGGCTGGCATCGTGTACTTCTCGCAAATGCGTCAGGAGCAGGAAAAATCGGCCGTTATTCTGGCCACGGTAGGCGATGAGGCGATCGTCAATTACCTGAGCACCTTTGCCGTGCTCGAGAGTTCTGATTTTGCCGAGCTGCCTTCGCTCTCCAGCCCCGACATGACGGCGGAGTTTCTGAATGTGAGCCCGAAAGCAGCCGAAGAAGAACTCGAGTACTACCAACTGGAAATGACCGATTACTAATACACACATGAAAAGATTGCCCTTTATTTTACTTTTTCTCTGCACACTGACGTTCGGCAGCACTGCAGCTTTGGCACAGTCTGGCCGCTCGCAGGACAAAAACGTGGAGGCCGCCAAAGTGGCATTCCTGACCGACGAGATGGGGCTGACAGCAGAGCAGTCGCAGAAGTTTTGGCCACTCTACAACGAGTATGAAGCCAAGCGCCGCGAGCTGGTTCGCTCCTACCGCAGCGGCTACCGTCAGGATGTGGATGCGTTGAGCGACCAGGAGGCGAAAGCCCGTCTGGATGGGATGTTTAACACCCGCGAAAAAGAACTGGAACTGGAGAAAGAGTACGTAGCCCGTTATCAGCGCGTGATCTCCTCAAACCAGATCATCAAACTCTACCGCAGCGAGCGCGAGTTTACAAAGCTCCTCCTCAAAAAGCTGGAGGCCAATAACAAAGCACAGTAGTTTTTTTTGAATAGATAATTATAGTGAGAACAGTAAAAGGACCTGGCATTTTGCCTTGTTTTTTTCAAAAAAAAGCCCCTGCTATACCTTAGCAGGGGCTTTTCACTTTTAGTAGATTGCTGTCTAGTAAGCCTGCAGCAAAAAGCTGATATCGTCCGCGGGCTTAAACTCCATGGCGGGTTTCCCTTGCAAAAAGATGCGCGCCGAATGCGGCCCCAGCAGCTCAATCTGCTCCCCGCTGATGCGCAGCATGCTCCCCTCACGCAAGCCCACCACTGGCTGGCGATTGTGTACATGAAACTCCTGGATGCGGGTCTCGCGCGTTTCGCCCATGTGCGTGGAATCTGGCAATGGATCGAGGTAGTGCGGGTTAATATTGAAAGGAACGAGTTGCAGCGCGTCGAATGACTTCGGGAACACGATGGGCATGTCGTTGGTGGTGCCGATGGTTTTGCCTGCCACGTTGGTACCGGCGCTGGTGCCCATGTACGGCATGCCCTGCTCTACCCTTTTCTGGAGCAGTTCAATCAGTTTGTTGGCATAGAGCTGGCGCAGCAGCAGGAAGGTGTTGCCTCCGCCAATGAACACCGCCTCGGCCTGCTCCACAGCCGTCACCGGACTCGCTGCCTCGTGCACGCCAGTTAGTTGGATGCCCATTGCCTCGAAAGCCTCGCGCGCCTTGGCCGTGTAGTCAGTGTGGGAGATGCCGCCCGGGCGAGCATAAGGTATAAACAGGATGCTCTTGCGCTCACCCAGCAGTTGTTTTATCTCGTTCTGGCAATGCTCTAGGTAACCTGTGCCGTGCGTGGTGGAGGTACTTACTAAAAGGATATCTTTCTTTGGTAGGGCTTTCTTCATGTGTCTTTGTTTTGAGTGATACGACTGGCGTATACCTGCAAAAGTATCAAATTTCGGCAAACACTCGCCTACTACTCCAATTACAGCCAGCACTGGCAGGTACTGAAAAAGAATAATATCCCTATGCAGCCTCTACTCATGTGGCTATACCTTCACCGTCTTAGGAGTAGCCTGTCTATACCTTTAGGTCTTGACTCTGAGCTTGATCGTTTCCAGATAGGGATCCAGGGAGGCTTTGTTGGTGAGGGCGCGAACCAGCCCGATGGTTTTGAGATCGTACAGGAACCAGACCTCCACATAATAGCTGTGAAACCAGTACAAATCGATTTTGCACCACCCTCGGATAATGTGATGCAGGTAGCGCCCCTGTTCCAACACCATGGCGGCCTGCTCCCGGGGCGAAAGCGAATTAAACTCAGTAATACTCAACATAAAAATCTACTCCATACCTTGTCTCATGAAAAAAGGCTGCCGGGGCAGCCTTTGAGTTAACGAAAATATCGGTGGTTTTGATATTAATTCAAATGAAGGGTGTACAATTCAAATCTGGTAGAGGCGAAACTCCAGTGCGAAGATGACGGATGGATCTCCACGCCGTCCTCATCCACAATAGTCACGGCAAAGCCGTCACCCTGGTTGAGGGGCTCGGTAAAGTGCTTCACAGGATACACTCTCCCTTCCTCTATCCACTCTTCCGGTTCGAAAGCCGGCATCGACGCATCCACACACTTCGCGTAGACGGCCATATAGCTTGGGGGAACAAATAAATTTACCATGTGTATGTAACGTTTTCAGAAAGATAAATAATTCCTGCCAATCAGGAAACATTGTCCACATTATTTTAGTGGATGCCTGCACAGATGGTAACACAAAAAGTATGCCTTTGTTCAGCGGCACTGCCCTATTTCCCAAACTCATTTAGCGATGCTTTAGGACGCCAAGACCAGCTCTTTCATGGCTATTATCTGACCGTCAGCCAAGTCAGCTCTGAATGTGCCCGCTCTCTGCAGCCAATTGCCACGGCAGCCGTAGTATATATTCCGCCCGTTGTCATGTAAAATAAAACAAGGTAAATGCCTATGGAAACTACTTATCGTACCTCAAGCCATGGTAGCAAGGACGCTTTTGCGGTTGCGCCGGGAGTATGGGGACTCAAGACCGTATTTGTTAACCTCTATTTTGTCGCCTCGCCTGACGGCTCATGGGTGCTCGTAGACGCCGGCGTGTACGGTGCCGCCCCGAAAATCAGGAAAGTGGTGGACGAGCTCTTCGGTGGCAGGCGCCCAAAAGCAATCCTGCTCACACACGGCCATTTTGACCACATCGGTGCTGTAAAGGAACTGGCCCGCGAATGGGATGTGCCCGTGTACGCCCATCTGCTGGAGATGCCTTATCTGAACGGGATGTCGTCCTATCCGCCACCAGACCCGAGCGTGGGCGGCGGTGGCATGGCCTACATGTCGTTCCTATACCCTAAAAAGCCGATCGATATACGCGAGTACCTGGAGCTGCTGCCGGCCGATGGCACGGTTCCCGGTCTGCCAGACTGGCGATGGGTTCATACGCCGGGCCACACAGCCGGACACGTCTCCTTCTTCCGTGTAAGCGACCGCGTACTGCTGGCCGGAGACGCCTTCATCACGCGCGACGGGGAATCGATGCTGGCCGTGATGACGCAGAAGCGCGCCGTGCATGGCCCGCCCAAATACTATACCCCCGACTGGGGAGCCGCCCACCACTCGGTAGAGCGACTCATGGAGCTGAACCCAAGTGTGGCGGCAACGGGTCACGGACTACCGATGGAAGGCGGGCAACTGTCCCGTCAGTTAGAGGATCTTGTAAAGGATTTCTGGTCGGTGGCAGTACCGGAACACGGACGCTATGTGCACGAGCCCGCCATTACCGACGAGCAGGGTGTGCTCTCTATACCTCCCGCTCCTGACAACACCATACCCAAAGTAATTGCTGCGACAGGTATAGTGGCATTGGCCGGGGTGGCGCTGGTCGCCTATAGCCGCCGCAACCGTGACAACAACCGGAAGCAGCACGAGCGGGCCATGCGGGAGCGCCCGTTCTCCCACAACAGGCCGCTGCAGGGTATACCGCCTACGGTGGCTCCGACGCTGGACGAAGACGATCCGGTTGCGCACACCAACAATTACCCATAAGCAGAAGGGCCGGAAGCTAACGCTTCCGGCCCTTCTTTTTGATAGACCTTTAATTATTTTCTATACCTTATTTACCACGGCCCGAGCCGCTTTTTTTGCCGCCGCCGTCCTGTTTGTTCACGGTGGCCCAGGCACGTTTCTCAGCTTCTTCGTGGCTTACGCCTTTCTTTTCATAGCTGTCTTCGATGTGCCCGGCCTGGCGTTTCTGCTTATCTGTATAAGACGATTTATCTCCTTGTGGCATCTGATCCTCCTTTTTTAAAGTTTAACATCGTAGGCCGGTCTCTTTCACCAGCCCCTCCTATTGTACGCAAGGCGAGCGATTTTGAATAGGCTAGAAGCAGAAATGGAGCCGGAGAAGCTTCAAATTGCCTAACTTTGCAGTATGGTATCATTGAGACAGCTGTTTTTGCAGCATCAGGCACAGACAAGTGACTTTCCGCTGATGATCGAAGTGGAGAAGGCAGAGGGCATTTATATGTACGGCAGCGAAGGCCAGCGCTACATCGACCTGATTTCAGGTATAGGCGTGAGCAACGTGGGGCACCGCCACCCGAAAGTCATCCGGGCCATACACGATCAGTTGGACAAGTATATGCACCTGATGGTGTACGGCGAGTTCGTGCAGGCACCGCAGGTACAGCTGGCCCATGCCTTGAGCGAAACCCTCCCCAAGAGACTCAACAATACATACCTGCTCAACTCCGGGGCGGAAGCCGTGGAAGGCGCCCTGAAACTGGCCAAACGCTATACCGGTCGTACCGAGCTGATTTCCTGTTACAACGCCTACCATGGCTCCACGCAAGGGGCACTCTCCATGAACGGCAGCGAGAGCTTCAAAAATGCCTTCCGCCCACTGCTGCCCGACGTGCGCCATATCCGCTACAACAGCATTGAGGACCTGGAGCAGATCACGGAGCGGACCGCAGCGGTGCTGATCGAAACTGTGCAGGGAGAGGCTGGGGTGCGCACACCGGAAAACGACTACCTGAGACGACTGCGCGAGCGCTGCCACCAGACAGGAACGCTACTGATTCTGGACGAGATTCAGTGCGGCTTCGGCAGAACGGGTACTTTCTGGGCCTTTGAGCAGTTCGGCATCGAGCCAGACATTCTGGTATGCGCCAAGGGCATGGGCGGTGGCATGCCGATCGGTGCCTTCATCGCTCCGCAGGAGATCATGGCCGCCTTCAAGACCGACCCGATCCTGGGCCATTGCTCCACGTTCGGGGGGCATCCAGTAAGTTGTGCCGCCTCGCTGGCCACGTTGCAGGTCATCCAGGAAGAGCATCTGCTGGAAGGCGTTGCGCAGAAAGCCGCGTTGATTAAAGAATTGCTGGTGCACCCGCGCATCAAGCAGATCCGCAACCAGGGACTGATGATGGCGGCAGAGTTTGAGTCGTTTGAGGTGCTGAAGGCGGTGATCGACCAGGCCATCCTGAACGGTGTGTTGACGGACTGGTTTCTGTTCTGTGATAACTCCATGCGCATTGCGCCGCCACTCACCATCACGGAAGAGCAGATACGCGAAGCCTGCCAGATCATCCTGACCTCCATCGAGGAAGCGGTAGCTTAGGGTAGCTATACCTGTCCGGTATACCTGCAGGCGATGCTAACCTAGGGAAGACAGCGGGAGTTGTAAATATTTTCCCGGGAGATGCTATCAGGAGCGGCTTTGTCACGTAAAAGCCGTTGCTACATCTTCTAACCGTTGTACTTTCCGATCGACCTCTATGGAAATAGCCATTGTACTGACCTTGCTGGTGATAGCGGTGGTGCTGTTCGCAACCGAAAAGGTGTCCATCGAACTGGTCACCCTGACCATGCTGATCATACTGGCAGGTTTGCGCATCATTAGCGCGGAAGAGGCCTTCGCCGGGTTCAGCAGCGATTTTATCATCATCATCGCCTCTATCTTCATCCTCAGCGCCGCCCTCCAGGAAACCGGCATACTTGATTTTGCCGTGGTACGGCTCGCCCGGCTGGCAAACAAGAGTAACAACCTCATGCTACTCACCATTATGCTGGTGACGGGCACAGTCTCGGCTTTCATGAACAACACCACCGTAACGGCCATGTTCATCACCCCGCTGGTGGGCCTCTCCAAGCGAATCAACATGAGCGCATCTAAACTACTGATGCCACTGGCTTATGCTGCCATACTGGGAGGCACCTGTACGCTCATCGGTACCTCCACCAACGTGGCGGTCAGCGGGTATATCGCCAAAGCGGGAATGGAGCCGATCGGGCTGTTCGAGTTCACAGGTATAGGCATTGTTGTTTTCGTGGTGGGCATGATTTATATGATGACCTTTGGACAGCGCATGCTGCCCGACCACGCCGACCAGGAACTGGCCGAAGAATACAAGCTGCAGAAATACGTAACCGAGGTAGTAGTACTCCCCGATTCGCCACTCGTCGGACAGTTGGTCTTCACCTCCGAACTGACGACACTGAACCTGCGCATGCTCAACGTGATACGAGCCAAAGAAAACTTTCTGCCTGACTTCCGCACCCGCATCCACGCCCACGACATTTTGCTGGTAGAAGGCGACATCGACACCCTGATGAAAGTGAAGGAAACCAAGGGAATTCAGATCATGGCCGACGCGCTTATTTCCGAGGACCTGGAGACAGAAAATATACGGCTGGCCGAGATCATGATCCCGCGGCAGTCGAACCTGATCAACCGCACGATCAAGGAGTCGGAGTTTTTGCGGCGCTTTGGCCTGGTGGTGCTGGCTATGTCGCGGCACGGCGAAACGGTGCGCAGCAAAATAGGCGGCATAAAGCTGCATATGGGCGATGTATTGCTGGTGCAGGGTGCCCCTGAGCGCTTTGAGCAAGTCCGAAACTCAAACCACATTGCAGTGCTCGACGAGTTTGAGCCGGTGTTCTACAAAAAGAAGAAGGGCCTGATTGTGATTGCCTGCTTTGCACTCGCCATTCTGGCGGGGACCATGAAACTGCTTCCGCTTTCCATCGCTTTTCTGGCGGCGGCCGTCGCGAGCATCCTGCTGCGGGCCATCAGCGCCGAGAAGGCCTACAACGCCATCGACTGGCGCCTGCTGATACTTATTGGAGGTATGACGGCCTTTGGTGCGGCCATGGAAAATTCCGGCGCGGCCGAGTTTCTGGCCCATGGCATCGTGCAGATTATGGAGCCTATTGGCGGCACTGTCGGTATTCTGGCGGGTTTTGTGATCCTGACCGTACTCCTGACCCAGCCCATGTCGAACGCGGCGGCGGCACTCGTCATCTTACCGGTGGCCCTGAGCGCTGCCACCGAGCTAGGGGCAGATCCACGGGCCTTTGCTATCGCCATTATGCTGGGGGCCTCGGTGTCGCTGGTGACACCCTTTGAGCCGGCCTGTATTCTGGTTTATAGCCCGGGCAAGTACCGTTTTTCTGATTTCATACGGATCGGCACGCCGCTCACTATCTTGCTCATTGCCGTGATCATGGTGCTGGTGCCGATGTTCTGGCCGCTTTATGTGAATTAGGGAAGGCGGCTGAGCATGACGAGTGCGACGGCAAAGAAAGCTGCAGCAAGTCCCACCGCCAAAATCAGTTTGCCCGCCTGTACGGCCACTATTTTCTCGGCTCGAGGCAGCCAGAGATAGTTCAGGTTCAGGTTAAAGAGGTATACCATCACCGTCAGCAGAAAGCTGATGAACCAAAAGGCACAGAAGCGAAGCATGAAGTCCTCGGAGAGTAAGTTGGCCTCGTAGGAGATGCGGTGCAACTCGTGCGCAAAGAAGAAATAGGCCAGCAGTAACAGGGCCAGGGCATAAGATCCCAGAATGGCCGCGTTCCACACACGCAGGTTTTTCATGAATTTTTTTTAGTAGTTCAGGAAAGACTGTGCGTCCTCCCGTATCTGTTCGCGGGACAGCCCGTCTTTTACCCCAATGGAGATTCGGCGTACCAGCACTCCCACAATCGACTTCCTGAAACCGAGCCGCACCGCCATGTTCACGCAGAACTCCATCTCGCTCTCGTCCACGATGCCATCGGCCAGCATCATTTCCACCAGGTCGTAAATTTGGTCAAAGCGCTCGGCGTCGTTGGAGGGCATCTGTGGTTTTATGGATTGCACATTCGAGAGCAGATTGCGCACCTCGCTGGATTTCATGCCGTGCCGCTTGCCAATGGAGATGATAAAGTCCATTTCGGTGGGGTCCACGTGCCCATCTGCCTTGGCGAGGGCACCAAGGTTGGTGATATGGCTCTTTAATTTTTTCTCTGCCTCGCTTTCAAAAAAACTAAACATACAGCTCCCTTTTGACTGGTCTACAATTCATAACAAATTAATAACGAACGCGCTGGGTACCGCTATACCCGGGCGGCTAACTTTGCAGCACATAAGAAACGAATTTTTCCGGCTTAAAGTCTGCAGCCAATAGTGCATTTACATACGGTTTTTGCTATCTTAAGAGTCAATATTTTGTATTCTTTTTTTATTTCCACTTAAATTAACAAATGTATACCTTGCGGATTCAATAAAGCCGCAACGCATACCGCGGAGATCAATCGAACAGGGTCAGAATCCGGCCCCAACAGGGAACACATTAAACAGCAACTCTTTATGAAGAGGATTGGAGTATTTACATCAGGCGGCGACGCCCCGGGCATGAATGCCTGCATCCGGGCGATCGTTCGCACAGCCGTGTATAACGGATTGGAAGTTTACGGTATCAGAAGAGGATACAACGGCATGATCAAAGGCGACATCTTTAAGATGGAGTCATTGACAGTGAGCAACATCATACAAAAAGGCGGCACGATCCTGAAATCGGCCCGCAGCAAGGAGTTCGCCACCAAAGAAGGGCGACGAGCGGCTTACGAGCAACTGAAGGCGCACGGTATAGAGGGCCTCGTGGCCATTGGCGGAGACGGTACCTTCACCGGGGCCAACATCTTTTACGAGGAGTACGGCATCCCGACCATCGGCGCGCCAGGCACCATTGACAACGACCTGTACGGCACGGACTATACCATTGGCTACGACACAGCCGTGAACACCGCCCTCGACGCCATCGACAAGATCCGCGACACGGCTGACAGCCACGAGCGTGTGTTTTTTGTGGAGGTGATGGGCCGCGACTCCGGCTACATTGCCATCCCCTGCGCCATTGGCGGCGGCGCCGAGATCGTGATGATCCCGGAAACAGACACTTCCATCGACTATGTGATCGAACAACTGCGCGCAGGCTGGAGCCGGTCCAAAACATCGTTCATCGTGATTGTGGCGGAAGGTGACGAAGAGGGCAGCGCAACAGAGATCGCGGCTAAAGTGTCGCAGCAGATTCCGGACATGGATGCGCGCGTAACCATACTGGGCCACGTGCAGCGTGGCGGAGCCCCTTCCGCTGCCGATCGTATGCTGGCCAGCCAGCTGGGCATTGCCTGCGTAGAAGGGCTTTTGGAGGGCCGCACGAACGAAATGGCCGGTATCATCAACCGGGAACTTGTCTATACCCCTTTCATCGAGACCATTACCAAGCAGAAACTCATTAACCCGAGCTTTACTAAAATGGTGGATATTCTGTCAGTTTAGTTGCGCTATACCTGACAACAGCGAAGCCGACACTACTCAGTGCCGGCTTCGCTTTTTTTTTATACTTACTACTTCAAACGGCTATACCTATACCTATACCTATACCTATACCTATACCTATACCTATACCTATACCTATACCTATACCTATACCTGTCTGGCTTGTCCCATCTGCTCCCCGATGAACGTCAGCATCTCATCCCATTGCTCCGGATGAAACCAGGTATAGTCGCCGTGTTTGTGAAACCAGGTGAGTTGCCGTTTGGCATAGCGCCGGCTGTTGCGCTTGAGCAGGCGCACCGCTTCCGCCCAGTCATACTGCCCCTCCAGAAAATCGAATATCTCTTTGTAGCCCACCGTTTGCAAGGCGTTGTGCGCACGGTATGGGTATAGGGCTTTGGCCTCCTCTAACAATCCCTGCTCCAGCATCAGGTCCATGCGGCGGTCAATGCGCTCATAAAGCTCCTGTCGGTCGCGGTTCAGACCGATTTTGATGATGTGAAAAGGGCGCTCCCGGGCTTCTGATTTCCGGAAGTCAGAATAAGGCTGCCCGCTCGAAAGGCATACCTCCAGGGCGCGTATCACACGCTGCGGATTGGCCTTGTCCACCCGTTCGTAATAGGCTGGGTCGAGTTGTTGCAGCTGCACTAACAAAGGCTGTAGTCCCTCCTGCTGGTAAAGAGTGGTCAGGCTTTCACGCACGGCCGTGTCTGTTTCGGGCATCTCGTCCATCCCATCGGTCACGGCCCGCACGTACAGCCCCGAGCCGCCCGTCAAAATCACGGCCTCATGCTGTTGGAACAGCTTCCCGAGCAATGCCAGCACATCCTGCTCGTAGGCGCCGGCATTGTATACCTCCGCGATCGGGTGCGAGTCCACAAAATGGTGCCGTATACCTTGCTGCTCCTCCAAAGTCGGCTTGGCTGTACCGATTGACATTTCCTGGTAAAACTGACGGGAGTCGGCCGAAATGATCTCGGTGCCAAAATGCTGCGCCAGACGCACGCACAGATCGGTTTTGCCTACGGCTGTAGGGCCAACTACCACGATCAGAAAACGGGGGGCTTGCGTTGCAGACATGGACGGGGCGGGGATTTTACTTTGTGAATATGTCACAAATTAACTCCCTTTCTTTTTATTCAGGAAGCAAAAATGCCTTTGCTTTTGTTTTTTTACTAATTTATGGGTTTAAACGAGAACTGAACTTCACCAAATGTCACTGATACCTAGTCAACAAACTACTGAAAACCTGACCACATTGGCCGAAAACCTGCTGCAGGTGCTCGGTCAGCTATCCCCGGCAGACCATGCCCTGCTGGTGGCCTCCGCCACAGGGGAAATGCTGGCTGCCAACCCCAAAGCTGAGACGATACTGCCCCTTCAGCAGGGAGCCACCATTCGTCCGTTCATTGGACTGGCTGATGAAGACGACTTTGCAGCCTTTAAGGTATCGCTGGTTCAGCAGGAGAAAGTGACAGGCGAAATCATGGACCGCCAGGGCAATCCAAGCTCTTTCCAGTGTCAGCAACTGCAGTTTAAGGGGCAGTCCTTCCTATACTTTGATATTCCGGAGAGCGCCGCGGCAGACGCCACCGACTCCAGCTACCACAACCTGTTCGACGACAGCGCCGAGCCACTCTTTATCCTCGACCGCAACGGTTTGTTCATCGACATCAACCAGAGCGCCTCGAATCTGGTGGGGGTGAGGAAAGAGGAAATCATCGGCAATTCACTCTTTAAGCAATTTGAGCTCAACCTGTTTGAGCGTGTTGCCCTGCGCAATCAGTTGCAGACTACCCTGAAGGGCGAGCCGCAGCGCTTTGAGTGGTGGCTTCGCGAAACAGACCAGGAGCTGATGCCCGTGGAGATTTCCCTCAAAAAAGGCAGCTTCAATGGCCAGACAGTGATATTCGGATCCGCCAAAAACCTGTACGAGGCCGTTGGCGCCGAGCGTAACGTGCGTTTCCGCAACCACCAGTTGGAGTTCGTCAACCACCTGATCACTAACCTATCGGGTGCGGAGAGTCGCGAAGATGTGCTGCGCTCCACCCTGAAAGAGCTGCTGGACAAAACCGACATCATCGGAGGCGCGGTCTATACCTATGACGTGGAAGCAGGCAGGGTGTTGCTTTCCTTCAGTACCGGCGAGATACTTTCCGGCAACCTCCCGACCTCCATTGCGCTGCCCCGAGCACAGGCAGAGCAGCTTATACAGGCTGACCGCAGCAAAGCCCTGCACGACACCATTCAGCAGTTGGAAGAGCTGCTGGGCCAGCACCTGACAGTACTTCCGGTTAGTTCAGAAGCAGGCCTGATTGCGCTGATGCTGGTGTGGCCGGGCCACGATGCCAAGATCACGCAGTCGTTTATGTCGCTCCTCGACTTTATCGGGGGCGCCATCGGCAACTACATTGCCAAGCACGACCTGCAGCTTAAACTCACCTATACCGAGGACAAGTATAAGATCATGTTCGAGTCGACGTACGATGCGATCCTGCTGTTCCGGGATGGCATTGTGGTGGACTGCAACGAGAAGGCGCTGGAGTATTTCCGCTGCAAGCGCGAAGAACTGGTGGGCAAGTCCCCTACGGACTACTCGCCGGAGTTTCAGCCGGACGGGATGCGCTCGACCGAGAAAACCGCCATGCTGATCGATCAGTTGATGGTGACCGGGAAGCCGATCACGGTGGACTGGAAAAACGTCCGCAAAGACGGCACCACCATGGACACCGAGCTCAACCTGAACCGGGTCATGATCGACGGCGTGTACCATATTCTGGTTTTCAAGCGCGATATCACCGAGCGCAAAATGGTGCAGAACTCGAAACGCCGCGAGGAGATCGCCCGCGAGTCCATGGCCCACTTCCGCAGCTTCCTCGAAAAGGTAAACCTGATCTACTACAGCCTCGACGTAAACGGCAACATCGCCTACGCCAACGACTACTTCCTGACCTATGTGGAGTATAGCCGCGAGGAACTGATCGGGCAGAACTTCTACGACCTGCTGGTGCCGGACTCCGACCGCGAAGCGCGCTTTGCCGACTTCGTCCGTTCGATGGAGACCCGCCAGCTGAACTCATACTACGAGCGCGACCTGATCACCAAGTCCGGGCAGGTGAAGACTGTGCGCTGGAACTGCATGTTTGAGTATGGTCCGGAGGGCGAGCTGGTTGGCCTGACCAGCGTGGGCAAGGACATGACCGACAAGCGCATTGCCATGGAGGCTCTGAAAGACAACAAGATCCGTCTGCAGGACCTCTTCGACAATGCCCATGACCTGATTCAGAACATCTCGGTTGACAACAAGTTCATCTTTGTGAACAAGGCCTGGAAAGACCGCCTGGGCTATACCGACCACGACATCGAGTCGCTCACGCTCAACGACATTGTGCACCCCTACTACAAAGCCAAGCTGATCTACCAGCTGCGCAACCTGTACAAGGGCGAGAACGTGAACAAAATGGAAACCGTGTTCCTGACCAAGGCCGGCAAGCCGGTGCACCTGATCGGCTCCATTACTTGCAGCTGGCAGGACGGCCGCCCGGTGGCCACACGCGCCATTCTGCACGACATCACTGACCGCATTAAGGCCGAGCGCCTGCAGAAGGTATACTACAGCATCGCCAACCTGGCCATCAGCAGCAAGGACCTCAACTCGCTCTACTCGGCCATACACCGCGAGCTGAGCAAGATCATCGAGACGCGTAACATTTACATTGCCCTGTGCGACGACAGTCACCGCCACCTGCACTTTGTCTACCTGGTGGACCAGTTTGTGGACAAATCCTCTAAAACGCAGACGCGCCGGCTGTTTTCGCATGGCCTCTCAGAATACATCATCGAGACGGGCAAGCCGCTTTACATGCAGAAGTCGGAGCTGCTGGAACTGGCCAGAGAGCAGGACATCACCATACAGGGCGCTATACCGGAGGTGATCCTGTGCTCTCCGCTGGCCATCGGTGACCGCATCATCGGGGTGATCACGCTGCAGGACTACCAGGATCCGAACGCCTATGTGCACACCGATATCGAGATTCTGCACTTTATCTCGAACCAGGTGGCCCTGGCCATCGAGCGCAAGCGCAACGAAGAGCAGATCAACAACCAAAACGCGCGCCTCAACGCCATCTTCGAATCCGGAACGCACCACATGTGGTCGCTGAACCGTGATTTTGAGCTGACATCGTTTAACAAAAACTTCGCGACCGCCTTCTTCAACCGAAGCGGCCATGAGTTGGAGCTTTATAGCAAGCTTAATGACGACGAGGTGCTGAATTTCCACGAAAGCTCCTTCGAGTTTTGGCGAGACAAGTACCTGCAGGCCTTCCAGGGACAGCCGCAGCACTTTGAGGTGCACCTGCACAACCCGGAAAGTTGGCGCGAGGTATACCTGAACCCGATTTACCTCGAGGACGGAAGCTTTGAGGAGATTTCAGGTATAGCCCTCGACATTACGGACAAGAAGCGCTCGCAGCTGGCACTGGCCCAGAGCGAGGTGAAGTTCCGAAGCATATTCGAGTCCTTCCAGGACGTATACTACCGCACCACCATGAGCGGCGCCTTCGAGCTGGTCAGCCCGTCCGTCTACAGCCTGTTGGGCTACAACGAAAAAGAGGTGCAGCGCATGTCGTCGGAGCGATTGTACGCCAATGCCGCTGACAGGGCGCAGGTAAAAGAGCGGGTGCTGGAGCAAGAAAGCATCCGTGACTACGAGATCGAAATGATCTGCAAGGATGGCTCTACCAAAACCGTGTTGCTCGATGCCCGCCTGACTTACGACCAGGAAGGAAACCCGGCCGGTATGGAGGGTGTGCTGCGCGATGTTTCGGAACTGAAGCGCACGCAGGTGGCACTGCTCAAAGCCAAGGAAGAGGCTGAAAATTCACTCAAGGTAAAGACCCAGTTCCTGGCCAACATGAGCCACGAGCTGCGCACACCGATGAACGGCATCATCGGCATGATCGACCTGCTGAGCCAGATCGTGAACGACGAGGAGCAGAAAGAGTATATCGACACGCTCCGCAAATCCTCCGACGCTCTGCTGGCCATTTTGAATGATATTCTCGACCTATCGAAGATGCAGGCGGGTAAGTTGGTGCTGCATGAAAGTGGTGTGGACGTGCATGACACGCTCAACAAAATTCACTCGCTCTTCGCGAACCGCGCCCAGCAAAAGGACCTGAACTTCACCTATACCATCACCCCGAGAACGCCGCGCTACGTGCTCACCGACGAGACGCGTTTCCTGCAGGTGCTTTCGAACCTCACCTCCAACGCCATCAAGTTCACGAACGAGGGCGAAGTGAGCATACACGTAGACGCCGAGCCATTAAACGGCCAGGAATACAGGCTGCAGGTGCGGGTGAAAGACTCCGGTATAGGTATAAGCGAGGAAGACCAGAAACTGCTCTTCACTGACTTCACGCAGCTCGATAACTCGTCTACCAAAACCTTTGGCGGCACTGGTCTCGGACTGGCTATTTCGAAGCAGCTCACGCATCTGCTTGGTGGTGATATCGGGGTGGAGTCGCAGCCGAACGATGGCAGTACCTTCTGGTTCACGATAAAAGTGAAAAAAGCCAACAACGCCGAAGTGGAGGCCCAATTGCAGCGCATGCAACTGCAGAACGCCGAAGCCGAAGTGCTGGAATTCTCGCCCTACGTGCTGCTCGTGGATGATAACCAGATCAACCAGAAGGTAGCCTATAAGCTGCTGGAGCGACTGGGTTGCCGCACCGATGTGGCCTCCAACGGCTACGAAGCCATCGACAGGGTGCTCAACAACGACTATAACATGGTATTCATGGACATCCAGATGCCGGAAATGGACGGCGTGACGGCTACCACCATCCTCAAGGAGAAACTAGGCCATGCCTGTCCGCCTGTGGTGGCCATGACCGCCTACTCCATGCGCGAGGACGCCGAGAAGTTCATGAGCCAGGGTATGGACGACTACATTTCCAAGCCGGTGAAAAGCTCGGATTTGTACAAGGTGATCGTGCGCTGGCACGAGCAGAACTGGAAGCGCGAAGGCGCCGACGGGCTGACCGAAGCGGTAGACGACACGTCGGAAGCCGACGCTATACCTGTCATCGACCTGGCCATAACAGAACAGCTCAAGGAGATTGGTGGCCCCGAATTTGCGCATCAACTGTATGTGGAATTTGAACAGGAAGCCGGCGAATTGCTCGAAGAGGCCAAAAAAGAGCTGGAGGTACAACAATACAAAAGTATTTTAAGTACATTGCATCAACTTAAGGGAACCGGCTTTACGCTTGGCATCAACCAGGTGGCCGAGCTTGCCAAAATCCTGGAGCATGATATTAAACATGACCAGTACGACAACGTAGAAGAGAACTTCGCCAAGCTACTGGCCCAATACGAAAACTACCGCAAAACTTATAAAGAGATCATTTTATAGTTTATTAATCACATGGCAGAAAACAAGACCATCCTGATTGCAGAGGACAGCTCTGTGATCCTGAACCTGACAAAGAAGATACTGGAACTTCAGAACTACAAAATCCTGACCGCGAAGAACGGCAGCGAAGTGATCAAGCAGGTAGAAAATAACCGGATCGACGCCATTTTGATGGACCTGAACATTCCCATCAAAAACGGCATGGAGTGCTCCAAAGAGATCCGTGCGCACAAAGACGAGCAGATCGCCAACATTCCGATCATTGCCGTAACAGGCAACGCCAACAACTATACCATGGAAGACTTCAAGGAAGTGGGCATCAACGAATACTTGCCGAAGCCGCTTGATTTCGACATGCTGGTGCAGACTGTAAAGAAGCATACCGGAGAGCTATAGATGGAGCTGAAGTACACGCGGCCATTTTTAAACAAGCTGGAGGATATTTTTGCGGAGTCGGATTTTGTGCTGCGCTACGAGAAGGGGAATTTTAAAGCAGGCTACTGTGTGCTCAAAGACATGAAAGTAGCTGTCGTGAACAAGTACTTCAGTCTGGAAGGGAAGATCAACTGCCTTTACGACATTCTGAGAACCATTACCGTGGATGAAAGCCTGCTGAGCGAAAAGAACCGACAGCTTTACCAGGACATTCGCAACCAGGAAAGAGCCAATTGAAAGTAACGCTTTTAGGCACAGGCACTTCGCAGGGCGTACCAGTTATCGGCTGCTCCTGCGAAGTGTGCCGTTCCGTCGATTACCGGGACAAGCGCCTGCGCGTTTCGGTGCATCTGCAGGTGGCCGGCAAGAGCATCATCATCGACTCCGGCCCCGATTTCCGCCAGCAGGTGCTGCGCGAGCGCATCCGCACGCTCGATGCCCTGGTGTTCACCCACGAGCACAAAGACCACACCGCCGGCCTCGACGACATCCGCGCCTACAACTTCTCGCAGCACAAGGACATGCCGCTCTATGGAGAGGAGCGCGTGCTGGAGCAACTCAAGCGGGAGTTCGCCTACATCTTTTCAGGTATACAGTACCCCGGCATTCCGCGCGTGGAGCTTCGCCCGATTAAGGAAGAACCTTTCGACGTGGAAGGTGTTCGCTTTACACCAATCCGGGTGAAGCACTACAAGTTGCCGGTGCTCGGCTACCGTGTAGGCGACTTCACCTACATTACCGACGCCAACTACATTTCGGAAGCGGAAAAGGAAAAGGTGCGCGGTTCTAAAGTAATCGTGCTCAACGCCCTGCGGCAGGAACCGCATATTTCGCACTTCTCGCTGCAGGAGGCTGTGGAACTGCTCGAAGACCTGCAACCCGAACGCGCCTACCTGACACACATCAGCCACCTCTTGGGCCTGCACCGCGAAGTAGAGCAAACCCTCCCTGACTTTATCCGACTCGGCTACGACGGCCTGCAGCTGGAGGTATAACCTTTTACGTATCACGACACACGTATCAAGTAGCAAGACTTTTTGAAGATTGACAAAGGAGACAGAAGACAATTTGACAAAAGACTTTATCAGTTTTATCTGTTTAAAAAAAGTCCTTTGTCTAGTAGTCCTTTGTCAAGCTATCGCTGAAGGCATCGTGCTACTTGATACGTGATACTTGATACCTTTATAAATGCACCAGAACTACCACTTTTTAAAGCACCTGACAGAGCAGCTCCGCACCCAGTTGGTAGGTATGGAGGTGGCTTCCTGCTTTAGCCAGAACAAGGATGAGCTGGTGATCGGTTTTGTCGATGGCGAGCGGGAGTTGTACATACGGGCGATGCTGACTTCACATTTTTCGTCGCTCTCTTTTCCTACTGAGTTTAAGCGGGCCAGAGCCAATACGATCAACCTGTTTACTGAACTGCAGGGACGTGTGGTGAAAGATGTGGTGCAACACCTGAACGAGCGCAGCTTTTACCTGAAGCTGAGCCAGGGCTATACCTTGCTGTTTAAGCTCTTCGGCAACCGCGCCAACATTGTGCTGTATCAGAAAGGCGAGCCACTCAAGCCTTTTCACAAAAAATTTGGCGCTGACCTAGAGCTGGATCCCTTCAGCATGGACCGCTCCATCCGGCAGAATTTCGAAGCCTTTGCCACAGCCGAGGGCAACCTCCGGCAGGTATACCCGACCTTCGGCGACCTGCCTGCCCTATACCTGGAGCAGCAAGGGTATACCACTGCCCCGCTTGATGAAAAGTGGGAAATGGTGCAGGCTTTGCTTGAAATATTGGATGCGCCACAAGCTTACTACATCATTCGTCTGCAAGGCAAGCTGCGTCTCTCGCTGCTGGAGCTTGGCGAGGTGCTCCAGGTATACCATACACCGATGGAGGCGCTGAACGGCTTTACGCGCAGTTACCTGAGCGAGACCGGCTTCGAACGTTTGTTTGAGCAGACGCAGCAGCAACTCCTTAAGAAGCAGCGCGCCACGCAGGCCATACTCGAGCAAACAGAAGCCCGACTACACGAACTGCGCCACGGCCGCTCCTACTCCCAGATTGCCGACATCATCATGGCCAACCTCACCAACATTCCGCCCCGCGCCACCGAGGTAGAGCTCTACGACTTCTATACCGACCGTATGCGGAAGTTTAAACTCAAGGCCACCGAAACCCCTCAGAAACAAGCCGAGCGCCTGTACCGCAAAGCCAAGAAACAGCATGTGGAAGTGAGTCAGCTGGAAGAACGCCAGGAGCGGAAACTGGAAGAGGCCATTGTGCTGGAGGATGCCCTGCAGGCACTGGAGCAAGTCAAGACCTACAAGGCCCTGAAACTATACCTGAAAGAATACGCCCACTTACTCACCACCAAGCAGCAAGCCCAGCAGGAAGCCCCTTTCCGTTTGTTTGAGACAGAGGGATTCAAAATTCTGGTAGGCAAAAGCGCCCAGAACAACGATCTGCTCACGCAGCGCCATACCTACAAAGAAGACATCTGGCTCCATGCCAAAGACGTGTCAGGCTCGCATGTAGTGATCAAGTACCAAGCCGGCAAAGCTATTCCCAATACCGTTCTCGAGAAAGCCGCCCAACTGGCCGCCTACTACAGCAAACGCAAAAGCGACTCGCTCTGCCCTGTTCTCTATACCCCTAAGAAATGGGTCCGTAAACCGAAGGGCGCTCCGGCTGGAGCTGTGGTAGTGGAACGTGAGCAGGTGATGCTCGTGAAGCCCGAAAATCCGTTTGAGCGGAAGATGTAGGGCAAGTTGGGGTTTTTAGGGTTAAGAAATTATACTGATGCTCGTGCACGATTGACAAAGTCCTGCACTTCACAAGCCGGAAAACTGGGAACGATTAAAGTCCCTCTACCCACAAGGGGGATTTTCTGTAGTTGCCAGTTCGCAGGTATAAGCCCTGTAATTATTTTCTGATCTACTGGGTTCAACCACCCCTAACCCCTCCTGGGGAAGAGGCCTTCTTAAAGTTTAAGGCGGGGAACTTGAAGTTACCAATTCACAGATATAGCCCTGTAGCATAGTGTCATTCGCTGGTTTGATTCTGTCATTTCGACCAGCGGGAGAAATCTGGAGTTTGCATGTGGTCTGTACCAGATTTCTCCCGCTGGTCGAAATGACAGTTACCGGCAGGTATAGCAAGACTAACTTGCCCCCGAAGCAATGAAACAAATAGCCTTAGCCAGGTGCATTTTTCGGTGCTCCACTGTTTGAGCGTTCAGCGAGTTTGGAGCGTTCAGCGAGTTTGGAGCGTCTTGATTTTTTTGCCTACTTTTTTTATCAAGAAAAAAGTAGGGCCCGCCCGGCCAGGGCAAGCTATAGAACAAGTTCGCTTAAAGCATAGAATGGCTGAAGCTACGCCAGGTATAAACATCCCACGCCAGCTATACCTGGTACAGGGCCGGAGGCCCCAGCATACTAGACACGCGCGAGGACGCTCGCGCCATAGGAGATTGCTACACCTGAAATAATAGGTACTCTAATCGTTGCGTCAAGAATCCTGACAGGTATAGACATAAAAAAAGCCCCATTCAGTTAAGAACAGAGCTTTTAGAGTGCGCGCGGGGAGATTCGAACTCCCACACCCGAAGGCACCACCCCCTCAAGATGGCGTGTCTACCAGTTTCACCACGTGCGCAGCTGAATAGGTTTGCAAAAGTATACTGCAGAATTGAGAATTGCAACAGCCTGGCAGCATCAAACGCATTTTTTTGACAGAGGACGAGGTATGGCACTCTCGCCTATACCTTATCCACCAATCACTCAGGTCGATAGCTACTGCGGCAAGGTATAGCGGATGCCCAGGAAAAATCGCCGTCCTTGCATGGGCGCATAATTGTATTCCGTGTCGAAGCTGTAGCTATATGGGTTATCTACCTGCACCTGCCGGTCAAACGGATCGAAGGGACGCATCAGTGGGTGCTTGGGCATAAAGTTCAGCAGGTTTTTTACGCCGCCGTACAGTTCCAGCCCCTCTCCCATCGTTTTGGTAGCTTGCAGGTTCTGCAGACTAAACCAAGGCGACTTTTCAGGCCTGAAATCGTTTTCCTGCACCGGTAGGTGCATCGGTCCCTTTACACTGCCGGTATAATCCAGGGTGAGACCAAGCTGCCTGAACTGGTACGAGGCCGTGAAAGTACCTGAAAATCGAGGGGCATGTAGCTGTGGAATCCGCTCCTTCCCCTGCTCGGGCGTGTGCTGCACCTGGTACACGTCCATCAGGGTAGCACCGGCATGCAGACGAAGCGGGAAGGTAAAAGCCAGTTCGGTGTTCAGGGCTATACCTTTGGAAATGGCATGTCCGCTCAGGTTGTCGTAAATGATCTGTGTGTTGTTGGTCAGGAAATCGGCGATGATCTTGTTCGTGAAATAGGTATAGAAAGCCGCCCCTTCCAGGTTTAGAAAACCGCTGCCGAGCGGAATGTAGCGCTGGTAGTTCAGGTTGACGTTGTAGGATTGCTCCGGCTTCAATTCATTCCGGACGACCACTTCGCGGGCACCCGTCAGGGCGGCATGGTCTTCGGTGAACAGGTTGACCACCCGATAGCCGTTGCCCATGCTCAGACGGAAGACATTGTCTTCGTTCGGGGCCCAGCGCATGCTCAGGCGCGGGGAAAGGATGCCGCCGTGCGCCGAGTGGTAGTCGTAGCGCAGACCGGAGAGCAGGGTGAGCTTGTCAGAGGCCTTGTACTCGTGCTGGGCAAAGGCTCCTGGTAGTAAGGTGCGATCCGGACGGTTTTCATCGTTTGCAGTTTCCTGCGTGGCGGGCGTGTTGTCATCGTACCAGGTATAGCGTAACGCAGCGCCCAGCAGCAGCTTCTGCCTCGCTCCCAGGTCGCGGTCCAAAACCAACTGCCCAAAACCTACCCGCTGATGCCCTTTGTAAACTGTTTCGCCGTAAGCAGCATTCTGCTGGTGATCGTTGTAGGAAAAGCTGAACAGCAGGTTTTCAGGTACAGGCAACTGGTAGCTTCCCAGCACTTCGTAACGACTGGTATAAACTGACTCACCGTATACCTGATCGCCGCCTCTGTGTATAGGTTGCCACTGCATCTCCCCACCAAAACGGTCTTCATAATAATAGCGGGCCGCCAGGCTGGCCACTCGATTTTCCGGCCGGTGCAGGCTCCATTTGTTGAAGATCGAGAAGCGGTGTTGCAGCGGAATATCCGTAAAATTATCCTCGTTTCCATCGCGCCGGTCATCAAACCGGAAATAGTTGGTGCTGAGCATGGTCGAGGCACGGTTCCAGCGCTTGCTATACCCGATGTCTGCGTTCAGCTCGTGGTGCGAGGTATAGAAGAGGTCGGAAGAAAGACGCGGGGCCGTGGCAGGACTTTTGGTGATGATGTTGATAAGCCCCGCCACCGCTTCGGAGCCGTACAACGTAGAGGCTGGGCCCTTCACCACTTCCACCCGCTCGATCAGGCTGCTGGGTATACCGCTCAGCCCGTACACGGTAGACAGGGCGCTCACAATCGGCATGCCGTCGATCAGCACCATGGTATAGGCGCCTTCCATGCCATTGATGTGGATGTCGCCGGTGCCGCATACGCTGCAGTTGATCTGGGGCTGCACGCCGTTCACAATCTCGAGCGCTTCGAAAATAGCCGAAGTCGGGTTCTTCTGAAAATATTTTGGGGTATAGATTTCCACCGGCACGGGTGATTCCAGCAGGTAGGTTTCGCGCATGGTGCCCGATACCACCACCTCACGCAGGCGGGCGTCCTGCGGCTGCAGGCGCACTTTAATCGTCACTGCTTCACCTGACATTACGGTCACAGACAATTCCTGTGCCCTGTACCCGATCGCTGACACGCTGACTTTATGTGCTCCTGCCGGCACCTGTTCCAGCTCAAAACGGCCGTTCTCATCCGCCGTAGCCCCTAAGTTGCTTCCAACTAGACCAATGCTGGCAAAAGCTGCTGACGCCTCACCCGCCATAACGTGCCCCTCTATTCTGCCAGGCTGTGCATTCACTAGTGAGGGGATCACAAACAAGATACAAATCAGGTATAGATGCTTCATTTTTCTCATTGAGCTTATCTTCGCTAATACGAGGCAAACTTAAACAAAAGTTTAGATTTATATTTATTTATTTTTTAGATTACTCTAAAAACATAAATTAACTTCCTCTGTTCAACCTCTGGCGCAGTTGCAAGTTTTTGGTACTGAAAGGCTTGAGTAAGTGAATGCGAAAAAACGGGAAACAAATGAGAAATACCGAAACCTTATGCATAGCTAACAATGTTGGTTTAGCACAAAGGCGCATAAAGTTTTGAGGACGTCGGTGGCCTCCTGCTTAAGTTTCGCATTTAATGTTTGGACTATTTCGTGTGTATACCTAAATTTATACCACCTTTAAGAATAGTTATATTACAATATTTAGCCAGGGAAGTGTATGAGCATCGAGATAAAAGGATTATCCAAAGCGTATGGCAACAAACACGTATTGCAATCGCTTGACATTACAATAGAGCAAGGCCAGTGCTACTGCCTGCTCGGCAAAAATGGCGTTGGCAAAAGTACCTTTCTCAACAGCATTCTCGATCTCATAAAGCCTGATAGCGGCACCATTTCGCTCTATGGCAAAGACTACCTGTCCAATTCCCTGGAAGTAAAACAGGACCTGGGCGCCCTCTGTGAAGACAATCCTTTAATAGAGGAATTTACCGGTCTGGAATACCTCAACTTTGTAGCAAAACTGTATAAACTGCCCGAAGACGAGGCGCAGCAGCGCATCAACAGCCTGACCAATTACTTTTTCACGGAGCGTGAGTCGTTGCACAAAAACATTGCAGGTTACTCCACCGGCATGAAAAAGAAAGTCGGCATTGTGGCCGCCATTCTACACAAACCACGTGTGCTTATCCTGGACGAGCCTTTCACGGGCCTCGACCCGATTGCCGCGCAGTTGCTGGTGAAACTGATCCGCAACTACAGCACGCCAAACCGGGTGGTACTTATCTCATCGCACGACCTCAACTACGTAGAGCGCGTCGCCACCCACATCGGGGTGCTCAACGACGGCCAGCTGATGTACAACGGATCGGTGCAGGAATTCACGATGAACGGTGAGGCGCTCATCGACCAGGCCCTGTTCCAGCTCCTGCTCCCGCACCACACGGCCGCCGACGCCGACATCGACTGGATGTTGAATTAGTTTGAGAGTTTTAGAGTTTAGGAGTCTGAGAATGACAGAACACTCCTAAATTCCACAGCTCCCCAACTCCTAAACTCAAGTAAATGGATCTGATTTTATATTCCTGCAAGGCAAGACTCAACAGCTATTTCCGGCACAAAAAAATGCAGCGGGTGCTCCTGCTGGCGCTGGGTATTGTGCTGTCGGCTTTTTACGCCTGGCTGTTCACCTACTTGCTGCAGCAGTCGCGTGAGGGCGGTCTGAATATGGACGTCAGCCAGATGCTGGGCTATACCAACCTGTTGCTGCTGTCCTTCACGATCCTGCGCGGTTTTTTCCCGGCCTATATTCCGAAAGCTGATTTTATTAACCGCATCTACCCTATTAAACCGCTTAAGCGCTTCTGGACGGAGCTTGTGGTGGAGTTGGTGTCGCCCTTCTACTTTGTGTTGCTTAACTTCCTGCTGCTGCTTTGCATGATGTCGCCTGACTATACGGTGTTGCACCTGGCGCAGAGTTTTCTGGTGTTTCTGACGGCGCACATTACGAGGCGCTCGCTGCAGGTATTCATTGAGCGGCGCATCAACTGGCGCGGTAGTGCCTTTTGGGGAGCTGTGATTATGGTGGGCGCCTTCATCGCCCTGGAAGTACGCGCACCGATGTTTGAGCCTGTCAGTTCCGTGATGATGCTGGTAGTACACCTGGCTTCGCTGGCCTCCTTTATATTGGCTAATTTCCTGTTGGAGCAGGCGGCCTACGAGCCCAAGCGACGCACCGTAAACTACAGCAACGATGCCCGCCGCAGCTTGGGCTGGCGCCTTTTCAAGAACCATAAAATGGCCAAGCAGCTTCTGTTGTTCGGTCTGGGCTTCAAGGTGCTCATGCTCGGCATCGACGCTACGGTATACACGGCCAAGGGCATTCACATGCTCGACAAGAACGCGACGCTCTGGTTGTTTGTGGGGCCGCTTGTGATCTATACCTATGTGTTCAACAATGTGTGGGGCTTTTACAAAAACCTGTGGTTGACGACAGAGCGCGCTACCGGAAGCTACAAGGAGTTTCTGCGGGCCAGTCTGCTGCCGCTGCGCATGCCGATCCTGATCGACGCGGCCATAGTGGTGCTTTACGTGGCATTCTTTAACCATGGACAGGCAACGTTTATTCTGCTGATGTACGCTGCCGCTGTGCTGGTGCTGACGCCGATTGGCATCATCGCCTCGTTTACAAGCCCTAAGATGGTGAAAGGTGGTATCCTGAGCTTTAGTGCCAAAACCTCATACCTGTACAGCTTTATCTCCATTCTGCTGCTGGGCCTGCTGTTCTTGCCACTGCTGCACCCGATGCTGTACATGGTATACCCGGTCGTGATCGCCCTGACCGTTTTTGCGATGGTGGCAGTGCTACAGGAATACAAGCAGTACAAATACAAGCTGTTTGAGACGCTCTACAAGACCGAGTAATATTTTTTGAAACAATACCTGAAAATCCCCGGTTGCCGCACAGTAGCCGGGGATTTCTGTTTTTAGGTATAGATCGAGCTGCTGTATATCGCTGCGTAGGCAGCTTCCTATACCTGAAAAGTGAATATTGTAGGTATAGGAAGTAGGTTAAAAACATGAGAGGCTGCCTACTTGCGTAAACAGCCTCTCGTTTTCAGTGATCCCGCTGGGATTCGAACCCAGGACCCATACATTAAAAGTGTATTGCTCTACCAGCTGAGCTACAGAATCAGTACTATTTGTTTCCCCGTGTTGGGAGTGCAAAAGTAGACCTTTTTCTTTAATTCGCAAAGTCTAATGTTCTTATTCACGCTACACACGGTATCTGTATACAACGCTTCAGGCATTTTTTGGTTTAATCTACCTAGTTATCAACCTTTTACCGAGCGGCATGATTTTACGATTCCAGAGAAGAAAACTTATGAATAAACTAACCGATGGCATTTCCGGATGTGTGAAACCTTGGCTAAGCGGGCAGCAGTTCACTCAGGTCGAACACGTCTACTTCTACCTTTGCCTGTAGCTCCAGGCTCAGGAACATCCGGTTCGCTTTCGGTGTGATGTCCTGCACCCGCACCTCCTCCACCACGCCATTGAGCTTAAGTCCTTTCAGTTCCATACCTGTTTCCAGCATCCCGTTCGCCTTGGTCAGCTCGCCTGCAATAATCTGCTGCACGTTCACCCTCGCCTTCTGGATGATCTGGTTATAGGCCACCCTGTTGACCAGCACCTCGAGCGAGGAATTATAAAAGCGGCTGGACGTCTGGGCTTCCATGTTGAACCGGCGGATGTATACCTGTTGCGTGTCATTGTCGTAGCCGGGTGTTGCCTGCACGTACAGGTCCACGTTGTCGCGTTTAAGGATGGTTCTCAGAATCCGGATCCTGACCCGAAGGATGATGTCGCCTGAACCTGAGCTGCTGCCTGCCAGCCCAACATCCAGAATCTGCGCGTATGGACTTTCGTTCGAATCTTCGGAGGGCTTGGGGATGTATTCGCCTACCAGCTGCTGTTTGAGCACATGCTCCAGAGCAGGGTAAGAGATCGTAACCGGCACCTGAATTTTGACAAAGTTTTCCATGTAGAGACGTTAGTGAACAAAAATGTTTTAACTGGAAATTGCCCAAAGGGTTTGGGATTAAAACCATTAGAAACAAAAAGAGCCCCAAACCCAGGTTTGAGGCTCTTCAGAAGTGACGCTAAGGCCATGTTTACACAACCCGCTAAGCTTTATAAATCAATGATTTAATTAAAAATAACAAACGCGTTCTCGAATAGGGCACCTCACACGCGAGACTTAAAGTTAAGATTAATTCCCGAAAACTAAACACCATACCTGCCTCCCTCCTCCTTGAGCAGGCATCCACCCTCCTGCTTAGACATCACTTGACAGTGATCGTGCCTTTCATAACGGGGTGTAAACTGCAGTAGTAATTGGCGCTGGTTTTCATAACTTTCTTCCAGGTGCTTTTGGCAGCCAAAGGCGGTGATTTCCACAACTTCCCAGATGCCTCCGTCACATCGTGCGTCACCACGTCCAGGTTTACGAACACCACCGTATCGCCAGGCCGCACGCTCAGACTCGACGGGTTGAACTTCATCTGCGCAATCTCCACGCGGTGTGTTTTGCTGGCCTGTTTTTCCGCTGCCATTGGAGAACCTGCCAGCAGGAGCAGCGCGCAAGGGAGCAGCACTTTGTACACCGCCATCAATACAGAAAACATCATTTTTTGGACATATTGTGCTGGATCATTTTCGCGTGCTCTAGGTGGGCTTCCAAGGCCGGCACCACCGACATCAGCAGTTCCTTCAGTTCCTCGTTTTCAGTTTCCGGAATCAGCAGGTCCTTCACCGCCGAGATAACGGAAGTATGGTAAGCCACCTCGTTGTCAATGTAGGCTTTGTCAAATGCCTTTCCTGACTTGGCGCGCAATTGTGCTTTGGTTTTCTCGGCATCGGCTTTCAACTGTTGGGTTACGGCATTGTCCTTGGGCGTCACGGAGAGCTTCTTCGCCAGCGCCACCGCCTGCTCTATCACCGCGCGGTGGTCATTCGCCATGGTCTCGGCAAACTTCAACACCTGAGTATCTTTGGACTTCTCCTTTGCGATGGCCGCAAAATCAATGTCAATCTGGTTGGCCGTCACGGCAGCCGAGGCTACCTCCGCATCCGATAGCGTTGGGTTGCCCTGCGCCAGCACTGTGGACCCGAAGGCGAAAACACTAAGCAGGCAGGCCAGTACGGCGGTTTTGATTTTCTCTAAACTTTTCATGATGTATGTTTTTAGTGATGGATAAACTGTTCGATATTCTATTGGAGTCCCTGACTCGTAATAAGTTACAAATGAGCGCATCATGTTTCTGGCGGCGCAGGAAAATATCCGTGCTGTAACCGATACCTGCGACGAGCACTCTAAACACCAATGACATTAGAAGAGAACCTATGCGATTTCCGAAAGGCAAAATAGTGGCGATAGGCGGCAACGAAGACAAAGGCACCCAACCCTTACCAGATGAAGGGCACCTGCGTGATCGTATCCGTTTTTTTGAGAGCGGCATCCTGAAGCGCATTCACGATGAGCTTCACGGACTAGGCACCCGCATCGAGGTGATCACGACAGCCTCCCACATACCGGAGGAGATGGCCCGGGCCTACTACGATGGCTTCCTGCTGCTTGGCTGCGACAACGTAGGCGCCCTGCACCTGCAGACAAAAGAAGACATTGCCAGACCCGAGAACCTAGAGCGCCTGCAGAACACAGATGCCGTTATGTTCACCGGGGGCGACCAGAGCAGAATCACAAAGGTCTTTGCTGGTACGCAAGCCTTAAAAATTTTACAGGAAAGGTACTGGCAAGAGGAGAAATTCCTGATCTCCGGGACCAGCGCCGGCGCGATGGCCTTGGCCGAAGTGATGATCTTGGGCGCGGCAGAACAGAACGTGCTCGTGAAAGGGGCTGTTGAGCTGGGATACGGATTGGGCTTCCTGACCAATGTATTAATCGACACCCACTTTGTGAACCGCCGCCGCATCCCGAGGATGATCGAGAGCCTGGCCGCCCACCCCAACCTGATCGGCGTAGGGCTTGGAGAAGACACGGCCGTGCTCATAAAGGATGGGAACTGCCTGGAGACCATAGGCTCCGGGTTGGTGGTTCTGTTTGACGGCAGACACCTAAAGGAGAATAACTATGCACAACTGGCACCCGATGAACCCCTCTGCCTCGAAAACATGGTCATGCACGTACTGCCCAAAGGGAAAAGGTACCACACAGAATCCGGCCAAATCATTTAGAAGCCTACTGTCTCCGTTTTGCAATTTTCGCGGTGAGTTTGTAACCAATGTTCCTCTTTCATACTCTAAACAAAAAAAGCGAATAACTCTGACTGACAACTATTTAGAAGTGCGGATGGTATGTAAGCATATACCTGGTATAGTACTCCTTGCATTCACTTAGCTTCCTGAAAATCATGCATAAAACAGAAGTCGTGGTCGGCTATGCACCGGACAGTGAGATTGTCTCAAAGATAAAGGCAGGTGAGAAAAACCTGTTCGAAATTCTGATCAGGCGGCACAACGGAGCGCTGTACAAAGTAGGACGTTCTTTTGGCTTTACACATGACGACGTGCAGGACCTAATGCAGGAGGCCCACATTGCGGCCTACCTGAACCTGGAAAAGTTTGAGTCCCGCTCCGCCTACAAAACCTGGCTGATCAGAATCATGCTCAACAAGTGCTATCACTGGACCATGGGAAATGCGCACAAATCCAAACCGGCCTTCTCGGAGGTCAGCCATACGGGAGAAGTGAATTTCACCGAGAAGAGCCCGTCCTCAGACGGACACCGGGAGGTGCTGAACCGTGAACTGGGTCGCGTGCTGGAGGAATGCATTGAGCAGCTCGCTCCCGAGTACCGCACAGTGTTCGTGCTGCGCGAGCTGGAGGGACTGAATGTGCATGAAACGGCAGAAGTTATGAGCATCACGGAGGCCAATGTGAAAGTGCGCCTGAACAGAGCCAAAAGCATGCTGCGCAAGAAGCTGGAGAGCTGGTATCCGAAGGCGGCCGTGTATGAGTTCAACCTCATTTACTGCGACCAGATCGTGAAGCGGGTTTTCGAGCGGATTTGAACGTAATGCCCCGGCAAGTTTTGAACGCGCGGCCAATGGCAGGCAAACGTGATAAGTCATTTCGGTATTGATACACATATTTTTACCACGCATCCATGAAGACACAATCTTTTTGGGAGGCCACTACTCCCCAGCGTCCTGATTACCCCACTCTGGAAGGTAACCTGCAAGTAGATGTAGCCATTATTGGCGGCGGTATAACTGGCATTACGGCGGCGCACCAACTTGCCAGGGCAGGCAAACGTGTCGCCGTGCTGGAGGCCCGCAGAGTGGGAGGCGGCACTACCGGCTGGTCTACCGGTAATCTGTATGTGCCCGTGGGCCCTTATTTCCATAATATTGCCAGCACCCGAAGCCAGGAGGTGGCTAACACCGTGGCGCAGGCGAGGTTTTCAGCTCTGAACTTTATTGAGGAGCATACCCGGAAGTATAGCATCGACTGCCATTTCGCGCGGCGCCCCTGGTACTTCTTCACGCAGGAGGAAGACATGACCTCTCTCGTTGAGAAAGAAGCAGAGGCACTGCAACAGGCCGGGATGCCCGCTGAATTTGTGACGCAGGTTCCCGGACTCAGGTATGAGAGCGTAAAGCGGGCCGTCCACATGGATGGCCAGGCGCGCATCCACCCGCTGCGGTACGTGTTGGGGCTGGCAGGTGGGGTCACGCAGCTGGGTGGCCAGATCTATGAGCACACCACCGTACTGGACCTCAAGGAGGAGGAAGACCACTGCCTGCTGAGAACCACACAGGGCACGGTAACCTGTCAGCAGATGATCATTGCTACGCACATTCCCATCGGCATCCATACCGTGCAGACTGTGGCCGCCCCCTACCGAAGCTATGTGGTGGCCATGCGCCTCAAATCGGGTGCTTACCCGGATGCCTACTACTGGCACAACGACAAGACGCACCACGCCATCACCACCCATAGCACCGACTCCATGGAGCTGGACATGCTCATGATCGCCGGCAATCACCACAAAACCGGACAGGCCTCGCACCAGGAGTACCAGCATTATTTTGACGAGTTGGAATCCTACGCCCGGCAGCATTTTGATGTCGCCTCGGTAGAATTCAGGTGGTCGGCCCAGCACTACCGCTCTGGTGACGGCGTGCCTTATATTGGCCTTACACACAAGGGGGCCAAGCGCACTTACATTGCCACCGGTTTCTACGCCGATGGGCTCGTCTACGGCACCGTGGCTGGTATTCAGTTAGCAGATACCATAGCTGGGGAAGGAAGCGCCTGGCTGGAGGCTTTTGACGCGACCCGAGGCACCAATCTGTCCACTGTCGGAGAGTTTATCAAAGAAAACACCAACGTGGCAGCGCAATACCTCAAAGACATACCAGCCGGTCAGGTCAGCCATTTCGATGACATCGGGCTGGGCGAGGGAAAAACCATAGAAGTAGATTCAGAGAAACTGGCCGTGTACCGTGACGCGCAGAGCCAGCTGCATATCTGCTCTGCGGTCTGCACGCACATGAAGTGCATTGTGAACTGGAACAACGCCGAAAAGACCTGGGACTGTCCCTGCCATGGAAGCCGCTTTATGATCGACGGCAGCGTGATCGAAGGCCCTGCCATTCTCAACCTGGAACGAAAGTCGATCGACCCCACAACCGGTCACTTGCTCCACACAGGAGGCAAGACTTCAGGCGAACGCGAAATCAACAACCCGATCACTTAAATCCTGTCAGCTATGAATCTGATCTATACTGCTATTGGTTTTTTCGCGCTGGCCGCCTTGCTGGGCATGTACCTTCTCACCTTCGTGCTACGGGGCAAGGAGACGCCCAAGGCCATTGTCTTTTCCCATGGACCGCTGGCGGTTCTAGGCGTGGTTTTGCTGATCATTTACATTGCTAGAGGAGGCCCCAACCCTTGGGAGAGCCTGGTGTTGTTTGTGCTGGCTGCGCTGGGAGGCCTCTACATGGTTTCCCGGGACTTGACCGGACGGCCCATACCCAAAGCACTGGCCGTCGGGCACGGGCTACTGGCAGTGGGTGGCTTTGTGCTGCTGTTGGTATTCGCGTTTGGGAACTAGGTAGGAAGCGGTTATAGTCGTACATTAGTCGGGGCTTTCTACCGGAGAAAGTTTTTCTCTGCTCCAGCTATACCTGCCTTTTGAATAAAAGACTCACAAAATGAATAAATAAGGGCCTGCAGGTTATTCTCCTGCAGGCCCTTTATGTTTTCCGATGGCCATGTTAATGATCCGTTTTAATTTCAACCACAGGGATTCAGGAGGCTTTGATCTTCTCTGTGATTCCACTGGGCATAAAAAAAGCTCCACCTGTTAAGATGAAGCTTTTCATTTGTGATCCCGCTGGGATTCGAACCCAGGACCCATACATTAAAAGTGTATTGCTCTACCAGCTGAGCTACAGAATCGGTACTATTTTAAGTCGGTAAAAAATCCCCACTACCAAAGTAGCGAGGATGAATTTTGTGATCCCGCTGGGATTCGAACCCAGGACCCATACATTAAAAGTGTATTGCTCTACCAGCTGAGCTACAGAATCTTTTTACTAACTTGCATTCCTAAGGGCGTTCCCCTTAATTGCGTTGCAAAAGTAATAGCTATCTGTTTAAATGCAAAATCTTTGGTTCAAATTCTCTGGTTTTTTGCTCCTTTTTTTGGCGCTGAACACCGAACCAGTTTATAGTCAGACAGATAATAAAGCTCTTTCGAAGGCCGATTCGCTCTTCAACAACCTGCAGTATACCGAGGCTTTCACGCTCTACGATTCGTTGCTGCAGCGCGAGCAGGTATACACGCCACAGATGCTCCTCAAGATGGCCTACATCAAGGAAAGCGCGCGCGACTACACCGGGGCCATGTATCACCTGCACCTTTTCTACAAAAAACAACCCAGTCGTTCGGTGCTGAAGAAAATGGAGGAACTCGGGCAGACACACCGCCTGAGTGGTTATGAATACAACGACCTGCAGTTCTTCAAGACCCAGTTCAGCAAACACTACATGCGCATCCTGGAGCTCATGTTACTTATTGCTGTTATCACGGTCACGGTTATGTTTGTGAGCTGGCGCAAAGGGCATCGGTTCAGAAAATCATTTAAGGTGGGGTTTACGCTATACCTGCTCTTCATCCTTTACTACATCAACTTCCTCAACCTGGGCGACGAGGGCATCATCCGTAATGATCAGGTAGCGATTATGTCTGCCCCTTCGGCAGGTGCAACCTGGCTGGCCACCGTATCGCAGGGTCACAAAGTGCGCATCACTGGCGAGCAGGACATCTGGTACGAGATCCGGTGGAAGGGCGAGAAAGCCTTTGTGCGCAAACACAACCTGCTAGAGCTGCCCTAGTGTTTTTGCGACACACGTATCACGTAGCAAGTAGCACGATGCCTTCAGGGTATACTTGAAAAAGGACTGTTTGACAAAAGGCCTCCCTCAGCTATACCTGTGTAAAGTCCTTTGTCCTTTGTCAAACAGTCCTTTGTCTATTTTTTCAACGGTGAGTCCTTCTCCTTCGCCATCACGTTGTACACCAGCTTATCGGCCAGGCTAGGGAAGAGTTTGTTCACCCATACCGCCATTTTGCCTTGGGTGGTCATCACGAGGTCACGCTTGCGTTTGATAGTGGCCTGCAGGATGCGGTCGGCTACTTCTTCGGCACTCATCATTTTCTGTTCGTCGCGCGGGGTTTCCCCCTGCTGCTGCCCATCGGCGGCAAGGGCAGTATTGCGGATGTTGGAGGCCGTGAAGCCCGGGCAGGCGATGAGCACGTGCACGCCGGAATGCAGCAGCTCCGTGCGCAGCGTTTCCAGGAAGCCGTGCATGGCAAACTTCGAAGCGGAGTAACCAGTGCGGGCGGGCAAACCGCGGTAACCGGCAATAGAGGAAATACCGATGATAGAGCCTTTCGCGGCCTGTATGTAAGGCAAGGCAAACTTGGTGCTGTACACCGTGCCCCAGAAATTGATGTCCATTACTTTGCGCAGCACATCCAGGTCGAGGTCTTGGAAAAGGGCGCGCATTGAGATGCCGGCATTGTTGATCAGCACATCCAGTTTGCCATACCTGTTTACTGTTTCAGCCACCATGCGCTCACAATCAGCTTCCACACTCACGTCGGCGTTGATGGCCAGGTTGTCTATACCTGCCGCCGCCAGTTCCTGCGCCGTCTGGTCAAGGTTCTGTTGGTTGCGGCCGGAATAGGCCACCTTCGCTCCTGCCCTTCCGAAGGCAAACACCAGCGCCTTGCCTATACCTGATGTACCGCCCGTTACGAGCACCACTTTATTTTTCATCTTTATTAAATCATCTTATACCTTGCCCACCTCTATTGGCGGACAACTTATGAAGGCTCCCCGAACGTTGCAGGAGCCAAATGCAAAACTACTATTTCTGCGTTAAATATCGTTCAGGAATTCCGCGACGGGCATGCTACGCCTATACCTTAGATTTTGCGTACCTTTGTAGGTATAAAATTGAAACAAGATGACTAACTATACCTCACTTAGCGAGTTAGGAGAATTTGGCCTGATCAGGCGCCTTAAGGAAAAGATCGAGCTTACGCAGCCTTCCACCATCAAAGGCATCGGCGACGACGCTGCCATTCTGGAGCCGGGCGAGAAACAGATCGTAGTGACGAGCGACATGCTGCTGGAGGGCGTTCACTTCGACCTTACGTTCTGCCCGTTGAAGCACCTGGGCTACAAAGCGGTGGCCGTGAACGTGTCGGATATTGCCGCGATGTATGCCAAGCCGACCCAGATCACGGTGAACATCGCGTTGGGTGCCAAGTATACCGTGGAAGCTGTAGAGGAACTTTATGAAGGGATGCGCCTGGCCTGTGAGAACTACAACGTAGACCTGGTGGGTGGCGACACCACTTCTTCCCGCACTGGCCTGGTGATCAGCATTACGGCAATCGGCGAGGTGGCTAAAGGCGAAGCGGTGCTGCGCAGTGGTGCCAAAGAAAACGACCTGATCTGCGTGACCGGCGACCTGGGTGCCGCCTACCTCGGCCTGCAAATATTGGAACGCGAAAAGCAGGCCTTTATGGCAGATCCGGAAATGCAGCCGCAACTGGAAGACAAGCAGTACATCGTGGGTCGTCAGCTGCGCCCTGAGGCCCGTATGGATGTGATCCACGACATGAAGGAGCGTGACATCAAGCCAACTGCCATGATCGACGTGTCGGATGGACTGGCATCAGAGCTGTTCCATATCTGCGCGCAGTCCGGTGTAGGCGCGACGATCTACAAAGACAACCTGCCCGTGGATGAGCAGACACTGGAGGCGGCCATGGAGTTCAAGCTTGACCCGATCACCTGCATCCTCAATGGCGGCGAAGATTACGAGCTCCTCTTCACAGTGCCGCTCTCAGACTACGATAAAGTAAAGAACCACCCCGACATCAGCATCATCGGCAAAATCACCGACAAGAGCGAAGGCATCAACCTGGCCAACAAACACGGACAGTCCTTCCCGTTGCAGGCCCAGGGTTGGCAGCATTTTTAAAATTACGTAGCACGTATCAAGATTTTCTTCAGCAAGATCACAAATGAAAAAGGAAAGCTGCTTAGCTTTCCTTTTTCATTTAATATGAAGTCGTGATACTTGATACCAAAACTTGATGCGCAAGTTTAATCCTCCGGATAAGGTATAAACACGAAGTTGGTGAAGTTTTCGCCGTCCACTACAAAGAGGCAGCAGAACTCGTCCGGGTCTTTGTAGGCGGCCTGAAAATCTTCTATTTTCTCTGCATCTACCAGGCGGTGTTTGATGAAGTCTTCCAGGTATGAGGCGTACACGTGCCACTCCAGGGCCAGCTCTTCTTTTGCCAGCAACAAACCTCCGATCGGCACCTCTGTTCGGGCGAAAATGAAAATCGGGTATTTGGAAATATCGCGCTTGCGCACCTGGTACGATGCCTCACGCAAGGTCTCGGCCACCACCACAAAGTCCTTGGAGATGGTGCCCAGGTATTTACCGTTCAGTTCTGGATCGTTTTGCATATTTCTATTTTGCGTAGCACGACACACGTATCACGTAGCACGACTTCTCCCGGACAAAGGAAAATAGACATTGTGACAAAAGACTTTCGCCTACAGGTATAGCCGACAAAAACCTTTTGTCCTTTGTCAAATTAACTTTTGTTTATCTTTCCAGAAGTCGTGATACTTGATACCTGCTACGTGATACGTTTATTTAACAATACAATATTCTCAACGTGGTGCGTCTGCGGGAACATGTCTACCGGCTGCACGCGCGCTACGTCATACTTCTCAGAAAGGAGCTCCAGGTCGCGGGCCTGTGTAGCCGGATTGCAGCTCACGTACACGATGCGGTCAGGGTGCACCTGCAATAGCTTGGCCACTACCTTCTCATCCATACCTGCTCTTGGGGGGTCAGTGATCACCACATCCGGTCTACCATGGCGCTCGATCAGTTCATCAGAAAGGATGTCTTTCATATCACCGGCATAGAAAGTAGTGTTGGTGATATTGTTGATCTGTGAATTGATCTTGGCGTCTTCGATGGCACTCGGCACATACTCAATTCCAATCACCTCGCGGCACTGACGGGCCACAAAGTTGGCAATCGTACCGGCCCCGGTATAGAGATCGTACACCAACTCATTTCCGGTCAGTCCGGCAAACTCGCGGGTGAGTTTATAAAGCTCGTATGCCTGATCGCCATTGGTTTGGTAGAAGGATTTAGGCCCTACCCGGAAGCGTATACCTTCCATTTCTTCATGAATGTAGGGCAAACCTTTGTAGCAAATCACTGGCAGGTCGTGGAAAGTCTCGTTGCCTTTGCCGTTCACTACATAATGCAGCGAAGTAATCTGCGGAAATTCTGCCGCCAGATGGTTCAGTATACCTGTCAGGGCTTCCTGGTCGTCGTGGTATACCTGCAGGATCACCATCAGTTCGCCTGTGTTGGCAGTCCGGATGATCAGATTACGCAACCAGCCCGTCATGCGGAGTTTGTCAAAAAACACCAGGTTGTTGGCCCGGGCATAGTCGCGCACGGCCAGTCGGATGCTGTTGGACGGCTCCGGCTGCAGGTAGCAGTTCTGGATGTCGAGGATCTTGTCGAAGCGGCCCGGCATGTGGAAACCCAGCGCCCGGCGCTCGTGCTCCTCCCCTGACTTGATCTGCTCGTTTGTCAGCCAGCCGTAGTTGGAGAACGTGAACTCCAGTTTATTGCGGTAGAACTTGTCTTTGGCAGAGCCCAGAATCGGGTCGAAGGGCGGAAGCGCCACCTTCCCGATGCGCTCCAGGTTGTCCTGCACCTGCTTCTGCTTGTAGAACAGCTGCGTGTCATAGCCAATGTGCTGCCACTTGCAACCGCCGCAGGTGCCGAAGTGCTCGCAGAAAGGCTGCACACGCACATCGGAGTAGCTGTGGAATCGCACTGCCTCGGCCTCCATGAAACTCTTCTTCTTGCGAGTCACACGTAGGTCTACCACGTCGCCGGGGGCCACGCCGCCCACAAAAACCACCATATTGTCATGGCGCGCCAGGCACTTGCCTTCCGCCACCATCTCCTCGATCAGGATGTGCTCGAGTATCTCGAAACTTGTCTTCTTCTTTTGCTTTCTCACAGTCCTGCAAAATTAACTAAAAATCGGGAGATGTAGGAAGTGGGAGCTGTTTAACTCAAATGATGCAACTTTATAAAGCATTTCCCATCTCTTTTTATCTAAGAAGTAAAGCCAGGATAATCAAAAATCAGGTATAGCACTTTTGCACTGCCCAGAACAGCGAGTGAAATGGCGGAATCTTTATATAGGGCACCTACCCCAAGGATTTGCAGGATGCTAGTGCACGATTAACACACCCCTGCCCCTCTCAAGAGGGAAATTCCTGCTACTGCCAGTTTGTAGGTTTAGCTTTGTAGTTACAGCAGTTCTATCGCTATGCCGGGTCGAACCACCCTACCCCTACTTGTCCAAGGCGGGGAGCCTGTTCCTTCCTTTTGACAGGTATAAGCTTCGTTGTCTAAGCTACAAACCACATAGCCCATACATAGCTCTGGCACGCATTGCCAGGTAACTTGCACGTAACCTATGAAACAAACTCTATTAAGTAAGACATAAAAAAGGCCGTCCCCTTTCTGGAAACAGCCTTTTAAACCTAAACAAAAATCGTTTTAATAAGGCTTGGCCTTGTGAGACTTCTGCTTCGCGTCCTCCACGCCTTCCTCTCCCGTCACATTTCCCATCGGCCCATCCATACCTTTATCCATTTTCTTCATCTGCTGCTTCACCTGCTCGATGCGCTCGCGTACCAGACGGCCATAGTTCTCGTCGGCTTGCGTGAAGTAGTCCAGCATTCTCTCCTGAATGCGGGGGTCGCATTTGGCCAGGTCGTTGCCCAGGTTGTTGATCAGTTCCTCTCGCTCCCATTCCTCGAAGTTGCGGAATGTCTCGCCGGCCTGCTGGAACGGATTGGCCCGCTCAATCGGCTGGCGCACCAGTTTCGCCTCGTAGCGGGGCGTATACTCTTTGCCCGCCATCGGCGCTTCGCTCAGACCGCCCAGTATAGACGGCTCGTAGTTCACGTGGATGTTCTGTCCTTCGGCAAAGTCGGTGTCGAAAGCCATCTGGCCGCCGCGCTGGTTCGTGGCCACGTGGGTTTTGGGCGCGTTGATCGGCAACTGCAGGTAGTTGGCGCCGATGCGGTAGCGTTGCGTGTCGGAGTAGGAGAAGGTGCGGCCCTGCAGCATCTTGTCATCTGAAAAGTCTAGTCCGTCAACCAGCACACCGGTACCGAATGCGGCCAGTTCTACTTCATTGAAATAATCCACCGGATTTCGGTTCAGCGTCATCTTACCCACCGGATACCACGGAAACTGCTCTTTCGGCCACAACTTGGTATCATCCAGCGGGTCGAAGTCGAGTTCGGGATGGTCGTCGTCGCTCATGATCTGCACGTTCAGCTCCCACTCCGGAAAGTCGCCCTGCTCGATGGCCTCGTACAGGTCCTGCGTGGCGTGGTTAAAGTTCTTGCCCTGCACTTCCTGCGCTTCTTTCTGGGTCAGGTTGCGGATGCCCTGCAGTGGCTCCCAATGGTACTTCACCAGCACAGCCTCGCCATCGGCATTCACCCACTTGTAGGTGTTCACGCCCGAGCCCTGCATCTGCCGGTAGTTGGCCGGAATGCCCCAGGGCGAGTACAGGAAGGTTACCATGTGAGTTGCTTCCGGCGTACCGGAAAAGAAGTCGAAAATCCGCTCAGCGCTCTGGATATTGGTTACCGGATCAGGTTTCTGTGAGTGGATCAGGTCCGGAAACTTCATGGCATCGCGGATGAAGAAGATCTTCAGGTTGTTGCCCACCAGGTCCCAGTTGCCATCTTCAGTATAAAACTTCACGGCGAAGCCGCGTGGGTCGCGCAGCGTTTCCGGAGAGCCCGACGGATGGCCCACTGTAGAGAAGCGCACGAACGTGGGGGTTTCCTTGCCTTTCTGAAATACCTTGGCGCGGGTGAACTTCTCGATCGGGTCCTTGCCTACCGTGCCGTAAGACACAAACACACCGTGGGCACCGGCCCCACGGGCATGCACGACACGCTCCGGCACGCGCTCCCGGTCAAAGTGCGACATCTTTTCGATGAAGTGGTAGTTCTCCATGGCAGCAGGACCTCTGCTACCGATGGTTCTGATATTCTGGTTGTCGGTGACAGGGTGGCCCTGGCGGGTGGTGAGGGTGTTGCCTTTGCTGGCATTGCGGGATTTTTCGGCTTTGCTATACCTGGACTTATCCTGGCCGTTGCCTTTGCTTCCGTTTTTTTTCATGACCTGCTGATTTTTGATGGATTTTCAGATAGTATTTAACGAAACCAATACCGAAGAGTTGATGGATTCCCGTTAAAACCACGTTTATTCTCTGAATACCAATCACATGACCCGAATTCATAATAAGCGTTGCCTAAGTCATTTCGAGCCTCGTATACCTGTTACTACGATCACCTTATAGAGCAGCCTGATGAAAATAACCGCACTTGAACTGCAAACAGATCAGCCAGAAGCGTTAAAAACATTTTACACGCAAGTGCTCGGGCTTCCCCTGCTGTCAGAAGATGGCGCGTCATTCAGCATGCAGGCAGGGTATAGCACACTCACCTTTCGGGCAGTTGAAGCGCCGCCCCGTGGTGGTTATCACCTGGCCTTTCATATACCTGGAGACGGCGTTTCGGATGCAGCCACCTGGTTGCAGAACCGGGTGGCTTTTCTTCACGCTCCCGGGGCGACTTCCCCTGTGGTCAAGCACGAAAGCTGGCAGGCGAAGGCCCTGTATTTCTACGACCCTGCCTTCAACCTGCTTGAAGTCATCGCACATCGCAGCAGCCCTGCCAGTCGCTTGCCATTCGGGCCGGAGCAGCTCATAGGTATAGCCGAAGTGGGCCTACCGGTGAAGGATGTAGCAGGATTTGCGCAGGAACTGCGGACAAAATTCGGATTGCCCCGCTGGAAATCGGCCACTGCCCTTTTCGAAGCCGTGGGCGATGCTGAAGGCCTGTTCATTGTGGTGCAGGAGCAGCGCCCCTGGTTCCCTACCCAGAATCCGGCACAGGCCATGCCCCTGCGTGTGGTGGTGCAGGCCCCGGCGCCGGGACAAATTACTCAAGGTGCTTTTGTGATCGAGGCGGAGCGCGAGCTCATGCAGGTATAGCAGCGTGCCCGCTTGCAGCCTATCCACGCGCGCCCAGGTATACGGTATAGAGCTGTGTGCACAAGCTTAGCAAACACTGCAGCCCAAAGCCCGTTTAAAAGGCAAAAGGTACATCAACCCAAAACAGACAAAACTATGAGACACAACGAAAGAAATTACGACAGCCGCGACCGTGACTACCGCTCCGGCGACAACGAGAACCTGTCTAACTACCAGAGCCGCTACCAAAGCAGAGGCAATTATTACGGCATGCCGGATCAGGATTCGGAGTACCGTGGCGTGAGTTCGCAAGGGCGCAACTACGGCGGCTCTTCTTCCGGACCAGGAGGAGGTTACGGGGCCAGCAGCTGGCGCAGCAGCCGCGATCAGGATGACCGCCAGAGCCAAGGCATGCAGCGGAACGAGCGGGGCAGTTCCTACGGTAACCGGGAACGCGACAATTACAACTACGGTTCTTCCCGCTCGCAAAGCGACCACTACCGCTATGGCGACCCGAACCCCTACATGAATTACCAGCGCCAGGGCGGCTACGAGCGCAATCGTGACACCGACTGGCGTAGAGAGAGCGATGTAGACCATGCCAACCGTCGCTACGCGCGCCAGGAGAACAGCTACCGCCAAACCGGCCACGGCCGCCGCTTCGATCAATACGGACAGGATGAGCGCTACAACTACGCACACGGCCCACAGGACGGTCGCCGCAGCATTGAAGACTCCGAAAACCTCGACGACCGCTACTACGACCGTGGCGAACACAGCCGCAGCAGCAGCGACAACGACTATGGTCGCCATTACGGCAGCAACTATGAGCACCGCAACAGCAACCGCGGCATGCGCGATGAACACCACGAGTCAACCCGAATGGCCAGAAATAGTAGCTCAGGCCACGACGAGTCCCCAAGTCGAAGTCCGCGCGGCTACGGCTACCCTTCAGGCCCCGACTATTCGGCCAACTCCCCGATTTCCGGCTACGGCCAAAACGTGCGCGGTCATCAGAAATAAAACCTAAAGCGAAGTCCACCACGGTGGACTTCCTGCTTTACCTTATCCAACTACCTTATTACGCGTGCCTGCGTATGCTATTCCATACCCGGACAAAGCACAGGTATAGCGCATGCCCTTTAAATAAGACACTATGAAAAAAATGCTACGCTCCAGTTGGCTTCTATTGCTCTTCGTTTGCCTCGGCGCCTGTAACCTCAGCCAGAAGAACAAACAATATGGCGTTGTGGGAGATACGGAACTGCAAAGTTCTTACTGGGTGCTCCTTTCCCTGCAAGGCCAGGAGTTCGACGATAATCCCGAAAACCAAACGGCTTACATCCGCTTTGAGGTAGATGGGAACGAACTGACAGGCTTTACCGGCTGCAACCGGCTGACGGGCAGGTATAGCCTCCGCAACGGCTCCCTGCAACTTTCCAATCTCGCCACCACCCGCGCCATGTGCCCCATCATTGAGCAGGAAAACCTGATGATGGCCGTGCTCGAAAAGGCCGACTCCTACGAGATTGCGGGAGATGTGCTCACGCTCTTCCGCCAGAAAACCGCCGTGGCCACTTTCAGAACGAGTTCCGAACCCAATATGCCAGATGTGCGCTAAGATAATAACTATCAGATTATAACCATATTAGCATGTAAGCAGTATGCTAAAGGCACAGACTGTAACGTATAAAATGATCAGCTAAAACATTTGAACTTATGGCAACAACTAAATGGATCGTGGACCCCACCCACAGCGAAGTGCAGTTCAAAGTACGTCACCTCATGATCACGACGGTGACCGGCTATTTCGAGAAATTCAACGTGGAAGTGGAAACGGAAGGCGAGGATTTTCACAGCACCAAGCGCATTTTGTTTACTGCCGACGTAAACTCCATCAGCACCAACAACGAGCAGCGCGACACCCACCTGAAGTCGGCCGACTTCTTTGATGCCGAGAGCCACGGCGAGGTGCGGTTTGAGGGCAAGAACTACGAAGAGCTGAAACCAGGCTTCGAGAAGCTGCAAGGCGACCTGACCATACGCGGCACCACCCGCCCCATTACGCTGGACGTAGAATACCACGGCACCGTAGTAGACCCTTATGGCCAGACCAAAGCAGGTTTCAGTGTGGAAGGCAAGATCAGAAGAAAAGAATTCGGCCTCAACTGGGATGCCGTAACCGAAGCAGGCAGTGTCGTGGTGAGCGATGAAATTCGCCTTCACTGTGAGATACAGCTTGTAAGACAGTAACAGGGTAACTGCGCCGGCCACTGGCGCCCCGACTGACGCAGTTACCAAACCACCCTACACCTTTATCAGAATACTCCCGTTCGCTTGCTCCGCCAACCCACGGCAAGCGCTTCTACCGGTATTTTCTTTCCGGTAAACTTTGCTTGTGCCGCAAGCGGCCGTACGGCCGCCTTACACCTCAGCATGCCCGTTTGCATGAAGAACCTCCTACTGTTATGCAAAGCAAAAGCGCCAGAAAAGCCATAAAAGATACCATGAACATCGAGCTGAACGAAAAGTCAGCGATGGAGCTATACCACAATATCTGCAACTTTATGCTCCACAACGATGACAAGTGCTACATCAGTGTCATCAAGTATAAGTACCTGTTGCTCTGCGGGGAGATCAGCACTGCCGTGAGTGATTACCTGGTGATGGAGCAGCTCCTCGAGAAGATGCAGGCCAAGCACCCGCTTGTGCTTTCGGCCATTGCCTACATCGCACAGCACAAATCCTGACACAAAAAAAGGTATAACCCAACCCCAACATGGGCAAGGCTATACCTTTTATTTATGTCGGTGCGCAGGCTAGTCCCGCAGCAACTTCTGATAGTTTTCGTTTCGGTCGATAAATTTCTTCACCACCGGGCAGGTAGCGACTACTTTTTTCCCATTTTCCTCTGCGTAGCACAGGCCTTCCTCTATCAGCTTATTGGCCACTCCTTTTCCCCTCGCCGATTCTGGCACAAAGGTATGCGTGAAATCCATTACTTCATCTGAAGGGGTAGCGTAAGCCAGTTCCGCCTCTTCGTCGCCAATGTTGGCGGTAAACTGCTGGTATTCTTTATCGTGTTTGATGTTCAGTTCCATGGTCGTTTTATCTTATTGCTATTTTCCGTTCGTCGATTGGCCTGACGGGTGATGGAGGAGTACGACGGAGCGACTTCCGATCTTTATCTTTCCCCCGGCTTCTATAATGGGCCCGTCGTCTTTCACTTCATCGTGATGGGTGTCCAGTATTTTGGTCCATTGTGCCCCGTACTTGGCCTCAGGCAAGGTATAGTCCAGGTCTTCGTGGTGAGCGTTGAAGATCACGTAGAAGCTGTCGTCGATGATCTGCTCGCCTTTCGGACCGACGGAGTGCAGCCCATGCCCGTTCAGAAACACTGCCAGTGACTTGGCAAAATCCTGGTTCCAGTGCTCCTCGGTCATCTCCGAGCCGTCCGGCTGAAACCAGGCGATGTCCTCCACCCCGACCCCTTTGATCGGCTGCCCCTGAAACCAGCGACGGCGGCAGAACACCGGGTGGTTGCGGCGCAGCTCGATAAGCTGTTGTGTAAAGGCCAGCAGTTCTTTGTCGGCCGTGCTCCAGTCGACCCAGGATATTTCGTTGTCCTGGCAGTAGGCGTTGTTGTTGCCTTGCTGCGTTCGGCTGATCTCGTCGCCAGCCACCAGCATGGGCACACCCTGCGACAGAAACAGCGTGGTCATGAAGTTGCGTTTTTGCCTGTTCCGCAGCTCTATGATTTTTTTGTCCTTGGTTGGGCCTTCAGCGCCGCAGTTCCAGGAGCGGTTGTGACTTTCGCCGTCGTTGTTGTCCTCGCCGTTGGCCTCGTTGTGCTTCTCATTGTACGACACCAGGTCGTTGAGCGTGAAGCCGTCGTGGGCCGTGATGAAGTTGATGCTGGCCGTGGGGCGGCGGAAGTCGTCGCGGTACAGGTCGGAACTTCCCGTGAAGCGCTCGGCAAACTCGCCCAAAGTGCTCTCCTCGCCACGCCAGTAGTCGCGGATGCAGTCGCGGTACTTGCCGTTCCACTCGGCCCAGCCCGGCGGGAACTTGCCCACCAGGTAGCCGCCTTCGCCAATGTCCCAGGGCTCGGCGATCAGTTTCACCTGCGAGATCACAGGGTCCTGGTGAATGATGTCGAAGAAGGAGCCCAGGCGGTCTACTTCGTGCAGTTCGCGGGCCAGCGTGGCGGCCAGGTCAAAACGGAAACCGTCGACGTGCATCTCCAGGATCCAGTAGCGCAGGCTGTCCATGATCAGGCGCAGCACGGGCGGCATCATGGCGTTAAGCGTGTTGCCCGTACCGGTATAGTCCATGTAAAAGCGCTTGTCCTCCTCCACCAGTCGGTAATACGAGGTATTGTCCACTCCCCGGAACGACAGAGTGGGCCCCATGTGGTTGCCCTCACCGGTGTGGTTATACACCACATCCAGGATCACCTCTATACCTGCCTTGTGCAGCGCCTTCACCATATCCTTAAACTCGACTACCTGCTGTCCCAGCGTACCGCTGCTGGAGTAGCGTACGTCCGGCGCAAAGAACCCGATGGAGTTATAGCCCCAGTAGTTGGTCAGCCCTTTGTCGGCCAAATGGCGGTCGGTGATGAAATGGTGCACCGGCATCAGCTCGATGGCCGTGATACCCAGTTCCTGCAGGTACTTAATCGTAACCGGATGGCCGATGGCGGCATAGGTGCCTCGTATTTCCTCCGGAATGTCGGGGTGCAGTTTGGTGAAGCCTTTGACATGGGTTTCGTAGATGATCGACTTGTGGTAGGGGATCTTGGGCGGTTTGTCGCCTTCCCAATTGTAGTTGGGGTCTATCACAACAGAGCAGGGTATAAACGGGGCGCTGTCCAGTTCGCTGTAGCTCAGGTCTTCGTCTTTGTGCCCCACTTCGTAGGCAAACATGGAATCGTGCCAGTTAATGGTGCCGGAAATGGCCTTGGCATAAGGGTCGATCAGCAGCTTGTTTGGGTTAAACCGGTGGCCGTTTTCCGGCTCGTACGGACCGTGCACGCGGTAGCCGTACAGTTGCCCGGGCTTGATCTCGGGCAGGTAGGCGTGCCATACCTGGTGGGTGCGCTCGGTCATTTTTATTTTCACCGATTCGCTCTCATCTTCGGTCGTGTTGAAGAGGCACAGTTCCACGCCCGTGGCGTTGTCGGCGTACAGGGCGAAGTTCACACCTTCGCCATCCCAGGTGGCGCCCAGCGGATAGGGACTCCCAGGGTATACGGTTATATTCATACAGATTTTGTAACTTAGGTAGCTGATGCTGTCCTTTTCGGGACTTTCACGTCTACGCAGAAAGCCCCGAAAGAGTCGTACCGCACCTTGTTTTATCTTCAGTGCCAGGTATAGCCAGAGCGGTAGTCGCTTCTAGCCTTATGAGGTTGCTGTTCGTACTATTCCTAAAAACACCCGCCATGAACGCCCTTGATCTGCTCCTCATCCTGTTTGTGCTGTTCAGTGCCTACCTGGGCTGGCGTCGTGGCTTCGCCTTTAGCCTGCTGGACCTGGTGCGCTGGGTGGGCAGCCTGGTATTGGGCTTCCGGCTATACCCTGCGCTGGCCGACTGGCTGAGCCGCGCCACGGACTGGAACATGTACTGGATCCCGCCCATCTCTTTCTTCGTCATCACGGTGCTCTCCAGCATGCTGATCCAGTTCATCGGCTCACTTTTTCTGGATCATTTTTCGGACGAGATGCATGCCCACCCTGTGAACAAAGCGCTCGGCACCCTGCCCGGAATATTGAGCGGCGTCATCACCATCGCCATCGTCTCGGTATTGCTTTTGTTGCTTCCGTTACCGGACCGTTTTCAGGACTATGTGCAGACCAGCAGCGTGGCGGGCAGGTTTGGCAACTATACCCATCTGGCAGAAGACGAGCTCAATTCGGTCTTTGACCGGGTGGCGGAGCGCACCCTCAACGAACTGACCATTGCGACGCAGTCAGAGGAATTTGTGGAGCTGCCTTTTACTACCGATGACTTTGAGCCGCAGCCTGAACTGGAGGCGCGCATGCTCGAACTGCTAAACCAGGAGCGCATCGCCAAGGGCCTGAAGCCCCTGCAGCCGGACACTGCCCTCACCACCGTGGCCCGACGCCATGCGGCCGATATGTTCTCACGGGGCTATTTTTCGCATGTCTCGCCGGAAGGGGCCAGCGCCGCAGACCGGATTCGGGCAGCCCATATTCCGTTCCGGGCCGTTGGCGAAAATTTGGCGCTCGCCCCCACCCTCCTCATCGCCCACGAAGGGCTGATGGAGTCGCCGGGACACCGGGCCAACATCCTGCACCTGCGCTTCGGGCGGGTAGGTATAGGCGTGCTGGAGAGCAAGAGTCACGGTCTGATGATCACACAAAAGTTTCGGAACTGACGTATACCTGAGCAGTTTTAAGGTATAGCCATGCAGCTCAATAACAGCAATTTTATCAGCATAGCGCTTGGCGAGGGCGAAACTCGTGCTGTCTTCCTGCTGGACATCAGCAAACTGTGTTATGCCTATTTCAAACCGGAAACGGAAGAGCAAACCGCCAAACTGGTACTCGACTTCGGAGCCTCACAAAAGATATTCGAGAAGCAGGACGCGGAGCAGGTATACCGGGCCCTGTCGCAGCATCACTTTTTTGAATAATAATAAGCAGGTATAGCATGGTCGCAGTTCCTGCTATACCTGCTTATTATTCTTTGCTATTAATACACCTCCCCTGCTGTTCCTTAGGGCCTTTTCATTCTGCTCGTATTGTCATCCTGTAAAGATTTAGGTAAAGTGGGCCCCTATCCCCGCCAGTAGTATATAACAAGATTCTTAACAGAATGACAGTAGGTTTTATTAGGACCGTTTTCAGAATAAAACAGACCTGCCCTACTTTCTTATACCTGTCAGGTATAGCCTATGCCTTTACTACTTAATGCCATCAGTCTCTCAGAAGCCTGAGTCACAGCTCATATACCTTTATCGAAATATTTTTTAAAAATAATTTGGTCATGATAAAACTATATTTACATTTGTAGTGTACTATGTAACTAATACACTAAAACAAACGGATATGATAGAGATCAACAACCTCAGTTTCGGGTATAGCCGCAAGTCGCTGCTGTTCCGGAATTTGAACCTACAGCTGCAGGAGGGCCATATCTATGGGTTGCTCGGCAAGAACGGGGCGGGCAAGTCTACGCTGCTTAAGAACATGGTCGGGCTGGTGGCGCCCACAGCAGGCAGCTGCCAGGTAAATGGCCTCGACTCGTATAAGCGACTGCCGTCCATGCTTGCAGATCTCTATTTTATTCCGGAGGAGATCTACATGCCTTCGCTCACGGCCCGGCAGTTTGTGGCGAGCACCGCCCCTTTTTACCCGCTCTTCGACGAGGAGGCTTTTTACCGTTACCTTTCCGAGTTTGAAGTGCCAGCCCATGCTGTGTTCAGCAAGTTGTCGTTTGGGCAGCAAAAGAAGGCCATCATCGCCTTCGGCCTGGCCACCAACACCAGCGTGCTCATCATGGACGAACCGACCAACGGCCTCGACATACCTTCCAAGGTACAGTTCCGCCGCATCATCGCCTCCGCCCTCACCGAGCACCGCTGCATCATCATCTCCACCCACCAGGTGCGCGACCTCGACAGCCTGATCGATACGCTGGTGGTAGTACACGACCGGGAGATTGTGCTGAACGAGTCGCTGGATGCGATCAGTGAGCGGCTCACCTTCACGACTATACCTGAGTCTGAAGTGGAGAACGCGCTCTACGCGGAAGACGGGCTCCGTGGCAAGCAGGCCATACTGCCGAACCTGATGGGCAACTACAGCAAAGTGGACATGGAGCTGCTTTTCAACGCCATTACCAGTGGCAACACCTCTGTAACTGAAATCCTAAAAAGACCGCACTATGAACAATCTCTTTAACCTGAGCCGCTTCGCGCTGCTGTTCCGCAAGCACACCGTGGAGAACTACAAGACCTACCTGCTGTCGCTGGGTGTGTTGCTGGGTGCCATGTTCCTGATCATGGGCGGGGCCAGTTACCTCTCGTCCAGACCCATGGCAACTACCGAGCAGTCCATCTTTTTCATGTTTTTCATGATCGGGGCCGGCATGGTGTTTTCGAGCACCGTGTTTGCGCAGCTGGGCGATAAGAAAAAGGCGATCGCGTTTTTGACACTGCCTGCTTCGCAACTCGAGAAATACCTGGTGGGTTGGCTGTACTCTTTCCCCATCTACCTGCTGCTGTTTGTGCCTTCGTTTTACCTGGTGCTCTCCATTCTGCTTAGCATCGATCCACGGGTAAGTGAGGATGCGGAGATGATCAACATCCTGACCTCGGAGCCTCGCCTGCACATACTGTTGACTTTCTATGCGCTGTTCAATGCCCTGATGCTGGTCGGCTCGGCTTATTTCAACAAGCATCATTTCATCAAAACGGCTTTTGCTGGCTTTTTGGGCCTCCTCCTGTTCTACAACCTGAACAAGTTGTGGGTACAGGCCATGCTCGGTCGCGATCTGGTTTCGGCAGGCCCTTTTTCAGCAGCCTATTTTATGGAGAACGACAAGCGCTTCGATGTAGGTGCCTACGAAGGAAATGAATCGCTTATTCTGCTGCTACTGGTTGCTATGGCGCTGATCATCTGGGCGGTGGCGTATTTTAAAATCAAAGAGAAGCAAGTATAGAAGGGAGGAAATGTATGGAATTTAAAGAGAACGAACCCATTTACCTGCAGATCGCGGCGCACGTTTGCGACCAGATTTTGCTGGGCAAGTGGGCAGCAGAAGACAAAATCCCCTCGGTGCGCGACCTGGCGGTGAGCTTTCAGGTGAACCCCAATACAGTGATGCGCACCTACGAGCAGCTGCAAAACCAGGAAGTGATCTACAACAAGCGCGGCATTGGTTTTTTTGTGGCGCCGGATGCCGTCAAGAAGGTAAAGGCACAGCGCAAAGAGCGCTTTCTGCAGCAGGACCTACCGGCCTTTTTCCGCAATATCTTTTTGCTGGAAATAGACCTGGACGAGATTCAGCAGCGCTACGAAGCTTTTAAAACAGAAAATTACGAATCAGAAATCGAGCAGAAACCATGAAAACCAGCAATAAACTCTTACTCTTCGCCCTCGTTGTGCTGCTGAGCGCACTGGCTACCTACAACATCGCGCTGAAAGCTGAATACAATACTAAGTCTTACCAAGATCCTTACCGCAACTACGTCGTCCTGGACTACAGCGACTTTGAAGCGATCGACTTAAACGCAGGCGACATGCTCAATGTGCTGATCGAGCCGAGCGACGAGCATGCGGTATACCTGTACAAAGGCAACGAAGAAGTGGTACAGATCAACCAAGAAGGCAAGGCACTGCAAATTGACGTGACTACCAACGAGAAGCAAAAGGGCTTGCGTGGCTGGGGATCTCCGCACCTCATCATCAAAACGCCGAAGCTGCACACCCTGCGCGCCAACGCGATGCACACTTTTCAAGGCGAACCGGTTATACACGTGCAGCGGCAGAACACGGCCAACTGGCTGAACACCACGCTGAAAGGATTTAAGCAGGACAGCATCCGGCTGGAGCTTGACAATGGCGTTATGGTGAGGCTGGATAGCAACGAGTTGCAGCGCCTGCACGCCGTAACAGGCACCAGCCCGGAAAGTGAGTCCAAGCTGCTGATCAATCCAGACAACAAGATTCAGCAGGCTAACCTCGACATCCGAAATCGTAGCCATCTGGCTTTAATCAATGTGGCTATACCTGCACTGCAGTATACCCTATCGGAAAAGGCACAAGTGGAGCTTTCTGGGGAGGCATTGGACGTGTTGCGAAAGTAAATTCCTGACAGTGATGAAGAAAACGGGACTGATCTTGTTAGGAGGACTGCTCTTTATAAGCCTTTCGCATGGGGGAAGCAGCAAGGCTACGGAGCAAAATACGTGCGCTGCTGCTTCCGTTTACCATACCACTGCCTGTGCTGTGATGGGTGAAATCAACAAGTCTACTGCCCTTGATGCTACTGTGGCGACGGTGGCAATGGAAGGACCAGCAGAGGAACAGGAAACGGCACTCCCGGACAGGCTGCTGCAGCTGCTGGATACGTTCGCAAGGCTGGTGATGGTGATCTAGGCAATTTCCGTTGCGCAAAACAAAAGGCCCGGGCTTCGTTGTCCGGGCCTTTTGTTTTGGTAGTCCCTTTACAAAATATAGCTCAGGCCCAACATGGAGTTGACTGTATGCATGGGTTGTTTCAGAGTGCTTCTGACACCCTGCGCATTTGTTACTTTAAAGGAGGGTTGGGTGGCCAGCAAGCCTATCTCCACTGAAAGCAGGAAGCGCTTATCTTGTATCCCAAATCCGCCGGCTATACCATAGGCCGGTGCCAGCGCCTTGTCGGAGCTTCGGCGGATAGGGCCGTAGGGCGTGTCGACCTGTACCTCGGGCGATCTGCTATAGGCAGCTCCCAGCGAGCCCTTTACGAAACCAAACAAGGTATTGGGAGGACTTTGCAGGTATAGGTCGGCCAACGCGTGGGTACTCTTCCAGCCTGTTGCCTCACGGCGCAGGGCCAGCTGGTCATCGGGTGCTGCAAAGGCATCCAGGTCGAAGCGGTGGAAGCGGAAGCCTGCCGAGGCACCCACCGCCAGAAAAGGCTTCACATCCACACGGTATGTACCCTGCACATTCACGCCCCTTCTGGCCATCGGCGGGTAGTCGTCTTCAAAGCGGTCTTCCTTGAAATCACCAATCGGCGAAGCAGACCCAACCAGCAGGCCGACACGCTGCACGCGCTGCGCCTGTGCTGCAGCGGAAAAACTCACCAGCAAAGCAAGTACTATCAGAAAACGTAGCGATGGATAGGACATAAGATGAAGGCTTTTTAGATAGGTATAGCCACCGGAACAGGCGGCCTAGCGAATCACAAAATCGTGCGTGAAGGTGGTATCGCGTTTGACTTCTTTGTTCCAGTACAAGGTATGCGTCGGGCAAACGGCCACACTACAGTTCGTTCCCTGCACTGCCACGACAAACCTGCCAGCGTTCATTTCACTGTCCCGGATGAGGAAGCGCAAGGTATAGCTCCCTTGGGCATCGGTGTAGGCCACCGCTTTTTTCCGGGTCATGCCGCCTCCCCCTTTGAAGGTGCCATCCCCTGTTTTCCAGGTTGCCAGCAGCTGTACATTGGCCAGGGGCTGGCCATTGGAGTGGAGCACCTTACCTGTCACCTCTGTGCAGGAGCCGGGACAGTATTTGCTGATGTAGTCGTCCTCTTCCTCGTTGCAGGCGCTCAGCCCAAAAAAAAGTGCCAGCAGCAAAGCACACCGGTAAACAAACCTTGTTATCATAGCGTGATAGGATTATGAAACAAGATAATAAAAAATTGCTATACTCCAACAAGCTGCTATACCTGCTTCACCATCTTGATATGGTCGATGCCATCCTCGTCGTATACCTCACTGCTCTGCTCAAAACCAAAGCGCTCATAAAATTTCTTCGCATACAACTGCGCCCCGATCCGGATTGGTCCCTTTCCGAAAAGCCGGTAGCACTCTTGAATTGATAACTCAACCAACTCCTGCCCTACCCCCGCGCCCCGCGCCAACTGACTCGTCACAATGCGCCCGATCGACATCATGTCCGGGTAGGAAACGCCAACCGGTACCAGCCGGGATGTGGCGACCAACACCTTATCGTCGTTGTAAAAAAGCACATGGTGGCACAACTGGTCCTTGTCGTCCATGTCAGGGAACACGCAGTTTTGCTCTACAACAAATACCTCGCTCCGTAGCCGCAGCATGTCGTAAAGTTCGTTTGGGGTAAGCTCTTGGAATGCTTTGCAGATTTTAGTGAAGGTCATGGGATATAAGAAGCTAAAGCTGGTCTAGTGTTTCACGCAAAGATACGGCAGCCGGTCTTTTATACCTATATTTGCAACACACCTACCAAAACACAGGAGCACCATGGCAAGCGACATCTTTGAAATCCTTTTTAACATCATCCCGCTGGCGCTCTTCCTATACCTGTCCCTCACGCTCATGGGCATCATCAGATACAACCAGCACACCGCCTTCCTCGCCAACGCTTCCCCCATCACCAAATTTGCCGTGTACGGTGGCACTGTTGCCTTTGCTATTATGGCTTTTGTGGATCTGAGCAAATAAGATTACTGCTCAGCCTTTCTCTCCATTCACCTTCTCAAATTTCTCTGCAATTTCGGAGGGCTCCACTTTGCGGCCCTGGTTGTCGGCGTAGGCCTTGGTCACTTCGGCTCCGAGCATGAGGATAACGGAAGAATAAAACACCCACAGCAACACGACGACGAAAGAACCCGCAGCGGCATAGAAACCAACCACTTTCACGCTGCCCAGGATGTAGTCGATCACTTCTTTGCCGATCAGGAACAGGATGGAGGTGATGATGCCGCCAGCCAGTGCGTCCTGCCACTGCACCTTGGCATCGGGTAGTATTTTATGGATCGCCGTGAAAAAGGCCAGCACCACAAGTATCGATAAAACTGTTTTGATCAGTTTGACGGTAACGGACAAGTGTTCCTCCAGCAGCTCGTGGAGTTGGTCGCGGAATACCAGCAGGGTCGCATCAAAGACCAGACTCAGCAACAGCAGAAATCCCAAGCCGGCGACGATGCCCAGAGTCACGAGGCGGTGACGAAGCAGTTTGAGGTAATTCACGTCATGCTTCACCCGGATATGCCAAACGGAGTTCAGGGCTTTCTGCATGATGAAGAAGATGATGGTGGCGCTTTTCACGACCACGGCCACCCCGATCAGCACGCTCCAGAATCCGATGGGTATCTGCGTCGCGTTGTTGAGTAAGTCATTTACCTGCTTGCCCACATCTTCGCTCATCAAGTCCTCCATCTGCTTCACGATCTCCGCCTGTACCGTTTCTTCGGCAAAAAACACGGAACCAGCCAGGGTCAACACGATCAGGATAGCTGGCAAAGAAAAGATGGTAAAAAAGGCAATGGCCCCACTGTATACGATGGGCTCTCCCCGCTGAAAGTTCCTGTACGAATCCCTTAGTATATCCTTGATCTTTCTCCAAAAACCTTGCTTGTACTCCATGTATAGATAGTTCCTTCTGCCCAATGCGCAATAGGTTAACGACCGGGACGCTGTTTGGTTAAAAGCGGATAACAGCAGATTTGTTCAGATCAATGCTTTTAAACAGTGCTATACCTGTGGCGGAAGCAAAGCAACAAAAAAGGCCTGTCCCTCTACAGAACAGGCCTTTGATAGAAAATTCAATCTTTCTTAATAAGCGCGAACGGCCTTGTTTTCCACGAAATTCATGAAGGCACGATTTACAACACGGGTACCGCCCGGGGTTGGGTAGTTGCCAGTAAAGTACCAGTCGCCGCTGTGGTTCGGGCAGGCCAGGTGCAGGTCTTCGATGCGCTGGTAAATCACCTGCACTTCAGCATGCACGTCCGGCGCTTTCACGATCTCCGATACCTTAGCAGAGATTTCGTCGTGTGTGAACAGGTCAAAGAGCTCTTTCACGTAGTTCGTCTCCATGATGGCCGGCGTACCCTGCACCGCCTGAATCCTATCGTATACCTCTTCTACTTTGTAATAGAGGCCTCTGTCTTTGAGCAGCTCCAGCATCGCACGGAAGGCCACGAACTCCTTCAAGCGTGACATGTCGATGCCGTAACAGTCTGGGTAGCGGATCTGCGGAGCGCAGGAAACGATGATGATCTTCTTCGGTTCCAGCTTGTCGAGCATGCGGATGATACTCTTCTCCAGCGTCGTGCCGCGCACAATCGAGTCGTCGAGTACCACCAGGGTGTCAACGCCTTTTTTCACCACTTCGTAAGTCGTGTCGTACACGTGCGTTACCAGGTCGTCGCGGCTGTCGTTATCAGTGATGAAGGTGCGCAGCTTCACGTCTTTGATTACCAGTTTCTCGGCACGTGGCTTGAACTGCAGAATCTCGTCAAGTTGCTCTTCGTTCAGCTCCTGGTTCAGGATGGCCTGTTTGCGGTAGGCGCGCAGGTAGTCCTCAATTCCCTTCATCATACCCAGCCAGGATGACTCCGCTGTGTTCGGGATGTATGAGAACACCGTGTTTTTCAGGTCGTAATCAATGGCTTCCAGAATCTGCGGGCACAGGCGGCGACCCATGTTCTTGCGCTCTTCGTAGATCTCCGGGTCGTTGCCACGGGAGAAGTAAATGCGCTCGAAACTGCAGGACTTTTTCTCAAGCTGCGGCATGATCTCCTTCAGATCGGCATTCCCTGCCTTGTCTACGATCAGGGCATGGCCCGGGGTGATCTCGCGGATTTCACTATAATCAATATCGAAAGCGGTTTTGATAGCTGGCTTCTCAGAAGCGATCACCACCACCTCGTCGTCCATGTAGTAGTAGGCCGGGCGGATGCCGTTCGGGTCGCGCACCACGAAGGAAGCGCCGTAACCGGTGAGGCCCGCCATGGCATAGCCTCCGTCGAAGTCTTTGCAGGCACGCTTAAGCACACGCTGCAGGCTCAAGTTATCTTCAATCAGGCCTGTGATCTCTTTATTGGAATACTCGTCCTTGTAAGATTCGAACAGCATCTGGTTTTCCTCGTCCAGGAAGTGTCCGATCTTTTCGAGCACCGTGATGGTGTCGGACTTTTGCTTTGGATGCTGGCCCAGTTCAATCAGTTTCTGGAACTGCTCATCCACGTTGGTCATGTTGAAGTTACCGGCCACGGCCAGGCTGCGGCTGCGCCAGTTGTTTTCGCGCACCATCGGGTGGCAGTTGTCCACAGAGTTGACGCCGTGCGTGCCGTAACGCAGGTGGCCCAGGTATACATCACCCAGAAAAGGGAGGTTTTCCCATACCCAGTTCGTATCGCGGGCTTTCTCTGGTTCCTCTTCTTTCAGCTTCTTAAACTCCTTGCCGATCTTCCCGAAAATGCTGTCGATGGCGCGTGTTTTAACGGAACGGAAGCGGTTGATATACTCCATGCCAGGACCTGCGTCTATCTTGATGCTCGCCACTCCTGCCCCGTCCTGGCCGCGGTTGTGCTGCTTTTGCATCAGCAGGTATAGTTTGTTGACACCGTACATCGGAGTGCCATACTTTTCAACGTAATATTCGATTGGTTTTCGGAGCCTGATCAGGGCTATACCGCACTCGTGCTTAATGGAATCGCTCATAGGGGTTGTAAAGTATCTAGGCCAGCAGTTTCTCTATCCAGTGCAGCAGCAGGTCGGGTTTAAAGAAGAAGACCAGCAGCGGCCCGGCGAAAAAAACCAGCAGCAGCTTATTTGACAGTGAAATAACTAAATTTTCGGCAGTTTGATTCCTTTTCAGGAAAAGGTAATATGGTATTTTGATATAGTAGAACAAAGCCACCCCCGTGAGCAGGATGCCGACCACGAGCAAGACCAGCAGCATCGCCTGCCCGTTGGCAGTATAGGCCTCCCAAACATTGCTGAAAACAAGCAGCTTGCCCATGAAGCCAGCCAGCGGTGGGAGCCCTGTCAGAGAGAGCAGAAAAAGCAACGCCATGATGCAGGCAAAAGGTATACGATGCCCCATTCCCCTAAAATCTTCGAGCGTGCGTACCTGCCAGTTTTCCTCGGCCATCTGCAAAAACAGGAACATGCCAAAGTTCATGAACACCAGCACCGTCATGTAAAACAGCACGCTCACGGTATAGTCGCTGCCAAAAGCCAGCAGCGCCAGCATCAGAAAACCGGCATGCGACACCGAGGAAAAAGCCATCAGGCGACGCGGCGTGCGCTGCCAAAGTGCCGTGAAGTTGCCGACCGCCAAGGTAGCGAGTGCGGCTATGCCTAGGAAAAGCAGGACATCCGAGAAAGCGTTAGCAATGGTCGGGTCGGCGAAAGCAGCCACAAAGCGCAGGATGATGATGATACCCGCCATTTTTGGGCCCGTAGAGAAAAGTGCGACAATCGGCATCGGTGCTCCCTGGTACACATCCGGGGTCCAGAAATGAAATGGTGCAGCTGATATTTTAAACAGAAAACCTGCAAATACCAATATAGCCGCCACGGTTACCATCAGCGGACTTGCCTCTAACAGACTGCGCCAGAACGACACCAGGGTATAGTCGAGCGAGCCGGTTAGGCCATAGAAAAAGGACATACCGTAGAGCATCACACCCGCCGACAGCGTGCCGTAAAGCACATACTTCAGACCTGCTTCTACTGCTCTTTTCTCTTCCTTGAGGGTGAGTGTGAGAATGTAGGAGGCAATGGACACCAGCTCAATTGCCAGGAAAACCATCAGCAGGTTCACGGATTTGGCCATCAGGTTGAGACCCAGCACTAGCACTAAGATCAGGCCGTAGTATTCACCCCGGCCTTCGCCCTGTTTGCGCTTATCTATTTTCGGGTTTTGCAGGGAGAGCAGGATCGTAAAGATGCCCGTCAAACTGAAGAGTATACCGGCGTAGCGGGCAATGCCGTCGGAGCGCAACAGGTTCAGAAACTGTACCTCGGCCACATGCCGGTCCAGCACCGACAGTACCAACACCGAGAAAAGTCCGGTGAGTGCCACCCAGGGCAGCAGGCGCTTTACTGTTTTAGACTTGAACAGGTCGAGCGTGACCAGCAGCAGGAAGAAGAGGGCCAGCAGCAATTCGGGCAGCAGCGAGCCTGCTCCAGCTAAAATGCTGTCGATGGCCTGGGTGAGGTATGCTGCCTGTTCTTCCACGTCTAGGTATAAGGTGTAATCGTGCGCCTGAGAAAGTTAATTCATCAGGACGCTTTATCTGTTTAAAATCGCTTGCAGGATGTTGAGCTGCTCTTGCCCGTTGCGCAGCACAAGGTCTGTAAAACCCGTTACTGTCATCCCTGTTTTGTCAAGGAGCAGGTGGGGGAAAATGCCGAAAATAAAGGCCAGCACGGCCAACGGCAGCAGCATCAGGTACTCGCGCTTGGTCAGGTCCGAGATAATGGCTTTCTCGCGGAGTTCCGGGAAGATCCAGTACTTGCCAAAGAACATGCGCTGCAACGCCCACAGGTAATAAGCCGCCGACAGCAACAAACCGATCACGGCCACAATCGCCATCCAGCGCGGCAGCATACCCGTTGCCTCTGGTGCACTGAAGCTACCCAGCAACACCAGCAACTCAGCAATAAAACCCGAGAAGCCTGGCAGGCCAAGCGAGGCAAAAAAGGCTACGACCACGAAGGCCGTATAGGCCGGCATGCGCTTGGCGAGTCCCCGGAAATTGAGGATCATGCGGTCGTGCGCCCGGTCGTAGATCACGCCCACCACCAGGAAGAGCATGGCCGAGATCAGGCCGTGACTGAACATCATGTAAATGGCGCCGTTCACCCCTTCGTTCGTCAGCGAGGCCACCCCTAGCAGCACAAAACCCATGTGCGACACCGACGAGTAGGCAATCAGCTTTTTGAGGTCGTTCATGGCCAGCGCACAGAGCGCCCCATAGATAATGGAGAGCACACCCAGTCCGCCAACTAAGGTCGAGAAGTAAGCCCCCGCATCCGGGAAGACGGGATACACAATGCGGATCAAGCCATAGCCGCCCACCTTTAAGAGGATGGCCGCCAGCAGTACCGAGATGGGCGTAGGCGCCTCCACGTGGGCATCCGGCAGCCAGGTATGCACCGGCACCGAGGGCACTTTGATCAGGAAGCCCGCCAACACCAGCAGGAAAGCCACGAAACGAAGCGGAAGATCGAAGAGCGTAATGCCCGAGAACACATGCAGCAGACTACCCGGTATAAAGTTGGCTGGCTCCATCATGGCCGGTATGCTGAAGGTGCGCACCAGATCCGCCTCCGCGATTGTGCCCTGCTGTAGCATCTGCTGTACCTGGCGTACCATGTCCAGACTGGCCGGCACGTTCTGCCCGATCAGCCCCATTTGCTGCGCCGTCGCCTCCGGATCGATCACAGAGGTATAGAGCCCGATCATCACGATGAGGATAAAGAGCGAGCCGACCAAGGTATAGATGAAGAACTTAAGTGCGGCATACTCGCGTTTGGGACCGCCCCACATGCCGATCAGGAAGTACATCGGCAGGAGCATGAACTCGAAAAAGAGGTAAAAAAGGAAGAAGTCCAGAGCCAGGAAACAGCCCATCACGCTCGTCATGAGCAGGAGGTAGAGCGCACAGTAGCCCTTCACATTTTTAGTGATGTTCCAGGACGAGATCACCCCAATCACCCCTACGATACCTGTTAGCAGCACCATACCGATGCTCAGGCCATCCACGCCCACAAAGTACTCGATCTGGAAACGACCCAGACTGCCCAGCGAAAAACCGATCCAGTCGAGCTTCTCCACAAACTGGTAGCCTGCCTGCCCACTCGCCGCCTTGGTACCGTCGAAGCCCAGGTATACCCATATTGCTACGGCTAGTTGCAGGAGCGTGCCGCCCAGCGTGACTGCTTTGATGCCTCGCTGCATGCGCGTCGGTAGCAGCAACACCACAAAGGCCGCTAGCAGTGGTAAGAAAATAAGGCTGGAAAGAGTATAATTCATCAAGCTAAACGCCTTCTATTTTAGTTAAAAGCAAACTCTTTAGTTAAGAGTTAAAAGTTGAGAGATTAAAAGTTGTTTGGCTCAAAGTCGCTTGCACACTCGTTATGCCTACTTTCAGTTTTCTGGCTATACCTTGGCAGTTCATGCATCTTATCGAATGAAATGCTTCACTGCTGAGTCGCTTTAAGTCATTTCGAATGAAATGAGAAATCTGAAGTATTCCCACAGCATATCGAGAATTCAGATCTCTCTTACCGTCGAGATGACAAGAGAAGCCCCCTTATTCTCTCCATTAGCACATCAGGAAATTAGCACATTCCCTTATCTCCAAATCTTCCCATCTCCAAATTTTCAAATCTTTTGGAACGCGAAATTAACATCAATTCAGCATGATGTATAGCATTATCAGAATAAATCCGAAAAGGGAATAGGCGTAGTAAGACTGCACCTTACCGTTTTGCAATCCACGCCCGAAGCGGCCAAGCACTTTGGCCAACGCGCCGATCAGCCACACGCTACCGTCCACTACCCAGTTGTCAAACCACTTCACGATCTTGGAGAATACCACCAGCCACTTGCTCGCGTAGTCCAGGGTATAGTCGATCACGCGTTTGTCGAGGCGGTACAGCATGCGGGCCATCCACAGCACGGGGCGTACCAACAGTTTGTCATACACCGCATCCAGGTAGTAATGTTGGTAGCTTAGGCGCGCCAGGGCTGTGCGTGGCTGCTCCTGCAATAGTGCTTCGCTGCTTTTACTTTTATACCTGCCAATGGCCAGCGCTATACCTGCTAGACCTAGCAAAGCAGAGAGCAGCCCGATTACCAGGTGCGCAGTTGCGTTAGCGGCGTCTTGCAGCGTTACAGCCTCGACCAGACTTCCAGCCAGCAAAGCACCTTCCTGCGGAAGCTGCTGCAAACCAACTCCCTGCATCACCCAGCTTCCGGCAAATGACAATGGGTTGAGCGAAAAGAAGATGCCCAGCGACAACACCGCCAACAAAGCAACAGGTATAAGCATCACCCGCTCCAATTCCTGACTCACCGAAAACCGAAGCGTCCGCACATCGAAAGACAACCGGAACGAACCGAAGAACATAAACCACAGGTGCCGCCCCATGTAGTAAGCCGTCAACAGCACGACCATAAACCCGATTACAGGCACTGCAAAGTACAGGCTGTTTCCAGTAGCCTGACTCATCGTCTGCGCCCAAGCCCAGCTACCCGAAAGGATGGCATCTTTGGAAAGAAAACCCGAAAATAGCGGCAAGCCAACCAGCGCCGCAGTAGCCAGCAGATAGGTATAGAAAGTGAGCGGCATGGCCTTGCGCAGACCGCCCATGTTACGGATGTCCTGCGGATCAACCTCGGCAGGCAGGTGCACATGGTGTAGGCCGCGGTGCATGGCATGGATGATGATACCGGCATTGAGGAAAAGGGCTGCTTTGAAGAAAGCGTGTGTCGTGAGGTGAAAGAGCGAGGCATCGTGCGAGCCGGTGCCCATGCCCATGACCATATAACCGAGTTGTGAAATCGTAGAGAAGGCCAGTACGGCTTTGATATCATATTGCGTGAGGGCAGCCAGCGCACCGAGCAGCGCCGTGATGGCACCAATGATGGCAATGACGGTGAGAGCATCCACGGTGAAGAAAGCGTAGCAGCGCGCCACCAGGTATACACCGGCCGCCACCATGGTCGCGGCGTGTATCAACGAGGACACGGGCGTTGGACCCTGCATGGCATCGGGCAGCCATACCTGCAGCGGGAACTGCGCCGACTTGCCCACGCAGCCCATAAACAGGCCAAGTCCGGCCAGCGTCAGAAACAGCGGGCTCAGTTCTACCGACCACGACTGCCCCTCAAAGGTATAGCCTGTCACAAAACTGCCGTTCAGCCACTCTCCTGCCCCCATCAAGGTACGCAGCGCCTCCAGGTCAAAGGTCCGGAAATAGGTATAGAAGGCAAACAAACCGAGCAGCAGGCCAATGTCGCCGACGCGGTTGACCAAAAAGGCTTTCTTGCTGGCCGCAGCGGCAGCGGGTCGCTCGTACCAAAATCCGATGAGCAGGTAAGATGACAGGCCCACCAGTTCCCAGAACATAAAGAGCAGCAGCAGGTTGTCGACCAGCACAATGCCCAGCATGCTAAACGTAAAGAGGCCCAAATAGGCGAAGTAGCGGCTATAGCCTTTGTCGCCGTGCATGTAGCCTACCGAAAAGAGCTGCACTAGTGTGGAGATGAACGTGACGATGACCAGCATCAGCACCGTCAGGTTGTCGAGCAGTATACCTGCTGTGAAATCGGCGATAAAGCCCGATGGCAGGCTGAACCAAACGGCCCGGCTATGGTATACCTCCGTGTTCCAGATTAGAGCAAAAAGATAGATCGAAAGCGCGAAGGAAAGTCCGGTGGCACAGATGCCCAGCCAGTCGCCCTGCCGTGGCAGCTTCTTGCCTGCCAGGTATAGCACCACAAAGGCGAGCAGCGGTAGCAGCAGCACGACCAGGGCCAGGTAGGTTTGGGGCGTGCCGGCCAGTGGTTCAAGAAGTGCGGAAAGCTCCAAAATATAGACTATCTATGGGATTCAATCTCAGAAACAGGACATCCTGATGCCCTCCTCAGTTTCAGGGTGCCAATTTACATATATTGTTGCAATTATATAGCCTCTCATGGCCGCTCCCCGGCGTTCATGCCCCATATTTTTCAATTTTTGCAAACAATCATCCCTCTATTTCGTTTTGTATGGTATTGTACCATCTAAACAAAATAAGAACTATGGACACACAAGATCTTAAAAGAGACGCTCAGGATTTGAAAAACAAAGCAGACAGAATAAATCCTCAGCATAAGGAAGGACCTGTAGCTGCAGCCATTGAGGACTATACTTCTCGCGTACCTTCAGACGTATTCCTTTGGGCAGCGCTGGGCTCTATGGCCGTGTCGGCTACCCTGAAGATTATGAAAAAAGACGAAGAAGCTTTGTTCGTTGGACAGTGGGCTCCTTCTTTCTTACTGCTCGGTAACTACAACAAGATGATCAAACTGATTGGTTACCAGAGCGACAAGTAAGATACATTCATTATATTCTCGTGACGAGAAACAGAAAGAGGGAGCCTGTGCTCCCTCTTTCTGTTTTATATGCAGGATGATTTAGCTACTTACAAGAACACCTGTAAACTATCATTAAAGCCTCATTTAATGATAATGATACAAGAAAGTTCAAAAAGATTACTTTTTTCTACCAACTGCACCAATTATAGGTATAATTATCTCTATATTTGCAGCGGCTAAAAGTTGAAGGTTGCCTTTCAGGCGATCCTTTGAAGAGGCAGGGCTCCCCACGAAGGAGCCTTTGCTTTTTATACGCCATATCTGCCCTGAAAACGCGCCTTCCAGCACGCTCCCAAAAAGATAATCCATTAAAGTAAGGCTGCGGTAAAGCTAGACAACCTCTGCAGAGGGTTCGGAGTTTACACCTGCACTGGAGCTGAACGCTTCACAGTACTTTTTTCGAAGATTTTGCACGCCATTCCAGTCGATGACGTCTTCCTCACTGCTGAGAAGCGTCAGACTTTCCTTCACAGCAGAATCTGAAATAAACATTCTGTCCTGGTAAAGGCCATTGGCATAAAAACGACAGTAGGTACGGATCTCGTCCGCTTCTGTCAAAACTATTAGATCGCAAGACTGAAGCTTGCTGGTAAATAGAGAAAATTCATCCATAATTGGTAATCGGTATTCTGAATGCATCGAAGCAAATAGAGTAGTGTCTCTTATCGGTTTCTTCTACTCATTAAATAAGCTGTTACGGCACCCAAATAAAAATGTTCGCTAGTGTAGTGTCCGCTAATCAGACCCGCACACGCTAATTTTATCCCTTCTCAGACACAAAATATGCCCTATTAAGCTCCATAGCCTATTTTTTTCAAGTACTATACCTGCAACAAGGCTGTCTTTACTAAATTAAAATAAAATTGAATATCCTATTAAAAATTAATTAATTCATATCAACGTATACCCTTATTTATATCCATCATTAAGTCTAGGTATACGGTTATGAAAACAGCATTACTGATTTTCGGAAAGCGCCTTCTGTGCATTGCCGCACTGTTGGTTGCGCCTCTTTATTTTTCAATGGCCCAGACCTCCAACAGCCGACCGCTGCAAGCGATGCAGGGGCGATACGGTATGGGTGGTTATCAATCATGTGAAGCCGGATAAGCGCGAACAGTTCGAGCGCTTTGTTTATGAGATATTCTGGCCCGCCTCCTCTAAACTGGACGAGAAAGCGCAGCGTGCCTTTAAACACACTCGGGTGCTCAACCCCGTAGCACCGGAGGAGGATGGTACCTATACCTATGTTTTTCTGATGGACCCGCTCATCAGTGGCGAAGAGTACTGGATTGACGGCCTCTTGAAGAAAATGTATCCCACCAAGCAAGCTGAGGAGTACTATAAACTGTTTCTGGATGCCCTGGCCAGGGAGGGCGAAACCTACCGTACGCTGCAGTCCAAGTACTGGGGCGGGGCGTACAGGTAACTGTCAGCAGTAAACGGCACGGAGCCTGGAGACTAATTTGATTTTCTCCTCCGGCTGCTGACCACCCTATCAGGCTATACCTGAACGGCGGTCGTAGGTATAGCAACTTCACAAGTCTTGTTTGTGAAGGAAGGTCTCACCGCTCCATTTAAACATACAATTTTTCGGGACGCCGTAACAAGAAACATGTTTGGCATCAACGACATCCCGAAGTTCTTTCTGGCCTTCTTCCTTGTGCTGCCGGTCATTTCCTTTCTGCATGAGGCGGGCCATGTGTTTTTTGCCTGGCTGATGGGCGGCAAGAACATCCGGGTCACGGTCGGCACCGGCGATGTGCTTTTTCGCCTGGGCATGCTGGAAGTCCGGCAGTACTATTTCTGGTATGGCCTCTGCTCCTATGATAACCTGAAGCGCAACCAGCGCTTTCCCAACATCCTCATCTTTTCCGGTGGCGTGTTGTTCAACGCACTGTCGGCAATGGCTGTCGTCTACCTGGTGGAGCAGGAAATGATCAGGCCCGGGCTGCTCACCTACCAGTTCACGTACTTCTCCTTGTATTACATCTTCTTTGCGCTGCTGCCCATGCCTTACCCGGACGGTAGCTACAGCGACGGCAAGTACATCCTGGACCTGCTCCGCAACCGGCCGATAGCGGAGCACATTTACCGCATACAGTGGGATCAGGAAAAGGCGCAGTGGCAGGTGCTCGACCACGACAAGACTGTGGTGGAGGTATTCCAGGAGGAAGATAAGGCATTAGCCCGGGCACACGAACTGGCGCAGGCCAATCGCCCAAGCCGGCTGCTTCATACACGCAATGGCCAGGAGGTGGAAGTTTTCAACTATCCTAGGGTGCCCTTATAAGCCCCAGCCGTTCACACGGCAGGCAAGGTATACCTGCTATTTCCTGGCCGGCTCCTCGGGGTACACCAGCCACAGCGGCACACCGACGTCTGAGTTATACACATCAGCAGCGACGCTACCCAGGCTCAGTGCTGGCAGTGCGTTCATGCTTCTCAGGCCCAGCACCAGCAGGTCGTGGTGGCCCTTCTCCTGGTGCAGGGCAATGCGCTCGGCAATGGTTTTGTTGGCTGCGCGCACCAGGGTATAGGGCACACCGGCTATCTCCGGGTGCCGCCGCTGCAAGTCAGCGAATTTTCCTTTCACCACTTCCACTGCCTTCCGGATGGCCTCTTCTTCTGATATGAGCGGGAAAAACTGGGTTGGCAGCCGGTATACGTGCAGTATCTCTAGCTCTAGCCCCAACTGGTCCGTCAGGGCTTTGCTCAGCCGGAGCGCATGCAGCGAGGTATCGGAGAAGTCGATCGGCACGAGTACTTTCCGCAGGTTGAAGCTGGCCGTTTCGGGGCAGACGAGCACACTGCAGGGCAGAATGCGCAGCAATTTGGTGCCCTGAGCGCCGGTTCTTTTGTCGCTCATGGTCTTGCCCAGCAGCGTAAGCTTAATGTTGTAGCGCCTCACCAGGTTGGCCAGTATCACCTCTGTGTTGGGCTCCTGACTGACCAGTATTTCGTGATCGGTGATGTTGCCAAACTGTTCGGCTACCAAGTCAGCGATGTTGCCCTCCACCTCCTGGCTGAGATCCAGATCGCCGAGCATCTCCCGGAATTCATCGGCCAGCTCATAGAGCTTTATGTTGTGGACGAAGTACACTTTCCGGACCTGCAGGCGTTCGCATACGGAGCGGGAGAAGGCAATAAGTTTATCGTCGAGTTCGCTCAGGTCGAGGCAGACCATCATGGCATCTATCGTGATCATAGCGCATCGGGGTTAGGTGATACTGGATTGTCTTGTTTGGTCTCGGCTGCTTTAGCTTCCTGCTTCTGGGCACGCCTGGCCAGCATCTCGGTTACCAGTTGCTGATACGCCTTGCGCTGCTGCACCTTGCCAATTTTTGCCTCCTCTTCTGCTTCCTCTGTCAGGCCCAGGTAGAGACTGTAGCACATGAGCAACAGGATGATGGCGAAGGGCAAGCCGGTAATGATAACGGCCGTCTGAAGTGCCTGCAAGCCGCCGCCGAGCAAAAGCACCGCCGCAATGGCCCCTCCTACCAATGCCCAGAACACACGGATGCCAACCGATGGGTTTAGCTTGCCGCCAGAGGTCAGGCTCACCACCACCAGCGAACCGGAGTCGGAAGAAGTGACGAAGAAGCCGGCCACCAGGATGACGCCTATCACCGACAGCACAGTGGAAAACGGCAGTTGCTCGAAGAACACGAACAGGGCGGTGGACATGTCGGCCGCCACGGCATTGGCGATGGTAGGGTCGCCGGCCAGGGTTTCGCGCAGGGCGGTACTGCCAAAGGCCGTCATCCACAAAAAGCAAAGCAGCGAAGGAGCAATGAGCACACCCAGGACGAACTCTTTGATGGTGCGTCCTTTGGAAACCCGCGCAATGAAGATGCCCACAAAAGGCGCCCAGGAGATCCACCAGGCCCAGTAAAAAACCGTCCAGCTACCTTGCCAGTTGCGGGTGGAGTAGGCTTCGTTCCAGAACGAGAGCTGCATGAAATTGCCGATGTAGGAGCCGGTGTTCTGTACATAGGAGCCAAGTATGAACACGGTGGGCCCCAGCGCCAGGACCGCCACCAGTATAAACAGCGCAACCCGGATGTTCCACTCGCTCAGGATGCGTACCCCTTTGTCTACCCCCGTTACGACGGAAATGGTGGCGATGCCCGTGATCACTGCGATGAGGATGATCTGGGTCGTGATGGTATTGGCGATGGCAGGAAACACGTGGTTCAGCCCGGCTGCCACCTGTTGTACCCCAAAGCCCAGCGAGGTAGCCAGTCCGAACAGCGTCGCGATCACGGCCAGGATATCGATCACGTGGCCAGCTATTCCGTGGATGCGCTCGCCCAGGAATGGATAGAAGGCGGAACGTACCGTTAGCGGCAACTTGCGGTTGTAGGTAAAGAAGGCCAGCGCCAGCGCCACGAGTGCGTAGATCGCCCAGGCATGCAGCCCCCAGTGCAGAAACGTGAAGTTCATGGCCTGGCGGGCAGCGGCGGGTGTGCCGGGCTCGCCAAGTGGGGGCGTCTGAAAGTGGTTGAGGGGCTCGGCGATGCTCCAGAACAGCAGGCCGATGCCCATGCCGGCACTGAACAGCATGGCAAACCAGGCGGAGGTGGTAAACTCCGGCTTAGCGTCCTTGCCTCCCAGCCTTATCTTGCCAAACCGACTGAAGGCCATGTAGAAACAGAAAGCTACAAACAGGTTCACACTCAGAATAAACAGCCAGCCCATGTTTGCCGTGACAGCCGCCTGGGTGGCGCTGAAGAACTCCTCCGCACCCTCCCTGAAAATAAGCACCAGGGTGATGCTGACCACCAGGAACACGATAGAGGACCAGAACACGGGGGCGTTTACATCCAGGCCAAACGATTTCTTTGTATCACTTCCTGTTTTACTCATACATTCTGTCTTCAAAGGTTAGAAATAATACCCCATGTTGATGTTGAAGCGCATGTGCCATTTGGCGTCGCCCGGGGTACCATTGGCAAAGGCGTTCGTCCACTCCGGCCCCAGCCAGGGGTGGTTGTAGCCGAAGGCCGCGTCGGTGTAGATGTACATGGGGCCGGCCGTTGTAAGTGCGCCAAGCACGTTCATCTGCGCATTCTCGTAGCCGCTCACACTCTTGCGGTAAAAGCCGTAGTTGTTGTAAATGTCTACGCTTTGTACGAGGCGGGTTTGCAAAGGAATGTGGTAGGCGACGCCTGCCGTATAGATTTCCCCGCTGTTGGCCACGTTGTAGTTGGCCCCATAAGCACCCATTTCCACAAAGTCTATCTCGGCACCGGAGACATACTTGGGGTTAAAGCGGTAAAGCATGGCCTGCAGCTTGATGTTCCAGGGGCTGTGGTCCGTTTTGTATTCGTAATGCACTGCCCCGGCGTAGCGGGTGCCGTTGCGCTCGGTGTCGAGGTTGTAGAGCAGCCCGCCCTGCAGCGAAACGCCCAGTTCATGGGCCAGGCTATCGCCCAGGCGCCGCAGTATTTTCAGGTCCAGCTGGTTGTTTTCCTTGTTCCGTCCGGTCACGTCGTAGGAATAGCGGTTGGGGCTGGGGTCGGTCAACGCAAAGACGAACTCCTCGGCGCTCTTGTAATAGGCCGCCTGCCATTGCCAGCGCCCCGAGTCACGGATGTACTTCACGCCCATGTCGTGGTCGTCCTCAAAGCCCACATAGTAAGTAATGTTAAAGAACCAGTTGTTGGAGTTGTATTGCTGGATGCCGAAGGGCACCTGGTTTAGGCCGACCTGCAGCTGGGATCCCTCGTCGAAGTCGTACTGGAACCAGGCTTGCTTGAGAAAGGAGCCTCCGAAGGCCTGGGAGTAGTGGCGGAACTCAGCATTTAGTTTGATGCCCCTGTACTCGGCTTCGGCGTTGATGCGGAACATGTCAAAGCCAAAATCTCCGCCGCGCTCCAGCTGGTCCTGCTTCCAGGTCGAGAGGTTGTAGTTGAAGCGCACGGCACCGCCCAGTTTCAGATAGGGCTTCTCCTTGGGCTTCTCTTCCGGGGATTGCGCCAGGCTTACCTGACCAATCTGAAAGAGAAGCAATAGAATCCACAGTATCCGGTAGAGTAAAGCTTTTCTCAATGGCTTTTGCCTTGTTTTCGAACAGGCCTGCTCTTAAAGACGAGGCAAGGTGTCGAAGGTTATCCAAACCCATAAAAAAAGCGGTGCGGGAATTTTCCCACACCGCTTTTAGCAGTTTTCAGCGCTGTATACCTTGCGACTGTTTTGCAGCCAGGTATAGCCTGATGATTACTATTTCTGACCGCCTGACTTTTTAGTCTGACCGTTGGTCTTCTTAGTCTGCTCACCCGGCACCGGGAAGCCGCGGTCACGCATCAGCGCATCGATCTTGGCATCGCGGCCACGGAACTGACGGTAAGCGTCTGCAGGGTCCATGGCGTTGCGCGGCGCGAACAGGTATTTCACCAGCTTGTCAGCCACTTGCTTGTCGTAGAAGCCGCCTGGCGCTTCGGCAAATGCCTCAGCTGCGTCAGAGGTCAGCACGTCGGCCCACAGGTAACCGTAGTAACCGGTGGCGTAGCCTTCACCAGAGAACACGTGTGTGAAGTGCGGCGTACGGTGACGCATCACGATCTCTTTCGGCATACCTAGCTTGGCCAGTGTCTCCTTCTCAAATTTGTCTGGGTCGAGAGTGTTTGGATCAGCCAGGTGCAGGTGCATGTCCATCAGGGCAGAAGCCAGGAACTCGGTTGTCTCGAAGCCCTGGTTGAAAGTAGCGGCTTTCTCAATTTTGGCTACCAACTCTTTTGGCATCGGCTCACCTGTCTTGTAGTGCTTCAGGAACTGGTTGATCACCTTGTCGGTAGACAGCCAGCGCTCCAGCAGCTGCGACTGGAACTCGGTGTAGTCACGCACGCCGCTGTTGAGCGTCGGGTACTTCACGTTCGAAGCCAGGAAGTGCAGCGCGTGGCCAAACTCGTGGAAGAAAGTAGTCGCATCGTCCCACGAAACCAGCACAGGCTCGCCTGGCGCAGGCTTCACAAAGTTGGAGTTGTTCGAAGAAAGTACAGTCTTTTTGCCATCAAAGGTCGTGTGGGCGCGGTAAGTCGTCGCCCAGGCACCAGAGCGCTTGCCCTGACGCGCGAACGGATCGAGGTACCACAGACCGATGTGCTCGCCAGTGGTCTTATCCGTCACTTCCCATACCTTCACGTCTTCCTGGAACACAGGCACAGAACCTTCCGGCACCGGCGTGAATTTGAAGTTGAACAGCTCGCCTGCTGTGAAGAACATGGCTTGGGTCAGGTTACCAAGCTCCAGGTACTGCTTCACTTCGTCGGAGTTCAGGTCATACTTGTCCTGGCGCACTTTCTCAGCGTAGTAGCGGTAGTCCCACGGCTCGATCTTGATTTTGGTCTTGCTCGTCTTGTCAGCCACTTTCTGCATGTCGGCCACTTCTTCTTTGGCACGGGCCACTGCTGCCGGCCACACGGCCATCATCAGGTCCATGGCGGCCTCCGGGTTTTTGGCCATGCGGTTCTGCAGCCTCCACTGCGGGTAGTTGTCGTAGCCCATCAGCTGCACGCGCTCGCGGCGCAGTTTCAGGATGTCGACGATGTTCTTCTTGTTGTCGTTGGCGTCGTTGTTGTCGCCTCGGGAGTAGTAGTTCTTCCATACCTGCTCGCGCAGTCCGCGCTCGTCAGAGTAGGTCAGGAACTGGTCCATGCTCGAGCGGGTGTTGGTTACGGCGTACTGGCCTGGCTTGCCACGGTCAGCGGCAGCCTTGGCAGCGGCTTTCACAAAAGACTCCGGCAATCCGCCCAGCTGGTCTTTGGTGAAGAACACCACGTATTTCTCTTCATCCGCCAGCACGTTGTTACCGAAGGCGGTATAGAGCGACGAAAGCTCTTTGTTGATGTCAGCGTAACGCTTCTTTTTCTCAGGGCTCAGGTCAGCGCCTTCCATGGCGAAGTTTTCGTACACGAGCTGCACCACACGCTGCTGGTCAGCTGGAAGCGGGGTTTTCTGAGCGTTTTCGTAAACAGTCTTGATGCGCTGGAACAGCTTCTCGTTCTGAGAGATCTTGGAGCTGAACTCAGAGATCTTCGGCGCCAGTTCTGCCTGCACCTTTCTGAACTCCGGCGTAGACATGTTGCTGCCCCAGATGCCGTAGTAGGTGAACACACGGCCCAGTTCCTCTCCGGCTCTTTCCATCTCCTCGATGGTGTTGGCGAAGGTGGCAGGCTGCGGGTTGTTGGCAATGGCTTCGATCTCGGCCAGGTTCATGGCCATGGCTTTCTCCATCGCCGGCTTCAGGTCGGCCAGGTTCATTTTATCAAAGGCCGGCACGCCGCCGTAAGGGCCCGTCCACTCCTGCATGAGCGGGTTGGTCTCAGCCTTTTGCTGCTCTGTGGTGGCCTGGGTCTGCTGCGTCTGCTCCTGCGTCTTCACCGAGGTACAGCTCGCCAGCGCCAGCATCACCGCCACGCCGGATATCTTTCCAGCCGATATGATCTGTTCTTTCATAGAATATTAAAGTGAATGATAAATTTCAGCACAAGATACAAAAAATAGACCAAATGCTTTACGGGGCAATTTTAAGGCCACCTGCTATACCTGAAGTGGCATCTGCAAACGTTAGGTAAGTATCCTCCCCTGGTGGTGGCAAAAACATGCGTCCGCTCGTATAGAGAGAACGGCATACTTCCTTTTACCATGCAAGATTCCCCTATTAAAGACAAGCTGGCTTTGCGCAAGCTCTACGAAACTATTCTGCCTAAGTTGGCACAACACATTCACCAGCACCTGGCCGATGTCATCGCGCTTTTCCATGACTTCAAGCTGGAGAAACTGGTCGACACCTGGACGCGCGAACCGGGCTCCGATGCCGCCAATGAAATTAGCCTCGACAAGGGGAATGTGAACCAGATGGGTTTAAGGCTGCGGCTGGAGGGCTTCCAGCGGGTGGGCGCCGACAACTTTGACCTGACCAAGGACCTGCTCTTCAAACTAGAGCGCACTTTCTATACCATCGGTCCGAACCAGGACAACGTATGGCTGGAGAAGGATTACCTGCAAAACTGGGAGGACACCGACTACGAACTAGTAGCCGAGAAATGGACCGAACAGCTGATTGACGACCTGACCCAGCGACTGGAAAAATACACGCTATGACAAAACTTACCGGCTCTCCCCTCCTGCTTGCCCTGCTTCTGGCCCTTTGCCTAAGCAGTTGCCACGCCTGCCAGGCACAGCAAGCCACCGTTGCAACACAGCAGAAAGGCTATACCTACAAAAAGCCTTCGTCGGGAGGCACAGGCAAGGTATACATGGGCCGTGAGATTGCCGCCATCATGTCGGCGACCGGGGGCAACTGGCTGGACCGCGACACCCGGCAGGAAGAAGAGAACTCGACCAAAATTCTGCAATACCTGCAACTAAAGCCAACCGATGTGGTAGCAGACATTGGCGCAGGCACAGGGTTCTATACCTTTCAGATAGCCCCTCTGGTGCCGCAGGGCAAGGTATACGCCGTGGAGGTGCAGGATCGGTTTGTGGAGCAGTTGCAAGACCGAAAAAAGAAAGAAGAGACTCCGCATGTAGAAATAGTAAAGGGCAGTTCTAAAAGCATCCACCTGCCTGCGCAGTCCGCGGACGTTGCACTGATGGTGGATGTGTACCATGAACTCGAGTTTCCAAAGGAAGTGCTGCAGGATATTCACCAGACCCTGAAGCCGGACGGCCGCTTGATTTTGCTTGAGTACAAAGCAGAAGACCCGAACGTGAAAATTCGGGCTTTGCATAAGATGAGTGCAGCGCAAATAAAAAAAGAGCTGCAGGCAAGCGGCTTTACATTAGAGCGCAGTGAGACCGATCTGCCTTTGCAACACGTCATGGTTTTCAGGAAATCCGGTATGGAAAGAGAATAAAATACATATTTTCAAGCTGTTACACCATCCTACCCGTAACAACTCACGTAGTAGTATGTATACCTGCTAAAATTGTAGTTTATGCATACCACCACATTCAAATTTGAAGAGGGGAGTCCGTATGTGGGGAGCCACCGCCCCATCGGGCTGGAAATCCATGAACGGTTGATGTGGCAAGTCAGGCGTTTGCACCGGGAGGACATGCAAAAAGCCGGCTGGGAGCTGATCATCTACACACCTATACCTGCCTATTTGGACAAGCCCGCCACGATTGAAGTGTACTGGGATTACGATAACCCTGACGAACCCTGCAGTGATTAATAAAGCATCTACACCCGAATACCCTTACCAGAACCCAAGTCTCAGCTTCTTCAACACCCACACCCTGGCTGGAAGACTGGAGATGATATGGGCGCATGGCACCTTTCTGGCTGAACGGGGCCGCCGTGGCTACCGCATCCAGCTCTACGACATGGGCGATTTCTTTGCCGAAGTGTGGAGTAACCCCGAATCCCACATTATCGGGTTGATCAGGGGACTGGGATCCAAGCGTGCCCTGGAGCCCTACACAAACAAGATCAACTTGCTGGACATGATGTTCTGGTAAGGATTTATACCTTAATTTGGGGCGTGAACTCTGTCAAGCTCAGCGCCTATTCCCGCCTTTACGCCTTCTCGGATTACCGCAGCATGAAAACGGCCCTGCCCTACATGCGCCAGGTGGTGCTCGCCAAAGCCCTGACCGAAGTGGAGGAGGCTGATGCCCGGCGCGTGGTCATGCGTGTGCCAGGCAGTGGATTCCAGAATTACCTCCAGCCACTCGGTGGCCGGCAAACCAAAACGACAGGTATAGCTTCGCTTATCACGGCCCTTCAGTTACTCTACAAGCAAAACGGCTTCTCGGCCAGGTATATCGTGGTAGAGCGCAGCTAAAGCCTACTTCAGTTGTGTTAAGATTATCCTGTGTCGGACGAGTTGCTGGCAGGTTGAGCAGCTCGCCGTGTGGCGTCCTATCCTATTCTGGCAACTCGCCACATATCACCCTATCTATCTCTATACCAGCGGTATAACACTGAATATTTTGCCCTCAGGTATAAACATTTGAAATAACAGCCGGTTGAGCTTAGTAGAATAATATAACGCTCACTTAAAAAAACAAAAACATGAAGAAAACAGTAACTACCTCCATTTTCAGGAACAAGTTGGGTGCGCTGGCTATTCTGCTGGCTATCGTCTTCTCCTTTTCGGCCTGCGACAGACAGGACGACGTGCAACCGGAGACCGACCTGCTCTCCGCTTCGGAAGACATGCTGACCGTGCTGCAGAAAACCGACCTAATGAAGGGCAAAGCACAGCCAGCCGCCCGAAAGCAAAACGAACGCAAGCCCACCTTCAGCACCTTGCTGGTTGCCTTGGCCAAAACCGCACTTACGTCTACAGTGGCTAAAAATGACCTGACGCTGTTTGCCCCGTCTGATGAGGCGTTTGCCAAGCTGGGTCTATACCCCAACAACATCGGCAGTGTGCCGAACCTGCGGGAGATTCTGCTCTACCATGCCGTAGAAGGGAAAGTGTATGCTGCTGACCTGACGGCAGGCTATCTGCCTACGCTCAACGGTGCGGCCGTTAACATCACCCTGAACGGAGGTGTGCAGGTAAACGGTGCTGATGTGCTGCTTGCCGATGCCCGCGCCTTGAATGGCGTGATTCATGTGATTGACGAAGTGCTGATGCCGCCAACCCTTAACCTGGTAGACCTGGCCCTGAGCTTCGATCCGGAGTTCTCGATTCTGGTGCAGGCAGTTGTTAAAGCGGACCTGGCTGCCACACTGGCTACCGGCGGCCCATATACCGTGTTTGCCCCAACCAACGAAGCATTTATGGCTGCTTTAGGAGAACTTGGATTTGCCAGCCTGGATGATGTGCCTGAGAGCGTCCTCAGACAGATTCTGCTATACCATGTGGTGGAAGGCCGTGTGTACTCAAGTGACCTGAGCTCCGGCGCAGTTGAGACCGTAAACGGGGATACGTTCTATGTCAACACGGGGAACCTGACCCTGACCGACACACAGGGCCGGGTTGCCAACCTTATACCTTCCCTGCTGAATGTGCAGGCCACAAACGGTGTCGTTCACGTCATCGACAAAGTGATACTGCCTAACCTGGGCAGCTAAGCACACAGACCGCCAAACAAAAGAGCAGGGACACTAATTTTCGTTGGTGCCCCTGCTCTTTTGTTTGGTATACTTATGGCGCAGAGAATACGCTGCAAGCGCTTTTCTAAAAAATGATCGTGAAGGTAGTGCCCTCGCCCACCACGCTGCTTACCTCAATTTTCCCTTGCACATTGTCCACCATTCTTTTCACGATGTAAAGCCCGACACCGCTGCCCTCCACATGGTCGTGGGCCCGCTTGAACATCGTAAACACACTGTCCTGCTTGTCGGGTGGTATACCTAGTCCGTTGTCCTGCACCGAAAGCCAGTCATTCCCATCACGTTTCTCTAACCGGACGGTGATATACGGTATTCGTTCGGGAGAGCGGTATTTGATGGCGTTGCTGATCAGGTTGCTGAGAATGCTTTTGAAATTCTTTAGCGTAAAGCCCGTCAAATGACAATCCGCAGCGATCACCTCTATCTGTGCCCCGTTCTCCAGCACAAGACTCTGCAAGTCCTGCCTCACAGACTCCACCACTTGGTTCAGGTCAAGCACGGCAGACTCTGCATCGGGTCCGGTTTTATCGATTTCTACAATGGCTGTCAGGTCCCGGATGGTGGTGGAGAAACGCTTGAGCGAGGTCTTCATCATGGCGGTAATCTGCTGGAGCTCCTCCCGATCCAGGTGCTCGTTCGAAACGGAAATAGAGAGTAACTCGATAAGCCCTGCAATATTGGCAACAGGCGATTTTAGGTCGTGAGAGGCCGTATACACGAAATTGTCGAGGTCGAAATTTGCGCTAGCGAGGCCCCTGTTTTCTTTCTGCAGCTCTGCCGTGAACGTGTTGCTGCGCTCCAGCAAGTCCATGCTCTCCAGATGGAAGGCGATCAGCTCGGCAAACAGCTTAAACATGTTGATCACCTTCGGGTTATTCACCAGCGCCGGCCTGGAGTCGATGGCACAGAGCGTTCCGAAAAAGTCGCCGTTTCTAAGAAAGACAGGTATAGAGATGTAGCTCTGGAGTCCGTAAATCCGTGGGGTATGGTGGTGCCTGTACACTGGATCCTCTGCCACGTTGTCAATCACAATCGGTTGATGGTGCGCCCTTATTTCGTCGCAAAGGGTTGTTTTTATCTCTAGTTCACCGCCCGCTTCCAGGCCAAAGTTCACTTCGTCGCGCACGCTGCAGGCCAGCCATCTGTCTTCTGTTACGCGGGCTACCGCTGCAAACCCCATTCCGGTGGTCTGGCATATTACTTCGAGCATGGTGGGTATAATCTGAATCTGCCTGATGGCTTCCAGATCTTTTAATAGCTCGTCTTGGGTTTGAATCATGTGGGAGGGTGGTGTTTCAGGGTCGCATCGTCATGCTATCTGTAAGCTGTTGATCATTGTATGTTTAAATTTAATAAAAAAAGGTACAAAGATAAAATTCCTCTTGTTAAAGATGCCCGCCATACCTTTCCCGGCTTAGCAAGACATAATTGCCCGGCTGCCAGTGAGCAGAACAGCCAGGCAACATGTCATGCCCTTAGCGGGTAATCTGTCCCCGGATCTCGCCGTCAGGAAACTGAGCGCTGTGAATGTTCACATACCATTCCCCACCGAGCAGCTCGGCCTCCTGCGCTGCGGTGAGCGGCGGGGTGGATCTGATGATCGGGCTGTTGAAAGGGTTGGTACTGGAGTAAGGGTCGTTGCTGGTGCCAGGGTTAATCGGTATGGTAACCGGACCCGGCACACCTACGCCGCCTTTGTGAAAGTGCATGGCGGTTGGCGTGATTCCCTGAAAAGTGATCGTGTAGTTCATCACCTTGGTATCCATGTTATAAGTGCCCTTGAAAGTGCCCGTCGCCTGGGTCGTGACAGCCGGCACCTCTTCGGCACCGGTCAGCGCCACTTCTTTCAGGGCCACAATCTCGTTGCCGGGTATCACGGTGGTATCATCATCGTCGTCGTCGTCACAGGCAGTCATGATGCAGGTCAGGCTCAGCAGCGCGCCAAGCAGTAGTCCGGGATTGATTCGAAACGTTTTCATCTTCATTAAAAAATTAAGGAACTTGATTCAAAATGTAAAAGCATAGAGATTCTTCCTGACGCAGCCTGAGGCTCGTCATCGCGTGGTGTAGTAAACTCCCGTAGAATTTGGTGATGTTATTTTAAGGTATAGCCGGCCGTAAAAAACACTCCTGCACTGGTGAGCTTCACTCGCCCTTCGCCAATACTTGCCAGCGGTATCTTAACGAAGGGCTGCGCTCCGATCGTGATGGCAGGAGACAGTTGACGCGTATAGCCTACAGACAGATTCTGTATCCCGAACCAGTGTCTGTTTTTGTTGGAGAACTCCCGGGTGTGCTCGTAAGAGTCCCTTCCAGGGTAGTAATAGGTATAGGTGTATGCTTCGTTCAGCATCAGGTAGCTGGATAGCCCGGCCTGCACCGAAAGTGTGTTTTTGCCCCAGCCCAGCACCTGGTACTGCAGGTTGACAGGTATATCCAGCACCCGGCATTGGGCTGCGATTACATCCGGCAGCCGCTTGCCGTCCCAGTAGTCGGGGGAGGGTTTGTATTCTGCGGACGTGGCCTGGTAGCGTTTGTTCGCCCACACCGCGCCCGTCACGAGGCTCAGCCGACGGGTGATCGGCACACTCAGCAACACCCCCGCGTTGGCGCTCACCGCATCCCGGTGCTTGAAGCGCACGGTGGTAATATCCGGTGCCACTACCAGCGTAACACCGACACTGCGCAGAAGCACCCGCTCCCGCTGCTTCATTGCCTGGTTGCTATCGGCAGGTATAGGCGCTTGTTCAGGTATAGGGAGTGTCGCTTCCTGCCGGGCTATACCTGCAACTGGCTTCGGCTCAAGCTGTCGCGTCATGGGGATCACGGCCTCTACTGTTTGCAATGGCTCCTCTTCTCCGGCAAATCGGTTCGCAGGTATAGCAAGGGCAGTCAAAGCCGCGCGCTCAGGTATAGCGTGGTCCTCAGGTATAGGAGTTACAGGTATAGCATTGCGATCAGGTATAGCGTTGCGTTTCTGTACAGACTTTTCTGCAATGCGGTCGCCGGAACCTGGCTGCACGGCAGGGTATGGCGCAGTGGGTGAAGGTGGCTCCGGCAAGGTAGTAGACGCTGCCCCTTTGGCGTGATGTGATTCAGCAGCCACTTCTGATTCAGCAGCAAATCCTGGATTCTCTTTTCCTAGTTGTGCTGCAGGTATAGCAGCGGTTTCGGGAGGAGAAGCTTCTCTTTCCAGGAACATCCAGACAAGTCCTACCGCTACCAGCAAGGCCAGCAGCGCACCGGGCAGATAGCGCTTTATACCTGCCCCGCCACCCTGCGCCCCGTCCAGTTTCCGCTCCATCGCCGCCCACGCCTCTTCGTCGAAGGGAGGGTCGTAGTGGTCGGCTGATTTCCTGAACAGGCGGTCCAGCTCCTCGTCAGACATATTGTTTGTGCTCATCGATTTTGCTCCTTTGTAATGCCTCCCGCAAATTTGCCCGCGCCTTGGCCAGGTTCGACTTCGACGTGCCCACAGCTATACCCAGCGTCTCGGCTATCTCCTCGTGGGTATAGCCGTCGATGGCGTACAGGTTAAAGACAGTCCGGTAGGCCGGCGATAGCTGCTGCACCAGGGCGATCAGGTACTCGTAGTTGAGCTGCTGCTCCACATCAAACGGATCGGTGGCCGGCGCTGCCTGGTCGATGTCCTGCAGGTGATAGTTCTTCAGGTTGTGCCGGTAGTTGTCCAGGGCCGTGTTGATCATGATGCGCCGCAGCCAGCCTTTGAACGGCTTGGGCGGATGGTACTGATCCAGCCTGGTGAACACCTTCAGAAACCCGTCGTTCAGCACATCTTTCGCTTCTTCGGCATCCTGTGAGTAGCGGACACATACACTCATGGCGTAGCCGTAGAAGAGCCGGTAAAGCTCTCTCTGCGCCCCGCGGTCCTGTTTCAGACACTTGGGTAGCAACACGTCCAATACTTCGCCTTCTGTTTTGCTCACTGTTCCAGAATTTGCGCCCCCATCACGGACCAATTCTTAAAAGGGTTGCCTTGCGATGGAAAAAATCTGCACATCATTGCTCTATTTTACGTCTTCAACCATTTATGTATCAAGGCATAAGGCAGATAACCAAAGAACATCAGCAGGAGCAGGCAGGCTTATACCTTGGCAAAAAAAATCCCTGCAGCTTTTCGACTGCAGGGATCGTGTGTTTGGGGCAGCTGGATGGCTTTAGCAGCTAATGCCGCGGGGCTATACCTATAGGAAAGTAGCCCGCACCAGGGCAATGACGGCGACAAGCAAAAAGATGGTGTTGAGCACCGAGCTGGCATGCGCTTTCTTGGACACGGCGTAAAAGATCATGAACAGGCAGCCCAGGATGTTCATGCCCAGGTACTCGACCGACTGCCCGTGGGTGAACCCCATGCTGTTCAGGCTGAAGGCCGCCAGCGAAAAAAAAGCCCCTACCCAACCAATTGCCTCGCCCATGTATTTGCGTAGTATAGTCATCGTTTGTTCCATAGTAAATTGATACATGCAAAATAAACAGGTGGAAATGGGCTTAGAAATGCTTTTATTCGCTTGACTAATGCAAAAAACAAATCACAGCAGATGGAGCTACAGCAGATCAGGTATTTTTTGGCACTGGCACAGGAGCTGCACTTCTGGAACACGGCCGAGCGCATGTTCATCACGCAGTCTGCCCTCAGCCGGCAGATAAAGGCCCTGGAAAACGAACTGGGGGTGCAGTTGTTCGAGCGGAACAAGCGGAGCGTGAAGCTGACCGCGGCCGGTGCCTTTCTGCGCGACCAGTGGGCGCCGCTGCTCGACGAAATAAACCGGGTGCACCTGCAGGCGCGCAAAATACACGAAGGCGCATTCGGCACGGTTCGGATCGGTTACCCTGGCTCGATCGCCTATGGCTTCATGCCGGACCTGATCACCGGTATTTCCAAGGCCCTGCCCGAGCTGAAGGTGGATTTAGTGGAGCCAACCGACATTAGCTTTGAGCAGTTGTTGCTCGGCTACCAGATGGATATGGCCTTTAGGCGTGACCCCGCCCAAAACCCCGCGCTGCAGTCGGAGTTCCTTTACTCGGAGCCTTATGCGCTGGTTGTGCCCCAAAGCCACCGCCTCACCGAGCAAAACTTCACCGGTATGCAGGACCTGCAGCATGAAAAGTTCATCCTCTCCAACCTGGCGCAAACGACCTACTATACCGCAGGGCTTCGTCAGATCTTCGAAGACTACCGCATCACGCCGGACGTGCGCATCGAAACCGACTTCGGGGGCATGGTGCTGGGGCTGGTATCCAAGGGGCTGGGCGTGACCATTCTGCCTTACTCCTACTCGTTCAGCGACCTCCCCGCTGTTCGCTTCATCAGGTTGCCCTACAAAACGAACCTGTATGTGACCTGGCGCAGAAACGACAACAGCCCGGTGCTCAAAAACATCCTGAAACTGGTGTCGGAGTCCGCTAAAAACTACATGAACTGATAAAATTAATTGTTACAACAAGCTTGACCTATAACCTTTTAATACACTTTATTTATCTGTTTAGAATTATTCTAAATAATTTTGACCGTTAAATTTTCTGTCATAGCTTTGCCTCAGTTTATAATGATTCTAAATAATAAGAGGTATTGCGGCAGCTTCATAAAATCATCGGGTTTGCGCTAAGTCTATTGGTCCTGGCCAGCTTCAACAGCATAGTCTGGGCTCAGGAGTCAGGTATGGCAGGTGTAGCAGGGAAAGTGCGCACGGTTTCGGGAGAGCCCCTGACGGGCGTGAGCGTGGTGCTGCAGGAGGCAAAACGGGTGGCAGTGACCGATGCCTCCGGTAATTTTGAGTTAACGGGCCTTGCCCCGGGCGACTATACCCTGCAATTCAGTTTTATCGGATTCGAGACGGCGGAACAGAGTATCAGTCTCCGGCCCTCGCAGCGGCTGGAGGTAAACAGGCAGCTTCGTGAAAAGTCGTTTGAAATGAAAGGCGTGGAGATTATCGGCAAGTCCGCCACCCGGGAAGTGAATGAGCAGCCTTATGCGGTTACGGCCATCTCCACAAAAGAATTGCAGAACAGTACCTCCGATGCGAAAGAAGTGCTGAACCGGGTGGCCGGTGTTCGGGTGCTGGAGGAAGGCGGCCTGGGCTCGAACCTGACCTTTTCCCTGAATGGTTTTTCCGGTGATCAGGTCAAGTTCTTCCTGGACGGCATTCCGATGGACAACTTCGGCACTTCGCTGCAGATGAGCGATATTCCGGTCAACACCATCGACCGGATTGAGGTATACAAGGGCGTGGTGCCGGTCTGGCTGGGCACGGATGCATTGGGTGGTGCCGTCAACATCATCACCAACCGCAAAGCCAATTTTCTGGACGCCTCCTATTCCATTGGCTCTTTTAACACGCACCGCCTGTCGCTTAACGGCGCCTATACCAACCCGACCACCGGCTATACCTTCCGGGGCAATGTCAACTACAACTACTCCGACAACAACTACCGGGTACTGGTCCCGATCAGGCAAGGCAGCAACATCGTCGACACAACGGAGGTGGAGCGCTTCCACGATCGTTACCGTTCCGGCACTGTGAAGCTCGAAACCGGCTGGGTGAACCAGAAATTTGCCGACAACCTGTTGTTTGGGGTGATCGCCACGGGCAACGACAAGCAGGTGCAGACCGGCGCTACCATGAACAGCGTGTACGGCGGTATTCTGAGCAACTCCCAATCGGTGGTGCCTACCTTCAGGTATAGCAAAGAAGACCTATTGGTCGACGGATTGAACCTGAGCCTCTACACAGCTTACAACATCACCAAAAGTGAGGTGATCGATACGTTACGCGGGGTTACCTACAACTGGCTCGGAGAGGCTACCTATACGCCAGGCTCCAACAACGGCGAGCTGTCGCGCACCTTTACCAAGTTCGACGACAACGAATTCAACAGCCAACTCAATGCGGGCTATACCCTCAGTCCGAAGCACTCGCTGGCCTTCAACTATGCCCTGTCAGATTTCCGCCGCGAGACTTTCGATTCTGAGAATCCGGACCGGATAGAGAATCAGTTTCCGAAGTCGTTGACCAAACAGGTGCTGGGCCTGGCTTACAAGTTCGACCCGAACGAAAAATGGAGCACCACGCTTTTCAGCAAGGCTTATTTCCTGCATGCCAGAACAAGCAAGCTGTATGACTTTGCCCTCGAGACGCAACGAACCGAAGCGCTGGAGTCGAGCAAGCAGAACTTCGGCTACGGCCTGGCGACTACCTATTTCGTGCTGCCGCAACTTCAGCTAAAGGCGTCTTACGAGCATACCTACCGCATGCCCTGGGCCACTGAGCTATTCGGAGACGGACTCTTTGTACTGCCAAACCCAGATCTCGGACCGGAACAGAGCGACAACCTGAATGCCGGTGCAACCTACGGTTTCAAGCTGGGCAATGACCACCAGTTGAACCTCGAAAGCAGCTTCATCTACCGGGACGCAAAAGACCTCATCTACCAAGTGGTAAAGGTTGGTAGCCCGCTAACCAATTACGAAAACCTGAGCGAAACCCGCACGCTGGGCGTGGAAGGCAGTCTGCGCTACGGCTGGCGCGAAATGCTTCGCTTAGGAGGCAACTTCACGTTCCAAAACATCACCGACCAGGCTGAATTCGTGTACAACGAGTCTTATACCGGCACGGGTTACCAACGCAACTTCCAGCGCGGCTACCGGTTGCCTAACACGCCTTATATGTTCGGCAATGCCAATGCGGGCCTCACTTTCCGGAATGGGCTGGTTCCGGGGGCTGTCTGGAACGTCAACTATTTTTACAACTATGTGGAGCAGTACTTCCTGAGCTGGGCCGAGCTGGGCTCCCGCGACTCCAAGAAAGTGATCCCTACGCAGTCATCGCACAACCTCGAACTCTCCGGCAGCTTCCGGGAGGGCCGGTACAACGTCGCGATCGAGTGCCGGAACCTGACCGATGCCCTGCTTTACGACAAGTATTATCTGCAGAAGCCCGGCCGCGCCTTTTACCTGAAATTCAGATATCTCCTTTAATATTCACCTAAATACAAACCTTATGTTCTCCATTAAATACACCAGAAAACTGGTCTTGCCAGTGCTGAGCCTTTGCTCCGCTCTCCTGTTCTCCTCCTGCGACAGCAACGACGATAGCCCTAGCCCCGATGCTACGGAAAGTGCTTATGTGATGTCGCTTGCCGTGCAGGGCAGCGATGGTATTTTCAGCTACTATACCGTTCCCTTTAGCGACCTCATGACGGGAAGCCTTTCAGCCAAAGGACAAGGTATAGAGCAGTCGGGCTACTTCGACTTCACGCAAATCGGCAAAACCATCTACAGCATCGGCGGCCTGGATGACGTGAATGTGGTGGGTATCTCTAAAAATGAATCCGGTGAGCTGAAGCAGATCGGCAACGTCTCTTTCCCCAACAGCTTGTCAGACATTGTGAAGGCCGATGACAACACCCTGATCGGCGTGGAAATGGCCTCCACCTCCGACGTGATCAAGTTCCATACCATCAGCCCCAATACTGTAACGGTTACCAACACCAAGCAGCACCTGGTTTCTGCCATCACCAACCTCAAAGCGCCTTCCTACTCAGGTATGGCCATCAGCGGAAACTACCTATACCTGAGCTACTACATCAGCGACCCGACTACTTACGCAACACCGCATACGGACAAGGCACAGATCGCAGTGTTTACCTATCCGGGTCTGGAGTTTCAGCGCGTAATTGAGGATACCCGTACCGGCCCCATCGGTGGCTTTAACACCAAGTCAGGCCTGATAGAGGATGAGCAGGGAAATGTGTATGCATTGTCGCACACCAACCCGGCAAACGGCTACAGCCAGGTGACCAACAAGCCCGGTATTCTGCGCATCAAAAGTGGCGAAACTTCCTTCGACCAAACGTACTTTTTCGATGTTGACCAGATCACCGGAGGCAAAACCATTTCACACCTGAAATACCTGGGCAACGGAAAGGCCTTTGCCGAGATCAACACAGCCGCCAGAAATCAGCAGGCCGCCTGGACCGACGGACCATTGAAATCAGCCATCATTGACCTGAACAACAAGACGATCAATTACATCAACGGCTTGCCGGAGCACGCCGGCAATGGACGCCGACTGGCGGCACTGCAGGAGGGCAAATTTGTGTATATGGCTATACCTGAGGAAAGCAGTATTTTTGTGTACCGCATCGACACCGAAACCAACACCGCCACCAAAGGTGCTGAGGTGGAGGCTAACTTTGTGGCCGGCATTTCAAAGCTTTAACAACTCCCATACCTGCTCTGTCAGCACCTGACGGAGCAGGTATTTTCTTTTTAAACCTCCTTTACTGACCAAGATGAAAAGCAAGAAGAAAGGCAGCAAAAGTGTGCTGAGGCAGGTGAACGACTGGCTGCACCTCTGGCTTGGACTTACCTCGGGTATTGTGGTGTTCATCGTCAGCATCACGGGCTGTATCTATGTTTTTGAGCCGGATATAAAAGACGCGCTGGAGCCCTGGCGCTTTGTGAAGGCGCAGGACAAACCCTTCGTACCGCCCAGCCAGCTACTAGACACGGCGGAAGCCTACATGCCAGGCCAAAAGCCAACAGGCCTTACGTACAGCAACAAAGAGGGAGCCGCCGCAGTCGGGTACATGGGTAACGGAGAAGGAGACTTTACCGCCATCTTCATCAATCCCTACACGGGGGAGTTTCTCAGGAAGCAATCGCACGGTGATAGTGGGTTCGACTTCTTTCAATTTATTATAGACGGCCACCGTGCCCTGTGGCTGCCCTACGAGATCGGTCGCCCGGTGGTAGGTATAGCCACGCTCGTTTTTGTGCTCCTGCTCTTTACCGGCCTGGTGATGTGGTGGCCCAAAAAACTGAGCAAGTCTGAGCTCAACAAAAGCTTCAAAATAAAATGGAACGGCAAGTTTAAGCGCGTAAACTACGACCTCCACAATGTAGTGGGCTTCTACAGCCTGATCCTGGCTTTCGTGCTGGCTGTGACAGGCCTGGTCTGGAGTTTTGAGTGGTTCGGCAATGGGCTGTACTACCTCACTTCCGGCGGAAAAGAAAAGCCCGGCCACCACCATCCGCACTCCGACACCACCAAGGCAGGTATGTTTGCCAGCGACACCGTGTCGATGCTGGACAAAGCCTGGTACAAAACGCTGGCACTGGAGCCCGATGCACAGGGCTGGTACATGACCCCGATCCTGGAAGACGAGGAAGATGCCATAGAGCTGACGGCTTATCAAAATTTCGGGAGCTGGTATAACCGCAACGAATACTATTACGACCAGCATACCCTGGAGCCATACCGGGTGCAAGGCGACCGTTTCTCGGAGGCTAGCCTGGCAGACCAACTCGTGATGCTCAACTACGACATGCACGTGGGCATCGTTTGGGGGATGCCGGGCAAGATCCTGGCCTTCTTCATCAGCCTGATCTGCGCCAGCCTGCCCATCACCGGCTTCCTGGTATGGTGGAACAAAAAGAAGAAACCCAAGAAACAGGATAGTCTGGACAGGCAGCGATCTGCCAAAACTGCCCGGGCATAAGCTCCGAATCGTGTCCATTTAAAAACAGAAAAGGTCGCCTTTCAGCAAGGCGACCTTTTCTGTTTTCCCTAACAAAGCTGCTCAATGCGCTACTTTCTCGGCTGGTTTCTTGAATAGTTTCTTGCCCAGGTTGATCACCATGGCAATAACACCACCTAGCAGCAAGCCGCCCAGTGCCAGTACCAACACTTTCACAAACCAGGCCAGCGCAGGTATATCAGCAAGCGGCGCTTCGATCACTTCCAGCGGAAGGTGCAAGCCGTGTGCGATGATTTCGGCACCCACCCACAGCATAGCCGCTGTGCCCACATAACCCAATATGACAAGGAATTTCGGCATGGACTTGACGATGCTGCGCCCGATCTTTTGGGTGGTCGGGTGAAATTTATCCTGCGCCATGTGCACGCCAATGTCATCGGCTTTCACGATCAGGGCCACAAAGCCATACACGGCAACGGTAATGAAGACCGCCACGACAATCAGCACTACGACCTGATTTAGCAGCGGGCTCGTCGCCACGGTGGCGTAAGCGATGGCCATGATCTCGGCCGACAAAATAAAGTCTGTTCGCACGGCACTGCCTACGCGTTCTTTCTCCAGTTCCTCCGGCGTGATCACCGCCATTTCCTCGGTGGGTTCGTCGGTTGGCTCGTGGGTTTTGGTGAACATGGAGTGTACCTTTTCATAGCCCTCGAAGCATAGGAAGGCGCCACCCACCATCAGCAGGTAAGGTATAACCGCTGGCGCGAAGTAGCCGAGCACGAGTGCGGCTGGCCCCAGGAAAATAGCCTTGTTGATAAGTGATTTTTTGGCGATCTGGTAGATGATGGAGAGTTCACGTTTGGGATCGAGCCCCACCACATACTTCGGTGTCACGGCCGTATCGTCGATCACAATACCGGACACCTTGCCGGTTGTTTTTGCCACCTGCGTCGGTACGTCATCCAGGGTTGCCGCACTGACTTTCACCAGTGCCGCCACATCATCCAATAGTGCGAGTAGTCCTGTCGCCATTCTTTTTGTTTTTGTTTAGATTTTGTTTGTCCCACTTTTCTTTTTCAGACAAAGTGAAAACAGGGTTTAAATATAAAGAAATCGGATTGCAATCAAAGCTACTTAGTACGTTCGAAATTTTAAATGGGATGGTTTGGATGTAGAAAAGGAGGCCTTTGGAAGTTTAAGCTGCAGCACGTTCATTCCTTTATGACACATAATTAAAAATCCCGCAAAAAATAATTCTGCAGGATTTCTAATTATGAGCTCTGGCCGAAGCTGGCTATTTACCTTAAAACCGGAAAAGGGAGTTTTGCCTGCCACCTACTTTGCCACCAAAGTTGCGGATGTTGTAGGTAAAAGTAAGCATGCCGTGCCGGGTTAGCATTTCGGTCTGATAATCCTCAATCAGGTTTTCTCTTATAAACCTGTTGGCTGAAATATTCTGGTCTAGCAGATCGTAAACCGATAGTTTCAGTTGGGCGCGGTCGTCTTTCATGAACAGGAACGTCACCCCTGCGTTCAGCCTGCCATAGCTGTTCTGCAGGCCAGGCGCCACGTTGGAATTATACCAGTAGTCGAAAGTAGCTTCCCAGACAATTCTTTTCGGCATCCGCACCACAATCTCCGATTTGGAGGTTCGGGTGCTGACGCTTAAGTTGTTAAAGGCATTATTTTCGTACGTACTACGTCTGTGGCTCACATCAAAGGATTGGCTCAATTCCAGCTTATCATCCAGGTTCATCCTGGCCTCCATTCTAGGTCTGAAATTCCAGCTCTGGCTGAAGCTTCGGGAACCGTTTAACAATAGAAGTGATCTATCATAGCTAACCAGCATGTTGCCTCCGATCGAAAACTTATTCTTGTCGTACTTAAAGTCTTTCATCAACCCTCCGCTTCCATTCAGCATCCAGTTGCCGTCTGTGTTAACAGGTCTGCTAGTCTGCACACCGTTTTCATCAATTGTTCGGGCTCTGGTTATGAAATTGTTACGGACAGTACCGTACACGTTAGCATTATAGGTAATGGATTTCTTATTGTCGAATTTCCTGTAGTTCATGCTAAGCGTATTTGCTACCGTGGGCTTCAGGGATGGATTGCCATAAGAAATAAACAGCGGGTTTGTATTATCCACTACAGGTTGCAGGTGGGCTGCCGAGGGCTCCTGCAGATTGACATTATAGCTTAAATAGAATTGCTTCCAGTTTAAATTGAGGTTAGGAAATACATAATAGTAGTTCTGCTTAATGTCGGGGATAATCTGAAACCTGTTGTTGATGTTTAAGGCAGTGAAGCGCAGACCAGGCTGAAGCGTTACATCCTTAATCTTCCATCGAAGGCCTGAGGTAAGATAGTTCCGCCATCCGCTTCTATCTAGTCCGTTCGACTGCCCCTGCACAATCGTGTCATATTCTCCGGTTTCGGGATCTGCCAGGTACGTGGCTAACACATTGTCATTGTTAAAATACTCTGAATTGAGCGTGAAGGTAGCGCTTACGGCCTGGCTGAGCGGCTCCGTGTACGAGAGCGTATTGTATACCTCGAAGTCGTTCTGATCAGTATTTCGCAACTGATCAAGTAGCGTTGCGGTTGGGTCGGGCTGGTAAAAAATGTTTTCCGCTTCGTTAATTTGGTCCTGTAACAAAGCATACTGGTTCATTCTGCTGAATAGTGTCAGTCGCCTTCCTTTCTTTTCGAAGCTGCGTTCAAAACTAAGGATGTTGCCAAAGCCCATGCCCTCTCCGTTTATATTTTCTTCATTGGTACTTTCATTCAGTCGGTTTCCGCTGTGCCGGAAGGTGTTCGTATAAACGTTTTGGTTCGCGTTCTGGTAAGAGAACTGAACACTTGGATTTATACTTAAGGTAGTAAGGGGGCCGAGTTTCCACTCAATCTTTCCGCCAATGCGGTGGCTTTCGCTTCTGCTGATTTGCCTTCTGTTTCTACGGCTGTTGAGCGTGTCACTTTTCAGAAACTGCTCTGAATTGACCACCTGGTTCAGGTCTTCTCTGCTGTCGCCAAAAAAGTACTGCAGGTTCACTTTAGTGCCGCCTTTTGTCACCGTGTTAAAGTTGGCGCCTCCACCCGAAGACTGTTGTATACCCTGGCCCATCCCTCCAAAAGAAATTCCGTTAACCCTGACTCCTCCCTCACTTGTCATCCCAATACTGTTAAAGCCGCTACGGGCAAAACCTCCAATTCTCCTGATGTCTGCAAAGTCAAACCCGGCCCTGTTAAGGTTATTGGAGAACCCAATTATACTTACCTGCGAGGTGTCGCGGAACATATTGACAATACCCCCCACTTCATATCTTTCTTTTGTGCCTGCACCGCCATAAACTTTGCCGAAGAGCCCTTTCTTAATTCCTTTTTTAAAGGTCAGGTTAATTACCTGCGGAATTTCCATATAGGGCATATCGGGGTCGCGGCGTAGTGCTTCCGTGTCGTTCATGACCTGTACCTTGTCGATCACATTTGCCGGCAGGTTGCGTGTCGCTATTTTAGGATCGCTGCCAAAGAACTCTTTCCCATCCACAAGTATCTTCTGTACTGACTTGCCATACACCATGATGTTGCCCTGCTGATCGACCGAAACACCTGGCAGTTTGCGTAACAGGTCTTCCACTAGTGCGGTGGGCAGGGTTTTGAAGGAGGAGGCATTAAATTCAAGTGTGTCGTTCCTAACCAGAACCGGGGGAGTTTCAGCCACAATCAGCACCTCATTGAGCAGGTTAGCCGACTGCTCCATGTTGATGACACCAAGGTCGAGGGATGCCTGGTCCGGTGTAAGCTTGAATTCTTTTCTGTATACCTTAAAGCCCATCATGGTAATCACTACCCGGAACTGCTGGTCCACAGGAAGACCGGGTACACGGAAGCTGCCTTTCTCGTCACTCATCCTGTATGTTACCATCACGGTGTCTGCGGCTGTATAAACGGCAACTGTGGCGTAAGGGAGAACACCTTTGGATGTTTCATCAAGGAGTAGGCCTTTCAATTCCCCTTTCTGGCTTTGCGCCTTCAGTTCCGGAATAAAAAACAGGAACAGGAACAGACCGGAGAGCAGCATGTATTTCATAGCGAATGGGTTATTTTGCTTTGCGGGCAGACAGAAATCTGCATACAAACTTTACCGCAGATCTATTGGCAACCTAGAAAGTACTACAAAATACATAAATTTTATATATACTAAAAATTAGATATTGAAGCTTTGCCTTTTGGGAGCGGGTAAATTGAAGTTTTCAACGCACAAAGTTTGTCCATTACAGGTATAGAGGTTTTTTCAAGTATAAATCTGATCCGGAAAGAATTTACTCTTCCTGCTTGTGTACGCTGCAAGGATTCTGCGAAAGAACAATCTTTTTGAGGCAAGCCGTGTCACATAAAAAAAGCAGGAGGCTACTTCTCTGAAGCGTAACCTCCTGCTTTCATAACCTGCTAGAGAAAATAATGAAGTGCTATTGCAGCAGGTATAGCTCCGTCTTGCGGTGCGCTTTGCCCTTGCCCGGCAGTACTTCCCCCTCTATCTCTACCTGGAAATTCTTGGCTCCAAAGTAACGCTGAATGTACTCTTTCACACTCTGGGCACGCTGCTCACTCACCCGCTGCTTTGCCGCAGGCTCCCCGTAGCCGTCCGAATAGCCTTTGATGACAAAACTAGTCCCGTCCGGCTGCTGACGCAGGAAGCGCGACAAACCGGCCAGTTCACTCAGACTCAGGTGCACGCGGTTGAATTCGTTATATAGTACCAATGATGGGCTCGCGGCCCGCGTGGCTTTGGCTTTGACAGGCTCTTCAGCAACAACTTTGGACTCACCTGAAGTAGCCTCTTCCAGCGCGATCTGCTGCGGCACCTCTTCTACCTCTGGTGCTGAAACAGGTTCATCAACAGGCGCTGCGACTGCTACAGCAGGCAAATCGCCCAGCAGGTAGGCAACATAGCGCGGCTGCTCCTTGGCAGTGCCGGTGACCCATAAGGTATGGTCACCGCTTTTCCTGAAGTAGGCATTGTAGTTCTCTTTTTCGTTCACCACACCAGTCAACCGCACGGCTGCCCCCGGCTGTCCATCACGCAAAGCGGCCCCGTAGATGTAGGCTGTCTCCCCCTCCTGGCGGGAGAAATACAGGGAGTCTTGGCGCACGAAAGGAGCGAACTCCGCCTGGTTGGAGTTCACCTGCTTGCCCAGATTGCGCGGGCGCGACCAGGACTTGCCATTCCACTCGCTCAGGTATAAGTCGTCATAGCCCTGCGATCCTGCCAGTTCGGCGGCAATAAAAAGTCGGCGTTGGTCTTCTGTCAGGTATAGGCCCAGGTTGTAGGAGTGGTTGCGCATGTGGGGTACAGGAATTTCCTCACCTTTTACAAACTCGCCGTTTGTCCAGGTATACTTCGTGATCCGCTCATCTCTCCTGCCCGACTTGTGGTAGACGAACACTTCGCCCGCCGACAGGTTGCCACCCACTACAGCGTTGATGTGGCCAGCGTTCAGGGCAGTGGCCCGCTCTGTGGTCTCCGTCTCGCCAAGTTGGGCGGTATAGAGGTACTGACCGCCGTCCTCTTTTTTGGTGACGAGCAGCAAGTCCTCTCCTACCAGCGCCACGCCGGCCATTTCAGCGTTCGTCTCCTGAAGTTTTGTCTGGGCCTGTCCTACGGTCAGGGTCCCTAAAATCAATCCGATGGTGTATACAATCTTCTTCATGTTCGCTTCGCTTTACCAGATGGTTACTTGTCTGCCGTACTTCGGGTATTTCACCGGGATCAGGTTATAGGTGAGGGAGATCTCATTCGTGCTCCTGCTCACGTGCCGGGCGTTCTGAATCGGAATCTCATAGGCATAGCCGATGCGGAACTGATCCAGGCGAATGCCTGCCGTGGCGCTCCAGGCCAGGTCCTGCCGGTAGCTGCCTCCCAGCCAAAACATATTCTGGTAAATGGCCTTGAGTTGTAGCTCAGTGCTTTCCTTCAGCTTGTTGTCGTACTGTAGCATGGCATTGGCTACCAGACCAAATTCATCAGAGATCGCCGTGCGGTAGCCGGCCTGCACGAGGTGCTTGCGGGTATAGAGGTCCTGTAAAAACTCGTCTCCACCCGACACAATGCCTCCTTTGGTCACGTCCTGCATCGCATACCCAATGTAGAAGTTATCGGCAGTGAGTGTCCAGCCCAGGTTCAGGTCGAGTTTGCCCTGGCGCAAGCGTTGGCCCAGTACCCCCTGAAACTCCGGATCGCTTTCGTTATCCACCGTGAGCTTGTTACCATCGAGGCGCTGGGCATTGTACACGACAGCACCGCCCCAACGCAGGCTCAGCCTCTCAGAAAGACGCACACGCGAGGCATAGCTCAACTGCACCTGGCTTTCGGAAAAAGGCCCGAACTCATCCTGCAACACCGCTACTCCAAAGGCATGCTTGGCACCCGCCTGGCGGCTGTAGAAATCATCCTGCCGGGTGCGGAGCAGATCGCTCTTCTTCCAGGCAGACACGTCGGCCAGGTCCAGCTCGGCGGAGGCAAAGTAGGTGCGCGGAGCTCCCTCAAAGCCCGTCCACTGGTTGCGGTGGAAGCCCTTGAGCATGGAGCCCTCGTAACCGGTCAGTGAGGGGTTGTAGTATTGCTGAAACAGCTGAAAGTTGGCAATGTGCTTTCTGTTCTGGGCATTGGCACCCAGAACAGAAGCAACTAATAGTATAGATAAGATTAACTTTTTCATTTGATTACTTGCTAAGGATTGTCACCACACCTCTTTTCACCCAGTTGATGTCCTTCACCTCCACCGTGAAGAGGAAGGCACCTTTCAGGATCTGTCCGTTCGGGCCTCGTCCGTCCCAGCCCTTCTCCGGATCATTCGTCTCAAACACGCGCACACCGGAGCGGTCGAACACCTGAATGTAGACCTCGTTGTAGAAGCGGAGCTCCGGGATGGTCCAGTTATCGTTGATGCCGTCGCCGTTCGGAGAGAAGGCGTTGACGATCTTGAGCTGGTCCACGGTGCGGTCGTATGCCTGCTTGGTCAGGGTGAAGGCACGCTCGATCGTGTTCAGGTATGGGTCGGTGCTGCGCACGCGGATGGTGAAGGAAGTCATACCTGAGAGGCCGTTGTTCGACTTCAGGTATACCTGGTCGTCCCGAATCTCGAAAAGTGCGTTGTGGGCATCACCCTCGCCGCTTACCAAGGTATAGACAAACTCGGTGTCGTCCGGGTCAGTGGTAGTCAGCGTACCGATCACCTCTGCTGCCGTAGCATCTGGTTTGAAAGTGGTGGCGCTGAAGGCAAGTGCGGTCGGCACTTTGTTCGGCTGCACTTCCACAGTTACTTTGGCCGTCAGATTGTCCAGGTTGGTCGTCATCTCAGCCAGCTCCAGTATACCGGTCAGCACATAAGGTCCGGCCTTGGTGCCGTCGTAGTTGCCGGCTTCCCAGCGTACTTTCACTTGTGCTGTCTCGCCGGTCGAGTAGGTTACCGCGACAGTGGCTGGCAGTTGAATCTGCTCAAACTTTGTGCGGATCGGAACCTGGATCATGGCTGGCTCTGTTACGGAAGCGATGTTGCGGGTAATCTTCACTACCTGCGCCGTTACTTCCGCTCCTTTATTTCCGGCCTTGTCCGTCAGATATAGCTGCACCGTCAGCGTGCCATCCTTCAGTTTCTCCAGGTCAAGGTTTGCGATGCTGACACGCTCCCCTGTCACCTCTCCCGTGCCGGTCACTTCGGTGCTTTCTTCGCCGCTTGTGATGCGGTAGGTATAGGCGGTGCCCGGTTCGGCTCCGGTGAGCAGCAGCGTGATCGCCTCAAGGTTCGACACATCCACGCGGGCAGCGCTCCAGGCTACGGCGTAGCCGGCAGGAGCCGTGCCGTCATAAGTCAGGGAGAGCACGTTGGAAGCTGTGTTGCCGTTCGTAGCCGCGTCCGCAACCTTGTTCTCGGCGATCGCGATGCTTACTTCTCCGTCAAGGGTTGGCGTTACCAGAACGCTATACTTGGTCTCACTTACTTTGGTCAGGTCAGCAGCTGTGCCGTTGGTGATGGTGAAATCTGCCAAAGCAAAACCTGTTACCGGCTCGCTGAATGTGATCGTCACAGGTATAGCGGCATTGGTCAGGGCCGGAGCCGTGGTGGCCAGCGTGACTGCCGGTCGGGTTTTGTCATACTGCAGGCGCAGCGTGTTGGAAGCCGTATTGCCGTTGCCGGCGTTGTCTTCTGCCACATCCGCAGCAACGCTTATAGTTACTTCTCCTTCAGCAGATGGCGTGATGGTGGCAGTGTATACCTTGCCAGCTGCAGTAGCTGTCAAGTTCGACACAGTTCCTCCAGCTACCGCGATGTCTGCCAGGGCGAAACCGGACACCGTCTCGCTAAAGGTAAACACGACTTCGAAGGCAGCATTAATCGGGCTATTAGCTTCAGTGCTCAGTACCAGGGTTGGCTTCGTAGCGTCGTATATTCTGGTTAGTGCATCAGCCTTCAGGTTACCGTTTCCGGCAGCGTCACGGGCTACGTCAGCCGCCACGGCTATACCTACTTCGCCGTCCGCCTGTGGTGTTACCAGGGCAGTGTATACCTGCGCAGACACTTGCGTGAAGGCAGAAGCAGCGCCATTCGTAACGGCGATATCCTGCAACTCAAATCCTGTCACGGCTTTGCTGAAGGTAAAGGTCATCACAAATGGGGCCTTCACCACTTCAGCCGCCGTCGTGGACAGTACCAGCACTGGCTGGCTCACATCGTAGCCTATCTGCAGTTGGTTAGATGCCAGATTGCCGTTACCAAACGCATCCTGCGTCACGTTCTCAGCCACGGAAACTGTCACCACACCATTTGCACCTGGAGTAACAAGAGCCGTGTATACCGTAGCGCTTTCTTTAATCAGATTAGAAACGCTTCCGTTCGCTACCGTGATGTTGTTCAGCTCAAAGCTTTCCACAGACTCCGAGAAGGTGAAGCGCACGGTAAAGGCGGTATTGACAGGGCTCGTCACCGCTGTTGCCACCGTCACGGCTGGCCTGGTAGTGTCGTAGAGCCGGGTGATCTGTTCGGAGGCCAGGTTCAGGTTACCGGCTGCATCCTGCGCCACACCGGCAGCAATAGATACGCGCACTTCCCCGTTCGCTTGCGGTGTGATCTGCAAGGCATATTCCTTGTCACCTTTCACTTCAAAGTTTGTCACCGTACCGTTTACAACCGTTACATCAGCAGCTGTGAAGCCTATTACCGTTTCGCTGAAGGTGACAGTTACCTCGAAGGCAGTGTTCAGCTTCTCAGGTGCGCTGGAAGCCAGTACCACGGTTGGTTGTGTTTTGTCAATGTTCAGTTTCAAGGCTGTGGCTGCTGTATTGCCGTTACCGGCCGCATCGCGGGCCACATTCTCCATCACGCTGACGATCACTTCTCCTTCAGCAGTTGGTGTGATGCGTGCGGTGTATACCTGCGCAGAAACCTGCGTGAAGGCAGCCGCCGCACCGTTGCTTACTGCAATGTCTGCTACTTCAAAACCGCTCACTTCCTTGCTAAAGGTGAAGGTTACCTCAAAAGCAGCATTAGTCGGGCTGGTCGCTTTAGTTGAAAGGGCCAGTGTCGGTCTGGTCGCATTGAAGGTTCTGGTCAACGCTGCTGAAGCCGTGTTGCCATTGCCAGCCGCGTCCTGGGCTACATTAGCCGGCACCGAAACCGTCACTAGTCCATCTGCCAGCGGGCTTACCTCTACGGTGTACTGCATGTTATCCGTTGTGGTCAGACCGGAGAGTGTGGCATTTGCCACTGTTAGATCCTGTACTGTAAGCCCTGTCACAGGCTCGGTGAACGTAACGCTCACCTGGAAGGCCCTGTTGATCGGGTTCGGGGCAGTGCTTGCCAACACCACAGCTGGGCGGTCGGCATCGTATACCCGTGTGAGTGTGTTGGAAGCCAGGGTACCATTCGAAGCCGCGTCGGCCGCTGCATTGGCAGGCACCTGAACTGTCACTTCACCGGCTGCCACAGGCGTTACCAGCGCGCTGTAGCGTCGGCCGTCCACCTGGCTGAACTGAGAAAGCGTACCGTTGGTCACTGCTATACCTCTCGCAGCAAAGCCTGAAACCTCTTCGCTGAACTCGAAAGTAACAGAGAAGGCGCTGTTAACAGGATCGGAAGCACTTGTGCTGACAACCACAGCTGGTCGCGTGATATCATACTGTCGGGTCAGGATATTGGAGGCGGTACTGCCGTTGCCGGCACCGTCCTGGGCTGCATCGGCCGCCACAGCTACGCGCACTTCACCCTCCGCAGCAGGTATAACCCGCACGGTATAGGTTCTGGCATCGACTACTACGAAATCAGCGGCTGCGCCATTGGCAAGGGCAATGTCACCGATAGCGAAACCGGTCACATCCTTGCTGAAGGCGAAGCGCATGCTGAATGGCGCGTTCACCGCAGCAGGTGCTGTAGAGGTCAGCAACAGCGTAGGCTTGTCTGTGTCGAAGGTTATTCTGAGCACGTTGGAGGCCAGGTTCTGATTACCTGCTGCGTCCTGCGCTTTATCTGTCGCCACGCTTACGGTTACTTCGCCATTTGCCGCCGGTGTAATGCGTGCACTGTAGCGCAGGCCGTCGGTTGCTACCAGATTGGAGGCTGTGCCGTTTGTAACAGTAATATCCGTCAGGTCAAAGCCACTCACTTCCTCCGAGAAGGTAAAGGTTACGTCAAAAGGAGCGTTGGTCGGATTGGCTGCTGTGGTGGCTAGAGTAAGCGCCGGGCGCGTATGGTCATACAGTGTCGTGATGGTGTTGGAGGCAGCATTCAGGTTGCCCGCTACATCAACTGCCACACCGGCTGCCACGCTTATTCTTACTTCTCCCTCCAAAGCTGGAGTTATGGTCGCCTTGTATACCTTGTTATCCGCGGTCACCAGGTTGGAGGCCGTGCCGTTCACCACTGTCAGGTCTGCTATCGTGAAACCGGTTGCGGCTTTGCTGAATGTGAAGGTTACCTCGAATGACTTGTTGGTGGCAGCCTGCACATCGCTGGAGAGCGTGAGCGTGAGCGGCACGTTGTCCAGGATGATCTGCGCCTCCACCGTACCGATGTTGCCGGCACCGTCGCGCAGCTGGGCGTATACCTGGCGGTTGCCGTTTCCGGCAGGCAGCGTCCAGGATTGGCTCGCTGCAAAGGACTGCCAGGCGCTCCAGGTGGTGTTATCGTTGGAGAAACGCATGCTGGCCACGCCGGTCAGGACATCGGTTGCCGAAATGCTCAATGTAACTTCAGGTGAGGCAGTATGGGTGGCCCCACCGTTGATGGCGAGCGTTCCGGTCGGCGCTGTTTTGTCGAAGGTAACGCTGCTGCTGTTGGTGGTAGCGCTGACAGCAGTACCCGCGTTGCCAGCCAGGTCCCGGTAGTTGATGATGAACGGCACAACGCCCTCGCTGTTGGCAGCAGTTAAGGTATAGGTCGCGCGGTACTCCAGGCCGGAAACATTCACTACTGTTGCCGCATTGCCGGCAATGAGCACCGTTGGCTGAATGGCTTCGCTGGCTACAAATTGCAACGTGATCACGCCCCCTACTTTTGCTACTGCCGGATTGCTATTGTTGGAGGCTATGCTGACAGACTGCAGGGTTGGAACAACGGCATCCACGAGCACGCCCGTGGTAGCAGGCATCTCATCAAACATCAGATCATCGGCGTAGTTACCTGCCAGGTCGGTGATGGTGAAATTTCCAGCAGGCGGTGTGCTACCTGCCATCGGTCTTGGGCCGGGGATGAGGTTTTCCGCCGTCATAATCAATGGCGCTACCTCAATTCCATCCATGTCCAGTTCTCCCTCCTGCACGGTATAGCGGAAAGAAATCTGCTCAGTGCCGCTTCCCTGGTTGTACAGGGCCAGCACTATTTTTTCACCTATCTTAAGCGGAATAAAAGGATTTCCGTCCGCAGGTGGTTCTGGCAGCTCCAGTTCCGGCTCGCTCGTAGCCCTGGCGCTCAGCGGGCCGAATATGGGACCTGCCTCGCGGAGTTCTACTTTCTCACTGAAGCGCACTGTGAAGTCCAGGTGCTCGCCCTGCTTGTAGATTTTATTCGCTGGCACCGTCAGTCCCGTGATAAGAGGACGAATACCGTCCACACGCACATTGCTGCGTGATATAGGGAACGTTGAGCCAGTGCTCAGTGCATTGCCTTGCACATCGGTCGGCGTCGAAATGTCCGATTTCAGGGCCAGCACTTCCAGGCCAGTCCCCTGCTCACCTTCCTGCACCGCATAGGCATAATAAGCAGCGTTTTCATAAGCCCAGTCCAGAGTAGCCTTTCGGATTTGCGTTCCCACCCGAAGTTCAAGGTATGAGCCCTGCGTGCGCTGCATGTTTTCGCTAAACGCTACACTAAACAGCAAGTAGCGCTCCCGCTCCAGGTTATAAACACCGTCGTTTGGAAGGGTGATAGACGTAATGGTCGGCGCAACGGCATCTACTAAAACACCGGCTGTTGAGGCCACCCCGTTCAGCGACAAGACAGCTGCATTGCCGAGCGCGTCAGTTATTGTTCCGCTGTTCAGTGCAATGGCAGCCGACAGTGTGATGCCATCTGTATCTTGCTCGCCTGGCTGCACGGTATAGCGGAAACTCAGCGCTGTCGAACCGGAGCCGCTCACATAAACCGCCTGGCGAGAGGTAGCGCCTACGGTAAGGCCAAGTGCTGGAGTTCCGTTCTGTGTATTTACTACCACGGCTTCACTGAAGTTGATCGTAAAATCCAGGTGCTGACCTGCGCTGTAGGTGGCATTGGCAGGTACAGAAACGGAGGTGATAACCGGGCTGGTAGTATCTATTGTATAAGTCTGGCCAGCAGTATAGCCTCCGCTGAGCCCGTTCCCAACCATATCCGTAATGCCGGTCCCGCTTGCATTCATATCCAGACGCAGGGTGCCGCTCCCGCTTATGTCGGAGACAGTTACCTGGTATCGCTCTCCCGAGCCGCTTACACTTGTTAAGATTCCTGTTGCCGTTCCTGTACCTGTCAGGGTGAAATCACCTGCCCCTAAGCCCGTGACAGACTCGCTGAAGGAAACCAGGAAGGTAACAGTGTTGGCGCTGGTAGTTTCGGTTGTCGGGTTGTGGCGGGTGATACCCGTTACGGCTGGAGCCGTCGCGTCTACCGTCCAGGTATAGGAGGCGGGAGTAGGATCCACATTTCCGGCTGCATCCATGGCCCGGATCAGCACGTTGTGCGTGCCTCCGCTTAATCCTGTCAACGTAAGCGATGCACTGGCGGTGATAAACGAACTGCCATTCACGCTTGCCTGGAAGGTAATGCTAGTTTCGTTGCTTGTGAAGGTAAAGGTGGCGCTCGTGGCGTTTGTAACAGCAGCCGGGCTACCGGTTATGGTCGTGTTAGGGGCCGTTGTATCAATCGTTACAGTTAAGGCGGCTGAAGCAGGGCTTTGACTTCCTGTCCCATCCACCGCTTTTGCTGTCATGATATGGGCCCCATCTGCCAGGGTAGTAGTTGTAATTGACCAATTACCAGCGCCATCAGCAGTGGTAGTACCAACCACACTACCACCGGAATACAGGGTGACGGTATAACCAGCCGTCGCCGTTCCGGAAAAAGTTGGCGTGTTATCGCTCGTGATGTTATCGTTGTTGCTGATACCGGTATCGCTGGAGCTTAGCAGGTCCGGCACTGAAGGGGCGGCCAGCTCAACGATCGTTACATTGACAATAGCTGTATTGGAGACGGTTGTTCCGTTGCTGACCCTGTAAGAGAAATTGTCAGCGCCAACCGCATTGGTATTGGGTGTATAGGTGAAGGTTCCGTTGGCATTGAGTACGAGCGTGCCTTTGGATGGCCCAGTAACCAGGCTATAACTCAATGGCTTACCCTCGGGGTCGCTACCTGTCAGTTTACCAGCGTAGGCTACGTTCTTTTTGGTGATAAAATCACCGGCAGTTGATGCCACTCGGGCAGTTGCCAAATCCATGTTTTTGAGTGTGCCATGGTTTGCGTTTGCAGTTGCATCGTACGCGATAGTGCCTGATGTCTCGTCGAAGCGCCAGTAACCTGCCAGCCCCGCTTCGTTGCCGTTCAGGGTAGTGGCGCCAAGTGTTTTGATTTCTTGTGCAGTCAGCGCCTTTTGCCAGAACGATACGTTGTCTATCTGACCGTTGGCAAAGCCACCGTCTGCATTTATCACAGTACCAATGCGTATGGGTGCACTGGATGCTGATGATGTAAAGTTTACTCTATCTGAGCCAACTAATACGCCGTTGGCATAGATTTCCATGCGGCGCTCACCATTAACGTTGCGCCTTACAGTAGTTACCTGTACCCACTCTCCCAGTTTATAAGCCGTTCCAGTACCGAGCCAGGTCCAGCCAGTGCCATGTTTATCGATTCCGTAGATGAAAATACCGTTTTCTGCCGTCAGCCAGAACTGCATATCGCCACCACCTGAGGGTCTGTTAAAAAGACCGGCTCTGTTCATACTGTTTGCCTTGAACCAAAGCGAAACAGTAAACTCTGTTTCAGAACTGAACTGGTTGGAAGGTTGGGACGGAATCTCTACATAATCGTTTACACCATCGAACTGAAGCGCATTGACATACCCAGCCACAGGGGGAGCCGATGGTGCAGCAGCCCGTGTTATGGCAACTGTATAGGTTTTAGTGCTTCCGTTTTGGGCAGTGACAACAGTAGTAATGGTGTTTGCCCCTACATTCAGATTTATTGTTCTGGAGGTAGCGCCACCATTCAGCACTGCTCCGTTGACACTCACAGTCGCATTGGCATCTGACTTGGTGGGGGTAACTGTAACCGATGTTACAGCATTGGCTACACTTGCCGTATAGCTAAGCGTATTGGCATTGAATGCCGGTGACAAGGTAGTGCCTGAGAGAGTCAGGTTGGAGAGATTGGCATTACTGGATAAGGCAGTTCCGACAGGACCTACTACCAGGTTGTCGAGGTTTAAGGTATGGAGCCCTGAAAAGTAGAATGTTACTGAGCTAACCTCCACATCTTTTGAAAGCACCAGCCCCTGTCGGTTTCGATCATTAAAAATCTCCTGCGGCAGGTTGCTTCCTGAGTATGTCACTGTCAGGTGAGGTGGTTTATAAGATACCCCATCGCTGAAGCAATCGTAACTCAGCCAAAGTCCATAAAATTTGAAATTCTGGTTGTCTTTGCGTTCGATGGTGACATAGCTATCTGCCGCCGTATTGTAATACAGGCTGGCACTGCCATTTGCCCCACCACTGCCCCTGTTTTCCCAGCTACTGTTTCCACCTTGGCTTAGCTCATAGTCTACTCCTCCAATGCTAATGGTGGCAGTGATATTCCATGGCCAATCTTGTGTTTTACCACTTAGGGCTGCAGGAGTGGAAAAATCGTGGGTGTACTGGGTTTGGGCATGGGCAACTTGTGCCAGAGAGAGCCCCCCTAAAAAGAACAAAAGCCATGACAGTCTTTTCAAATAAGATTTGAAAACGTCATAGCCTGTACCGCTCCTTTGCGAGCTGGAAAAAGCAGTGCTGGGTTTCATAAATGAACTAGGTTGGTAGAACTTTTCGGATAAAATTCCTGTGTTATACCAGCAAATTTATGAACTTGATATATAGATTGTTAGCTATATACTTTGAACATTAGAAAATTATAATATAACAAATCCAGCGCTTCTTCCCCATCATAAAGCATTAATCCATAAGTATTAATACTTAAACATTACCCTCTCAAACTAAAAAACATACCATAATGATGTTTTAACACGAAAACGGCTCTATCTGCCTCTTCACACGCTCCCGCCATTTTCCTAAAAATTGAGAATCAATCGCTTCGCTTTTCTTCTTTGAAAAATATAGAAACAAAAAACACCCCATAACATAGTAAGTTGGCAATCATGCAGTACCACAATGGGCTGGCCCGAAAAACGGCTTACTGAGGCTTAATTAATTCAAAAGGTGACAACGGGAACTGCTGCTCCTATTCTGTGTGGAGAAGGTGCGGCAACGTCTAAAGTTCCGCCGCGAAGTATACCCTGAACTCAGAGCCTACACCTTCCTCGCTTCGCACCTCAATACTGCCTCCGGCATTGTCTATGATGCGCTTCACCATGAAGAGTCCTATACCTGTACCGTCTACATGGTCGTGGAAACGCTGAAACATAGTAAACAACTTGCGCAGCTGCTTTTTGCTCATGCCCAAGCCATTATCTTTCACTTTCAGCACCACCGCGTTGTCCTCCAAACAGGTATCAACCTGTATGATGCAATCGCGGTGAGGTGACCTGTATTTGATCGCGTTGCTGAGTAGGTTGTACAGAATGCTCCGGAAGTTCTTGCGGGAGAACTTCAACTGATGCACCTGGAATTCAGTTTTGATAAAGATCCCTGGCTGATCGGAGGGGTCACCCAAATCCTCTATGATATCCTGGTAAACGGTTTCGATGTTTATAATTTCCTCCGAAAGCAGTTCAACCGCATTCTTCTGCAGTTTGCTCACCTCCGTCAGGTCTTCAATGGTGCGCTTGAACCTGTCTACGGAAAGCATCACCCGCTCCAGCATGAACTCTGTCTCAGAACTGAGGCAGCCTGCATCCGACAAATCGTCCTTTACATACTTAACAAGGCCCTCGATGTTGGTGATCGGAGAGCGCAGGTCGTGGGAAGCCGTGTAGACAAAGTTGTCCAGGTCCAGGTTTATTCTTTGAAGCTCCTGGTTCTTATCCTTCAAAGCATCGTGGCGTTTCGCCAGTTCGTCCTGCATTTCCTTTTGCCTGGTAATGTCTCCGGTCACTTTCGTGAAGCCGATGTGCTCGCCATCGCCAGCGTAGATCGGGGTTAAAACCACATCAGCCCAAAAATGCGAGCCGTCTTTGCGTCTGCGCCAGTCGTGGGCCTCGTAAACGCCGTTCTTCAGCGCCAGCTCTATCTCCTCTTCCGGTTTGCCTGCCTGCCGGTATGTTTCCGGAAAGAGCATGCCGTAGTAATGGCCAACCACTTCTTCTTCACAATAGCCCTTCAGCCGCTCTGCTCCCATGTTCCAGGTCACGATCATGCCTTTTGGGTCCATGGCGAAGATGGCGTAGTCCTTTACCTGGTTTATGAAGTTGGTACTCAGGCTCTCCCTTAACTCTTTCTCGTTCATTGTTTAGCTTTTGAATCTCCTTGTACTTTATGAAGCAGCACTAGGTTAGGCTGATTCTGGAAATCAGGAAAGGAAATTTGCCGGCAGGTATAGCTCCGGCGCAGACAAACGCTGTGAACTTAAATTCGTAATTTATGTCAGTTTCAAGCAAATGCAGATACTTCGAGCATTTACAGCCGGAGGGCTGACGGAATTGCGCGCAGGCTGGCAGCGCAAAATACCTGGCTGAAATCAAGGAACAGATAGCCATTCTCTAAAAGAAGATGTAGTAATTATCCGGCAAGCTGTGCTGATTTTTCAGGTTAATCTTATATTTGTTATCATTAAAGCATGAACCACTTCCATCCATGAAGCAAGAACTTAAAAATGCGTTCGGGAAAGTGTTCCTCACCATTAGCCCAGACCTCGACAACAGGTGGGTACACACAGATTGGGCCGGCTATCTGACGCAGGACAATATCAAGACCGGCGCCCTGGCCTACGCCAAAACAGTAAAGGAGGCTGGATTTAACTGTGTGCTGAACGACACAAGGCAGGTAGTGGGGAGCTGGGACCATTCACTTGATTGGGTACTGAATGAATGGGCGCCTCAGGCAGCAGCAGCAGGCATTCGGTTTTTTGCCCTTATCGCCACGCCTGAATCCTTTGCTGAGTCAACTGCCTCCAGCTTCTACTCCAAGATCAGTGCGTTCGAGGTAAAAATGTTTAACAATGAGGACGATGCCAGAACCTGGTTACACCGCTGCTCCTCGGGTAAGTAAAATGCACACTGAAGGGAGTATACTAAACAATGGATAGCATGAAACAGCAGGTATAGCTTAGGAAAGTATTCGGGGACGTTTTTTTTCACGGCCTCGAGGCTGAACAAAGGCTCCATCCTGCACTCGCAAGGGTATGCAACCATGCGTAGTTTCCTGCTGCTTCCTGATGAGCAGGACATAGCCAGCCATTACGCCACTTTTGACAGTGAATATTACTTTGAGGTGAAGTGGTAGTAGTGGGTTAGGCTGTTACTACCATATTGTTGTGGTAAAATGGAGCAGATGGCGTTAAGAGACGTGAGTTTAATCAGTTCTAATTTGATCAGGTCCTAACGTAATATTCTCTAAGTGCCAACTTTCCTCATCCCGAACAAGAAAGCATGAAAACACTCTTTAGTCCTTGATTCAGAGAATCTCATACGAAAGGTATAGATACCGGAAAGCCAGCCGTCAATTAATTAAGATATACACATCTTAAAGAAAAGCATTTTATAAAAATATTTAAATAAAATTGAATATAAATTATTTTATATTATTATAAATTAATATATTTAATAATAAATTAAATTTTTTTGGGCTTTTAAACAAACTGATCATGGACTTTATTGACGTAATCAAGGCTCTCGGTGAGAAAGTGAGCCGTATGAAAGACACTATTCAAACTGAGGAAGCAACAAAAAATGCTTTTGTAATGCCGTTTATTGCAGCACTTGGTTACGATGTGTTTAACCCACTGGAAGTTATACCTGAATTTGTTGCTGACCTTGGTATAAAGAAAGGCGAGAAAGTAGATTATTGTATCCAAAAAGACGGACAGCCTATTATTATCGTTGAGTGCAAGCATTGGAAGGAAGAGCTTAATGTACACAACTCCCAACTCCATCGATATTTCCATGTGTGCAGTACACGTTTTGGTATCCTCACAAATGGCATAATTTACCGCTTCTACACTGACTTAGAGGAAGCAAACAAAATGGATAACAGACCATTCTGGGAGTTCAATATTACCGACATGAATGAAGCTGCCGTTCATGAATTAAAGAAATACCAGAAGAATGCTTTTGATGTAGATCAAATTGTAAACGCAGCGACGGAGCTCAAATATACCCGCGAGATCAAGAAAATAGTTGGGGCAGAATTCAGCAATCCTACGGAGGGGTTTGTTAGGTACTTCGCCAAGCAGATTCACACAGGAATGGTGACTTCAAAAGTGATGGAACAGTTCACACCTATGGTTAAGAAATCCCTTCAACAATATGTAAGCGAACTTATCAGCGATAGATTAAAATCAGCTCTATCCAATGAAGCTAACTCAACTAAAGTAGAATCCAAAGAGGAGCCAAGTCAACAGGTCAACACACCTCCCGTTAAAGATAACGGGGTTGAATTTACAGATCTGGAGCGAGAAGGGTTCTTTATAATCAAATCCATTCTTAGAACTAAAGTTGATGTTAATAGAATTTACTATCGCGACACCCAACGTTACCTCAATATTTTACTTGACGATAACATTCGTAAAACAATTTGCCGGCTGCACCTAAATGCCTCCAAAAAGTATTTAACCTGGACTGATGAGGCTGGGAAAGAAGCAAAAGTAGAAATTTGGTCTCTCGATAATATCTATGATTATTCAGAACAGCTGATTAACTCTATGCTGAGGTTTGAGAAAGTGGTCGAGCCGCAAGCGATATAATATATCAGTTGTAAACAAAAAAGCCCTGCAGACTTACATCTGCAGGGCTTTTGTACCTTGGGCCGGAGTCGAACCGGCACGAGTGTAACCTCATTGGTGTTTGAGACCAACGCGTCTACCAATTCCGCCACCAAGGCATTTTGTTCTCTCTGGTTTCAGGTATAGCACCCTGGGCCGGAGCCGAACTTTGTTCCTGATCTGCCATCAGGAACGGGTTGCAAACTTAGATAAAGTTTCCTGAATACGCAACAAATATTTTTTCTTCAAATAGTAGGTTTTCACCTCCTGCAGGGCCTCTTCTTTGGTAACTCCATGAAGCTCAGGGTATCGCTGCAACACAGGCAGAATATCATTTTCCAGCTGAGCCATCGCGCCCGTGCTCTTCTCCCCTATCTCGTGCAGTTTGGCCGCGTCGAAGTCAAACTCCAGCTCCATCAGTTCCTCGTTGATCTCCATCATCTCCATCAGGAAATCGCCGGGAATCTCGTTTTTGCCACCCTCTTCTAACAGGCCATGCTGCTGCAGGATGTACTGCATGCGCAGGTCCGTATCGCTCAGGGTACGGTAAGCGTTGGTGTTCAGCGTAGAGAGCTCCAGAATCTTCTGCTGCGTGCCCAGGTCCTCGTTGGCGTAAAAATCGGGGTGGTACTCGCGGCTCAGCTCGTAGTAACGGGCTTTGATCGCTTTCTCGTCCGGCAAAAAACTTTCAGGTATATGGTAAAACTCGAAGTAATTCATTTTTGACAGTTAACAGTTTTCAGTAAACAATAAACAGGTATCATCCAGATAAACGGTATACGTTGCAAAAGTACAGTAATTGTTGATTGCTGATTGTTAATTGTTGCGCTATACCTTGTAACTGACTATTGCTAATTGTTGACTGAGATGCCTGTTTACTGATCAAATAGCAACTGAACGGTGCGACCAGGCCTGCGGTTTGTCGGCAAAAAGCGCCTTGGTGGCCTTCCATACCTGCCCAAACAGTTCGGAGTCGCGGTAGTTGTTGAGGTGCTCCTCGGAGTCCCATAGGCTGTAGGTGCTGTAGATGTTCGGGTGATTCAGGTCCTGCAACAACTCTACATGATTGCAGCCTTCAAAGGCCCTAATCTTATCTTTCGAGTTGCGGAAAATCTCCAGGAAGTCTTCTGTCTTGTCCGACTGAAAAGTCATGCGTACGATGCGGATGAGCATATTTTTTGATTTGGAAATTTGAAGATTTGGAAATGTAAAGATGCTAAATAATGTGAAGGATATAAGTAGAACTCAATTTGAGATGATCATATCCACCGATTAAATTCATTAAAACATCATTTTCAAATCTTCAAATTTTCAAATCTCCAAATTAACCTCCTGGATAAAACCGCACGTCTACCTGCGAGTCGAAGCCGAGGCCGAGGAGCTCGGAGGCGTGGCCCTTGTTGATGCCGATGCAGAGCTGGCCGAGGTGGTTGTAGAGGCAGCAGCAGTCGCCGTCCTCCACCTGGGTATAGTTTTGGTGGATGCGCCCGACCGTTTCGCGGCCAAAGTGCACGGTATAGGTGCGGCCGTGGGCAATGGTATCCACACTGTCCTTGGTGATGTTGGTGATCAGGTTGCCGTAGCGGTCCACGTGGATGACGTGTCCTGTTATGGAGTGGTCGTTGAGGCGCAACTGGCGGTTCAGCAGCTGTTTGAAGCTGGTGGTGCGCTCGCCCAGCACATCAATGTCGCCGCCCTTTGCCAGGAAGAGCGCAGCAGGCGCCAGCAGTTCCTTGGCCGGGAAGGGCAGTACATCTTCGTCGGTCTGCAGCTCCACCACAATTTCGGCCTGCCCCTCGGTCAGGAGGGAGAGCAAACCGTTGTCGGCCAGCAAAAAGTAGTGCCCTTTGTATTTTGCAGCATGATATTTGCCCTGTTTACAACCGTGCGTGTCCACTGCGATCAGGTGGACGGTGCCTTCCGGAAATTCCCGGAAAACAGACCCGATCACGTACTCCGCCTGCGGGATGTTAAACGGCTCGATGCCATGCGAAATGTCCACAATCTGGGCCTGAGGCTGCAGCGACAGCATGGCAGCCTTCACGGCCGCCGCATAATGGTCGGTGTAACCAAAGTCGGAGGTGAATGTAATTACAGCCATAGAGCGAACTATAATTTGTGTAGATTTGTCATCATTGTGTAACAATTTTAGCTAATTTACAGAATATATTACCAACGTACTATATTAAGCTTAAACATTTGGTAGAGAAAACAATAACGTTAGAGAACATCTCTCTTATCGATTTTCTGGGGACAGAGAATCAGAATATCAAACAGCTTGCAGCCGCATTTCCGAGCAGCAAGATCATTTCCAGAGGCAACGAAATCAAAATTCAGGGGCAGACGCCCGAGATAACCAAAATTCACGAGATCCTTTCTTCGCTGATCGACCACTATCATAAGTTCGGAAAGATTACGCATAACAGCGTAAATAGATACCTTTCTCCTGATCCTTTTACGGAGGAGGATGTGATCGTGACGTCGCCGGACGTGATTGTGTACGGCAGCAAGGGTGGTATCATCAAAGCCAAGACGGTGAACCAGAAGAAACTGGTGGACCTGGTGGAGAACCACGATCTGGTGTTTGCGCTGGGGCCTGCCGGTACCGGTAAGACCTATATTTCGGTGGCCATGGCCGTGCGTGCGCTCAAAAACAAAGAGGTGCGCAAGATCATCATCTCCCGCCCGGTGGTAGAAGCCGGCGAGAACCTGGGCTTTTTGCCCGGTGACATGAAGGAGAAGGTGGACCCGTATCTGCGCCCGATTTACGACGCCCTCGAGGACATGATCCCGATGGAAAAGCTGAAGTATTACCAGGAAAATAAGATCATCGAGATCGCTCCGCTGGCCTATATGCGTGGCCGTACCCTGAGCAACGCCTTCGTGCTGCTCGACGAGGCGCAGAACACGACGCCGGCGCAGATCAAGATGTTTTTGACCCGTATGGGCCCTACTTCCAAGGTGATGATCAACGGCGACCGCTCGCAGATTGACCTGCCCCGCCACCAGCGCTCCGGTCTCATGGATGCCCTCCATACCTTGCGCGACGTGAAAGGCATTGGTTTCATTGAAATGCAGCCAGAGGACGTGATGCGCCACCGTTTGGTACGCGACATCGTGGATGCCTATTCCAAAGCCGACGATGAGCGCCTGGCCGCCCGTCTGGAAGCTGAGGCCGCCGAAGAAGGCAAGCCTGTGGCCGTAAACGGCCGCAAAAAAAAGGTATAGCAGCTGACCGGATAACAGGAGATGATTGAAGTGATACGTGCTGAACGTGAGCAGGATCGATCTGCCGCGTTCAACATACGTGAACAGGTTTTTGTAGAAGAGCAGCAGGTGCCCCGCGAGGCGGAACACGATGAGTTTGAGTCAACGGCCCGCCACTACCTGGCTACCTGCGAGGGTGTCCCTTGCGGAGCCGCCCGCTGGCGCCAGACGGAGCTGGGTATAAAGCTGGAGCGCTTTGCCGTGCTGGCTGATTACCGTAACCGGCAGGTGGGAGCCGCGCTGCTGCAGGCCGTGCTACAAGACGTGCAGGCAGCCCATGCGGACACGAAGGTATATCTGAATGCCCAGCTACCGGCCGTTAACTTCTACAAGCGTCACGGCTTTGTGGCCGAGGGCGACATGTTCACGGAGTGCGACATACAGCACTACATGATGGTCTATAAGGCCTGATGAAACGGTGGGCTCCCTACCCTTTCGTCCGCATTAGTCTTAGCTTTATAGCAGGTATACTCGTGTACCTGTACACAGGCAAAGAGTTCAGGTATAGCCTTGAGCTCTTTGCCTTTTTTATTGCCCTATACCTGGTGCTATACCTTGTTTCGCGCAGGGTGAAATCGCTGGAGGCCAACACCATCACAGGTATAGCAGGCTTGCTATGCTTTGTGGCCGGCGGCATGTGGGTGACGCACCTGCAAACCGAATCGCACCGCCCGCTGCACTTGGGCAACCTCGCAGGTATACCGGCCTATTATGTGGGTGTGGTGGATGATTATGTGGTGCAGAAACCCGGCTACCAGAACACGGTGCTGCAGGTAGAGCAGGTGCAGATAAACGGTCAATGGCAGCCCGCCGAAGGCAAAGTGCAGCTCTCCGTGCCCCACGATTCCAACCGCGAATACGAGGTGAGCTATGGCGACCGCCTGCTAATCAGAGGCGCGCCGCTGCCTGTATCCCCTCCCGCCAATCCGAATCAGTTCGACTACCGCGCTTTTCTGGCGAACAAACAGATCCACCACCGCCACTTTCTGCAGCCGCACCAGTTCCAAAGCATTGGCTCTGATCCCCCAAACCCGGTGCTTCACTTCAGCATCTACCTGCGCCGCCAATTGGACGGGCTGCTGAAGGAGTCCATAGCTGAACGTCGGGAATACGGTATCTCCTCGGCTTTGATCCTGGGCGTAAAAGACGAGCTGGACAACTCCATCCGCGATGCCTATGCCCAGACCGGCACCATGCACGTGCTGGCCGTTTCGGGTCTGCATGTCGGGTTGATCTATGGAATACTGGCCTTTCTACTGGCTGGCTTCAAACGGACCGCTAAACAGCGGGCGGTGTATGCAGCGGTGATCTTAAGTGTGCTTTGGCTCTACGCATTCGTTACCGGCCTCTCCCCTTCTGTGCTGCGGGCTGCTTTCATGTTCAGCCTGATCACAGTGGCGATGGTGTCCGGGAGGCAGCACAACATCTACAACACGCTCGCCATTGCTGCTTTCGCACTGCTTTGGTACAATCCCTATTTCCTGCTGGAGGTAGGTTTTCAGCTCTCTTTCCTGGCCCTACTCGGCATCGTATACCTGCAGCCAAGATTCTACAGACTGCTAGAGTTCGACAACAGGATACTGGACAAAGGCTGGGCGCTTTTCAATGCTTCCCTGGCGGCACAGCTGGCCACTTTTCCGCTGGGGCTGTATTACTTCCATCAGTTCCCGGTATACTTCTGGCTGGCCAATCTGCTGGTGGTGCCAGCTGCGACGTTTGTGCTGTACTCTGGCGTAGCCGCCCTGTTCTTCTCCTGGGTGCCGCTGCTCAGCACGGTGCTGTTCTACATCCATTTTGGCATCACCTGGGGCATGAACGAGTTTAACCTGTTGGTTCACCAGTTGCCGCAGGCTGTTATCAACGGCATCGACATCAGCCAGTCACAGGCCTGGCTGCTTTATGGGCTGATGCTCTTCCTCATTCTTTTTCTCGCTTATAAACAGCTCCGCTATTTTGCGCTGGCTACGCTTGTGGTTGCCATGCTGGCCGTACAGGAAGTACAGGAAATAATTTCGCAGCGAAATCAGCGCACTTTGGTCGTCTACAACATGCGCAACGCTACTGCCCTCAGCTTTGTGCAGGGACAACAAGGCGCGGTGTTAAGCGATCAGCCATTGGCCCCTCAAAACTATACCTTCAACATTCAGCCCTACCTGTGGCACAAAGGCGTACCGGAGGCGGCACAGCATACCTTTACCGATGCAACGGTCCCAGGTATAAGCCATACGCTGCTACCCGACAGCAACAGCTTGGTCGTGTGGCAAGGCAAACGGGTACTGGTGGTTTCAAAACCAATCAAAGTGCAACCGCTGCCCGATTTTGAAATCGATTACCTACTACTCACACAGAACGTGCGCGTAAAGCCCGAAGAGCTTCAGCCCTTCCGGTTCAAACAACTGGTACTCGACGCCTCTAACGCTTCCTGGTACCTGCAGCGTCTCAAGCCTCAACTCGCCGAAGCAGGTATAGCGTTTTATGATGTGACGGAGCAGGGAGCATTGGTGGTGGACCTCCCCGCGCAAGACAGTAATTAGCTGCTGGCAACTTATAGGTATAGAAGTCATCGCTTCGATTTTCTGTTCACGATCGTCATCCACCTGCCCCCTTCGAAGAGGGACTTCCCGGCTTCTATCGGTGCTTAGGTATAGCGTTGTAGATTTTGCAGTTTGGGTTCCTATAGATTATACCTACCCCTGCCCCTCCCGAGAGGGGAATCTTTCTGTAGCTGCCACTTTACAGGTAAAAGCTTCGTTGTAATTGTTCTGCTATACCGGGTCCAACCACCCCTGACCCCTCCTTGTCCTTTCAAGAGGGTTCCTACCCCCAAGCGGGGAACTTGGAGCAGTTAACTTGTAGGTAGATGCTTTGTGGCAGCTTTCTCCTGTGCACGATTAACACACCCCTGCCCCTCTCGAGAGGGGAATTAACCTCTGCCAATTTGCAGGTATAAGGATAATAGCAAAGGTATAGCTGTGGAAATGTGTCATCCCCCTACCCCCTTCTTTGTCGAGGGCCCCTACTTTCTGTAGCTGGCAATTCACAGATATAAGCTTTGTAGCAAATGACCCCTGGCAGGTATAGCAAGAGTGACTTGCCCCGGAAGCGATGGAACAGATTACAATGGCCAAGTGCACTTTACGACACTCCACTGTTCGAGCGGTCAGCGAGTTTGGAGGGTCTTGATTTTTTTGCTTACTTCTTTCATCAAGGAAAAAAGTGAGTGCCCGCCGCACAGGCGAAGCTACAAAGCAAATTAGCTTAAGGTATAAGAAGTCTTTAGCTACGCCAGGTATAGGTATAGGTATAGGTATAGGTATAGGTATAGGTATAGGTATAGGTATAGGTATAGGTACACCTGGGCCAGAGGCCCCACTATACTAGTCACGAGCGCAGACGCTCGCGCCATAGCTAGCTATACCTCAAAAACAAAGAGCACCGCCTCAACCGGGCAGCGCTCTTTCGTTTAAGGTGAGTATGAAGTATTCTAATTTTGTGCTTTCGGACCCTCCGCTTTCTTCGGCTGCTCCGCCTGGTATTTGCCGTTGAACTTCTCGTAGAGGTACTTCTGCTTGTCGTTCAGGTCAATCTTGCGGCCTTGGATGAAGGCGTGCGTTACGTTGTTGGTGCGCATGTCCAGGATGTCGCCGGCAGATACCACGATGGTGGCGTCTTTGCCCACTTCCACAGAACCTACCTCTTTGTCAACACCCAGGATCTTGGCGGTGTTGAGCGTGATCGCGGACAGGGCCTGCTCTTTGTCCAGACCGTGGGCTACGGCCGTACCAGCAATGAAAGGCAGGTTGCGGATACCGTGTGTGCTCAGGTCATAGTCCAGGGCGAAAGGAATGCCGGCCTGCTGCAGCAGGTATGGTGTTTTGTAGGGCATGTCCACATCTTCATCGGAATGATTCGGTAAAGCGTGCACACCGGAGTAAATCACGGCAATGTTGTTCGCCTTCAGGAAATCAGCCACGGCTACTGCGTCACGAGCGCCCACTACCACGATGTCTTTCACACCATGCTGCTTCGCGAAGTTCACCCCTTCGATAATCTCCTTGCCATAATTGGCGTGCAGGTATAGCTTTTTGGAACCGTCGAACAGACCAGTCAGTGAAGTCAGTTTCAGGTTCTCTTTTTCGTTCTTGGCTTGCTTGTACACAGAAGCATCGCGCAGCAGCTGCCCAAGCTCGCTGATCGCCTGCTCACGATCCTGGCCCATGCTGGCCATGCGCGGGTTAGGAGCCATACCCGTGTTGATGATCATGTTCGGCCAGCTCAGGTGTATCCCCACATCGGCTTTCACGATGGCGTCTTCCCAGTTCCAGGCATCGAGTTGCACTACCGACGACGAGCCTGAAATAGTACCGCCCACTGGCGTTACCTGGGTCATCAAAACGCCATTGGCACGTATGGTCGGCACAATATCAGAGTCTGTGTTATAAGCGACCACAGCCCGCACGTTCGGGTTGAACTGCCCCACCTCGCGCATGTCCAACGTGGCGCGCACACTCTCAATCTCGTTCAGACCAAGCTGTGCATTGGGCTGGATCAAACCTGGGTAGATGTGCTGACCCGCCACGTCGATCACTTCATGGCCATTGCGGTTCGCACCGTTCATCGGGCCGGCATAAGTAATCTTGCCATTATCGAAACCAACGGCGGCGTTTTCGATCACTTTGCCATTGCCCACGTGTAGGGTAGCGCCTGTCAGGAGCACAGGTTTGCTTTGCTTCGGAGCCGGCACCGGTACCTGCGCAAAGGCCGGCACACTCAGCATGAGTGCCACGAAAGCGGAAATATATCTTTTATGGATTTTCATCTTTTTACATTGTTGAATGATTTGATTGCTGATTGTTAATTGTTGATTGTTTTTTTCATGATGAGAACAACAATAAACAATCAGCAATTAACAATTTCCTAGTAAGCCAGGTAATCTGCTTCCTCGTGGTGCTCCACGTCCTCGCAGTGCAGCACAGAAGCGCGGCGCATCGGCGGGCCTTGCGTTCTGGCGCCGGAGGTTTTGGCCTGCAGCATTTTCTGCACGAGGCGCATACGCTCTTTCTCCAGCTCGGTGCGCATCTGTGTATCGCGCTCCAGGTCGTAGTAGGCGATGCCGTCCACGAAGGTCTTCTCGGCGCGGGCGTAGATCGATAGCGGATGGTTGTTCCACAACACTATGTCGGCATCTTTGCCTACTTTGATGCTACCCATGCGGTTGTCCAGGTGCAGGAGTTTGGCTGGGTTCAGGGTCACCATTTTCAGGGCTTCCTCTTCGCTCACACCGGCGTACTTCACACTCTTGGCAGCCTCCTGGTTCAGGCGACGCGCCATCTCTGCGTCGTCGGAATTGATGGCCGTCGTCACGCCCAGTTTGTGCATGATACCAGCGTTCTGCGGAATCGCGTCTTTCACCTCCATTTTGTAAGCCCACCAGTCAGCAAAGGTAGAACCGCCGGCACCGTGGTCACGCATCTTGTCAGCTACTTTATAACCTTCCAGAATATGGGTAAAGGTATTCACCTTGAAGCCCATCTGGTCAGCTACTTTGATCATCATGTTGATCTCGGACTGCACGTAAGAGTGACACGTAATATGGCGCTTGCCATCCAGAATCTCTACCAGTGTCTCCAGCTCGATGTCGCGGCGCGGTTCGCCAGCAGCAGCTTTCTGCTTTTTGGATAGTTTATTGTAGTCGGCCCAGGCCTGCTTATACTCTTTGGCACGCTGGAAGGCGTCTACGTATACCTGCTCCACGCCCATACGGGTCTGCGGGAAACGCACGTTGTGCGCAGGCGCACGGTTGGAGTGCTTCACGTTCTCACCCAAGGCGAATTTGATAAAACCGTCAGCGTTCTCCACAAACAGCTCCTCCGGGCTCTTGCCCCAACGCAGTTTAATAATAGCCGACTGACCACCAATCGGGTTGGCAGAGCCGTGCAGCAACTGCGAAGTGGTCACGCCACCGGCCAGCTGACGGTAGATGTTCGGGTCTTCGTGGTTCACCACATCCTTCATGCGCACCTCAGCGGTCACGGCCTGCGTGCCTTCGTTCACGCCTTGCAAGGCAATGTGCGAGTGCTCGTCGATAATGCCGGCCGTCAGGTGCTTGCCAGTGCCGTCGATCACGCGGGCGCCTGATTCGCTCAGGTTCTTACCCACTTTGGCTATCTTGCCGTTCTTCAATACCACGTCGGTGTTCTGCAGGATGCCGTCTTTCTCGTTCGTCCAAACCGTCGCGTTCTTGATCAGCACGGTCTCCTGCTTCGGCAGCTCTACCTGACCGAAAGCCTGGAACGGATAGATCATGTTACCCAGTTCGATTGCCTGCTTTTCTTTGGCGGCATCTTTCTTCGCCTGCTGCGTCATCGCTTCGGAGAACTTAGCAGACCATTTCACGGACGAAGCATCGGGCAGTTGGCCTTCGCCCTGCAGGTTCTTATTAGCATACCAACCGCTCAATCGGATGGCTTCTTTGCTCTTTTTGTCTTTGTTGAAGGAAAGGGTTACGAGGTTACCGTTGAAGGTGATCTTGCCCGTCACAGTGTCCTGACCGATCACTTTCAGCTCCGGCTTGTCTGGCGTACCCGCGATCTGCAGTTTGCGCTCCGGCTGCTGCCCTATCTTCAAGGTATAGACACCGCGGTAATCCGCTGGCACGTCGGTGATCTTGTATTGGTTGCCCTGCACCCAGTTCTCCAAAATCACATTGTCCTCGGCAAACAGGTTACCGCTGGTGATGATGAAGTTGGCCAGCTTGCCTTTGTCGAGGCTGCCGATGTGCTTGTCGGCTTTCAGGAGCTGCGCCGGAGTAGCAGTCAAGGCTTTCAAAGCCTCCTCTTCGGACAGGCCATACTCAATGGCTTTGCGCAGGTTAGGCAGGAAATCTTTTTTGTCTTTGAGGTCTGCTGTGGTGAAGGCGAAAGGTATACCTGCCTTCTGCAGTGCGGCCGGGTTGGACGGGGCCATTTCCCAGTGCTTCATCGCGTCGAGCGGCACACGGCGGGCGTCAAACGGGTCTTCCACATTGTAGGCCTCTGGGAAGTTGAGCGGCAGGATGATCGGCGCGTTGGTCGCCTTGATCTCCTTGATCATCTGGTACTCGTCACCACCGCCTTTGATGATGTACTGCTTTTTGAACTCGTCGCCTACCTTGTCGGCGCGCAGCACGTTCAGCTTACCGTTCGCTTCGAATATCTGTGGATAATTATTCGCGTTGGTGAAAGCGGCCAATGAGATGTTCTGCTCACGACCCGGGTTCATATTGTTCCACTGCGCATCCAGGTAAGTCTGACGCAGCAGGGCGATGGAGCCCATGAGGGAGTTCGGATAATCCTGTGGAGAAGAACCTTTGTCGAATGAAAGGCCACTTGCGGCTCTGTCGAGCAGCACTACTTCGTTTTCGCGCTTGTCGGCCAGTGTTACCAGCGTGGCCGTACCGCGGGCTATACCGTCGCGGTGCACAGACAATACCGTGCCGAAGCCCAGCTTGCGAAGCTCTTCCGCCTGCTTTTTATCTACTTTAAAGAGCTCCACGGCATTGGTCTCCGGACGAATCGCCTGGTTCCAGTTATAGGCTCCCTGCTTCGTAGATTCCTCCTGGGGAGGGGCAGTCCAGCTGCGGCGCTCTACCTTTACCTCTGGCAGGCCATAACTGGTATACATATCTACCAAGCCCGGGTAAATGTGCTTGCCCTTGGCATCGACCACCACGGCGCCGGCCGGAACCTGCACTTTGGTGCCCACAGCCTCTACCTTCCCGTTTCGGATCAGGAGCGTGGCGTTTTCGATTTTGGTTTTGTAGTCGGTGTGGATGGTGGCGTTGGTGAGGGCCACCAGTCCGGTGCGCTCATCGTAGACGCCATTGCGCGGAAAGGTCTCCTGCGCCATCGCACTGCCTGCTGCTCCCAAAGCGAGACAGGCTGCAATGGTTAAGATTTTTCTCATTGTTCTGTGAAGGTGATGTAGACGTTAGTTTAGGTTTAGAACACAATATAGCCATCTTCACTTTAAATTTCCATGCAAAACATCATAAAATAATCTACTTCTGCTGCCATTGAATTTTTACGGATGTGGAAACATCAATCAGTTGTGGCAATGTAGCGAGGTATAGACCAGAAATGCGGCTCTTACGTATGTACTTTTGACATTTTGATAACTCTTGTAGAAACAACATTTGCATGCGCTTATACCTATACTTCACCTTCTTGTTCCTGGCGCTTCTGACCATAAAAACCTCTCCTGCGATGGCGCAGGAGCAAACCGTAGAAAACAAAACCATCGATCCGCCCAAGCCGCAAATGCGCAGCGTGAAAGGCCTTATACCTGCCCCGGTGCTCTACTACACGCCCGACACCAAACTCGGTTTTGGCGCCTCGCTGCTGGGCTACTTCCGTCTGCGCAGCTACACCGACACCACCTATACCCGTCTCTCGCTGGCCCGCCTGGTGGTGGACTATACCCTGAACAAGCAGACCGACCAGTGGCTGTACTGGAACATCTTCACCCGGGAGGAGCGCCTGATGCTGCGCGGCGAGCTGCGCCACCGCATCTACACCGACCGCTTCTACGGCCTCGGCAACGACAGCCGCAAAGAGGACCGCGAGCTCTACGACTACAACATGGTCTCGGCCAAGATGGCAGTACTGAAAAACGTAGGATTCCGCAGCTTTCTGGGTCCGGACTTCCAGTTCACGGAGTACTACGATGTGCAGTTGGAGGAGGGAAGTCAATTGGGGACACAGCAAATTCCCGGCTATAGAAAAGGGCGCAACGTGGGTCTGGGCGCTATATTCCTGATCGACCACCGCAACAGCACTTCCTACTCGAGCAAAGGTTTTTACCTGGAGTTATCAGGCTACCACTTCGGCAAGACCTTCGGCAGTGACTTCCGCTACAACAACTTCAATTTCGAATTCAACCGCTATTACGGCCTGGGCAATGACCGTGTGCTGGCCACCAACACCATGCTCCGACTCAACGAAGGCGAGGTGCCGGTGCAGCGCCTGGCCACCGCCGGCGGTGACAAGATCCTGCGCGGCTACGCCCGCAACCGCTTCCACGACGACCACTTCGCCGGCACGCAGGCGGAGTACCGTTTCCCGCTGTTCTGGCGTCTGGGAGGAGTGGCCTTCGCAGGTATAGGCGACGTGTTCGACAAACCCAAAGACGTGAACTTCTCCACCATCAAATATTCTGTCGGCACCGGCCTCCGCTACGCCATCCGCCCTGACCAGAAGCTCAACTCCAGGCTGGATGTTGGCTATGGCAAGGAAGGGTTTAACATTTATTTGATGATTGGCGAGGCGTTTTAGATATAATGGTTTCGCAGGTGCTGTGTAAGCTCAATCTTGCCATTTTTGTTGAGGGCTGCTACTGTCACGGATTTTCAGGATTTTCATGCACGATTGACACACCCCTGCCCCTCTCGAGAGGGGAATCTGGTTGTTACCGATTGACAGGTATAGCTTCGTGGTTTTTGTCTTGTGCACGATTGTCATCCCCCTACCCCCTTCTTTGTCGAGGGCCCCTACCCCCAAGGGGGACTTTTTGTAGCAGCCATACCTAAGGTATAAGCCTTGTAACCAATGCCACAAATACCCCTGGCAGGTATAGCAAGATTTACTATCAGTAGGCTATAAAGTAAATAACTGTGCCGGGTGCACTTTTCGACACTCCACTGTTCGAGCGGTCAGCGAGTTTGGAGGGTCTTGATTTTTTTGCTTACTTTTTTCATCAAGGAAAAAAGTGAGTGCCCGCCGCACAGGCGAAACAGCAGCCCGCCTGGCCAAGGCAAGCTATGAAACAAGTTGCTATATCTTCAACAGCGAAGCAGCTATGCTAGATCTACCGACACTACACACCAGCGGCCAGAGTCCGCTCAATAGCTCACACTCGCGGGACGCGAGCGAGGGCATAGAGGCAGCTATACCTATACCTTGGCCAGAGGCCCCACTATACCAGACACGACCGTAGACGCTCGCGCCATAATGCCGAGCCATCGCCGGCAAGGTGAAAAAATCCACTTCCTCTATAGCAAAATTCCCATAAACTTCCCTACATTTCTACAGGCAAAGTCCTGCTTTATACCTGTTGCAACACAGAACCTGCCCCTCACCCTATACCTTTCCAGTTTTATGAAACGACATGCACTTGCCAGCTGCTTGCTGGGCTTCTGTTTGCTGCTGGGCACGACCAATTCTGCGCTGGCGCAGGACCAACAGGCTGATGCTATACCTGACACAAGCCTGGTTAAAGCAGAGAAAACACGGGGGCTTATACCCATTCCGGTTCTCTACTACACCCCCGACACAAAGCTCGGGTTTGGGGCGGCGCTGTTGGGATTTTTTAAACTGAAGAACAGCGAAGGCGAGGGCTATACCCGTCTCTCGCAAGCGCGTCTGATCGTGGACTATACCCTGCGCAAGCAAACCGATCAGCTCCTGGACTGGACCATTTTTACCCGTGACGAGAAATACCTGTTCCGTGGCGAACTCCGCCATCGCATTTATACCGACCGCTTCTATGGCATCGGCAACGACACACCCCTTTCGGACGAGGAAATCTATGAATACGACTATGTGAGTGCACGCCTGGCAGCCTTGAAAAAAATAGGCGCTCGCACCTTTCTGGGACCGGACTTTCAGATCGCGAACTACTACGACCTGCAGCTCAACCCCATCAACGAGGATCGGGAGAGTCAGCTACGCTCACAGCAGATTCCTGGCTATGAGGGAGGCGTGAACAGCGGCCTGGGGCTTGTTTTTCTGCTCGATAGTCGGGATAACGTGGCCTTTGCCAGCAGCGGCGCCTATCTTGAGATGTCCGGCTACCGCTTTGGAAGCACCTTTGGCGGAAACTTTGGCTATACCAACTTCAACCTCGACTTCCGCAAGTATTTCCAGCTGAAACCCAACCATGTGCTGGCCCACAATACCAGCTTCAACCTCAACAACGGCGAAATTCCTGTGATGCGCATGGCCATGGCCGGGGGCGACCGAATTCTGCGCGGCTACGCCAAAAACCGCTTCCTGGAAGACAACTTTGCTGGCACGCAAATGGAATATCGCTTTCCGCTGTTCTGGCGCTTCGGCATGGTGGCCTTTGCCGGTGTGGGCGATGTGTTCGACAAGCCGAAGGACGTCAGCTTTTCCACGCTCAAATACTCGGTCGGCACAGGTCTACGCTACGCCCTGAACCCGGAGCAGAAACTGAATATCCGGGCAGACATCGGGTATGGGCGGGAAGGCATGAATTTTTATGTAATGATTGGCGAGGCGTTTTAACGCGCCTATACCTGCTGCTGCTCCCCTCAACTTTATTAGCCGCCAAATTGTGACAAAAGTTACTCACCAAAACGCCTAAAGAACTGTAGATTTGTCGGCGATACGCCAATTTGCCCATCCAGCATGTCTAAACTTTTTCCGCTCCCTTCTCCCCTGCTCCAGAAAACGATCTTTATCGCGCTTGTGCTACTGATCCTGTTCACGCCCTACCTTAACTCGGCGATGGCATTGGGAGCTGGTTTGGTGGTTGGGTTGTTGCTAGGCAATCCGTTTCAGGCACATACCGGCAAAATTTCGAAATACCTGCTGCAGGCCGCAGTAGTAGGTTTGGGCTTTGGCATTGACCTGTACCAGGTGGCAGAAACCGGATTGATGGGCGCAGTCTATACCTTTGTGTCGCTGGCCGGCACCATGTTGGTTGGTTTGCTGCTAGGCAAGCTGTTCTATACGCCTCCCCGCCTCACGCACCTGGTTTCGTCGGGCACTGCCATCTGCGGGGGCAGCGCTATTGCGGCAGTGGCACCGGCCATTAAGGCAAATGACCAGGAAATTTCGGTGGCGCTCGGCATCGTGTTCGTCCTCAACGCGGTGGCGCTCTTCATCTTCCCGCCCATCGGACAAGCACTTAACCTTTCGCAGGAACAGTTCGGAGTTTGGGCCGCCATCGCCATCCACGACACCAGTTCGGTGGTAGGTGCCGCTACCCAATATGGAGAAGAAGCGCTTCAGATTGCCACTACCCTCAAACTGACCCGTGCGCTCTGGATCGTGCCCTTGGTGCTGGTTTCCAGCCTCATGTTTAAAGAAGGGGAAAAGAAGCTGAGCATTCCGGCCTTTATCTTGCTTTTCGTGCTGGCCTCGGTCATCAGCACTTTCGTTCCGATTATCGAGACGGTGTCGCCTACTATTGTAGCGCTGGCGAAAAAAGGGCTGCTGCTGAGTCTTTTTCTGATTGGTGCCAACATTAGCCTGAGCGCCCTGAAGGCCATTAGCCCGAAACCGTTCTGGCAGGGCGTCATCCTCTGGCTTTTTATTTCGGTGGTTTCACTGGCTTTTATCTACGGATTGGGCTAACCTGGCCACATTATAAACTAAACCTATCACTTCATCATTTTAATCGATTTGAACTATATAGTTCAGGGCTATACTTTTGAGGCATTCAAACTGAGTGATACTTCAAAAACCCTGGCTATATGAACAGCGAAAACCAACCTGTAAAACTGACTACTACCTCTGGCAAACCATATGTTGAGCACGAAAACAGCCTGACCGCCGGTCCGCGCGGACCGATCCTGCTCGAAGACTTTATTTTGCACGAGAAACTGGCGCACTTCAACCGTGAGCGCACCCCGGAGCGCGTGGTGCATGCCAAAGGCTCCGGCGCCTACGGTACCTTCACGGTTACCCACGACATCACCAAGTTTACCAAAGCCAAACTCTTCAACCAGATCGGCAAGGAGACGCGTGTGTTCCTGCGCTTCTCCACGGTGGGCGGCGAGAAAGGCAGCGCCGACTCCGAGCGCGACCCACGTGGCTTTGCCGTTAAATTCTACACCGAGGACGGCAACTGGGACCTGGTGGGCAACAACACGCCGGTGTTCTTTATCAAAGACCCGAAGAAATTCCCGGACTTTATCCATACCCAGAAGCGCGACCCGCGCACCAACACCAAAAGTGCAACCATGATGTGGGATTTCTGGTCGCTCAACCCCGAGAGTCTGCACCAGGTGGTGATCCTGATGAGCGACCGCGGCACGCCTTTTTCGTACCGCCACATGCACGGCTTCGGCAGCCATACCTTCTCGTTCATCAACAAAGACAACGAGCGCTTCTTCGTCAAGTTCCACTTCAAGACGCTGCAGGGCATCCAGAACCTAACAGATTCGGAGGCCACTCTGATGAAAGGCATGGACCCCGACCACGCGCAGCGAGACCTGGTAGCATCCATTGACCGAGGCGACTTCCCGCGTTGGGCGCTAAAAGTGCAGATCATGCCCGAAGCTGAGGCAGCTAACTATAAGTGGAATCCGTTCGACCTGACCAAGGTATGGTCGCAGAAAGACTACCCGCTGATCGACGTGGGCGTGCTGGAACTAAACGAGAACCCGGACAACTATTTTGCGCACGTGGAGCAGGCTGCCTTTGCCCCGGCGCACCTCGTGGACGGCATCGGCTTTTCGCCGGACCGCATGCTGCAGGGCCGCATCCTCTCCTACCCGGATGCGCACCGCTACCGCATTGGCGCCAACTACGAGCAGATTCCGGTGAACCGTTGTCCGTTTGCCGTGAACAATTACCAGCGCGACGGCGCCATGCGGGTGGACGGCAACGGCGGCAGCGCCCCGAACTATTTCCCGAACTCTTTCGACAACATCCGGGCAGACGAATCCTACAAGGAGCCGGCCCAAAACCTGGGCAACAACGTGGTGGCCGACTGGTACGACCGCAACGCTGAGGGCGAGAACGACCACTATACCCAGCCGGGCGATCTGTTCCGCCTGATGTCGCCGGAGGACAAGAAAAACACCATTAGCAACATCGTTGGAGCCATGCAAGGTATAGACGGACCGAAGCGGGCTGAGATCATAAACCGTCAGCTGTGTCACTTCTTCCGAGCCGACATCGGACTTGGACTGGGTGTTGCACAAGGCCTGGGTGTAGACGTAAGCGCGCACACGGGCGGCGTGCAGGCTCACTAACCTGACACATATTTTGTGCTATGAAAAGCCGGCCCTGTGCCGGCTTTTCTGTTTTGCGCCCGGAACCTAAAGCAGCTCAGGATTGTATCTAAATTAATACATGAATAAATGATCATGTATTGCGATTACCTATTATTTATACCTCCATGACCGACCTAAGAGTAAGGGTAGACAAGAAAAAGCTGGAACGGACGGCCTACGTGCTCAAATGCGTGGCGCACCCGGTGCGCATCAGCATCATCGATTTGCTGGAACAGCAAGAGCAACTCACGGTGAGCCAGTTGCAGGAAGTGCTCGATATTGAGCAGTCGCTGCTTTCGCACCACCTCACCAACATGCGCGACAAAGGGCTGGTGGAAACCCGGCGGCAGGGCAAAAACGTCTTCTATTTCCTCACCGACTCCGGCATATCCAACATCATCGATTGCATCAAGGGCTGCAAACCGGTGCAAAAGCAGGTATAGTGAAATGAAATTATTTTCATATAATTACCTTCTGAACCCTGACAGCGCAGACGCACCCCAATCCCGTTTAAAAGCGTTAAATTAGCAGAGCTTAAACCGCCACACCCATGAAACTATACCTGATGACCGTACTGGCCGCCGGCCTAATGAACTGCAGCAGCCCACAGCAGGGCACCGCTAAAGTCCAAACCCTATCTGCTACCGAATACAAAGCCCACCATGAAAAGATCGACAATAAAGAAGTTATCTTGGTTGATGTGCGCACTCCTGCTGAGTTTGAAGCGGGACACCTCGACAAAACGCAACACGCCGACTTCCTGAGCGGGGAGTTTGAAAAGGAAATGCCGACCTGGGACAAGGATAAGGTTTACTACTTATACTGTGCCAGTGGGAACCGTAGCGGCAAAGCGGCCAAACTGATGGAGGAAGCAGGCTTTAAGAAGGTATATAACATTGGTGGATATCAGGATCTTAAAGCAGCCGGACTGCCTGTAAAAGAAAGATAAATTAAATTGCTACAGCATGTGTTCGCCAATTGGTATTTATACGTACCTTTACATAATTTAATTGACTTCATGCTGCTAAAACAACCCACCTTGCAAACCCTGTTTTCCTCTGATTTCTATACGATAGAAGTTGACCGGGAAAATAATTTACTGCTGGCTGAGTGGCATCGGGGCGTGAGTTACGACGAAATGGTGACGGGCGGCACCAAACTCTTTGAAGCGCTCCGTGACACGGGCATCACCAGGGCCGTGGCCAATGCGGAGCGGCTCATCCTACTGGACGCAGCCACCAAGGAATGGATGTCTTCGAATTTCTACGTGCTGCTCTCCCAAACCTCACTTCAGAAACTGGCCCGCGTACTGCCGGCCAGCCTGTTTGCCAAGTTGGCCCTTGAGGCAGTCGCTACCCGCGCCGAGGCGCAAAACACCAACCGGTTCCAGTTCAAGAATTTCTCCAATCAGCAAGACGCCCTGATCTGGATCAACCAGTAGAACCAGTTGGTGGTTGTTTGCAAAAGGATGTTTTCCGGAAAATCAACACGATTTCAGGTAGACGAATAAACTGCTGAAAAGCCATTCCCAGACTCTCCTGAACCGGTTTCTCAGAACATTTCTTATTTCAGCTGCTCTTATACCTGCCTTCCTTTTGAGTAGTCTCACCTTAGTCTAATCCATTTTATATAGCAAATCCGCTATACCTGATCCGGAAAAATTTATATCACAAACTTGCAGTATAGCTATGCCTTAATGTAACTTGTGGTGCAAAGGAGAAAGGAACAGGGACATGCGCATACTTCACACTTCAGACTGGCACCTCGGCCAGCGACTCGTCAACCTCGAACGAACCGAAGAACACCAGCATTTCCTGGACTGGCTCCTGCAAACCATTGAAACCGAACAGGTAGAGGTGCTCCTGATGGCCGGCGATGTGTTCGACACGGGCGCTCCCTCCAACACGGCCCTCAAGCAATATTACAACTTTCTGACGAAGGTATGCGCCACCTGCTGCCGCCACATCATCATCACGGGCGGCAACCACGACTCTGTTGCCACGCTCAACGCCCCCAAAGAACTGCTCGATTGTTTTAACATAAAAGTGATAGGTGGCGCCACCGGCAATCTGCTGAACGAGCTGATCGAACTGCGGAACGAGAAGGGCGAGCTGGAAATGGTGGTTTGTGCCGTGCCTTTCCTCCGCGACCGCGACATCCGGCTGTCTATACCTGGCGAAAGCTACGAAGAGCGCGAGCAGCGCATCAAGCAAGGTATAGCCGCGCACTACGCCTCCTTTGTGCCGCATGTGCAGCCTTACAAAACTCAAGGTATACCGGTGGTGGCCATGGGCCATTTGTTTGCCGCCGGTGGCTCGGCTTCCGACAGCGAAAAGGAAATTCACGTCGGCAACCTCGGCCAGATCGGCGCTGACCAGTTCCCGCGTGAGTTCGACTACGTGGCCCTCGGTCACCTGCACCGTCCGCAGCAGGTCAACAAAACACACCACATCCGCTACTCCGGCTCCCCCATTCCGCTCAGTTTTAGTGAAGTGACGGATAAAAAAGTAGTTTATGTGCTGGATTTCGAAAACGGAAAACTCACCGATCTGAAAGAGATCGCTATACCTGTCTGCCGCAAACTGGTGCGCTTTAAGGGCAGTTTGGAAGAGGTGAAACAGAAAATTGCCGTGTATGATAACAGCAGCTATACCTTACCGGCCTGGGCCGAGCTGCAGGTAGAACTCGATGCGCCTATACCTGACCTGAGCCAGCAACTGGACGAAATTCTGAAACTGAAAAGTGACGAGCTGCAACTCCTGATCCACCGTCCGCCCATCATCAAAACAGCTCGAAGAACGCTGGAGCAGGAAGTGCGCCAAGAAGTGGACCTCCATACCCTGAGCGAGCGCGACGTGTTCCTGAAGCGTTGCGAAAGCGCCTTCCCGGAAAGCGACCACACGGAGCTGCGCCATACCTTCGCCGAGCTGCTGGAGCTGATGCGGCAGGAGGAGAACAGCTAATAAATTTAAGATTCAACCATATTTTACTGATTCACTAACTTGGCGAATCAGTAGTAAATCACTTCAACATGATCCAAACTTATACCTATGCCTTATCTCCCAAAACCTATTTCAGGATCATTGCTGAAAACAGACTTCGTCGATTCTGGTGGCTATACCTTTTGATGATTATTTTCAGTTTATCATCACTTGATAGGTTTGGAGATGACAACTTTATAACAACTTACATTATTGTATCAGCAGTCTATTTGCCCTGTCTCTTTATCTATTTGTATTTCTGGGCAACATCACGGAAAAACCAGAACTTATTTTTACCCCATTCTTTTACAGTTGATGAAAAGATGATGACTTCTACAAGTGCGGGTAACTTTCAAAGCGAAATACCGCTGCAGCTTATAATAAAAACTGTCGAAAGAAAAAGCTATTGGCTGCTGTATATCGCGAAGTCGCAGTTTATATACATCCCGAAGGCCGTGTTCCCGACTCAGGAAGATCTAGCGACTTTTAAAAGGCTAATGTCCGGCACAAAAAACAAATAGTTATTACTCTCTCTTCTAACCTCCATGAAAATCCTCGCCGTCCGCTTCCTCAACCTCAACTCGCTCAAGGGTGAGCACGAGATCCGCTTCGACCAGAGTCCGCTGGCTGATGCGGGGTTGTTTGCCATTACTGGTCCGACCGGGGCGGGCAAGACCACCATTCTGGATGCGATCACGGTGGGGCTATATGGACAGGCGCACCGGCATAACAACGACCGTCCGCTGGAGCTGATGACGCGCCACACGGCTGAGTGCTTTTCGGAGGTGGAGTTTGAGGCCAACGGCCAGGTATACCGTTCGAAGTGGCACTTGCGCCGCAGCCGAGGCAAAGCAGACGGCAAGATACAGCCCGTGCACATGGAACTCTACGACCTCGAAAAGGAAGAGCTGTTTGACCTGAAACCAAGCGAAGTGCCTGCCATGGTGGCCGAGATCTGCGGACTCGACTACAGTCAGTTTCTGCGCTCGGTGATGCTGTCGCAGGGTGACTTTGCCCGCTTCCTGAAGGCAAGCCCGAGCGAGCGCAGCAGTCTGCTTGAGAAAATAACCGACACGGGCATTTACTCCGACATCTCCAAATTTGCGTTTGAGAAGGCCAAGCAGGAGCGCCTGAAATACGAAAGTCTGGAGCAACTGCTTCAGAACACGCAGCTGTTGCCCGAGGAGCAGCGCCTGGCCTATGAAGCCAGCATACAGGAGCTGACGACCCAGGAAACGGCCCTACAGCAGGACCTGGCCATGCTTCAGGCCAAGGTGCAGTGGCTGCAGCAGGTGGCGCAGTTGCAAACACGGCAGCAACAGCACCAGCAGGCCCTTGTGGTACAGGAGCAGAAACTGCAGCAGCTCCAACCCGATTTCATGAAACTCGCCCAGCACCAGCAGGCCAATCAGTTTGTAGGCGAACTGGCCGAGATCCGGAGCGCCAACTCCAAAGTGGTCGAGGCGCTGGAGCAGCTGCATACCTTGCAAAAAAGGGTACCCGTACTCGAGACCGAACTGGAAGCCGCCGGAAAAATAGCCCTGGATGCGACCAAAGCATTTCAGCATCAGGAAGAGGCCGTGCAAAAGCTAGAACCGATCCTCGCCCAGGTCACCCGACTCGACCACCAGCTCAACAGCGTTCGCGCATCTTACACGAGAAACAAAGACGCCTACAAAGATTTTGAACAGAAACTGCAGCAGGAACAAGCACAACTCCAGACCAGCCAGGCCGAGCTGGAACAACTAACGCTGCAGGCCACAGGTATAAAAAACTGGCTGGAGCAAAACGGACGGCTACAAGACCTGAAAGAGCATCTGCCTGAGTTCAAGGCAACCTTGCGCGACCTGAACGAAGTAGAGCTGCGCATCCGTCGCAACCAACAGGAACAGCATGAACTGACGCAACAGCGAGCTCGGGAAGCTGCTGAACTCGCTGCGCTGCAGGAGCAACAGACGAAACAGCAGTCGCTACACGGACAACTGCAGCAACAGAAAGGCGAAAAGCTGAACGCCCTGCAAGGTATACTTGCTGACAAAAGCATGGAGGAACTGGAGCAGGCAGCACAAGCACAGCCTGCGCTGCTGGCCCGCTATGAGCGGCTGCATGAAGTAGCCCAGCAGCATACCGCGCAGCGACAAAAGCTCCTGCAAACCAACAGCCAGCTGGCACAGCTAAAACAACAAATTACAGAAACCGATACCGCACTCCAGAACAACCAAAACAGGTATAGCCAAGCCAGCGAGCACCTGCAGGCACTTCAGAAAGTCGTGCAACTACAACAGCAGATTCAGCAGTACGAGGAGGCCCGCCACACCCTGGCGCAGGACGAGCCCTGTCCGCTGTGCGGCTCCACCCACCACCCGTTTGCGGAAAACGGCTATACCTTCGACCTGCCCGAAGAGGTGCAGAAACGCGACAACCAGCAGACACTGGTGAAGGAACTGGAGCAAGCTATACAAAAGCTACAGTTACAACTTAACTCCCTGGAGCAAAAACAGCAATTGGAGCAAAACGCCCAAACTGAGGCAGAGACTGTGTTACAACGGCTCTCCCATACCTTTGAGCAGGCCGCATCCGGATTGCCACACACGGTAGATATAGAACAGGTAGACCGGCTGGCACAGCTACTGCTTACCCAGCAACAAACTGCCACGGTCCTGCAACAGCAGCTCGCCCAAGCCCGGGCACTGAGCCGCGACCTGGAAGGCATCAACCAGCAACTGCAGCAGCTGCACGAGGCACAGGTGCAGGCCCAGTCTACCCTCAACCAGCTGCAGGCCTCTGACAAAATGCTACAAACTCAGCTGCAGAAGCTGCAGGCTAGCCTGGCCGACGAGCAAGAGCAACAGCAGGCACACACCGAAACGGCCGAATCCTTTGCCGCTGCGTATGGGCTGCGCCACACACCTGATGAGCGCCTCAGCCTGGTGCAGACCCTGGACCAGCAAGCCATTGCCTATACCCAAAAACAGCAGGCGCTGGAAGGAATGCGGGAGGAGTACATCAAATTGCAGCAATCGGTTAAGAACCAGCAGGCCAACCTTGCCCAGAAACTAAAGGAGCAGGAAGAACGTCAGCAGTCACTGAAAGCCGAGCATGAACAATTGACGCAGCTCAAGACCGAGCGCTATACCTTGTTTGGCGACAAAGACCCTGACAGAGAGCGCAGAGCAGCCCAGGAGGAGCTGAGCGCGCGAGCTAGGCAAGCCGAAGAGGCACGCCGCAGCCAGTTGCAGAAACAGCAGGAACTGCACGAAGCCCGCTCCCGCCAGACAGAGTGCCAGCAAAAGCACCAGCAGAACACCTCGGTGCTGGAAGAGCTGCGCCAGGGTTTGCTGCACGTGTTGCAGCAAAAGGGCATCGAAACCATCGAAGTGCTGAGCCAGATGCTGCTGCACCGCGACGAGGCTGACCGCCTGGCCAACCTGAAAGCGCAAAGTGAAAAGCACCTGACCGAGCTCCGTAAGAGTCTGAGCGACGTGCAGCAGGAACTGGCGCAGCTGCAGCAGCAACAGTTGACCGACGAAGGCATGGCAGCACTACAAGAGCAGCAACAGGAGAAAATAGCACTACAGCGGGATTTGATCTCACAGCGGGCACGCCAGCAGCTCTTGTTAGACCAGGATACCAAACAGCGCGAAAAGAACCAGGAACTGGCAGAACAGCTGAAATCGCAGCAGCAAGTGTGCCACCGCTGGACTCAGCTCGCCGACCTGATCGGGTCGTCGGACGGCTCCAAGTTCAGCCGTTTTGCGCAGGGGCTCACCCTGGCCCGCCTCGTGGAGCTGGCCAATCGCCACCTGCTCAAGCTCAACGACCGCTACCGCATCCTCAAGTCCCCGGACGAGGACCTGGCCCTGCACATTGTTGACACGTACCAGGCAGAGACAGTGCGCCCCATGAATACCCTGTCCGGCGGCGAAAGCTTCCTAGTCAGCCTGGCGCTCGCATTGGGCCTTTCGGACCTGGCCGGCCGCCGTACCCAAATCAACTCCCTCTTCATCGACGAGGGCTTTGGCACCCTGGATGCTGACACACTGGAGGCCGCCATCTCGACGCTGGACAACCTGCATGCAGCCGGCAAAACCATTGGTATCATCTCGCATGTGGAGGCACTGAAAGAGCGGATCAGCACTCAGATCGTGGTAACCAAAAAACCGGGCGGGGTAAGCTCCATCCGGGTCGTGGCCTGAGATTGCCCTCTTCACTCCCTTTCATAACATAGGACTACAATTGCTCTATCTAGGCAATTGTAGTCTTTCTATGCGGGATTAAAGCAATTCATTTACATTAAAAATTGCACTTTTCACACAGGCCTTTATATACCCGAATTCGGATTAGCATTATTTAACATTAAATTCTTATATTGCTCGCTACTAATGAACACATTACGGTAATCCAACCATAGAGAGGTACTTATGCTTCTACTATTCCTGACTCGTTTTTTTTTACTTATAACGCTTTCGCAGCCCCAGCAGAAGATCCTGATACAGGAACTGAAAACTGAATTGGAGCAGACGGAGGATACAGCCCGTAAGGTGGAGTTATACTGCGAGCTAAGCAAGGCGCACAAAAGCATCAATCCGAAAACCACCATTGCATACGGCAACAAGGCAGTTGATCTGGCCCAAAAGGCAGGCGACGACAAACTGCTGGCCCAGGCTTACAACGAAACCGGTTCCGGGCACTACCTGCTCGGCGACATCGACAAGGCTGTTCAGTTCTATTACAAGGCACTCCGGATCCGCGAGAAACTGGGCGACCCCTCGGACCTGAGCGCCAGCTACAACAACATCGGCAATGTGTACGCCGACCAGAAAAATCACAAGGAGGCCCTTCCGCTTTACAAAAAGTCGCTCTCGCTGGCCACCACAGCACAAGACACCTTGCGTATGAGCAGCGCCCTGAGCAATATTGGTGGCGTATACCTGGACCAGGGCAAATACGACCTGGCTCTGGTTTATTACCGGGAGGCGCTCCCGATCCAGGAGAAACTGAATGACAAACAAGGCATCCTGATCTCGCTCATTAACATCGGGGACGCCTTTAACGGCAAAAACGATTATCAAACAGCGCTTTCCTATTTCAACAGAGCCCATCAGATTGCCAATGACCTGGGCAGTCAGCATGACGAGGTATACGTGCTGCGCGGCAAGGCCGAGTCGTACCTGAAAGCCGGCAAATTTGAGAAAGCGCTCGACAACGCTCTGGCCAGCCTGGAACTGGCCAAGTCCTATGAGGGCAAGTATGTCATCCGGGAGAATGCCGCCATCCTGGACCGGATCTATGCCGCAATGGGCAACTATGAAATGGCCCACTACTACCTCACGCTCCACAACACTTACAACGACAGCCTGCAGAACGAGCGGGCCGCCGACCGCATTGCACAGGAGCGCGTGAAGTACGAAACAGCCCAGAAAGACAAGGAGAACCTGCTGCTTCGCGCCGAGCAGGAGCTAAACCTGCGCAAACTGGAGCAGCGGAGCATTGTGCAGTATTTCACCGTTGCGCTCCTGTTGTTGGTATGTGCCGTGGCCTATGTTTTCTTCAGAGGAAGACAGCACCAAAGCCGCATCAACAAGCTGCTCACCCAGAAGAATGAGCTGATCATGCACAAGAACCAGGCCCTGAACCAGCACCAGAAAGCCCTGACTGAACAGGCGCAGCAGCTCAACATACAGAAAGAAAAACTGACGCAACTTAACACCATCAAAGACAAGCTCTTCTCTGTGATCGCACACGACCTGCGCGGTCCGCTGGTGGCGCTCAAAGGACTACTGCATGTGATGGCCATGGGCAAAGTGCCGGCCGACAAGCAGGAAGGACTTTTCAACAGCTTGGTGAAAGGGCAGCAGAACGTGCTCTGGATGCTCGACAACTTGTTCGACTGGGCCAGGGCGCAAATGGAGGGCTTTGAGGCCGACCCGAAACCACTACCACTGCGGGAGCTGGTGGACGAAAACATCCGCCTGCTTCAGCCGGTGGCCAGCAGCAAAGAAGTGGTGCTGGATAACCGGATAGACCCTAGCCTGACAGGCTGTGCCGACAAGGAAATGATTCGTCTGGTGCTGCGCAACCTGATCTCGAATGGTATTAAGTTCTGCAAGGCAGGCGACACCGTGACACTTTCGGCCAGGCTGCAGGGCGACCACGTGCTGGTATTGGTGAAAGACACAGGTATAGGCATGACGCAGGAAGTACAGCAAAAGCTGTTTGGTGGTGGCAGCTTCTCCAGCCGCGGTACCGCCAACGAAAAAGGCAGCGGCCTGGGCCTGGCACTCTGCAAAGACTTCGTGGAGCACAACGGCGGTGCGATTTGGGTCGAGAGCGCCCCAGGTATGGGCAGCACATTCATGTTCACACTCCCCTGCTCTGTTAAGAACGAAGAAAAAGAAGACGACACCCCTCCGACGCCGGAGAAGGAAGAAAAGGCTGCCGAACAATTACAATTAGCTTAGTATCTCCTCGATCAGTATTTAAAGAGGGCTGCTTCTGAAAAGAGGCAGCCCTCTTTAATGCGGCGCGCAAGAAAAACAAATACTTCTGTTTGTGGTAAAAGGAGAATAGCAGCACCTTTGCCCCATGAATAAGTCCATCTTATACCTACTCGTTTTCACCAGCCTGCTGGCCACTCCTGCCTGCAAGCAAGACAATGAAAAAGCACGGGAGGAATTCCGTCGGCGTCGCGGTGCTGTAGAGCAAACCACCACCCAGCCAACTGCCCCTGCAGAAGACCCTGCGAGGCCAGACGTAGTACCGGAAGATAACACAACAGCCATACCTGAAACGGAAGCCCCGACCGTGCCCGGCGACCGGGTAGTGGGTGTAAAGGACGGCGACACCTTTGAGCTGCTACGCAATGGGCAAACGATCACGGTGCGCCTGCTGGGTATCGACACACCCGAGAAGAACCAGGCGTATGGCCAGCGGGCCAAGCAGTTTGCCTCCGATCTGGCCTTTGGAAAAAACGTGCGCCTGATCGAGCACAACAAAGACCGCTACGGGCGCACCGTGGGCACGATCATACTGCCCGACGGCCGCAACCTGAACGAGGAACTGGTGCGCGAAGGCTTTGCCTGGCACTACACCGCCTACTCCAAAGACAAAACTCTGGCTAACCTCGAAGCGGATGCACGCCGCTTTAAACGGGGGCTCTGGCAGGATCCGAACCCAATCGCCCCCTGGGATTTCCGCAAGCAAAAACCTGCTCCCGTTGACAACAGCAAGGCTCCTATACCTGCCGGCGCCACCAAACGCCAGGTATACCTTTGCGACAGCTCCGGCTCGGGCGTGTACCATTACAATACCAACTGCTCCGTTTTGAAGCGATGCAAAGAGCAGGTAGTTACCGTTACAGAAGCTGCAGCGATACGGGAACACAACAGGCGTGCCGACAAAACTTGCAGCCCTAAATAATTCCGCTTACTTTAGTTATAGCATTCTATCCAACCCAACACCGATATGTTTAAAAAGACCCTGGCAGGTATGTTTGGCCTGCTCCTTTCGCTGGCTTCCTGCCAGTCACCCGACAACGCACAAACAGAACAGCCTGCCGCTCAAGAAATAACCGCAGCAGCCGACACAACGAAGCGTGAGCCCCGCCCAAAGCCTGATTACTATAATTTTAGAGGGGTGGAGCGAAAGCGGGTGTACATTTGCATGGACGCTACAGAAGACACATTCCATCAAAAACACGACTGTCCTGAACTCATCACCTGCAAAGGTCAGTTCCGCAATCTGATTCTGGCCCGCGCTATCGAAGACTTTGACCGCTACAACTGCGAGACCTGCAGTGCCAACCTGGCCTACATTTTTGATGAAACATACGTACCGTAGTAGCGTCAGGCTTTAGAGTATGGTAATGCGTGGCCACTTTTCCAGATTATGCTGCACACCTTGTAGCACTAGTCTTTTTAAAATGGCGCTGCAGTAACTTACAGGTATACAAAAACAAAAGCGGCTGCTCCGGAAACAGAGCAGCCGCTTTTGTTTTTGTATTGCTATCTGGTACTTACTTCTTTCCCTTAATCACAAGCAATGGCACTACGGCCTGGTAAGTCATTTTTTCGGCCAGGCTCTGCGAAAAGAGCTCACGCAGGAAGCCTTTTTCACGCCGCAGGATCGCGACCATATCCGCGCCCGATGCGTCGTAATACTCCTTGATTCCGTCGGTGCGGCGTTTGCTTTCTACCTCCTCAAAACGAATGGGCGCACCCGGGAAAGCCTGCTCCATCTCCTGCAGGAAACGATCTTTCTTATCGCTTGTGCGACCCGCCTTGTTCACGTGCACCACATCCACACTGGCCCCGAACATGGCCGCAAAGTCCAGCACTTCGCGAAGGGTGGCTATGTCCTCGGCCGCGTAGTCCGATGCATAAATAATTTTGTTGATGCGCGGCTGCGCGGCGGTGGAAGGCACCGAAAGTACCGGACACTTCACTTGCTCCATCACGGCCTCGGCATTACTTCCGATCAGCATTTCTTCGAGGGCATTGCCGCCGCCCGTAGTTCCCATCACGATCAGGTCATAGCCAGCAGTTTTGGTCAGATGCTCGGCCAGATCGGTCAGCAGGGCCTCCCTCACAATGTAGTCGCAGGTGAACCCACCATCGCGGTTGGCACCATGGCGCTCCTCCATTTCACGGCAGAGGGTTACCAGCCTTTTCTCGGCATCCTGCATCTGCTCGCCCAATAGTTCGCTGGCGACCAGGGCCGTTTCAGAGGTATCGACAATAGGCAGGTGCACCACGTGCAGCAGCGTGAGGTGACCTCCGGACTGACGGGCGATCATCACGGCGTATTCTAGCGCGTTATTGGCTGTTTTAGAAAAGTCGGTCGGGCAAAGGATTTTTTTCATGTTGTCTGGTGGTTGGGTAGGCGTCTATATCAGGTATTTACTATGTATACGTATCGAAGCAAAAATGCGCTTTAATCTTGCCAATTAAAATGACTTGCATCACCTCAGGTAATTTCTGTGCGCCTAATTATACCTGCCCCAAAGGCACTTTGTTCAACCATGCTGTCATAAAGCACCTGCACTACCTGAGAGATAATCGGTTATCCAACTGCCCAATCCGTAGTTCCCCTGCTGCCTGAGGGTACTATCCTGAAATAGCTGTTGTCCCGTAAATACCGCGGGCCAGACTATTTGCCTATCTCCTTGTTCAGTGCCTTCACTTCTTCCCATGTCCAGTAGCGCTTCGGCGCTATACCTGCATACCTTTCCCGGAAGTAGTCCACGACCAGTTGCTTCATTTGATCGGCAGGTATAGACGAGGCATAGATCTCGCGGGTGGTCGGGTGGTCGTAGCGCTCCATGCGCGAGAGGTCCTTTCCTTCGAGGCGCAGCAGCGGGCCTGTTTCCGTAAAATTGTCCGCCGTCCAGGTATAGCCAGAGGTTTCCAGGGCATTGAGTTGTTCGGCCAGCGGTTTCAGGCTGATACGCGGCAGCGTGGGTCTGGATACGAAATCGATCCAGGTGGTGTACTTATACTCCAGCTCGTAGCGGTTGCCTTCGTAGCAGCTCAGGACCATGTCGAAGCCGATGGTGCGGCTGAACAGGGAGTAGTAATGCACCGGTTTCTGTGTGTTGATCACGATCAGGCCTATATCAGGAAAGCGCTCCAATTTTGTGTCGGGCTTGTACATGTCGCGATAGCCAAGCAGCACGTCGGCCACTTCTTCTTCCCAAACCGGCTTTTCCCAGTCAGGGTCCTGGAGCACACGACCAAACTCCCGCAGAAAATACCGGAACTTGTCGACGCAGCGTTTGGCTTCTTTTTCTTCAGACTCCTCCGCCCCGAAAGGCGCGTAGAACATGTCGCGCTCGCGGGTGTTGAGCCAGCAGACCAGTTTGAGGGCCTCCCCTGCCAGCGGATGGTTGAGGTCCAACTCCCGGAAGTCGCCGATGTGGGCCATCAGGCGCAGCAGCTCCTCGTTCTCCAACGCCAGCTCCGGATTCAGCAAACTCCATACCCCCACAAACCCGTCGATGTCGAAATGGTTGGCCGTGACGTAAGGCAGTTCCAGACCGGGCAGGTTGAGGCGCATGGCGTGTAGTACCATGGCGGCGCTTGTGTCGTCGCGCACTTCGGTTGGAGCGGGCGCGCCACGCCAGTGCGAAAGCACCAGCCCGTTGGGGTGCATACTGTCCACGATGATGGCTTTTTTCTCTTTTACCTCGCCAAAAGGTATAAACTGTCGCTTTATCATGCCTTAAAGATAGTTAAATCTGGCATCAACCCTTAAATTCGGGCGTTCATCAGGGCAAAGCAGGTATACCGGGCACCCGGCACATCCAATTGACCTGGCATCCGTTTTTCTCTATAAAATCATCAACACATATCCCCATGTCCACTCTTCAGCAGCTTTACCGAAATTCCCTCTCCCTCCTGACAGACCTCTACCAGCTCACGATGGCCTACGGCTACTGGAAGGAAGGGATGGCGGAGCGCGAGGCTGTTTTTCACCTCTATTTCCGCAAGCCGCCTTTTAAGGGGGGTTACACGATAGCCGCGGGACTGGCCCATGCGGTGGAGTACCTGCAGCAACTGCAATTCACGGAGGACGATCTGGCCTATCTGGGCAGCCTGCGCGGAGGCAACGACAAGCCGCTGTTTGAGCAGGCTTTCCTGGACTACCTGCGCGACCTGCGCTTTACCTGCGACGTGGATGCCATACCGGAAGGGAGCGTGGTGTTCCCCAGCGAGCCACTGATCAGGGTGCGCGGACCGCTGCTGCAGGCGCAACTTGTGGAGACGCCCCTGCTTACGATCATGAACTTCCAGACCTTGATCGCGACCAAGGCAGCCCGTGTGAAGGAGGCGGCAAAGGGAGATTTGGTAAGTGAGTTTGGCATGCGCCGTGCCCAGGGTATAGATGGGTCGCTGGCTGCGGCCAGGGCCGCCTACGTGGGCGGCGTGGACGCCACCTCCAACCTGCTGGCCGGCAAACTGTTCGACATACCTGTAACAGGTACCCACGCCCACAGCTGGGTGCAGGCATTTGAGAGCGAAGCAGATGCCTTTGAGGCCTACGGCAAAGCCTTCCCCCAGGACTCGGTGTTTCTGGTGGATACTTACAACACGTTGGAAGGGGTGCGCCACGCCATTGAAGTAGCCAAAAAACTGAAGCCCACCGGCTTTAAGCTCAAAGGCATACGCCTGGACTCCGGCGATTTGACATACCTGAGCATCGAGGCCCGCAAGCTGCTCGACGAGGCAGGTATGGCCGACACCAACATTGTGGCCAGCAACGACCTGGATGAGAACATTGTGACCAGCCTGAAACAGCAGGGCGCCAAAATCAACGTCTGGGGAATCGGCACGCAACTGGTAACCGCCTACGACCAGCCGGCTCTGGGCGGTGTATACAAGTTGGCGGCGCTGAAGCAGGAAGATGGCGAGTGGAACTATACCCTGAAACTGTCGGAGCAGCTCGAGAAAACCTCCAACCCAGGTATACAGCAAGTGCGCCGTTTCTACGATGGCCAGGGCTATGTGGCCGACATGATCTACAACGAAGCGGAGCCACTGCCTGACAAGGTGCTCATTGTGAGCCCAACCGACAACACTCGTCGCAAGTCCGTTCCAGCGGGCACGGCTTACAAGGACCTCTTGATTCCTATTCTCTCAACAGGAAAGCTTGTGCAGGAACTACCCGATTTGAAGGCTATCCGGAAGCATCGCGAAGAGGAGATCAGGAAGCTGCACGAGAGCATCCGCCGCCTGTTGAACCCGCACGCCTACCCGGCTGGCCTGGAGGCAGGCTTCCACCAGTTCAAGACCGAGCTGGTGCTGGCCCTGCGCGAGAAAGGCGAGGCTGCTTTGAAGGAGCGGCAGGCACAGTAGCGAGGCTATACCTTAGCGTTTGCGGCCGCTCGAAAAAGGTCTCTGCATAAGGCACCATGAATTTGTCTCCCTTACTTATAGTCAGGCATAGTGGCATTTTCGAATAACCTCACCCGACTTCTGCCCCCAGACACATCCATCATCCATACTGAGCTTGGGCCTACTCCATCGTTTGGTGCGTTAGTAAAGATTATTTTTGATCCGTCAGAAGAGAATCGAGGGAAGAGGTCATTCGTACCGTTAGGTTTACTGGTCGAGAGATTGGTGACACGGGAGGTTTCAATATTTTTTATAAAAATTTGAGCGTTCAATTGGCGTCCAGCGGTATTTTCGAAGCCTTCCACATCTTGGGTGTATAGCACATTCTTGCCATTAACAGAAAACGTAGGACTTTCTATTCGGCCAGGAAGATTTTCTACTAGGAGTGTCATATTGCTGCCGTCCGAATTCATAATGTAAATCTCAGAGTCATTGATATTTGAACCGATGGTCTGAACAACAATCTTATCTCCGCTAGCCGTCCAGTCGATCAAACGGAAATGTCTGTTAGCGGGTGCCTTTGCAATTAATCTAAGTCCTGTCCCATTGCGGTTGATCAGGTATAAGTTTTCGTAATGGGTATAGAGTAGTTGTCCGCCATCAGGAGACCAGGTAAATCCTATACCTTGATTATGATAACCCGCGACAGGTATGGTAGTTAATTGCCGCTTATTGGAGCCATCCCGATTCATAGTATAGATATGTATGTCGGTACCAATGTTAGAAGAGTAGGCTATCAGGTCTCGTATTGGACTTATAACGGGCCACCACTCTCTGCCAAACGAGGATGTCAGTCTAAATACATTTGCTGATGTACCATCAGAACTGTATATATCATAATTCCCATCTACTGCACGGGCAAAAACATAACGGGTCACTGGCATAGCGTAAGTAGTAAAACTCCATACCGGGCCGTTCGTTACTGCACCACGTCTGTTCTTCACGGTCACTTGCCAGAAATAAGTAGTATTAAATTTCAGGTTAGAGGCGACCACTGTTGTGTCTCGGATGTTCTGCACTAGCAGCCTTTTTTCAGCGACACCAGATTCGTAAAGATATACGTTATAGGTCAGGCTATCAGAAGGTCGTGCCTCAGGGCTACTCCACTTCAGAGTTAATGAAATATTCTGATCTTGTAAATTATCTGCAGGCGATACCAGTGTTGGCGGCCCTGGAGCAAAAGTGGCCGGGTTCTCAGGAACCATCAGGATAGTAACAGTTGTCCGGTTGTCGTTTTTGACAGCAACAGCCACACTCTCTGATTTATAACCACTTTTACGAGCTAAAAGTGTATAATTTCCACCTGCAACTGGATCTAGCAGGAAACTACCATCCTCATCAGAAGCAATAGCTGAGGTAGCAGGGTTGCTGGTTACGGCTACTCCAGCTAAGACTCCACCAGTGTCGGCGTCTCGAACTTCTCCTGCAATAGAACCCTCTCCAACTGGTTCAATAGTGTCCTCGTTGCAGGCAGAAAATCCTATAAGTAATAAAAAGGCACAAAAAAACCTAAGGGTAGTTACTTGGAGCATAAATGCTGATAGTTAGTGAATCAGTACAATGGATCCGATTACTTAACAAAAATCTAAAAGTTTAAAAAAATTCATATATATTTATATACGAATAAACTATCTACTTGTTGCTATGCTTAGATGAAATTATACAGTTACACTTTTTCCATGGAAAAGAAACAGACTGCTTACAATATTAATATTATAATTATCAATGCAGCAGTTATCCTATAGTTGTGGAACTGTTAATGAATGACTTGCCATTAGTTGATTTTCGCTATAAATCTCCAATAATAAGCTGTAACTATCGGAGGGTCTGATAGACAATGAAGTTTTTGAAAGGGCTATTGCTTGGCCGGATGCAGCTACAAAACTTCCAGACTGACTGTTTGCTGATTTGCCACTTGCTGAAACGCGAATGCATTTGAATTTATAAGTAAAGCATACAGTCTGTGAGCTCTTGTTTTTAAAGTTGTTAGATACTAGAAGTAAGTCGTTGTTGCGCTGTGTATGCATATTTGCTACATATTGCGACTCTTTTTGGGTAATGTTGCTTGCATTATACATAATCATAAGGGAGTTAAAGATGAAAAATCTAAACGATCATTTTTTGATAGGTGCTGCCTGTGAGGGAATCCAATTTCCCTGTTCAATTGTGATGTTCATATTGTTGCCTTCCTGCACTACCCTATAAGATTTTGAGTTCAGACCTGTCTCTACCTGGTTAATGGTATTATTATTCCCGAACTGTAGAAGAGTGTGCTCTAAATTCGCACCTTTGATGACTTGATTAATACTATTGCTTTGTCCTTGCTGATGTACCTGGGTTGTATTGTGTATACCTTGCACCTGGCCAGTGTAGGTATTATTTTCTCCAATCTGCTTAGTCTCCATGCGATTCCCCATGCCCTGCTGCTGCAAACTGGCTCGGTTGTAGTCTCCCACCTGCATGATAAATGCACTATTGGATTGAGGTAATGAGTTTTTCTGTATAATGGCCGCATTGTTTGCAGCCCCTAACTGATGTATTTGGGCTCCTCCTTTATTCGTATCGCTGGACACAGGGTTAATTTTATGCTCCGTTTTTAACTGTTTTAATAGTTCATCCTCGTTTTTAACCGCCTGCCCAAACGCAGTCTCCTGTAGAACTAAAATAGAGACAATAAGTGCTAGTAATTTATTTTTCATAACAGATACGCATTTGAAAATTTAAAAAAATCTCTTGGGCATGCAGAACCGCATCCCCAAGAGATCATGCTGTTTAAATTATTGGTTGATGGTAGACACGTTGCCCGTTCCGTTTTGAATTACAGTGGCATTGTTCATCATACCACCCTGCGTAACAGTAGAGATATTAGCGCCACCCATTTGCATAGTAGTGCTTGTTCCTAAAACTCCAGATTGAGTCACACTAGCGTTGTTACCTGTACCAATTTGGTAAGTCAAAGCTCCGTTACCTGCTCCCGACTGGGTAATAACAGCATTGTTTGATGTACCTTCCTGATAAGTTCCAGAGTAGTTACCTGTGCCTGACTGATTGACTACTATAGTGTTCAAATCACCAACCTGTAATGTACCTGCAACATTACCAGTACCTGTCTGAGTAACATCAGCACCGTTAGAGTTGCCCACTTGATCTACTGTAGCGATGTGCGAACTTCCACCCTGGTCGATAACTGCAGTGTTAGCATCACCAGTTTGGCTTGTTTCTGCCTCGTTCAGATCTCCAATTTGATTGATTGATGAACTGTTATCCAGACCGGCTTGGAAAGCTGCGCCAAAATTTGCGGTTCCAGCCTGGTTAATGATGGCACTGTTTCTGGCACCGCCTTCCTGAAGTACTGCAGCAGCGTTCTCGGATCCCACCTGGCTCACTTCAATAGTGTTGTACTCACCGCCTATCTGATCGGTGCCAGCGTAGTTTAAGTCGCCCTCCTGATCGATATCTGCACTATTACGGAAACCTTCTTCCTGATATGCCTCGACAAGGTTATTTTCGCCCATTTGATCGATGCCTACAGCATTTCGTAAGCCACCTAGCTGGTCAACATAAGAAATGTTAACTTCTCCGTCCTGGTCAACTCTGGCTTGATTTCTTTCACCACCTACCTGGGTTACCCACGCCTCATTGGCATCACCTGTCTGATCAATCTCTATTTGGTTTCTCACACCGCCATCCTGAACTGTAACAGCCGCATTCATCAAACCATCCTGATCTACGTCAGTATAGTTGGCGGCACCGACAATTTGTGTCACGTTCGTAGCATTGTTGTCACCATCCTGGTCGATGTCAATAAGGTTTCCCTCGCCACCCTCCTGTAAGGTTGCAGCATCATTTGCCAGGCCAGCCTGTCTAATATCTACTAGATTTGTAGCGCCGCCATTTTGAGCTGCATTGGCCACATTGCTAACGCCTGACTGTCGCACTCCAGCTACATTTACCGCACCTCCAGTCTGTAATACAGTTGATGAGTTTAGATCACCCTCCTGCGCAACAACTGCTGCGTTCATGGTACCGAGTGTTTGGGTAACGGTAGACGTATTTGTGTTACCGGTTTGAGTGGCCACAGCGCTGTTAGCTACTTGAGCAAAAGCTGAACCTGACATGAGAAGTGCGATCGCACTTGCGCAGATAAATGTTTTTTTCATAATTTTAAATTGTAGATGGTTTATAAATTATTATACTATAACTATACCATCAAACAATTTTAATAGTTTCATATTTATATTAAAAAATTATATTTATTAATTAATAATTTATACTATATTTTTATAAGTATAATTGTATCTAAATATATGAATTTTTTTTAATTATTTTGAGGGATGCTATGCATTGGTAAATAATTAAAACTTGTGGTAAATCAATTTTGCTTTAAGCCGCTTACTTTTATCAAAATCACTTGCTAGGGACTCTTTAAACATCCTGTCTATTAAATGCGAATTTTATCGTTCAGTGTAAACCATAAACTCCTGTATAGAAAAACTGGATGGAAAAGGCTATTTATACAGGCCGAAATAGAAATTTATTCCTGCTTTACCAGAATAGAAATAGTCATTGAATCTGCCTTGCTCTAGCCCGTCAATTCTGTCATTAAACATATAAGAACTGGAAAAACCGAAGTCTATACCCAAGCGGTTGGTTAACAGATACTCCATGCCTACCCCTGCTTTTACATAGGGGTGCCAGCCGTTTGACTTTATGTCATTCAAGAAATCTCCTAGACCATTTCCTCTTACCAACACACCAGCACCAAGCTGCAAATAAGGCGTATACCTGAGCTTTGGAAATAGATTATAATTAATATTTACCTCTCCGTAATTAATCGTTTGTGAGAAATTCTGTTGTGCGGCCAGTGTGCCCCGCCCAACTCTAGTATCGAAGACAATATTTTTGTTTGTGCTAGCCCTGAATCCTAGTTCTGCTATTGGCTTAATAGCTTGCTTACTATAATCCCCATTATACTGCATCAGACCTGCTGCTGCGCTAAAGCCGATCAAGCCTCGGCGATTCTCCATTTTTTGGCCGTGAATGTCAGTGTGCTGAATATCTTCTCGCTCATGGAAGTAAGCCTGAATAATTGGGTGCTCAAGGTCGTCCTTATTCTTAAGCTTCCAATAGCCCGCTTGTATTCCCTCAATAACAAGGCTCTGCACCGCTTTATCAATGGCCTCTTTCACAGCTATTTCTGAGGGCTCATTGTAAGTAAAGCCTGTTTCGGCTTCTAGGAGACGTTTAAATTTCACATATCTAAATAGCCCAAAATCAATTGCCTGCGACAGTATTGTCTTCGAGGTATAGACTGTTTTCAGTATCTCACCGGTACTCGTAGAGATAGCCCGCAGGTATACTGTCACCTTATCTTCACGGTACTGCCCTGAGCCACCCGCTCCAAAATATCTTAGGCCGGCACCACCTGTCACTACATTGGCATCGTAAGAGATAATCCCCCCCTCCAAGATAATGCCGGCAAATAGCAAGCCGGGTAATATAGGTTCCCGCTTCCCGGTAATGGCCTCTGCCTCTGCTCTTGTAGAGCGAATTATCTTGCGTTCGTTTAGCAAATTGCCAAGATTCTCCCGCTCAATAGGAGAAAACCAACCCGATTCCTCAAGCGACTTCAGTAGTATGGTGGTTGTGCCCTGGGTAATGGCTGTTGACCAGTTGGCGCCATTTGCGGATGGTTTGTACTGCCCGGTCTGATCTCTAAACTTATAAACCGCTGCCACAACTTTCTGCTGAGGAGGTGGTAAGTTTACCAAATCTTCGTTACCTGGAGCAGGAACGCCCAACATGGCCCGGCTTGTTTGCATTGGTTGGTTAAAATACGGGGCACAGCCATGTATAGCGCACAGAGAAACGAAGACTAAAAAGCCTCTCCAATTTAATCGCAGCATAAATAAGGGTATAAGGGTAGGGTTATGGAGTACAAATACTATCTTCTGCTAACTATTAATAGTAGGGTATAGTAACAGTTGTTCGGTTTCCAGTACCCTTATCTAAAATATTGATACTTATGCCTGACATTCCCTCTGAGACCTCAATATCATAATTGCCTATAGTATACTCTCCTGGAGCCAGCCCTTCCTCTCCGAACTGAGACGTCACCAGTTGTCTGGACAGTTGATTGAGTATCTGCCGATTTAGGCTTTCCTGAAAATCCTTCAACGGATCTCTATTGAAAAGACTGGCATTAGATTCGTTCGGATCTTTAAGTTTATCCTGAGCCTGAGCAGAGCTCTGCAGCCACTGGTAGTTAAAGGTTTCTCCCCCAAAAGCAGGGTTCTTAGCTTGATATACCATATCTTGTGCTGATACGTCTTCGCTGAAGAGCAAGCAGAGCATTAAGGCGAGTGAGAGGGCGTAAACATTTTTTTTCATCGGATTAGAGCGTGTAATATATAGGGTGATTATTATTTAGTACACTTCATAAGCTTTTCTACCCTCAGCTTCTAATTGCTGGTTTAGCTGATTATTTACAACATACTCTGTTATAAAAGTCACTGCGTAAGTAGACACCTCTTCTATCATGTCATATCTGGGTTGCAAAATGTATTCGAAAACCGGCTCATCATTAACAACTAAAATTACATATGCACCGTTACCCCGCGTTGGCTTTTCTTGAATTAGGATAGTGTAGTTCTTCACGTCTGGGGGTGCTTCCCACTGCCTGTTAAAAATATCGTAGAAATCCCTTCCTATTTTCGTAATTGTTTCATCTACTATCAATCCATCGATCTCTAAATCGGCTGATTTAATAAACCGTTCAAGTGTCTGATTTTTCTGCTCTATTCTTTGCTCCTTATCTTCATAAGAAATGGTATCCTGTTGAATTGTGTCTTTTGGTGACAACTTATTATGAAGTATATCTCGAGTTTGTGAAAATGCTGTAAATGTCATGAAATACAATAAGCCCATGAATAGCAAGGTAAATAGCCTGGGTTTAATATGCCATACAGGGATAGACACTGACATATATTGTATATAAACAACATTATATACTCTTATACTACTTGATATTTAAATAAGTTACTATTTAAATTATAAATAATTATATAAGTTAACATATTGCATAGTAACTTAGATAGATTCTATAATAAAAGGCCTGCCTCGGGATTTGAATAATTTCAATCTGAGTCACAGTTTTTGAACTGAATGTAAATCCGCCGCTTGCTGAACCCGCACGCCTACCCTGCTGGTCTGGAGGCAGGCTTCCACCAGTTCAAGACCGAGCTGGTGCTGGCCCTGCGCGAGAAAGGCGAGGCTGCTTTGAAGGAGCGGCAGGCACAGTAGCGAGGTTATACCTTAGCGTTTGCGGCCGCGCCTGTTGGCAATGCGCTCGATGCGCTTGCCGCGCACCCATTTGAGGTATTTCTGCAGGTCTTCGGCCTGCTGCAGGGCGGGTATGGAATTGTATAAGGTGGCCAGTTCGCGGTTGCTGAAAGTCAGGTGCAGGGTGCTGTGGCAGGGCTGACACAGCTCGGCAGTGGCCCCGTAGCGGCCGCCTTCCTCCCGGGGTACTAAGTGGTGGCGCGAGAGGGTCTGCACCTCCCGGCCACAAAGTTCGCAGATCTGTTCCACCTCTTTCTTTGCCATACCGTTTCTACACTGTGTGCAAGCGCTCTGTTGCAATGTACGTTGCCTGATACTTTACAACAACCCCTCGGGCTTCATGCCCGAGGCTCGTTTGTACAGGCATCTTTGGTAATGATTATCTCAGATTGACCGCTGCCAATCAGCTTATGGAAGCCTTCAGCCAAGCAAGCCTCTCCTGTAATGTATAGTGCTCCTCCTTCCTGACTAAAACATTTGACCTGCTCGCAAGGTTTATATGTGCCGCATTTGGCTTATCTCGCCCAAAACCGGCTGCTCTTTATCGCTTGCCTGGCGCACAAGAAAGTATTTGTTGTACAGGCATAGCAGCCTCGAGCCCAATTGCGTATACACAGGGTTTTCTGGATGGCTGATTCGCTCTGTCATACCTGGTTAAGGGAAATAAACCACTGTTCAATTAGCTGATCAGGTGTGTGGCGGACTATCGCTATTGTCAGCAGGTATGTCAACTGCTACAGGGTGAGTGCAGAAATAAAATATACCGCCAGGCAGACGTAAATTATTTGTACATTGGCGCCCTGTTTTGATTTCAATGTTTAAACTATGAATAAATTTCAGGATCATAATCCTGCTTCAATAACGGCTCCTGCCCATGAGTCCCTGGTGCCGAAAGTGCAGATCCGGGAGGGCCTGCTGATCTTTTTGCTGGCGGCGATCCAGTTCACGCACATGATGGACTTCGTGATCATGATGCCGCTGGGTCCGCAGCTGATGCGGGTGTTCAGCATCTCTCCCAGCAAGTTCGGCTTGCTTGTGTCGGCCTATACCTTCAGTGCGGCCATTGCCGGTTTTGTCAGTGCCCTCTTCATCGACCGTTTCGACCGCAAGCATGCCTTGCTGGCGCTATACGTCGGTTTCATTGTAGGTACCCTGGGCTGTGCGCTGGCGCCTAACTATGAGCTGCTGCTGCTGGCCCGGGTGGTGGCTGGTGGATTTGGCGGCGTACTGGGCGCGCTGGTGTTAGCCGTTATTGGCGATGCCATTCCGGAGCAGCGGCGGGGCGCGGCCACGGGTCGGGTGATGGCGGCATTCTCGGTGGCATCTATTGCCGGTATACCCGTTGGCCTATACCTGGCCAGTGAGATGAGCTGGCATGCTCCTTTCTATCTGCTCGTTGGACTCAGCGTGGTAATCCTGCTGGTAGGCGCCCGCTTTCTGCCGCCCATGCACGGGCACCTGACCAATGCCAGACGCGGCAATCCGTTCCGAGCGCTTCAGGCGATGGTGGTACAGCCCAACCTGCAGTGGGCCATGGCGCTCACTGTTACCCTTACTATGGCTGGCTTTCTGGTGGTGCCGTTCATCAGTCCTTACATGGTGGCCAATGTGGGCTTTACGGAGCGCGACCTCAGCTACATCTACCTGTTTGGTGGCCTGGCCACGGTGTTCACCTCCCAGTGGGCGGGGCGCCTGGCCGACAGGTATGGCAAGCACTTCATCTTCCGGTGGGCCGCCATTCTCTCCATCATCCCGATCGTGCTTATCACCAACCTGCCGCCGGTGGGTATGGTGCTGGCACTCACGGTTTCTACGTTCTTCTTTATTCTGTTCGGAGCCCGCTTTGTGCCGGCCATGTCGCTGGTCACGTCCAGCGTGGAGCCGGAGCTACGCGGTAGCTTCATGAGCATCAACTCTTCGGTGCAGCAGCTGGGCGCAGGTATAGCGGCCTTCGTAAGTGGTCTTATTGTGCAGGAAACGGCCAGTGGAACGCTCACGCATTACAACTGGGTGGGCATTATGGCGAGTGTGGTCACGCTGGTGGCCGTGTGGACGGTGAGCCGCGTCCGGTCGGTAGGCTGACAGGTATAAAAAAAGCCGCTCGTAAGGGCGGCTTTTCTATTCTTATCGTAGCGAGAAGTAATTCGGAGTGAAAACGGGGTAATAAGTTTTGCCGTTTCGGAGCAGTTGCAGTACCTCCCGCAGTTCCTCGGGATCGGCGCTTTTGAGCAGGTAGCCGTGCACGCCTTCGTCGAGCAGCTTCTTCACCAGCTCCTCTTCCCCGTACATCGACACCACCAGAATCCTCACTTTTTTGTACTTGCTGAGCACATAGCGGGCCACGGCTATACCATCCATATCCGGCATTTCGAGGTCCAGCATGATGATATCCGGCAGATTGCTTTCTATTTTCTCGAGCAGCTCTACACCATTGGATGCGTCACTTATCACAGTGATCTCATGGAAACCCTTCAGAATCTCGATGACGCCCTTTCGGAAAAGGGTATGATCGTCGGCGATGGCGAGTGTAAGTGGCTGCAGCTCCATAATAGCAAACCCTAGTTAAGCATACCAAAGTTATAAATAATAACGAGAATAAAAGCAACGGGGACCACTATTTCAGCTTTTATGCCGGCGCCCACCCTCGAAAAGAAGTTAATGGCCCCATTCAGCAGGTCTACGCGGCTCTGCATATTCCTGAGTCCCAAACCGCCGCTTACTCCACCCGCATCCAGGGTGGCATCGTAGTTAAATCCTTTGCCATTGTCGGTATAGCGCAGGGTCAGTTTGTCATCCTCGCGATGCAGGTTGATCGTGATCAGGGTCGCCTCGGCATACTTCAGGGTGTTGTTCAGGAGCTCCTGCAGAATGCGGAAGAGCAGCAGTTCCTGCCGGGCTTCGAGCCGTAGCTTCTCCAGGTTGTGGGTAAACTTCACCTCTAGTCCACTGTCGGGCGGTACTGAGTGGGCCAGACTGTTGATGGCCTGCACCAACCCCATTTTATCAAGCACTACGGGCAACAGGTCATGCGAGATGCGGCGCACGCTCTGGATGGCCTCGTCGAGCAGTTCTTTGGAGCGGTGGGCTGTTTCGGCGGCTGCTTCGTTTTCGGCGCACTTGCGCTCTACCTGCCCAATGTTGAGCCGAATGAGGGCCAGCATGCCGCCCACTTCGTCGTGCAGGTCACGGGCTACGCGGCGGCGTTCTTCCTCCTGCGCGTCAAGGGCTGCCTCCAGCATCTGCCGCTGCCGCAACTCCTGCAACTCACGCAGGTGCTCCTGGTGCTGCAGCATACGCCGCTGGTAGGCAAACACGAACACAATAATGCCAATGGCGAGCACCAGCAGAACAGGCGTGATGATGAGTAAAGGCGTTAAGGTTTCTATCATGCGGCCATCCTCCTTAATATAAAAACATGGCTAGCGTAAAACAGGATAACCAACACCATATTGATGGCTACACAAATGCGTGCCGCATCGTTTGAAATAGCCAGCGCCTCATTAAAAATTGCATAGGACATACTTGTTCCGGCATAATAAATCAGGATGGCGCAACTCAGCAAGAACATCGGGTCACGATCCAGGTAAATGATTTTAGCATTGTTGGCGACCTTGTAAAAGTAAGTGATGGCCATTATAATCAGCATGGCATTGGCCGCTATCCTCGACACAGAGTTCATCCTCGTCAATCCGTCTATGATAAAGGCATCGTAGTAAATGAGTATACACAGCCCCACTACCCCGACAATGATGGATCGTTTGAGTGGGGTGGTGTCAAAACTATAATAAAATATACCTGCCAAAACACTGAAGCCGAATAAGGTATAAAGAGGAGCCAGCCAAAGATTGTTAGTGGTGCCGATCATCACTGTTATCCGGGACGCAGCTTCTGTCAACACGCCAATGGTTATGAAAAGAAACAGCAGCACGAATCTTGTATCCTTCCGCCTTTTGATAAGCCCCAGGCCTATTACAAAAGGCAAAAGGGGACTCAATACGGCGACCCATTTCAGAGAAGGATAGATATGTGCCAGGAAGAACTCCATTAGCCAGCTAACTCGCTTTTGTTAACAGAACAGTCAGGAGGACAGGGCGAGGCTAGGTCCAGGATCAGGCCTTCGGTCATGTCGTTGCCTTCAGCGTCTGTTCCGACCAGCAGCAATTGCTGTTCTCCGTTGTCATCCAAGGCATAGTAGATGCGCATCGCCACGCAGTTTTCCTGTGCGAGAAGCTCCTTGACGGTGTCGGCCCCGAACAGATGCGAGTTGGTTTTGCCTCTGCCGCTTGATCTGTACCGGGCTGTCCATCTTTTTGCCTGGTCACGTGTTATCGGCCCACCTTCTTTTCCTGTGATTTCCATGGGTTGTTACTTGTTCGTAGAGAAGATTAAATGTAAATATATAAAATTTTAGATAAAGCAATTTATAGTATTTTTATCTATCCAACAATCTGTCATTTAAGGAATAGAGCATATGGAACAGGAATATTTTGAAGCAAACCGGCAGGCCTGGAACCTGCGGACAGCCGTGCACAAGAATTCGGCATTTTATGATGTCGCCGGGTTTAAGGCGGGAAAGTCCAGCCTGAATGCCATTGAGCTGGAGGAGGTGGGAGATGTAGTGGGCAAGCGTCTGCTGCACCTGCAATGCCACTTCGGGCAAGACACCCTTTCCTGGGCCAGGTTGGGCGCCGAAGCCACCGGAATAGACCTGTCGGATGAGGCGATAAAAGAGGCGGAAAAACTGAATCGCGAGCTTGGCCTGGATGCCCGCTTTGTATGCTCTAATGTATATGATCTGAAGGAAAACCTGCAGGGGCAGTTCGATATCGTGTTCACCTCCTACGGGGTGATCGGCTGGCTGCCCGACCTGAACCGATGGGCAGAGGTGATCGCGCATTTCCTGAAGCCGGGCGGCACGTTCTACATGGCCGAGTTTCATCCAGTGGTGTGGATGTTCGACAATGAGTTCGCACAAGTACAGTACCCATACCACAACACCTCTGAGCCGATCGTTGAAGAGCAAACCGGCACCTACGCTGACCGTGACGCACCGATCAGGTACAAGGAATACTCCTGGAACCACAGCCTGAGCGAAGTGATCACGGCGCTGCTGAACCAAGGCTTGAAACTAGAGCTCTTCCACGAATTCCCCTACTCGCCCTACAATTGCTTCAGCCATACCGTGCAAGGCCCCGACGGCTACTGGCGCATCAAACACCTACAAAACCTGATTCCGATGGTGTATTCTGTGAAGTGTAGGAAAATGTAGGGATAACTGATACAGGCTGGTTTAACCTGAGGGAAGGCTTCTCATCCTGCTGCCTAGGATTACCTCCCCCTGATCCCCTCCTAAAAACAGGAGGGGGAGCTGTGCACACCTGTCAGCCCCGCTTTTTTAGTCTGAATCAGGATTTTCAGGATTAGGGGATTTTCAGGATTCCGGTGCATGATTAACACACCCCTGCCCCTCTCTTTAAAGAGGGCCCCTACCCCCAGAGGGGAATTTCGGGCACTGCTATTTCTAGGGTATACGCACCGTGGCTATGGTATAGCCGTAGAAGAGTGTCATCCTCCTCCAAACACAGAGGAATAGTTGCAGGTAACTATCCCCTTCAGGGGATTATAGGGGTGTTGATTCACTACCCAGATGTGAATAGCTGGGCAAATTGCTTTTTCCTCACACATGTATACACCCCTCTGCGCTCCCCTCGAGGGGAGAGTTAGCCGTTACCACTTTTAAGGGATTGGCTTTGTAGTTTCAGTCATTGCAAACGACACGTGGCAGGTATAGAAAGACTAACTTGCACGCTGGCTATGAAACAAGTAGCGTTGCCAGGTGCACCAAATGATTACCCACTGTTCGAGCGGTCAGCGAGTTTGGGGAATCTTGACTTTTTTGCCTACTGGGGGTAGGGGCCCTCGATTTTTGTGTCAAGACAAAAAGTAGGGCCCGCCCGGCCAGGGCAAAAGCCAGCTATGCAATAGCAAAACCGCTATAGCCACAACCGCCGCTGTTACGCTAGGTATGGGGCAGCTATTCTGCTTGCTTAGCTATACCTATACCTAGGCCAGAGGCCCCACTAAACCAGATACTAGCGTGGACGCCCACGCCATTAAACTATACTTACCTTTACGGCTTCACCTCAAACGACTGCATCCAGGGAATCAAATCAGTGAGCATCGGAATCAGGCTGCTGCCGTGCGTGCCGTTTTGAATAGGGATAAGCTCCAGGTTCGGGGCACCGGCCGCCTTCATGCGTTCATACGTTTGCTTCGAATTGGTATAGGGCACAATCACATCGGCAGTGCCATGGTATAGACGTGTCGGGCTTTGCGGTACCCAATTGTTAAAGCTATTTTCCTGTAGCGCCTTTTTAAGTTCCTGCTCGCCATTGCCACGGAGCCCTTCCAGAAAAGAAGCTGAGAACAAACGCTCCGTTTGGGTGGTCAGTTGTTGGTTGATGGCGCTGCCGCTGTGCTGCCCGTTGAACATGGTAGCCAGTCGGGTGGCGTAAGGCTCCTGGTAAAAATCGGTGAGCGGACGGTTCCACTCGTAGGTTTTGTTGTAGCTCATCAGCACATAAGCCAGGTAGGACGGATAGGTATAGGGCTTGCCCGCCACCACATCCGCCAGCATTTCGGTTAGGTCGTAGCCACCAGCGCCGGCGCCGGAGGCCGTTATTTTCAGGCCATGTTGTGGGTTGGTTTCAATTTCCTTTTGCGCTGCCAGTGTCACGTAGCCGCCTTCGGAGTAACCTGCCAAAAACAGCTGTCCGTTGTCGGCTATACCTTCACGGGCGTAGAGCGACTTGGCCGCTTTAATCAGATCGACCACCGCTATACCTGATGACTGTTGATGATAGTAAGGGTGCAGTAGGTTTTTGGAGGCTCCGAAACCCAGGTAGTCGGGTATCAGCGTGATGTAGCCGCCGGAGGCGAAGACTTCGAAACCCGTCAGGCCGCCGCTTATGGCAGAAGGCGCCTCGTCGTGCTCGAAAATGGTGCCGTGTTGCACACTCAGCACTGGCGCAGGCGCAGCCAGGTTCATCGGGAGGGCAACTAAGCCAGACGCCTCAGTTTCACGGCCCTGAAATGTGGTGCGGTAGGTTAATTTGTAGATGGCGACATCATACTTGATCTGGCTTTGAAAACTACCGGCGTAGGCACCGGCCAATTGCTTGAGCGTGGCAGCATGCAAAGTGCCTACTTGTTCGGCCGACACAAGCAGTTCGCGTTCCGCGACATCTTCAGGTATAGCCGCATCGCTTTTGCTGCAGGAACTGAGCGGCAAAGTGGCCACTACAATCAGAAGGGTAATTGCCAGGGTGCTGATCCAGCGTCTCAGCTTATATTTCAGGTAGATCATGTTTCTCAAGAGAATTTTGTCAATACATTAAGCAAGCGGCCGCCGCGATAGTTCCCTATTGCCAGGCGAAGGTATAGCCGAAATGTAAGCCGCAGCTGAGCGAGGCGCAGGATCGTGCATAACAGGAAGGACCAGGTGGTTTTCTCTATTACAGTTCGGCAGGTATAGGAGCGGACTTAAGCGGTTTATCTTTTAGCTTTGTGCTTCGTAGAAACAGATTAAACAATGGAGCTATGGCAAAAAAATCATTCGCTGAACTGATCAAGAGCCCGGGTATGCCGGTACTGGTGGACTTTTATGCCGACTGGTGCGGTCCCTGCAAAACGATGAACCCCGTGGTGGAGCAGCTGGCAAAAGACTTCTCAGGCAAGCTGAAAGTCATCAAAATTAACGTGGACAAAAACCAGGCGGCCGCACAGCAGTACCGCGTGCAGGGCGTTCCGACTTTCATGCTTTTCAAAAACGGGCAGATCATCTGGAAGCAGGCCGGTGCTGTTCCGGGTCACCAACTTAGCCAGATCATTCAGCAAAATATTTAGATTTTCAGAAGGCCTCATCAGTCAGCGTCTGTAGCGGCAATCTGCCCTGAAAGTTGTTCCGGAAGCAACCTCTTTTGAGGCGCTGTCTCAGTCCAACCGTTTGTTCCAAATTCTAAGCTTAGGCTGCAGGTGGTGGAATGAGAGAAAAGCTGTTGGCTCCTTCCCCCCACCATGTTGATACGCGGTGCTATACCTGAGCCTTGCATTTTGGGTGACGAAGAAAGGCAGGAAGTTAGCTGTTACCTGCGTATCCTGGAAAATGAGTGCTCCACTACAGGGCACCCTGGTCGCTTTCCTACCTCTCTCCCGTTTCCAAAAGGCAATCCTTCCCGATCAATTCGCTATCCACCGGCAACCCGACCGGGTGTGCGCATACAGACAACCAGGTGTACGATACCGCACATTTTCGCTTTGTCTCCAGCACAAACTTGTGTTTAAATTTCTAAATATCAACCATTTAAACATAATGGCATACTTGTTGGCGTTCCCCTCCTAGCACAGTACAGAAACCCTTCTCCTGCTATGGATCGCGTCATAGAAAAGAAAAAATATACGCCGAAGAAAATCGCCGTCATCGGCGGTGCTGCCTTGGTATTGGTAGTGATTATTTACAACTTACTTTTTGCCGAGCACTCCTCTAAACTTAATGTCGACAGCAAGCGCATTACGGTGGGCACGGTAGAGAACGGCGTGTTCCAGGAATTTATCGCCATTGATGGTACGGTGGAGCCCCTCAAAACATTTTACCTGGATATAACAGAAGGCGGCCGCGTGGAGAAGATCTATACCGATGATGGCCGCATGGTGGAAAAGGGAGACACCATTCTGAAGCTCTCCAACACGACCCTGCAGATCGACTTTATGACCCGCGAGACACAGCTCTACGACCTGATGAATGAGCGGCAGAACTCCGAGATCACGATGAAGCAGGACCAGATCAGACAGCTGAACCAACTGGCCGAGACCGAATACAACCTGGCGCTGGCAGAGCGGGCCTATAACCGCAACAAGATGCTGATCGCTGAAAAAGCAATCTCGCAGGAGGAATTCGAAGCTTCAAAAGATCAATATGAATTTCTCAAAAAGCGCAAGGCACTCGGCGACCGCTCCGTAAAGCAGGACGCCAAGCTGCTGGAAGACCGCCTGCGCCAGTTGGATGAGTCGATCAGGAGAATGCAGGCCAACATCAACATGGCCCGCAACACACTGAACAACCTGTACGTCACCGCTCCCATTTCCGGTCAGCTGTCCACGCTGAAGGCGCAGGTGGGCGAGTCCAAAGGCGCTGGCGAGAACATTGGCCAGGTAGACGATATGAGCGGTTACAAGGTGAGAGCCTCGATCGACGAGCATTATATCTCCCGAATATACCCCGGTCTGGAGGGCAACTTCGATTTCAACGGCCAGAATTATAAGCTAAAGGTAGCCAAAGTGTTTCCGGAAGTACAGAGCGGCACTTTTCAGGTAGATCTGGAATTTGCCGAAGCAGGCGCTCCGCAAGGTATACGCCGTGGCCAGACCCTGCAGATCAGGCTGAACCTGAACGATGGAGGCCAGGCGATGCTCCTGCCACGCGGTGGCTTTTACCAAAGCACAGGCGGCAGTTGGATATTCGTGGTGAGCGAATCGGGCAATTATGCGACCAAGCGCAGCATCAAGCTAGGACGCCAGAACCCCAGGCATTACGAGGTGCTGGAGGGACTGCAGCCGGGCGAGAAAGTGGTGCTGTCCTCCTACGAAAGCTACGGCGACATAGACAGGCTTGAATTAAAGTAGATGTAGAGATTTGAAGATGGGAGTGTAAAACACTAGTGTATACCGCTTGAAATTTATCAATCAACAATTACCAATCAACAGACAACAAGTTAACCATCAACAATTTAACAATTAAGCTACCATGAGCAAGGAAGAATTCATCATCGAGACGAAGCAGTTGGAGAAGAAATACCTGACCGACACGGTTGAGACGACTGCACTGGCGGGGGTGGACCTGCGCATTGCCAAAGGAGAATTCGTGGCGGTGATGGGGCCATCCGGTTGTGGCAAGTCCACATTGCTCAACATCCTGGGCCTGCTCGACAGTCCTTCGGGCGGCACTTTCCACTTCATGGGCCAGGACATCAGCCGCGCATCGGAGCGACAGCGCGCCAAGATCCGCAAGCAGAATTTGGGCTTTGTGTTCCAGAGTTTCAATCTGATCGACGAGCTCACGGTAGAGGAAAACATCAGCATGCCGCTCGATTACCTGGGTGTCCCGGCCGCCGAAGCAAAAAAGCGCGTGCAGGAGGCTATGGAACGCATGGGTATCGCTCACCGTCACGCCCATTTTCCGCAACAGCTCTCCGGTGGTCAGCAACAGCGTGTCGCCATCGCCCGCGCCACAGTTTCCAACCCCAGCCTGATCCTGGCGGACGAACCAACCGGTAACCTGGACTCAGTACACGGCCGCGAGGTGATGGCCCTGCTATCGGAGCTCAACGACGCAGGCACTACAGTGGTCATGGTGACGCACTCCCCTTCTGACGCCGAATACGCACACCGCATCGTGAACCTATTTGACGGGCAGATCGTGACAGAAAGCCTCAACGCCAGAAGGCAGGCGGCGGAGTTGCTATAGGTATAGGCGCAACCGAGGACTTTGGCGAAGTGATGATTGAAGCCAAAAAACCGCTTTACACGCTCACTTACTGGCAAATCCAGCAATTATTGAAAAAATATTTACAGCCTGAAGCAGCCTTTGGGCCCAAAAGTGCATCATTGAAAATAAAAATTATGCGAAAAACCTCTACCATCTTCTATGCTTCCGTTGCTGCCGGCATATTGAGTATGCTGGACCTGCGACCTGCCGCCTCCACCAGCCTGCGCATCCTGACGGGCGTGGAAGTCATGCCACAGGACACCATCAAGACAAAGAAAAAAAACGAGAACGTCCGGATACAGGTAGGTGGCAAGGGGAAAGATGGCAAGGACGGAGAGCAGGTATACATCAACTCGAACGACAACAAGCGCGAAGAGCTGAAAAGCAAGGGAACCATCACCCTCACCGATGACCTGAAAGACATCAAAAGCATCTCTCCGAACGGCTACCTCCGGTATATGCGCTCGGTCAACGACCACACCAGGCGGCTGGAGATTTCGAGTGATGCCAAGGGTAATGTAAGTCGCACTTATTCTGAGAACGGCAAGCAAATAGCCTACGAACCGGCGGGCACAGCGTGGCTGCAGCAGATAATGCCTGACCTGATGGCCAACACTGGTATAGGTATAGCGGAGCTGGTAAACAACCTGTATGGCAAGTCGGGTGCGAAAGGCGTGCTGGCGGAGGCCGAAAAAGCAGGCAGCGACCATGCCCGAATGCGCTTTGTGCAGCACCTGTACCAGCAGCCCAACCTGAAGCACGCCGACGTGAAACTGATGCTGCAGTTTGTGGACAAGCACGTGACCTCCGATTACGAACGTCGCAAAGCCCTCGGCAATGTGTCCGCTTCGCATCTGCAGAACAAAGACGTTGCAGGCAGTTACCTGCAGGTGAGCAATAAAATCAGCTCGGACTATGAGCGCCGCAAGGCCCTGCTATACCTGCTCGAGACGCCCGGCCTGAGCAACGAGAGCATGTCAACGGCGCTGGAACAGACCGGCAAAATCTCCTCTGACTACGAAAAGGCCAAGGTACTGCAGCAACTGGCCAAGCAGCCCGGGTTTATTCAAAACAACTACAAGCCAGCCTTCTCCGTCATCGATAAAATTTCGTCGGACTACGAGAAAGCAAAGACCATCAACGCCGTTCTGAAGAGCCATACCTTGTCACAGGCCCAGTACAAAGCGCTGCTGCCGGTTGTGAGCCGCATGGGTTCTGATTACGAAAAAGGGAAAGTGTTGCGCAACATAGCCGCTGCCATACCTGCCGATGCTAAAGAGTTGCGGGCAGAAGTGGAGAAAGCAGCCAACACCATGGGCTCTGACTACGAGAAGCAGAAAGTCCTCAGCGCCCTCCGATAACCGATGAAAATAGCCGCTTTTGATTTCTTTCGCCGCCACAGGGCCTATGGCGTAGTCTTTTTGCGGTTCGCCATGGGCGTTTTCCTGATCTATGGCGTGCAGGACAATGTGTTCAGCTGGGAGCGCATGCTCGAGTTCCGGGATTTTTTGCAGGCCCACGGGTTGCCCTATCCCCTGGTGGCCGCACACCTCTCCGTCTATACCCAGTTTCTGATCGGCCTGATGCTCCTGCTGGGTTGGGGCGTCCGGATAGCCGGTCTGTTGCTTATCATCAATTTCACGGCTGCTATCCTGATCGTGCACATCGGGCAGTCGTTTCCGCAGTACTACCCGGCTGCTGAGCTCATTTTCGCAGGTTTCTTTTACCTGTTCAACGGTGCCGGCCCCCTTTCCGTCGATTCTTCTCTGGAGAAAAGGCAAGTACAAATCCAAAAGCAGCCCATGACCGTTAACTAGGTGTTAACTCACGTCTGCTCTACATGAAATTAACCAAAACGATCCTTTTCCTGCTGATCAGCCTGCATTTTGGCTGTTCTTCTGTTGCCACACAATCAAGTTCAGAACCTCGCTACGCCGTCTCCATCGACCTCACGCAAGTGAAAGGCGACAAAGTACCGGTAAGTGTGCGTCCGCCGGCCATCAAGCAGGGCGAGGCCATTTACAACATGCCCAAGATCGTGCCCGGAACTTATTCGGTGTCTGATTTTGGCAAATTTGTATCGGAGTTCCAGGCGCTGGACAAGCAGGGCAAACCGCTGCCCGTCGAGCGCATCGACACCAACCGCTGGCGCATCACCCAGGCCCAGAACCTGGATAAGATCACCTATTGGGTGGACGATACCTTTGACGCTGCCCGCCGGCAGGACGTAGTCTTTGAGCCGGGTGGCACCAACATCGAAGAAGGCAAGAATTTCCTGCTCAACGCATTCGGCTTCGTGGGTTATTTCGACGGACTGAAGCAGGTGCCTTACGAGCTCACCGTTACCAAACCCGAGGGCTTTTATGGCTCCACGGCGCTGCAGGCCACTTCCAGCACCGCCACTGCCGACACTTACAACGTGCCCAATTATGTGGAGCTGGCCGACTCGCCGCTGATGTATAACAAGCCGGATACGACGATAGTCAATCTTGGCGAGACAAACGTGCTGGTGTCCGTTTACTCCCCTACCGGCCGCGTTACCTCCAAACCCATTGCCGACAACATCCGCGACATTCTGGAGGCGCAGCGCAGTTACCTCGGCGGCACGCTGCCCGTCGATAAGTATGCTTTCCTGATTTACGTGCCCGAGCGACCAGGCAAATCGGGCTCTTACGGGGCGCTTGAGCACTCCAACTCCTCGGTTTATTACCTGCCTGAGATGCCCGAAGAGCGCTTCAACAGCACCATGCGCGATGTGGCCGCCCACGAATTTTTTCATATCGTGACGCCGCTCTCCATCCAGTCCGAGGAGATCCACGATTTTGATTTCATCAACCCCCGCATGTCGAAGCACCTGTGGCTGTATGAGGGCGTGACGGAGTACTTCGCCTCGCATGTGCAGGTGCACGAAAATCTGATCTCGGTCGATGAGTTCATGCTCAAGATCCGGGAGTACATTTTCAGCTCCATGGCCTTTAACGATACGCTGCCCTTCACGGAAATGAGCGCCAAAGTGCTCGACGAGCATGAAAAAGAGTATGGCAACGTGTACCAGAAAGGCGCCCTGATCGGGATGGCGCTGGACATACAGCTGCGCGACCTTTCGGATGGCAAGTACGGCTTGGTGGACCTGATGCAGGACCTGGCCAAAACCTATGGCAAAGGCAAGCCCTTTAAAGACGACGAGCTCTTCGATAAAATAGCGGAACTCACCTACCCTGAGATACGGACCTTCTTTGCCCGCTACGTGGAGGGCAACGAGCGGCTGCCTTTGGCCGAGCTGTTCGAGAAAGTGGGCGTCCGATACGAGCCGGTGGCGGTGCAGCTGGTTAACTCCTACGGGGGCTTTGTGCCGGGCTACGACCGCGAAGCAGATAAAATTACGGTGGCTGAAGCCGATGACATGGACGAGTTCGGGAAGCAGATGGGCTTTAAGGAGGGCGACCAGTTACTGGCTTTCAACGGCAAGGAAGTCACCCCCATGAACATCCGCGACATCATTGGCGAAGAGCTGCAGGAGGCCAAACCCGGCAGCAAGATAGAGATCACCGTAGGCCGCAAAGATGCTAAAGGCCTTGTGAAACCTAAAAAGCTGACCGGTAAAGTGACTCCTGTCAAGCGGGAAGTGCTGCACCTGCTGGAGCCGGTGGAGTCGCCCACTGATCAGCAGCTTCGTCTGCGCGCCGCCTGGCTAAACGAAACCTTGCCTTAAGAAACTATACTTCAGCCCAACATTTTAGCCCGCCTGCTGTTTCAGGTATAGTAAATTTGCCCCAAATGATCTGACAATGATTGTTTTACAGGGGCAAATCAGGTTATTTGTGTACCTTTGTACCTGATTTTCCAGGCCCCAGAATTAAATTTAGTCTAATGCGCTTACCAGCTTTTGCTGTCTACCTTTTCTGTCTTTTCACCCTCTTTGCCTCCGATGTGTTTGCGCAGCGCACTTACTCGATAAGTGGCTACGTGCGCGGTAGCGAAGATGCACTCATCGGGGCCACGGTATCGGTTCCGGAGCTGCGCATAGGCGCTGTGACGGATGCCCGCGGTTTCTATACCTTGCAGCTACCGGAGGGCAGCCATACCTTGCAGGCTACCTACATTGGCTACGAGAGCACCACGCGCACCATAGAAGTTACAGATCAGAACCTGACCATCAACTTCGCGCTGCTGCCAGCCAACAGCCAGTTGCGCGAAGTCGTGATCGAGGCTAACTCCCTGCAGCAGAAGCTCAATGCCAGCCAGATGAGCGTCGAGACGCTGACCACGCGCGAAGCCAAGCTCCTGCCTGCCCTTTTCGGGGAAGTGGACCTGATCAAGACGCTGCAGCTCAAACCCGGTGTGCAGTCGGGTGGTGAAGGCGCCTCGGGGCTATACGTGCGCGGCGGTGGCCCGGACCAGAACCTGGTGTTGCTCGACGATGCCGTAGTCTACAATGCCTCGCATCTGTTTGGTTTTTTCTCGGTCTTCAACCCGGATGCCGTGGAAAGTGTGGAGTTGTACAAAGGGGGCTTCCCGGCACAGTTTGGCGGCAGGCTCTCTTCTGTGGTGGACGTAAAGATGCGCGAAGGCAACAAGGAGCGCATTGGCGTAACTGGCGGCATTGGCCTGATCGCCTCGCGCCTGACCGTGGACGGGCCGATCGTGAAAGACAAGTCCTCCTTCGTTCTCTCCGGTCGCCGCACCTATTTCGATGTTTTCACACGCCAGATCAACCGCCTGCAAGAAGGCAAAAAAGACTTCAATCCTATACCTGACTATTACTTCTACGACCTCAACGGCAAAGCCAACTACAAGCTGAGTGAGAAGGACGAGCTGTTTGTGAGCGGTTATTTCGGGCGCGACTTTTTCGGGTTCAACGACGCAGACTTTCAGTTTGGCTTCGACTGGGGCAACAAGGTGGGTGCGCTGCGTTGGCAGCACAAATTCAATCCCCGTTTTCAGGTAAACACGACACTTTCGGGCAGCAGCTACCAGTACAACGTCAGCAATAAAATCGACGTGTTCAGCTTCAACCTGACCTCCGACATCCGCGACCTGGCCCTCAAAACAGACTTCAGCCTGCTCCTGGACAAAGGCCATACCTTGCAGTTCGGCGCCATGGCCACCAAGCACAATTTCACCATCGGCCGCCTCAACTTTGACTCCGACGACGACCGGCAGAGTTTTGCGGCAGGTAACGACTACGAGGCTACCGAAGCGGCAGCCTATATAGCTGACGATTTCCAGGTAAACGCCCAACTCTCCCTCAACTACGGCCTGCGGTTGTCGGCCTTTAACAGTGGCGGGAAAACCTACGGCGCTCTGGAGCCGCGGGTCGCTGCCAAGTATAGCCTGAGCGAGAATACCTCCCTGAAGGCCAGCTACGCCAGTATGATGCAGTACATCCATTTGGTGGCCAACTCCGGCGCCTCACTGCCGACCGATATCTGGTACCCTTCCAACGACTACGTGAAGCCGCAGCGCTCGCAGCAGGTGGCCGCAGGTATAAGCCACCTTTTCGGCGAAGGCCGCTACATGGTCACCAACGAATTGTACTACAAGTGGATGCACCGCCAGATCGACTTCCGCGACGGGGCCAACCTGTTTGTGAATGATAACCTGGAGGCAGAATTCCTGTTCGGCAAAGGCGAGAGCTATGGCAACGAGGTATACCTCGAAAAGATAAAGGGGCGCACCACCGGCTGGGTAGGCTATACATTGTCGTGGAGCTACCGCCAGTTTGATGATATCAACGGGGGCCGTCGTTTCCCGACCCGCTACGACCGCCGCCACGATTTGAGCGTGGTGGTACTGCACGAGCTGAGCAAGCGCATCAACCTGACCGGTGCTTTTGTGTATGGTACCGGCAATGCCTATTCGCTGCCCGTGGCCCGTTTCGCCTTTCAGGATGTGCAGGGCAAGAACGCCACGGTGGTGCCCGTGTACAGCGACCGGAACAGCTTCCGGCTGGCCGCCTTCCACCGCCTGGACCTGGGACTGGTGCTCAAGCTTAAGCCAAAACGCGGCGAGGCCGACCTGACTTTCAGCGCCTACAATGCCTACAACCGCCGCAACCCCTACTTTGTGTATTTTGAACAGGTGAAGAACGAAGAAGATGACGAAACGCTCGGTTTTAGGGCCAAGCAGGTATCGCTCTTCCCGGTTATACCTTCTGTTACTTATAATTTCAAGTTCTGATGATGAACAGACGAATGATCTATACCTTGTTTTTGCCCCTGCTTGTTCTGCTGGCCTCCTGCGGCATGGAGCAGGAAGTGGAAGTGAAACTGCCGCCCCATGAGTCGCAGTTGGTAGTGGAGTGCTACCTGGAACCCGGTAAACCCCTGCGGGCGGTGGTACTGGAAAGTGTGAGTTACTTCAATGAACCGGAACTGCCGCTGGTGCCCGATGCGGAGGTGTTTATCACTTACCGGGGCAAAAGGATCAAACTGCCTTTCAGCCCTGTTCAGAACAAGCAAACTGGCAAATACTATACCCACCGTTTGAGTGAAAAACTGGACCTGCAGCCGGGCGATGTAGTCGGCTTGGAGGTGAAAGACGGCAAAGGGCGGCACGTGACGGGCACTACCACTATTCTGGGTAAGGTTCCGATTGAAGCTGTCGAGTGGAAGTTCAATGAGAAGGACAAGGCCTATCTGCTCACTTCTTACCAGGACGACCCCAATACGGAGAACTTCTACCGCTACATGGTACACCGCGATAGCCTCACCAACTCCTCCGACCGCGACTTCATTTCCAGCGACTGGCTCACCAATGGACAACGCGTGTCCCACGGTTCTGCCTATGAGTATGAAGAAGGTGATACGCTGGTTGTTTCGCTGTACCACATTGAGCAGCAGTACTACGACTTCCTGGGCTCTGTTTCGGACGCCCGCAATGCCAACGGCAATCCTTTCGCCCAGCCTTCGCGCATTGTCTCATCGGTAAAGGGCGGCATCGGCATTTTTACAAACCTCGCTTACAACCGCAAAACGGTAGTGATCACAAAGTAAAGCTGCCTGGATGGAAACAACTTTACCAGCCGAAAAAGTCGAAGCCAAACCAAATCCCTCGCTACCCGAAACCGTGTTGGATTTTTGGCATTTCCTGAAGTCACCGCAACAGTTGCAAGCCCAGCATCAAGAGCCCAAACAGATATGGAAGCCCCTGCTACAATTGTTCGTGCTCAAGTTTAGCCTGAGCTTAGGTATAAGCTTGCTTGTCTTCGGCCTGCTTCAACTGCTGGGCTTAGATCATTTTGGCAGTCATGGCCTCGACAAGTTTCTGCGGGAAACCCACCCCCTGCTTGTGCTGCTAGCCGTAGCTGTGGTGGGTCCGGCGATAGAGGAGTTCTTTTTCCGTGCCCCCTTGCGCTATACCCGCAAACGGCTACTTGTTTCCTTTCTGACTATCAACATCTTTGTCTTGCCTCCGCTGCTGGAACTCAGCGGAATCAGCACTTTGGTGAGTGCTCTGATTTGGCTCACAACACTTGCGCTGGGACTTTGGGTGTTGCTCTCAGATGAACGGGCCAGGCATTTTCGCCGCCTCTGGAAAGAGCATTTCGGAGCCGTCTTCTATACCTTCACAATAGTATTTGCCCTGGTGCACCTGGCCAATTATGAGAACCTGAACCTGCCATCGGCCCTGATCCCGCTGCTGGTCGTGCCGCAGTTTATCGGTTCATTGTTCTGGAGCTACATCCGGCTCCGCTTCAGCCTGACCTGGGCCATACTGGCGCATGGCAGCTCAAACGCTTTGCTACTTGCCCTCTCATACCTAACGACATAGTGTATACCTAAAATAAACAGGGGTAGCCAAATGACTGCCCCTGTTTATTTTATTTGTGCCTTCGCTCTATTACTGCTGACGCACCAGTTCCTTGATCAGCAAGGTCATACGCGGCTCGGCAATAGCGGCGGCTTCCAGAATATCAGCCAGGTTTACTTTCTTGATACGATCCGGCGTGCCCATGTCAGTAATCACAGAGATACCAAAAATCTTCATGCCCATGTGGCGGGCGGCAATCGCCTCCGGCACAGTCGACATACCCACGGCATCGGCACCGATGCGGGCGATGTAAGAATACTCTGCCAGCGTCTCCAGCATCGGTCCAGGCACGCTTGCATAAACGCCTTCTTGCAGGGTAAAGCCAGCATCTTCCGCAATCACCATCGCCTGGCGCACCATCTGCTCGTCATACACTTCGCTCATATCCGGGAAGCGTGGTCCCAGTTCGTCCAGGTTCGGCCCGATGAGGGGGTTAGATGGTTGCAGGTTGATGTGGTCGGTGATCACCATCAGGTCGGAGGTGTTGAAAGCCGGATTCAGGCCACCGCTGGCGTTGGAGATGAACAGTTTGTTTACACCCAGCAGCTTCATGACGCGCACCGGGTGCACCACCTGTTGCATGGTATAGCCCTCGTAGTAGTGGAAGCGGCCCTGCATCACGATCACGCGTCTACCGGCCAACGTACCAAAAGCCAGACGACCGGTATGGCTCTCCACGGTCGACACCGGGAAGTGCGGGATATCGGCGTAATCGAGGCTGTATTCAATTTCAATTTCCTTGATCAAAGCGCCCAGGCCCGTGCCCAGAATGATACCGAACTCCGGCTGAAAATTGCCTGTCTTGTCCTGTATATAAGAAGCGGACTCTCGTAATTGCTGCATCATATCGTTCATCATTTTTTGCTGTTTAAAGTTCGCGAAATAGGTCATTAATTCTGAGAGAAGAAATGATTTAAATCATGTGATGGTCAGAAAACTTTCTACTGCCTGGGTGTTAGTTGGTTGCCGTTGACTTGATTTGGTTAGGACCTTGGCTTTTTGAAGGTGTTGGCAGGGAACGGCTGGAACTTGTGGTAATTGCCTGCAATTGTATTGCTTGTCTGAATCAGGATTTATAGGATTTTAAAGAGGGCCCCTACCCCCAGGATTGACAGGATTCTCGTGCACGATTAACATCCCCCTGCCCCCTTCGAAGGGGGACTTTCCGCCATTACTAATCCGAGGTATAAGCATTGCAGCAAAGACCACAAAAACCACTGGCAGGTGTAGCAAGACTAACTTGAACCTAAACCATGAAAAAAACATCGGTGCCCGGTGCGCTTTTCGACGCTCCACTGTCTGAGCGTTCAGCGAGTTTGGAGCGTCTTGATTTTTTTGCCTACTTTTTTTATCAAGAAAAAAAGTAGGTGCCCGCCGCACAGGCGAAACAGCAGCCCGCCTGGCTAAGGCAAGCTATGAAACAAGACCGGTTGCTATACCTGCAACTACACCAGATACAAGTATACCGGTACTATGCACCAGCGGCCAGAGTCCGCCCGATACCTCACACTCGCGGGACGCGAGCGAGGGCATAAGCAGAAGCAACTACAACGGGGCCAGAGGCCCCACCATAGCAGACACGAGCGAGGACGCTCGCGCCATGATAAAATCCGGCAGACAGCCAATAACCCACTCCGCTATACCTTCAATCCTGCAAAAACGGAACCGCTAAAAAACAAAAAACCCGCTGGCGTAAACCAGCGGGTTTTCTAATATTATGAAGCAGCAAATTGCTTTCTGCTCCTGAGATTATTGAATGATCAATTCATATGGCATACGGGTCTGGATGCCCTGCATGTTCTCCACCTTCTTGTACATCTGATACATTGGGTACAGTTGCCCCAACTCGGCCTTTACAGCACGCTCCTTTACTTGTGAGCCAGACTCACCTAGCATCTCCTCCAGGAACGTTTTGCGGCGCGGGAGCTCCTTAATGCGGTAGTCATCCTCTATACCTACACGGGCAGCAGCAATCTCAATAGCTTTTTCCAGGCCACCGTGCACGTCCACCAGGTTGCGCTCCTTGGCTTCTATACCTGACCACACGCGGCCAGACGCGAACTTCTTCAGCTCGTCCTGCGACATGCCACGGCCATCAGCTGCTTTTTGTGTGAACACCTCGTATATCTTGTTGATCTCGCGCTGCACAATTTCCTTTTCGAACGGCGTCATGGCGCGGGTTACAGTCGGCATATCGGAGTGGTTGCCGGTGCTAACGCGGTCCACCGTAATACCCATCTTGTTTTTGAAGAAGCCTTCGAAGTTGGGAACAATGCCAAACACGCCGATGCTTCCGGTGATCGTGTTTGGATGCGCCACAATCGTATCGCAACCCATGGCCATGTAGTAACCGCCAGAGGCAGCCACGTCGGACATAGAGGCGATAACAGGTTTCACCTTGCGGGTTTCCTGGATTTCACGCCACATCACGTCAGATGCCAGTGCGCTGCCACCCGGTGAGTTGATGCGGAGCACCACAGCCTTCACTTTTTTGTCCATGCGGGCGTTGCGAATTGCTTCAGCATAGCGCGTGCTGCCGATTTCGTCGTCACCGCCTTCACCGTCCACAATATCACCTTCGGCGTAAATCACGGCAATGCGATTTTTGGCTGAACCGCTCTTTTCAGCGTCTTTCACTTTCTTATACTTGGCAAGACTAACCAGTTGCAGCTTCTTGTCGCTTTCAATGCCGATCTGCTCTTTCATGTAGTCGATGGCTTCGTCGTAGTAACCAATGTCGGTGGCCAGACCATGCGTCTTGGCATCTTCTGCTTCGCGTACCAACACCTCATCCGACACTTTTTTCAGCTCTTCGTAGGTCTTGCCGCGGGCCTCTGCGATTTTACGCAATTGGTAGTCATTGATCGAGTTCAGGAAAGAGGTCATCTGCTCCCGGTTGGCTTCGCTCATCTTGTCGAGGAAGAAAGGCTCTACCGCGCTCTTGAAATCTCCTACTTTAAAAATCTCGGGTTTGATGTCCAGCTTCTCCAGGGTGCCTTTGAAGAAGAACACCTCCGAGCTAATGCCGTTGAACTCGAGCGTACCCATTGGGTTTAAGTATATTTTATCAGCTACTGAAGATAGGTAGTAGGCTTTTTCGTTCGTCATGTCGCCATAAGAAACGATGAACTTACCTGACTCCTTGAAGTCGATCAGTTCGTCGCGGATCTCCTCCAGTTTGCCCATACCGGCGTCCACGAAACGCATGTTCAGGAAAATGCCTTTCACGTTGTCATCTGTTTTAGCACGGCGGATAGAAGCTTTGATCTGGTCAAGGCCATCGCCGCTGCTCATAGAGAAGAAGCCGAGGGATAGATCACCGAAGGGGTTTTCCTGCTCGCGCTCCACAATGGCTTTGTCCAGCTTAAGCTCCAGTACGGAGTTCTCGGCTACGGTCACATCGCCTTTGGAGGCCGATGCCGCCACGATACCGACCATGATCAGGGCGCCCAGAAAGAAAAATATGAACAGGCCCAGGATGGTTGCCAGTACATATCTGAGGAAATTCAACATAGGTTCTAATTAGGGTTAAGGTTCTGTTTTAAAGAGATCAGAAATTACTGGTCCCTGCATACAATAAACAAAAATAGCGCTTAAAGTTCAATACCAAGCCCCATTAAACAGCATACTCGACCAATCGGGGCTTTTCATAGACCAATAGAATGGTTAAATTGTTGATGGTTGTATTGTTGAAGGTTGAATTGTTGGTTGAACGATTTGGACTGTTTGGGACCTGTCCCTATAGGTTTTATTCTTTGGAATGTATGCTACTTTCTGGTAAAGTATTTCGGGATATCACTAAGGTCGCCACCCCAGTAGGGCTTCATGTCCATGTATTTTCGCCGGAAGTAGAGTAACACTATACCTGACAAAAACACATAAGCTTCACCATGACTATACCCTAAGTGCTCCCATGCCAAAAAGAAAGCTATTTGCAGCGCCACTATGATCAAGAAAAATGTTCTGTTCACCTTTTCTACCTTTGCAACTTTCTAACTCCCCAACTTTCTAACTCTCAAACTTTTAATACCTGTACTTCTTCCCCCACTGGGCCTGCAGTTGTTTGAGCAGGTCGCGTTCGCGGGCGTTGTTGCCGGGCTGATATAGGGCGGTATTGGAGAGCTCTTGTGGCATGAACTCCTGTTCTACAAAATTGCCCTCGTAGTCGTGGGCGTACTTGTAGTTGTTGCCGTAGCCGATCTCTTTCATAAGCTTGGTCGGCGCGTTACGGATGTGCAGGGGCACAGGCAGGTTGCCGGTCTGCTGCACGAGTTGCCGCGCCTGCTTGATGGCTTTGTAGCTGGCGTTGCTCTTGGGCGAAGTGGCCAGGTATACGGTGCACTGCGAGAGAATAATTTCCGCCTCCGGGTAGCCGATCATCTGCACCGCCTGGAAACAGTTAGTGGCCATAAGCAGGGCGTTCGCATTCGCAAGGCCGATGTCCTCGGAAGACGCAATAAGCAAACGTCGGGCAATGAACTTCGGATCTTCGCCGCCCTCGATCATGCGGGCCAGCCAGTAAACGGCTGCGTTGGGGTCGGAGCCGCGGATGGACTTGATGAAAGCCGACACCAGGTCGTAGTGCATCTCACCCGACTTGTCGTACATCACAATGTTCTGCTGGGCCACCTGCTTCACCAGTTCGTTGGTCACCACTACTTCGTCGGCTTTTATACCTTCGGCCACAATCTCGAGCAGGTTAAGCAGCTTGCGGGCATCACCGCCCGAGATGGTCAGCAGCGCCTCGTATTCTTCTATGCGTACCTTGCGGTGGCGCATCCATTCGTCCTGCTCCAGCGCTTTGTCCACCAGCTCAATGAGTTCATCTTTGGTGAGGTGCTTGAGGATGTATACCTGGCAGCGCGACAGCAAGGCCGAAATCACTTCAAAAGACGGGTTCTCGGTCGTAGCACCTACCAGCGTCACGGTGCCTTTCTCCACGGCGCCGAGCAGGGCATCCTGCTGTGATTTGTTGAAGCGGTGAATCTCGTCGATGAACAGCACTGTGCCCTGTCGCTTTTTGGCCTGCTCAATCACTTCCCGGATGTCCTTCACGCCCGCATTGATGGCGCTCAGGGCCACGAAAGGCACCTTCATCTGGTTGGCGATGATGTTGGCCAGCGTGGTTTTGCCCACGCCCGGAGGTCCCCACAAAATCATGCTCGGTATCACGCCGCCCTCGATGTAGCGACGCAGGATGCCATCGGGCCCAACCAGGTGTTTTTGTCCGTAATACTGGTCCAGGTTATGCGGCCGCATGCGCTCGGCCAAGGGTATGTTCGGGTGGTTCATCTGCTCTTGTTCTCTTCAGAATTCGGTCTCTAAGCAAAGTTACGAATTTGAGTGCAAAGCCGCGGGCCTGAATTCGCATGCCTCCTACTTCTTCTCCCCTGCTTCTTCTGATTTATCCGTCGGTTCAATCTCGTTTTCCTTTTCCAGTTTCTGACGAATGGCTTTTGTGTTCCAGCGCAGCACCGGCACCTCCATAGGGCTGCGCGACGGACGCTCGTCGCCAAAAAGCACGCCCCACTGCTTGAACTGGTCGGTGCGGTCAAAGGCCACCTTCAGCACCGCAATGATCGGGAGCGACAGAAACATGCCCGCCACACCCGCTATCTCACCGCCCACGACCACGCCCACAATGGTGGCCAGAGCATTGATCTTGACTTTGGAGCCCACAATGCGGGGCATCAGGATGTTGTTGTCCAGGAACTGCACGCCGGCAATGGTGCCCAATACCACAAAGATCGGCCAGATTTCAGGTGATGAGGCCAGTGTGAGCAGCACCCCGATGATGTTGCCCAGCAGTGCGCCCACGTAAGGTATAAGGTTGAGGAAAGCGAAAATAATTCCGATGAGGAGCGCGTGTTTTATCCCGATGATCATCAGCAGGCCGCCGAGCAGCACCGTCATATAAGTCACCTGGATGAGCAGGCCGAAGAGGTAGCTTTTGATGATCACCTGCATCTCGCGCAGGATCTCCTCCACTTTCTCGTGGTTTTCGCGGGGGAACCACAGGAACACGAAGCGCAGCAGGAGGTTGCGGTAAAAGAGCAGCAGGAAGATGTAAATGGGCAAAAGCCCCAGGAATATCAGCGTGCCCGTCACGCCGCCGGCTATACCTCCCAGCAGGGTGCCCGCATAGGTCAGCAGGTTGTTGCTCTGCTCCCGCACAAAGTTGACCTGCTCCTGCGAAGAAAAAGGCGTTTTGCTTCCAACCCAGGCGCTCAGGGCGTTCAGGTGGTTCATCACGTTCTTCTGGATGGTTGGGAAGTCGCGGATCAGCACGCTGATCTGGGAGGAGAAAAACCAGACGATGCCGCCGAGCACCACGATCATCGCCAGCAGGCTGAGACCGATGGCCAGGGGCTCCGGCATGTTCCTGTTCCTGAAAAAACGGAAGAGGGGCAGCAGCATGATGCTGATAAAGAACGCCATGAGCAACGGCGCCAGCAGTCCTTTGCCTAATACTATAATCCAGCCCAGAAAAAACAGTCCTGTTATTTCGATGGCTCTTCTTACCGTGAGCGGTAGTTGATTCATGCTTCGTGTATGGAACGGGTTTTAATTGCCTCCTTATACGGCGCAAACGGAATAAGCACGTAATTTTGCGGCATGAATAAACAGGTACAGGTGCACGCCTCTCTTTTTCTGGTGGCACTGATCTATGGAAGCAATTACAGCATCGCCAAAGAGGTGATGCCCGCATACGTGGGCCCCTTCGGACTGATTCTGATTCGGGTGGTGTCGGCGGCACTGTTTTTTGGCCTGTTTGCCCGCCTGGTGGTGAAGGAGAAAATAGTAGGAAGAGCCGACAACATCCGGGTGATCCTTTGCGGGGTGACCGGCGTGGCCATCAACCAGCTGTGCTTTTTTGCCGGCCTCAACCTGACTGCCCCGATCAATGCAGCGCTTCTGATGGTGATTGTGCCCGTGGTGGTACTGGTCTTTTCGGCCCTGCTGCTGCGGGAGCGCATCGGTAAGCGCAAGGTGTCAGGTATAGCGATGGCCTGCGCGGGCGCTTTTCTGCTAATCTATACCTCGCAAGGAGGCAACGCGACCGGCAACGTGTGGGGCGACTTGCTCATCATTCTCAACGCCACTTCCTTTGGCCTATACCTGGTGTTGGTGAAGCCGCTGATGCAGAAGTATAAGGCCATTACGGTCGTGAGCCGCATCTTCACGGTGGGCGCCGTGCTCGTGATTCCATTCGGCTGGCAGCAGCTCATGGCGCCTGACTACAGCACCTTTCCGGTGTCTATCTGGCTGGCTATTCTGTTCATGGTCTTTGCCGTCACCATCATTGCCTATTTGCTCAACACCTGGGCGCTGCGCTATGCCAACCCCTCGCTGGTAGGGGCCTACATTTACCTACAGCCGGTGATGGCTATTCTGATCGCGATCGCGGCGGGTAAAGATGTGTTTACTGTACAGAAAGCGGCCTATGCGCTGCTGATCTTTGCGGGGGTATACCTGGTGAGTCAAACCAGGCAAAAGGCGATTAGCAAAGCAGCCTAAGGCGTGTAGCTTTCTTCGGGCAGGTCGGTGCTGTTGTGCGATATCGGCATGCGACGCAGCAAAGTATACTGAAAGTCGACGGTGTCACTCTGGATAGGCTGGGCGTGCATCACGGAAATGCTGTCGCCTTCGTGCAGGGTATAGTAGAACTTGCCCCGGCCGCCCCACCAGCCACCGCAGGCCGACAGCGCATGGCGCGGCACGCCAAAGGAGTTGAACATTTGCGACGAAATGACGGAGCAGGTATAAACGGTGTCGATCACATACTGCATTTCCACCTGGCTCAGGTATACGACTGCCAGCGGATCATCCTCGTCTGCGTTCTGGATCTCTTCGCACTGCAGGTCCGCTCTCACCCAACTGTTCACATCTGCCAGGTCGGTTTCCTGATCGAGTCGCTCGTACTGCTCTTCTTCTTTCTGGCTGCAGGCCACGAGCGTGAAGAGGTATAAGGCAAATAACAGACGAAGCTTCATGTGGTGCGGTTTTGGCGGACTCAAAGGTATAAAGAGAAACGGTTCAGCGCATCAGGCAATATCTCGTTTCATGATGACCATGCCCCGGTAAATGTCCTTCATCTGTTCGTAGTCGAGTTCGTCGGTTCCCCAGCGCACAAAACCGTTCTGCTCATAAAAGTCTACGGAGCGGCTGCTGTCCATGGCCCGGAGCCAAACGAGGCGCTTGCCACTTTCCAGAGCGTATTGCACCGCAAAATCCACCGCCCACTTGCCGATGCCCATGCCGGAGGCGCGGTCCACCAGGTATAGCCGCTCTAGTTCTAGGCATTCGGCGTCGGTGTAACCCTCCAGGGCCTTGTCTTTGTTAAGCTTCATAAAGCCCACCGGCTCGTCCTGGTACTGAATCATAAAGTAAACGGCATTCGGATTGGCCATGTCGTTGCGCAGCGCCTCCTCCGAGAAGCAGCGCTCCAGGTACCAGGCACCGCCGTCGTGCCAGAGGTAGGTATAGTGGTCGTTGTAAGCCTCCACGGCTATGTTTCGCAGGTCGGTCAGGTCTGCAAGTAAGCAAGGTGAGATGGCAATGTCGGTCATGTAAGGTCAGAACTAGAGATTGGACTAGCCAATATACTACGCAGCGGCTATTTTTTTGCTGCAAGAAGGCCGAAATTTTCATTCCGCCGACAGACGACTTTGTTTACCCTCCCGGAGCGGACCTCACTTATGGTCATGAATTGCACTGTTTTAAAACGCACCCAGAACCACAATAAGGCACAATGCGTATAACACTCACTTGAAAATCAATGAACTATGAAAAACTTAAGAATATTAACGTTTGCATTAATGTCGGCATTTCTACTAGGTGGTTGTGCCGGCTCTGACAATTGGAGTAGTAAGAAAAAAGGTGCCGTGATAGGCGGCGCGGCAGGTGCGGCCACTGGTGCTGCCGTAGGTGGCACTTCCGGTGCCGTGATTGGTGGCGCGGCGGGTGCCGTAGGTGGTGGCGCTATTGGCCGCAAGAAAGACAAGAAGAAGCGCGAACGCCAGCGTAATCAGGATTATCAGCAGCAACCGCAAGAAGAACGCTAGGCTATACCTGTCGTTAAGTTAAGCAAAACAGGCCGTTGGGAAACCGACGGCCTGTTTTAGTTTGATAGTTGCTATACCTGCCCCAGACCTCGTGGTTTCTTCAGACCCACGAGCGTCTAACCAACCTGCAGTGGCTAAGCAGGTATAGGTATAGGTATAGGTACGGTTAACTGGTGAACATTCGCGCGAGCTGCGTACATCCAGAAGTCCTTTGCTACCTCCTTCCCCTTTTTCCTTTGCCGCCCCTGCCCTTCTTGTTTCCGTTTTTAGATGATGACGAGGCTGCAGCTTCCATAAAATCCTGGGCTGTGAGCGGGTACGGGTGCTGATCCACTACAGGAATCGCCTTGCCGGTGAGTTGCTGGATGGCTAGGAGCAGCGGCGTCTCGGTGGCACCGCAGAAGGTAATGGCTATACCTGCCACCCCTGCCCTACCCGTGCGGCCGATGCGGTGCACGTACGTCTCGGCCTCAAAAGGCAGCTCGTAGTTGATCACATGCGAAAGCTCCTCCACATCAATGCCACGGGCGGCTACATCGGTTGCCACTAGCACGCGGGTTTCGCTGTTCTTGAAGCTCTCCAGTACACGCTCCCGGTCGCGCTGGGCACGGTCGGCGTGAATGGCCTCGGCGGCTATACCTGCGGCATTGAGTTCTTTGGCCAGTTTGTCGGCCCCCTCTTTGGTGCGCATGAACACCAGCGTGCGGTCTATACCTAAGTGCTGCAGCAGGTGCAGCAGCAAAGGCGTTTTATTCGCCTTCTTCACGTAGTACAGCTCCTGCCTAATGGTACCTGCCGTAGACGAAACGGGCGTGACTTCCACCGACACAGGCTCTGCTAAAATCTTCTTTGCCAGCTTGCTCACCTCAAACGCCATAGTGGCCGAGAAGAAAAGCGTCTGCCGTTTTTCAGGTATAGCCTGGAGCACCCGCCTGATGTCCGGCAGAAAACCCATATCGAGCATGCGGTCTGCCTCGTCGATCACCAAGATCTGCACCTGATCCAGCTTCACAAAACCCTGGTCGAGCAGGTCGAGCAGGCGGCCGGGCGTGGCAACGAGGATGTCTATACCTGCCTGCAGCGCCTCGGTTTGCACCTTGTATGGCACGCCGCCATATACCACCAGATGCTTCAAGCCAGTATACCTGCCGTAAGCCGCAAAGCTATCGCCCACCTGACTGGCCAGTTCGCGGGTGGGCGTAAGCACAAGCGCCCGGATATTTTGCGAAGCAGTTATAGCCTGGCCGTGCAGCAGTTGCAGCACAGGTATAGCGAAGGCGGCCGTTTTGCCTGTACCTGTCTGGGCGGTAGCCAGCAGGTCGCGGCGCTGCAGCACTTCAGGTATAGCCTGCTGCTGGATGGGCGTAGGCTGGGTGTAGCCCTCCTCTTCCAACGCCTGCAGAATGGGCGAAATCAGGTGTAAGTCTTCGAAAGTCATTACGGCAGCGGTTTGTTTGACAAAAGGTATTTAACAAAGGACGGTTGGACAAAAGATTTCTAGACAAAGGATGAGTAGACAAAAGACATAGGACTTTGACCAAATTTCTTTCTGGAGCGAATCAATCTGATAAGAGGCAACAGGCTAATTCCCGTTGACACTTTTATCAACTTCAACTCAAAGAAATCATCCAAACTATTTTAAGCCAGCCCCAAGATTTCTCTCCTGCAAAGGTATATCGAACGGGCACAAGCGGCTATTGTTCCAACAAAAAAACGGCGGAAATTTCTTCCCGCCGTTTCTTGATTCAATATAACCAAAAGGTCTTTTGTCCTTTATCAAAAGCACTACGCCATTACTTCGTTCAGATTCGGCAGTTGCAGTCGGCCGAAGCGGTGGAGGGTGTGCAGGTGCGAGCGTACGGCCTGGAGGAAGGTTTTACTCTCGATGTAGGTAAGGTTAAACTCTGAGGCGGTCTGCTTCACGATTTCCGCTATGGCCGGGTAGTGCACGTGGCTGATGCGCGGGAACAAATGGTGCTCGATCTGGAAGTTCAACCCACCCACATACCACGACAACAGCCTGCTTTTGCGCGAAAAATTGGCGGTGGTGCTCAGTTGATGGATGGCCCAGTCATTCTCGATCACCCCAGTCTCGCTTGGCAGCGGATGGCTGGTGCCTTCCACCGTGTGCGCCAGCTGAAACACCGTCGACAGGATGATGCCCGTCACAAAATGCATCAGCAGAAAGCCAAGCAGCACTTCCCAGAAAGGTATGCCAAAAATAAGCGTAGGCGCTACCAGCAACGAGAAGAAGTATAAAATCTTAAAGGCCACTATTTTAGAAAAAGCGACTGCGTTGGCAGATTTGGAATTGGCGTTGACACCGCTTTTAATATACTTAAAGAACTGCACAAAATCTTTCAGAATAACCCAGTAAAGCGTGAGCAGGCCATAAAAGAACAGCGCGTAAGCCCACTGCAGCCTGTGGATGAACTTTACCTTGGTATGCGGGGAAAAGCGCAGGAACACAATGTCGTCGATGTCCTCGTCCATCTCCACCACATTGGTGTAGGTATGATGCAGGATGTTGTGCTGCAGCTTCCAGTTAAAGGCAGAGGCTCCCAGCAGATTCACGGAGTGGGCCATCAGGTAGTTCACTGTCTTATTCTTGGAAAAAGCACCGTGGTTGGCATCGTGCATCACGCTCATGGCCACGCCCGCCACGCCTATGCCCATCACAAGCCAGAGCAGCAGGCTAAGGCCTATACCTGGCGTAAAGGCAAGCAGCGCTGCAAACGGCACGATGTAGAGCAACAGCAGGATGATGCTTTTGATCAGCAGGCCGGAGTCGCCCGATTTGGCCAGGTTGTTCTCAGAAAAATAAGCGTCCACACGTTTGCGGAGCGTCGGGAAAAACAGGCTTTTGTCTTTGTTAACGAATTTTACTTTGCCTTTAAGCTTCATGTAATTTAATGGTATTCTTTATTCAAAGCCCATACGGCGGATTTGAACCCTGTGTCTGGACTGCATATGTGTTTATAGTTTACCGCTAGGGCTTGTACTTTGTCGTGCTTGTGTACATCCAGCTTCTATACCCGGGTGAGCAGGCACAAAATGGAGGCTACAAATATAACGGGGAATTGTGGGAGTTTAAGCTGTTGGGCGTAATTTGATTTTTTACCCGATGGCATCATTCAGTCCTGGCAACCTGCCAAAACGGTGCAGTGTCTCGATGTGGGAGCGCAGGGCCTGCCCAAATGTTTTGTTCTCGAGATAAGGTATACCAAACTCAGCTGCTGTTTCCTTCACAATCTCAGCAATCGCCGGATAATGCACATGGCAAACGCGCGGAAACAGGTGATGCTCAACCTGGAAGTTCAGTCCGCCCACGTACCACGAGAGGATCTTGTTGTGGCGCGAAAAGTTAACGGTCGTGTTCATCTGGTGAATGGCCCAGTCGTTCTCAATCACACCATGCTCGTCCGGCCTGGGATGGCTTGTTCCCTCTACCGTATGGGCCAGTTGGAATACCACCGTGAGGACGATACCCGCCACGAAGTGCATCAGCAAAAAGCCCAGCAATACCTCCAGAAAAGGAATGCCGAAAAACAGCGAAGGCACGCCCAGCACGGCAAAAAAGTAGAGGCCTTTCATGGCAAGCAGCTTCATCAACCATGTTCTGTTCTCCGCTGGTGTGTTGTTGTTCACGCCATTCCGCTTGAAGAGCGCATACTGCACAAAGTCTTTGGCCACCACCCAGTATAGCGTGAGCAGGCCATAGAACACAAAGGCGTACACCCACTGCAGCTGATGGAAGAACTTCACCTTAGAATGAGGGTTGAAACGCAGCACCAGCCGGTCCTGAATGTCCTCATCCATCTCCACCACGTTGGTATAGGTATGGTGCAGGATGTTGTGCTGTAGTTTCCAGTTAAAGGCCGAGCCGCCCACCAAGTTCAAGGTATAACCCATTAGGTCATTGACCCGCTTGCTGCCCGAGTAGGCCCCATGGTTGGCGTCGTGCATCACGCTCATACCTATACCAGCCAGGCCCAAACCCATCACAAGCCACAGCAGCAGACTAAGCGGCCACGCTGGCTGGAAGGCAAGAAGTGCGATGAAGGGCAGCACGTAGCCGGCAATCAGCACAATGCTTTTCACGATCATGGTACCGTTGGCCGTTCTGGGGATGTTATTCTCGGTAAAGTAGGCGTCGACGCGCTTGCGCAGCGTTGGGAAGAAGAGGCTTTTGTCCTTGTTGACAAACTTAACTTTGCTTTGCAGCTTCATAGTTTACGGGTGATGTGTGAAAAGATCAAAACTCACACATAGCGGCAAAAAAGCACAAAGCATGAATCAAGGGAATACTATATAAAAGCGAATCCGGTGTTTTAAAGTTCAGATGCCCATGTGAAGACACGAAACTTAAAGCCTAAGTTGGTAATACACAGAACACTTAGAAAACGCGCTTACAACCGCCTTTATTGAGTTATTCAGGTTTGCAATATACTTAATTTATCACGAAAAATGACAATCCCTTTCTGCAACCTGAGTTTATAAAAAAATCCGCCCCGATGCTTTAACCATTGAGCATCAGCCACCTACACATTTCTCAAATGAATAAAGAAACAGACAGCAGTTTCGTTGACAACTTGGATCTGAGCTTTTGTCGGGCAGCATCTGAAACAAAAAAGCCTGACCAGAATTTCTCCGGCCAGGCTTCTTATGGCTATACCTGAAAAAATTACAGGTGAATCACTTCGTCGTAAGCAGCGGCGGCCGCTTCCATCACAGCCTCGCTCATGGTTGGGTGCGGGTGCACCGCCTTGATGATCTCATGGCCAGTGGTCTCCAGCTTGCGGGCTACTACCACTTCGGCGATCATCTCCGTTACGTTGGCACCGATCATGTGCGCGCCCAGGAACTCGCCGTATTTCGCATCGAAGATCACCTTCACAAAGCCATCCTTAGCGCCGGCGGCACTTGCCTTGCCAGAAGCTGAGAATGGGAACTTGCCTACTTTGATGTCCAGACCTTGCTCACGAGCGGCTTTCTCCGTCAGACCTACAGAGGCGATTTCTGGAGAGCAATACGTACAGCCCGGGATGTTGCCATAGTTCAACGGCTCTGGGTCGTGACCCGTGATGGCCTCCACGCAGATGATACCCTCGGCAGACGCTACGTGCGCCAGCGCAGGGCCCGGCACGATGTCGCCGATAGCATAAATGCCGTCCACGTTGGTTTTGTAGTACTCGTCCACGATCACGCGACCTTTGTCTACCTTAATGCCCAGTTCTTCAATGCCGATGTTCTCAAGGTTGGTCTGTATACCTACCGCCGAAAGCACCACTTCTGCTTCCAGTGTCTGCTCGCCCTTAGCGGTCTTTACAGTCACTTTGCACAGGTCGCCTTTCGTGTCCACAGCCTCTACAGAAGCCTCCGTCATGATGTCGATGCCCGACTTGCGGAAAGACTTCGACAGCTGACGCGATACCTCTTCGTCCTCAACCGGCACGATGTTCGGCATGTACTCCACGATGGTTACTTTCGTGCCCATGGCGTTGTAGAAGTAAGCGAACTCCACACCGATCGCACCAGAACCTACCACTACCATGCTCGCCGGCTGCTTGTCCAGCGCCATGGCCTGACGGTAACCAATGATCTTCTTGCCGTCGATTGGCAGGTTAGGCAGCTCGCGCGAACGGGCACCTGTTGCCAGAATGATGTGGTCGGCCTCTACTGTATTTTTATTTCCATCAGCATCAGTCACTTCGATTTTGCCTTTGGCCACCACTTTGCCGTTGCCCATGATGGCGTCGATCTTGTTTTTGCGGAACAGGAACTGGATGCCCTTGCTCATGCCGTCGGCCACTCCGCGGCTACGCTTGATCACGGCGTTGAAGTCTACAGAGGCCTCACCGATCGTAATGCCGTAGTCAGCTGCGTGGTTGATGTACTCGAACACGTTTGCGCTTTTCAGCAGTGCCTTGGTTGGGATACAGCCCCAGTTCAAACAGATGCCGCCCAGCGACTCACGCTCGATCACACCTACTTTCAAACCCAGTTGCGACGCGCGGATGGCCGCCACGTAACCGCCCGGGCCACTACCCAGCACTACTAAATCGTATTTTGATGCCATAGTTTCTCTTTTTTAAATGTTGAGCAAAATTAAGCGATAATCCCAACTTCACAAAACCACTTCTATATCACTATCACCCACCCGATTAGTAGTACTTTACAAAGCCCGCACCTCCACTATACAAAGAATCGCTTCAAAAAATGACATGCCTATTCCGTATTGGGCTGAACTGTTGTATTTTGCGCACCATAACATGAGCTAACCCCTGCTGCATGAGAAAAATTTTACTTCTGATCATCCCTGTACTTTTCGCATTACCGGCTTTTTCGCAAAAGGCTGCGACACAGGCTGCCCCGCAGAAAACGGCGCTGCAGCACTTTAATGCAGGTAACCAAAAGTTTAAGTCTGGCAAGTACTCCGAGGCCATCAAAGAATACAGCGAAGTGCTGAAGCAGGAGCCCGAGCACATCGTCACGATCACGAACCGGGGCATCGCCCGCGACCGCCTGCTCGATTACCGAGGCGCCATCTCTGACTTCACCAAAGCCCTCGAGCTCGACCCCAAACACATCGAAGCCTGGAACAGCCGCGGCCTCTCGAAATACAACCTGCAGGATTACAAAGGCGCGCTGATCGACTTCAACACTGCTGTTTCGATTGATCAGAAGCAGGCGCGCACTTATAATAACCGCGGCCTGGTACGCTTCGCCCTGAAAGACTACCGCAGTGCCATCATCGACTATGGTCGCGCCATTACCCTGCAACCCGACTTTGCTGATGCCTACTACAACCGCGGTGGCCTCCGCTATACCAGCGGCGACGTGAGCGGCGCCTGCGAGGATTGGGTGAAAGCCGAGCAGTTGGGTCTAAAAGAAGCCGCGCAGTACCTGAAGCAGTTCTGCGATCAGAATTCTACTGCTACTAATACAGCGAAGTAAACTAAACTCTTGCTCGCGCTAGGTATAGCGCAAACGTCCGCACTCGTGTCTACTATCGTGGGGCCTCTGGCCCCGTTGGCGGGTATAGGTATAGCTGGCATTTAGTATACCACTGTGCCCTCGCTCGCGTCCCGCGAGTGTGAGCTAGCGGGCGGACTCTGGCCGCTGGTGCATAGTACCGGTATACTTGTATCTGGTGTAGTTGCAGGTATAGCAACCGGTCTTGTTTCATAGCTTGCCCTAGCCGGGCGGGCTGCTGTTTCGCCTGTGCGGCGGGCACTCACTTTTTGTCTTGACACAAAAAGTAAGCAAAAAAGTCAAGACCCTCCAAATCGAGGGCCCCTACCCCCACTCGCTGACCGCTCGAACAGTGGAGTGTCATTTGGTGCACCTGGCACCGCTAGCTGTTTTATAGTTCGAGTGCAAGTTAGTCTTACTATACCTGCCAGTGGTTTTTGTGGTCTTTGTTGCAGTGCTTATACCTTGAATTGGCAGCAGCAGAAAGTCCCACTTGGGGGTAGGGTCCCTCGACAAAGAAGGGGGCAGGGGGATGTTAATCGTGCACAAGAATCCTGAAAATTCTGATTCTGACAACTGCTCCCGCATAGCAAACAAGACACTCGTAGGTCTAAAGACGCTGCGAGGTCTATGCACCACCACTGGCTATCTATAATATCTCTCCTGTTTTGGGTGTAAGGCTCTCAAAAAAAGGAGGGTAGAGGGATTACAGATAAAAAAAGGGACGCTTTGCGGCGTCCCTTTTCGTTTCACATTTAATAAACGTTATACCTCATCCTCCTCCAGCTTCTTGCCTGACTGATCAGCCGCCAGCAATTCCTGCTGCACGCCTTTGGGTTCGATCGCCATCAGCTTGTCTTCCAACTCGGACTTCACTTCCTCAAAAGCGTCCATATACTTCTTTTCGATCGGGTGGGCAGATGGCAGCTTCACTTTCAGGGCGTCTACCTGTCTGCCGTTTTTCCAGAAGCGGTAACACAGGTGCGGCCCTGTCGCCAGGCCGGTGCTGCCTACGTAGCCGATGGTCTGGCCCTGGCTCACGCGGGTTCCTTTCCGGATGCCTTTCGCGAACTTGGACATGTGCAGGTATTGGGTGGTATAGGTCTTGTTGTGTTTGATTTTCACATAGTAACCGTTGCCTCTGGTGAAAGCGGCCTCTAGCACCACGCCGTCACCTACCGTCCGGATCGGGGTGCCGCGCGGGGCGGCGAAGTCAGTGCCCAGGTGCGGCTTGTAGCGCTTCTGCACCGGGTGGAAACGGTTCATGGTATAGCGGGAACTGATGCGGCTATATTCGAGGGGCTCTCTCAGAAAAGCTTTTTTGAGACTCTTGCCGTCCTGGTCGTAATAACCGCTTTTCTGCCCGTCCTGCTCAAAAGCGATGGCATACAGCGGCTTGCCTTCGTGCTCAAAGTAGGCGGCTTTTATCTTGCCAAAACCGATCACGTCGCCGTTCACCTGCTTTTCGTCATAAATTAGCTTGAAATGATCGCCGGGCTGCAGGCGGCTCAGGTTGAGGCGCCAGGCGTAGATGTCGGCAAAGTGGTTGACCAGTTGGGGCGAACCCCCGGCCGCCAGAATAGACTCAAACAGGGAGCTCTCGATAAATCCGGCTATGGCACGCTCTACTACTTCCACCTCGCGTTTCTCCAGGCGCACGTCCAGTTCCCCGTTCAGGTCGTAGATCACGTACTCCACCTCATTTGGCTCATAAATAAAGTAGCGGGCTGTCTGGGCTGAGTCCTGCGCGTGCAGGATGATGTAGTTGCGCTTGGCGTTGATGCGGCGTACGTCGAATATTTTCTTCGACTTGCGGGCCAGTTGGTCGATGGTGACAGGCGAGATATTGAAGCTGGCCAGGATCTCGGACAGGTTCTCCCCTCTTTCCACGGTACCTTCTACAATTTCGAGTGTGTCGGTGGGGATGCCGAAGATGATCGGGGCGGGCTTTTTGACTTTCACCACTGGCTCGGGTTCAGGCTCAGGGGCTTCTTCCTCGGTTGGGAAATTGAAGTTTTTGAAGCTGATTGTTTGCGCAGCCGTGATAAACACGAACAACGACACCGCGATCAGGATGGCTAGTCCGACACTACGTTTGAACATTACGGGGTACCTTTGGTTGAAAGAATGGCACGAAAATATGGTTTAACCGATAGAAATAAAAATATTTTACAACACAATATTCAGATTATAAATATGTTGCAAACTATATACAAGGCCAAGGTATAGCATCAAACACTTTTTAAAGCGGCAGCACCAATTGTACATTTTCATACAGGTGGCAATACAAATAACTCGCAATCAGAAAATTAGAGCTAAATAAAACAGGAGGATGCGGCGGCTCTTCTGAATAAAAAAATCTTTTATAACTTTGACCCTTATGAAAGCACTAGAAGGAAAAGTAGCCCTCGTAACCGGGGCATCAAAAGGTATAGGTCGCGCCATCGCCGAGAAATTGGTAGTCATGGGCGCACAGGTAGCATTCACCTACCTCTCAAGCGTTGAAAAAGGCCAGGCCCTGGAGCAGGAACTTACTGCAAACGGTGGCAAAGCCAAAGGTTTCCGATCTGACGCCTCTGACATGGCGCAAGCCGAGAAACTGATCGAGGATGTGGTAGCCGAGTTTGGCAAGATCGACATCCTGGTGAACAACGCCGGTATCACGCGCGACGGACTGCTGATGCGCATGACAGAAGAGCAGTGGGATGCGGTGATCAACACCAACCTGAAATCTGTATTTGCTTTGACCAAAGGTGCCACCAAGCACATGATGCGCGCCAAAAGCGGCTCGATCATCAACATCACGTCCGTGGTAGGTATAAAAGGTAACGCCGGACAGGCCAACTACTCGGCTTCCAAAGCAGGCATCATCGGCTTCACCAAGTCGGTAGCGCTGGAACTGGGTTCGCGCAACATCCGCTGCAACGCTGTAGCCCCAGGCTTCATCGAAACGGAAATGACAGGCGAACTCGACCAGAAAGTGGTAGACGAGTGGAGAAAAGCCATCCCATTGAAGCGTGGCGGTACGCCGGAGGACGTGGCCAACGCCGTAGCCTTCCTGGCATCAGACCAGTCGGCCTACATCTCCGGCCAGGTGCTGCAGGTAGACGGCGGCATGCTGACATAATAGTGAGTGATTTTTGATTGAGTGAATGAGTGAATAATTGAGACACTAAAAATTAATCATTATTCATTCCTCATTAGTCATTAACAAAAAGACCAATGCTGTGGCGTTTACGTTAGTAGCATTGGTCTTTTTGTTTTATATTTAGAATGGAAAACATTTATACCTGCTAAACAAACTGAAAGGAGGCTGGAATTGGAACTTGCCCTTACGAAGCATCGTCCGCAACTGAAGCATTTTGCATTGGTTCTCGCACTGAGCATATTGTTTTACGCTATAGTTTTGATGCTCGTATACCTGGTATTCTGGTTAGTAGCCTCCAGCGCAACGCTTAACGAATTCCGGCAGGATGTGTCTTCTTCAGCGGGTCTCTGGCTTTTTCCGGTGGCCGGAGGTATCATCCATGCGTTTTCTTTCCAAAAACATACCTTGACCATAACAGGTATAGCAGAACCAGAGCAAGTGGCAGAATGGGCTGTTAGATTCCTGCAGAAAGAAGGCCGTGAGACTATTTCAGAGCGCGATGCCGAAACAGTGCTGGCATCTCCGAACAAGTTTTTCCGGCTCTTCCACTATTGGCTGGGAGCAGAACTCGTTCATGTCAGGTATACGCCTGATCATGTCGCTGTAACGGGCCATTACCGTCACATCGATCTGATCGAGTCGAAGATAAAATTCGGTAAACTAGATTTCAGTTTTCAGAATGCCAAGACGTCCTAACTTCGTGAGCAGGTTTACGTCTAGGTATACTGATGTTCCCAAACCAAAAAGCGGCATCGCCCCTGTTTCAACTTTTTAACTCCTAAACTTTCTAACCTTTTAACTTCCTTGGATTCCTTCCGCCTCATAACGACCTATTCGCCCTGGCTGATCCTGGCCTGTCTGGCTGCAGGTGCGCTCTACGCCTGGCTGCTGTATAGCAAGCGCACGCCCTGGTCGGCAGGTATAAACTATACCCTGGCGGCGGTGCGCTTTGTGGTGGTGAGTTTTCTGTGCTTCCTGCTGCTCGGCCCGCTGGTGCGCTACGTCAAGAACAGCACGCAGGCGCCCACCATCGTGTTTGCCGTGGATAACTCGGAGTCGGTAGAGTTGTTTTCGGACTCGGTGCAGCTCAGGCAGGCGCAGCAGGGTTTGCAGGGTTTGCGCGACAAACTGCAGGAACAAGGTATACAGACCGAGGTTCGGGTGCTGGGTGCATCCGATGCCCCTCAAAACTTGAGCGACTTGCAGTATGAGGCACAAAGCACTAACCTGAGCGAATTGCTCCGCAACGTGCAGCTCGACTTCGAGCAGCAGAACCTGGCTGGTGTCGTGTTGCTCTCGGACGGCATTGTAAACCAGGGCACCTCTCCTACCTACAGTAATTACAATTATATCATCTACCCCGTAGCCGTTGGTGATACTGTGCCCAAGAAAGACATTGTGATGGCTTCGCTGCGCTACAACAAGGTAAACTACAGCGGCAACCGCTTCCCGTTGGAGGCTGAGGTGCAACAGCAGGGCTTCGACGGCACGACTGTGACGGTGCAACTGAAGGAGAACAAGAAGGTGATCGACCGTAAAACGATTACCCTCAGAGCAGGCCAGCCGCTGCAGCAGGTGCCCTTTCAGGTGATGGCAGGCGGATTGGGCAAGCGTCACTACGAGGTGGAAGTGCTGCCGCAGCAGGGTGAGTTCACGGAACTGAACAACTCGCGGAGCGCGTACATCGATGTAGTGAAAGGCAAGATCAAAGTGCTGGTGGCCGCCGCCTCTCCGCATCCGGATATAAAGGCGCTGCGTGCTGCCATTGAGTCGAATGAGAACTACGAGACAGAGCTGTTTATACCTGGCCTGACCACCCTGAAGCAACAGGATTACGACGTAGCCGTGCTGCACCAGTTGCCGGGCCGCACAGCCGGTGGTGATGCGGCGCTCAATTTGGTGCGCCAGAAGAACCTGCCCGCCCTCTACATTGTGGGCCCACAAAGCGACATCGGCAATTTCAACCGTCTCAACGTAGGTATAAGAATCAACACGCCAGGGCAGTCCGACGAGGTAACCAGTGTTATCAACCCCAGCTTCAGCACCTTTAAAGTAGCCGAAGAAGCCACCGAGCGACTGCAGCAGTACCCGCCTGCTACCGTGCCGTACGGCGATTACCAGCTCACGCCAAACACCGAAACGGTGCTCTACCAGCAGGTAGGCCGTGTGCGTACAAACAAGCCGCTGCTCACGGTGCAAACCGTAGGCGACAGGCGCAATGCGGCTTTGCTGGCATCAGGCACCTGGCAATGGCGCCTCACCGAAACGGCCACCCACGAAAACGCCGCCGTGTATGACAAGCTGATCACCAACCTGGTGCAACTGCTCACGGCGCCGCGCAACAAAAAGCGCCTAAACGTATACCCGCAGCTAAACGAGTACACCAGTTCCGACGAGATCCGCTTCGCTGCCGAGGCCTACAACGAGGCACTCGAGCCGATCTACGGGCAGAACATCACCCTCAAGATTCAGGATACGGAAGGGGCCGAAAAGTCTTTTGAGTTTGCCAATGGCGAGAACCAGTCCGGGGTGAACATCGGCACTTTGCCGGGCGGCCGCTATACCTATAATGCCTCGGCCCGCATCAACGGTTCGCTGCAGCAGGACAAAGGTGAGTTTGTGGTAGAGGAGCAACAACTAGAAGCCCTGCATGCCGTGGCCGACCACAACCTGCTCTACCAACTCGGCGCCAATACCGGCTCCAGACTCTACTACCCGGCCCAATTGCAACAGCTCGAGCAAGACATCCTGAAGGCAGAACACAAAGACCTGATCTACAGCTCTGAGTCGCTCAATGATTTGGTAGATCTAAAGTGGCTCTTTTTCGTGATCCTGGCGCTGGTATGTGGCGAATGGTTTGTGCGGAAATACAATGGAAGTTATTAGTTTTGATGCAGCACTATGAAAGACTCCAAATATCCCCAGCCTGTTGTACTCGAAACCGAGCGCCTATACCTGAGCGAGCTCACGCCTGCCATCTACCAGCACCTGTTCACCGCCTGCAGCGATGCAGAAATAAGCGCATACCTTGGGCTGAAGAACGCGGCTGAGCTGGCCGAGGAAAAGGACAAGTTCAGCAAAGGCCTGACCACTTATTTCCACTCCTTCAAAAACTTCAGAATCCTGCACAAGGAAAACGGCACGGTACTAGGCCGCTGCGGCTACCATACCTGGATTGTGAGTCACCGGCGGGCCGAAGTTGGCTATGCCCTGCTCGATGACAGTTACAAACAGAAGGGATACATGAAGGAGGCCCTGGGTCCCGTCATTGCCTATGGGTTCGAGGAGATGGGGCTGCGCCGCATCGAAGCGCTGGCCGCCGACTACAACACGCCCTCCATCAAACTGCTCAAACGGTTCGGGATGCAACTGGAAGGCGTGATCCGGGAGCATTATGTAGTGGACGGCGTGAACGAAGACTCGGTGCTCTACTCCATCATCCGCCCGGATTATGATTTATTGAAAAATTCTTGGAATCTGCAGTTTCAGATTCGTCATCCGGAGAAGGTGTAGGTGACTGAATTGTTGATTGCTGATTGTTAATTGTTGTTTGTGCACGATTTGGACAAGCGCTACCCAACGATGTCAACTTAAGCATTTTCTGTCATTTCGACCATCGGGAGAAATCTGAAATCATGCCATTGCTCTAAACTAATCCAGATCTCTCCATGCTGTCGAGATGACATATAGCGTCTGTAGTCTTTTAATAAAAAGGAATTAAGTCGCGACCTGTCCTTACAGAAAGACTGCAGGGCTACGTAACTCACGACGCTACGATGTAACGTCGTCGCATCGCCAACTCTTAACTCAACACTTTTAACTCTTAACTCAACTTGAAATACATCCTCGTTAACAAGCCTTACGAAGTCCTAACGCAGTTTACCGACGAAAGCGGCCGCGCTACGCTGAAAGACTTTGTGCCTATACCTGGTATTTATCCCGTCGGCCGGTTGGATTACGACAGCGAAGGGCTTGTGCTGCTCACCGATGATAAAACGCTCCAGCACCGTTTGTCTGACCCGAAATTCAAGATTGAGAAAACTTATTGGGTGCAGGTGGATGGTATACCTACCGAAGAAGCCCTAGAAGAACTGCGACGCGGGGTCGTGATTAAGGAAGTCAAAACAGCACCTGCCAAGGCTATGCTTTTGGAGGCCGAACCGCAGGTATGGGAGCGCTCCAAACCGATCCGTTTCCGGAAAGAAATACCGACAAGTTGGGTAGAGATCAAAATTTCGCAGGGCATGAACCGGCAGGTGCGCCGCATGACGGCCGTGGTGGGCTTCCCAACGCTGCGTCTGATTCGTCCGGCTATTGGCCCGTTGAGCCTGGGCGAGCTGCAGCCAGGGGAGTACCGCGAACTAACCGAGGCGGAAGTCGCTAAACTCAAAAGCCTGACCGCTGGCAGTAGCTTCGGCACTGGCAGCAGGCCCCAAAGACCGGGCGGCGCTCCAAAAAAACCAGGCGGTGCTGGACCTAAAAATAATGGCGGCAGGCATTACGACAGTCGCAACAATTCCAGCCGGAAGAAACGGTTTTAGAAATATTTTTAGATCGCCTTACAACCATTACGATTATTTCGGGGTCCTGTAAGTAAGTGGCATTTTGTAGCATATGATCATAACAGTTCACGCTCACTTTAGAATCAGCGCTTATGAGAAAAGGACTTCTACCCGTTGTGCGACAGACGATTGCCCTGTTGCTTTTCCTGCCGGCCCTGCTGCTCAGCTCCTGCGCCGACGAATGTGAATCGACCACCACTTATACCGTGTTCGAGCCGGTATACATGCTGCGGGCAGACCTGCAGCAGGCTGTGAAGGTAGCGCCTGCCCAAACCCTGCGCGAGCCTGGAAAGATCTACGCCAAGGGCCATTACCTTTTCATCAACGAAGTGGACAAAGGTGTTCACATTGTAGATAACTCCAACCCAAGCGCTCCCCGCTTCCTGAGCTTCATCACCATACCGGGCAACCTGGATATGGCCGTGAAGGGCAATATCCTGTATGCCGACAGCTACATCGACCTGGTGGCCCTGGACATCAGCAACCCACTTGATGTGAGACTGGTCAACCGCGTAGAAAACGTATTCCCGACTTATTTTGGCATGCTGGTCAACGACACGGCTTCTGTGTTCATCTCTGAGTTTGTAGAAACACAGATCACGCAGCCACCCGGCACCGACTGCAACAGCGCTGGCCCGGGCTGGCTTAATGGCTGGATGACGATGGACGGACGGTCCTTCGCTTCAGCCTCCGTAGTGCAGCCCAGCAACTCAACTGGCAAAGGCGGCTCGATGGCCAGATTTACTATTTCAGGCGACCACCTCTATACCGTCAGCAATTCCGATTTGCAGGTGCTTGACATCAGCAACACAGCCGATCCGAAGAAAGGCGAGAAAATCAGGCTGGGCTGGGGCATCGAAACGATCTTCCCTTACGCTGACAAGCTGTTCATCGGCTCCACCACCGGCATGCACATCTACGACAACAGCAACCCGACAAAGCCGGTGCACCTGTCCACCTACGCGCACGTCAACAGCTGCGACCCGGTGGTGGTGGAAGGTAACCTGGCCTGGGTGACGTTGCGCTCAGGCAATGCCTGCGCCGGCTTCACCAACCAGCTCGAAGTGATCGACATCAGCAACCCGCGCAGCCCACAGCTTCTCAAAACCTACCCGATGCAAAATCCGCACGGGCTGGGTATAGACCACTCGACCCTCTTCCTGTGTGAGGGCAAATATGGCCTGAAGATTTTTGATGCGAAGGATCATCTGAAAGTGAGTGACAACCTGATCTCCCATTTCAAAGGGCACGATGCCTTTGATGTGATTCCGCTGGGCAGTAACCTGTTGCTGATCGGCCAGGACGGCCTCTACCAGTATGACTACAGCAACGTGAAAGACATCAGGCTGCTCAGCAAACTCCCTGTATCCCGCTAAACCCTTCTAACTCCCCTATCGCCCTGACATGAAGCTGCTATACCTGCTCACCCTGTTTCTTTTCACTTCCGGAATAACGATGGCACAGTCTGAGGAACAGCCTCTGAAGCGCTACATGGGCACCGTAGAACTCGGCTACCTGTATGGAAACAACAAGCAGAACGATATAGACAACTTTGTAGCGGCGCCCTCTGTGGAGATCTTCAACGGTTTCCGCCTGCACAGGCTGCTGACCATTGGCGCCACCACCGGCTTCGACTTTTACAATAACCTCCTGATCACGCCTTTTGCCCTGGGTATTCGGGGTGAGGTTTTTAACTCACGCATCAGCCCGATCTACAGCATCGATGCCGGGTATGGCTCCTCATTTCTTAGTCATGAAGCTGACATGGAGGAAAAGAAGGGCGGCTGGATGTTCAACCCGGCCTTGGGCATCCGTGTCAGGAGCGGCCATAGCACTGCCTATACCTTTGCAGCCGGCTACAAAACCCAGGAAGCCGAAACCAGCACGTTCTGGGGCCGCGGCATGACGGATCAAAAGATAACCTACAAGCGGCTCTCGCTGCAATTGGGCTTTATGTTTTAGCCTGCTGCTCCCCCACTATATGCTTTACGATCTTCACGGCGTGCTCACGGGAGTTCTCGATGAACCAAATGTGCGTTTCCATGCCGCCGCACACCACTCCTGCCAGGTATAGCCCCGGCATGTTGGTTTCCATGGTTTCGGGGTTGTGGAAGGGGTGCCGGTAGATGTCGTCCGACAGCTTCACGCCCACCTTCTCCAGAAAAGCGAAATTCGGTTGGTAACCGGTCATGGCCATCACGTAATCATTGGCGATCGTGACTTTCCCCTCCGGCGTCTGGATATCCACTTCGGTTTCCCGCACCTCGGTGAGGCGGGACTTAAAATAGGCCTTGATGCAGCCTTCGGCAATGCGGTTCTCCAGGTCGGGTTTGGTCCAGTACTTGATGCGGCCCAGTTCTCCGTCGCGCACCACCATCGTCACCTCGGCCCCTTTGCGCCAGGTCTCCAGCGCCACGTCCGCCGACGAGTTGTTGGCCCCGATGACCACCACCTTCTGCTTGTAGTAAAAATGCGGATCGTAGTAGTAATGCCGTACCTTGTCAAGCTCCTCGCCCGGTATACCGAGCCTGTTTGGGATGTCGTAAAAACCAGTCGCGATGATCACGTGCCTTGCCCTGTAGCGGCCCTTGCTGGTGCTGATCAGGTATAGCCCATCCTCCGGTACAATTTCCGTTACTTCTTCAAACAAGTTGATGTTTAGCGCACCTGTATCTGCCACCCGGCGGTAATACTCCAGCGCCTCGTTCCGGTTCGGTTTGGCGTGGATCGAAGGGAACGGATAGCCGCCAATCTCCAGCCGGTCGGAAGTGGAGAAAAAGGTCATGTGAAGGGGATAGTTAAAAAGAGAATTCACCAGCGTGCCCTTCTCCACGATCAGGTATGTCAAGCCGGCTTTCTTAGCCTCCAGACCACAGGCCAGCCCGATGGGGCCTCCGCCTACGATCAGTATATCAAGTGTATTATTCACTATATGGTATCTTATAAAAACGAATGCTGTCTGCCCAAGCCTGTGAAAGTGTAGTACGCAAGTGGCTCGATTTTACTCAAGCTCTTTTCCCATGGCATAGGCAATGCCTCCCCAGATGTGCTCCAGAAACGCTGGCTCGCTGTAACTTTCTACGGTGTGGCCAAGACCGGTATAGAATGCCCTGCCACCATCATAGCTATGAAACCAAGCGATCGGATGGTGCTCTCCATTCTTGCCTCCTTCATAAGTTGATTCGTCCAGTTTGGCCAATACCTGCACATCCGGGTTCAAGCTTTTAAAGTTATACCATTCATCGGTGCGCTCCCACCTGGCTGGGAGTCCTTTCGTTGCAGGATGATCTTTGTCAACCACAGCAACGGTTGCCTGCTGCACCTTAGGGTGGCTCTCGAACTGGGCGCCAACGAGCTTGGTATACCAGGGCCAGTCGTACTCTGTATCTGAGGCGGAATGTATGCCTGCAAAGCCACCGCCGTTTCGAATATAATTTTCGAATGCCATTTGCTGCTCGGGGTTCAGCACATCCAGGGTAGTGTTCAGAAAGATAACCGCCTGGTATCGCTGCAGGGAGTCAGCCACAAAATAAGCTGCATTTTCTGTCGTATCCACCTTCACCTGATGCTCACGCCCCAGCTTCAGGAGCGCCGCCTTGCCGTGAGGTATAGACGCGTGCCGGAACCCTGCTGTTTTGGAGAAGACGAGGATGCGGTGTGTTGCTTCATCGGCATGTGGGGACAATGGATTGATTGTTTGGTCGCAGGCTTGAAAAGTGCCTGTCAGCAGCAGTAGACCATATACCAGCAGATTGATTTTCATTTTATATGCAATTTATAGCGCTCCTTTTTCAGGTATAGCTTTCCCGAATTCAGGAAAATCTGATTGATCGACTTTCTCAGGACCAAGCCCTGCTTCAAGTTAACCTTTCTTTTTTTAAGTCTTTCCAAACCAACACACTGTTGTCAGGCGTAATCACAGTCCTTCTTTCAACGAGGGGAATCTGCTATTGGTGTCGAAAAATGAGGTCCTGTTATGCCTGTGGAAACAACTACAATCCTACATGTCCTGGGTCAATAATATCCAGGATCCAATATAACAAATGTTTTACATCTCTTCGGCTCCTTCCAAAATCCGGTACAATTCCTTAGCTTTAGAAGCTTAAACCAAACTAATCTACTTATACCTACATCTACAAAATGCAAAAACGTATACTTTCTGTCGCGCTGCTGGTGGCCCTGAGCGGGGGCGCTGTGCAGGCACAGAAGAAAGCACCCAAGCAGCCGGCCTACACACCCGCCAAAGAAAGGCTGCAGGCATTCGAGAAGCGCCAGCAACTCGACCAGAACTCCCTTGTCAGAAACGTGGCCTTCCGAAACGTAGGCCCTACTGTGCAAAGCGGTCGCATCACCGACCTGGATGTAAACCCGAAGGACCCGACTGTTTTCTACGCAGCCTATGCCTCAGGCGGTCTTTGGAGAACCGCCAACAACGGCATTTCCTTTGAGCCACTCTTCGATAACGAGGCGGTGATGACGATCGGCGACATTGCCGTGGACTGGAACAACGGCGAGACCATCTGGATCGGCACCGGCGAGAGCAACTCCAGCCGCTCTTCTTACTCCGGCGTGGGCGTGTACAAGAGCACCGACGGAGGCAAGACCTGGCAGCACATGGGCCTCGACGACACGCACCACATCGGTCGCATCGTCCTCCACCCGACCGACCCGAACACGCTTTGGGTAGCGGCGGTGGGGCACCTGTACTCGCCCAACAAAGATCGCGGCGTGTACAAAACGACCGATGGCGGCAAGACCTGGAAGAAAACCCTCTTCATCGATGATAATACCGGCGCCATTGACCTGGTGATCGACCCGAAGAACCCGAACAACGTGTACGCGGCCATGTGGCACCGCGAGCGCCGTGCCTGGGACTTTGTGGAGGGCGGCAAGACCTCCGGCGTCCATAAGTCAACGGACGGCGGCAACACCTGGACCCGCGTGACCACTGAAGGCAGCGGCTTCCCAACTTCAGAAGGCGTAGGCCGTATCGGTCTCGACATTCACCCGGGCAACCCGAACATCCTCTACGCTTTCCTGGACAACCAGGAACTGCGTCCGATAGAGAAGAAGGCACCAAAAGCCGGCGAGCTGCAGAAAGACCAGTTCAAAGGCATGAGCACAGAGGCTTTCCTGGCCCTCAACGATAAGGCGCTGAATGAATTCCTCGACAACAATCGTTTTCCTTCTAAATACTCTGCCAAATCGGTGAAGGCAGATGTGAAGAGCGGCAAGCTCAAACCTGCTGCCCTGGCCGAGTACCTTGAGGACCCGCTGGCGGTGACCACCGAAGCTCCGGTGAAAGGCGCTGAACTGTACCGTTCCGACGACGGCGGCAAATCCTGGAAGAAAACGCACGAGCAGCCGATCGACGACATGTACTCGAGCTACGGCTACTACTTTGGCGTAGTGCGCGTGGCGCCGCACAACCCGGACAAGGTATACCTGCTGGGCGTGCCGCTCCTGACTTCCGATGACGGGGGCAAGACTTTCCGCAACATCGAGGGCGAGAACGTGCACTCCGACCACCAGGCCCTGTGGGTGAGTCCCGACAAACCCGGCTATGTCATCAACGGCAACGACGGTGGTCTGAACATCACCTACGACGATGGCAAGACCTGGGCAATTGCCAACTCGCCTTCTGTGGGCCAGTTCTACGCCATTGCCGTGGACATGGAGAAGCCTTATAACATCTATGGTGGTCTGCAGGACAACGGTACCTGGTATGGCCCGAGCAACTACAAGGCCAGCGCCGCCTGGACGCAGAACGGCCGCTATCCGTACCAGCGCATTGGCGGTGGCGACGGCATGATGGTGCAGATCGATACTCGCGACAACAACACGGTATACCTGGGTTCGCAATACGGCAACTACACCCGCCTGAACAAGCGCACCGGGGAACGTACTTCGATCAAACCAACACACGAGTTGGGTGAGCGTCCGCTGCGTTTCAACTGGGAAAGCCCGATTCACCTGAGCCGCCACAACCAGGATATCCTGTACTTCGGCTCCAACAAGTTTCACCGCTCCATGAAGCGTGGCGAGGAGATGCAGACCCTCTCCGGCGACCTGACCAACGGCGGCCTGAGAGGCGACGTGGGCTTCGGAACCCTGACCTCCATTGACGAGTCGCCGCTGAAGTTTGGCCTGCTCTACACCGGCTCCGACGATGGCACGATCCACGTGTCGAAAGACGGCGGGTATAACTGGGAAAACATCTCTAAGAAGCTGCCACAAAACATGTGGGTATCAACGGTAGTGGCCTCTAACCACAGCGAGAACCGCATCTATACCTCCCTGAACGGTTACCGCTGGGATGACTTCACGCCATACCTGTACGTGTCGGAAGACAACGGCAAGAAATGGGAGCGCCTGGGCACCAACCTGCCTGCCGAAGCCATCAACGTGGTGAAAGAAGATCCGAAGAACCCGAACCTGCTCTACGTGGGCACGGATCATGGTCTGTATATCTCGCTCGACAAAGGCAAGTCCTTCATGCAGATGCGCAACGGCATGCCGGCCGTAGCCGTGCACGACCTGGTGGTACATCCGCGCGAAAATGACCTGGTGGTAGGCACGCATGGCCGCTCCATCTACATCGCCAATGTGGAGCAGCTGCAGCAGCTCACGCCGGAGATTCAGAACCAGAAACTGCACCTGTTCGCTTTCAATCCAGTGCAGTACAGCCCACGTTGGGGACAGAAGTGGGGCGCCTGGGGCGAGCCGATGGAGTCCACACTGGATATTCCGTTCTATACCGCTCAGGCCGGCACCACGACCATCCGCATCAAGACCGACAAAGGGCAGGTGCTGAAAGAGCTCAAAGACGAGAACGAGCGCGGCCTGAACTTCGTGCGCTACAACTTCTCGGTGGACGAGGCGAATACCAAAGCCTACGAAGCTGCACTGAACAGCGGCAAGAAAGATGGTGAGGAAGCGGTAAAAGTAACAGCCGCCGATAACAAGGTGATCTACCTGCAGCCAGGCAAGTACACAGTAGAAGTTGAAACCGCCGATGGCGGCAAGGCTACTTCTGAGTTTACCCTGAAGGCGCCGGAAAGAAGAACCAGAAGCTAATCGCGGCTTCGGCCATACCTGTAACAAAAAAGGCAGTCCCAACCGGGCTGCCTTTTTTATTTTATACCTATACCTTAAAAATAGACAAGATAATGGCACACATATTGTTATAAAATATTTCATATATTAGATAGGCATACTCCCATTATTATCATCTTTTAACGCTTACCTAAACCAAAGCTTATGAGAACAAAAATTCTACTGCTCGCTCTATTCTTAAGCCTTTCCTTCACTGCCATGGCACAGGATAAGTGGAATCCAAAAGTTGGCTACGGCACTGTTTACTCTGGCAACGGAGACATACCCGGCCACTGGTTCATAGGAGGCATACAGACGCAGATCTCGAAACGATCCGGATTCGAGATCCTGGCAACCGGCACCTACATCGAGGAAACCCGCCGCTACGGACAGGGATATGAGATATTTCAAAAATCGAACGGCGTGGCGCTTGAAGGAACTTATAACCTGTTCGTCAATGCCGGGCCTGTGCAACTCTATCCGGCTGTGGGCCCGGTTTTGCGGTATGCCAGTGAGCGCGACCTTTACGGACTTTCAATTCAATATGATGGGCAGGGCGGTATTACGGAGTTCAGACCTGAAGTGCGGTCCCGGAATGGCTTGCAGGCCGGCTATGTGTTGGCGCTGAACCTGGACGTGAAGGTTAAGCAACACCTGACTTTCGGGTTAAGAGGATCTGTGCAGAGCTTCCATGACGGGCAGCGCCTGGCTGGCCTGGGCATCACCCTGAAAAATGCAAGGTGGTAAGGTATAGCCCTAACCTAGAAATTGCCTCTCACTGACAGCACAAAGTTACGTCCCGGTGCGGCTATACCTGATGAGTAAGGACGGTAACGCTGATCGGTGATATTCTCTATACCTGCACTCAGGCTCAGGTGCTGGCTCAGTTGGTAAAGCGCCTTTAGGTTAAGCGTCACCCAGGCAGGGCTGTAAGGTTTCCCGTTTGAATCACTCGCATAGAGATAGGCTTTGTCCTGCTCTTCCGGCGCCAGGTTTTCGTGCTTCACCTCCCCGTTATATATGGCATAAAGATCGGCTTTAAAACGGCTCCGGGTATACGTCAGGCGGGTGGTACCATAGGCCGGAGCGGCATGACGCAAAGGAGCCTCCGAGCCATTGTCCAGTTCTTCCCGGCCGCGCTGCAGGTTATACCGGGAGGCTAGCCCGAAACCAGCAGGAAGTTTTACTTCTATACCTGCCTGCACACCCCAAACAGTCGCGTAGGCCGCGTTCTGGATCGCCTGCACCTGGCTCAGTTCCCCTTCGTATTCGATGCTGCTCTGGCCGTTCAAGGTATAGCTACGCCGCACCAACGCATCCTGCAGGTGAGTATAGAAAGCTGTAGCGTCGAGTTTTATGATCTCCCCAAAAGTTTTGGCGGCACCCAAGTCAGCATTGTAAGCATACTCCGGCTTGAGATCGGGATTGGGTACTACCACCAGTCCCGGTGCCGAGTCGAAGATCTTACCGATGTCATCCACATTCGGGGAGCGGAAGCCTGTGGACAAGTTGGTGCTCAGTTGCCAGCTGGCCTCCGGGCTGTAGACTATACCTGCACTCCCGGTCAAAGCGCCAGTATTGATGTCGGCTGAGGCGAAAGGGAAGTCAAAAAAGCGATCATCGAAGCTGGCGTTAAGCAGGATGTGGTTATACCTGGCCCCAGTCAGCACAGTGAACTTTTCGGAGGGTTTGAAGCGGTAAGTCAGTAAAGCGGCATAGGAGCTCCAGTCGGCGCCATCGGGGTAGCGGGACGATCCTGCCACTGTAAGGCCGGTGCTAATGTTCTCATCGGTGCCTGTTGAGCCGACCTGATTGTAAATCGCCTCCAGACCATAGAACAGGTGGTGCCGCGGGTCCAGCGCCTTTTCAAAATCAAGGTTGGCAGAGTAGGCGTTTACCTTTTCGTAGCGGTTATACCGGATCGGCTTGCCCAGGTCGCGGTTGTGGCGGCTCTCTTCGAACAACTGATGCGCCAGCCCAATGTTGAGCTGATCGAAAAGCCTGTTGCCTGCCTGGTGCGTCGCCTGCAGGTTGTTCATCGCCCATACCTGCGGACCATAATACCACTCCGCCGAGCGTAATTTGTCGTTGCGGTAGTTGATCAGGCGGTCGTAGCGGGGCACGTCGTTGGTAGTGGAGTAATGGAAGCCGTAATTCAGGTCCCATTTTTCGTTGGGGCTATACCGGATCTTCTGCATCAGGTTCAGCTGGTCGTAGCCGGTGTATACCTGTCGCTCCGGGTCTGAGTTAGGCACTACCTCGTCATGGCCGCTTAAGTGCTGCACATACTCGTGCCGTAGGTAATCGTCCGGTCCGCGCGTGCCCATTTTCAAGTCGCCGTAGTCGCTGAAGGTGGCGCTGGTCAGGAAAGCCCACTTTTTCAGCCCCACGCTCACATCCACATGACCCGTCTTCTCCTGGTTGGCAGACGACCAGCGGGCGGCGGCGCTTCCCCGAACGAGTGGCGCATCGCCAGCGGCAAACTTAGGCAAGAGGGTATAAAAGCTCATCACGCCCCCGATGGCGTCGCTGCCATACATCACCGAGCCGGGTCCAAAAAGCACTTCTGTCCGTTCAGTGGCAAAGGGATCAAGAGAAATGACGTTCTGCAGGTTGCCGCTCCGGAAAATGGTCGTGTTCATCCGTACGCCGTCCACCGCGATCAGCACCCGGTTCGTGGCAAAACCCCGGATCATGGGGCTGCCGCCGCCACCCTGGCTCTTCTGGATAAACACCTCCCCCGACTGGCCCAGCATGTCAGCAGCTGTCTGCGGCTGTTGTAGCAGCACATCGTTGGGCCGGATGGTGCTCACTTTCTGAGGCACCTCTTTCGCGTCCTGCTGCCAGCGCGTAACCGACACCACCACAGCCTGCAGCGACACAGTGCTTTCCTGCAGGTATAGCCTGAACTTCCGCTGCTGCAGCTGCTCATAGCTCTGCACCACCGGCTCGTATCCCACCAGGCGCACCACAATGCTATCCATCCCCTGGAGTGAAGTAATATCAACCTGCCCTCTTTGGTTGGTTGTGAGAACCTGCGCCAGCCTACCGGAGTATAGCTGCACCATCTCCAGGGGCTGCTGCGTTACCTGGTCCCGCACGGTCAACACCTGCCCAACCGCTGTTTGCGCGGTCAGGATAATTAACGCCACAAAGCCTAAGAGTTTATGCATCGCAGGGGCTACTCACTCTTGATCTGGCGGATCTTTCTGGGGTAAAACCACAGGAAGAAGCCCGTAACGGTTAGCACCAGCAAGCCAAAACCCAGCACGTTCATGGAAATCAGCTTGAACAGGTCGCTGATGATGGAGCCGTCGTGGATTTTCTCGATCCAGTCGGAGTGGCGCCGGGCGACGGAGAGCACCTGGCCGGTGCTGGCGTCGAGCTGTACTTCCCAGCTGCCTTCTTTGAAAATGGTCTTGACGATGCCTTTGTCCAGGCGGGCCTCAATGCGGTCGATCGGGTTATTTTGCACAGCAGCTGCTGAGTCCAGCCCGGCAATGGAAAGCGTTGCCAGATCAGCGAGCGGCAGCCACTGCTGCAGGTCCGTAGAGACTCCTTTCTGGGTAGGCGGCTGCAATAGGTCCACATCTTTTTTCCAGCCCAATAGTATGCCCGTCACGCTGCTGATCAGCACAAAAGCCCCTATCACCAGCCCCAGGTAGCGGTGGTACACCCGAAAATTTCGCAGCCGGTCGGTAAGGGTTCTGACTTTTTGTTTGACGAGGGTTGTCGTACTGGTACTCACTAATTTGGGTTGGTATAGGGATGAAAGCACAATATCCTATAAAAGCGGCAGATAAACAATGTGTAGCCATTGGTCTGCTAAAATTTAAATACCAGATGCAACCAACGCACGTTATAGAGGCTCTTACGATTGAATTAACGCTTACAGATTATGCTTAAATTGATTTATCCATTACTCGGCCTGGCCCTCTTCACCCAGTGCCAGCCGGAAGAGACGGAAGTGCCAACAACGGTAGCAAAAGAATCAAATGAACTGAAATTCGGGCAGGAAGTGCCGGTTAAATACCTGGAACAAGTGACGCTCGCGGGCGGCGACGTTCCCCGCAGGCTGATCGTTGCCGTGAAGAACATCCAGGATTCGCGCTGCCCGGAGAACACCAACTGCATCACCGCCGGCAATGCAACAGTAGTAGTAAGAGCCTCTAATAGCCAGGGTAGCAACGAGAACATCGAACTTTGCCTCGGCGACTGTGAAACCGGTGTTCCCCAGGAGACTGACGCCGTGACAGCCGAAGTAGGCGATGTCAATTACCGTTTCACGCTGAAACAAGTTGGGCCATACCCTGGACTGGAGCATGACGGCGAAGAGCAAAAGGCACGGCTAATAGTGGAAAAAATCTGATCATCGTGTCTTAGCTAACAGCCAAAAAACAGAAAGCCCTGCCAACGATAGCAGGGCTTTTTGTTTTTTGAATGCTCAAGCGATTCCTACAAAGATCCCGTGGCCGGGGCAGCCTCTGCTTTCTTCACCGTGATAGCATCTACTCCTTTTTCCTTCACCAATCGGTTCAGCGCCGGCACATCCTGCGACTGCACCTGCCGGAACAGGTTCAACTGCTCGTCGATCTGGGCGGTGATTTCCTTTTTGAAGGCATAGGCCTGATCGGTTGGACGGAAGTCGCCGGTGCTCACCTGCCCGACCAGGTTCGCCAGTTTGTTGTTGAGGCGGATCGGGTAGTTGAGCGGGTCCTGGCCACTGCGGTTCTTTGTCTGGTACAGGGACTCTTCAATGGCGGTGATCTTCTTGTCGATGGCGGTGGCAGACTCTACCACATCCTTATAGCTCTCCTGCCCCTTCAGGTTGCCCTTGAGCGTGTTGAGCTGTGCACGCATGGTGCGGATGTCTTTGATCACATCATGGGTCTCGGTCAGTTTGTCGCGCACCTCCATTAGGAAAGTAAACTGCGCCGCGCGGTCTTGCGTTGTCGCCTTGGTACGCGGATCCGGCAGAATGGTGAATTCGGTTTCCTGACTTTCTTTGTTCACGGTTAGCTTCGCCTTATACCTGCCAGGTATAGCTTTTGGTCCCTGCGTGCCGCCGCCCCACAGGATCAGTCCGTCAAACTTGCTGGCCTCCGGGTAGCGCATGTCCCACACGAAGCGGTTCAGGCCTTCCTTCGCGGTCAGCTTATCCTTGTTTTCTTTGGCATTGCTGGCGTAGCTGCGGATCAGCTTGCCGTTCTGGTCCAGGATCTCCAACTGTACCACGGTAGCCGAGTCCGGTTTCTGCGGCAGGTAAAAGTGCACCATCACGCCGCCCGGGTGGTTCTCGCCGGCTGTTTTGGAAAGCCCCCGGTTGCCGCCATCCATTTTGTAGCTGTCGAGCGGCTTGTAGAGGTGGAATTTGCTGCCCGCTATACCTGCGTTCAGTTGGTGCAGCGGCGTCAGGTCGTCGATGATCCAGAAGCTGCGGCCCTGTGTGGCAGCGATCAGGTTGTCGTTTTTAATAGTCAGATCGGTAATAGAAACGATGGGTAGGTTCATCTGGAACGGTTGCCAGCTCTCCCCGTCGTTGAAGGACACATACATGCCATACTCCGTACCGGCATACAAAAGGCCCTGGCGCTTCGGATCGGCGCGCACCACGCGGGTGAAGTGATGGCCTTCTATACCCTTGGTGATCTTCGTCCAGGTCTTGCCATAGTCGGTCGTTTTGTAGAGGTATGGGCTGAAGTCGCCCGACTTATACATGGTGGCTGCCACGTAAGCAGCGCCTTTTTGCGTCGGGTGTGCCTCCAGGCTGTTGATCTGGATCCACTCCGGCATACGTTTCGGCTGTACTTTAGTCCAGTTCTTGCCATTGTCGCGCGTCACGTGGATCAGGCCATCGTCTGATCCTGTCCAAATCACGCCTGGCTCCACTGGAGACTCACTAATGGCGAAGATGGTGCCGTAGTACTCCACACTGGTATTGTCCTTGGTGATCGGTCCGCCCGATGGTCCCAGTTTCGTGGAGTCGTTGCGGGTCAGGTCCGGGCTGAGCAGCTCCCAGGTCTGGCCCTCGTTGTAGGTGACGTGCACGTGGTTGGAGGTAGTGTAGAGTTTCTTCGGATCGTTGGGTGAGAACATGATCGGAAAATTCCACTGGAAGCGGTACTTCATCCCTTCTGCGCCGTGGCCCATCGGATTATCCGGCCATACGTTGATCACGCGCTCCTGCCCGTTGCTGTGGTCCACGCGCGAAAGAAAGCCACCGTAGTTGCCGCCATACACAATCTCCGGGTTTTCCGGGTTCACGGCCAAGTGCGCACTCTCCGATCCGGCCGTTTCCTCCCAGTCATTTTCGGTGATGCTATACCCCGTGGAGCGGTGGCTGATGCGCACGGTCGAGTTGTCCTGCTGCGCGCCGTAAATGCGGTATGGGAAATGGTTATCCGTCACCACGCGGTAGAATTGGCCAGTGGGCTGGTTGTCCATGGTGCTCCAGTTCATGCCGCCATCGGTTGTCACTTGTGCGCCACCGTCGTCGGCAATCACCATGCGAGATGGATTCTCCGGTGCAATCCAGAGGTCGTGGTGGTCGCTGTGACCGGCGTAGGCCGAGGTAAAGGTCTTGCCGCCGTCCTTGCTGCGGTGATAGGCCACGTTCAGCACGTAGACCACGTCCTCGTCTTTCGGATCGGCATACACGCGGGTATAGTACCAGGCCCGTTGGCGCAGGTTGCGGTCGTCGTTCATCTTCTTCCAGGTCACGCCGCTGTCGTCGGAGCGGAAAAGCCCGCCCTCGTCCGCCTCCACCATGGCGTACACCCTGCTAGAGTTCACCGGCGACACGGCTACGCCAATGATGCCCAGCGTCCCTTTTGGCAGGCCTTCGCTCTTCGAGATGTCTTTCCAGGTATCACCGCCATCGGTGCTCTTCCAGATGCCGGAGCCCGGCCCGCCTGAGGACAGGCTGTACGGAGTGCGGCGCACATTCCAGGTCGTGGCATATAGGTGACGCGGGTTATTCGGATCAAAAGTTAGGTCCACAGCGCCGGCATCCTTGTTGGCAAAGAGCGTTTTCTTCCAGGTCTTGCCGCCGTCGGTGCTTTTGTATACCCCGCGCTCCTCGTGCGATTTGTACAGATCGCCCATTACGGCTACGTACACGATGTCCGGGTTAGTCGGATGGATGCGGATACGGCCGATGTGCTTCGAATACTTCAGGCCGATGTGCTGCCAGGTCTTGCCCGCGTCTACTGATTTCCACATGCCAAAGCCCGAGGACACGTTGCCGCGCACCGTCTTCTCTCCTTCTCCTACATAGATTACGTTCGGGTCGGCCTCGCTCACCGCCACTGCCCCGATGGAGCCGCCAAAGAAGCCATCGGAGATATTCTCCCAGGTAGCGCCGCCGTCAGTGGTGCGCCATACGCCGCCGCCCACGGTGCCCATGTAATAGAGGTTAGGTTTACCCGGCACGCCCGTTACCGTGGCAGAGCGGCCTCCACGGAACGGACCAATGGAGCGCCAGGTCAGGCCGTTATAAAGTTTCGGGTCAAAAGTCGCAGTTGTTTCTTTATGCTTGCTGCTGCGCGGCTTTTGCTTCTGGGCCACTGCCTCCGGGGAGGCCAGCGCCAGCGCCAGCAACAGACAAGCCGCTGATCCTGCTTTGTAGAAGGTTCTTTTCATGTATAAGGTGAGCGATAGGTTTAGCGATTCGTTTACTTGAACAAATGATTTAGAAAAGTTTAGCCTAAAAAGCAAATGGCATAATTTGGTCATCCATGTCGTATGGACCTGCTTATACCTTGGATCGACCTAAGAGCGCAGGTTTGTACTCTGTAAAATCGAAAAATTACTCAGTATAAACCCGGGTAAACTTCAATGTGATGACTTTGATAACACAGCCTGCGCCTAGAAGCTAATCTCAATTTTATTAAATAAATTATCCAGTTTAATCACACCTAAATTAAATATTACAACTTTCTATTATATAATTTTTGTACAAATCCTAAAACTAGCATGTAATTTAAAAATACCTGAAAACAAGGTGTTTAACCATTGATAAGCGCGAAATACGTAAATCCCTATCCAAGCTCTTTTCAATAAAACCAATATAGTTCAAATAGAGTATAGAGCAAAATAATTGCAACAGGCAAGTACTCCCTTTATACCTGCCCTAATTCAGTACTATTTCTAACCAAAAACATCTCACCTATGAACAGATTTTTTACATTGGTTGCCGCGCTATTTTTCCTTGCGAGTAGTGCGTTTGCACAGGCCACCGTCGACCCTGAGTTGCGACAGGCCTTGCGGTCCTCCCTCCTGCCACAGCAAGTGATTGTCACTTTCCATGGAGACAAGGCGCCGAGCTCTTCTAACATCTTATCGCTTAGGCTACTGGGTATTACGAACGGGATTTCGCTGCAGTCGCTGCCGATTGTGGGGGCGCTGGCAACGAGCGCACAGGTTGATGCCCTGGCCCGAAACACACAGGTGCGCTCCATCTACCTCAACAAAAAACTGACTTACTTTAACCACCACGACACCCACCTGACAGGTGTGCAGCGGCTCCGCAACGACATGGAGATGACCTCCCGTAACGGCGGGCTTCCTGTATCTGGCAAAGGCGTGACGGTAGTGATCAATGACAGTGGCGTGGATGGCACACACGAAGACCTGAAACTGGGCAAAAACCTGAAGCAGAACGTGCTGGGCACGCTTAATCTGAATGGACTTTTATCCTTTCTGCCGCCTATCTGGTTAGAGAATGTACCGAATACCGACAACAATTCAGGCCACGGCACACATTGCGCGGGCACAGTAGGTGGCCTGGGCACGATGTCGAATGGCAAATACGCCGGTGTGGCCCCAGGAGCCGATTTGATTGGCTATGGCTCGGGCGCTGCCCTGTTTATTTTGGACGCGATCGGAGCATACGACTGGGTGATGCTGAACCAGGCCCGCTATGGTATCCGCGTTATCAGTAATTCCTGGGGCACCTCAGGGGCCTTCGACCCGAACCACCCCGTGAACGTTGCTTCGTTGGCAGCTTATAAAAGGAACATCATCTCCGTATTCGCGGCCGGCAACGAAGGGCCTGGCTCTGACACGCACAATCCGTACGCCATTGCTCCCTGGGTTATTTCAGTAGGCGCGGGCGACCGCTATGGCAGACTCGCCGACTTTTCTTCCAGAGGTGTCAGAAACCACAAAGAGACGCTGAGCTTTGATGGCAAAACCTGGACTGTGGAAAACAGACCGACCGTTGTAGGCCCTGGTGTGGATGTGGTGTCTACGAGGGTGATCGGCCCTGTCGCTTCTCTTGCAGCGCAACAGGACATCGAGACGCTGGAACCTGCCGAGGTGCCTTTCTATACCCACATGAACGGTACTTCCATGGCTACCCCACATGTGGCGGGCATCGTTGCCCTGATGCTGGAAGCGAACCCAGCCCTGACACCCGACCAGGTAAAATCGATCCTGCAGCAGACCGCCACCAACATACCAGGCCGCGAGCCCTGGGAAGTGGGTGCAGGCTATGTGAATGCCTACGCCGCCATCGACCATATCTTCCGCAACACGACATTCGGTTCTCAGCTCAACATTACCCGGAAGTTCAACAGCAGCATCAACTCTTCTGCCACGGAGCAAGTTCTGCCCATCAACTACAATCCGGCTACCGCCGCCACAAACGAGAGCACATTTAACGTGGCGGCCGGCGTGACAGGTATAGAGGCGAAGATGTTTGCGTCCGGCCTTCTCGGCGAAACAGGCAACCCGGTTGGCCTACGCCTGGTGGCCCCGGACGGAACGACCTACAGTTCGGGGATTTCTGCCTTGTTTACTTTGTATACTGATCGTACCGTTGCTGTTGCCAACCCCATGGCAGGCCAGTGGAAAGCCGTTGTGTATGGCTTGCAGGGGGCAGGCTTCCCGGAGGCGATTGACGTGAAAGTGACGCAAACGCAGATCCTGGGCACCTCGGGATTGAACGACATTGCCAGCCACCCGGCCAGAACAGCGATAGAACTGGCAGTTGGCGAGCGCTTAGTGGATGGATTCAGCGACGGCACCTATAAGCCCGATGCTCCGCTGAAGCGCATAGAGCTGGCCGATTACCTGATGATGGGCCAGGGTGTTCGTCAGCATATACCTACAAACGGGGCGGTTTCTTTCTCAGACGTGTCAGCAGGACAGAAGCTACTGGCGGAATCGGTTACCGCGAAAGGTGCCGCCCTGCGCGACGGATTCCATGCTGCCAATGGCCTGATGACGCCAGCATCGGCAGGCAAGTTCAGCCCGACTGGCACTGTAAGCCGGGCAAGCCTCGCCTACTCGCTGGTGCAGGCGCTGGGCCAGGAAGCCGAGGCACTGAAACGCAATGGCACCGCCCCGACTGTCACCCTCAACGGCACCACCTACCCGATTGAAGACGCCAAAGATATACCTGCCGGGCTGGAGGGCTACGTGAGTGTGGCGTTGGAACTGAACCTGATCAATGCCTTCTATAACGTGACGCAGGGACCATATGACCTGCAGCCTGTGGTGCATGCTACCTTTAAGCCAAAAGCAAACGTAACCCGCGCCGAGTTTGCCGTTATCGTGACGCGCACCTTCAACGGCTGGAACGAACTGGCCGCCGCAAGTACTTCAGCCGTGCAAATGGCAGAGGCAGCCAGTACAAAGGCCATTGCCTATCCAAATCCTTTCGCTGAGACCACGACCATCCAGTACAGTCTGGAAAATGAAGGTCTTGTGACAGTCGAGGTACTGGACATCATGGGTAAGAAAATCAGAACGCTTGTCTCTGAGACGAAGCGATCCGGCAACCACGAAGTGCAGTTCGATGGCAGCACGCTACCGAGCGGAACATACCTGTACCGCATCAACACAAACGGGAAAACAGCCACTATGAAAATGGTGATCGCACGCTAGTATCCTCTAATCGGTTCATAAAAAAAGCCCTCCGATGCGAGGGCTTTTTTTATGCATCCGCCGCATCAATCAAACAGGTATACAGTAACCACGTATGCGGCTATACCTGTTCAGTTGCAGGCAAATGTGTCCTGATTTCATAAAGGCTGTTCAGCTAAAAATGACAAAAAGAATTTTACCAGCGCCACTTGTGACAGAATGACAGGCAAAACAGCTGCAAAACGCCTTGGCACATACCTTGATAGAATGCTAGCAACAGTAGAAAAGAAATTATAATCGAATCATAAATAATAAAACTATAGAATGGGAAAGATAATTGGTATTGACTTAGGTACAACCAACTCTTGCGTTGCCGTAATGGAAGGTAACGAGCCAGTGGTTATTCCTAACAGCGAAGGCCGTAGAACCACTCCGTCTATCGTTGCGTTCCTGGACGGCGGTAAGGGCGAGCGTAAAGTAGGTGACCCTGCCAAGCGTCAGGCTATCACAAACCCTCAGAACACGATCGCCTCTATCAAGCGCTTCATGGGCCACAGCTACAACGAGGTGAGCGAAGAGGCCAAGCAGGTGTCCTACAAAGTGGTGCAGGGTGGCAACAACACCATCCGCGTGGAGATCGGCGATCGCCAGTACACACCACAGGAAATCTCAGCGATGGTGCTTCAGAAAATGAAGGCTACTGCCGAAGATTACCTGGGCACTACAGTAACAGAAGCGGTTATTACCGTACCTGCATACTTCAACGACGCGCAGCGCCAGGCTACGAAAGAGGCTGGTCAGATTGCAGGTCTTGAAGTGAAGCGTATCATCAACGAGCCAACAGCCGCAGCGCTTGCCTACGGCCTAGACAAGAAACACAAAGACCAGAAAATCGCGGTATTCGACCTTGGTGGCGGTACCTTCGATATCTCGATCTTGGAGCTGGGTGACGGCGTGTTCGAAGTGCTCTCTACCAACGGTGACACACACCTAGGTGGTGACGACTTCGACGCTAAAATCATCAACTGGCTGGCAGACGAGTTCAAGAACGACGAAGGTGTGGATCTGCGCAAGGACCCTATGGCCCTGCAGCGTCTGAAGGAAGCGGCTGAGAAAGCAAAAGTGGAGCTCTCTTCTTCGAATGAAACTGAGATCAACCTACCCTACATCATGCCAGTGGACGGCGTGCCGAAGCACTTAGTGCGCAAACTGACAAGAGCTAAGTTCGAGCAGCTGACAGACGACCTGATCCGTCGCTCGATGGAGCCATGCCGCAAGGCCCTTCAGGATGCCGGTCTGTCTACTTCTGACATCGACGAAGTGATTCTGGTAGGTGGTTCTACCCGTATCCCGAGAGTGCAGGAAGAAGTGGAGAAGTTCTTCGGCAAGAAGCCTTCTAAAGGCGTGAACCCGGATGAGGTAGTGGCCATCGGTGCTGCGATTCAGGGTGGTGTACTGACAGGTGAAGTAAAAGACGTGCTTCTGCTGGACGTAACGCCGCTTTCACTGGGTATCGAGACCATGGGTGGTGTGATGACCAAGCTGATTGAGTCTAACACGACTATACCTACGAAGAAGTCCGAGACTTTCTCGACTGCATCGGACAACCAGCCGTCGGTAGAGATTCACGTACTGCAGGGTGAGCGCCCTATGGCGAAAGACAACCGCACGATCGGTCGCTTCCACCTCGACGGTATTCCACCAGCACCACGCGGTGTTCCTCAAATCGAAGTAATCTTCGACATCGACGCCAACGGTATCCTGCACGTAACGGCGAAGGATAAAGCCACTGGCAAAGAGCAAAAGATCCGCATTGAAGCTTCTTCTGGTCTGAGCGAGCAGGAAATCGAGAAAATGCGTCAGGAAGCGGAAGCCAATGCCGAAGCTGACAAGAAGGCGAAGGAAGAGATCGAGAAGCTGAACGCAGCCGACTCCATGATCTTCCAGACCGAGAAGCAGCTGAAAGAGTATGGCGAGAAATTGTCGGAAGGCAACAAGTCTAACATCGAAAGCGCGCTGGGTCAGCTGAAAACAGCACACGGCGCGAAGGACATCGCTGGTATTGACGCAGCGATCGAAAGCCTGAACAATGCCTGGCAGGCAGCCTCCCAGGAAATGTACGCCGCTACACAAGGTGCCCCAGGTGCTGAAGCCAATGGCCAGGCCGGTGGCCCGGGTGCAGGCCCTCAAGGCGCAGCTACCGACGACGGTGGTGTAACCGACGTAGACTACGAAGAAGTAGACGGTAAGAAATAAGATTTAACTCAAACTATACTGAAATCCCCTGTCAGGACTCCTGGCAGGGGATTTTTTTTGTACCAGGCTGATAACCAACAGGGAGCCCCAATCATCTTTAAAAAGATTTGGCTGGCGGACTGCTTGAAAATATTTATTTATTTCTATATTTCATGGACAATCTACTACCCATGAAAACAATCTACCTCTTCCTCCTGGCCATGCTGGTAGCCGGCAGCGCCTTTGCTCAACTTCAAACAGGTACCCGATTCTCCGGCATCAGCGCAGGTATCGGATTCAAAAAGCCCGCCGAGGGCAACAAGACTTTCTCTTACGAGGTGAGGCCAGCAGCCGGAATCTTCACAACAGACAACCTGATGCTTGGTCTGAGTACCGGCTACTACTATTCCATACACACGCAAAGAAAGACAGAATCCTTACCAGACAACAACTACTACCGCGCTGAAAGCGAAACAATTACCCGGGTTTACAACCTGGGCCCTATGGCCCGCTATCACCTCCCCCTGGGCAACCGGTTCGCACTTTTTGCGGAAGGTGCAGCGGGTGTACAGGCCGCAAAAGTCAAATCAGAAAGTTATTTCTCAGGGGCCAGGTATCCGGGAGATCCGGGCGGGGATTATGCTTCAAAATCCGAATCGAAACAGGTTTCGCTGTACGCCGGTGTCTCACCTGGCCTGGTTTTCTTCCCGAGCACCCATATAGGTATAGACCTGAAGGTGAATCTACTGCGCTACCAGCATGATTTAGGAAGGGGCAGCCATACCAATGTAGACTTCAGCCTCAGCAGGGCGAATCTGGGTATAGGCCTTTATTTTTAAATCCTTTTACTTCTTCCAGGTATAGGCTTTATATTTGTTTGTCTATATAGTATCAATTCTCTGAAAACAGCTTGATGAAACAGCTTTACATTACTTTCCTGCTCACCTTTTTAGTCATTACAACAGCCTCCGCCCAAAAAGATTTCCGGTCGGGCTTCATCGTTCAGAACACCGACACACTGCGCGGCTACGTCGATTACCGGGGTGCCGTCCGCAGCTCTAAAATAACCACCTTTAAGGCGAACCTGGGCGCTCCGGAGCAGGAGTTTGACCCTTCGCAGCTGGCGGCTTACGGTTTTGTGAAAGAGAACAAGGTATACGAGGCGCAGGCTATACCTGCCGATACGGCACAACCCGCGCAACGCTTATTTGTGCAGGTGCTGGCAAAGGGCAAGGCCTCTGTTTATGCGTATCGGGATGGTTCGGATCAGGATCACTTTTACCTGTCAAAGGAAGGAGGAGAGCTGATAGAACTCAAACAGAAAGTTTACAATAAGAAAGACCCTAAGACCGGCAAAACCTTCCGGATGGTGGACGATCTATACCTGAGCGTGCTGAGGTCCTCTTTCTACGACTGTCCGGCTATGACAGACGAGCGACTCAGAAACGTAGCGCTCCGTCACAACTCCCTGGCCAAAGCAGCCAACGATTACAACGAATGCATGGGTGGTAGCCAGTATGTGCAGCCATCCAAGAAAACTAGTGTGAAGGTGTCCCCGGTGATTGTTTTCTCGAAGCCTACGCTGGAAACGTCGGGTGAGCATCCTTATTCAGAAGTACCGTTCCGCAATACCGGCCTGGGTTTGGGCGGCGGGTTGGCCCTGGAGGTTGCCAATCCGGCCATCAGCGAAAAGCTGTCGCTGGTGCTGGAACTGCTCTATGCTCCGTATCGATACGAAGGCGAAATCAAGGTAAATAACTTGGGCAGAACCACGGACTACGACCTGCTGCTTGACCTGCATTACCTGAAAGTGCCCGCTCAACTGCGCTATACCTTCCCCAAAGGCAGGGTCAGGCCATTTGTGAACGCCGGTGCCTCCTACTCTTATGCCTTCAGCACCGACCGCGTGGAAACCAAAAACAGCACGTTTCACAACACCAGCTACACCGAGGTAACGGAAGCCTTGCCAGGCAGTGCTTTCAAGCAGTACATGTTCGGTGTGCAGGCAGGCATTGGGCTCCTATACCCAATAGGTGAACGGACGCTTCACATTGAGACCAGGTATGAGACGACAGAAGGAGTTTCGAACGTCAGAACCCTTTCCAGTAGCATTGCCGGATTAAGTGTCCTGGCAGGGTATAGATTCTAGTGTCAGTAAACTGATCAAAACAAATTCAGCCCGCAAAAGGCCCCCTTATGAAACAACTCCTACTTCTCTTTATCTGCAGCCTGGCATTTAACCTGGCTCAGGCGCAAATGCAATCCAGCACAAGCTACGTGGGCGGTACGCTCGGCGGCAGCTACAGCGAGCCCAATTCACTTAAAGTCAGCTCTTTCCATATAAAGCCTATAGTGGGCCGGTTTGTGACCGACAACTGGCTAATAGGTATAAGCGCTTCTTATCAATCAAATTACAGGAGCAGTAACAGCCACACAGTCTATACCATAGGTGAAAACACATACCACATGGCGCTTAAGTTTACCCGTGAGCGAAGTGTAGGTATAGGCCCCGTTGCGCGCTACTACCAGGAAGTGGGTCCGAAGCTGGCATTTTTCGCGGAAGGAACAGCCGGCTATGCCAAAAAGGATACCAAGCAAGAGTATACGATACACTCCACCGACGCCAACGGAACACCCACGCTCGAGTCGTATGACCTGAGAAGTGTCAGAACCCAACACCTGTACGCAGGTTTTGCGCCGGGCATTGTGTTCTTCCCAAAACCGAAGCTAGGTATAGAGCTGAAGGCAAACGTGATTAGCTATACCCACGGCATCGGCAATGGACCAAACCAGGATCCTCTTACGTTTATGTTTGACCAGAACACCCAGAAGAACCTGAATGTTAACTTCAGCCTGGCTTCGACAAGTATCGGGGTAGGTTATTACTTCTAGTCGGTATAGCTGGCTGAAGTTATACCTTTTTAATGTAGAAGGCCCGCAGTTGTGAAACTGTGGGCCTTCTTTGTTTAGGGAAGCTTGCACCTGCGGAACCTCAGCTATCAAGGCCATGTGTATAGCTTCTCCGAAAGTTCCCAGTATGACTATCACCCACAAGAACTACTCAGCAAAAAAATTGGTCAAATAATTAGCAAACTGGGTAGTTAACACAAAATTGTTCAAAAACAGAAAAATACAAACTGAAATTACAATTTGTATAAAATTAACATATAGTTAATACAATTATTTGATATTAAATTTTATAAAACATAATTATACCAATAATTCAGATACAATAAGACCTTCTATTTGATATTCAACCCAACCTACACCATTTGCTTTACATCACTAATAACCATATAATTGCTACCGAATTCAAATTATTTCAATCACTCATTAACGAACTGAGCATCTTTGCATTTTTAAGACATTAAGATTAGATACACTAATAATAAACCATTGCCATTATTGAAAAACACACCTACAAAAAACAGATAGCACAGCACATTTTTTTTATATTTCACCAATACCAGCCTGCTTATGTCAAAAATTTACTCCTCCCGGGGCGTTGAACCAAACTTATTTCTGTATCCCCCCTTTTCAAGCATAGCTTTTTTTAGAGCCATACTGCGTTCTGTTATCCGGCACATCGCCATAACAGGACATGCAACACACTCCATCGGCATCTCAAACCCTGACCAACATAAGGACTGGGCCTTGTCTATTACCCTACCTGTAACAACAGCTGCACTACATAGGTCTTCCATCCTTCTTTAGACGCAGAGGTATATGAAAGCTATTACAAAAGCTGCTACGCTGCTTTTGCTTCTTCTCAGTTTTTATGCACAAGCTACCAGCTACTACATCAGCCCTGCAGGAGCCGACAGTAACTCTGGCCTTGAAAAAAATACAGCCTGGGCTACTATTGCAAAAGTGAACTCCACCGCCTTTCAACCAGGCGATTCTATCCTTTTTGAAGGAGGTACCACCTTTTCAGGTGCTATTGAATTTAACTCAAATGTAAAGGGCACTCCCGATGCTCCTATCTATATTGGATCTTATGGAGCAGGCAGAGCCACTATCAGCAGTGGGGATGTATCCGGGCTGTTTGTTTATAACTCGGCCGGCTTTAAGGTACAGAACCTGATTTTTAAAGGTTCCGGACGGGAAACCAACAAGGGCTGCGGAGTGGATTTCTACATGGATCTCCCTAATACGAGACTTGCCTACATCGCCATAGATAATGTGGAAGCTTTTGGCTACGGTGAGGTGGGCATCACTGTCGGCAGCTACAATGGCACAAGTGGTTTCGACGATGTTTCCATTACCTACTGCTCTGCGCACGATAATGGCGACAAAGGCATTGGCACTTATGCTTTTGATTATAAAATAGGCCACAGGAATGTATACATCGCGCACTCCAAAGCCTACAACAATGCGGGTATACTTGATAGGGATTGGCTGCACAGCGGCAATGGCATCGTAATGGGGGGCGTAGATGGCGGTATGATCGAGTACTGCGAAGCCTATAACAATGGCTGGCTCAATGGCTGGGCCTCAGGAGGGCCTGTTGGCATCTGGGGGTACATGTGCAACAACCTGATCATCCAGTATAACGAATCCCACCACAACAAAACAGGTACCTCAAAAGACGGCGGGGGTTTTGATATTGACGGGGGAAGCACCAACTCGATCATGCAGTACAATTACTCCCATAATAACGAGGGAGCAGGCTTTTTGCTGGCGCAGTTCGACTATGCCCCTCCCATGAAAAACATCACCGTACGCTACAACATAAGCGAAAACGATGGCAGGAAGAATGGGTATGGGGCTATCCATGTGTGGTCATCCTCAGCCAGGAACACAACACCCATCCAGAATGCACAGATCTACAACAACACCGTATACCTGACCCCGGCTAGCAGCGGGAGCCCGAAGGCGGTTTGGGTGCAGGCCGGAGGCGCTTCGCAGGTTATGTTCCGCAACAACCTGTTTGTAACGACCGGTGGTGTCCACCTAATGAACGTAGAGGTGCCTTCTAATGTCCGTTTTGAAGGTAATAACTATTGGACTTCGGGCAGCGCCCCTGTATTCCGTTGGAATAAGGTCAACCACGCTTCGCTCTCTTCCTGGCAAACTGCGACAGGACAAGAGATGATCAACGCGGTGTCAGCAGGCTACTTCCAGGACCCAAAGCTTAAGGACCCAGGCAAAGATGTCACCATTTCCAACCCGCGAAAACTGTACACGCTCAAAGGCTACGAACTCCAGCACGACTCCCCTCTAGTTGGCAAAGGACTGGATTTGAAAAAGAGCTTTGCTCTTGATTCCGGCGAAACCGACTTCTGGGGAAACAGCATTACACAGCGCCAGGACCTTTGTATCGGAGCACATCAGTTAACAGACAACAGCACTGCTTGCGAACAGGGAGGCGTGGTTCCGCTGGCCTTTGGATTAGCTGACGGTGGCCTATATTCTGGCCGTGGTGTTATCAATCAAAGATTGTTCGACCCTACACTGGCCGGAGTTGGAAACCACGCTTTGCGCTATACCTACCAGGACGCAGCAGGTCTATCACAAGTGGTACACCATACCGTGACCGTGCTGGATACCACCAAGTCTGTATGGACAGGAGGCACCGGAACGTCTGATTGGTTTACTGCCGACAACTGGAGCACCTGCGTGCCGGGCACGGGTGTCGATGTGCAAATCCCATCTGCCCTCGCCGAAGGAAGTCAATGGCCTGTCATCAGAGCCAATGAACATGCCATTACGCGCGATTTGGCCGCAGAAGGTATGCTGATGATCGATCAATCCGGTGTGCTGGAAATCAGGCATGATCTTCTGGCTGGTAATCTGTCCACAGATCCACTTTCCCAGATTAAACTACACAGCGAGTCACTTCAGCAAATAGCTGCTGCATCATTTGGAAGGCTACATTTAGCTGGAACCGGCAAGAAGCAATTGACTGGGTCTGTTACGGTGAGCAATCAGTTAGAATTAGGCCAAACGCTACTTTTGTTGGGCGAGCATGACCTCTCGATAAAAAACACAGGAAGCATTTCAAATTATAGTCCGAGTAGCTACATCGTTACCAACGGCGACGGCTCACTGAACCTGCAGCAATTAGGGCCCGGAAAAACAGGGATTTTTCCGGTGGGCACCGAGGTCAGCTATGCACCTGTTCGGCTCAGGAATGAAGGAGTTCCGGATAACTTCAGTGTACGTGTAGAGGAAAGGATCAAGGCTTTAGGCGTATCAGAGGACATCGCCGACGAGGTCCCAATAAACAAGACCTGGCATATTTCAGAAGATGTGGAAGGAGGATCGAACGTGACCATGAACCTGCAGTGGAATTCCGCTGATGAGCTCCCTTACTTTAACAGGGAGGAGAGTTATGTGAGCCACTACGATGGCGGGGAATGGGAACTGATGGAAAACAGCATTGGGAAGATTTCCTACGGGGCTTTACCCAACACCTACTCCATCCAGTTGGCAGGGGTAAGCACTTTCTCTCCTTTCAGCGTGGCTAGTCCAAGCAGGTCTCCTGTACCTTTGCCGGTCACGCTCGTAGCATTCACGGCGGTTCAGCGCGAGTTTGATGTATTGCTGGAATGGGCAACTGCCTCCGAGGATAACAACCACGGTTTTGAAGTAGAAGTGTCTGAAGACGCCAGGAATTTCAGAAAAATTGGTTTTGTAGAAAGCAAGGCGGTAAACACCCAGTTAAAACAATACTATCGCTTCCGCGATACAGGTATAAACGAGGCAGGTACACGCTACTACAGACTGAGGCAGCTGGACCTGGACGGTACCAGCACTTATTCAGATAGTAAAGCCGTCTCGTTCAACAAACCCAATGTAAAACTCTCGGCCTACCCGAATCCGTTTGCCGATGTTGTTACCCTAGAGTTAGAGGCGTTGAAAGCGCAGGATCTTCTGCTCACAATAACCGACAGTCAGGGCAAGAGGCTCTATGAAAGAAAAGTGCGGTTGGAGAAAGGGTTTGTAAAAATGCATCTGGACTTGAGCACACTGTCCGCTTCGTCGGTTTATTTCCTGACGGTTTACTATAACAACAAGCCGCATTACCTCAAACTAATGCGGAAATAGCACGTGCCATACCTGCAGCATTCATCTTCGCTGGCCGGATAGAGCAGTACCCCACTATTTTAAGCCATCAGCACTTAGCATACCAACTAAGTACTGGTGGCTTTTTGCATTTAGCGGCTGGGGTTCTACTCCTATTTTTTACTTGCCAGAAGACCGATTTAATCAAAATTTTTACGGTAAAATACATCTATCATTTACCTAATCGAAAAACACTCGTATAATGTACCATTAATTATGAAAATTATTTTATAAAATAACCAAGAGCTATACTGCTCGCTCTCTCAGCATAACAGCCCTGCTAGCTCCATTACCCTTATGACCGAAACAAAAACTGCGTGGGAATGGGAGATTTCCAGCAAAACAAGTTACTGGGGAGCATCTCTGAAGGAAATGTGGACTTTCCGTCACTTGCTTATAGGCCTGGTAAAGCGAAATTTCCTGCTAAAATATCAGCAGACGGTGTTAGGCCCCTTCTGGATTCTTTTTCCGCCCTTGCTGACCTTGTTAACCTACATATTGGTGTTCAACAAGTTCATCGGTATACCTACTGGAACGCTCCCTCCTGCTCTGTTTTACTTCGCAGGCATTATTCTCTGGAGCTTCTTCAGCGATAGTTTCTCGGGCACAGCTTCAACGTTTAAAGACAATGCGCACCTTTTCAGCAAGGTATACTTCCCGCGCATCATCATGCCCCTGTCAGTTATCAGCACCCAGCTTTATAACTTCGGCATACAGCTCTTTCTGCTGTTGCTGCTGGTGGCTTATTTCTGGTTGTTTGAGGACTTGGCCCTGCCTGTAGGTATAGGCATTCTCTGGCTTCCGGTAGCTGTTATAACAACAGCAGTACTGGCCATGGCAATGGGATTGTTCTTTTCTGTGCTCACTGCGAAATACCGCGACTTCAGCTATGTGATTGGTCTGGGTATTCGGCTGTTTATGTATATCACCCCCGTCATTTATCCGCTGTCTGCTGTTCCTGAAAAAGTACGCTGGGTCGTCACTTTAAACCCCTTGTCTCCTTTATTTGAAGTGTTCCGCCTTTCCTTGCTTGGCGAAGGAACCGTTTCGCTCTGGCAATTGGGGTATAGCCTCGTCTTCGCGGCGTTACTGTTCACCGCATCTTTGCTTTTGTTCAACAAGCAAGGAGATAAACTTATCGACGTTGTATAACCGGCATGACAGCTAAAACCATACAGGTAGAGAATATCTCCAAGCTATACCGCCTAGGCACGATAGGAACAGGCTCCTTCAGGCAGGACCTGCAGCAATGGTGGAACCACTACATTCTGCGCAAAAAGGACCCTTTTTTCCAATTGGATAGATGCACCTCTATAAATGGTGGGCAGGACCAAATCTGGGCATTGCGTGATATTAGTTTCGATGTGATGCAAGGTGAATCGCTGGGTATTATTGGCAGTAACGGATCCGGCAAGTCAACACTACTAAAAATCATTTCCCGCATCGTGAAGCCGACAAGTGGAACCATAAAAGGTCGTGGCACTGTCAGCAGCCTCCTTGAGGTGGGAACAGGTTTCAACAAAGAGTTGACAGGGCGGGAAAACATTTACATAAGTGGTTACATACTGGGGATGAGCAAACCCGAAGTAACAGCCAAGTTTGACGAGATAGTGGCCTTTTCAGGTATAGAGGAGTTTATTGAAACACCCGTCAAGCGCTATTCGTCGGGTATGTATGTGCGCCTGGCATTTGCAGTAGCTGCACATTTGGAGCCGGATATACTAATTGTAGATGAGGTGTTGGCGGTTGGTGATGCGGACTTTCAGAAAAAGTGCCTGGGTAAAATGAAGGAGGTTTCCCAGTCGGAAGGCCGAACGATTCTCTTTGTGAGCCATAACATGCAAGCCATCAACACCCTCTGCGACAGGGCGATCTGGTTAGATAAGGGCGTTATGAAGGAAATAGGTCCTTCTTCAGTCGTCATTAACAAGTATATCGCCAGTATGCAGAAGTTCCAACTTAAACAGCAATGGCCTACTATCAGCGAAGCTCCCGGAAATGATCACATACGCTTTGAGTACGTTGAGCTCGTTCCACATACAGAATATTCCGATGGGATTATCGATGTACGAACCCCCCTCACGGTGAAATTCAGGTTCTGGAATCTATCGGATGATGTGAATATTAGGGTTAGCCTAGTCTTGTTCTCGTACAGTGGGGATTGTATTTTCGATTTGCTTTCACCAGCCACCCATTGTCAAAAAGGTATAGTAGAAGGTGAGTGTAACATAACAGGCAATTTTCTAAACGATGGTTCCTATTACATCAGTCTGCATATTGCCAGGGACGTATCCATACAGTTGTATTACTTTGAAGAGTGCCTCTCTTTCGATGTAGAAGATTATAGAGGAGGCATTAATTACTTTGACAAATGGTGGGGCGTTGTACGTCCCAATTTTCCTTTTTTACTTAAGCAGAAAGAGGTCGCCATCCAATAGCAAACAGTCATCACCCGCCATGCACAACCCGCTGATATCAGTTATCATACCCTGTTATAACTTAGGCCACCTGCTCCAGGATGCTCTCGACAGCGTTTTCAGGCAAACCTACGAAAACACAGAAATTATAGTAATAGATGATGGCTCGACGGATGACACCAAAACAGTAGCCTTACGCAACACAGGGGTACGTTATTTTTATCAGCACAACCAAGGCCCTTCGGCTGCCAGAAATGTAGGACTTCAGCATTTCAAAGGCGAGTGTGTCGTGTTCTTGGATGCTGATGACTACCTCTACGATGATGCGCTCGCTATCAATTACAGCTATCTGGCTAAAAACGAGCAACTGGCCTTTGTATCGGGAAGCCACGACAAAGTCTTTGTTCAAAGCGGGGACATAGTGCCGGTTGTCAAAACAGTACCTGCGCACCACTACTTAAACTTGCTAAAAGGAAATTACATCGGTATGCATGCTGCTGTCATGTATAGAAGGTGGGTGTTCGACGAGTTCAAATTCGATTCGTCTATAAGGGGCTGTGAGGAATATGACCTATACCTTAAGATAGCCAGAAAATACCTAGTGCTGCACCATCCACACAAAATAGCTGCTTATCGTTTTCACAAGAAAAATTCCTCTCACAACATACCGCTTATGCTGAACACCGCTATCAGGGTGTTGGAGAGTCAGGAGCCTCATTTAAGAAACAGCGCTGAAAAATCTGCATACACTGAGGGACTAAGAAACTGGAAGCAATACTATGTGCAGGAATTGTATGCTAACATACAGGGCAACAGTAAATTTTCGGCCACTGACTACTATACTCTGCTGAAAAACCTGAATGGCACGGCTTCAAACTCACAAATGCTTAGTTCTGTGCTGATCACTTTCACTAAGCATGTTATCAAAAAGATTCCTTCCGGTAGAGTCAGGAAAAAGCTGATATCACTTCTACCTGCAGAAGGTACGCCCCCGTTCGGAAAAGTAAAACTGGGCGATTTCCATCAGTCAGTTCCTTTTAGCACGCAGTTCGGATACGACAGGGGCGGGCCTGTAGACCGCTATTACATCGAAAACTTTTTAAGCAACGAGTCTCTTAGTGTGCGGGGCAGAGTTTTGGAAATCGGAGATAACTCCTATACCATGTTCTATGGAAGTGATAGGATTACAAAGAGTGATATTCTGCATGTAAATGATTCGAACCCACACGCTACCATCATAGGCGATATCAGTAATGCTCCTCACATACCCGATAATGCATTCGACTGTATCATTTTGACACAGACCCTGCACCTGATTTACAACTTTAAGGACGCACTCCATACCTGCCACCGCATACTTAAGCCAGGCGGTACACTGCTCCTCACCGTGCCAGGCATCACGCCAATTGACCATGGCGAGTGGGAAGATGTATGGTACTGGTCATTTACCGACAAGTCTATGAAGCGGCTAATGGAGGAGACGTTCCCTGGAAGCAATGCAGAGGTATACCCATACGGCAATGTACTTACGGCAAGCGCTTTCTTGTATGGCATGGGTCTTCCTGAGCTATCCCATACCCAACTCGATTTTAACGACCCGCACTTTCAGGTGACAATTACCGTGAAAGCAACTAAAGCTATACCTCATTGATCAGAGACCTCATATATAGCCTTAAACACCGAAAAGAGCCTAAAGCCATTGTGCTCATGTACCACCGTGTGGCTGCATTGGAGACTGACATCTGGCGGTTGGCAGTGAGTCCAACCCACTTTGAGGAGCACTTACAGATTTTGAGCAGGAACTGGCGGGTAATCCCCCTTTCAGAACTGGCGGAGGACCTCAAAAACAAGAAGCTAAAGAAGAACAGTGTCGCGATCACCTTCGACGATGGGTATGCCGACAACTACCTGGCTGCAAAGCCGCTTTTGGAAAAATACCAGCTACCAGCCACTTTTTTCGTCACTTCAGCTACCATTGGTCAACAAGTGGAATTCTGGTGGGATGAGCTGGAAAATATCATACTACAGACAGAAGAGCTGCCAAAGAACCTGAAATTGGAGATGGGCAGCACGATGCTAGCATATGACCTAGGGCCGGAAAGCCGCCTGACTACAGCTTTACAGCAACGACAAAACCAGTGGAAGGCTTACGTGAACGAACCTCCTACGCTACGATGCGAGCTCTATCTAAAAATTTGGCAGGCATTGCGCCCGCTTGCACAGTATGAGCAACAAAAGTGCTTACAGTACCTGAGAAACTGGGCAGGGATCGATCAGCCTAAAGTTCGCCGCTCATATCTCAGCATGGGCCTAGAGCAACTGCAGTGTCTCAGTCAAAGCCGCTATTGCGAGATAGGGGCACATACTGTATCACACCCGGATCTTACTGGTCTCAGCTTGCAGGCCCAGACGAAGGAAATACGTGATAACAGGCATTTTCTGGAAAAGGCAACTGGCAGGAAAGTGACGCTGTTCGCGTACCCCTACGGACGCTATAACAATGACACCTTTAGCGTGGTAGTTAGCGAAAACATAGCTGCTGCTGTGACGACAAATGGCGATTTGGTAAAACCAACTTCCCATTCCATGCTCCTGGGCAGGTTTCTAGTAGATAACTGGACAGGCCAGGAGTTTGAGGGCTTTTTGAAAACGTGGCTAAAATGACACGGCACTAGAATAAAACTGGCTATACCTATCGACTAAGCTTTTACTCCTATGGAACGTATACCTTCCTCCCCTCCAGTCATTAAACCGCTACCTCCCATAACCAAACGTCCTCTTTGGTCAGTGATGATACCTGTTTACAATTGCGCTGAATTCCTGAAGTATACCCTGGAAAGCGTATTGGCGCAGAATATTCCGCAGGAGCAGATGCAGATAGAGGTGGTGGATGACGCCAGTATTGATGCCGATGTAGCAAATATCGTCAGAGTAATAGGAAAAGGCAGGATCGGATATTTCAGACAGCAGCAAAACATGGGCAGCTTGCGAAACTTCGAAACTTGCATCAATCGGGCGCAAGGGCACTTTGTTCACATACTCCACGGCGATGATAGAGTGAAGCCAGGTTATTACCAAGCGATACAGCGTCTATTTGAAGCCCATCCTGAAGCCGGTGCCGCCTTTTGCCGTTACCACCACATCGACGAAAACAACAATCTTCTGAGACCTCACATCACCAATGATGTAGAGAAAAGCGGCCTGTTCAAAGACTTCTTATTGCACATTGCAGAAAGACAGCATATTCAGTATGCCACGATTACCGTAAAACGAGAGGTTTACGAGAAACTCGGTTCGTTCTACGCAGTTACCTATGGCGAAGACTGGGAAATGTGGGCCCGAATCGCCAAACATTATCCTGTTGCTTATACCTCGGCAATCCTGGCGGAATACCGCAAGCATACCAGTTCCATTTCAGGAGTAAAGTTCTTAACCGGGGAATATCTGGCAGACACAGCCTATGTTTTTCAACTGATTCAACAGCACCTGCCACCAGAACATCGCCAGCAGATCCTTAAAAAGGCAAAGAAAAATTTCGCACATTACGGACTTGGAGTCACACAGGTTCTATGGAAAAAGTACAGAAATAAGGACTATGTTTTGGCCAATCTCAGGCAAATATTTAAGATGCATATAGACACTACAATTTGTCTCAAAGCTGCTAAAATTGTAGCGAAAATGACTATCAGCAGGCCTTAAATCCATGTAACAATGATCTTGGATTCAACTTAGTAATGCCTTTCTAATAAGTCCAATACATCGCCATTGTTTCTTGCATGGTAGATTTCTGCCCCAGACAGGGCCGGGAATATGGTCTGGAACTCGTTATATCTGTGCTCATGGCCGCGCTTTGAAAGTATGATGTTCTTTCCGCCGAAATAACTTGCCAAGGCTGCGGTGCCTCCGTGTACAGACAAAAAGCGCTCACAATTAGCGTACAGCATTAATTGAAAGTGATTGTAATTATTTACCTGCTCCCTGTGCTTCAGGTATAGGTCTTCAGCCAGCAGCACATCCGGAAAATTTTCTCTAATGTGCTCCTCTTCATTTAGCTCGTAGATATCGCTGTTATCCATCACGATATAGTTTGCGCCGGGTCGATTGTATACAATCTGATACTTATGTCTATACTTATTTAAAATCCGGTCCAATGTACCTATACCGAAGTAGTTGATCGGGCCTTGTCCCCACTCATTATTATACTTATTAGCAATGATAAGCAGAGGCTTCTGGTAGGTAAATAATGAATTCCTATAGTGCTCTTTCAATGGAACCTGTGCCCATTTTTCGAAATGTACATCCCGGCAATGGTACATATTAGGTATATTAAAACTCTCCTGTTGAGACCGCCAAACCCGTTTATTATACCGTTCTTCGTGTTGTTCGCTAAAAAAGTAGAGTTCATTCGTGTATTTCGAGGATATGGTGTTGGCTAAAGTTCCATTTAGGAAATGCCAGTATGCAAATGGTAGTACAAAAGTCAGTTCCTGCTGGAACTCCTGTCTATAGTCTATGGATTTATACTTGGGTCTTGTAATGTAATCTTTTATTACATACTTCGATTGTAGCAAACGAGCATAGGTGTTTGCGCCGGCAAAAAACTCGGGGGTACCATAACTGAAGGAACCTCTCAGGCGGTTTATGACGCGCCTGAAAAGAACAAGTAAAGAACCAGGTTCAGACGCTCTGATTGGTTCGGAGACTTTGTGGGAAGTTACTACACTTTTCTTCAAAGTAGGGCTAGCTGTAATTTCCTAACTTTTACGTCTCTACGAATCTCTTACTCGGTCAACTAAGGATATATTTAGTGAAACAATCTAATTAAATGGTAAAAACATTACATTATTTAGTAAGAGATAGCAAAGGGATATTTATTCCGCGATATTAAACGTACATCAGTATTTTCCTAAGTAGGTTATTAAAGCTTTAACCGCGTTTGTGCGGACGTCTCCATAGGTCTACAACAGATTTTATACAGCCTATGTTTATAACTGAAAGAAACCTTAACGTACTCCTGTACAGTCCGTTATACAATCCAGCAATTACTACCCTAAATTAGACACCCCTGAAAGCAGAACGGCCCGCAGTTGTGAAGCTGCGGGCCTTCTTTGTTCCATAAAGCTATACCTTAATCCAAATCTCTATCCCCTCTTCTCAGTTCCTCTACTGAACGCATCACCTTGTCTTTCAGACCAACCTTGTACTTCTCCAGCTTGTCGGCCACGGCAGCATTGGAGGTACCGATGATTTGCGCGGCCAGTATACCTGCATTCAGGGCGCCATCGAGGGCAACAGTAGCTACCGGTACGCCGCCCGGCATCTGTAGGATCGAGAGTACTGAGTCCCAACCATCAATGGAGTTGCTTGACTTAACAGGCACGCCGATTACAGGCAGGGTCGTGATGGAGGCAACCATACCGGGCAGGTGCGCGGCGCCACCGGCTCCGGCGATAATCACCTTCAAGCCTTTTTTGCGGGCCTGCTCAGCGTATTCAAACATGCGGTGCGGGGTGCGGTGCGCCGATACGATCGTGATCTCAAAAGGCACGCCCAGGGTTTCCAGGATCTCAGCTGCCGCTTCCATCACTTTCATGTCAGACTGGCTGCCCATGATGATGCCTACCAGCGGCTGCGTTGTTGTTTCATTAGCCATATTATGCGATTACTTTGATTACGTTTTTGATTGATTCTGCCCGCTGCTGTGCTTCTTGCAGATCTGCGCCCAGCACGGTAATGTGGCCCATCTTGCGGGCAGCACGGGTGTATTTCTTGCCGTAAAGGTGAATGTACACACCCGGCACGGCCAACGCTTCCTGCAGACCTTCGTACTTTGCTTCTCCGTCGTAGCCTGGCTCGCCCAAGAGATTGAGCATCACAGCGGCGCTCTGGATATCGGTGCTGCCGAGTGGCAGGTCGAGGATGGCGCGCAGGTGCTGCTCGTACTGTGAGGTATAGTTCGCTTTGATGGTATGGTGGCCGCTGTTGTGCGGACGCGGTGCTACTTCGTTCACCAGTATTTGCCCGTCTTTGGTCAGAAACATTTCCACGGCCAGTATACCGACCATGTTGAATGACTCGATTACGCGGGTGGCGATTTCGATGGCCAGACGCTGCAGTTTGTAGGGTACGTTGGCTGGCGCGAAAAGAGAGTCCACCAGGTTGTGCTCCGGATGGAAACTCAACTCCACAACCGGGAAAGCCGTCACCTGTCCGCTGGCGTTGCGGGCCACGATCACAGAAATCTCCTTCTCGAAATCTACTAGCTTTTCCAGCACCGACGGTTCCGTGAAGCCCTTGCCCAGATCGGCTTCGCTTTGCAGACGGGTTACGCCGCGACCGTCGTAGCCTTCGCGGCGCAGCTTCTGGAAAGCCGGCAAAAATTCCGTGTTGGCTTTCAGTTCTTCCACGTCTTTCAGAATTCTGAAGTCGGCGGTAGGTATAGCATGTTGTTTGTAAAACTCCTTTTGCAGGCCTTTATCCTGAATGGTGCGCACAGTCTTGGCATCGGGGTATACCTTTACTCCCTCCTGCTCCAGTTTCTCCAACGCATCGGCATTTACATGCTCGATCTCGATGGTAAGGATGTCGCAGTTCTTGCCGAATTCATATACTGTGTCAAAATCGCGGAAGCTGCCCACGAAGAACTCGTTGCACACATCCTTGCAAGGCGCGTTCTCGTCCGGATCGAGCACCAAGGTATAAATATTAAAATCGAGCCCGGCCTGAATCAGCATGCGGCCCAGCTGCCCGCCGCCCAGTATCCCGAGCTTTACCTCTCCTTTCATGGTATTGTTGCTTAGCTTGTTTTATACCCAAAATTAAGGATAAAGTGTGGAGACAAAAGATAAAACACAAAAGAAGTACCTCCGATTACGGCAAATACCCGAATTCTGATGCAACAGCGTGCATAGCGGCCGCCTGGGCAGCAAGAATAGTTGCCCCATTCAGTACAAAATTAATTTATGCTTTGCACATATATTGATTAAAAACTATATTGGAGGTTCTACGTTTACTGCTCCCATGGAAATCATTCTCGCCACGCTTTCTGCCCTCTTCTCGGTTGTGAACCCTTTCGGGGCCATGCCGGTCTTCCTGACGCTTACCCAGAACGACACACCCGTTCAGCGCAACCAACAGGCGCTCAAGGCCTGCCTCTACATGGTCGGTATCCTGGCCGTGTTCTTCCTGGCGGGTCAGTACGTGCTCAACTTCTTCGGTATCCGCATCCATGACCTGCGCATTGCGGGCGGACTCATGATCATGAAAGCTGGGTTTGACCTCCTCACACCGGGCGGTAGCAATAAAAAAGTGTCACCGGATGTGGTAGAAGAGGCACAGCTAAAAGAAGACATCTCCTTTACGCCGCTGGCCATGCCGATGCTTTCAGGCCCGGGAGCCATTGCCGTGAGCATCGGCCTGTTCACCACCTCCCTCTCCTACCTCGACATGGTGCTGATCCTGATCGGCATTATCCTGCTGGCCGTGATCAGCTACGTCATCCTCCGCTTCTCGACACAGCTGACACGCTTTATGGGCAAAGCCGGCCTGTCAGCACTGTCGCGCATCATGGGCTTTATCGTGCTCTCGATTGGCGTGAACTTCATCGTGTCGGCAATTTATGCGCTCTTCTTATCGTAACCGTACCGCATGGAGCCGGTTCGCATCCGTGAAGTAAACAGATAGCACCGGGCAACTGAGCTATACCTGCATTTCCCATTTTACGCCTAATAACTCAGGTATAGGCGCCAAAAATGAAGCTGGATTTGAGGTCTAAACGTCAGTCAAGTGTTTCATCCGCACTCCTGAGTTACACAACTGATTGCTCTGGCAACACACTTAATAATCTCACAACACGGTCTTTACACAGGCATAATTTTCGGCCCATAGCTTTGCCATTACAAACAACCCTACCAAGCTATGGAAATGATGCTGGCCACTTTTTCGGCCCTTTTTAGTGTGGTGAATCCCTTCGGAGCCATGCCCGTTTTTCTGACCCTCACCCAGGACGACACCCCATCCAACCAGAAGCAACAGGCGTTTCGGGCCTGTATCTACATGGCGCTCATCCTGGCGGTGTTTTTCCTGGCGGGCCAATATGTGCTCAACTTTTTTGGCATCCGGCTGCACGATATCCGCATCGCGGGCGGACTGATGATCATGAAAGCAGGCTTCGAGTTACTGTCCAGCAAGGCACATCGGGGCAAAAAAGTATCGAAGGGCGTAATGAAAGAGAGCCTGCAGAAGGAGGATATTTCATTCGCACCACTGGCCATGCCCATGCTCTCCGGACCAGGGGCCATCGCTGTGAGCATCAGCCTCTACTCCGACGCCCTGCAACTTGCTGACCTGGGATTGGTGATAGCCGCTATTGTTGCCCTGGCCGTGGTCGCCTACCTCATCCTGATTTCCTCCCACCAGTTGCTGCAGTTCATGGGAAAAGCCGGTCTGTCGGCGCTCTCACGCATTATGGGCTTTATCGTGCTTTCGATCGGCGTGAACTTCATTGTGACAGGTATACAGGGGCTGTTTTTTGTCTGAGTCTATACCTAGAGCACTTGCCCGAAATTTGAGGGGAGTGTGCACGATTGTCATCCCCTGCCCCTTCTTTGTCGAGCCCCCTACCCCCATCTGTAGTTACCTGTTCACAGGTACAGCTTCGTAGTTGAAGCAGTTTGGCACTCCCACTGGTTGAACACACCCCTGCCCCTCTCAAGAGGGGAATTCTAGCTACTACCAAACTACAAGCACAAGCTTCGTTGCTCTTGTTACAACCCCTTGGCACGCATTGAAAGACATCCTTGCCCCGGAAGCGATGAAACAGGTAGCTGTGCCAGGTGCACCAAATGACACTCCACTGTTTGAGCGTTCAGCGAGTTTGGAGGGTCTTGACTTTTTTGCCTACTTTTTGTGTCAAGACAAAAAGTAGGGCCCGCCCGGCCAGGGCAAGCTATGAAACAAGTCAGGTTGCTATACCTGCGACAATGGTTGTAATATGATATACCTATACCTATATCTGAACACGGGGATGTGGACATCCCCACTAGATTGCTTTCGGATCTGGAGATCCAAAAGAGCCTTCTGGCAGTTTGCTATACCTGCATAACTGAGGCCAGGCAAAAACAAACTCCAACATTCCACTACGAGCAAGAGTAAAACGTCTTTAACCGACAGGTATAGCCCTTGTCTTTTTGATGATAACAATCATCTTCTGACAGTCGGTATTTTTAACGTATCTTTGTACCATGCAACTGAAGAATGACCTGCTTATAAGAGCCGCCAAAGGGGAAACCGTAGAACGTACTCCGGTGTGGCTGATGCGCCAGGCCGGACGCATCCTACCTGAATACAGAGCCGTACGCGAAAGCCTGAGTGGATTTAAGGAACTGGTGGAGACACCGGACCTGGCCGCTGAAGTGACCATCCAACCCGTTGACATCCTCGATGTGGATGCCGCCATCATTTTCTCTGACATCTTGGTGGTGCCCGAGGCAATGGGCTGCACCTACGAAATGGTGGAAAAGCGCGGTCCGTGGTTCCCGAAAACCATCCGCACCGAGGCTGACCTGGCACGCCTGCGCGTAGCCGACCCGCACGAGCACCTGGGTTATGTGCTGGAGGCCATCAAAGTGACCAAGAAAGCCCTGAATGGCCGCGTGCCACTGATCGGTTTTGCTGGTGCTCCCTGGACGATCCTGGCCTACATGGTGGAAGGAAGCGGCTCCAAGACATTCTCGCACGCACGCGGGCTGCTCTATACCAACCCGGTATTGGCGCACCAAATGCTGCGCATGATCACCGATACCACCATCGCTTACCTGAAAGCACAGGTAGAAGCCGGTGCTAACCTGATCCAGGTATTCGACTCATGGGCAGGTATCCTCACGCCGGCGCACTACCGCGAGTTCTCCCTGCCTTATATCACTGAGATCTGCAACGCGATCAACAATGTACCAGTGACTGTGTTTGCAAAAGGCGCTTTCTTTGCGCTGGAAGATTTCAGCAAACTGAACTGCGAAACCATCGGCCTCGACTGGAACATGGACATCAAGACCTCCAGAGCACAGGTTGGTCCGAACAAGACCCTGCAGGGCAACATGGACCCATGCCTGCTTTACAGCTCGTTCGAAACCATCCAGCACGAGACGATCAAAATGCTTAAAGAGTTCGGTCCACAGCGCCACATCGCCAACCTCGGCCACGGCGTATACCCTGACACGGATCCGGAAAAAGTAAAATGCTTTATACAGACCGTGAAGGAGTACAGTGGAGCATTGAGAAGTTAGAGAGTTTAGAAGGTAGAAAGTTAAGAAGCGAAGCGTATACCTAAACTCTGACTTAGAACTTTCAACTACTTACTTAATATTTGAAACAGCGAAGGTCCGCCAAATTTGGCGGACCTTCGCTGTTTATAAATGCTTTTGTTTCTTGGCACTAAAGGCCCGCTTACCTTACTACCTTTCCACCTTCTAAACTTCCTAACTTTCTTAGCCGACCGGCAACTGGGTTTCCGGGTATTTGTAAGCAGTGGTGGTGGCGCGGGTGCTTAGCGCGACGGCCAGCGTGAGTGTACCGACACGCCCAATAAACATAGAAAGGATCAACACGCCTTTCCCAGTGTCAGATATGCCGGCCGTTATACCTGTGCTGAGCCCCACGGTGGCAAAAGCCGACACCTGTTCGACGGCTAAGCGCATGATGTCGAACTGCGAGTCGGTGATGGAGAGGACAAACAGGAAAAAGAGGTTCAGCATTGCTGCAAAGGCAAAGACAGAAAAGGCCTTGTAAGACACAGCGTGAGGAATCGTTCTATTGCTAATCTCCACATGGCGCTTGCCTCGGATAGTGGTCCATACCGTGAGTAGGATGATCAGGAAGGTGGTCGTCTTGATACCTCCCCCCGTAGAGCCAGGCGATGCCCCAATAAACATCAGGAAAATGAACATCAATAGCGTTGGCATGGTGAGAGCCGACATATCGACGGTGTTATAGCCCGCCGTTCGGGTTGTCACCGATTGAAAAAAGGACGTAACGATGGCTTCAGCAAAGTTCAGGTGCGCCAGTGTGTTGAAGTACTCCAACAAAAAGAAACCGACTGTACCTAATATGATGAGAGCGGCTGAGGTATAGATGGTGATGCGGGAAAGCAGTTTCCAATTTTTCCAGGGCGTACCGAGTCGTGTCCGCATTGACTTTGGCGACAGCACATCCATGATGGTCGGAAAGCCAATGCCTCCCAGAATGATCAAAAACGCAATAACCAGGTGCAGCACGTATGAATGACGCACAGGCAGTGTATACAGGCCCTCTGGAAACAGCGAGATACCGGCATTACAAAAGGCCGAGACAGAGTGAAAGATGGAGTAGAATATTTTACTGCCCAGACTGACAAACTCAACGTCGTTGCCCCAGGTCATGAAAAGCACAAGCGCTCCAATGCCCTCAATTGTGAATGTCATCAAGACCAGGCTGCGCAACAGACTTTGGGTGGAGAAAAGCGTATCGCTTTCCAGGATCTCGTACATGGCCAGGTGCTGCTTAATACCCATCCGCTGTCGCATGAGCGAAACAAAGAACGTAGCGAAGGTCAGGATGCCCAAGCCTCCCAGCTGTATCAGCATCAGCAGCACCAACTGCCCCGAAAAAGTAAAGTAAGTACCCGGGTCCACCACCACCAGACCTGTCACGCAGGATGCCGTGGTCGCCATAAAGAGCGCATCGATGAAGCGCATACTGCCCGGCGAGGTGATCATGTTCGGCATCATGAGCAGACCAGCCCCTATCAGCACCAGGCCCAGAAAGCTCAGCAGGAAAATAACCGTAGGCTTAAGCTGCAAAACCTTGAAATAAACCCGGGTTTCCAGCAGCTCGATGATCAGCAGCACCAGCATGTAAATAGAAACCACCAACCGGTACAGCTCCACCGAAAGCATAATGCCGGTGCTGTCAAACAGGTTATACACAACGGGTAGCTGCAGGATGTAGGTACCCACCAGGTTTAGGAAGACGATTGCCATCAGCACACCTTCAAACCAGGTCCGGCGGAGAAACCTCTTCCGCTCAAAGGTATAGAGGATCCGGAGCAGGTAGATGAGTACAAAGACCGCAAAAATTCCATCAATGGCATGAAACAGTCTTTGCACAACGACCGGGTCCTGTGCCATGCCGTGGGCGTACACCAGCAGCGTGATCGAAAGCAGGGTAAGCAGGTACGTAGTGCGGCGCATCAGGGCGTATGCCTGCAGTTTGCTACCGTATAAAAGCCTATTGAGCCTTTCTGTACTCATAAAACATTACATCATTTCTGGTAAGCCTTGCAGCAGTAAACGCAGCCACACCTGTCTTAGCCGACTGCCAGGTGCGCATCAGGATATTTATAAGCAGTGGAGGAAGCCCGTGTACTGATAGCGAGCGCCAAAGTGAGTGTTCCAACCCTGCCGATATACATAGACAGGATTATGACCGTTTTGCCGATATCTGAAAGGCCGGCCGTTATACCTGTGCTCAGCCCCACGGTGGCAAATGCCGACACCTGCTCAAAGGCCAGCCGCAGTATGTCAAACTGGGCGTCGGTGATGGAGAGTATGATCAGGAAGAGGATGTTGAAAACCACAGCAAACGTAAAAACCGCAAAGGCTTTATACGAAACGGAGTGTGGTATAGTGCGCTTGCTGATCTCAATGTTACGCTTTCCGACTATCGTTGTCCAAACGGTTAGTATAATCACTGTAAAGGTCGTGGTTTTGATACCGCCGCCCATCGAGCCCGGGGAGGCGCCGATGAACATCAGGATCATCATGATTAGCAGGGCGGGCGACGAAATACTGGAAACATCCACGGTGTGAAAACCTGCCGAACGCGTTGTGGCCGATTGAAAGAAAGACGTAATAAGCGCCTCTGCGAAGTTCAGGCTAGACAGTGTGTTGAAGTACTCCAGCAAAAAGAAGGTAACGGTGCCAAAGGCTAGTAGCCCAGCCGAGGTATACACGGTCACACGCGTCATCAGCTTCCAGTTGCGCCAGGGCATCGCCATTCTTGTACGCATGGAATCCGGTGAAAATACATCCAGCATAGTCGGGAAGCCGATGCCCCCCAGAATAAGGAGCGCCGCAATCGTCAGGTGCATGACGTAGGCATTCTGCAGCGGATTGCTGTAGAGGCCCTCCGGGAACAGAGAAAGGCCGGCATTGCAGAAACCTGACACGGCATGAAACACCGAAAAGAAGATTTTGCTGCCCAGCCCCACAAACTCCACCTCGTTGCTCCACGTCGCAAAAATAATCACGGCCCCGATCGCCTCGATTGAGAGCGTCATCATGATCAGTTTGCGGAGGAGGCTTTTGGTAAACGAAATCGACTCACTCTCAAGCAGCTCGTACATGGCCACGTGCTGTTTAATACCGATACCCTGCCGCATGAGCGTGGCAAAGAACGTGGCAAAGGTCATCACACCCAGTCCGCCCAGCTGAATCAGTATTAACAGCACCACCTGCCCCGAAAAGGTAAAGTAAGTGCCCGGATCCACGACAGCCAGCCCCGTGATGCACGAGGCGCTGGTAGACATAAACAGTGCATCGATGAATCGCATGCCGGCCGGGTCGTTGGTCATTTTGGGCAGCATAAACAGGGCCGTGCCGATGGCAATGAGCGTCAGAAAGCTCATCAGGAAGGTGATGGCCGGTTTTACCTGCAGGGTTTTGAGGTGCACCCGGGTCTCGAGCAGTTCCACCACCAGCAGCATCAGCATGTAGAGCGACACCAGCACACGGTATACCTCAACCGAAAGCGGCATCCCCAGCCCCTCAAAAATATTGTAGATAACCGGATAGTTTAGCAGATAGGTCCCTACCTGGTTGACCAGGATAATACCCATCAGGGTCCCCTCGAACCAGGTACGCTGCAGGAATTTCAATCGCTCAAAGCCATAGAGAATCCGCAGCAGGTAGATCAGCACAAAGATGGCAAGTATGCCGTCAATGCCGTAAAAAATAAGCTGGAGGATTTTAGGGTCTGTGACGACACCGTGCGCATACAGCAGCAGCCCTATCGCCACCACCGTGAGCGTATAGGTAGTGCGGCGCATCAGCATGTATGCCCGCAGTTTGCTGCCGTATAAGAGCCTGTTAAGCTGTTCGGTGTTCATGTGTCTCGTACAGCCTGTTCTCTTTTGCTTCCTGGAACAAGCGGTTTCTATCGACAGGCACCACGCCTACCTGCTCGCATACCAGTCCGCCGCCCAGGTTGCTGAGGCCGGCCAGAAACGGCAGCGAGGTGCGGAGCGCCATGCACAGCGCCGCAATACTGATTACGGTATCACCTGCGCCGGACACATCGGAGATGGAACGGCGATGGGCAGGTATGTAGGTCTTCTCCTCCCCCTCGGCAATGAACACGCCACGCTCTGATAAGGTTACGAGCACCTGCTGTGTCTGCAGTCGCTTCTGAAGTTGGGCTACAGCCTCTTCAAAAGCAGGCAGGTTCTCGTCGGCAAACTCCACTTTCAGCCCTTCTTTAAGTTCTTTCAGGTTCGGTTTGAAAAGCGTGCAGCCTTTATAGCTAAGGAAGTTCTTCTTCTTTGGGTCCACCACGTTCGGTATACCCCGCTCGTTGGCCAGCTCGATGAAGCGGGCGATGTTTTGCTCGGAGAACACACCTTTGTCATAGTCCTCAAACACAACCACATCGGCACGATCGAGCAGCTTTTGAAAATGCTCCTCCAGGTGGCGCTCTTCGTAGTCGGCCAGGTTGTGCTCGATCTCGGCGTCGACGCGCAGCAATTGCTGCCCACCCGCTATAATGCGGTGCTTGATAGTAGTCACCCGCTCCGGACTCTGCACGATGCCTTCTGTAGAGAGGCCTCGCTCTTCCATCAGGCGCAGGAAATCACCGCCGTCCGGGTCATCACCTATAACAGAGCAAAGGAGCGGCGTCGCACCCATGGCCTGTACGTTCAGGGCCACGTTGGCAGCCCCCCCCAGGCGCTTCTCGCGCTTCACTACGTTCACAATCGGCACGGGGGCCTCCGGTGAAATGCGCGTCGACTTGCCCCACAGGTATGAGTCGATCATCACATCCCCCACAATAAGCACGGTCAGGCGGTCAAACGCGCTGAAAATATCTTCTAAATTGGTAAGCTGCTTCATTATTGCAATTTGGCGAGGCTCTCCTTGATGCGGCGGAGCGCCTCGATTAATTTATCATCGGATGTGGCGTAAGAGAAACGGATACACTGCGGCGCGCCGAAGGCCTCGCCACTCACCAGCGCCACATGTGCGTCGGTCAGCAGGTATAGGCTCAGGTCCAGTGCGCTGTTGATGGTGGTACCGTTGTAGCTCTTGCCGAAGTAGTGGCTCACATCCGGAAAAATATAGAAAGCGCCGGTTGGCACATTGGTTTTAAAGCCTGGTATACCTTGCATGATCTCGAGCACCAGGTCGCGGCGGCGGCGGTAGGCGTCGCGCATTTCCAGTGCTGATTCATTCCCTCCGAGCAGCGCCGCGTGGGCCGCCTTCTGGGCGATGGAGCAGGTACCGGATGTGATCTGGCTCTGCATTTTATCGCAGGCAGCGGCAATCTCTTTGTGCGCGGCGATGTAACCCACGCGCCAGCCCGTCATGGCGTAGCCTTTCGAAAAGCCATTCACGGTAATCACGCGGTCTTTGATAAAGTCGAAGGCAGCCATACTGGCGTGCTTGCCTCCGAAGTTGATGTACTCGTAGATCTCGTCAGCGATGACGTATACCTGCGGATGCTTCTCGAGCACCCTGGCCAGCGCCAGCAACTCCGCCTCGTCGAACACCGAACCGGTTGGGTTGCAGGGTGAGGAGTACATCACCACTTTGGTATTGGAGGTAATGGCGCTTTCCAGCTGCTCCGGCGTTACCTTGAAGTCGTTCTCCAGACGGCCCTGCAGCGGCACCGGCACCCCTTCCGCCAGCTTCACGATCTCCTCATACGACACCCAGTAAGGCGAAAAGATGATCACTTCATCGCCCGGGTTCACCAGGCACATCACCGCGTTGGCAATGGATTGCTTGGCGCCTGTCGACACCACGATGTTCTCCGGACCATAGTCCAGGTTGTTGTCGCGCTTGAACTTATCGGCAATGGCCTGGCGCAAGGCAGGAAAGCCCGGCACCGGGGTATAGAAGGTAAAGCCTTCGTCGATGGCCTGCTTGGCGGCATCTTTGATGTACTGGGGTGTCTGGAAATCCGGCTCCCCGAAGCTCAGGTTGATGATATCGAATCCCTGCGCCGCCAACTCACGGCCTTTCTTAGCCATGGCAATGGTCTGAGACTCCGAAAGCGAGGTGATCCGGTCGGAAAGTATATGTGAAGCGGTGTGCTGCATGTCATTCTGAATTAAGCCCCAAAGTTAATATAATACAAGACATTTCCAGTGAAGTGGGGGTTGTTTTAGCTCCCCCGACTTCCTATTCAAAAATTGTAGGGCGAGTGCCTTTCACTGTCTGAAACAGGATTTTCAGGATTAAAGGATTAACAGGATTTTCGTGCACGATTGGCGCCCATCAAGAGTAGGGTTTTGACACTTCCAGTTTACAGGTATAAGCTTCGTAGTCACAGACCACTGGCAGGTATAGCAAGGCTAACTTGCACGCTGACAATGAAACATAAGGTGGTGCCAGGTGCACTAAATGACACTCCACTGTTCGAGCGGTCAGCGAGTTTGGAGGGTCTTGACTTTTTTGCTTACTTTTTGTGTCAAGACAAAAAGTGAGGCCCGCCCGGCCAGGGCAAGCTATAAAACAGCTTAACTTAAGGTATAGGAAGGCTGAAGCTATGCAAGATATAGTTATATCTAGACCAGAGGCCCCACGAACGTAGACGTTCGCGCCATTTTATTTATACCTATACCTCCGAAAACAAAAAGGACATGCAGCCGCATGTCCTTTCCCAGCTATCAAAAGCCGTAAGTTTTAGTTCTTGCCGTAAGACGTACGCTCTACAATGCTGCGTCCCAAGGTAATTTCGTCGGTATATTCCAGCTCCCCTCCCACCGGCACGCCACGCGCAATGGTCGTGATGCGCACGTTGTGGTCACGGAGTTTGCGGGTTAAGTAGAAGGCGGTGGTATCGCCCTCCATGGTCGGGCTGATGGCCAGCAGAATCTCCTTTACCTCGGAGTTCGGCAGGCGCTCCAGCAACGAATCGATGTGCAGGTCCGATGGTCCAACACCTTCGATTGGCGAGATCACACCACCCAGCACATGGTACAGGCCTTTGAATTGCGCGGTATTTTCGATCGCGATCACATCGCGGATGTCGCTTACCACGCACAGCAGGCTGCGGTCACGTAGCGGATTGGAACAAATGGCGCATACCTCTGTGTCGGAGATGTTGTGGCACTGCTTGCAATGCTTCACCTCGGTGCGCATTTTCACGATCGCCTCGGCCAGCAGAAAAGTCTCTTCAGACTCTTGCTTGAGCATGTGCAGGGCCAGCCGAAGAGCCGTTTTACGTCCCACGCCCGGGAGCTTTGCCAACTCCTCGACGGCGTTTTCAATCAGTTTAGACGGAAAATTCATGTAAACCCTCCGCTTACTCTATGTTGGCAGATAGGTCTTTGTCGTGAAGGGCAGTGCACATACCTGCCAGTTCTTCGTAAGACCCCACCTTTACGGTGCACTTGCCTTTATAATGGATCAGCAGCGTGCACTGCTCCGCCTGTTCCGCCGTATGGCCGCATACCTTTATGAGCGTTGTAATTACGTGATCAAAGGTGTTTACATCGTCGTTGTATACGATCAGGTTACGCAGATCGGTGCTTTCCTCAAGTAGGGCGACATCGTCCTGGTGTAAAATTTCAGTCTCAATATTCATGTTGCAAAATTACGAATTTCTACGGAGCTACGGAAGCAGAAACTGCTATAAAACAGCTCTTCCCGAATAGCTCCGGCTATCAAAAAAGGTATAGGTTAAAACAATCCGAAGGCGGGCTTAATTCCTGTGAAGTAGGATATTATTCTGTCTGAATCAGGATTTTCAGGATTAAAGAGGGCCCCTACCCCCACGGATTAACAGGATTATACACTCTCAACTACTCTTCCCCTCGCTCGCGTCCCGCGAGTGTGAGCTATCCTGTGGCGTCCCGCCACTTGTGCACGATACTCCTCACCCTTCCATATGCGAAGTATATCCCCTTAGCAACTGTCGACTCCTATACCTCCACAAGACTTCACCAAGCGGCTAGAATCCGCCCGATAGTTCACACTCGCGGGACGCGAGCGAGGGCAGTTTTATGATTATCTACAGCCTCATCAACAGTTATAGCCTTTTCTTGCCTTCAAGTCTGCCCATCTTGAACCAAACACCAATTTTACCTAGCTTTACAGGTATAGCCAGCGCGTTCGCAACCAATAGCACCAGCGCCCGTTTCGCCGGATTATACTTAAGTCTATACCTTATGCCCACCGTTTCCACTGGTTTTAAAAAAGCTGTCAAGCAGCTGAGCGACAAAGAAAAGGAAGCCATCATTCTCAAGGCCGCTCGCCGCGATGCGGAATTGTACGACATGCTGTCAATCGAGTTGGGCGAACTCACAGCGGAGGAACTTTATGACCAGACAGCCGAGACAATCCACGAGTTGATGATCGGAACTACGGGCCGCTACCTCGGCCGCGCCCTAACCAAATCGCTGCGCAAGTCGGCCAAGGAGATCGCCCGTTTCAAGCGCGTGACCAAAGACGCCAAGCTGGAGATCGACCTGCACCTCTACCTGCTGCGCCTGATCTTCGACAACTTCACCGGCCAGTTCGACAGCTACTACAAAGCCTTCTACACCGCCACGGCTCGCCTGCTGCAGCGCACCATCCAGCTAATCCGCAAGAACCTGCACGAGGACTACCACCTCGAGTATAAAGACGACCTCGACGATTTTCTGCAGCAGATCCACAGCCGCAACAAGCCGCTGAGCTTTGATTTGGTGAGGGAATTTGAGGTGGGGTGATCAATGTTTAGCTTATACCTTGACCTGAATCACAAGAAATGATAAGGCTTCTTCTAATTTTCATTTTCCTGGCTCCATTCTCTGCTTTTTCCTGCGATGCAGACCCGCCTCCTGTTGCCCTGGAATTCCTGAAAGCGAAACACGTTTTTTTTGGTCAGGCCACTTCCAAGGTATACGCTAAAGACTCCCTTACCTACACAGTCTCGTTTACTGTAGAGCAACACTTTAAAGAAGGGGGCTCCCTACCAGAAACACTTGCTTTCACGTTGCCTGCAGAAGGAGAAATTACAGGCAGTTATAGCTCCTGCGATTTTGGCGTTTTGCTGGGCCGAAAGTGGCTGATATACGCCTACACATATAATGGCATTTTGACTTTCAGCTATTACGGCTCTAACTCTAAACCAACAGAGTCTCTTGATGCTATACCCAAGCAGGAGCTTGAAATCTTAAATTCAGGTCATGAGATTGATTACAGGAATATCATTTTTGACGAATCGCTACTCAAGAGCCCAACTGCAGTAACGTATGTAGGGCCTTCCCCAAAAATTCAACTACATAGCTTACTTACCCATATCGATAACACAAAATACAGACAAACCAGCCGCTTAACTTTTGAGAATTTTATAGCAGGGATCGATTCGTCGGGGAATATTATGGAATTGTTCATACCTGATCGGCGAGCAAAACATGTGTTTCAAGCAGTGTATGATGTGCAAGCTACAGTGTGGACTCCCCTGAAAGAGCTGAGCTCTTTACAATTCGACCTGTTGCAGGCACTCAAAGCCTCGGGCCAATGGAAGCCTGCCCGCTTTATGGGCAAGTCTGTGAATTCACAGGTGTTTTTTCAAGTCTACATCGACGAGCAGGGCAAGGTCACCACTTCAGCTTTTTATTAGATTTGTTTACTTACTGTGCTATAGCTCAATTCCCTGATTGCAGCTAGGTATTAAACCTTTTCTGATTTCTCCCCTCAAATCCCTAAATTTGAAAATCTAACCTAATCTAATCGAATACACCCTGTCATGAAGAAGCATACCTATCTGAGTATGTTCCTGGCGGCGGCGCTGGCCTTACCCATGGGCACAGCCACGGCGCAGGACAAAAAAGACAACAAATGGAACGTGGAGGAAGCCCGCGGACCGCAAAAAGAAGTTACCGTAACAACCGACGAAGGCACTTGGATGAGCGTGGACGTGAGTCCGGACGGCAAGGAGATTGTCTTCGACATGCTCGGCGACATCTACATCATGCCCATCACCGGCGGCAAAGCAAAACTCCTTCGCAGCGGCCGTTCCTACGAGGTGCAGCCCCGTTTCAGCCCCGATGGCAAGTTTATCTCCTTCACTTCTGATGCAGGCGGCGGCGATAACATCTGGGTGATGAAGCGCGACGGTTCTGATGCCAAGCAAATCACCAAAGAGAACTTCCGCCTCCTGAACAATGCCGTTTGGACGCCTGACGGGGAGTACCTGATCGCGCGCAAGCACTTCACGGCTTCCCGTTCGCTGGGTGCCGGTGAGATGTGGATGTACCACAAATCGGGCGGTAACGGTGTGCAGCTGACCAAGCGCAAAAACGACCAGCAGGATGCCGGTGAGCCCGTGGTTTCGCCTGACGGCAGGTATGTGTACTACTCTGAAGACATGAGTGGCGGCACAACCTTTGAGTACAACAAAGACCCGAACGGCCAGATCTACGTGATCCGCCGCGTGGACCGCAACACAGGAGAGATCGAGAACGTGGTGACCGGCAACGGCGGTGCGGTTCGTCCGGTGCTTTCCCGCGATGGCAAACAGCTGGCTTTCGTGCGCCGCGTGCGTACCAAGTCGGTCCTTTTCATACACGACCTCAAAACAGGTGAGCAGTGGCCCATCTACGACCAGCTGAGCAAAGACCAGCAGGAAGCCTGGGCGATCTTCGGCGTATACCCTTACTTCTCCTGGACGCCTGACAACAAGAGCATCGTGTTCTGGGCAAACGGCAAGATCAACAAGATCGATGTCGCTTCTCAGAAAGTAACCAACATCCCGTTTGAGGCGACTGCTACGCACCACATTGCCGAAGCCGTGCGCCACGATTTCAGTAAGTCAGGTATGGCTCCGGACCAGTTCGCGGCCAAGGCCATTCGCCATGCCGTGACTTCGCCTGACGGCAAGCTGCTCGTGTTCAACGCGGCCGGCCACATCTATAAAAAAGAACTGCCAAATGGCAAGCCGGAGCGCGTGACCAACGGCAAGGACTTCGAGTTCTACCCAACTTTCTCGCCAGACGGCAAGACACTGGTATTCTCTACCTGGGATGATGAAAACCTGGGCGCGCTGGTGAAAGTGGACATCCGCAAGAAAAATGCGAAGCCAACCAAAATCACTTCTGAAAAAGGCTTCTATACCAATGCTTCTTTCTCGCCGAACGGCAAGCTGATTGTGTACAGCAAAGACGGTGGCAACAACCACATGGGTTATGCTTTTGGCAACGAGCGCGGTATTTATTACATGACGGCAGAGGGCAAGAACCCGACGTTAGTACAAAAGAGCGGCTTCAACCCACTCTTTAATGCGAGCTCTGACCGTATTTTCTTCACGGGAGGCGCTGGTGGCAAGTATGTCTTCAAGAGCGTGGACCTGAACGGCAAAGAAGAGCGCACGCACTATACCTCTACCTACACCGACCAGTTCTACCCTAGCCCGGACAACAAGTGGCTGGCTTTCGTAGAGCTGTTCAACGGCTACGTGGTGCCGTTCTCAGCGAACGGTACTGGCATGGAACTGAGCGCTGAGACCAAAGCGATGCCAGTCGCCCGCTTCACCAAAGATGCCGGCACGAGCGTGCACTGGTCAGGCAATAGCAAGAAAGTGAATTGGGTGCTAGGCGACGAGTATTTCTCCAACGACCTGAAAGATCGTTTTGCTTTCCTGGAAGGCGCTCCTGAGAAGTTGCCTGCCATCGACACCACAGGTATAAAAATTGGCCTGGAACTAAAAACCGACAAGCCACAAGGCAAAGTAGCCTTCACCAACGCCCGCATCATCACGATGAAAGGCGATGAAGTAATCGAAGGCGGTACGATTGTAGTAGACGGCAACCGCATTGTGTCAGTAGGCAAAGGCATCGCCGTGCCGAAAGACGCCAAAGTGATTGATGCCAGCGGCAAGACCATTATGCCGGGTCTGGTAGACGTACACGCGCACCTGGGTACCTTCCGCAACGGCATGAGCCCGAAACAGCAATGGTCTTACCTGGCCAACCTGGCTTACGGTGTCACCACCACGCACGACCCTTCTTCTACCACCGAGATGGTGTTCAGCCAATCGGAGGCTGTGAAGGCCGGCCACATGGTGGGCCCGCGCATTTACTCAACCGGTACGATCCTGTACGGTGCTGACGGCAACTTCAAAGCTGTGATCAACAGCCTCGACGATGCCCGTTCGCACCTGCGCCGCATTCAGGCTGCCGGGGGTTTCTCGGTGAAGAGCTACAACCAGCCGCGCCGTGATCAGCGCCAGCAGGTGATCCAGGCAGCCCGCGAACTGGACATGACCGTGGTACCGGAAGGCGGCTCGACCTTCTTCCATAACATGAGCATGATCCTCGACGGTCACTCCGGCATTGAGCACAACATCCCAATCGCACCGCTTTACAAAGACGTGATCGAGGTATGGAAAGCTTCGAACACCGGCTATACCCCTACTCTGGTGGTGAACTATGGCGCGACCAGCGGCGAGTACTACTGGTACCAGAACACCAAGGTATGGGAGAAGGAAAGACTCCTGAAATTCACGCCACGCTCTGTCATTGACGGCCGCTCGCGCTTTGTGATGCAGGTGCCGGACGAGGAGTACCGCAACGGTTACTTCAAAACGTCGGAAGCCTGCAAGGCCCTGACCGACGCCGGCGTGAAAGTGAACCTCGGTGCGCACGGACAGCTGCAAGGCCTGGGCGCCCACTGGGAACTGTGGATGCTGCAGCAAGGTGGTATGAGTAACCTGGAAGCCCTGCGTGCCGCGACCCTGAACGGTGCCGAGTACCTGGGCATGGGCAAAGAGATCGGCTCACTGGAAACCGGTAAACTGGCCGACCTGATCGTGCTGGACCAGAACCCACTGGAGAATATCCAGAACTCGGAGCACGTACGCTACACCATGGTAAACGGCCGTCTGTTTGACGCCGCCACGATGAACGAAGTAGGCAACCAAGAGCGCAAGCCGGGCAAATTCTGGTGGGAGAACAACAAGTACGCTTCGTCTTTTGACTGGCACGAAGGTACTGATACCCGCGTGGGAGGTATAGCCGGTGAGAACTGCACTTGCCGCCATTAATATTTTAGGTATACCTGATAAGGAACGCCCCTACTCTTCTGAGTCGGGGCGTTTTGTTTTATTCCTTCACCGCCGCCAGCACCCGCTTAATCAACTCATCCGGGTTGCCGTTGTGCCAGCGCCACACGATTACAAGTTCATGCTCCGGATCAACCCAAATGGTATTCTGCCCGGCACCTAAAGCGGCGTAGCTGGTGGTGGGAGCACTCGGCCAGGCTTTGCCTTCGGTGTTGAGCCACCACAGGTAGCCGTAGTCAGGGCCGACCGGACCGCGGGAGGTCGTCGCTTCCTTCACCCATTCCTCCGGCACGATCTGCCTGTCTTTCCAGCGGCCGTTGCGCAGGAAGAGGTAGCCGAAGCGGGCTTCATCGCGGGTACTGATCCAGAGGCCGCCGCCCCAGCGGGTACCGCCGCTCACCGAGGGCATGCGCTTGCCGTCAATCTCCACATAAGAGTTGTGGTAAGGCACGTACTTCCAGGTATGGGAGGCATCGATCGGGTCCATCACTTCATCTTTAAATACCTCTGGAAGCGGCTTTTTCCACAAGCGGAGCATGGACAGGGCGAAGCGATTGATGCGCACGTCGTTGTACTCGTAATAAGTGCCGGGCTCCTGCAGTTCACGCGGCTTGCGCTCGCCTTTCCCGAACTCCTTCTTTCCCACAAAGTCATGTTTCTTACCCCACAGCTCGCCTTCCCACTCACTCGTCTGCCGCACATGGTGCTCCCAGGTCACCTTCCGGTTCTGCTCCGAGTCATAGCCACCGTCCTGCACATAGTTCGCTACCGGGTCTTGGATGTCTTTGATCAGGCCGCGGTCAATGGTGATGCCCAGAATCGTGGAAAGCACGCTCTTGGCCACGCTGTAGGTCGGATCTACCCGCTCTGTCTCACCCCATTCTGCCACAATGTAGCCGTTCTTCAGGATGATGCCGTTGGTGCTGGCTCTGTCGTCAGGTATAGGGCCGAGCAGTTTCCCGAAGATCTCCTCCTGGGTTGAGAAGTTTTTGGGCATCTGGGTTGTCTCCTGCGTCTTTGCCCATTCTACGGCCTGCTGCAACAGGTTAGCGTCCATGCCTACATGCTCCGGTTGCCTCTTTTCCCAGTTGTTGCCCTTGCCTGGGTAGTATACCTTGTTTTCAACTTGTTGCGTGCTGGCTGTAGAGGTTTGCTGCGGCTGTTGCTGGCAGGCAACTAGGCTCAGGGCTAGCGCGAGGTATAAGAGTTTGCTTTTCAACATCGTGTTCATTGGGTTTAGTATGTGTTCCTTAAAACTAATGAAAAGGAAGGTATAGCGGTTAGTTTGGTCAGGCTAACACATAAAAAAGCTGGAGGCATTTATCACCTCCAGCTCTATGCTTTGTTTACACCTGTAAAAGGGGAGCAGTCTTCAACTATACCTTACCACCCCGTGCTGCTACCTCTTTTACCGCCGCCTAATAAGCCCCCGAGCAGACCGCCCAGTCCACCGGAACCCATGCCGCCGTAGCGGCTTTTGCCGTTCAGGCCACCCAGCACCGAGGCCATGGAGCCTAGTCCGCTATTGGAGCGTCGGCCGCCTCCCATCAGACCACCCCGGCCCATCATCATGCCACCGAGCAAGCCGCCTAACAGGCCGCCGCCCATACCTCCCATGCCGCCCATCATGCCACCACGTCGCTTGCCGCCGCTCATCAGGCGGGCCAGCACAATGGGAGCTGCTATACCTAGTATACCCTGTACCATTTGCGGCGAGATTCCCGCATTCTTGAACATGTCGCCAAAGCCGTTCTTGCTCATAAAGGACTGTGAGGTCGGGTCTTCGCCTTGCTGCTGCGCCTCATCGGCCTTGTTCACAAACTGCTCCAGCAGGCTGTATTGCTTCTGGTCCACGCCCATGTAGTTGGCCATTTCCTGTATCCGCTTCTGCTCGTCCGGGGTATAGGCGCCGTCGGCCTTGGCGAAGCTGATGATATCGGTGATGAAGGAGAAGCGCAACTGGCTCTTCTTGAGCACATCCAGCACCCGCTGCATGCTAATCTGCGAAGGATTCTTGGCAATATCGATCACCTCCTGCTCCACATTCTCCGGCATCTCAGCGGCTTCGCTCAGTACCCGCAGAAACTCCAGTTCTTCCTCCGAGGCGTGTCCGTCGGCAGAGGCCACAGAAGCCAGGGCAGCCAGATAGGCACCTTTCTCTTCCATGGTATAATCTTTTAACAATGTTGTTTGGTCCTGTTCCATAGCTATCGGTTTTGCTTACTGACATTTAAACGCTCAGGTCTGTCAGAAGTTGGTAGCTGCAAAACATCCAGACCAAATTAGTCCCTTACCTGGTCGAGTATATCGCTCAGGTGCTGCGCCTCTGCTTCGGTCAGGCTCTTGAATGTGTCCTCTTCCAGCTGCTTCATCAGCGGATCGAGGCTATCGAGCAGTTCTATTCCTTTCTTCGTGATGGCGATCTCCACCTTGCGCCTGTTCTGCTCGCAAAGTTCGCGGGTCACCAACCCTTTCAAACGCAGTTTTTCCACCAGACGGGTGGCATTGCTCATGCGGTTGAGCATACGTTCCTGAATGGTGAATAAGTTGAGGGGCTTCCCATGCTGTCCTCTCAGGATGCGCAGCACGTTGAACTGTTGCGAAGAGATGTCGTATGGCTTGAGCAGCCCATCGACGCGCGCCATCATCCACTCGCCCGTAAACATTAGGTTCAGCGAGGCCTTCTGGAAGGGGCTTCTGAACTTGGGCATCTTTAATTCATCTTCTAGCTTCATGTGATAAAATTCTCATATTGAGGTGCAATAACGCTTGCAATTATTGTATATACAACATTTTCAAGTATTTAGTTTCTCGCTTTTAGCCCGCATTTTTACCGACCTTCATTTTGTTATTATTTTTTTATGCTTAGACCACATTCCAAATATAATATGCATTTATAAACTGCTATATTGCAATTAATACCAATATACCGCTTTGCTATACCTATGGAAAACGAACGCCCTCCTTACCAAGCTGCCACGAACGAGAACCTGTTTGGGACCTCCCCACAGGTGCTTGCCGCCATGCAGGAGGCCCTGAGCAGCGTGCACGGTTACCCAACACCCGACGCAGCCGACCTGCGACACGCGTTGGCCAGGAAACTGGGGGTGCAGGCAAACGAAATTGTAGTGGGAAGCGGCTCGGCCGAACTGATCTCGTTGTTGGTGCGTCGCTTTTGCGGGCACGACAAGGGCAGCGAGGTGCTGACTTTCACCCCCTCCTACCCGCTGTACTGCCACGAGGCCCAAGCGTTGCGAATTCCCTGCACCGAAATTCCGCTGACGAGCGGCTACCGGATTGACCTGGAGGCTCTGCAGCGCGAACTGCGGCCATCCACGCGACTTTGCTTTATCTGCAATCCCAATAACCCGACCGGCACCTACCTGACAAGCGCTGAACTAGAGCAAGTACTCGACAGTCTGCCGGCGCACGTTACCGTGGTGGTTGACGAGGCGTATATCGAATATGTCACCGCTCCAGATTGTGCGGATGCTGTGTCCCTGCTGGCACGCTACTCGAACCTGGTTGTGCTGCGCACTTTCTCCAAAGCCTACGGACTAGCCTCTGTTCGCATCGGGTACATGATCGCGCAGCGCCACTTGATTGAGCAGTTACTGGAGGTGAAACAACCTTACAATGTCAACCAGTTGGCCCAGGTAGCTGCCCTGGCTGCGCTGGAAGACGACCACTTTCTGCAGACGACGCTGCAGGCTACACAGGACGGGAAGACGAAGTTGGAACAGGCTTTGCATAAAATAGGCGTCCAGTACTGGCCTTCACAAGGCAATTTTCTGCTGCTGGATGCCGGTGGCTACAGTGCCGATGACGTACACACATACCTGCTTGCCAATAACATTCTGGTGCGCCGCGCCGACCAACATACCCTGCGCCTAACCATAGGCCCAGACGAACATCAGCTATACCTGTTACAAATGCTACAAGAATTACTGCACCCCTCCCGCGTTTACGCCTCACAACCGCTACTGGCACAAGTGCTCGATTTGGGCTACGAGGTGCAGGAGCAGCCGGAAGAGGCGACAGTCAGCGCACACGACTTACTGATCAAGGCAACCGAGCAAACGGATGCAGAAGGCCGCATTGCGCAGGCTTTTGCAAAGGCGCTGATCTTGCGCTGTCAGCAGGACAAGCAGGCCGCCTCTGGCAATTTGTATGCCTCCAACTACGGGGAAATGGACATGATCGCAGCCTTCAATGTGCTGGTGACCGCCACGCCATTGGTTAGCTTCGGCCATCGCTTCGCCAACCATTCCATCCTGTCTGCCATTGCCGGGAAGCCCTCGGTATACCTGCTCGACCTGGGTATAGGCAGCGGTTTGCAGTGGTTTCATTTCATGGATTTGCTGGCTGCTTTGCCAGGCGATCGCCCTAAGCTCCACCTCACCGGCATCGACATTCCGGATAGCAGCAACCCCGACCCGGCTTACAAGCTTCGGGCAACGGGCGAGCGCCTGGCAGCGCATGCCGGGCGACTGGGCCTGGATTTCAGCTATACCTACGTGGCCACCCGCCTCGAAGACTTCAACCTGCAGTCGCTCGAGATTGACGCTTCCCATACCTTGATCGTGAATGCGGCACTCACCCTGCACCACCTGGCCGACGAGCTAGTGGCTATACCTGACCAGCGCGACCGGGTGCTGCAACAGATTAGGGCGCTGCGTCCGCAATTGCTCACCCTGACCGAACCAGACTCGGAGCACAACCGCCTCGAATTTCTGCCCCGCCTGCGCGAGTCGCTGCGCCACTACTATACCGTGTTTGATGTGCTCGACACGCTGCTACCAGCCGACATGCCCGAGCGACGCGTAATAGAGCAGGAGTTTTTTGGGAGGGAGATCCTCAATGTAGTGGCCTTCGAAGGGATTGACCGGGTGGAGCGCCACGAACGGCAGGACGCCTGGCAGCACCGGCTCATACGCAATGGCTTTAAGCCCGCTCCGAGCCAGGTGACTGCCGCCCAGATCCAGACTGAACTAGACCTGCATCCACAATTCAGCCTCGCCTCACATACGGCAGGCTATACCTTGCACTGGAAAGGCACCAACATCATAGCCGCTACGGCATGGCAGGTAAGTTGAGGACGAAGCGATTTGGACAAAGGACTTTTTGACAAAAGACAAAGGAAGGCTGGATAGAAAGAGTCACTTCTTGAATGTGTTCTGCATACAGGCACCCGCCCCGATTTGCTGATCAGGTATAGATGACTTCTGTCCTTAAAACTTAGAGCCTTATATCCAAAAGTCTTTTGCCAAAAGCTCCTTTGTCCAGATAATTAAAGTCCCAGCTTGCGGAGGGCCAGCAGGCAAAGGGCCACTGAGCCTGACACATGTATCTGGCCGCTAAGCACCATTTGCCCTACTTCCTGCAGGGGCACTTTTAATACTTCGATGTGCTCGCTCTCGTCCAGATCTTGCGCGGACACTTCGCGTGCGTTGCGCATCAGGAAGAAGTAGATTTTGTTTGTATCTTTTGTCGGGTTGTCGATCACTTCCAGGAGCAGCTCCATGTCATCAGAGGTATAGCCGGTCTCCTCGAGCAGTTCGCGACGAGCTGCTTCCTTTGGGTCGTTTTCGTGCGCGTCGATCACACCGCCCGGCAACTCAATGAAAATATCGCTGGCAGCGTGTTTGTACTGGCGCACGAAGAGCACGTGCCCGTCCTCCGTGATCGGGAAAGTGAGTACCACATCGGGGCGCACGCTCACAAAGTAATCGTCCATTTGATGGCCATTGGGCAGCTCCACATGGTCGCGCCTTAAGGTATACCACTTGTGATCGAACACCACCTGCGATTTGAGCGTCTTCCAGCGCTCTATTCCTTTCTTCGTCATTTTATGCAAATTATCCGTGCAGAGTTGGCTGACTACCGCACAAAAAAGAGCCATACCTGCTTCTCTGCAAAGGTATGGCTTCTCTTAATTAAAGCTTTTCTTATCAGCTGATCGTTTCCAGCTGTTCTTCATCCGAAATGTTCAGGATCATGAGCTCTCCTACATAGGTTTCCAGCTCGTGTGCGCGGTGGGTGGCCGTGTGGTGCGCCATCACCTTACGTCGCGCCCGCATGCCGATGGCCTTCCGCTCAGACGTACAGATCTCGCGCAGGTAGCGTAGCGTTTCAGAGGCACTCTTGGTAATCAGTATCTCAGACTCAGGCTCGAAAAGCGTTTCTATACCTTCCCAATAGTCAGAGATGACAGGTGTGCAGCAGGCGGCCGCCTCAAAAAGGCGCATGCTCGGGGTATAGCCAAACCTGCTGGTGCCGGCTCGGGCTATGCTCAGGGCAAAGCGCTGGCTGTTGAAAAAATCGCGGTGCTCAACCGGAGTCAGGTGATGGAGCATGCTGATGTTGCTGGGCCAACCCATGTCCTCGGGGTACTTGGTGCCAGCCACCGCAAAGCGACCTTCAGGCCATTGTGCTGCCGCATCTACCATTAGTTTCTGAAGGATCGACTGCCGGTCTTCTGAATAAGCGCCCAGATACCCCAGATCCCATTTGATCTCGCGGTACTCCTGGTGGTAGAGTGCCGGGTCAACTGAAAAATACAGCGGTCGTGCCATGCGGGCACCGTATTTCTGCTCAAACAAGGCTAGCGCCGGACCGCCTGTGCAGGACAGGTAGAGGTCGAAGGCGGGAATCAGGCTCGCATGCAGGTAGGAAGGGCCCTGACCTTCCAGTTCGGTGAGGGTAGCCGGGGCGTCCAGGTCGTAGAAGGCTTTGATGCCCTTCGCCGTCTCGATCACCCATTTCGCGATGGCACTGCCCTCAGCCAGACTCGAACCCACCATCACCATGTCGGCCTCGCGCACCTGCTCTGTGTACTGCTGCAGTTGTTCCAGCGAGGCGTACGTTCCGATCTGGCAGAAGTCAGGTTCGCCCAGGTCGGCTGCCACACGCTGCGCTGGCTTTCTTTCCAGAAACAGGATGCGATGGGCGTTGGCATTCAGCGCCCGCACCAGGTTGCGGTAAGTGGTGGCATGGCCGTTGCCCCAGGAGGTCGTGATCGAAAGGCCTAGTATAACGATATTCATGTCGTTGTCAGACAGTTTTTGGTAAAGATAAGCTTAGATTTTCATTTAGAGACCGAAACCGGTGCCTCAATCAGCTGCCCGTACAGATAACTGTAGTCCTGGGCCATCTGATCGGCGGTATAGCCATGCGAGCGTTTCACGGCACGGCAGGCCATGATGTTGCGGCAAAACTCATCATCAATCAAATTCTCTATTGTGTCACGCAGCTCGTCCGCGCTGGACGGGTCCACGTATCGGGCGGCGTTGCCCCACACTTCGGCCATGCTCTCGGTCTTGCCCACTACCAGCGCGCAACCCGACATGGCTGCTTCCAACACTGTGAGCCCGAAAGGCTCGTACTTGGCAGGCAGCGCGTAAATGGATGCTCTGGATAGCCAGTCTGTTACCTCTTTGTTGGTGAGCTGCCCTAGAAAGTGTACATTGTCCAGTTCCATGGCCTCCCCTGTTTCCGGATGCCTGCCCTCACCGGCTATGTATACAGGCCATTGCAGGGCTGAGGCAATGTGCGCCAGCATCTGGATGTTCTTGGCCTCGTCCCACACCCTGCCCAGGCTGAACACGAAAGGCTCTTTGCGTCCGAACTGGAAGTACTGCTGCCCGCGCCCATTGTATACCACTGCGCTGTGTTTGAACGGACCATACAACTCCTCGGCCTGGTGCATCATGGCCTGCGTAGGGGCCACTACTGTGTCGGCTGCTTGCAGCCCCTTGCGCACCATTTCGCGGTACTTGTTCCATTTTTTTGGTGCCTCCTCCTGCTTAACGGCACGCCACCACGACAGTACGCACGAGTGAATCACCGTTAGCACAGGCTTGCCCCAGTCCAGGCTACCGTAGCTCAGGTGGTTGAGGTGGATCAGGTCGGGCTGTACCTGGTCGCGCAGTTGTAGCAGCCATTCGCCGGCCTTCTTTACGTCTTCCCAGGGATTGTCCATCCACTCCAGTTTGTACTCGCTTTCATATACCGTGAGGTTGGGGATGCTCTCCGCCTGGGCGCGCTGCTCTTCGCTCATAGGCTCGCCCATGGTGGCCAGCGCCACATTGGTGCCTTGGGTCGCCATGGCTCTTGTTAGTTCCAGTGCATAAGTCCATACGCTGCCAACCGTATCGGCAGTCATCAGGATCGTCGATGGGTAAAGGGGTGTTCTCATTATCTTTTCTGGTGAAGTATGTGATACATCATGTTTTGGTTCGGGCCAATAAACCATCTCCGTCGGTTTGCAAAACGGCGCTTGGAGACAGGTCTAGAAATTGGTAAGCGTACCGGCCAGGTATAAAGGTGGGCCTGTGGCCGGTTTGCCAGTGTACAACGGCTTGCACTCTATTACGCGTGTAAGACGGATTCCGTTAATGTGATCTACGGTTTTATTGCGTTTTTTCGACGGCCGTGTATCCTATGCTCCCAAATGCTGAACTAATCCTGCCCGCCAGGCGAGCTGCAGGCATCGTAGGTTGGCACCTTGCGTATAACACTTTGAACCACGCGAGCCTTATTTTGAAAGGAGCACCAGAGTACAGCCGTACGAAAAAACGCATTTTCCTGATCCGCCATGCGCGGCCGGTAGTACCGAAGAAGGGTTACTTTAACAAGGCTGCTGCAAGCAACTACATCAATGATTACGACGCGGCAGAGGTAGAGCAGTTTGTCCTGGAGCACGAGGCCATCCCCTACCGGGAGGTCCGGCAGGTATACTGCAGCACCCTGGTGAGGTCGCAACTCACAGCCCGCCAGATTTTCGGTGAGGAGGTCGAGTTGGTGGTGAGGCACGAGTTCCGGGAGTTTGAGCGTCGGATCTTTTCATTGCCTTTGCTGCGGCTCCCCATCCGGCTCTGGCTCCTAAGTGCCAGGATGCTTTGGATGATGGGGCTTAACAACAGGGGAATAGAAACGTTCAGGCAGGCGAAGCAGCGGGCACGGGAGGCAGCCTCTTTTCTGGCAGAGCAGGCAGAACAAAAACCGCCCGTCATTCTGGTGGGGCACGGCCTGCTTAACAACTTTATACGCTGGTACCTGCAGGACCTGGGCTGGAAGACGGCCATCCACGAAGGCAGCGGTTTCTTGAGTGTGACGATGCTGGAGATGGACTAAAAATCAACAACATAGATCATCAGAACACATGGTATAAAAGCTGTTCTCACACTTACATAACGCACATTCTAATATCATCACAGGATATTTTGTTTAACAACTGACACACCCGGTACGGCTATTTTGTGCCATTTACCGTATATGCTTTTGCAACATACACCATATGATTATTTCAATATTATTTATCTTAATTCAGTAAATCAATGAACCCTTCATTTGAATTTATTCAACCTTTTTTTGCCATATCGGTTTTCATTCCAAATCAAATTTAACTACTATGAAGAAGAGTATACTACTGAGCTTCTTTTTGGTCCTGGCGCTTGTAAGAAGTGTCTGGGCACAAACCCAAACCGTATCCGGTAGAGTGACCGCCGCGAGCGATGGCTCCGCGCTACCGGGTGTTACCGTGCTGGAACGGGGCACATCTAACGGCGTCACCACCGGAGTGGATGGGGAATACACCCTAACAGTTCAACCAAATGCTACGTTGGTATTTAGTTTTATAGGTATGCAGCGCCAGGAAATTCCTGTAAACGGACGCTCTACAGTGGATGTGCAGCTGGCTGCCGACGAGCGCCAGCTGAGCGAAGTAGTGGTTGTGGGTTACGGCACGCAGGAGCGCCGTGAGGTGACAGGTGCCACTGCCAAAGTTAAATCGGAAGATATTCAGAACCTGCCGGTTGTGGGTGTTGACCAGGCCCTGCAGGGCCGCGCAGCCGGTGTGCAGATCTCGCAGAACTCCGGTACGCCAGGCGGTGGTATTACCGTGCGCGTACGCGGTGCAACCTCCATTTCAGCCAGTAACCAGCCGCTCTACGTAGTGGACGGCGTGCCGCTAACAACAGGTGACTTCTCGCAGTTGGGCTTTGGTGGTCAGTCTGTTAACGCAGTTACTGACATCAACCCCAACGACATCGAATCTATCGACATCCTAAAAGACGCTTCCGCCGCTGCCATCTACGGTTCGCGCGCTGCCAACGGCGTTGTGCTCATTACCACCAAGCGCGGCTCTGCCCGCCAGACGCAGGTAAACTTCAACATGTATGCGGGTACACAGAACTATTGGAAAAAGCCGAAGCTTCTGAATGCTCAGCAGTATACCGACATCATGATGGAGGCCTTTATAAATGATGGTTATGCACCGGAAGGACAGTACACACCCGAAGAGTTTATTGACTTCTATTATGGTGAAGTTGATTTCCCTATATCTGATACAGATTGGGTAGATGAAATCTCTCGCAAGGCTGGTATCCAGAATTATGAGATTTCGTTGAGCGGCGGCGACCCGAAGACGCGCTACTATGTGTCTGGTAACTACTTCGATCAGAAAGGTGTTGTAATCGGCAGCCGTTATCAGCGCTACTCCACCCGCCTGAACCTGGATCACCAGGCGAATGACAAGTTCTCGTTGGGTACCAGCATCCAACTCAGTCAATCTGACAGCGACCGTATCATCAGCGACAACTCCATTACCAGCCCGTTTGCCAATGCGCTGGCAGCCTCTCCGCTCTGGCCCGTCTATTCTGACGCAGAAACCAGAACATACTCTTATCCGAACTTCTACTACACCAACCCGGTGGCGGAAGGCCTTGAAAACGATAACGAAACACGCAACCTGCGCGCCGTGGGTAATGCCTTTGCCAAATACACGATCATATCTGGTCTTGACTTTCAGGTGAAGGGCGGTATAGACGTGCTGAATGTAGACGAACGCCGCTATAGTGCAGCTAACTTCCCGGGTGCTACTTTCTTAGAGCAGGAAGGTCAGGCGATCAATGCTACGACAACTGTTTCGAAGCGCCTACTGGAAGCCACACTTGCTTACAACAAGGCATTCAACGAAGTACACAGCATATCAACTGTAATCGGTGCCAGCAATGAAGATAACGTGATTCGCAGCACCAGCGTGACAGGCGAGGGCTTTGCCAGTGAGCGTTTCCGTTACGTATCGAGCGCAGCCCGTGTAAACGCCGGTACGGGTGCAGAGTTCGAGTCTTCGCTGGTTTCGTTCTTTGGCCGTGTCAACTACTCCTTCAGAGACAGGTACCTGTTGGGTGTGAACTTCCGTGCGGACGGCTCTTCGCGCTTTGGTGAAAACAACCGCTATGGTTACTTCCCTTCTGTTTCTGCCGGCTGGAGACTGATCGAAGAAGACTTCATGTCTGGCCTGGACTATATGAGTGAACTGAAACTCCGTGCCTCCTATGGTGTAACCGGTAACCAGGAAATCGGCGATTTCCAATACCTTCCCCTTTATACAGGTAGCAGCAATTACCTTGATCTGTCTGGTTTGGCGCCGTCGCAGCTGGCAAACCCTGACCTGAAGTGGGAAACCACCAAGCAATTTAACGTAGGTGCTGACCTCGGCTTCCTGAATGGGCGCGTAAACCTGGCCGTTGACTACTATGTGAAGAAGACGGACGACTTGCTCTTTGCCCGTCCTATACCTACTCAGAGCGGTTTCTCGAGTGTGCAGTTCAACGTGGGCTCAACAGAGAACAAAGGCTTCGAGATTGCCCTGAACACGGTAAACATCTCTAACCCTGGCGATGGATTTAACTGGACGACAGACTTTAACATTGCCCGCAACCGCAACAAGGTAACCTCGCTTTACGAAGGGCAGGACATTTTCTACGGTTTTGGTGGTAACTCTATCGTGCTGCGCGAAGGCTATCCGATCGGCACGTTCTATGGTCTGATCGCGGACGGCATTTACAGCAGACAAGATGAGGTGCCTGCCTCTAAAACAGAGTTTAACGGCACACTGGCTGGTGACGTGAACTACCGCGATATCAACAACGACGGTATCATTACTGACGATGACTTTACGGTAATCGGTAACGCTCAGCCAGACTTTATCGGTGGTTTAACAAACACAGTGCGCTTCAAGGGTTTCGACCTGAACGTGTTCTTCCAGTTCTCATATGGCAACGACATTGCCATGCCATCGCGTGAGTACCAGATGCACCTGGGCCGCTACGACGATAACATGGTGGAAGACGTGTTGGGCAGATGGCAGCAAGAAGGGGACGTAACGGACGTGCCGCGCGCTACTTACGATGACCCGAACTACAACGGCCGTAGCAACTCTTCACGCTTCATATACGATGGCTCATACCTGCGCCTCAAGAACCTGGTGCTGGGATATACCTTGCCATCTTCGCTTAGCGAGCGACTGAAAATGAGAACGCTGCGCGTATACGCCCAGGCGCAGAACCTCGTTACGTTCACCGATTATCCTGGCTTCGACCCGGAAGTGAACTTTGCCGGCACCAGTAACACCACGCTGGGTGTGGACTTCTATACCGTGCCGCAGAACCGTACCATTACATTTGGTATTAATGTTGGATTTTAATCCTTAAACCGATTAGTAAGATGAAAAAATATACCTATATATTGGCCGCAGTGCTTGGTTTAAGTGTGCTGACCGGCTGCGAGGATAGATTGGAAGTGGCGCCCACCACGCAGGTAGAAGCAGATGTTGCCGTAACTGATTTCAACTCACTGGACAAGGCAGCGCTTGGCGTTTACAGTGCCCTGCAGTCCGAAGATTACTATGGCTTCCGCTATAACCTTTATCACGAGATCTACTCCGACAACATGCAGTTCGTTGGTACGTTCACCACGGATGCCGAAGCAGCCCGACGCGCTTTAACTGCGTCTAACCTGCAGATTGAAAGTTTCTGGGGGGCCATCTACGTGGCTATCAACCGTGCCAACACCGTTATTTCTCAGGCAGAGCGCTTGGTTGCGGCAGGTACCATCACGGCTGAGCAGCGCGATGCCATCAGTGGTGAAATGCACTTTCTGAGAGCGCTGGCTTATTTTGACCTGGTGAAAGTTTTTGGTGGTGTGCCACTTGAGCTGAATGCCACAGCTGGCTTGTCGGACATCCAGTATTTGCCACGCTCTTCTGAGCAGGAAGTGTATACGCAGATCATTACCGACCTGACCACTGCCGAGAACATGCTGAGTATGGTAGAGTCTGGCGACCCACGCCGTGCCTCGAGTCTTGCCGCCACTGCCTTGCTAGCACGTGTGTATTTGCAGAACGGTAACAACGCAGAGGCACAAGCTAAAGCCAGCCAAGTGATCGAAAGCGGCGCTTTTGCGCTGATGCCTACTTTCGCCAGCATCTTCACCACCGAAGCGGGCGGTAAAACGGAGTCTATCTTCGAAATTGATTTTACACCAAACGATCAGAACAGCTTAGGCTCGGCCACCAACCCGAACACACCGGGCCAGAAGTTTTATGTGAGCGAGGATACATACAACGCGCTGCAGGCATCAGCAGCCAACGGCGACGACCGTTTTGAGGCTACCGCACGCGTTGAAGGCTCTGCCGGCCGCCGGCGTTTGCTGAAATACGAAGACGCCGTGAACAACGCTGACAACGTAATCATCATCCGCCTGGCTGAAATGTACCTGATCAGAGCAGAGGCTGCCGTAAGGCAAACGGCGAATGGTGGCGACAACATTCTGCCTGTATCACCACAGGTTCTGTCTGACATCAACACGGTAAGAACCAGAGCAGGACTTCGGCCGCTACTTGTTCTCACCAACAGAGCGGCCTTGAGTGAAATACTGCTTCAGCGTCGCCTTGAGTTTGTAGGTGAAGGATTGCGTTTTATGGACCTGCGCCGTTACAATCTTACCTGCGAAATACTTGGCTTCTGTAACGCACAAGCCTTCCGTAACCTATGGCCTATCCCACTGCAGCAGATTGAAGTAAATCCTGAGTTGACACAGAATCCTGGTTATTAAGCAGCAAGTGCCTATTTAAATCAAAAAGAGCTCCCTTCGCAGGAGCTCTTTTTGATTTAATCTCACAAAAACTAAACTTTTAGTTTGTAAACTAAGTAATTAGTTATATCTTTATCCTACCAAGCAGAAATAGCCTTATGAAAGAACTCACCAAAGCCGAAGAAGAGATCATGCAGATCCTCTGGAAAATCGAGAAAGGATTTGTTAAAGACATCCTGGAGGAGATGCCGGAGCCAAGGCCTGCCTATAACACTGTGTCCACCATCGTGCGCATTCTGGAGAAGAAGGGCTTTGTGGGCTATACCGCCTTTGGTAAGTCGCACGAGTATTTTCCGTTGGTGGCCGAGGACAAGTATAAGAGCTTCTTTCTGAAAAACTTTATGAGCGGCTACTTCGGGGGCTCTTTCGAAAAGCTTGTATCGTTCTTCGCCAAGGACAACAACCTGGATGTGAAAGAACTGGACCAACTGATGCGCCATGTAAAAAACGATCTTAAAGAGGAGGACCAACAAGATGGAAACAATGGTTAATTACCTGCTACAATCGGCCCTGGTGCTACTGGTGCTCTTCGTGTTTTACAGGCTCGTGCTGCACAACCAGCCTGGCCTGCTCTACAATCGCATCTACCTGTTGCTGGCTCCTTTGGTGGCCCTGATTATTCCGCTGCTGGAGTTGCCTTTCTCCTTTCAGACAGTGCTTCCCACGGCCAATGTTATACCTGCCATCCAATTGCAAGAGGTGCAGGTGACCGCCTATGGTCCCACGCCTGCTGCCGAAACGCCTTTGTTTAGCATCAACCAACTCATGCTCTTGCTTTACAGTATGGTGGGGCTGTTTCTACTCATCAGACTAGGTATACAGATGGTGCGCATCCGAATAATGGCCGCTGCTGCCAGTCCCCTACCCGCGCCAGATTCCGCAGCAACTGTGCTTAAGACCGAGAACCAGGCTCCTTCTTTCGCCTTTCTGCACTATGTGTTTCTGGGCGACATGCAGCACCTTTCCCCGCAGGAACAGCAGCAGATCCTTTTGCATGAAATAGCCCATGTGCGCCTCCGCCATACCTATGATGTGCTTTATTATGAAATCCTGACGGCACTACTCTGGTTTAATCCGCTGGTGTGGCTTATGAAAGAAGAGCTGCGCAACGTGCACGAGTTCCAGGCCGATGCCGAGGTACTGACCAACTGCCAGCCGCAGGAGTACAGTTCGCTGCTTGCCAAAGAAGCGCTCTTTATGGCCGGCATACCGGTAGGCAGCTACTTCCAGAAACCCCAGGTGTTCCGCCGTTTGCGCATGCTGCAGCTGCACGGTCAGCCCGCCAGCAAAACCCGTTTGTTCCTGGCACTGCCTGTCATCCTCTTGTTGCTCCTCGCTTTCTCGGCCAATAAAGTAAGCGCCGACATCACACCCAATGTAGAAGAACCGGCCTCGCTGACGGAATTGCTCATCACCGCTCCTGCCCGCAAAGCTGGTATACCGGTCGGGAACCAGCAGCAGGCAGGTATAGCGCAGGATGCCGCAGAAGCAATAGTGAAGCCCGCAGCTACCGAAACAGCCAGCACCGTGAAGAAGGAGGATTTCAAAAACGTGAAACCGGCGGTTACGATCCCTCCTTCAGAAGAAGAGTTTCCGGGTGAGAAGCCCTATACCTATGTAGAGCAAATGCCCAAGTTTAAAGGCGGCGAGGGGGAAATGATGAAGTTCATGGGCCGCAACATCCGCTATTCAAAAGATGCACAGGAAGCCGGCACAGAAGGGCTCGTTGTGCTGACCTTCGTCGTAGACAAGGAGGGCGGACTGCAGGACATCGCAGTCGTCAAATCATTGCACGAATCGCTCGATAAGGAAGCCATCCGGGTGGTGGAGAAAATGCAGGGGCAGTGGTCGCCGGGAAGACAAAATGGAGTGGCTGTACCTGTCCGCTATACCTTGCCTGTTCGCTTTGCCATAAAATAACATTTTCACCCTTTTTTATACCTGATCTACCCGGCCCGAAAACCGGCACAGGATAACTATTGCCTTTTCTTTCCTCTAACAAAACTTTAAAAACACCTCTCATGAAAAACAAAAACACACGCAAAATCTGGCTGGCCGCTCCCCTGCTGGCCCTCTTGCTCAGTTTCGGACTACAGACGGATGTGCTGGCACAGAGCAAAAAGTCCGGAAAAGAGCCTTACGCCTATGTAGAGCAGATGCCCGAGTTCAAGGGCGGTGAGAAAGAGATGATGAAATTCCTGGGCACGAACATCCAGTATCCGGCTATTGCCAAAAGCAACGGGCTGGAGGGCCTGGCGGTGCTGACATTTGTGGTTGAAGCCGACGGTAAAATCAGCGATGTAAAAACAGTGAAGTCGCTGAGCAAAGAAACAGATGAGGAGGCGATACGGGTCGTGAATATGTTGAGTGGCCAGTGGAACCCGGGCCGCCAGAATGGCGAGGTGGTGCGCGTACGCTATACCTTACCGATCCGGTTTGCCCTGAAGGAAAGTGATCGCGCCGCCACAGCCAGTGTAGCGAACCGCATGCCTGCCTTTAAAGGCGGCACCGAAGCCATGCACCAGGCCATGATGGCCCACCTGAGCTTGCCAGCCGAAGCCAAAAAAGAGAATCTGAACGCACGTGTGATGGTGAAGTTCTATGTGGACCGCGAGGGACAGGTGAGCAACGTCCGGCTGGAAGGCACCAAACTGAAAAAAATGGTCGGCCCGGGCTCTGAACTCGACTACATGGACGCTTCCACGTTCCAGTTGCAGAACAAAGCCCTCCTAGCCAAACTGTCAGAATCGGCGATGTCGGCAGTAAAAGCCACATCCGGCCAATGGGAACCTGCCCTGAAAAGTGGTCAGCCTGCCGGCGCCGAAGTCGTACTGCCGGTACAGTTCCTGAGCTCAGAATCGGGTCAGGGCAGCGAAAAGATGGGTGTGCCGACCATGACCAAGTATACCAAAGCCTCCTATAAGATCGATGAAGTAGACGTAAAGCCGACCTTCAAAGAAGGGGCCTTTGAGCGCTATCTGGCCAAAAACCTACGCTACCCGGCTGATGCTTCATTTGAAGGGCTTGTAGATGTGCACCTAGTCGTAAAAGAGGACGGCAAAGTCATGAGCATGTTTACGGTAGCCATTGGCAAAGAACTGCATGATGCCATTACAGGCACCATCCGCAACACACAAGGTATGTGGAACCCCGGCAAGGTAGACGGACAGCCAGTCCCTGTGTCGCAAACGATTAAAGTACTGTTTGTGATCGAAGGAAGTGCCAATAAGCCGTCAGCAGAAGACCTAAAAAACGCTGATGTGGTGGTGACAAGGTATAAGTAGGCTAATAATTACAAAATATTAGGTTGTCCCTGGCGCTGCTTCTGGTGGCCCAAGGGTTTTTCACTACAACAGCAAAGCCACCCTGATGCTGCATCGGGGTGGCTTTCTGTGTTATTTGCTATACCTGGCTATACCTTACAAATCCCAATCATTCAAAGTCGACATGGCGTGGTAGGCGGTCATATCGAACTGGCAGGGCACTACCGACACATAATTGTTGAGGAGCGCCCACTCGTCGGTATCCTCGCCTCTGTCGTGGTTTACGAAGCTGCCCGTCAGCCAGAAGTAGCGGCGGTTGCGCGGGTCGAGGCGCTCGTCGAACTCCTCCTGCCAGCGGGCGTGGGCCTGGCGACATACCTTTACGCCTTTTATCGGCTCGTCGCTTTTCTTCGGTAGGTTCACATTCAGGGCCGTATTCTCAGGTATACCATGTTGCAGGGCCTGGCGGATGATCAGCTCCACAAACTCTTCGGTGTGGGAAAAATCGGCTTCGTGGCCGTAGTCGCAGAGCGAGAAGCCGATGGCGGGATGTCCCTCGATGGCCGCTTCTATGGCCGCTGACATAGTGCCGGAATACAGCACACTGATGCTGGAGTTGGAGCCGTGGTTGATGCCGCTCACCACCAGGTCGGGCTTGCGGTCCTTGAGCACATGAAACTTAGCCAGTTTTACGCAGTCGGCGGGCGTGCCGGAGCACTCATAAGATTCTACACCCAGGTCATCGAAGGCAATGGAGCGGTCGAGCCGCAGTGTGTTGCCGATCGTGATCGCGTGTCCCATACCTGACTGCGGGCCATCCGGCGCCACCACTACTACTTCTCCTATCGTCTGGGCCACTTTTACCAGCGTGCGTATACCTGGCGCTGTGATACCGTCATCGTTCGAAACCAGGATCAAAGGTCTAGCCATTTTATTATTTTAATTTGATGTATGACAAAATAAACGAATTACGTTTTCGTGCTAATATACGACAACCCGGGCTGCCGTAACAGGGTTACACAGAATATAATGATTCTCTAATCTCACCTTATGCTCAAGAATATATTGTACGCGATCCTGTTGGGGGTAGGCATGGCAGCTTGCCTTTCTGACCAGGCCAACAGCGATGAAGCGGCCTCCAATACAGCAAGTCCGACCGAGAGCAGCCCGATGTCAGACCCCATGGAAGCTGACGCATCACCGGCTGTTACAGACCCTGCTGATCTGGTGCTTGCCAAAGGCCAGGCGGGCCATGTGCGCATCGGCATGCCCATCGAAGAAATGCGCAGCCAGGTACCGGCAGGCCAGCAAATCCGGGACACCACCCTGCAGCTCGAGGGCCAGCAGTACACGGCCTATGTAATTAGCTCTCCTGAAAGTGAGGGAGGTGTGCTGGTAGAGCAGGTCTGCGAGCCCAACTGCCAGGTATGGCGCATCAGCATCCGCAGCCCCGACTACAGAACGGCCCAGGGGATAGGGGTCGGCTCGAAATACAGCGAGGTGGCGCAACACTTCCCCATCACCTACACCAGCTTGGGCGAGGCAGGCTTTGTGGCGGTGAGCGAGACCCATGGGATGTCATTTATCCTGGATACCAAACAGCTGGACCAAAGCCTGCTGCACCAGTTAAAGCCCGGTCAGGTACCGGCCAACACCTTGGTGCAGGGCATTTTAATATATTAGACTTTTGTAATATTTAAGCGGATTTTGTATTATTGCTGTCATGTCATTACTCCGCACCCGCTACAGCTATAAAAACACCGGTCTGCTGCTGCTCCGCATCGGCATCGGCATTATGTTCATCCTGCATGGCTGGCCCAAAATGGTCGGCGGGCCTGAGCGTTGGGCCAAGATCGGGGCGAACATGCAGCTGCTGGGAATAGACTTTATGCCGGAGTTCTGGGGCTTTATGGCCGCATTTGCCGAAACAGTGGGTGGTGCGCTGCTGGTGCTGGGCCTCTTCTTTCGCCCGACCCTTATCTTACTGGTCATCACCATGCTGGTCGCTGCCCTGCGCCACCAGGTTGCCGGCGATGGCTTCAGCGGTTATTCACACGCTTTGGAGGCGGCCATTCTCTTTTTCTCGCTTTATTTCATTGGTCCGGGCAGGTATAGCCTTGACAAAATGCTTTTTCCGTCAAACAAGCACCGGAAGACTTTTCAGGTATAACTTTAGCCGACAGCAGGCTTAAGTCACGGCCCCTACGCCCCATAAAATCGAAGTCCTGACACTTTTCTAATTCCATTTCTAAGCATAAATGGTTAACATTGCTCTGCAAGAACAATTGTAGACACCACACATGCTAACCACCCTGCTTTTAGCCGCGCTGCTGGCTACCGGAACACCTGACAAAACAGATCTCAAAACGCCCTACGAGAAAGGCAACAAGAACCAGACCGCCACTTACGACGAGGCCATCGACTGGTACCGCAAGCTCGACGCGGCCTATGACGAAGTCAAAATGGTGCCTTACGGCTATACCGATTCTGGCCGCTTGCTGCACCTGGTCATCGTTTCTACCGACAAGGATTTTGACCCGAAATCGATCAAACAAAAGGATAAGCGCGTGCTGCTGATTCAGAACGGCATCCACCCGGGCGAGCCGGAAGGTATAGACGCCACCATGCTGCTTCTCCGCGACTACATGCAGGACAAAAGTAAGCGCAAACAACTGGATAATGTGGTGCTGGCCGTGATTCCGGTATACAACATTGGAGGAGCGCTCAACCGCAACAGCCATACCCGCACCAACCAGAACGGTCCGGAGACGTATGGCTTCCGCGGCAATGCCCGCAACCTCGACCTGAACCGCGACTACCTCAAGACCGATTCCAAAAACGCGCAGGCTTTCCACCTCATCTACCGCGATTGGGATCCGGATGTGTTCATGGATAACCATACCTCCAACGGCGCCGACTACCAGCACGTGATGACACTCATTGCCACGCAGCACAACAAGCTGAACCCGACGCTGGCCGGCTACCTGCAAGGCAAAATGCTGCCTACTTTGTATGAAGGCATGAAGAAGGACAAATTCCCAATGGTACCTTACATGAACACCATTGGCGAGACGCCGGAAAAAGGCATACTGGGCTTCATGGAGTCGCCACGCTACGCGACCGGATATACGGCGCTGTACAACACCATCGGTTTTGTGCCGGAAACGCACATGCTCAAGCCTTTCGACCAGCGCGTACAGTCTACTTACAAGCTGATGGAGCACATGATCAGCACCGTGAGCCGCGACGCCAAAGAGATTGGTGAGGTACGTGCCAAGGCCAAGCAGGAAACCCTGACCCAGAAAACCTTTGCACTGGACTGGCAACTGGACACGACAAAAGTAGAGCAGATCCCCTTCCTGGGCTATGCCGCTAAGTATAAGCCAAGCGAGGTAAGCGGACTAGAGCGCCTCTACTACGACCGCAAGGCCCCCTACTCGACCAACATCAACTACTACAACACCTATACCCCAACTGTAACGGTAGAAAAGCCGGTAGCCTACATCATTCCGCAGGCCTGGCGCGAGGTGATCGACCGGCTCAAGCTGAACAAGGTGGAGATGCGCCAGCTCAAGCGCGACACCACCATCACACTCGATAGCTACTACATCACCGACTACAAAACATCGCCGCGTGCCTACGAGGGCCATTACCTGCACTCTGCCACGCAGGTGGAGACGCGCACCATGCCGCGTCAGTTTCTGAAAGGCGACTACGTGGTATACCTGAATCAGGAGGCCAACCGCTTTTTGGTAGAGGCCCTGGAGCCGCAGGCAGTGGACTCCTACTTCAACTGGAACTTCTTCGACAGCATCCTGATGCAGAAAGAATACTTCTCGAGCTATGTGTTCGAAGACCTGGCCGCTGACATTCTGAAGCAGAAGCCGGAGTTGCGCAAGCAGTTGGAAGAGCGTAAAAAGAAAGACCCGGAGTTTGCCAAAAATGCCCGCGCCCAGCTGGATTTTGTGTACCGGAACTCCCCGCACTACGAGCCTACCCACAATTTATACCCGGTAGGCCGACTGATGCAGGATGTGAAGCTGCCTTTATAAGCTATTCTAAAAAGCAAAAGCCACCTTTATCGGGTGGCTTTTGCTTTTTAGAAGGTATAAATAATTCAAGTCGCCTATATTTGTATACACAATTCTACAGTCCACGTAAAGCCGCAAGACTGAACCATACCTATACTATGTTAAAAGCACAGAACCTGCTCCCCCTGCTTGGCCTAGCCCTGATCACGCTGAACGGCTGCACCGGCTCCAGTTCAAGCACGAGCAATACAGACACCAACACGCAGACCATCGCCCAGAACTCCGTTCAGGAAGTAGCCCTCAGCGAAGCCCAACTGGAGAAAGCCCGCACCAACTACGCCAGCTACTGCTCCGGCTGCCACGGCGAAAAGCTCGAGGCCTTTACCGATCGCAAATGGAAGCATGGCAACACTCCTGAAAATCTTTTTGCCGCCATCAAACACGGCTACCCGGATGAAGGTATGCCGGCCTTCGGGCAAACCTTTTCGGACCAGGAAATCACTGCACTGGTCGCCTACATTCAGGAAGGCATACAGAACGTGAAGCAATATGACTTCAGCGAGGAAGTCAAAACAGCCGCTGTCTATACCTCCGAATCCCTGCGCTATCGCCTCGACACCGTGGCGACAGGTATGGAAGTGCCCTGGGGCATGGCTTTCATGCCCAACGGCGATATGCTCGTCACCGACCGCAACGGAGCTTTTTATCGTTTGCCGAAGGGAAGCCGTCAGCTGCAGAAAATAGCCGGTGCCCCGGAGGTGCTGGCACAGGGACAGGGCGGTCTGCTGGACGTAGAACTTCACCCTGACTTTACGAAGAACAACCTGATCTACCTCTCCTACTCTGCTTTCAAAAAAGAAGGGGACCAAACTTTATCGACCACAGCCGTGATGCGCGCTAAACTGGAAGGCAACAAATTAACCGACCAGAAAGTGATCTTCGAGGCGCAGCCCTGGGCACGCACACGTCACCACTACGGCTCGCGCCTGGAGTTTGGTCGTGATGGCATGCTATACCTATCAGTAGGCGACCGTGGTCAGCACCACGAAAATGCCCAGACTATCGAAAGAGCCCCCGGCAAAGTACACCGCATCAAAGACGACGGCACTATCCCTACCGACAACCCGTTTGTGAACGAAAAAAACGCCGTCGCCTCTATCTGGACTATCGGAAACCGCAACATCCAGGGCATGACCATCCACCCAAGCACCGGCGCCATCTGGACGAACGAGCATGGCCCGCGCGGTGGTGATGAAGTGAATATCGCCGAGCGCGGCAAGAACTACGGCTGGCCGGTCATCTCCTACGGCATCAACTACAACGGCACCGTCCTCACCGAACTGACTAAAAAAGAAGGTATGGAGCAACCGCTCTGGTACTGGGTTCCTTCCATCGCGCCATCCGGTATGGCTTTCGTGACAGGCAACCGCTACAAAGGCTGGGAAGGCGACCTATTGGTGGGATCGCTCCGATTCCAGTTCCTGAGCAAACTTAAAATGAATGGAAATAAGATTGTAAGTGAAGAGAAGTTACTGAAGAACATTGGCCGTGTGCGGGATGTGAAGATGGGGCCGGATGGATTTATTTATGTAGCGGTAGAGAGTCCGGGTACGATTTACAGGGTGGTACCTATCGAGTAGGTAGCGCAAAAGGTATATTGACAAGCAAGTGGCACAAAAAACCCGGGTGCCTGGCAGGCAGACACGGATGTGTCCGCTACAAGCACCGGGTATCCGTCACCATCTGCCGTAGCGGAGGAAATGTCAACGTGGAAGCAGTGGCTGCCCGCTGATGAGGGGATGCCCTACCTGTAGCCGCGCTGCAGCCTGGATGCTTTCACGGAGCGGCTACTCACCGCCCCATCAACCGCAACTTTTCCCGGAGCTGCTGCATGTCCTGGCTCACCTTCCGGTCCAGGCCCCTGGCATAATGCGGGTTGGTCTTCAGGCTGCAATACCCCGGCATTTGGCTGACAAGTTCGAGGGGCACTCCCTCGGAGAGCATGACAGTGGTGGCAAAAGTGTGGCGGGCGGTGTGGAAGGTGACAGGCTTTTCAATCCCGCACACGTCTGCTATTTCCTTCAGGCAGGGGTTCATCTTCTGGTTGCTCGGCACAGGCAGCAACCTGTCCTCATACAAACACTGCGGGTGATCCCGGTAACGCTCCAGAATAGTGAGGGCCGTCGGCAGGAGCGGAATGCGGGAAGGGGTGTCCTTCTTCTGCCTGTTCTTAAAAATCCACTGCTCCCCGTCCACTCCCGTTTGGATATCCGCCCGCCTGAGCTGCTGCACGTCCACATAGGCAAGGCCCGTGTAGCAGCTGAAGAGGAACACGTCCCGCACCTGCGCCAGCCGGTCGGTGGCGAACTCCTTATCCGTCATCCGCTGCAGCTCGGCCTTGGTGAGATGCTCCCGAATCACCTCCCGCATGCTCATCTTGTAGCACAGGAAGGGGTCGCGCTCCAGCCAGCCGTTTTTGAGGCACAGGTGGATGACCTTCTTGAAGTTGGCCAGGTACTTTATGGTGGTGTTGTGGGCGCAGTTTCGCTCGGTCTTGAACCAGAACTCGTAGTCGGTGATAAACTGATAGGAGAGCTTCCTGACGTCCATGTCCTCCAAGCCGTACTTCCACCGGATGAAGTCCCGCGTGTGCTGCAGGGAGGTGGCGTAGCGCTCCAGCGTGCCCGGAGCGTAGTCCCTGCCCACCAGCTGGGCCATCTGCTCGTTGTGCGTGCGGAAGACTTCCAGCAGCAGCACCGGCTTCTCCTCCACCCCCATCCACTTCTCCTTAAACGCCTCCACGGTCACGAGCCTGCTTTCCTCGAGCAGTTCCCGGTGGTGCCCATAGGCCTTCGCCCGGAGGGTATCCAGGTAAGCGTTCACGCTGCGGGCCAAGGCTGAGCGGCCCTTCACTTTGCCCGCCTCGGCTGACCATCGGGCGGGCGAGACGTAGCGGGAGGTGCTCAGCTCCAGCCGCCGGCCCTGCAGCGTGACGCGCAGGTAGATGGTCAAACGCTTGTCTTTCGTGGTCTTGGCTTTCCTGCCGTAGAACAGGATACTGATCTTGGTGTCCATGTCGTTCCTCCTTTTTTTGCTTAAACTTAACAATCAAACCAAGGCTCCGCAAGATGTAAAATATATGTACATCTTATTTACAACCAGGCGGTTACGCATCACTTCAGGTACCCAAAAACGGAACAGTCTTGGACACCCGGTGTTGCTACCTCAAAAGGGATAGAAATCCAACATTAGAAGTGGCGCTGAAAGCAAAAAGGCCCCTAAACCGCTGGTCTAGGGGCCCTAAGGGATGGGTTGCTATGTGGTTACACCTGCTTAAGAAGCCACATTCGCGCGGAGCACGCGCAGGAAGTTCTCTCCCAGGATTTTCTTAATATCTTCTTCGCTATACCCTCTAGCAAGCAGTTCGCGGGTGATGATGGGCATGTCGGCTACGCTGTCGAGCTGCTGGGGAGTCGAAGTGATACCGTCGAAGTCGGAACCGAGGCCTACGTGGTCTACGCCTACGAGCTTCACAATGTGGTCGAGGTGGTCCATCAGCAGGGAAAGCGGCGGACGCAGCTGGGCAGCCTCCTCCGGGAAGTTCGCTTGTGCCCAGTCGTATATTTCAATGGAATTTTTACCTGCCTTGCGGAGCGAATCAACTTCGGCCTTGTGTCTCTCCCGGAAAGCCTTCATCCGGTTATCATACTCCGGATCGAGGAAACCCGAGAAGAAGTTAAGATGGATGACACCGCCGTTTTTGGCAATCGCCTTTATCTGGTCATCCTTCAGGTTGCGGGAATGCGGGTTGAAATGGTGCACGCAGCTGTGCGACACCAGCACCGGTTTGGTGGTAGTAGCCATGGCATCCCAGAAGGTGCGCTCGCCCACATGGCTCAGGTCAACCAGCATACCCAGTTCATTCATTTTGCGCACCACTTGCTTTCCAAAACGGGTTAACCCTGGCTTGCGGTTCTTGGGCAGTTTGCCACTTGTTTCATCCAGGGCAGAAGTGGCCCAAGGCGTGGAGTTGTTCCAGGTCAGGGTCATGTAGATGGTGCCGCGTTTGTGCAACGCCTCCAGGTACTTCAGATTGCTTTCCATCATGTGGCCTCCCTCTACCCCAATCATGGTCGCCATTTTGTTTTGCGCAACGGCCTGCTCTATGTCAGCAGGCGTTCGGGCGAGCATCATCTTGTCGGGATTGCGCTTCACAATCGCTTCGAGCGAGTCGATTTGCAGGTTGGCGAATTTAAAGCCTTTGCCCTTCCCGTACGTTTCGTCGCTCCAGACAGAGAACACCTGCACATCCACCCCACCCTCTTTAAAGCGGGTCAGATCCGAGTGCGTTTTGCCTCGCAAGTCGTCTTCCAGTCGCAGGCCTTCCAGCACCGAAATCAGCACGTCGTTGTGTGTGTCAACCACAATCGCCTTTTCGTGCAGTTGCTTGTAGTCCTGTGCCGAAGCTTGCAGCGTACCGCAAAGCAGCGCCGCCAGGGTCAGGCCGCTACCCAGTAGTTTCTTATATTTCATAGTGTGATGCTTAAGGCTCCAGAGAGCCATATCTTAAATATAGTGAAAAGGCTTGATTTTCCTACAGTAACTAATCACCCAATTCCGATTACTGGGATTAAGGGAATTACTATTACTGTGCAGGTATAGGTATAGGTATAAGCGGGCAGATCTAACGAAACAGCCCTCGATCTAAGGCTATACCTGCTTACTTAACACATAGCAACCGATTTTGTCAGGATGGTCTTGCACGAGGTCTGAACTGTGCTGGTGGCGCAGCATCCAAAGAATAAGCAGGTCGCCGGCGGCAGCAATGCTGAAGAAGAGGCCGAACAAAAAGAGCAGAAAGTGCCCCATGGCTATCCCCACAATGGCCGGCAGTAGCCCCATGACCAGTCCCGGCATCATACCACCTGTCACATAGTGCCTGAGCGGCAACACTTCCTTGCAGTGACAGTAAGGTGTGAGCGCTTTCCAATGCACGCCGTATTTAATCGATTGAAACCCATTTTGGCAAAAGATGGCCCAGGTAAGTCCATGCAAAAGTTCGTGCACTACCGCCCCCAGCACAAATACCAACAACATAACCACAGGCGAAAGCATCAGCAGCTGTTGGTGTGTTTGCGCGAGCTGCCGCAGATTCCGGGCGGAGAACTGTTCTGGCCAGATGAGCAAGTAAGCCGCTCCATAAACCAACATGATTGGCACCACAAAGGCGAGCACCTGCACATTGGCCTTTGCGGCAGAAATACTCAACTCCGTTTTCCTGTATTTTTCTTCTTCTAGCTGCATGAGGCAATTTTCTCTTCTAAATAGCGAAAAACAGCTACATATTCAAGTTGAATTTAAGCTTTCTGCGGATGAACTTTGTTTGCATGGACTTCAAAGGTATACTCTTCCGGATTTTGCCGGGCTTGCTTATAGTTTTAGGACTGAGCTCGCCGGCACAAGCGCAAAGCGAGCGTGTGAAAGATTTTAACAACAATGGCTGGTACATGTACTTCGGCGATCACAAAATAACGCCGAAATGGGGCCTCCATACCGAGCTGCAGTGGCGGCGTCACAACGTGCTCAAAGACCCGCAGCAACTGCTCATCCGCACAGGTATAAACTACGACCTGACACCAGCCGCTATGTTCACGCTGGGCTACGGCTACATCGAAACGCACCCCTACGGCGACTATCCGGCGGCGGGCATTTTTCCGGAGCACCGCATCTACCAACAGCTGCAGCTCCGAAACAGCCTGGCACGGGTGGGCCTAACGCATCGCTACCGGCTGGAGCAGCGCTGGATCAAACCGGCCGGAGCCGAAACCACCACTTACCTTAACCGGGCGCGCTACATGCTCAAGGCCACCCTGCCGCTCATCGGGAACAGCATCGAGGCAGGCGAGCCCTTCCTGGCGGCTTATGATGAAATCTTCATCGGCTTTGGCCACAACATCCAGCGCAATATTTTCGACCAGAACCGGGCTTATGCCGCCCTGGGGTATAAGATCAATGATGCCGCCACTTTGGAGCTGGGCTACCTGAACCAGATCGTACAGAAGGCCAGCGGCACCGTGTTTGAGCACAACCATACCTTGCAGCTAAGCTTTTTCTACAACCTGGATTTCACCAGAAAGTAGGGGGTTATTTTCTTTTTGTCATCCTGTAAGGATCTTGGTAGCAAGCAGCAAAGGCCCAGCATTCGGGTGAAGAACCTTTTTTAACCAAGGTTCTTAACAAAAAGACCGCAAGATTCGCGCTTATTTAGCTTGAAAAGCAGCCCCGCTATACCTGATCAAACGGCCTTTCTTGTCAGTATCAGAAAAAAGCTATATTTGTCTAAACGACTTCCCGCTATGGCAACAGTCTTATACCTGGACGAACTCTCTAAAAAATACGGAAGCCTGCAGGCCGTCGACCGGCTGACGATGCAGGTGGAGGCGGGCAGCATTTACGGCTTGCTTGGCCCGAACGGCAGCGGCAAAACCACTACCTTGGGCATGGTGCTGGATGTGATCCGTCCGAGCGGAGGCAACTTTCTGTGGTTTGGGCGGTCGGTGAGCCGTGAGACCAAACGCCGGGTAGGCGCACTGCTCGAAACGCCTAACTTCTACCCTTACCTCACGGCCAAAGCAAACCTGCAGGTAGTGGCCGATACCAAGCAGGCCGACCATCGGAACATCAACAAGATGCTGGATATGGTGGGCCTTGGCACCCGCAGCCATACTACGTTTAAGGGCTTTTCACTTGGCATGAAACAACGCCTGGCCCTGGCCGCTGCCATGCTCAACGACCCCGAAGTGCTCGTGCTCGACGAGCCCACCAACGGCCTCGATCCGCAAGGTATAGCCGAGGTGCGCGATCTGATCACACGCATCGCGGCGCAGGGTAAAACCATTTTGCTGGCCAGTCACTTGCTGGATGAGGTGGAGAAGGTATGCACGCATGTGGCGGTGCTGCAGTCCGGTAAGCTCAAGGCCAACGGTCCGGTGGGAGACATCCTCTCTACACAGGACCAACTGCTGATCAGTGCAGAAGAACTCGCTCCGGTGCTGCAGTTGCTGGAGCGATTGCCATATGTGGTGCGATTTGCGCAGGAGAAAAATTACATCGGCCTCACACTTTCCGAAGGCTATAGCAGCACCGACCTCAACCGCGATATGTTTGTGCAGGGCATCGTGCTCTCGCAGCTTCTGGTGCGCCGCAAAAGCCTGGAGGCGCAGTTCCTTGAAATCACCCAAAAATAAGCCCGCATGAACCTGATTCGAACCGAACTCAGAAAGACACTCCTATACCCTACTTTCTGGGTGATTATGGCCATTTATGTGCTGCTGCAGGTACTGCTGATCTATTTTAGCAGCAACCTGTCGATTAGCGGGCAGTCGCTGGGCAAGTCGCTTTATGAATTTCCGAATCTGTGGATGCGCTTCTCCTATATCGCCTACTTTTTCAACCTCCTGCTAGGTATACTGGTTATTGTGCTGATCACTGACGAGTACAGTTACCGCACGCTCCGGCAGCAGGTGATTGACGGGCGCTCACGAACAGAGGCCGTGCTAGCAAAATTTTACGTGACACTGGGCCTGGCTGCCATCGGGACGGCTTTTCTGTTTGTGGTAGGCCTTCTTTTTGGCTTTCTCTACAGTTCAGACACCACCTTAGGAGCTATTTTTGGTAAAATCGATTACCTGTCCTACTTCTTCGTGCAGGCTGTCGGCTACATGTGTCTGGCCATGTTCTTTGCCTTTCTGATTCGCAAGAGTGGCCTGGCCATCATCGCTTTCCTGGCCTGGTCCAAAATAGTGGAGCCGATCATACACTACCAGCTTGATGATCGCATTGACCGTTTTATGCCCATGAAAGTGTTTGGCAGCCTCACTCCTACGCCCGGACAGGAGCTTATAGACGGCCTCACCAGCCCTACCATGGCGCTCAGCCCGGCCTGGGCGGTGCTACCTGCCCTGTTTTACATCGCGCTGCTCGTGCTCGCCTCTATCCTGCTGGTGCGCTTCCGCGATTTGTAGGGAAATCGACTTTAGAGTAGTGTATTATAATAATTTACAATACTGAGCAGGTCCTGCGACCGCTTGAAGTCGAGTTTATTGGACTTGGCATACTGCTTCACTTTTCCGGTATAAGCGCCGCAAAGTCTGAGCAGATCCTTTTTGTTTTTGCGTAGCTGCACAATTTCGCCGTTGGGCAGCAGCATGTACAGTATTTCCTGAAACTCTGTGCCTTCCGAGGCGAAATGCGGGAAATAGCTCGTCTGCAACGAAGCGGTGGCATACTTCTGGTCCGAGCTCGCTGCCGACAACCCGACATAGCGCTTCATCAGTACCAGCTCTCCCTCATTGATCTGCTCAAAGAACACGGGTACCTTAAAGTCGCTTTCGAGGCTTCCCCTGTTCCACAGTAGGGACCGGAAAATCTGAGGTTTGCCTTTATACACCCCACTTATCATGAAATGACTGACGTTCACAGCCGAGAAAGAATTGACAATACCGTCTTCTGATGCAATTTGTACAACATCCTCAGCTGGGTGATAGATCACAGCCCCTTCCAGACTGTCGCCACTAGCCATGACGACTTTTCCGTAGAGCCAGCGCTCTGTATCAAACGCCTCCTGAGCTTGCGCCCAACCCGACCTGCTACTGCAAGCAAAGGCCATAAATAATGTAAAAAGAAAATATTTGGTCCACTGTATTCTCATCTGCCTAAATTAAAATAATGTAAATAACCCTATTCCCAACACCCACCTAACACATTGTTATACATAAGTTTACACTCAATTCTTAACGTAATAAATCTAAAGTGGGATAGTCCGTTTACTAAAATTTATCCAGAAGAGACATAATACAGTGCAAAAAAAAGCCCGTACCTGGTGGTACGGGCTTTGGGGTTCATCTTAAGTAGGGCTTCTTAGCGCACTACCGTATTTTTCAAAATTTCGTGGCCTAGCTTGTCACGCTTGGTAGCCAGATAGTTCTGGTTGTGCGGGTTTGGCGCGATCTCGATCGGCAGATTCTCCACCACTTCCAGTCCGTAACCGATCAGACCGACGCGCTTTTTCGGATTGTTGGTAATCAGGCGCATTTTCGTCACACCAAGGTCACGCAAAATCTGGGCACCCACGCCATAGTCGCGGTCGTCCATGCCAAAGCCCAGCTCCAGGTTGGCCTCTACTGTGTCGCGGCCTTGTTCTTGCAGTTTGTAGGCTTTCAGTTTGTTGATCAGACCGATGCCACGTCCTTCCTGGTTCATGTACACGATCACGCCTTTGCCCTCGCGCTCTACCATGCGCATGGCTTCGTGCAGCTGTGGACCGCAGTCGCAGCGGCAAGACCCGAAGATATCGCCCGTTACGCAGGATGAGTGCACGCGCACGAGCACCGGCTCGTCTTCTTTCCACTCCCCTTTCACCAGAGCCAGGTGCTTGGCACCGTTGCTGCGCTGCGTGAAGGCATACAGATCAAAGTTTCCGAAATCGGTTGGCAATTCTACGGCAATTTCGCGGTCAATGAGGCTTTCCTTTTTCAGGCGGTACTCCACCAGGTCTTTGATCGAGATCAGCTTCAGGTTGAAACGCTCGGCCACTTTCACCAGATCAGGCAGGCGGGCCATCGTACCGTCTTCGTTCATGATCTCGATCAGTACACCGGCCGGCGCAAGTCCTGCCAGACGCGCCAGGTCAACGGCCGCCTCTGTGTGGCCCGGACGGCGCAGAACGCCTTCTTTCTTCGCTTTCAGCGGGAAGATGTGGCCTGGTTTGCCAAGCGAATTCGGATCGGTAGTAGGGTCAACCAGGGCCTGAATGGTTTTGGCGCGGTCAGAAGCGGAAATACCGGTGGTACAGCCGTGCCCGATCAGGTCAACCGACACCGTAAATGGCGTGGCGTGCAGCGCTGTGTTGCGGCCCACCATCAGTTCAAGGCCCAGTTCTTCGCAACGTTCCTCTGTAATGGGCGCGCAGATCAGTCCGCGGCCGTGCGTCGCCATGAAGTTGATGATCTCAGGCGTTACCTTCTCTGCCGCGCAGATAAAGTCGCCCTCATTCTCGCGGTCATCATCGTCCACCACAATAATGATCTTACCCTGGCGGATGTCCTCGATCGCGTCCTCTATTGAATCGAGCTTGATTGGCTCTGTTGAATTAGTTTCCATGTGTTAATCCGTATACCTGCTATACCTGTGGTAATCAGCAAGGTGATTGTCTATACTATGAAATGCGCTGCAAAGGTAAAAAGTTTATACCGCATTGCCTTCTTATTTCATAACACAATCTAATAGAGAAGTATTCCTTCCTACTTATTCACCACAATACCCAGCAAATCGCCGATCTGCTTTTCGAAGGATTTGAGTTGGAAGATGATCTGCAGCACGCGGTCCTGCTCCGCCGGGTCAGTCACGAGGCGCAGCTTCTCCATCTCGGATTTCATCAGCAGCTGCACATTGCGCCACTTCAGGCGCAGCACGGCGCGTTCGGCTCCGTAGGGCAGCAGATCCGATTCGTGCGGCACGTAGATTTGGTGGGTTTCCCAGTTATGCGACAGCTCGTAAGGGTCTGAGAGCAGGTTGGTGGCTTCGGTCCGTATTTCCTGATCCGGATAGTTGATGAAGTCATCTGCCGCAGGTATAATGCCCTGTTGCAGCTTCTCTTTCACCACTTCGATCAGGCGGGCGTATAGCGGGGTACGGAACTCCACGTCCTCCAACTGCTCTAGCATATACTGGCAGGTATTTTGGCCGTCCACTAGCACTTTATCAGGGTAGTTGAGCAGCATGCGCACAATTTCGCGTTCGTAGCGTTTGAGGCTATCGGCTTCGGTGGCTGGTTTTTGAATTTCCTCCTGCTCTGCCTCGAAGGCCTCTGCTTCTGCCAGGTCCTCCGGACTGCCAGAGCGTTGCTGCTTTTGCTGGCGCTCCTGCAGGTGCATTTTGTTATACTCCGATATCAGCAGCTGCTCATCAATATCGAAAATAAGGCTGCAGCTCTGGAAGAAAACCGAGCGCTTGATCGGGTCCGGAATTTTGGAGATAGAGGTCACGATCTCGCGGATCGCCTCGGCCTTCTTTACCGGATTACCCTTCGCCTCTTCGGCGTACAGACTAGCCTTGAACGAGATAAAGTCCTGAGCGTGCTCGGCCACGTAGGCTTTGAACTTCTCGTCGCCCACCTTGTGGATGTAGGAGTCGGGGTCTTCGCCTGCCGGGAAAGTGACCACGTTCACGTTCAGGCCATTCTCCAGGATCAGGTCTATACCTCTGAGAGAGGCCTTTATACCTGCCGCGTCGCCATCGTAGAGCACCGTAATGTTCTGGGTATAGCGGGCTATGAGCTTGATCTGCCCTTCGGTGAGCGAAGTACCAGACGAAGCTACCACGTTTTCTATACCTCCCTGGTGTAGCGAGAGCACGTCGAGATAGCCTTCCACCATATAGCAGGTGTCCTGCATCCGGATGGCCTGCCGGGCCTGGTACATGCCGTAGAGCACGTTGCTCTTGTGGTAGATATCAGACTCAGGGGAGTTGAGGTACTTCGGGCTTTTTTTGTCGTTGCTTTTGAGCGTGCGGGCACCAAACCCGATTACGCGCCCCGAAATATTATGGATCGGGAACATGACACGCCCCCGGAAACGGTCGTACTTTTTGCCGTCTTCCTTTACAATGGTCAGCCCCGTCGATTCCAGGTACTTTTGCTTATACCCGGCCTTCAGGGCGGCATCCGTCAGGTCGGACCAGGCATCGAGGCTATACCCGAGCTCAAACTTTTTGATGGTGCTATTGCTGAGTCCGCGCTCCTTCAGGTAAGATTGCCCTATACTTCCTTCTTCGTGCTGATGCAGCAGGTGCTGGTAGTGTTTGCTGGCAAAATCGGAGACGATGTAGAGGCTGTCGCGCTCGCTCTGCTCTTTAGCATACTCCGGGTTCGGCTCATCTTCAGGCACCTCAATGCCGTACTTCTTGGCCAGGTACTTCAGCGCCTCCGGAAAGCTCGTGCCCTCCACGTCCATGATAAACTGCACCGAGTTGCCCGCCTTTCCGCAGCCAAAGCATTTGTAAATGCCTTTCGCCGGCGAAACTGAAAAGGATGGTGATTTCTCGTGATGGAAAGGGCAGTTTGCCCACAGGTTCTGCCCCTTCTTCTTGAGTGACACAAAATCCCCTACTACTTCCGCTATATCGGCCTGGGTAAGGATCTGGTCAACTACTTCTTTCGGGATCAGGGACATGGGTATGCAGTTTTGAGGGGTTACAAATATAGATTTAAATTGTTGAAAGGTTAAATTGTTGATTGGCTAAATTGCTAATCTTGCTTTGCATTTGATTGACTTCCGGCAACAAGTTATTCTGATTGTTCAGGTCTGTAGGATAAGGTTTAGTTTGGCTAGAGGTAGTTTATGTTTGATGTAACGGCGACCTCTTTCATGGCGCAAGCGTCCTCGCTCGTGTCTTTTATCATGAGGCCTCTGGCCAAGTATAGGTATGGTGTTACTCTGGCAAGGTATAGCATTATACTCGAAGGCTCTGAGCAGGCTCTTTCGGATTTCCTAATCCGAAAGAAATCTGTTAAGGATGTCCACATCCCCATGTGTAAGGTAAAGCTAATGCTATTGCAGGTATTAGTACTGCTGTAAGTATAGCAACCTGAGTTGTTGTATAGCTTCGCCTGTGCGGCGGGCACCTACTTTTTTCCTTGATGAAAAAATCGAGGGCCCCTACCCCCAGTAGGCAAAAAAATCAAGACGCTCCAAACTCGCTGAACGCTCTTGACAGGGGGACCCCTTCACCCCCAACAGTGGAGCGTCAAAAATGCACCTAGCACCGCTTTCTGATTCATAGCTGAGGGGCAAGGATGTCTTCCTATACCTGCCAGTGTTAGTTTATAATAGTAGTGAAAGGCTCCTTCCCCTGTTTTGGGGTTAGGAGTGGTTGGATCCGGTATAGCTATACCTTTACAAAGCTTATACCTTGCAATGGCAACGGCAGAAAATCCCCTCTGGGGGTAGGGGCCATCTTTGAAGAGAGGGGCAGGGGTGTGTTTAATAATTTACGAGAATCCTGCTTCTCCACCGCCAATTGATTAGACGCTTGCGGGTCTAAAGACGCCGCGAAGTCCGGGGACGGCCAATGACCTCGCGGTGTGTGCAGCTCCCGCGAGTGTCTAAACCGACTGCTGCAGTCATACCAACTCATCTACAGCCGATCTCCTATACACTCGCAGGTCTGAAAGACGCTGAGAGGTCTCTGCGCTCTTAGCCAGCTCAACCCTAAAAATCCATGAGGTACGGGCCTTGTATTAAGATTCAGACTATTAATCACCATCCACCAAATCATGTTTAAAGTTTTTTTGTTTGTATCTTTGTAAGGCTTCACAAAAGCATTAATACTATGGCAATTTCAAAAGAAGATATACTCAAAGCCCTCAGCTATGTAGAGGAGCCGGATCTTGGAAAGGATCTGGTGACGCTCAACATGATTGAGGACGTGCAGGTAGACGGCAGGAACGTGAGCTTCACCGTGATCCTGACCACACCCGCCTGCCCACTGAAAGACCTGATCCGCAATGCCTGTATCCGCGCCATCCATACCATGGTGGACAAGGAGGCCGAAGTGACGGTCAACATGACCTCGCGTGTGACTTCCGGCCGTGCAGGCAGCAGCGAGGTACTGAAGGGTGTTAAAAATATCCTGGCGATAGCCTCCGGTAAAGGAGGGGTTGGCAAGTCTACCGTTACGAGCAACCTGGCTATTGCCTTGGCGCAGTCCGGTGCAAAGGTAGGGCTAATCGACGCGGATATTTTCGGGCCGTCTATACCTACCATGTTTGGTGTAGAAGACATGCGTCCGAGCATGGTACAGGGCGACCATGGCAAAAACTATATCATCCCGGTTGAGAAATACGGAGTGAAGCTGATGTCGATCGGTTTCCTGACGCCTCCTGACCATGCGGTGATCTGGCGTGGCCCGATGGCGAGCTCTGCCCTCAAGCAGTTTATAACTGATGTGGAGTGGGGCGAACTAGACTACCTGCTCCTCGACCTCCCTCCGGGAACATCCGACATCCACCTGACTATGGTGCAGGTGCTGCCGGTAACAGGCGCTGTGATCGTGACGACACCTCAAAAAGTAGCTATTGCTGACGCCCAGAAAGGTCTGCAAATGTTCCGCCAGCCACAAATCAACGTGCCGGTGTTGGGCGTTGTGGAGAACATGGCCTACTTTACACCTGCCGAACTTCCTGAAAATAAATATTATATCTTTGGGCAGGAAGGTGGTCAGAATATGGCCAAGAAATTTGATGTGCCTGTATTAGGCCAGGTGCCGTTGGTGCAGAGCATCCGTGAAAGCGGCGATGAAGGAACACCGGTAGCTCTGCAGAACGATTCACCGGCTTCTGGTGTTTTCAGTGAGTTGGCCCAGGCTGTAGCCCAGCAGGTGTCGGTTCGTAATGCGACCATAGCCAAAACACAACCTGTAGAAATTAAAACTTAAGACACATGGCAACCATAAACGTTGACAACGATTTTTTACTTCGCATTGAGAGTGCCCTCGACCAGATCAGGCCATACCTGGAGGCTGACGGCGGCAACGTGAAAGTGCTCGAAGTAACCGATGACATGACTCTGAGGCTGGAGTTGCTCGGCGCCTGTGGCACTTGCCCGATGTCTACTATGACGCTTAAAGCAGGTGTAGAGCAATCTGTATTGAAAGCCGTACCTGAAATTAAGGCAGTAGAGGCAGTAAATTTGACACCGCTGGGGTAAGATAAGTAGCCAAGGAGTTCTGACAAAGGACAATATACCTAAAGCAGGTGCTGAGAAATCGGCACCTGCTTTTTTGTTGGACTAGCCAAGTATAGGTATAGTATCGCCCTTGCACACGTCACAGCGAAGTAAATCCAACTTACCTACAAAGTTTTCGCTTTTCCCATACTCCTCAAAATCCCTATCTTTGTCTAACAACCCAGAATTTCTTGCACTATGATAAAAGCGAACGACCCTGCCCTGCATTCCTGGATCGAAATAGCCCCCGACAGTGATTTCCCTATACAGAACCTCCCGTTCGGTATTTTTGAGTCCGCTACCAGAGACCCGCGCGTTGGGGTGGCCATCGGAGAATATGTGCTCGACCTTTATGCCGTGGCTCAGCACAACCTCTTCGAGTTGCTCGACATCGATCCAACGGTCTTTCACCGCCCATACCTGAACGATTTCATAGCCCTTGGCAAGCCGGTATGGCGGGCTGTTCGAAACCGGGTATCGGAGCTATTGCGCAACGACAACGAAGAGATCAGTGGCAACAGCAGGCTGATGCAGGAATGTCTGATCAAGCGGAGTGACGTTCGCATGAGGATGCCGGTGAAAGTGGGCAACTACACGGATTTCTATTCTAGCATCGAGCATGCTACCAACGTGGGTACCATGTTCCGCGACCCAAAAAACGCCCTACTGCCTAACTGGAAGCACATCCCGATCGGTTATCATGGCCGGGCGTCTTCTATTGTTGTGTCTGGCACTAACATACGCCGCCCCAACGGTCAAACCAAGGCGCCTGACGCCGATGCACCAACTTTTGGTCCCTCCCGTCTGCTCGACTTTGAGCTGGAGGTGGCCTTTATAACAGGTCGAGAAACCAAGTTGGGTGATATGATTAGTCCCGACGAAGCAGACGACTACATCTTTGGTCTGGTGCTCTTCAACGACTGGTCAGCGAGGGACATTCAAACCTGGGAGTACGTTCCACTAGGGCCATTCCTGGCTAAAAGCTTTGCCTCTTCTATATCTCCTTGGGTAGTGACGCTAGACGCACTAGAGCCTTTCCGCGTGAAAGGCCCGGTACAGGATCCAAAGCCTCTGCCCTACCTTGAGTTCCGTGGCGATCACAACTACGACATTAACTTGGAAGTGCTCTTGAAACCGGAAGATGGAGTTGAGAACAGCATCTGCCGTTCCAACTTCAGGTATATGTATTGGAACATGAACCAGCAGTTGGCCCACCAGAGCAGCAACGGCTGTAACATACAGGTCGGCGACATGTACGCTTCCGGCACCATCAGCGGCCCGGACAAGACCTCTTACGGCTCCATGCTCGAGCTCACCTGGCGCGGCACCCAACCTATCCAACTATCCGACGGCACGCAGCGCAAGTTCATCAACGACTACGACACAGTCATCATGCGCGGCTTCGCCGAGCGGAATGGTATCAGAGTTGGCTTTGGGGAAGTGAGAAGCAAGGTGCTGCCGGCTTTGTAGGTTGATTTCCTCGGCATGTTGGGAAAGTCCCCCTTTCAAGGGGGGCTTTCCCTGAAATGTAAACGATAATAAAACAGCAAAGGCCCGGATTTACCGGGCCTTTGCTGTTTGTAAGGGTAAGGTCTTACTGCACCATCGAATCCAACTCCTCGAATCGGGAGTTCTTGCTCTTGAACTCAGGAACGATCCTTTTCATTTGCTTCACAGTATCCAGCTCGTCGCCATCCTTGTTGAGGTTGAGCAGCTCGTTGATGCTGGCGAGCACTTTGTTGTAGGTATACTCGCGCACTTTAGATACTTTGATTTTCTCGTGATGAGTAGGAATAGTTAGCTCTTCCTGGTTTAGGAGTTCCTCGTAGAGCTTCTCTCCCGGACGAAGGCCTGAGAACACGATCTCTATATCATCAGAGGTCAGACCGGCCAGTTTGATCATCTTACGAGCCAGATCCACAATCTTAACGGGCTGTCCCATATCGAAGATGAAGATTTCACCGCCTCTACCCATCGTACCGGCTTCAAGCACCAACTGCACCGCTTCAGGTATAGTCATGAAGTAACGGGTAATATCTGGGTGTGTCACTGTAATCGGGCCGCCTTTCTCGATCTGGGAACGGAAGCGTGGGATAACAGAACCATTGGAGCCCAGCACGTTGCCAAAGCGTGTTGTGATGAAACGGGTTTGCTGCAGGGAAGTGCCTGTTACATTATCCTGCAGTTTTGGCTGCGCACTAATGTTGTTGAGCGATTGGATGTAGATCTCGGCAATACGCTTCGAAGCCCCCATGATGTTGGTAGGGTTCACCGCCTTATCAGTGGATATCATAACGAACTTCTCCACATCAAAAGTCATAGAGAGGTCTGCCAGGTTTTTGGTACCCAAAACGTTTGTCAGGATTGCCTCAGACGGATTGCTTTCCATCATCGGCACGTGCTTGTAGGCAGCTGCATGGTATACCATCTGCGGATTATGTTCCTTGAACAGGGCATACATGCGGTTGAAGTTCTGGATATCAGCAATGCAAAGTTTAAGGCAAGCCTCCGGGAACTGCTCCTCCATTTCCAGTTGCAGGTCATGCAAAGGTGACTCGGCTTGGTCACAGATGATCACCATTTCCGGCTTATAAGACAGCACCTGACGCACAATCTCTGAACCAATTGAGCCAGCACCTCCGGTGATCAGGATACGCTTACCGGCAAGGTCAGCTGATATCTTGTCATTTTCGATTACGATCGGTGGACGCTGCAAGAGGTCTTCAATACGTAGGTCCTGTATCTGGTTCATGCGCAGCTGGCCTGACATCCATTGTTCCGTCGGTGGCACAGTTACTACTTTTATACCTAGCTCTACACAGGTTTCGATCGCATTCTTGCGAGCGTCTGATTTCAGTTCTTCACTCAGAATAACCAGTTTATCGATCTTGAGCTTCCGCTGCAGTTTTTCGATGTCATTGATATGGTAGACCCGCTTCTGCTGAATGTGCTTATCGATCTTGTTCGGATTATCATCCACAAAGCCCACAATATTCAGGCGCCCTGCGTTACTAAGCTCCAAAGCCTGCTTCACCAAAATGGCAAAGCTATCAGCTCCATAAATCAGCACAGACTCCTTGTCGCCGCTGGCTCCGCGCTTGATATAGTAGAACAGAGCCTTCGCTCCCAGGCGCATCATGATCAGCACCGAAGAACTGATGAAAAAATTGACCAACAGCACAACGTAGATGTTTACAGAGTCGATGTGCAGCTCTGGTGATACCCAAAAGCCTATGATAGCGCCATAAAGCAAGCTAGCCATTAACACAGCCGTGAAGATGCGGTAAATGTCGTCGGTGCTGGAGTAGCGGATCAGGCCTGTATGGATGCGCATGGCATAAAATACCATAACAGAGATTGCCATGTATATACCACTGTACACAAAAAAGTGACCACGCAAAATGGTTTCAAAATCAAACTGGCGTATGATGAAGAAAGACAAAGCAAAAGACCAGGTAGAGATGATTTGATCGATGATCAGAATGATCCACTTTGGTAAGGCTTTGTTCTGTAAAAATGTTTTCATACGGAGGTCCCGGGTAGAGAAGAGCTTAGAGTACGGTGATAGGCTGGCATTAGTTTTAATTTAAATTAATACCTGTTTTGTCCAGTCAAAAGTTCCCTGACTACGTCATAATATAATTAGTAGTTAACACGCTAACTAAATCTTAACGCAGTTTCACCGGCATAATTATATCACTCACAATTCTAAATAATATTTATGCCGTACAAAATTAAAGAAAAGTACTGAAACTATCAGCTTTTAACTTACTGTTTCTCAATTCTCACAGCTTATACCTATACGTAAAAAGCCGCCTTTGCTTTGCCATAATGAACAAAACAGAGGCGGCTTTTTACAAAACAAAGTTCTATCAGCCGAAACAGGCTTTGATACAGTTTACTACCCGCTCCCGCTCTTCGTTCGTCATATTAGAGCCTGAAGGCAGACATAGACCTTGGTTAAACAGTCGCTCGCTTGTACCATCGCCGTAGTAGGGCGCATTGGCAAACACCGGCTGCATGTGCATTGGCTTCCAGAGTGGGCGCGATTCAATATTCTCACGTTCCAGCGCCAAGCGGATATCCTCCAGGCTCACTCCCTTGCTATCATCCACCAGTATCGTGCTCAACCAGCGGTTGGAGTAATAGTCGCCTGTTGGTTCTTGTGCAAATTGAATAGCAGGTATAGCAGCCAGCTTTTCCTGATAAAAGGTATAGTTGGCCCGGCGCTGCTGCACACGGTCTAGCAGCACGTCCATTTGTCCGCGACCGATAGCAGCACATACGTTGCTCATGCGGTAGTTATACCCAATATGCGAGTGCTGGTAGTGTGGAGCCGCGTCACGGGCTTGCGTAGCCAGGAAACGGGCCTGCTTGATGTAGGCTTCGTTGTTCGAAACCAAGGCGCCGCCACCAGAAGTCGTGATGATCTTGTTACCGTTGAAGGACAGGATGCTCATCGCTCCGAAGGTGCCCAGCTTACGTCCCTTATAAGTAGAACCCAGCGCCTCCGCCGCATCTTCCACCACAGGTATAGCATAGCGGTCGGCAATGACCATAATACGGTCCATCTCCGCCGGCATGCCGTAAAGGTGTACCACAATGATGGCCTTTGGCTTTTTCCCTTTACTGATGCGGTCTTCAATTGCTGCTTCCAGCAGGTCAGGCGACATGTTCCAGGTACGGTCTTCGCTATCCACAAACACCGGCGTGGCTCCCTGGTATACGATGGGGTTAGCCGAAGCCGAGAAGGTCATGCTTTGGCAGATCACTTCATCTCCTGCTTGCACGCCCAGCATGATGAGCGCCAGGTGCAGCGCCGCAGTACCCGAGCTAAGCGCTGCCACATGCACGCCCTCCCCCAGGAAGTCTGCTAAGTCACGCTCAAAGCCGTCTACATGTGGACCAAGCGGCGCGATCCAGTTCGTATCAAAAGCCTCTTTTACATTCTTGAACTCATTTGTTCCCATGTGCGGGGAAGAGAGCCAGATTTTTGTATTCATAGTTTAGTCTGATGTTCTTTAATAATGCGGGCAGGGTTTCCCACGGCAGTCACGCCATCGGGAAGATCGCGTATCACTACGGCACCAGCCCCTATTTTGCACCACTTACCAATCTTCAGGTTCGGGATCACCACAGCTCCCGCGCCAATATGCGTCCCTTCCCCTACCTGCACGTTTCCGCTCAGTACCGCTCCCGGCGAAATATGGGCATAGTCCCCGATCTGACAGTCATGGTCGATACTGGCACCGGTATTGACAATCGCATGCCGCCCGATTTGGGCGTCAGCCTGAATAATGGCCCCCTGCATGACTACGGTTCCCTCCGCAATTGTGGCAGAAGATGATATAATCGCAGTTGGATGAATGGCTTTGCCGAAGGAGACTTCCAATTTTTCAGCCACGCGGCGGCGAATGGCATTATCGCCAATGCTGATAATTACCGGCTGCTCCAGTTCTTCTTCTACCTCAGCACCCAGCACAGGTATACCACTTATCTCTTTTATGGCAGGGTTCTTATCGAAGGCGCCTAGCACAGGTATAGCACTATCCCGCAGAATATCGATAATTACTTTCGCATGTCCGCTCGCGCCGTAAAGGTACATCGTTGTATAAGGGAGATGGTGTGGTGCAAAGGTAAGAATTCTCAGTTTCTCATTTCGAATGTAGTGAGAAATCTGAAATAGTGGATGTCTGAATCAGGATTTAAGGACTTAAGGATTAACAGGATTCCTGCGCATGATTGTCATCCTCCTATCCACTTTAGAGGGGACTTTGGACATGCGGATAGAGGGTTAATCATTCACGTAGTTACTCCCCCTAAACCGCTCCATCGTCGCTACTCCCTCTGCACTGATCCCCTCCGACTTAAACACCTTCTCAATCGTCTTAAAGATGATCTTCACATCCAGCCAGAAGGAAACATTATCCACATACCACACATCATAGCGGAATTTCTCTTCCCAGCTGATGGCGTTGCGCCCGTTTACCTGGGCCCAGCCGGTGATGCCAGGTCGCAACTCGTGACGGCGGCGCTGTACTTCGTTGTAAAGCGGCAGGTATTCTACCAGCAAGGGCCGGGGACCAATTAGGGACATTTCTCCTTTGATCACATTCAGTAGCTGAGGTATTTCATCCAGAGAAGTTTTGCGAACAAACGAACCTATCGGGGTGAGGCGATCAGCATCTGGCAGCAGATTACCCTGTGCATCCCGCTTGTCATTCATAGTCTTGTACTTGATCACCCGGAAAATACGGCCATGCTTGCCCGGGCGCGGCTGCAGGAAGAAAGGCTTGCCGTCATTTGCTATAGCCAGCAGCAGCGTAACAATCAGAAAGACAGGAAGCAGCACGATGAAAGCGCCTAGACTAAGCACAAAATCAATCAGGCGCTTAAAGAACCGACTATATAAGTTCATGTTGTTTCAGATGAGTTTGGTATTCCTGTAATAAAAGCTCCCAGAAATGGGTCTGCTCGTAACGCTCCACGATCATCTGCCGTGCTTTTGATTGCATGTGGGCAAAAATCTTCTTGTCCGTTATGAAAGTGAGCATAGCCTCGTAGAGTTCCTCCGTTGACTTGGGGGACACGATCAAACCGTTTTCACCGTGTTGGATGATCTCGTTGCATCCGTTGATGTTTGTTACGATGCTTGGCAAATCAAAGCAACCAGCCTGCATAGGCACATTGGGGAAACCTTCGCGGTAAGAAGGAAATGCCAACGCCTGACTGATTGCCAGGTATGGCCGCACATCATGCTGAAAACCAACCGACAGGATGGCCGGGTTATTTTCAATCTCCTTTAGAATACTATCATTGATCGGGTCAAGATCCTGCTCGAAGGGTCCAACCAACAAAAGTTTTATTTGTGGATGCTGTTCTTGTAGTTTCTTAAAGGCGTTTACGAGCTCTTGAATGCCTTTATCTTTTACCAGGCGACCGATAAACACAAATACAAAATCATCAGGCATTATACCTAGCTGCGCTTTCAGCTCCTCCAGTTGGGCGGCATCTAGCTGTTCCTTGTGAAAGAACTCAGTGTTGATGCCATTGCTACTCCCATTCCCGATTACCTTCACTTTATCCGGAGCGCAGAATTTACTCTCTAAGATAAATTCTTTAAGAACGGTAGAGTTCGGGTATACCTTGGTAGCGCAGGTATAGGTCAGTTTCTCCACTGCCTCCAACACCTGTCTCTTTTTGCCTTCTGTCTCCATTAGCGGCAATCCTGCTACTGTGTGCAGCCGCACTGGCACCCCTGCCAGTTTCGCGCCCAGCATCCCGATAATACCTGCTTTGGGTGTATGGGAATGTACAATGGCGGGTTTATATTTTTTGCAAAGCCGGTAGAATTGCCAGAGCGCTTTCAGATCCTGCACCGGCGTAATCTTGCGCGTCATTCCGATCTCAATCAAGGGTGTAGCCTGCTCCCTCACCACCGCCTCTGACTCCGGCCCTGCAGCTGACACCATTACTGGCTCAAAACCTTTCGAACGCATATAGGGCAACTGACCTGTAATCAGCTTTTGCAAAGATAGTGGCACCGTGGTGATGCGGATGAGTACTGGGGGCATGGGGGTAATATTTGTTTTCGGGTGCAAAGATAGCAATCTGAGTTGGCATTAGGTTCTGTTCGCTAAGCAGCTCCAAGTGCTGGATTTGTCTTTGTCTTCATCCTTTTATACCTGGCTATTATCTCCTCTTTCCTGCTACTAAGCACCCAAAACATAAATATCAGCATACCAGGGACCAGCATATTCTTCTGACGCATCATAATACCTAGGTTCCCGAGCGAAGTGGCGAACGCAACACTTCCTATCAGAAAAAAGAAAAACAAACCTTTTATCTGATATGGAGCCTGCTTTAACAGACTGATGGTTTTCATATTTACTATTTTTGTAAAGAGAATCAATAAAATTAGATTCTCTAAAGAGGCGAGAACCCCCATTACGTTATGTATATCAAAGAATAGAGGTCTGAATAAAAAAGTGAAGACCTTTAATGGGAGTGGATAAGCTGATATATCTACGCTAGATCCTGTATGACCTCTACTCAAAAGCGACACCTTCTTTTCAGAGAACTGTTCTACACTTTCCGTAGAAAGTTCGTCCAGTTTAAGGAATCGCATTACATCGTCAAATATAAAGGCTGCGACAGCTATCATACAGCATGTAAGTAGAACCTTTTGAAATGGCTTTAGCTTACTATCAAATAGAAAGCCTGCTCCGAAAGAGGCTAAAAGAAATATGGTAATATGGGGTCTTATGTTATAAGACAGAAACAAAGCTATGGCTATACCTACACCCCGACGCATAGGACTCATAACACTAAACAAAAATAAGCCTACACTGAAGAATACTAAGGTATCCTTTCCTACTCCTGAGGACCAAAAATGGAGGTTAGGCAAGAAGAATATATAAGGGAAGATATTATACCCATAGACTTTTACATTCGTCTTGACAAGATTGGCGGTAGAAAGATAAAAGAACATTACCCCCATAAAGCCTATGAAAGTATAAATCATAGATCCGGTAAAAAAGGATAGATCCAGCACATGTACGAACCCATAGTTAAATACATGCATGAACGCGGTACCCTGGCCTTGATTTAAATACTGATCGAAGCTTAAATCAGTCTTGCGCCAGTATCCCATGGCATCTCCTCCAAATACCTGGACATAGAACATGAAGATGATACCGAAAAGCACATGGTAGTACCATAGATAGTACAACCACTTGGTGTTTCTGACGCCGGCACTTTTAGAGAAATAGGGAATTGCTACCTTAACCAGGTAGGGTATTAGTAGCAATATGATAATATCAAAAATCCCCATCCGCGATCAACTTATAAATGAGCATCTTTTGAATTCTGCACTCCCAGTAGGCATTGCAGCCAAATGGTTTTAGCCACTTTGTAAGAATACCTTTCCTCTACCAGCGCTCGCCCCTGTTTCCCCATTTTTTCACGGAGTTCTTTGTCAGCTAATAACGTTTCTAAACTTTTTTGCCAGCTTACTAAATTAGCGGCCTTATAGCCATTTACTCCATCCTGTATAATTTCCTCATTCACCCCTACAGGACTTCCTACCACAGGAAGGCCACAGCCCATGTATTGGATAAGTTTGTACCCACATTTACCCTTCTCCCAGGCATCGTCATTCAAAGGCATAATTCCTATATCAAAATGCCTGATTAACTCCGCTTCCGTAGCTTCTGACCATTCCAACACTTCCTCATGTCCTTCAAATCCTACCCCTGCCTTCCCTCCTATTATGTGGAGTTTCAATGGATACTTACTGCTTAATTCTTTCAGAACCGGAACTATATTTTTGACATATTTCAGCGTAACCGGAGAACCAATCCAACCTATTGTCACATTATCCTGCTCTTCTTGTGTCTTCACCGTGTAGGAGTCTGTATCAATTACTGTTGGAATAATGGTAATTTGACTGGCTCCGGCCTTTTGAGCATAATCTCTTAGATAAGTGTTGCCCGCTACCACAAGCGATGATCCTTTCATTACATGCGCAATTTTTTTCTCAAGTAACGATCGAATCAATTTGTTTGGATGCAAATCATAATTATGGAAAATTGCATCGTCATAGTCTACCACATACTTGAATTTGAAGAAAGCAAGAACCTGCTCTGCAAACGCAGGAAGATAAGGGAATAGTTCTTTCTCAATAACAATGAGATCGTATTTTGGTATAGTAAAAAGTCTTAATAACCTGTTAATATAAGCGATGACAATGCTCAACTTGTTACTGCTTTTCTTCTGGTACAGGCGTTGCAGGTACTGATCATCAAAGAGGGGACTATATTCGCACCTAATTCCCTGTTCTTCGAAATAAGGCGTGTACTGATAGGTGCGCAGTCTGCTACTGGCTCCCAGACGGGTATACTTTGGGAAAAATAAAACTCTCAAGTCTGATCTGTAATGATGATAAAGTACAAAGGTAATACTTTTGGAGTTGATCTATCTTAAGGATTGTATTGCATGTATATATTGTCCGGCAGTCTTTCCCAGATCAAAAAACTCTTCTCCAATCTTTCTGGCTTCTGCTCTGAGTTTACCCTTTTCCTGATCCAGCAACTGTAGGCTCCATTGCACAGCAGCGTCTAATTTTTCGGTTCCCAGGTCTTCGAGCAGATAGGCACATGCAACATCCTTAATGTACAACTCGGTATCACCGATTCCTTTCGTTGCGATTACCGGGACACCGCATAGCAGGTATTCCCCTAATTTAATAGGTGCAACCGCCTTCATCGAAAAGGTAGGTCTTCTTAAAGCAAAGGCTATGTCTGCTATAGACAAATAGGTAGGCACCTCTTCTGCAGCGACTTTTCTGATGAGGCATTTGTCTTGTAAATCACCATACGCCTTTAGATTCTGATAAACTACATCAGGCTGACCGGTTAAAATCAGAAATCTAGCATCTGTATATCGTTCCTGCACCCTGCTGAAAACATATAACATCTCTTCAATACAATACTGCGGTCCTATAGAACCCGCATATACTAATACAGGAAAGTCATCTGCACTAACATTGAAAAGTTTGCTTTTGACTTCTTTATTGTATTTGGGAGCAAACAGGTTCTTATCTCTGCCGTTATTTATTACTGTAATAATATTTTCATCAAATTGAGCTCCTGCTCTGCTTGCTAAGATCTGTTTTGCCTGAAAAGATCGCACCAAAATGCCATCAGCCTTTCTCAACGCTTTGAACTCTATATCGCGGTAAATCCTGTATTGTAGTTCCAAAGGATTCCAACCACTAAAATCTACCCGCTCATCCTGCTGCAAGCCATCTGCATCATAGAGCATTTTCACCTGCGGTATTCCACTTATTGCCCGAAGGACGATAGCTGCAGCTACTGTAGCCCGGGGCATGACAATATCAATCTTATGCTCTAGTATATACTTCCTTACTCTTTTACTATCAAGTAGATTCGCCTTTAATAGGGCAGCGGGAACAAACTTACGGTTTACCTTGATTAACTCATAGTGAACGCCCTTCGACTCGCAGGCTTTACTTACTTTAGAAACATACTCTTTTCCCCCCCAGGTAAACTGTAGTATATGGCATTCAATATTATTTTGGGTTGATAGTTGCTCAAATATTGGTAGAAATAAGCCTTCAATATAACTCACCTCAGGGCCATTCCAGGTAACAAATAGTAACTTCATATTATCTGTTTCTGTCTCAGCAACTCCTTATACATTTCCTCAACTTCTTTTACATACCTTTCGGCACTGTACTCTTTTTCTGCTCTTAATCTACCTTTCTTACCCATACTGATTATAAGATCCTGATTGGAAAACAGCTTATCTATTGCTGTTGCAATCTGCTCCGGTCGGTTAGCATTTACCAATATACCTGTTTCATTATTAACTACTATATCTTGCAATCCGCCAACCTTGGTTGCAACTACTGGTAGTTCATGGAACATAGCCTCGGCAGCTACTAAACCGAAACCCTCTCGCTGTGAGGCTAAGCAAAAGATATTCATTAACTTATAGTAGGGAGCTGTATCCGATTGAAAACCTACCATAACCAGATTTCTAGACAACCCTAAACTTTCAGCTTCCCTTTTGATAAATTCTTTGTCTTTTCCGTCTCCTATTATCAACAGTTTTATATTAGATCTCTGGCTCAAAAGGGATATAGCTTTAATTATATCTGTGAACTTTTTATGGTCATCAAACAATCTTCCTACACTTCCTATCACAAAATCCTCTACTTGAATTCCTAAAGAATTTCTTAATTTTGTTGTTTCGTGAAAAGTTACAGGTCTCGGTAAAGAAACTCCATTAGTAATCACTTTTATCTTAGATGGGGAAACTCTGGCTACCTCTTTTAAATAATTGCCAACATTTGGTGCAATAGCAATAAATTTATCTGCTATTAATGATAAAATTTTAAGAAGATAGCTAGCCTTAATTGAGCGGTTCTGAGGATCAGAGGTTTCCTCAGCAATAATGATAGGTACTCTACCCATATAGCCAGCAATTGTTGAGAGCAATACACCCTCAAAAACAGCACCGTGAATTATGTGAGGTTTGTAAGCTTTTATTACTTTCAATACGGCTTTATACTTATCTGTATCCCATACTTTAGAAAGCACACCAATTTCAATCACTTCCACCCCTTCTTCTTTAATATTTTCGACTAAGGGGCCCAAACTTTTAGTACATATAATTTTTATTTCGTATTTTTCTTTTGGAAGAAACTTGACAAGAGAATAGCGTCTTCGCTCTACACCGCCACTACTAATTGTCTCTTGAATAAATAATATTCTTATTTTCACCTCAATTTCTGTATATATTGATAAGGCTTTTCCAGTGATTTTCAGATGAGAACTTATCTTTTATCAATTTTCTACTTATTAAACCCATTGACTCTCGCTGAGCAATTGTAGTTGTAGAGGCAGCAACTAATTTCTGGAATATTTCTTCATCATTATAAGGATTAATTAACCAACCGTTGATTTCATCTTCTATCAATTCTCTTCCACCACCAATATTAGATACAATGCAAGGAATACCTACGAGCATTGCTTCCATAATAGCATTTCCTAAACCTTCAGAATATGATGGTAGCACAAATACATCAGCCTCAAGTAAAAAATTAGCAGGGTTTTGAGAAAACCCTTCTAACCAAACGCTGTTATCTATACTTAAATCGTTGACAAGCTTTTGAAGAATTTCTTTTTCAGGCCCGTCACCAACTATCTGAAGAACTGAACCTGGAGAAACATCTAAAAATCTATGAAAGACTCTTATTAATCTTGCTAAGTTTTTGATCTCAGTAAGCCTACATACAGTGACAAACCTTAGGGGCGATTCCGTTTTCGTGATTTGCCTCTCATAAATATTATAGGCAATAGGATTATACACAACTTCAATATTTTCCTTTTTTGCTTCTCCTAGTTGTACAACTTTGTCAGCAACAGCCTTTGATATACAGACAACTTTATGAGATAGTTTGTATACATTGCCAAAGATATATCTAGAAGTTCTGCTATGATTTGGGAAACCTATCTCTTCACTCACACGCTTTGGCACACTAGCAATGAAGGCTGCGATTTGAGCATGAAAGTTGGCCTCTGCTCCAGAAGTATGAACTACATCTGGTTTTAGAAACTTGAATATCTTAACAAGTTTAAATATTAAGTTTAAATTTGGGATGCGATAGTCAGATTCTAAGCAAATAACTTCCTTACTGTACTTCTGCAATTCATTGGCAGCCCAGCCGCCAGTACCTAATGCAATGAATATAGTTTCTATTCCGCTAGGACAACTCTGTGCTATATTAACTAATCTTTTCTCAACTCCACCAAAGTCTAATATAGTGCATACCCTAATTATTTTCATTCAAAAATTTTGTTTTTTATTAATAATATAATAGTGTATATCTTTAGTTTAAAAGAGAATTTAGCCTAGAAGCTATTTTAAAGGCTAAAAGTTTTTCACAGCATGAAAAGCGTTAACCAGTATTTGTTTTGTTATTTCTAAGCTAGCCTTAATGGATCTATCACTTGATTTAACATTCTCTAATAGTAATAGTGACCTTGCCTTAGCTGCGTTTAAAAAATATTGCTTATTTCTATTTGTACTTATCCTACCTGTAGGACTTCTTCTAACATAGAAAAGTGTAGTGTCTGTTCCTTTAACAATTGGTTGTCTTAAAATAGCAGTTGCGTGCATAAGCCATTCTTGGGCATTCATCAAACCTAGCTTATAGGGAGCAGTTTTAAAAAAGTTTTTTTTCCACAGGCATCCACATACATGCCATCTAACTGTATTTCTGATGTAATCATAAAACAGATTCTCTGTAATTACATATTTTGACCAGTATTCATTATGAAGTATACCCTCTTCTGTAAAATATACTCCATTACAAACAACTAAATCTATTTCAGGATGATTATTGAAAACATTTATTTGTTCCTGCAGGATGATTTTATCAAGTAGATCATCTGAGTCTACCCACTTTATTAGCTCACCTTTTGCCTTATCAAACCCTAAGTTTCTACAAGTATTAGCACCTTTTGGCAAAGATGTAGGTCTTTTGAGATATTTAATTCTATTATCTTTTATACAATAGTTTAATACAACTTTTTCTGTTTCATCAGTTGACCTATCATCAACGACAATTAGTTCCCAGTTAAGATAAGTTTGATTGATAATGCTTTCAATAGAATGACCAATTAAGTTAGCTCTATTGAAGGCAGGAATAATGATGGAAACTAATGGGGTATTTGCTCTCATTTATTTACAGCAGAATATCTATATATCTACTAATAGGTAAGATAGTAATGTAGGAAATGCCAAAGCTAACGAAATTATAATCCAGCTACCGTATTATAACCTTATGGGAACCAATTTTTATATGCCAAGCTAAAGTTTTGTAAAAGATCAATACTAGTATATAATTTTACTATTAGTATTCTTGATTTTAATAGTATATAAAAGAATTATAACTTTTATTTTCAAAACTATATCATCCCTTTACAATACTTATCCCATTTACTAATGAGTAACTTATTTCCAAATGATGTGAAAGCACTTCCAAGAAAAGGAGTAGGTGTAATTTCCCCAAATACAGCCCCTTTATGGGTAGCGTAAAAGTCTATTCTTGCAAATATTTTATACGCTCTACTTAAATCCTTTGCAGCTCTGACCATTTCATCGAGGCACTTTGGTGCTTGCTGATTCTCTCCGGTCGCATAATTTAATTGAACCCTAGGAAGAGGAGTCCAGTTTACATCATAGAAGCTGGTCTTCCCTCTACTTGGGCTTAATCTATTTATAATCTGAATGCACGCTACCTCTCCATTAAACATGTAAAATTTATAATCATCGGGTATTCTCTGATTACCCTTTTCATCCGTAACAAATTCTTCTATCAGAAACTCTTGGTTAGGATGCTTATCTATTACGACAGACATAGAATTGATAAGTTCTTGCTGAGTATAACTCTTACCATCAAATAAATTTTTGCTATCTTTAATTAGATAAATAGAACTACCACCTGATCCTGTAATCGGTCTAATAACAAAATTTTTGGGTAAAGAAGAAAAATCAATTTTATCGACATCTCTACCTTGCCAGTAAAGTTCCGGAACATTACAAGAATGTTTGATAGCAAACTGCCTGGAATTATGTTTATTACTAAGTTTACGCTGCCAATTCTCTATATCCTCCCACTTCTCTATCGGGTCATTAGCATTCATTGTTCTATAAATAGCATCTCTATTGCCTTCTCCCGTCCAGAATGTTTTGTGCCTATATTTTATCCGCCTTGAAAACTCACTCTCAATTTTCAAAGCTTTCATTAGCTTGTACCTTATCCTGCCAATTCTCAAATTAATTGATTCAATCCTGTTTGTAAGCATCTTCTTAGTTTCTATACAGCTGTTTTAACAAATCATAGTGTGATTTTAACCAGGTTTTATACATCCCATTCCCGAAATAAAAGTAATTGTAAGAGTTTATATAATACTTAATAGAATCTAGAACACTTTTATTTTGCTTTATAAGCATTAATCGCCGTGTGAATAGAGCTTTCTTTATAAGATGTTTATACTTACTATCAATCACTTTGTATAATTGCTCATAAGTATTTAATCCGCTTTTGCGTTTTTCAAGATTATCTATGGAACTCCATATGCCACCATCATGCACCCTATATGCCGATGGCTGCACATCATTAGAGAATTTTGCCTTCCCATGTTGTCCTAATAAAGCAAAAAGAAAGGTATCATTATTTGTAACGCTAAAAATCTCTTTAGGACATGTTATAACTCTATTCCTGAAGAGAACTGTATTTGTTGGAATTAGTGAACCTAATATGATGCTTTCTTGAGGCAGATCTTTTTTAAAGTTTTCTGCAAGCCTTCCCTCTTTTAAAACCTTATTATCTCTATCAACGACTTTACAATCATGAAATGATAAAATATAGTCAGGGTTGGCCTCTAAAAAATCTACTTGTTTTTGTAGTTTAAATGGATCCATCCAATAGTCGTCGCCTTCTAAACAAGCAACATATTTACCTTTAAGTTTAGGTAAACAAAATTCATAAGCATTTCTAGCTGCACCTACATTACTTTTGTGATAAACCGGTTTGATAACTTGTGGGTATTTTTGTTCAAGTTCTTCAATAATCTTGCGAGTGCCATCAGTTGAGCAATCTTCTCCTATAACCAGTTCAATAGGAAAATTTGTCTTCTGCATAAGAACACTCTCAATACTTTGCCGGATAAACTTTTCATGATTATAAGTTATCATCCAGACCGAGACTACAGGAGTTTCCTCTCTTGCGTTTAATTGCATATGGGTTAGTAAGTAAAAAACTAATAACCTCTTCTATAGCATACCACCATTTAGATCAATGGAGGCACCATTTAGGTATGGTGTATTAATTATAAAGTCTACCGTTGAATATATTTCTTCAGGGGATCCGAGACGGCCAGCAGGTATTTTCTGCAGTATGTTTTCTAACATATTACCAGGTACCTGCTCAATCATACCTATATTGAAGTAACCTAGATTTATATTGTTGATCGTAACGTTTTTTGATCCGTTTTCTACTGCGAGGGCTTTGCTCATTCCCCACAGCCCTGCTTTCGAGGTAGCATAAGCGCTGGTGCCTGGCACCCCGAGTTGAGCAACGACTGAGGAGAAATTGATAATCCTGCCATAACTGTCGGTCCGCATAATGGGCAGTACTAGACGAGTGAGATTAAACAAGCCAATTAAATTGGTTTTTATTACTTCGCTCCAGGCATCAATGTCGGCTTTATGACCGAAAGCATTATAAGAAATCCCCGCTGCATTGATTAACACAATGTCTTTAAGCTTTCCCTTATTAGCCTCATAAAATTTAGCAACCTCCTCTTCATTGCTAATGTCTAACTGGTAATATTCACCATGAATAGACTCAGGTTCAGTGGTTTTGTAAAGGCCCATAACCTGGTGGCCTGCTTTTGCATATTTTTCAATTAAAAATCTCCCTATCCCTCTGGATGCTCCTGTTATCAAATACATAATGTTCTCCCGGCTTAAATATTTTTTGTCAGTTCCATTTTAATAAGGCCGCTCCCCAAGTCCATCCTGAGCCAACCGCAGCAAATAAGATAAAATCACCAGGCTTGATTTTCCCGGATTTATAGGTTTCATCTAATACAATAGGAATAGTACCTCCTGAGGTATTTGCATATTTTTCCATATTGATCATCACTTTGTCGAAAGGCATTCCAATCTTCCGAGCTGTTTCCTTAAGGATTCGTATACTAGGCTGGTGAGGGACTAATAAACTAACATCATTGATTGACATCTGCGCATCGTCTAAAACTTCCAAAATAGTATTAGGGAGTACGCTAACAGCTGTTTCAAAAACTGCAGACCCATTCATCTCAAAATAACGCTTCCGATTATCGTGACTTTCCTGACTTATGGGATATTCTGCTCCTCCACCAGGAATGGTAAAATTAGATTTACCACGGCCATCGGAATATAAGCGGAACCGCAGAAACCCATCATTCTCCTCATTACGGGACAATACAACAGCTCCTGCCCCATCGCCAAAAAATACACAATCGCGTCTGTCCCAATCAACTATTTTGGAAAACGTATCAGCACCTATAACCAGCACATTTTTGTATATTCCATTCGAAACGAACTGAGAGGCAGTTGAGTATGCGTAAAGGAAGCCTGAACATACCGCTGCCAGGTCAAAAGCAACGGCCTTGTAGGCTTTAATTTTATCCTGCACAATACATGCGGTTGACGGAGCTAACCGATCAGGTGTTGAGGTCGCAACAATTATCAAATCTATTTCATCTGCGGAAAGGTTGGCTGACTTCAGAGCGTTTAGAGCCGCTTTAGCAGCAAGGTCACTGGTAAGTTCATTGGTTACTATCCTTCTTTCTCTGATTCCTAATTTTTCATAGACCCACGCATCTGCAGTATTTGCCCGGGCTTCTAAATCCTTGTTTGTTATAACCGTCTCTGGCAAATAAGATCCAGTTCCTATTATTCTAACGTTAGTAATAGATTGTTTCATAGACTGAATCTTTGCTTCAATTCCAAATACTCTTCCCTAATAACACTCAACAGCCATTGGTTATTATGAATACCATTTTTGTAAACAGTATTTCTCATCAACCCTTCCTGTTTGTAACCTACTTTAAGCATCATCTTCAGGGCAACTTCATGATGTTCCAGACATTCTGCCTTACAGCGCTCCATCCTAAGTTCCTCAAAGACAAATTTAAGGATTTTCAAAGCAACTTCAGATCCCCATCCTTTGCCGGCCTTTGTAGCATCTATTTTGATACCGCTCCAAAAGCAAGTGCCGTTACGATAATCGATCTCCGAAATTGAGGTGTAACCAACAATTTCATCGCTGCCTGAGGGAGTAATAGCAAAATAAATGCTTATTTGGCTGTCGCCTAAAATTAGTTGCTCTACCCATTTCAAATCGCGTTCATAGGCAACAGGCCGCTTGGCTCCTCCTATAAGCTGCTCCATATCCTCTTCTTGTCGAAGTTTGTTAATGAAACTGGCATCCTCTAATCTTAGAGGTCGGAAATTAATTCTGAATTCCATAATATTCTAGTACATAATTTATGATTCGACCTATAGAGTCTTTGCCGTATCTTTGATCAATAGGTAAATTGACAACATTAACTGCAAGCCTATACTCCAATGAGTCCTCTTCATTGTCGATAAGTACATTGGGCCAATGCGTTGCTGTAAATATTTTCTTTCCTATCAACCATTGACGTAATCCGCCACTACTATCATAAAAGGGGTATACCATTGGGCCATCAATAATTGCCCCGTCTATCCATTCAAGTTGGTTAAAGCTTTTAAGCCGCTCATGCAACAGCATGAAATTTTCAGTTCTTCTTCCTCTTATAAAGTCATATTCAATTCCTTCCAAAAGGCTTTGAGTAAGACTTGACATTTGCATGATAGGCAAATTAGACAAGCTTTTGTCATTTTCTCTATAATCGTTGAAACCGGCCTCAGCCCCTTCGTCTAAGCGCAGCAGCAAGTGCGAGCATCTCTTTGCAGAGCGGTCTTTTTGTAGTACTAAGTCCAACGAAGCTGCAGTAGAGACATATCCCCCGTCTGGCAGGCCAAAAAATTTTCTGGGAGAATAAAATGTATCAACTCCTTTCAATGGAGAACTATAAAACGCTTGTGCATTATCAATAATTAATCTTGGCACGCGGCTACTAAGCTCATGCACATAACTACTCTTAAGACCGAAATAATTAGTATATAAAACTGCTTCGTCGTTTCCTAATAATGGAATATCTTGAATCTCCAGTTGTTTATCGATGTGATAGAACTCATAGCTTATTTCGTGCTTATGAAAAGGCTCGAGCACCACATCACACGTAAAATAAGGCACATACACTTTTTTGTATCCTTGAGCTAGAAGTATATATTCGAGAGCATTCCGACCTGAATTAACTTTTGTTAGATTAGAATAAAATTCTTTTCCTCCCGGTAATTCTAATTCAAAATATCCACCAATTGCGTCAGATGAGCTCATAGTCCTCCAGCATTTGCCTTACCACCTTACGATCATTGAACATTAACACGTCTATTATTGAGAGCCAAGGAACAAATTCATCATTGTCAAATTGTCTGTAAGTTGAGGCATTTGGTTTTATGAAATTTAACTTTAACCCGTGCTCTAAGAAATCTCCTTTTGAGTATAGTTCCTGACCTCCTATAGGATTGATGTAATGAAGCGCATGCTCCTGCTTACAAATATCCAGCACCCGTGCCTGCCCTTTGAGATGGGTATTCCCATAAGACACTGATGATGGAATTATTTCTGTATTGATCCCCAAATAATCAGATATAAGTGTTAGACTCTTTAGCGCTAGTCCAGATACTGTATCAGTCGGTGTGCTAAGTACTTCCTCTACTAAAGTCATAGTAGCGTTGAGAAGAGGAGCTCTCTTATAATTTTGCTCCAGTGTCTTAGTAAATTTCTCAGCCCAGGTACTATAAAACTTTTGATTAAGTCTTGTATCTTTTATAAAGTTAAAAGAGCTGGCACTCTCAAGTGGAACGGTAAAAAGATGCGGCTTCCTATTCAGCAGTATATTGTTTCTATTTATCCACCCCTGTTTTATAAATGTAACATCGTCATACACAATGAATTTATCTACACTATTGATTAGCTGAAAGTAGCCTATATACGGAAAAAAGTATGGCTGCATTATGGCTAGTTTCATATTCTAGTTGTTCTGAACTCTTAATAATAACCTGCAAATCATATCAACTTCTTCAACAGATAAATCATTATAGAGTGGTAGGCACAGAGCTCTTTTCGCTACATTATCGGTCACAGGCATTACTTCTGGCTTTAGGTAAGGCAAAGAGGTCGCTAAAGAAGGATAGAAATACCTGCGAACAAATACTTCATGGGACTGTAAAAAATTCATACACTTCAACAAGAATTCTTCGCTTTCAACGATTAAAGGAAAGTAAGCGAAGTTCTTACTTCCCTTTTTATTCCACAATGGCACAGAAGCTTTAAAACCTTCCAGTTTAAGTAAATACTGATCCGTAAGAATCTTTCTTTTCTCTATTATCTTGTCAATGTATTTAAGATTTACCAAACCCATTGCAGCATGTAACTCTGAGTTTTTACCATTTATTCCCAACTCTGCAAACGCTTCAGGTCCATTGAAACCAAAATTCCTTATGTAAGCTAATTTCTTGAGCAACTCAGGATCTTTGGTTATCACCAATCCGCCTTCTCCAGAATGATATAACTTAGTTGCATGCAGGCTGCATACTGAAATATCACCATATTCAAAGATAGATTTCCCGTTTATCTGTACACCAAAACTATGTGCTCCATCATAAATCACTTTTAGCTTATGCTTTTGAGCAATTCTCTCAATTGCCTCCACATCACAAGGATTTCCGTAGACATGTGTAGCTAAAATTGCAGATGTTCTATCTGTTATAGCTTCCTCTATTTTTGCAGGATTAATATTTAATGATTCGGCATCAACATCAACGAATACCGGCTCACATCCCTCCCAGACGATACTACTAGTAGTAGCTACAAAAGAGAAAGGAGTCGTGATGACCTCCCCTTTTAAGTCTAGTGCCTTAATGGCCATCTGAAGGGCTACTGTACCATTCGTAACAAATAGTAAATGTTGCACTTTAAGATAAGCTTTGAGTTGAAGTTCCAGTTCATTAGCTAGTGGTCCCATATTAGTAAGCCACTGACGCTTCCAAATGTCACTTAAATATTTTTCATATTCCGCTTGTGGAGGTAGAAAAGGCTTTGTTACAGGTATCATTTTTTTAAAACGAGTTGTCTAAAATCCAAAATAGCTGGCATACTTGATAAGAAGCTAATGCCAAGGTAGAGTGCAAAGTAAAATCCACCCACAATAGCGATTCTTACAATATCATAAGTAATTGTGTTCATGATAAAATGGCTGTCTATAATCCAACTTACAAAGCCTACTATCACAGCCAATAGTATTCCAGGCAGTACGTCTTTGATTTGATCAATAGCAGTATAATTAATCATACTGCTACTGTACCAGGTATTGATAAAAAAGCCAGCAAAAGAAAAAATGAGTTGAAAATATAGTAATCCATAAATTCCAAAAGGTAATGCACAAGCTATCCCGATAACTGTAATAATTTTTTTAATAACTTCAAGCTTTAGAAATAGATCGCTTCTCCCTTTTACTTTTAAGATGTTTAAGTTATAAGAGTGCAATGGATACATGATGCCAATAGCACAAAGAATCTGAAAATAGGGTACGGCGGGTAACCACTTCTCTCCCATCAAAAGGCGAAACAAAGGTACTGCAACTATTGCAAGAAAAATCATTAAAGGTGCCAGCCAAAATAGCACTTGCTGCATCACTCTCCGATATACTTCCTTCAGTTTTACGTCATTGTTCTGTATAGAAGAAAACATAGGATAAGTCACTCTATTCAATGCTAATGTTAAATTGTTTACTGGTAAATGCTGTAAAGATTGTGCTCTGGTATAAAATCCTAATTGGGATGCGGAATAAAATTTACCAATAATTATATTGTATGCATTGCTAAAGGCTGCATCTAATAAACCGGAGAGGGTCAATTTATAGCCGAAGCTAAAGTGGTGTCTGAATCTCTCTTTATTAAAGGAGAAACTTGGCTGCCAACCACTACGAACCCATAGCTGCACAGCTGATAATAACGAACGAAACACATTCATGTAAACCAAACTCCATACTCCATATCCATAATACGCCAAAACTACTCCCAAAATACCACTAAGAATAATAGAGGGTATCTGAATCGTCATTTGCATTTTAAAATTCATTTCCTTAGTCAGTTTAGCGCGTTGCACACCTGCAAATGCCTCAATGATAAAGGTTATTGTAAATACCCTAACTACATTTTGAAGAACAGGCTGGTTATAAAATGCTGCTATATAAGGAGCACTGATAAAAAGGATAAGATAAATTGCAACACTGCCTATCAGGCTGGTAAAAAAGACAGTTGAATAATCCTGCTGATTCGGTTTTTCTGTTCTAATTAATGATGAAGTGAAGCCACTATCAATCAAGCTATACCCAACACTTATAAAAATTGAAAGCATACCTATCAGACCAAAGTCGGCTGGCAGTAATAATCTGGCTAGTACAATAGAAACTAAAAAGTTAACAAATTGTACTCCGAATTGCTGACTAAATGTCCAGAAAAGGCCTGAAACAGCTTTTTGTTTTAAACTCACTATTAATAATATTCTACTGTTCCTTTAGTAATCTTAGCAGATACTCACCATAACCACTCTTGCGCAGAGGCCCAGCAACTGCCCTGAGTTGCTCGTTATTGATGTAGCCCATGCGCCACGCTACTTCCTCGATGCAGCCGATCTTAAGGCCCTGCCGCTCCTCTATCACCTGCACAAAGGTGGCCGCCTGCATTAGTGATTGGATAGTACCAGTATCAAGCCAAGCCGTACCCCTATTAAGGATACCCACCTTAAGCTTTCCTCTTTTTAGATACTCTTTATTTACATCAGTGATCTCATATTCTCCTCTGACGCTCGGTTCTAGATTTTTAGCAATTTCTACTACTTCATTGTCATAAAAGTAAAGACCCGGCACTGCATAGCTGGATTTTGGTTGTGCAGGTTTCTCTTCAATAGAGACAGCATTATTATTACTATCGAACTCTACTACACCATAACGTTCAGGATCATTCACATGATAAGCGTAAATTACTCCGCCATCAGGGTTACTGTTAACCTGCAAAAGTTTACTCATGCCAGCCCCGTAGAAAATATTGTCTCCCAGCACCAGAGCCACCTTATCTGAGCCGATAAACTTCTCGCCGATCACGAAGGCTTGAGCCAGCCCGTTAGGTACCTCCTGCACAGCATAACTGAATTGACAACCAATCTGTGAGCCGTCGCCCAGTAATCGCTCAAACATTGGCAAATCGTGTGGCGTTGAAATGACCAGTACTTCCCTTATCCCCGCCAGCATCAGCGTGGAGAGCGGATAGTAAATCATGGGCTTGTCATAGACAGGCATTAGTTGTTTGCTAACGGCAAGTGTCAGCGGATGCAGGCGAGTGCCGGAGCCTCCGGCCAGGATAATTCCTTTCATTTGTTTTCGGGTGTAACTAAAAGTATGTCTTTTGGCACAGCCAATAAGGCAAAGGTAACTAATCTTTTAATGTTACTAATATTATATAATCTGGTGAGTAGAAGCGTCCTCTCTGATTCACTTAAGCAAACGACCGCTTGAATTCAGCAAAAGAACCACTTTCTTTGTCTTTCTCTGAGACGATTATTTCTGATGGACTAATCCGCCAGTCGATGCCTAGGTCTGGGTCGCTGTAGAGGAGGCTGCCCTCGCTCTCTTTATTGTAGTAGTTGTCGCACTTGTAGAAGAACTCAGCTTCCTCGCTCAGCACCAAAAAGCCGTGGGCAAAGCCGCGCGGGATGAAAAGCTGCAGCCTGTTTGCAGCGCTGAGTACCACTGAGAAGTGCTCACCGAAGGTCTTTGACCTCGGCCTCAGGTCAACGGCCACGTCGAGCACCTCCCCCTTCAGCACCCGCACCAGCTTGGCCTGGGCGTGCTCACCGCGCTGGAAATGGAGCCCCCGAAGCACGCCGCGGGTGGAGTATGACTGGTTGTCCTGCACAAAGTGCGTCTCCTGGCCCGTCAGGGTGTTGAACCGGTCCTCGTTGAAGCTCTCGTAAAAGTAGCCTCGCTCATCCCCGAAGACCATCGGCTCCAACAGCAGGCAGTCCCCTAAGTATGTCTCTTTTACTTTCATCTGTCTTTTTTTGCTTCCCTATCTTGCTCCGTACTGCTGTGCGTAGTACCGCTGGTAGTGGCCGCTTGTCACCTCCTCCAGCCAGGCACCGTTTTCCAGGTACCAGTCAACGGTCTTGCGTAGCCCCTCCTCAAATGTAACCGAGGGTTCCCAACTCAACTCCTCCATCAGCTTGCTCGAGTCGATGGCGTAGCGGGCGTCGTGGCCGGCGCGGTCCTTGACAAAGGTGATCAGCTTCCTGGATTCGCCTTTTCCACGTCCCAACTTCTCGTCCATCACGTCACAGAGTAGCTCGATCAAATCGATGTTGCGCCACTCATTTACCCCACCCACGTTATAGGTCTCTCCCACTTTTCCCTTATGGAAAATGGCATCAATGGCCCGGGCGTGGTCCTTTACAAAGAGCCAGTCCCTAACGTTCTCGCCCTTCCCGTACACGGGCACGGGCTTTGAGTTCTTGATGTTATGAATTGCGAGCGGGATCAATTTCTCAGGGAAGTGGTTAGGCCCGTAGTTGTTGGAGCAGTTCGAGAGTTTGACAGGTATACCGTATGTGTGGTGCCAGGCCCGGACAAAGTGGTCCGAAGCAGCCTTAGAGGCAGAATAAGGCGAGCGCGGGTCATACGGTGTCTCTTCTGTGAAGAGCCCCTCTGCGCCCAGCGAACCATACACCTCGTCGGTAGAGACGTGGTAGAAGAGCTTTCCCTCATAATCACCGTCCCAGGCGCGGCGGCATGCCTCTAGCAAGTTCACCGTGCCCATCACGTTTGTCTCAACGAAGGCCATAGGCCCTGCGATGGAGCGGTCCACATGCGATTCCGCCGCCAAGTGCACCACCGCGTCAAATCTGTGTTCCCGGAAGATCTGCTCCAGAAAGGCCGCATCTGTGATGTCACCCTTCAAAAAAATGTAGTTGGGCTTGCCCTCAATATCTGCCAAGTTCTGCAGGTTGCCTGCGTATGTAAGGGCGTCGAGGTTGAAAATGTTGTAGTGCGGGTAGGACTCCACAAAAAGTCGCACTACATGCGAGCCGATGAAGCCGGCACCACCGGTGATTAGTAGGTTCATATTGTTAAATTTGTCTCTTGGTAGTTATCCTACCACCCCTAGACCATTATTGTCTAAGTCGGGGAATTATTGTACTACAATGCTGTTTTGCCTATACCAGTTGAAAGCTATGTCTAATCCTTCCACAACAGAGAATATAGGATTGTAACCTATTAGTTGGCTTGCCTTGCTGATGTCTGCCAAACTGTGACGCACATCGCCTTTTCGTTCTTCCCGATATTCTGGGGCTAATTCTATACCTGCAGTTTCGGTTATGCTTTGCCATAACTGGTTCAAGGTGGTTCGCTCACCATATGCAATATTTACCACCTCATGTTTGCCTATAGCTTCAGTTAGCAAGGCTTTGATGTTTGCTTGTACCGCATTTTCAACAAAAGTAAAGTCTCGACTCGTCTCTCCGTCCCCATTAATATAAGGCTGTTTGTTTTCAATCGCTGCCTCGATGAAGAGTGGAATCACTGCTGCATATGGTCCTTTCGGATTCTGCTTCGGTCCAAACACATTGAAGTAGCGCAAGCCTATGGTATGGAAATTGTAGGTTCTGGAGAAGACACTGGCGTACAGCTCATTTACAAACTTAGTCACAGCATAAGGAGAAAGTGGATTTCCAATCTTGTCCTCTATCTTTGGTAGATCTGGATGATCGCCGTATGTACTGGAGCTCGCCGCATAGATAAAGTTCTTTACTCGTGCATCTCTTGCCGCTACCAGCATGTTCAGAAAACCGCTTACATTTACTTCATTACTCGTAATAGGATCATTGATAGAGCGGGGCACTGAGCCTAGTGCAGCTTGATGCGTTACATAATCTATACCTTCCAGCGCTCTCTTGCAGGTTACAAGGTCTCGGATATCGCCTTCTATTAGTTCAAAGGCCGGATTGCTATTGAACTCTTTAATATTTGCTTTGGAACCGGTAGAGAAATTGTCAAGTACACGAACCTTCCCTGCACCGTATTTGAGCAAGTATTCGGCGATATTAGAACCGATGAAGCCAGCTCCACCTGTAATGAGGAAGCTATTTTGGCTTAGGTCTGTCGTGTGGTAGGGAGTGTTGTACATATATTTACTATCTAAATGGTTTAATTTAACTGGGTCAAACCACCCCTGCCCCTCCTTGTCTAAGGAGAGGGTTTGTTTATTATTTTAGAGACGTGCGTCGGAAAGCTCTTTTGGGAGTACACCTTTCACGTCGTAAATAATGGCTTTCTCTTTGCAAAGATTATTCAGGTCGAGCAGTTTAAATTCATTGTGGGAAACTGCCAAGATAATGGCATCACAATCAGTTATACCATTCAATTCTTTAACAGAATCCCAACCATACTCATGCTTCACTTCCGCTGGCTCAGCCCAAGGGTCGTAAATTGTGATATTGGTATCGTAATCTTTGAGAGTGCGCAGGATGTCTACTACTTTAGTATTACGCACATCCGGGCAGTTCTCTTTAAAGGTAATGCCGAGTACCAGTATTTTAGCTCCTTTTACAGGAATGTCCTTTTTAACCATTAGCTTTATCACTTCATGGGCCACATACTCGCCCATGCCGTCATTCAGACGGCGACCCGCTAGGATAATCTCCGGATGGTAACCAGCTTCCTGAGCTTTTTGTGCCAGGTAATAAGGGTCAACCCCAATACAGTGACCACCTACCAAACCGGGCTTGAATTTTAGGAAATTCCATTTCGTACCGGCTGCTTCCAATACCTCGTCCGTATCAATCCCTAAGCGGTTGAATATTTTGGCAAGTTCGTTCACGAAGGCAATATTGATATCACGCTGTGCATTTTCAATCACTTTTGCTGCTTCCGCTACTTTGATGGAAGCTGCCTTGTGCGTTCCGGCTGTGATCACTGTTCTATACAGTTGGTCCACTTTCTCTGCAGCTTCAGGAGTAGAACCAGAAGTGATCTTTAGTATTTTAGCAACAGTATGTTCTTTATCTCCTGGGTTAATGCGCTCAGGAGAGTAGCCTGCAAAGAAGTCTTCGTTGAATTTCAGCCCCGACATACGCTCCAGCACCGGCACGCATTCTTCCTCTGTTACACCAGGATACACGGTAGATTCGTATATCACGATGTCACTTTGCTTCAGTACTTTGCCCACAGTCTCGCTTGCTTTGTAGAGCGGTGTAAGATCGGGACGGTTGTTTTTATCCACCGGGGTAGGCACAGTCACGATGTAATAATTACAGGATTCAATGTCTTGCAGCTTACTGGAACAGTAGAGACCAGCCTGCCCGTTAGAGCTTGAAGTTAAAACCGATTTTAAATAATCATTTTCAATCTCTAATGTGCGATCATACCCATCATTCAGCTCTTGCACCCGACCCTCGTTTATATCGAATCCGACAGTAGAGAATTTTTTTGCGAACTCAACGGCTAGTGGTAGACCTACATAACCTAAGCCGATTACGGCAATCTTGGCATTTTCTATAGCTGTCATCTCTGTACTTGACATTTCTTTATATTCGTTTTTCTTTATGCGCTTTAATTTATTGCGGTTCATTTAACACACCTCTATCATATTTTGAGGGGAGGGGTGGGATGTTATCCCTTCACCAACTTCCTCAACTTACTTCCCAAGCCCTTAGACTCTTCTTCATAATAGTTACCATACCCATAGCCGTAACCATAGGAATAACCATAGCTATTACTCTTTTTAGCATCATTCAGCACGATCATTGGATGTTTTAACTTACGTGACTTATACAGGTCATCTATGATTTGCAGCTGTTTTTTATGCGTGTAATTATACCGAACAATATATAAGCTAGAGTCAATGTAGGGGGCTAATGCCAAGGTATCTGCAACTTGCCCAACGGGTGAAGAATCGAGAATGATATAGTCAAAGCTTGCTTTTAGCTCATCTAGTAGCGTCCCTATCTTCGGAAGCATCATTAGTTCTGCTGGGTTCGGGGGTATTGGGCCGGATCCAATGATTGCTAATTCTGGCATTTCAGGCGCGAACTGAATCAGGTCTTCGATCTGAACTGTATCAGAGATCAGATAATTCGTGATGCCAATATTATTTGGCAAATTCACACCTTGCGTCAACTTTGGCTTACGAAGATCGAAACCCAGTACTATAACGCGCTTTCCTGTCATGACCAAACTGGCAGCAAGATTGAGGCTAAAGAAAGTTTTTCCTTCACCGCTCATACTGGATGTCACCAAAATAACTTTGTTTTCCTTTCCTCCTGCTGCAAATTGTAGGTTAGCTCGTAGCAATCTGAAAAGTTCGGCACTGGAACTACGGCTTTCCTGCGTAATAACAAGCATCTTACCAGACTCATTATGCCCAATTTCACCTAAAATAGGGGTAGAAGTACCTTTCTCGACATTCCGCAGTTCCTGCACGGTATCATTAAGCATATCTCGCAAGAAGATTCCGGCAAAAGGTATGGCCAAACCTGCCAACAGTGCCATCAAATAAATATTTGTGGCTTGGGGCTCGATAGGGCTACCACTAGATGCGGCCGGATCAAGAACACGAGAATTTGAAGGAGTTATAGCTTGTGAGAGCGCTGCTTCTTCGCGTTTTTGTAGAAGGTAAAGGTATAACCCCTCTTTAATACCTTGCTGCCGACTGATATCAGTCAGTTCACGCTTCATAGAGGGTACCTGCCGCACCTGAGACTCAAATTGTCGGGCGATGGCTTGTAAACCCCTCCGTTTTACTAATAATCCCTCCCTTATATTTCGAATATTTTCGAGAATATTCAGGCGAAGTATTTCAAGTTGCTCGTTTACATTATGAAGCACAGGATTGCTTTCAGTAACAGATCTACCCAGGCGCCGACGCTGGTTTTGCAAGTCATTGAAGTTTGCGATCAGTCCGCCTAAGGTCGGATCTGCAATATCAAGACTGGTCGGCACCAGTTCATACTTATTCTCCTCCTTTTGCAGGTAAGATTCAACTGATTTTAAGATTTCGAGCTTTATTTCATTCTCTGTGATCTGCTGGTTGTATTCATGAGCAGTACTTTGATACATCCCACCACTGGCTGCGGGGTCTATCAATCTGTTATCCTGCATGTAACGCTCAACATCCTTCTCAACATCTGTCAACTCCCGAGTGAGATATACCAGACGGTCATCAATAAACTGTATGGTCTTCGTAACAGCTAAGTTCTTTTCGTGGATCGTTTCGCGGTTGTATACTTCAATCAGCTTATTCAAAATATCTTTGCCTTTGGCAGGTACAGGGTCCGTCAGACTCAACTCCATCACCGTGGCATACTCGTTCACGCTTTTTACTGCCAATTGCCTACTGTAGCTATTCGCCATTTTGCCGAGGTTATTGAAGCGTACTAGTATTCGACGACCTCTATCGTTGGTGATGTCCGAATCTGCCACAATAGTAAAAATCCCGTAATCTTTCTTAATCTGCTCACCAAACTTGTGGGTAGATACTTTATTCTCCCCTTCGTAAATACTGAAAGAATTATTGTCTTCTACTTCTACAACGAAGCTTTTGCCTAGTCCAGCCGAGTCAAGCTGTGCGATAACCGCCTTAATAGGGCTTCGACCCCCGTAAAGCTCAGGTGACTTAATTCTTCCTTCACCAAAATAAGACACTTCCATACCCAATTCGGTCAGCACACGCTCCATCAAGCCTTTCGATTTGATGACCAATACCTCATTTGAAAAGGATTTATTTGCCTTAATCAAAGCCATGTCGCCAAATAATCCGCTATTTGCCAGATCGGCGCCACTTTCATCTTTTATGAGAATAGTAGCCTTTACACTATAAACTGGGGTGGAATAACGCAAGTAAAGGTGTGCCGCCGTAAGGGCGAAGGCTGCACCGATCACAAACAGGTACCAGTAGCGCAGGTACCGCATGAGCAGGCCTTTTATATCTAAAGACTCAGAATTATCTTCCTGAAAATCGAGTTCGGACATTATATAGAAGGAAGTGTTATATTATTTTAACAATTGGTAAAGCACCCAGGCAGAAGACACAATGCCTGCAGCGAAGCCCCAGTTACGCCGGATAAAGCTGGTACCTGTCACCTTGGCCTTATCTGGCTCTACATACACAATGTCATTCTGTTGCAAATAAAAGTAAGGCGAGTTAAGTGTTTCCTTGCTATTGAGGTTTAAGCGAGCCATGGTACGCTCACCATTTTGCTCTCTGATCACCAGCACATTTTCCATCTTCCCGTAAATTGAAATGCCGCCTGCCATCGCAAGACCTTCCAGCAAGTTAACCTCTTCATTATCTGAAGGCACTTGTATTACAGAAGGTCCTGTTTCACCCATCATGGTAAACCTGAAATTTTGCAATCTCACTTTAACGATAGGCTCCTGCACATATTCTTTTACCCGCAACACGATTGAGTCCCGAACTTGTTCAGTTGTCAGCCCATTCACCTGCATATTTCCTATTACAGGAAAATCAATCGAGCCACGAGTATCTACTAGATAACCTTGGTTTTCATTTCCTATCTGACGCATTATGCCGCCGCCACCTCCACCAGTACCTTCTTCCATGATTATACCACGGCTAAACAGCATATTGGTTTCCATATTAGGAGTTAGCACATCAATAGTAAGCAAATCACCCGGCTTGATGGTCAGACGCTTTATTTCTATCGACTCTGTAAGGAGGGGCTTTTGCTCCAGGTCACTAAAATAGACGATGTTACGGGTACGCAGTGAACTGCAGGAGGCTAAGAAGAGAAGACTCAGGAAGAGTACTAGTTTAATTTTCATATAGTGTAAAATAGCATTTGCTAATGCAACAAGCTAAAGGGCACAACTAAGTCTCAGCAACACAAACACATTGTCGCTAGAAAGCAAAATTACGTAAAATGTTTTTGAAAACATTTATTATATGTGGATAATTATACCCCTCCCAACTTAAGGTATTTAGGTCCTATACAAAAATATCTCTTTGAGGACAAGTAGGGTCGGAAAGTCCAGATTTGTGAACAAATGTTAAGGGGGGGCAGTATTTGTCTTAGTGCGTTCATAGCTGGACTTACACTCCTGTGATCCCCTCATGGGTACAATTTCGCGTGAACTTAACGCCTTTTCCTTTTTCGTAACTTGCTTCCCAGTTTTTACTTCTTAAACGGACGAACCACGAGAACTATCTATCCGAAAGAAACTAAAACGACCGAAATGGATGCTTTATTGCTAGGTGCTGTTGCCCCGTGGCCAATTGCCTTTGCCTGTACGGTGGGTGAGAAGGGGAGTTTGAACTTGAGCCTATTCAGTTTCTTAAATGCGTTTAGCGTTAAATTACCTCTTATGCTCATAGAAGTTTAAGAAAAGAAGATCAACTTAGTAATGTAATGAACAGTAATAAAGATAGGGGAAATTGATTAGCTACTTTAGCTTGAAATGCTAATTGAAAGTATGTGTTTTAAAGTACAAGCCTCTTCTATTAATTATTTTCAATAAATGTTTAGTAAGTGATAAAGTATCCAATAACTTATTAGGTTACTGTTTTAATATAATGGATAATTTGTTGGAAAAATCTTCAGAGAAAATATCCGCACCGGTACTATTAAGATGTGTATTATTATAAAAGAGGCTTTTATCTAAGCAGATTTCATTACTAGTATAGTCTAAAAAGTAGTTGTCTGTTCCTGCAATACTTTGGAATACTTCTTTGATCTCCTGTAAGTTTTCTATTTTCATAACCCCCTCATAATATATAGGAGGAAGAACAAGAACCACCTTCTTATTTCTTGCATTTGCTAAACTTACTAATGCCTTGTACTGCTGCACCACTTTATTACTAATAGTCGCTTTTAATGATGTTTCTCTCGGGCTGTCCCTCCAAATTTTGTGCTGTGGGACAAAGCCATTGACTTCAGTTTCGTCATCGTGATGAATTCTACCCAAATACCCATATACAGCATACTGAAAAAAATTATAGTCTAATGTTGTTAAAGGGTAAAATGGAACATATTTCATTTTCCAAAGTAAATTAGGGTCAATCTGTTCAAGTCCTTCGTATAGATAATAATTGTCGAGATAAGGAGTAAACCTATAAATTTCAGCAACTGCCTCTCTGCCAGAGAATTCGCTAAATGTACCCGCAATAACTATTACTTCTGAATCTGAATATTCTATAAATTCCTTAAGTAGCCCTTGATACTGTGTCAGCGGCGTACCATTCAGTCCAAAATTATAGCTGCTTCTACCTGTGATATTAGATATTATTTCAGGATTAAAATGTACCCATGCAACAGATGACCCAAAAATTGCCACATCTGGATTTTGCTGATGGCTAATAATTTTTCCTACAGTTGCAACTTGTCCTTTTCTAACTTTGGTGACCCCTGCGTATAATGAAGTCTTAATCATCCAAAGTATAAGGAAAAGAATAAGTAAGAACACCAGTAATTTAAACAGTACAGGGAGCCGGAGCCTATTAAAACTGGAAGTATATAAATTCATTGCTCTTAAATACACCAAGTGTGATAATTGTAATCAACAAAAAATAGTAAAAGCCCCATCGGGCAATAGTAGGTAGAGAATTGACTCCAGAGTTTAATAAATCTTTTCTGTGAAAATATTCTATCACCAACAGTATGATGATAAAGAATAGTGATAAAGCAATGGTGTTTGGTGGTTGATTAAATAATAAATACTTGATCCAAGCTCCATTAACATTAAACATTATCTCCCTTGCCGATTCTCCAAACCCCGAAAACATATGCGTGGTGATGTACCAAGCGTCAGAAATATTATTTGCCCTGAAGAATACCCACGCCAAGCAGACTAGGGAAAAAGTTGTTCCTACCTGGATGAACTTATAGAAAATCCTGTTTCTGCCGAGCCCCAGAAGCTCTACAGCTGTGTCACGCTGCTTAGCTGTAAGGAACCCGAATATCTGGTAGAAGCCATGAAGTGCTCCCCATACTATAAATGTCCAGTTGGCCCCATGCCAGAACCCGCTCACCAGGAATACAATAAAGATGTTGTAATACCAGCGCCATTTCACCACGCGGTTGCCACCCAGCGGAATGTAGAGGTAATCCCTGAACCAGGTAGATAGGGAGATATGCCATCGGCTCCAGAACTCCCGGATGGACTTAGAGAAATAGGGCCTTCTGAAGTTCTCCATCAGCCTAAATCCCATTACCTGAGCCGAGCCAATAGCAATATCGGAATAGCCTGAGAAGTCACAGTAGATCTGAAAGGCAAAGAACACCGTGGCGATTATAAGGGGAATACCCTCATAGTCTGTGGGGTTGTTGTAGACTTGGTTGACCATCACAGCCAAGCGGTCAGCAATTACTACTTTCTTGAACAGGCCCCAAGCCATCAGCTTGAGGCCGCTTGTCACTCTTTCATAGTTAAACTCGTGCTTTTCTTTTAGTTGGTCTATCAGATTACCCGCCCGCTCAATAGGGCCTGCTACAAGTTGAGGGAAGAAGGTGACAAAAAGGGCAAAAATACCAAAGTGCTTTTCTGCCTTCTGCCTGCCATAGTACACGTCGATTGTGTAGCTCATAGTCTGGAAGGTGTAGAAGGAGATGCCCATGGGCAGGAGCAGTTCAAAGGCAGGTGCCGCATAGCTCACCCCCAGCACATCGGCCAAGTCCTTTGCGGCGGTATTAAAGAAGTTGTAGTACTTGAAGGTGAACAGGGTGGCCAGGTTGGTGAAAAGGCTCACCCACAGCCAAGGCTTACGCTTGGATGTGGCCTCTACCGGGTGGCGGTCCATCATTAGGCTGCACAAATAGTCAATAAGCGTGGAGATGACCAGGATGATGGCATAATCCACCCGCCAGAACATGTAGAAGGTATAGCTGGCAACAAGCAGGAGCAGCCACCGGAAGCGGTGCGGTAAAAGGAAGAAGAGCGCCACCACCGTCGGAAAGAAGATGAGGAACTCAAACGAGTTGAAAAGCATAAATTTGTTGGATGACCTTTGTAATCAAGCAGCAAATTTGATGAATTCAAATAACATCCCGAAAAATAATTAAAGAGAATTTAGCTAAATAACAGAACAGGCATCTTATAATAGAATTTTTATCTTTTCGTAAATTGCCCTGCAATTCAGATTCAACCTAAACACACCATGAAAACCATCAATCCAAAAGAAACTAAAACGGCGGAAGTGCATGCTTTATTGTTAGGAGCTATTGCGCCGCGGCCAATTGCCTTTGCCAGTACGGTGGATGAGGAGGGGAATGTGAACCTGAGCCCTTTCAGCTTTTTTAATGTTTTCAGCGCCAAGCCACCGATCGTGGTTTTCTCCCCTGCCCGACGTGTGCGTGACAACACCAGCAAGCATACGCTCGAAAATGTAATGACAACCAAAGAGGTGGTGATCAACATCGGCAACTATGACATTGTGGAGCAAATGTCGCTGGCAAGCACAGAGTATGATAAAGGGGTTAATGAATTCATCAAATCAGGGTTAACGTCGGAACCGTCTGTGATGGTGCGTGCCCCACGGGTAAAGGAAGCGCCTGTGGCCCTAGAGTGCAGGGTGAACGAAGTGATCAGCCTTGGACCCGAAGGCGGCGCGGGCAACCTGGTGATCTGTGAAGTGCTCCTGATCCATGTAAGCGAAAACATTCTGGACGAGGAAGGTAAGATCGACCCTTACAAATTAGATGCCGTTGCTCGTATGGGCGGCGACTATTACCTGCGGGCAAACGGCGATTGTATTTTTGAGCTGCCCAAACCGGTGCGTAACAAGGGGGTGGGCGTAGACCAGCTGCCAGAACACATCCGCAACAGCAGTATCCTGTCCGGCAATCATTTGGCTCGCTTGGGCAATACGGAAGTTATCCCTACGACTGAGGAAGTAGAGGCTTTTAAAGCAGATCCACTGGTGAGCTATACCTTCAACAAGTACGGCCACGACAAAACGTTGCTGCGCGAAGAGTTCGAGAGGTTAGCAAAACAGCTACTGGATGACCACCAGGTGTTGGAGGCGTGGAAGATTTTGTTGATGTGTGAATGAGTGAGTTAGTGAATGAGTGATTATTTTTTTTGAACGATCAACCCACCCCTACCCCTCCGAGGAGGGGAATTCTTATGCACGATTCGGACAGGTCGTGACCTGTCCCTACAAGCCTTCTATTTCATTTACTTCAATCTCTTCCAGCACAACTTCTGATACCTTCTCCATTTTGCCAGCTTCGAAGGCTTGGTCGTAGTTTTCGAGTAGGATGTCTTCTTTTAAAGTGTAGTTGATGTAATCCTGAAACAGGATGCCGCCGATGGTGCGGGGGTTGGTGGATTCGCGGAAACGGGTTCCACCGTCGTTTTCCTGGAAAGAGTAGGCCAGGTAATCCATGGTGTGACGCTGCTGGTGGAACCAATAGACGTAGACATCCTGATAGCCTTCCCCACCACCTTCCTGCGCAAAGGTTACCCGCACTTTGTGGTAGGACTCTCCTTTAATAGTAGCCTTCCCCAGATATTCTTTGCGAACTGCCTCGTCGTTAAGCGCATAAGGCAGGAGCGCAAAATAGATAACAGAGTTAACGGAAGCGGTATAAGCCTTTTGTTTTTCTTCAGGCAAATCCACCTCCACGTCGTTGACGGTGCGGGTAAAGCCACTGTTCCGCCACACGTCGCGCACCTGTTGCCCAGTAGAGTCGGTAAAGGTGCGGCTATACACAAACACCCCACCGTCACGCAAAGCGCGGTACTGCCTGTCTCTAAACTTAAAGCTGATCGCACTTTTCAGAAAACGATCTCCACCGTGCGCTTCAATGGCTTGATCCACGATCTGCTGGGCATCCGGTTTGTTTTCTGTCTGACAGGAAGTGATGGCGATCAGTAAGGTAAATAGTAAGGTATAGAGTGCTCTGTGCATCATGGTTTATCGGATTTTAGATGCAGACAAGTTAATCATTTTTCAAGTTTATCTGTAGGGACAGGTCACGACCTGTCCGAATTGTACATGGGTCATTTGCCTGAATCCCAACACCGGTAGAAAGTACTTTTTTGTCATTTCGTAGCTAGTGAGATACCTGAAACATAGTAAAGGCTTTGAAATGATTCAGATCTCTCCTATCGTCGAGATGACAAATAGTAATGTTCCCAGCGAAAAACAAAAGCCCTCCCCTGAAAACAAGGGAGGGCTTGGGTAGGATATTCTTCCTATATGGATAATAATTACTGTTTTGCCGTAATATCCAGGCTAACGGTGAAGTTATCGTCGATCACTTTGTCACCCAGGTCATCGAAGAAGCTCTTAGAACCGTAGCGTACGTCGTATTTCGCGCGGTCAACGATCACATCGGCCTTCGCTGTAGCTGTACCATTCTCTACAGTGATCGTGGCTGGGAAGCTAACTGGGTTTGTTTTGCCTTTGATGGTCAGGTCGCCTGCTACGTTGTAGTTTGGCTGACCAGCAGCGGCGTCAGCAATCGGGCTGATGCTGTTGATTTTGAAGTTAGCAGTTGGATGCTGCTCTACGCCAAAGAAATCGTCAGACTTTAAGTGACCTACCAGGTCACTGTTATATTTAGCATCCTCGATGTCGGTGTTAGTGATAGAAGCCATGTCGATAGTAAACTCGCCACCTACTACCTGGTTATCTGCTACTACCAGCTCACCGCCCTGCAGGCTGATGTTACCAGAATGCTCGCCACCTACCTTTTTACCATTCCAGGTCAACTGGCTGGCAGCCGGATCAACGGCATAAGCGTCGCCCTCTGCTGTTGCAGGAGCTTCTGTAGTTACGGCAGTTGTGTTCTCAGTTGCAGTGTTGCTGTCAGCACAGGCAGTGAATAAAAGCGCTGCAGCCATAGAAGCAAGGATTGCTGTCTTTTTCATGTAATTCTGATTTAGATAATGATAGTTTTCTAATTTGAGATGCAAATCTAATGTATATACATTTATTGTACAAACATAGTTCAAGAAAATTGTTAGACTGTTGATTGTTGAAAATAAAAAAATTGTAAGGACAGGTCGTCACTTGTCCGAATCGTGCATGGGTAAATTGTCTGAATCAGGATTTAAGTAGTTTAAAATTATCAGGATTGGAGATGTGTACACTCAATTTTCATAATCCTGTTAATCCTTTAATCTTGTAAATCCTGATTCTGACAAACAAAAAGCCCTCCCCTATTTTTAGAGGAGGGCTTTTTGGAAAGTTATCTCAGCTATACCTTAGCTATTCGTCTGCTTGGCCTTCACGTTAAAGCTTACTGTGAACTCATCGTAGATCGCTTTATCGCCCAGGTTCTCGAAGAAGTTGCTGGAGCGGTAGCGGATGTCGTATTTGGTGCGGTCTACCGTCACATCAGCCTTGGCAGTGGCAACGCCGTCCTTCACGGTAATGGTGGCCGGGAAGCTTACCGGGTTGGTAATGCCTTTGATGGTCAGGTTACCTTTCACGTTGTAGTTAGGCTTTCCGGCAGCGGCTTTCGCAATCGGGGTTGCCTCCGTGATCACAAAACTAGCGCCTGGGTGCTTATCCACGCCGAAGAAGTCATCTGACTTCAGGTGACCAACCAGTTTGCCGTTCATGCCGGCATCTTTGATGTCCTCCACTGTGATCGAGCTCATGTCAAACTCGAAAGTGCCACCTGTCACGCGGTTCTTGTCCACCTGCAGCTGTCCACTCTTCATGGAAATTTTGCCATAGTGCTCGCCGGTCACTTTTTTGGCGTTCCAGTTCACTTCGCTGGCAGCGGTCTCTACAGCAAACGTACGCGCTTTAGCTGGAGCAGCCATTTCTGTAGCATTCAGATCGGTGTGAGAAGTGCCCGTGAAGGCAGATAGCATCAGCGCAGCTGCGAGTGATGCCAGAATAGCGGTTTTCTTCATATACTGAATTGTTGGTTTTGAGTTGGTAAGATAGTTTATTTTTAAATTGGTTTAATGGCCAGTGGCTGAATTGTTAAACTCTTCAGCTTCTATCCCTTATTTTATCTAACAGGTTACTCAGCTGCAGGGCCTCCTCGTCTGACAAATTGGTTATACCTGTCCCCTTCCCTCCTTCGAGACTATCCATCTGCTTGAGCAGGTTCAGGCCCTTTTCGGTGATCAGCACATCTACCGTGCGCCGGTCATTCGGACACTGCTGGCGGGTTACCAGTTCTTTGGCTACCAACTTGTCGACAATGCGTGAGGCGTTCGAGGTTTTGTCGAGCATACGCTCTATGAGCATGCTAACAGTGGCAGGCTTCGGGTATTGCCCACGCAGGATACGCAAAATGTTATACTGCGGTAAACTCAGGCCAAACGGCTTAAAACGAGCGCTCTGCTGCTGCTCTACCCACCCGGCAGTATAGACCAAATTGATATACGCTTTCTGGTGCGGACTCCTGAATGCCGATTGCTTTATTTCTTCTTCTATGTTCATATGATTTTTTTCACTTCTCTGGTTGTTTATAGCGATTGAGTATACCTATTACAAATTGTAAGCTTCTATGTCACCATTTATAAAGCAAAGGGCAAAAAGTTTATGTGCCTAACTGACATCTCTTCCCTTCCAGAAAATTGAACTCTAAAGTCCAGTTAAAACTATCTCTTCAAGAGGAGAACTAGCAGGTATACTTCTACCTCATTCCGAGGATAACCTAGACACCCCGCAAATATATGTACATACATTTAATACAACAACACAGTTCAAACTTATACTCAATTCTCAACCATCTTCACCTGCTCCTAATAGTGCTGCACTAATAATCGACCATAATTAGCACACTATAGATTGATTATGAAAATTTTTATTTTAAATATTACACTTTGAATTTCAATTAAGGCCTTACCCTATACCTTATACCGCTCACTATTATGAAAAAAGCACTTAGAATCATCGGTGGGCTGCTTGTGGCCCTGGTGGTAATCGTGGCAGCAGGGGTCGTATACCTGCGCTACACTTTCCCGAAGGTGGACGCAGCTCCTGCCATTACAGTTAAGAAGACACCGGAAATGATTGAGCGGGGCGCCTACCTGGCCAATCACGTGGCGGTGTGCATCGACTGCCACTCTACCCGCGACTTTTCCCGCTTTTCAGGACCGGTTATACCTGGTACGGAGGGCAAAGGGGGCGATGTATTTGACCATTCCATGGGTTTCCCGGGTGTTTTCTACGCCCGCAATATTACATCTGACCCCGAGACAGGTATAGGCAAGTGGACAGATGGTGAGGTGTACCGTGCCTTCGCGACCGGGGTTAGTCGTAACGGGGACCCGCTTTTCCCGGTCATGCCCTATAAGTCCTATGCTAATATGACGACTAACGATGCCTACGCCATTGTTGCCTACATCCGTTCACTTGACCCGATCAAGCACGAAGTACCCAAGTCAGAGCCCGATTTCCCGATGAATCTGATCCTGCGTACGATCCCGTCTGGCAAGCCAACTCCTACCGACGAGCGCACGCTAGACGATGAACTGGTGCGCGGCAAGTACCTGCTCACCATAGCTGCCTGCGCCGAATGCCACACACCACAGGAAAAGGGCGCGCCGATCGAAGGAAAATACCTGGCCGGTGGATTTGAGTTCAAAGCGCCGAACGGAGCCATTCTGCGTTCAGCCAACATCACACCTGACAAACAGACAGGTATAGGCAACTGGACAGAGGAAGCATTTGTGCAACGCTTCAAAAACTACGGCAAACCCGAAGTTACCACTGCGAAGTTGGCGCCGGATGCCTTCAACACCATCATGCCCTGGACCATGTATGCAGGCATGGAAGAAGCTGACCTGAAGGCGATTTACAAATACCTGATGTCTGTCGAGGCAAACTCCAACAAGGTGGAGCGCTACTCCCCATCCGCCGCCGTAGCCAGCAACTAGAGCAAACCTATACCTTTTTGACTTGGCAGATACTTTCAGGAGCCAGCTAGCGAAAGTGTGCGTACCCTTTGTTATATTTGAGGTATAGCCAAGCACAAAACATGGAGAGCCAGACTAACACCACATACCTACAAACACCCCTCGGGCCGCTTCGGATTAGTGGCACAAGCCAAGGTATAACAGAGGTCAGATTCTGCGATGAGGGAGAAGCGCTGCCCGCGCAAACGAACGATTTACCGGCTTGTGTCAGCACTTGTGTGCAGCAACTGGAGGAATATTTTGCAGGAACACGCCAGAATTTTGACTTAACGCTGGACCCTAGCGGTACGGCTTTTCAGAAGCAGGTATGGAAGGAGTTGCAAGGTATACCGCATGGCAAGACGACCAGTTATCTGGCGGTATCGAGGGCAGTTTCGGGCGAGAAGGCCATACGGGCTGTGGGTGCTGCAAACGGCCGTAACCCTATCTGCATAGTAGTACCTTGCCATAGAGTGATTGGTAGCGACGGCAGTCTGACTGGCTATGCGGGAGGGCTGTGGCGTAAAGAATGGCTGCTGCGGCATGAAGGGGCATTGAAAACAGCCATGCAAACATCTCTATTTTAAAAGTTCAAAAAATAAATAAAATACTGCAACATGTTAATCAGAGCGTAGTATAAAGAAATAGCAACCTGTATCAGGAAACTATTCTTTTACACTACCCATGCAATTGTCTTATCAAAAAGCGAAGCCCTTCTTACTTGAAGCCCAGGTGGACAGCCGGGTGCTCGCCTTTTGCCTGGATGCCCTTTTACTGCTCTCTATAATCGGTTTGATCGAGTACTTCACCATCAGCAGCAACGAGGCGGCACTGGTCTTCAAGTCAGAGCGTCTGCTACACATTCTGATGGGCTGGCTATACTTTGCCGGCACCGAAAGCGCCGCTTGCCAGGGTTCCATTGGCAAACATCTGCTGGGCCTTCGTGTAGTAGGAGAGGCAGGTGAGCGCATCTCGTTCAGGAGGGCCAGCCTCCGCTACCTGCTCAAGCCGGTCAGCATTTTTGTACTCCTTATGCAGGCCCTCACGGGAACAAGAGTTCCCTCCTATTCCCGCTTTTTTCACGACCGCATCTGCAAAACCAGGGTGTTGTCTTAGCGCCTAGGCACCAAATTCCGTCACTTCCACACTTGCCGTATTGTCCGGACGAATTGTGAGTTTGAACAAATAACGGTACTGTTCATCCGCAATCTCTTCGAAAGGCTTCGTGGCACCAAATGCCTCGATAATAGGCAGCAAGGTATTGGAATGTCCGGCCACCACAACGGTTTGTCCGCGGTGATTCTGTAGAATCTGCTCTTTCAAGCCATGAAAATCGTGCCCTTCGTACTGTACTACTTCAATGTTGCGCTCTCTGGCTAAGGGATAGAGTGTCTGGCCGGTACGCATGTATTTGGTGGCATACAAAGCATCTACTTTCTGTCCTTCCAACAAAGCCCGCAAGGCCTCCGCTCGCGCATGTCCCACCTCCGTCAGTTCCGGATCCTCGTTATTGTCATCGGTCGTGTCTTTTTCGGCGTGGCGCACCAGGTATACGGTGGTCACTTCCGTAGCCGTCTCTATCTCCTCGATCTGCTGATCAGAGGTAGCTGTACCAGAATTGCAGGCGCTGAAAACGCCCAGGAAGATAAGTAAGAAGCTGAATCGGAAGAGATTTTTCATGTAGTGAGGTTAGATGATTTAAATGTGGAAGTTAAGAAAATTGTCTGAATCGCTATATTGAGCCCGTACCTAAGGATTTACAACTTATACCCCAACTCCAGCCCTTCAGTAAGAAGTCGTTCAGCCTGGCTGTTTTTACCGTGCTGGTGCAGCAGGCTGACCAGGCTTTGACGGGCTTCATAGAGGTATGGGTTTTCGCGGAGGGCGGCTTCGTAGGCTTTCTGGGCACGCTTTGGCTCCTTCTCCGCTTCCCATATCTTGCCTGAGGCGAACAAAAAGTTGGCTAGTTCGGCTGGGGTAAGCTGAACGGGCTGTTTTTTGAGCTCATCCTGTGCTCGATTAGTATCACCCAGACCAGCGAATACCCTGGCCAGTAGGGTGGCCTCGCTGCGGGCGCGTACTTTGCCATTACTAATAGGCTCCAGCAACTGACGGGCAGCTTCTTGGTTGCCTAGCTGCAGCTGCCAGGCGGCCATGCGCACCATGTAGCCCGGGCGCGGAGTGCCTGCCGCTGTGAGAATACGTTGCGCTTCTGCCAACGTAGCAATAGCTTCATTATACTTGCCCTGCGTGGCCATCACCTCGGCATACTGCTGGCGCAGCTCATACTGCTGCGGTTTGCGGGCCACCAACGCTGCCAGGGTGCGCTCTGCCTCCTGCGAAGGAGCGGCTGTGCCACGCAGCCAGCTGGCGTAGGCCTGCGCCTCATCGCGGCGGTCACGAAGGTAGGTCGAGATCGTGGGGGCGTTCTGCACATAGCGTTCGCCCACGGCAATGGCATCCGAAATACGCCCATACATCGCATACATCTCCCGGAAAGCCTGGTTCATGCGGGCGCGGGTCAGCAGGTCATCCTCCAACAAAAGGGCCTGCTCATACCTGGACTGCTGCTCTTGCACAGCGCGTCGCGCCGTAAGCTGATTGGCCCTGCGTCGCGCCTCCAGCAGTTCTGCCTCGGCGGTGTAGATCGGTGCGTATTCCTTATTCACTTTCTGCGCACGCTGCAGCCATTGCTGCGCTTCGTCAAAGGCCAGCTGCCGTTGCTTCAAACCAGCATAAGCCAGCAGAGCGGGTTGATAATTGGCGTCCCAGGTGAGGGCAGAGTCAAGTAGTGCGGCGGCTCTCGGGTAGTTTTGAGCCCGGGTTTCGCGTTCGGCCAGGTTCAGGTATACCTGCGCCCAGTTGCTAGCCATGGCTTGTTTGTCGCCGGCGAGGTAAGCTTGCTGCCTTTTCACGAGCTTGTCCAGGAAGGTATACAGCTCTGGATCTTTTGCTTTCAGGTCGCCGGTCGTGTTGATGGACTTGTGGTTGAGCGGATGCACTTTCACGGGCTCAAAATAAGCCGGATAGGTCTGCGCCAGGTACTCGTGCTCGTTGTTGGCCGAATAATAGTCGAGCGTGCGGTTTTCCTTCATCGCATTCTGGTACAGACGGCGCACTTCTCGATTCTCGGCATCGGTGAACACTCGTCCGTGAAACTGGTGCACATATTCATGCAGCACCACGTTGCGCTCCAGGTATGAGCCACGCACCACGTACTCAATGGCCGCCGCACCGCTTCCCACCCCCCGTATGTCCATCCACTGACGATTGTCGAAGGTGGTAGCCTGCCGGAAGAAGGGAGAATTCATGGCAATGGCCAGGTCAATGTGCAGCGGCGGAATCACGAACTTCTCGCCCTGTCGCGACAGGAATGGAAAGTACACCGTGCTGGCGTACAGCTGCGACCAGACCATTTTCTTCACCGTCTCTCCCGGATAGTAGGTCACGTCCGGAAACACCCGGGCAAAATTCACCGGATCTTTGATCTCCGTCCGTTGGATCACCTGTGTGAGCGAATCGTAGGCGGCCAGGTATACGAGCTGCTTCTGTTTGATGACAGCGGCCAAAGCATTATGCGCCGGACCGTAGTGTTTCTTTTTGTGGAGGATGCGCTGAAAAATCACTTCCGCCGAATCGAGGCGCGGCTGTCGAGGCAGGTCGAATGCCATGTAGTAAGCAGACCCGCGCAGCATGTCGGGCAGCACTGAAGTGGGGTAAGCCTGTTGCACTTTGCGCACCTCGGTAAGTGCTTCCTGTAATTTATTTTGTGAGATTAATTGATCGACGGGCTGCAGGGCCTTGCGCACGGCCTCGTCTTCAGGCTGGGCATAGTCGGCGTACGTGAGGTTGGTGTGGCCGTTGCCCCAGTGCCAGTGCGTGACGTAGTGCAGCGGGTTGAGTTCAAGGGCCATTTCCCATTGCGCGGCCATAGCATTGAGCTGTGTGGCATCTACCCGGCGCCAGATGGCATAGCCGTAGTTGAAGCGGGCATCGGCATCAAACGGGTCGAGGGTCAGGCTTTTGAAAAGGGGTTTTTCGGCCTCTTCAGGTTTCTGGTCCCAGAACAGCACATCGGACTCCAGCAGGTAGGCAGCGGCATTGTTCGGGTTCCAACGCTGCACCTTCAGCGCCTGTGCCAAAGCCTCGTTATACTTCTTCTGCAGCATGAAAATGCGCCCTACCAGCAAAGCCGCCTCCTCATCTTTTGGATTGACACGCAGCAGTTTTTGAGCCGTAGCCATCGCCTTTGGCAGCTCCCAGGCCTGTATCTGCAACTTGCTTTGCAAGAGCAGGGCCATCCTGTTGGCAGGTTCCTGCTTCAGCACCTCTTCTACGAGCGCATCGGCTGCATGATACTCGTGCCGCAGCATCGCCAGCCGGGCTTTAGCTAATTTCACGGCAGGCGAAACGGGCGCTGATTTGAGTAATGATTCAGCTTCCTGCCACATCCCTAGGTCCAACATGTGATTCACTCGGTCGGATAATGGGCTTGTACCCGTTCTTCGAAGGGCACTTCGCTCCTTCTCCAACCTGGCTTTCACTTCGGCTATTTGGTCGGGCTGCTGGGCGAGGGCAGGTATAGCGACGAGCAACAAGGTATAGCAAAGGCAGGCAATCAGGAGGCGCGGCATAGTTTCAGTTTTGGAAAGGCGGTTGATCACCCTAAATTAAGTCACCTGATGCTCAAGACAAAGGAATTTGGGAAATTGTTGGTTGGTTGATTGTTGATGGTTGTTCGTGCACGATTCGGACAGGTCACGACCTGTCACTACGAGGGTGCGTCTATGCTGCGTAGCACCTCGACGTTAAGGTATAACCTCGCTACAAATTTCCCAACTCTCTTCTTGCTGAATTTTCCGACCTTCCGAAATACCACCGCTCTAGCTTTTTCATAAAATAGATGGCGAGCAGTAGCCAGATGATGCCCAGGGCGTAACCGGCCAACACATCGGTTGCGTAGTGCACGTTCAGGTAGATGCGGCTGTAACCGATGAGAAGCAGTAAGACCGTGAGAAGCAACACCCAGCACCAGCGCCAGAATGGATGCTTCACCTCCCGCCATACAATGTAGATGAGGAGTCCGTAAAATGAGCCGCCGATCATGGCATGTCCGCTGGGGAAACTTAGTCCGGATTGCTCGAGCATGGCCGTGACAGGCCGTGGTCGTTCGAAAAGCCGTTTGAGCAACTGGTTGAGCATGGTGCTGGTAAAAGCAATCACCAATACTTTCAAGGCATACCAGCGCATGTGCTGAAACCAGGCCATCACCAGCACGATAAGAGCAGGTGCCACCAAGAGATAATCGGCAGAGGCAAAAAAAGAGAAAAAGCGCATCAAGCGGGTCATCTCCGCCGAACGGTGCGTGGCGGCGTATTCAAACAGCGCATTGTCCAGATCGGTGTCCTGCTGGATGAAAACTTCATGCGCCATGAAGCTAAACACAACAACGCAGGCAAAAAACAACAGCCCTACCAACACTACTTCTGCCGACAACAGGGCCAACAGTTTCAGCAATTGCTTGGTCAGGCTTTTCATATCGCAAACATTTTGCTCACTTTACGAAAGAAGGGAAAGGTTAGGTGAGGTATAGGTGTTTGGGAAGGCCTTGCGGTGTTATTTAGAGAGCAGTGGCTGAATAGGTATAGCGGCATGGCGATGGCAGTCGGTTTAGACACTCGCGGGAGCTGCGCACATCGCGAGGTCTTCAGATATAGCTTGACAGAATTACGCCGTCATCCCCCTACCCCCTTCGAAGGGGGACTTTTCTGCCGCTGCCAGTACACAGGTATAGTTTCGTAGTTGATGTTAAAGACCACTGGCAGGTATAGCAAGACTAACTTGCACGCTCACGATGAAACAAGTAGCGGTGCCAGGTGCACCAAATGACACTCCACTGTTTGAGCGGTCAGCGAGTTTGGAGGGTCTTGACTTTTTTGCTTACTGGGGGTAGGGGCTCTCGATTTTTGTGTCAAGACAAAAAGTGAGTGCCCGCCGCACAGGCGAAAAGCCAGCTACGCAGTAGCATAGTTGCTATAACTGCAGTAGAGGCTGCTACAAGTTCCCCTTGCTATACCTATACTTGAACACGGGATGTGACATCCCCAGCAGGTTGCTTTCGGATCTGGAGATCCGAAAGAGCTTCTTTTTAGAGCGCTTTTTGTAGAATGCTGGTTTTATTTGCCCCTATACCTATACTTGGGCCAGAGGCCCCACGATAGTAGTCACGAGCGTGGACGCTCGCGCCATATTCAAAGAGGCCTAAAAACAAAAAAGCCGGCTTTGCAGCCGGCTTTTTTACATTTTGAATTTGTGCGCACGGGGAGAGTCGAACTCCCACGCCCGAAGGCACAGGCTTCTGAGACCTGCACGTCTACCAATTCCGCCACGTGCGCGCTGGTAGTAATCAAAATGTGTTTCCCAAAAACCCTTTAACCCTTGTTGATTGGGATTGCAAAGGTATAACAGAAATTATTATCTGCAATAGTCTACCCGAAAAAAAATTACGCTCACTAAAAATCACTCCTCCTCTACCACAGGAGCAATCTCCTTGCGGGTATATTTCTCGATGCGGCGCAGCAGCGAAATGCCAATGATAACCCACAGAATACCAGCGGCAAAACCCGCCACCACATCAGTCGCAAAATGCACGCGCAGGTAAATTCTGCTGAACCCGATGAGCAAAATAAAAATGACGAGCAGGGCCACTAAAAAATTTCGGAGGGGCTTCGACTCCACATGTTTCCAGGTGAGGTAGATGAGCAGACTGTAGAATGAGGCGGCTACCATGGAGTGGCCACTCGGAAAGCTCAGGCCGGAGGCATCGACCAAGGGCATGGTGGGGCGCTCCCTGTCGAAAAAGAACTTAAGCACCAGGTTGAGCGAGATACTGCCCAGTGCCACCACAGGCACTTTCAGCGAATACCACTTGTGTCGCCGCACGAACAGGAAATAAGCGATCAGCAACAGCCCGGCTGCCGTCATAAAGTGGCGGGACGCGAAGAAGGTGATGAACTCGATGAAATTGGTAAAGCCATCGCTGCGCATATCGGCGGCTACTGCAAAAGCCGCTTCGTCGAACTTCATTGGGCCAGAGGCCTCCACCACCTGGGCGCTTACATAAAGAAAGACCAGCACACAGGCCAGAAAAACCACCATCACGAAAACCAGTTCGAGGGTGAACAAGGCAAAGCCCGCTGCCAGCTTTTTATAGAAGTTTCGTATCATGCATGTTTGGGGTCTCGGTTCAAATGTTGGCTAAGTATACGCCTGACCTGTAATTACGTATGCAAAGCCATTGGGTAAAGACATGACAACGTATGGGCCAGACCACCAGACTCTTCATCGCAGCACCGCTTCCTGACGGGCTCAAGCAGTTTTTTACCGAGCAGGCCAGCAGGTATAAGAGCGATGCCATCAGGCAAGTTCCAACCGAGAACCTGCATCTGACGCTCTACTTTATCGGAAACGTACCGGCCAGTCAGCTGCCTGCTATCGAGGATGTGACCGCCCACATGGCGCAGCAGTTCGCGCCCTTTACGCTATACCTGGAGGCCATTGAGCCTGGCCCCAAGCCCCGGTCCCCGCGCCTGATCTGGGCCCGCTTTAAGAACCAGCCTGACTTTGCCCAACTAAGTCGTAGCCTCACACAAGCACTTTCGGATGAGCCGTCCCTCAACCGCGAGCCCAAACCGCACGTTACACTTGCCCGCTTTCGTAAGGACCGTCCGGTGCCTCACGACCTTGAAACCCATTACCCTGATGCCCCGATTACGCTGCAGGTAAACGAGATAGCAGTCTGGCATTCAGAACTGGGTTCACCTCACCCCCGCTATTGCATTCTGCAGCGCTATCCGCTCACAGGCAACCACCCAGACGGCAAAACAGTATGAGAATCACCCTTAATTTGAAGCAAACAAGACTCTATGAATCAAACGGAGCTTACTGAACTGAACATGATGCTGAAAGACAATGGCCTGACCGTTGCCTTTGCGGAGAGTTGCACGGCCGGCATGCTGTCATCTGAACTGGTAAAAGCCAAAGGCAGCAGCGATGTGCTGATCGGCAGCATGGTGGTATACAATGTAGAAGCCAAGAAGAAACTCCTGGGTGTGAAAGTGGACACGCTCGACCTCTACACGGCCGAATCGCAGCAGGTAACCAACGAGATGGTGATGGGCCTGAAAAAAGCGCTGAACGCCGACATCAGCGTGGCTACCACAGGCCTCGCGGGCGCTGGAGGTTCCGAAACATCCGAAAAGCCGGTGGGCACGATCTTCGTTTCCTTTCTCTATGATGGCAAGGCAGAGGAGTTCCGGGAAGTGTTTAAAGGCAACAGCCTGAGCCTGCTCAAGCAGTTCACCGATTATGTGCTCGAAAAGCTGAAAGGGATTGTAGAGGAGCATTATAGTCGCTGATCTTTATGACGAACTATGGGGTTTACTACTCTTGTCATTTCGACCAGAGGGAGAAATCTGGAACAATAGTAGTATGTTAGTACCTTCGATCTTGAATTTTGTCATTCAATGGATTCCGGTTCGGATGGATTTTGCCACTCAACTGGTAAGAGAAAAAAATAGTTAGAAACACTCCAGATTTCTCACTAGCGTTTGAAATAACATAACCGATAGGGCCTGACGCAAATCCGTGCACAACACCAACTTTAACCGAATCGCCCCCGTCTACGATAGCCTTTCACGGCTGGTGTTTGGTAACTCGCTTCGGCGTGCACAGACAACACATCTAGCGCTTATACCTGAACAGGCCAAGGTGCTGCTGATCGGAGGAGGCTCCGGCTGGCTGCTGGAGCAGTTGCTGAATTGCCGTCCCTTAGTAAAAGTCACCTACCTGGAGGTTTCTTCCAACATGTTGCAACTAGCCCGGCGGCGTATTGAGCAGCGTACACCAAAAGCGCTTACAGGTATAGATTTCCGTCTAGGAGATGAAAACAGCCTGCAGCCCGACGAAACATTTGACATCATCCTCACTCCCTTCCTGCTCGATCTTTTTCCGGAGGAGCGGCTAAACTACCTGATGAACCGGTTAAACGCTGCATTGCGTCTGCAAGGGCTTTGGCTTTTCAGTGATTTCTGGCCAGCACAGACGCCGGCGCCCGTTTGGCAGCGCCTGCTGCTCAAAAGCATGTATACCTTTTTCGGTTCGGTAAGTAATGTAGAGGCCATCAGACTACCTGACTTTAACGCTCACTTTGCCAGGCAACCGCTGTTTTTAGAGGCTTCTGCCAGCTTTTACAGCGGTCTGGTGCAGGCCAGAGCCTACCGGAAGGTATAGCCGCTTTGCGCGACAGCTATAAAATTCCTACTTTTAGTTTCGAACCAAACAACCCTTTATGTCCACGAGACTTTTTGGCGCCCTGTGTGCTGCCCTGTCGCTGTCGTTTACCCCGCTGCTTGCCCAGGAACAGCAGGTTAGCTACCACCTTTCCTTCCCGAACGCCGTGCACCACGAGGCACAAATCAGCGTCTCGTTTACAGGTATAAAGAGCGACACGCTGCAGGTGCTCATGCCCCGCAGCTCACCGGGCCGCTATGCGCTGCACGAGTTTGCCAAAAACGTGTACAGCGTAAAAGCCACCGACAAGAGTGGCAAGCCCCTGCAGATCAGCCGTGCGACCCCACATCAATGGGATGTGAGCGGGCATCAGGGAGAAGTGACCGTTAGCTATACCTTGTTTGGCGCCCACGCCGATGGCACGTATACCGGCATCGACGAGACCCACGCACACCTGAATATGCCGGCCACCCTCATGTATGCCCGTGGCTTTGAGCAAGCACCGGCCCGCGTCACGTTTCGCATACCTAAGACCAGCAACTGGAAAGTAGCCACGCAGCTGCAGCCACTAAACGACTCCACTTTCGCCGCGCCCAACTTCCAGTACCTGATGGACAGTCCCACCGAGCTGAGCGACTTCGAGTTTGCAGAGTGGACAGTGCAGGACCGCGGCAAGGCCAAGACTATACAGATCGCCATGCACCACCACGGCACCAAAGCGCAGTTTGACGAGTACGTGGCGAAAAGCAAGCAAATCGTGGCCGAGCAGCAGGCCGTTTTCGGAGAATTGCCCGACTTTGACTTCGGTCGCTATACCTTCATAGCCTGCTATGGTCCACAGGCCATCGGCGACGGCATGGAGCACCGCAACTCCACCATCGTGTCGAGCTCCCGCCCGCTCGGCGCCTCCACTCCGGCCCTGCTCGGCACCGTATCGCATGAGTTTTTCCATGCCTGGAACGTGGAGCGCCTACGCCCGAAAACCCTCGAGCCTTTCGATTTTCAGCGCGCCAACATGACGGAGGCCCTGTGGCTGGCCGAAGGCTTTACCTCTTACTATGGTGCTATGACCCTGTACCGCCTCGGTATAAGCGATGTCACAAGCGTTGCCCGCGACCTGAACTACGTGCTGCTCTCACCGGGCAGGCATTACCATAGCCTGGTGGAGATGAGCATGCAGGCGCCCTTTGTGGATGCAGCCCGCTCCGTAGACCCGAATAACCGCGGCAACACCTTTATCTCCTACTATACCTATGGCAGCATGCTCGGCCTTGGATTAGACCTGACGCTCCGCCGTGATTTCAACACCACGCTGGATGCCTACATGCAGGCACTGTGGCAAGCTTATGGCAAAGCCGAAAAGCCCTATACCATGGCCGACCTGGAACGCACCTTGGCTGAAGTGACCAAAGATACTGCCTGGGCAGCCGACTTCTTCAGACGACAGGTATTCGGCAGCGAACTGCCCGACTACGCAGCCCTACTAGCCGAAGCCGGTCTGCAACTGCGCAAAGCCGAACCAGGTAAAGCAAGTCTGGGTCCTGCCCAATTTGAGTTCAGTAAGCAGGGCGCCAAACTCGCGAGCGGCACCTACATCACCTCACCGCTCTACAAGTCCGGCCTGAACCGGGGCGACATCCTGCTGACGCTCAATGGCAAAAAAGTAACCAGCGAGAAAGAGCTGGAAAAGATTCTGAGCAAACTAAAGCCAACGCACAGCGTGCCGATCACTTACCGAAGCAGCGAACAATCCCCAGTCATCAGCACCCAGATTGTGCTGGAAGAGATGCCGGAGCTGATGATCGAACGCTTTGAAAGCGCAGGCAAGGAGCTTACACCCGCTGCGAAAGCCTTCCGGGATGCGTGGCTGGGGTCTAAGGCAAAGTAGGCATGCATCGTATCAACCCTAGGGTCATCCTGCTTCACAGTCTGGTTGTCCTGTTGGCTTCCTACGCTTTTGTCGCGCTGGGCTATATTTATGATGTGCCGCTGGCAGAGCTATACCTGGAGACAGACGACCTGGACAAATTTGAGCGAAGCGCCAACATGTACCAGGTAAACGCCGACCGGATAGGTAAATTCACGCTGGTCCAAAAATATGCGCCTTTTGCCGGAGCCCTGTTCGGGGTAGCCCTTTCGTTCATCGTGCTGCGCAAGAAGGAGTTTGGCCTGCAACATATCTTGATCGCGTTGGTAATTGCGGTACTGCTGGCGCTTGGAGGTATTTTAGACGCCTCCTTCCTCAAAAACATCCTTTTTGCTCCTGGCAGATTTGTTTCGGCATCGGTGATGACGGTCTATACCCTGAACTACTTGCTTTTACTGGGTCTCAGCTTCTGGCTGGCTTTTTTAGGCAAGCGCATCCTCCAAACAGGAAGCAGAAACAAGGTATAGCCGCCGACAACAAAAGGTATGCGGAGCCGTTTGGAAAAAGACACTCGCTTGTTTCTGAAGCGATTGCGCTGTAACTTAGTACCTCATTCAACAGAGAATTTTTCACGTGAAAATATTTTTAAGCACCTTCCTGACCTGTAGCCTGCTTTTTGCGGGTAACGCCATGGCACAGTCAGGCCAGAAAGCCAGTCTGGAAACGGCACCAACTCCTGCCCTGCAAGAGCGTCCGGCACCAGTGGCTGAGGCGGAAAGACCCACGAAATTTGAGATGCCGGCAAAGCGCCTGAGCTACAGCCTTTCGGCCGGAGCCAGTTTTGGCAGCGGTTTTGGCGCCACCTACCTCGAGCCCACCGTGCGCTACCAGCTCAATCCGCGCCTGCGTGTGTTCAGCAGCCTGACCTATCTATCAGTGATGCAGGGTCACTTTAGTGTGCCTACTACGGAAGGTGGTACTGCGCTGATGCGGACAAGCCCCAGCAACCATTACATCGCCCACGTGGGTGCCGACTACCTGGTGAACGAGCGCCTGATTTTGAGCGGCAGCGTGTGGAAAGACTTCTCCAACATTCCGGCCCAGAACCCGGCTTATAGGAACTTCATGAACCCAGGCCGTCAGGGTATGGACTTCCGGGCGACCTATAAAATCACGGAGCACTTCTCGGTGACGGGCGGCATGCGCTATTCTAACGGTGCGTCTCCTTTCTATGGCCCATTCCACCACCCGGTGTCTGTGGGCAGAGGCGGTGGGTTCTGGTACTAGCTCCGAACAACATCTAAGACTCAGAGCGCCTTTTCTCAACAGAAGAGGCGCTTTTTTATACCCGAAACCGTAATTTTCTCAATATTCCGCACAAGGTTCAACTTTAAAACGCGTTAGGCTGTTTATAATGGCTGGAACAACCCGAATCAGATTTTGACGCAGAAGAACGACACAGTGAGACATCTGAAAAACGACAAGCTGCCCGTAGTGAAGCCGGACTTCCGCGGCAACAAGACCATAAACGGACAGTTTGTGAACGGCGAGGAGCTTTTTATACCAAAGCTGAGTACCGTGCTTCGCTGGAAAACCTCCCGCAACCCGCAGCGCGAAGAAAAAAAAGCCGATACCTACGTGCCACCCGTTGTCTACGGCACCGACTTTATCTCCTCCAACGAAGACATGGTGGTCTGGCTCGGGCATGCGACCTTCCTGATCCGGGTGAATGGGCTTACCATGATCACCGATCCGGTGTTCTACGACCTGCCGATGATCAAACGCCGCATCGGGCTGCCCTGCGCGCCGGAGCAACTCACAGGTATAGACCTGGTGCTGCTCTCGCACGGCCACCGTGACCACCTAGACGAACGCTCTATTAAAACGCTCTACAGACAGAATCCGGACCTGAAAGCCCTGGCGCCGCTGCATGCCGGGAATTTGTTGCGCAGCGCCGAGCCGCAGCTGCCCTACCAAGAAGCAGGCTGGTACCAGAAGTTCGACCTCACACCGGAAGGTATAGAGATTTACTTTCTGCCGGCCTCACACTGGCACCGCCGCGGCATGTTCGACATGAACAAAGTGCTCTGGGGAAGTTTCCTGATCAAGACGCCCACTATGCAACTCTACTTTGCGGGAGACACCGGCTTTAATGGCCATTTTGAAGAAATAGAAGATCTGTTCGGCCCGATGGATGTGTGCATTATGCCAGTGGGGGCCTACCGGCCGAGTTTCCTGATGCAGAAGAGCCACTTGAATCCGCACGAGGCGGTACGGGCCTACAATGTGCTGCGGGGCGGTACCTTTATCCCGATGCACTACGGCACCTTCGACCTGTCGGATGAACCGGCCGGCGAGCCGGTAAGGCTGCTTGAGCAGATCGCGGCTTCGGGCATGATGCAGGGCCTGCGTATACCTGCCATTGGCGAGCCGGTGCTGCTGCGCGAGCTGGTATAGCCCGAAAACCGGTAGGCTGTGCTATATTTGCAGCGTTTTCCGCATTGCACATGTCCCCAACGCTCATCATCAGCCTTCTCATCGGCTATTTCGGCATCCTGGTCCTGATCTCCTACATCACCGGTAAGAAGACAGACTCCTATACTTTTTTCCTCGCCAACCGGAAGTCGCCCTGGTATGTGGTGGCCTTCGGCATGATCGGTGCTACCTTGTCGGGCGTGACCTTTGTATCGGTGCCGGGCATGGTGCGTGCTGCACAATTCTCGTACCTGCAGGTGGTGCTGGGCTACCTTGCGGGCTATTTTGTGGTTGCCAACGTGCTAATGCCGCTCTATTACCGCCTCAATCTGGTCTCCATCTATACCTACCTGGAGCAGCGCCTGGGCTTCTGGTCCTATAAAACTGGGGCTGCCTTTTTCCTGCTGTCGCGCACGCTGAGCACGGCCATACGCCTTTTTCTGGTGGCAAGTGTACTGCAGTTGGCCGTCTTCGATGAAATAGGCATTCCCTTTGCCGTGACAGTGGCCGTCACGATCCTGCTGATCTGGGTCTATACCTTCCGGAGCGGTATGAAAACCATCATCTGGACCGACACTTTCCAGACGGCAGCCATGCTGACGGCCATAGGGATAAGCATCTGGGTGGTGGCCGATGAACTCAACCTCGGTTTTCAGGGCATGGTCAACACAATAGCCGCCAGCGATTATTCGCAGATCTTCAACTGGGATTTCAAAGACAACGGCTATTTCCTCAAGCAGTTTTTCTCGGGCGCCTTTATCACCATTGCCATGACCGGCCTGGACCAAGACATGATGCAAAAGAACCTGAGCTGCAAGAACATTGACGAAGCGAAAAAAAACATGTACTGGTTCAGCCTGATCCTGACAATGATTTTTGTCCTGTTGCTGGTGCTGGGGGCTTTGCTATACCTGTACGCCGGCTCTAAAGGCATCACGCTACCGGAACGCGGCGATGACGTGTTCCCCTACCTGGCCCTGAACCACTTCCCCCCTGTAATAGGTATAGCGTTCATCCTGGGCATCATTGCCATTGCCTACGCTTCTGCCGACTCTGCGTTGACTTCCCTGACAACCTCCTTTTGCGTGGACTTCCTCAATTTCAAAGACAAAAGCGAGCATGAGCGGGTACGGCTGCGCTACTTTGTGCACATCGGATTCTCCTTACTGCTCGGCCTGGTCATCATTGCCGTCAACGCCATCAACAGCCATAGCCTGATCGCGACGGTGCTACAAGTGGCCGGCTATACCTACGGTCCGCTGCTGGGCCTCTACAGCTTTGGCCTCTTTACCCGCCGCCAACTTCGCGACCGCTTTGTCCCGGCTATCTGTATAGCAGCCCCAGTTCTCACCTACATCATCAGCGCCAACTCCGCCGCCTGGTTCAACGGCTACCAGTTTGGCTTCGAGGTACTGATTTTAAATGGATTGTTGACTTTTTTGGGGTTGTGGACGGTGTCGAAGACTGGATCAACTGAAACTGGGGCTAATCAATCCTTGCCCTAAAAGTTTTGTGCACGATTAACATCCCCCTGCCCCCTTCGAAGAGGGACTTTTCCACTACTGCAAGCCTCCAAGGCATATCTTCGTAGTCACTTTTAGCTATACGGAGTCATACTGCCCCTCCCTGTCCTTTAATGAGGGCCCCTACCCCAAAAGGGGAGTTTGTGATTGCCGGTTGACAGGTATCAGCATTGTAGAAAATGAGCTCTTTGCACTTCACACAAACCGCTGGCACGCATTGTAAGACTAACTTGCCCCGGAAGCAATGAAATAAATAGCTTGGGCTAGGTGCACTTTACGACGCTCCACTGTTTGAGCGTTCAGCGAGTTTTGAGCGTCTTGATTTTTTTGCTTACTTTTTTCATCAAGGAAAAAAGTGAGTGCCCGCCGCACAGGCGAAGCTATAGAACGAGACAAGTGGCTATACCTTAAAGCTGCCGCTACGCCTTTACAAACTGGCGTCATAGACAACCACAAGTTATACTGACGCTAAACTTGAGGTGTATACAAGTCAAATAAATGGATAAACACCCACTGTCATGATTCTGACACTAATCTCCTATACTTTGCTTACCTTTGAAAGATTTTCCGGGGCGGTGGCATTATTAGCGCTTTTTGGCTGTTATATGCCAGCACACCCCTATTATTAAGTATAGATTTCATTAATGGCAAGACGCGGAAACGGGCTAAACGACAACTCGCCGGAAAAAGAGGGCAGAAAGAAGATCAGCAAAGAAAGCTTTCGACGAGGAATCAGGATCTTTAGCTACGTACTACCCTATAAATTTAAGTTCCTGATCGGTCTGGGCTTCCTGGTGCTCTCCAGCCTGACCTTCATGATCTTCCCGCTGCTGACTGGCAAGCTGGTCGACTCTTCTACCGGCAATGCTGACTGGTTCCTCGAAGACATTGACATGATCGCGCTCGGCCTCTTTGCCGTGATTCTGGCGCAGGGTATTTTCTCTTTCTTTCGGGTATACTTCTTCGCGCAGGTGAGCGAAAACGCCGTAGCCGACATCCGTCGCGACCTCTACAGCAAGTTTATGATGCTGCCGATCCCGTTCTACGAAAAGAGACGTGTGGGCGAGATTACCAGCCGCATCACCACGGACGTGGCTCAGGTACAAGACGCCATGTCGATTACCCTTGCCGAACTTTTCCGCCAGATCACAACCCTGCTGGTAGGTATTGGTATCATCCTCTGGACCTCCATTAAGCTCTCGATGTTTATGCTGGCCACCTTCCCGGTGCTGGTAGCACTCACGCTTGTGTTCGGCCGCAAGATCAAGAGCCTTTCAAAGAAAACACAGGACGAACTGGCCAACACCAACGTCATCGTAGAAGAAACACTGCAAGCGATCAATACAGTAAAGGCCTATACGAACGAAAACTTTGAGATCGGCCGCTACCAGAACTCACTTAGCAAGGCTGTGAAAGCGGCGCTTTCGGCAGCCAATTACCGTGGTGCCTTTATCTCTTTTGTGATTGTGGGCCTGTTTGGCGGCATCATCCTCGTGATCTGGTACGGCGCCACGCTGGTGCAGAACGGCGACCTGACCATTGGCGAATTGATTTCCTTCATCATCTATACCGTGTTCATCGGCGCCTCCGTGGGTGGACTGGGTGAGCTTTACGGCAAGATACAGTCAGCGCTGGGTGCAACTGAGCGTATACAAGAAATATTGGCTGAACCGGAAGAGGCAACTGACAAAAACCTGCGACCGCTGAGTGAGATCCGGCGCGTGCGCGGTGACATTCGTTACAACCAAGTAGCCTTCTCCTACCCTACCCGCCCGGACATTCAGGTGTTGCGCGACATCAATTTCAGCATCCAATCAGGTGAAAAAATTGCACTGGTAGGCCCAAGCGGCGCCGGTAAATCAACCATTGTGCAGCTCTTGCTTCGCCTTTACGATGTGAGCCACGGCAGCATTACCGTCGACGGCCAGGACATTCGCCAGATGAGCCTGACGGAGCTCCGCGCCAACGTGGGTATTGTGCCGCAGGAAGTACTCCTGTTCGGTGGCTCCATTCGTGAAAACATTGCTTACGGCCGTCCGGAAGCCACAGAAGAAGAGATTATCATGGCAGCTCGCAAAGCCAACGCCTACGACTTTATCTCTTCCTTCCCGGAAGGACTGGACACACTGGTGGGTGAGCGCGGCATCAAACTCTCCGGCGGTCAACGCCAGCGCGTTGCCATCGCCCGCGCCATCCTGAAGAACCCAGCTATCCTCGTACTCGACGAAGCCACCAGCTCGCTCGACTCTGAGTCGGAGCACCTGGTGCAGCAGGCCATGGACGAGCTGATGCAGGGTCGTACGACCATCATCATTGCCCACCGACTCGCGACGATCCGTAAAGTGGATAAGATCCTGGTGATCGATGGTGGTGAGATCGTCGAGGAAGGTTCGCATGAAGTACTGTCGATCAACGACAATGGTATTTATGCCAATCTGCTGAAACTGCAGTTTGAAATGAGTTAAGAGGTAATTTCTTAAGGTATAGGGGGCCCTGTTAGTGTAAATCTGACAGGGCTCTTTTTATTGAAGCTCCCCATATGCAGAAGTTATGGTCTGTGCACGCTTTTTAATCTTCCGGACACTGATTCAAATATCCTAATAAATGATTATTTTGCGGTAAAATTGGCTTTACCTGCTCCTGACGCTCCTATACCTTTTTATGCACCCAACCAGCGCTTTCACCCGGGCCATTCTTTTTTGCTTGCTGCTTGTATTCGGCTTTTCAGCCTCTGCTCAGAACTACCGCGACTCTTTCAGGGCGCGCAATGCGTTCTACGCGGAGCTGGGCGGCAACGGCGATTTGCTATCGGCTAACTACGACCGGATCGTGTACCAGAAGTCTTTGCTGAAGGCCGCTTTCAGGATAGGTATAGCCAGCAACCAGTTCTTTTCTGCTGAGGAGCCGGGCTTTTACCCGGTTGTACCAGTGGAAGCACTGGGCATGATCGGGCGGTTTCAGAAGCACTTCGAGTTTGGCCTGGGCTATACCCGCCGCTTCACCAACGAACCGGACCTGCTGCGCAACCTGTATTTCAGCCGTATCGGATTCCGGTACCAAAACCCGACAGGCGGTCTGGTGGTGCGCGTCGGCTTTACCCCTTTTCTATCTACCGAGAGTAACACCAAGTCACCGGGTCCCGCTTTTATTCCCCGATTCGGGTTTAGTATAGGACGAAGTTTTTAATCCATCCCAAAAACTTATTCCAAAAGAAACGGTTAAGGGGTATTATCAGCATTTTTGAGTATTTTCGGGTCGCAAACCATCCTTAACTTTAAAAGATAGAGCAATGAAAAAGACTTTTTACAGCATCATGCTTTCAGCGGCACTGCTTTGCGGCACAGCTGTTACCGTGCAGGCCCAGCAACAGGGCATTGCCATGCCGGCTGCCAGCCCACTCTCCACTGTAACGCAGGAAATAGGCCTGACCAACGTGTCCGTGAGTTACTCTCGCCCATCCATCAAAGGTCGCTCGGTTTTCGGTGGCGACATCGTGCCGTTTGGCAAGGTATGGCGCACAGGAGCCAATAACTCAACCACGCTTAAGTTCAGCGACGAAGTAACCATCCAGGGCAAAAAAGTGCCTGCCGGTGAGTATGCGTTGCTGACCATTCCGAACCAAAACGAGTGGACTATCATCCTCTACAAAGACACCAAACTGGGTGGTAACGTGGCTGCTTATAAGCAGGAAAACGACCAGCTTCGCTTCACGGTAAAGCCGCAGACTAACCCAAGAGCGGTGGAAACTTTTACTATCAACTTTGCCAACCTGAAGACCAATGCTGCTGATCTGGAGATCCTGTGGGACAAAACCATCGCCAGCTTCACCATTGAGACAGAAGTAGACAGCAAAGTGATGGCGCAGATTCAGGAGCGCGTGGTGAACGGCAAAGAAGTATCGCCAGGGCTGTATGCGGCGGCTGCCAACTACTACGCCGATAACAACAAAGACCTGAAGCAGGCACTGGAGTGGATGAAGAAGGCCAACGCCAACGACCCTAAATTTTGGAACCTGCACGCCCAAGCCAAAATTCAGGCGAAACTAAAAGACTACAAAGGCGCTACCAAAACTGCCGAGCAGTCAATTGAACTGGCAAAAAAGGCAAACAATGACGACTATGTGCGTATGAATGAAAAGGCCATTGCCGAGTGGAAGAAAATGAAGTAGGCTATACCTGCCCGCTTCTTACCGAAAGCCTCTGCTATGGCAGGGGCTTTCTTTTTTGTGATACCTTGCTCCATTCTCTTTTTAAAGGGTCCTTACCCCCATAAGGGTAGTTTGGGAGCGATCGTTATCCTCCTGCCGCCTTCTCTGTAGAGGGCCCTACTCCCAAGGGGAACATCCATGTACGAGAAATCCCCCTTCTCGGAGAAGTGAGTGAAGGCTATCTTTGAACCTAATACATAATACCTGTTGGAAGAACCTAAAAAACATTCAGAAGATCACCTTGGTCCAGCCCGCGAATACTGGTGGAACGACGACTACCTGGAGTTGCTGGCCAACCGGCTACACCTGGCCTACACAAACACATTGGTAGACATCGGTTGCGGCAAAGGCATGATGGGTTTCATGTTCTCGAAACACCTATCCGCCGGCGCCAAGGTATACGGGGTTGATTTTGAGCCTCAGTACATTGAAGAAGCCAGGCAAAAAGCACTGAGCATCTACGGGCACAACGATATTCAATACGATTTCCGGGTAGGCAATGCTTCCAGCATCCCCCTGCCCGATAACTTGGCCGACATCACACTCTGCCAGACGTTGCTTATCCATGTGAAGGACCCGAAGCAGGTGATCAGCGAGATGATCCGGATCACAAAACCCGGCGGCTGGGTATTGGCGCTGGAGCCCAACAACTTGGTCCCTAACCTGATGTTCGACCGCTATGGCGAAACTGATTTTGACGTGGAAAGTACCCTCGAAGTACTGGAAATAAAGCTACGCATCGAGAAAGGCAAAAAGCGGCTCGGCGAGGGCTTCAACTCCCTCGGCGACGTAATACCCGACCTATACCTGAAAGCCGGACTTGAGAACATCAAGGTATGGATCTCAGACAAAGCCCTCTCCATCATCCCGCCCTACGACACGCAGGAGAAGATGCTGCGCGTGGAACAGATGCTGCAGTGGATCGATTCAGAGGCCATGGGTTATGACTACCAGGACAACCTGAACTACTTTATGGCCGGCGGTGGCGATAAAGATAAGTTCGACGATTACTGGCAGAAGTTGCTTTACAACAAGATCGCCCTGAAGCAAAGGCTCTTGAACGAAGAATACGTCTCAGCAGGAGGCAGCCTGGTTTACATTGTGGCAGGCCAAAAGCCACGCTAGTCCCCTATTAAGCCGCCTGCATTACTTTTTTCCGCTGGTTCAGCCCAAGCTGTATGATCAGGCCAAATAAGATCACCGCCACACAGCCAATCACATTGAACCACAGGAAAGCGATGTCGGTGTAGAAGTGGCAGTAAAGCACCACCGCCTCGGCCAGTATAGCCGCCATAAACACGGCATGCCCCTTGATGTACTTCACATAAAAGGCTACCAGGAAAATGCCCAAGATGGTGCCGTAGAAGATGGAGCCAATGATGTTCACCGCCTGGATCAGGTTATCGAGCATGGAGGCGTAGGTGGCGAAGATAATGGCCAGCGTGCCCCAGGCCGCCGTGAAGAGCTTGGATGCCCGCAGGTAGTGGAAGCTGTCTTTATCCTGCTTGACAGAGCGCTTGTAGATGTCGATCACCGTGGTCGAGGCCAGGGCGTTGAGCTCAGAGGAGGTGGAGGACATGGCCGCCGAGAAAATCACCGCCAGCAGCAGCCCCACCAGTCCGGCGGGCAGGTACTTCATCACAAAGGAAATGAACACATAGTCTGTGTCTCTGGTCTCGGCATCGGGTGTGGCCTTGGCAATAAGTGCCTTTGCATCTTCGCGCACCACTTTCGAAGCTTCGGTTATACCTTGCACTTCGGCCTGAGCGGCGGCAATGGCGGTTTCATCTTCTGTCTGCAATGCGCTGACCAGTCCCTGCACCGCTTCCTGTTTCTGTGCGAACAGCTCTGTGTGCTGCGACTCCAGCGCTTCCAGCTCAGAAGCATATGGGGTGGCGTATACCTTATTTTTAGCGGCCTCATTAAAAAAGAGCGGCGGCTGGTTGAACTGGTAGAACACAAACACCATCACCCCGATGAAGAGAATGATGAACTGCATCGGGATCTTAAGCAGGCCATTGAAGAGCAATCCGAGACGGCTTTCGGCTACCGAGCGCCCACCCAGGTAGCGGGCCACCTGGCTCTGGTCTGTGCCGAAGTACGAAAGCGACAGAAAAAGCCCGCCCGTTATACCTGACCAGAAGTTATAGCGGTCGTACCAGCTTGTTTCCCAATCCCAGGAAAAATCCACGACGTTCATCTTGCCCATCTTACCAGCTACGGCCACGGCATCGCCAAACGACACGTTCTCAGGCAAATACTTCACCACCATAAAACCGGCGATGAGCATTCCGCCCATCATCACGGCCATCTGCTGCTTCTGCGTCACGCTCACCGCCTTGGTGCCCCCCGACACAGTATAGATGATAACTAGCACGCCGATAAGCAGGTTGGTCGCCGTCAGGTTCCAACCCAGAATGGTGGAAAGGATAATGGCCGGCGCATAGATGGTGATGCCCGCCGCCAGTCCGCGCTGCACCAGGAAGAGCAGAGCGGCCAGCGACCGTGTCTTCAGATCGAAGCGGCTTTCGAGGTATTCGTAGGCCGTGTATACCTTGAGTCGGTAGAAAATCGGGATCACCGTAACCGAGATGATGACCATGGCGATGGGCAGACCGAAGTAGAACTGCACGAAGCGCATGCCGTCTTCATAAGCCTGTCCCGGCGTGGAGAGAAAGGTGATGGCGCTGGCCTGCGTGGCCATGATGGAGAGCCCGATGGTCCACCACTTCATGCTGTTGTCGCCTTTGAGGTAGCCCTCTATATCTTTGCTGCCGCGCGTTTTCCAAACGCCATAGCTCACGATAAAGCCCAGTGTGCCGAGCAATACGATCCAGTCGAGTAACCTCATGAATAGATGCGGGTGATGGTGTAAAACAGGATGATCAGAAAAGCCAGGTTGCCCAGCACCAGCCAGTACATGCCCTTCCAGCTCTTAAAAAAGGGCGGCTTGTCGGTGTCAGCAGACAGCTGGCTATCAGATTGGTTATCTTTCATGTTGCTTGTTCTTTTCGTATCACGTATCAAGACACATGTAGCACGACGTCTGGGGACAAAAGACAGTATGACAAAGGACAATAGACTTTTAAGGGTTAAGCTATACCTGTGAGTGAGGAAAGCCCTTTGTCAAATCGTCTTTTGTCAGGTTATTTCCCTGATCAAAGAAGTGCTATGCGATACGTCTTTTACTTCGCCGTGCTCTCTGCGCTGCTGCCTTGTGCGCCACCATGCCCGTTTCCGAGGGAGATCAGGTTGGTGAAAATGCGGTAGGCACCCGGCACGCCGGCAGGCAGTTGTCGGAACCAGGAGTAGCCGGTATACACAAAGTGTCCTTTGCCATACTTGGCAATCAGCAGGCCGCCGTCACGGGCCGGTTCACCCGGGTCATTGCTCGACAAGATGGCCTCGAACTCCTTGCTCCACTCACTCGGGAAGTATAGGCCCCGCTCCTGTACCCAGCCTTCGAAATCTTTTTTGGTGATCTTGTTCGGGCTGTTCAACGCCTGATGCCCAGGCTTCAGGAAGCGCACCTCGGCATCTTCCACCGTCACCCGCTGGCTCGAAATCTTCATAGGGTATGGGGCAATGTTGTTCGTCTTGAGGCTGTGTCCGGTGTTATACTGCACGATCACGGTGCCGCCCTGCTGTACATAGTTGAGCAGCCGCGGCTGGTAAAAGTTCATGCGCTCTATTGTATTATATGCCCGTACCCCCAAGATCACCGCATCAAAGCGCTTCAGGTTCTGCTCTGTCATGTCTTCGTCTTTCAACAGCGTTACATTATACCCGATCTGCTGCAGACTGGCCGGTATGTCGTCGCCGGCCCCCATCAGGTAGGCGATCTGCTCTCCGTTGCGCTTCAGGTCGAGACGAACGGCTTTGGTCACCGCCTCCGGGAAAGTGGTCTGGGTTGGGATATGGCTGTACTGGATCACGTTGAGGCCGCGGGTATAAGGCTTACCAGAAACAGTGGCTACGGCTTTAAGCTCAACCTCCTGCTGCCCCTTCGGTGGGTGCACCATGAAGCGCACCAGCTGCTCTGCCCCATTTTGTTCCAGGTCGAAAGCTACCTCTGCCGGTTCCGCGCGCCAGCCTTTCGGCAGCTGCAGCGCCACGTTGCCTTTTATACCTGCTTTACCCGACTTCACAAGCACATGCACGGGTTTCGGCTCCTGCGACGCAAACATCAGCACTTTCTCCGAGATGTTCACAAACACTGGTGGCGTGATGGCCAACGGCCTGTACTGCTCACCATCCACCGGGTCGTTGCGCTTGTACACGACCGGGACGGTATATCGGATAGGCTCACCACTGATCAACAGGTCAAATTGCACGTTGGCGGCCGGTTGATTCTCAGGCGCCCCGATTTCCTGCAGGTCGTCTACCCGGAACAGGCCCAGCGTACCCTCCTGCCGTAGCCAGTAAGGTTGCGATAATTGCGCCGAGGCTGGGATCGGTAATTTAAAAGAGATCAATTGCGCCTCGTTCGGCGCGAGTTTTTTATTCAGGGCACTGTCGCCGGAAGCATAGCTGTGACGCATGCTTACTAATTGCACAGGTATAGTGGAGCGGTTGATGGCTTCCAGTTGCACATTCAGGCGCTCTCCCGGCGTTACGGCATAGTCTGTGGCCACTGCCTCCAGGTATAACCCTAGGCTGTGCTTCACCACCTGCTCCAGCTCCTCGGTTTTAAGGCGCTTCCAGTAGCTGTCGGGTAGCTTGGCCAGTTCTTTTCGGGCAGCCAGCAGGGTAGGCACAACAGCCGCTGGTTGCTCTGGTTTAAACTCCGTTATAGCCTGCTGCAGCAGGGCCGCAACTTTCTCGCTTCCCTTCACCCGGCTCCATGTGGTGTTGATGCCTTCAAACAGCTCTCCTTTGGCCCGCTCCCCTTTTGTATGCTCTAAATACTCGATGGTAACACCGCGCGTACCCGTGGCGCCAAAGCCCTGGCTCTTGTGCATGCTGCGGCTCAGCGCGGCAATTTCCGGGTACGACTTACCCAGCAGTGGATTGTAGCCACCCACATCTACCTTCAGCAGCTGCGAACCGTAATCTTCAAACTCTTTCTGGCTGCGGAACGACCACACGCCTGTATTCCAGAGCACCCGTTTGGCCTGCCATACCTGCACATGCTTGAGCTGCTCCGGAAAGCGCTTCGGGTCGGCGGCGGCCTCAAACGCCTCGTTCGCCAGCATGGCAGAGGCTGTGTGGTGGCCGTGGGTTTCCGATGGTTTCGGGGAGAAGCGTGTGATGATCACGTCTGGCCTGAACTTGCGGATCGCCCATACCACGTCGTGGAGCACCTTTTCCTTGTCCCAAATGGCAAAAGTCTCCTCCGGGTTTTTAGAAAAGCCAAAGTCGTTGGCGCGGGTAAAGAACTGCTGTCCTCCGTCGAGGCGACGGGCCTGCAGCAGTTCCTGAGTCCGGATGATGCCCAGTCCTTCGCGAATCTCCGGCCCGATCAGGTTTTGCCCGCCATCACCGCGGGTTACGGATAGATAGCCTGTATTGTAGAGTTTTTCGTTGGAAAGGTAGGCGATAAAACGGGTGTTCTCATCGTCGGGGTGCGCCGCTAAATATAGCGCCGTGCCCAGCACGCTCAGCTTTTTAATGTCCTGTAGCAGCTCTGCAGCATCGGGTTTGGCGGGTGCCTGCGCCTTCAGCGAACCACTGGTAAACAGCACCAGGATGGCAAATAGGAGGGAAAAACTTTTTTTCATGGTTTTAGTTAAAGAAGCGGTGAACGTGAGCGGTCTGCCGTGCCGTAAATCTAAAAAATTTGCGTTAGCCTCACCAGCTTTTCAGGTTTTACAAGACAGAAAGTCGTTCTAACCCGACATATAACAATGAGCACAAAACTTTTGTATTTAAAACGGCCGGAAGCCTGATAACTCGAAGCCAGAAGGTATAGAATAGTAATATGAACAGGCAGGACTTATCGAAGAAACATATACGCTAAAGTAAATTTTAAAAATAAATAATCTAATTACTAGCTTTATATTTAACCCTCGCTATATTTGTAAAAAAGTGGAAGACACTTGCCGCATCCTGCCTGAGGCTCGTCAGTTTAACTGGGTAGCCCCGACTATGAAACAAAGTATTTGAAGGCTACTAACAACTGACGCATATGGCAGAAAGCAGAATTGGAGACCAGGCCATCGAGTTCCTCGGATCCTACTATGCCAAACATGAAAAAAAATCTGGTTTATTGGTAAACAGACTGGTGGCCACCCACCAGGGCACCTTTGCAGACGCGCTGTTTGCTTACCAGAAACATGATAATTGCTTTTTTGCCGTCTCACTCAATACTTCTGCTTCCCACAAGCTTGCCCGACTGCTGAGCACCTATAAGAAAAACGGCTTGGGCAAAAGTCGCTACCTCACGGCTACTGCCATTTTTGGCACTGCAGCTTACCTTTGCTACCTCACCGGAAGCTGGCTCATCATGGCCTCCATCCCTGCCCTACTTGCTTTTATCGGCTTTCACTTGCATTCAAGATTGCGCAAACGCTACATTCAGCAGCAGTTGAAAGCGGCGGTAGACCAACTCAAGCAGCAGCCGGCCGACCACCAATGGCTGGGCATACGGGTGAGCAGCCTGTGCTGGCGTAGCAATGCCATGGCCGACTACCTCTCCAAGCTTTGCGAGCGAAAAGGGATCGGTCTGCTAACAGTGGGCAAACGCTCCCGCCTCACCCTACACCAGGAACCACGCCCGGCCACCTGCCGCCGCAGCGATTTCCTTTCCTATTATACCCAAGGCGACAGCCTGCGCAGAGAGCTGTCTGAGCAGTTCATGCGAGTAGCTTAATCAGAGCAAATAAAGTGCGGCTGAGCCACCACTAATCCGCTGCTGCATGCGTACAAAGGTCAAAAACCGGCCAGGCCCACACGGGCTGTCGGTAAGGCACGACTCTTACACGCATGAAAAAATACCTGAGCATACTTCCCCTGGCGGCTCTCCTCCTGGCTGGATGCCAGACACAGGACGGCTTTCAGATCCCCAGCACGCAGCCCGACATGCGGGGCAGCATCACGAACATCAAAAAAACCAACTCGAAGAAGAAAGAGGGCGTAGCCGTACTGCTCGTTGAATCGGTGGAGGGCCTGCAGACGGGTCACACCAAGGCGACATTGCGTATCGATGCCAAAACACACATCGAAAATGTGGAGGGAGCCACACTCCGGCTCGAGCACCTGCGTGAGGGGCAGTTGGTGGAGGCCTGGTTTGATGAGCAAGTCATGGAATCCTTTCCGGTACAGGTCCATGCCTCGGCCGTACGGGTGAGCAATTACTAAGCAGATGGAAAAGCAAGAGACGCGCTATACCTGGCACAAAGTATTTGATAGCGTAACCGAGGCCCGTGAGCAGGTGCCTCTGCGCAAACTGAAGCAATTGAAGCTAGATGGCCGGGCCATTTGCTTTGCCCATACCGCTTCCGGCTTTTTCGCCCTCGACGATACGTGCCCGCATCTGGGCTACTCCCTCAGCAAAGGCACGACCAATTACCTGGATGAAGTCATATGCCCCTGGCACAGCTACCGCTATAGCATGCGGGACGGGCGTGAATGCGAGTTTCGAACCCGAAAAGCAGCGTTTCACCGGGTAGAGGTAAGAGAAGAGGGTGTGTTCGTAGGAATCGAGCAGACAGCTGCTACTACCTGAAGCAGAGCCATTTACCCTTCCAGGAGGGTGCTCCACTCAAAACAGGGCGACTTTTGAGGGTGAGGTGTGCGAATTGTTTTACATTGAGGGGCATCTAACGACAGTACCCCTATGGCACCTGAAATGATCCGGCCTGAAACCAAGCCAACTGCACCAATTGTGCTGCGCCACATAATGGGCGAAGCGTACGTAACCATACAGCGCAAACAGGACTATATTGAAGCCAAGTGGCAGGGCCATATAACGGCCGACAATGTGGTTTGCGCAGCCCAGGCCTTTCTTGAACTGATCAGAAAAGAACCCTGCACGAAACTGCTCAACGACAAGTCGGAGGTGACTGGCGACTGGCAGGAGGCGAACGACTGGCTTCGGTTTGAGTGGCTGCCCCAGGTGCTCCAGGCAGGCCTGCGCTACATAGCGCACGTATACTCCTTCAGCATGTTCAGCAGGCTCGCTGCCCGGGAGCTTCAAGAGCGCATCTCGCCCCGACTCTCCATGAAAAACTTTAGTGTTCGGCACGAAGCCGAGGATTGGCTGCTGGAACAGGATGACGCTGCCGCCAGCCAGCGGGCTGCAACGGCTTAGCGCACGTTAGCAGCTACCGCATGAGGGGCAACAGGTGTGATCACGACAGTGTCGAGCAGCACAGTCATCACTGGTTTTTCTACTTCCATTTCAACGTGGCTGGCAATAGCGGCGTTGATTGGCTGTGTGTTTTTAGAAGCTGGTTGCATAGCAAGACCGAAGCAAGAAACAGTGGCGGCGATTACGAATAATACTTTCATGGCTTTATTTTTAAATGGTTATCAATTATTTACTGTGACAAAGTTATTCTATAGTACTTTGTTATGCAAGGTACTGTTGCTTAATTTACTACTGTTTTATACCAAGTGACTAAAATTGTCCGTGAAACACCTGAAAAACCAGACGAACGGCTACACTCTTATAGAGCCAAAAAAGGCAAACTATACCAGGTATAGTGCTATATATTTAAATAGGTATAAGCTTAATCACAGATAATGCGCGGCGTTTGCCATTTCCCCGGGAATTAGCCTTAATTTTGCCCTTCAGCTTTAGCCGATTTTAAGGGCTTATAGCTATCCAGAAAGGTATAAAATAGCTTTTATGCAGCATACAGAAGAAGTAAAGCGCGTACAGCAGGAAGAACAACAAAGCGGATTCAAGCGGGAGATCACGCTTTTTGATGCGATCATGATCGTGACTGGCGGCATGATCGGCTCGGGCATTTTTATCGTGACGGCCGATATATCCAGAGCAGTGGTAAGTCCGGGCAACATGCTGCTGGTGTGGGTGCTATCGGGCTTCCTGACCATGGTGGGCGCCATCAGCTACGGCGAGCTCTCCTCCATGTTCCCGAAAGTGGGCGGGCAGTACGTCTACCTGAAAGAGGCCTATAATAAGATGGTAGCCTTCCTGTATGGCTGGACGCTGTTTCTTGTGATCCAGACGGGTGTAATCGCGGCGGTGGGGGTCGCCTTTGCGCGTTTCACGGGAGTGCTTATACCTTGGTTCAGCGAGAGCAACGTGCTGTTTTCTGTAGGCAGCTTTAATTTCACCTCTGTGCAGCTGCTGGCCATCGCCAGCATCCTATACCTGACCTATATCAATTCGCGCGGCGTGAAAAGCGGCAAAATGATTCAGAACATCTTTGGTAGCACCAAGCTCATCGCCCTTTTCGGCCTGATTCTGTTCGGTCTGCTCTTTGGCATCAACGATACGGCAGTGCAGGCCAATTTCTCTGACTTCTGGGGGGCTGCAGCAGCCGCCTCTGGTGCCAGCGAGGCGCCTCCGGTAGGGATGGCGCTGATCACTGCCATCGGCATTGCCATGGTGGGTGCTTTGTTTTCGGCCGACTCCTGGAACAACATTGGCTTCTCGGGTGACGAAATCGTGAACCCGAAGCGCACCATCGTGCTCAGCATGGTGATTGGCAGCGCGATTGTGATGGGCTTATACCTGATCATTAACCTCGTATACCTGCTCGTGCTGCCAATCAACGGCGACCCGAACGCAACCGATGTGATCGGCCAGGGCATCAAGTACGCCTCCAACGACCGCGTGGCAACAGCGGTGGCAGAAGTGATCGGCGGCTACCCGGCCACCGTGGGCATCGCCATCCTGATCATGATCTCTACCTTTGGCTGTAACAACGGCGCCATTCTATCCGGCGCGCGGGTATACTATGCCATTGCCAAAGACGGTTTGTTTTTCGAAAGAATGGGCCGCCTGAATAAAAACGGCGTACCGGCTGCGGCACTGTGGCTGCAGTGCCTCTGGGCCTGTCTGCTTTGCCTCTCCGGCACGTACAACGACCTGCTCGACTACGTAATCTTTGCCGTGATGCTCTTTTATATCCTCACCATCATCGGGGTGTTTGTGCTGCGCGTGCGTCGCCCGGACCTGAAACGTCCGTACAAGGCGTTCGGCTACCCGGTACTGCCTGCACTCTACGTGCTGCTTGCCTCAGGCATCTGTATCATCCTGCTGATCTACAAACCAGTCTATACCTGGCCGGGCCTGATCATTGTGGCGCTGGGTATACCGGTTTATTATTTCTTCGGAAGCAAGTTCAAGCAGTCGTCCGACTTGTAAGAGTTTCGCTCTGGAACAGGAAAGCAGTCTGTCAGGTATGGCAGGCTGCTTTTTTGTTTGCGATCATCTTTTGGAATGAAAAACCGGAGTAGGCGCGCAACAACTCAGCTAACAATTTCATACTTTAGTACAAGAGACAAAACATCCCCAAAGCCATGCGTTTCAAGCTTAAGTATGCAGCACTGGCCGTTCCGCTTGCTGTTGTGCTGATGATCAGGGCGGATATACCTGCCGAAGAGGTGAAAGCAAGGTATACGAATGAATCCTCCCGGTTTATGAACATAGCCGGCGCCAACCTGCATTACCGCGACGAGGGACAGGGCATGCCGATCATTCTGCTGCATGGCACGGCCGCCTCGCTCCATACCTGGGACGGCTGGTCTGCGGAACTCAGCAAGCAGTACCGGGTGCTGCGGCTCGACCTACCCGGCTTCGGCCTGACGGGACCCAATGCCTCCGGCGCCTACTCCATCAACTATTACCGCGACCTGCTCCTGCAGTTTATGGACAGCCTGGATATTGAGCAAGCGCATATAGGAGGCAGCTCGCTGGGCGGGCAGATCGCCTACGACTTTGCCGCCACGCATCCGGAGCGGGTGCAGAAGCTGATCCTGGTCTCTCCCACCGGCGTCACCAATGCCAACGACAAAAGCATCACGCTGCCTTTCCGGATGGCCCAGACGCCCTTGCTCAAACACTCCATGAAATATTTAACGCCCCGCTTTATTGTAGCCCAGAGTCTGCGGGAGGTATACGGCGATGATACCAAACTGAAACCGGAAACCATCAGCCTGAGCCACGATTTGCTGCTGCGCGAGGGCAACCGCAGCGCCCTGATCGACCGCCTCAACACGGTGGACGGCGACAACCTGCACAAGCTGGCAAAGGTGCAGGCTCCTACCCTGATCCTATGGGGTGAAGCCGACGCCTGGGTGCCGGTTGCGGATGCCAGCCGCTTTGAGAAAGGTATAAGAAGAGCTCAACTGAAACGCTATGCAGGTGCCGGCCATATTCCAATGGAGGAGCGGGCAGAGGAGACGGTGCAGGACGTGCTGTCATTCCTGCGCCAAGACGTGGCCCTGCTCGATTAGCAGAAAAGCCGTAGCTTTGCTGCCCCACACGGCTAATGGCCGTAATTGCAAAGCTATATGAGCACCGTTTATTTTATCAGCGGCCTCGGAGCGGACGAGCGCATGTTCCAGTTTCTGCACATCAAATGCAAAAACAAGGTATACGTGCGCTGGATTCAACCCCACGAAGACGAGCCGCTCCATGATTATGCGGTGCGACTAGCCGAGCAGATTACCGAACCTAATCCGGTACTGGTGGGTATGTCCTTTGGCGGCGTGGTGGCCATAGAGCTTTCCAAATTCCTGAACCCACGCAAAACAATCCTGATCTCGAGCATCGCCAGCAGCAAGATCCTGCCCTGGTACTACCGGCTGATGGGTTTCCTGCGCCTGCACCGTGTTATACCTGTGTCCTGGCTCAAACGATTCCATTTTGTGGGTCCGATGCTGTTCGGAGCCAGCACCAAAGCCGAGAAAGTGCTTCTCAAGCAAGTGATCCTCGAAACTGACCCAACTTTCTTGCGTTGGGCCATCGGACAGCTGCTCAACTGGCACCAACCCGATCACTATGAAAATTGCGTGATGATTCACGGCACCGCCGACCGCATCCTGCCGATGGGCACTTACCCGGGCATCATCAAAGTAAAAAGAGCCGGCCACCTGATGGTTTTGAGCCATGCTTCCGAGATTAGTGCTATCTTGGATAAGATTTTAGAAGATTGCGAAACATGACAGCAGATAAAAAGAAATTCATCATCAAAACACCGGACGGCCGTACAGCTGACCTCACCAATGCGACTACGCTACGAAGCAACAACCTCTACCCTTTCGGCCGCCACAACTACTCGATTTATGAAAGCCCGGAAGGCGTTTTTGTGCGTGGCTACAACAGCGGTGAGCGCGAAATTATGCTGACCGGCTTTGAGATAATAGACGAGGCAACGGCCCGCAACTACAGGCATACCTATACCCGCGAAGACGAGTAGCCATGGAGTTGAGCTTCTGGGAAAAGGAATCGTATTTCAGCCACGTAGATGTGCTCATCGTGGGCAGCGGCATTGTGGGCCTGAACGCGGCGCTATACCTGAAAATGCAGCAGCCTACCCTGAAAGTGATGGTGGTGGAGCGCGGCTTGCTGCCCACTGGGGCCAGCACCCGCAACGCCGGCTTCGCCTGCTTCGGCAGTCCCTCCGAGCTGCTCGACGACCTGAGCCTCCACAGTGAGGAAGAGGTTTTTGCGCTGGTGGAGCGCCGCTGGCGCGGACTGCAGCGCCTGCGCCAGAACCTTGGTGACCAGGCCATCGACTTTCACCGCTGGGGCGGCTATGAATTGTTTGAAGAAAGCCAGCAGCCGCTTTACGAAGCCTGTCTGGAGCAAATGCCCTACCTGAACGAGCAGCTGCAGCAGGTAACGGGTGAGCAGGACATTTACCGTTTGGCCGACCACAAGATCAGCGCGTTCGGTTTTAAGCAGGTTGCCCACCTGATCGAGAGCACCGCCGAAGGCCAGATCGACACGGGAAAGATGATCCTAGCGCTTACGCAGAAGGTACAGGGCCTGGGTGTGATCGTACTGAACGGGCTGGAGATTGAAAGTCTGCAGGAAGAAAGCACAGGTATAACCGCCCTCACCAAACAAGGCATTGCTATACCTGCCCGTGCGGCCCTGGTAGCGACGAATGGTTTTGCCCGCCAACTGCTGCCGCAGCTGCAGGTGGTGCCTGCCCGGGCACAGGTGCTCATCACCAAACCTATACCTGACCTGCGGTTCAAAGGCACCTTCCACTACGACAAGGGCTTCTACTACTTCCGCAACATCGGCAACCGCGTGCTGTTCGGCGGCGGCCGCAACCTCGACTTCAAAACCGAGGAAACGACTGAAATGGGCCTGACGGAATTGGTGCAAAACAAACTTGACGAGCTGCTGCGCGAAGTCATTCTGCCCGGTATACCTTACGAAGTGGAGCAGCGATGGAGCGGCATCATGGGTGTAGGTCCTGGCAAAACGACCATTGTGCAACCGGTATCGGAGCATGTGTGCTGTGCCGTGCGCATGGGTGGTATGGGAGTGGCCATCGGTTCGCTGGTGGGTGAAGAGGGAGCCTCCTTGATTTTAGAAAGACTTTAATGAAACAGCGCCAAGCCGAATGAAAATAGCCGTCGTCACCAATACTACTTATAAAATAACCTTGTTAGCCTGGGTAATATTAAACATAGTGGCGGGGCTCTTTATGCTTGTTTTAGACTTTGACCTGGTCACCTTGTCAAGCCTAGTTATCAATGGATATATTCTTTTTTCTTACTCTACTAAAAGCATCCATCTGAAGCGAGCTATAAAAGTAGGAGCCATTGTTTTATTAGCAGCTTCACTCCTTATGCTCTTACCAGTGCTTTCATTAGGGCTGCGCTACGGTATGGGTATGATCTGGGCATTTATTCCGCCACTGACGATCATGCCTTTGGCTGGTTTCTATTTGTATAAAGGATGTAATAAGCATATTCAGCTAATAGAGGTTGAAGGAAAATCCATGCAGGTATAGCAAGCAACTTCTTCTAAATGAGTACAAACAAAAAAGGTAAACCTGCTCGGGTTTACCTTTTTCAATTTCTATCGTCAGTGCGACTTACATTCGAATCCATTGAGTTGGGGTGGTTTGGTTAGGGATCATCAGGTTTCGGGCGGCTTCTCGTTCCGCTCTGTAGAATGCCTGATACTCTTCTTCGCTCATTTCCTCGCGAAGGGCAATGTGAAACTTGGCCAGTTCAGGGTATAGTTTGTTGCGTTCCTGGCGCTCCTGGGGACTGTCTCTGTTAAAATCGTAGAATGATTTTACAAAATTTTTCATGATTAATTATTTGATTTAAAGTGAGTTGGAGAACAGTTTTACTCCCATGCCACTTATAAAGTTGTCTATATTTGAAGGCAATTTTCCACAATCTACCCTCAGCGCCTGCAAACCCACAAAAGCTTACCAAAAGACGCCATAATGAAAAAGGCCCCGCCGGTTGGCAGGGCCTTATCTTTAGGCATTCAAATATTTAGCAGCTTAAACCTAAGGAAATTAATCCAAAAAATGACCTGCTACTGCCCGAGGTGCCTTAGGTAAAGCCCGGTGGCCACCAGCAGCAGCCTGGTCAGCTCCGGAATGTCCCGGGCAATGGTAATCTGACCGCTTGACATGCTAAAGCTACCTTGCTCAAAGCGCATCAACGAATTGCCAGCTTCGTCCAACAGCTCCCGGGTACTGTCCAGCGACTTGCCCTGAAACGTGAATTGCTCGCCTGTTACCAGGGTAGTTGTGGTCTTTCCAAAGCCTGAGGTCTTGCTCATGCCAATCACTTCATCTTTGAAATGGATGGTAACGTCATGCTGGAGCCAGCCTTGCCTCTGAAAGTACAGGTTAATGCGCTCCGAGCTGAAATCGGCGTCGTTGCTGGTCCAGCCCCTGAAGGCGAGCTCACCAACCTGCCCATTTTCGTCACTTACGGTATACCGCCGGGTGGTCAGGTCCTGCTGTTTCCAGTGCAGTAGTGCCATACCTGTTACTTGAGGCCAAGCACGTCCACGCCCTGCTCAAACACCACGTCCACCGGAATGTTGGCTTTGCTCAGGCGGTCGAGGTCGGACTGCAGTTCGGCACTGATCTGGCCGTCTTCATTCAGCAATCTGCCAACGCCAGCATAGTCACCATTGCCCTGCAGTGTCAGAATCAGCTCCGACAGTTTGTTCATGGCCTCCCCCATTTTGGCGTAGTTCACGCGGTACTTGCCGGTCTGCGCGTCGCGCTCGAAGGCCCCGTTTTCTTTAAAGAAGTTGAAGCGCACCATGTTGGCCTTGCCGTGTGCACTGGCCGCACCAAAGCGTACTGAGCGGAAAATACCTGCCATGAACGTGGTATAGTAGTCTTCGAGACTGCCGCTCACTTCACCTTTCTTATGCAATTGCGTGATCATGTAGAGGCCCAGGATGTCGGCCTTGCCTTCTTCCAACGCCGAAGCGTGCTCTTTTAAAGCCTCACGCACGGTACCTTTGCCGTTGATAGTGTTTTTGATGCCCAAACCGTGCGCCACTTCGTGGAACATGGTGTTGGCAAAGAAGGCATCGAAGGTGATGTGCTGCTTCTGGTCATCGGCGATCAGCTCGTCCGCAATCGGCAGCATGATCTTATCGAACTTGGCCTGCATGGCGTTTTTGAGCTGCAGTCGGCGGGTGCCTTTCTTCAGCTGCACCTCCTCATCGTTGGGCAGGTTAATGGCAATGGTCTTGCTGCCCGCGTTGCAGTCGCCGGCGTAGTACACCACGTCGTAGGCGTTCAGGTCGGAGTCCGTGCCCGGCGTCTCTTTTTTGTAATTGGCTGGCACCGGCAGACCGCGTTGCAGTTCTGGCAGGAAGGCCGCATACTTCTCGAGTCGCTTGCTCCAGTCCATGTCCTTGATCAGCACATAAGCTTCGTGGGCCGCTTTATAACCAAACACTTTGTCCTCGTAAGTCTCGATCGGGCCGATCACCACGTCGATGCGGTTGTTCTTCATGTCCATCCAGGCCAGGTCGCTGGGCTGGTAGTTGTCGTTGAGCAGGGCGTCAGCACGTAGGCTCAGGTACTTCTTCAGGCCCGGCTCATCCGCCAGGTTGGCCGCCTGACGCAGCAGATCAGACGCCCGCTTCACCTGCTCTTTGAACTGCACATGGTAAGGCACCGTGATCAGCTGCCCCTTGTCGTCGCGGCGCAGGAAGGTATACTGGCTAGCTTTGTCTTTCAAGGTTGATTTTTCGAACTCCTCCTTCGTCATGTCATGCGGGTAGAAGTTGGCCGCATCGGGCTTGGGGCCCACGCCCGGTATAAACGGTTCGTTGTTATTGAGTCTGTCCCAGGGACCGTAATTGATCATCACGAACTGGCGGGCGGCATCGTCGGTCAGGGCACTCAACAAAGAGTCTTTTTTGCCATAAGCCTCATACCAGAACAGCTCATCCATGATGTTGCTGGCCTCGATCAGCAGCGGAATCATCTGCCGCTCCTTGTCGCTTAGTCCACTCAGGTCTGTCGTCAGGCGCACGGTCGTGTACATACCGAGCTTTTGCTGCAGGTCGTTGGTGGTGGCTTCGGTCTGCTCGGTGTTGGTGGTTTGCGCCTCGTTGGTTGTGTTTCCGGTGCAGGCAGCGGTCATGGCAGCTACAGCCGAGGCTAGTATGAGATGGCGTGATTTCATGTAGGTATAAGGTTAGTTTTATTTTTCTGGGGTAAAGGACGATGACTCAAAGGTGCAAGCCGCAAATGGCAGCGAAATGCTTACCAGGCAGCTTGCTGGTTTAAGTATAAATATAAATATCAAAGATTACAAAAGGTTGATTAGCAATGGCAGCACTCGCTGCGTTTTACCCGGGATTCATGTGCTTTATAGGTCAGGAAAACAGGCTACTTTAAAAAAGCTCTAAATTCCTTGCCTGCAGATAGTGCAATACCTATAGTTACCCCAACTGCTTAAGCATATAAGCATACTTCAAATAATACAATATCACAATCATTAAAAAGAAACATTATTATAAATAATATAACTTTGTTAATTGCAAAGAGGTACCTCTTCTCAAATGATATGATATGCTAACACTTCTACAGCCCAAAAGCCCCAAAACTAAGTATAGAAAAAAGGCAACCGCCCAGGTTCTCAAGCAACTGACTCAGTCGGATCCCTATCTCGAGGATAAGAAATTCAGGCGGCGCATTGAATGGGGCGCAATTGGTGTGTCAGTTGTGATCTTCAAGCTGAAATTTTTTTTATTCGGAGGCGCGGACTGGCTGGCAGGTTTCATCTACTGATAGCATTCGCTCATCTGGCAACTTCAGGTATAGGGAGGCGAGTCCTATGCCTTGTCAACTGACGGGCAAAAAGAAAAAGCCGCTGCACCTTGCGGCGACAGCGGCTTATACCTTAGGCGATGTTTTCGACCAGCGTTAAAACAGGCCAAACAATTCCCCGTTGATTCTCTCAATAATGCTCCCCAGATCCTCCGGGTTCGCCACGAAGTCCATGTTGTTCACATCGATCACCAGCAATTTACCCTGGTCGTAGCTGCTCATCCAAGTGTTGTAATGCTCGTTGAGGTTGCGCAGGTAATTGATGCTGATGTTGTTCTCGTACTCGCGGTTACGCTTCTCGATTTGCCCGATCAGTTTCGGCAGGTCGGCCTTCAGATAGATCATCAGGTCGGGTGCTTTTACCATGCTGATCATGGACTGGAACAGCGCAAAGTAGTTCTCGTAATCGCGCGTGCTCATCAACCCGGAGTCGTGTAGGTTCTTGGCGAAAATATAAGCGTCTTCGTAAATGGTGCGGTCCTGGATCACGTGCCCGTCCTTAGCCTGGATCTGCTGCACCTGTCCGAAGCGGCTGTTTAGGAAGTAGACTTGCAGGTGAAAAGCCCAACGCTCCATGTCCTCATAAAAATCCTTCAGGTAAGGGTTATTCTCGACTGCCTCCAGGTATAGCTCCCACTTAAAATGCTGGGAAAGTTTGGTGGCCAGGGTAGTTTTGCCGGCGCCAATGTTGCCGACGATCGCAATGTGCATGGTAATGGTATAATGGGTGAAGAAAACCGGCTGCAAATTAAAGCTTTTTTTCGTGCCTGCCTGTCTCAATCCCTGAAACTTACCAACGCGGTTATGCACATCGCAAAGCCGGTATACCTGCACATCCCTATACCTAAAGGATATGCGTGTACAGGTATAGCACTTCAGTTAAACCTTCATCCTGCTTCGGGGGCCATCAACCCATCCGGATGGGCTTCGTAAACTCAAGACGAAACCAAACTTAAAAAAGCTATGACAAAGGGACACAACCAGGACAAGAACAAGTCGCAGCAACAGCCTGAGGCGAAAAAGAAAGGTGGCCAGGAAGGAAACCGCAGCCTGAGCGACCAGCAGCAGGACAAGAGCCCGAACCAGGGACGCAACAAAGGCGATCAGTCGGGTGGAACCAAGGGCCAGAATGCTATTTAGATCAAAGACAATAGATTGTTTGCCAAAGGACTATTTGACACAGGAAAAACGGGTTAGACGCATTCAGGAACTGATGTTACCGGGGATCAACCCTGGCACACCTCAACCCTAAGAAGCGCAACCGTCCTTAGTCAAGTAGTCCTTTGTCACTAAGTCCAGGTACACACTCGGATTACCGTTGCTCGCGCATCTGGTTATACCTGTCTTTGGCGTCGCGGCTTTTGCGCAGAGTATTGAACTCTACTTGCAAGGCCGCTACTTTCATTTTATCGCTGTTGGTCATTTGGCTGAGCACCTGTTGCTTACGGTCGTTGAGCTGCAGGTATACGTGCTCGGCATAGTCCCAATCGCGCAGGCTCCAATCGGTGCGTTGCGCCCGCACGTTTTCCATGAACCGCACAAAGGTGCCGCGTAACTGGCTTGCCTTGAGCTGCCCGATCTTGTTAGTGCCGGCCAGACGGCGCTCCCAGTTAGCAGCCGTCTCGCGGCTGAGGGGCTGACCATAGCGCTCTTCATGTTCCGCCTCCCACTCCTGGTACTGGTTCTTCAGCTGACCATATTCCTGTTTTGAGGCTTCGTTCATTTGGCTGCTGCTGCGGTCCAGATTTTGGGTACGAGTTCTGAACTCCTGCTTCACGGCGGGCCATTCAGCCCTTGTTATGCTATCGCCCTGACTGACTCTTTTGTTCATCCAATTGCGGAAATCCTCCAGGTCCTGCTCCAGCTTGGTTTTGGTCTGGGCTTGCGCGTTCAACGTGCTCAGGCCCATCAACAACAGCAGGGCGGAAACAAATAGCTTCTTCATAGGTTGGTCTTAATTAAATGTCGGAATACTCTTTTAACACAGCTCCCCTAGTAAATATTATGCCAGAATATTTTGTTGGCACTATATTTTTAAGCTAGCTGCCTTTTCCTGCACCCGCTATAACACACCGCCCGCTATCTTTTTACGGTTGCTTACGTTTAAAGCAGTGGTAGGCATTTCGCCTGCCTTGCACCTGGGATTGTACCACACACGTTCTTCCCCCATCAAACCAAATAAACTTCTATGCGCAAAACAAGGGACAACTTCCACGAAACTGTTGTTTCTATACCTAACCGGGACGAGATCATCCTGAGCGCCGAGCGGTTTCCGTTCAAGGCGACCCTCAGTCTGTCACCGCTGGTGTCTTACTGGGAAAACAAGATCAAGACAGACCCGAACTGCAATTTGGCCCGTGTAAACGAGCTGGCCGATCTGCTGCGCCAAAACCCCGAGCTGTTGGAGCCTATCGAAGATGTATCGCTCATCAACAAGTACATCGATACGGTTGATATTCTGATGGAGGACATTTTTCCGAGTGCCCTTTGGGAGAACGATCTGCGTGCCACTGTGCTGCCCTTTCACTTCGACAGCTTCTACGCTACGCCGCGCCTCGAGGAGCTGAACTTGCTGGGGGGCGGTGACTATACCCAAAAACTCAACCTCGACCTTAAGACGCTGCTTTTCCGGCAGACGCTCTCAGCCTATACCCTGATCCTGGAGAAGTTCTACAATGCCAATTTCTTCGTGGACGAACCCTTTATCTTCAGCATCAAAGACAAGTTCACCAAACTGGACCGGCACTACAAGCTGATCATCGATCTGAAGTTCATGAAAGTGAAGGCCAAGGGCCCGATCAAGAAACTGAGCACGCAGGAAATCAACTTTCTGATCAACCGCTACAACGACCTGGATCTGTGGATGCAGAAAATTCCGCCGGAGAACTTTGAGTTCAGCGGCTTTGCCATCTACGACTTCACGGACGTGACCAACGAGGCGACCATCTCATCGCTGCGCTACGACCTGCTCGACCAGGATGCTGTGACCACACCGGAGGGCTTTGAAAGTCTGCAGCAGAAATTGCGCGTGCTGTTTGGACTGCCTGGACTGCGGCTCGGACTGGCTTCCCTGCCCGCCCTGCATGAGTTCGACAATAACTTTACCCGCAAAACTTGGAACGGGCTGGTACTTCAAAAAGACTCCCATGTCAAATTGGAGGACCTGACTGAATCCATCTACGCGCCTGTGCTCATCAAGGGCAACACCATTATAGTAGACGACCTGGAGCAACTCGACGAGCCCAACCGACTCGAACAGGAGCTGATCAGGTCCGGCGTACGCAACCTGATCATCGCACCGCTTCAGTACGAAGGCAAACTGATCGGGATGCTGGAGTTGGCCTCGCCTATACCTGGCGAACTGAATGCACTGTCCACCATCAAGCTCAAGGAGATATTGCCGCTCTTTGCGCTGGCGCTTAACCGCATGCTGGACGAGTTGCGCAGCAGCATTCAGAACATCATCAAGGAGAAGTACACGGCCATTCACCCGATCGTGGAGTGGCGCTTCACACAGGCCGCCATCAACCTCCTCGACAAGATGGAGCGCCAGGTGCCGGCCGAGATCGAGCCGATCGTGTTCCGCGACATTTATCCACTCTACGGGGTGTCAGACATCCGCAGCTCGGCTTCGGAGCGCATCAAGGCCATACAAGGTGACCTGCTCGAGCAGCTGGTACTGGCCAAAGAAGTGATTCTGGCCGCCAAAGACGAACTGCCACTTACCATCCTGGACGAGTTGATCTTCAAGATAGACAAGTACTCGCAGAGCATCGTGCAGGAGCTGGGCTCGGGCGACGAGGCGGTGGTGCTGGAGTTTCTGCGCAGCGAGATCGAACCGCTCTTCAATCACTTTTCTCATAAGTACCCGTCCACCACAAAGGCCATCGAGGCTTACCGCAAAGCCATCAATAACCCCAATGGGGTGGTGTATAACAAACGGAGAGCGTACGAAGAGAGCCTATACCTGATCAACGACACCATTTCGAGCTTCCTGGACCGGGAGGAGGAAAAGGCGCAGCAGATCTTTCCGCACTATTTCGAGAAGTATAAGACCGACGGGCTGGAGTATAACATCTACATCGGGTCCTCGCTCCTGAGCAGCGGCCACTTTGAGGAGCTATACCTTAAAAACATGCGCCTGTGGCAACTGATGCTCACCTGCGAGATTGCCCGCCGCATACACAAACTGCGCGCGAACCTGAAACTACCGCTCGAGATCACACAGCTGATTCTGGTGCACAACAACCCGATCTGCATCCGCTTCCGCCTAGACGAGAAGAAATTTGACGTGGAGGGCGCCGACAACATCCGCTACGAGATCATCAAGAAGCGAATAGACAAGGCAACGCTGCGCGGCACGGGCGAGCGCCTCACCCAGCCCGGCAAGGTGGCCATTGTGTACACGCAGCCGCGCGAGGCACAGGAGTACCGGCGCTACATCGACTTTTTACAGTCAGAGGGTTACATTGAGGACGAGGTTGAGGACCTGGAGATCGAAGAATTACAAGGAGTACAGGGGCTGAAGGCGCTCCGCATTTCGATCAATTTCCAGGAACAGCTGCGCCATGATATTGATGCGGGCGACGAGTTGCTGCAGATCGCCCAAGAGGCCTCACTCAACTAAAATTGCACTTTTATGCAAACAGAAACTTTTTTAACGAGCGGAATCAATTCACAAAAATGTATAAATCAGGAGTTTACACACAATAAACTGTTGTAAAATTCTGCCAACCGGGCAACCTGCTGTAATTTTCTCTACATCGGTGCAATTATTTTGTCCAAAAGGGCGTTTTACCTGAGACTGCCGGGGAAGCGCCCCAGCGGTTTATTTATTTTCACTTTTCAACTTTTAGCCAAATGAAATTGAAAAACCGTTTTTTACCCGCCATGCTTGTGTTTGGCGTGGTAGCCCTTTCGTCTTGCGAGAAAAACGACAGCGAGTCCGCAGAGCCTACTTTTGACCGTGGCAGCCTGTCACACATTACACTGGACTCCACCGAGGTTACTTCTTACAAAGTGGTGGGCAAGCAGCTCAACCAGGTGAACCATTACAACCCGGAAACCGGAGAAGTGGAGAGCCTCGACAAGTATGAGCGTGACAACAAGGGGCGCCTGATCAAGGGCTCAACCTACGCCGGCAAAAGCCAGGCACTTGTTACAGAACACCACTATACCTATGGCGATAAAGGTGAGCTGAGCAAATCGGTATCCACTTACTTTACAGGTGGCAAGCCTGAGTACCAGACCTACTCTACTTACTCTTATGACGCTGCCAACAAACTGAGCAAGAAGTCGGTTTACGAAGGCACGGAGGAGAAAGGCAAACTGAAGTCTTTCATTACCTATGAAGTAATGCCGAACGGCAACTTCGCGCAGGAGAAGCAGTTCGTGATCGACGGATCAGGAGAAGCCAAGCTTTACGCGACGACCACAAACTCATACGATTCGAACCCGAACCCGCTGCATGCTTTTGCAGAGCCGGGCTCGGCCAGCAGCCCGAACAACCTGGTGCGCTCTTCTATGGCAGTGCACAACAGCCAGAAGACCTTCACGCGTTCTTACTCTTACAAGTACGACGACAGCGGTCACCCGATCAGCCAGACGGTGACACTGCCTAACGGCAAGTCGCAGACATTCAACTACGTGTACAGCAACTAATGCCCGCACGCAGCTAGCACCACAGCCCCCGGCCGTTCACGTCCGGGGGCTGTGGTGTTTTTGGCCTTTTCCCGGCATCGGATGTCGGCTGGTAATTTTGCTTCAAAAAAGCTATATTTGTTATTGCACTAAACACATGACAATGGCGAAGACAAAAATTACGGTGAACAGCAATGGTTCGCTGCGAGTAGAGGGTGAGTTTGAGATCGTGGACAAGCACGGCAATGTGTACGGGCTCGGTGGCCGCGAACTGGTTTCGATCTGCCGTTGCGGCATGTCCAAGAACAAACCATTTTGTGATGGCTCACACAAGGGGCACTTCGAGCACGATGCCGAGGCCTTCGACCTGCCTCCTAAAAAACAATAAACCCATCCTGACCTAACACCACCTGTACAATTTATGGCAGAGCGCCTCGTCACCGTTGCCACTTTCAACCAGCCTACGGAAGCCCATATTCTGAAAGGCCGCCTCGAAGCGGAGGGAATTCTGTGTTTTCTGGGGGACGAGCAGATCATTGCAGCCCAGCCCCTGTACTCACTGGCAGTGGGCGGCGTGAAGCTGCAGGTAACGGAGGGTGATGTGGAAGAGGCTCTGGAGCTGCTGTCCCGCATCGAGCGCGGCACCAGCGAGTACATCCTCGACGACAACATTGAGCTGGCGCCTCCCACACAGGTATACCGGGACACCGAGACCTGCCCGATCTGTGAGTCAAAGAACGTGACGGAACGCGGGTTTTTCGGAGGAGTACTAGGTATAGCGCTGCCTTTCATCAGCAAACGTTTCGGGTGCCACGACTGCAGCTATACCTGGAAAGAAAACTAAAAAAGCGCCCCTCGGGGCGCTTTTTTTATACCTGTTGTTTATAGAAGTTAAACTTACTTCAGACTGTTTACCAACTGCACGTACTGTGCGCGGGCATCTTCCGGGCTTGTTCCCTGCAGGCTTTTCCAGGCATCCCACTTGGCAATGTTCTTGAAATCGAAGCCGCCCGGGCGCTCTGTGTTCACGTCGCCTTCCGTGGCCTGCTTATAAAGGCTGTATAGTTGCAGCAAAATGTTATTCGACGGACGCTCGGTCAGTTCCTTCGACTGGGCCACTGCCTGCTCAAATTCTTCTTGTGTTGCCATAGGGTGTCAGATTAGTTGTTTTTTAATGATGACAAGGTATAAAAAAATGCGCTGCATGCATAACTTTTATTTAAGATAAAATCTAGAAATTTTCCTTATTTTTATATTCTGTTTAAAAGACACGGACTATGAAAAAAACGCATAACAGCACGACGGCTCCGGCCCTGTTGCTATCGGCCTGCCTGCTGGCGGGCACAGCCTGCAGCACCACGCAGCAAGCCACCACCGAAACGGCCACCGCCGGACAAACCACTGACACCACCGCAGTCAAAGAGACGAACCTGCCGCAGCCACCTGTTGCCGCTAAGAAACCAAAAGAGCTCACAGCACACGGCCATACCCGCGTCGACAATTACTACTGGATGAACGAGCGCGAAAATCCGGAAGTGATTGCCTACCTGAACGCCGAGAATGCCTATACCAAGCAGGTGATGGCCGATACCGAAGCGCTGCAGGAAAAGCTTTTCAACGAGATTGTGGGTCGCATCAAGCAAACTGACGAGTCGGTGCCTTACAAGAAGAACGGTTACTTCTACTATACCCGTTTCGAGGCCGGCAAAGAATACCCGATCTACGCCCGCAAAAAAGGAAGCCTGGAGGCCAAAGAGGAAATCATGATCAACGCCAACGAGCGCGCCGAGGGCAAGAGTTACTACGCAGCCGCCGGCATGAACGTGAGTCCGAACAACCAGCTGCTAGCTTTTGGCGAAGACACCGTCAGCCGCCGCCAGTATACCTTGCGCTTCAAAAACCTGCAAACCGGCGAACTGCTGCCTGACCGTATACCTAACACGACGGGCGGAGCGGTATGGGCCAATGACAACAAGACCGTTTTCTATACCATGAAGGACCCGGCCTTGCGCTCTTTCAAGATCTTCCGCCATACCTTGGGCACCCCTGCCTCGCAGGACAAAGAGGTATACCACGAGGCCGACGAAACCTTCAGCACCTTTGTGTATAAGACCAAATCGGAGAAGTACATCATCATCGGCTCCAGCAGCACACTCTCCCAAGAGTACCGTTTCGTGGATGCCGCCAACCCAACCGCCACGCCTAAGGTTATTCAAGCCCGTGAGCGCGGACTGGAGTACAGCGTCGACCACTTTGGGGACAGCTTTTACATCCGCACAAACAAAGACGGCGCGACCAACTTTAAGCTGATGAAAACGCCGGTGGGCAAAACTGCCAAGCAGAACTGGAAGGAAGTGATTCCGCACCGCGCTGATACTTACCTGGAAAACACAGAGATTTTCAAAGACTACCTGGTGTTGGAAGAGCGTAAAAATGGCCTGACAGAATTGCGCGTGAAAAAGTGGAACGATCCGAAGACCGACTACTACGTGGACTTCGGAGAAGAAGCCTATACCGCCGGTATCAGCATCAACCCAGACTTCGACAGCAAAGTGCTGCGTTATGTCTACAGTTCCCTCACCACACCAAGCTCCACGTTCGACTATAACATGGAAACCAAGCAGAAAACGCTGTTGAAAGAACAGGAAGTGGTGGGCGATTTTGACAAGAACAACTACGAAGCCAAGCGCATTTACGCCACCGCCAAGGACGGCAACAAAATTCCGGTATCGCTGGTGTACCGCAAAGGCCTAAAGCTCGACGGCAACAACCCAACCTTGCAGTACGCTTACGGTTCCTATGGCATTAGCATGAACCCGGGTTTTAGCTCCGTGCGCCTCAGCCTGCTCGACCGCGGCTTTGTGTACGCCATTGCCCACATCCGGGGTGGTCAGGAAATGGGCCGCCAGTGGTATGAGGACGGTAAACTGATGAAGAAAAAGAACACCTTCACGGACTTTATTGATGTATCCGAGTACCTGATTCAGCAGGGCTATACCAATCCGGACAAGTTGTTCGCACAGGGTGGTAGCGCTGGTGGCCTGTTGATTGGTGCTGTTGCCAACATGCGCCCCGATCTGTACAAAGGCATGCACGCCGCCGTGCCGTTTGTGGATGTGGTCACCACCATGCTCGACACCAGCATCCCGCTGACCACCGGCGAGTTTGACGAGTGGGGCAACCCGGCCAACAAAGACGCCTACGACTACATGCTCTCCTACTCGCCTTACGACAACGTAGAGGCCAAAGACTACCCGAACATGCTCGTTACCACCGGTCTGCACGACTCGCAGGTACAATACTTCGAGCCTGCCAAATGGGTGGCCAAACTGCGTGAGTTGAAGACCGACGACAACCTGCTGCTCTTCCAGACCAACATGGAAGCCGGACACGGCGGCGCCTCTGGCCGCTTCCAGCCTTACCGAGAGACAGCGCTGCAGTACGCTTTCTTTTTGAAGCTGGCGGGGATAAAGGAGTAATGATTAATGAAGAATGATTAATTAATAGAAGTAGTCTTCATTGTACTCTAAAAAGCGGAAGCCGGCTGCCAAATGATTTGGTAGCCGGCTTCCGCTTTTTAACTCTATACTGTCATTTCGACCTGGGGGCAGGGGGCCCTCTATTCGGGAGAAATCTGAATCGGCGCTCCGGTTTTGTAAAAATCCAGATCTCTCCTTTCGTCGAGATGACAGAAAAAAACGAGATACAGTGTGAATATTAAAGAAGAGCTTAACTCACCTTCACTACAATCTTCCCGAACTGCTTGCCGGCTTCCATGTAGCGCATGGCCTGCTCGGTTTCTTCGAGCGGGAACACAATGTCCACGACCGGTTTCACTTGCTTTTCGGCTACAAAAGCAATCATATCTGCAAAGTCCTGGTTCGTGCCCATGGTGCTGCCGTGTATGGCCAGTTGCTTCCAGAAAATTTCTGCCGGGTTGATCTGCCCGATCATACCGGTAGTGCCACCGTAGATGCCGATGCGGCCGCCGGGCTTGGCCAATTTGACCAGTTGCACAAAGCCTTCGCCTGCAGCGCCGTCGATGCTCACATCAAATCCGCCCACTTCGGCTTTCAGCTCCTTGCCCCAGTTCTCTTTTTTATAGTTTATACCCCCAGTTGCACCTAGCGCTTTGGCCTTTTCGATTTTCTCGTCTGAGCCCGAAGTAACCCATACCTCCGCTCCAGCCGCTACCGCAAACTGCACGGCAAAAAGCGCCACTCCCCCACCGGCGCCCGTTATTAGCACCCGCTCACCTGCCTGCAGGCCGCACTTCGTAAACATGGCGCGCCAGGCTGTTACGCCTGCCAGCGGCAAGGCTGCTGCTTCCTCAAAACTCAGATGGGCCGGCTTACGGTGCAGGTTGGAGGCCTTCACTTTCACGAAGTCCGCAAAAGCACCGTCCTCAGGCATGCCCAGCACTTTGTACTCCCTGCTGTGTGCCTGTGGGTTATTTCCCCAGTCAGTAGAGGGATCGATGACAACTTCCTGCCCCAGCCAGCTCTCGTCCACGCCTTCGCCTACTTCCGTCACAATACCCGCTCCATCCGAGCCTAGAATCGCCGGATAGTCTTTGGTGAAGTAGCGGCCATACTGTATCCAGACGTCGCGGTGGTTAAGGGCGGCCGCTTTGATCTGCACAATGGCTTCCCCAGGTCCGGCAGTGGGTTTCTCTTTTTCGATCAGTACAAAAGGGCTGTTGATGGCTTCCAGGTAGATGGCTCTCATAGTGGATGGTTTTAAGGTATGTGTACAAAGGTATAACTTCTGCCTTAAGCGGAAAATCTCCCCGCACAGACAATGGCTTTTTATACGGGAGCAACTATCTTCGTTGCCAGCACCATAACGTCTCAACCCATGCGCAGTAATTTCAGCATTCGCGAAGCCGCAGTAGCCGACATACCTACCATCCATCAATTGGCCGAAGCCATTTGGGAGCCCACTTACCGCCCCATCCTGTCGCGGGAGCAGATCGACTATATGTTTGAGGCGATCTATACCTATGAAGCCTTGGAACGACAGATGCTGGAGGGCCAGACTTTCCTCCTAGTGCTCGATGGAGATGAACCGGTCGGATTTGCGGCCTATTCTGTGAAGGACTCTGCAAAAGCTGTGTACAAATTGAACAAAATATACCTGCTCCCTTCTCGGCAGGGCAGCGGGCTGGGCAAGGTTATGCTGGAGGCGGTGGAAGAACGGGTAAGGAAGGCGGGAGCCCGCTACCTGGACCTGAACGTGAACAAGTACAACAAAGCGAAAGCATTTTATGAGCGCTGTGGTTACCAGGTATACCAGGAAGAGGATATCCCGATCGGCCCCTACTGGATGAACGACTTCGTCATGCGCAAAGCGTTGGCATAAAAAAACGGGCAGCCAAAAGGCTGCCCGTTCTGTATCACTATCCTTAATGGTTCGGATTACTTTACGGCAATTGGATCAGCGTTTCCGTCCGGATCGTTCTTCACAGTGCCACTTGTTCTAAGTGGACCGTGCAGCAACAGACCGGCTACGTGCGGAGACGCCATCGACGTACCGCTAATCGTGTTGTAGGCACCACCTTTCCAGGTAGAGTTGATGCTCACACCAGGGGCGCAAACGTCTACCGGCGGGTTGCCATAGTTAGAGAAGCTGGCCCATGAATCAGAAGAGTTCATGGCAGACACGGTGTAGATGTTCGCGTGGTTAGCGCGGGCTGGAGACGAGTTGTTGGCATGCGTAGACTCGTTACCGGCAGCCAGGGCAAACTTAATACCCTTGCTGGCAGCAGCAACCACAGCGTCGTCAAGCGCCTGAGAAGTTGGTCCACCCAAGCTCATGTTGGCTACATCACCTGACTGAGCAGCAGAAGCTACGTAGTCAACGCCGGCAATTACGCCAGAGTACGAGCCGCTACCGCGTGAGTCAAGCACTTTTACGGCTACCACAGTAGCATCGTGCGCCACACCAATAACACCGATCGAGTTGTTTTTAGCTGCGATCGTACCCGCTACGTGCGTACCGTGACCGTTTCCGTCGTCAGCCGATCCAGCATCTTTACCTGAAGTAAAGAAGGTTCTGCTGCGGTTCACATCCACTTTCAGATCTGGGTGATCAAGGTCGATGCCTGAGTCGATCACCCAAGCCGTTTTACCGGTTCCGTCACCGTAACCCACACGCGCAATGCCGTAAGGTACGGTCTGGCCTGTAGAGCCGCCGCCACCTGGCTTGCCACCGCCTGGCGCCAGCATCACCACTCTGTCTTGCTCTATATAAGCTACACGGCTATCATTGCGAAGTGCGTCAATCTGGTCGTCAGCCATCTTAACAGCCACACCTACGATGGCCTGTCCGAAGGCCTGCTCGATGGTTGCACCAGCAATGCCGTTAGAAGAAAGTAATTCCTGACCCATTTCACGCACTGCGTTTACACGCTCGGCGTATGTAACAGTACCATCCAGACGCTGGTTGGCGTCCTTCTTAAATACAACAATGTACTGTCCTTTGATAACTGCCCCGTTCTGGGTAGAAGTCTGTAAATTCTCTGCTACTTCGGTAGCTTCCGGAGCCTCAGAGTCGCAAGAGGTAAATGATACGGCAGCAGAAGAGAGAGCTGCGCCAAATAGTACAGAACGCAGGACGTTCTTAACGCGTAAGGTGTTTTTCATACTTGAAAAAGATGTTAGGTTAGTTAAAGTTTTAAGGTTTATTATAAGGATAGTGGAACCTAAACTATTGAACTGGATTTATATATCCAAATAAAAGTATAATTTTTTTAAAAGTTTTTTTCTGAAATGCACTTAACACTATCTGCAAGCCACACGTTGTTACAACATTTAAATTGCACTGAAACCAGGACCAAATTTCTGGGCTACATTGCAACAGAGCGCCTTTTCAAGGTATATACTGGTTCCAGAATTTTTGAGGCGCGCTTTATACGGCTCTCTTAACGCAAGGTTTCTATTAGCGCTGCACTATCTTTAAAAAATTAAATTTTAATCTAACTTTAATAAGTCTGGAGTCCAATTTTATTTGCACCTTGTACTCTGATTTCACTATATTAACAGACGCACTAAACTCACCGCTATGAACTATTCGAAAAAAACACGCTACCCCCAGTCTCTTCTTTGGGTGATCGCTCTCTTCATTGGCCTCGCGGCCTGCCAACCCAAAACAGAAGAACAAACCACAGCCGAGAAAATCGAGACCGATACAGAAGCCGGGCTCGAGCCACTCACCTCGGAGAATGCTGTTGAAATACTGACTACCTATGGGAAAGAGCACACTGACAGCCTGATCCTGATCAGCACGCGCCACGGCGACATCAAGCTGCGCCTATACCCTGAAACGCCCCTGCACCGCGCCAACTTTTTGCGCCTCACCAAAGCAGGCTTCTACGACCAGGGAGAATTCTACCGTGTTGTGAAAGGCTTTGCCGTGCAGGGCGGCGACTCTGATACCCGCACCATGAAAAACGGGGCCTACAAAATTCCGCAGGAGTTCAACCCCAAATACATCCACAAGCGCGGTGCTCTGGCCATGGCCCGCTACGGCGACGAGCGCAACCCGGAAAAGGAGTCTTCTTCGCACAACTTCTACATTGTGCAGGGCGAGCCCAAAACAGTGCAGGAACTCAAGGCTTTCGAAGCGAAACACAACATCAAGTATACCCCGGAGCAGATTAAGCTTTATACTACAATAGGAGGTGAGCCGTCTCTGGACCAGGAATACACGGTGTTTGGAGAAGTGATTGAAGGGATGGAAGTAGTGGATAAGATCTCAGAAGAGCCGGTAGACGGGCAGAACTGGCCACGGGACATCGTGCCGCACACGATCAAGGCGATCAAGCAATAGACATTACTTACAGTAAGGTATAAGCAAAAAGCCCCGGCCATAATTGGTCGGGGCTTTTTGTTTATTGATCAAGGTATGGCTATACCTTACTGCACCTGACGGTTCTTCACGTAGGTGTTCAGCCAGGTGTCCATTTCCCACAGCATGTGCAGGATCGACTCACGGGCAGCGTAGCCATGGCTTTCGTGCGGCAGGAACACTAGTCGCGTGGTGGCGCCGTGGCCTTTCAGGGCGTTGTAGAAGCGCTCGCTCTGCACCGGAAAGGTACCGGAGTTGTTATCAGCCTCTCCGTGGATGAGCAGGATCGGAGTCTTCACTTTATGGGCAGCGGAGAACGGCGACATACGGTTGTATACCTCCGGCGCCTGCCAGTAGGTGCGCTCCTCCTGCTGGAAGCCAAATGGTGTGAGCGTACGGTTATAAGCACCGCTTCGGGCTATACCTGCAGCAAACAGATCGGAATGCGCCAACAGGTTACCGGTCATGAAGGCACCATAAGAGTGTCCACCCACGGCGATGCGCTTCGGATCGGCCACGCCCATGCTCACGGTCTTGTCGATGGCGGCTTTGGCGTTGGCAACCAGTTGCTCTACGTAAGTGTCATTTGGCTGCGCTTCGCCCTCTCCCACTATCGGGAAGTCGGTGCGGTCGAGCACGGCGTAGCCCTGCGTTACCCAGAACAGCGGCGAACCGGAACTGATGCGGGTGAACTCGTAAGGCGAGCTCTTTACCTGACCGGCTGCTGCAGCGTTCTTAAATTCTCGCGGGTAGGCCCACATCAGCATCGGCAGCGGACCATTTTCTTTCTTATAGTCCTTCGGTAGGTATAGCACAGCTGTCAGTTTCACACCGTCGTTGCGCTCGTACTGCAGCATCTCTTTCTGCACGCCCTGCAGTTGTGGGTATGGGTGCGGGAATTTGGTCACCTGCGTCATGCGCTTCTTGTTCAGGTCGCGCACGAAGTAGTTGGGCACTTCCTGCTCAGACTCGCGGCGCGTGATAATACGCTTGCTGTTCAGGTCGATGATATCCACCGGACGCTCGTAATAAGGGGCCTCGGAACGGAAAAGGATTTTGGCCTTCTTCGACTTGAGGTTGAACTCGCTCAGGAACGGACGGTTGCCTTCCGGCGAGCCGCCTTCACTGATCATGTAAATGTTGTCGCCTTTCTTGTCGGTCAACAGTACACTGCGGCCATACTGGTTTTTGGTATACACCGGGCTGCCCGGGTCGCTGTAGCCGTCTTCGTAAGAGCGCTCGATCAGCACCGTGCCGGCCTGTGCAGGCTTCGATGGATCGATGCGCAACACGCGTTCGGTACGGGTCTTCCAGAGGCGCTCGTTTACCAGCGCCAGGTCGTTGTTGCCCCACTGCACGCCACGGTATCGGTATTTGGTGCCGGCCAGTTTGGCAGGTTTTCCAGAGAAAGGCGCATCGAGCATAAACACCACGTCACGCTCGGCCACTTCTTTGGTTGCGTCACCGCCGTCCTGCGCCTCTGCCCAGTAAAGGGTAGCAGGCTTGTCGGGGCGCCAGTTGTAGCCGCGCGGACCTTTGGCCACGTTATCGAAGCCGATCGGAATGTCTTCGGCCAGTGGCAGTTGGGCCATTTGCTTTACCACCTTGCCGTCGCGGCCCCACACCTCCACGTTGTATGGGAAGTAATAGTGCGGCACCAGGTATGAGTATGGCTTCTGAATGGTTTCCACCAACAGGAACTGCCCGTCCGGCGACACGTCGGCGCTCTTGATGATGCCGGCCTGACCAACTGGCTGCTGCTTGCCGTCGAGGCTCACCAGTTTCAGTTGGGTTTGCATGTAGTAGTCGAACAGTTGCTCATCGTTCTTATTCTTGAGCAGGTCCTGGTAGGTGCGCGAAGGGTTGGCCTTGCCGATGTTCTCCTGAATGTTCGGGCCGGTCGGCACCAGGCTGGCTTTCGGCATTTCGCCGCGCTTCTCGTCCACGAACTTCACCAGCATTGACTTGCTGTCCGGCATCCACGAGAACGGTCGGCCGCTATACGCATCGTTGAGTGTGGCCTCGGTCAGCTTGCGTGCCTGACGGTCGGCTATACCTGCCACCCACAGCTCAATGCCGTTGGCTTTGGTGATGGTGAAAGCGATCTGCTTTTCGTCCGGCGACCAGGTTACGTAAGAGATCTGCGCATTTTGCGGTATACCTGCCAGCTCAAACTCCTGCCCGCCGTTCACCTGCTTCAGCTTGATGTTGTTGATGAACGTGGCACGGCTCTGGCCATTGGTGGCAGGGTTGATGCGCAAACCAGCCAGACGGCTTTCGGGTTGCGCCAGCTCTTCGATACTGGGGTAACCTGCCCGCTCGAGCAGCAGCATCCAGTCGCCTTTGGAGTTGATGCTGACACCGGGTGTGGAAGGTGCGTCGATGATGGAGGCGATGGCCTCGGGTGGTCGCTGGTAGCCGGTGGTGGCCTGCTTGCCGCCCTGCGCAAATACGACAGGGGCCGGGGAGCCCGCCAGCAACAACAGGCTCAGCATCGAAGCAGCCAATCGCTTCGAGGTTCTCAGAGTCTTGATGTGCATGTTTCTTTTAAGGTTAAGATGGGTTAGATGTGGAAATTAGACAATCCGTCAATCCGAAGGTTTAACTTACAACTGTTACCACAGAAAGCCTAATTTTTATACCGCTTCGCGCGGCATCATTCCTTTTCTCTTAGTTCCTTACATCAGGTATGGCACGTTACTTTAAGAAAATAGCGACCAAAGGGGTAAATTTCTGCTTTTCAGGCTGTATGAAAGCTGCTGCCTAACTTGTATTGACTATATTGCAACTGGCTATACTTGAAAAATGAACCTCCTCCACATGAAAATACGGGAGCTTACATCTTCTACCGGCAAAACCTACCTCACCATCCATTTCGATGAGCACCACCACTGGGTCTACAACGACTGGATCGGCTATGTGTCTCCTGAAAACGTGAAGCAGGGCAGCCTGGCCGTATTGGAAGCCATTAAGCAGTATAAGGCCTCCTGCGGACTGAATGACAACCGCCACCTGGTGGGGCGCTGGGATGAGTCAGTGGAGTGGATTGAGCAGGTATGGATACCCATGGCAGCAGAGGCCGAACTAAAGTACTATGCCCACGTCGCGAACGCAGAGGCATTTGCCGCCGCCTCATCAGCCGATATGCTGAACCGGGTACGGGGACGCTTTGAGATGCGCATCTTTCAGGACATAGACGAGGCACGCGACTGGCTTACGGCCTGCCAGCAAAACTAAACCGATGGTGTACGGCCGCACGTACATGAACTAATTCACAGCTTTTCCCCTTTAAAGGGTAGCCATTCAAACGAATACATGAGCAAAGGATTCAACGTACCGGACAAAGTGATTTACGTCTGCACGGGTAGCAAATGCAAGAAAAAAGGCGGTAAGGACATCGGCAAGACGCTTCGCAACATGATCAAAGACATGGGCCTGAAAGGTCAGGTGGAAGTCGTGAAGACTGAGTGCACCGACCGCTGTGACTTTGCCCCGGTCATGAGTTTTCAGCCGGACAACGTGTGGTTGCACCATACCACCGAAGAGCAGGCCATCCAGACCTTTAAAGAGCACATCCTGAAATCAGAAGAGTAGATCTTTTTCGTATCACTTTTTTCGTATCGCTACACACGTATCAAGTAGCACGATGTCTTTGGAAAGTCATTGACAAAGGAGTTTTTGACAAAGAACAAAAGACGTTGTTGCAGGTATAGCCGATCCGGGACAAGAGACTTTTTGACGAAAGACAAAAGACACCTTAAACAGGTATAGCTACTGAAACATACCCCTTATGCTGAGCGCTAAGGTATAGCATCATAAAAAAAAGCCTTTGGAGCGAATCCAAAGGCTTTTTTTATTTGACTACAGGTATAGCTTAACCTTCGTAAGTATCCTCGTACGTGATCTTTGGTACACGCTTGTCGATCTCGTACTGGCCAGTTCCCTCCTCGCCTATCACGTCGAATAGCTCGAGCGCACGGCGGGCTACATATTCTTCTTCGATCTGCTCTTTCAGGAACCACTGCAGGAACGTGAATGTCACAAAGTCTTTTGTCTTCATGCACTTGTCGGCCATGCGGTTGAACGACTGCGTTACAGCAATCTCCTGCTGCAATGCTTGCTCAAACACGCTTCTGAAAGACTCGAACTCGATCTGAACGCCCGTGATGTCCGGCGACACGGCGCGGCCGCCCATATCGGACACGTACTTGAACAAACGCAGCATGTGTTCGCGCTCCTCGTCGGACTGCTTTTTGAAATAACCAGCGCTGAAGTCGAAGCCATTGCGGTCGCACCAGGCAGACATGGCCAGGTACATGGCCGAGGCCTCCCCTTCCATTTTGATCTGTTCGTTGAGCACTCTCTCTATCTCTTCGGTAAGCGAAGTTCTTAGCCTTAGTAAATCCTTCATAGGTATGGGGTGTTTTTCGTTTCTAATTGAAGGCATGCGCCAGACAGGGCATGCGTCTTTTATTCTTACCATTAAGGTAAGTATAATGTTTTGAAAACGGATGCGGGAGGCGAAATATGGAAGAAGTCTAAATAAAAAAAGCACAACTGAGAGGTTGTGCTGGCAGGTATGGCTGGTGTTGCGGGGCTAGGTTTCGAGCGGTGTGAGGCACTCGTGCAACAGGCGGTTCAGCTCGAGGGTGAACTTGGCGCCGGCCAGCAGGTCGCGCAGGGCGTGTAGCTCTGTCAGCGACAAGATAAAGCAGCGGTCGCAGCCGCATACCGATACAATTTCGTAATCAGAGGAGCGGCTTGGGTTAGCGGCCATCTGCTGCAGGTCGATGCTTGCCACCACTTTTCTCAAACGCAGAAAAGTGTCTACCTTTAGCACGTTCAGTGTTCCGTTGAAGAACAACATCAGGCGGTTTTTACGATCGCACTGATAAACGGCGCCAGCCTCGTTTGCGTAAATCTCGACTAACTCAGTAGTAGCTGCTATCTTCTCTCCGGGCTTTACGATCGCTGCAATCATAGTGGTGGCGCTTGTATTTATAATCTAACGTCACAAAGGTAAGGCCTATTTAGAATCAGTCCAAATAAATTTAAATGATATTCATCATCTCCACAAAACAGGTATAGGCATGGCACAAAAAATAGAGAAAGTAAACCTGGCCGAGAAGTTTGCCCTGATACCGGATCACTGGAATCCGCGGATAGCGGGTGAGTTGAACGGGCAGCAGGTAAAGCTCGCCAAATTTAAGGGTGCCTTCGACTGGCACCACCACGAGCACGAAGACGAGTTGTTTCTGGTCGTAAATGGCAGTTTTGTGATGGAGTTCCGAGACAAAACGATCACCCTGCAGCCCGGCGAGTTTCTGATCGTGCCGCGTGGTGTAGAGCATCGGCCTGTGGCGCACGAAGAGGCGGAAATACTGTTGTTTGAGCCGGCCTCAACCGTCAACACCGGCAACCTGACCGACAGCGAGCGCACCCGCACGAACCTGGAGCGGCTGTAGGACTAGGTATAGAAATTGACAAAAGACTATTTGATAAAGGACTCTTGCGATTTTCATCCTATGTCAAAAATTCCTTTTTCAAATACTCACTGAAGGCATCGTGCTACTTGATACGTGTGTCGTGATACGAAAAAGACCTACCTGATCTTCGCCTTTTTCATCACGGTCTTGAGGTTGAGGCGTACGAGGTCGCCCATGCCGCGGCATTTGAGAAATTCGTCGGAATTGTGGTGCTGGGCTAGTTCCTGCTTCAGCTGCGCTATTTTTTCGGGTGAGGAGATGGTATCTTTGCGCATGCAGTCGATCAGGTCTCGGAGACGGTAGCGGGCCGTGCGCAGGCGTCTGAATATAAGCGTGCGCTCCTCGTTCTGGTATTGGCGCACCACGTCGGGTTTCAGCAGATTGAGCACCAGGTCCACAATCACGTTATTGTCTTTGAAAAACTGTGGCAGGTACATGCTCTTGCGCCCCTCGTAAGATTGCTGGTCGAAGTCGATGGGCCGCACGCGGTACTGTTCGTCCTCAAAGTCGGGCGTGATGTCCACCACATAGTTATAGGAGCGCATATCGCCGAGCAGGCGCACGAAGCAGCGCTCGTTAAACTTCACAAACTCCTTGGCAATGCGCACCTTGTTCGAAGCCGGTCGGTTAAGGTATTCCTTGATGAAGAGGTCGCCTGGTATACCTGCTATGTGCTCTTCAATGAGCGTATCGCCGTCCACGAGGTAGTTGATGCGGTTGGGTGACAAAATATACTCCAGCTCCAGCCCGTAGATGCGCGAGGCATCGGCCCGCTTCACATAAAAGTAGTCGTAGTTGTCGTTGAGCTGGTTCATGATCTGCACCCGGAAAGGATTAGAGTTGCCAAAGGTGCAGTAATCGATCCGCGACACGTAGAGGTGCTCCATCACCGACATATCGCCGTCGGTCTTGAGCAGGGCATAGATCTGTGTCAGGCCGCCGTTAAGCTCCACCTGCGACTGCTGGTCGAACATAATCGTCTCCCAAAGCGTGTCGTGCCCTTTTTTGTCGTAGTACGGAAAGGCATCGGTATAGTGCACCAGGTCCTCGTAGCGCACCGGCAGCTTCGTTTCGCGGTCGTACTCGTGCAGGTATTTCCGCAGACAAGCCGCAATTGAGTAAAACTGCTTCTTTTTAGAGATGGAGTTCAAGTCGAATGATTAATGAGTGATGACTAATGATTAGTGAATAATGAGTAATGAATAGTCCGGAGAGAAGGCAGTTACACCTCGGAGACTTATACCATAAACCCGCTACTCAAGTTTATTATACCAAGCAGTAATACACTTCTTTATTTATTACCCTTCTCACATTAATCATTCTTCACTAATCATTAGTCATTCATAGCATCTACGATTCCAACAGGTTGTTCTGCCCGAGCACCTGCAGCACTTCGTTTTTGTAGAGGCGGCCGATCGGGATTTCGGTTTTGCCAACGTCTACGGCAGTGGCGGAGAAGGCCTGTACTTTATCTAGGGAGATGATGAACGAGCGGTGGATGCGCAGGAATTTATCGGTTGGCAGCTTTTCTTCCAGGAAAGAGATCTTCTGGTATGAGATGATCTCTTTCGTGTCGGTCTTCACCCGGATGTAGTCTTTCAGACTCTCGATGTAAAGGATATCGGCCAGCATCACCTTCACCATTTTCTTGTCGGCTTTCAGGTAAATGAAGGCATCCTTGTAATCCGGCTCTGACTGGGCTGCAGCCACCGTTGCCGGGCTTGCTATACCTTTGGGTTCCGCGGGCGTCACCTTGGCCACGGCTTTCAGAAAGCGGTCGAAGGCGATGGGCTTGAGCAGGTAGTCCACGGCATTGAGCTCGTAGCTGTCGAGGGCGTAGTCGCGGTAGGCGGTCGTGAAGATAACCCGGGGCGGGTTAGGCAGCGACTTAAGGAAATCTATACCTGTGAGCTTGGGCATCTGGATATCGAGGAACATCAGGTCGATGTGCTCGGTCTGCAGACAGTTATAGGCCTCCACGGCATTGTTGCAGCGGCATACCAATTCCAGGTTATCGAGTCGTTCCACAAAAGTCTCCAGCACATCCAGCGCCAGGGGCTCGTCGTCTACTATCAGGCAGCGTAGTTTCATGTTTTATTCAGGTATGGCACAAGGTATACGAAATAAGTATGTGGTAATATTTGACAGATGCTTAAGGTATAGGTTACGCTACCCCTGCTGCTCCCAAATTACAATCAGGACACAGGTATAGCCTTTTGGCTGCTCTTTCAAATATACAGTCCTCCGCTCTTTCGGTTTTGCAATCAGAAAGTTTACTACTGCCAGGATTTGTCATCAGTTTTAAAATCGCCAGTTTGCTGACCGGACGGGAAAAACAGAAGTCGGATTGCAAATCCTTATAGTATAGTGCTTCAGGATTGCAAATCCCGAAGAGCAATGTAGAGCGATGAGCATCATTGCAGCGGAAAACCCCGCAAAGCAACGGAAATTTCGTGCACGATTCGGACAGGTCGCGACCTGTCCCTACCCTACGGTAACGGGCCTGCTGCGTGGCACCACGACGTTACAGTGTACCGTCGCTACAACAACTCCTGAATTCTCTTCCTTTGTAACTTTCTAACTCCTCAACTCTCAAGCTCCCAAACTTCCTTACTCCTGCCCCAGGTGAAGCTCTAATCGCACGGCATAGCTTTCGGGATCGTCTTCCACCTCCAGGCTATACCTGTTTTCATAGAGCAGCTCGAGTCGTCGGCGCACATTTTTCAGCCCGATGCCCGAGGCAAAGTCGCGGTTGCTGTCGCTTGCTTTCTCGAGGCATTTGCAGTTCTCGACCAGCACCACCAGCATATGGCCCTGCACCTTTACATCTACCCGAATCCAGGCGTTTTTGGTTTCGGTGCTCACGCCGTGCTTAAAGGCATTCTCCACAAAAGGCAGCAGCATCATGGGCGCAATCTGCTTGCCGGCTATACCTCCCGACTCAGTATAGGCAATGTCCACGCGGTCGCCGTAGCGGATGCGCTCCAGGGCAATGTAGTTCTGGATATAGTTGAGCTCCTTCTCCAATGGCACTTTGGCGGCTGCCGCATCATAGAGCATGTAGTCCATCAGGCCCGACAGTTTGAGCACCACCTCCGGCGCGTTCTCCGATTTGCGCAGCGTGAGCGAGTACAGGCTGTTGAGCGTGTTAAAGAGGAAGTGCGGGTGAATCTGGCCTTTCAGGAACTTGAGTTCCGCCTCCAGTTTGTCCTTCGCCAGCGACTGCGTGGCCTGCTGATCGCGGTACCAGTTCTTGAGCAGGTAAATGGCCGCCGACATCGACACCAGGTAGCCCAGGTTGACGATGTTGCGCACGAAGCGGTAGAGCGTCAGGTTGTCGTTGGTGCAGGTGGTGGGGCAAATGAGCGGGTGGATGAGCAGCGGCATGAGCACAAACTGCATCAGGATGCCGATGGCCCCCATCATGAGGAGCAGGTAGACAGCAAACTCCAGGTAGCGCTGCTGCAGCAGGTATTGCGGCATCAGGAAGTACATGTTAAAGTATACAAGCAGCATCTTGAAGGGCAGCTCGATGAGCTCGATCATGAAGGCGTTGTAGTAATCGTCGATGTAGCTGCCGTAGAGCAGGCCGAAAAAGCACACGTACACTGCCCAGAAGAGCAGGTGCAGCAGCAGCCTGTTCTGGGTAATGTTACGCACATCCGGCAGACTCCAGCTCCTCGCCTCCAGCTCACGTGCCGCGTTCAGTTTTACTTCCATCCTGCAAAGTTACGTTTTCTGCGCATCAAGTCCCTCGCCAACAGGTGCTTTTAGACAAGCGGCTATACCTGCCACCCGAAGTGCAGCCATCGTGCCGCGTACAGCCTGCGAGGGTGCCATACCTGCTGTAAGGGTCCGCAAACCGGTCGCTTGTCTAAAAGTTGAATTTGTGAATTTCAGAGTGCCTATACTTGTATCACTATCGGGGAAGACAGAGCCCCTTTGGTGCTGCATAGACATTTTTTCTGTGATTTCTTAAAAGCCACTGTTGGTAGCGAGTATCGGAGCTCCACCAACAGTGATTTGTTAGAGTGGTGAAAGGCGCTGCCGGCAAGGTGGTGCCTTTTTCCGTTTAGGAATAGGTTGTTTGGGCATGAATACTGTATATTAGTAACTCACTATACCTGCAGCCACTCCCTTGCTCAAATACGTAGGCGCTCTTTTCGTCTCCCTTTTTGCACTGGCCACCATTGCTTTGCTGGCCTACCTGCAGGGCTTTACCTCCTTCTCTTTTGCCTGGGTGTTGAATTTCATGCTCATGATGGCAGTTTCATCGCTCATGCAGACGTTTAAACCCGCCTTCAATGCGAATTATTTTAATAGCAAGAGATGGGAAGCAGGCGGTAAGGTATACAGGTGGTTCGGCGTCCACGCTTTCCGGAAACTACTCCTCTGGACTGGCTGGGAGAAGCTGCATAAAGCGGCCAACCCGGTTAAAAAGGATCTTCCGGCGTTAAAGCAGCTGGAGTACAACACCCGCCAGGATGACTTCGGGCACCTGGTCATTTTTTTCATTGTCATGGTCTTCACCATCTGGGTAGCTTATCAGGAAGGTATAGCACAATAGTGGTGGCTGATTTCGTTGAACGTCCTCCTGAACATCTACCCGATCATGGTGCAACGCTACAACCGCCCGCGTTTACAAAAGGCCATTCAGGTATACGAGAGACTCTCTATTGCACCCCCGAGCGCTAAAATGAACCGATAGAGTATCAGTCGACTCCTAAACTCTCTAACCCTTAAACTCCTATACCTTACAACAGCTCCTTTGCCGGGTCCCAGAACAGCTTTTTAAACTCCACCACCTGGTCGTTTTCCACTTTCACGCCCTCCTGCTCCAGTCGCTCTTGCATGGCCCCGGAGTCTTCGAAGTGCTGCTTGCCTGTGAGCATGCCTATTCTGTTCACGACGCGGTGCGCAGGTATGGCGGCGAAGGGCTGCGAGGCGATCAAAGCCCAGCCCACCATGCGGGCCGATCCTTTGGAGCCCAAGTAGCTGGCAATAGCGCCGTAGGAGGTCACTCTCCCCTCCGGTATGAGTTTAACCACCTCATATACATCCTCGAAAAAGTTTTTCTTGTCCTCGCTCATACCTTTATTAAATTTCTTTAATCTGTTTTTAAACCTCTGTAGCTGCCGTTTGTCTTACAATAGTGTCAGTTGGTAGAGTTCGCCTGCCGCGTGCTTTCTTATACAGAGGCAAGCATGTAAATTTAGTTGTTTTTTGCTGTTGTCTATACGTTAAATACAAACCGGAATTCTATACCTTTGAGGTTAAGATTACCAAATTCGAAGTTTAAATTTAAATGAACAAAACCGTCAAAACCATCCTTCTCCTGGTAGTCGCCGCCGTTGTGGGTTACCTGTTATACAGCAAAGCATTTACCGGAAACGAGGAAGCAAAAGCTGCCAGGCCTACGGGCGGACCAATGGCTCAGAAAGTAGCCGTGGACGTGTTCGTCGTCTCTCCCACCGCTTTCCAGAATAAGATCACATCCACAGGCTCCGTTATACCAAACGAAGATGTGGAGCTTCGCAGCGAAATATCCGGCCGCGTGACAGCGATCAACTTCAAGGAGGGCAGCCAGGTGAAGAAAGGGCAGCTCCTGATGACGGTAAACGACGCCGACCTGCGTGCCCAACTGGCCAAGCTGCAGTCGAACCAGAAGCTGTACCGCGACATGGAAGAGCGCCAGCGCACCCTGCTGGAGAAAGAATACATCAGCCGCCAGGAGTACGACCAGGTGAGCAACCAACTCGCCACCGCCACCGCCGACATCCAGGCGTTGCGAGCCACTTTGGACAAAGCCTACGTGCGCGCACCGTTTGACGGCGTGATCGGTCTGCGCCAGGTAAGCGAAGGCAGCTACGTAACACCGACCACCCCTGTAGCCCGCATCGTGGACATCAGCCCCGTGAAGATTGACTTCTCTATACCTGGCCGCTACAGCCAGTCTGTGAAGGTAGGCGACAAGATCACCTTTACTTCCGAAGGAAGCGCAGAAAAATACGAAGCCTCTATCTATGCCGTGCAGCCAAACATAGACCCGGCTACACGCACCCTGCAGCTGCGCGCGTTATATGACAATAAGAACCAGGAGATTAAGCCAGGCGCATTCGTTCGGGTGGAGCTGAGTCTGGAGGATATGGATGAAGCCATCCTGATCCCGACCGAATCCATCATACCGGAGGCAACCGGCCACAAAATCTTCCTGGCGAAGGGTGGCAAGGCCCAGCCTAAGATGGTGAAGATCGGTCAGCGTTCTGAAACCATGATCCAGATTATCGAAGGCGTGGAACCGGGTGACACGATCATCAGTTCAGGTATACTGCAGGCCCGCCCTGGCTCAGACCTGAATATCAGAAGGGTGACAAACTCGGGAGAGGCGCAGTAAAGCCACAGGCTGCGCCACATTTGTTGGGAAGGAGTATAAACAATTTGGTTTCCTCCGGAAACTGTTTAGCATGAGCTATTTATGGCAAGTTTATCAAATATAAGTATCAAGCGCCCGGTGCTCGCCATTGTGATGAGTATCACGATCATGGTGTTCGGGTTTATCGGCATCACGTACCTAGGCGTGCGCGAGTACCCAAGCGTGGACCCGCCGATCGTGAACGTTTCGACGAGCTACGCGGGTGCCAATGCCGAGACCATCGAATCGGAGATCACAGAGCCGCTCGAGGAATCGATCAACGGTATTGCAGGTATACGCACGCTTATGTCTTCGAGCAGTGAGGGTAGCAGCAACATCACGGTGGAGTTTGGCCTTGACGTGGACCTGGAAGCAGCCGCCAACGACGTGCGCGACCGTGTGGCCAGAGCGCAGCGCCGCCTGCCGGAAGATGCCGAGCCCCCAACCGTATCTAAAGCCGATGCGGACGCCAACCCGATCATTTTCCTGGGTATACGTAGCGAAACCCGCTCCCTGCTCGACCTTTCCGACATCGGGCAGAACGTGTTCAAAGAGCAGCTGCAGACGATTCCGGGCGTAAGTGCCATCAACATCTGGGGTGATAAGCGCTATTCCATGCGCCTCTGGATGGACCCGGACAAGCTTTCGGCTTTGCGCGTGACCCCATTGGAGGTGCGCGATGCGCTGGCCCGCCAGAACGTCGAGCTGCCATCAGGTAGCATCGAAGGCGCCACCACAGAGCTTTCGGTGAGAACCATGGGCCGTATCTCCACCCCCGATGAATTCAACAACCTGATTGTAAGAGAAGATGCCAACCGCCTGATTCGTTTCCGTGACATTGGCTACGCCCAGCTGGCCCCCGAAAACGAAAAGACGGTACTGCGCTACAACGGCATTCCGATGATCGGTGTCGTAATCATCCCGCAGCCGGGCACCAACCAGATCGAAATTGCCGATGAATTCTACAAACGTCTGGAATTCATCAAAAAAGACATACCTGAGGACCTGGAACTGACCATCGGCTTCGATAACTCGCAATATGTAAGGGACTCTATCGCCGAAGTGCAGGAGACTATCTTCGTGGCCTTCGGCCTGGTAGTGGTGGTTATCTTCCTGTTCCTGCGCGACTGGCGCTCTACGCTCATTCCAATCGTGGCTATACCTGTCTCGCTGGTGGGTACTTTCTTCATCATGTACGTGATGGACTTCTCCATTAACGTGCTGACGCTACTGGGCATCGTACTGGCCATTGGTCTGGTAGTGGATGACGCCATCGTGATGCTCGAGAACATCTACGCCCGGATTGAGGAGGGGCAGGAACCGATGAAGGCCGCCAAGAAAGGCGCTACAGAGATCTACTTCGCCATTATTTCCACCACCGTTGCCCTGGCGGCTGTGTTCATGCCGGTTGCCTTCCTCGAAGATACGACCGGTCGACTCTTCCGGGAATTTGGCATTGTGGTGGCGGGCTCTGTGATCATCTCATCCTTTGTCTCGCTCACGCTCACACCGATGATGTCGTCGCGGATGCTGAAGCAACGTGAGCGGCCGAACTGGTTCTACCGCAAAACAGAGCCGTTTTTCACCTCCCTCACCAACATATACAGAGATAGCCTCAACAGCTTCCTGGCTTACCGCTGGGTGTCTTTCATCCTGATCGTATTATCTGCGGGCGTTATCTGGTGGCAGTTTTCTACCCTGCAGTCTGAACTGACCCCGGAAGAAGACCGAAGTGGCCTCCGTATTCAGACGACTGGCCCGGAAGGTGCCTCTTTCGAATTTATGGACCGCTACATGAACGAACTGTCGGCGCTCGTAAACGACTCGGTGCAGGGCATCAGCAGCATGACGACCATGACGCGTAACTCCAACTCGGGCTTCATTCGCCTGCGCCTGGTAGACCCGTCTGAGCGGGACCTGACCCAGCAGCAAATTGTGGAACAGCTCCCTGCCCTGCTCAACCAGGTACCGGGTGCCCGCGCCTTTGCCGCAGGCGACAAGGGCTTGGGTGGTGGCCGTGGTGCCGGTCAGCCGGTGCAGTATGTCGTGCAGGCCCAAAGCATGGCGAAACTGCGCGAGATCATTCCACCTTTCCTGGAGGCAGCCCGTCAGGACCCGGCCTTCAACTTCGTGGATGTTAACCTCAAGTTCAACAAGCCGGAACTGCGTGTAGAGATCGACCGTGAGAAAGCCCTCTCAATGGGTGTGAGTGTGCGGGACGTGGCCCAGACCATGCAGCTCGGCCTAAGCGGTCAGCGCTTCGGCTACTTTGTGCGCGGCGGTAAGCAGTACCAGATCCTGGGTCAGGTGGCGCGCGAGAACCGCAGCCAACCCCTCGACCTGCGCACCCTCTATGTAAAAAACAATGCCGGCGAGCTGATACAGCTGGACAATCTGGTTGAGCTGAAGGAAGAGAGTTCTTCGCCTCAGATTTACCGCTTCAACCGTTTTGCCGCCGCCACCTTCAGTGCCACGCTCAACAAGGGCTATACCATAGGCGATGGTATACAGGCCATGGACGTTATTGCGAAAGATGTGCTGGATGAAACCTTCCAGACCACACTGACCGGTCAGTCCAGAGACTTCCAGGAGAGCTCGGGCAGTTTGATGTTCGCCTTCCTGCTGGCGCTCGGTTTGATCTACCTGGCTTTGGCAGCACAGTTTGAGAGCTTCCGCGACCCGATCATCATCATGTTCACAGTGCCGCTGGCCCTTGCCGGTGCCCTGCTCAGCTTATGGTTCTATGACCAAACGCTCAACATTTTCAGCCAAATCGGTATGATCATGCTGGTAGGTCTGGTGACTAAAAACGGTATCCTGCTGGTGGAGTTTGCCAACCAGAAGAAAGAACAGGGACTGAATAAACTCGAAGCAGCTAGAGAAGCCGCCGTGTCACGTTTCCGCCCGATCCTGATGACGAGCTTGTCGACGATTCTGGGTACGCTGCCAATCGCGCTGGCGCTCGGCACCGGTTCCGAAAGCCGTGTTTCAATGGGTATAGCCGTGGTAGGTGGTCTAATTCTGGCCACAGGCCTTACGCTATACATCATTCCGGCCATCTACTCCTACTTCTCGTCCGCAGAGGCTAACGTTGCCCTGATGGCAGATAAGGAAGAGGAAGAAGAGCTGATGCGCAAGCAGGAAAGAGAACCGGCTCTGAGCAAATAATACCTGAAATCGAATCTCTGACGCTAAGATTTAAACCTTTGCATTCTAACATAATGTCATCACTTCGAGTTGCAGCACTGTTCCTTCTGGGAGTAGTGCTGCTCTTCCCCAACAAACTTGCCGCCCAGGAACAGCTTTCGCTGCAGGATGCCATCCGGATAGGGCTCCAGAACAATTACGACATTCAGATTGCCGGCAGGCAGGAGGCCATTGCCGAGAATAACGTTACCCGCGGCAATGCCGGCTTCCTCCCGAATGTAGAGGCGCGCGGTGGCCGTACGTTTAGTGAGAACAACTCCCGCCAGCAGTTTCAAACGGGCCCGGACCGTACCCGTAACGGGGCCAGCTCCAACAACCTGAACGGGAGCGTGAACCTAAACTGGACCATCTTTGACGGCATGGGCATGTTCATTAACTACGATCGCCTTAAGGCACTGGAGAAATCGGGTGTGCTGTTTACCCGTGAAACGGTACAGAACACACTGGCTAACATCTTCGACAACTACTTTGAAGTGGTGCGCCAGTCGAAAAAGATGCAGGCCATTGAAGATGCCATCGCCATTTCGCAGGCCCGTGTCGACATTGCGCAGGCGCAATACGAAGTAGGCGTAAGTGCTAAAGTGGAGATTCTGCGTGCGCAGGTAGACTTTAACACCGATCGTTCGGAGCTGCTGGTGCAACAGGAGGCGCTGCAAAATGCGAAGATCAACCTCAACCAGCTGCTTAGCCGCGACCCGGACATCGACTTCGTGGCAACCGACTCCATTGTCGTGGACCCGAACCTGAACTATGGGAATGCCGATGCAGGCATGCTGGCTAACAACCCGCTGCTGGGACGTCTCAAACTCAACCAGGAGATCGCCAACCTGGACATCAAAGCCGTTCGGGCCAGCCGCTTTCCGGTGATCGGGGTGGTAGGAGCTTACAACTTCAACCGCTCAGAAAACGAGCCGCTGAACGAATTCTCACCGAGATTTAACCAGAACCGCGGGTATAACTACGGCTTGAGTGTGAGCTTGCCTATTTTCAACGGACTCAACACCAACCGACTGGCTCAAAATGCCCGCATCAACCTGGAGACTGCCAACCTGGAGTATAAGCGTCAGCAAAATTTACTTGATGCCGCCCTGGCCAGAGCCTACAGCCAGTACACCAACCGCCTCCAGCTGCTGCAACTGGAAGAGACCAACCTGACCCTGGCCCAGGAGAATGCCGCCATTGCCCTGGAACGCTATCGACTTGGGCTTCTGACGGCCATCGAGTTGCGGGAGGCCCAACGCAACCAGCTGGTGGCAGAGAACCGCCTGATCGACATCCAGTTCCAGGCCAAAGCGGCCGAAACAGAACTCCGACGCATTAGCAGCACCCTGCTGCAGGAGGGAGCTGAATAATCCGACTTCTCTATATTGTCATTCTCAGATAAAAGTATAGCCGCAGCTATACTTTTATCGTTTAGGGCTGTATCTTAGCACCATACCATCCGCTATTACAACGCCTGCATGCAACAGGAACTCTTCCAGATACTTGCTATTTCATTGGGGCTCGGCCTGCTGGTCGGCCTGCAACGGCAGCACGACAACGCGCAGATCGCCGGCATACGCACCTTTCCGCTGGTCACCCTCTTCGGCACCCTCACGGCTTTGATGGCCCGTGAGCTGGGAGGCTGGATCGTGGCGGCGGGGCTGCTGGCTACAGCGGCCATTGTGGTGACGGCTAATCTGATGAAGAAAAAAGAGGCTGCGCCCGACGTTGGCCAAACTACAGAAGCAGCCCTATTGCTGATGTTTGCCATTGGCGCCTACCTGGCGTTTGGCAGCAAGACAGTGGCCGTGGCCCTCGGCGCCACCGTGGCGGTTCTCCTGCACCTGAAGGACACCTTGCACCAAATGGTATCGCGCATCGGGCAGCAGGACCTGACGGCCATTATGCAGTTCGTGGTCATCTCCTTCGTGATACTGCCCATATTGCCGAACGAGGCCTACGGTCCTTACCAGGTGCTCAATCCCTACAACATATGGCTCATGGTGGTGCTGATTGTAGGGATAGGTTTGCTGGGCTATTTTGTGTATAAGATCTTCGGCAACAAGGCAGGCACTTTTCTGGGCGGCGTGCTGGGAGGGCTGATCTCGAGCACAGCCACCACTGTGAGCTATGCCCGCCGAACGAAGGACACCAAAGGAAGCAGTCAGTTAGCCGCTATTGTCATCTTCATTGCCTCTACTGTGGCCTTTTTCAGAATCTTGACAGAGATCCTGATCGTGGCGCCGGGCGTGATGCCGCAAGTGGCCCCTCCCCTGATGGTGGTCGTTGGTCTGATGGTTGCGACAGGCCTGGTCGCCTATTTTACTAACAAAGAGGAAAGTGACCAAATGCCTGAGCAGGAAAACCCCGCTCAGCTGAAAGCGGCCCTGGTCTTCGGGGCTATCTACGGCATCGTGATCCTGGCAACAGCCGCTGCCAATGATTACCTCGGCGACAGCGGCCTGTACATAGTGGCTATTATTTCGGGCCTGACCGACGTGGATGCCATTACGCTTTCGACTTCCCGGCTAATGAACATCGGCAATCTCTCGCCCGACAATGGCTGGCGTGTTATCCTGGTTGCTGCCCTTTCGAATGTCGCTTTCAAGGGTGCCCTAGCCGGCTTTCTCGGAAACAGCAAGCTATTCGCTAAGATCTCGCTCCTGTTTGGCATCGTGCTACTCGGCGGACTGCTGGTGCTCTGGTGGTGGCCGGAGGGCTATACCTTCTCTCTCTAATTCCAGCAGGTATAGCCCGAATGGGTGAAGCGTATAGAATTACTGCCCGGCTGCGACGGCCCGCGCAGGTATAAGCGGCAACACCCCGTGCTGCCGCCTCACCGACTCCTGGTGAATCCGGTCGAACAGCTGTGTAACGAACTCCTCGTTCAGGTTTTTGCTCAGGGCGAGACTGCTATGCTTTTTCAGAAGCTCCGCCCATCTTTCTTCCTGGAACACGGCCAGGCCATGCTGCACTTTGTACTGCCCAATCTCAGCAGCCACCTGCATGCGGTAGCTCAACAGATCGATCAGCTGCTCATCGATGTAGTCGATGGAGTGGCGCATGTCGCTTAGGTTGGTAGCCAACTTTGCTTCTGCAGTCAGCGAATGGCCGCTTAGCTTTGCCAGCATCTCTTGCAGGGCTTGTGGGGTAATTTGCTGGTCGGCATCACTCCAGGCTGCTTCCGGCCTGATGTGCGTTTCGATCATCAGGCCGTCCATGCGGAGTGCCAGCGCGGTCTCGGCTATACCTGCCAGCAGTTGCCTGTTACCGGCGATGTGGCTAGGGTCGTTGATCAGCAGCACGTCAGGACGCAGCTCCTTGAGTGTCATCGGCATGTTCCACTCCGGGCTGTTGCGGTATACCGACTTACCCAGCGGAGAGATGCCCCGATGGATGGCGCCCACCTGTTTTATACCTGCTTTCTCCAGGCGCTCAATGGCTCCGAGCCAAAGGTTTACGTCCGGGTTCACAGGGTTCTTGACCAGCACAGGTATAGCTGTCCCTTTCAGGGCGTCTGCTATTTCTTGCACGGCGAAGGGATTGGCGGTAGTGCGTGCCCCGACCCAAAGCACGTCGATGCCGTGTTGCAGGCACTGCTCCACATGCCCGGTGTTGGCGACCTCTGTGGCTACCCGCATACCTGTTTCCTGCTGCACGCGCTGCAGCCAGGCAAGTCCCAGTGTGCCTACACCTTCAAAAGAGCCTGGACGTGTTCTGGGTTTCCAAATGCCTGCCCGGAAAACGTTTATACCGGTGTCCTGTAACTGATGGGCGGTGGCCAGCACCTGCTCTTCTGTCTCTGCGCTGCAAGGTCCTGCTATGATGATCGGCTGCCCCTGCGCTTTTAGTGTCCATGCTGATGTCGTGTTCATAATTTAAAGCTAATGTGTTTCTGAGTTCCGTTTTTGTGTTGTGCTATACCTGAAGGCCAGCTAGTTCATGCTGTTGTACCCGCTTCAGTAGTTGTTCCAGCGCTTCGGCAGGTTGTGTAAGTGCTACCCGGATGTAGCCCTCGCCATTGCGTCCGTAAACGGGACCGGGGGCCACAAAAAGGTCGAAGGTGCTGAGTAGGTAGTCGCTGTAGGCAAAGCTGTCCTGCCAGCCGGTAGGTATAGCCGCCCACAGGTAGAGCCCTGCCCCCGTGGTGGCATAACTGCACTGAAGCGTATCCAGTAGCTGACATACCAGTTCCCGCCTTTGCAGGTAGGTTTGCTGCAGCACCTTATACCAGGCCTCATCTGCCTCCAGCGCTTTGATGGCGGCTTCCTGGATGGGTCTGAAAATACCGGTGTCCGAGTAGCTCTTCATGCGGGCAACGGCATCGAGGTAAGTTGCTTTTCCGGCCAGCATACCCAGGCGCCAGCCGGGCATGTTGTGCGATTTGCTCAGCGAGTTGAGCTCCACGGCCACTTCCTTCGCCCCTTCAATACTTAGGATGCTGAGCGGTTCTTTGTTCAGGGTCAGCGCATAGGGGTTGTCGTGGCAGAGCAGGATCTGGTGTTGGTGGGCAAATGCGACGAGCGCCTGCAGGTCCGCTTTGCTGGCCACTGCCCCTGTCGGATTCCCTGGAAAGTTGAGCCACAACATCTTGGTCGAGGGGTTCACAAGCTTTTCCAGCTCCGCCACATCCGGTAACCAGCCTTTTGCCGCTGTCAGATTGTAGGGAACGGGTTTGGCGCCGGCCACTAGGGCCGCACTGGCATAGATCGGGTAGCCTGGGTCAGGTATAAGTACTTCGTCACCCGGGTCCAGGAATGCCAGCGAAAGGTGCAGGATGCCTTCCTTGGAGCCGATAAGTGGCAGCACTTCGTCCCGGTAGTCAAGCTCTACTTGGAAGCAGCGCTTATACCAGGCACCAAGCGCTTGGCGCAATTCCGGAGTGCAGCGGTAGGACTGGTACTGGTGCGCCTCCGCCTGGCCAGCCGCCTTGATCAGGGCAGCGGTCACCTTGGCGTCGGGCGCCAGGTCCGGGTTGCCTATACCCAGGTTGAGGATGGTGCGGCCCTGTGCTTCGAGCTGACTGATCTCAGTCAGTTTGTGGGAGAAGTAATAAGCGCCAGTGCTGCTGGCGCGTGTGGATGGGTTGATCATAACAAGTGGATTAAGGGGTATGGGCTGTGTATTTCCCCAGCAGTTCCATTGATTCTGCCAAGGTATGGAGTGATGCCAGTGCGGCCTGCAGTTGCTCTTCCGTTTCGAAGGCTAGGTCCAGGTGGTATCGGTAGTGCCAGGGCCGGCCGGGTATAACCACTGATTCGATTTTGGAGACCTGCATGTGCTGCTCCTGCAACAGGGCCATGGCCTGCGTGAAAGCTTCCGGCTGGGGTTGCAGCACCAGGCTGAGAGTGGCTTTGTTGCAGGAAGCAAGCGGTTGCGGCTGCCTGTCCAGCAACAGAAAGCGGGTGTAGTTCTGCCTGCTCGACTCGATCCCCTCCCCTAGCAAGATTAGGCCATTCTGGGCAATGGCCAGGGCGCTGCCGATGGCGGCGAGCTCTCGGGAGCCGGCTTCGGCTACATTCCGGATACTTAGCGCCGTATCCTCCGACTCGATCAGCTCCACATCGGGGTAGGCGTCAAAGAAGGGGCGGCACTGGTTCAGGGCCATGTAGTGCGAGTATACCTTGCGGATGCTCTGCAGCGACGAGCCGGGCACGCCGCCTAGATGCTGCCGGATGCGCAGGATCACTTCGCCGCTTATCCACAGCTGGTGCTCCCGAATCAGCTCCAGGTTAGGCTGTATGGTGCCTGCTATGGTGTTCTCTATCGCCATGATGCCTTTGTCGGCCAGGCCGGTGGCAACGGCCATAGCCAGCTCCCGGAAGGTGAGGCAGGGCACGATTTCCAGCGGCTGACTGGGGAACCGGAGCCGGGCGGCCTCTTCGTGGAAGGCGCCCGCTATACCTTGAATTGCTATTTTCATTTGAATAAAAAAAACGCCCCGAAGTAAAACTCCGGGGCGCTGGTGACAACTTTAGGTTAAAGTACAATCAATACAGCCCCGGGCGTTTACCAAAAAAGTAAAAGCTAAAACCAAAGCCGTAATAAGAATTCTGTTGAGTTGGATGCATTTGTTCGGTTGCTTTAAAATAAAAAAGGCCCCGCTTGGAGCGGGGCCTCTATATGGTTACCTATACCTCTTCCCGCTTTAGTCCTGTGGAGGAAAAAAGTAAAAAAAGAAGGTATAAGATTTCTGTTGCTTGTTCATTTCGACTGCCAATATAGAGACTTTTTATGGAACGCCAATTTATTTTCGATTTTTTGTTACGCAGCCAGTGTGCTCTAAGTAATTACCTGTCAGCCTGCTTTTCTCCCTCTCCTCCTAAACAGCTGCCTTTAAAGCGCTCAGGAGCACTTTGAAGGATGCAAGCGCACGGTATGAGCAACGTGTTCAGGCCAATAAAACGGACCGGACTTCGGAATTGTAAAATTTTTATCGTACATTGTAAAAAAATAAACGAACCTATATGCCAGCTATTATGTAGTTAGTATATAATTAAACAACACAGAATGAATAACGGAACAGTAAAATTCTTTAATGACCTGAAAGGGTTCGGGTTTATTAAGGAAGACAACACAGATCAGGAGTACTTTGTACACGTGACTGGCCTGGTACACGAAATCCAGGAAAACGACAAAGTGACTTTTGACCTGCAGGAAGGAAGAAAAGGACTAAACGCGGTTAACGTTAAGCGTGCTTAGTTTTCTGATATAAGTCATTTCGAGAAAAGCCTTGCCTGCGGGTGAGGCTTTTTTTTAAGTTTGCTGTGCAAGTTCAAGCACCACTCCCCGTTAGTTTAATGCCGCCCTGGCCATGTTTCACCTAACCCCTCCTTACCATGAATAGAAGATACCTGGTAGACACTACCACACGCGAGTACATCTGCGTAGCCCTCCAAAAGGGACAGGATTGGACCCCCAACAATCAGGATTCCCTCCCAAAGTTCATGAACTCTCGTAAAAACAAAGACCAGCCCGACTTCGAGCTTGTAACCGGCGAGTATAACGACAATACATTTTTTGAAAAGTGGATTCGCAATGGCACTAACTTCCTGTTCAGGTACTAAAAAGGCCTGCATACCTGCATAACAACATTTTATAGATCATTTAACAGCAATATGGGTAGATCACAAGAAACCTTCAGTAAAAAAGAAAAAGAGAAGAAGAAACTTAAGAAGAGACAAGACAAAGAGCAGAAGCGCGAAGAGCGTATGGCCAACTCAGACAAAGGCAAAGGCCTTGATGAAATGATGGCCTATGTGGACGAGTTCGGCAATATCACCGACACGCCGCCAGATCCTACGAAAAAGAAGAAAGACATTAAGCTGGAGGACATCCAGATCGGTGTGGCCAAGCAGGCCGAGCTAGACCCGGCTGACCTGATCCGAAAAGGAACCGTTTCTTTCTTCAACGAGTCAAAAGGATATGGCTTTATCCAGGATCATGAGAGCCAGGAGCGTATCTTTGTGCATCAGAATGCCTTGGTGAACGCGATCAAGGAAAATGACCGGGTAACTTTTGAGGTAGAGAAAGGCCCGAAAGGACTGAATGCTGTTAACGTTAAGCTGGCGTAATACCCTCTGGCTCAAAAGCTTCAAAGCGCAGCCTTGAGCCGGCTAGTTTGACTTCTTGATAATAAATCTGAAATCTCCTGCTTTTGTCAGTAAAAACACTGACTGCAGGAGATTTTTTTGTCGTATAAGACTGTTCGGTTGCGGCCGCCTATACCTTGTGGCCAGACCGGTTATAGAAATTGCACCCTACAAGTATGGACATTACGAACACCCCGAAGGCCTTGATTCTGCAAGAAGCTCAACAACAGTTTTTTAACCAGGGCTATAGCAAAGTACTGATGGCTGACCTGGCCAAACAGCTGGGCATGAGCAAAAAAACGCTCTACCAGTATTTCAGAGGGAAAGAGGAATTGCTGCATGCTGTGATCAAGCATTACCTGGAAGCATTGCAGCATGAGGTCGAGAACCTGCTCCAGCAGGAAGAGGCTGATTTTACCCGTAAAGCAGAAGAGGTTTTCCGCACCGTTGGGCAACGCTTTGCGCGCATCAACGGGCAGCTGCTCACCGACATCAGAAAACACACCCCCAAAACCTGGCAACTGCTGCAGCAGTATCGCACCGAGGCGGCTTTCAAGCGCTTCCGAACGCTGCTGGAGGAAGGCAGCCGGAAAGGGTACATCCGGAAAGACGCCAATATTTCGTTGGCCGTGCTGCTATACGCCAGTGCGCTTGAGAAAATTCTGGACCCGGAGTTTATCAGCCAGGTGCCACCAGAGCTGATGCAGGCTATTGACTATACCCCTTCGGCCGTATACGAGGGCCTGGCTAATCTTATTTTTCATGGTTTGCTGGAGAAGAAGTAGGTGATGGCCGAGTTCAATTAGCAACTGCAAAGCCAACTGCTATACCTTAACCAAAGAATTAAGCAACTGAAAGACAGTATATTGAATTTGCTATAGATTAAAATACAACTATATTTAGTAAAGTTTTCTCGTTTCTCACTCATCAGACAAGGTATGAAAGCAAGAACTTTACTCCTACTCCCCCTTCTGGCCATGCTGGCCGCCTGCTCCAAAGGCGAAGAAGAAATCAAACAGCTATACCCCAAAAAGGTAATAATCGGCCCCACGACCCACGAGTTCCACTACGACCAGGGCAGGGTCTACAGCGTAACAACCAACCGTCCTAACTTCTATGAGGAAGTGACTTATCGCTATTTTGATGATTACTTCAAGGAGCCGGACCACCGGTTTAAGGATAAAATCTTTGAAGTGATCTTCAAACCCGATGCGGGCCCCATTGGCTGGGATAAGAGTGACTCTGTCAAGTCAAGGCAGGACATGATGATGAGATCCGAAGCCGGCCTTGTTTCACGTGAGGATCAGACCATCTACTTGCATCACGCAACTGTAAGGGACTACATCTACCATGCGTATGATACCGCAAATCAGCTAACAGAGTCCAAATACTATTTTTACAACCCTGCTGACTGGAATACAAGTTTGGTGATGGATGACCCCAAGTATATTTCCAAGGTAATCTCCTACTCCTACGAGCAGGGTAAATTAGCAAAAGTCACCTACAGCGCTCCCAGCGCCCAAAAGCCTTACCTCACCATCGAGCTAGAGTACGACGACAAGCCCAGCTATCTGCGGAGCCTTCCCCTCGAAGCCAAGTTCATGCCACTGGAACTGCCTTACCGCAACCACAACATCACCAGGTATACCGTGCGCGACCGGGATGGCAAGATCCGGAAAGACATCTCCTATACCTGTAGCTATACCTACAACCGGGATGGCTACCCTACCAGGATCAAAAAGACCATGCTCGATGGCTTAGAACAGGAAGGGTATATTGTGTACAGGGCTTCTATAGGGAAAGCGGCGGTTGCCTCATTAGAACCAGAAAAATAGAACGTATCTGGAGCTGGTTGACTAAAACTATGGTATGGTACGAACGCAGGTGGGTTGTAGATGTAGGCTTTTATATTGAAGCCGAACTTAGCAGGAACTTAGAAGTATATATTTGAGACCATTTAAGCACAAAGCCCACCAATAGCTGATTGATGGGCTTTGCTGTTATATTACTGCCTCAGGCAGCCGCTACTCGTTTGACAGAGAGTAAGGTGCGTCTTCCTTCGCAGTTCCCCGGTTCTTGTTAGGCTTGTTCGTCATTTTGAAGTTCAGCTTAGCACCTTTCATCAGATCAGAGTGGCTCAACCAGTTGCGGGTATGCGTCTTGCCATTTACGCGCAGGCTTTCGATATACCTGTTCTCAGAGCTGTTTTTGGGCGCATTGATCACGATCTTCTTACCGTTTGAAAGCTCTACTGTGATGTTGCGGAAAAGCGGCGCTCCCAGCACGTACTGGTCTGTGGCAGGCGTTACCGGGTAAAAGCCCAGCGCGGAGAACACGTACCAGGCCGAGGTCTGGCCGTTATCTTCGTCGCCGCAGTAGCCGTCTGGCGTTGGTTTGTACATCCGGTCCATTGTTTCACGCACCCAGTACTGCGCCTTCCAGGGCTCTCCGGCAAAGTTGTACAGGTAGATCATGTGCTGGATGGGCTGGTTGCCATGTGCGTACTGCCCCATATTGGCAATCTGCATTTCCCGGATCTCATGGATCACCTGCCCGTAGTAGCTTTCCTCAAAAACAGGCGGCAGGTCGAACACCTTGTCCAGTTGGGCCACAAACTCCTTGTTCCCTCCCATCAGATCAATAAGACCCTGCGTATCATGAAATACCGACCAGGAGTAGTGCCAGCTGTTTCCCTCCGTGAAGGCATCGCCCCATTTAAATGGATTGAACGGTGATTGGAACTCCCCGTTCTTGTTCTTGCCGCGCATCAGCTTGTGCTCCGGGTTGTAGAGGTTCTTGTAGTTCAGACTTCGTTGCTTATACAACGCAATCACATCGTCCGGCTTTTTCAGGGCCTTTGCCAGCTGGTAAATAGCAAAATCGTCGTAGGCATACTCCAGGGTTCGGGCGGCATTCTCGTTGATGCCCACATCGTAAGGTACGTAGCCCAGGTCGTTGTAATAAGCGGCACCGGCGCGACCCACCGCAGTCAACGGACCTGCATTGTTTGCACCGTTGATCACGGCGTCCCACAGCGTTTCGATATTATATGGATGGCCTTTGCCAAGCTTTAGGTAGGCATCGGCCACCACCGAAGCGGAGTTGTTGCCGACCATCACGTTTCGCAGGCCCGGACTTGCCCACTCCGGAAGCCAGCCGCTCTCCTTGTAGGCATTTACGAGGCCTTCCTGCATCTGCGCGTTCAGCTCCGGGTACATCATGTTCAGGAAAGGGAAAAGCGAACGGAAGGTGTCCCAGAAGCCTGTGTCGGTGAACATATAGCCCGGAAGCACTTTCCCGTTGTAGGGGCTGTAATGCATCACCTTATTGTCTTTGTCGATCTCGTAAAACTTCCGTGGGAACAGCAGGCTGCGGTATAGGCTGGAGTAGAAAGTCTTAGTCTGGTCGTAGGTGCCACCAGCCACTTTGATCCTCCCCAGTTCCTGGTTCCACTCCGCCCGGCCATCTGCCCGCACGGTTTCAAAGTCCTTATTCGCCAGTTCCTGCAGGTTTAGCAGTGCCTGCTCGTGGCTGATAAATGAGGAGGCAACTCTCGCGTGCACCACTTCTCCTTTTTTGGTTTTGAAAGAGATGGCTGCCCCCACGTGGTTAGCCTCCACTTCCGGTTTCTGGGAGATCTGGTAGTCGCTGAAGGTATGCACCGCTTCAAAATCCTTGTCGAATTCGATCACAAAGTAATTCCGGAAATTGTCCGGCACGCCCCCGCTGTTCTTAGTGGTATAGCCCAGGATTTTTCTCTCCTTCGGAAGCACCTTTACATAAGACCCCATGTCCAGCGCATCGAGCACGATGTGGGCTTGCTCTGCTTCCGGAAAGGTAAAGCGGAAGAAGGCTGCTCGGGTAGTGGGCGTAAACTCGGTGGTCACGTCGTGGTCGGCCAGGTATACGCTGTAGTAATAAGGCTTCACGATTTCGGCCTTGTGGGAGAACCAGCTGGCGCGTTCATCTTCGTGCACCCGTAGCTTGCCCGTAAGTGGCATAATGGCAAACTGACCGTAGTCGTTCATCCAGGGAGAGGGCTGGTGGGTCTGCTTAAAGCCACGGATCTTGTCTGCGCTGTACATGTAGATCCAGCCATTGCCCATCTTACCGGTTTGCGGTGTCCAGAAGTTCATGCCCCATGGGCGGGCAATAACCGGGTAGACGTTTCCGTTCGATAACTCACGCTTGGAGTCCGTTCCCATCAGCGGGCTTACCCAATCCACTGGGTGCTCTACTTTTTCTACTATGTAATCCTGTGCCCCGGCAGAGAAGCTCAAGACAAGAAGTAAAAGGAAGGTATAAATCGATCTCATATGCAAAGCATTCATTTCTGTGGTTGTTGGCTATAACTTGAGGCTGGCCTATAAGATAGCATGGCCGCTTCACTCTTCGTGAGAGGGAAAAAAGAAAAGTAGCTGTTGCTTATACAGCTAAGCCTGCTTCAGGGGCGGTTAGAAGACTTACTTTTTTTGCCCCTGGACGCTTTTGCTTTACTGGAAGACCCGGTATCCTCTTTGAGTGAGGCTTCCACCGCATTCAGCACCAATGGCTCCATCACGGCATAGCCCTTTAGGTCCGGGTGCACGCCATCACCGGAATACTCTTTTTTAAGCCCCTGCTCCGCGTCGGCCATCGCAGTAAAATAATCCAGGTATACAAACCCATGTGCTGCAGCATACTGTTTCATCCACGCGTTCACCTGCGCAATCATCCCGACCGCATCCGCGTCCTTGCTCCAAGGGTACTCCTTCACCGGCAGTATGGAGCTCAACACTACTTTTATGCCGCTTGCTTTTGCTAGTTGCGCCATGGCTGCCAGGTTATCGGTGATCATTTTGACGGAGGATGGGCCGGTGTTTCCCGCAATGTCGTTGGTGCCGGCCAGGATAACCACCACCTTCGGCTTCAGATCGATCACGTCTGGCGTAAACCTGATCAGCATCTGGGGTGTGGTCTGGCCCCCGATCCCCCTTCCTACAAAATTATGCTGGGAGAAAAATTCCGGACGCTGCTGCCACCACCCCTCCGTAATGGAATTGCCCATAAAGACCGCTTTGGGGTATTTGGAAGAGGAAATGATCTGCTGGTTAGCAGCCTCATATTTTTTGAGGTTAGGCCAATCCTGGGCCTGGGCGTTAGCTGTCATAAACAAGATCACGAAAGGCAGTAGCAGTTGCTTCATACGGTTTACTCATTTTTAACTTCGAATAGACAAGGCTTTAAGACTGACAAAGGAGCATTTGGTATTCCTGCACGGAACATCAAAGAATCCTTATCCTCTCGTAAATCTATTATTTTTAATCTGACTGGCAAGCTTCCTACGAACAGAGGACTGTTTGTGCAGCTCTCAAAGGCAATTCCCTAAATTAACCCGGCATGAGGTCTAGCAGTCAGTTGCCTGACTTTTTAAGACAGAAAGAATAAGAGGATAGGAGGTGTATAAAGCAGCTTCTGACTACGAAAAGCTGTATACCTTCTTCACTGCCTTTAAACAAGGTATAGGCCGGTGAAAACAAAAAGCCCATCAATTGATGATTAATGGGCTTTACTCTTTGGTATCGCTTCCAGCAGCGAGCGTACCGCTACCCCTGCCTGAGAAAGTTAATTGCGAAAATAACAGCGGAACTTCTTCTCCTTTTTTAAAGTTAATCGTAATATTGCAATCATACGATTAAAAGCTATGGGACTTACGAAAACTGAAAACTATACGGAGACGCAGAACAAGACTGCCATCCTGTTCAAAGCGTTGGGGCATCCAGCGAGAGTCGCCATCATCGAACACTTGCTCAAAGCCAAATCCTGCGTGTGCGGTGACATCGTGAGCGAGCTGCCGCTGGCGCAGGCAACGGTGTCGCAGCACCTGAAAGAACTCAAGAACGCTGGCATCATCAAAGGCACGGTGGAGGGCAACGCAGTTTGCTACTGCCTGGACGAAAACGCTTTCGAGTACCTGAGCGACTATTTCTCCGACCTGCTGGCTGTTGTCAGAAGCCAGGACACAAGCTGCTGTTAAACATCAAATACTAATACCATGAAACTGTCCGAAGTAAAACACATCCTGCAAACTGCCGAAACGGTGGACTTTGCCTTAGCGAACGGAACGCAGGTTCCAGCACATTTTCACATCACCGAGATTGGCGTGGTGACCAAGCACTTCATCGACTGCGGTGGCACCGTGCGCAGCGAGAAGGTCGCCAACTTCCAGCTATGGGATGCCAACGACTTTGACCACAGGCTCAAGCCGCAGAAGCTGCTCGACATCATCGCCCTCTCGGAGAAAGCCTTGGGCATGGAAGACCTGGACATCGAAGTGGAGTACCAGGGCGAGACCATCGGCAAATACGACCTTGGCTTTAACGGCAAGCACTTCGTGCTGCTCTCCAAAACCACCGACTGCCTTGCCAAAGACAAGTGCGGCATCCCGAAGGAGAAACTGAGGATTAATCTCAAAGAAATCAAGACCGCCAACGCATGCACGCCAGGAGGTGGGTGCTGCTAATCCCCACTTTAACACGGTACTCACTCCACCCATACAACACACATGAGCAAGATTGCTTTGTTCAGCGACATCCATGCCAACCTGCCTGCCTTAGAGGCGTTCTTTGCCGATGTAGAAGCCAGAAAACCCGACTTCATCTATTGCCTCGGAGATTTGGTGGGCTACAACATCTGGGCAAACGAGGTGATAGATGAAATAAGGAAGCGCAACATCCCCACCATTGCGGGGAACTACGACTTCGGCATCGGCAGGGAGAGTAATGACTGCGGCTGCGCCTATAAAACGGACGAGGAAAAAGCCAACGGCTCTGTTTCCATCTCCTTCACCAACCAAATCATCAAGCCTGCGCAACGGCAGTACCTCCGAACGCTGCCTTCGCACATCCGGGTGGAGTACCAGTTGAATAACGACAAGCTCAGCCTGCTGCTCGTGCATGGCAGCCCTAGGAAGATAAACGAGTACCTGTTTGAAGACCGTGACGAGAAAAGCCTGCTGCGCATCATGATCGATGCCGATGCCGACATCCTCTGCTTCGGGCATACCCACAAGCCATATCACAGGATTCTGAACTCTGGTGAGGATGGCAACAACCATTACCGACATGCCATCAACATCGGCTCGGTAGGCAAACCCAAGGATGGCGACAACCGTGGCGGCTACGTGATGCTCACCATAAACGACAGCAGTTCCGTGCTGGAAAAGGATAGTATCGGGGTGGAGTTCATCCGCTTCAAATATGATTATGAGAAGGCAGCCATAGCCATCGAGGACTGCATCTTGCCGAATGCCTACGCTGAGAACCTGCGCAAAGGCTGCTAAAAGGATAATACATGAGCGCTACCAACTGTACCCCCACCCATAATCGGAAGAAACTGAGTTTTCTGGACCGCTACCTGACCCTGTGGATTTTCCTTGCCATGTTCCTGGGCGTGGGCATAGGCTACTTCCTGCCCGAGTCCTCGGGGTTCATCAACTCCTTTTCCAGCGGCACGACCAATATCCCCTTGGCCATCGGGCTGATACTGATGATGTACCCACCGCTGGCGAAGGTGCGCTATGAAAAGATGGGCGAGGTGTTCCGAAACGTGAAGATCCTGAGTATCTCTCTGCTGCTCAACTGGGTGATCGGACCGCTGCTGATGTTCTTCCTGGCGATAGGCTTCTTCCACGACCAGCCTGAGTACATGACGGGGCTGATATTGATTGGCATCGCCCGCTGCATCGCCATGGTGATCGTGTGGAACGAGCTGGCGGAGGGCAACAGGGAATATGCGGCTGGTCTGGTGGCGCTCAACAGCATCTTCCAGATTTTCTTCTACAGCCTGTATGCCTACCTGTTCATCTCGGTGCTGCCGCCATATTTCGGAGTGAACAGTACCGAGATAAACATCACCATCGGGCAGATTGCCGAGAGCGTGCTGATTTACCTCGGAATTCCCTTCTTTGCTGGCATCGTGAGCCGCTATACGCTGATAAGCTGGAAAGGGCTGGACTGGTTCAACAGCAAATACATTCCGTTCATATCGCCTATCACGCTGATGGCGCTGCTGTTCACCATCGTGCTGATGTTTAGCCTGAAAGGCGATGCCATCGTGAGCATACCTTTTGATGTGCTGAAGATAGCCGTGCCGCTGGTTCTGTATTTTGCCATCATGTTCTTCGTCAGCTTCGTGGTTGGCAAGAAGTTGGGCGCTGACTACTCCAAAAACACCGCCATTTCCTTCACCGCCACGGGCAACAACTTTGAGTTAGCTATCGCTGTTGCAATCGGTGTGTTCGGCATCCACTCAGGTCAGGCGTTCGCTGGGGTGATTGGTCCGCTGGTGGAAGTGCCTGCGCTGATACTTTTGGTGAACGCAGCCTTCTGGTTCAAAAGGAAGTGGTATAGCAAGGAGGAAAAGGTGCCAGCGCTTGAGTCTGTGCATAAGTAGCGATTTTAACCCATATAGTGTGGACAGAAATATCTTGCTTAGGGCAATGAAGCCAAGTGATCGGGCTGGTGTCACTGCCGTTTACAAGGAAGGCTTAGCTACTGGAAACGCCACCTTCCAGCAGCAGATGATGGCTGTTGGCAACTTGCCGGACGATTCCTGCGTCCAGTGCAGGGAGGCGCGCGGTAATGTTCTTTAAATTTCTATCCCGGGTAAGGGAACAGTGTACTGCTGCACCGTAAGGTGGGAGATGCAAACAATGGCAGCATCCCGATGTTGCTTCAGCACCCACAGGTACCGGCCTTTCTTTTTGTCGATCCGGCCGAAAACCCACCGGGGAGCCACGCTCTGGGACACCTCGCCTTCGAGGTGGCCTTCCAGTTGTTTCGCTTCCGGAAATAGGCTTATCTGCATTCCTGTGGTTGGCATGACCCGATTAAAATGCTTATGGCGGCACCAGGGGTAGCTCTCGTGTGGCTCGGTAAGCAACATTGCCTCATATTGGATGATCCCCTCAAACAAATATATCGAAATTTATATATTATCACTACCCTACTCCTGACTTTCTGCAGGTAAATTCAACCGGCTCTCTCCGGTTCATGCTCACCCACCCGTCCCTGATTGCCCTGCGTCCTTTTGTTCCTTTTAAAACAGTTTGCCACGTTTCTATAGCGGCCTGTCCTGCTTAAGGTCTTAGTGGCTGCCGGGCTGTGAGCCTGTTACAGCCCGGGTAAAGCTATTTCCAGAGCGCGCGAACCTGACCCTGCGACCGAACCACTTACTCTTTTCGCGTGCCGAATTAATTGCACAGAACGACCCCGGAGAACTGGCCAGCTGATGCGACGCCACATGGCCACACTACCTGCTGACAGCCTGGAAATAAATAATTTACAGCTCTAGAAAATCAACATAACACAGCCTATATTTGCACCCCTTTTGCATTGTCTCCTTATGAACCTATACTTTTACCGTTCAGCTCCCCAAGCCAATTCGCAGGATTTCCACCAGTATTACCTTCCGCATAACATCAGGGCTGTTCGGTTGCTTTCCAGGGTGTGGCTCGTTATCGCCATCCTAGTACTGGCGAGCAACTATGTAGTTGACTTTGGCCATCGGTTTCAGGGGGCGGCCTTCTACCAGGTGGCGTACACCCTCTTTCTAACGGCCGGGCTGAGTGTGTATCTCTTCGACCGCTGGTTAAGGACAAAGCCGGCCGAACGGGTCAGTACCTCCTACCGCTACCTGTACCTTGCCTACGCATTTGTTTTCGCCGTCACGTGCCTGCTGATGTCGGTGGCCGTCCAGGGCAGCCCCATCAACAACATGACCATGTACCTGCTGGGGCTTTCGCTCATCGCCGTGCTCTTCGTACTGGAACTGAAGGAGCTGCTACTGCTGGCGACTGCCGTGGAGCTTACGTTTGCCGGGGGCGTCATGCTGCTGGATTTGCCTGTGGAGCGCATCATCATGAACCATACCGGGTCCCTGTTCCTGATACTCTTCTTCTACTTCATCAGCAGGCTCAACTACAGCTTTCGCTATAACCACTTTCTACAGCTGAGGCTAATCGAGCAGAAAAACGCGGAACTGGAACAGCTCAGCAAAGCCAAAACCCAAATTCTCGGGGTGGTGGCACATGACCTGCGAACCCCCTTCGCCAATATCGAAATGATGGCCTCCATGCTTATCCGCAAGCCGCTGTCACCGGAGCAGCAGGCCCGCTTTTTTGAACTCATCCTGAAGAGCTGCCAGAGCTCGAAGGGCATCATAAACGAACTGCTGGAAATGGCCCGCTACGATCAGGAGGGAGCTTGCGCGCCGGAACCCACTAAACTCGATGAGTTCCTGGATCATCTGGAGCTGGAGTGGCAGCTTCAGTTAAAGGGCACGCGGCAGCTCCAGGTACAGAAAGACCAGGAGGAGTGCTGGGTGAACCTGGATGCGGAGAAGTTCAGGCGGGTACTGGATAACCTGCTTTCCAACGCCGTGAAGTTCACCCAGGAACAAGGCAATATCATGGTTCGCCTGATGCGCCAGGATAGCACGATAAAACTGGAGGTTTCTGACAATGGCATCGGGATACCGGAAGCCATGCGCCCCCACTTGTTTGAACCATTCTCCAGGGCAGGTAGAAAGGGCCTCCGGGGCGAGCAGACCGTCGGGCTGGGCCTGAGCATCGCCCGTAAGCTGGTAGAAATGCATCAGGGCACGCTGGAGCTTCGACACGGACAGGAACAGGGAACGACGTTCCGTATCTCCCTGCCGGCCTTCAAGTAAGCGGGCGCCTCAAGAAACTTACCTCTCAAGGTATACCAAAGCAGAGGGCCCAGGGCACTGACTTACCCCAGGCCCTTCCGTCTTTTCCAGCCCACCGAGAGGCTTACTCCTACAACTCCCCCGGAGCCTTACTCTTGCGTTTTCAAACGATAGGTTTACCACAGGCGTATGAACTGCTTGCCCTGGTGCTCAGGTTAATTCAGGTTAAGAAAAGGTACTTAATTGTATGTCTGCTGCGTAGCATCTGAATTGAATTTCACTCAAAAGTAAACCCAGCCTCTGACTCAGCTGTTTTTTGAAACGCATAAATGCGTATATAAACGCAACTATACGTTTCATAAAACGGGTGTTTTGATGACAAATAGTAAAAAAGTGTCAGCAATGCGGCGGCAGAATGATTGCGAGACTGGACAAGCGCTTCTGCACTAATCAGTGCCGGGCAAATGCCCACCATGCAGATAAACGGCACAACAGCGGATAGCAGCTAAACTTAAACATCAACTCCAGCCTGCGCCGCAACCGCATCATACTCGAGCAGACCAGTCTGTAGGTGAAAACTACCACAATAAACAGGTGCTCCAACTGGCTGGCTTCGATTTTCGCCACCATACTCACCTCTACCGCACCAAATAAGGCAACACCTACCACTTTTGCTGCTATTACGATTAGATACGTGCACTAAAACAAAAAAGCCCGCAAACACGTGGTTTGCAGGCTTTTAGGTATTTTGGTATCGCTACCAGCAGAGAGTGAGGGATTCGAACCTACCCCACAATGCTTTTATTATCAATTACTTATAACCTTAAAATCAGCGGTCACCCGAATTTTCCCCCTTCTGAGAATTTTAGCTTTTTTTCACTAAACAAATTTAGTGATTTAAACCTCATACATCAACTAGAGAATGTAAAATGTTAGTCCTTCTACTCTTTGAGAGTACTAAAACCATGGACTGAAGCATGCTAGAATCCAAACTTCCATAACATACTTATTTTCACTTCACTGATGTCTTTGATTTTACTTTCTGCTAATAAGGCCACACTTTGCCCTTATATATGAATCTTTTCTTTTTGCCTATCTAAAAGCAGACGCCATCAATTCCTGATCCGCCTTTGAGATACCATACTTCGTGGCCACGCTCCTCCAGTTGGCCACAGCTTCTTTGACCTCCTGGTGTATCGCTGCCGCTTGTCTACCAGATAGGCGGTAGTATTCCGCCGTCTCCAGGGCCAGCTCCGGATCCAGCGCGTTGTCCTCCTCCGTAATATTGAGCTTGAGCCCTACTCCGGTCTCCACCGGATTTAGATCATAGGCAGGCGATAACCTCCAACCCAGCGGTGTCAGGATGAAGCCGTGGTTGCGCAGGTGGTCATCTGTGTTGCTCACGTAAATGTTAAATAAAACGCGCCGCCAGAGCTCTTCCAGGTCTTTTTCCGGAGCGGCACCCTGCCTGGAGATGAATTCAGCCAACTCGAGGTAACTTACCCCATCTTGGTAGTCGATGCCGTCGTGATAACCCAACAGCGTCATGGCGGACGCAAAATGAACACGCTCTCCGGTTTCAGTGCGGTCAAAGCGCCTGGTCAGGAAGGTGTGTTGCCTGGAGGCATAACGCTCTACCCTGGCCTCTGCCATGTGAATCCCCGCCGACACGGCCAGCTCCTGCACCACCATCTCCCAGGCCCCGACGTCACGGTTATCATTGCGGCTGGGGAACTTGGCAATCCACAGCCTTCCTTTCTCATCCGTTACGCCGGCTTTCGGTCTGGCTCCCCCCAGGGAGGAGCCAGGCGCGACCAGCAGGCTGAGCCATTTGAGGTACTCCTCGTCCTGGGTGATGTCATCTTCCTCCAGCTTCTGGCTTGCGTAGGCCAACTCCCGCAAAGCCGTCCAGGGCGGGGTGGCCATCTCCCGGTTGTCATTCAGGAACGGGCCATCGAGCGCCTGTTTAAACCGCAGTGCCCCCATGCGGTGGCCGTCGTACACCCCCAGCAGGTAGTCACTCTCTATCAGGCGTTGCTCTGTACGACCTTCTCTTCGGGCCATTGCAGCCTCTCGCCGGCGCATCAGCACCCTGCCCCACCGGTCCGGAGAGGAATCCAGAAATACACCGAAGTTATGCTTCTCCTCTCCTGCCAGGTACTGCGGTCCTGTGTAGAGCTGAAGCTCAGGATCCAGCACCTGCGCGTACGCACTGCTTAGCCAGGCCTTTTCGTACTCAAAGGAGAACACTTCCTTACCCCGAACGACGCTCGCATGCAGCGTGCCCATCCATTGGGGTCCTCCCAGTTCGGCCCAGTCAGCGTACACGTATATCGCTTTGGTTACCTTATGCTTTGCCATCTTCGCTTAGGTATCGCTTGAATGCTTAGGAGCCCTTTCTCGTACCGGCAGCTCGGCATCTTGCAACTTGCGGCCGAGTTTGTCGTCCCGCCCCACTTGCGCCAGGTCTTTTTCCAGGCCCAGCACTGCCAACACTTTTAAATAATTCCCCATGGCCACGGAGGGCTCCCCTTTCTCGATCTGGCTGAGTGTGGGCCGGGAGATGGCGGCGCGCTCGGCCACCTGCTCAGTGCTGAGCCTGCGTCGCAGTCGGGCCAGCTTAATGTTTTCCCCCAGCTCAGCCAATAGTCGCTGCCAGGATGGGTATAAAGGTCGTGATTTAGCCATAATGTAAACTACAATTAACAAATATACACACTTTTGTAAATCACAGCTTACATTATTATACAAAAAATATACATATTTTGTACATATCGTACCGCCAAAGTTGTAGCAGAGCAGCTTGTCATGTTTTATGACAGAAAAATATGACAAAGCAATGAAAGGGCAGTAAGGCCAGCACCGCGGAAGCCCCCAAGCTCATATTCGCGGCCGCCCTGAAGGCCTGCACCTCAGGGCATTGTCCTCGCCCACAACCACTCCTCGGGCAACCTCAACCCCAGCCAGACGGACCTGCAGCTCACCCGGAAGATCAAGCTGCTGGTATTTAAATGTTGTTCCTTCCTGTATCCTGTTGATCTCGTAGTCTATTTTCGCTGTTACACTCATTGATTACTAATACATTACCTAATAGAAGCAAGGATAATACAAGACAGTCATTTATCAAGTATTTTGCGCAAAACACTTGACTTGCAATTATTGACTTTTGAAAGTATTAGATGGCTTGTATCCATTCAAACCATAAAAAATAAGATAGGAATAGCAGCAAAGCGGAATAATAAAGGCTATCCCCCAGGAAAAATGATCAATCAACACCCCTTGGGCATACGTCACAAATGCTCCTCCTACTATCGCGGTGGACAGTAAACCGGAAGCCCTGGTGGTGAATCTTCCAAGACCATTTACGGACAGGGAAAAAATGACGGCGAACATGATGGAGTTGCACAAGCCAACCAATACCATCGCCCAAACTGCCAGATAGCCTGTTGAAAGAATGGAGGTCATTATCAACGCTACAGACATGGACGCCACGATCACCAGTACTCTTGAAGGCTGTAACAGCTTTAACACATAGGCACCTATGAACCGGCCAACCAGCATGCCACCCCAGTAAAAAGACAAGTACAGATTGGCTGCATGCTCCTCGATCGAAAGTGTATCGGCGATGTAGTTCGTTAAGAAGGAGCCGATGGCCACTTCCGCCCCTACATACATAAATAGGGCGATGATGCCGTATTTGAGATGGCGGAAACTGAAAATAGATCGCTGCCCTGTCCCTTCCGCTTCTTCATTGTCTGCAGAGGCGGAAATCTGAGGCAAAGCTAAACGAAACACAATAATTCCAATTAACAGCAACCCGAGGCTGATCATCAGATAAGGCTTCACCAGGGCATCGCTTGAGGCGTTTGATTCACTTAACCGCGAGAGGATGAACTGGGCTCCAAAAATAGGCGCCACTGTCGTACCGATGGACCCAACCCCCTGTATAAGCGTCAGGCGGGAGGCGGCTGTCTTCGGTGAACCCAACACAGTGATATAAGGATTAGCCGCGACCTGCAACAACACGATTCCCGTGGCAACAATAAACAGGGCTGCCAGGAATAACTCATACTGGTGGAACCAGGAAGCGGGCAGGAACAGAAAAGCGCCTAATCCGGCTATCAGGAAACCGGCTACCATGCCATTCTTATACCCGATTTTTTCCACTATTTTCCCTGAGGGGATGGAGAGTAAGCCATAGGTAAGGAAGAAATAGAACTGCACCAACGAGGATTGGGAATAAGTAAGGGTGAAGCCCTCCTTAAAAAATGGGACCAGGGTATCGTTTAGTACGGTAATGAACCCCATCATAAAATACAGGACCGCCAAAGCTATGAGCGCAGGCAGGTAATTCTTGCTGGTTGTGGTTTCCTGGGATACCTCCAGCTGGTTTTTAACCGGTAACATGGCCATATTCTACGATTTTGCTAATGAATACTCACTTTTCTCAACCCTTTCCATCGTTTTCCACAGTTGGAACAAGCCTCTGGGTACGTGAAAACAACCTTTCCACTTCCCGCCCTTCAGGGGAAGCAACACCTCGCCCTGCCTGTTCAAGTAGCCGAACCATTCCCCATGCTCCTGATCCACAAAGTGCTCCCAGGTGTAGCGATGGAGTTTCTCAAACCACTCCCAGCAATGCTCGTTCCCTGTGTGCAGGTACCCTTTGAGTGCTGCGATCATGGCTTCAATATGCACCCACCACAGCTTCTGATCCCACTCCAACTGCTGAGGCGGGTTTCCTTTGATGTCCAGGAAATAAAAAAGCCCCCCATGCTCCTTGTCCCAGCCAAACTCTAAGGTGGAAAGCACGATCTCCACACACTGCGCTGTCAAGGCCGTGTCATTTGTCCGCTCGGCAATATCCATGATGAACCACATGGCTTCCAAGCCGTGGCCCGGATTTACCAGTCTGCCCTCAAAAGAATCAGAAAACTTCCCATCCATGTCCACATTCTCCAGGATAATTCCCAGCTCCGGCTGATAGAAAGTCTTCATCACGGTATTCACCCCATCGGCAATGGTCTGCTCCACCAGCTGCGGATCAAGCAGATGCTCCACTTCCAACACCAGGTTACACATGATCATGGGAAGCGAGAACCCTTGCAGATCCCGGGTCCCGGGGAAGGCCTTCGAGAATTTCCCTTTTGGATGCTGTTTCCGCTCCAGGATCTTGTGGAAGGTATCGATGGCAACTTTGGCATACGCGGCATTGTCGGTGGCTTTGCTAAGCTGAGCAAATGCCATCGTGGCAAAACAATCCGAGAATATATTATAAGCCTGCGTAAGCGGTTTTCCTTCCCTCGTCAGGGAAAAGTACCAGTCTTGCTGCTCATCCCGTCCGTTTTTCTTCAAAAACTCAGCCCCCTGCCGGGCAACATCTAACCAGGACTGCTCGCCCAACGCGTTGTAGAGCATCGAGAACGTCCATACCTGCCTGCATTGCAGCCACATGAACTTATCCGTGTCATAGACACGTCCGTCTCTGTCCAGGCATGTAAAAAATCCCCCGTTCACCGTATCTACAGAATGCTGCATCCAGAAAGGCACCACATTTTCTAAAAGATTGGACTTGTATAAGGCTGCGTAATCAATTTTAGTCATTTCAGTCTGATTTAAGTTGTACATGTAGGGCTTTGCCAATGCTTCCACTGGGCGCCTGAAGGTTTAAGAGCCAAGAGAGGGTTGGGGCAATGTCCGTTATATGGACACGTTCATTCGAATGCCCTGCTTTTATTTTCCATCCCATGAAGATCAGGGGGATTTGTGTATCAGCCGGATTCCAGGTGCCGTGGGTGGTTCCCTTCAAGGGACCATCAAACCAGCCAGGCTCCTGTATAATCATCAGCTGACCGCTTCTTTTAAAATGATAGCCATTGACCATCATCGATCGGATAGGCTCGGGGATAGAAAGCTGACTGGCGTTGTCCATGTCCCCCACAAACTGTACCCCTGGCTCTTGTCGCAAATACCCGATCGCGTGTGCTTTTATCGCCTGGAAGTCCAAACCGGCTGCCGCTATCTTCGCCATGTCAAAATAGACCTGGTAATTATAGATGGCTTTGACTAAGTCATCCGTTTGGAATCTCTTGGCTAGTAATTCATTCAGTGGCTTGACCTTCTCCTTTCCCCTCAGCCACCCTGTCGGAAAACGGAGCGATTCCAGATACCCAATGGACTGGGCAGCTCCATGGTCTGCCGTCAGCACCACCAGGTAATTATCGGCTCCGATCTTCTTGTCGAGGTATTTGAAGAAAGACGCTAAATCCTGATCCAGCCTCAGGTAGGCATCTTCCACCTCCATGGAATTGGGCCCGAACTGGTGGCCAATGTAATCTGTGGAGGCACAGTTGATGGCAATCACATCGGTAAAGGCCCCGGCACCCAACCTATAACTTTCGATGGCGCTTTTGGCAAACTCCAGAATTAAGGTATTCCCCATGGGCGTGTTGCGGATAATCCCTTTGTCAGTCTGATAAAGGTGCTTAACCTGGTGGGGAAAACGTGTTGTCTGTGCCCCTTTAAAAGGTCTTTCCCAGGCTGCCTGGTCGTCCGTGCTTTGCCCGTAAGAAGCAGCAGGGTATAGGGTTTCCCACTCATGCGCCAGTAATTGCTGCCCCAGTTGCCGGCTGTTGAATTTTTCTACCCACGTTGGCAAGTCCTGGAAATACCAGCTGCTGGTCACAAATTGGCCACTTTTGTCATCATACCAGAAAGCGCCTGTCGGCTTGTGACCAGCGGGCAGAATGGCGGCCCTGTCTTTCAGGGAAACGCCGACCACCTTGGATCTGAAATTTGAAGCCAGCATCAGCTCATCTGTCCAGGTCGTAGTGAGCAGCTGCCGGGGAGACATACTTGGAAGGGCCTCTTCTCCCCCTACCAGGTGGGTCGTACTGTCATCCGTGCAGTAAACCATGCGTTCAGATTTCAAATCAAACCACTCATTGCCGGCTATGCCATGTATGGCTGGTACCGAACCTGTGTAAATGCTGGCATGCCCCACCGCTGTCATGGAAGGCACATAGTTGATGAAGGTATTGTTGAAGGAATGGCCCTTGCGTAACAACCGGTTAAACCCATCTTTGCCATACCTGTCCTGATACCGATGTAAATGATCCCATCTCATTTGGTCTATCACGAGCCCGACGACCAGTTTAGGAGGGGAACCTGCGTATACAGTCATGCCTGCAATCACCAGGCACAGTGTCGCAAGCACTCTAAAAAAGCTTGTCATAGGGAGCAGGGGTTTAATTTTCAAATTCAAGCACCGCTACCAATGGCAAATGGTCTGAGGCATAGCGTTCCGAGACGGTATAGTAGTCTTTGACGGTAAATCTGGAAGCAGCTGCTTTGTTCAGCAGAATGTAGTCAATGGTCGTTATGGGCCTTCCAGCCGGAAAGGTGGGAGGACAGATATCACCACAGCCCATCTTGAATCCCTCTTGATAGAGGCTCCAGTTCTTGTTCTGGGGGTCCATGTTGAAATCCCCGCCCATAATGATGGGAGACTGAGCAAATGGGGCCAGCACCCGCATGAGCTCCCTGGATTGCAGTTCCCTGTTTTTATCTGTCAGATGATCTAAGTGCGTGGAGACAAATACCAGTTTCTGCCCCTGGGCAAACTCGACTTCAATAATGCCGGCAGCCCGCAGTTCAGCACCGGAACCATCCTCTACAGGCAGTGCATGAACGGATGAAGAAAGGATCGGAAAGCGGGACAGCAGCGCGACGCCATAATCGCCACCTGACCTGTCAATTGCCTTTGCAAAAAAATAGTGCATACCCGTCAGCTTTGCCAATTCCTTTGCCTGGTGCAGGGTGGCTCCGGAGCGCGTGGTGTGCACATCTACTTCCTGCAGGGCTACCAAGTCAGGCTTTTCACCGTTGATGGCCTTGGCTGTGGCAATCAAATCAACTTCTCCGGCTGGTTTGGAGGGTGGGTTCCCAATATGAATATTGTAGGACATCACTTTGATCGTCTGCTTTTTAGGTTCAGGCGTGCCTTCAGAAGAAGTTTTGCACGAAAGCAGCAGGAACAGGGCAAAAAAGCCTGCCAGGTATTTCATATTCATAAGCTTAGTAGATACACTGTTGAAAAATAGCAAAGACTATCTCCCCCCTACCCCAATTAAAAACGCCACGTTAGTAGGGGTAGAGGAAGAGGATAGTGATGAAGCAGGTAGAGGGGCCACTGGCTGTGTTGTTTTCTACCATCCCGGATTCTGGCCGAGTGCCGGGTTGATCAAACGCTCTGACTCAGGTATGGGGTACAGGTAAAATTTGTCTTCCCATATCCTCGGAATTGTGTTCAGCCAGATGATCTCCCCTTTGTCTCCCTGAGATAGCACCAGGGGGTTTGGCCTCCCGTTCGCATTGTCAGAGACGTTGATGTAAGTGACTCCCGCAACCGGAGTGCTTGGCATGGATTTATAGAAGGCCACATCCAGGACGCCATCCTCATTCAGATCCAAGGGAATGTTCAACCCTGGGACATACATGCCATTCCACGTCTTTTCTAACAGTTTGCCTTTGTTCCATCGCACCAAGTCATAGAATCTGAACCCTTCAAGCGCCAACTCGATGCCTCTTTCGCGGCGCACCTCGAGTAAGGCTGGGTTACTGATCTCAGGAAAAAACTCACGTTGCAGATAAGGATCTGCTGCTGCTGGCATAGGGGCATTCATAATGCCTGCCCTTCGCCTCAGGGCGCCTACGGTCTGAGCCCAATCCTGGTCAGTCAGGGCTCCAAGCTCCGCCTTTGCTTCCGCGTAGTTCAGCAATACCTCCGCATAGCGTATGACCGGGATGATGTTGTCATTGCGGCTCCCACTGTCGTAGAACGTGTCATCCAGCGTCCATTTGATGGGTTGATAGCCTGTGTAGGTATAGGAAAACTCAGGAGGGGAAGCGATCACGTTTCCACCATTAATTCGGGTGTACCCTTTTGTCCGGATGGTCTGGCTGAGCCTTGCGTCCCTGTTTTTAACTTCATCGCTGAACACCATCGTTTCGTATTGGGGGTTGCTCGTGAAAGGGGTTCCGTCCAGGTTCAGGTAGGTGTTGATAAAGCTTCTGGTGAAATTGGCCCTGTCCCCATAAGTGGCACTGGTCCAGTACCAGTTTGCGTCATGGTAAAGCGCCAGCTCATCGTCGTAAATATTGGCTAGCAACACCTCGCTTGTGATCGGTGATTTACTCGTAAAAAGCTGCCGGTAAGCCTGAGAAGCGCCCCCGCCTGTATGAAGGGAATAGGAGAAGTCCTGCATCACGGCCTTTGCTGCGTCTGCTGACTGCGTGAGCCATTCGTCGGCTGTACTGGCCAGGTTATAGGAGGTATGGTATTTTCTGAGAGTACCTTCAAATAAGCAGACCCTGGACTTGAAGGCGTAAGCAACAGGCTGCGTGATCATGGATCTCGACCCATCGTTGGTGGTCCGGATATGCTTGATCGCAAAGTCCAGGTCACGCAATACGGAGTCCATCACCAGTACCCGGGAATCCCTGCCGTTGAACAATTCCGGATCGTTCACATCGAATGATTTGCCGATCCAGGGTACATCCCCGAACCGCTTTACTTTGTCAAAATAAAACCATGCCCTGAAGAACCGGGCAATCCCCGTATAATGGTTTCGGGTCTCCTCCGGAACGGAGATGTTGTTATTGTTTTCAATAAAATAATTGATGTTCCTCAGTTCTGACCAGTTCCAACCGGTACTTTGCCGGGGCCCGTAGGCTCCCGGCCTGATAAAATCAGGCACCTCTTTTCTGGCAATGTAATCTGACATGGCATCCCCGCGCAGGATGTCAGAGGCCGTGGGCAGGATGTCATAAAAGGAGTTGGAATAGAGCGCCAGGCCATTCTCGCTTTCAAAAACGGCCTCTTTCCCAACCGTTGACCTTGGTGCCTGGTCCAGCTTTTCACAGGAAGAAAAGCTAAAAGCTATTATGAATAATATATAAATCCGCTTCATCGTACTTGCTTTAAAACGTTATGGACAACCCTAAAGAATAGCTTTTCAACATGGGGTAGTTGAATCCGTCACCATGGTTGGTGGAGTCCAGGTCCTGGTCCGAGGCACCCGTGTTTTCCACATCGATATCCCTGGTAATCTTGTGCATGGGGGAATAGGCAAACAGGTTTTCGCCAGACACATAGACACGGGCGGCATGTGCCCGCACTTTGGAGGTAACTGCTTGCGGAAGGTTATAGCCAAATTGCAGGTTCTTCAAACGCACATAGGCGATATTCTGCAAATACCGGGTCTGTGTTTCCCGAAGGGTACCCCCTCCTGTCCAGGCCAGGTAACCTGTGTAGCGTGGGAAGTAGGCGTCCGGATTGTCTTCTGTCCATATGTTGCCGATCTGTGACTTAGGGGGATGTCCATAAGGTGCATTGTACTGCCCCCAGAAGGTGTTCGCCCCTCTGCTCGGGTACCAGTCTTGTTTGCCCACTCCCTGAAAGAAGGCACTGAAGAAGAAGTTACTCCAGTCTGCGCCCAGATTTAGCCCGAACCTGTAGCGCGGCTCCGAATTACCGATGATTTTTCTATCGCCTGGCGAATCGACTGTGTTCTCGCCAAAGTCAATCACCCCGTCGTTGTTCAGATCGGCGAATTTAATATCGCCCGGACGCCAGACACCTGTAGCCGTTGTATTGAACAGACTCTGATCCGCCGACCGGTTGACGTCTTCACTGGATTCAAAGAAGCCAGCGGTTTCAAAGCCCCATATTTCGCCGATGCGCTGGCCTTCATAAAAGTCAGTCAACCGTTTCTCCGGGTTGTTGTATTTTAGAATGGTGGATGTGTGGTCCGATACAATGGCCCTTATATCATAGCTGAATGGTTTGGCCCCCAGGCTGAATTCGTCTCTCCAGCTGACGGAGAGTTCCCAGCCCTTTGTCTCCAGATCAGCATAGTTTCCTCTGGGTGTGGCCGCCCCAAAAACGGCGGGGAGCCGTACCCCAGGCGTGAACATATCCGTTGTCTTGCGGACATAGGCATCGCCTACAATATTGAGTCTGTTTCGCAGTAGTGACAGATCAAGCCCTACATTTTGTGTGGTTGCCGTTTCCCAGGTCAGCCCGAAAGGAATCACGGAAGGATTATTGGTATACTGTGGCCGTACCCCATTCAGAATGCGCCCTAACTGGCCAACTGCCAGCTGCTCCTGAAAGACATAGGATCTGATATTGCCATTTCCCAGGGAGCCGTAGGAAGCCCTCAGCTTGAAGTCGGAAACGAGGTCCTCTGACACATTCCAAAATGGTTCTGAGGAGATTCTCCAACCTGCGGAAACAGACGGAAAGAAGGCAAACCGCTCATGCTCCGGAAACTTCGAGGAACCGTCGTACCGGCCATTCACCTCCAGCAGGTAGCGATCCTTGAAATCATAGTTCAGTCGGTAAAAGCCTCCCATGATGTTCCATTGCTCCCATCCACCTGTCGTGATGATGGACTGGCCCAAAGCCAGGTTCAGATCATCGGCATTCTCATAGATCAATCCGTTGCGCTGCGCGCCTACTCGCCGGTGCGTGTTTAATTCATAATTGAACCCTGCCATGGCCTTCAAGCGATGGACATCCTTGAACGTATGTTGGTATTCCCCATACAGGTTGGAGGCGATGTATTGCGTTTCTCTGTAGATCTCACGCAGGTCGTTCGTGTTGAGACCTACATACTGGATCACGCCCGGCACCCGGCTGTAAGGCACTGGCACCCGAATTCTCTTTTCATTGTCGTCCAGGCTTTGAAAGGTAAGGTCCCCTTTCAGTTGAAACTTGTCTTCAAAAAATCTGGAAGTGAAGCTTGTCGTATTCCGTAGCAGCCTGCGGTCTGAGTCCATCCCGTTTTTGCCATACCAGAAGTCACCCACGGTATAGGCTGCTGAGTGCGTCAACGTACCATCCGGATTAAACATAGGAGCCATAGGAGGGCCTTCTGCCACCATATTCCGCCAGATACCCCCACCTTCTCCGACATTCAGCGGGTTGTGGTACTGTACATTGGAGAAGTCTGTGTTGTTCTCCAGCGTTAGCCAGGAGAACACGTCGATGGCCCCTTTGGCCCGGAAATTATACATCTTGTAATCGTCCGAATTATACCTGAAAAGTCCGGGTTGATTCAGGTACCTGCCCGTCACATAAAAGCTCGTCTTCTCACCGCTGCCTGAGAAGGCCAGGTTGTGCTCCTGGGAGTAGGTATGCTTCTTGTACAGCTGATCAAACCAGTCCGTATTCTCATAATAGACATATTCCCCTGTAACAGGATCTACCTCCACCCTGGGAAGGGAGGGGTCCTTGGACCTGCGCTCCAGCTCAGCCAGGTAAGCAGGTGAGAACCGAAGCGTTTTGTTGACATTCTGGGGTGTGCTGGCGTAGTTGTTCCAGCTTGAAAACGCCTCATTGAACATCGTCGCCCATTGATAGCCATCTGTCACGAAGTCAGGAACGACAGTGGGTTCCTTGATGGCGAAGTTCGTGGTATAGGTTACGTTTGTTCTGTCCTTGGCTGGTCTTTTCGTTGTGATCAGCACCACACCAAATGCGCCCCTCGCCCCGTAGATGCTGGCAGAAGCCGCGTCCTTCAGGACAGAAACCGTTTCAATGTCATGGGGGTTCAGCAGGGCCGGATTGCCCTCTACGCCATCGATCAGCACCAAGGCGTTGCCCCCCTGCCCGATGGAGGTTGCTCCCCTGATATTAAAGGAAGGAGACTGCGTCGGCTTTCCGTCTGCCGGCGTCAGGTTTAAGTTGGGAAGGACGCCCTGCAAACCTTGTGATAAATTTGTGATAGGACGATTGGTGAAAACCTCAGCGGTCACCTGGTCAACAGCCCCCGTCAGGTTCTCCTTTTTCTGGGTTCCGTAGCCGACCACAATCACTTCATCCAGTGACTGGGCTTTGTCTGTCAAGGTCACATTGAGCTCTCCAGGCCCCTGAAAAGAGATGGTCTGTGTGTTAGTCCCGATGAAAGAGAACACCAGTTCCCCGGGAGCGGAAGGCACTGCCAGTGAAAACCTGCCTTCGGCATCGGTTGCAGTCGCTGTCTGCGTTCCCTTTAAATGAATACTCACACCAGGGAGCGGCTCCTTGCCTTGTGAAACGACCAAGCCTGTGAGGCGCCATGTCGCTTGTGTCTGCACACTTCGGGCTACGCTTTCCTGTGCCAGGCTCATGCAGAGCAGCAGGAGAAGGGAAGTTAAAAGTTTTAAATACTGTCTCATGGTGCAATGCTAAATGTCAGTGTGAATAATTTGCCTGAGTACGCCATCACTAAAATTGGAAAACAACGTCGTCGATGTTGATGCGGGGCCTGTTGTTATTGGCAAAAGGGGTTGAGGAATTCACAAACCTGATTCTTACCTGCTCATTTGCAGCCGCATTAACAGCGATTTCATCTGTCACCAAAACTTTAGATTGCACATCAATGGTTAGCTGCTGCAGCAGGGTGTAAGTGTTGCCGCCGTCTTTTGAGATCTCCACATCGATCGTGGTCGGGTTCATGTTGGCCACCTCCGCGCTGGCTGGGTAGATGCCATGGGACACTTTCAAGCCCTTAACCCCCTGCAGATCGAAATTCATGCTCACCATGCCATTTCGCTTGTCGTTGCCAACCGTGCCCTGCATGCGCACGCTCTGTGCCCCGTTTTTCATGTCGGCCGCGGTAGCCGCTGTGATGGCACCATCCAGGGTCCAGACACCTGACTTGAAACTCAACTCCTTCACGTCATAGCTGGTATTGCTGGCGTCCTCGAAATCCTCGGTCGTTTCAGTCACTCCTCCCACGATGTCCTCGATATTCCTGGGATTGATGTAGAATTTATCTCCGCTTATCCGGACGATGCCGGTATAGGAGTTGGCCATGGCGGGCATGTTTATATCCGTGAACGCGGTATTGGGCTGAAGCATGGAATAAACGGCTCCGATGCCGTCCCGAAGCACCACCTCCCCCTCAAATCTCCCCTCGGTACCACCGCTCAGGTTGACATCAGAAACCTTTACCAGGATCGGGCCCCAGAATTCCGCGTTGACCACAATGTCAGAAAGCGTGGTTGCTTTTGGGGTGACCTCCACAGATCTTCCCGTTTTTTCAACAGCGCTTGCACTTAAATCGGAGATGACCAGCTCTCCCTCCCTGGATGAGAGCGAGGCCCCTTCCAGATTAAGCGTCACCTCGTCGCCTTTCGCAAAATTGGAATCACCAGACAACTGCAAGAGGATGGCGGCATCTTTTCCCTCCTCCTGCACGGCCACCATTCCTGCTTCCATATTGCCACCAGCCGCATCGGAAATCACAATGCCTTTGATGGCAGTAGCGCCGAACTTCAGGTCATCGGACTGCTGCACCTTTCTTAAACCTGTAATATTCTGAGGCTTGGATAACGGAACAGGAGTGGCATCCTCGCTTTTACTGCAGGCCCAAACCGATAATAGCAGAATAATCGCCAGGCTCCTTCTTAATGCTCTATTCATCATATTTTTAGAGGTGTAAAGTGTAGACATTAGGATTAATGGTTATGCTTGATTGCTATGGATAGTGAATTTGATGCTGTCATGAGGAAACTATTGCTTCCCTACTGGTTGCCCTTGCTTGAGCATGGCGTTTATTTTCTCCTTTGCCATTTGCCTGAACTGATCATTGCCTTTGTAGCGGGCGTTGGTATTATCCCAAAAATTTTGTTTTTCTTTCGTCAGGATAAGGCTGTTGATAATCCAGCTCTGCGTCCACCCGGTCAGGGTGCCCCAGGGTCCCCAACCCGAGTCCGCATTGGAGGCCCAGTAATCCCAGCGCTCGTAATCGAATGCCCTGAACCAGGCCCCGTCTAAATCCTCATGCACAGGACTGCTCACCTGGATCCGCACCAGAAAATCAGTGATCCGATTGGAGGCGGCTCTATAGGAAGGGTTGTTTGTGGCGGCAGCAGCTTCATTCAGGGCAAATGAGGCAAAATTTAAGGTATAGAGCAGGTCAGTGGCCGGATCGCCATATTCTGATATCAACGGGGCCTCCTTAGAGCCATATTCTTCATTGGATGCGATGCGGCCGTATCTTCCCAGTCCCTCTTTCCCCAGCTTCTCCCGGATGGCACCACTCTCCTGCAAGTCCTCCAGTAGCTTGTCTGCCACCAGCGCGAGCCATTGCCGATGCGTCGGGGAATCCTCCACGCGTACAAGCCAGGCCAAGGGCAGCAGCATTCGTGCGTATTCCTGCTGGATCCCGTTTGTCCACTTCCAGTCCGGGTGACGGTTCATGGTGATGGCAATGGCATCCTTGGCCTTCTGCAGCAGCGGTGCATACCCCGTCTTATCATAAAGCCAGAGGTAGCAAGCCCATAGCCAGGATTCATAATGAGGATGGACGTTTACGATTTCACGATTGCCCAGGGTCTGCCAGTCCGTCTTCTGCATGGCTGCGTCTCTGAACCAGGGCCCCCTGAAACCATTTGTGCCGGCCGTTCTGAAATTCCCCAAGATCCCCTCTAGTATGTAGGCATCCCAGTCACTGGTGCCGAGGTTGGCCGATGCGCCGATGGTTGCCAAGAGCGCCCGCGCATTGTCATCCCCGTAATAGGCGTCGGGATCTGTGGTGGCCCAGCCTATCAACCCGTAAGATGGACTCTGGGGATCATTCCGCTCTCCGGCCCGCAGGTTCGAGTCTTTATAGAGGTGATGCAATAAGTTTTTTGCTGTCTCCTTGTGCTCGTCCCTCTCCAGCAGGTGCGCCGCAGAACTTAGTGCAAAGGCCACTTCCGCCTGACAGTCTGCCCGAAGCCACCAACGGTAAGGCTGGGACCCGTCTGCCTGAATGAAAGAGGCGTGCCCCTCTAATATGCCTAAACTCCCATCACCAACAGGCTGATCCGGTCCTACCGGAGGGTGCACCACCTCGATCCCATTTTTCGAAGTTCGCTGCTCAAACTGCTCCTGCCAGTCCGGATGGATGAACAGGCGTGCCTTGTAAAACCAATCTGAACCTTTCAGAATGGATTGTTCATAGGCGTTCGCCGGAAGCGCCTGTTCTTTTGCGTAGGAAGGCCTGACTTCCTGGGGCCAATGCTGCAGGGCGATTGCATCTGTTGCAAGCAAATCCCTCAAGATGTAATCCCATACCCTGGACCAGGAGGCTGCTGGCCCAAACCGGGAGGTGATGGCATCACTCAGCTTTGTCGGGCTTACTATCATCCCCTGGTGCCTGAATAACAGCGGGAAAGCCTCTACATCCTGCAAGCCATAATCAGCCTTGTCATATCCCGCTACTTTCCCCAACACGATAAGCGGGCTTCCCGCTGCCTGCAAGGGTATAAACTGATGGTCGTTTACCCCCAGCAGCTCGAGCGAATCCAGGCCGGAGATCTTAGAGGTATTGACGACTCCTCTCTCTAACTTTATGCGCCTGGTCTCTGGAGGCAGTTCCATACCAGGAAGGGTGGCAGGGTACTCCAGGTACACCTTTAATTTTTTCTTTTTAATCCTGTCAAAGGATTTTTTACTTAAAAGGACACGGTTAGCAGGATAGGAATCTGCCAGCAGGAGGACAGCATCATGCTTTCTGGCACTCTCTATCGCATCATCTGCACTCTCCACTCTCTGAAAATCAATCTGATTTTTAAACAGCAGCTTCACAATATCATTGTCCGCCGAAGCTGACACAATCAACTGTGGATCTTTTAAGCTGCCTCCACTTCCTGAGGCTTGCTTATAACCGGCGATTAACAGCAATAATAGGATCAGTGTAAATTTTGAATGCATATCTTCGCGTTAATGATGGATAAATTAGAAAATTAATTTTATATATTCCAAATCATTTTTAATATATTTTAATAATTGATGTTTTGTATTTAAATTAATTTTTAAACAAAAATATAGTAGTGAAATTTATTTAAATACATTTCCGTGTTATCTTTATGTTATGAATCGACAGCAAACTGTGTTTGCTGTATATATTTACCATTGTATAGAAGTTTAAAGGAATGTCATATAGAAAAGGGTTAATGGGGACGCTTATACAGGAATTGCAGCAGGATGAGAAGAGTGGCGTTTCTTATAAAAACACCTTGTTGAAAAAACAAGTGTTGGAAATCCTATCCACTCGGGGAAACGCTACCTTAGCTGATTTGGGCAGGCAACTCAATGTCAGCACCCCCAAAATCAATGAGCTCATCACAGAGCTCATGGCTGAGGGCCTGGTCCGTGATTATGGGAAAAGCAATGCAGGGGTTGGCAGAAAGCCTAACATCTATGGCTTGGAAGCCTCTTCGGCTCATTTTATTGGGGTGGAGGTTAAAAGAGAATCCATTAACATCGGGTTGATGGACTTCTCCGAAAAGCTTCTGAAAATAGAACTGGACATCCCCTTTCACCTGGAGAATTCAAATGAGTCACTTGATCAACTGTGCACTAAAATCGAGGAGTTCATCAACTCGACTACAGTCCCCAGGGATAAAATTCTGGCCGCATGTGTCAATATCTCCGGCAGAGTGAACCATAAAACCGGCTATAGCTACAGCTTCTTCCATTTACATCAGGAACCACTCAGTGAGATCATCAGAGATAAGATAGGTATCCATACCTACCTCGAAAATGATACCCGCGGCATGGCTTTCGGTGAATTTTATAGTGGTGTCGTGACATCAGAAAAAAGTGTTCTCTTCGTCAACATAGATGAAGGCATTGGAATGGGCATCATGATAGACGGGAAACTGTATTATGGGAAATCAGGCTTCGCAGGGGAGTTTGGGCACATCCCGCTGCTGGCGAATGATATCATCTGCCATTGTGGCAAGAAGGGTTGTTTGGAAACGGAAGCCTCCGGTATTGCGATCACCAAACAATTTCAGGCAAGGCTGCAACAGGGAGCCACGAGCATCGTCACCCACACGGTCAGTGATGTAGCCAAAATCAACCTCCAGCATATCATTCAAGCCGCTCTGAACGACGACATGCTGGCTATCGAGATCATCTCCGAGGCAGGTGAAAAAATAGGACGCGGAATCGCAGCCATCATGAACCTGTTTAATCCTGAATTAATCATTTTGGGTGGAGCATTGGCTGAAACAGATGCCTATATCAGGCTTCCAATCAAAGCCGCGATCAATAAGTATTCCTTAAGCCTTGTCAGCACGGATACGGAACTCAGGATGTCCAGTCTCGGCAGAAAAGCAGGCGTCATGGGGGCCTGTCTCCTGGCAAGAGATAAAATATTATTCATACAATAATAAGCCTGCGGCGTTTAGTCAGACATATAGTCGCTCGATACTAAACGCCGCTTTACAGTGGTATCAGGATTGGAAAGGGCACAAGGTGTAATCCTGCCACATCCCGCGGTTCAAGTAAAACACCTCCAAGGCCGCTCAGGGCAGTTTGGCCATTACGTGGTTGTCTGCAGAATAACTCATCAAGCCCCTGTTTAAGCCGCAGTGCACGCCCCTAGCAGGTGGTCGCTCTCCAGAAGCAAGTGTTGCTCCGCCCGGCCCTGTCTGCGCACCATCGCAGCCTTAGGCCGACGCATCCGCCCCCATCGGTTTAAAATTACACTTCTCTTCTCCTGCCAGGTACTCTACACCTACAGGTTGCATGTGAACCGCTACATCGGAGAGCAGGCAGCTCCTTTGGCGGATTGCCAAAACCGTAGGAAGCTCCAACCCCTCGCCATCCAGGCTTCTAAACTGTGGCGGTAACACCACCTCCCTGTCTTGCGTCACAACTAGAGTCTGATAAATTTAGTATATTTGTACAGGGTAAATCTTAATCTGTCTTGAGACAGTTAACTGGATATTATGCGCATACAAGCTGTCGTACGAAAAGGTCATGTAAAAGAACTTGACGAGCGAGAGGACCTGCTCTACTGGCTCAACCGTTCCCCAAGAGAGCGAATGGAAGCAGTCACCTTCATCATCTCCCAGTTTCTCAAGCCAGGGCAGAGGATGGACAAAAGTGCTGTGACCAAAAGAAAGATTTCCCATGACATTAGCTAGGGATTTCGAGGAGTTTATCGGTCTGCTGAACAAGCATGCCGTGGAATACCTGGTGGTCGGGGGCTACGCGCTTGCTTTCCATGGAAGACCGCGTCACACGGGCGATTTGGATATCTGGATAAAGGTCTCAGAGGAGAATGCACAACGTATGCTGCAAGTGCTAAAAGATTTCGGACTTGCCTCCCTCGGCTTTGAGAAGCAGGATTTCCTAAAAGAAGGCTACGTCACCCAGATCGGCTACCCTCCGCTGCGAATCTACATCCTCAACACCATTGACGGTGTCACTTTCCAGGAAGCTTACGGTAACCGAGAGATGGTGGAGCTAGAAGGGCTGGAGGTAGCCTATATTGGCCTTCGTGAGTTTGTCCAAAATAAGGAGGCAGTTGGCAGGGCCAGAGACCTGAGTGATATCAAGGAGATCCAGGCTGAACCAAGATTGAAACGAGGCCGAGGACCCAAATTATAGCTTGCGCGCTTCACTATCAGCGTATAGGAAGAAGGCTTAACGAAACACAGGCCAAGCTGCTCCGTACCCTCAAATGCCCCCTTAACTGGTCCGAAATTCGCATCTTTGAGACTCATGACAATACCAGGCGCTAGCTACTGCAAACGTGGCTGGCGCTTTTTCATATGTGCTGGCTTTTCTCAAAACCTCTTCCTGAAGGTAGGCCACCGCATCCACAGGTTGGCAACCCGCAACAAGACAGACCACCTCGAGAAGAACAGGATCAGAATCGCCGATCAGATCATCCCCATCAGCGATACCTACAGTGATGGCTTTTACAAAAAGTTAAGAGGCCTGATTTAAAAGGTATCGATCGGAAGCTCTACCCCCTCGCCATTGAGGGTAGTGTAGTGAGGGCTGCTAGTAACTCTACGTCACGCTGAATAAATTTCGTTAATTCATCTACAGGCGAGTACGATCAAAAAAGCTGCTCCACCAAAATGGAGCAGCTTTTTAGTGCTCATCGATCCCCTTTGCTTGTGCATTCGAATCGATGGATCAGCCGCCTGCTTACTTTTTGAGCACCATCATCTCGGAGGTGTGCGACAAATACCCTCTGTACTGCTGATTGGCTACATCATCCAGTAAGTGCAAAAGGGCTTTTGTGCGGTTGTCGTCTTTGGCGCTTCGGTAGACTTCCTCGAAAGAAAAATACCTGACAAGCGCTTCCAGTTCCTGCATTACGTTGCTCAGTACACTGAAGGCGTTCTGGCCGTAGGCATGGACCACCTTGTATTTGCAGTGCAGCGGTCCCGCATTCTTTACCCACAGGGCATGCTGATTTGTCAGGCAAGCTGTTCCCAGGTCAAAGTTTACAGAGAAAAAATAATCCACGGCCTTACCCTCTGCCGAGCGCGGCGCCTCGTCTGTCACGTGCACCCTGTGAAAATGGTGGTAATTCATGTTACTTCTCCCTCCTTTGCTTCTTGTCACGTCCACTTCCAGCTCATGCAGCATGCGAAACGACAGGTAGGTTGCTGCATCTGGTGCAGCGCTCAACTGCTGAAGCAGGCTTTCCTTCGCCGCTGCTGTAGACGGCTCCGCTTTTATCTCGTGATTCCAAGCGAAAGAACGGTTAAGGCTTCCTGCAGTTCCCATTGTTAAGCCTATCCCAAAGCCAAAGACCAACGTCACTTGATTCGGCGCAAAGGTAGCCTTGCGGCCCGGACACAGGGACAAGGTCGTGCCAACAAAATGGGTATCCACCTGCGGCGGACCCACCGCATTTTCTTGGCCTCCACCTTGCCTTTAGTCCGGCTCCGAAGGCGAGTGGGGCACCATAATCCATTTCCTCACACTTAAAACAGCAAGATTATGGAAAAGACCGTCAACACCTTCGCCAGAGTAGCCGAGATCAAGCTCACCTACCGCAACAAAGTAAAACCCTCCGAAAGACCCCAAGTCACTTGCTCCAATGACAGCTACCAAGTGCTCAAAACCAGCTGGGACACGGGCAAAATGGAATTCGTCGAGCAGTTCAAAGTGCTACTCTTGAGCAGGGCCAACCGGGTGCTGGGTATCTACGAGGTCTCCACGGGTGGCGTGGCCGGCACCGTCGCCGACCCCAAACTCATCTTCGCGGCCGCCCTAAAAGCCTGCGCTTCGGGAATCATCCTCTCGCATAACCACCCCTCGGGCAACCTGACCCCCAGCGCGGCCGACCTGCAGCTGACCCAGAAAATGAAACGAGGAGGGGAGCTACTGGACATCGCCGTCCTCGACCACCTCATCCTCTCCAGCGAGGGATACTATTCCCTGGCAGACGAAGGGCTCCTGTAAAGCCCTTCTTTCTTTTGCAGGGACCATTCACGGTCCCTGCCTCCCTTCTAGCAGTTTTCATCACTTAAAATTCAATCTTATGAACGCCTATCAGAAATTCAACCAGCTTGCCGGGCAGGTGACTAACGAAATCATGCAGCAACTCGAGCAGGGCCAGGTTCTCTGGCAAAAACCCTGGAGTTCGTACGGGCTCCCCAAAAACTACGGTTCCGGCCGCCCCTACGGGGGCTTCAACGCCTTCTACCTGAACTATGTCACAGCGAGATGTCACTATACAGCGCCTTACTTTGTCACATTCAAGCAGGCGCAGGCACTGGGCGGCCGGGTCCGGAAGGGTGAGCAGGGCACTCCCATCGTCTACTGGAAAATTTATGATGGAAAACAAATCACGCATCCGAAAGATCAGGAGGTCGGGCATCGGGAGAAAGAGGGCAAGAAATGCGTCCCTTTCTTCTGGACCGTCTTCAACATCGACCAGGTGGAGGGCGTCGACTTCCGCCTGCCTGAGATCCCGGAGCGTTCCGGCCAGCAACTTATCGAGGCCTGCCAAGACGTGGTGGACGGCTTCCCCTCCCCGCGCCCGCGGATCCTGCATGGTGGTGCAGCGGCCTGGTATGCCCCGGCCACGGACACGGTGCAGCTACCCGAACCCGGGCGCTTTCACTCTTCCGCCTCCTACTACGCCACGCTCTTCCACGAACTGATCCACGCTACGGGCCATGCCACCAGACTGAATCGTTTCACCCGGGAAGCGGCACCCGCCCGCTTCGGAGACGAGGCCTACAGCAAAGAGGAGCTCATCGCCGAGATGGGCGCCAGCTTCCTCTGCGCCTATACCGGTATCCGGGAGGCTGTCTTCCAGAACACAGTGGCTTACCTGCAGGGCTGGATCAGCTGCCTCCGGGAGGACAAGACGTTGCTCCTCTACGCCGGCACCAGGGCTTTCAAAGCAGCCAGCTACCTGCTGGCGCTGAATGCCGAAGCGGAAAGGCTGCCAACCTCCGAGCTCACCCGGGCTGCCCAGGTCTAGGCAGGAGCGGGGCGACCTGGCGCGACCAGGCCGCCCCCCTTCTTCTTTTCTGTTCCCGGAGGAATGATGTACACCTGGCTTTTGGCACCGGGATCGTAGGAGGGCAGGTAGTGAATGTACCCCCACCGGGCCAGTTCCCGCATGCAACGGTGGTAGGTGACGCGGGAGCCGATGCGCGCGCAGCGCATCAACTCTTTGCGCTGCGCGCGAAAGTAGGCTTCACGCCGCTGGGCCAGCAAGGCCATGTAGAGGCACAGGTGCGACCGGTGCAGGCGCGGGTCCCGCGCGGCTTTCGCGAAAAAGGATGTCAGGAGCAGTGGCAGCTTCATGGGCGCCCTCCTTTCCCCTGCAGCAACCGGTTGATGTCCTCCAGGCGGTAATAGTGCGTTCCGCCAATCTTACTGAAGGGCAGCGTGCCTTCCACCCGCAGTTTTTGCAGGGTGGAAGGAGAGACCTGGAGCAGGCGCCGCACCTCGGCGGACTTGAGTACTTTGGCCGGTGCTTTGGCCTGCTCCTTCCCGATCAGCCGGGACAAGTCCTCCAGCAGCTGCCGGTGGAAGGCGAACAGGTCTTCTTTGGTAATGATTTCTACTGGCATAAGCGAATCGTTTTGTTTGCAGGGTCAATATCCGCCCCCCGTATTTCCTTCCTTCACAAGCATACCCCCACTAGGGAAAAACTTTCCTGCTGCCAGCAGGACGTGGCAACCCCTCCCCCTCTCTGCCTCCCCCGGCAGAACGGGTACCCGGAGGAGGGCCTGTAAAACTTTACCCACCTGTGTAGTGCCTTGTGAAAAAAACACCATATACCTCCCCATTTTTGAAAAGCGTCACCCCTTTGGGCCGGGCGCCATTGCCGGCAGCCCGGCTCCCCGGGAAGACGGCGCACCAGCTTATTTCACACTTGCAGCCCAGCAGAACTATGAACATCCAGCAGCTTAACAGTGCGGTCGCCATCACCGATTTTCTGGCCGGCCAGGGCATACAGCCTGCCTACAAACGGAAGGAGGACTGGTGGTACACCTCCCCCATCCGCGCACCCGAACGTACGCCCTCCTTCAAAGTCAGCACGCGCCTGAACCGCTGGTACGACCATGGCGCAGGCGAGGGCGGCAAGCTCTTCGACCTGGCCGTGCGCCTGCTCCCGGGCGCCTCCATCCGGGAGCTCATCCAATTGCTCTCCGGGCCTGTGCTGCCTTCCATCAGCGATGGCACGGCAGCCCGGCTTTCCCCGCCACAGCCCCTCCCCAGCGAGAGCCCAAAAATGGGGCAACCCGTTCCGTCCGGCCTCCGGGTACTGGAGACCAAGCCCTTGGAGGCAGGCAGCCCGCTTGCCTCCTACCTCGGGCAGCGTGGCATTCCCCTTGACACGGCAAGCCCTTACTGCTGTGAGGCCCGCTTCCTGGTCAGGGGACGGCCCTACCAGGCGATTGGGTTTAAGAACCGCTCCGGGGGCTATGAGCTGCGCAACAGCTGGTTCAAAGGTTCCTCTTCTCCCAAAGACATCACCTTCCTCGACCGTGGCAGCAGCACCCTCTGCCTGCTGGAAGGGTTCATGGACTTTCTTTCCCTGCTTCAGCTCCGGCCCCGCCTGGTGCGCAGGGCCAGCTTCCTGGTCCTGAACTCGCTATCCCAGCTGGCCAAAAGCCAGGAGGTGCTGGCGCAGCACCGGCAGGTGCTCCTTTTCCTCGACCAGGATCAGGCGGGACGCCGCGTCACAGCACGGCTCCAGCACACCTACGGGAGTGCCCGTGATTGCTCCTCCTTCTACCGGGGGCATCAGGACGTGAATGCCTACCTGGTCGCCCGGGGTGGGACGGCCAGGCAGCTCCGCCTGGGACTTCGCCACAGCTAAGCGCTGCCCGCGAAGGGCCTTAAGCGTAGGGAGCAAGTTTGTGTTTTTGTCATACAATAACTTTTTCCCGGCCCGCAGCTCCCGGTGGTCGCAGCGGGGAATTCTTTTTCACCTAACAAAACAATAGCATGGAAACACCTCCCACACAGCGGCCAAAGCAGACAGTGAAGAAAGGCGGTCGGCCCCGCAAACAGGTGAGGCGGGACTACACGCTGGTCGTGCGGCTCACGGAGGCTGAGCGGCTGCTCATCACGGGCAAGGCCCGGCAGGCGGGCCTGAGTCTCTCGGCCTGGTTCCGGGCCTCGGCCAAGCGGGCTGTTGTCGTGGCCCGCCTCCGCCCCGAGGAGCTGGCTTCCCTGCGCACGCTCTCGGGTGTAGCCAACAACCTCAACCAGCTGACCCGGCTGGCGCACCGGGAGGGGCTGCTCCCCTTACAGGGCATCTGCCGGAAGGTGCTTGACCAGCTCCATCACATACTGTATCAACTGGGAAGAAATGATCGGAAAAGTGATGACCGGTAAGTGCTTTGCGGGCTGCGTGCGCTACGTCATGCAGAAGCCCGGGACCGTGGTGCTGGACGCGGAGGGCCTCCGCACCGACTCGGTACAGGCTATGGTAGCCGATTTCAACCTGCAGCGCAGATTAAACCCGGAACTGGAGAAGGCCGTGGGACACCTTGTCCTGAGCTGGAGCGTGCACGACAAGGCCTTACTCAGTGACCGGGTGATGGCAGAGCGGGCCAGGGAGTACCTGGCAAAGATGCAGATCACCGGCACGCAGTACCTGGTTGTCCGGCACCGGGACAAAGCACACCCCCACCTGCACATCGTTTACAACAGGGTCAATTATGAAGGCAAAACGATCCCGGACAAATTCCAGCGGCAGCGGAACGTGCAGGTGTGCCGGGAGCTCACCCTCCGCCACGGCTATTACCTGGCGCCGGGCAAGGCACAGGTGAACAGGCACCGGCTCCAAGGAGCTGATAAAACCCGGTACGTCCTGCATGACGCGATCAAGCTGGCGCTGCAGCAGGCCCGCAGCTGGCAGGAGTTGGAACGACTCCTGCAGGACAAGGGCATCACCATCGACTACAAATACAAAAGGGGCACAGCACAGGTGCAGGGCGTCAGCTTCCGCATGGGCAATCTGAACTTTAAAGGCTCTGCCTTGGACCGAAGCCTGAGCTACGGGGCGATCAACAGGCAACTGGCGCAGCAGCGGATCACCCCGCCACAGGTTAAGCCTGCCTTTGCCTCCCTGCAGGACAGTTCGCTGAACCAGTCGGTGCCGGGCCTTGCTGCAGGGATAAACGGTGAAATCGGCTCCCTGGTAGAACACCTGCTTGCTCCTGAGACAGCGCTGACAGCACCTGCCCACCTAACAGACTACCCCTACCGAAAGAAAAAACGCAGGAAAAGAAAAAGGAAACACCTTTGACACTACAGGGACTGGAAGAAAGACGCTGTAAAATGATAGTTGTTGGTTTTGAGGAGCACCGTGGCCTGAGGCAGGGAGATGGGTTATCTACTCCTGTTTAAGCATAAGAGCGGAACTGGTAAGTCGCTCGGGCAGGATTAAATTTATAAGGTTATAACACACGCTCCTCCTGCTTACGGCCAGCGCTCCCAGCAGTAGGCGCCTACGGCCTCAACCGCTACTTCGTTTATCCAACTGAACAGCATGTGATACCAAGGGCCCTCTCCTGGCGTCATTTCCGGTAAGCCCCAAGTCATGACGTATCAGGGAACAACAGGATCATCAACACCTCAATGGGCAGCTAGTAGGCAGACGCTTCTACATTGGTGAAGCGCAGCAGCGTTTGATCTTTTACGCCAAATCGTGAATTCATTCGGTTTCTGATTATACCTGAATTCATACGCCCAGCCGGTTTCATCTTTTTCAAGGGCATAATGTTTCTCGTCCTCCGCGTCATGCACTTCCAGGATGTCGTACTTGACGTTCCGCTTGTCGATGATCCCAACTATTTGCGCTGAATCCAGAATATAAAGCCTGATCTCTTACCTCCGTGGTAAAAAGCTCTGATTCTGCCCCGTTCTTATCATACCCTTTGTACCCATCTGCATAGAGCCTAAGCGTTTGTGAAAAAGACACTGTGCTCAGTAGCAACATGAGGGGCGATGGCAGGATTTTTTTCATTCCGAAAAGGGAGGCAAAATCAGAATAACGTGTTGGTTAGGGGAAAGCGTCTGTTCGGATAAAATTTCACCGAAGCTGCATCCCAAGGACAGCGAGCGCCCGTCTCACATGAGAGCACAACCCGCAGGGGCGGGCAGTAAACAGTGATTCCGGGCTTTCACTTTTGGTCTGATCAAGAGTGGGTTTGCTTCCGATAGCAGGGAAACTAACTCTTTTCATTTCCGGATCTAAGATAATGCCTACAGCAGCCAAACCATTGGGGGAATGGTTCGAGACGTCCCCACACTGAAGCCTTTGAATGAACGCTGAGGTGCTTTTTATACGTCGAGTACGAAGGAAGCCATCCAGAAGCCTCAGAAGAGGCAACCAGGTATAGGTAGCGAGATGCCAAATACGCCGCGTTTAGGAACCACACAGGGGATGGAATGGGCTTCTTTCGGAAAGAGACAGGATGCTGGCTACGATGACAGGGATTGAAAAGCCCCTGAAATGGATAGGTAACTGAAATGGAAGGAGGCGCAATTTCTGGCGAAGGGCTTTTGGAACCGGGCCTCACTTCCCATTCAGTAAATGTGGCGGCACAGCCACAGCTTCACTAGAGACTGGTTTCTGTTGCGGTTGTCAAGACCGTACATATAGCGGTTGTGAATACATTCTCCATTCTGTTACCCTTTACCGCCTGCGTTGTCAAGGTCAGAACGACCTGTTTCTTAAGTTGTAGTTTTCCTTTTTTCATGTGACTTTGTTTTAGATTTTATCAAATATAAACATATATATATATAAAATCTTTCTAATTTAGACATAGTCACGTTTGTATTAGATAAACCTTATAATTCAGTCGACATTCTGAAAACAGCCGCTGCCAGCAGGCCGGTGTGGCCGCTCGCTCACATGGTCCCAGCGTATGCTATCACACAGCCGGCCATGCCACGCTCGACCCGGCCACCACTTCAGAAGACTACAAACGGATAAAACTGGGAAGGTGCCACGCACAGTCTCCCTGGCCCACCGGGTGGCCATTTGCAGAACTGGTGCGTGAAAGGGAAGGCCGTTGCTGCTGTGAGGGCGACACGGCAGGACCCTGCGAAAAAGCTGACAGGGTTGTCTGGACCTGTAAAGCACCTTAGATACCGACAGCCACCATCTCCCCAGAAGCGCAGGGGGTGTGGGCTGGAGGGAGCGATTCAGTGACGGCACCCGGCGTACAGGCCCTAGGAGGCGGGTCTTACCCCATGCCCGTTTCATGCAGCTGGAAGGTCAGCATGACGTGAAATGAAGATGCCTCCTCCCGGATCACCAATTCATGGCGTTCAGGATACAGAATGTTAAGCCGCCGCTTCACATTTTCGAGGCCGATGCCGGAGTTAGCCTTTTCTCCCACAGTCTCACGCGTTGGTCTGCTGTTACTGACCTTAAAAACCAGGATCCCGTCTTGGCATTGCAGGCTTACCTTCACCCAGGCCCGTTCGATGGTGTTGTGAATCCCGTGTTTGAAGGCATTCTCTATAAAATTCACCAACAACAGCGGGGGGAGCTCCTGCTGCTCGTGGCCGTTCACATCAAATTCGTAGGCAATCTGTACCCGGCTGTCATGGCGCAAGGCCTCCAGTCCGATGTAGTCGCTCAGAAATTTGATTTCTCTTTCAAGCGAGATACGCTCTCCTTTCGCCTCATAGAGGGAAAACCGCATGATGTCCGAAAGATCCAGCACAATCTTGGCGGCACGCTCGTTGTCAAAAACGAGGGAATAGAGGCTGTTCAGGGTATTGAAAAAGAAGTGGGGGTTGATTTGTGATCGCAAAAAATTCAACTCCAGTTCCGAGTTGACTTTTTGTAAATACAGGTTCCTCCGGGAGGCGTCCTGGTTTGATTTGTAAAACTTGATAAACAAGGTGAACATGCAAAAAGGGAAGACAAAGGACATCACCCAGGTGAAGGTGGTCAGCGTAAAAAGGTCAGCGATTCCCTGGAGCACATACCGGTTGGTCAGGGTCTGAAAGATCCCATTGCCAGGGAAAAGGTCCGACAGGAGCGCAATGTAGAGAATAGAGGATAGAGCAGAAAAAATATAGAGCCCCAGCAGCAGCAGGGCCACCATGCCCCAGTTCCTTCGTTGCACGAACCGAACCAGCCCGTAGATGGTCGCATAGTGGTTGAAGGCAACGGTCGCCACCATCGCCACCACAAAAAGAATAAACGCCGGGTCTAGTAAATCCCCTTGCAGGGGAAGTTTGAACAGTAACAGGAGAAAACAGCACATGCCCAGCCACAGCAGCGCGTGGAGGGAAAATCTGCTTGTGGCATTGTCGGTATAAAAATCTTGCACCTTTAGTTTCATCTATCTTCCTCCTGCAGGACAGCAGCCCGCTTGCGTTTTTCCGTGTAGTGTTTCTGTAAAAAATAATAAACGACATATTCCTGCAGCCGCTGATCTGTCTTAAACCACCGGTTTATGCTCATGTGGATGTAGCTGCCCAGGTTCCTGAAAAGCGCGGCATCCTTGCCGGCGATGTCATGCCCCAGTTCGTCCGCTATCCGGCGGCTTCGCAGCGCCAGCAACCCCTCGAGCGCGTCGTGCTCCTCCGGGGCCGTCACTTTGTGCCGTAGCGCCCTGTATTGCTGATCCAGTGTCACCCGCAGGTCCGGCTTAAACTCCTTGCCCAATGCAGCGCACGCTCCCCGGATAAAATCCAGGCGCTCTGCCAGGTCCAACTGGAAGGTATCCAGCCAGCTCGCCACGTTGCGCATTGCATACAGCAGCCGGCGGTCCCCCTCCCCGTCCAGCTCCAGTTGCCCGGCGGCGGCCAGGAACAGGGCGGAGTCATGGTAAAAGAGGCGTTCTGAGGACAACATGTACCGGGGGCTGTAGCGCTCCACTTCCCGTACGTAGGTATCGAGCTGCACTTTCCACACCAACCGCTGCGCCGTGAAAGCGGCCAGTGCGGCATTCAGCTCGCCGAGGGCCCAGGCAAAGCGCCCCTCCCCCTTCCCCAGCTGCATGCGCAGCCTAAGATGGCAGTGCGGATCGGTATACCGGATAAAAAAGTACTGGCTGATCTCCCCTGCGGCTTCCAGCCGTTCCACCACGGGCTTTACCGCCTCTGCCAGGACAGTGTCCGCCACGTGGGCCCCGCAGTAGATTTTCACATAGAGCCATTCGTCGCCAGGAAAGAAAGTCCGCCGGAGGGCCCGGGCGTCCTCGCCATACACCGGCGGCGGGCCGGAAGCCCGGGGGGCCGGCTGATAGAGCGGCAGGACAACCTGGTGCAGGAAACTGCCAGGGGCTGCGACATCCCCCACGTGCAACCATTCCGTCAGGTGCAGGGATTTTTGATCTTTGAGCTCCTGCAGCAGGATTTCACGGTATTCCGGGCGGTGGATGTGGATCAGCAGTTGGTGGTCCCCCCGGGTGATGGCAACAGTCGGGGGCAGGTTCCACTGCTTCCAGAAAGCCGCCAATGGCTCCGCAGCGAGCCCACTTTCCAGGAGCTGCCGCGTGTCGGCGGCCGAGAACTTCCAGGTAGCTGGCGCCAGGATCACATTGCGGTACGTGAGCCTGGGCAAGAACGTCAGGCCAGACGCCCAGCTCCCCCAGTCCACCCCCAACGCGGTTTTGCCCTCGTGCTGCATGGCACAGAGAAAATGGTACAGCGGCAAGGACCGCTGCGCATAGTTATGGGCAGTCGACAGGCGTGGCCGTACTTGCTTTCCGAGCCGTTTGGAACGAAGCACGATCCGGTCCCCCTCAACGCGTACCAGCAGGTCTGCTACGGGCAGCTGACGCTCGCCCGGCACAGAGGCGGCAGACAGGTAGGGGATCTCATACGCGCGCAGCACCGGCCGCTGCAGGACGTTACCGACCCGCGCCTCAGGCAGGTGCAGCACTTCAGCCAGGATTTGGTCAGGGCAGAGGGCCTGCTCCTTTTCGGCTATCTCCCGCCCGAGCCTGTACATCCCCTCATCCAGGTGGTAGAACCTCCCCAGGAGGCTGTTGGCCGTGGCGCCACCTACCGTCTGCAGGAAAACCTGCTGCCCGGTCCCGGGTGCTACCAGGGAAAACATAGCGGCAAAGGTCTGCGGCAGCTGTCCTGTCTTTGGGGCAAAACCGGCAATCTCCCCGTCCTGCAGCACGATCTCTGTTTCTCCCAACCGCACGGCCCGTTCGTAACGTCCCTGCAAAAAGGCATGCCAGGGTTCCGTCACCTGTTCGGTGCGGTTGCCCTCCGGGTAAGCGTCCGCCAGCGCGGCGTCGGAGATGTTGCCAATGCTGCCCAGCACCGGGAAACTGATGCCTGTCTCCGAGTCGATTACCTCCGCCAGCGGAACCTCCTCTGACTCGTATTTCTCCACAAAGGCACGCTTGAAGGCCGCGAGCTGTCGCTCCTGCTTTGTCTGGGTTGCCGTGAAACGACTCAGTACCTCGATCCCCTTTAGCACGGCCGACAGGGTTTCCCCTGGGAGCCTGTCCGGCGTGGGGGTCTCTTTGTAGAGGTCTAATTGAAAAAAACTGCTCCTGTAGTCCTCCAGCCCCAACTGTTTCAATCCTTCCTTGAACAGCGCAACCATTTCCTCCCGTCGGGCTCTGTCGCTGCGTTCATTCAACCGGGCGATCGCCCCCTCAAAGCCTGTCAGCACCTCCAGGTAAAGCGTCAGCCGGGGCTGGCATACCTTCGCTGCCAGCGTTTGGAGTTTTCGGATCAGCGAGCCGAGCGGGTCCGGGTCCGTCACCGCCAGCTCCAGTTCGCTCACCAGCAGCTGGGCCTCCATGAGCTCACGGACAAACTGTTCCTTCTCTTCTTGGAGAGCCTCCAGATCGATCAGCGCCACTACCTCCTGAAACCGGGCGCCGCCCGCTGCAGCGGCAAAAATCCGCGCCAGCAGCTCTTCCCTTTCCACCGAGGAGAGCCGGTAGCTGCGCACCCCCTGCTCCAGTTCGTATTCGACGTAGCGGTAGGTGTCCCCCACCTGGTAGAGGGAGTTGTTCGGATGGTATGACAGCAGGGGAACAAGGGCAGGGTCGCGGCTGATGAGACTGCTCAGGGTGAACAGCAGGTGCATGTCCATCCGGATCGCCTTGCGCAGGGAGCCGGCAGCAGCGGCCAGCACCGGCTCACCCCGCCACCCGGTGATCGTACCCAGGCTGCAACCGGCAAACAGACCGAAGGGCGTGCAACGGCTGGAGGCCCGGATCAGGTATTTTTTGAGGCTGATTCGGACACGCTCTCGCTGGCGGTTGTCTCCTTGCAGCATTTTGACGGTCTGCTCGTAGAGAACCGGGGAGGACCAGAATACAGCCTCCAGGAAAAGGTCGTTCTCCAGCTGCGCATCCAGCCATTCATCCAGGCTGTGTGCTGCGGCAGGGTGGATGCCGTCATAAGGGAAAAGTGGACTGCGGACAATGAAATGCCCGAAATGGTCGATTGTTGCCATAGCTAATTAGGGAAAGGCGCTGGGACCAGGCAGGTCTGGTTGTCAAAATAAGTAAAGACTGACAAGGCAGCACAAGAACGTGGCTTGGCATACCCGGCGCATCAAAGAAGAAACCCCGGCCCTCACAGGCTGCCTGCTGGTTAACAGGCCCTGTGCCGGGCAGTGGTTTTTGGCCGGAAGGCCTATTTCAGCCACTTGTTCGCCTCGTTCTTGATACTCTCCCGGTAAGTGGACCCGATGATGATCTCCTCATCGGCCACCGTTGTCTCCAACACGTTGCCGTCAATGCCCTTGATGGAGGAGGTGCGCACAATGTAGGAGCGGCTCACCCTGGTAAAGTCCTGTGGCGGTAGAATCTCGAGGATACGCTTCATGGTCAGGTAGGTGATGATCTTGCGGTCCTTGAGGTAGATCTGCACATAGTCTTTCATCCCTTTGACCAACAGGACGTCTTCGAACTTGATGTGCAGCAGTTTGCCATTCACCTTGGCCCAGAAATGAGAGGCGGAGGGCTGCCCTTCCACCTCCTGCCTGCGGGCGGGCTGGTTTCCGCTGACGAGCTTGTGTACTTTGTTCACCGCCTTGAGGAAGCGTTCGAACGAGATGGGCTTTAACAAGTAGCCGGCCACGTCCAGCTCAAAGCCTTCCAGGGCATGGTCGGGGGAAGCCGTGGTCAGGATGATCTGCGGCTTGTGGTTTTCGAGAATTTTGATCAGCTCCAGGCCGCTCATCGTCGGCATCTGGATATCCATGAACACCAGGTCAGGCTTTAAGTCCTCGATCGCCTGCAGCCCCTCAATCGCATTGCCGGCCTTCTTGATCACTTCGAGAAAAGGCACTTTCGCGGCGAGCTTTTCAACTACCTCCTGCGCCAGGGGCTCATCGTCAATTATGATACACTTCATGTTTCCTAAAAAGTTTGCTTCACAAGGCTGGTTGTTTTACAGGATACGGGGACAGCGACGGACTGCCTTCCGGCAGCCCCGCCTGGCGGAGGCCCCATGCCGTGCCCGCGCTAGGCGAACGGGCAGCCGGCACTGGGAAGGGCGAGGGCCCCGGCTCCGGCCGGCTTCTTGTTTCAAGTTGTACAAAATCCCTCAGAAAATCCATCTTTTCACAGTAAAAATACGCCTGCCTGCCAAAAGCGGGCCACAGCGCCTGTTTTTTTGGCTAAAGGGGCAGGACATTCCCGAAAATCCTCCCGGCGATGGTTCTATTCTCCAGCACGATTTCCGCCTTTCCGATCATCAGGTATTTGATGGGCAGCTCCTGCCCCAGGTTCGTCCGCAGCCGCCGGTGATCGAGCGTCACGTAGGCCTGTACTTTCCCGTCCACGGGTACGGGGAGAATCTTGCTTATCCGGCCGGTCAGGAACCCAAAGTCCGAGGGCGGGTAATTGTCCACGGTGATCACGACTTCCTGCCCCAGCTGAATATTACCCGACCCCTTGACAGGATAGAATAGCTTGACCTCAAAATCGGTCGTCTTGGGCACGACCCAGACCACGTAGTCCTGTGTGTTGGTCCCATCGATCCCCTTGGAGATGAACACCTGGCCCGACATCGGGGTGATGATGGGCTCATCGAGTTTTTTGGCAGCATTCCGGTGAATGAACAGGGTGTCACCGGGCTGCACCCAGTCTTCGTCCTTCACCAGGAAGATGAATTCCTGCCCGGCATCCTCCCGCTTGAGGGACACCTTTCCGGGCTGCTCCTTTGCCTGTATCAGCACCTCGGCCGGCACGCTGTCCGGGAAAGCGATCGTGTTGCTGATGAATATGCCGATGGCCGAGACAATGAACAGGATGGTGATTCCCCAGCGGGTGATCCAGTGCGGTACGCGGCCAATGATCTCCTCCATCTCATGGCTCTGCTCTTCTGCGTTTAGGGGGCTGTGTTGTGGCATCGTGTGTTCTGTTTAGGCGGCGTCCAGCTCCAGCTGGTTTTTGACAAGTTCATAGTAATAGCCCCGCTGGTAAACCAGGCTCAAATGTGTGCCCTGCTCGACGATCTCCCCGTCCTTCATGACAATGATCTGATCGGCCTTCTTGACCGTGCTCAGCCGGTGGGCGATGATCAGCACCGTCCTCCCGATATAGAATTCGTCCAGGTTCTCCATGATGATGCGCTCATTGTTGGAATCCAGGGCGCTGGTCGCCTCGTCAAAAAACATGTAACTCGGCTCCTTGTAAACGGCACGGGCAATGAAGATCCGCTGCTTCTGCCCGCCACTCAGACCGGAGCCCGTGTTCCCGATGCGGGTTGTAAAACCCAGCGGGAGCTGCGAGATATAGTCGTGCGCGTTGGCCACATGCACCGCGTTCATCAATTTGAGTTCGTCGATCTTATTGCCGTCCAGGGCAATGTTGCGGGCGATGGAGTCAGAGAAAATGTAGCCATCCTGCATGACGGTGCCGCATTGGCTTCGCCACAGCTTGGCGGAAATGTCGTTGAGGTTGCTCCCGTCCACCAAGATCTCCCCTTCGGTGGGTGCATAGAATTTAAGCAGCAGCTTCATCAGGGTCGTCTTCCCACTCCCGCTGGCCCCCACGATGGCCGTGACCTGTCCCTTGGGGATGTGGAGATTAATGTTCTTTAACACCAGGGCGGACTTGGCATGTCCATACCGGAAACTGACGTTGTCCAGCGTGATGCCCGGCCGGAACCTGCTGTTGAGCCCTTTGGCAAAGAAGACCTGGTTGAGCGAATGCCCGAATTCCTCTTCCTGCATGTCCGTCACCTGGACGTTGCTCTTCTCCTCATTCTGCTTGTTGTGGATCTCCCCCAGCCGTTCCAGGCTGATCTTGGCATCCTGTACGGTCTTGACAAACTGAATGAGCTGGTTGAGCGGGCCGTTCATCTGCCCGATGATGTAGGAGATGCTCAGCATCACCCCCAGGGAAATCTGCCCCTCGATCACCAATACGGCCGCCATGAAGGAGATCAGGATGTTTTTCAGCTGTGTGAAAAACGTGGCGCCGATTTCCTGGTACTGCTCCAGGGCCAGGCTCTTAATGTTGACCTTGAAGAGCTTGGACTGAATCTTCTCCCATTCCCAGCGCCGGGATTTCTGGCTGTTGTAGAGCTTGATCTCCTGCATACCGGTGATGATCTCGTAAATGCTGTTCTGGTTCTCCCGTGCCCGCTGAAAGCGGTTGTAGTCGATGTTTCGCCTGCGCTTGAGAAAGAGAAAAATCCAGGCCACAGACAGGCTGCTCCCCACAAAGAAGACCAGCAGGAACCGCATATCGTAAATACCCAGCACGACAGAGAAAATGACCAGGTTGATGATAGAGAAGAGCGTACTCAGCGCCGAGCCCGTCAGGAAGGTCTCAATGCGGTGGTGGTCGCTGATGCGCTGGGTAATATCGCCGATGTTCTTCGACTCAAAGAAATTAATGGGCAGTTTCATCAACTTGATCAGGAAGTTCGAGATGATCGTGATGCTGATCCGGGTGCTGACATGGAGCAGAATCCAGTTCCGGATCAGGTTGACCAGCAGGCTCCCGATGAAGAGGGCCAGCTGGGAGATCAGCACCAGGTAGACGAAGTCTAAGTTCTGCTTGTTGATCCCGAAGTCGACCAGGCTCTGCGTCAGAAAGGGAAAGCACATGCTGATGAAGCTGGCCAGGATCATCCCCAGGAAAATCTGGAAGAGATAGGCCTTGTAGGGCTTGATGTACTGAAACAGAAAACCAATGCTGGTGGAGTTCTCCTGAGGCTCCTCCTCTGCCTGGCGGGTGTAAAATTCCGGTGTGGTCTCCAGCAGCAGGGCAACCCCTCGCCCGTCGTCCGTGCTGACCCAGCACTTTTTGAACGTTTCCACGTCCACCTCCACCAGGTTATGGCCGGGGTCGCCGATCACGAGCTTCTCCTCCCGCCGCAGCAGGGACTTCTCCTTCACGTCATAGAGCACGACAAAGTGGTCCTGGTTCCAGTGCAGGATACAGGGAAGGGGCACCTCCTCCTTCAGCTGGCTATAGGAGAGCTTGCCCACCAGTGTCCTGAACCCGACCTTTTCGGAGGCCTCGCTGAGGCCCAGAAAGCTGACGCCGTTCTTCGTAATGTGCGAAATGGACCGCAGGTAGTCCAGGGTGTATTCCTTCCCATAATATGCACTCACCATTCTTAAACAGGTGGGACCGCAGTCCATGTAGTCCAACTGCTTATAAAACTTATACTTTGAATGCATCGCGCGCGCTATTTATGAGGAAGTTTGTTCGTTGTGGTCGGCCAGTGCGTCTCGACCGTGGGGCCTGCGTTCCCACCGGCCATCTGGTCCAGGCCCTCGTGCGGGTCCTGCCCCTCGGAATCGCCAAACAGCCGTAGCCGCTTAAGCTCCTCGATCGTTTTCCTGTCCTTTACTTTTTTGCTCTTTTTCATATGGTGTTTGGTTATCGCTTATATCATTTCCTCCATCCCACTCAGCAAATGGCTGACCTTGATCTGCACGCGCTGGTGCTTGTCGGCGTTGTAGATGGTGGGCTTGTATTCCTTAAAGCCCCCGCTCAGTTGGTTGGCCTCGGCCTCTTCGACGGACAGTTCGTAAAAGTCCGCCAGGCCCTTGCGCTTGCTTTTGAAGTTGAATAGCTTTTTCATGTTCTCTTCTTTTCCCTTAAATTATTTAAGCGCCCCCTCACGCAGAATTTATTTAGACCAATGGCCGGCTGGGCTTCGACCAAGGTCAGTTTCCATTCGTCAAACCCAGCACCTTGGGCGGCCCGTCCTGCAAATGCTTCCGGAGCCAGGTGTCCACTTCCCAGAGGATATGCAGGTAAGAGTCCAGCAAGGTGTAGGCGTGCGCCTCCCCTGGCAGTGACACAAAGCGAACCGTCTTGCCCAGCCCCTTCAAGGCCGCGAAGTAGGCCTCTGACTGCCTGTAATGCGTGCCTGCGTTCTCATCGCGCTCCCCGTGGAAGAGCAGAATGGGCCGGTTGAGTTTGTCGGCATTCTGAAAAGGCGAAAGCCGGTGGTAGAGCGCCTGTTCCTCCCAGTAGGACCGGTACTCGCGCTGGAACCCGAAAGGGGTCAGGGACCTGTTGTAGGCACCGCTCATGGCCACCCCCGTTTTAAACAGGTTCGTATGGGTCAGCAGGTTGGCTACCATAAACGCTCCGTAGGAGTGGCCCATCACGGCCATCCGGGACGTGTCGATCAGGCCGGTGCCGCCTGCCGCCCGGACCGCTGCCCGCGCATTCAGCTCGATCTGCTCCAGGTACGTATCGTTGGGCGGGCTCCCCTCCCGGCCGATGATCGGAAACGCGGCATTGTCCAGCACCGCGTAGCCGGAATAGGCCAGTAGTTTTTGCAGCGACAGGGAGGCTTCGTAGCGGTAAGGGTACGTGGCGGCCCCACCGGCGCTGCCGACGTGGTCAATGGGGTAGGCGAATACCAGGCAGTCCAGCAGGCGATCCGCCCGCACACTGTCCCGGTTGTAGTACAGGGTGGCCTGCAGCGGCACGCCGTCCGCCCGCAGGTAAGTCAGCTCCTGCGTGACCAGGGATTGTTGCAGCACTTCCAGGTTGTTGCCATTGAAAGTCAGCACCTCCTCCTTTCCGCTGGCCAGGTCCACCCGCACCAGGTTGATGGGAACGGTGCGGGACTGGCGCGCCATGATCCAGGCATCCCCCTGCTCAAAGGCCACCGGGAACTCATAGTGGGGGGCTGCCGATCGCCAGACCACCTCCCGGCGCTTGCTGCGCAGGTGCAGTTTCTCCAGCACGGGCTCCACCTCATCCCGCGCGTTGACGGGTTTGCGGGACAGGTAAATGCTGCCATCCCGGAAAAGCAGCCGCTTCCCCCCGCCCGCCTTTTCGTAGACCGGACTGCCCGGATCAAAGGATGTCCCCTGCCGGCCCAGGTGCAGCAGCGTGTCTAGCGTCGCTCCCGTGCGGGGGTTGAACAGCACCCAATGACCTGTCCGGGTTGCCCCCCACTTTTCAGAGCGGATCGCCAGGGTATCCCGTATCCAGTAAGCGGCCTCCAGCCGCAGGGCACTGCTTTGCAGCAACCGCGGTGCCTGGTCAAAGGGGGCGGCCCAGGCGAACAGGCGGTCCCGTTCGGTGCTTTCCGCCTTGGGGTCGCCCCCGTCCTGTGCCTCCACCCAGGTCAGGGTGGCCCCCACGTCTGAGCGCCAGGTAAAGTGGCGGGGTACATCGTAGGCCGCATCCCTGCCCAGCGGCCGGTTCACCGGCCCGATGGATTTTCTGACAACTTCCCGACCTTCCTGGCTCAGCACCACCACTTCGGAGGGGAAGCGGTGGAAGGTCTGGGTGTAGGTGTAGGGCCTGGCCACATAGTGCACCTTGATGTAGCGTCCATCCGGGGAGGGCTCAAAGCTGGCAATCGGCCCGCTTTCCCCTAGGGGGGAAATCCTGCCCCGCACGTCTGCTTTTTTGAGTTGTGAGGTGGCATAATAGTCAAAGAGCGCCTCATCCGCCTCATGCTTCAGCAGCCCCTGGTACGTCCGCTGGGGTTGGGCCTGCCTGTCATGTTCGTAAATGACCGGCTTACGGGGCCCGACGGCCGGATCCCCCCGTTCCGGGAGCGCAGCGAATACCAGGCTGCGCTGCTGGGGAAGCCAGGCGAAGAAGGCCTCATCCACCAGGGAAAAGTTGAGGTACCCGTTGTACAGCCTGCGGGCCTTCCGGGCTTTGACGTCCACCAGCCACAAGCTGACCCCCTTGGCCTCCCGCAGGCCCAAAGCCAGGTACTGGCTGTCGTCGGACCATTTGTAGTCGACGATGCGGAGCTGCGGCGGCAGCCCCCGGATGGGGAAGGTCGCGCTGTCCCCGCTGGCGCGCTTGAGCAAGAGGGCATTGTACCAGGGCATGTCGGCCGGCAGGTTTCCGTCCGTATCAAAGCGGACCCCGCCAAGTGCCAGAACCCTGTCCTCCGGCGGCGCCCCCTGGTCCGGAAAGCGGTCATAGCCGCAGAGCAGAATCATCTGCCGGTCCGGGCTAAGGCTCATGACAAGCTCGGCAGGCAGTTTCACAAGGGCCGCCACCGCCTGGGATGGCTTCTGGTAGGGCAGGGCGTACTGCGCAAAGCCGAGCCGGGGCATCCCCCACCCGAGCATTGCGATGAGTAGCAGGAGTTCAAGAATTCGGTTCATCATACTGGTTTTCAGGTGATTACTTTTTTATTTGACTTTGTGGAGACATGCTCTTCGCGGGCGATCCTCGAATCGTAGTACTTGGCCAGGAAATGGTAAATAACGGTTTCATGGATCCGCTGCTTGGCCAGGAAGGTTCTGTTCAGCGTCATGTGGACATGGCTGCTGACCAGGCTGGAGAGGGAGACCGGCCCTTTTCCACCGGGCTGCCTGAGCAGGCGGATGATCTCCTGGGTGACCGGCAGGTTACGCTCCGACCGGCGCCTGAAGCAGTCGACTGCCTCCCGCACATCCTCGTGGCGGTTCTCCTCGCGCTCCAGCAGGTCCCGGATGTCCCTGGCCCTGGCACGGTAGCCGTCGTTGAGGCTGATCCACAATTTTTTGGATTGGCTGCCCCTGTTTGCCTCCTGGTAAAAATATTCCCGCAGCTGGCTGACCAGCTGGAACTTCTCATACAGGGACATCCCGAAATCATCCAGGAGCCTGTCCACGTTCAGCAGGGCGAACAGCCACCTGTACTCCTCCCCCCGGTCCCCGTCAATGAGCTCCAGGAATTCGGTCACCGCGATGCTGTCGTAGAAAAACAGGCTTTCACTCAGCTCCATGGTCTGGAATCCATAGCGCTCCACCTCCCGCTGGTAGGTGTCCAGCTGCACCTGGTGGACCTGGCCACTTGCCCGGTAGGGACGCAGCAGGGCCTCCATGCGCTGGATGACCGTGCTCCAGAAACTGTCGCTGCCGCCGTGAAAGAAGCGGACCCGGAGGTGGTGCCCCTGCTCATCGTAGCGGAGGTAGAACCATTTCTCGATCACCCCTTCAATCAGCAGTGACTCCGCCAAGGGTTTGATGCCTTCCACCATGAGCCTGTCGGCCGTTTTGTTTCCGGTGAAAATCTTGTAATAGAGCCAGGGCTCCCCCACCTGGAAGTCCCGTTTCAGGGCTGGCGCCGGACGAGCAGCCGGCTCGGGCCGCGGCAGGGCCGCTGCGGGCTCCCGCTGCGTGCAGAAGGGAATCACCAGCTCATGGGCATAGCTTCCCCGCGCATCTTTGACAAAGCAGTTGTCGGGGCGAAACAGGTACTCCTGGAGCACCACGTCCCGTTTGCAGAGCTTGTCGGCCAGGATCCGGAGACTCGTCGCCGAGGCCATGCTCAGCAGGAGTTCGTTGTCCCCCTCCACGAGGCTGACCTTGTCCGGCAGCTGTCGCCTGTCCCGGAGTGCGGCCAGGTAAGCGAGTGCCCCTTCCTGCCGGCTCCCCTCCAGGAATTCTGATTTCTTCAGGTTCCAGGTCGCGCGGCTGAGGATGAGCTTGCCGTACTGTACCCGCGGCAAAAAGGGCTGCTGCCTGAAGACTGACCAGTTCCAGAGTTGCAGGCTGTCGAGCCCCTGGCTCTGCAGTTCACAGAGGAACCGGTAGACCGGGAGACCGCGTGCGTAATTGTGGGCATTGGTGAGGCGGGGGATCACGCGCTTGTTCAGGCGGCGGGAACGCAACACCACCTTCCCTCCACTGACGGAGACCAGCAGGTCCGAGAGGCGGATCACGTACTCCTCCTCGACAGAGGCCTGCGTGAGGATCGGGATCTCGTAGCGGCGGAGTGCGGGCCGCATGATCACGTTCCCCGTTCTACCGTCTGGCAGGTGCACGACTTCGGCGAAGAGCACCTCCGGCTGCAGCTCCTCCTCCTGTTGCAGGGTCTCCCGGACGCGGGCCTCGAGCTGCGCATCACCGTGGCAGAAACGGGCCAGCAGGTTAGCCCCGGAGGGACCGCCGGCGCTGTTCAGCACAAACTGATAGTGGCCCGCATCCAACTCCTCGGTCGAACCCGCCAGCAGGCTGCCGAACAGGAACATGCTGGCAGGCAGCTTGCTGCCCTTCTTCCCGCTCCCGGCTTCCGCCGCCAGGGGCTTTTGCAGATCGACCACCCGGCTTCCCGTCTGGATCGCGTCCAGGATCAGGCGCAGGGCATGGTCCTTGTCTGCCCCCCAAGGCGTCGTGCGCGGAGGCCTGCCCGCCGGCACGTGGATGTTCTCTAGCAGGGGCATGTACGCCGAGGCCCCCGGGTCTGTCACCTGAAAACCGACGCCGTTCTCCCCGTCCAACGCCAGCAGCAGGGGCACCTCCTGCTCCCCGTACTTCGCCTCAAATTTCGTAATGAACTGACGCAGGCCGGTTGAGCTTCCAAACGGCTGCAGGCTGACGCACTCCTCCACCAGGCCGGCCACCTCCTCGATGACCTTCCGGCTGATGGTGTTGTGTTCGGTGCAGAAGAACAGGTCGGTCTGGACCATGTCTTTCGTCTGCGTGGGCACGTATTTGCCCAGCAAGGCCCGTACCTGCGCGCTGGCTGCCGGCGTCCAGCTGCCGGCCTTGACGGCCGCATGGACCGCCTCCAGGTCCGCCACCAGCTGCCCGGTCCCAGCCAGGGCCCGCAACCTGCGCAGCAGCGCGCCAAAGTACTCCTCCCCCGTGATTGAGGGCAGCAAATCACTCACCAGGATCTGGGACTCAATCAGGTTGTCGATGAACTGCACGGTAGCTGCCTCATCAAAGCCCTGCGCCTGCAGGGAGGCTACCAGGGCCGCGTAGGATATCCCCTCTCGGGACGCTGCCAGCAGGCCTGAGATCAGGTCGCTCCCCCTGAAGGAGGACAGCCTGTATTTGCGGGTGGGCTTTACCGTGGAGAACTCAATGTAGCGGTAGTCGGACCCGACAGCGTAAAGTGTCTCGTTGGGGTAATACAGCAGCTGGTTCTTGATCTGGGGGAGCCGGTTGATGTACTCGGACAGGGCCGATACGTAATACATGTCCAGCCGCGAGATGGTGCGCATCTTTTCCGGGCGGAACGCAATGTGGGTGCTGTCTGCGAAGGCACCGACGGCACAGCCGGCAAACAGTCCAAAAGGCGTGCAGCGGCTGCTCATCCGCACGTAGTACTTGTAAAAGGACTTGATGATTTTCTCATCGGCCTTCCACGGTTCCCCGCGCTCGAGGTAATTGTCCAGTGCCTCCGTAAAGTCAGGAGAGGCCAGGTAGAAGGCGCTTCGGATGAAAGGCTCAGACATGATCGGGCAAAGTTGCTGACCTGTCGGCTGGCTTTCCTCCATAAAGGCAAAGGCCTCTTCCAGGGGAAGGGCCGCAGTCCGTAGCAGATAGTAGTCCAAAGAATGTACGAATTTCATAAGTTGTATTGTTTTAAGCTTCCCATGGGGCGCTTTGCTAGTGCACCACTTGAAAGGTAGGCCACCGCCACTGGCGGGCCTAACTCTTTAGACATACCCGGCCCCCGCTTCGACAAAGCCACCGATTCGTTCCAAAACGCAGCTGTAGGCAAGCGCCATCCCAAAAAAAGAAGGTCCGGGACGTAATGTCCGGACCTTCCTCATGACCAGGTAACCAGGCCGTCATCCGGCTTAGTTGCTGTTCTTCGTTCCGCAGCAGTCAGCAGCGGCATCGCCATCGCCCTCCAGCTCCTTCACCGTGTTGCGGGTCAGGAACAGGCAGGTGGCCTCCTCCGCCTCATTCGGATCGCCAGCGCCGCCGGCCAGGGCGTCCAGCTGCTTTTCGTCCAGTCGGGCAATTGTTTCTTTGTCAAGGGAGAGCGGGTTGATGTTGTTTTTCTTTTTCATCTTGGGTTTCGTTAAGGGTTAGAACTATTCACTGTCATTGATCAAGTAACATCCGAAAGGTAGGCAGTCCGTCGCCGGAGGCCTAACTCTTTAGACATACCCGCCGCCCGCTTCGACCAAGGCGGGCCTTCCAGGCTACAAGACGGGGGCGGCGCACGGGCCCTGCGCGGTTTACCAGGCCGGACAGTCCCAGGGCAACCGGAGCAGGCGGCGCCAAGCGGCCGGGCAGCCTGGCATGAAAAAGGCCCGGAACGTCATGTCCCGGGCCTTCTGTACAGGCGAGCAACCAGGCGGTCACCCGGCTTAGTTGCTGTTCACCGTTCCGCAGCAGTCAGCAGCGGCATCGCCATCGCCCTCCAGCTCCTTCACCGTGTTGCGGGTCAGGAACAGGCAGGTGGCCTCTTCTGCCTCTTCCGGATCGCCAGCGCCGCCGGCCAGCGCGTCCAGCTGCTTTTCATCTAGCTTGGCAATTGTTTCCTTGTCGAGGTCAAGCGGATTTGTGCTTTTCTTTTTCATTTTTAGTTTTGTTAAGGGTTAGAATTATTCGCTGTCAATGATCAATTAACACTCGAAAGGTAGGCAGTCCGTCGCCGGAGGCCTAACTCTTTAGACATACCCGCCGCCCGCTTCGACCAAGGGGCCGTTTCGGGCTTTTTGCGCCTGCGGTCCCACAGCGGCAGGCGCTTGTGAAGGGGGGCGGTAGCAGCCCATCGTCCCTGCCGGACGCAAGACGGGGAATCGGCCGAACAGGGCCATCAGCCAAGCGCCCCCTCCCGGGCATGACCGGGAGGGGGCGCTTGGCTGCCCTTTGCGGGGCTATGAAGCAAGCAGGGCACCGGTGGCGAAAAACTCGCTTACCGGTGCAGGAAGGGCCAGGGAAGGCGGTTTCAGTGTGCCGGACAGGCCACGCACGCCTGCTGCTCCTGCCCGACCACCGAAGCCAGCAGCTCCAGCGTCTCGAGTTTCTCATCCAGGTGCTTGCTCATGTCGCGCCACATGATCTCATCTGCCCCGTAGGTCTGCAGGAGCTCCGGCAGCACCTCGCTGAAGTAGGATGCCGTGCCGATCAGGTGGTGCTTGTCGTCCCGCTCCCCCTCCCGCCTCAAAGCCCGCAGACGCGCTTCGTTTCGCAGGCAACTCCCCGAGATGGCGAGAATGGTTTTTACTGGCCGCCCGTGCCGCTGCGCAAACTGCGCTTTAAACGCTTCAAAGGCCTCCAGCTGCGGTTCGCGCTCGGCCACCTCGTGGAAAATAGACCGGACGTAGTGGGTCCCGTGCTGCAGGGCCCGGTGAAAGCCGCGCGCAGAGGTACTCAGCGCCCACAGATCGGGCACCGCCCCCTGGAAGGGCGGCAGGACGATGCGCCGCTCCCGCAGCCTCTCCTCATCCCGGAGGAAAGCGACCACCTGCTCAAATTTCGAGTCAAAGGAGGCGGTAGCGCCCGGAGCAGGCGGGAGCTCCAGGGACTCGATCTTGGGGGAGCCCCCGTTTGCCAGGCCCAGGTCCAGCCGGTTGGCGTAAATATTGTTCCAGAGCTTGAACTGCGATGCCACGTCAAAGGGGTTGTGGAGCCTGAGCAGGATGCCCCCGGTCCCGACCCTGATCCGCTCCGTCATGCCGGCGATTACCGGAATGACCGCCAGGGGACAGCCCCAGGCCCTTCTCCGGTTGTAGTGGTGGTGCTCGGCCAGCCAGATCCTGTGGAAGCCCAGCTCGTCGGCCCGCAGGGCGTAGTCAAACACGTTGCGCAGGCGCACCAGGCTGTTGCTGCCGGCATCCCCCTCTCCGAATTCCAGAAGACTTAGTTTCATAAATGTGCTTTGCTTAAAGAAAAAATACTTCATCCCAGGCCATCCCCTGCCGACCGTCCCGCTGCAGGAGCACCTGGCAGACACCCAGGCGCCCGTCCAGCAGGCTGTCCCCTTCCGCTGCCTCGAAGGCCTCCGCCCGCACCAGCCAGTAGTCGGCCGCTTCCCGGCAGGCGGGCAGCCGCGTGAGCTCAAAACATTTCCTGTAAAGCCAGGAGAAGCCGGCATAGCCGTGGCAAAAATTCGCCCCCTGAAGCGGTAAACCGCTTTGCTCAAACTGCAGGAAGTCCCGCAGCAGCGTCTCTCCGAAGGATGTGACCGTTTGGTCCCCCAATACGTGGCCAGCCCTCAGGAAAGCATAGGCCATGGACAAATCACTCGTACACCAGCCGATGTTGGCGCTGTGCTGCCGGGCCTGCAGGAGCGGCACTCCCTCATCGGAGACCGACCGCGGAAACAAAAAACGCTCCGCATCCGCTGCGTAGGGGATGTAGAGTGCCCGCAGGTAGGCCAGCAGTTTCCGCGTCAGGGCCTCCGCCCCCGCCACAGGACAGGAGGCGTGGACACGGGTGAGCACCAGCACCATCCCGCAGAGGCCGTGCGCCAGCCCCGTGTTGATGACGTAGCGTGCCTCCGGTTGGTAGCGCCTGTTCGCCAGATAGCTGCCGTGCCGGTCGTCCTGGACCCGGGCACTGAGCGCCTGCACGAGCCCCTGCACATAGGAGCACCCCGCCGGGTGGCGCTGGGCATACCGGGACAGGAAATAGAGTCCCCCCATAGCCGAATACATGGGATCGAGGTCCCCCCGCGCTATCTCGGCCTTCGACTTTTCAAAAACCTGGGTGGCCACCCAGTCCAGCAGCAGCTGTGTGTCCACCTCCGGCCCCAGGAAAGGGCTTTCCCGCAGCAGCAGCAGCACGTACCCGAAGCCGCTCAGGCCATTGCTCATGGCGGAGCTGAACTTCACGCCCTGGCGCTCCCCAAGCCGTTCCAGAACGGCCTGCAGCATGCCGACGGCCTCTTCCACAAAAGCCGCCTCCCGGTGGTAGTCCGCCAGGGTCAGCAGCGAGATGACCTTGCCCAGGTTTCCCGTGTAGAGCGCATCGGACGCCTCGGGATCGAAGACACTCAGCCGCTTCAGCTCCCGGGCGGCCTCCGAGGCCATCCGCGGCCCACGCAGGTCAGATCCCATGGTTGATCCCCTCCAGGACAGGCAGGTCCGGCTCCAGGTACTGCATCAGCGTGATGCCGATCCCCAGGATGCCCCAGGCATAGGACAGGTTGAAGAGGTCGGATTCCGGTTTGAAGAAGGAACGGAAGCCGCAGAAGCCGTTCTCCTCCTTCGCATTGCGGGGAATCTGCTGCACCCAGTAGGCGTAGGCGCGCTCAAAGGGTGCTCCCCGGGGGTCCAGCTTGGCAAGTTTCCGGTACAGGTAGGCAAGCCCGGAGGCGCCGTAGGTCATGCTGCCGTCATAGGTCAGGCCATCCTCGTAGGTACGGTCCAGGCAGGCCGCCAGGATGTCGCGGGCGGCGGCTACCAGCGCTTCGTCGTTTAGCGCCAGGCCACCCCGCAGCAGCCCGTAGCCTACGCCCAGATCGCCGTAGCACAGGCTGAACTGCGTGTTCTCCACTTCCTCCCCCAGCACATGGGGGAAAAGCCCCTTTGGGTTGGGGCGCCTGCACTGCAGCACAAAGGCGGCCGCCCGTTCGATCAGGCTGCGGCATTCATCCACCAGCAGGCCCCGTTCCAGCACGGCGCACAGGAATGAGATGATCATACAGGAGCCATGACTCAGCCCCAGGTAGACCTTGTTATGGAGCCGTGGGCTGACCCAGTAGATGCCCCCGGAAGGGGCCTCCACCGCGTGGGCGGCGATCGCCTCGACGATCTCGGTCAGCAGTTGGTCGTTTCGGTCTGTCCGGCTGGCCAGCAGCAGGTAGTTGCCCGTGGCCAGCGCCCCGGAGAAGATGCTGAAGTCAGCATGCCTGATCTTGTTCTGGCACAGCAGGTGCAGCGTGTCTTCGATGGTGGCCAGGTAGGGGCTCACGTCGAAATCCAGTAAGCCTTTCTCCCGGGAGCGGATGAAGAAAATCCCCAGCGCGGCGATGTTGGCGTCGTAGGAGTCGGTCGGGTAAATCCGCTGGTAGTATTTGTAGTCTACCAACGCCAGGGCCTTGTCCAGGTACTGGGCTGCCAACTCAAAATAAGCGTCATTGCCGGTGTACCGGGCATAGTAGCAATAGAAAAGACAGGCGCCCAGCCAGCCGTTGCTGATGGTGGGGCTGGCCAGCACGTGTGTGTGGGCTTGCACACTGGCCTCGATGCGCGTGACCAGGGCGCCCAGCTCCTCCCGCCCGGGAGGGGAGACCGCTGGTGCGGTGAGCGTAGATGCGTTCATAGAGAATCTGTTTAGAAGGTGTCTGTTCGCAGTGCCCTGCGCGCAGCCGTTAGGCGCGCACCCAGGGCGTCAGCCTGTTGATTAAATCCTGTACCCACGGGATGCCCGTTTCCAGGGCCTGCAGGTAATCCCGCAGCAGGAGCGCCTGGCCGGTGCCCTGCTCGGGTGCCGCCTCTTCCAGCCGGCCGACCAGCAGGGCCAGCAGGGCACAGCGCAGCAGCAGGTAATTCTTTTGGGGGAAAAGCTGCGAGAACTCGACCACTTCCCCGGTGAGCTTCGCCAGGGACTTGTCCCGGGCGCTTTCCTGCAGGGCGATGAACTGGTAAAGGGCGAGCCGCTCGCTCGTGTCCACCTCCATGCCCTGGTACCAACCTGAAAACAGCTCGCTCGGGTTGGGATAGCCCCCAAACTTCATGTACCCGTTGAGGTAGATGTTGAGAAAGTTCAGAATGGTGTACTCCTTCAGGATCCGGTAGAGGCCCGTGTCCAGGGGCAGCTGGTTAAACCGGCTGAAAAGCGGGTCCTCGCTGCTGCCCTGCACCAGAAAGCGGAAAAGCTCGGTCCAGTTGTGGACACAGGCCGCCATCTGCTGCTGGGCGGCCTGCAGCTTGCTGAGGTTGAGTACCTGCTCCAGCAGATCGAAGAACTGGAAATAAAAGCCTTGGTGACACAGGGCAATCCCCCGCTCAAACTTTCTGTCCAGCTCCTGCTCGGCCGCCCCGAAGTCCTGGCGCTTGTAGTGACAGTAGGCCGTCTTCGGCCATACCTGCGTCAGCAGGTAGTCCCGCAGGAAGGGGGAAATCCCCTCCCGTCCGGCTACTTCCGCCTCCAGGGCCTGGAGATCGGCCAGGAGCAGCCCGTGGTCGGCCCCCGGCCTGAACATGGCCTGGTTGAGGGCTTTGAGGCGCTCCCGGTATGCGCCATAGTAGGCTTTCATGTCCGGGGACAGCCCCAGGCGCTCCTCCTCCTCTTGCTCCAAGAAGGTCAGCACTCTGCCGTAACTGTATTTACGGTCACTCGGGGGGATCGTGGTATTCAACTGGAGTAATGCGTCCATGGTCTTTCGATTTACAGCACAAGGCCTGTTGATGATTTGAATGGTTGTCCGATGGCCTGCGCTTACTGCACCCGGTCCACAACATCCTCATTGCCCAGTTTCTTGTTCTGGGCGTTCTTCACCGTGCTCTTGCCGAACTTGTAGACCAGGCCCACCTGCACCCTTCTGGCGTCGTAGTAGTTGGTCAGATTCGTCTCCACGTTGAAGGCGTTGATGGCACCGCCTGTCACGTCCCCCCGCAGCAAGTCCGTCACGGCCAGCGTGTACTGCAGCTTCTTATCCAGCAGATCCCCCTTCAGGGCGATGCGCGAATAGTGGTTCGGCACGATGTCAATCAGGCCGTAGCGGAAAGGACCCGTGTACTTGAAAGAGGTTTCCAGGCGCAGCCCGGCGGGAAGCGAAAAGGTGTTTTCAATGCCGAAGGTATGGAAGAGGCTCCGCGGAACGGTCACGGCGTTGTCCTGCTCGGCGTCGATCCTGGAGTCATACACGGCCCCGTAGGCAAACACGCTGCCGGACCACCAGTTGGTGATCTTGTAACCGTAGTTTCCCACCAGGCTGTAGGAGCTCAGGTCAAAGTTGCGGTCTTTCCAGACCGTCACATCCCCCACCGCCGCAGGGAGTTGGGTGTACACGTCCTGCTCGTCCTTGTATTCAAACTCCACAAAGAGATTGCCCTTGTAAACTGCGTTCAGGGAGTACGAACTCGTGTACTTGGGCCGCAGGGCCGGGTTGCCCTCGGTGATGGTGAAGTCATCGACATAAACCCTGAAAGGAGTCAGCACCTGAAAGCCCGGCCGCTGGATCGTCGCCCGGTAGTTGGCCGACACCTGCAGGGCCTCCGAGAAGGTGTGGTTCACGAGCAGCGTCGGGAAAAAGTCCAGGAAATCCCGGTCCACCACCCTGTTTCCGGACGTGATGTTATCCACCCGCATGGTGGCATACTCTGACCGCAGGCCCGCGCTCACGCGCGTTCGCGGGTTGACGGCCTTGTCCACCGAGGCATAGGCCGCCACGATGTTCTCCTCGAACTCATTTTCAAAGCTGAACGCGCCGTCCTGTATGAACCCCTGGCTCGTGAGCACTTCCTGTGTAGGCTGTGTGCTGTTGCGGGAGTGCGTGAGCTTGGCCCCCGTCGTCACGTTCCACTGCTGGCGGAAAGGGAGCTCCCAGTCGACCTGCCCTACCCAGATCGCCGCCTGGCTGGCATTGATGTTGCGGATGGTGCGCAGGCGCCTGCGCAACTCTCCCTGCGGGCTGAGGATGTGCTGGAAGTCCATTTCAGTTTGGTCGCGGCGCTGCGCGGGCGTGTAGGTCAGGACAACGTCCATCGACTTGCCCAGGGTGTCCAGCTGCTGCCGGTAGAAGAGGCTGTAGTTCTGGAGGACACTGTAGCCGAAATCCTTAAAATCAGTGGCCAGCAGCGAGTCTGTCGCCCCGTTCACCTCAGGGGTGAAGCGGATCCTGTTCTGGGTGCGGCTGCTGGGCAAGGTCCGGTTGTAGGAGGTCGTGGCCTGGAGCCCGATGGCACTTTTCTTGCCCAGCGTATACTCGAAGCTGCCACGCAGCGAAGGCTTGTGGGTGGTGAAAGTGGAGACCAGGTCCTGGTGCAGCACCACGCGCTCGCCGTTGGCCTGCAGCACCCGGTAGCCATTGTTCTCAGACCAGTTGGTGCCCGCATTGTAGTTCAGGTGCAGGGCGCCCACCCACTTCTCACGCCGGTACGTCATGGAGGTTCCCCCCAGCAGCTTGCCCCGGTGGCCCTGCGAGGCAGTCAGTCGGGCGGAGCCCGTCATGCCGTACTGCTTCGACCGCTTGGTCGTGATCTTGATGACGGAGCCCACACTGGCCGGGTACCGGGAAGAGGGGTTGGTGATGAACTCAATCTGCTCTACCTCGTCTCCCGTCATGGAGCCCAGCACCGTACTGAGTGTGGCACCCGGCATCTGGACGTTGTCCAGCAGTATCAGCACGCCCCCCTTGCCGTTGACAGCGATCTCTTCGCCTTTGATCTGCACAAAGGGAAGCGCCTGCAGGATGTCCTGCAGGTTGTCCGACTGAAACGAGCTGGCGGCCACATGCATGACATAGCGGTCGGCTTTCCGTTCCATCACCTGCCGCTGAGCGGTGATCGTGACCTCCCCCAGGGAATTGGTTGAGGGCTGGAGCACCACGTCAGCGAGCGCTACTGCCTGGCCTTCGTAGGAGAACGCCTCCCCGTAGTATTTCTTGAAACCAATACTGGAGACAGCCAGCAAATAAGAGCCGGGCTGGAGCTGGCGCAACTGAAACTGGCCCACTTCATCTGTCAGTGCGCCCTTCACCAGCGAGCTGTCTGCCGCCTGCAGGAGGGTCACGGTGGCAAAGGGTGCCCCTTTGCCGGCTTTTTCCAGCACTTTGCCGGAAATCACATACTGGGCCTGCAGCGAGCCCGCCAGGGAGAGCCCCAAGAGCAGCAAAAGCCAGCTCTTCATTGCCTGGATTCTTTCTCTCGTTTTCATACGCTATCAATTAAGGTTATTTATCAAGCGCAGGAAGCAGCAAAAACGCTTCAGATCAGCCCCTACCTGCGATTTATGGTTTAAAGCAAGTAGGAATGAAGCGCAACGGAAATAATATTAGACTAACCTGTCAAAGCTTTAGACCAAGTGCACCTGGGTAGTGCCGGCTCATTGTGTGCTGTCACAGTGCCTGGTGCCCAGCTGCAGCCTGGGGCGTTCGCCAGCGGGACCAGGACCACATCGCCCGCGCGGCCCGGCATGCCCCTGCCTCTCACCGTCAGTGGGAATACACCCTTTTACGCCATTTCATACATCCTATGTTATCAGCATATTCAACCAAGGCCCTCCAGGATCCTGTTGCCACTCTGCCGGTCATCAGACCGCCCCATCCCTTCTATGTTATTTTTCTCAACGGCAACAGGCCGCGATTTTAGGCATGGAGCTGGCCCGGTCCCCGCGGCTCAATCCCTGGTAGCTGATCTTCACCACAGTCCCTACCCGCTACACTGTGGAAGCCATGGACATCCGCGTCACTCAATTCCTGCTCCGGCCCATCCGTCTGGAACAAATTTGCCGTCACCCTCACCCGGTTGCTGTCACAGCAGCAAGCGCCCGTATCGGCTCCTCCCAGCCCAGGCCGTTCTTATTTGTCAGCAGTAACTAGCACAGTAAGCGTATCCGGCCCTGCTTTCTGTGGCATTCTGCTGCTCACAGCAGTTATCACCCGCACTGTGGCGCACGTTAACCTGGTATCAAGGTTGATTCTGTTATTGCCTTGTCGCCAAACCCGCTGTCTGCGAGTTTAGCCCCAATCTAATCTGGGGCTAATAGGGCGGCAATGCAGCAGGGGAATGCTACCCTTGAAGAAAATCCCGGTACCAGTGGCCGGAGCTTTTGATGGTGCGCTGTTGCGTTTCAAAATCCACGTGCACCAGCCCGAAGCGCGGGTCGTACCCCTCTGCCCACTCAAAGTTGTCGACAAAGGACCACACAAAATAGCCCTGTACTTTCACGCCTTCCTGTTTCGCCCGCTGTACCTGCTGCAGGTAGCGCTTCAGGTAGCACAGCCGCTCTGGATCATGCACCTGCCCGTCTTTCAGCTCGTCGGGGAAGGCCGCCCCGTTTTCGGTGACGATCAGCTTGCGTATACCTTTGTAGCGGTTGAACTGGTGCAGGATGTGGTAGATGCTTTCCGGGTATACCTCCCAGTTCATCAGGGTATAGGGCACGCCGCGCTTCCGGGCCGGCACCAGGTTGGCCTGCAGGAAGGGTGTCCAGAAAGCGTACTTCACCACCTCGCGCGTATAGTTCTGCACACCGATGAAGTCGAAGTCAAAGGCCATCCGTTCCTCGTCGCCGGGCAGCATGTATTTTTCAAGGCGGCGCATGAACCGCAGCTCGTCGAGCGGGTAACCTAGCCCCAGGGCTGGTTCCAGGAAGAGGCGGTTGAGCAGGGCATCCACCCGCCGGGCTGCCCGTATGTCTCTTTCCCGCTGATGCAGGGGTTCAATGTGGGAGCAGGAAAAGGTGGTACCGACCTCCGCCTCCGGCCTGAAGTCTTTGATCACCCGGCCGCCGGCTGCCTGGCACAGCGTAGCATGGTGAACGGCCGGTATAAACGGCCCGAAGCCCCGGCGGCCCGGCGCATGCACCCCCAGAAAATAGCCGGCCCCCGTAAACACCATGGGCTCGTTGAGCACCATCCAGTTCTTTACACGGTCACCGTAAAGTTTTACGGCCAGCGCCGCATACTCCTCAAACCAGCCGACGATGTCGCGATTCGTCCAGCCGCCTTTCTGCTCCAGCGCCTGCGGCAGGTCCCAGTGGTAGAGCGTCGGCCAGGGGGTGATGCCCAGCTCCAGGCAGTGGTCGATGAGGCGGTCATAATAAGCAACGCCGTGCCGATTGACCAGGCCTGTACCTTGTGGCAGGAGCCGAGACCATGAGAGGGAGAAGCGGAAATTTGGGATGGCCATGGACTGCATCAGCTGCAGGTCGTCGGGGTAGCGGTTGAAGAAGTCGCAGGCCTGGTTGCCGTGATGGCGCTGCTTGATCTTGCCTTTCCTCGAGGAGAACACGTCCCAGATGGAGAGGCCTTTGCCTTCGGCTTCGTGGGCGCCTTCGATCTGGTAAGCCGCCGTAGAAACGCCCCATCGGAAATCTTCTCTGAAGGCTGACTTCGTTAGTACAGGCAGTGCCTGCTCATTATTAGTATCTGGCATACAAAAAAGCAGCAGCCCTTCTGCAAGGAAGCTGCTGCGTGTTAAGGTCAAAAATGCTTTACGTGTTTTCCTGCACGATGCGTTGCACGATGGCGTCGGTCTCGTCCGGGTAATCGACCTGAATGGGTGCTGCGTGCTCGAGCCATTCGTGTATCCGGGGCAGGTGTTTTTTCTTCAGGCTTTTGATGGTGGCCACGCCCATGTGCTGGAGGGCTGCCGCGTTGCATACCTGCTCAAACTGGTTTTTCATGGGCACCACCAGCAGTTTCTTCTGCAGGTACAGCACTTCTGAAGGCGTCCCGAAGCCGGCGGCACACAACACCCCGGCCGAGGCGGCCATGCTCTGCAGGAAGAGGTCGTTCTGGATGGGCTGGACCGACACGTTATCAAGCTGAAAGGCCTGCTTGTTGTGCTTGGAGAAGACATGCCACTCTACGTGCCGGAACCGCGTCAGCCGGTTCACGATCTTATGGTCGTCGTGGGCGGGCAGGTATACGGTATAATGCCCCTGGTTGCTTACCTGCAGCTGGCGTACCTGTTTCCGTACGATGGGGGTGAAAATGGTGTCATCGAAGCGGGCAAAGTGAAAACCGTATGGGGCAGTGGTCGGGGCGTAGTTCTTCAGGATGAATTTGCCCATGGGATCGGCCTCCTTGGGTTTGGGCACATTTTGGTTCAGGACCGCCACTTGGTTGCTCAGCCCGACGCAGTGCTTTTTGGCCAGCAGGCAGGCCCAGGCAGAAATCGGCTCGAAGTCCGAGATCACCAGGTCATAGTCCCGCACCGGCAGCCGGTGTATTTCTTTGTAAAAGCTGCGGGAACTGGCCTGCGCGATGGTCCGGTAAAAGTCCACGCCGCCGTTCTTGCCGAAAATGAAGCTCAGCCCGTTCAGCCGGTATTTCACGGGGTAAGGCAGGCTGAGATCCACCTGACAGCCGCTTACCAGCAGGTCCAGCTCGCCGTGTCGCTGCAGGGCCGGAATCACCTCCAGCGCCCGCGTCAGGTGGCCGTTGCCGGTGCCCTGAATGGCATACAGGATTTTCAAGCAGACTTCAGGTTAAATTCGACCATCATGCTCTGGAAAAGCTGTACGCTGGTGGGCATCCGCTCCTCCTCTTCTTCCATCACCACCGCGTCCAGGTCTTCCCGGAACCTGTACAGGCGCCAGTCACCGTGGCTGTATTCGAGCGCCGTCAGGTTTTCGATCCAGTCACCGGAGTTGAGGTAGGTGACGCGGCCTTCCATGTTGGAGATAACGCGTTTCTCGGGCTGGTGAATGTGCCCGCACACCACATAGTCGTAGCTGTTGGCAATGGCAATGTCGGCAGCAGTCGTTTCAAAGTTGTTGATGAACTTGACGGCGCTCTTGACGCGGTTCTTGATGTTGCGGGACAGGTATACCTTGTCGCGGTTGAGTTTGAGGCAGCAGAAGTTCACCAGGCGGTTGAGCAGGATGAGCATGTCGTAGCCTTTGGCGCCCAGTCTGGCCAGCCACTTGGAGTGCTGCATGGTCACATCGAACACATCGCCGTGGAAAAACCAGGCTTTCTTTCCGTCGAGCTCCAGCACCAGTTTGTTGGCGATCTGAAACGAGTTCATTTGGAAACCATTGAACTTGCGCAGCATCTCGTCGTGGTTGCCGGTAATGTAATAGACCTTGGTGCCCTTGGCAATCAGGCCCATCAGGTACTTAACCACCTTCATGTGGCTGGCGGGCCAGTAGCTCTTGCTGAACTGCCAGATGTCGATGATGTCGCCGTTGAGGATGAGGGTATCGGGGTGAATGCTTTTGAGGTAGGCCAACAATTCTTTGGCGTGGCACCCGTAAGTGCCCAGGTGCACGTCCGAGATGACGGCTACCTCAACTTTTCTTTTTCTTGCCATAGTCAGGGGCGGGTGAGATACTGTGAATTCCGGAGAACTTAAACGGGGAGTAAAAGGAATGCAGCCGGTAGAGGAAAATGTCCGGTAGCTTTTGCAGCACGGCTTTCATCAGGTAAGGTGTTGAATGTGCCATTATCTATCTTGTTAGCGGTAAGAAATTTCCCTTTGGCTGAAGGATTTTCTCCTCGCTTCAAAACTACAGATGTGATATTAAGCACAGGTTATGAGGGGATTATGGTTTTGTTATGGTTTAGCAGTGCTCCCTGCAACAGGTGCTGTGAATTAGACAGAAAGTCCTGAAAGCAGGCGCGTATTGTGTCTGATTGTTCCGCTTAGCATTGAAAGAACTGTGGACGACACACCACGTTTTGGCCTGGTGCGCGGAAAATATGCGGCACAAAAGCAGACCGTACAAAAATGCCGGTTGATGGCACCATGGCTTCCTGAACGGAAAGACCGGCGCAGGCAAAAAGCGGGGTGCATGCAGCCATTGGTTACCGCCAGTTTAAGCCAGGGTTATATAACTGTTAAGACTGCCGGAGACGCTGTTATTGCTCCCAAAACCGCTGTACCTTTGGGACAAGGTGAAAGATTTTTTTGTTAGTAAGGTTAGTTAAAAGGGCGCTTCCCGATTGGGAAAGCGCCCTTTGCTTCTTACTCAAGATCCAAAGCATGCCCGCACCAAAGCAAGCCTTCTCAAAAAACGACAGCCGGTAAACCGGCTGCCGTAAAAAGTAACGCATAAAAAAACTATTGAAATCTGGTTTTAGATGAAAAGGATCCTGCCGCCTACATGGCGTAATACAGCAACTCTGGCAGACGGGTTGTGAATGCAGGGAAACGGGCTACCTCCCGCTCAGCCTTTCTGCCTGTCGAATGCAGTTGAACCTCCTGGGCTGTATACCATTTCATCCGGCCCTGTGAATCCTCTACCAGCACATTCTGAGCCTTAAAATTTCCTTCCTTATACATTCTGAATTTTCCTACACCTACAGGGGTTTCCAGCTCGGTGCCAGCCAGTAAGCGTTCAAAGTTGATTTTCGTTTTGATAGCCATTTGATTTACATACAGGGGTTGAGAATAACAACATTAACCTCTAACTGCTGCAAGGTAAAAAACGACTATTGCCTGAATATTACCGCATGGTTACGCTTTCATAAAGTCTTGTCAGCAGAGCCTTTGCGGACCGGAAACCAGTAGGCCCGATTCACCAACCGCGCAGGTCCTCCAGGGGGCATGTGATGGCATGGCTGTACAGGCGCTTTCTATTCAAGATGGCCATCTCCCCATGATAGTACCCTGTACGTCCGCCGCTCTGCCGCCCCCCTTTGATCTTATTGCGCTGCTTTCAGCTGCTTTTCTTTTACAAACGAATCATACATCGTTTCATAACAAGTCTTCAGATCACGGGCATCGTCGAAGGCACTCTCAAACAGAAACGGGCCGGTATAGCGGGCATCATGCAGCGCAGCCAGAATGTCGGTCCAATTGTTCTTCCCCTGCCCTGAACAGGGGAAGAAATGATCCTCTTTCTCCCCCGTTCCGTCTGCGATGTGCACCGATTTGAGGCGTTTGCCCAAGGCACGGATCAGGTTTTCCGGGTTCTTGATGTGGTTCATGTCCACGGCGGCGTAGATGTTTTTCGGCAGGCGGTTCATGATCTCCATCGTCTCCTCCACGGTGCGGCATAAGGGTCGTTCACGCTCGGCATCCACCAGCAGCTCGGGGCCCAGCATGTTTTCGATCACCATCGTCGCGTTTATCCCTCGGACCGTTTTGTTGAGCTCAGTAGCCGACTTGATCAGCTGGCTCTTGCGGGCCTCCCGTTCGTGCAGCCCCAGGTAATAGCTTGGATGAAAAAGAATGATCTGAGGCTGCAGGATCTGGCAGTACTCCAGCACTTTCCGGTGCAGGGCCACTACCTGTTGGCGCTCGGCTTCATCCGTCAGCGACAGGTCAATCCGTTTACCAAAGGGCATGTGGATCGACCATACCTGGATGCCGGCATCCTCCGCTGCTTTTTTCGCCTGCTGCATCAGTGCCCTCATCTCTTCATCGCTAAGTTTGAAATTCCTATTGCCGTCGATCAGGCCGCCGAAAGAGATCTCCACATAGTCCACCCCTACCGATTTAGCATACTTCATCTGCTCCGCCGATACTTTCGTCAGGCCCAGCGCATAGCCTATTTTCAGCGGTTTGGGGGCGTTTTTGGGGAAAGCGGCGGCAAGCGGAACCGCCACCAGGTATAGAAGGAAAACCAGCAGAAAACTGTTGATCGTCTTTTTCACACGTTTAAAATGTAGAGGGTTGCTATACCTTGACTTTACTCCATCACCTTGACCCGAAGCTCCGAAACAAGTGCTTTCTCCGGCGAAATCAACACATTATGTACCTCGAATCGAAGCGGCACTTCGGGCAGCTCCTGCCACAGCGTCGTCAGGGTCAGCGTGGTGGTTTCGTGTGGCTGGAGCGTGACGCGGCCCAAGGGCAGATTTTTAAAGTCAAGATCGCTTTGGCACACCACCTCGTAGGGGATATCCGAGTTGTTCTGCATGTGGATCTGGATGACCGGTTCCACATTGCGCTGGGTGCTTTTCACGGCCTTTACCTCCAGTGAGGCTTTGAAGAAGGCGTCCATTTCCTTTTCCCGGCCCACCAGGTAATCGTCAAAGTATACCGCGGTACGCCGCTCCTGCAGCGCTTCCCGGATCCCCTCTTCCGAGCGTTCTTTGACAAAGACCAGCGTCATGGGCCGGTGCGAGTGGCGGTAGGTATAGCTGATGTCGCGGTGCTCGTCGGAGTTGGCCAGCATGGTCAGGTTATACTTCTCGCCCATGCGGTGGGCCTCCAGGTTGTAGATGCCCGAATTCACCACCTCCACCCCATGCAGCAAGCCTTCTTCCAGCATTTTCCGGTGCAGGTCCGAGAAGAGATCCAGGCCATACCTGTCCTTGTCCCACCAGCGGTAGTTCGGGTGGTTGTAAAAAATGAAGGCTCCCTGCTTCCTGGCCTCCCAGAACGGGGCCAGCAGCTGCTTTTCGGTCGGGCTGTCCTTCATCACAAACTTCTTTTTCCCGTCTTTCATGTAATCGGCAGGCAGCTTGTTGGCATCCTTTACAAAGAGGGCGTTGTGGTGGTAAGGTGTCACGCGGGGAGAGATTTCCACCCCCTGTATCACCAGCACATTGGTCTTGGCAGCCGACTCCGTGGCGATCTGGTGCGACTTGTTGTAATCCTTCCTGATTTCGTCGGGGTAGCCTTCGTAGTCGATGTGCTCGGTGATGGAGATGGCATCCAAGCCATCGCGGTCTGCCTCATACAACCGGAAAGACGGCCACACGTGCCCGTCCGAAAAGACTGTGTGCATGTGGAAGTCGCCCTTCAGGGTCTGGTAGCCGGGGATGTCCGGCAGCTTTACTTTCTCATCCTTTTTTGACCCTGACTGGGCGCTAAGTTCGGTGCCCAGTCCCAGCAAGCAGGCCAGCAGCAAGGGCGTCAGTTTTGTCGGTTTCATACTTTATTTCTTATAGATACCTGCTACTTCCCTGCTGCCGGGACGGCATCTGCGGGTTTTTCTGTGACCATGATGAAATTCCGGATCCGGCGCTGCCCGTGGTGGTCGAAGCGCTTGTTGTCGGTCGGGTAATTGACCACACCTTCCCCTTTGATCCATAGGGTGGTAGAGCCGCCACCGTCCAGGTTCAGGGCGTAGGCCGGGTTGAAATATTGCTGAATGAACTGCGTCAGTTCCTTAGCCGACATGCCCGCCGATTTGCCCGCATGGCGGCCATCCACCGTGATGAGCAGGACCCGGTTCTGATCCACGGTGGCGATGGCGGTGCGCGGGTGCCGTACGCCCTGGTGCCGGTCGGGGTGCTCGTAGTCAAGCTGGTCCAGGGGCTTGTCCTGCGGTTTGGCAAAGGTCTCACCTACCGGTTTGTACGCATAGATGAGCATGGGCGAACCCGAGATGATGTTGGCGTGCGGCATTTGGGTATAGGTGGCGTTGTCGCCGTAGGCAATGCCCATTTGCTTTTTCGCGCCATCGTAAAAGAATGCGCCTTCGTGTTTCCAGAAAAGCTTATGACCGGCCGGTACGGTCACCGACGTTTTGATCTCGTTATCCGCCTTGAAAAAAGACGAAGACTGCCCGTTCTCCACCAGCTCGTAGTAAGTGCCGTTGATAGCGACCAAAGCCTCTGTGTTCCTTTCCGCCACGGCCGACAGGGAATCCTCCGGAAACACGTTGCCCATCACCAGTTCATACTCGCCGGAAGCCAGGTTAACCTCCAGCACATGCACGATCTGTGCCGAGGCAAAGGGCTCGTGATAGCGGGCGTAGTTATACCTGACAAAGCCGGGTGAAAGGGTATCGATTTTCCAGCCGGCAGTGTCCTGGAGTACCGGTTGCACTTTAGGGGCAGCGCCCAGGCTGGTTTCGGGTTTGGTGGTCTGGCAGCCAGCCAGTATCCCTGCCGCAAGCGCCAGGAAGCTGAGTTTTTTAAGTGTCATATTAGGGAATTGAATGTGGTAAGGGAAGAAAAAAGAAAGGAGCGCCCGTATGGCTGACTCCTTCTTTCATCAATCAATCTACTGTAATCATGATGGTTAGTAGCCCTGGTTTTGCGTCAGCACGCCGTTCGACAGGTTGATCTGGTCACCGGGCAGGGGCAGCACGTACTGGTTGGCATTCTGGATATTAGGCAGGTCCAGCGCCTTGCCCGTGCGCACCAGGTCGAAGAACAGGAAACCTTCGCTGTAGAGTTCTCTTCTGCGCTCTTCCAGCACCGCGTTCAGGTAGGATTCCGGCGAGGCGAAATCGGCTACAGCATACTCCGCCACACCCCGGATCTTGCGAAGCGCATTCAGGTACACCAGGCCCTGCTCCATGGGCAGCCCTTCGGCGCTGATCAGGTACATTTCCGACAGGCGGCTCACGATCACCGGCTGCACGTCCCAGTACTTGATCACGATCACGTTATAGGTTTTGTCGGCATTGTAAATGGTGTCGATGTTCACCGCGCCGCGCACGTCGTCCGGCGTATAGAGCGACTCCAGCACCTGCGTAGAGGGCTGCACGAAGTAGGAACCGGCCCAGGCCGTGCCGTACGGCCAGAACAAGCTGGAGAAGCGCAGGTTGGTTTCCGTTTTGAGATTGGCGAAAGCGAAGAGCACCTCGCGGGAAGCCGCCGTGTTGCGGAAGATGCTGCCGTAATCGGCCACCAGGCCCAGGCCGCTGCCCTGGATCACGCTTTGCGCCAGCAGGGCTGCCTCCGCCTTGTTGCCGCGGGCCAGCAATACGCGTGCTTTCAGTGCCGTGGCTGCTTCCCTGGACACGCGCTTGTTGGTGGCTTCTTTCAGCGGCTTGGCCCCGGCGATGGCAAAATCCAGGTCCTGGATGATCTGCTCCCATACCTGGTCGGCGGAGTTGCGCGGCAGGTTTTCGGTGGTGTTTTCCACGATCAGCGGCACGCCGCCAAAAGCCGTTACCAGCTGGTAGTACAGGTAGGCCCTGAGGTAGCTGGCTTCCGCTTTCACCACGTTCACACTTCCCTGCGCCCCCAGCTTGTCGCAGGCCTGGATCACATTGTTGGCGCTGTAAATGGTCCGGTAGGTATTTTTCCAGAGCGAGGAGGAGTAGCTCAGTCCATCGTCCACCCCATTGCCGGTGATCAGGCGGCCGTAGGCACTGTTGTTGCCCGAAAGCGGCGTCCAGGTATAGTTGCCGCCTCGGATGTCGTTGATCAGGTAATTGTCCCGCTCGGGGGTGGCGGCGCGGTACAGGCCGTTGAGAAAGAAGCCGACATTGCTTTCGTTGATCTGGTCAGGCGATACGGCACTCTCCGGTGTCACATCCAGTTCTTTGCTGCAGGAGGCGAAAAGGACACTTGCGCCCAGGGCCAGGCTGCATGCTGCTAATCTATAGGTTCGAAACATGTTTTACGCTGTTTAAAATTAGAAACTTACATTGATACCCGCCATGAAGGCGCGTGGCTGTGGCGTCACCAGGTTGTCGATGCCGAAGGAACGGGCATCGAGTGAGCTGGAAGCCTCCGGGTCGTAGCCGCTGTAACCGGTGAAGGTGTAGAGGTTGGTCCCGGACAGGTACACCCGCGCCTGCTGGATGGCCAGCTTTTGCAGCATAGCGACCGGTAGCTTGTAGCCGATGGTCAGGTTCTTGATGCGCAGGTAAGAGGCGTCTTCCACAAAGTAGCTGCTGTTCTTCAGGTTGAAGGCGCTTTTGGTGGCACGCGGCACGTCGTTGCTGGTGCCCGGTCCGGTCCAGCGGTTCTCGTAGGTATCGCGCACCTGGTTGTAGTCGCGGCCCCCCATGTGGTCCAGGCCGGAACGCCAGGCAGCGGCAATCTCATTGCCGAGGGAGAAGGTGGCAAAAAGCGAGATGTCAAAGTTGCCGATCTCCACGTTGTTGGTCAGGCCGCCGTACAGGTCAGGCTGCGCGCTGCCGATCACCGACAGGTCAGCCGAGTTGATCAGGTTGTTGCCGTCCAGGTCCTCAAAGATCATGTCGCCCGGGCGTACTCCCTGCTTTTGCAAGGCTTCGGGGATTTCTTCGATGTGCTGGTAAATGCCCAGTTGCTTGTAGCCGTAGAACACACCCAGCGGCTGGCCCGGGATGATGGCGTTCCACCCCCCTACCTGGATCGGTTCGTTGCCGATCAGGCTGGTCACCTGGTTGCGGATGGAGGCCATGTTCAGGCTGGTGCTCCAGCGGATGCGGTCCTTTTCGATATTGACGCTGGTCAGGGAGAATTCATGCCCCTTGTTTTCCATGGAGCCGATGTTGGTGGTACGGTGCGTAAAGCCACTGGTCGCCAGTGTGGGCACGTTGTAGAGCAGGTCGTCCGTATTTTTAATGAAGTAGTCATAGGTGAACGCCAGTCGGCCGTTCAGGAACGAAAGGTCCAACCCATAGTTCGTCTGCCGGGTGGTCTCCCACTTCAGGTCCAGGTTGCCCAGCGAAGTAACCGACAGGCCGGTTTCGGCACCGTAGTTATACCCGCCGGAGGCCAGCGGCATGTAGCTGAAAATCCCGATCCCGTCCTGGTTGCCGGTCTTGCCCCAGCTGGCGCGCACCTTACCGAACTCCAGCCATTCGGCCGTCGGGAAGAAGTTCTCGCTCGTAAACACCCAGCCTGCCGACACAGAGGGGAAATAGGCGTAGCGGTTGTCTTTGTGGAACTTCGAAGAACCATCGTAGCGCAGCGAGGACGACAGGAAGTAACGTCCCTTGTAATCCAGCTGTACCCGCCCGAGGTAGGACTCCATGGCGTATTTGTTGGCGTCGCCGTCTGCCGTGGTGACCGTGGCCGAGGTGATGTGCCTGAAATCATCCGACGGAAACTCCGTACCCTGGGCATGGTTGAAGTCGTAGGCGTCCTGGTAATAGGTATAGCCCACCATGGCTTCCGTGTTCAGGTCTCCTCCCCAGTTCTGGAAGAAGGTCAGCGTGTTGTCGATGTTCTGCGACACGCGGTTGTTGCGTATATCGATCGTCAGGCCTCTGCCCGATGCATAAGGGTGCAGCCGGGTCTGGTGGCGGAAACCGCGGCCAAAGCGCAGCTCGGCATTGTAAGCAGAGCGCCAGGTAAAATACTTCAGGAAGTTGACGTTGCCGTACAGGTTGATGAGCGCCTGGTAGTTCTTGTCTTCGATCAGGTCGTTCTCCAGTACCTGTACGCCGTTGTGGCGCAGGATGTCCTTCCCGCCGATGTTGAAGGTGCCGTCGTCTTTGTAAATCCGGTCGTAGGGGCGCTGCTCGAGCGAGCGCTGGAATAGCGCCGTGCCCTGGTCACCGTTGGGCGCCGAGGAACTGTTGGTATAGTTACCGCCGAAACGAAGACCAAAGTTTAGAATTTTGTTTGGCGTAAAGTCGAGGTTCGTACGCACCGAATAGCGCTCCAGGGCGCTGTTCTTCAACAGGCCTTCCAGGTTCTGGTAACCTACCGAGGTATAATACTTCACGGAGTTGGCGGCGCCGCTGAATGAGAAATCTGTCTGGTGCGTGGCAGCGCCCTCATGGATGATCAGATCCTGCCAGTTCACGTCGTACGGATCAGCGGGCACGTTGCCCAGCACTTTGTTGATGTCGAGGTAACCGCTTTTGCCCGGGCTCAGGTTCAGGTCGCGGTTGTAGTTTTCCACCGATTCCTTCTGCAGGCTCATGTATTCCTGCGGGTTGAGCAGGTTCAGCTTTTTAGGCATGGTCTGTATACCGGATACCTGCGAAACGGTGATTTTCGGCTCGCCTTTGCGGCCCTGCTTGGTCGTGATCAGGATCACGCCATTCGCCGCGCGGCTACCGTAAATGGCGGCCGAAGCAGCGTCTTTCAGCACCTCAATCGACTCGATGTCGGAAGGGTTGATGAGTGAGAGCGGGTCCTGGATGAACTCGCCGGTATAGTTGTAGCTGGCGCGTGCTTTGGAAAGCGGGATGCCGTCTACCACGTACAGGGGCTCGTTGTCGCCGTTGATCGAGCTCACGCCCCGGATGTTCACGCGGGAAGCTCCTCCTGGCGTCCCATTGCTCACCGTCAGGTTCACGCCCGCTACCTGCCCCTGCAGCAACTGGTTGGCGCTCGGTACGTTGCGGTCGGCCACATCGGCGGGGTTTACGCTGGAGATGGCCGTCGTGATGTTGCGGCGCGTGTTCTGGCCGTAACCAATCACTACCACCTCATTGAGCTTCGACTCGGCCGCTTTCAGCTTTACCAGCAGGGATTCTTTCTCTCCCTCCTCCAGCCGATATCCAGTCAGTGTTTGAGGCTCAAAACCGATGTAACGGAAGGTGAAGGTATACGGGCCGCCAAGCGGTAATCTGCTGAAGGAAAACATACCTTCCGCATTGGAAGTGGTGCCACTGGTCTGGCCGGTGCTTTCGTTTTTGGCCAGCACCGACACGCCGATCAGCGCATCGCCGCCCGCATCCTGCACCACCCCTACTACCTGCTCGGGGGCACGTTGGCCGTAACCGCTGTGCCCCTGCAGGACGGCCAGCATGAAAAACAATAGGACTTTGGGCCAGATCGGCCTGCCTTTCCTGGTAAACTTAACGCTCATAGTGTATGTGTTTGGATATAGTTTTCCCTCTACGCCCTGTTGCCATGACGTTTCATCCGTCCATTGACGGAGCAATTGTTATGTTGCTGATTTATTTTTTGATGCGGTAGCTGTCCTGCTCTTTCTTCATTTTCAGCTCGTTGAGCACAGCAATGGTTTGCAGTACCTGCTCCAGCGAATCGTTGGTGCTGATCTTTCCGGTAAAACTGATCCGGGTCAAGTCGGCCTTCCGGTACCGGATGTCCTGCGCGTATAGCCTGGAAAGCGCGTCGAGCACGGCCGGCAAAGGCCGCTTGCTGAACTCGATGACGTTTCCGCTGATCGTCATACTGCCTTCTTCCATTTCAGGCTGTGGGGGCACGCGCTGCTGGCTTTGTTTCGGCGCAACGATGTTGCGCACCCGCCCTTCTGGGTTTTCTGTACTCAATTCGAGTTGCTGGCCCGGTGTCAGGTATACTGCTTTCCCCTTTTGCTGCAGCGCTTCGGAAGCCGCTTGTACGACCACCTTGCCGGTATAGAGTTGCACCAGTACCGGTTTGTTGCCGCCGGGCGCTTTTACTTTAAAAGAAGTCCCCAGCGCGGTGGTGGCCAGGCCGCCTGCCTGCACGGTGAAAGGTCGCTGGCTGTCTTTGGCTACGTTGAACACGGCTTCCCCTTGAAGGTATAGCATGCGCCGGTCGTCCTGCACAAAAGGCTGCGGATAGGTGATCTCTGCTCCGGGCAGCAGCTCCACTGCCGATCCGTCTTCCAGCAGAAAGGCCACCGACCGGAGGGATTTATTCACCTTCACGGCAAATACACCCTTTGTTATACCCCGTGTCGTCACTACTGAAGTTCCTGCATTGGCACGGTCTAGGTATAGCTGCCCGACCAGGAAAAGGCCCAGCACGATGGAAGCGGCTGCTGCCGTTATGCGCAGGTTCCAGTTGCTTTTGCCTGGCATCCCGACTTCACGCTGTATGTGCCGCAGCATCCGGTCCGAGGCTTTCTCTTTAAGCCACAGCCTGCTGTTGGTTTGCTCCCACTCCGATTCCGGCAGGTGTCGCTCCAGCGCAGCCGGGTTTTCTTCCAGGTACCGGGCTACTGTGCTGGCTTCGCTGGCACTGGCATTGTTTTGCAGAAATCGCGCAATCTGGCGTGGGTCCATTGGTAGTAGCTAAACACAGTGAATACGATTCTCGAACGCCTGTCCCCTGCTGGAAACAATTATTTAACATTCAGCCAAGCCAGCTCCACAGCATGACAGGGCTATACCGAAGGAGCAACTTCAGATGCTTGGTGGCTTTGGTGAGATGGTCTTCCACGGTTTTGGTGGAGATGGATAGTTCCTGGGCGATGTCCTGGTACGAGAGGCCCTGGAGACGACTGAGCTGGAAAACCTTTTTGCGGATTGGCGGCAGTTGTTCGATGGCAGCCTGAATGTCTTGCTGCAGGTAATAGGCGTATACCGTATTTTCGGTAGAAGCATGTTCTCCGGGCAGTTCGACGTGTTGCAGGGCCTCGCGCTCTGCGGCTTTTTTCCGCAGTGTGTCGATGAGCGTGGTGCGGGCGATCCGGAAGATCTGGGATGAAAGCGGCACCTCGTCAGACAAGCGGTCCAGGTGCCTCCACAGTTTGATGAAGGTGAGCTGCACGAGCTCCTCGGCCATGAACTCAGACTGGGCCTGTTTCCGGAAGTAGAAGTATAGTTTCTGGTGGTACTCGTAAAACAGTTTCTCAAAAGCGGCCTCATCCGGGCTGGGCCGTATGCTGAGCCGGTCGATACTTTCAGAAGTCATCACGCTGGTAACGTTTAATCCTGTACAAAGGAACCAACATTTCAGAAACGCGTGGGTTAAGTTTCTGTTAAATCAGTGGGGAAGCTCGAGCGAGGCGTTTTACCCGCTGGTCACAGCCAGCTGTCCTGCAGACCACTGACTCTGGTTTTTGCTTTGTCCAGCGGCTATCCCTTCTCCTTGTGAACAATTCAGCCTGACCTTCTCATCTGCAAAGGAGACCATTTCCTTACCCGCCCGACGCTCGCGGTCAGCATGCCTATCCACTGGGGTGCTCTTGGTAGCGGTACACATCATTCTACTCACATAGCTGCGCTTTATTAGCTTGCCCGATCACATGAAGGTAACTCCTGTCCTATAGCTGGGAGGATTATGTGCCATCTTACGTGATCTGACCATGTTCGGCAAGATGATACGCAACAACGGATTTTTCAATGGCAAACAGCTACTCCCATCCAAAGTAATCGATGACATCAAAGCCAGAGATAGTTAGCTTGCATTTGAAAAAGCGGGCTACACCAATTTGAAAGGCTGGAGCTATCGGAATATGTGGTGGATCACCTACACCAAACATGGTGCTTATTGCACCGCGGGGCTCACAGACAGGCACTATACATTGATTCCAAAGCGAAGAGGGTTACTGTAAGGCTTTCCTCACATCCGGTGGCGGGGGACCAGGCAAATGACGCCTACTTGTTGCCAGCATACAATGCGCTGGCAAAATATTCTATGGTTAAAAAACAGGACACAATGCAAGGTACATAGGACGATTGGTCATTTAGATCAATCATGCCCCGCAGACCTTGCCTAATATAATTAGCTTGCGTCACTAGCGACTGTGTCAGAAGCTGCGTCAGCTGTGGCCGGAAACCTCATAACTTCAACAGAAACCCACATTAAATCAGCGCATTAGAAGCATTTATACTTAATATTGGCAGGTGATATTTGCTTATGATTCCCGCCATTACGAATTCAGCAAAGGCCTTCAACAGCTTGTAAAGGACACTCTTATTAATAAACAACTGATGAAAACGTACAAAAGCTAGCTTAAGCTTCCTACTTAAAGCCGTCCAGTGACTACTATAAGAGTGTTTTACTTTATGTTTTAAGCACTTTTAATCCTGACCCCTCCAGTAGATTCTCTAAGAAAGTCTCTCGTTCTTCAACTATTTCTTCCTAAATTCATTCGCCTAAGTAAGAGTCTACCTCACTCCACACATAGTGCAGATAGTAGGAGTAGGTACTCCTGCTAGCAGGTAGTTGTATGGTACTTTAATGATGAAAGAAACCTTAAGGAATGGTAAGTAGATTAATAAGAAAGAACAAACTGATTCTACCTCTTACTCTGATAGCAGCAGCAAGTCAGGTATACGTCTTTGGGTTTGGAACAGGGGTGCTGATAAACGTCGTATTTCAGTTGGTGGTGTCTTACTTGCTGAGTTATGCTTTGACATTCTTAAAGCTCAAAAGTTACCAAGAAGATTTACATATGAAATCATGGAATGTAACATTCATATTTATCGCAATACTGGTATTGATAGCTTTCTTTGCTTTCCCCGATTTCGAAGGTTTTAAGTAGAGAAATTATCGGATGGGAAAGTATAAATACATAGTTGCTCTTTTTATAGTCTCAGCTGTTTTACAGATTATCCTTAAAGATTTAGAATGGGAAGCCTTGATTAGCAGTCTGGTATTTCTCCTGTTGCTATCATGTATAATTAGCTATGTTGCGACTCAATTTCACTTAAAGTATAATGAAAAAGCATCTCATGTGAAGTGGTGGTTTTATGTCTATACTCTAATGATATTGTTTGCAGCTATACCTTAAAAGAAAAGCACCATACAACAAAGTATAGCAGGTATGCTGCGGCTACGCCTTGCAATCAGCTATACCAGCACGTTAGCACATATAAGTAATGGATAATAAAGAGCTGATGAAAGATTGGGAGTCTGAAAAGCTATTCAGATTTTATATGCATGACCTCTCTGATAAGGGGTTAAACGAAGAAACAATAGCCTTCATGTCAACTGTCGGACTACCGACATCAGCTGCACCATTCTTATCATTTGCTGGTGACTCAGAAAAGGAATTAAGTAGCATCTTCGACACATTTGAGACGAGAGTGGATAGGCATAAATACTTTCTAAGTATAGGTTCTGACGGTGCTGGTGACCCTGTTTGCATAGACCTTCAGAATGAATGCCAGGTGGTGACATTGAATCATGAAGAAGACTTCGAGCCAACATTCATGAACTCTTCAGTTAGAGAATTATTTCAGTTTCTAACTCTATACAAAAGATTTGTCGGAGAAATCATTAGAGAGAATGGCGAAGACGCTTTTCTTGACGCAGACTTCACAGATAGCCAGTACGAAAAATTGAAGAAGGGTATGGAAGAAGTAGACAATAGAGCGCTTAGAACTAATACCTTTTGGGCGCAGGAGCTTGCTCAATTATTAGGGAATAGAGAATACTACCAGAATCAAAAATAAGAATTACAGGTGCTAACAAGGCACAGGCTCCATACTCGGCTGCGCCTCGTCCACAGCCTGTACAAGCCGATATGCTTAATGTGAATCAAGAATGAAAAGAAACTTAAACTTTAAGTTTGAAGGCTCCATGGAAGAAGCCATTCAAAAGGTAAAGGAGTACTTCGTAAGCCAAGGCTTTCAACTTTACAGAGGTTCCGAAAATTCATTGGTATTTAAAAGGGGCAGCACCCTTTTAAATATGGTTACATTCAATCCGCTCAAATGGAACAGCACCATCAGCGTGGAAATCACTGACTCTGAAATAAAAGCTTTGTTTGACATTGATACATCATTCCAGGCTGTGACATTGAAAGAAGAACAGCTTTGGGAGAGTTTTATAAATAACTTTAAAGAGTCCATACAGAGTAGCTTTGACTATTGCGCCATCAACAAAAAGCTTCTTAAAGAGACTAAAAACAATAGCTGGAAATATGTTAAAGCAGCCGTGATAGGTGGATTGGCAGCAGGCATACCAGGTGGAACCATAGCATATCTTACAGGTGCGGGTAGTGTGGTTGGAATTGCGACAGCTGGTGGTGCGATATCTTACATGATGCACCAGATAGAGCAAGATAAAAAGAAGAACAATGCCATATAACACTATACATAAATCAAGTTGCGGCTTTGCCTTGCTCGTTTTATGTACTAACCGTTATGTGCAATAAGGATATTATAAATTGATATTATGGGACATAAAAAAGTTTGTTTTAACTGTAGAAAGGCATTCAGCATTTATAAGAATCCCTCGGATGAAATAAACCTTACATGTCCAGAATGTGGAATTATTACAACATTAATTAATCACAAGTTTCGCCCCCCCAAGAGTAGTGACATTAAGAAATGGAAAGTGGCAGAGTATCTCAAGAACAGTGGCTGCTTCTTTCACCATGTTTATGAAAAGGTTGAAGATGGGAGTTATGTAGTTGTTCCCTATCCAGAAAATATGTCAGAAGCAGAAGAATTTGTACGAAAGTATAAACAGAACTTAAGCCCATACTAAGTATGAATTATATTGCTCTAAAAACCATCATTAAGAATAAATAGGCTGATTGGGTGTTCCAGCTTATTTAGCTTAATGAGGTATGCGCTAAATAAGTAGAAGCAGAACAAATACAATTAACCCAACTTATAAGTCATGCTTCGGCTAAGCCTCACACACCTTATCAGGCCTATCCGTTACTTGGTATATAACTAAAGATATCCCAAATGAAACAAGCTATACTCTCGTTCTTTGTGGCTTTTCTTTCCTGTGCAGCTCAAGGACAAAACTTACAGAATACTGCTGTTCATATCAGGGAAGTACATCAAATACCTGCTTTAGCCTACGCTGTAGTTACTCCTGATTCAGTATTGGAGCTCGATGTGATTGGATACAACAGAGCTGGTGCGGTTGATGAAGCTAATCCAGTCGCAATCTCGGATTACTTTCATATTGGTTCCAATACTAAAGCTATTACTGGGTTTGTAGCTGCCTATTTAGTGGAAAATGGTAAAATAGAATGGGCGACCAAGTTCTTCGATTTGTTTCCAGAATGGAAGAAAGTCAGTAACCCCGCCTTCCATGACATTAGCTGACCTCCTCTCCCACAGAACCGGGATTAGGCCTTATACGAGTGGCCCTGAATATCGGCAATTACCACACTTCAGTGGGACCAAGTCTGAGCAAAGAAAGCAATTCATTAGGCATGTCCTGCAGGAAGAACCAAGCAAGAACAAAGGTAAAGCCTATGACTACTCAAACGCAGGCTACAGCGCTGCCGCTCTTATGCTTGAAGAAGTTACGCATCAGTCATGGGAACAACTCGTTGATGGAATACTGAGCGAAAAGCTGCAGTTAAGCTATAGGTTTGGCTGGCCCAATAGGTATGATAGCAAACAGCCTTGGGGGCATTGGATTGATAGGGACACACTGGTCGCCTTATCCCCGTCGGCTGGCTATAATTTGAGACTTGGGGAGCCCGCAGGGGATATCAGCATGCCACTAGTTGACTATGCCAGGTTCATACAGTTAAACCTGCAGGGGCTGACCGGCAGAAATAATATACTGAAAGCGGATACGTACGAATTCCTGCATTATGGAATGCAAGACTACTCAATTGGTTGGGGAAATGTGAAGACTGAGAAAAGGCAGTTGTCAGAACAAGTGGGATCTGCGGGAACGTTCTATTGCTATGCCCTTCTTGATAAAAATAAGAAGCTAGGATACATTGTCATTTGCAACAGTGCGGCAGCTAAAGCTGTGGAAGGAGCGCTATTGCTTAGAGACAAAATGATAGCAGACTACGGGAAACGAACTCAGAAACTCTGAATAGCTGGTGACGAATGCTTTAATTACACAAATATAATATACAGGTAACACAGTACAGGCTTAAGCTTTGGCAAACGCCTCGCCTTAGCCTGCACAAGTTCGTTATAGAAAATATAAAATGACCTACGCTCCAGTAATAAGCTCAATTCTTTCACCAGCGTATCTGGCAGAATTAGTCATTCAGCTCTATGGTTTCGACGGAAAATCAACTTGCCGAATATTAAAAACTGGTATCAACCACAGTTACTTGATAGCCACTCATGACAAAAAGTATGTACTCAGAGTATACTATTATGATTGGCGAAAAGAAAGTGAGATAAATGAAGAATTACAGCTCTTAGACTATCTGAGAGACAATGGTATGTTGGTGTCATACCCCATAAAGGATTGTAACGGAAAATACATCAACCGAATACCAGCTTTGGAAGGCGAGCGATTTGCCGTCTTATTTTCATTTGCTGAAGGTGAGTCTATTAGAACTCCATCAGAAGGTGTTATTTATAGTCTGGGTGTCACCATGGCAAAAATGCACCAACTGACAATTAATAAAAGTGTTAAAAGAAAGGATTACGACGCAAATACGCTTGTTAGTTGGGCATATCAGTCTGCAAAGGAACATTTTACAGAACCTTCCATTGAGATGGAGTATTTCCAACGAGCGAATTCTATAATTTCTTCTGAATTTAGAAATGCTGACACCGCTAACTTAAGGTACGGCATAGTGCATCTTGACCTTTGGTATGAGAATATGAAAGTCAAGAACGAATCTCAAATCACGGTTTTTGACTTTGATAACTGTGGGAACGGGTGGTTGTTCTTAGATATGGCATTTAGCCTTATGACTCTCTACAGGAATGAGCCCAATAAGGAAAATTTTGAATCAAAAAAGGATAGCTTTTATCAAGGCTATGAGTCAATTACATCTATCTCGGAAGAAGAAAAAAGGCTGATCCCCTATGGTGGTTTGGCAATTTGGCTACATTATACTGGAATTCACATTCAACGGTTTGATGACTTCTCGAACCAGTTTCTAAGTCAAGAGTTCCTGAAATTCTGGATTCAATCCGTCAACAGGTGGATGGAATACAATGGAATAAAAATACACTGTCTCTAAACCGGTACAGGCTCCTTATTCGGCTTCGTCTCTTTCTCAGCCGGTAGCGATCCGGATTGTTTTCTTGTTGGTTTCAGTGCTCAGGACCTGGATTGAGGCTATGGGGGTGCTCTCAAATAACGGTAGCAGCGACGCAAACATGGAGGTGCGGCCCTATGCCGCGTGTAGTATAGCTTTTGCTTTCTCGTCCAGGGCTGCGTCATTTTGCGGGGCGATCTGCTGCATGACGTACAACCCGTATTGATCACATACTTCAAGCAGTCTGGTATAGACCAACCTGGTTCAACTCGTTGTTAAGTCCATATAAAAAGCACAAAGGTGGCGCGCAGACAGCCGTACAACTGCCGGTGCGCCACCTTTGGTCCCTGGGTAAAGCAAGTATTAGTAGCCAGGGTTCTGGTCTTCCGGCCCCAAATCCGGATCTGCCAGCATCTCGCTGTTCGGGATTGGGAAAAGGAATTTGTTCGCGTTGGTTATACCCAGCACAACCTCTGCCCTGTTGGTGCGAATCAGGTCGAACCAGCGGTGTCCCTCAAACGCCAGCTCTACCTTGCGCTCCTGCTCCACAGCCAGCAGGGCTGCCTGCAGATCGAGCGTCACGAGCGGCTGTACCTCCGCACGTTTGCGTACCTCGTTCAGATCGGCCAAACCGCCTGTCAGGTTATGTTGCTGCAGCCTGGCTTCGGCCCGGATGAGGTACTGTTCGGCAATGCGGAGGATAAAGGCCCCATCTTCACCCGTAGCAATCTTGGTATACTTCTGCCCGTACACCAGCTCGTTGCCGTTGTTGGTCTGCGTACCGATCAGGGCACTTCTGGTACCACCAATCGCCGGGTTGCGCAGGTCCTGCGTGATGGAGGCAGACGGTTTCCACTCGTAGCGGCCGCCTTTGCTGCTGGTCATCCAGTAGTTGGCGTGGGAGTTGCGGTCGGCGTTGTCGTAGACCAGCTCCAGGATGCTTTCCTCGGTCTGCTTACCAGTATAGAAAGCGCTGTAAGGCGTTACCAGTTTTGCCTTGCCGCTGTTGATCACCAACGTCGCGTACTCCTCGGCTTTTTGCCAGTTCTGCTGATACAGGTATAGCCGGGCTTTCAGTGCCCATACCGCTTCTTTGGAAGCCCGGGTACGCGCCGTGAGCGACGGCAACAGGAGCTCCGCCTGCTCCAGGTCGGCCAGTACTTGGGCATAGGTCTGCTCTAGCGTGTCACGTTTGATGCCGCTGCCACTGTTTTTGTCTACCGTAGGCTGCAGCACCAGTGGCACTCCGCCCCAGGCGCGGCCCAGGTCGAAGTAGGAAAGCGCGCGCAGGAAATAAGCCTGCCCCAGGATCGACTGCCGCTGCGCCTCTGTCAGGTTGCGGTCCTGTATGCCCGGCACTTTGTCGATGAGGTTGTTGGCCACATTCACCACCCGGTAGATCTGGCTCCAGACGGATTTGATGGAGCTGTTCTCGGCAGGTATGGCGTTCAGGTCAAACTGCTGGTACAAGTTGTAGGAACCGGACCAGTCCACCTCGTCGGCTGACAGGTACGCCAGTGCCGGATATTCAAAGCCATAGTAGCTGTTGCTCTGCAGTTCGCTGTAGGCGCCCAGCAGGGCGGCCTCTGCCCCGCGTTTGTCAGTGATGGCCTGCTCCGAGGAAATGTCGAGGCGTGGCTCCGGATCCAGGATGTTGTCGCAGCTGGAGAGGGATACCACAAGCGCCAGCGCCAGTACTTTATAGTTAGAGGGTATATGCTTCATGATGATCAGATTTTAAAAAGTTACATTAAGACCTGCCTGGAAGGATCTGGGTTGTGGCACCACCGCATGGTCAATGCCGCGCACATTCTGGTTGTTGCCGGCCACGTTCACTTCCGGATCCAGGCCGCTGTAGTTGGTCAGCGTCCAAAGGTTGGTGCCGGACACGTACAGGCGTAGGTTGGAGACTTTGTACTTGCTCAGCACTTCCGCAGGCAAGGTATAGCCCAGCGTCACCAAGCGCAGGCGCAGGAAAGAACCGTCCTCGATGTAGCGGCTGCTCGGCAGGCTGTAGTTGTTGCCGGTACGGGTCATGCGGGGCACATCGGTCACATCACCCGGCTGCTGCCATCTGTCCAGCTGGCCCGGCAGGTAGGTGATAGAGCCGTTGCGGGTACCGCCGTGCTCCATAAAGAAGCGGTTCAGGTTCAGGATGTCGTTGCCGGACTCGAAGTAGAACAGGGCACACAGGTCAAAGCGCTTGTAGTTAACCTGGTTGTTCAGACCACCGAAGAAATCAGGGGCAGCATTCGCCACGATCTGGCGGTCGGCCACGGTGATCGACCCGTTCTGGTCCACGTCGTCATACACGGCGTCGCCCGTCTGCGGATCCACGTACAGCTGCTTGTATACCCAGAAGGCATATACTGAGCCGCCCTCTTCCATGCGGATCCAGTCGCGGGAGTGCTGGTTGATCGGGATAGGCAGCTTCTCGATCCTGTTCACGTTGCGGGCCACATTCAGGCTGGTCGTCCAGGAGAAGTCATCACGCGCGATGTTGGTAGACGAAATGTTGAGCTCCGCCCCTTTGTTGCTGATCTCGCCCAAGTTCTCAAACACACTGGTAAAACCTGTCTTGGCCGCTACCGGCACTTCCAGCAACAGGTCTTTGGTATACTTGTTATAGTAGTTGGCTTCCAGCTTCAGGCGGTTCTGCAGCAGGCCCAGGTCCAGGCCCACGTTCCACTGGCGCGTAGTTTCCCACTTCAGGTCCGGGTTGGCCAGCTGCTGATGGCTGATGCCCGGCAGGCCGTCGTAGTTGCGGCCCGCTCTCCACAAACCCAGGGAAGCAAAGTCATTGATGCCGTTCTGGTTACCGGTCAGTCCGATGTTGGCGCGCAGCTTGATCAGGTCGAAGGGCAGGTCCTGGGCAAAGGCTTCTTCCGAAACGATCCAGGAAGCACCCAGGGATGGGAAGACACCCCAGCGGTTGGCGGCCCCGAAGCGCGAGGAGGCGTCGGCGCGCATGCTACCGTCCACGCTATACCTGTCTTTGAAGGTATAGCCGGCGCGGGAGAAGAAAGAGATCAGGCCGTTCTGGCTGGAGTTGGTCGAGCCGGTCTGCAGCGAAGAAGAGGCGATCTCCTGGAAGTTATCGCTTGGGAAGTTGCGGCCGGACAGCGACAGGGTGTTATACCTGGTCTGCTGCACCGTGTTCCCCAGGAGCACGTTCAGGAAGTGGTCGTTGCCGAAGCGCTTGTTGTAGGTCAGCAACTGCTCGTTAAGCAGGGTCACCAGGCGGGTGTCGACGCGGCTGGTGTTACCGGCTGGCAAACCCACACTGATCTGCGTGTTGTTGTATACCTTGTCAGAGTAGTTGTTGTAGTCCAGGCTCCAGCTCGACTTGAAAGTCAGGCCATCCAGCACCTCGTACTCGCCGTACAGGTTGGAGATTAGGCGGCTGCTTTCGCCCTTGATGTTCAGGTTGTTGATCAGGGCCAGGTGGTTGTCGAAGATGGAGTGACGGGCATAGCTACCGTCTTCGTTGAACACCGGCAGGTAGGTCGGCACATACAGGGCCGAGTTGATCACGCCCTGGGCGCTGTCGTCGTTGCGGCTCTGGTTGCGCTTGCTGTACGACACGGTGGTGCTGGTCCCGATCGTCAGGCGATTGTTGACCAGGTGATCGTAGTTAAAACGGCCGCTGAAGCGTTCAAAGGCAGCCGGCTTTACGATGCCTTCCTGCTTAAAGTAGCCGCCACCCAGGAAAAAGCGGTTGGATTCGCCACCACCGGAAGCCGACAAGTCATAGCTCTGCGTCAGTGCTGTACGGAACACGTCCGGGATACGGGAATAGGTTGTCTGTTCACTTGGCAGACCCAGGCCACCCTCACTTTTCGGGCGGAAAGGCACCAGGGCCGGATTGCCACCGTCGTTGCGGTAGGTTTCGTTGATGAGTTCCGCCTCCTGCTGCGCATTCACCGTTTCGTAAATCTTCGGGGCCTTCGCTATACCTGCGTACGTCTGGAAATTGATCCGGGTGCCGGCATTGGTTTTGCCGCGCTTGGTGGTGATCAGCACCACCCCGTTGGCACCGCGCGCACCATAAATAGCCGTGGCATTCGCGTCTTTCAGGATTTCGATGCTTTCAATGTCCGCCGGGTTCAGGTCCGCCAGCGGGTTGGTGGTTTGACCGCCCAGGCTGAGGCCGGAGAGAGATTGGTTGTTGATGAACACGCCGTCCACCACGTAGAGCGGCTCGTTGCTCGCGTTGATGGAGGTGTTGCCCCGGATGCGCACAAAGATACCGCCACCTGGTGTACCGCTGGCCGAGGAGATCTGCACGCCAGAAGCCTTGCCCTGCAGCAATTGGTCCGGCGACGGGGCCGGTATACCTTTCAGCTCCTCCGGGTTCACTGACGTCACCGCGCTCGACACCGCCTTCTGCGATTGCGTGCCGTAGCCTACCACCACCACTTCGTTCAGGGCCTTGGTATCTTCCTGCAGGCTAACAGTTACCGACTCGCCTGCCACTTTTATTTCGCGCGGGGTATAGCCCAGGCTCGAAATCACGAGCGTCTGTCCCTGCTCCACCGGCAGGTTGAAGCTACCGTCTATACCTGTCACGGTGCCTTTATCGGAGCCTTTAATTTGCACGCGTGCCCCTATCAGCGGCTCACCTGTTTTGGCGTCTTTCACGACACCCTTTGTTAGGGCGTCCTGTGCTATAGCCGCAATACCTGAAACCAGTACCAGCCCTAGGGACGCGACAAGCCGCACAAATATATTTGAGAAGTTATTTTGCATTTTATCTTTAATTAATGGATAAAGTATTCCCACCCTACAATTTTATCAATTGCAGCCACAGGATAAATCAAGAAGAATTATATCAGATTAGTACAAGGCGTAGTGCTAACAACAGCAGCTACGCATGCGCATTCGCATACAGGCGGGCATAGGGGTATTGGCGGGCAACTTCTGTTGCGCCCGGTTCGGAAAGGATGCCACATGGTGACGCAGCACAGGCTGGGGTATAGGATTTCCCATGATCTGGATTGTAAGAATAAAAAAAGATGAATCAGGCCCAGGTATACAATTGGCCACTACACCGTGGTGGTGCAGGCCTGGTAAAACCTGAAAAAAGGTGGATTAGCAGCAACAGCAGCAACAGCACACACGCGCAGCGGGCGCTGCAACAGGTAGTAAGGCCGTCGGTTTAAACGCTGAAGTGATGTAATGTGTGTTCATGTGTTTCAATTTATATGTCCCAAAACTGGGCAGGAAGTAGCACCTTTTCAGTCTGCGCTGATGGTTGCTAGAGGATCATGGAGCCTGCTCTCTCACCTCTTCTTTATAAATCTTCGATAAAGATGCTGCAAAGGTAATGGCAGGCACGCGAGTATTGCAAATTTTAGAAGAAATAATTTCTGAAAATATCCAAAGAGGGGCATTCCCGATTCTCCAGAACTCAACTTACCTAAATACAATATCAAAAATCAATAACATCGTATCAGCAGGTTAGTGCTGAATACCAGCTGCAAACGATGGCTGTTGGCAACTGGCCAGACGACTCCTGCGTCCAGTGCGGGGAGGCGTGCGGTAAGGCTCTTTAAATTTCTATCCCGGGTAAGGGAACAGTGCACTGCTGCACCAGAGGGTGGGAGATGCATACAATGGCAGCATCCCGATGCTGCTTCAGCACCCACAAGTGTCGGCCTTTCTTTTTGTCGATCCGGCCGAAAACCCACCGGGGGGCCACGCTCCGGGCTACCTCGCCTTCGAGGTGGCCTTTCAGTTGTTTCGTTTCCGGAAATAGGCTTATCTGCATTCCTTTGGTTAACATGAACTGTTGAAGAGCAAGCAGGAACTCCTGGGATTGGCCTTGTCACACACCATCATGCCAAACCACAGTACAGCTGATTCCTTCAATCAAATATAGGCAAGTTTCTATATAAGACCTAGCCCTTCTCGCTGATTCTTTTCACGAGTTCGGCCGGCGCGCTACGGTAAAATTTCGCCACGCCACGGACATCCAGTGTACCCTGCCTGACCTAAAAAACTGTGAATCAGCTTGTATTCCTCCCCGGAGGAGAAGCCGGCAAAGCACCTTAGATCAGAACTTTTAAATTAGACGGGCAGTATATAGGCACTGTCTAATACCAAACTGAAAACAGACGTTCATGCCCCTCTGCGCTTTCCGCCCCTGGTACCATTGCTGCCTCCTGCTGTCCGCTGTTGCAACGCTTGCGCTGCAGACAGCTGCCTTCAGCCAGTCGGACCCCACGTCAAAGGTAAGAATCATGCCACTTGGTGATTCTAACACCGAAGGCGTGAGGAGCATTGAGGTGGCCCCTGAAGACAGGGTCGCCTATCGTGCCAGGCTGGAGGAGCTCCTGGATGCCTCTCCTTGGAAAGGGCAGTACGAGTTTGTGGGGAGTGAGCGCGGGGGCAGCGCCCATATGCTTGACACCAGGCACGCGGGATTCGGCGGGGCCCGGGACGAGGACATCGCCACGCTCCTGCAGGAAGGGGAATTTGAATTCTATAATAGCGGCAACTACCGTGGCCCGGGGGGAGGCCCCTACCTGGACAGGTATGCCCCGGATGTCATCCTGCTGCACATCGGCACCAACTGGATTGACGCCAGTCCGGAGGCGGTGCGGGATGTGGCCGCCATCCTCGACCAGGTAGACCTATATGAACAAAGGGTCGGCAGGGAAGTGCCGGTCATCTTAGCAAAAATAATACTTACAGACGGACGGGACCCCGCCGTAGACGCCGCTACCAGGACGTATAACGCCCACGTGGAGGCGATGGTCGAAGAAAGGCTGGCAACCGGGGACAAGATTACCTTGGTGGACATGCAGGATGACGCCGGGCTGGTGTACAGGCCGGAAGGGGACGGAGGTGACATGGCCGACCAGCTGCACCCGAATCAGCAGGGGTACCGCAAGATGGCCCAGGTATGGTACGAGGCACTCGCTCCGATCGTCCCCCTGCCCGTCGAGCTGACCTCCTTCAGGGCCAACCTTGCGAAGACGGAGGTGCTCCTGGAGTGGGCGACGGCCTCGGAACTGGACAATGCCTATTTCCAGGTGGAGCGCATGCAACAGGGGCAGCCTTTTTCCCCCATCGGGAAGGTGGAGGGAGCCGGCACCAGCAGCCTGACCCACCGCTACACCTACCGGGATGCAAGCGCCCCGGCAGGTGTGCTGTACTACCGCCTCCGGCAGGTCGACACAGACGGCTCCTATGCCTACTCCCGGGTGGTGACTGTCCATCGCGCGGTCCCCACAGACTTCAACGTGAGGCTCCACCCTACCCTGTCGGATGGCAGCCCACAGGCCGTGCACATCAGTGCTACCGGTTTTGCCCCTTCGGCTTTGGTCGATGTGACCCTGCGGGACGCGATGGGCCGGAGGCTCCATCACCAGGTGCTGCAGGCACGGGCGCAGGGAGAGCTGAACGATGAGGTGCGACTGCCCCTGGTCCTTTCCAGCGGGCTCTACTTCTGGGAAGTCAGCGCTTTAACTAAAAGCCATACCCTAAAGCTGCTGGTCAGATAGCCCCGGCGGGTGCAGCCTGATCGGCCTGCATCCATGAAACGGGCACCGGCTGCGGTGGCAAACCGCTACTGCAGCGCGGTCCGGATCAATCCTTCGATCTTCTTTTGGTCGTATTCCCCCTGGTAGAGGACCCTGCCTGCTTTGTCCAGCAGGACGATTGCCGGGAAGTAACCGACCCCGTAGGCCTCAGACACGCCCTTCCCCTTGAACACTGACTTGTAGTGGGGCCTGTTCTTTTTATAGAAGCTGTTGATCCCCTCCTCCGTATCGTGGGCATTCACGCCCAAGACCACGACCTGCTCGTGGGCAAATCGCTTTACCAGGGAATTTAAGGCCGGAACCACCGAAATGCAATAGCCGCAGTTTTTGGTCCAGAACTCCAGCAGCACGACCTTTCCGCGCAGTTGCTGCAGCTGCACGGCTTCCGGGCTTCCGTACAGCGGCAATTGCCAGTCCGGCGCCGCCGTGTGTTCCTGCAGCGGCTGCAGCGCTTTCTTTTGGGTCAGCTTGTATTGATCGGCATAGCTGGAGTAATACCAGGACAGCTCGGAAGGTGATGCCGCATCCGGCATAATCCGGCTGAAGGCCGTCAGCATAAAGTCTTGGTTCTGGTCGTTGCGCTGCAGGATCTGCACGGGCAGGTAGCTCTCTTTCTCCACTGTGATCTCATAGCTGACCTTCCGGTCTGTTCCCAGCTCCGAAAAACCTCCCAGGCGGTCGATCACTCTCCTGTCCAGCGTCAGCCGGATCACATAGCACTCCCGCTTGTCCATCGTGGTGTCTGCGATGCTTTTCCCGATGGTTTTGTCAGCGATCAGGGCGGGAATCGCTTTCCTTAAGGTCACCAGTGAATTGTAGAAAGCCGTGATCCCGGCAAAATACTGAAATTCCGGACTGGTGTTGAGGCGCATGGTTTTTTGATCCTGATCCAGCACAAAGCTCTCCGTTCCGTTGTACACGAACTTCATGTTGTCATGTTCCACCTGGTACCGGAACCCGATCAGGGTGTCGGATGGGGTGAACTCCAGGTACGCGCTGCCGGGAAGGGCGCGGTGGTAGTCCTCTGAGGCGTAATTCAGCTCCAGCCGGTAGGCATACTGCAGGCTTCTCATGCCGGCCAGTTTTTCATAGACAGCCGACAGCACCCGGTCTGCGGTGGGGTTGTCGGCTCCTTGCCCCAAGACGGGGTGCAACCCTGACAAAATGGAGAGAAAGAAGCAGCCGGACAGGATAAGCTTCGCCTGAAGTGTTCGCATGGCTTTCAAGGATTTGTTTCGTTCAACCATCTTTTCGTGCTGCCTTCCCTGTCTGCTCCATCCTCAAAGCCGTTGTCGGGTGACAGCCCCATCGCAGCCTGTTTTACTTCCTTTGAATTTTTACAAGGACACCCGTTGCCACACGCTCTAACAGAAAAACAGGCTCAGCATCCAGCTGCTAACCTAGGAAATTGCCGTGGCTATTCTTGATTTTTTAACATACTTTAACTTTTACATTATAAGAAGCAGGCTTTGGATACGTATTGACTATGCGCCTGCCTGCACGAAAGCCATTTTAAAACGGATTAGCGTTACCATTCCGTGGGGGAGCCCACCACCTGGCTTTGCTCCATGCCTGCGTATACAGTGGCATGTAAATAGCTGCTGTATTCAGCCCCAGTGTAGTAACCGGTTATGGTTCGGCCTTTCGGAGAAATCGTCTGCTTGGTGAGCGGGCCAACGTTTTGCTCACCTTAGGAGTTATAAGCATCATACACGTTCCAGGCCCACAGGATGAACGGGATAATGAAAGTCCACCAGAAAAAGAAGGTCAGGATACCGCCAAAGACCCAGATGAAGATGCCTTTGAGGTGCCCTTTGATGAGCTGACCAAGACCGGGGATAAAGAAGGAGATCAGTGCCGGGAAACTGTGCGTTTGCTTTGACATGGTATCGCTAGTAGTTTATGAATGTTAGACAGGGATAATCAGGTATAGACATGACAATAATGAATTTTACAACAAGATAGGAAAATTAGTATACTTAGTGTAGGTTTAAACTTAGGTATAGCCTATACCTGCTGCCACTAGCGAGGATCTACCTTAATGGTCCAATTAACACTTGCTAGCCTATCTTTAATTTTCTTCAGCGTAATGAAAACAGCTTGTTCATCGGGCAAGCTACCATAAACCAGGTTTTTGAATTCCCCAATGTAAACAACTTTCAATTCATTCCAGACTGAATCAATCTCTTTAAAGATTATTGCTTCGGCCGGTTTATTATTGAGCCATAGGTTATTGTTTTTGAAGCTAGCTACATCATCTTTTGCCACTTTCAATAACATATCATCAAAAGCTGAAGAATCCAGAAATTCAGCGAATTCCTTTTGCTGTAAAAGCTGATGCAAGTCATAGGTATGCCTGACTTTTTTTCTTAAATCCTCTAGCGGGTTGTCGCTGTAGGAAAAGCGGACCAAGCTCATAATCTTCTCACAGATAGTTCTGACAGGCTCCAACACAACCAAATTAAATGGCAGCAATCCGTTTGCTGCTGCCATATCTGGCTGTCCGCTGTTAAGCATCATATTCCCGACATTACCTTCGAAGCTTTTGCCATAACTATGCGCTGTTTTGCGGCTCATGCCCATTTTGCGGGTAACACCTTCTATGGCTACCTCGGGCAATCCCACCTCAATGGCTTTACTGACAGCCTTCAGCTTTGACTTCAACTTGGCTGGTGTTTCACCTTCCCTTTTCAATAGTACCAAATCGATGTCTTCTGAAAACCGCTCAATCATTTGGTAGCATTTTGATAAAGCTGTCCCTCCTTTAAAAACAGTATCTTTCCCAATCTCACTGCTGAAAATGGTGAACAGCGCAAAAGTTACCCAATAATCCTTCTCCACATAAACAGTGGGTATCTGCATTTAGTCGGCCGTAAACTGAACCGCCTGCCTGAAAAGTGTCTTATCTTGATGCAACTTCATACGATACTCCATTTATCGGAGGCGCCTAGTACGTTTGCAACGCCAGTCAATTTATATTTTGTGATAGGGTTTAATGATTTATAGAGTGGTGTTGCAATAGCCTTTTCTTCTATCTGATCCAGCAAAGCACCTAGTAGAGCTCTGGTAGCCGGCGGATATTTTAGAGCCAGCCTAACCATTGTGTTTTTATCCTCTATTGACAAGCCTTCTATAAGAACCAGAAGCCTTTTACAAGCTTCGGCAGTACTTGAATCGGGAATTTTCTTGATGTAGCGAATAGCATCAAGTATCTGGAGCAAGGGAATGTTCTCTTTGGTGATGGTATTCTTTTGCCTTATAAAGGAGATGGTATACCTTCCTCTCTTGAAAGCGGGCCGCACGTCGTTTTTCCCGATCTGGATGGTGTTGCTTACCTGGGTAGAAAGACCAAACTGGTTATAAACACTATACCCTGTCAGGTAGCCAGTAACTTTCCCGTCATCTTCTAGGAGGTCTTTTACTACCTGTGCTTCTCTGGGCTGCAGTTCTCCGAACGGTGTCTGTTCAGGCTTATAATATTTCCCTTTGCTCAGCTTGGCTATTCTGCCAGCTCCTGCCATCCTATTAAGTGCTTTTATGACTGCCTCTTTCTTATTCACCTGTGTTATTAAATCAGCATAGGTGAACACATATCCTTTTGGGAGCCTACCTATTGCAGATGCTATGTAATCAGTTATTTTCATAGGTATACCTTATAAAAAAAAGCACAGTTGGCTACAGAATGAACTGGTTGATACCTTATCTTAAGGTATACCTCAACATTTTGGCAGGTATACCTTGAGAACAGTTAAACCAATAATGTAAATAGGTATAAAGGTATAGATATAGCAAAGGTTTGATGGCAAATTCTCTAACATTTCGTCTCAAGTAACACCTGCTTAGACTTCCCTAAGGAGAAAAAAATATCTCAGCTAGATAATGGAAACTACAAACCATAAACTTTTAACTATCATTCTATTTTCTACAAAATCATCATTTTATCCACAACATTGATTTATAACACTCAACGAACCATTATATATTACTATATTTACTTTAAATCAACTAATATCACATCCTTATAAACTGGGTCTACCTACTAAAAAGGCATACTTCTTAAAGCTGAGACAAGAGCTAAGCCTGCGAAGGATGCTTACACCTTAGATTGGGTTTCTAAAGAATTAGATTGATTATTAAAAAATTTACTCTGAAAACATGGAACAAACCTTACCCACCCTAACTGATTGTCCGCATTGTAACTCCAAACTTAAAACAGGAGGCTTGATAGGGACCAATAAGCTAGTAAGCAAGAAATTCATACCTATCATTAACGAATTCTCCGGTCTTCACCATGAACAGTACTGCGAGAAATGCGCTCAGAAACTTTACGAAACCTCAAAAGGCAAATTCTTTATTGAGCGAAATGCTTTAGACAAGACTATAGAATCTATCATTGATTGCGTGCCTGTCATTTCTCTACAGTCCCCTCACAAGTGGGAATATGATGTGTTAGACATGGTAACGGGACAGTCTACTACCGGCACCGGTGTTTTTTCGGAGTTCAAGTCAAGCTTTACAGACTTCTTCGGCATGCAGTCAGGAGCATATAACAGCAAGATCAGCAATGGAGAGAATCTTTGCCTTACTCAGCTTCGATTAAAGTGTATTCAGCTAGGGGGCAATGCCGTTATCGGCGCTGATATAGACTATGCTGAGGTTGGTGGCGATAAAGGTATGCTGATGGTGTGTATGACTGGCACAGCTGTCAAAATACATAATACCGAAGTGCTCGGGCAGGAAAGAATACAAAGCCTTGAGAAGCTAACAAAAGCTGTAGAGAGAAGACAGTACCTCCGAAGCATTGATGTTACCAACAATGCATATGTAACAGTGGAAGCTAGTTGATCAGGTCAATCAAAATAAGTATACCAAATACTTCATAATACTTGACCTTAGCGATAAAACAAACCTTAATATGGACCTTTTTAATTCTATCTTTCACTATTTCACTGACAGAACCAGAAAGCTTCCCGCAAAGATTATCCTAGTCTTACTGCTGGGGGCTATTGTACTGCTAGCTGACAATCTTTTAAGCTTCTCATATTACTACAATAATGCCCGAAAAATTGAGCAGGCAAAAGCTTTGTCTGAAATTCTCCAAGACACGAGTCTAACAAAGCACGAAAAAGCCGAATTATTTACCTTGCGAAGAAATATAATAAAGCATGCGACATGGAAAGACTATACTTGGGCCTTTTTTTCGAACATTCATTTTAGCAACTCTAAAAAGCAAATCCTAGATGAAACGAGCCCAAATGCTTCGATTGCAACCAGGAGCTATTTTTGGCATTTTATTTCTTCGTCATGGTTAATTGTCTTCGCCATAATAGCTGTGCCCTTTGCAGCATATTTTGACAAAACCGTTTCTCTTGGCTTAGGCTTGACTATACTTATTGTTTTCGAGCCTACTCTCTTAGGGCTAGCTTGGCTTCTAGCCAAAACCTTTTCTTATATACCTATTATACTTGGGAACTCCAGTTATAATTATTTGCTGAATGCCTTATTGTGTGGCATCCTTTTCATTGTACCTGCACAAGTTTGGATTTACTACGAAAGGAAGAAAAAAATCCGGGAGCTGCTAAAGACATTAAATTAAGATAACCATGTACCACAAAGAGCAGGTGAGACCGCGATTTCTCGAGAAAATAGAGCGTCTGAAAACAGTGATGGGCTCTTATGCCAAGGTAGTTGTTGGCTGCAACCTCCCGTCTTGTAACATCTCCGACATTTGGAACCCTAGAGTTGAGATGAGTCTGCAGGTAGTGATGCACTTCCTCACAGCTTATCGTGAGCATGGGGTTAGGGTACATACTAGATGGGAAACGGGAGAAAACAGTAGTGCCGCATGCAGTAATTGCGCAGGTACAGAAAGCTAAGCAGGAAGTAGAGAAAGCTTGGAACCTGTTAATTCATGAATAATTTAATAGCATAATTAAAACTATACTTTAACGCTTACTGATGAAACAACTTAACTATGGCCATTATAGACTTGCACGACAAGCCGTTTGATGAAGCAACTTTAGCCAAGCTAGATATCTTTGAGAAGTATACGCAAGCTTGGTTGCCTACTTTCGTAATGCAATCCACTCCTACAATCTGCATCTTTGACCTCTTTGCTGGCACAGGTTACGATTTAAATGGGGAACCGGGAAGCCCTATCCGCATACTCAATGTAATCAAGCAATACATAGGTCACATATTTACAAAAAGAGTAAATGTTCGTCTATACTTGAATGAGTTTAAACAGGGAAAAAAAAGACTATTAGAGCAGGCGGTCCAGCAATATCTAATTGAAAACAGTGATGTAGCAAGGGCTATAAGCTATAAGATCTTTCAACAGGACTTCAATCAAGTGTATACCGAGCTTCTCCCAGAGATCGAGAAATACCCAAGCCTAGTCTTCTTAGATCAGAACGGTATTAAGTTCACTAATTTGAAAAACCTCCTTGCGCTGGAAAGGACGCGACAAACCGATTTTCTATTTTTCATCTCCTCCTCTCACGTTAGGCGATTCGGCAGCACCAAGGAGTTCAGTAACCACCTCAGTATTGACATGGAGGCTTTAAAGAGTAATCCATACCGGTTCATACACGAAGATGTAGTGAAGGCAATCAGTAATCAGATCCCAACCGGATCAGCCCTTAAGCTTCATCCTTTCTCCATAAAAAAAGGGACCAATATTCACGGTCTAGTTTTCGGCGCCAAGCATCCAAGAGCAGTAGAGAAGTTCCTTCAAATAGTATGGAAACATAGCCCGCTTAATGGACAAGCAAACTTCGACATAAATGATGATGTTGTAAAGCCAGCTTTGCAACTTGATATGTTTGCCACTGAGCCAAAGAAAAATAAGATTGATAAATTTAAGGAGCAACTAGAGTCAATGCTTCGCGAATTTAAAACCGTTACTAACAGACAGATTTATCTTTTTACACTAGAACATGGCCATCCCCTTAGCCATGCAACAGAGCACTTGAAGTTCCTCAAAAATAATGCTAAGAAAATACACTTTGAGGGCGTAGCGCCTAAAATAAATTTTAAAGACGCCTATAAAGGTGAGTGCCCTGTGGTTATTAAGTGGAATGGATTTTAAACAAGTACCTTAGTGTTTTCGTTAATGCTTTTATGCCAAAATATTTAGTTATAAACTAAAATATTTAGCATATTGATTAAATTTGTTCCTTAAACACCAGATCATGGCAGAATCAAGCATAGAATGGACAGAAGCAACTTGGAACCCCACTACTGGCTGTACTAAAATTTCACAGGGTTGTAAATTTTGTTATGCTGAAGTTATGCATAAGCGGCTTCAGGCTATGGGTGTGACTAAGTATAGTAATGACTTCAGAACTGTCACATGTCATCCTGAGGTACTGAATCAACCCCGCAAGTGGAAGCCTTCAGTAATATTTGTGAACAGCATGAGTGACTTATTTCATGAAGATGTGCCATTACATTTCATACAACAGGTTTTTAAGGTCATGAATGAATGTCCTCAGCACACCTTTCAAGTCCTAACCAAAAGAACCGAGCGCCTAGCAGAGCTATCACCTTTATTAAACTGGACTACCAACATCTGGATGGGAGTTTCTGTGGAGAATCAAGATGTTGACTTCAGGATTGATCATCTTCGTCAGTCGGATGCAGTTATAAAGTTTCTTTCTCTTGAACCGCTCATTGGCCCACTTATAGAACTAAATCTGAGAGATATTGACTGGGTGATTGTTGGGGGTGAATCAGGCCGAAACCCGAGGCCAATGCAAGCAAAGTGGGTAATAGATATAAGAGATCAATGTGAGGCTGCTAGAACAGCTTTCTTCTTTAAACAGTGGGGTGGGAAGAACAAGAAAGCCGCAGGTAGAGAGCTCAATGGAAGAACTTACGATGGGATGCCAGAACGACATATACTTATTTAAAGAAAAAGGGAGGTTAGCGCCTCCCTTTTTCTTTTCCATTTTCTTCTTATGATCCAGCTCCGGTTTCTCCCATGCATCTAATAGGTCATCCAGCATAATCACAGTACCTGGGTAATCGTGGGCCGAATTGTCCACGTGCTCTACCAGCTCCTTGATGGGTATAATGCTGCGAATTTGGGTATAGCTGGTTATATTGTTCATGGACGTGAAAAACTGCAAATTCCACACTGCTGAGAGTACTACTATTACATACTAGTAATAATAGAATGATTAATAATAAGAAGGGGTAAAGAAAATTATAATCTTCTTTACCCCTTCTTATAAAAAATTCAAAATACCTTTATCTACCCTGCTGATCTTTCAACAAACGTTCTAAGAACTCTACTTTTTCTCGCTCACTCTGTAGTAATCTTTCATACAATTTCTTATTCTCATCCATTACCTCCATTAACTTATCAATTGGATTAAAATTGAATGTCGATTTAAAAGCTACAGAAGTAGAGTTGTCATGACTATTAAAAGTTGTTGAAACAATATTAATAGCTGCATCTTCATCAAAGTTCTTGATCGCCTCAGCCGACACTCCCAACACCTTTCCAATCTTCTCCAGCGTCACATCATCAACCTCCTCTTCCTGCTCAATGCGGGAGACGTTCTGCTGGGTCATGCCCAGTTCAATGGCTAAGGCGGATTGCTTTACTCCCAAAGCGGTCCGCATTCTTCGCACATGGTCGCCCAGGTGGATTGGTTTTTTTCTAGCTGCTGTTTCCATAGGATTAATATACTAAATTTCTACCTATTATACAATTAAACTTTGCTCGTATTTTACAAATGTAGCCCTTGTTTAATACAAGCGTACCACATTTGATACAAGTGCTTAAAACCGCAAGTTTGTAATTCGTGAAGCTGACCTCAGTCGAGCAGTTCAGTCCCTTAAAGATATAAGGTATTCTGTATATTCCCAAAGCAACCGTGGCGCACAGGCAAGCCCTAGGGCCACTAAGGTGCTTTTATCGGATCCGCTTACACGCCAACAAGTACTTTAACCGCCTGTCCGTGGAAACCCAAAGGCTGCCATCGCCTTCCTGTAAGGACGATGGCGAAAGTGAAGCTGCTGTCAGAATCAGCACTGGATGATTTACAAGGAAGAAACATGATACAAATAACACTACGTCTTCTCCCCTTCCCTACATCCGGGCCATCAGGCCAAGGTCTCACTCTGTTCTTTGGTTCCGACTGGATCCTACTCATCTCACCCCCTGAGTGAGTGAATACCCCTCCGTCGCTGCCCCGCTAACACCAGCTAACATGTGTAACGGGCGGCTGTTTCCTTTTCCCTTCCCCGGCATGACCAGCGCTAATTAGCGGCTGGCAGGATCCTTATTTCCCAAACTTTAACCGAATACCTATGGAAACCATGCCCTACACCTTACCTGAATTCAAACTCTCCGAGCCCGACCAGGCCCTGCTTGACTTCTGCGCCCGTTACCCACAGCATGAAGCACAGCAGCGCCTCTGGAAATGGTTCATCCTGGCCCTCAAAGACAGCCGCGCCACCATCACCTGTTCAAAAAATACTGAACTGATTACTTTCTATGAAGATCTTAAAACACTTGTTTCGGCTCTATATCAATTACATGACCTGCCGGGGGACATGCTGCCGGAGCCCATCGAAAAGGCAGCACCTTCCCTAGAAGCTGCGCCGCTGGCCGAGGCCCTGGACCTGCTGCACACCTCCGTCGATGCCAGCTGGATGCTCCTGATCTCGCCACCCGAGTAAACCTGTAAAAGTACCCCTCGCCGCTGTAGCGGATGTCCTCTTTGTTAAATTCTAATTTCTATCAGTATGAAACCAAAAAAATGGCTTCCCGGGCTTCCTATGCCCTTTTATTTCCTCTTCCTCCCCTGGCTGCTGGCTTTTTCACTGGCTCTCGGTCGGAGTATGGCACAACATCCGCAACCGTCTGAACCATCAATCAAGATCGGTCAACCCGTGCCGGATGTTTCCTTCTCGCGTGTGCTCCATCACCCGGCTGGCACGGCGCGCCTCTCCGACTTCAGGGGAAAACTGGTGCTGATCGATTTCTGGGCTACCTGGTGTGGCAGTTGCAAACTGGCCCTTCCGAAGCTGGACGCCATTCAACAGGAGTTTGGCGATAAAGTACAGGTACTGCTGGTCAACTCCCAGTCAACCGGCGATACCGAAGCCAAGATAGAGAAGTACTTTGACCGCTGGCGCCGCCCCGATGGCAGCCGCTATCCCCTGGCAGCTGCTGTCAACGACACCACCCTCAACGCCCTCTTCCCCCACCAGCTCATTCCGCACATCGTCTGGATCGCCCCTAACGGTACGCTGCATGCCGTGACTGGCGCGGATGAGCTGACACCCGAAAAAGTCCGGGCCGCCCTGAAAGGCAACCGCAGGCATACCCGAAACCATGATAAACCTTAAACAAAACAGCATATGAAAAGAATTTTATTCCTTCTGCTGCTCCTGCTGGCCTATACCTTACCGGCCAGGGCGCAACAGCCCATCAGCGGCAAAGTAGTATCCGCTGTGACCAACACGCCCTTGCCGGGCGCTCCTGTGCGTCTGAAAGGAAGCAGCACCGGCACTATGACCGATGCAGAGGGCAACTTCACGCTTGCCCGTAGCCGGGACCAGGACACGCTGCAGATCAGCTACCTGGGCTACCTGCCTTATGAAGCGCCGCTTCGCCTGCCCCTGCCCGACCCTTTTGTGATCGCCCTGCAGGAAAACAGCAGGCAGTTACGGGAAGTGGTCGTCTCGACCGGTTACCAGCAGTTGCCGCAGGAGCGTGCCACAGGTTCTTTTGCGCAGGTGAGCAAGGAGCGGTTTAACGAACAGGTGAGCACCGATGTGATCAGCCGCCTGGAGGCAGTAGCCAATGGCCTGACCGTGGACCGGGGCACCGACCGGCGGGGCAGGCTGATGGTCCGTGGCCTGAGCACCATCATGGGCCCGAAAGCGCCGCTGATCGTGGTCGACAACTTCCCCTACGAAGGCGACATCAACAACATCAACCCCAATGATATCGAGAGTGTGACGGTGCTGAAAGACGCGGCAGCAGCCTCCATCTGGGGTACCCGCGCCGGGAATGGCGTGATCGTGATCACCACCAAAAAAGGGCGCTTCAACCAGCCCCTGCGCCTGGATTTTAATACCAACGTGCGCATGACGGAGGTGCCGGATCTTTCCTACATCCCGCAGATGTCCAGCTCCGACTACATCGACACGGAGATCATGCTCTTTGGCCGGGGTTATTACAACAGCAACATCAATTCAGTGAACCGGCCGGCCCTTACGCCGGTAGTGGAGCTGCTCTTGCAACGCAGGAACGGCACGCTCAGCGAAGCCGAGGCGAATGCCCGGATCAATGCCCTGCGTGCCGTGGACGTGCGCGATGAATATAACCGGCACATGTACCAGCGGGGTGTGGAGCAGCAGTATAGCCTGGGCCTGCAGGGTAGCTCGGACAAAAACGCCTGGCTGATGTCCGCAGGCTATGACCGCAACCTCAGCAACCTGTCCGCCAGCTACGACCGCTTTAACCTCCGCTTCCAAAACACGTTGCGCCCTGCCAAGCGGTTGGAGCTCTCTACGGGCCTGTACTATACCTTGAGCAACAGTGAGAGCGGGAAGCCCGGTTACGGCCAGGTGACGATGCTGACCAGCAACCTCTACCCTTACGCCCGTTTCGCCGATGAGGCAGGCAACCCGCTGCCCGTGGTGAAGGATTACCGCCAGTCCTGGAAAGAAACGGCTGGCAATGGCCAACTCCTGGACTGGAACTACTACCCGCTTACAGACTACCGCCACAGTCGCACGCTTGGTACCCTGCAGGATGTGCTGGGCAATGTTGGGCTCAGTTATAAACTTCCCTTTGGACTTGAGGCCAGCCTGAGCTACCAGTACCAGCGGCAGCAGTCCTCCAGCGAGCAGCTCAACGATGCGCAGAGTTACATGGCCCGGAACATGGTCAACCTCTACACACAGCTGGACCCTATAACGGGTGAGCCTGTTTACCGCGTACCGGTAGGCGGCATACTGGTAGTTTCGGAGGAGCTGATACAATCACAGAGCGGTCGTGCGCAACTGGGATTCAACAGGACCTGGGGGGCGCACGGCATTTCTGCGATTGCCGGGGCGGAAGCGCGCCAGGCCAGCACCAGTGGCCATGGGCAACGTTTCTTCGGTTTCGACGAGAACAACCTCACTTTCGGACAGATCGATCCGGTGAACTTCTACCCACTCATCACCAACGGCAGAACCTCCACTATCCAGCCAGCGCAGCATATCCGGGGCATGGAGAACCGTTTTTTGTCGGTGTACGGCAATGCGGCCTATACTTTCCGGGAGCGCTATACCTTGTCGGCCAGCGCCCGCCAGGATGCCTCCAACCTGTTCGGCGTGAATGCCAACAACCGCTGGAACCCCTTGTGGAGCACGGGCCTTGCCTGGAACATTTCAGAGGAAGCCTTTTACAAGTGGGGAGCGCTGCCCAGCCTGAAGCTGCGGGCTACCTACGGCTACAGTGGTAATGTGGATATGGCGCGAACGGCTGTCACGACCATGACTTACCGCCTTATCAAATCACCACTCCTTGCTGAGCCCATGGCCTATATCGCCAACCATGCCAACCCCGAGCTGAGATGGGAAAGAGCTGGCATGTTCAATTTGGGACTGGACTTTGGTTCGCGGAACAGCCGCCTGTCGGGCAGCTTGGAGTATTTCCATAAGAAAGGCACCAACCTCTATGGGTGGGAGCTGGCCGATTATACCTCCGGGGTAGGTGCTACCATGCTCCGGAACGTGGCCAGCATGCGGGGGCAGGGCATGGATGTGGAGCTTAACAGCATCAACCTGCAGGCAAAGCGCTTTAGCTGGAGCTCCCATCTCAACTTCAGCTATTTCAAAGACGAAGTAACGGACTACTACCTGGGCAACCAGCAGGCGAGCAATTTCATTGCCAGTACGCCCGCTATCAGCGGCCTCGTAGGAAAGCCGGTCTATAGTATTTTCTCCTACCCCTGGGCGGGCCTCGATCCGGAAACCGGCGATCCGCAGGGTTACCTGAACGGGGATGTGACCCAAGACTATGTGGCGCTGCGCGGATCCGAAGTACAGATCGATGACCTGCGCTACAACGGCAGCGCTGTGCCGGTATACTTTGGGTCGCTGGGCAATACCTTGAGTTTTGGCAACCTGTCACTCACCGCCCGGCTTACCTACAAGTTCGGCTATTTCTTCCGAAGGAAGTCCGTCAACTACAACGAGCTCTACCGCAACGGCGAAATGCACCACGACTTTGCCAACAGGTGGCAGCAACCGGGCGACGAGGCCATTACGCATGTGCCTTCGATGCCCTACCCGGCCAATACTGCGCGCGACTTCTTCTACTCCGGCTCGGAAGTGCTGGTGGAGCGCGGCGACCATGTAAGGCTTCAATATATATCAGCCAGTTACGCGTTTGACAAAACGACTTTCAAGCGACTGCCCTTCCGGCAGATGCAGGCTTACGTGAATGTGAGCAACCTGGGGCTGCTGTGGGTAGCCAATAAACAAGGCATAGACCCGGACTATCACCTGGGCACTGCACCCCTGCCGCCTGCCAGAACTTATGCCATCGGACTCAAAGCCTCCTTTTAATTTAATTCAAGCGCTATCATGAAAAAATATATCAAGTACCCGATTTGCTGGGCCATACTACTCATGTTGATGTCCTGCGAAAACTTTCTGGATGAAAAGCCGGACCAGAAGCTGGCCATACCGACTACGCTGGCTGATCTGCAGGCCCTGCTCAACGAGCACGATCTGATGAACCACCAGATACCCAACCTGGGTGAGATCGGCTCCGGCAATTTCTTCCTGACCGACACCGACTGGGCAGGCCTATCATTGGAAGAGCGCAATATCTATACCTGGAACAGGGCAAACCTCTTCCCGCCAGAATTCAATGACTGGAGCATGAATTTCGCGCCGGTGTATGTGGCCAATGTCGTGCTGGAAACAATGCCCTCCATTACCAGAGATGCCGCCAACAGCCGCAATTGGGACTATGTAAAAGGGCAGGCGCTTTATTACCGCGCGCACAATTTCCTGCAGGCAGCCTATGTCTGGGCACCTGCCTACGATGCCGCCACAGCCGCTACGGATTTGGGCATTCCGCTGCGCCTGAGCAGCGATTTTAACATCCGGTCAGAACGAGCTTCTGTGGAGGAAACCTATGCACAAATCCTGTTGGACCTGAAGGAAGCTGCCACATTGCTCCCGGTTACGCAGTCGCACCCCATCCGGCCCTACAAGGCCTCAGCTTATGCCCTGCTGGCCCGTACCTATCTTTCTATGCGCCAGTACGAGCAGGCAAAGTTCTATGCTGACTCCACCTTGCAGTTGCAACCGGCCCTGCTGGATTACAATACCCTGAATCCTGCTGAGACATTTCCTTTTCCACGTTTTAATCCCGAAGTGCTCACGGAGCACCTGGCCTGGGGCGTTACCAGTCTTTTAAGGGAGGATCGGGCGAAAGTGGACCCTATTCTGTATGCCTCCTATGCAGCCGATGACCTGCGAAAAGAAGCCTTCTTCCGGGACAACGGCGATGGCTCCTTCGCCTTCAAAGGCAGCTATGGACATGATTCGCCATTTGCAGGGCCAGCAACAGATGAAATGTACCTGACCCGCGCGGAAGGCTACGCCCGGACAGGAAACGTATCCGAAGCCATGCGCGACCTGAACACCCTGCTGGTGAAAAGGTGGCGATCGGGCACCTTTATACCACTAGAGGCAGGTAATCAACAGGAAGCCCTGGCGCTCATCCTGCAGGAGCGACGCAAGCAGCTTTTGCAGCGCAGCCTGTGGTGGATGGATATCAAACGCCTGAATAAAGAGGGTGCTAATATAACGCTTACCCGAACTGTACAGGGGCAGACCTATACTTTACCCCCGAATGACCTGCGGTATGCCTTGCCGATTCCGGATGATGTGATTGCTATTTCAGGAATGCCGCAGAACCCCCGCTGAGCTTACGCTGTTTTGTTAATTGAAACCAAAAAAGCTGCCCGGTCTTGCCAGGCAGCTTTTTCATTTAATTAGCGCGAGGTATAATACTAGTTGCGGCGGCTATCGGCCTGTAGCCTTACCTGCTCAGCGGTTTTGCCTGCCAACCAGTCTTCGATGTTCATTTCAGTTGTTACAGCGCAAGGGAGTGAGCTGCCAGCTGAACAGCCAGGGGCGCTTAGAGGCACCTCATCCCAATGATCCGGGTTGGTTGCCTGCGATAACTGGCTACCAGTGAAGATGTACTTCGCCAGTCTTTGCTCTTCCGGCTTTTCCACATTCGTGAACGCCATGGCTGCCACAGCCACCACCATCGCCGCTAAACTTAACATGTACTTTTTCATAAGTCTGGATGCTTTATTAAATCAAAAAGCAAGCGAAAAACTTTAATTTGAAATTAATTCGTTGCCTACTCTGGCGCGGGTTTTCGGCCTCCCCCTGGCCCGTTCCGGCTACCTCCCGTAGCGGGAACAGGCATCCCTTTTCCGTCTTTTTCCGCTTACCTCCTTTCGCTTTGATGATGGAATAAAGGTAGACCGGAGCAGCGCGGGAATTTCTGTTACAGAACAGGGAGAAGGGACAGGTAGAGGAAACCTGAAAGAGCAGGCAAACGTAATGCCCGACGCAGGAGCAGGAGGCACAGTCAGCAAACCGAATGGCAAAGGGAGGTGAAACAGCTGATGGCACAGGCCATCCCGCTGGGGAAAGGTAAAATTCACCGGAACGGAAGTGGATTATTTAAAATAAAAAATTTACATTTACCTAGGCAGGGCTCGGACTGTACCTGGAGGGACGCCCCGTTCAGCGTGGCATGCCCTCCTAAACAGAGCGGCCATACCAGCATGGAGCCTCAAGGCGCTTACATGGGGGCAGAGAAAAGACTGGGCGCATAACACAGGGAAACCCCACGCCGCCCTGAAATCTTCCCTTGCTAGTTGTTGTCTGCGCGGCATCCCGGGAACCTGCTGCAGCATCCTGCTACCCTGATACCAGACTATAAAACTAACTTAATTAACAGCATGTCAACCGTACAGCGCTACAAATGCCTGGTGGTGGATGACGAACGTCACGCCATTGAGCTATTGACAGATTACATTGAAGCAGTCCCGTCCTTATACCTGGCCAAGTCGTTCCAGGACCCGGTGGCGGCGCTGATGGACAGTGACTCGGGAGAGCGCTACGACTTCATCTTCCTGGATGTGGACATGCCCCGGCTCTCGGGTATGGAACTGGCCAGAGTGCTGCGCCCGCTCACCAGCTTCCTGGTCTTTACGACCGCACACCCCAAATACGCGGTCGATGCTTTCGACATCCGCGCCGACCATTTCCTGCTAAAGCCCATCGGCCTGAATAAATTCGCGCTCACGGTCAGCGAGCTGCTCAAAAGCCGGGAGGTGGCCAGCCAGCGGCCCGGCTGCCCGGACAGTACCTTCTTCATTAAAAGCGATCAGAAAAACAAGCTGATCCGCATCTGCTTTGACGAGATCATCGCCGTGGAAGGCCTGAAGAACTACGTGCAGATCTATACCCCCACGCAGAAGCACATCGCCTACCTGACCATGAAGGAGACGGAGGACGCCTTGCGCGAAACAGATCGCTTCCTCCGGGTCCACCGCTCATTCATCATTGCCAAGAACCAGATTACGGCCGTGCATGGCCGTACAATCCAGCTGAAAGGGGGCCTGGAGATACCCGTCGGCGAACTCTACAAAAAACACTTTGATGCCTACATCGCCGACAACTCCCTCTTTTCGCAGCGCTAGTCCCGGACTGTTTTATTTGATGAAGGTCATCATGGAGGTGGTAGGCAGAATGGTCGGGTCTGTACTGTTGCCATTCTTGCTACCCGTGCCATTGAAAGTGAAGATGCGCTTGTTCTTGAGTGTAAGCTTTGCTTTCGGTTTCGTTGCCATAACATTTTTCTTTTGAAAATAGGGTCGGCCAGCTTACACTGCCAAAATGTTACACAAATTGCCCCGCTTAGTAGACATACAGGAAAATGTCTTTAAAAAATTATATTTTTAGCACAATCCGGCGGTATCAGTTTCACCTGGTGGCCTGGGGGCTGTTTGTGCTGTATGAGGTGACTGTGGCCGGAATCATCTATGGCAGGCTGAGCTCCTTCGGGGATTATGCCCTGCACTACAGCATCAACATCGCACTCTTCTATCTGCATGCGCTTGTTGTAATGCCCAGGGGGCTCCTTCCAATCGGGCACCGCTACTGGCTTCTTCCTTCTCTTATTGTGGCGGAAGTCATCGCCTATATCCTCTTCACCTATGCAATGGAGCTTCTGGCTGTCGACCTCTTTCAGGTACGCATGACCCGCTCCCTGGACCTGGACTCGGCTTACCTGTTACGGTCCGCCTGGCGGGCCATTTATTTCCTGGGATTTGCGACGGCCTACTATTTCCTCACCAAATACCTGAGCGAACGGACCCGCGTAGAGCAGATTCAAAGGCAGCAGCTGCTCGACATCATCGACAAGCAGCACCTGCAGACGGAGCTGATCCGTTCCCAGAACGCCTTCCTCAAAGCGCAGATCAACCCCCACTTCCTGTTTAATACCCTCAACTACGTTTACAACAGTGTCCGGAAGACTTCCGCACCGGCGGCCGAAGCCATCCTTTCCCTCTCGCACATGATGCGCTATGCCCTGCAAAGTGAAGATGAGCACCAGCAAACCGACCTGCTGGAAGAGATTCAGCAGGTCGAGCACCTGCTCCACATCCACCGGATCCGGCAGGAAGGCCGGCTTCGCATTCTGCTGCACTACGGCCCTAACCTGGAAGGTATCCGCTTTATCCCCCTGGTGCTGATCACCCTGGTGGAGAATATGTTCAAACACGGAGACCTGACCGGAGCAGGTGAACCCGCAACGATCACGGTCAGGTATCAGGCGGGCGAACTGAAAATCATGACTGTGAACCCATGCCTGGATACACGCGCAAGGGGACATCGCATCGGACTGGACAATATCCGAAAGCGGCTGCAGCATGCTTACCCCGGGCGCGCTTCCTTTGACGCCTGGACCGATGAGGCCGGCTTTTTCCACACCAGGTTATGCGTCACGACCTGACCTGATTCCACCGGGACGACCTGTTCAACCCAACTGCTTAGAACCGCGTTCCTGCGCCTGTACCAGTTTGTCGGCCATACGCTGTTTGTTCCCCTCCTGTCCGCATCAATAGTAGCCATATTGCGCCCGTGTACAGGCAACAGGTACCCCCAGCCTACCTGTCTGTCCCGGTAACACACGCTTCCGTGTAACAAGCTACCAGAGAGACATATTTTGCTGTAACTTTCTCGTAATCAACTCATCATCTCACTTAAAACAAGTTCCTTTATGAAAAAATTACGACTCCTTTCGCTCCTGGCCCTGACGGCCATGTTTGGTTTCTCCTCTTGCCAGAAAGAAGAGGCCGATGTAACGACCAACGAGATTTCACCCCTCGCTATGGCCAAAATCTCAGAGATGGGCTTCAACACCGACAATGTACAGCGCACCGAGGGTGGCTACATTGTGGAAGGCGACATCTTCTTCTCTGAAAGCGACTTGCAGTCTTCTCCAGAAACCACAGCCCTGCGCGTGGGTGAGGAGGAACAGTACCGCACCAACAACCTGGTAAGCGTAGGCACCAGCCGCACCATCAACGTGGCCATCACCACCAGCCTGCCTTCTTCTTATGTAACGGCACTGGACGAGGCCATCCGCCGCTTCAACGCAGAGAACCTGCGCCTGAAGTTCCGCCGCGTGTCCTCGGGCTACAACATCCTGCTGTCGAAGGCGCCTGCGGGCTCTTCTTACCTGGCCTCTGCCGG
>NZ_FTPP01000002.1 GCF_900156345.1 Pontibacter indicus
TTGTGAATTGACGCGGTGGGAATCTTTAAGATTCGCCCGCGCGGATGTACCTATTCTTGTTTTCTTTTCTGTCTCAACAATCTCTCAAAGAACTTCCCGGAAGACTTCTTCTTCCGCTAGCGCCCCGGCGTTCCAGGGCGTGTGTTTTACTCTTACTACCGTGCCGACCGTCCGTTGTTTTCGGTGTGCAAAGGTCGGAAATCTTTTCCAATCCGCAAGCAAAATCTCAATCTTTTTTTCTTTTTTTTCTCAGTTCGTTTAACTGAGAGGCACTTTCCTTTCCGCTCTGGCAACCTTCGTTCCGGAGCGGGCTGCAAAGGTAGGCAGACTTTTTCAATCCGCAAGCGCTCTGCAAAACTTTTTTTTCTTTTCCTTCAGGCCCTGTTAAGGCAGCCTTCCGAAACCCCCTTCCTTGTGAAGCGGGCTGCAAAGGTAAGCAGAGTTTTTCATTCCGCAAGCCCCGGGCAAAAGTTTTTTTTCAGTATTTGCTCCGATGCCTTCAGCCTTACTTCCTGCATCTGGGCCGCCCTGCCGGCTGACCTTGTGTCCCTGGCGAGGTTTCGTTCGCGTTGGGATTACAAAGGTCTGAAAAATATCTTAATTCGCAAGGGGCATGTTATAACATTAGTCTCTGTTTTGATGCGGTTCCATTTAACTAGCTGGTTTGCACCATCAAATTTTCGAAAATAATTTAAAAGTTTTTCACTTCAACATCTAGCCACATTCTATTGCACCGTTTTTACCGCTATTTATACCTGTTACAACCTCTCCGAAACGAAACAAGGTGTAGACTTTCGCTCCGTCTACACCTTGTTGATCTTACTCCATTATATATAGCCTGCTACACCGCTGCTGCCTCAGCATATTCCTTCAGATACCTATACCTTTTAGTCAGCTCCCCGTTTCTGGCAATGGTCGCTCTTTCGAGCATCCCTCCTTCGTCATTATTAAAGAACTGCGGGAATACATAATCTATAATGTTACGTCCAAAGTCGCGGGAAGCATTGCGCGGTAGTTCGCAAGGCAGATTGTCTACCGCCATTACGGTAATGTTTTCTTTTCGGCTAAAGGCTGGCTCAAGCTCTCCTGTCTCCGGATTATAATCAAAAGCCGGATCAGGTATAGTGGTGGAGCGCTTGGTCGTAGGTATGGAGCCGTCCACGTCGCAGGTGATGTCGGCAATGGTGTCTATCTTGAAGTCGGGCTGGCGGGTGTCCTCCTCTGAAAACAGCTTCGGTGCACGCGGGTCCCAGTAGGCGCAGGCCATTAACAAATCCGTCACTTTTGTGAACTTGCGGAACGTGGATTGGTATAGCTCAGGGTGCGCGTAGAAATCCGGCGAGTCCCATACCTCCACATCGGGGCGGTTGTTGTAATCGCCGGAGTGTAGTTGGGCGTATACCGGCTCGCTGAACTGCTTATATAAGTAGTCGAACACGCTCACTTTCCGGATACCCATTTTATCGAGCACTTCCATCGCGCCGCCTGCCACACGGCCCCCGCCTGTCACGGCAATCTTAATAGGCGGTAGCTTCACTTTAAAGTATTCCTCCTGCATGTCTTCCATCTCGTGGCAAAGGTAGGCGGGCTTCAGGTCGAAGAGATTCCACTTTTTGCCATAAGTAAGTATGCCGTTGTAAGCGCCCACTATACCTGCATACCTGCCGAAGGCTACTACCCGCTGTCCCTGTGCGTTGGTCAGGAGTTCATAGTCTATTAAGGTGATGTTCTTGTCGAGCACGGCACGTAGCAGCTTGGCGTTGTGCGGCTGCTTCTTTATAGTATGTGAAAAGAAGAAATACGTCTTATTCGGAATCAACTGGTCAACCGGCACTTCCTTCACGCCCATGAGCACGTCGCAGTCGCGCAGGTCCTGCTGCAAAGGTATACCCAGCTCGGCATACTCCTCGTCCGTAAAACAGCGGACATCGCTCGGCTGCACGATCACCTCTGCATCAGGAAACTCCTGTATGGCTTCTTCGCACTTTTTAGGGGTGAGCGGCACGCGTTTGTCTACCGGCACTTTGCCTTCCTTAATGATCCCAATTTTGACTTTTTTCATAGGTGCCTCTTTCTGAATTGTTCTGCTGGATTTTGTGTTTACTAGTCTGTAGTCTGAAGTGGATAATGCCTGGACATCCGGTTGCCTGCGCTTTGCAGCACACACCATTATAGAAGCGTCGGCAATTTGCAGCCTCCTGCCACATACAGAACTATTTAGCTTTCATGCTTCAATATAATAAACAATTACTATTACTTTTGTAGAAATTATTGAAAGAGAGCCTTTGGCTTGTCTTCCACTGGAAAGTTAAAACCCAAATTCCCAATCAATACTTCATCATTATGATTCTTAAAACAAAACCTGCTGACACTTTTAAGGAGCGCCACAACGGTCCGGACAAAGAGCAAATGCAGGACATGCTTAAAACCATCGGGGTGAACTCGCTGGACCAACTGATTGAGGAGACCGTACCGGCCGCCATTCGACTTAAGAAGCCGCTGAACCTGCCAAAGGCTCTTTCTGAAACCAACTTCCTGAAGCAATTCGGTGAGATCGCCAGAAAGAACAAGGTATACAAATCGTATATCGGCTTGGGCTACAACGACACCATCTTGCCGCCTGTTATCCAGCGTAACATTCTGGAGAACCCGGGTTGGTATACTGCCTATACCCCATACCAGGCTGAGATCGCGCAGGGTCGTCTGGAGGCGCTGATCAACTACCAGACCATGGTGATGGACCTGACCGGTATGGAGATTGCCAACGCATCGCTGCTGGACGAAGGTACTGCCGCCGCTGAGGCCATGGGTATGTTCTACGCGCAGCGCAAAGGCGCCCGCAAAAATGCCAACCGCTTCTTCGTATCCAACCAGGTGCTGCCACAAACGCTGGACGTACTGGTATCGCGCGCTACGCCGATCGGGATTGAGCTGGTAATCGGCGATCACCGTGAGGTGGATTTCTCTGACGAGACATTATTTGGTGCCCTGGTGCAGTACCCTGCTGCCGACGGCGCCATTTTTGATTATACCGACTTCATCAGCAAAGCACACGAGCAGGACATCCTGGTAGCCGTGGCAGCTGATATTCTTTCTCTGACGCTTCTGACACCTCCGGGTGAGATGGGCGCCGATGCGGTAGTAGGTACAACGCAGCGTTTCGGTGTGCCAATGGGCTTTGGTGGTCCGCACGCTGCTTATTTTGCCACTAAGGATGCCTTCAAACGTGTTATCCCGGGCCGTATCATCGGTATCTCGGTAGATGCCGCTGGTGACAGAGCCTATCGTATGGCATTGCAGACACGTGAGCAGCACATCCGTCGTGAGAAAGCGACCTCCAACATCTGTACGGCACAAGTACTGCTGGCGGTGATTGCCGGTATGTATACCGTATACCATGGCCCACGCCGCCTGAAGTACATCGGCCTGAACACGCACGCCCTGGCGCAGCAGCTGGAGAAGGGCTTGAAGGCGCTTGGCTTCGAGCAGCTGAACGAAGCTTACTTCGACACGCTGAAAATTGCGGTGGAGAGTGCTGATATGAAAAATGCCATCCGCACCGAGGCGGAGGCTGCGGGCATGAACTTCCGTTATTTTGAAGAAAACTTCATCGGTATTTCCCTGCACCAGAACACCGAGCTGGAAGATGTGAAAGACATCTTGGCGGTGTTTGCCAAAGTAGCTGGTAAATCTGCTGATGTATTGAACATCGACGAGCTTCCGGAGGAGACTGAGATCACCTGGTCTGAGAAACTGATCCGTACGAGCGAGTACCTGACGCACGAGGTGTTCAACAAGCACCACTCCGAGCACGAGATCCTGCGTTACATGAAGCACCTGGAGAACAAAGACATTTCGCTGGTTCACTCCATGATCTCTTTGGGCTCTTGTACTATGAAACTGAATGCTACGGCTGAGATGATTCCGATCACCTGGCCGGAGATCGGGCAGCTGCACCCATTCGCGCCTGCTGACCAGACGCAAGGGTATGCTGAGATCTTCAAGAACCTGGAGGCCTGGCTGTGTGAGATCACTCGTTTCGACGCGATGTCGCTGCAGCCAAACTCGGGTGCACAGGGCGAGTACGCTGGTCTGATGGTGATCCGTGCCTACCACGAGTCACGCGGCGATCATCACCGCAATGTGGCGTTAATCCCTTCTTCTGCACACGGTACCAACCCAGCTTCGGCGGTTATGGCCGGCATGAAGGTAGTGATCGTGAAGTGCGACGAAAGAGGTAACATCGACGTAGCGGACCTGCGTGCGAAAGCAGAGCAGCATAAGAACGAACTGTCTTGCCTCATGGTAACGTACCCATCTACACACGGTGTATATGAGGAGTCGATCATTGAAATCTGCCAGGTTATTCACGACAACGGTGGCCGTGTTTACATGGACGGTGCCAACATGAACGCCCAGGTAGGTTTGACTTCGCCAGCGCACATCGGTGCTGACGTGTGTCACCTGAACCTTCACAAGACCTTCTGTATACCTCACGGTGGCGGTGGTCCTGGCATGGGCCCAATCGGTGTGGTAAAAGACCTGGCTCCGTTCCTGCCTGGTCACGCTGTAGTGGACCTGGGTCGTCCGGAAGCAATCAATGCCGTGTCGGCTGCGCCTTGGGGTTCTGCCTCTATCCTGCCGATCTCTTATGCCTACATCGCGATGATGGGCGGCGAGGGCTTGACGGAAGCAACCAAAGTGGCGATCCTGAACGCCAATTACATCAAGGCGCGTCTGGAGAAACACTATCCGGTGCTGTATGTAGGTGCTAACGGCCGTTGCGCACATGAAATGATCCTGGATTGCCGTGAGTTCAAGAAATACGGTGTAGAGGTAGAGGACATTGCCAAGCGTCTGATGGACTATGGTTTCCATGCTCCAACGGTATCGTTCCCGGTAGCGGGCACCCTGATGGTGGAGCCAACTGAGTCGGAAGCACAGGAAGAACTGGATAGGTTCTGCGATGTGATGATCTCGATCCGTGAGGAAATCCGTGAGGTTGAAGCAGGCAAGGCTGACCAGAAGAACAACGTGCTGAAGAACGCACCGCACACCCAGAAAGTTGTTTTAGTAGAAAACTGGGAGCGTCCTTACACACGTGAGAAAGCTGTATTCCCGATGTCCTACCTGCGCGACAGCAAGGTATGGCCAACCGTTAGCCGCATCGACAGCGCTTACGGTGACCGTAACCTGGTGTGCTCTTGTGCTCCGATCGAAGCTTACAACGAAGATCACAACGAGATGGTAGCTGTTGGCTAACCCGTCTTAAGCTTATACCTGAAAAGCCTGGCCCTTTTGGTCAGGCTTTTTTGTTTTGGGAGCGTGTAGTCGCCTCTCCTTTACCAGCCTACCCCTCCTAGAGGTAGCAAGGGTCTTAAGTCCTTAACTTATTTTCTGTCATTTCGGCCTGGGGGTAGGAGCCCTCTATTGGGGAGAAACCTGGAATAACGAAGCGCTCTGAAAATCCCCAACTCTCTCAGTGCCTTCAAGCTGACAGTATAGCCTACAACTGCTTCTAAAGCTGGCAGCATTCCCTCAAAACTCCACCGCCATACCTAGCCCCTGCCCCGCGCCGTATACCTGTTTTAGACAATATCCTATACCTAAACCAACACGCTATGCGAAATGCTATACCTCCCATCAAACAATGGCTATACCTGCTACCTGTCCTGCTGATCGGTTTGAGCGGCTGCATACCTTCTATTACGGCAGACAGCACCTACGACCGAAGTGTAGATTTTCAGGTATACCGAACCTTTGCATTGCTGGAACCGGCAATGGCCAATACCTCAGCTGATCCAAACTTGTATGAGCCGTTGCTGGACAGACGGATGCGCGATGCCATCGCGGCTGAATTGGTGAAGAAGGGCATGACGCTGGATGCGGAGAATCCGGATCTGCTGGTGGCTTACGATGTGTCGGTGGCGCAGGATGCTGCCACGGCTTCGCCTGACTTCGGGTACGCTTATTGGTTTGGCTATCGATTCAATTACAATACGGCCGATTTCCAAGGCTATAGGCCCGTGGCCCAGTATACGCCCGGCACGATGCTGATCGATCTGATTTCGGCCAGCACCAACGAATTGCTGTGGCGGGGTGTGGCAGAAGGCGAGATCACGGTGACACAGACTGACGAAAGCAAGATCAGAAGGTCCATCATCAGCATCTTGTCGCTATACCCACCTAACCAACCACCCAGAAGGTAGCCTACAAACGGTACGACAGATTGAGGCCGCCATAATAATTGCGTGAAGCGGCCGGCTGAAAGTAGCGCCCGCCAAAAGCATTCAGGTCATTGCCTAGGCTATACTTCTGGTCTGTCAGGTTTTCGGAGCCGGCGAAAATGTCCAGCGCAAACTTGTTCCCTAGCTCACGTCGCAGCCCGAGCCGTGTCCCGGCTACGAAGTAAGAATCAGCATACACAGTGTTTTCGTCCGTGAGCGGAATCTCGTCTACATAGTTTCCCGTCAGGTATAGGTATAGCCCAAAGCGGGTGGCCAGGTCGAGGCCGGCAGTCAGGGTATGCGGGGCCACACCGGTGAGTTTGTTGCCGCTCAGGTCGGTGTCGTCTTTCTGGTAATCGCGGAAGCGGAAATGGCTGTAGGTATAGCTGCTCCATACCTTGAGCAGACTCACCGGCTGCGTCGCATCTTCGAGTAAGGTATAGCCCAAGGCTGTCTCGAGTCCGCTCTGGGAAGTAGCGCCCACGTTGCGGAACACAGCGATGCTCGACAGATCCTGCCGACTTGCAATGGTTTCGCGCAGCCTGAAGTGAAAGGCCACCACATCAAAACTCAGCTTTCGGCCCAAAGTATAGCCGCGTATACCGGCCTCGTAGTTAATGCCTTTCTCCGCTTCCAGTTCCTGGTTCAGGGCACCGTCCGAAGTCAGCAGTTCTTCTTCGGAAGGCGGAGAAAAACCGGCACTCACACTACCATGTACTGATATCTGCTCAGTCAGCCGTTTGAGCAAGGCTACCCGGGGCGAGAGCACGGCACTGAAATCGCGGGTATACTGGTAAGGTCCGCCGGCCGGAGCCTGGTGTAGACGGGTGATTTCATATCGGGTATCGTTCAGACTGAGAGCAGCCGTGGCTATCCAGCTGCCGGGTAGTTCGAACTCGGCTTGTGTGAAAAGCAAACCTGTTTTGGCCAGCACTTCGTCATCGGTGCGCAGCGAGTCCGTGCGGCCGCGGTTATTGCCGTAGGTGCGGGCAGCCTCGAAACCGCGCTGGTATTCGCCACCGAAAGTAACGGTTGTAGGTATAGCACCCAAGTTGGCATTGTATACAAAGCGGCTGCGCACGCCATACTCCTGGTTGGTATTGCGCTCGTAATCGGTGTTGAAGGGGTGGTCCCTATACCTGAAAAGGCCGTAAACAGCCGTCGTGTTTTTAAGGTTCTCCGTGAAACGGTACTCCTGCGACAAGCCAAGATTTATACCTTGCTGGTTCATGGACGCATTCTGGGCTACGCTCCCGAACATCCCGCCACGTGCCTGCTTTGGGTCCTGCTCATACTGCTCTCGGGTCAGTCCGCCGGGCAGTTGGTAAAAAAGATCGGAGAAGATCAGGTTAGCCTGGATGGTGCTCTTCTCAGATGGGTTGAAAGTAGCGGTAAGCAGCAGCGTTTCGCGGTCCATGCCCGATTGCTCGCGGTAGCCGTCGAGTTGCTGTCGGGTGTACTGCAGGTATAGACTTTGCTTCTCGCTGCCCACACTGGCGCTGGCGGTGTAGCGCTGCAGCCCAAAAGAGCCGAAAGTGGTGCCGGCCTGCAGCAATTTCTCTCCGGGAGTCGCCCTGCGGGGTTCGAGCAGCACCGTGCCACCTGTGCCTGCCCCGTAAAGGCTGCCCGCCGGCCCTTTCAAAATTTCCATGCTGTTGAAGTTCGCCGCATCCAGCAGGTTCAGATTCGTGATGCCGTTCGATTCGGTAAAGGGAATTTCGCTCAGGTATACCTTCACGTTTCGTATCCCATAAGGCGAGCGCAAACTGCTACCCCTGATCGAAAGGCGGTAACTGGCCGTGGCCCGCTCCTCCATCCGCACACCCGGCACGGTATTCACCGCCCGCACCAACGAGCTTTCGTCAAAGCGCTGCATCACCTCCCGGTCGATGATGCTCAGGGCGCCGGCGGTTTCCAGCAGAGGCCGGTTTGTTTCGTAGCCCGTCACCACCACCTCTGACAGGCTGGCTGCCAATGGTTGCAGGTATACCTGCAGTGCTATACCTGGCTGGGTGCGCTGCAGTGAAACCGTATCGGGCCTATACCCGATGTGTGAGATCAACAGGAAAGAAGCCTCGTCTGCCACGGTCAGGCTGAAGCGACCAGAGGCATTGGTTAGGGTTTGTTCGCCGCTACTGGCTGTGATGGTCACTCCTTCCAGCGCCTGACGGGTTTGGGATCGCATAACCTGCCCCGAAACCTGCTGTTGGGCATGAGTCAGCAAAGGCAGTAGCATCAGGGTAGTCAGGGAACAGAGGCGAAGCAGGGGGAGTATGAAGTTCATGAGTGCAAGTTGGCTGCTAACAAAACGGCTTTTATCTGGCAAGGTTAGCATCACATAGAATTTGCTATTCCTTACCGGTTGCAACAATCATAGCCGGTATTCGGTTAAATCAAAACACAAATTCTCTCCACAAACTTAACCGAACCAAAGCTATGAAGAAAATACTTACAACTACCGCCTCCCTAAGCCTGGCTCTGGCGCTCACCAATTCACCAATATTTGCCCAAGAAGGCGAAAAGCCAGTAAGCGCTTCTGTAGAGGGCCACATCTTTAAACCAGCCCGCGTAGATGCCACCGATGCCCGTGTGAAGCAACTCAAAGTACCGGCCGGCTTCCAGATCACCAAATTTGCCGAGAACCTGAACAAGCCGCGCATGATTGCCGTGAGCAAGGAAGGCGTAGTTTACGTGACCGACCGCGACAAAGGCACCGTGACCATGATCCGCGACACGAACAAAGATGGCAAGGCGGATGAGCAGAAAGTGGTGGCCACGAAAGAGCAGATGCACGGCATTGCCATACGCGACAATAAAATATGGCTGGCAACCGTCAAAGAACTTTATACCGCCAACATCAACAAGGACGGCACCCTATCCGAACTGCAACTGTTGGCTGACGATCTGCCGGATGGCGGTCAGCACCCGAACCGCACCTTGCGCATCGGCCAGGACAACAAGCTCTACATTTCGATTGGCAGCACCTGCAACGCCTGCGACGAGCCCAATAAGGAACACGCCACTATTCTACAGGCCGACCTCGACGGTAAAAACCGCAAGGTATACGCCAAAGGCCTGCGCAACACCTTGGGCTTCGACTGGCACCCGCAAACGAAAGAGATGTTCGGCATGGACCACGGCATTGACTGGCTCGGCGATGATGAGCAGCGCGAGGAGCTGAACAAGATTGAGCAAGGCGCTGATTACGGCTGGCCTTACATCTACGGCGAAGGCAAGGAAAATCCCGGTGACCAGCCCAAGGACATGAGTTACGAAGAATACAAGAAGAAAACAAAGTACCCGCTGCTCACTTATACCGCCCACGCTTCCGGCCTCGACATGATCTTTTACCGCGGCAACCAGTTTCCAAAAGAGTATAGCGGCGATGCCTTTGTGGCTTTTCACGGCTCCTGGAACCGCTCCAAGCCAGCTGGCTACAAGGTGTCGCGCATCCGGTTCGAGAACGGACAACCCAAAGAGTTTGTGGATTTCGTGACCGGCTTCCTGGTAGACGATAACAAGGCGCAGTTTGGCCGTGTGGTTGGCCTGGCGACACATACCGATGGTTCCCTGCTCATCACCGACGATTCCAATGGGGTGGTGTACCGGGTGGCTTATACTGGAGGCAAGAAATAGGCTGCTTCCTTGGCATAAAGTTAAATAAAAAGGCTCCGTAGAATCTGCGGAGCCTTTCCAAACTATGAAAGCTAATGAAACTTTGATTTCCCTATAAGTGAGCCCCTATTTGATTCGGAACTCTGTTCTTCTGTTTTGCTGGTGCATTTCCTCCGGACAAGACACCCCGTCGGTACAGTTGTTTACCAGCCTTGTTTTACCGTAGCCTTTGGCAGTCAGCCTGTCTTTGGCTATACCTTTTGTGATCAGGTAATCCACGGCGGCCTGTGCTCTGCGCTCTGAAAGCACCTGGTTGTACTTCAGGCTTTCGCGGCTATCAGTATGTGAGCTCAGCTCGATCCTGATGGTCGGGTTTGCCTCCAGCACTTCGGCCAGCTTGTCCAGTTCTTTGGCAGCATCCGGACGGATATCCCACTTGTCCAGGTCGTAGTAGATGTTCTCCAGCACAATAGCTACGTTCTTCTCGTCGCGGTCGAATACCATGGCTACCTGCACCGTATCTGCGGCTGTTTTTGGCACTTCCACCTTCACATTTTGGTTGAGGTAGCCTTGTTTTGAGCCTTGCATGACATAGGAGTTTCCTTTGCGACCATCCATAAAGTACTGCCCTTTTGTATTCGTCAAGGCAGTGCTGCTGTCGTTCATATTCTGCTGCGCGATCAGGAGCTGTACCTGCGGCAGTGGAAGCTGCACATTTTTCTTCTGCTCGTTCTGCTTGCGCTCCAGTGTGGTCACAGCTATTACAACCGGTTTCTGCAACACTTTAAAGCTGTAGATATCGTCGGTGCCGTTGCTGCTTTCGCGGTTAGACGACAGCAGACCGGTTTCCTCGTCTTCGTTGAACATGATGCCATAGTCGTTCTTCGACGAGTTGATCGGATGGCCCATGTTATTCACGGCTGTCCAGGCGGCGTGCTTGCCCTCAGCGGCGAAAATATCGAGTCCGCCCATGCCCATGTGGCCGTCAGAAGAGAAGTAAAGTTTACCATTCTGGTCCACGTAAGGGAAGCTTTCACGACCCGGCGTGTTGATCAGGATACCGGCGTTCACAGGTTCTCCCCAGCTGCCGTCCGGCTGGCGCAAAGTATAGTAGATGTCCGTCTCGCCCACACCGCCCGGCATGTCCGACACGAAGTACATGATCTTGCCGTCAGGCGACAGGGCCGGATGCCCCACGGAGTACTCTGTTACATTGTTAAAAGCAAAAGGCTTGATCTCGGTCCAGGTCGTGCCGCGTCGTTGCGAAGAATAAATCTCCAGTCGGTTGATGTACTCCTGCACCTGCGACTTGTCTACCCAGCTGGTTGGGTCGGCGTTGCCAGACTTGCGCTGCTGTACCAGTTGCGTACGCGTGAAATACAGTGTCTGTCCGTCTTCCGTGGCCGAGGCCGTGGCGTTGTGGTACTGGTCGTTGATCATTTCATGCAGTGCAGCGGGTTTGCCCCAGTTGCCACCGCCGTCGCGGCTGGCCATAAAGAGCTGCAGGTAGGGGCGACCGGTCCAGCCGTAGGTGCCGGCAGTTTTTCCTTCCTGATCCACGCCACGGTCCGAAGTGAAAATGATCGCGTCCTTGCCGTAGTTCATTGGGCTGAAGTCAGAGAAACCTTGCGCGTTCAGTCCGCTCAGGCGCTGCACCTCGGCCAGTGGCATTTTCTGGTTGATCCAGTTCATGGCTTTGTCGCAGGAGGCCATCAGGTGCTGGGCACGCTCCTCTGCAGCCGGCACTTCTTCGGCCCACAGCATGTACTGCTGCTTGGCTTCGTCGTATTTGCCGTTGCTGCGCAGCGCCTCGGCGTAATGGTAAATGTTCTGCGGGTCACGGCCTGGCATGGCCACCACTTGGGCGTACCAGCGCTCCGCTTCCACGGTCTGGCGCGTTAGACGGTAAGAGTCGGCGATGCGCTCGGCTGTTTTCACATCCGGCTTGCGCTTCTCGGCCGCTTTTTTGTACTGCTCCAGAGCCAGAGCAAATTCAAACTTTTCGTAGTGCTTGTCTGCTTTGCGGAGCTCCTGCTGCGCCTCGGCTACAGGTGCTGCGCCCAGCAACAGGGCAGCGGTAAGGTATAAGGGTATATGTCTGAAATTCATATGCGGTAAGAGCTAATATTAAAAGTATTGCGGCGTCAGCATTTTCGTGTCCTGCTTCTTGAAGAAGTAGTAACCTACCGAGATCTCGTGCGAGTGGAAACCGTTCAGGTCGTTGAGCATGCGGTCGTAAGAGTAACCCAGACGTAGGGCGTTGGTCACCTGCAATTCAGCGATTAGGGCCATGGCAGTGCGTTTCGTCACCGGGTCGGCCTCCTCATTCTTGTTGAAAAGGTTCATGCTGGTGCGGTATGAGCTACCCAGCCACAAACGGTCGCCCAGCAGCACAAAGCCATTCAGGTCCACGTTGGCGGGCGCGTTGAAATCTTCTTTGATCAGCACGCTTGGCTTCAGCTTCACAAAATTGCTCACATCGAACACATAGCCTGTGGTGAAGTAATAGTGGCGAACCGGCTCGATCTGGAAAACATCTTTGTACTGGATCAGGTCAGAGGCGGAAAGGCCGGCATAGAAACGCGTTGTGTTGAAATAAACACCCAGCTTCACATCCGGGCGGTAGAAAACATCCTTGCCGGCAGGTATGCTCGGGTCATCCACTATACCTAGTTCCGAACCATCCACTACGCTCTGCACCACACCGGCTGCTATACCTAAGCTCAGCGTTCCGCGGGCGCTCACCGACACACGGGCCGCCGCATTGGCATAAGCCGAGGTGGTAGAATAGGCACCGATCTTGTCACGGGTAAAGTTCAGGCCCAGGCCCAGGCGTTCGTGGCTGGTCAGGCCGTCTACGCTCAGTGCCTGCGTGGTGGGCGCTCCGTCTATACCCGTCCACTGCGAGCGATGGAAGGCGTTGATGTTGAGCACACCTTTGGTACCGGTATAGGCCGGGTTGATGGCCATACTGTTGAAGATGTACTGCGAGTACTGCGGGTTTTGCTGGGCGTTCGCGGCAAAGGTGAAGAGCAGCGCCAGCAGGGTATAAAGTATTCTCATGGTAATAAAATTTTCTAATGTATGCACTCGCTTATCGGAAGATGGTCACGTAGCCGCTATACTCCTGGTACTTGCCATCGCATAGTTTCACCCTCACTTTGTAGAAGTAAGTACCCTGCTCCAGTCCTTTGGCAGCCCAGTCGTTCTTGTAGTTCTTCTGCTTGAACACCTCAGAACCCCAGCGATTGAAGATCACCATCTCGTTGTCTGGGAACTTGTCCAGGTTCTTCACCAGCCACTCGTCGTTCTTGCCGTCGCCGTTCGGGCTGAAGGCTTTCGGGAAGTCAAGCTGACCGTCTGCCAGTTTCGCGTCCATGTCGATGCTGAACTCAGCTGAGCCTGCGCAGCTGCCGTTGTAAGCGATCACGCTCACGCGGCCAGTGGCGTTCGGGTTGCTGGCTTTTACCTTAATAGTAGCCGTGCCCTGACCAGATTCGATGGTGAAGCCTTCTGTCACCGTCCAGGTATAGGAGGTGGCTCCTTCCACCGGATCGGCAGTGTAGATCAGGCCTTCGCATACGCTGCTGTTGTCGGTAATGCGGGTCACAGGAGCAGGAGGCATCGTGATGTCGATGTTCAGGGTAGACCAGTCGCTGGCGCCGCATGCGTTGATGGCACGCACCCGCACCACGCCACCTGTTTCAGCAGCCGCTACGGTAATGCTGGTGCCGTTGCTGGCTCCTTCTATCGTCAGGCCACCGGTCGTTTCCCACTCGTAGGAAGTAGCGCCAGGTATAGCCTCAATGCTGAAGGAGTTGTCGGTGCTGTTGAGGCACACATTCATATTGCTCTTGATCGCACCAGGGGTTGCCGGCTTCAGCGATGGCGATACAGCTACTTTGGCTACCGCACCCGCACCGCAGTTTTTCACGGTGTTGGTCGCGTATACCTCAATGTCGCCGCTCGTCTCACCTACTGTTACGGTGATGCTGGTACCCGTCAGTTTATCGGCGCTCCAGCCCTGCGGCACTGCCCAGGTATAGGCATGGCCTGCTTCCGGCGACTCGATGCTGAAGGTAAGCGTTGCCCCGATACAGCCTGTCGTAGCGGTGCTGGAAATGGATGGTGCCTTTGGTTTCAGAGTCACTTTCACTTCGCGGCTGAAGGCGGCACTTGCATTACAGTCGTTTCCGGCTTTCACACCAATCTGACCACCCGTTTTACCTACTTTCACTTTTACGATTCTGCCGTTTTCATCTTCGCTCACCACCGTCCAGTCTGCTGCCGGGAAGGTCCAGGTATAGCGGGAGGCACCGGTTACTACTGGTGTGCTATAAGTTATCTCCTCGCCTTCGCACAGGTCCAGGTTGCCTGCGATAGCAGTAGGTATAGCCGGTGTTGGCGTCACGATCAGCATCTTCTCGGTGGTGGTGCTAAAGCCGCAGGCGTTGGTTACCGTCAGGTATACCTTGCCACCCAGCAGACTCTGGCCTTTCGGACGAACGCTCACGCTGGTGCCGGCATCGTTGGTGCCTTCTACAAACTCGAGGTTGCTGTCCAGTGTCCACTTATAAGTCAGTCCGTCTACAGCCGTTGCACGCAGGGCGATGCCGGTGGTGCTGTTGAAGCACATGGTCACGTCTCCTGTAATCGCAACGCCAGCCGGTTCGCCGATCACGTTCACAGTGGTTTCAGCCGTCTTCTTGACGTCCTTGCACTGGGTGTTCACGTTAACTTTTACTGTCTGGGCATTCAGGGCAGTACCTGCAGTCACCGTAATCGTGCTGCCGTCAGCTGACTTGCTTACCGTTCTCCAGCCTGCCGGAAGGGTCCAGGTATAGGTGCCACCAATTACATCCGAAGTTGCCTTGAACGTCAGCTCACCGCCACGGCACACCGAAGTTGGCGCATCTACAAACGACAGTTGAATGTTCGGGCTGCATTTCACTTCCGGAATCACTACTTCATCTTCGTCGTTGTCCGGATCAGAGTCACCAGGATTTCCCGGATTATTCGGGTCGCCCGGATTATTTGGATCGGTCGGGTCGGTCGGGTCAGTAGGATCTGTTGGGTCGGTTGGGTTTACAGGATCTCTGCCGATGATGCGCGCAATGTTGTGCACCTGGCCAGCCTTCATCAACTGTGCATTGATCACTAGCTCGGCTGTTGCTTTTGCCTCCAGCAAAGGTATCTTGAAAGAGCCGGTGGCTGGGTCGTAAGAAGCGCCATTACTTACAGTAAAGTCTACCAGGCGAAGGCCTTCCGGCAGTTTCTCCCCAACCACAATGTTTTTCTCTACTTTGGCGCCGTTGTTCGTCACCACAATGCGATACTGCACCATTTCGCCTACAAAATATTCAGCCTTCGCATTTACCAAATCTTTGGTCACGCCAAGGTCAGGCAAGATGATCTCTACCTCGTCTTCGTCGTTATCCGGGTCTTTGTCGTTGTCTGGCGTGCGGTCGATGATGGTGGCCACGTTGCGGATGGCCCCCGTACCGACGATTTTGGCATAGACAATGAGTGTAGCAGAAGCCTTGCCAGCCAGCGTCGGGATGTTGTAGATGCCTGTGGCCGCATCGTAAGTCGTGCCGTTGGTAGCCGTATACCTTACAAAAGCCAGCTCCTTCGGCAATTGCTCCCGCACGTTGATGTTGGTTTGAGGCGTAGAGGCGTTGTTCGAAACCTTGATCTCAAAAGCCACCACGTCGTTTACCAAGTACTTTTCTTTCGGATCAATCAGCTTCTTCGTTATACCCAGGTCAGGCAGCACGATCTCTACTTCATCTTCATCGTCATCCGGATCTTTGTCATCCGGGCGGTCGATGATGGTGGCCACGTTACGGATGTTGCCCGTGCCCACAATCTTAGCATATACAATTAGGGTGGCTGTAGAATTGCCAGCCAGTGTTGGGATGTTGTAGATACCCGTAGCAACGTTAAAGTTGGTACCCGACGTCGCTTCGTGGCGCACATATTCGAGGCCGCTTGCCAGTTGCTCTCTTACGTTGATGTTTTTCTCCTCTCTGGAGGACGAATTTATGACCTTGATCTCATAAGCGATCACATCGCCCAGATTGTAACTCGATTTCGGATCAACGATGCGCTTGGTCAGCCCCAGATTCGGCAAAATGATCTCTTCGTCATCCTTGTCGTCATCAGGATTCGGATCCGGGTCATCTCCGATAATGATTACTTCGTTCTTGATATTTCCGGTGCTGATAATTTCAAATACCAGTTGGAGGTTCTGCTTTTCGTACACGGCCATATCGCCAATCACCCACTCGTCTTTCTCCCGGTCGTAGGTGCCTCTGGTAGCCGATTTTACTTCCACCAGTTTCAAGCCGGAAGGGACGTACTCCTTCACCACCACGTTGCGGGCTATACCCGGTCCGTTGTTGGTGGCCGTAATGGTATAGGTCACGCGCGCGCCCAGCGACACGTCTTTGGTGTCAACGATCTTACTTACAGTCAGGTCGGCGTTGGTCACGTTCTGCAGCACCGTCGGGTTGTTATCGAAATAGATGGCACCTCCAATGGAAATGGCGCGGCCATACAGCGATACCCCTTTCCCGAAGGTGATGTCGCCTGTCGCGATGATGTTGCCATAAAGACTACTCGGCGCCTGGATCTCCACGTCGCCGTCTACAACCCAATAAATGTTCTTGGTCTCAACGCCTACCCCTGAAAGGCTGAGGGCGCCCGGATTCACTTTCAGGTCGCCGTCGATCTTAAATACGAAGATAGGAGAGCTGCCACCCTGCGTCACCAGCAGCGAAATACCGCTGATTGTGGCGTTGCCCGTGATGCTGTATACCCCAGGGTAGATTTCGCGGCCATTGCCCAGGTTCGGGTTGAGGTTTTCGCTCTCTTGCATGGCCATAAACTCCCGGTACAGCCTGTTGGCGTCGGCCATGGCCTCAGCTGCCAGCTCAGTTCCCTTCTCTTTCTTACCTGTTACCTCCAGGTATTCCTCTCCGATAATGACTTTGCCAGGACTGATGCCAATGTCGCCACGGATCCAAGTGGTTTGGGGGCCTTTCACCACAATCTGCTCATTGGCCAAAGCAATGAACCTATTGACGCGGCCTAAGTTGATTTCTGTCTGTCCAAAGCTAAGGGTGTAGGTGGCAGTCAGAAAAAGGGTGAGAAGCAGTAAAATTCTACTCATAGGGAATATGTAAAAAAGCGTATTAAATCAGGCATAAATATAAAAGTATTTTCATAAACTTTTACTATATCATGATACTTATATATTAAAGATAAGTTTAGTACAATATAAAAAATACAATATATACCTTGCATTAAAATGTTGTAACAGCGATTGCATGCTATTATTCCTAGATGATTCTGGGCAATATTTTTTTCAACAGCAGGTAATTCCAGTACAAATATTTGAATATGTGCATATATATTTTAGTTATTAACTGAATATCCGGATATACTAATAAACCGTCCGTAGGTTACGAAAATGTACACTTTGTACGCCTTTTGTTATACAGGGCGGCAAAGAAACTGAAAAAGAATCAATTAGGACAGGAAAATTTAGTGAATGAAATCAGTACAATAAAAAAGCGCCCGGCCGGTTTTGGCAAACCAACAGGCGCTTCCAATAAGAAAGCAAAACTTTCTAAAAATTCTTTAAAAGATCCTAAAAAACCAGCTTTATACGTTCACATGGCGCTCGGCATGGTACGATGAACGCACCAACGGGCCCGATTCAACATATTTTATGCCTCGCTTCAAACCCTCTTCTCTGTAATGTTCAAATAAATCGGGGTGAATGAACTCCGCCACCTCAATATGGAGCTTAGTTGGCTGAAGGTACTGGCCCAGCGTCAGGATATCGCAACCGTTGGCGGCCAGGTCATCCATAGCTTGGTATACCTGCTCGCGCGTTTCGCCCAGCCCCAGCATAATACCGGTCTTGGTGCGCTTGCCATACTCCTTGGTGCGGCGGATCTGCTCCAGGCTGCGGTCATACTTGGCTTGCGGGCGCACACGTCGGTACAGCTCCTTCACCGTCTCCATGTTGTGCGATACCACTTCCTGGCCTGGCGAGATCATCGTGATCAGCGCGTCCCAGCTCGCTTTCACATCAGGTATAAGGGTTTCGATAGTAGTGGCAGGAGAAAGCTCTTTCACCATGCGCACGGTCTCGTGCCAGATGGCGGCACCGCGGTCTTTCAGCTCGTCGCGGTTCACAGAAGTGATTACGGCGTGCTTCACGCCCATCAGCTGTATGGCTTCGGCCACGCGGCGTGGCTCGTCTACGTCGTATTCGTTGGGGCGGCCCGTGGCCACGGCACAGAAAGAGCAGCTGCGCGTACACACATTGCCCAGAATCATGAAAGTAGCTGTGCCGGCTCCCCAGCACTCGCCCATGTTCGGGCAGTTACCGCTCTCACAGATGGTATGCAGCTTGTACTCGTCTACGATGTTTCTCACCTTCGCATACTCTTTCCCTACCGGCAGCTTTACGCGCAGCCAGTTTGGCTTGCGGGGCTGACCCAAAGCATTGAGCCCCTCGGGCTTAGCGTTGGGTTGTATTACCGGAAGTGTCATCATTTCATCCATACTGCAAAGATAGGCATTATGCGTTAAGACTTCAGCAAATGCACCGGGAAATTAAGGCAGCGGAGCCTATACCTGGCGCACTTCCTTTTCAACAAACAGCAGTCTGGAAATGTTCTGGGAGGCCCTTACTTGCGACGGCCGTAGTAGATATTGAGGTACACGGAAGTGAAAGTGCTGTAGTTTTCGGTCTGCGGAATCATCACCATGTCCTTGAAGTATTTTTCCACCAGGAAGCCTACTTCTATACCTGTGATGCTCTCGCGGTAGCGGCCATATTCGAAGCTCATGCCCAGCTTGGCGTGCACCCCCAAATTGATGTTGGTTTCACCCAGGCCAGTGAGCACATTGGCGTTGCCGAGTGTGTTTTCGAAGTTCAGGTGCTTTTCCGGATCGTAAGCCTCGGTGCGAACGTCGTTGCCCAGACCGCCGCCATAATCGTAGCGGATGTAGTAAGGTATAAGCAGCCCGAGCGAGGGACCAACCGCCCCCAGGGCATTCACCTGCACGCCGCTTTCGGCAGCTTTCCGGAACAGCACGTGTTCCAGCCCATAGTGCGGCCGCACAGCGAAGAAGTGGTTTTGCTTACCTGCAATGAAGTGGTCGCCGGAGCCAGGGTTGTAGAGCCTGTTTTCCTTCGGATGCTTGATCTCCACAATCTCGAGTCCGCCGAAACGGTAAAAGCGCTCTTTCATGAACCAGGAGTTGCGCACGAACGCGCCGCCCAGCAAACCGCCGTTCGAGTTCAGGTTGATGCCGTAGCTTAGTTCGTTCTTGAAGTCGTCGTCAGACTGAGCTGTTGCCGGCAACACCAGCAGCAGCGTCAAAACGATTGTGAGGACCAGGTTTCTTGCCACCTTTATACAGTTTGGGTTAGGTATGTTCTCTCAAAAAACCGGATACCAAATCAGGCATCAGGCGTTCGAAGCCATACAGCCCGGCAAAAAACCCCAGGCAGGTAGGGCTGCTGTTAAGTAGTACTACAGATGTTTAACCGAGGGCCCGTCTACGCCGCTGCACATCAAACCGCCAGGCTCTTTTTCATGGAGTCGATGCTGATGCCCAGGTGCGAAGCATCATACGTGCACATACCGTCCTGGATCAGCAGCAGCTGGGGCGACTGGTGCTGTACCTGAAACACTTCCGCTATTTCGTTCGAAACCGGCCGGTAACGCAACAGGTCAAGGTAGTATGGCTTAATATGGTCTACACTGGCTCCGTCCCACTGGCGCTCCAGCCTGCTTTTGGCGGTGGAACTGATGGAACAGGATGTACTGTGTTTGAATATCACCACCGGGGTGTTCTTCGATTCTTCAATTATGGTGTCTAGCTGCTCTGTACTGGTAAGCGGATGCCAATTCATCTTTATCAGGTTAGATTTACTTCTCCTTCTTCCGGAAAAGTCTGAATTTATTTTTCTCACGGTCAGCCACCGGTCCGGACTGCACGGCATCTCTGGCGCCATCGTGCCTGGTCCTGAACAAGCCTGTAGCCGGACGCTTGCGCACTTTGCCCGACTCGCCTTTTTTCAAGGTATAAGCCTCCATGTTCAGGTGGGTTTCCTTGTAGGTGTCCGCCTCTACCTGACTGGCGTCGCGCAGGGCTTTGCGCATCAGGCGCCCGTGCTTGTCTGTCATGGTATAGCTGATCTGACTAAACGCCGGCAACGCCGCTAAAAGCAGCATGCCCGTCATCATAACCAAACGTTTCGTTAGCCTATTAAAACCCAGCTTATTCATAACAGCTTTCCGTCTACAGTTGTTATACTGAATTCGGGAATAGGGGTTGCTCCCTTAAAAAATTCCCATTCGCTTCTTCTTCACACGTCCGTTCTTGTCCATGCTTACCTTCACCGACTCCATGCCGGTGGCGTTCTTGCCCGATACCTTGGCTGTCTTTCCCGGCTTCGGACAAGGGATGATGCCCTTGCGCTGGCAGCCTGTTCCGAACAGCAGCGCCATGCACAGCAGGCCGAGTACCCAATATCTACTTTTCTGCATCACAAGCAATATACGTGTATCTTTTCTATTTTCTGCTAAAACGCCAGGATGCTCTCCACCTTCTCGCGCAGGCGCTGCTTCGGCAGGAACTCCTGCTCCAGCGGTGGCGCAAACGGCACAGCCGTGTCCAGACTGGCAACCCGTGTTACCGGACCGTCCAGCAGCTCGAAGCAGTGCTCCCCGATCCAGGCCGCTATCTCACCACCGATGCCGCCGGTCATGGTGTCTTCGTGCAGCACAATCACGCGGCCGGTGCGGGCTACGGTATCGCGCACGGCCTCTTTGTCCCAAGGTATAAGCGAGCGTAGGTCTAGGATGTCGAAGCTGATGTCGGTCATCTCCTGCTGCAGTTGCTTGGCCCAGTGCACCCCCATACCGTAGGTGATGATCGAAATATCCGATCCTTCGGCTACCACTCTGGCCTTGCCGATTTCCACGGTGTAGTAATCGTCCGGAATCTCCTGGGAGATGGAGCGGTAGAGCAGCTTGTGCTCGAAGTACATCACCGGGTTCGGGTCTTCGATGGCGGCATTCAACAAGCCTTTGGCATCGTAAGGAGAGGACGGGTATACGATCTTCAGGCCCGGCGTATGGAAGAACCAGGCTTCGTTGCTCTGCGAGTGGAACGGACCAGCCGCCGTACCGGCGCCTGTCGGCATGCGCACCACCACGTCGGCATTCTGGCCCCAGCGGTAGTGGCTCTTAGCCAGGTTGTTCACGATCTGGCTGAAGCCGGCGCTCACGAAGTCGGCAAACTGCATCTCTACCATGCTCTTCTTGCCCTTCACCGACATGCCCAAACCTATACCTAAGATAGCCGATTCGCACAGCGGGGTGTTGCGCACACGGTCTTTGCCGAACTGGTCCACAAAACCTTCCGTTATCTTGAACACGCCGCCGTATTCGGCAATGTCCTGGCCCATCAATACCAGCTCCGGGAAGCGCTCCATGCTCTGGCGCAGTCCGTCGGAAATGGCATCCACAAAGCGGCGCTCTGATTTGGCGTCGGTGGCTGGTTTAATCACCTCCTGCTGGAAAGGGGCATACATGTCCTCCAGTTCCTCCTCGCGGCTCGCTACCGGCATTGGTGTCGCAAAGGCAGTCTGCAGTCCTTCTTCGATTTCGACCTTGATCTCCTCGCGTATACCTTCCATTGCCTTCTGGGTCAGGATCAGCTCCTCGAGCAGGTAGCGCTCAAAGTTCTCGACCGGATCTTTTTTCGACCACTTCTCGAACAGCTCCTGTGGCACGTACTTGGTACCGCTGGCCTCTTCGTGCCCGCGCATACGGAACGTGATGGCCTCGATCAGCATCGGACGTGGGTTCTTGCGCATGCTGTAAGCGGCCTGGCGCACCGTGTCGTATACCTCAATGATGTTGTTGCCGTCGATCTGCAGGGCATCGATCCCGTAGGCCGGCCCTTTGTCGATGAAATGCTTGAACTTGAACTGCTCGTTGCTCGGTGTGGAAAGACCATAGCCGTTGTTTTCGATCATGAAGATCACCGGCAGGTTCCAGACAGCCGCTACGTTCAGCGCCTCGTGGAAGTCACCCTCCGAAGCGCCGCCGTCGCCGCTGAACACCAGCGCCACTTTTTCTTTCTTATCCAGCAGGTCGGCCAGCGCAATGCCATCGGCCACGGCCAGCTGCGGACCCAGGTGCGAGATCATGCCCACGATGTGGTGCTCGTTGGTGCCGAAGTGGAAAGAGCGGTCGCGGCCCTTGGTATAACCGGTCTTTTTGCCCTGAAACTGTGCAAAGAGTCTGTCCAAAGGCACCTCGCGGCTCGTGAACACGCCCAGGTTGCGGTGCAGCGGCAGAATGTACTCGTCTGACTCAAGCGCCATGGCCGAGCCTACGGAAATAGCCTCCTGGCCGATGCCGGAGAACCATTTGCTCACTTTGCCCTGGCGCAGCAGCACCAGCATGCGCTCCTCGATCATGCGGGGCTTCAGGATACCTTTATATAAGGCGATCAGTTCGTCGTCGGAGTATTCTTTGCGGTTATAGTTCATCTCAGTGATGCGAAAAATTCGTTGTGGTATGGCAGCATAACGTTTGCTTTGGCCGCCGATTATGGTGCTAATTTATAAATTTGTTCGGTACTTCGTGCCTTACCGTCCCCGGCCTGTGCAACATGCAGCGTCCGGAAACCCGTAAAGAGAGCAAAAGCTACAGAAAACCTGTCAGGCCTGCAAGTATTTGCGGGTTTTGATTGAACAGGCTGCAATGTATACCTGTTGCAGAAGAAAAGACAGGAAGGAAATCAGGCAAAGGTAACAGGAGTTGCCGCCCTTTAAAGAGAAGAAAATTATGATACAGTTCGAGGAATTTACGTTGGATAACGGCCTCCGTGTGATCGTGCACGAAGACCATACCTCTCCCATGGCCGTGCTAAACGTGCTCTACGACGTGGGCTCCCGCGACGAGGAAGAGCAGCACACCGGTTTTGCGCACCTGTTCGAGCACCTGATGTTCAGCGGCTCCAAAAACATACCGGTGTACGACGAGCCCCTGCAGCGCGTGGGCGGCGAAAACAATGCCTTCACCAGTCCCGACATCACCAACTATTACCTCTCGCTGCCGGCCCAGAACATTGAAACCGGTTTCTGGCTGGAGTCGGACCGCATGCTGGACCTGGCTTTCAGCGAAAACGGACTGGAAGTGCAGCGCAAGGTGGTAGTGGAGGAGTTTAAGCAAAACTACCTCAACCAGCCTTATGGCGATGTATGGCTGAAGCTGCGCCCGCTGGCCTACGAGCAGCACCCTTACAAGTGGGCGACCATCGGCAAAGAGATCGCGCACATCGAAGACGCGACCATGGACATCGTGAAAGCGTTCCACAGGAAACATTACTCCCCGAGCAACGCCATATTGGTCGTAGCAGGCAACATCACCTTTGAGCGGGCGAAGGAGCTGACCCAAAAATGGTTTGGCCCTATACCTGCCGGCGAGAAATATACCCGCGCTATACCGAACGAGCCGAAGCAAAAGGCCCCGCGCGTGCTTGAAACCAGCGCCGACGTGCCCTTAAGCGCCATCTACAAGGCCTACCACATGCCGCACCGCAACCACGAAGACTACTATGCCATCGACCTGATCAGCGACATCCTGGGCCGTGGAAAGTCCTCGCGCCTGTACGAGCAATTGGTAAAGGAACAAAAACTTTTCAACTCCATCTCGGCCTCTGTAACGGGTTCCATCGAGCCGGGACTGCTCATCATCCAGGGCAAACTGAACGAGGGTGTGGACCTGCATGAAGCCAATGCTGCCATTGAGGCTATCAACAAGGAGTTGATGGAAACCCTGGTGGACGAAGAAGAGCTGAACAAGGTGAAGAACCAGGCCGAGACCTCCATTGTGTTTTCGGAGATCGAGCTGTTGAACCGCGCCATGAACCTGGCCTATGGCAAACTGCTGGGCGATGCCAACTTCGTGAACACCGAAGGCGAGAAGATACAGGCCGTGACGCCGCAGGACATTTTGCGCTGCGCCAAACAGGTGCTCGACCCGAACAACTGCTCTACCTTGCTTTACAAGGCGGAGAAGAAGGAGCAACTCGCAGCGCAGGAGGCTTAGACTAAGGTATAGAGATTGCATCTGAATCGGCTGTTTGGAAACAACAGCCGATTTTCTTTTTTTAAGGTATAGCTAGCAACCCTTTGGCCTTCAACAGGATCACCTCTATAAACAAACCCAACCTATACCTTATGAAAAAACTTCTCCCCTTCCTCCTTGGCCTTGCCCTGACCCTGACCGCCTGCGACAAAGACGACTGCAACCCCGCCCGAAACGCTGCTCGTTTTGAAGAAAACAAAGCCATTGCGGTTAACTATAACGAAGGCGCCCAACAGGATTACTACCAGGTGGTGGATGGGGAGAACATCGTTTTCAGGTATAACCACACAGCCGCCGAATGCAAAATGTGATGGATGACGAATGGGGCTATACCTTGACCTTCGAAGTAGACAAAAACGCGACAACTTTTCGGTTTGCAGGTGCTGAACTTCCAGCTGCCAATGGGTTTTACAGAGAATCGGGTGCATGGGTAAGCGGCAACACCTATCCTTTGCAAGGTGGCTTGATAGAGGGCTCCAAAATGGCCAATGGCAAATGGCGTGTGAAAGCCGATGTCACAGTACTGCCTGCAACATCAAGCTCACTTGCCAAGCGCGTTACTTTTGATACGGTGTTTGAGAAGTAAGTTGCCACCCCGAAAACTTCGGTATAGGCTGCTCATACCTGTTCGTGTTCGCGCCGATAGCCGTACCCACTCCCTATACTTGTCGCGTACCGGGCAGGCGCTTCTTTACTTCCGTTCATTCACAAAAAGCATACTTCTTCAGATTTCCTTCAGGATCGCGCTGTATCTAGGTATAAGTATTATTTTAAACTTAAAACTTAGAACCATGAGAGCAACCGCTTTTGCATTTCTTTTAATGACCGGAACTTTGCTATCCTGCGATAACAACGACGATGACGTGAAGGTTGAGGACGTGCCTGCCGCTGTGCGCGAGGCCTTGATGAGCAGCTTCCCGAATGCAACAGGTATAGACTGGGAGAAAAAGGGAGAAGACTTTGAAGCCGACTTTGACGTGGACAGAGTAGATTACAACGCCATGCTCACTGCATCGGGCACCGTGATAAAACACAAATACGACATCCCTGAAACGGAGCTTCCGGAGGCTATCCGGGCTACCATCACGCAGAACTATGCTGAGCACAAAATAGACGACCCCGAAGTGCTGGTGCAGAATGGCGACACCTTGTACCAGGTGGAGCTGGACCACACTACCAGCAAGGATGAAAAGCTCGTTTTCTCGAGTAACGGCCAGCAGGTAGACCAGGCTTACTGGGATTAATTAAGAACCTACCGTTAGCACCTTAAGAGAAGCCCGGAGCAGTATGCTTCGGGCTTCTTTATTACCGGTAAATACATTAACACTTAGCCTCATTGCTATACCTTACCGACACCCTTTATACCTGGCTACTGCTCTCATCAGCAGCGAAGTAGCCAAAATGGCGTGTTCTACAAATTGTCTTCAGAATTAATTTGTAATCTTAGGCCTTATTCACCTACTTGTGGTTTATAGCATTCTTATGAAGCAGCAACTCACCGCCATTCTTCTGTTTTCAGTCTTCCTGTTTTCCTGTGATGACGACGTAATGCCAGAGAAAGTACCGTTGGAGGTGCGCCAGAATTTACTCAGCGCTTTCCCGATGGCCTACCACATCGAATGGGAAAAGAGCGGAAAAGACTTCGAAGCCGACTTCACGGTGTATGCTGCGGAACACAGTGCCCTTTTTCGGGAGTCAGGGCAGCTGACACAGTATAAACATGCCATACCTGCCACAGCGCTGCCAGAAGCTGTTGTCAATGCCATTGCCACTAAACACCCAAGGTATAAGGTTAGCGCGGCCGATGCACTTGTGAAAGGAAACGTTACCTGCTACCAGGTGGTGCTAAAAAGCAACACTGCGGAAATAGAGGTTGTTTTTTCAGCAGACGGCCAGCAACTCCGCCAATCGTTCTGGGACTAAACAAAAGATTCCTCCACCTAAGCCAGACAAACTGCCAGTCGCAACTTTTTAGGCATAACATTTGTATATACAAACAACAGTTATACCTTTGCACCTAGATTACAGCCATGCGGATAGAAGACGAAATACAGCAGAAAGACTTCAAGGACGACCATCGTCGCATGGTGGTCAATCTGTTGTTCACAAACAATTGGCTGAATCAGCAGTTTATACCTTTCTTTAAGCAGTATGGCCTCACGCTGCAGCAGCACAATGTGCTAAGCATTGTGCGCGGCCAGCAACCAAAGCCCGTTTGCTTTGGCGAGGTGCAGGAACGCATGGTGGACCGCAATTCCAACGTAACGCGCCTCGTGGACAAACTCATTGAGAAAGGCTACGTCACCCGCGATATCTGCCAGGCGAACCGCCGCATGATCGAGCTGAGGCTGACACCGCAGGGGGCGGAATTGCTAAGCAAAATAGACGAGCAAATGCCCGCCTTTTTCCAGCGCTTCCATACCCTGACGAAGGAAGAGGCCAATTTACTGAGCCAGCTGCTTGACAAGCTGAGAGGCTGAAACATTTTTTTACTTAAACATTTGTATACACAAATAATTTACAAATTGAGATCAAGTCTATGAAAAACATCACCATAAAAGGCGCTACCATACCTGCTTTAGGATTAGGCACTTTCCAGCTGGAGAACGAGGTGGCACGCGAGATAACGGCTGCTGCCTTATCAGCAGGCTACCGCCACATTGATACGGCGCAGGCATACAAAAACGAGGAAGGCGTTGGCTCGGCCATCAAAAACGCAGGTATAGACCGCAACGAGATTTTCCTGACCACAAAAGTTTTCCGGGAAAACCTGGCTAAAAAAGACTTTCTACCCTCGGTTGAGCAAAGTCTGCGGGATCTCAAAACCGACTATGTGGACCTGCTGCTCATTCACTGGCCAAACCGCAACGTGCCGGTAGCCGAGTACATGGACCAACTCATGGAAGCGCAGCGCAAAGGCTATACCCGTTTCATTGGGGTGAGCAACCACACTACGGCCTTGCTGAACGAGGTGCTGGCCACCAGAGCCGACATCATTACCAACCAGGTCGAGTATCATCCGCTCATCAACCAGACCAAACTCCATACCTACCTCCGCGAAAAAGGCATTTCGCTGACCGCCTACAGTCCCATCGCGCAGGGCAAGGTACTGGGCAACCCGGTACTGAAGGCCATCGGTGAGAAGTATGGCAAAAGTGAAGTGCAGGTATCGCTGCGCTGGCTGGTGCAGCAAGAAGCTGTGCTGGCTATACCCAGGACCTCGAAAGCGGAACGCCTGCAAGACAACCTGAACATTTTCGACTTTGAGCTGTCTGCAGAAGACGTGTCCCGAATCGATCAACTCAAAAAAGACCACCTTCGCGTGGTCAACCCAGCCTTCGCCCCGGATTGGGACTAGGAAGTAAGAAAGTTTTGAAGGTAGAAAGTTAAAAAGTATTCTCTGTAGGGACAGGTCGCGACCTATCCGAATTGTGCATAGAAATTGGCAGGCACCAACTTGCCCAAATCGCGCACCAGAAACTAACAATTTAACCATCAACAATTTAACAATCAACAATCAGCAATTTAACAATTGAACATATGTCACAAGCACTTTTAAAGCCGATTACATTACACGACCTGACGCTGAAGAACCGCGTTGTGATGGCTCCCATGACACGCAGCCGCGCCGACAACGAGGACAATGCAGCCAATGACCTGATGGCTACTTACTATGCCCAGCGCGCCAGCGCCGGCTTGATCATATCAGAAGGATCGCAGATTTCGAAGCAGGCCGTGGGTTATATCAATACCCCTGGCATCTATAGCACCGAGCAGATAGAAGGCTGGAAAAAAGTAACTGCGGCCGTGCACAAAGAAGGCGGCAAGATTTTCCTGCAGCTGTGGCACGTAGGCCGCATGTCGCACCCCGACTTTCACGACGGAAAGCTGCCGGTTGCTCCGTCGGCCATCAACCCGGACGACAAGGCCTACACCCCACAGGGCTTCAAAGATACCGTTACACCACACGCACTGACCATCCCGGAGATCAAGCAGATTGTGCAGGACTTTAAAGTAGCTGCCCGCAACGCCATCGACGCGGGTTTTGACGGTGTGGAGGTGCATGGCTCTAACGGTTACCTGCTGCACCAGTTCTTTGTGAGCACTGCCAACGTGCGCACCGATGCCTACGGTGGCTCCGTAGAGAACCGCGCCCGCATTTTGTTTGAGGTGCTTGATGCCATCAAGGAAGTGGTGCCGCAGCACCGTATTGGCGTGCGCCTGAACCCAAGCATGCACGGCGGCTTCGGCATCACGGTAAACGAGGACACCATCCCGACCTTCGACTACATTGTTGACCAGCTGAACAAGTATAACCTGGCTTACGTGCACCTGACAGAGGCATCGCCGGCCAACAAGGATGTGCCGCACATCGAGCCGCAGGTAGCCAAGCGCTACCGTCCGATCTACAAGGGCAACCTGATCATCAACGGTGGCTTTAACCAGGAAACCGGCAACAAAGTAATTGCCAACGGCGATGCCGACATGGTGGCCTTTGGTGTGCCGTTCATTGGTAACCCCGACCTGGTAGAGCGCTTTGCCGAGAATGCCGAGCTGCAGCAGGCCGACCAGAGCAAGTTCTACGCTCCCGGACCGGAAGGCTATGTAGACTATCCTACCCTGGCAGAAGTGGAAGCCTAAGCAATTTTTTGAATTTTATCAGGCAACAGCCAGCTACCCTCACCGGTGGCTGGCTGTTGCTTTTTAAACCATTGTGCCGCTTTTAAGTCTATACCTCTGAAAAAAGCATCTGTGCTAGCAACTATAGGGCAAAAGCAGCTATATTTACTTTTTAATATTTGCCGTATCAGGCATATTGCAATACCTTTTTTTCGTACTTACGCTACATGAAACTGAAAATAAGAACCGGCTTCGGCTACGACGTGCACCAGCTGCACGAAGGGCTGGACTTCTGGCTGGGCGGTATCAAGATTCCGCACACGCACGGCGCGTTGGGCCACTCCGACGCCGACGTGCTGGTCCACGTGATCTGCGACGCCCTGCTGGGTGCCGCCAACATGCGCGACATCGGCTTCCACTTCTCCGACCGCGACCCGCAGTACAAGGGCATCGACAGCAAGATCCTCCTCAAGGAAGTGGTGCATCTGCTCTCCCGCGAAGGCTACGAGATCGGCAACATCGACTCGACTATCTGCCTGCAGGAGCCGAAAGTGAACCCACACATTCCGGCCATGAAAACGTGCCTGGCCAAGGTGATGGGTATATCGGAGCACGATATTTCCATTAAGGCCACCACCACCGAGCATCTGGGCTTTGTGGGCAAAAAAGAAGGCGTGGCTGCCTTTGCAACTGTACTTATCGTCAAACAATAACCTAATTCTTCACCTTACAGCAAACCATGAAGTATAACAAGTTTTATGTGTATGCGCTCGCAGCCCTCCTGACCACAGGTTGCGCCAAGACGCCTACCACGACCAGCACGACGGCTACAGCTCCCGTAACGGAGGCCGAGCGCCTGCGCGAAGCCGCACCAAAGTATGCAGCCACGATCACGGCCGCTGACTTGTCCAAACACCTCAACATTATCGCTTCGGACGAGTACGAAGGGCGCGACACTGGCTCCAAAGGCCTGCAGATGGCAGCCGATTACATCTCCAGGGAGTTTAAGGAAGATGGCCTGGTTGGTCCTGTAAAAAACAACAGCAACCCTTATTACCAGCCAGTTAATCTGGAACGAAGCCAGTGGGGCGAAGGCTACATCATGGTAGGCAAGCAGAAGTTCATGATGGGCCAGGACTTCTTTGTGTTGGGTGCTTCGCCATACCAGACCGAGCAGACTGCTGAAGTGGTATTTGCTGGCTACGGCATCGATGCAGACAACTATTCTGACTACGCCAACCTCGACGTAACCGGTAAAATGGTGGTTGTACTGGGCGGTGAGCCAAAAGGCGCCGACGGTAACTATCTGCTAAGCGGTACTGACAAAGCTTCTGACTGGGGCAACGACTTCCGTACGAAACGCAATGCAGCCACTAAGCGCGGTGCCAAAAGTGTGCTGATCGTGACAGGTGCCAACGCTGGTGAGTTTGGTACCATGACGGCGCGCTACCGCAATTTCCTGACGCGTCCGTCAATCGGCCTGAAGAACAACGGTGCACAGGGAGGTTCTGCTGTAGCCATGATGGTATCGCCACAGGTTGGTGCCGCATTGCTGGGCACTACACCAGAGAAAATGCTGGCCCACGCCAACGCCGTAGCGAAAGCCGGCAAGCCAACTCCTGGCACTTTCACTGCCGTGAAAGACGTGAAAGTGAAGACAGAGCGTAAGAGCGAAGCGCTTCCGTCTGACAACGTGCTGGGCTACATCGAGGGAACTGACAAGAAGGACGAAGTGATCGTGGTAACCGCGCACTACGACCACGTAGGTATAGAGGATGGTGAGATCTTCAATGGCGCCAACGACGACGGTTCAGGAACAGTAGCTGTTGTAGAACTGGCAGAGGCCTTTGCACAGGCTAAGAAAGATGGTTTCGGACCACGCCGCAGCATCCTGTTCATGCTGGTAACAGCGGAGGAGAAAGGCTTGCTGGGTTCTGAGTACTATGCCAATAACCCAGTTTTCCCGCTGGAGAACACGGTAGCCAACATCAACATCGACATGATCGGCCGCATGGACTTCGACGCAGAGAAGACCAACGACCAGAACTACATCTACGTGATCGGTGCTGACAAGCTTTCTTCTGAACTGCACCAGATCAACGAAGAAGTAAACCAGAAGCACGTAGGCCTGCGCCTCGACTACAAGTTCAACGACGAGAACGATCCGAACCGTTTCTACTACCGCTCTGACCACTACAACTTTGCCAAGCACGGCATTCCGATCGTGTTCTACTTCAACGGGGTGCACGCCGACTACCACAAGGCAACCGACACAGTAGACAAAATCCTCTTCGAGAAAGCTGAGAAAGCTGCCCGCCTGGCCTTCCACGTGACCTGGGAACTCGCTAACCGTGACAACCGCATTGTAGTGGACAGCAATAAAAAATAGGTTTTTGGAGTTAAGAGTTATGAATTAAAAGTTAAGAGTCAGGCAGCGCGAACTTATCGGCACCCATACTCACCACTTTTAACTCTTAACTTTCAACTCTTAACTAATTATATTGGTTTTGAGGAAAACACCCTAACTTTAAGGGTGTTTTTCTTTTTACAGCACTTCCTGAAATCAGTTGTTTCAGGAAAGACCATAGGGTTTATCTTATGAGTAGACTAAAACAGTTTCTGCAGGACGCCGAAACGAAATCTTTTGACCTGGGCCACCGCTCCACCATTAAGTTCAACATCGGCAAGTATAACGCCGCTGTGCAGCGTGGCCTTACCCAATACAGCGACCACGAACTCGCCCGCGAGCGAGCATCTTTTATAAAAACGACCACCATCAATAACCTCGACAAGTACCTGATGGAGTTCGAGTCGAATTTCACGGCCCGTGGTGGCAAGGTGATCTGGGCCCGCAACGCTGAAGAGGCGTTAAAGGAAATTGGACAGATCATGAAGCGCAAGCGTGCCCGTTCGGTGGTCAAGTCGAAGTCAATGACGACGGAGGAAATTCACCTGAACAACTTCCTGGAGAAAAACGGCATTGAGACAGTAGAGACAGACCTGGGCGAGTACATTGTGCAGTTGGCCGAGCAAAGGCCCTACCATATCGTGACACCAGCCATGCACATGTCCAAGAAGGACATTGCCGACCTGTTCGTAAAAAAGCTTCAGATTGCCCCAACCGACAGTGCCGAAGAACTGGTGGCCACCGCCCGCCGCCTGCTCCGCGACAAATACACCGAAGCTGAGGTAGGTATAACCGGCGGCAACTTCCTGCTAGCCGATATCGGTGGCGTGGCCATCACCGAGAACGAAGGCAATGGCCGCTTGTCCACCGCTTTCCCGAAAACGCACATCGCCATTGTCGGTATAGAGAAGATCCTACCCTCGGTAATGGACCTGGATTTGTTCTGGCCACTGCTCAGCACGAGCGGCACGGGTCAGCAGGTGACTATTTACAACACCATCTTCACAGGTCCGCGCCAGCCAAACGAGAAGGACGGCCCGGAGGAAATGTATGTGGTGCTGCTGGATAACGGGCGTACTGATCTTTTGGCGTTGCCGGAGAAGCGGGAAGCGTTGAACTGCATCCGATGCGGCGCCTGCCTCAACGTGTGCCCGGTCTACAAAAACATCGGTGGCCATACCTACGAGAGCACCTATAGCGGCCCGATCGGTTCGGTAATCACGCCGCACTACAACGGCATGGCCGAGAACAAGCACCTGAGCTTTGCCAGTTCCCTTTGCGGCGCCTGCACCTCGGTGTGCCCTGTCAAAATCAACATCCACAACCTGCTGCTGCTCAACCGCCGCCAGAGTGTGGAGCAAGGCTTTGCCGAAAAGAACGAGCGCACGACCTTTAAACTGTGGTTAAAGGCCATGAAAAGCCGAAAGCTGTTGAACATGGCGCCTGCTGGCGTGAAGAACTTTGTGTTGAAACAGGTGCTGAAAGATACGTGGAGCAAACGCCGTGAGCCAATTAAAGTAGCACCGAAGTCGTTTAACCAGCTTTGGAAGGAGCGAGAGGGGAAGTAACTGACTATGGCGCGAGCATCCTCGCTCGTGCTATTGAAAGCCACAAAAACAAAAAGGCCTGCATCTTACATGTGCAGGCCTTTTACGTTTCTTTCTGCGCCTGGTCTCCCAGGCAATTATTATTACCGTCGTCCATACGCTATACCTTAAAAAATAGCCTGAGCGAAAGGCTTCCTTGAAAACACCGTTACTTCATCCACATCCTTCAAACGGCAGATGAACCGTGTCATACGCTCCACACCAAAGCCAGCGCCGGCGGTTTTCGGCAGCAAGCCTGCCTTGGCTACTTCCAGGTAGTGCTTAAACGCCTCTGTGTTCGTACCCACCTCGGCCATACGCTTCAGAATCTGCTTGTACTCGTGCTCACGCTCACCACCCGACAAGCCTTCACCAAAACCTTCCGGCCAGATCACATCGTAGTTCAGGTAAGTGCCGCGGCGGCTTTGGTCTTCTTTATCGTAGAACTCACGCTTGTGGTTGATCAGCCAAAACGGCTCGGTTGCTTCCTCTGACTTCAGCTTTTCGTAATCACCGCCCAAGGCTGCTTCCAGTTTTTCAGTCCGGTATACGGGCCACTTTTCGTACTGCGGCAGCAACTCGCCACGCAACTCCAGTAGGGTTTCTGCCATCTCGCTGTTCAGGCGGGCAAAAATGAAATTCACTAGTTCTTCCATAAACTCCATTACGAAGAATCGGTCCTTGCCCCGGAACTCGAAGTCTACCTGTGTGAACTCGAAAAGGTGGCGGCCGGTGTCGGCGCGATCCGAGAACTCCAGGCGCACGTTGGGTGACACAATGTAGAGACTGTCCAACTCAGCGTTTACCAGGGCAAGCTGCTTGTGGAAGATCATCGACTTGGTGAGGCTCCAGCGCTGGTCAGCGTAGCCAATAGAGGCATCGACCACGCCGTGGTTGAGCGGATCGGTGATGGGTGAAAGCATGAGCGGCATCAGCTGCGTCAGCCCTTTTTTGAACATAAAATCGTGCGTGGCACGAATAATCCCCTGCTGTACTTTGAGCACTTTGGGCAGGGACACGCGACTCAGGTGCTTCATGGTCGTCTCGAGCACGGTCGGTTCTGTGAGTGTTTGCAATTCCATTTAACTAATTTTTAATGGTTTATAGTATTGCAAACTTACCTAATGAAGATTTTTATTGAAAAACATTTAACATTTAATTAATTTTGTTGAAAACAAACCAATATATAGCATTTATTTTTGCTAAGACTTTAAAACATAGGACATAGATTGGGCATGGATTTACGAATTGATAATCTTGACCGCCAGATTCTGCACCTGCTGATGCAGAATGTGAACCGCGCCTACACCGACATTGCTAAAGAGCTGGGCGTTTCGGGCGGCACCATACACGTGCGCCTCAAGAAAATGACGGAAATGGGCATCGTGCAGGGCGCACAGTTGTTGATTAACCCAGCGGCCATCGGCTACGACATCTGCGCCTTTATCGGGGTGTTTCTGGAGAAGGGCTCGGCCTACAAGGAGGTGGTGGAGAAGATGCGTGACATCCCCGAGATTGTAGAACTGCACTATACCACCGGCGCTTACAGCATGTTCGTTAAGATCATCTGCCGCGACACGAAACACCTGCGCGAAGTGCTCAACGAGAAAATGCAAGGTATAGCGGGGGTGCACCGCACAGAGACGTTCATCTCGCTGGAGGAGAGCATCTCCCGGCAAATTTCAGTGGGGATAGAATAGGTATAGCAAAGCCGCTCCGGATCGGTCCGAAGCGGCTTTGCTATACCTGTGTTTTGTGACTTTCTGCTTTTGTATTCAGCTATACCTTAACTCAACTTCTGCAGCGCATTTCTCAGTCTGCCCAGCGAGTCTTTTATACTTTCCAGCGAGGCACCACCTACCGACAGGCGGAACCAACCCAGGTCTGGTGACGACCCGAAGGCGGAGAAAGGTACCACGGCCAGCTTGGCTTCTTCGAGTATGTAAAAGCTGATGTCTTTGCTGGTTTGCAGCACTTGGCCGGATGGTGTGGTTTTGCCTGCCAGGTCGAGTTTGGCAGACAGGTAAATGGCGCCCATTGGCTCGATGGCATCCACGTTATACCCTTCGTTTTTCAGGTCTTTGAAAGCGTGGTAAAGCATATCCAAACTCTCACGCACATTTTGCTTGAACTCGTCCAGGAACACATCCACGGCATCGGTCTGGTGCAGGAAGCGGGCGGTTGCCATTTGCTCGGCCTTCGGCGCCCAGGCACCCACGTGGCCCAATATCGCCTTCATCTTGTCGATCACCACCGTCGGGCCGAACGCGTAGCCTACCCGTACGCCGGTAGCGGCGAAGCATTTGGAAGTGCCGTCGATGTAGATGGTGTAGTCGCGCAGTTCGGGGCGTAGGTTCACCGGGTCATAGTGCTTGTGCTCGCCAAACGTCAGCATCCAGTAGATCTGGTCGTAGAGGATGTAGAGCGGTTTTTCGCCTGCTCCACGGCTCTTGTTCTCGGCTATCACCAGGTCGCAAATGTCCTCGAGGTCTTTTTTGGAGAACATGGTGCCCGTCGGGTTGAGCGGCGAACACAGCGCCAGCAGGGTGGCGCCCTTCAGACTGGCAGCAACATCAGTAGCTGTCGGCATGAAGTTGTTCTCAGGGCTGGTCTCTACCATCACTGGCGTAGCGCTGGAAAGGTGGCAGTAGTGGTTGTTGTTCCACGACGGCGTCGGGAATACCACTTTGTCGCCCGGGTCTACGAGGGCCAGGTAAGTGGCGTAGATGAGCGGACGCGAGCCACCGGCCACCAGGATGTCGTTTTCAGGGTAACTCAGGCCCAGCCGGTCGCGGGTGAAGTCGGCTACGGCTTTGCGGAGTACGGCCACACCATTGGCTGGCGGGTAATTGGTATGTCCTTCGGCGTAAGCTTCAGCAATGCCTGCCCGCAGCTCGCCAGGTATAGGATATATCTTGGGATCGAAGTCGCCGATGGTAAGGTTGCAGATTTGCTCGCCTTTGGCAATCATCGCGTTTACTTCACCGGCAAGCTTGATAATCTCGGAGCCGATGAGGTTCTGGGCCATTTTGGAAACGGTCATGCGCCTGTTATTTAGTACGCAACAAGATACTAACTTCTGAAAGAAGTATGGCCCAAAGGCGATACAAAAACTGATTTTTAGCTGGCAAAGTGCTGTTGGTTATTAGGTATGACAATTCTGGATTGTCATCTCGACAGAATGGAGAGATCTGGATTATTTCGGGGTACTCGCAATATTTCAGATTTCTCACTTTGTTCGAAATGACAGTGAAATCAGCTAAACTGACAATGGTGAGATAATCGTGATTAAGAGGGCAGACCAAATAAGCCTACCACTTATAGTAACTGCTCTCCTCCCCGTCATTCAGAATGTCGGCGGCGGTGTTGGGGCTGCGGCTGATGTCGGCTAGTTTACGCTCGCGCCACACGGCGGCTGACTCACGGACCACATCCAGATGAGCGTCTGACTTCAGGCGTTCTTCTTCGCGTTTGGCTTCGATTTCAAACTCCTGGCGGGCGGCAAATTTGGCTTCGGCCACGGCATGGCGGGTGTCGTATTGTTTCTGGCGCTCCTGCACGCGGTGCATTTCCTGCGTGGTGCGCTCGTGCTCCACGCCTTTCAAAATGTCGTCGTATGGGCCTTTGCTGGTAATCAGTTTGGTGAAAATCGGGGCGGTTTCGAGGCAGACGAACAGCAGCGTGATGAAGAACACCGGTAGCCAGGGCAGCTGGTTCAGGGCGTCGATCCGGGCCATCAGGCCGTCGTAGTTCGAGAAGCTCTGCTGCCCTTCGGCCACCTGGCTATCGTACTGCTTCATGAGGTCGGCGATTCGCTGCTCTTTTACCAGTATGCGGTCGGCGGCGCTGGCCTGTAGCAGCTTCAACTCTTCGTCCACTTTGTCGTACTGGCGCTTCTTTTCTTCGTAGATCGGGCCTCTGCCTATCTTGCCTGTGCCACCTGTACCGTCCGCCTCAGCTGCTACTTGCTCGTAAAGCTTGTTACGCTCCTGCACTTTGGCCTCTATTTCGGCCCGTATACCTGCAATTTCAGACTTCACGGAGTCCACCTCAGCAAACTGCTTGTTCACCAGCGCTTTGTGCTGAATGGCGAGCTCAGCCTGCTTTTCTTTCAGGACAGCCTGAATCTCTTTGTCGAATATCTTCAGCTCCAGCGGTTTCGAAATCACCACAGCCAGCACCAGTGCCAGCAGGATACGCGGCGTCACCATTAGCAGTTCTTTCCAGAAGCGGCCTTCTTTGCGAATGGTGGAAACGATGAAGCGGTCGAGGTTGAAGATAACGGCACCCCAGAGCAGACCAAAGGCCATGGCCATCGGCGCAGAATCGAACACCGTGTAGAGGGCGTAGCCGCCCGACAAGCTGGCCAACACGCCTGTAAACAGAACGGTGGCGCCGACACCGGCATACTTAATATGCTCCGACTTAGAGCACTTCTCCAGAATGGTATCGTCGGCGCCGGCGCACCACCAAAAAAATTTCTTCATGTGAGATCCTGTTCAGGTTAAAGCGGGCGCAGAGGCAGCCTGCAATTACAACGCGCAACTTACTGAGGTTAATACTTTTAGCCCCCAAAATGTGACGAACCGCCTCTAAAATGTGACGAACTGTCCCGCTACTGCGGCAACACACGCCTTAGCTAGTTAAGTTCAACCAATTTACTGCCCGTATCACCCCTTTTTTTGAGTACGCGAATACAGGTATAACGACTTGCCAGCATCAACACAAAAGGGCAGCAGTTCAGCGATTTTTCATGTATAGAAAATAAGGATAGGCCACAAGGAGATGCGGCATCAGGTATAGGTATAAAAAGAGTAAGGCAGCGACCTCTCCAGCCGTTGCCTTACCATACCTATCAGCTAAAAAACTTTCTAACTTTTTAAATCTCTAATTTTCTAACTTAAATCAGCTGTTCTCGTCTTCGTCCGGCAAGATCTCCACATCCTGCACCAGCACGAACTTCTCGATTTCGCGGGCGCGGGGTGTGTTGGCCAGTCCACCGAGGGCGGTTTCCTTGTACTTGCGCTCCATGCTCTCACCGACCTCACCGAGGGCTGCCACGCACTGATCGACAGGTATAACGGCATTTACGCCGGCAATGGCGAGCTGCGAAGAAGAATACGCAATGGCGGCTGCACTGGCGTTGCGCACAATGCACGGCACCTCTACCAGACCTGCCACCGGGTCGCACACCAGGCCCAGCATACACTGAATCGTGATGGCTACTGCCGTGAACACCTGGTCTACGTTGCCGCCGAGGCAGTACACAATGGCGCCGGCCGCCATGGCTGCCGCGCTGCCCGTCTCAGCCTGACAACCACCCACGGCGCCAGCCAGCGAGGCGTTCTGCTCAATGATGAGCGCTATACCTGCGGCTACCAGCAGACCTTCGTGAATCTTGCGGTCGTCGAGTCCGTGAAGCTCCTGCAGCGTGGTGAGCGTGCCAGGCAGTATACCAGAGGCGCCGGCCGTTGGGGCTGCTACTACGCGGCCCATGCAGGAGTTCACCTCCTTGGCACCCAGCGCGCGCGACACTAGCATCTGAAACTCCGGCGACAGCACCGTTACCGGCGACCTGGCTACTTTCTTGGCACTGTTGTTCACCATGCCGGAGCGGGAGGTCATGTCTTCGGTCAGGCCGGTCTGTACGGCGTCCTTCATCACCTCGTAGGCCTTGGCAATGTTTTCCCAGATAAACTCCTCGGTGCGACCCTTCTGCTCTATTTCGTACTCCAGCACGGGCTGGTATAGGGGTTCGCCGGTTTCAGCGCAATGCTTCTCCCAGCTCTTAAAATCGTTGAATAATAGGGACATATTGTATAGCTTGTACCTTGCCCGCGACTTGGCGGACAGGGGTGTTAAAGATAATCTAAATTTCAGGAATCGGCTAGACTCCCGCTCCTTTTGATAACACGGCTCGCGGGGTGAAACGTTCTGTTTCGGCGGGCGCTGCTGTTCCCCCTCAACCTATACCTGCCGACTCCGTTTTTGAGAGTGAACGAGCTATACCTATACCTGATGGAAAACAAAGACAAAAAGCGCGTGGCCATGCGCATACACGGCCGGGTGCAGGGCGTATTTTTCAGAGCCAGCACCCAGGGCAAAGCGTTGGAACTTGGCCTGTATGGTTTTGTGCAGAACGAGCCTGACGGCACCGTATACCTGGAAGCCGAAGGCAATCCCGAGGCGCTGAAACAACTGGAGAAATGGGCGCACCAAGGCCCGGACCGCGCGCGGGTTGAGAAAGTGGAAGTAGAGGAGAAGGAGGGATTAGCAGGGTTTGAACGGTTTGAGCAGCGGAGGTAGGTAAAGGATGTTAGGATAATTAATTACATTTACTGAACCATCAAGTAGTTGTCAACCAATGGCAGAGCGAATATTTGGGCATATACCTAATGTTTTTGAAGGCGATGTATTTGAGAACAGAATAGCCCTCTCACATAGCAAAGTTCACAGGCCTACTCAAGCAGGTATAAGCGGCTCCCAAAAAGAAGGTGCGGATTCCATTGTACTTTCTGGAGGGTATGAAGACGATCAAGATTTAGGAGACGTAATTGTTTATACTGGGCATGGTGGTAGAGACCCAATCACAAAAAAGCAGGTAACTCATCAATTTTTATCAGACAAGAACCTAGCTCTGGCAATAAATTGTCAAAACGGCTTGCCGGTAAGAGTAATCAGGGGAGCAAATCATAAATCTAAATTCTCTCCAGAGTTTGGTTATAGATATGAGGGCTTATATAAAGTCGTTAAATACTGGAGGAAGACAGGAAGATCCGGCTTTAATGTATGGCTATTCCGACTTGAAAAGATTACTGTTGATCAAGCTCTTACCTACCAGGTAAGTGAAGATTCCCCCATCTATTCAAAGACAACCAGAACGCTAACTGCGCAGCAAAGATTAAATCGCGATTACAGCCTTACTTTGAAGATTAAGGAGATTTATAATTTCCATTGCCAGGTGTGTAATACAAAAATCTTTACAAATGCCGGATTCTATGCAGAAGCTGCACACATCAAGCCTCTAGGCGAGCCACATAATGGGCCAGACACTCTGGATAATATACTTTGTCTTTGCCCTAATCATCATGTCATGTTAGACTTTGGTGGTTTTACCATTGATGACGATTATTCTTTGATTGGCTTGGAAGGAAAACTCTATGTTAAGCCAGAACATAGAATAAATAGTGAGTTCATTAGGTATCATAGGGAACACTTTACATTTAATTTACCTCACGCTTCCCAGCCAAGTTCCTAAAACGCTATAAACATCTTAGAGCAACTCGCCCCCACCGTCAGCAACCAGAAGCACACTATGATTGCCGCTTTTGTGCCGCTGGAGCTTACTCGATTGCTTGGAGCACCTGAACAGGTATAGCCGCTACTACAATCCGGCTCTGGCGAAGGCCATCTACGCAAACACTGGGCGCAAAACCAAACAGACGATCAGCTATACCTGGCTGGACAAAAAGTCGCTGGACATGGCGCGTAAAAAAGCAGCTGCCCGTTAACCAGACAGCTGCTTAAAAATATTTTCTGCAAATGGAGCGGCTACAGCGAGTTGTAGTAAGCCACCAGTTTGACCATATCACGGTCTTCGCGCAGGTTCAGCGCATTCGATTTGATGTACGTTTCCAAATAATCTTTCCGATCAGGTATGGCAGCCAGAATGGAGCTTTTCGATTTCTTCACTTTCACCGCCTTGTCGCCTTTGGCAATGTAGTAGTCCTCGCTTGCCTGCACCTCCCGGTCAATGGTGGCCGAGCTGTAGTGCTTGCGGTCGAAGATCTTCTTGGAGGTTCGCTTCAGAAGCACCACCTGTCCGTCGGCCAGCACCTCCATGAAGGCATTGGCAGGCACCCCGTCGCCGCTATACCCTGAGCGGAAAGTGCGCTCTACCGGCTTGTTGTTTTCAATGTACGTTATCTTGAACTCCTGCACCGGCTCCAGCAGCTCCTTCACGTCTCCGTTCTTGCCTTTAAAGATAATGGCCTCCCGCACCTGATCGTACATCAGCTCGATGCCCTGGTATACGGTGCCATTCTTAAGCGTAAGCGAGCCTTTCGCCCACTCTTTGTGCACGTAGGGCGAGCCGATCATGGTGATGGTGTTGTACTCGTGCACCGGACGGGCCTCCATGTCGTTGGTGTGCGTAAACTGCGCCACCGCATTCGCACTGAACAGGCAGAAGGCCAGCATGGCAAAACCTAAGCGTAAAGCAACTGTTTTCATATACCGCAATATTTGATGAATAGATTAGTTTACAAAGAGTTATAATACATCACTAATTTTGTCATGTCCTGCTCCTTCCTCAGGTCGAGCCGGTTGGTCCTGGTGTACTGCTCCAGTTCGGCCTGCTTGCCGCCCAGCGCCTGCAGCAGCGATCGTCTGTCTTTCTTCAGCTTCGTGAGTTTCCCGTTCCGGTCGGCCAGGTAGTAGTTTTGCTGCTCCAGTATGCTTTTCACCTTGGTGGCAGAGCCGTAGGGCACCTCTTCGTGCACCCATTTGAAAGTCCACTTCAAGAGCTGGGTGGGGCCATCGGCCAGCACTTCGTAAAAGGCACTTGGCGGCGTATCGTCTGCCGGGGCATAGCCACTTCGGAAAAGCCGCTTCTTCAGCTCAAACTCCTTCACGGGCTGCACAAAGAACTGCGCCTCGCCTCTGCCGTTTGCGAACATCAGCTCATCTGCCACCTGGTCGTATTTCAGGCGAACACCCAAGTAAGCCTTGCCGTCCTGCATCTTCACCCATCCTTCCTGCCATGCATCGTCCAGATAGGGCGATCCTTTTACATCCAGGTATTGTTTCACCATCACCGGGCGACCCATAAAGTCAGTGATCTCGGTCTGGGCATAGGCTTTGGAGCCACAGAGCAGAAAGACTGCGCCAATCAAAACCAACCGAAGCACAAACGCTTGCCTCATCCGGAAAACAGGAGTTAATGATGGATGAATATAAGACTTTTTTGTCAATAACCGTAGCCGAAGCACCAGAATAATGTGTGCCGTGTTTTGCCCCTTCTTAAAGCGGCCAAATTTAACTTTCTTGCGCCCGATTTTGTTCTTACCAAGTCCTTCAGTAAACGGGACGACCTGACCATGCGCGAAAAAATAGTTAGTTATAGTTTCTTCTTTTTGGGATTGCTGTTGTTCGGCTTTGCCAACGCCATTGCCGTGAAAGTGAAGTACCTGGGCCTGCACCCCTGGGAGGTGCTCAACGTGGCGCTGTTTCAGCAGTTAGGCTTCACTATTGGCACCTGGAGCGTCATCGTGGGCTTGGTCTTTGTCATCATTTCGTGGTTCGTCAACCGCAAGTACATCAACGTGGGCACTTTCCTCAACGCGCTCCTCATCGGGCCCTTTATGGACCTATTCCTCTGGCTCGACTTCCTGCCCGCCGCCACCAACACCTCGCTCGACTACCTGAACCTGGCTGCTTCGGTGATCATTGCAGGTATAGCCGGCGGACTGTATGTGGCGGGCGGCGTGGGCGCCGGTCCGCGCGACGGGTTTATGCTGGCTTTGTCGGAGCGCCTGAACGCGTCCGTGAGCCGTACCCGCATGGTGGTGGAGTGCCTGATTTTGGGTATAGGTTATCTGCTGGGCGGCCCGATCTTCATCGCCACTTTCTTCTATACCTTCATCATGAGCCCGATTTTCCAGGTCACACTTCGCTTTTTCCAGCGGATGCGTAATAACCTGATTGAGGCGAAGGTAGCGGCGTAGGTATAGGTATAGGTATAGGTATAGGTATAACTGCCGATGCAGGATTCGGATAAGATTGCTGATGCACAATTGACAGTGTATGATTGCCGGTGCACGATTCGGACAGGTCGCGACCTGTCCCTACAGAAGACAGGTATCCTTCCACAACGTTACGGTGTAATGTCGCTACAACAACTTTCTAACTTTCTCCCTCCCAAACTTTCTAACTCAGACTCACTCTCACTTCTTCCTTCGCTCCTGTGCTCAGGTCGATTTTGAATAATTGGTGGCTGTTCGTGCTGGTGACCCAGAGGTGGCCGTTCAGGTATAGCACGTCGTTGGGTTCGTGCAGGCCGGCCGTGAGGGTGCGCACACGGTGGCGCTGCATGTCGAGCACTTTTATCTTGCCATTGTAGGTGTCGGCTATGTACACGTCGCTGTCGATCACTTCCAGCCCCACGCAGTGCTGCAGCAGCGCATCGTCCACGTGCCCGTCCACATCGCCAAAGTCGAACAAACCGCGACCGAGTGGGGTGAGCACCATACCTGTTTTGAGGTTGACGGTGCGGATGGCGCTGGCTTCGGCGTCCGCTACATAGAGCACTTCACCGCGTATGGAGAGGCCGCTGGGCTGGTTGAAGGCGGCTTCGTCGAGCAGGCCGTCGGTGAGGGCCTCGCGGCCGCTGCCGGCAAAGCGGTATACCTGTTCGGCTTCCAGGTCCATGCGCAGGATCTGGTGGTTGCCGGCGTTGGCAATGAACATGCTTTTACCGTGTATGAGCAAATCCCAGGGACTGTTGGGGTTCACGGGTTCGCTGCGCTTGTCGTCGTGAAAGTAGTATTCGAGTTCGCCGGTGCCAGCGGCCGTGCTCACTGAGCGTTGTTCCAGGTCTACTTTACGAATAGCGTTGTTTTTGGCATCGGCCACATAAAGGATAGAGCCATGCAGGGCCAGCCCGTGCGGTTCGTTAAAGGTCGCCTCGGCATAGCCACCGTTGTTGAAGCCTCGCTCGCCGCTGCCAATCACCTCCAGCACTTGCCCTTGTTGGTTCAGCTTCAGGATTCGGTTGTGCCCGCTGTCGGACAGGAATAGGTTGCCGTCGGGGTCGCTGATCAGTTTGGAGGGAAAGGACAGTACACCCGTTTCGAGAACTTCAGCTTGTACAGGTATAGGCGTTTGGTTGAGCGTTTCTTTAAACTCTTCTTGCATGCGCTGGATATAGGGGCGCACGGTGTTGTACACACCCTCACCGGCATGTTGCCCCACCACTTTTCCGTTCGGGTCGATGAGCACCGTCGTTGGCCAGGCCCGTACGCCATACTGGTTCCAGATGGCAAAGTCGGCGTCGTTTACCACCGGGTGCTCTATCCCGAATTTCCGGATGGCCTGCCGTATGGTCTCGGTCTGCTTCTCGGCATCGAACTTAGCGGAATGGATGCCGATCACCACCAGCACATCGGCAAATTCTTCCTCCAGCCGGTTCAGATCCGGCACAATGTGCTGGCAGTTGATGCAGCCCAGCGTCCAGAAATCCAGCAGCACGATCTTGCCTCTGAAGTCTTTGATAGACCAGCTTCGGTCGGTGTTGAGCCAGCCGTGCGGGGTGTTGATTTCAGGTGCATTGACGCGTCCGGTGAGCATTTTCAGTGTGGTTTGGTGTGGATTCTCTCGTACAGGTATAGGTCAGGAAAGGTTGTTGGTATAACGCCAGCGGGTAGCTTTTGTGTATGTGCGCTGCAGCCGCCCCGCTATACCTGACAAGCGCATTCTCTGAAGCCAGAACAGCGCTTATGCCAAGAAGTTATTTTATCGTAAATTTGTCTAAAACTGCTGCGGCGCTATGGAGGAAACCTACCTGTCTGACTTCGGAACCATTCTGCTTTTCCTGATCGGGGGAGCGATTTTCGTGGTGATCGGTCTGTTTACCGCCCGGCTTTTGCGCCCCAGCCGACCAAACCCCGAGAAGCTGACGACCTACGAGTCGGGCGAGGAGCCGATCGGTAACTCGTGGGTGCAGTTCAACCCGCGGTTTTATGTGGTGGCGCTTATCTTCATCATTTTTGATGTGGAGCTCGCCTTCCTCTTTCCGTGGGCCACCGTGTTCGGCCGCCGCGACCTGATCGAAGCGACAGACGGCGTGTGGGGCTGGTTTGCCCTGATCGAGATGTTCATCTTCATCGGTGTGCTGGCCCTGGGCCTGGCCTACGCCTGGGTCAAAGGCCACCTCGACTGGATCAAGCCCAAGCCCGTGGTGCCGCAAAGCCGATCGCGTATACCCAAGGAGGTATACCAGCGCGTGAACGAGCGGAAATACGAGGTAAGGAAATAGACTACTTGACAAACGACTTTGTGACAAAGGACAAAAAAGGGTAAAGGAAGGTATAGACAGGAGTTTATTCTAAGTACCGTCAGCATTACTCACGATTCATTAATCATTACTCATTAACCATTAGTCATTACTCTTTGAACATTCCACAGGACAAGACGGGAGAAGGCGGTGTGATCGTCACCAAACTGGACGACCTGCTCAACTGGGCGCGACTGACCTCGCTGTTCCCGATGGGTTTCGGCCTGGCCTGCTGCGCCATCGAGATGATGGGGGCCTATGCCTCCGGCTACGACCTCGACCGCTTCGGCATTATACCGCGTGCCTCGCCCCGTCAGTCGGATGTGATGATTGTGGCTGGAACTGTTACCTTTAAAATGGCCGACCGCGTGCGCCGTCTGTACGAACAGATGCCGGAGCCGCGCTACGTGATTTCGATGGGCAGCTGCTCCAACTGCGGCGGCCCCTACTGGGAGCACGGCTATCATGTGGTGAAGGGGGTGGACCGCATTATACCGGTGGACGTGTACGTGCCTGGCTGCCCGCCCAGGCCGGAGGCGCTCATCGGCGGCTTCCTACGCCTGCAAGAGATTATCCGCCAGGAAACCATCCGCGAGCCGCGAGCCGTGCAGCAGATTATGGCGAAACGAATGACGGGGTTAATGACTAATGAAGAATTAATAATGAATAATGAGGGAACCGCAAGCACTGATGAGGCACCTGGAGCAGCAAGTGAGTATCTCGGCCAAGGCCCGACAGTTTCAGAGTCCGGCGGTGAGAAAAATCCATTAGCTTAATGTGTTCAGACAGTTTCCCACTATTAAATTATTCTTTCACTAGTACTGAATACTCATTATTCATTCGTCATTAATCATTAAAAAAAACCATGACTTTCGAGGAGCTTAGGGATCTTATAGTGTCACAGTTCGGCCCGGAGGTGATCGTATCGGAGAACACCACGAACCTGCAGCCTTTCCTGGTACTCCAAACAGAGCGCCTGGCGGAGGTGTGCCTCGAGCTGCACGACAACGAGCTGACCTATTTCGATTTCCTCTCGAGCGTGACAGGTATAGACAATGGCCCGGATGCCGGCACCATGGAAGTGGTGTACAACCTTTACTCTATACCTTACGACCATCACCTGATGCTGAAAGTGATCGTGGAGCGCAACAACACAGACGGGGAACCTATACCTGCTATACCTACCGTGAGTCACATTTGGCGCACCGCCGACTGGCAGGAACGCGAGATCTTTGACCTGGTGGGCATCCTATTCAAAGACCACCCCGACATGCGCCGAATCCTCTGCGCCGCCGACTGGGAAGGGCACCCGCTCCGTAAAGATTATCAGCTGCAGGACTATTACCACGGCATCAAAGTGCCCTACGACAAGCACAACGAAAACAGCGGCTTCCGCGGCGAGCCGGTTAAGCTAACCACTTCCGAAAATCCGTTTACAGACAAGCGGGAAAAGCCGGAGGTGTAGTCTCTCGTTTGACTCTTTAAACAGGAAACGGCTTGCTATCCTCAGGTAGCAAGCCGTTTCCTGTTTAGAATCCTATAACTTAAGACTTAAAGCACTTTCTCAAAGCATACGCTATTCTCCACGCCGGCATACTGTGCGTAATTCGGAATTTGCTGATAGCCACTCTTTTGGTAGAGGCCAATGGCTTCGGGCTGCTTCAGGCCTGTTTCCAGGATGCACCGGGCGTATGCGAGTTCCTGCGCCCATGCTTCCAGCTCAGCCAGCACCTTACTGGCTATACCTTGGTTTCTGCCTTCGGGAAGCACGTACATGCGCTTTACTTCCATAGTGCCTGATCACCATTAAATTCCGATATCCCTAGAGGGTATGTTCTGTTGGCTACTGTTTGGCAAACTGCTTCTCGTGCTCCAACAGCCACTGCTTGCGTTCCAAACCACCGCCATACCCCACCAGCTTGCCGTTTTTGCCAATGACCCGATGGCAAGGTATAACCAGGGCTATTCTGTTGAAGCCGTTTGCTGAGGCAACAGCCCGTACGGCGCTGGGAACCCCGACAGCCTCTGCCTGCTGCTGGTAAGAACGTGTTTCCCCGTACGGAATTTGCCTGAGGGACTCCCAAACCAGGTTTTGAAACACAGTTCCCGGTGAGTCCAGGCTAAGGGTAAAAGTTTTCCTGCTGCCGGCAAAGTACTCGGCTACCTCAACGCTAGCCTGTTTGATATGCTCGTTCTCACCTGCCACAATGGTGGCTCCCAGCAGCCTTTGCAGATCCTTAAACTCTGTTTCCAGCATCCTTCTATCAACAAACTCCAGCAAGCAGATGCCTTTTTCGGTCGCACACACGAACATGGGGCCCAGCGGCGTGGTTATCCGGTTCAGCAGGATCACGCTTTTCGATTTGCCCTGTTTAGGAGAGCTTCCCATCACCTTTTTGTAGGTATAGCCAAAACCGCTGAGGGACTCGTAACCGGCGTCAAAAGCGGTATCAGTGGCAGATCTGCCTCCTTTCAGCTCCAGCAGGGCCTGGTTTATCCGGTACATCCGCTGAAATGCCTGAAAAGTGATGCCATAATGCTGCTTGAACCACCTGCGCACTAGCACCGGGCATATCCGTTGCTGACGCAAGGTATAGTCAGAGACCTTCTCCTTGGGGTTGCTCCTAACCAGCTCTATCGCAGCATTTACCTGATCAGGCGCCTGGTTTGCGTTTTCGGTTGGTCGGCATATTTTGCACGGGCGGTAGCCATGGTCCAGCGCGTCTTTGAAAGTGGTGAAAAACTCAACGTTCGTCGCTTTGGGTTTGCGGGCGCGGCATGTGGCAATACAGAAGACAGAGGTAGTTTTTACACCGACGAAAAAGATGCCCACAAAACCCTGATTCCTATCAACCAGGGCTTTGTAATAGGTTTCTATTTTGTATGACTCTGTCACTAACATGGCGCAAACACCGGGCTAAAGTTCGAATCGCTTCTGACACTTTGCAGCAGGCGGGCAAACTGGTCATACATCCGCTCAAATAAAAAGTTGCCCATGCTGATCCGCTTCACCCCCAAAGCCTGCAAGCGCCCAAAGGCCGGCAGGTCGGGCATGCACATTACATTAAGCGGCAACCGGGTGCATTGCGCTACGGCACTGATGTCTTCTTCTTTTACCATGCACGGCACAAAAATACCATCTGCCCCCGCCTCTTCGTAAAGCTGCGCCCGCCTGATGGTTTCCTGCAATTGGTCAGGATGCCCGATCAGGAAAGTGTCTGTCCGGACATTCAGAAACAGGTCCTTTCCATCCCGGAGGAGCGCCTCCTTAATGGTTTCTAGTGTTCTGGCGAAACTGTAACTGTCGCACAGACTTCTCTCTTTATCTACCAGGCTGTCCTCTATGTTGATGCCGGCGGCGCCCATATCGGCTAACATGTTAATGTTTTCCAGGATGGCAGAAGGGGTACTACCAAAGCCTGCTTCAATATCTACTGTAAATGGCAGGCTAGTGCTTGCAGTAACTCTCTTGACCAGGTATACCAGATCAGTGAATTTCATTTTCTCGCCGTCCTCGTAGCCCAGCATTTTCGCCATGGCGGCACTGGATGTTCCGATTGCCTGAAAGCCTTGTTGTTCGGCTATCGTGGCGCTGGCCGCATCCCATACATTACAGATCAGGAGGGGCTCCGGTTGCTCGTGCAGTTGTTTGAAAGTCATAACGTTTCTTTTTGCAAAGAAGCCGATGAAGACGTCCGTTCAGCAACCGAAAAATAAACAAGTATTTTTTCTTCAGCGTTTCTGGGCAAAGCTGTGGCGTAGCTGCCTGGTAATGCCTTTTACATGCGGCCTTATTTTCCAGGCAGCCATTGGGCATCATGTATTTTTTTCAGTCTATCAGATTTTCACGAGTTCTACCCTTCGGTTTTGGGCCTTGCCTGCTTCGGTGCTGTTGTCGGCGATGGGGTTGTCCTGCCCGAAACCTTTGGAGGTGAGACGCTCAGGCGCTATGCCGGCTGCCGCTATCTCGGTTTTAACCGCCGAGGCTCTGCTCTCGGACAGGCCTTGGTTATGCGCTTTGTTTCCTGCATTATCGGTATAGCCGTTTATGGCGATCTTAAGCGATGGGTCATCTTTCAACACCTTCACAATTTCGCTAACCACTTCTTTCCCGTCAGGTTTCAGGGTGGCCTTGTCGGTATCGAAATTGATGTGCAGAACGGATTTTCCTTGCTCGGTGAGGTCCTGCTTTATTTTGTCGGAGGTTATTTTGGTAATGGTTTGCTCGAACGGCTTTTCCTGCACGATCTGGATGGAGGTGCTACTCGCCATCCCCTTATCGAGTGCAATGTAGACGTTGCCGTCGTTTCTGCGAATGACGTAGGTGGCGATCGGGTTGTTCCAGATGTCTATGCTGCCGTCGGTGCCGGAGTAAGTACACAGGTTTTTATAGGTTTCTTTTTGCTCTCCCTCCAGCTTTCCTTCAAATACCTTTACGCCCCCAGCCTGTATTATGGCATCTTCGAAGCTTTTAGTCAAAAAGCGCCCGCTAACTTTTGTCTCGCTCGAACGGTCCGGATGCACGTGCGCTCGGAACGTTTTCCCCTCTACCTCATAAACGCTCTCAGGGGTGACAAATACGATAAAGTCAAAATCGCTTGGCTTCACGTTGTTGATATACTGGGCACCTTGGGGAGCCGTGAAGAACGGGAAATCGCCGATGTCTTCCGTGGAAACAGGTATAGCACTGATGTCGAACGCGGGATTTTCTGCAGCTCCTGTTTCTACGGTGGGGGTTTCAGCCAATACAGTGGTGTTTTCTTCCAGAGCATCCTGGGTACTTTCACTCTTTTCGCTATTACAGGAAATTAACAATGCCAATGATAAAATTGCGGTAAACGTTTTTTTCATTTCGATTTTAATTTTAGTAAATAATGTCGGGAAAATACCCTACGCTCTTTTGCAGTATGCACCAGCGTGGGCTTAGGCTTAGCAATTGCGCTTAAAAGTTATTTCGTGTTACCCATGTTTATTTGCCTGCAAGGGCGTTCAGTGCTTCTGCTTGCGTGGCAACAAAGTTAACCTGTCTGTTTCGGTTGCTTTCGGAGATGAACTCACTAACACGTTTGCCAGAATATTTCGAGAAGTTGTCCACAATAGCCAGCCGGACACGATAATTGGAAAACTTCTGGAGTATTTCGCCTGCCATTCCATTTTTCAGGTCAAAGAAAGCTGGGGTGACGTTTTTCGCGTGAATGATAATCTTATCAAAGCCCTGGTAGTACAAGTTCCCTAATAAGTCTAACCCATCTTCAGTGCTGCTGATAACAGGGTTTTCCGAAATCACTTCGGCAACTTTTGTGTCGTTTATATGGTGGGTTTCTAGTTTCATTCTGTTTGTTTTCAAGGGCATTTATTACAATGCCTGCTTAGCTTTTAGTATAGGCTGTGAACGTGGCGCAGCCTAAATCGAACCTTGTTTGTATTTGTTTTTCTCTAGTGTCAGCCTGTGTAGCCAAACACACTCGCCTTATTCTAAGCTACGGTAGCTACTGCTGGCGATAATTCGTAGTTCGTGTTCGGGTACTGATTTGGTTGTGGAAAGAAGCGCGAACTGTTGGTTTGCATTATCAGGACTACTGATATTTATTAATAACATTTATAACCAAATCCTGGATAAAACCAATTGCTTTATAGTCTAGCACATCTAATGAGTTAGGATGAGCACAGGAATTACGAACTCCTAACTTTTCATCTAATATCTTTCGGGTATCGTTAGAGATTAATTTTGCAACTCGTAGTAATTCAATAAAGTCAGACTCTTTTATATCGCTAAAATCATCTTTTTTAGAAACAACTATTTTCTTATACTTCCCGTGACTTTGAATGGCTTGATTAAAAGTGTTTATTCTTGTTGGGTTTAGCACATAATCATATAAACAATCTATTGTTAATAACCATGTCATTGTTATAGCTGCCCGGTAAGATTTAATTTCGAAACAACTGATAGCTTCTTCTAGAAATCTTTTTTGCTCACCACCTTGTATATCATTTAACAAGTCACGCAGAGTTTGAGATACTTCCTTTTTGTGAGAACTTCCAAAATATTGTTCCTCTAATTCTTTCTTTATAGTTCGATGAATGCTATTGCCATTCTTGGTTAGTATGAAAACGGGAGGTTTACTCTTCCTCATCCTTGGTATTAAACTAGTAATTCCAGCAGGTGTAACTAAGCTATGTTTTTCGAATTCTTCTTTGATGTGTTTTGTCTCAAAGAACTCTTTTGAATGCTCTTTACAGTGGAAAAAAGCTATTAGCTTAATTTGTTCAACTTGTTGAAGTTTTTCAAAATCAGCAGTCTGCTCAATCAATTCATGAACTGTCATACTACTTATTTGCAATTTCGTGCTCTATATAATTTTCCCCAGCAATAGTAACTTTCAAATCCTCAGAATTCGAAGTATCTATCCACCCCTTCCTGTTTTTTGTGTCTCTTAAGCTTTGCACTATGTTAGGAACTTTAATACCCAAATGCTTATAACAGGTATAAATGTGATTTACATTTATATTATCTTCTTTTAGAATATACTTTAGATAGTATAAAATAACTATGTTGTAGTCGAAATTAGTCTTAGTCTCATATCCTGAAAAAAACTCTTTCAAACTTTTATCAGCTGCGGAAACCAAGTTAAGACTTGTTACTAAGGAATAGGATTGCCCTATACTTGATTTTGAACTCTTCCCATTAGTTGCGACCTTTTTTGGTTTCTGCTCCGCTTTCTTAGGTGTTTCCCTAGTATCTTCGACCTCTGTAATTTCATATGCTTCTGTCAATATATGCATATTGCTTGAAGCTTGATTTTGTGAAGGCAGCAGGCCATAACGATCAAATAAGTATTTAAATACTCTCATACGAGAATCATTATCTAAATCTGTTAAGTGCTCGTGACACTTTATTATTGCTTCAAGCTCTTTATCAATCATAAGTCTGTAATTATAAGTTGTTTGTAATTTTTTATTAAAAAGTATCGTATTAAACTGCTTTACCGCTTTATTAATTTAATCTATATTGAACTCGAATAACGAATATAGTAAATATATACGATACTATATTATTTTCTAAAACCACGTAGGTTATATCCATATTACCTAACTTTAATAATCCCCTCCCATAAGTCCCCCATTTTTCCGAACTTTGCTCTGCATTCATCATTAATCATTATCCATTAGTCATTAATCATTCCTCCCCCTTGTCTACCACGCACAAAGAATACCTGCTGCAATCGGAGCCGAACAAGTTCAGCTTGGAACACCTGCGGGCGGGTGAGATGATCGTGAACATGGGGCCGCAGCACCCGAGCACGCACGGCGTATTGCGCCTGGAGGTAGTCACGGATGGGGAGATTGTGCAGGAGGTGGCACCACACATCGGTTACCTGCACCGCTGCTTCGAGAAGCATGCCGAAAGCATGGCCTTTAACCAGACCATCCCCTACGTGGACCGCATGGACTACCTGGCCGCCATGAATTCGGAGCATGTGTGGTGTATGGGTGTAGAGAAACTGCTGGGTATCACCGACCAGATTCCAAAACGGGTAGAGTACATCCGGGTACTGGTCACAGAGCTCAACCGCATTGCCTCACACTTCCTGGCCATTGGTACCTACGCTATTGATATCGGGGCTTTCACGCCCTTTCTGTGGCTGCTGCGCGACCGCGAGCATATCCAGCGCCTGCTCGAGTGGACGAGTGGAGCCCGCATGCTGTACAATTACATTTGGGTGGGAGGCCTGTATTATGACTTGCCTATTGGCTTTGAGGAGCGCTGCCGCGAGTTTATCAATTACCTGAAGCCCAAGCTCGATGAGCTGGATACCATCCTGCTCACGAACAAAATCTTCATCGACCGCACCGCCAATGTGGGCGTGCTGCCGCTGGATGTGGCCATCAACTACGGCTGCTCCGGCCCCATGCTGCGCGGCTCCGGCCTGCGCCACGACCTGCGCCGCGTCGATGGGTATAGCGTATACCCGGAGCTGGAATTTGAAGTACCAATCGGCGAAGGTATGATGGGCACCACCGGCGACTGCTGGGACCGCAACTACGTGCGGGCGCTTGAGTGCCGCGAGTCCGTGAAGATCATCAGCCAATGCCTCGACCAGCTCACGGGCGAGCACAAGCGTACCCCTGACTTTGACCCGCAGGCGGCCTGCCCCAAAAAGCTGCGCATGACCGGCACGCAGGAGCTCTACTTCCGGGGCGAAACGCCGCGCGGCGAACTGGGCTACTTCTTCCGCACCACCGACCGCAGCGACGTGCCTTTCCGTTGCCACGGCCGCGCCCCAAGCTTTGTGAATCTCTCCGTTTTGCCTGAAATCAGCCGGGGTTGCATGGTGGCCGACCTCATTGCCATTGTAGGCTCTGTGGACATTGTGCTGGGCGAAGTGGACCGGTAGACTTCCTGTAAGTTCCTACTGATGACTGTGTGGTGCAATACTTTGTAGCTTCCTTTCAAAACCCATGGCAAGGCCAGCCGTTAAATTTCACGGATGTGCCTTTTGTAGCATATTGAGTTTTCCGACAAATTTTCCAGAGCATGCAGATAAGATTAAACCAGCTGTTAACGATCCACCTTCTTTGGCTTAGTATACTTTTCGCACCTGCCACGGCCCTGGCACAGGTGCAGCAGCATCCACCACAGAAACCGAAGGCCGATACGCTCCGGACAGTCGGCGATGATTTCTTCGCCCTGCCCGCCGACACCATTCTACCCGGTCAGAAACACCCCTTTACCGAGTCACAGCGGCTGGAGGGCGACAACAAACGCTACCTGAAGCGGGCCGTTATACCTGCCGTTGCGCTGATCGGTGCCGGTCTCTATACCATGGGCGGGCACGGTATCCTCAACAGCGACGATGTGTTTAACTACCGGCACCGGGTTTTCCCTGATTTTGCCACTAATGCCGACGATTTTGCCATGCTCGCGCCACTGGTGGGGCTTTATGGCTTCAACATTATCTCGTCGCAGAACAGGCACGAACTGGGCCGCCAGACCTTGCTGCTCGTTTCTTCCGGGGCACTTGCCTCCGCCATTGTCTGGCCTACCAAGAAGCTGACCGACAGAGAACGTCCAAACGGAAAGCCTTATGCCTTCCCGTCGGGGCACACAGCCTATGCCTTCACCATCGCCACTTTCATGGACAAAGAGTTCCGGCACAAGAGCCCTTGGGTAAGCGTGGTGAGCTACGGTATAGCTGGCGGCACTGGTGTGCTACGTGTGCTGAACGATGCGCATTGGCTCTCGGACGTGCTGGCCGGCGCGGGGGTAGGTATACTGGCGGTAAACACTGTGTATTGGGTGCATGCCAAACTCACGCACGGTGGCGGTCTGAACACGGCCATGTACCCGGTGGTGCTGCCTAACGGGCAGATGGGTATGGCGATGTCGCTTACTTTTTAATATATGATGATCTCACGCAAGGTATAGCCTGGCGCTTCCTGTTCTGTGAGGAGGCGCCAATTCTTTTTATATCTTTACCACATGCCCATACGCCACCTGCTTTTATGCCTATTCCTCTTGCTGCAGGTCAGCCTGGCCGCTGCACAGGTATACCAGGTGCGGGGCACAGTGCGCGACGCCAGCACACGCGAAAAGCTTCCCTTCGTGAGCATCGTGGTGAACAACGGCGAAACAGGCACCACCTCCAACCTGGAGGGGCAGTACCAGCTCCAGCACAACCGCCCGATCACCAGCCTGCGCTTCAGCTACGTAGGATATACCCCGCAAACCATTCCGGTCGATTCGGTAGCGCAGCTTGACATTGCCCTGCGCCCCGCGGCAGCCCAGTTGCGGGAAGTCGTCATTCATTCCGGCAGCAACCCGGCGCACCGCATTATCCGGCTAGCCAACCAAAACCGCGGCCGTCACCGCCTCGACAATATTCCGGCCTATACCTACCGCACTTACAACAAATTCATCCTGACGGCCAACGCGCCCGACGACCTCGACCTGAGCGATACCCTGCGCCTGACGGAGGAGGACTCTTCTGCCTTGCGAATGCGGAACCTGCTGGCCAAACAGCACCTTTTCATGATGGAGAGCATCACCGACTTTGCACAGCTGGGCAGCAACCTCTCCAAAGAAACCATTCTGGCCACCCGGGTGTCGGGGTTGCGGCAGCCGAGCTTTGGCGTAGTGGCCGCCGAAGCGCGGGTGTTCTCTGTGTACGACGACATGCCGGTGTTCTTTGGCAAGCGCTACCTGAGCCCGCTGAGCAATGGCAGCATTAGGCGCTACGACTTTGTGTTGCAGGAAAAAGCTGTGGTAGGAGCTGATACGGTTTTTATCATCTCGTATGCCCCGCAGCCCGGGAAGAATTTCAATGGCTTAAAGGGATTGCTTTACATCAACAGCGACGGCTGGGCCGTGCAGAATGTAGTGGCGGAGTCGCACGCCGATGACAAGCGCGGCCTGAAGCTGCAGCAGCAGTTCATGAAAGTAGATGGCCGGCAGTGGTTTCCTTCGGAGTTGGATGTGGAGATCACGGTGCAACAGATTTACATGCGGGGCCATCAGCCCTACGGGCACATCCGCACCTACATCACCAACGTCAACCTCAACCCGCCTCTGCGCCGCAGCGATTTTGGCGTAATCGCCCTGGAGCAGCGGCCCGATGCCTGGCGACAGCCGGAGCAACTCTGGCAAGCTTACCGGCCCGATTCGCTTTCGCCCAAAGAGCAGACCACCTACCAGCGCCTCGACAGCGTGGGCCAGGCACAAAAGCTCGACCGCACCATCCGCACCATGGAATACCTGATGGCCAAACAGCTGCCCATCGGCCCCATCAGCCTGGATCTGAACCGCTTGCTGAAGGTGAGTCGCTTTGAAGGCTTGCGCATCGGGATGGGCGCCCATACCAACAACCTGCTCTCAGAGCGCTTTACGGTAGGCGGTTACTGGGGCTACGGCCTGCGCGACAAGGAGCACAAATACGGGGCTGATGCTGCCATTAAGCTACACAAACCATCCGAACTCACACTTTCTGCTGCCTTTGCAGAAGACGTAGCAGAGCCGGGTGGCCATCGCTTGCCGTTCCGGGAGCGCGGCCTCCTCCGCGATCTGCGTCCCGCCCTCTTGCCCTTGCTGGACTATACCACGCAACGAAGTGCCGGCCTGAGCGGGCGCATGCTGCGCTATGTGCAGTGGCAGGCAGGTATACGGCAGGAACAACGCCGCCCGACGCTCCCGTTTTTCACACCCGAGCCAGGTATAAGCACGCCGGAGTTTAACTTGGCTGAGGTAACGGCAGGTATGCGCTTTGCCTATGGAGAACAGTACATGCAGCTCTTCAACCGCATGCTGCCCATGCCGAGCCGCTATCCGGTGCTCTGGCTCCAGTACACCAAAGGCATCGACGCCCTGGAAAGCGACGGCTATACCTACAACAAGCTCGACCTGCGTGCCGAAGGGACTTTCCGGCAGCGGAGCCTCGGCGAAACCAGTTTTGTGTTGGCAGGTGGCTGGGTGCAGGGCGATGCGCCCTTCGTGAGCCTCTACAATGGCTACGGAAGCTACAGTTCTCACTACAAGGTATATGCTGGCGAGGGGTTCGAGACGATGCGACCTTACGAGTTCTTCTCGGATCGCTACATGGCGTTGTTCCTGCGCCAGGACCTGGGCAAGCGCCTGCTCAACACCAAACTCTTCAAGCCCGACCTGGTGCTGGTGCACAACATGGGCATCGGCGACCTGCGCCAGTCTATACCTGACCTGCAGCCCCTGCAGTACGCCAACATGCGCAAAGGCTTTTTTGAATCCGGCCTGATGCTCAACAACGTGATCAGTTCTGCCTTCTCTGGTGTTGGAGTGGGCGCCTTTTACCGCTATGGCTCCTATGCCTTGCCGCGGGAGAGGGATAACCTTCGGATCAAACTGACGGCGACGCTAGCATTTTAACAGGGATGAATTTTTGCGAATAGACGATAAGCATTTCTATACCTGAAAGTACCCTTCTATACCTGACGAAAGAAAAACTTCTAAACCTGAGGAACCTCTTCTATACCTGTCACAAGAGAGTGGCTATACCTGATAAAGAAGAGCGACTGTGCGTTCGCCTGAAAAATGCGTACAACTATCTCTGAAGACAGAAGTATAAAAATAACATATGAAAATCCTATCCGCCCTACAAACCCGTGAAGCTGATGCGCAGACCATCAGCGAGGAAGGCATTGCATCAGACGAATTGATGGAGCGGGCAGCACGGTCCTTTGTAGGTTGGTTCGAGAATAAGTTCACGCCGGAGCGCCCGGTCTGCATCTTTTGCGGCCCCGGCAACAATGGCGGCGACGGGCTGGCTGTGGCCCGGCTACTGCACCACCGCCTCTTCGACGTGCAGCTATACCTGGTGAACGACGGCAGCCAGACCTCCCAGGATTTTCAGCTCAACCTGGAGCGCCTGCCGCATGAGGTTCCTCCCCACCGCATTACGAGCAAAAACGACCTGCCCGTTCTACCTGACAAAGCCTGCGTGGTCGACGCCCTCTTTGGCACCGGCCTCTCCAGACCTGTCACCGGGCTCTATGCCGATGTAATCAACTGGCTCAACGAGCACAGCACCTGCACCATAGCGATCGATATTCCTTCTGGTTTGTACACGGATAAGCAAACGCCTGCCGAGGGGGCTATCGTGCAGGCGGATCATACGGTGAGTTTTGAACTGCCTAAGCTGGCTTTTTTTCTGCCACAGCACGAGCCCTACGTTGGTGAATGGCATACTGTACCCATCGGTTTGAGCCCGGCATACCTGTCGGAGGCGAAGTCGAACTCCCACGTTGTGACGCAGGACGAGATCCAGCACCTGCTAAAGCCGCGCACCAAATTCTCGCACAAAGGCACGTACGGACACGCGCTGCTGTTTTGTGGAGGCTACGGCAAGATAGGAGCGGCCGTGCTGGCGGCCAGGGCTTGTTTGCGCAGCGGCGTAGGCCTGCTCACGGTGCAGACACCCGCCGTTGGTTACGATGCGCTGCAAACAGCCGTGCCGGAAGCCATGCTCATACCTGACAGCAACCGCAAGCATCTCTCCAAGCTGCCGGAGTCTGTGGAGAAATTCAACGCCATCGGTATCGGGCCGGGCATTGGCACAGAGCGAGTGACCAAAACACTACTGGGCCAACTATTGGCCACTACGGATGCGCCACTCGTCATCGACGCCGACGCCATCAACCTGATCGCCAGCAGTGACAAGCTCAAAGCCCACCTCCCGAAAGGCAGGGTTATTTTCACGCCCCACCCGAAAGAGTTTGAAAGGCTGGTCTGTCAAAGCAAAAATGAATATGAAAGGTTGGAGGAGCTGCGGGAGTTCTGCAGTGTATACGAATGCTACCTGGTGCTCAAAGGGAGTCACACGGCCATTGCTACGCCGCAAGGAGACATTTACTTTAACACAACCGGCAATGCAGGCATGGCTAGCGGCGGCACAGGCGACGTGCTCACCGGCATCCTGACGGCATTGGTTGCGCAGGGCTATACCTTGAAAGAGGCTTGCCTGTTGGGCGTATACCTGCACGGCCTCGCCGGCGACCTGGCCAAAGAAGAGGTAGGAGAAATCTCGATGATCGCCTCGGATGTGATCCAGCACCTGCCACAGGCTTTTCAGCACCTGCGCCGCGCTTAGCTCACAGCCAGGTATACGAAAGCAAAATGCACCAGCATGGCCCCATCTGCCAGCAGCGCATAATAGATGCGGGGCTTCTCCTCTGATGCATGCCATACAATCAGGCCGGCCACTACAGAGGCGCCCAGCAGACCAACCAGGACTTCACCTTCTTCCGTCAGCAGCACGAGCAACAGGTATAGCAGCAGTAGCGCCAGGGACAAGAGCCGGGTATATTTCTCGCCTAGCAGTCCGGGGAAGGTGAGCGTGCGGGTACGGCGGTCGTAGGTATAGTCGCGGATGTCGAACAGCAGGGCGAGCGCCAGGATAAACAGGAAGCGCCGCAGCCAGATCAGCAGCATGGAGTTGTCTAAAGCAGCGGCCGCATCGATCAAGGGAAACAATACAGTGACGGCTGACCAGACCAAGGCAATAAGGAATACTTTCAGCAAAGGCACGCTCCGAAAAGGCTTGAGCCGCTTGCGCGATAGCGGCACGGTATAGCCCACCGAGATCAGGGCCAGAGCCAGCACAAACCACAAGTTAAGCCGGAGCCCATACAGGAAGAACAGGATCGCCGCCCCCAGCAGACTCAGCAAAGCCAGTACTGCCAATTCCCGTTGGTGTCGTATGCTCCAGGATTGTCCCGCCTCGCTGGCACGCCAGCCCCGCCACATGCGCTGCAGACTGCTGGTGTTGTAGGTAAAGAGCGTCGCCAGAAAGACAAAGCCCGCCATTGGCAGCGACACGTCCAAGCCTGTCAACAGATAGGTCTCCACTGTCAGTCCGAAAGCGCACAGCGAAATGAACACACTGCTGTAGAGCAGGGCTTCTATACCTGTCCGTAGCCAATTGACCAGTGGTTGATGTCGCTTTGTCTTGCTGTGTTCTTTATCTAGCATCCTTCTGCGCAAGTTCGCAATTCAGGTACGGCTTTCAAACCCCGCCTGGCTGTAAATAAAAAAGCCTGACGCAGGTTTACCCCACATCAGGCTTTACAGGAAAAGTAAATTTTTAGATGGTCTTCGGTTCTGTTTCGCCAAAGGTCGCATCGTACAGTCTGATGCTTTCCTTGATGATCTCGTAAGCCGGCTCACGACCCAGGAATTGCTCTACGATCACCTCTTTGTGCTCCAGTTTCTTGTAGTCCTCAAAGAAGCGACGCATTTCCAACAAGGTGTGCGGAGGCAACTCAGAGATGTCGTTGATGTGGCGCACCGACATGTCGTTGTTGGCCACGGCAATGATCTTGTCGTCTTCCTCGTTGTTGTCGATCATGCGCATTACGCCAATCACTTTCGCGTCGATCAGGCACATCGGCACCACTTCCAGCGAGCAGATCACCAGGATATCCAGCGGGTCTTTGTCGTCGCAGTAAGTCTTAGGTATAAAGCCATAGTTGGCAGGGTAGTTCACCGAAGAGAAAAGTACACGGTCCAGTTTCAGCATGCCGCTGTCTTTGTCCAGCTCGTATTTCGCCTTCGAACCCTTTGGAATCTCAATAATGGCAGTTACGACTGCCGGGGCCTCTTCACCATAGCTCACGCTATGCCACGGGTTATTTTTTTCTAAATTCTCCATCATATATTCATCTTAAAAACTGCCGTTCATTTCTTCCCGACAGGTATTGTTACTTCATTAATTCTTGCAAGGGGCGCCCTACGCTTCCGTTTGGCTCCTGTATGTACAGCCAGGAGGCAATGGTCGGGGCAATGTCTGCCACGGCGGTCTCCACAGAGCTTTCGCCCGGTTTCACCTTCCAGCCATACCATACCAGTGGCACGTGCGTGTCATAGTTGCTGTGCGAGCCGTGGGTGGTTCCTTTCTGCGGCCCGCTGCCGTAACCTTCGAACCAGCCTGGCTGCAGCACCACAATCACATCACCGGAGCGCTGGGCGTTGTAGCCGCTTTCCACCCGCGACATTAACCCGCCAGTCCAGCCTGTACGCTGTATCGCATCTGCTGAAATGGCTCTGGCCACGCCTTCGAAACGCATGACATAGTTAGCCGCCGCTTCCTGCACATCTAATCTCTTCAGCTTTTTGCTTTCAATTGTCTTATGATCCAGGTATACCTGCTGGTTGGTGTAACGCTCCACCCAGCGGCCTTTACCGAACATTTTATTCAAATGCTGCTCCAGGGAGTCACGCATCACGCTGGAGGTAGCTGTACCAGCCGGTATCTTCATCGATTCCATATAAGCCGGTACATGCGCCGCACCGTGGTCTGCCGTCAGGAAGATCAGAATATTGTCTTTGCCGATCTCTTTCTCCAGCAGGTTGATCAGTTCTTCCAACTCCCGGTCGAGGCGCAGGTAGATGTCCTGCACTTCAATGGAGTTTGGCCCGAATGAGTGCCCCACATAGTCAGGGGTGGAGTAGCTCAGTGCCAGGAAATCGGTATGCTTGCCCTTACCCAGGTTTTCGCCGCGCAGTGCCGCTTTGGCAAACTCGGTGGTCAGGGTGTTGCCGGCAGGTATAGAGCGGATCAGTTCGTAATCTTTGCCACGGATGGCCGGGATGTTGTGCGGGAATACCGGATTTTCCTCTCCTGGCAGGGCACGCTCCCACGGCATATTGTCGGCTGTGCTCTCAGTATACTGTTCAATCGGCAGCAGCGTGTTCCATACCTCGTTCATGAGTTTGTCCGGATGCTTTTGGTTGTTGAACTCCTGCACCCAATTTGGCAAAGCGCCCGCATAGAACGTGCTCGTGATCCAGTTTCCGGAAGGAGAGTCAAACCAGTAGGCTCCGTTGGCGGTATGACCGGCTGGCAGAATAGCGCCTCTGTCTTTAAGGGCTATACCTACCACTTTCGACTGCATGTTGTTAGACAGGCGCAATTCGTCCGTAATGGTCGTTGTCAGCAGGTTACGTGGCGACATCAAGCCAGCATCCGATGTGCTGCCAACTGTTTTCACCGTCTTGTCCTCTACACAATACATGGATTTTCCTGTCGATCGCTCGTACCAGGAGTTTCCGATGATCCCATTCAGGGCAGGTACGCTACCAGTATACACAGAGGCATGTCCCGGTCCGGTATAGGTGGGCACATAGCTGTACTGGTTGTTCTTGAAATTGAATCCCTGTCGAACCAGTCGCTTGAATCCGCCTTCGCTGTACTTGTCCCAGTAGCGGTACAAAAAGTCGTAGCGCATTTGGTCTACCACGATACCCACGACTAGCTTTGGCCGGCCTTCTACGCCGCTCACCGTCTTGCTTTCCGGTGCATTTGCCGCAACCGGGCTGTTGGCTGTATTAGTTGTCGTACAGGCTTGCACGGCAATTAAGAATACTGCCGCCACTAGGGTCTGAATACCGGATCTAAAACCGCTTAACTTCATGTGTTTGTTGTTGAGTTTCTCAAAGATAGGCAGCACTTCCCAACTTGTGGGCGCCTATGGGCTCCTATAATTGATGTTTTAACAAAAATATAACACACTCTATGATATCCCCAAAAAAAGAACGCCCACCTTGTCTGATGGGCGTTGCTTTTTTATTTGATGATTCAATTTACTCTGCTGCAAGCGCCTCTGCACCACCCACGATCTCGAGGATCTCTTTGGTAATGGCAGCCTGACGCGTCCTGTTGTAGGTAAGCTTCAGTTCTTTGAGCAGCTCGCCCGCGTTTTCTGTCGCTTTGTCCATGGCCGTCATTCGGGCACCGTGTTCTGAGGCATTCGACTCAAGCACCGCTTTGTATACCTGAATCTTAAGCGACTTCGGTATTAACTCCTCGATGATCTGCTCTTTTGATGGCTCGAAGGTATAGTCCGACACGATGTTGTTGGCTGTGTCCTCTACTGGCTTCTCCTCAATTGGCAAGAACTGCTCGGTGCGCACGATCTGCGTCGCCACGTTTCTGAACTCGTTGTAGATAATGTCTACCTGATCGAACTCACGGGCAACGAAACCATTCATGGCGCGCTCTGCTGCTATGCGAACAGTGTCGAAGGAAAGGTTTGCGAAAGTGCCGGTATAATCACCGATTACTTTGTAACCACGCTTGCTCAGCGCCTCGGCACCTTTGCGGCCAATTGTCAGGAAGGTAAGGTTTCCGGCCTCTTGCTGGCTGCGGTATTTGCCCTGTGCCAGCGTGTTGGCTGCTTTAATGATGTTGGAGTTAAAAGCACCCGCCAGACCACGGTCAGACGTTACCACGATCACCAGCACTCTGTTCGCTTCGCGCTTTTCAGAGTAGATGTTCGACACCGATCCTTCTGTCAGTTGAGACAGGTTGGCCAGGATGCCACTCAGGCGCTGCGCATAGGGGCGCATACGCAGAATGTTGTCCTGAGCACGTCTCAACTTGGCAGCCGCCACCATTTTCATGGCTTTGGTGATCTGCTGTGTCGACTGTACCGATGTGATGCGGCTTCTAACCTCTTTTAAACTTGCCATATTTTGTATGTTGTAAGCATAAAGTTAGAGACCGCCTCTTGCAGCAGTCTCTAACTTATAACCAACTATTACTTTTTGTAACGGGCAGAAAGCTCTCTGGCTACCTGCTTGATAACACCCGTTGTCTCGTCGTCCAGCTTACCAGCCAGCAGCGCGTTCAGGGTATCCTGGTGCTGAGCACGCATCGTGCGCAGGAAGTCTTTCTCAAACGTTCTTACTTCGTTCACCGGCACTGTGTCCAGCAAGCCGTTTGTAGCGCAGTAGATGATAGCTACCTGCTCTGCTACAGACACCGGAGAGAACTGCGGCTGCTTCAGGATCTCAAGGTTACGACGACCACGCTCAATTGTCAGCTTGGTAGCGGCATCCAGGTCAGAACCGAATTTCGCAAACGCCTCCAGTTCACGGAACTGCGCCTGATCCAGTTTCAGGGTACCAGATACTTTCTTCATCGCCTTGATCTGCGCGTTACCACCCACACGCGATACCGAGATACCTACGTTGATCGCAGGACGGATACCGGAGTTGAACAGGTTTGTCTCCAGGAAGATCTGACCGTCAGTGATCGAAATTACGTTTGTCGGGATATAGGCAGAAACGTCACCAGCCTGCGTCTCGATGATCGGAAGAGCCGTCAAAGAACCACCACCACGTACCAGGTGACGGATAGACTCAGGAAGGTCGTTCATGTTACGAGCGATCTCGTCAGAAGCGTTAACCTTAGCGGCACGCTCCAGCAGGCGAGAGTGCAGGTAGAATACGTCACCAGGATAAGCTTCACGCCCTGGAGGACGACGCAGCAGTAGAGACACTTCGCGGTAAGCAACGGCCTGCTTGGAAAGGTCGTCATAAACAACCAGTGCAGGACGGCCGGTATCGCGGAAGAACTCACCGATAGCAGCGCCTGTAAACGGAGCAAAGAACTGCATTGGAGCTGGATCAGAAGCAGAAGCCGAAACAACTACTGTGTAATCCATCGCGCCACCTTCAGTCAGTGACTTCACTACCTGTGCTACTGTAGACGCTTTCTGGCCCACGGCAACATATATACAGAACACTGGCTGTCCTTTTTCGAAGAACTCGCGCTGGTTCAGAATCGTGTCAATCGCAACGGCAGATTTACCTGTCTGACGGTCACCGATGATCAGCTCACGCTGTCCACGACCGATCGGAATCATAGAGTCGATCGCCTTGATACCCGTCTGCATTGGCTCGTTTACCGGCTGACGGAATACCACACCTGGTGCTTTACGCTCCAGTGGCATGTCGTACAGGTCACCAGCAATAGGACCTCTACCGTCGATTGGCTGACCTAGTGTGTTCACCACACGGCCAATGATGCCGTCACCTACTTTTACAGAGGCGATGCGGTTGGTTCTTCTTACAGTGGCGCCCTCTTTGATTTCGCTGTAGTCACCGAGCATTACGGCACCTACGTTGTCTTCTTCCAGGTTCAGAACAAGCGCCTGCAGTCCGTTCTCGAATTCTAATAGCTCACCAGATTGTGCTTTGGAAAGGCCATAGATACGAGCGACACCGTCACCCACTTGCAGTACTGTACCTACTTCTTCCAGTTCTGCCTCAGAACGGAAGCCAGATAGCTGCTCTCTTAGTATGGCTGATACTTCGTCAGGTCTTACTTCTGCCATGATTATAATTTATTGATATAGGGGTTGTCTTTAAATTTATTTCTCAGCTTGTTCAGGTTATACTTCACAGAGCTGTCAATCTGCTGATCGCCTACACGGAGCACGAAGCCACCGATCAGAGACGGATCAATTTTTTCTTCCAGTTCTACGCGCTGTCCGGTCTGCGCTACCAGGCGCTTGCCCAGCTCGTTGCGCAGCTCTTCTGTCAACGGCACGGCAGTGGTCACGCTGGCAGTTGTGATGCCTTCGTATACATTGTACTGCTTCACGAACTCCGGCGCGATGAACTCCAGTACCGACTCACGGCCTTTGCGGGCCACAATGCTGAAAAACGCCAGGGTCAGGTCGTTTACCTTGCCTTTGAACACTGCGTTGATCACAGCCAGTTTTTTATCTGACTTCACAACCGGGTTACGCAGCAGGAGCTTCAGGTCTCTGTTGTGGTCCAGTACGTAGGCGAACATATCCATGTCCTCCTTTACCTGCTCCAGCACGCCTCGTTCCCTTGCCAGCTCAATCAGCGACTTTGCGTATCTCGAAGCAACTCTAATTTCTGACATAGTGCTTTATTATGGCCTCCTCACCCATGGTGACAAGGCTATGTGATACGATTAGTTAAGCGTTACTTCGTTGATGTAATCTTTGGCCAGCTCGTGCTGTGCCTGTGGGTTGCTCAGCTCCTTGCGCAGGATACGCTCCGCGATATCCACCGAAAGGGCAGCAGCCATGTTCTTCACCTCTGTGATAGCAGCACGCTTCTCGTTCTCGATAGACTCACGCGCCTGGGCGATCATGCGTCCACCTTCTTCGTTTGCTTTCTGCTTGGCAGTCTCCACCAGCATGTTGGCAGCATCCGAAGCTTCCTTCAGGATTCTGTCGCGCTCCATACGGGCTTCGGCCAGCAGTTTCTCGTTCTCAGCCTTCAGGCCCTGCATCTCCAGCTTTGCTTTTTCAGCGGCAGCCAGTGCGCTTTCAATAGAAACCTCGCGCTCGCGCAGGGCACCCATGATTGGCTTCCAGGCGAACTTGGAAAGCAAGAACAGCACAACGATGAAAGTCAACGTCTGCCAGAAAATTAAACCTATACCTGGGGTTACTAATTCCATTGTGTATGAATTTGAATAATTAGGTTTTAATCAGATGACCGGCTCTCACCGGTGGTGCTTTTAACTATTTAACTATTTTTTGACCTCTCCGTCCGGACCATGCGTCCGGACGAGAGACCAAATACAAAGGTGATTAGCCTTTGAAAGAAATTAGCAAGCAAACTACCACACCGAAAAGTGCAACACCTTCGATAAGGGCAGCCGCGATAATCATAGCAGTCTGGATTTTACCACCAGCTTCTGGCTGACGTGCGATAGACTCCATGGCTGAACCACCGATTCTACCGATACCCAAACCAGCGCCAAGGGCAACCAGACCAGCACCGATACCGGCACCCATGATAGCCAAACCGAAGTCGGTTGTAGCTGCTACTGCTTGAAGCAAAATTGCTAACATAATTATAGTTATATATAGTTAAAAAATAAAAAACAGATTAATGTGCTCCGTCGCCGTGACCGTGGTCACCTACGTGGTCGTGCTCTTCTACTGCGCCACCGAAGTACATCGCAGATAGCAGGGTGAAAATATAAGCCTGCAGCAGGGCCACCAGCAATTCCAGGAAGAACATAAAGATGGCAAACGCCACACTGATCGGTGCTACGGCAACGCTTTGGAAAATAAAGATCAAGCTGAACAACGACAGGATGATGATGTGACCGGCCGTAATGTTGGCGAAAAGACGAACCATCAGGGAGAACGGCTTTGTCAGGATACCAATCAGTTCCACCGGAATCATGATCGGAGAAAGCCATTTTGGCACACCTGGCGTTGCAAAAATGTGTCCCCAGTAGCTCTTATTACCACTGAACACAGTGATCAAAAGCGTCAGGGTAGCCAGCACTAGCGTTACCGCGATGTTACCTGTCAGGTTGGCGCCACCCGGCATCAAACCGAGCAGGTTGTTAAACCAGATAAAGAAGAAGATAGTCAGCAGGTATGGCATGTAGCGCTCGTACTTCGGACCAATGTTGCCTTTGGCGATCTCATCACGAACGAAAATGATAATCGGCTCGAAGAAAGACTGAATACCGCTTGGCGCTTTGCCTCTGTTTTTCTTGTAGCTTCCGGCAATGGTCAGGAACACTGCAAACAGCAGGATCACACTAGCGAAAAGAGAAGCTACGTTCTTTGTAATAGAGAAGTCCAGAAGAGAAGACTGATCCGCTGCCGGCTGGCCATTGGCATCAGCGCGGTAAATGTGACCGTGGTTCAGCACATAGCCATTGTAAGGCACCAGCGCATGGTTCTCGTCGTAGAAGTTACTGGATGAAAACACCTGTGGCGTACCGTTATCGATCAGGATAACCGGAAGGTATAGCGTTACGCCATCGGCGAAGTGCCATGAGTAATCATCCGCGATGTGATGCATGATCAAATCGCCAGGCCTGAACTCGCCACCTTCCGCTGCAGCCTCTGCGTGGACAGAGATCGTCAGGAAGGAAAACAGTAAAATAAATAACTTCTTCATTAAGAGAGATTTAAAAGCAAATTTAAAATCTACAAAAGCTATTTCTAGCTCTGCTTTTTCAATTGCGGTGCGAAGTTAGTTATTAAGCTGTAGATTTCAAACCCGGTAAATAGAAAATATAACGCGAAGAAGTTGAAAACGAATTGCAACTCGTTTTCGGAGTACATATAGATGTAAACAAAAATAACGGCGATGCTGAGGATCATCCGGAAGCCCATCGAGCCGAAATAGTACAGCTGGAAATTGTCCGGATCGTAGCCCACGCCCAGCCGCGACACATAGTAGGCCAGCGCCGTGACAAAAACCATAAAGCCTAAGATATACCAGATGAGCGGGTGAAGGAGCGCGGTGCCTGTATAGAAAGAGAGTAGGCCGATGCCAATGATCACGACACCTGTGAAAATGAGGAGGTTTCTAAAGAATTTCAATGCGCTTACTTTTTATTTAAGGATACTATTACCAACACCATGGAGGCCACCACTGCCAAAACTAACAGCACAATCGTCATCCAGGGGTTTTCGTTGCCCATGCTTTCGTCCAGCTTCGACCCGACCCAGGCGGCCAGTACCATCGCCCCGATCATCTGAAAGGCCAATCCTGAGTACTTCAGGTAGCCTTTGAACGAGTCTTCGCCCTTTTGCTTTTTTTCGTCCGGCTCTGCCATGCGCTGGTTTGTTTTAGATAATTTACAAAATTACGCTTTTTTCATGGGCTTCTCTGCAAATCGTCCATATTTCGCCGAACTTTAGGGCAGCTTGTGCGCCTTCTGAGGCCTGAAACCATTTCTTGTTTTCTATAGTTCAATAGCGGACTTCAGCCTTTATGCAGAGGCCCTTACATAATTGGCATATTATTGTATTTTTGTAGATGGCTTGAAGCCTGCTTGCAGGAGCGGGCCAAATACTTTCAGGTATAGCCAGGCCGTTATTATGGAATAGGCGGCCTGTATATGCTGCACACAATCGACACTTTGGGCAAAAACTCACCATACCTTCTCCTTGTGCTGGCCTGTCTTATGCTGGCGGGCTGTTCAGCTGAGCGCAATAATCCGCTTAGTAAGGCCTATCATAACACCACGGCCCGCTACAACGGCTACTTTTTGGCAAAAGAGAAGCTGGAGGCAATTGAGAAGAGCATTAAGGACAAGACCGTGTATGATTACAACCGGCCGCTGCCCATCTTCCCGCCCATCGACTCTGCCACCTACAAGGCGCACGCCGCCGACCTGGAGGATGTCATCAAAAAGGCCTCTTTCCCGATTCAGTACCACCCCAACAGCAAATGGATCGACGACAGCTACTTGGTCATAGGCAAGGTACGCTTCTATGAACTCAACTTTCCGGAGGCCGCCCAGACGTTCAGGTATGTGAACTCTACCGGCAAAGACCGCCACGTGAAACATGAAGCGCTGGTATGGCTGATGCGCTCGTTCCTGAAACTGGGGGAGACGGACAATGCCTGGCAGGTGTCGGAGTTTCTGCGCAAAGAACGCCTGAACCGCGACAATGCCCGCGAGCTATACCTGGCTCGTGCCGAGTACCACCTCATGCAGGGCGACACGGCCGCCGTGATCGAGAACCTGGACCTGTCGCTGCCGAACTTCACAAATCGCGATGACCAGTCACGTGTGCGCTTCTCCCTTGCCCGCCTCTACCAGGACCGCGGCCAAAGCCAGGAAGCCTATCAGCAGTACAGCCGCATCCTGCGCCGCAACCCGCCCTATGACTTAGGCTTCTTTAGCCGGCTATACCTGGGACAGGTGTCGGAACTGGACGATGCGCAGGACCTGAACCGCATAGCGGGCTATTACCAGAAAATGCTGCGCGACGAGAAAAACGCCGAGTACCGCGACAAGATCTACTACGAGATGGCTGTGTTCGAACGCCGCCAGCAGCATTACGACAAAGCGCTTGAGAGCATTGAGGCCTCGTTGAAAACACCAGGCTCTATACCTAACCAGAAAGCCTATACCTACCTGCTGGCCGGTGAGATCTATTTCGAGAACCTGAACAAATACGACCTGGCGCAGGCCTATTACGACAGCGCCGTGCAGGTATACCCGCAGCAGTCGCTGGAGTATGAGCGGGTGCTCGAACGCCGCAACATCCTCGCCGACTTTGCCAAGCAGTATAACACCATCCAGCTGCAGGACAGTCTGCAGCAACTGGCCTCCCTGAGCGAAGGCGACCGCCTGGCCTTTGTGCAGAACATTGTGCAGCAGGAGGAAGAGGCACGCGTGCAGGAACAGGCCAAACAACTGGAGCAGGAAAAGCAGCGCAAAGCCCGCCGTTCGCAGGAACGACAGGCAGCCGTGACCGTCGGAGGCCGCAATAACCCGGACGCAGCAACTGGAGGCGGCAACACAGGCGGCGTATTCTACTTTGACAATCCGGCGGCCATGGCCACGGCCCGCTCCGAGTTCGTGCGGCGCTGGGGCGACCGTCCGCTGCAGGATAACTGGCGACTCCTGAGCCGCGGCGAAACCGTTGGCGGGCAGGAAGAGGCGATAGCATTGGAACAACCCGCTGACACGGCAGCTGCGGAAACCGAAGAAGGCCGTTCTGCCCGTCTGCAGGCCCAAGTCGAAACCTACCTGCAGAATATCCCGACCACGACACTGGCGCTGCAGCAGTCCGAGAAATTGCTGGAGGACGCTATGTTCCGCTTGGGCAACATCTATGCGCAAAAGCTCAACTCGACAGAAGAGGCCACTGCTACCTACGAGAAATTCCTGCAGCGCTTCTCACAGTCGGAACACGCGGCCGAGGCACACTACAGCCTATACCTGATTTACAGCCGGGAGAGCAATGAGCAGAAGGACACCTATTACGCTAAGATCAAACAGCAGTACCCCAACACGATCTACGCCAAACTGGTAGACGACCCGAACTACATGAGCCAGAACGCGCTCGACAACATCAAGGCACACACCCTCTACGACTCTGCCTTTGCGCAGTACGAGCAGGGTGAATACCAGCGGGCCACCACTACGCTCACTGAACTGAGCCAGGCATACCCGCTCAACGACATACCGGATAAAGTGGCCTTCCTGCATGTGATGATCACGGCACGCTCCGAAAAACCCGAATTGCTCCGTCAGCAACTGATGGCCTTTAAACAACAGCACCCCTCCAGTCCACTGGCTCCGCGCGCTGACGAATTGCTGAAGCGCTACCAGGACCTGGAGAGCAAGCAGCTGCTTCGGCAGGAGGCACCAGCGGCGCCAACCGCCCAAAAGCAGGACGAGCGTACGCCTGAACAGCGGGTTAGCAACAATATCGCGTTGGCATCGGCCCGGGAGCGAAGCGCCGCTATGCAGCCGCAGCCGCGCCCGCTCAACCTGAATACCATACCTGACACGACCGCTGTTCGTCAAGATACAACTACAACTGCTCCCCAGACTGGCACGCCTTTGGATACAGCAGGTATAGCACAGGATACAGCCAGCGCTGTGGCACCAGCAGTGCAGCCGCCTGTCGCCGCTGACCCGTTGGCTTATACCAGTGCTCCTGATTCGGCTTATTATTTTGTCATGCTATACCCTGTGGAGCATGCAGCTTTCAAGGACATCTCGGCCAAATATGAGAAGTATAACAGCACCTATTTCCGCAACCAGAAACTGGTGTTGGAACAGCAACCGTTTGATGGCACCAGAGGATTGCTACTGTTGCGGGCCTTCCCTAACATGAAGGAAGCGCAGGCTTATACTATAAAACAAAAAGCGCCTCAATCCCCGATAGGCAAAATTCGAGGCGTAGAATTCATTACCTTTGCAATATCATCTGGAAACTGGCAGAAGTTCCTACAGAAGAAGGATGTAGAAGAATATCTGAATTACTTCAGAACGAACAATTAACATGGCAACAACCACCCGCCCAAAACCAAAGTCGGTATTCCCCAAGATCATTTCCACACTCTGGCTGCTCTTTTTGAGTGGCCTGGCCGTGTTCATCCTCTATATTTATGCGGTTAGCGTCAACTTCCTGAACCTGTTCGGGGACCTGCCGAACATGCGCACCCTCGAGAACCCGAAGAGTGCCCTTTCCTCCGTGCTTTACTCCGCCGACAACAAGGAACTGGGCAAGTACTTCCGGGAGAACCGCACCCCGATCGAATTCAATGACCTGCCTGAGAACTTTGTGCATGCCCTGATGGCAACAGAGGACATCCGTTTTGAGGAGCACTCAGGTATAGACCCTGAGGCCATGGCGCGCGTGGCTGGCTCCCTGATGATCGGAGCCTCGAAGGGTGGTGGCAGTACCATTACGCAGCAGTTGGCCAAAAACCTGTTCCGCACCCGTGGCGAAGAGCTCAACAATGGCTACCTCAACGACAAGCCTGGATTCCGTACTCTGATCCATAAAACAAAAGAGTGGATCATGGCTGTGAAGTTAGAGCAGTCCTATACCAAGCAGGAGATCATGACCATGTACCTGAACATCTTCGAGTTCGGTAGCAACGCCTTTGGTCTGCAGTCAGCGGCGAAGACGTTTTTTGGCAAGAACGCAAAGGATTTGGAAGTGCATGAGTCGGCCGTGCTGGTAGGTCTGTTCAAGAACCCGAACTACTATAGCCCGAAATTCAACCCGGAGAACTCAAAACGCCGTCGCAATGTGGTGCTTTCGCAGATGGTGAAGTACGGCTACATGACACAGGCGGAATATGACAGCCTGAAAGATCAGGACATCGCCCTGAAGTACCGTGTCGAAAACCAGAACGTTGGCCTGGCGCCTTATTTCCGCACCGAAGCTAGCAAGTTTTTGCTGAAGTGGTGCCGCGAGAACGGCTATGACCTGTATGCCGATGGCTTAAAAATTTATACCACCATCGACTCGCGCATGCAGCAATATGCCGAGCAGGCGGTGGAGGAGCACATGAAGGATCGCCAGAAAGAGTTCTTTGCACACTGGAAGGGCCGTAACCCTTGGATCGATCGCCAGGGCAGGGAGATCCCGAACTTCCTGCAGACTGCTATTAAGCGCACTGACCGCTACCGCAACCTGCACCGTCAGTTCGACGGCAACCAAGACTCCATTAACTTCTACCTGAACAAGAAGATCCCGATGACGGTCTTTACTTATGATGGTGAGAAGGAAATGATGATGAGTCCGCTTGACTCGCTCCGGCACTACAAGCACTACCTGCATACCGGCTTTATGGCCATGGAGCCGCAGACGGGCCACATCAAGGCCTGGGTGGGTGGTATCAATTACAAGCACTTCAAGTACGACCACGTGAAACAGGGCGCCCGCCAGCCGGGTTCTGTCTTTAAACCCTTCCTCTACACGGCAGCTATCGAAAACGGCTACTACCCTTGCTACGAAACGCTCGATACGCAGGTATGTATACCTTTGGGTGATGGCACCATGTGGTGTCCAAACAATGCGGATAATAAGTTCTCCGGTGAGAAGTTTACGCTGCGCAATGCGATGGCAAAGTCAATTAACTCGATTTCGGCCTTCCTGGTAAACAAGCTGGGTGCTGAAACATTGGTGAAGACGGCCAAACGCATGGGTATTACGACGCCGCTGGAGGCGAACCCTTCGCTCGCGCTGGGTGTGAACGACGTAACGCTCTATGATATGGTAGGTGCCTACGGTACTTTCGTGAATAGTGGTACCTGGGTGGAGCCAAACTTTATCACCCGCATCGAGGATAAGCATGGCAATGTGCTGCATGAGTTTGTGCCAAAGACAGTAGATGCGCTTAGCGAAGAGACAGCCTATATGATGGTGCACATGCTGAAAGCGGCGGCTGAGCCAGGTGGTACGGCCTACTACGGTCTGCGCCACCGCAACGGACTGAAAAACGAGATCGGTGGTAAAACGGGTACGACTCAGAATTACTCCGATGCCTGGTTCATGGGTATCACTCCAGACTTGGTGGCCGGTGCCTGGGTAGGTGGCGATGACCGATCCATCCACTTCCGCACCATTGCCCTGGGTCAGGGTAATAAACTGGCGATGCCAATCTATGGCAGCTTCCTGCAGAAGGTATACGCTGACAAATCGCTGGAAAGATCAAAAGAACCATTCCCTAAACCTTCTACGCCTTTATCGGTAGAATTAGATTGCTCTAAGTACAATAACGGCATACCTGTAGACTCTGCCCAACAGGACGAGTTCTACCAGGTTCCTGCCCCGATTGACTTAGATGCTTTCTAATAAGAATGAAGCATGGCTGCAAACGAGAAGTTGCGGGAAAAAATATCCCATTTACCACATAAACCGGGCATTTATAAGTTCTTTGATGATGAGGGCATCATCTATGTAGGCAAAGCGATTGATATCAGAAAGCGTGTCAGCTCCTATTTCAATCGCTCTGCCCAGCATAACAAAAAAACGCTTAAGCTCATTTCCAAGATCAAGGACATCGAGTTCACGATTGTGGACACGGAAGCTGATGCCTTTTTGCTGGAGAACAACCTCATCAAGCAGTACCAGCCCAAGTATAACATTCTGCTCAAAGACGGGAAAACCTACCCTTACATCTGCATTGTAAACGAGCGTTTCCCACGTGTCATCAGTACGCGCAACAAGATCAACGATGGCTCACGCTATTTTGGCCCTTATCCCAGCGGCACGACCATGCACATTGTGCTGGACCTGATCCGGACGCTGTACCCATTGCGCACTTGTACTTATAACCTATCGCCGGAGAACATTGCAGCCGGTAAGTTTAAGGTATGCCTAGAGTATCACATCGGTAATTGCAAAGGCCCTTGCGAAGATCTGATCGACGAAACGACTTACAACCAGTATATCTCTCAGATCCGGAATATCTTGTCGGGTAACCTCTCCATCGCGAAGACCTATTTCAAGGAACGCATGGCAGAGGCTGCGGCAGATTACCAGTACGAGCAGGCACACCGCTATAAACAGAAACTAGACCTGTTAGAGGACTATCAGGCCAAATCAACTGTTGTGAGTAACACGCTCTCAAACATTGATGTGTTCACAATTACCTCCAATGAGAAGTGCGCTTTTGTTAACTATCTGAAGGTGATGAACGGCTCCATTATTCAGACGCAGTCGCTGGAGCTGCACAAAAAACTGGATGAAAGTGACGAAGAGCTGCTTGCCACTGTGATTGTACAGCTGCGACATGAGTTTGAGAGTACGTCCCGCGAGATCATCACGAACATCGAGCTTACCCTTCCACTGGACAACATTACCATCACACAGCCTCAAATTGGCGATAAGCGCAAGTTGCTGAATCTCTCACTTAAGAATGCGATGTACCTGCGCAAAGAGCGTGAAGGACGTCAGGAGCAGAATAAGAGCCTGGGTGAGCAGCGCGAAATACGTGTGCTGGAGACACTGAAAAAAGACCTGCGCCTGACAGAGCTGCCTCGCCAGATCGAGTGCTTCGACAACTCCAACTTTCAGGGTGACAATCCGGTTGCCTCGATGGTTTGTTTTAAAAACGGGAAGCCCAGCAAAAAAGACTACCGGCACTTTCATATCAAGTCTGTGGTTGGGCCCAATGACTTTGAGTCGATGTACGAAGTGGTGACACGCCGTTATAAGCGGTTGTTAGATGAGAATCAGCCATTACCTCAACTCATCATCATCGACGGTGGCAAGGGACAGCTGAGCTTTGCCGTGAAGGCGTTGAAAGACCTCGATCTTTGGGGAAAAATTGCGATCGTAGGTATAGCCAAGCGATTGGAGGAGATCTTTTACCCGGGCGACAAGCTTCCGCTTTATATTGATAAGAAATCGGAGTCTCTTAAACTGATTCAGCGTCTGCGCAACGAGGCCCACCGATTTGCCATCACCTTCCACCGCTCCCGCCGTGATGCAGGCACGCTTAAGACTGAATTGACGGACGTGAAAGGTATAGGCCCTACCACTGCTGATGCACTGCTTCAAAAGTACAGATCAGTGAAGAAGCTGAAGGAACTGACATTAGCAGAGTTGACAGAAGAAGTCGGTCAGCGTAAAGCCCACATTCTGTTCGATTACTTTCATGGTGCTTCAGGAGCTGCATCTTAGGTAGGGATGTAGTGAATTTGCTTGGGCATTGCTCTATATTATACCTTGGCTATTCTGACTCAGCATTTTTTCCAACTATCATTTTTCTCTGTATCCTTAAGCGTCAAGAGAAAATATACCTGAAAGTTTTGTCGCTTTCTTGCTTAATGCTGGTCATATTCCTATTGGCAGGCCGAGGTATAAGTTAAGCCTATTGCACTGTCTTTTCTATACCTTATAAAGCAACCTTTACTACAGAAGCCTCCCGTAACTGGATCTTACTATTGCCTTTTATTTCACGGCATATAAGATGATCTAACAAGTACATTCTATTGATCCCTCAAGTCTAGATCGCTGTTATGCTCAGGTATACCATACCTGAATACATCTTTAACTAGAAGATCAAATTAGCAGAATCTGGCTTTAAGCAAAAAAGGGAGATCTTTTCTGATCTCCCTTTTTTATTATGAGTGTTTTGCAATTAGTAGCTCCAGAGGCTGTATTCGTACTCGATCAGCGCTTCAAGTGCTTCCTGAGCAGCTAACAGACCTTTCTTGCCACCACCGTAGATATCGCCCAGAGCACGGTCGCCAGGGTTTGAAATCTTTGTGATGTAAGAACTGAACAGCCACAGATCAAAAGCGTCAGCCAGGTTCTTGTGCTGTGCGTCGTTCTGTGCATTGTACCAGATGGCCGTTTCAGGATTGTTTCTGAAAACTTTTACCAGATCGCTCATCTTAAAGCTACCTACTGTCTGCTCGAAACCAAGTGGGTTAAGGGTAGAAGGTACCTTAATGCTGATCGTTTGTATATCGTGGTACATGCGAGAGCGCTTCTTATCAAATACTACGTTCTCTTTCAGCTCCAGCAAGTATAGCTGCTTTGCAAAATACTCGTTGCTTACAGGACCTGTTTCTTGTGTAGCTGTCGTACCAAGTGCAGCACCCCAGGCATCATCGTCTTCCTCTTCCTGACCAAAACCAGCTGCGATTTCCTCTTCTGTCAACCCACCGCCCATATCTTTGGCAGTCATGTTGGCAAGGAATTCCTCTCTGGATAAGGGCACGTTTACAGAGTCTGTCTTATAGGCCACCAGCTCGCCGCTTTTTACAGCTTCGATCAATACCTTGGTGATCTCTCTGTTTTCAGAAAACAATGGTCTGTTTTGCTTTTCGCGCAAGTCGATCTTACGCCAAACCGTTTTCTTGAACAATACATCAGACTCCGGAATAGGTCTTGCTGATGGATTGCTGGACTGCGTGGTAGACACTTGCTGTGCTACTGCTCCGTAAGAAAGCATCATACCAGCTGCTACACCTATTACTTTGATAAGTTTCATACTCCTTGTAAGCTTCTAATCTTAATTAGTTAAGTGGGATGGTGAAGATACCGTCGCCAGTTGGCTTAGCGTCAACAGGATTTCCCTGGTAGTTCAGACGCTTCACTTCCATTACTTCGATCGTAACACGGTCGCCTTTGGAAGCTTTAGAGGCAAAACGGCTCAAGTCACCAGTTGGACTAGAGAATTCAGCCTGGTCTACTGGGTTAGAACCTCTCACGAGAAACGCTCTCCACTTCGTTACTCTATAACGAGCTTCTTGTGGTAAAAATTGCTTGAAGCCTTCGTCAGAGATCGCCTGTATTTCCACAGCTCTGATGCCTTGCGCTGGCAAACCTCTCTTCTGATCTACTGGTCGGCCATTCACTACCGTCTGCAGAGATGGTCTTGGCACCGGACGAACCTTGAATGTTTCAGAACCAATGGCGTTGCCGCCGCTGCTTACGTTAAGCTTCACCTCAGTAGTCGTTGGGATGATCGTTACCTGACCTTTCTTAGCACCTTTGATGGCAGAACCACCTGTTGCAGAGAAGCTAGGATCGTATACCGCACCCAGTGCAGGAACCTGTACGTTCAGCTCGTTTGCGCAACCCAGGTATAGGGCCTGAACCGCAGCTGACTGTACCTGAATAACCGGCTTTGCTACAATGTACTCTTCTGTCACGTCGAGTACTTCCTGCTCACCGTTCTTATCGATGATTACCTGACCTTTCCAAGTCTGCTTAGAGTTACCATCCGCGTCGTAGTTGTTGGCAGCAGCTGTGAATTCAATCTGGCCTTTACCGTCAACTACGTTGATTGGCTTGCCCTGGAACGTCATTTTTGGCGTGATCGCGTCAGAAGAAGCGGCAATAAACATGTCCGCCTTGTACTTCGTACCGGCAGCTACTGTCTTAGACTCAGCACGTGCCATCGCGAAGATCTTCTCGAACTTGATGATGTCAGCACCTACTCTTTGAGCCAGGTTCTGCAGCGCGTCTGCTTCGTATTTTAGGATCTCAGCTTCCTTCTGAGAAAGTGTTGCCAAAGCAGCTACCAGTGGCGTCGCTTCGAAGTTCAGCTGAGCGAAGTCTTTGTTGCGCTGGCTACGGTCTTTGGCAGCCATTGGGTCAGTCTTACCATCACGGGCCAGAATGTCCGGCATGTTCGGGTTATACTGCTTCATGAACTTCGCGTAGTTGTTCAATCGCTGCTCCAACTCGTAAGCGGCACCGTTTTTAGCACTAGCAGGTCCAATCATGGTGATAGCCACCAGATCTTCAGCACTTGGGTTTGCATAGCCGGTTTTATCTTCGTTCTCTCCACCTGTTTTTTCAATCAGCGTGTTGCGAAGGCCGCGGATATACTCCACCAATTCACTTGTCTCTTTTCTAACAGCGTTAGCGCTCGCCAAAACAGTTTTGTCTTTGTCTCGGTTACCGCCTTCGCTGACCTTGGATTTAATATTCGTTACAACTCCGCTGTTATCTGTTATTGTCTTATCGTTAACGTCCTTAAGACTTTCATCGATAAACTGGAACTTTAACAGGATAGCAGAGTTCACTTGCAGGGCGAGAAGGGCGGTCAGTACCAGGTACATCATACCGATCATCTTCTGCCGTGGTGTCTCTTTTCCTCCAGCCATTTTCTACTTAGTTACTGTTGTTTTCTTGTTGATTTAGGAAATGATGCGCAATTAACCTTTCATGGCTGTCAGCATGTTACCGTACACTGTGTTGAGTGAGTGTAGGTTATGCGTCAGTTTAGAAACCTCTTGCTTGAACTGCTCAGTGTCTTTGCTGGCGTCAGTCAGGTTTTCCATAGCCATGCTCAGGTTTCCGTAGAACTTGTTCATTGCCTTCAGGTGGTTGTTAGCATCCTGAAGCTCCATTTCGTAAACAGCATTCAAAGCACCTAAGTTTCTTGTCATGCTCTGTACTTGTGTGTGATACTCTTGAGTATCGTTAGCTGCAACCGCCATTCTGGAAAGTGCATCTGCTGTTGTAGCGTAAGCCTGTGTGATGCGGCCCAGCTCATTTCCAGCCTCCTGCACGCGCAGACCATACTCGTTTGTAGCAGCAGTAGCCTGGCTCAGGTCAGCCATTTGAGCAGCTGTTTCGCTCAGTCTGTTCAGGCCAAGACCCAGTGAGTTGATTGTGGCTGGCGTGATGTCAGCGTCACGCATCATCTTGTCAAGCTCTTTTGTAACAGAAGGAGAGTTGTTTGAAGCTGTTGCCGGGATAAGCGCCTCACCAGTGTAGTCATCTGCCAGCTGTGGGTATACTCTTGCCCAATCCGGATCGTGTGGCTGTGGCTGAAACGCACTCAGCGCGAAGATAACGGCCTCTGTACCAAGACCTACAATCAGCATGATGTCGGCACCTGGCCAGTGCTGAATTTTAAACAATGCTCCGATAATTACGACTGCGGCACCTAGACCATAGACTTTGGGCATCAACACGTCGTACAAGAAACTGCGACCTCTAGCTTTGCTCATTTTGTTTTCAAAAATTAAATGTGAACGATTGGGTATTAAATTGTTTAGTTTTTAACTGTAAGGATACTTCTGAAGCTTATCTGAACTCTCTGCCTGATGAGCGGCCAAGATAGATCATGGCGTTGCGGAAGCCGATGTATGATCTGGCTGAGTCCTGATATTCGAAGTTACGGGTACCAGTTTCGAGGAAGTATGCAATATCTTTCCAAGAGCCGCCTCTTACTACTTTGCGCGGCTCGTTGTCATCATAATAAACAGGGTTCAAGTCCCAGGTAATCGGAACAGTAGCGTCAGCGTAAGCATCTTCGCACCACTCGGCTACGTTACCTGCCATGTCGTACAGACCAAAGTCGTTCGGGAAGAACTGGGCTACAGGAGCTGTGTAGGTAAAGCCATCGCTGTAGTAGTCGCCACGGCCAGGCTTGAAGTTAGCCAGCAGACAGCCTTTGGCATTGCGCAGGTATGGACCACCCCATGGGTAAGTTGCCATGTCGCGGCCGCCTCTTGCAGCGTACTCCCACTCCGCCTCAGAAGGCAGACGGAACTGTGGCATTGGCGCCATGCCGTTGTCAGCATTGGCCTGGTTTTTATGCTTCGTTCTCCAGTCAGAGAAATACTTGGCGGCAAACCAGTTTACACCCACCACCGGATATTCATCAAATGCCGGGTGAGAGAAATAGTATTCCATCAAGGGGTCACCCATGTGGTAAGTGAAGTCACGCACCCAAACAGTAGTGTCAGGATACAGGCTCGTCATCACGAAATCTTCGCCCAGCACATCGATCGAGTCATTGACCATTACCTCGATAAACTGGCGATACTCGTTGTTCGTAATCTCGGTTTCGTCCATATAGAAGCCACCAATCGTCACCTGCTTGTTCAGGTTCGCCATAGTTGCCGCAATATCCTGATCAGCCTGACCCATATGGAAGGTTCCGCCCGGGCAGGCAACCATGCCGTAAGGTACAGCCTGTGGATTATAGTCTGGTCGATCCTCTGCGCCTACCAGGTCGCCTTGCGGTCCTCTTCTTAACCCACAACTCGCAAGCAGTACCACCGCCAAAGCGAAGGAAGACAGCTTTAATAGTTTGTTCATGATGACTTTGGAAAAAGTAAATTTTTTAGCAATTATTTATGCACACTATTTCTGGTGTAGCAAATATATTGAGAATTAGAAATAAAACAAAAACAATTAAAATTCTCACTTATTAATAATTTACAAACGGTACAATATCAAGAATATTATACCACATACAATTTATTTTAAGTGTATTTTTTCAAGATTACTGCTTTTCAGCGATAAATACAATATCCTGAATATTTATTTTGTGAAATTATAGCGAGGGGTTCGCACTGGAGGCCTGAACCGAACAACTGGCTCAGGTAATCGATAGGAAACCATCACTTCGTGTGATGTAGGGGCTTTGGCCTCTTTATTAAATGTAGTGAGATCTAATGCATATCCTACTCGCAGCGCGTTGTCCTGCAACATCGCTATACCCACAAGCGCACTAACAGCTTCCTGATGCCGAAAATTCAATCCGCCCCAATATTTTTCATCAAATGTTATGCGGGCGCCTGCATCAAACGAAAAGGTCTCTGTATCATGCTTTAAGAGGGCGGTCGGAGTAAGTACCAACTGGTTGGTCAGGGGCAAATGATAGCCACCCGTCAGGTATAGGTGGTTCTCGCCCACCACGCGGCCACTTCCTGTGTTATCTACGTTCATAAACTGGTAGCTCGAGCCCAGCAAATTGGTCACGCCGGCACCGGCATAGAACTGCTCTGACTCATACCACACGCCCGCGCCCATGTCGAATTTGGAGTCGGAACTGTTAAAAGGAATGTTCGGGTCGCCTTCGTCGATGAAGCGGTAGCTACCTTTCTTTATATTATTGAGATTGCTCTGCAGACCAATGCCCAGCTTGCCCTCGCCCACGTTCAGGTGAAACGAGTAGGAGATGGCCGCCTGCTGGATGCGGGTGTTGGCGATCTGGTCCTGCATCAGGGTGATGCCTAAACCGCCCTTTAGAAGACGCACCGGAGTATGGGCTGTCAGGAGCAGGGTGCGTGGCGAACCGCCATCGTCGAACGAAGCGTCGTAGTTCAGCCACTGGTAGCGGTAGATCGATTGGATTTCCGGACGGTTGGTTATACCTGCGTAAGCCGGGCTGATATACATGCCGTTGAAACCGTAGTGGGTAAATTGAGGCTGCTGCTGCGCCCATGAATTCAGGTGGCATACAAACAGCAGCAAAACGGCAGGTATAATCTTTTTCATAGACTGTTGCAGCTAAGCAAACGTGAACTGGACGTTAGTGGGCCAGCGTTGAACCAAATATAGATATTAAACAGTAAAACGCAAAAGCAAGCAGATGGTTGACGCTACTTGCTTTTGCGTTTCACTGTTTTGTCTGGTTCCGTCTATTTCTTCTGGTTCTGGATGTATACCTCAATCGCTCCCGTCATGGAAGGGGCATTCGGCATCGGTGCCTCTATGTCGAGCTCCAGGCCGGCATCGCGCACTGCCTTGGCTGTGGTTGGCCCAAAAGCCGCTATGCGGGTGTTGTTCTGCTTGAAGTTCGGGAAGTTGATGAACAGCGAGCTGATACCGGATGGGCTGAAGAAAGCGATGCAGTCGTAGGTCACATCGTCCAGGTCCGACAGGTCAGCCTCCACCGTTTTGTAAATGATGGCTTCTGTGTGCTTGATCTTGTTCGCTTTCAGGAAGCCCGGGATATCGTCTTTGCGGATGTTGGAGCACGGGTACAGGAAGTTCTCGTTCTTGTGCTTCTTGATCACCTCGAACAGGTCCTTGGCCGTTTTCTCACCCACAAACAGCTTGCGCTTGCGCAGGGTGATGTACTTCTGGAGGTAGTAGGCCGTCTGATCCGAAATACAGAAATACTTCATGTCAGCCGGCATCTCGATTTTGCTTTCCTGGCAAATTCTGAAAAAGTGGTCCACGGCGTTGCGGCTGGTGAAGATCACAGCGGTGTGCGCGAGGATGTCCACCTTGTCTTTGCGGAACTCCTTGAAGGAAACAGGCTCTACTTCGATAAACGCCCTGAAATCTACCTTAATCCCGTATTTTTCTGCTATAGAGAGATAAGGCGAGTTGTCGGTAGTAGGCTGTGGTTGCGTTACGAGTATGCTCCTGATCGGGATTTTGTGTCTTTCAGGATTTGCCCAAGCCTTTTCTTTACTTTCAGCCATAGAGTATGGAAGTCTGTTTTTATAATATTAGCCTTCTGCCGAAACCGTCTATTTTGTGTTTTTAAAAGTTAAACACGATAAACTTCAGCATAATGGTCAGCGGAATCACTTCTGTGGCGCAAAGGTAAGAAAATAAATGCAAATTTATCACAGATGTCTGCCTATTTACTGTCACAAACACGCGAATAACCGTGATTACCAGCAGCAAAAGCACCGCCATGCTCGAAACCGTGAGTACGGTGTCGGGCGCCACATGGTTGAGCGACAGGTATAGCAGCATGACCACAGGCAAAAAGAGGCCCAGAAACAGCAGAGAGCGCAGAAACTCACTGAATTGAACCTGCACGATCTCCTCCAGTCCGAAGATAAAGCCCATTACTTTCAGGAAAAAGTACTTTAACAGGACGACCGCAAAGATCAGCAAGGTATAGAATAATATCTTGGTCGTGATATCGGCCTCCGACACCGGAAAAAGGCGGTTGAAGATGCGCACGTGTTGCACGTTGGTATGAATGGCCGCAATCAGCAGCGCCATGGACATGGAGAAGGCCACGATAAAGAGCACACTGGACCAGGTACTAAGCGGTTTGGCCAGAATGCCCTCTTCCAGCGACCTTGTGCGCCAGAAGGACTGCGCCCCGAACACTGCCTGAAAGTCGGAGGGGAACGTGGTTTTGAGCCCACCGTAGAGCAGCCCGATCAGCAGCATGAAAATGATGAACGCATTCTGGTTGACGTACTCCCGCAGTCGCACCGAGAAACTCCCCTGCATCGTTTCGTTGTCGGCCCGCTCTGTCTGCACGCGGTTGCGGAAAGAGGCCACATTGGGGTGCTGCGACGGATGCCACACCGACAGCAGGTAGCGCCCGTTCACCGGCTTAACCCGATTGTGCCACGTGGCCAGGTCGAAGGTATAGGTAGAGGTGGAGTCTGCCGTGAAGATGAGCTGGTTGTTCAGGAAAAGGCACAGATCCTTGGGAGCCGTAAACTCGATCACAAAGGGCTTGGCAGGCGCCATGGTCACCCATTGGTGTACCGCACTGTAGCCGCCGTGCAGGTTGGTGGCATAGGGCACCAGATTAGTGGAGCCGGCGTCGTACACCTGCCAGTTGCCGTTCAGGGTGTTCTTCTGCTCCAGCGGCAGCACCTGGGCCTGCAGCGACCCGGCCAGTGCTAAAAGCAGCAGCAACAGCCCGAAGCTATACCTTATGCGGTTGGTGATATGCACGGTCAGGGTGAAAATTTAGGGTAGCTATACCTTAAGAATGCAGCACGCCCTGCATTTGCAGCATGCTGATGTCGATGAGGTGCTCATCGGTGATCGAGTCGGGCACGAACACAAAGCGCTTGTCGTAGATCTTGCCGTCGATGTAATAGCTCACCCAGTACTCGTTGTTGAGCTTGAAAACCGACGGGTCGATCACTTCTACCTGCACAAAGCTTTTGGCCTCCACGTGCTCAAACATGTGGCGCAGCACGGAGGTCTTCACCTCCTCGTCCTTTATCATGCCATAGCCCTTGGAGGTAACGAACACATTGTCGAGCGGCACGTTGTTGTTGTTGATCAGGTACACGTTCCAGGTGCGCTCCTCCGGCGACTCGCCTGTGTAAGCGATGGCCACGGCCACACCCTGAACCGGGGTGAAATCTATATCCTTCTTCATTTAGTCTTTTGTAATGCTTGCCTCGAAAAGGGTAGCCAGGTGGCCCAGGAGTTTTCCCTCCACTTCGGCCATCGGCAATTCGCGGCCCAGCTCTTTGGCAAGCGACGTTACCTGCTTATCGGTAATGCCGCAGGGCACGATGTTATTAAAATAGTCTAAGTCGGTGTTGATGTTGAACGCAAAGCCGTGCATGGTAACCCAGCGGCTGCACTTCACGCCCATGGCGCAGATCTTGCGCGGGTTCTTTTGTTCCACGTGGTCCAGCCACACACCCGTAAGGCCAGGTATACGGCCGGCCTCTATCCCGTAGTCTGCCAGGGTGAGGATAATCGCCTCTTCCAGAAAACGCAGGTACTTGTGGATGTCGGTAAAGAAGTTGTCCAGGTCCAGGATCGGGTAGCCGACGATCTGCCCCGGGCCGTGGTAGGTGATGTCGCCGCCGCGGTTGATCTTGTAGAAGGTGGCGCCCTTGGCTTTCAAGCCTTCTTCGTTGATAAGCAGATTAGACTCGTGCCCGCTTTTACCCAGGGTATAGACGTGCGGGTGCGAGCAGAACAGCAAGTAGTTGGGCGTCGTTTCCTGCTCCTCGGGAGCTGCCGTGCGGTTGCGAGCCTTCCTGTCCAGTATACCTGTAAAGAGCTTGTCCTGGTAATCCCAGGCTTCTTTGTAGTCGATCAGCCCCAGGTGCTCAAATTGTATGGTCTTGTTCTGTGACACGTCTTTTCTCCCTTCTTGTCAGGTATAGCGTATGACTGTTCGTTATGCCGGCCGAGCGGCTATACCCTTAATTTTAGACAAAGATACGGCCGTGTGCGGGCATACGCAAACAACAGCCGCACCAGCTACAGATAAAACCGACTGCCGCCAATATAAGTTTAAGTCTCTTATGACGACTCCGCAAGCATCCCATCTCTCTACCGGCGCCAACGGCGAAGACCTGGCCTGCGAACTGCTGTACCAGAAAGGCTACCGCATTCTGCAACGCAACCTGCGCATGGGCAAAGCCGAGCTCGACATCATTGCCCGCCAGAACGGAGTGCTGGTGTTTGTGGAAGTGAAAACCCGAACCAACGACGAATTTGGCTATCCGGAGGAGTTTGTGAACCGCCGCAAGCAGCGCATGATCCTCAATGCGGCCGATGCTTATATCCTAAAGATTGGCTGGCAGGAAGACATCCGCTTCGACATCATCGCCGTCACGATGAGCAACCCGCCGGAGCTATTCCACATCGAGGACGCTTTTCATTAGCGGCTCGAAGCCCGCTTGTCCAGCTTGTCTTTCTCGTATATGAGGGTGCCGTGGCGGTCGTACTGCTTCACCAGCACTGGCTCTGCCTTTGGCTCGTAGGGGGTTTTAGGGTACTGGTACTCGTACTGGCGGCGGGCCCTGAAATCGAAGTGCTTCACCCAAAGGCCTACTTTGCGCCCCTTTTGGTACTGCCCCATCCACTCAAGCTGCCCGTTTTCGTAGAAGCGATAGTACGTGCCTTGTACTTCCCCGTAGGCATAGGGTATCACTTCTTTTATCTTTTTGGTGCCATTGTAGTACTTCACCACGGCATCGCGCAGAAAACCCTTCTCGAAGTGTTCCTTGGCTAGCAGTATGCCCTCGCGGTTGTAGCGCTCCCAGCGCAGGTGCTTGGTACCGACATAAAAGTAACCTTCTTCGATCACCTCGCCGGCCTGCTCTTTTTTGTAAGGGCCGTGCAGTACTTTGTGCTGGTCGGGGTTGAGTTCGCTGCGGGTTTTGTAGAGTTTGCGACGTTTGGTATCGTAGTAGTATTTCTCAGGTGCGTAGGGGTCTGGCTGCTGGAACTCGACCAGGTAACTGAAGGTCTCGATCACCTCGCGGGGGCCACGGGCACCTGTCTTCACAAAGCCGCGGGCCACTCTGTCGCCCATGAAGTAGCGTTTGTCGGCTTTCTTCTTGCGCTTTTTGGGCTGCTTTTCTTCTATATCCGACGAATCACCTACCTGCACGATAGGCTTGGCGGTATCGGCCAGCGCGATGGCCCCGGCTTTGGCGCTCTGTTTTTCGGCGTTCCGGCTCAGGTTGTAGTCGCTGTTGTAGACACGGGGCTTACAGGCAGCCACACCCAGCACCACAGACAAAACAAACCCGACAAGATAGAGCGTGTGCCTCATATGTTTTCGTTCAGATAAATGAGCCTCTGTTGTTTCCAAAAAGCTATACCTTGTTTTAAGGTAACGTAAATATGCAGATAAATCATATACCTGCCAAGAACCGGCCTTGCAGGTATAGCCCCTATAACTTTAAGCCCGTCGCCTTAGTTCACCCAAAGCCCCTCAAAACAAAAAGCGACACCCAGCCGGGCGCCGCTTTTTACTGTTAAGTGTAATTATGAAAAGTACTGTTATTCTTTGCCGATCAGGTCCACGCTGCGCTTTACGAAGGCGGTAAGGGCCGAACCGGATAGCATGTTCTGCGACAGCAGCGCCAGATCGAAGGCCTGACGGGCGATGCGCTCCTTGTTGTCGTCCTTGGCTTTGAGGATGCGCTGGTTGATGCTGTGGTTCGCGTTGATGGTCACGTTGTAGGTGTCCGGCATGTTGCCCATGAACATCATTCCACCACCGCCAGTCTTGCTCATGTCCTTCATGCGGCGCATAAACTCTGGCAGGGTGATGATTACCGGTGCGTCGTCCGGCGCCATTGGCGCTACCTCTACCTGCATGTTCTGGTTGTTGATGGCCGCCTCGTAGATCTTTTTCAGGTCTTCCTTCTCCGTATCGTTCAGCACACTGTCCTTGGCTTCGTCTTTCTCGATCAGCTTACCGATTGTCTCAGAGTCCACGCGCTTCAGGCTAGTCTTCTCGAGCTTCTGCTCCAACATGCCGATGAAGTGGCTGTCGATGATGGAGTCGAGCTTGAGCACGTCGTAAGAGCGGTTCTGAGCGGCCTCCACGAAGGCGTGCTGCTTGTCGGCGTCGGTGGTGTAAAGCATCACCAGCTGGCCGTTCTTGTCAGTCTGGTTGGCCTGCGTAAATTCCTTGTACTCCTCTAAGGTATAGTACTTGCCTTCGGTGTTCTGCACCAGCACGAAGTCCTTCGCTTTTTCATAGAACTTGTCATCGCTCAGCATGCCGTACTTGATGAACACGTTGATATCCTCCCAGTTGGTCTCAAACGTTGGTCTGTCCTTCTTGAAGATGTCGTTCAGCTTGTCGGCTACCTTTTTGGTGATGTAGGTGTTGATCTTCTTCACGTTGGAATCAGCCTGCAGGAAAGAGCGGCTCACGTTGAGCGGGATGTCTGGCGAGTCGATCACACCGTGCAGCAGCATCAGGAACTCCGGCACCACGTCTTTCACTTCGTCGGTGATGAACACCTGGCGGGAGTAGAGCTGGATCTTGTTACGCTGGATCTCAAAGTCGTTCTTCAGTTTCGGGAAGTAGAGGATACCGGTCAGGTTGAACGGATAGTCCACGTTGAGGTGAATCCAGAACAGCGGCGCCTCGGAGAACGGGTATAGCTCCTTATAGAAGTTCTTGTAATCCTCGTCGGTCAGCTCAGATGGCTGCTTCGTCCAGATCGGGTTCGGGTTGTTGATGGTGTCGCCTTCAAACTCAACCGGCACCGGCAGGAACTTGCAGTATTTGTCGAGGATGGTGCGGATGCGGGCCACTTCCAGAAACTCCTCCGAGTCCTGGGCAATGTGCAGGATTACGTCCGTGCCACGCTCGGCACGCTCGGCCGTCGTGATCGTGAACTCCGTGCTGCCATCGCACTCCCAACGAGCAGGTGCAGCACCCTCCTGGTAAGACTTCGTCACGATCTCCACGCGCTCAGCCACCATAAACGCAGAGTAGAAGCCCAAACCAAACTGACCGATAATCTGATCCTTGTCAGCAGAGGCATCCTTGTAGCGCTCCACAAACTCCGTGGCACCCGAGAAAGCGATCTGGTTGATGTACTTTTTGATCTCCTCGGCCGTCATACCGATGCCGTTGTCAGAGATCGTGATGGTCTTGGCGTCTTTGTCCACTTTCACCGTCACTTTCAGCTCACCCAAGTCACCTTTGTACTCTCCTATAGAAGACAAGCGCTTCATTTTCTGAGTGGCGTCCACGGCATTACTCACCAGCTCACGCAGAAAAATCTCGTGATCGGAGTAAAGGAACTTCTTGATAATCGGGAAAATGTTTTCGGTGTGAATCGAAATATTACCTCTTTCTTCCATGTACTATACTTTTAAAATCTATCTTTTAATAAGTGATGTATCTGTTACAGGCAAGCCCTTTATACCGCGTCTTTCTCGTTCCGGCCTACAGGAAGATCCGAAGGTGACCGGGAAAGCCACTGATTCCAGCTTACGTCGTCCCAGCCTTCAAGCGAAATCCAAGGCCGACCAAATAAGTCCGCTATACCTGCTCCCTTTTCCGGGCTTCAAGGCTGCGACTTTCTATCAGGCATTGCTTCCGGACATTGTCGCTCCGATAAACTAAACGCAGCACTCCTTCAGGAAATACCATTGGGCAGGGGCCTGTCCGTGCAAGCGCTTTCAAATCCTGTTCCACAGGTATAGCAGTCGCTCGTTCGTGACAGGTTGTCAGAAAACATCTGTTATACCTGCTACGTTAAGCAACACACAGGTATAAAACTTGTTGTTTTGGCATGATTCTTCCGCGCCATCATGTGGCTGGTTGAGCCTTTATTCGGTAAATTGTTTGCCGGTCATCGCCATAATGTTTAAAAAACGATTAACTTTGTTTTGATTGACCGACTGTAGGTGTACCGTTTCACGACATATATCGCCCTCTTTCTGCTGCTGCTGTTCACGCGCGCCATGGTGCCGGACCAGCTGCTGCTCAGCCTGCACAGCCATGCCCACACAGAGCACAGCCACCCGGGCGACCAGAAAAACGCGCATGTCGAGAAAAAGCACACACACTGTTCGGTAGAAGACCTGTTCGGAGCACCTTACCAAAGTGCCTCCGCAGTCTATACCTTCCGGGCTCCTATTATGGTTGCCGAGTATGCGGTGCGCTATACCCAGTACCCGGCTTTTCACTCCTTTGCCCGCCTCAGCCTCCGGGGCCCGCCCACGCTGGGCTAAACCTTCCCTGCTTTTTCCAGTCCTACAGCCTGTCGCCTCTCCCGACATCTGTTACCTGACTGGTCTATCAGTTTTGCATACCTGCTGCCCAAGTGTGGCGTAGGGTGCTGCTTGCTGGTATCCTGTACTTATTTCCTGGCATGATGGCTATACCTATACCTGTGTTTGCTTTAGCTGAGCAAATGCGCAGCAGGCTGTAGCCTATACCTTATACCTAAATTTTACACACACTGTGTTCAGAGCTAAATTCATATTAGTGCTGTTGTGGCAGCTGTTGCTGGTAGCCCCGGTGGCCATGGCGCAGGAGCAGCTACACCTCGACGGCGAAGAGCCGGAGCAGGACTGCGGCCTGACGCTTTCGGGCAAGGTGCTGGACCACGATACACGGGAGCCACTGATCGGCGCGACTATTTACATAGAAGAGCTGCAGCGCGGCACCCTGTCGGACGAGTACGGCAACTACCATTTTCACCACCTGTGCCGCGGGAGCTATACCTTAAAGGTGAGCTACGTGGGCTATGAGCCGCTGACCTCCGGCTTCCGGATGGTCTCTTCGACGGTGCGCAACCTGTCGCTGCACGCCGATGCGCAGCAGTTGAAGGCGGTTGAGATTACTGGCAGCCGCTTGCAGGAGCAGGCGCAGGCCACCGAAACGCTCCAGGGGCGCGAGCTGGCGGAAACCCGTGGGCTCTCCTTGGGCGAGTCGCTGAAAAAGCTGACCGGGGTGAGCTCGGTGCAAACCGGCCCTACCGTCTCCAAGCCTGTGATCCACGGCTTGTTTGGTAACCGCGTGGTGATCATGAACAACGGTGTGCGGCACGAGTCTCAGCAGTGGGGCAACGAGCACGCCCCGGAAATCGACCCGCTGAACGCCCAGCAGATGCGGGTGATCAAGGGCGCGGCTGGCGTGCGCTATGGCTCTGACGCTATTGGCGGCATCGTGCTGGTAGAGCCCAACGCGCTCCCGGACTCGGCAGGTATACGCGGCGAAATTGCCCTGATCGGCAGCACCAACAACCGCATGGGCACCGTGGCCGGTATGGCAGAAGGCAAACTACGGCAGCTGCCCCTGAGCTGGCGACTCCATACCTCTGTGAAGAAGGCGGGAAGTGCGCAAGCTCCCAGGTATACCTTGAACAACACGGGCTTTGAGGAGCAGAACCTGGCGGCTACGCTGGGTTATAAGCGGCAGCGCTTCGGGGCGGAGCTGTATTACAGCTACTTCCACACCAAGCTGGGCTTCCTGTCGTCGGCGCACATCGGCAACCTGACCGATCTGGAAAACGCCATTGGGCGGGAGCGGCCGGAGGAGACGGGCAGCTTTACCTATACCATCGCCCGCCCTTACCAGGATGTGACGCACCACCTGCTCAAGGCCAAAGCTTTCTACCAGACAGGCGAGGTAGGCGAGTTGCAGTTCACGTACGGACTGCAGCAAAACGTGCGGCAGGAGTACGACCGCCATCGCAACACCGGCGATCGTCCGCAGCTGGACCTGGACCTGCAGACACACACGACCGAGCTGGTATGGGAGCATAAGCCAATCGCCAACCTCTCCGGAAGCATAGGAGTTTCTACCATCTGGCAGAACAACTCCTACGCCAATGGCACCAGGCCCCTGCTGCCTTACTTCATCAATACCACCATCGGAGCTTTTGCTTCGGAGAAATGGCGAAAGGACAACCTGCAGCTGGAGGCCGGCATCCGCTACGACAACAAGTCGCTCGACATCAAGCGATGGAACCGTACGGAGGGCGTGCTGCGCCCGTCCTATACCTTCCACAACTTTTCCGGCAGCTTCGGCGCCCTGTATGATTTGGGCTATCACTTCACGTTGAGCGCCAATGTGGGCTATGCTTCCCGCGCACCGCACGCTTACGAGTTGTTCGCCAATGGCCTGCACAACAGTGCGGCCTCTTTTGAGCGCGGCAACCCGGAGCTGGTGTCGGAAGACGCTGTGAACACCATGGCCACGCTGAACTACCATTCTAACCTCCGCCTGAACGGAGAGCTTAGTCTCTATTACAACACCATCAACAATTACATTTACCTGCAGATACTGCCGGACTATGCCCTGGGTATAGGCGGCGCCTTCCTGCAGGCCGAGTATAGACAGGCCGATGCCCGTTTCTGGGGAGCGGACCTCAACTTCGACTACGCGCTGACCAACCGGCTGACGCTGAACAATAAAACATCGCTGGTATATGCCAAGAACCGCGAAACAGACAGTTACCTGCCCTTCATTACGCCTGGCCGCACCGACAACACCCTCCGCTACAGCTTCGAGAACGGGACTGCTTCCCGACTTTCGGACAGCTACCTGGCGCTCGGGGGATTGTACGTGGGTCGCCAGGGCCGTTCTGATGCGCAGTCAGACCCTGTTTTAGCGGCACCTGACGCTTACTTTCTATTGCATGCTGAGGCGGGCACCCAACTGCAGTTTGGGAAGCAACAGGTGGAGCTTGGCATTGTGGGCAGCAACCTGCTCAACACCAGCTACCGCGATTATCAGAATCGTCTCCGCTACTTTGCTGACGAGATGGGCCGCATGATCATGTTCCGCATCAAGGTGCCGTTGTAGTCACTTTTCCTTTTTAGAAATCAATTAATTAAACCGAAAACAGTTTATTTATCATGAAAAAATCATTCAGACCATACCTCGCATTCCTGTTCATGGGCAGCTTACTCACTTTTTCTGCTTGCAAAGACGAAGAAGATCCGGAGCCAGACCATGAGCATGATGTGGTAACAACCGTGACCCTGACGCTGACACCTAGCAACGGCGGACAGCCAGTGACAGCCACTTGGGAAGACCTGGACGGCCCGGGCGGCAAGGCTCCGGAGATAGATCAACTGGTGCTTAGCGCCAACACCACCTATACCGGCTCTATCAGCTTCGCATCCGAAGAGGCGCACGACGACCATCACCACGCGCACGACCTGACGGCTGATATTCGGGCAGAGGGTACTGCGCACGAGCTCTTCTATTTTGCAAATCCACAGGGTCTGGTAACTTTCACCAAAACTGACAAAGACGCGAACGGCCGCCCTATTGGTCTGGAGACAACGGCTACCACCACTGCGGCCGTCCAAGGCAAGTTGCGCATCATGCTAAAGCACCAGCCGGGCACCAAGAGCAGCACCAGCAACGAGAACACCGGCGAGACGGATGTGGACATCACCTTCGACACCACCGTGCAGTAAGCTTACTGTGTATCAAGAAAAGGGGCGCCAGTCGGCGCCCCTTTTTATTAGGGCCTTTTAAACCGGTAAATGCGCCTCAAAAAGAAGACTTTTTTGCTAAATCTTCCGTTAGAAACCACATGATAGTGCCGCACGTAAATCCGCTTGCTCTGAAGCAGACCACAGCGTTAGCACGCGAGGCACACCATCTTCTGAATAAAACACTATATTTGACAGATTGATCAAACAACGGAAGCACCATCACGAAACTAAAACTGTATGAACAAACTATTCAGACCATACCTCACTTTTCTGCTGATGGGCACCTTGCTCACTTTCTCGGCCTGCAAAGACGATGATGATCCGGGTCCGGATGAAGAGCAGGAGGTGATTACGGCTGTCACGATCTCGCTGACGCCAACAGGCAAGGGCCAGAATGCGGAAGCCACCATCAGCACGCTGAGCGGAACGCCGGTACAGAACGCACCGCTTACACTTCGCCCGGGCACCGAATACACTGCCGTGGTGACTATGTCCGACGAGAGCAAGAATCCCGTGGCTGATATGACAGCTGAGATTCGCAATGAGCGCGATGAGCACTTGCTCGTGTATACCTTCACGCCGGATGCAGGCAGCAATGCGACGGTAAATGTAGCCGTCACGGACACAGACCAGAACAACCGCCCTCTCGGGCTGGAGTCGACGGTGACAACTGGTGCAGGGACAGGCAATGGTAAGCTGAAAGTCGTGCTGAAACACCAGCCGGGCGGCCTCAAAACAGGCACCAACACCACAGCCGGCGAAACCGACGTGGACGTGAGTTTTAATGTGATTGTAGGAAACTAAGCGCTTGCACGTTAGAGCATACAAAAGACCGCAGCAGGTATAGCCCGCTGCGGTCTTTTGTTTTTTAGAGCTACCTATACCTTTGGGCTGCCTGGGCAGTCTGGTAGGGGATCAAGCTTGAAAGGCCTCGCTATACCTATACCTAGCGGCCGAGTAGTTGCTGTCCCATCAGCATCTCGATGGTTTTGCCGATGCGTCTGGCCCTTGTTTCGGGGCGCTTCGCATCCTGTACGGCCAGCACGTGTTCTTTACGGTGTGTGAAGGCCAGCTTTTCAAATGTCTCCAGCAAACCCGCTGACTCCAGTGCTTCACGCAGATCCTGCGGTATTTCCACGGTCCTGATCTTGCGGTCTATACCCGGCGCATCAACCCCAAACTTCGACGGTGCGCTTCTTTCGGATTCGTGCTTGAAGCGGAGCGAAGACCAGGTTTCATCTATCGCCACTTGCCTCACCGGCACGTAACCCAGGCCCGTTATCGCTTCCCAGCCACTGTCCCGGTTCAGGTCCGACTTTATTCCGGACGATTTTTTGGGATAGGCCACCCACAAAACACCGTTTCGTTTCAGGGTGGGCTCTGCCATCGGCACGTAGTAGTTCAGCTCACGGCTATCGGTAGCAAACACCTGTACGGCATCATAGGCTATACCTGCGGCTGGCGTAGGGTGCACTTCCATACCTTGTGCCTGCAGTGCTTCGGCTATACCTGTAGGCGCGTTGAGCACCAGTACCTGCCATCCCGATTTCAGATTCAATTTCTTGCCGATGTCTTGCATGTTTGTGTCTGGTTGAGTTTCCTGCCCTAAACTAACAGAAATCATCAAAATTTTACAGCCTTTTTGCGGACTCTTTCCACATTATCAGCAAAACGCTATATTTAATGTTGTCATCCCCTGAAACTTATGTCTACAATACAGACTTCCCCACAAAAGCATTACCTGCTCAACGCCTCTGTGATTGTGGCGGCCCTCGGTTATTTCGTAGACATCTACGATTTGGTGCTGTTCAGCATCGTGCGCATCCCCAGCCTGCAGTCGCTGGGCGTGACAGACCCGACGGCCCTGCTGGAAGATGGCGTGATGCTGCTCAACATGCAGATGGCCGGCATGCTGCTCGGCGGCATCGCCTGGGGTGTGCTGGGGGACAAAAAGGGGCGACTGTCGGTGCTCTTCGGTTCCATTTTCCTGTACTCGCTGGCCAACATTCTGAACGGCTTTGTGACGACCATCCCCATGTATGCCGTGTTGCGCTTCGTGGCGGGGGTAGGCCTGGCCGGTGAGTTGGGTGCGGGAATCACGCTGGTATCGGAGGTGCTGCCCAAGGAGAAGCGCGGCTATGGCACCATGGTGGTGGCGACGATCGGCATCTCAGGGGCTATCCTGGCCGGCATCGTGGGCGAGTACTTTGGCTGGCGCACCGCTTACTTTATTGGCGGCGGACTGGGCATGCTGCTGCTCCTGCTGCGGGTAGGGGTATACGAGTCGGGTATGTTCAATAACCTGAAGCAGACCAGCGTGACGCGTGGCAATTTCCTATCGCTCTTCACCAATGCCCAGCGCTTCTGGAAGTACCTCAAGTGCATCCTCATCGGCGTGCCGATCTGGTACATAGTAGGCATCCTGATCACTTTCTCGCCTGAGTTTGGGGTAGCACTCGGCGTGAAAGACACCGTTTCTGCGGCGCGGGCGGTCTCGTTCTGCTACCTGGGCCTGGTCTTCGGTGACTTTGCCAGCGGCTTTTTAAGTCAGCGTTTCCGGAGCCGCCGCAACGTGGTGCTGGGCTTTCTGCTGCTCACCGGCATTTTTATTGGCGTATACCTGCTGGGGCGCAATTTCAGCCTGACCATGTTCTATACCTTGTGCGTGGCGCTGGGCTTCGCCGGGGGTTACTGGGCGGTGTTTGTGACCATCGCGGCCGAGCAGTTTGGCACCAACATCCGGGCCACCGTCACGACCACGGTGCCTAACTTTGTGCGAGGCGCTGTGGTGCCGCTCACCATTGCCTTTACCTACCTGAAAGACGGAGTAGGCCTGGTGCCGGGCGCGCTCCTGCTCGGGGTGCTCTGTCTGGCCGTCGCCGTAGTATCTATCCTGACACTGGCTGAGACTTATGGCAAAGACCTGGATTATATGGAGCCACTGTAGTTTTTTGACAAAGGACTAAGTGACAAAAGACAAAGGATTTAAATAAGAAGGAGGAAGCTTTGTGCCATGCATAGAAACGCGGTGTCCGTTAAAGAATAGCAGGTACAGCGCCTTTGCTTAGATATAGCTTAACCGTCCTTTGTATTTTGTCAAACAGTCCTTTATCCTTTTAACTTCCGTCTTTCTCACAATTTCTAAAGCCTATACCGGACTTATACCTATTGAATTCGTAATTTTGAGTATGATTATCTACAACGTAACTATCAACATCGACAACAGTGTGGCCGAGGAGTGGCTGGACTGGATGAAGAGCACGCACATACCAGAGGTGATGGCCACTGGCTATTTCCTGAACAACCAGATTGCCCGCCTGTTGCACGAGGAGGACAACGGCGGCACGACCTATGCCGTGCAGTATACCTGCCGCAACCTCGAAGACCTGGAAGAATACCAGCGCGACCATGCCCCTGCCCTGCAGGCGAAAGTACAGGAGCGCTATCCCGAGAAGTTTGTGGCCTTCCGCTCTTTGCTCGAGATCGTAGGCCGGGACGTGGAGAAAGCACAATAACCGGATACTGCCGATAAAAGAACAGGCCCCTGCTCAGGTATAGCAGGGGCCTGTTCTTTTATAGGCGTGATCAGCGAATCGGCACAAGGTATAGCACCGCTCAACCGGCTGTGATTATACTTATAACCAGGTATAGCTACTCTAAAAAAGCATTAGTCGGTGGTGTAGGTCTTGATCTGTTCTTCGTTGAAGGTACAGTTGAACCACTCGCTGCTTATGTCGGCTCCTATTTTTTTGTAGAACCCAATGGCAGGTTCGTTCCAGTCCAGCACCTGCCACCTCATGCGTTTGGCACCAATCTCTTTGGCTTCGCGAGCAACGGCGTTGAACAGCATTTTACCGATGCCGCCGCGTCGCAGGCGCTCGGTCACAATCAGGTCTTCCAGGAAAAGCATCTTCCCTTTCCACGTGGAATAACCAATGTAGTACAAGGCTATACCTATAATACCCTCTTCACCTTCGGCCACGAAGAACTTAAAAATCGGATTCTCGCCAAAGCCGTCCCACTTCATGTCCTCCACAGTGTTGGTCACTTCATCCGGCGCCTTTTCATACACAGCCAGCTCTTTGATCAGCGCATGCACTTGCGGCAGGTCGTCTATCGTTCCTCTTCGTATGTTGATCATATTCAATTGTTGATTTTTCTGAAGGCTAAATTGTTAAATGGTTGAATTGTTGACGCATAATTCGGACAGGTCGCGACCTGTCCCTACAAAGCCAATCCCACAACTCGTGACTCAGAACTCGAGACTCTCCACTCTTACCTCCTAAACTCTCAAACTCCTAAACTTCCAAACTTTCTAACTTCCAAACTTTCTAACTTTAGAAACTTCGTCTTCGCCTGCACCAATTCTTTGCCTGATGCGAGGCTGGAGAGTTTGTGCAGAAAAGCATTCACCTCTTCTGCAGGCCCCGCCGTGGCGGTCACGGTGTCGCCCAGCGTGCTTTCAGCCTTAAAGATAATGTCAATTTCGCTTAGCTGCTGCTTTTCGAGCACCTCTACAGGCAAGGTTTCGAGCACCCATTGCAGGTAGCGGGTGTTGGTGACGTGACGGTTCAGGTCGATGTCGTGCCAGCGCACGGGCATTTGTGCCTCATAAGTTCCTTCTTGCAAAGCTGCTAGCTTCCCTTTGGCAAAAGGCAGCGGTTCTTTTCCCGGTACTACTTCTATGGCCGTAATGAATTCGGGTACAGATACCATCTGGCGTTTCACCACATCCATCACCAGCCACACGCTCGTTGCTTGGCCCAGCAGCTCGCGGTCAGCGCCGTATACCCTGAAGTCGCGGTGCAGGAACACCCGCTCCCGGCCCGAAGCCCAGGTCTCCACGGTTATACCTTCGCGGTGCCTGGGGTAGCGGAACATCTCGACCCGCATGCGTTGCAGCACCCAAGTTAGCCCCTGCTCCAACAGCTCGTACATCGAAATGCCCATCGTGGTTGTGTTGTCCCAGGCGGCTTCCTGCATGTAGCCGACCAGTGCCGGCAAGGTTGCCAGCCCGCTTTGGTCGGTTTCGGTGGAACGCACGGTAAAGGCGCTTTGCCCTGTCACTGATTTCATAGCATGAGTGGTAGGTTCGTGTTGCAAGGTACGCAGGAATCAGGTGTGGGGCCAAGTCAGGTATAGGTATAAAAAAAGCACACCTATGCGAGGTGTGCTTTGGAGTGTGCCGTGTTTTCTGCTAAAAGCGTGAACTTCCAAAGTATGCACCTGTGCTCACAGCTATCATCATAATAGCATAAAAGACCAACATAGCTATCGTTAAAATGCCAAGGATCTTGAAAAGTGACTTGAGGTTTTTAAAAGCTTGCGTAACTGTTTCTTCATTATTCTGCTCAAGACCAAACAGCATCTTAGTGGAGAACTTATGCAGGTATAGCAGTGGTAAAAAATACAGCACGGCCATGACTAAATAAAAAAGGCTGAACACTCCACCGCTCATCAGACTATTACCTAATGCAGCCGCTGTATTGGGGTCGCCTTTCAATGTCACGAATACACCCATCAACCCACCTAAGATCATTATCCCAAAGAATACAAAGCCAATGATGGCTAAGAATCTGCCCCACCGGGCGGTATTTTTCAGAAATTCCCTGGAATCCAAGTTTATGCTTAAGCCTTGCGGCTGCTCTTTGTAAAGGTCTGCTTCCATGCAATCATCGTTTTAGGTTAGTTGATTACTTAAATATAAAAATTATGCTATATAAATCAAACGAACCTAATTTATAGCATACACAAAAAAAGCCAGTACCGCATTCCTGCAGTACTGGCCTTTGCAATTTCAATTATCAGCTATACCTGTTACGGCTGCTGCTTGGCATATGGGTTCACGCCCATGTTCTTGTAGAAGAAGGCCCAGGTATCGGCCCACTCCTGAATGAGGAGCGAAGTTGGCTTACCGGCACCGTGGCCTGCACGCACGTCGATGCGGATCAGGTATGGGTTGCCTGGGGCGCCTTTGTCCTGCAGCTCAGAGATGAACTTGAATGAGTGCGCCGGTACCACGCGGTCGTCGTGGTCAGCGGTTTTCACCAGCGTGGCCGGGTATTTCACGCCCTCTTTGATGTTGTGCAGCGGCGAGAATCCATAGAGGTTTTTGAACTGTGCCTCGTCGTCAGAAGAGCCATACTCCGGTACCCAAGCCCAACCAATGGTGAACTTGTGGAAGCGCAGCATGTCCATTACACCCACGGCAGGCATGGCTACTTTGGCCAGCTCAGGACGCTGTGTCATAAAGGCACCCACCAGCAGACCACCGTTGGAACCACCACCCACAGCCAGTTTCTCGCTGGAGGTATACTTGTTGTCGATCAGGTACTCGGCTGCGGCAATGAAGTCGTCGAAAACGTTCTGCTTGTTCGGCGTCATACCGGCTTTGTGCCACTCCTCGCCGTACTCACCGCCACCGCGCAGGTTCGGCATGGCGTATACACCGCCGTTCTCCAGCCACAGCATGTTGGCAATGCTAAAACTTGGGGTCAGGGAGATGTTGAAGCCACCATAAGCGTACAGGTACGTCGGGTTGTTGCCGTTCAGCTCCAAGCCTTTTTTGTGCACGATGAACATCGGTACTTTGGTACCATCCTTCGAGGTATAGAATACCTGCTTGGTCTCGAACGCATCGGTGTTGATGTCCACTTCCGTCTTGCGGAACAGAGTCACTTTGTTATTCGGCACATCGTAGCGGTAAATGGTCGGCGGGTAAGTGAAGGACGTGAAGGTGAAGAAGGTCTCCTTGTCGTCTTTCTCGCCACTGAATCCACCTACCGTACCAATGGCCGGCAGTTCTACCTTGTTCAGTTGCTTGCCGTTGGTGTCGTATACCACCACTTCGCTGGCAGCGTCTTTCATGTAAGAAGCAATGATGCGGCCACCTACTAGCGACACGTTACCCATCACATTCTCGTTCTGCGGCACCACTACTTTCCAGTTCTGCTCCTGCGGTTTTTTCGGGTCGATGAGCACCAGGCGGTAGCGCGGCGCATTCTTGTTGGTGCGCACTAGCAGCTTGTCACCAATGTTGTCCACCACATTGTACTCTGACTCAAAGTTATCCACAATCGGCTTGATGGCAGATTTCGGATCGTTCAGGTCACGGTAGTACAACGCATTAGCACCGCTGGCACCTTCCGACACGTTTAGGATCAGGAAGCGCTCGTCGTCTGTGGTCTGGCCGTAGAAGTTACGCAGTGGCTTGGTTTTGTCTTCGTACACCAGTTGGTCCTGGCTCTGCGGCGTGCCGATCTTGTGGTAGTATACCTTGTGGTACTCGTTCTTGTTGGCCAGTTTGTTGCCTTCGGTCGGGGCGTCGTAGCGGCTGTAGAAGAAGCCGTCTTTGTACCAGCTCGGGCCGGAGAACTTCACCCACTCCACTTTATCATCGAGCTTTTTGCCAGTGGCCACTTCGATCACTTCGTAAGTGTTCCAGTCAGAGCCGCCGCTGGAGGTGCCATACGCCACGTACTTAGCGTTTTTGTCGAAGGCCAGCGCCGTCAGGGCTACTGTGCCGTCGTTAGAAAACTTGTTGGGGTCGAGGAAAACCTTTGGCTCGCTCTCCAGGGTGTTCTGCACGTAGAGCACGCTCTGGTTCTGCAGACCGTTGTTCTTGTAGAAGTAATACTTGCCGCCTTCTTTGAACGGGGCACCATAGCGCTCGTAGTTCCAGATTTTGGTCAGACGCTCTTTGATCTGGTCACGGAACTCGATGCCGTTGAGGTAATCGAATGTCACCTTGTTCTGCGCCTCTACCCACTGGTCTACTTCTTCGTTGTGGGTTTCGAGCCAGCGGTATGGGTCGGCCACCTTCGTGCCGAAGTAATCGTCGGTTTGGTCTACTTTCTTGGTGTCAGGGTAGGTCAGTTGTGCTTCGGCCGTTGCAGCGGCAGCGGTGGTGGTTTCGGTATTCATGCCGGTGGCAGTACTTTCGGTTTGGGTGGACTTGCAGGCTGAGACAGCGCTCAGGCCGCCCGCCAGCAAAAGGACAGTTGTCTTTTTCATAATCGCTTCGCCTATTGGATTTGTTTGGTTTAGGTATAGCAAGCACCGAAGATACGAATTTTCGGAGAAACAAGTCAAAAAGCCATCAAAACGACCGCTAAAACCGTGCGCTTATAGCTTCAATGCCAGCGCCTTCATCTATAAAAAAAATCAGGCCGGTGCATATACAACCAAAGCTCCTGCTCCTTAGTTTTGCCGGCTTTTTATTTGGACAAATGTAGGATGGAGCAAGAGATTTTTTTAGAAAAGGAGAGTGAGGCGTTATTGCTCAAGTTTGAGCAGATAGCTGATCGTTTGTCTGACAAAGGCTACGCGATCATCGATAATTTTTTACAGCCCGACGAGGTTCGCAACCTGCTGGAAGTGCTGCAACTCCACCAGGAGGAGGGCACCTTTAAAAAAGCGGGTATTGGCCCTGCAGAGAGCGTTACCGTGAACAGGCAGGTGCGCGGCGACTTTATTCGCTGGATCGAGCCATCAGAGGCATTGCCGCCCACCCAGGTCTTCCTGGACCGCATGCACGAGATATTGCGCTATATCAACCGCACCTGCTTTCTGGGACTCAAAGATTTTGAATTCCACTTTACCGTCTACCCGCCGGGCACTGTATACCAGCGCCACATCGACCAGTTCAGGACCGACGACCACCGACGCCTGTCGTTTATCTGCTACCTGAACGAAGACTGGCAGCACGAGAACGGCGGCAACCTGCGCCTATACCTGCCCAACGAGGATGGCACAGAGGAAGAAGTAGACGTGCTGCCGATCGCCGGCCGCCTGGCCTGTTTCCGCGCCGATATGATTCCGCATGAGGTACTGGCCGCCAACCGCCACCGCTACAGCCTGACCGGCTGGATGCTGGACCAACTGAACGAACTGACATTCTTATAGGCCAAGCAAAGGCAGGACGCGCCACTTATACCTCAGCTTGAGCAGCAAGTAAGATCTTCCTGCTCAAGCTGCCGTTATCACTTTTCCTTACAAGGTGCTTTTGATGGGCGTTGCCGCTTTCGAGTTACGGATCAGTACGGCGTACTGGTATAGGTCGGTGCTAGTTGGGTTTTCTACGGCAGGGTGAATACCGGCCTGGCCAGGCATTAGGATGCGGGTGGTGGCCAGCAGCGAAGACGTGCGGTAGGGCGAGGCTTCCCCGTTCAGTTTAAAGATGGCCATTGAGTACTCCTGCGTTAAGGCGCGCAGATCCTTGATGCCATTCACGAAGGCCATCGGTCCATCACTGTTCACCCAGGTAGAATTGATATAAGCCTGGCCTTTGTTGAGGGAAGCGGGCATGGCACGTGCCGGAATCATGTTTTCGCTGTCGGAGGCAAAGATGCCGATGGTCGTTACCTTGTTTCTGAACGACGACTCCTGGTTTTTGAGCAGGTATGCAAACGAGTGGTAGCCTTCGTTGACTTCGCTCTGCAAGGCATGCATCAGGCCCCACATGCCATAAAACTGCTCGTTTTGCCACTGGTTTACTTCTGTTAACTTCACCAGATTCAAGAACATCACGCTGTCTCGCTGTACGTTTTCGTGCTGGTAGGCCAGGTTTGTAAGGATGTGCTTCAAATCTGCCGGAGTACTGTCCGATAGGTATACGCTGTCTGTGTTTGCTGCCGCGAGGTAGTCAGAGGCGAAGGCTTGCAGCGCCTGGCTCGTTGATGTGCTGTCGGCCAATAGGCTGTCTAGTGCAGTTAGTCGGCTATTGGCGTTTTTTTCTTTCAGCAGCTCGCCTAGGTGGTGCTTGGTGATGGCAATGTCCTGTATTTTGTCTACCCCCACTATGCTGATTCTCTTGTCAGCGGGCAGCGTTTGGTTGTAGGTATAGATTTTCTGCAGCTTGGCGTAGAACTCCTGGTTGGCCCACTGGGCATTGTAGTTCACCCAGGTCTGGAACACTTCATCCAGCAGGCTTTCATCACCCGACTCTAGGTACCGGTTCAGCAGGTGCGCCTGACTGAAGTCCACTTCAGCCAGATAATGCTTCAGTCCCTTTTTCTGGTTCAGGTGTTTCAGCAGCTCGAAGTCCAGCTCCTGCGGCATGGCAAAACCGTGCACTTCGCCTAGCATGATCACTTTGCTGTCGTAAAAGGCCTCGTCAAACACAGGAAAGTCGTTTGCCCCTACAGCTACTTGCTGCATGTGCTTTTGCAGGTAAGCCTGATGCCGGGAGCTTTCGCCGCCAACAGCAAACAAGGTATAGGTATAGTATACAATAGCGCCTACAAACAGTAGTACAAAGGGTGTGGCAAGCAGGACAAGTGCGGTTCTTTTAATGATCTTTTTCATGGCGAGTTTGGTTTGTGATTTACAACGGCCAAAGGTATAGGCCGGTAAAACACCTCGCTCAGGAAAGGGCTCTGCTGCACGGAAATGGGGCAATTGGCAAGCTGCAGGGGCAAAATGCAAGCCTTTGGGACGGTTAGCAAACCAGCATGTGCTCTTTTACCACGCTGTTGTAGGCACGGGAAACGGGCACCGGCTCGGAGGGGACATCAAAGTGCAGCTTATACCCCTGCGCATTTCCCGACACAGACGCCACGCGGTTCAGGTTGGCCAGGTATGAGCGGTGACAACGCACCACGTGCTGCTCGCTGATCTGACTTTCGAGCCGGCTGAGGCTGCTGCGCAACAGCGCTTTGCGCACGCTGGTGGCTTCGGTATATACCACGGTGCAGTAGTTGTCGCTGGCCGACAGGTATAGCAACTCGCCTGCAGGTATAGTTAGTTTGTCTTTTCCGTTTTCGGCCACCAATTCCAGCATGCCGTCCTGCACAACATCAGGCATTGGCTGCACGGCAGCGGCTGTAACAGATTGGCTATACTTGCGCGTGAGGTAGGCGTAGTTGAGCAGGACCAGCACCGTAGCGGGTAGGGCACCAACCATAAAGCAAACGGTGATCATGTAGCCCACCTGCGCAGCCGAGAAGGGCATAAAGATCGCCAGGTTACCATACACCACACACAGAAAACCAGCCAGCACAAAGCCCGCCATGTTGCGCACAATCTCTTTCCATACCTGCCAGTTGCCCTCCGCAAAATAGGCTTTGAACAGCTTCTGCGTGACCACAAAATCAGTGAGGTTGCCCACCACCGCCACCAAGCCATAGCCGGCCAACAAGTAGTTCTTGTAAGGATGCTGCCAGTTGTAGCTGCCAAAAGGCTGGAACACGACGAGAATAAAGGCGATCAATGAGCCGGAAAGCAAAGCCTGCAGGATGGCTCTGGAATAGCGTAGGTCACGGGCAGGGTATGGCTGGCTGAGAAAGGAGAGCATGTTGGGCTTGATATGGTTTGGTAAATTTTTACAGCTTCTCCTCGCTAGAGTGTGCATTGCGGGCCTGTTTATACCTGCTTTCCCACTCGTTGAGCAGCAAAATGACAGCACTGAGGAGCGCTGTCTTCATCATAAAGCGAAGAGGTTCGATGTCTTTTCCGAATAGATAGGTATCCAGCACAAAACTAACCGCAGCCAGCAGTACCGCAATCTTGAGATATTTCCAGGTATACGCCATGCCTACTTTCCGTTTCGACCTATACCTACTGGGCAAAATTTATCTCGGTGCTGTCGCCAATGTTGAGGCTGTGGCTGAGGCCTTTGAAACTGGCGTCGGAGCCGATGATGGAGTCATGCATCACCGCGTTTTGCAGCTCCGAGTAAGCCCCGATGATGGAGTTGGTCAGTGAAGAGCGGGAGATGGTGGCATTCTCGCCGATGGCCACGTTGGGCCCGATGATGGAATGTGTGATGGTGCAGTTGGCCCCGATGCTCACAGGGGGGATGATGATATTGCCTGGGTAGTGGTCGGAATAATCCTTTTCCCGGAAGCGGGGCTGGCTCAGGAGTTTGGCATTAGCCTCGAGCAAAGTTTCTTTGCGGCCGCAGTCAAACCAGTTGTCTACGTTCCAGGTCACCATTTTCTCGCCCTGCCGAATCATGTGCATCAGGGCGTCGGTCAGGTGATACTCGTTGTGGGTGCGTATACCTTCGGTGATGATGTGCTCGAGCGATCGCACCAGCTTTTCGGGCTGCATGATCTTGTAAAGCCCCACCAGCGCAAAGTTCGACTTCGGAATCTTCGGCTTCTCCACCAATTTCACGATGTACTCGTCCATGCCCACCTCCGTCACGCCAAATAGCGAGGGTTTGGCCACTTTCTTCACGCCGAGCACTGATTTAGGGGAGGCAATGATAGCGTCTAGATCCACCTCCACAATGTTATCGCCGAGCATGATGAGCACGCTGTCTTCGTGTCGGTAAGTCTCGCGGGCAATCCAGAGGGCGTGGCCCAGCCCTTCGCGCGGCTCCTGCACCACAAACTCTGCCCTGATCTCAGGGTATTTCTGCCGCACATAGCTTTCGACCTTGTCGCCGAGGTAGCCGATGATGAACACGTAGTCCTGTATACCTGCCTGCATCAGCCGTTCCACAATGTGGCCCAGTATCGTATTGTCGGCCACCGGCACCAGCGATTTGGGCTGGGTATGCGTGTGCGGACGGAGTTTAGAACCAACACCAGCAACAGGTATAACGACTTTCATATACTACACTTTTTCAGCAATCTAGTAATTTTTCATCAGGATTTAGGGTATTAGGGGGAAGAAAAAAGAGATAAAATTGAGGGGAAGGGTCAGATGGGGATGGCAGGATCGACCAGGTATAGCTTGTCTGGATTCCACCTCCCCCTAGCCCCCTCCTAAAAACAGGAGGGGGAATACGTGCATGATTGACATCCCCTGCCCCTTCGAAAGGGGGACTCTACGGCTACTACTTTTTTATCTGTCATCCTGAAAAGATCTTGGTTGAAGGCAGTTTAAGCAATTGCTATGACACACTTCTGCTCCCTTCGAAGGGGGTTTTCGGGTATTGCCATTCCAAGGTGTAAGCTCCGTAGGTGTAGCACTTCTATACCGGGTCCAAACACCCCCTGACCCTCATTGTCCTTTTAAGAGGGCCTCTACCCCCAGGCGGGGGGGTTAAGCCGCTGCCAATTCTCTGGTATAACTTCCTTGTTAAGCCAGCTTTAAATTCCAGATTTCTCACTAGCGTTCGAAATGACAGATGCTGACAGGTATAGCAAGACTAACTTGCACGGAGACCACGCAGCAATTAGCGGTGCCAGGTGCACTTTTTGACGCTCCACTGTTTGAGCGTTCAGCGAGTTTGGAGCGTCTTGATTTTTTTGCTTACTTTTTGTGTCAAGACAAAAAGTGAGTGCCCGCCGCACAGGCGAAACAATAAAACAGATTAGCTTAAGGCATTGAAAAGTTGACGCTACGCTAGTTATAGGTATACCGCCACTTTGCACCAGCGGCCAGAGTCCGCCCGATAGCTCACACTCGTGGGACGCGAGCGAGGGCATAAGTAGAAGCAACTACAATGGGGCCGGAGGCCCCACCATAGCAGACACGAGCGAGGACGCTTGCGCCAAAAGTGGTTTACCTGCTCACCCGCTACGCACGTTACAAAATATCACCACCCATTATTCAATCCCCTAATCACTTTGCATAAAACACAGATTGACCCACTGAAAACCAATTTTACAACGTCATACTATGTTTTCCGTAATCATATCGCTTAGCTTTGTACTTATATCGTATACCAACTATACCTTCTAAAAACATGAAAAAAATCTTCTTCTACCTGATCGGCTTCCTCATGATCAACTCGCTCTCGTCTTGTGGTTACAACACGATGGTGCAGAAAGACGAAACCGTGGAAACAGCTTGGGCCAACGTGCAGAACGCCTACCAGCGCCGCGCTGACCTCATCCCTAACCTGGTGAACACTGTGAAAGGAGCCGCTAACTTCGAGCGCGAAACGCTTGAAAGCGTGATCAATGCCCGCGCCAAGGCAACCAGCGTGCAGCTGAACGCTGACGACCTGACACCGGAAAACCTGCAGCGCTTTCAGGCGGCCCAAAACGAACTGGGCGGTGCCCTGAGCCGACTGCTTGTTTCCGTAGAGCGCTATCCCGAGCTGAAAGCGAACCAGAACTTCCTGGAGCTGCAGGCGCAGCTGGAAGGCACCGAGAACCGCATTTCGGTCGAGCGGCGCAAATTCAACGAGGCGGTGCAGGACTATAACACCACCGTGCGATCCTTCCCGAACAACCTCATGGCCGGTATTTTCGGCTTCGAGCGCAAAGGCCACTTCCAGGCCGACCCAGGTGCCGAGCGAGCCCCAACTGTGCAGTTTTAAGGTATAAATTGTTGATTGTTAGTTGTTGATTGCTTTCCCTGTGAAAGTGAGGACAATTAACAATCAACAATAAGCAATCAGCAATTCTAGCCATGCCTAAAGATACCATAACCGAAGCGGACGAAAAGGTCATTATGGAGGCCATCCAGCAGGCCGAGCGCAACACCTCTGGCGAGATACGCGTGCACATCGAGAACAACTGCGAAGGCGACGTGCTCGACCGTGCCACCGAGGTATTTGCCCAACTGCACATGCACCTGACCAAACAGCGCAATGGTGTGCTGTTTTATGTAGCCATCAAAGACCATCAGTTTGCCGTGCTGGGCGATGCCGGCATCAACGCCATCGTGCCCGACCACTTCTGGGAAGACATCACCGAAAAAGTGATCTCCCACTTCAAAAAACAAGAGTATGCCAAGGGCCTTGCCAAGGGTGTCATCATGGCGGGCGAGCAACTCAAATCGCATTTCCCATACAGTGACAAAGGCGACCTTAACGAACTGAGCGACGATATTTCGTTCGGAAAATAAAACACCATGAAACGACCTGTTCTGCTCCTATACCTGTTCCTGTGTAGCATCACGGCTTTTGCGCAAAGCGATGATTTCCCGCCCCGGCCCAACCCGCCGCGCCTGGTAAACGACCTTGCCGGCATCCTGACGCAGGGAGAGGTACAGACACTGGAACAGAAACTGGTCAATTACAATGACACCACTTCTACCCAGATCGCGATTGTCACCGTTAAGTCCATTGGCGACTACGATGCCAACCAGTATGCCGCCGAATTGGGCGAGCGCTGGGGCGTGGGAGGCAGCAAGAACGACAACGGTATCGTCATTTTGGTGTCGCTGGAGCCGCGCCGGGTGGCCATTCAGACGGGCTACGGCATGGAGCACATCATCCCGGATGCCATTGCCAAGCGCATTACCGAGCGCACGCTCAAACCGAACTTTCAGCAAGGAGAGTTTTACAAAGGCCTCAACGAAGCCACGAACCTGATCATCAGTCTGGCCAGCGGCGAGTACCAGGCCGACCCACAAGCCAGTCAGGGTGATGGGGAGGGCCCTTCGCTGTTTGCCATCATCCTGATCGTCATTGTGCTGGTGTTCATCATGTCGCGCTTTAAGGGTGGCGGAGGCAGAGGAGGCCGTGGCGTGCGCACGCTGGGCGGCCCGATCCTGGGTCCGGGCTCTTTTGGCACCTTCCGCACAGGCGGCGGTATGTTTGGCGGGGGCGGCGGCTTTGGAGGCGGAGGCGGTGGCTTCGGCGGATTTGGCGGCGGCTCCTTCGGCGGAGGCGGGGCCAGCAGCAGCTGGTAATCAGGCTATATCTGCTGCCTGCTTCCGGCGCATACCACAACATCGTCCGTAGCAGATTCGTACAAGCGGTATTTCCCCCGACATATGATTCTGGCTTTCTTGTCGTTACAGAAAGTATAGCTTCTCAAAAATCCGTACCTTTGCAAACGGAGGGGCATCTGCGCGTATGAAGATAAACAACGAGAACATTAAATCGAAAGTCGTCATTGGCTTCACGCTGGCGCTTTCGGTGGTGGTTTTTGCCATATACCTCACCTATAACAGCTTCACCCAGTTACTCAGCTCAGTCAATGTGCTGGCAGAACCCAATGCCAAGCTGGCCAAGCTGCAGCACACCCTCGCCGATATTGCCACGGCAGAGAGCACCATCCGTGCCTATACCCTTACCACCGAGGACAAGCATTTCCGGCAATACCTCGACAACCTGGGCAACATCAACAGCCAGCTCGACTCGCTCTGCACCCTCATGCAGGACAACCCCGCCGAACTGGCCCAGATCGACTCGGTGTCGGCCCTGTTGCTGGCCCAGCGAAAGAGCCTGGAGGAGCACGTGAACAAGAAAAAGGAGCAGCGCGGCAGCAATGCCTATACCGAAAAGGCCCTGAAGCAGATCGCCTCGGCGGCTTCCAAACAGCCTGCTACCACCACCATCAACCAACGCACCAAAACCACCATCTCGGACAGGCTAGCTTATAATACCGACTCTGCCGCTGCGGTGCCAGTGCAAACCGAGAATAAAAAAGGTATTCTGAACAAGCTCTTTGGCAAACGCAGCGAATCCAAGCAGCAGGAGCCGCCGCAGCCTGTCATTGTTCCGCAGATAAACGTGAGGCAGGAGTACAGCGCCGATACCAGCAAAGCGGCATCTACCAGCATGGCGCCCATCGCCAAGGTTCGCATTGTGCTCAAGGATGTGGAGCGCGAGCTGCAGAAGCAGCAGGAAGCCATGGTAGCCAAGGAACTGGCGCTGCTGCAGCAGGACAAGCAGCTGATGGACCAGGTACGTCGCATGGTGTATGACCTGGAGCGCTATGAGTTGCAGCAGGCTCGCCTTAATGCAACGCAGGCGCAGGAAGTCGCCAAAGAAACATCGCTTGTGCTCTTGCTGGTTGGTGTGTTCGGCTTGGTGAGTGGCATTGCGTTTATCCTGATCATTCTACGTGACCTGACCCGCAGCAGTATGTACAAGGCGGAGCTGAAGCGCTCCCGCAAGGAGGCCATTCAGTTGGCCCGTGCCAAAGAGGCTTTTGTGGCAAACATCAGCCACGAGATCCGCACGCCGCTGAACGTGGTGTTGGGCTTTTCGGAACAGCTGGGCCACACCCAGTTGCAGGAGCAGCAGCACGAGCACCTGCAGGCCATACACGGCGCGGGTCAACATCTGCTGCATATCGTGAACGACGTGCTGGACCTCTCCAAACTCGAGGCCGGTAAGCTGCATCTGCACATGGCGCCTTTCGAGATGTGCCAGCTGCTGGCAGAGGTGGAGCGCACGTTCCGGCTCAAGGCCAGCACCAAAGGCATTGGCTTTAGCTGCACCATGGATGAACAGCTCAAAGGTTACCTGCTGGGTGATTGCCTGCGGCTTCGTCAGGTGCTTTTCAACCTGGTAGACAATGCCATTAAATTCACCCACGACGGTGAGGTGCGCGTGCACTGCAAACTCAAAACGCAGCGCCGTAACCGGGCCGTGGTGCTGATCGAGGTGGCGGACACAGGTATAGGTATACCGATGGAACAGACCGCCCATGTGTTCGGTGAGTTCAACCAGGCCGACGATTCCATCATCCGGAAATACGGTGGCACGGGACTGGGCTTGTCCATTAGCAAAAAGCTGGTGGAGATGCAGGAAGGCTCCCTGACCTTGCGCAGCGTACCGAACGAAGGAACCACCTTCAGCATTGTGCTGCCGATGCAGCGGGTAACGGCTCCCGAGCAGGAAGCTATACCGCAGTTGCAACTTTCTGGCACCGACGTGCTGGCCGGCAAAGCCGTGCTGGTGATCGACGACGATGCCTACAGCCGCACCCTGTGCCAGCTCATACTGGGCCGCAAAGGGATGCAGGTTACCCTGGCAAACGACGGGCAGGAGGCATTGCAGTTCATCAAAGAAAAGTCTTTCGACATCGTGCTGACCGACATTCAGTTGCCGGGCATGAGCGGAAAAGCCGTTGCCAGAGCTATCCGGAAGGAGAACGCCACCATCCCGATCATGGCGCTCACGGCCAACATCATGAGCAGCAACAAGCGCTTCTTCGCCAAAACAGGAATATCCGACCACCTGCTCAAGCCTTTCACAGAACAAGACCTATACCTCAAACTCAGCAAAGCTTTGTCAACACAGGCTATACCTGAAGCGACAGCCGAACATGAGGAGATTATACCTACTACAGGTATAGTCGGGGAAACCTTAGGTATAGCTGAGGCTGAAGGTATAGAAGAGACTCCAAGCACAAGTGAAGCTGCAGGTATAACGGAGACACCAGTTATAGCCGACCCGGAAACTAATACAGAGTCACAACAAACAGATGCTACTATACCTGCCGTCTATACCTTGGATGAGCTGCGTACGTTTGTGGGGGATGATGAGGAAGCGCTTTGGGAGATTGTGGAGGTGCTGGTAGCGGATAATCGGCGCTCATTGGAGCAACTGGAAAATGCAACAGCAGTAGCCAACTGGCAGCAAGCGGGCGAGCTCGCACACAAGATGAAGACTGCTTTCCGCCACCTGCAAGCCAAAACCGTATTGCCCGGTCTGGATGCGCTCGAGCAGGTACTGCACCAGCCAAACTTGCCCACCGATAACTTGCCGGCCACAGCCAAAGAGTTGCAGCACGAAGCCGCGCTTGTGCTCGCCTCCCTCGAAAGCGAACTCAGCAAACGCAAAAAGCCTGAGGAAGCCGCCGTCTAAGCTTCGATGTTATACTGCCGCATTTTGTTGTAGAGCGTCTTGCGGTCGATGTTAAGCAGACGGGCTGCTTTGGATTTGTTGTACTTCACGCGCTCCAGCATTTCGATGATGAGTTCTTTTTCGCTGCGCTCGGTGGCCGTGCGCAGATCCGTGACAGGTAGGGCCACCTGCGTAGCATCGGGTTGCGCCACAATGCTGGTTGGCTCCGGTATGTGATAGGCAATTTCGGGTGGCAGGTCGTCGAGCGTAATCTCGTTGCCTTTGGCCAGCAGCACCGCCCGTTTCACCACATTCTTCAACTCCCGCAAATTTCCGGGCCAGCTATACCTTTCCAAAGCCATCATCACAGCAGTGTCAAAGCCCGACACGTTGCGCTCCAGTTCGTGGTTGGCTACCTGCAGAAAGTGGTTGGCAAACTGCATGATATCGGCCGTGCGGTCGCGGAGTGGCGAGATGTTGATCTTGAACTCGTTGAGGCGGTGGTATAAATCTTCGCGAAACTCGCCCTTGCTCACGGCCTGCACCAAGTCTTCGTTGGTGGCCACGATGATGCGCACATCCACGTCGAGGTCGGTATTGCTGCCGATCTTGCGCACTTTGCGCTCCTGTATGGCCCGCAGCAGCTTCACCTGTATTTCGTACGACAGGTTGCCGATCTCATCCAGAAACAGCGTACCGCCATTGGCTGCCTCAAACTGTCCTTCCTTGTCACCCAGCGCACCCGTAAACGAGCCCTTCACGTGCCCGAACAGTTCGCTGCCGGCCAGTTCTTTGGACAAGGCACCGCAGTCGATGGCGACAAAGGGCTTGTCGTGGCGCTTACTGCGCTGGTGTATTTTGCGGGCCACATACTCTTTGCCGGTACCGCTCTCACCTTCTATGATTACCGACATGCTGGTAGGTGCGATCAGGGCGATATACTCTTCCAGCTGCGTTGACTGCGGGCTGGTACCCTTTACAAAATCAAAGCCTCCCTGCACAGGTATAGCCGGCTTCGTTGCCACGTGCCCCTCGTGCCCGTAAGTCAGCGCCTTCCGGATGGTCAGCAGCGTCTCGTCCGGGTTGATAGGCTTGGCCAGGTACTCAAAAGCACCCATTTTGATGGCTTTCACGGCTGTGCGGATGTCGGCGTAGTGCGTCATCAGGATAACGGGCACTTTGGTGTCGAGCACGCGGATCTGCTCGAGCAGTTCAAGTCCGTTTTTGTCGGGCAGCCGGAAATCTGTCAGGATCAGGTCGAAGCTATCGGCTTTGAGCTGGCTGAGGCCTTCGCCGGCAGTATAGGCGGTTTTTACCTCGTACTGCTGCCGTTTCAGGAACGTGCTCAGCATGAGGCAAAAGGTAGGATCGTCGTCGATTAAGAGTATCTTGGGCATAATCTATTGCAATATACACAACCGCAGGGCAGAGGGGAAATTTTGCCCTGAAATAAGGTGCTCGGCTGGGCATTCCGACTGTTTACCGAAAAGCGGCGCCTAAGGTTGGGCATAAATGTAAGGGACAGGCACAAAACAGAAAAGCCCCCGCTAGGCGGAGGCTCGTTCCATAGATACTAGGGTCGCTAATATCTGTTCTATGTGGCTTATTTTTGGTCTTGGATAATGTTGCCCTGCTCATCAATGCGAACTTTAGCGGTCTGCTGCTGCTCGTTTTTGAACAAGATCTCGTACATGGTTTTGGCACCCTTGCCCTGGGCACTTGCCTGTACGTTGGTGTTCTGCGCGTTTTGGTTGGCCTGCTCGGCGCGGTTCTCCATACCTTGTGCATTGGCACCAGCGGCATTTGCGTTAGGAGAGATGCGGTACACCTCTACAATTTGCCAGCTCTTAAAGGCATCGGCTGCTAACACCTGCTGCACCGGCTCCGGAAGATCCTCTTGCGTGATGGCTTCGCGCTTTTCGTCGCCTGGCTGCGCTGCAGTTTGTGTTTGCGTCTGTGTTTCAGTTGTCACCTGCGTCTGCTGCTCGTAGCTCACCTGATTTCCAGTTTCGGCCTGCGTCTCGGTTTCTGTTTCAGTAGTCTGCTCTACTTTCTCTTTCTTCTTCGACTTCTTCTTGTTCTTGTCAGTCTGCGCGTTGGCGTCAAGAGAGGCAAAGCCAAAGAATGCGATGGCGGCTGCCAGGTAGGTTATTTTTTTCATAGTTTTATTCTGTCGCTCAATTTTAATTTTCATGAAGCCTATTAGTCAAAAGTGTGCCAAAACTATATATAAAAATTATATAACTGAAAATCAATTACTTAAACACAAAACCAAAACTCCCCAAACTGTGGAATCTGCCGGGTGGTGTGGCGGAAATTCCACAGTTTGGGGAGTACAAACTGGGTAATGGAGTATGTCTTGCTTAAGAAGCGCCCAGCATAAGAGCCAGTGCGATCAGAGATCCGAAGCCAATGCCAAAGCCGGCGGCAGCCTTGCCCACTTTGCGTTTGTGCGCCTGCTTTTTAAAGGCATCACGGTAAACGGGCTCTTTCATGAGCTGGTAGTTCGGGTGAAACATGTTATCGACACTAGGTGGAACAGCAGCCGTTACGATGCCTGTCACCAACCCCACAGGAGGGAACAGGAAAGTGGCGCCGGCCGTGCCCCAAAGCGGTCCCTGCCCTTTGTAATACAGCAGAGCGTCGTGGCGGCCCTGGTACATCAGTTCTTCCTGGGTATAGGTGCGCGGAGTGCCGGCAGTCGCTGGCACAGCAGTAGTATTAGAAGCGTACTCGTCCGTGGTTTGCGGCAGTTGGCTCAGCTGGCGCTGCTGCGAAGAGGGTTGGGTGGCAAACTGCATGGAGGCCACATCGCCCCGGAGCACAAAGCGTAAAGGCCCTTTCTCCTCGCTCAGCATGCGATAGTGGATGGTGTCTTCCCCCACTTTCACAATCTTTCCTATCAATTCCTCTCCGCTCTTCTTTACGATCAAATCCTGGCTGTAGCCCAATGTGGCTATCAATACAAAACATACACTAAGTACCGCTTGTTTCCATTTCGTGAGGTGTGTCATCCTGCTCTTATTTTTAATATTTGTTTATTTTCATTCTTGTAGTAGGAAGTTACAAAGACTATTCCATTTATTGTGGAATCTATATATTTTATTTTTACTATGAAAATATTTTCCTCACAAGGTATAGCGAAGCGGCGTATAAACCCGGAACGGCTATACCTTGTGGGCTGCGCGTCTCCCGAAATTTGCAAAGGAAGCCATCAGCCTATACCTTTATACCTATGAGCGAACCACGTAAAAAATTATTCCTGCTTGATGCCATGGCCCTGATCTACCGGGCACACTTTGCCTTCAGCAAAAACCCGCGCATCAACTCCAAAGGCATGAACACCGGCGCTGTGCTCGGCTTCACCAACACGCTGGTAGAAGTGCTTCAGAAAGAGCGCCCCACGCACATCGGGGTCGCTTTCGACTCAGCAGCCAAGACCTTCCGCCACGACAACTTTGCCGAGTACAAGGCTAACCGGCAAGCCATGCCCGAGGATATCTCGCTGGCTATACCTTACTGCAAGAAAATTGTAGAGGCCTTTAACATACCGGTGCTCATCATGGACGGCTATGAGGCCGACGACATCATCGGTACGCTGGCCTGCCGCGCCGAAAAGGACAACTTCGACGTGTACATGATGACGCCCGACAAGGACTATTGCCAGCTCGTGACCGAGCATGTGTTCCTGTACAAGCCTGCCTTCCTGGGCAATGCCGTGGAGGTATGGGACATCGCCAAAGTGCTTGAGAAATGGGAGATCGAGCGGGTGGAGCAGGTAATCGACATTCTGGGTCTGCAGGGCGATGCCGTGGATAACATACCGGGTATACCGGGCATCGGCGAGAAAACCGCCAAGGCGCTCATCCAGCGCTTCGGCTCCGTGGAGAACCTGATTGCCAACGCCGATCAGCTCAAAGGCAAGCAAAAAGAGAACATCGTCAACTTTGCCGATCAGGGCATGATGTCCAAAGAGCTGGCTACCATCCACTGCGACGTGCCAGTTCCGTTCAGCGCTGAGGCCCTGCATTACGACGGCCCGAACGAGGAGCAGTTGGCTGAGCTGTTTGCCGAACTGGAGTTCCGTCAGCTGATGCAGCGCGTGCTGGGCATTGCGATGGCAGATGCACCGGTAGCAAAAACCGCGGCCAGACGCGCCAAGCCCACGAACCAACAACAAACCTCCCTCTTCGATACAGCCGCTGCTGCCACAGCCGAATTGGAAGACGAAGCAGGTATAGCCACCGAGCAAGTACCCTTCCAGCGGTTCAGCAACACTGTGCAGGATTACCACCTGATAGACACACCGGCCCTGCGCCAAAGCCTGATCCGCTACCTGCAGAAGCAGCAGGAGATCTCTTTCGACACCGAGACCAGCAGCATCGACCCGATCACGGCCAGACTGGTGGGTATGTCGTTCAGCTACCTGCCGGGCGAGGCCTATTACGTACCCGTACCACCCGACGATGAAGCAGAAGCCATGCGCATCACCGCTGAGTTCAAAGACATGCTCGAGAACCCCAGTATTGCTAAGATCGGCCAGAACATCAAGTACGACATCCTTGTGCTGAAGAATTATGACATTGAGGTGAGTGGTCCGCTGTTCGACACCATGCTGGCCCACTACCTGCTGGAGCCTGAAATGCGCCACAACATGGACGTGCTGGCCGAGACTTACCTTAACTACAGCCCTATCCCGATCACCGACCTGATCGGCCCGAAAGGCAAGAACCAGATCACGATGGCTGACCTGAAGCCGGAACAGGTGAAGGACTATGCCTGCGAGGACGCTGACATCACACTGCGCCTGAAGCGCTACTTTGAGCCGCTGCTGCAGGAGCAGGGTTTGATGAAACTGTTCAACGAAGTGGAGAACCCGCTCGTGCAGGTGCTGGCAGGTATAGAAAAAGAAGGTATATCGATCGATGCCAACGCGCTGGCCGACATTTCGATGCTGCTCGAGCAGGAGATCAAAGGGATTGAGACCCGCATTTTTGAGCTGGCCGACACCGAGTTCAACATCGGTTCCCCCAAACAGCTCGGCGAGGTGCTCTTCGACAAGATGGGACTGCACGGCAAGGCTAAGATCAAAAAAACCAAAACCGGCCAGTATGCCACCGGCGAGGAAATTCTGTCGAAGCTGGCTGGGGAGCACGAGATCGTGCGCCTGATCCTGGACCACCGCGAGCTGACCAAACTGAAGTCAACGTACGTGGATGCCCTGCCGCAGCTGGTATGCTCCCTCGACAACCGCGTGCATACCTCATTCAATCAGGCCGTGACCGCCACAGGTCGCTTGAGCTCGACTAACCCGAACCTGCAGAACATTCCGATTCGGACAGAGCGTGGCCGCGAAATTCGCAAAGCCTTTGTGCCGCGCGACAGCAAACACCTCATCATTTCGGCGGACTACTCCCAGATTGAGCTGCGCATCATGGCTGACTTCAGCGGCGACCCGACCATGAAAGAGGCTTTCCGCAACGGCCTCGACATTCACGCCTCCACGGCCAGCAAAGTGTTTCACGTGCCACTCGACCAGGTGGACAGCGAGATGCGCCGCAAAGCCAAAACGATCAACTTCGGTATCATCTACGGTATTTCGGCTTTCGGCTTGTCGGAGCGCCTGCGTATACCGCGCCGCGAAGCCGCCGACATCATCGAGGCGTACTTCCAGGAGTTTCCGGCCGTGAAGGAGTACATGGACAGCGCCATCGAGAAAGCGCGCGAGCATGAGTATGTAGAAACCCTGCTGGGCCGCCGCCGCTACCTCCGCGACATCAACTCGCGCAACGCCACCGTGCGCGGTTTTGCCGAGCGCAACGCCGTGAACGCCCCGATCCAGGGCACCGCCGCCGACATCATCAAGATCGCGATGATCAACATACACGAGTACCTACGCCACGAGAACCTGAACACCCGCATGATCCTGCAGGTACACGACGAACTTCTTTTTGATGCTCCAAAAGAGGAAATAGACATCGTGACGCCGAAGATCGTGGAACTGATGACCAACGCCCTGCCCCTGAGCGTGCCAATGGAAGTTGGCTTGGGTGTGGGTAAGAACTGGCTCGAAGCGCATTAAGGTATAGCCGGCTATACCTGCCGCTTATACCTGGCCTATACCTGATAAAACAGAAAAGGCGCCCCCCAATGCGGGAGGCGCCTTTTTTACTTAGCGTTAGAAAACCTCAGAAACTAAGGGAGTGCTACAGTTTTGTACTGTGTCTCGTCTACTTTAGGAATTCTGGCACCATATTTTGCATTAATCACATTGATGAACTCATTCGCTACCAATGCAGCACCTCTTGGCGTGAAGTGGATGCCATCGAGGCTGAAAATGTTACCTGTTACAAAAGCTGAGTTGTAAGCTACGCCATTCTGAGCGAAACCGGTAGACAGCCTGGAAAGGTATGCATTGAAATCGCCATGGGCTAGACCTTTAGCATCTGCAATTGCTTTGATTGAAGCATTGTAGCTATTAGTATGATCTTTGATGATCGCCAGCTCAGCATCAGACAGGACCAGTTGGTCTGGAAGCGGTGTAGCTGATCCCAAATTCTGGCATTTTATCAAATCAGCAGCAGGCAGGAGAATTAGTTCTGTAGGAGTTGCCTTGCGAGGTATACCATCTTCTAACACAACCAATGCGTTAGGGCCCGCCTGGAATGTGATGTGGCCAAGTCCTTTTGCCGCATATCCTGCTGTAAGTTGAGCTGCTTGCTCTGCTGTTAAAACCAGTGCATTGTAGGGCACAGTAGTGAAGAAAGGAATCTTCGTTACATCAGGAATATTTCCCAAGGCACCCTTGGCACCGTTGCTAGTCAGTTGATTTACTAACCCAGCTATGTAAGCCGTAAACATATCCTTGTTTGTTGGATAGTCAGAGCTGGTTGGTGCTGGGGTACCGCCGGCAAGTGCATATCCAAGCACATCGTTATTTCCTATCCACAGCGTGAAGAAAGTTGGGTTTTGGGCCATCGCATCAGCTATAACACTTGTGTTAGGAGATGAAGCAAAGCGTGCAAAGAATGGGTTTGCTGTAGCAGGCTGAGTCATTAACCCTGCTGGGTTACCATATCCAGGGGCTAATAAATGGAATGACTTTGCACCTGGCACACCTAAGTTGTTATAGGGGCCTTGAACAGTTGGTGCTAGTTGACCCAAAAAAGTAGGAGTAAGTGCGGCCGCATTACCAGCTTCAACTGGCGCTAAACCAACATCTCCTCTACAATCAGGCTGTGCACGTAATACTCTTTTCTGTGGCACCTCTACAATGCTAGGGTTCGAAGGGTTAGACCTAGGGCTTCCAACACTCACACCTTCCGGCATCAAAGGCTGTCTGAAATCAGAGCTTCCCCCTACTTGTTCAAACTGCTGGGCCAGAATTGCTGGATAGGATGCTTGCTGTCCCTCACGGTATAGCGCTCCGTCAGCAAAACCCGCTGTCAGGGAGTTTCCTAGCGCCACATAAGTGCTAAAATCTGCTTCTCCCGAACTCGCCGCTGGGCTATCAATCTCCGGATCGCAACTTGTCAGGAACATACCGGCCATCAAGGCCAGCACACTCGATTTATAGAAAATCTTTTTCATATACTTTGCTAAAGAAAATTAGAATTTGAAGTTCAGACCGATACCAGGGATATAGGCGACAGATTTAAACGTACCCGGAACACCGTTAGACAGGTTAGCCGCATCTGTTCTTTCTTTTTTGTTGATGTACAGGAAAGAAGCGTCGATGCTGAAGTTTTCAGAAACAGAGTAGCCTATACCTGCAGAAAGACCGCGCGAGTCAGAGTCCGGCGTTTCTGGCGTCAGGTAGCCGTCCTGCACAGGGGTTTTGTCGAGGTAAGCGCCGGCACGAAGGGCCAAGGCATCGCTCACCATGTACTCACCACCGATGCGGTAGATGAAAGCGTTCTCGTAGTTACGGGCTGCCTCAGATGTAGGGCTGCCCGCTACTGGCTTGCTAAAATCGAAACGCAGTTTCTCGTATGCATCCCAGCCTACATGGCTCACGTCAGCAGCAAGCGTCAGGCGCTCGGTTGGCTTAAAGCCTATACCTACCGAAAGGGTTGACGGCATTGGCAGCTCCGCGTTGAAAGTTGTGCCTTCCGGGAAGTTGCCACGGGCTGCAGCCGGAATGTTGCTGAACATCACGTCGCCACCTTCTACCTTCAGGTCCACTTTAGAGCGGTAGTTCACACCGATAGAAAGCTTCTCCGTTGGCTGGAAGTAGATACCTGCGTTAAAGCCGAATGCCGACTCAGCGCTGCCATCCAGTTCCAGGCCGCCTTCTGTGCCGTCCTGGCTCTGCACCGGCACCGAACGCTGCAGGTTCACGCTTCCGATTACGTAAGAAAGGCCCACACCTATACCCAGCTTGTCGGTAATGGCGTAGCTAACGGTCGGTTGCACATAAATGGCCTGCAGTTTCAGTTGGTTCAGTCCGTAGCGACCGCTCCACTCGTTGCCCCACTCCACAGTGCTACCAAACGGGGTATACACACCAAGACCGGCAGAGAACTTCTCATTAACCTGATACACGCCATATACCTGGAAAGGAGTGCCCAGCGGGTTATCTGTGCGTGCCGTAACACCGCTAGATTCAGGGGCAGAGTAGGCTATTTTAGAGACAAGCGCACTACCGCCTATCGTCACGCCGCTGTAGCCAATGTGGCTCATGGCACCTGGGTTAAAGAAGATGCTGGACGTACCCGTCAGGAGGCCTGTGCCCGTATGGCCCATACCGATCTGGCGCTGGCTAGCCAGGTTCACCTGGTATCCGCCGGCCAGGGCTGTACCTGAAATCAGGGCGCTACCTAATAAGGCTAAGATTTTGCTTTTCATAAAATGCGACTTGTTTTTAGATGTAGGGTGTTAATAAGGTTAAACAAATATATAAAACATTCATACTTAAAAAGCGCTTGCCCCGCCTTTTTTCAAATAAACTCTCATATTAGTCGAAAAACGTGCACCCAGCTGCATGATGATGCCCTCTGGATGGCACCACGGCATTTTTTTGCCCGCCGCCCTACCTCATCCGGGCAATCTACGTTTACATACTCTCAACAGATCAAACCAATGAAGGAAATATATGACGTGATCATCATCGGTGGAGGCCCTGCAGGGCTGAATGCCGCCATGATACTGGGCAGGTCCCGCCGCAAAGTGCTTTTGTTTGACAGTGGAAAGCCCCGCAACCGCTGGTCCAAAAGCATGAATGGCTTCCTGTCAAGCGACGGCGTAAACCCAGCCGATTTTATCCGGAAAGGCCGCGAAGAGCTTAAAAAATACAACATACAGATAGTAGACCATCCCGTGAGCGACGCTACTTACAGTAAAGGCACTTATGTGGTAGAAGCTAGCGAAGGGCACGTGTACCACTCCCGCAAGCTGATATTAGCAACCGGCCTGAAAGACACACTGCCTGAAGTGGAAGGTATAGAGGAACTGTACGGCCTGAGTGTGCACCACTGCCCCTACTGCGACGGCTGGGAAAGCCGTGACAAGGCCATTGCCGTGTACGGAAAGGATCGCTCAGGTATAGGCCAAGCCCTGGCTATGAAAAACTGGAGCAGCGACGTGACCCTCTATACAGACGGCACCCGGAAGCTCAACAACAAAGACATGGAACTGCTTAACCTGAACGAGGTAAAGGTATGCACCGACGCCATTGCCCGGGTGGAAGGAGAAGAAGGTATGCTACAGCGAATTGTACTGCGAAACGGGGAAACGCGGCCGCAGGAGGCCCTTTTCTTTTCCGGTGAGACAAAGCAGCAGTCAGAGCTGGGCCGTCAGCTGGGCTGTGAGTTTACCAGCAAAGGGGTTATCAGGACGCGGCGCCTGCAACAGGCTAACATCCCGGGCCTTTACGTAGCCGGGGATGCGGCCCGCGACATGCAGCTCGTGATTGTGGCGGCGGCCGAAGGCGCCAAGGCAGGCGTGGCCGTCAACATGGAGTTGCAGCAGGAAGACAGGGTAAGGCCCTAGGCCAAGCTGGCGGCAGCATCGCTCGCCTGCTGGGCTGAGCCCGGCAGGTGCTGCTCCACCGGTTGGAACAAGTGCTCCTTCAGGCAATAACGGTAGCCTTCTACCAGCATGTGCATCACCAGGTTCTCCACCGCAATCGGCTCGTTCTCCGATACCTGCCTTGTGTTGGAGAATCTGATCTTGCTGGCGTCGATGATGGTAACGACACCCGTTCCAAACACTTCTATTTTATCGCCCTCTTTGATAATGATGCCGGTCTCCTCGCTCAGCCCGACCCCGACATAGGCCGGGTCGTGTGCCACGGCATGGGCCAACCGACCAAAACGGCCGCGCTCCACAAAGTGTGTGTCGATGTACAGATGGCTGACAAACCCGAAACCGATGGTAGTCTTCATTTCGCCCTTGATGAGCGAGTAGTGCCCGTAGCCGTCGTAGATCATACGGTCCGACATGATGGCGGCACCTGCACTGGTACCGGCTATGATGATGGGCTCCTGGTGATAACGGCGGCGCATGATCTCCAGCAGCTGCGTACCGTTCAGAAACTTATTCAGGCGAACCTGATCGCCTCCGGTAAAGAAAATAACGTCGGCCTGCTGAATACGGCTGATGTATTCGGGCTGGTCTGCAGCGTGGTTTTCATCAATCAGCATGAACTCCACTTTGTTGCAACCCAGTTCCTCGAAAGCCTCTTTGTAAGCCAAACCGGCCTCCTGTGGTTCGGTAGCCGCCGTTGCGATTACTTCTATGTTTGAATGCAAAGGGCATATTTCAGACCTGATTAGCTTAATCAAATCATCGTCAAACCCTCCTCCAAGCGCTATTAAGGTTCCTTTGTACATAGTTATCCAGCTTATGTAGACACAGCCGCTCACTTGGCGGTAAACGGCTGTATATTTTACAATTAAGTGTCCGAAAAGATTTAAAACAGCGCAACAGCGTGCTTTGAGCGCAACAGCGTGCTTTGTTTGTGTCCGTTTTCGAACAAAGACCTGTACGCTATTGGACGGCTTTAGTAGACAGAACTACTATTTATTTACACAACATGTTGATTTACAGTGTTTTATAGTATTGGCACACAAAATGTAATATGCCAATTACAAATAAAAAAAAATTTAGAAGCACCAAGCAACCTTTTACCTAATTGCACTATCTATTAAGTACTTAGAAAGCATAACAAGATTTACCTTTAAATATAAAACGCCATGAAAATCATCATCTTATTATTCGCCATTGTACTGGGTTTCGGAGCCGCCACTAAAAAGACATCTTCTGATATGCGTGAGTCCGCAGCCAAACACAAACTGCAGCAAGAGCAAAGAGAACTGCGCAACTACCCTAACCTGTTGCCAGAAGTGCTGATCGTAGCACCAAAGGCCTGACACCCTGATCGCGTACAACCCTTTCACACATCATCCTAAACTAAATCACTATGAAAATCTTAATTCTTTTGTTCGGACTTACAGCAGCTCTGGGCACCGCAGGCAAGAAAACTGCCAGCGACATAGAAGAGATTAGGCACCGCCAGGAACTGAGAGAGCTGGAACGCTACCCGAACCTGCTTCCTGAGGTAGTCATCACCGTTTCGCGCGACTCTCTGTTAAAGTAGCATAGCCGATCTTACCGATTCCTTAACTCCGCCATTAGTATCTATAAAACCATGAAAATTATCATTCTCCTCTTCGTACTGGTAGCCTCATTTGGCTTTGCCTTGAAAAAAACCATTGACGAGCGTGTGTTGTTGGCCGAGCGCCTGCAGCAGGATCGCGTTACCCTGCTGTACGGCGCCGAAAGCTCTGCTTCCCAGCCAGTGGCCATGCTGTAGCAAACCCCATTAAGGGCCGTCTTGCTACCGATAACATGACCTATACCTTGGCCCAACACCTCTCCAGACCGTATTCTAACTCCTGCCGCACGTTCGCTTCCAAGCTGAGCGACCAGAAAGACATTGCCCTTATAACAGCAATCGCCCGACCTGTGGGAGGTCGGGCGATTGCTGTTATTTTTCCTTCTTCTTGAATATCTTGTTCAGGTCGATGCGCTTCTCAGGCTCTGGCTCCGGAGCAGGCTCCTCTTTTTTACCGAATGGCCATACCTTCTTTTTAGGCGGCTCGGGTTCTTTCTTTTTGCCAAACGGCCAACCCGACTTTTCCTCCTCTTCCTGCTGCTTGCCAAAAGGCCAGATTTTCTTTTTCTCCTTCTTCTCCGGTACAATCACATAGCGGATCGAGATGCCCGTGGCCAGGTTCACCCAGTCTTCGTGGTTGAAGTGCAGGGCCGGCTTTACATCGGCAGAAAGCAAGAAGGGCAGCCCGTTCACTTTATACTCTACCCCCACAATCGCGTCCAGCCCCGTGAACACGCCCTGGTCTTTGAGGTTGCCGATGTGGCCGCCGCCTCCCAGGTAGTAGTTGAATCGCTTACCGAGCATGGGCCAGTGGTGCTGGTAGAGCACCGTGCCGCTGTACTCGCGCGAGCCGACCAGGGCTATACCTTCGAGGGTGCTTTTCTCGGCAACTCGCTGCTGCAGGGTGGCGCCGAACTGGTCACCGCCCAGGCGTATACCCGCCGCTGTTCTGTATTTCTGCGCCTGGCTGGCCGTAGCCGCAGCCGCCACTAAGAGTGTCGTAATAAAAATCTTCTTCATGTCTTGTCTTCGGAGTCCGATTCCTGCCGCTGCAAATATCTTACCTATTCTACAGAAAAGAATCAAACCGCCCGTTCTTGGCCTGTCTTTTTCGAAAATTGAAAGCAGTGCGATATGGCTGACAGTCTTATCGGAACGCACCTGAAGGGCCGCCTCGTATACCTGCGCCAAAAGAAAGCGGCTATAACTCGGTAGCTAGCTTGAAAAGTTTGGTGTGAAAGCCGGCCAGTAGACGAGCGGCCATGCCATACCTTAGTAGTCGTTTTTGAAACCGTTGCGACTGGCTTTTTTGTCGGATTGGCGGCGCTTGCTCTCCAGCCGCTTGCGTACCGAGGCGCGGGTGGGCTTAGTGGCCTTCCGCTTTTTCTGGCGGGTGAGAGCCTGCCGGAGCAGCTCGTAGAAGCGCTCGATGCACTGCTCTTTGTTTTGCAGCTGGCTGCGCTCCGCCTGGCAAACCACCTGCAGGTAGCCCTCGCCGTTGATGCGACTGCCCAGCTTTTCCTGTACCAGCGCCTTTTCTTCCTCGCTCAGCAGCTGCGACTCTGCCACATGGAAACGCAGCTCGACCTTGCTGGCCACCTTGTTCACGTTCTGCCCGCCGGCCCCGCCACTCCGCGAAGCCTGGAAGCTCAGCTCCCGCTCAAAATCACGTTCTTTCAGATCTGTCATTCTGTTACTATACCTTCCAAAATAAACTTATAACCAGCCTTTTATACCTGTTCACCAATAATTTCAGGCCGATTGATACTGTTTCAAATTTTTATGCGTCTTTTGTGAGATTTTTTCTGATCACCCTACCCCTTTTCCATGAAAAAGCTACGCTTTATCTGCGTGTTGCTCACGCTTTTTGCGCTTGCGCATGCTTCTCAGGCCGTAAATAAATCCTTTTACTTCACCACTTCGGACGGCGTGCAACTCTACGTGCGCATGGCGGGTGAGGGCAAGCCTTGCCTATTCATTCACGGTGGCCCCGGCTCCTGGACCAAGTATTTCTACGCCCTCGGCGGCGACGTTGTGGAGCAGGACATGACCATGATCTACGTAGACCAGCGCGGTTGCGGTCGCTCCTCCAGTTCCGAATCCAAAGACTACTCGCTGGCCCGCGTGGTGCAGGACTTTGAGGAACTGCGCGAGCACCTGGGCTACAACAAGTGGATGCTCATGCCGCACTCCTTTGGCGGCACCATCGCCACTGAGTACGCCTACCAGCATCCGAAACGCGTCAGCGCGGCCATTTTCGTCAACTCCACGCTATATCTGAACGATGCGCTGGAGAGCTACGTCAAGAACGGCGCGCGCCTGCTGGGCAAGCCTGAGTCGGAGTTTCGCAAAACGGGCGGCTCTATTGGCGAAGCGCTCAACGGCGTGGCCTCCCAGCTCAACCAGCAGGGCGTGATGTACAAGATGATGTACCCCAAAAAGGAGATGTTTGACCAAATGAACGCCGTGATGGACACCACCATCAACTGGGACTTCGGCAGCAAGGTATGGGACTTCCCCGAATATACGCAGGACTTCACCATCAAAAGCGCCTCGCTCAAAATGCCGGTACTCGTCATCTCGGGCAACAACGACTTGTCCGTTGGTCCGGAGCACTACAAACTGTTCAAGTTCAAAAATGCCACCTACCGGCCGATGGACACCGGCCACTGCCCTTACCAGGAGCAAACGGCACTCTTCCACCAGCACGTAAAGGCCTTCCTGGCGAAGGTAAAATAATCGGGCCTATATACCTAGGCAATCGAAGGGCGGGCCATTGGGGTCTGCCCTTTTTTTGTGCCTGTCGCTCCTTCCGGAACCAAAGTGCAAAGCCTCGCCGTATGCCTTACTACCTAAACCCAAGCGGCTATACCTATGAAGCAACAAGACAGCACCCTGCGCATCGGCTACCACGCCTCGCACGAACAATTTAAACCCAGCGAACTCCTCCGGTTTGTGCAGCAGGCCGAGCAGGCTGGTTTCAATGCCTCCATGTCCTCCGACCATTTTGCCCCCTGGAGCCTCGACCAGGGCGAGAGCGGCTTTGCGTGGTCCTGGCTCGGGGCGGCCATGCAGGCCACCCAGCTGCCTTTCGGCATCGTCAATGCCCCCGGGCAGCGCTACCACCCGGCTATTATTGCGCAGGCCGCCGCTACGCTGGCCGAAATGTTTCCGGAGCGCTTCTGGGTCGCCATGGGCAGCGGCCAGTACATCAACGAGCAGATCACGGGCGAGCACTGGCCCGTAAAGCAGGACCGCAACGACCGACTCAAAGAGTGCGTCGACATCATCCGGGCGCTCTGGGACGGCGAGACCGTCACGCACCACGGCCTGGTGACGGTGGAAGAAGCCAAACTCTGGACCCGCGCCAAAATAGCACCCAAGATCATCGGAGCCGCCATTACCGAGGAAACCGCCGAATGGGTGGGCAGCTGGGCCGACGGCATGATCACGGTATCCAAGCCTCCTAAGGAGTTAAAGAAGATGGTAGATGCCTTCCATCGAGGGGGAGGCGAAGGCAAACCGATGTACCTGAAAGTGCAGCTGTCTTACGCCAAAGACGAAAAAGAGGCATTGCAAGGAGCCCACGAACAGTGGCGTTCCAACATCTTCCCGAGTGCCGTGCTCTCCGACCTACGCACGGCCAAACAGCTGGAGCAGGCGGCCATGTTTGTGCGCGAAGAAGACCTGCGTGCGCATGTGCGCATCTCCTCCGATCCCAACCAGCATGTGGAGTGGCTGCAACAGGACCTCGACCTGGGCTTCAGTCAGCTGATTCTGCACAATGTGAACCTGCAGCAGGAGCGCTTTATCGAGGTGTTTGGCGACAAGGTGGTGCCTCAGCTTTTGGGCTAAGGTATAGCACCGTAACAAAGCATTTCCGACCATTAACTTATAGCCTGTTAGCACGTTACAGGTATAACACGACACGTAGAGACGTCTTATGAAATGGTCCCTTAACCTCGGTAGAATAGCGGGCATCAAAATCCTGATGCACTGGACATTCCTGATCCTGATCGGCTGGATCGTGTTTTCGGAAATGCAGCGTGGCTCCGACCTGATGGCCACCCTCCTGTCGGTTGCCTTTGTGCTGACCATTTTCCTGTGCGTTGTGCTGCACGAGTTAGGCCATGCGCTGATGGCGAAACGCTATGGCGTGGGCACCAAAATGATCACCCTGCTGCCGATTGGCGGTGTGGCCAGTCTGGAGCGTATACCTGAAAACCCGAAAAAGGAACTGATGATCGCCATTGCAGGCCCCGCCGTGAACGTGGTAATTGCCTTCGTGCTTTGGCTGATTCTTCCGCCGCTGCGCGAGCTGCCGGACGAGTCGTTTTTCAGCCGTATTACACCGGCCAACTTCCTATACCTGCTCTTTTTTGTGAACATGATGCTCGTGGTCTTCAACGCTATACCTGCCTTCCCGATGGATGGCGGACGCGTGTTGCGGGCCTTGTTGGCGTTTAAACTGGGCAGAGTGCGGGCCACGCAGATAGCGGCTAACCTCGGGCAGATGCTGGCCATCTTCTTCATGTTCATCGGCTTTTTCTACAACCCCTTCCTGATCCTGATCGGCATCTTCGTGTTTTTCGGAGCTTGGTCTGAGAACGTGGTGGTGCAGCACATCGAGTTTCTGCGCGGCCACCAGGTGCGCGAAGGCATGATGACCAATTTCGTGACTTTGGCACCCACCGAAACAGTGCGCGACGCCCTGGGTAAACTGCTCAAAGGCTCGGAGCATGACTTTGTAGTGGAACAGGACGGGCAGGTGATGGGCACGCTCACGCGCATGCAACTGATACAGGCCGTAAAAGAAGAAAAGGTCGAAAGTCCGGTGGCGGACATCATGACGCAGGAAGTAAAAGCCTTTAACGTGCAGGACAAGTTGGCCGAGGCCTATACCGAGCTGCAGAAAACCAAGGCGCCGCTCTTCCCGGTGCTCGAGAACGGGCGATTGGCCGGCGTCATCAACTCCGACAACATCAACGAATTCATCCTGATAAAATCCGCCCTGGCGCATTAAAGGGCAGAACTTCCGCGCACAGGCGACAGCTATACCTGACATGCTTCATCCGACACACAATTTTATTATATTTGGCAGCAAACCGGCCATACCATGGCATATCCTTTTCCGTAATAGTACGTTATGGCCGCTTTGCATGCCACACTCTAATTTTTCGACAGCTAAACTGACAATCCGCACCTGTATATGACCACCACACTCCTAACACCTGACCGCCTGGGGTCTCGAAGCGCTGCCATGTTGTTGGCACTCCTTCTCTCGGTGATTTCCTTTGCAGCACATGCCTCCGAAGACCTGCACATGGTGCCCATTCCGCTGGAGGAGCGCATCAAGGCTGCCGATATCATTGTGGAGGGCGAGGTGGTGGCCCAGCGCTCGTTCTGGGATGCCCGGCAGGAGTTTATTTACACGGCACACACCGTCCGGCTTTTCAAGGTGTTCAAGGGTGAGCTACAGGAGCGCCAGGTGGAGGTGATCACAGACGGTGGTACAGTAGGCCTGGCCATGCACACGGTGTCGTCGGCTTTGCAGCTGCGCAAAGGGCAGCAGGGCATGTTTTTCCTGACCAAGGGTGCACCTACAGGTATAGCAGCAAGCGCGGCAGCTGTTATCACCAAGCCTTATGGCAGCCGGCAGGGATTTGTGCGCTACGATGTGGCGCAAGGCACCGCCGCCGACCCGTTCAACCAATATAAATCCGTGCAGGAGGTATACAAGAGCGTCACCTCGCGCATGGGACGACAGTACAAAACCGTGTTAGCCAACGAAAAACTGGAGTCAGGTATAAAGGCCCAGCTGAAACAGGAGAGCACACAGGCGACACAGGCCGTAGTGGTAGCGGGCATCAGCCCAACACGCACCAGTGCCGGTACGGGCGCTGTCCTGACCATCACAGGCACGGGCTTCGGCAATACCCGCGGAAACGGCTTCGTGGAATTCCCTAACGCCGACGACGGCGGCACTACCCTGGTGCGCCCCTACGCCTCTGACTATCTATCCTGGACCAATAACCAGATTCGGGTGATCGTACCTTCTTATACCCAGACGGGTGGCACAGCCGGTACAGGCCGCGTGAAAGTGACCGCCAACGACGGAACCTCAGGTATAAGCGCCGCCACGCTCGTGATTGAATTCGCCTACTCTAACGTGGTGGCCGAGGGTGGCAACACGCCTTACCAGCCAGCCCTGATCGACGCCAACCGAAGCGGTGGCTATACCATACAGTTCGCTCCCAGTCTGCAAAGCAGAGCCGCTGCTCAGGAGGGTTTCCGACGTGCCGTGAACAATTGGGTGTGTACCACCAACGTAAACTGGATAATTGGGGCAACTACCACCACCGAGAACGCGGCCGACGACGGACGAAGCGTGATTCGTTTTGCGCCTCCATCCGTGACAGGGCAGAGTGTGCTGGCCCGCACCATCAGCAAGTACAGAGGCTGCGTATCCATCAACGGCACCCGCCGCGACACGATCTTCTGGCTCACCGAGTTCGACATGGAGATCAACAGCAACATCTCCTGGCAGTACGGTCCGGGCGGGCCGAGCGCCAACCAATTTGACTTTGAAACCGTGATCCTGCACGAATTAGGACACGCGCACCAGCTTGGCCACGTTATTTTGCCAAACACCCTGATGCACTACAACATTGCCCGCCAGAAGCAAATCCGCGACCTGACACCGCCTGATATAGCCGGGGCCAACCTGGTGCTGAACCGAAGCCTGAGCCCGCCAATTTGTGGAGGCCGCTCTCCAATGATCCCCAAACTGGACGGCGACTGTAACCTGGCGTCTGAGATTTTCACCTTTGATGCTTCCTTTAACAGCAGTGGCGCCGTGAACGTGATCTGGACAACCAGCAGGGAGACGGGCGTAGCCCGCTTTGTGGTGCAGCGCAGCCCGGACGGGCAGCAGTGGGAGAATGTGGGCGAGGTGCCTGTCACAGGGCAGGCCGGCGACTATACCTTTACGGACAGCGATCCATTACCCCGCCGTAGCTACTACCGCCTGCGCGTGGTATACACCGACAATACCGAGGCTTTCTCAGGCAGGGTGCAGGTACTCAACCCAAGCGACCTGCGTGTTTTCAAGGTATACCCTAACCCGATCGGCCTCACGACAAACACCGACGGCACCCCAAGTGAAACTCTGCGGATAGAGTACCTGGTACGCAGCTCATCCGACATCAGCATGCAGCTCTACGATTTGCAGGGCAGGCTCGTGCGCGACGTGAAAGCTACCGTAACCGACGGCACCGACGTTGTGGAGATCAACGTAGCCGACCTGGCGGCGGGCACCTATGTGCTGCGCTGGAGCGAGGGCAGCAACAGCGGCGTCACCAAAGTGGTGAAAGCGCAGTAAACAGAAAAGGGAGGCTAATCGCCTCCCTTTTCTGTTTTGCCTGACACCTTAATCGATGCTGACGCGTTTGCGGTTTCCCCCGCCAGTGTGCTCCTGTTTTGGCACTGTTATTTTCAGTACACCCTCTTCGTAGCGTGCCTTTATTTCTTCTGGTCTCACAGATTCAGGCAGTTTGAACGAGCGGCTGAATGAGCTGTAGTTATACTCCCGGCGGGTGTAGTTGTCTTCCTCTGTCGAAGTGTCCTGCTCTTTCTGGCTGCTGATGGTGAGCATACCTTCATCTACGTCCACCGCAAAATCGTCTTTCGCCATACCTGGGGCCGCCAGTTCTATGGTGTATTCTCTTTCATTTTCGCGGATGTTAGTGGCAGGCATGTTCCGCATGATCTGCCGCCCGATTTGTGCAGGCATCCGCATTAGGTCGTTCTCAAAGAAACGATCCACGTCACTGAAAAAATCTGTGAAGAACGATCTGGGAACAAGGCTTTCGCCTCCGGTGCGTTCTTTTCTCATGGGCTTCATAGTGGTACCTCCTTTTGGTTTTGGTTTAACATTCTGTATCATCACCCCGACCGGGATGGGGAATCCCACTAATTTCTACGCCTTGTTTTTTTTATAGTTTAACCCTGAATACAAATAAAAAAAAGCGACCAGGAACAAATGAATGTCGCTGGCCGCTTTTCAGGATTAAGGTTTGTTTTCAGATGTCAGGGCATAGGCTCCAGGAGCATAAGCTTATACTCGACGCAGGGTTTTGTCAGTAGCTCGCGTGTAGTTTTCATAGCTTGGAAAGGGACAGTCTGTTTTCCATTGCTCGGAATAGGCTCGAGTAACTGTACAAATGTTGTAAAACATCAGCTGTACGCAAAGGAGACTTTACCTTAAAAGGTAACTAGCATATTACACCTATTATGCTTGATTTTCGGAGCAAAAACACCCTATAAGCCAAATCATCGCAATTTTATTTTTAACTTAACAGCAAAAGGTAACATCCAAAATAACAATGCTGTTGTTGCAACAGCGAATTATTATGACCGTTTGAAATTTCTGTGAGGAGGGGAATGGTAGTATTATTATAGTGAGTATACTATATTTGACAGGTTAAGCATACTGCTTGATGCAAGCTTATGGCGAAGAGAAGACGAAAGTTTGTACAATGCCCCAACTGTGGCTATACCTTTGAGGAGGTAAACAATTACTGCCCCAACTGCGGACAGGAGAACCATGACCTGAATGTGCCGGTGAAACACCTGGTGGAGGAGTTCTTTGAAAGCACCCTGCACTATGACACCAAGTTTTTGCGCACACTCAAGTACCTGATCACCCGCCCCGGTTATCTGACCGAAAAGTTTAACAGGGGCCAGCGTGCTTCGTATGTCCCGCCATTTAGACTTTACGTGTTCATCAGCCTTTTTTTCTTTACTACGGTTGCCGTGTTTGCCTCCAAGAATCTGGTGATGAGCGACACGACGAGCGCAAGTGAGCGGCTAAAGACAACCGATCCGGAGGCTGCAGCCCGTATACTGCAAGCTGACTCGCTTGCCAGGATGCGGGTTGGTTTCACTTTTGGAGACACGGCTGCCGCTCCCGGCGACACGACAGGCCTCATTATTAATGAAGAGGTAGACAACAAGTTCAGGAGTTTTTTAGAGAACGAAGAACAAGCCAGGCAAAGGCTGTTGAAGAACATCTCATTCATGATGTTTGTGCTCATGCCATTTTTCGGGTTCATCCTATACCTGTTTTACCGGTCGCAGCGCCGAAACTACGTGGAGCACCTCATGTTCTCTGTTCATTTCCATACCTTTGTCTTCCTGCTGATCATGTTCGCCATACTGCTAGAGGTGGTATTCCCTAGGATTAGTACTGAAGAGTGGGTGTTTCTGATCAGCACAGTTTATTTGTTCTTTGCGCTGCGCTACGTGTACAAAGAATCGTACCTGGTCACGGCAGCCAAACTGCTACCTGTTGGCTTTGTATACCTGGTATCTTTGGCTATACTGTTTGTAACAACTGTTGGCATCAGCGTGCTGCTCAGTTAATTTATACCTTATTACCACATGAACCTTTCTACCTCCTGGGAACGCTTAATTTCTAAGAAACGCTTCGAAACGACCGATAGTAAGTATAGCTCCGATGAATCGGTGCGTGGCGAGTTTCAGCGCGATTACGACCGCATCGTGTTTTCGTCGGCCTTCCGGCGCCTGCAAAACAAGACGCAGGTGATGCCCATGCCGGAGAGCGACTTTGTGCACACCCGCCTCACGCACAGCCTGGAGGCCTCGGTGGTTGGCCGTTCGCTGGGCCGCATCGTAGGCAAAAGCATACTGGAGCGCTACCCCGACCTGACAGGAGACAAGAACATACAGGAAGCCGACTTTGGTGATATCGTGGCAGCCGCCTGCCTCTCGCACGACATCGGCAACCCGCCTTTTGGCCACTCTGGAGAGGACGCTATCTCAGCCTATTTTCTTAGTGAGGAAGCACAACCTTTCTTGAAGAACCTGACCCAAGCACAACTGGCCGACCTGCAGCGTTTCGAAGGCAATGCCGCCGGTTTTCGGGTACTCACCTATACCTATCCGGCGCACTGCAACCTGCCGGGCGGCCTGAGCCTGACCTATACCACGCTGGCCACTTTCACGAAGTATCCGAAGGAGTCACTGCCGGTCATAGCGGGCACCAAAAACACCAGCGAAAAGAAGTACGGCTTTTTCCAGACAGAGAAAGCCTGGTTCAACACCATTGCCCAGGAGTTAGGTCTGTTGAAAAAAGGAGACTACGACCAGGTATTCTATCACCGTCACCCGCTTGCTTTTCTGGTAGAGGCCGCCGACGACATCTGTTACCGCATCATCGACTTTGAAGACGGCCTAAAGCTCGGCCTGGTACCACATCAACAAGGCATCGCCCTGCTGCGCCAGATTCTGAACGACGCCCCGGACCGTGTCTCCAGCCTGACTTTTTATGATTGGCGCGAAGAGATCGGCTACCTGCGCGCGCGCATCATCGGGAAACTCATTCAAGAGACCACCCAGGTTTTCCTGCAACACGAAGAGGCTATCCTGGCTGGCACCTACGACAAACCGCTCATCAACGAACTCGGCTGCAAGCCAGTGCTCGACCAGATCAAGGACCTCTCCATCGACCTGATCTACCGCAATCGTCCAGTATTGGAAATCGAAGCCGCCGGTTTTGAAGTGCTCGGCGGTCTGCTAGACGCCTGTATGAAAGCTGCCTCCCGCCCGGACTCCAGGCACCACCGCAAGATAGCCGATCTCATCCCGCCGCACTACCTGCAGCTACCCGAAGGTGCCTCCGACTACGAGCGCATCATCCACATCACCGACTTCGTCACCAGCCTCACCGACCAAGCCGCGCTCGGGCTGTACCGGAAGATCAAGGGAATTGAGTTGCCGAGGATGTATTAAGTAAGTGTGTATGCTTCAGGATAACTTGAAAAGGGCAGACTTGCTGCTTATATTGCTATATGCAGCTGTTTTAGCCATTATTGTTTTACGAGTCAACGCCGAAGGAACCGGCTACTTGAGTCCCGACTCAAAGCATTATCTGAATCTAGCGCAGAATTTAAAGGATGGGCACGGTTTCTATGTATTGGACGAAGCGAATACACGAACCTATTTTTCTATTTGGCCAGTTGGCTACCCTGTATTAATCTATCTTTTCTCAGAACTCAGCACGCTCGATGTTTACTGGTCATCTAAGCTTCTTAATTTTATTCTACTTGCGCTGGGCTTCGTTCTTTTGAGGCAATTTAGCCACCCATATGCTTTCATTCTGGCTTCTGTTTATGGAGCGTATACTTTCATGGAAGTTTACAGCTTCACGTGGTCAGAAGCGCCATTCTTATTTCTTATACTGCTATTGGCGGGCATAACTGATACAATCATAAGAGGTCAGCATACAGGTAAAAATATCGCGTTCCTGTTTGTGGTATGCGCCTGCCTTTTCCTCATCCGTTATATTGGTGCGTTTTCATTTGCTGTGCCAGCTCTTTTAGGACTTTACTTTGCTTTCAAAGGGAAGAAGAAGACAGCCATTTACCTGATAATAAGTACAGTTGTACTACTGGCATTAGCAATAGCATATTTGTATAATAATTACCGCCTAAGTGGCTTCACTACTGGGTTCGATCGACTGGAGGACGAGACAGAGTCCTTAGGTGCATTCCTCGCTATGCTTTTCAAGGCCCTCCTAAACGAGTTCCTGATCATCCGTGAGTACAGACCACAAAACCAGCCTGACTACTTGCTGTACATTACAGCTGTTATCCAAATAGCGGTCCTAGCTTTTGTAGCAGCCAAAGTAAAGCGGCATTTCAACTTTTGGCGGGAGTTGAAGCAAAATAGCTTTTCTATGATATGTATAGGTATAGCCTTCCTATACCTGGCTGCCATTTTAGCTCTCCGCTCTATTTCTCACTTCGACGAGCTGGACTATCGGTTGCTGGCGCCTTTCAGCTTCCCGCTTCTTATTGGTTTGGTTTATGCCTTTGTATCCCTTCCAGATAAACACAAAGACATTATCCAAGCCAAGTACGTGCTTTTCGGCTTCTTCTTACTGTCTCTCTTACTTAATCTGCCTAAGAAATTCATTTTGCAGCAGCTGCAGCAACTCCTGTGAATTATACCTGAATCAAGTGGGTCAACAATAAGTTTTCGACAAACACAATCACAAAGTCTGCCCATTTCATCTGCCTGCTCACCCTGTTGGTAGAGAGAACATAGCCATTCAGCTATTTGTGGAAAACCACAGCAGCGTTTAGATTAAATTTATAACTTCTATAACACGTGTCGTGTGTAGAAGAGATTTTCTATTCCTAAACAATCATTTCATGAAACGTAAACTTCTCGTTTGCCTTGTGTGGGTTGCGTCGGGCCTGACGGCTTTCGCCCAGACCAAGAGCAATAAGATTGACTTCACGGAGTACACGCTCCCGAACGGACTGCATGTGATCCTGCACCAGGACAATTCTACGCCGAACGTGGCGGTATCGGTGCTGTACCATGTGGGATCTAAAAACGAGGTGCAGGGCCGCACGGGTTTTGCGCACTTCTTCGAGCACCTGATGTTTGAGGGCACCGAGAACATCGAGCGCGGCCAGTACATGAACATGGTGCAGGCGGCCGGCGGCTCCCTCAACGCCAACACCTCTTTCGACCGTACCTACTACTACGAGTTGCTGCCTTCTAACCAGCTGGCTCTTGGCCTTTGGATGGAAGCAGAACGCATGGTAGGCGCCAAGATCGACGAGGTAGGCGTGGAGACACAGCGCAAGGTGGTGCAGGAGGAGAAGCGCATGCGCATCGACAACCAGCCTTATGGTACTATCCTGGAGAACACTTTCGGGCTGGCCTATACCAAGCACCCGTACAAGATCACTCCGATCGGCACGTTTGAGGACCTCAACAACGCCAAGATCGAGGAGTTCCGCGATTTCTATAAGACCTTCTATGTGCCAAATAACGCGACGCTTTCTATTGCCGGCGACATCAACATCGACGAGACAAAGAAACTGATCGAGCAGTATTTTGCTAAAATTCCGAAAGGCACCAAAGAGGTTCCAAGACCGAACATCACAGAGCCTGCCCAGACAGAGGAACGCCGCAAGATCGTGTATGACAACATCCAGTTGCCAGCCGTGATCCAAGCTTACCACATTCCGGCACAGGGTACCGAAGACCACTACGCCCTGTCTATGCTGACAACTTTGCTTTCCGGCGGACAGAGCGCCCGCATGCCGAAGGCCATTGTGGACAAGCAGCAGAAAGCGGTTGCCGCCCTGTCTATCCCTTTCCCAACTGAAGACCCAGGCTTGTTCCTGACTTACGCCATCGCTAACATGGGCGTGGACGTGAAGGACTTGGAGGCTGCTGTGGATGCCGAGATCGAACTGGTGAAAAAAGAGCTGATAAGCGAGCGTGAGTTCCAGAAGCTGCGCAACCAGATGGAGAGCCAGTTTGTGCAGCAGAACAGCACCGTGGCCGGTCGTGCTGAGAACCTGGCCAACTACCACGTGTACTACGGCGACGCCAACCTGATCAACAACGAGATCGACCGTTACATGAAAGTGACGAAGGAAGATATTCAGCGCGTGGCCAACAAGTACCTCACCAAGAACAACCGCGTGGTGTTGCACTACCTGCCAAAGTCAGCTCAACCTAGTAACTAATTGAATTTTAGATGAAAGACTCTTTGACAAAGGAAGACACTTGATAGCCAAACATCTTTTGTCCATTGTCTCGCGGTCTTTTGTCAATATAAAAGAAATTATCATGAAGAGAATATACAACATACTCCTGCTGATGCTGGCGCTCACCACGGTAGCCACAGCACAGACAAAACAGACGCCTCCTCCGGCTGGTCCGGCTCCTAAAATTGAGCTGGGCAAGTACGAGCACTTCACCCTGAAAAACGGTCTGAAGGTATACGTGGTGGAAAACCACAAACTGCCGGTAGTGAACATGTCGCTGGTGCTGGACCGTGACCCGATTCTGGAGGGCGACAAGGCAGGCTACGTGAGCATGGCCGGTCAGATGATGCGTACCGGCACCAAAACCCGTTCTAAAGACCAGTTCGACGAGCAAGTGGACTTCATTGGCGCTAACCTTTCGTTCAGCTCTACGGGTTTCAGCGCTTCTTCCCTGAAGAAGAACCTGCCTACTTTGCTGGACCTGACGGCTGATGCGCTCCTGAATCCGAACTTCACACAGGAAGAACTCGACAAGGTGAAAAAGCAGATGCTGGCAAACCTGGCTTCTGAAAAAGACAACCCGGATGCCATCGCAGGAAAGATTCGCAACACCCTGCTTTTCGGCAAGAACCACCCGAACGGCGAGTTGATGACTGAGAAGTCGATTGAAAGCATCACGCTGGCTGACGTGCAGAACTACTACAACACCTACTACCGTCCGAATATTGGTTACCTGGCCGTTGTGGGCGACATCACGCCGAAAGAAGCGAAAAAGCTACTGAACAAGTCGTTTGGCAAGTGGAAAAAAGGCAACGTGCCAAGCCATAACTACGACCTGCCGAAGCATGATGGCAAAACACAGGTGGTGATCGTAGACCGTCCGAGCGCGGTGCAGAGTGTGCTTTCGTTCACGAACCCTGTGAACATGAAGCCTGGTGCAGAGGACTATGTGGCAACTCAGGTGATGAACACCATCCTGGGTGGCGGCAGCACTGCCCGCCTGTTCATGAACCTGCGCGAGAAGCACGGCTATACCTACGGCGCTTACTCTACGCTTTCATCTGACAAGATCCTGGGTCGTTTCAATGCCTCGGCCAGCGTGCGCAACGCCGTAACCGACAGCGCCACCACTCAGTTCATGTACGAGCTCAACAAGATCAGAACCGAGCGTGTAACCGACAAAGAACTGGCTTACGCAAAGGCTTACATCACCGGCAACTTCGCCCGTGGCCTGGAGAACCCGAACACCGTGGCCATGTACGCCATCTCTACTGCCCGCTACAACCTGCCAGCCGACTACTATGCCAACTACCTGAAGAAAGTTGAGTCTATCACAGCGGCTGACGTACAGCGCGTGGCACAGCAGTATGTGCGCCCTGACCAGCTATACATTCTGGCTGTAGGCAACGCCAAGGACATCGCTGACAAGCTGGTGGCCTTCGACAAAGACGACAACTCCATTACTTACTTCGATGCGATGGGTGAGAAAGTAGACCGCTCTGCCGCTGCTACCGCTATCCCAGCGGGTGTTACCGCCGACCAGGTGCTGGCCAACTACATCAAGGCCATCGGTGGCAAAGCCAGCATCGACAAACTGCAGGACGTAACCGTGACCAGTAGTGCTACGGTGCAGGGCATGCAGCTGCAGCTCGTGCACAAGCAGCAGGCCAAAGGCAATTACATGCAGGAGCTTTCGATGAACAACAACCCGATGCAGCGCCTGACCATTGCCGGCGACAAAGGCAAAGTAGAAGTTCCGATGCAGGGTGTGAACAAAGAGCTGACTGCCGATGAAGTGAAGATGCAGCGCCTCGAAGCCGATCTGTTCCCGATGCTGCACTACGCTAAAATGGGCATCAAACCAGAGCTGACAGGTATAGAGAAAGTAGACGGCCAGGACGCCTACCTGGTAGAAGTGAAAGTGACCGAAGAGCAGAAGACCGTACACTACTTTGACAAAGCCACTGGCCTGCGCGTAAAGACAGTAACCAACATCCCGACCCCGCAAGGCGTGATGACGCAGACGTCCACCTTCAAAGACTACAAAGACGTGAACGGTGTGAAATTCCCTTATGTGATGGAGAAAGCCGTTGGACCGCAGTCGATGAAGTTCGAAGTGAAGAACATCGAAGTAAACAAAGGACTGAAAGACGACAGCTTCAAGCTCTAAGATAACCCTCCCTTTACCCTTTATTTAGAAAGCGGCGTGCTCTGATGGGCGCGCCGCTTTATTTTTGGTCATGCTTTAGTAGGATACCAAGGTATAGCGCTAGTGTTGCAGGTATAGGCAAAGCTGCGCTGGAGTCAAAGGTATAGTAATCGTCCATTGACCAGAACAACAGGTATAGGGTAGATTAATCTGGCAGAGAATTGCCTAATAAACACAGGTATGGCGCGGCAAGTCCCTCAGCTGCAATTAATGCATAGGTATAGCAGACGCTAAAAAGCAGGTATAGAAATCCTCGTGGCGAAGGTATAGCACAGAATTTCCGGGCTGTAGGTATAGCAGAGTTCTTAAGCTGCAGGTATAGCCATACCCGCCCATGAAAGCAACTGTTCCAGGTATGGCCCGCTGTTTTCCGAAATAGATCATCGGGGTAGGCACTTTCTCTATACCTATACCTGCCTTTCTAAAACAACTCGCCCTGCACGGCTTTCACAAATTTTTTCGGCGGTTTCACATCAAGCCCGCATACCTTGTTCAGCTTTTCGATTAGGTAGGTGGCGAGTTCGGGCGAGGCGGTATTGTCGGGTTCGTGCACAAAGAAGTAGAGCTCCTGCAGTCCGGCCTCGAGCCATACCTTGATTTTTGCCACCCAATCGTCGATGCGGGTATAGTCAGTGGGGTGCAGGCCGTTGCCTACGAAGCGCACCATGGCGGTAGGCGTAGTCAGGCGCATGTGCAGCACGTCGCGCCGCCCCGACACATCGGTCAGCACCGTACTTACCCGGAATCTCTCCAGCACCTCAAACAGCTCCAGCGAGGCCACATTGTCTACAAACCAGTCGGGGTGGCGCAACTCCACGGCCAGCGGCACGCTCTCAGGTATGTACTGCACAAACTTTTCCAGATCGGGTAGTTGCTTAGGTCCGAAGTAGGGCGGTAGTTGCAGAAAAGAGCAGCCCAATTTATCCTCCAACCCAGAGATGGCTTCGCAGAAGGTGGCCGTCAGATCGAGCGAGCTTACCAGCGGGCCTTCGTGGCTGATGAGCTGCGGGAATTTGGGGCAGAACGTGAAGCCCTGCGGCACGGAATTGCGCCAGCGCTCGATCGTATCAGGACCCGGTATGTGGTAGTGCGTGCTATTAAGCTCAATGGTGTTGAACTGCTTTCCATACCATAGCAGCGACTCTTTCTCTTTCATACCCGTCGGGTAGAGTTCACCCACCCATGCCTTGTTCACCCAGACTGGTAGGCCGATGTGTATCTTCGGCCTCTGTGGAAGGCCTGTTTTATACCTGTTCAGCAACGGCAGTGTGTCCGGGTGATCGGGCGGAAGCGTGAAGTTTACAAGGCTGATATCTGAGAGTTTTCCGAAGTCCATGGTACTATGCTTTTATAAAGTATACGCTTTAGCAGAAATTTGAGGTCAGACAAAATATAGCCTGAAAAGTTCCCGTTAAACCACCAACTCCTGACAAAAAACGAAAATATTTTTTGCCAAGGGTTAATTAATCTATCGCTATAAACATATATGAAAATATGCTCATACGAGCTTAAAACAGCACTTTTTGTTTTATATGACTTATAGCGATTTTTACGAGGCTTCACGTATCCCCCTATAACAAGGCCAGAATACAGCGTATAAGCCCTCGTTTTAAAATATTTCCGTAAATTTGCGGGTTCACCAACAAAAAACTATATGAAGAACGATAGAAAGTGCATTCTCTTAACAGTAATCATTTTTCTATTTATCGGAGTTAGTCAACCAACTTTCGCACAAAGAAACGACAACACCCAAATTGGAGCTGCCTCCTGGTACGGCAGCAAATACCACGGAAGAAAGACCAGCAGCGGCGAGCGCTACAACAAAAACGAGATGACCGCCGCACACAAAACCCTGCCTTTCGGCACCATGGTCCGCGTGACCAACCCAGCCAACGACCATTCTGTTATTTTGCGCATCAACGACCGCGGCCCGTTTGTAGGCAAGCGCATTATTGATGTGTCGGAAGCAGCGGCCCGCAAGCTCGGCATGCATTCGGCAGGAGTGGCCACTGTAAAGGTAGAGGTGCTCGACAAGAGCGAAATGGCAGCCGCAACGGCAGAGCCTAAACCAAATGCCTACACCATCCAGACAACGGCCAACCAGCAGAAGGTGGAGGAGCTTAGCCGCAAGCTCAAGGCCTTTGACAAGCACCTGCCGCTGGAGGTAGCCGAGGAGCGGGTAAATGGCCGCAAAGTAGTGCTGCTAAAAGCCGGCAAGTTCAATAGCAGAAACGAAGCCGAAGCCTTCAACGAGCTACTCGAAGAAGAGGGCCTGGCAGGAAAGGTTAGCGAAGCCTAAACGACTAATAGATTACTGATAAGCAAAAAGCGGGACGCCAAGGTATGGCATCCCGCTTTTTGCTTTCAGGTACTTCTTACGATCGCTTTGCCGACGCAAAGCACGATCAGCCACCTGCTATACCTAGTCCTGCTTGCGCAAATAGATGTCGTTGCTGATGCTTTCCAGCTTAATGGGCGAGCCGCCGCCGCTCACATTGCCTTTCAGCTCATACCCCACCATGGGCGCCTTTTGTTTGCTGCCTCCCAGGTCGATGGCCAGATCGGAGTAAACTTCGCCTGTGATGGTTTTCAGGGCCACAACAGCGCCTTTGTTCGGGGCCCAGTTCATATCCACAAAGCCGCTGATGGACTTGGCGCTTACCGGCCCGGTTAACCCCCGTAGCTCTATGTTCCCGTTGATGGTTTCCACAGTCAGGTCGGTGTTGGCCGGCAGGAATATTTCGTAATTGATCTTCGCACAAACGAAGTTGCGGTTGCCGTTCTTGCTGACATTATACTGGCTGTAGTTATTGTCCGGACAGTCCGCTGCCTGCCCGTTTTTGGTCAGCTCTTTGTCCAGGTCCACATCGACGCGGGCACTGGCATTGTCATTCTCGAACTTCAGCTGCAGCGCCTCGTTCAGCTTGCCGCTGTTTATCTCGTAAGTTACTTTGATGTAGGCCTCTTTTTTGTTCCAGGCGCTGATTTTGATGTTTTCGCCGAACTTCAGGTTCAGCTCTACCTTATTGTTCGCAGGCACGGCCAGGGTCCGTTCCACGGTCTTGCTCTGGGCCTGCGCCCCTGCTATTGCCACCAGCCACAGCAGGGCTATTGTCCATATCTTTTTCATAGTTCGGGAGATTTAGATTGTTCTTGTCTATTTGCTTTTGCGGATGTACATGTCGCCGCTGATGGTATAGAGGTTCATCTCGACGCCACCGCCGTTGGTTTTGCCGTCTATGTTGTTGCCCCCGCTCACGCGCGGCAGGTTGCTTTTCGAGTCCCGGGCAATGTTCATGTCGAAGTCTGAGTAAATCTCCCCCTGAATGGTTTTCAGGTTGAAGTTGGCCTTGGTGTTGGCCGGCAGGTGAATGTCGACAGTCCCTGCCACCGTGGAGATGGCGCTCGGCTTGGACTGGTTCAGGCTCGAAAACTTGATCACCATGTCGCTGCTGGTGGCATTGGCTACCACTGGCCCTGTGATGTTGGTGAGCGTGGCATTCCCGTTATTCAACTTCAGCTCTATCTCGCCCTCCACATCGGCAAGGCTCAGGTCACCGCCCATCCAGTTTGTTTCTTCATACACGACCGAGGCATTTTTAGGCACCCGGATGGTATACTTGCCATCCTGTCTGGAAGCTTTCGTAACGGTCAGCGTGTTGCCTTCTTTCGCCACGGACAAGCCCATGCCGGTGTTATCCTCGGCCTGGTTGTAGAGTGGTTTCAGACCGGCGGCGCGCGCGGGAGGAGCCTGATAGCTGGCGGCCTCGATCACCACCTCATCCGAGTTATGCCCGACCACCTTCACATCGCTGTTGTGCATCAGGATGACAACCTTATTGCCCTTCTTGTTTCCCAGCTTGTTTTTATAGACAAGCGGTTTGTCCTGATAGCGCTCGGCCGACTCGCCAGATCCGGGTGCTGTTATGGTGTGGGCTTCATTTCCCTCGTGCGCACTTGCTGGCGCCGCGGATAGCAGAAGACAGGCAACTGCTACTAGTGTTAATCTTTTCATATGGCTCTAATCGCTCTAGTGGTAAGTAAAATCTTTTGTCTTGGTATTGTGCTTTGTTATATCAGGATGCCCAGCCCCTCTGCTGCCTTGCTTTTCACGATCGGGAGCAGGTCTTTCCGGTTCGCCATCTCCTCCAGCTCGCCGACGGCCTCTTTTTCTTTGATCTTGACCAGCATATCGATCAAGGTGAGTTGCATGATCGGGTCGGTCTGCAGTCGCAGCGATTCTGTCAGGGCCTGGCGCACTTCTTTTTTGTGGCTGAACTTATACAGTGCCTCCGAGGCCGCCACCCGCACATTCACGTTCGGGTCCTCGTTCATCGTTGTGATCAGCACCTGTATGATCTCGTCGGGCTGCTCTGCGTCGAACTCCTGGCTTACCAGCCGGATGCGCTCGCTGGCGGAGGCTCCCGCGGTCATCGCCCGCTTCATCTCCTTTACTTCCTCGCGCAGGGCGACAATTTCGGCCTGCTGCTCTGGCGCTACACCCTGGTTCAAGTTCCGACCCAGCCAGAAGGCCCCCAGCACGAAGATGATGCCCGCCGCCACGCGCCAGTAAGTGGCATAGTCCTGCATTGCCGTGAAGAACACCTGTTTCCCCTTTGGCTGCGGCTGCTCGGCTTCCGCCTGTTCGATCTTCTCAAACAGCCAGTCATCGGCCAGCACCCTGATCGATTGGTCCTGCTGTCGTTTGGCGTAGTACTGAAATGGCGCGGCATGTGCCTTCAGGTGCTCAGGCAAGTCCGCTGTCTGGTTAAAGAACGCCTGCAGTTCCTTCTCTTCGGCTACTGTTGTTTCGCCTTCGTAGTACTTTTGCAGCAGTTCCTCTATGTTATCTAACTTCATAATTCTCCAGTTTTAGAAAGCCATCCCTTACGCTTTTGCGGGCCCTTGACAGGATCACCCGCAGGTTGTTCACGGTCAGGCTCGTGATCTGCTCTATTTCTTCAAAGGAGTACCCTTCCACATCGCGCAGGTGCAGCACCAGCTTCTGCTGCTCAGGCAGGACCTCCAGCAGCTTCTGCACATTGCTCATGCTGTCGGTCAGCTCTGAGTGCTGGTAGGGGGTCATGTCTCCTGAGTTCAGGTCCATACCTGTCACGTCGACCATCTGCTTTCGCTTGCCTGCTTTCAGCTTGTCGAGGCACAGGTTTTTGGTGATGGTCATGGCCAGGGCCTCTACGCTGTTGTAGGCATCCAGCTTGTCTTTTTGGGTCCAGAGTTTGAGAAATACATCCTGCAGGATATCCTCCGCTTCTTCTTTGTCATGAAGCAGGAACAGCGCAAGCCGGTAGAGCTTTTGCTTCGCAGGAAGTACCTTTATTTTAAACTCTTGCAGATCCATTCAATTACAAAGACGACCCGGGTTAGGAAACATTACAGCATATTATCAAAAATTTACCGGCTCCAGGTATAGCATCGCCTACTTTCTTATCAAACACCTGATTGTCAGTCGCTTTTACCCCTTTAACGGCTTCTTCTTGAGAGCCGCCAGCAGCTCTTTGGCCTGGCTGTCAGTAGGCTGCAGCTGAATGGCCTTCTCCAGGGCGACCGCAGCTTTTTGATGCTCATCGCCTAGCAAGTGCGCCTTCGCTAACCCGACCAGCGGCCAGGCCTCTTCCTTGTGCCGGCCACTGATGTAGCTGTACCAGGCAATAGCCTCCGGTGATTTTCTAACTAGCAGCAGGTGTTCGCCAAACTCCTTCTCTGCCTTGCTTATCTCTTCGCCATCGGCGCGGGCGTCCTGCACGGCGCGGAAGTGAACCCAGGTAGCCGACTGGAACCCCGCCCGTTCGTATACCTGCCGCATCACGCCAGCTACAGTGTTGTTATATGGCAGCTGCAGTACTGCTTCCAAAGCCGGATCCCTCCCCGCCAGGTAGTCTTTCGAGGTATAGCCGACAGGTAGATCGGGCGCGGTCCAGGGGCGCTTTTCGTCTGTGTGCCAGTCGCGCCAGTAGATGGTGGACACGCGGATGGTGAGCTTACTGTTGGGGAGCTGCATTTTTCTGGAGTCGCCGTAAGCGCTGGGTGAGGAACCCGACGGCTCGCCCACAAACAGGGTGCTGGTGTAAAACTCCAGGTCGTTGGCCAGCAGCTGCGCCGCCGAAAAAGTCTCCCGTCCGATCAGGGTATAGAACTTTCCGAACCGATTGATCTGCTCCGACCGTGCCAGGGCCAATACCAGGGAGCGGTTCAGGTGGTTGTTCCCGCCCGGGTTATACCTGAGGTCCAGCACCAGCTTTTCGACCGGAAAGCCCGCAACGATGCGCTCGATCCTTGCGACGAAAGCCGCCAGCGTTTCATCATCCTTGTCATTGCTTTCGTTGAGCTGCACGTACAGCGTCTTTTGATCCTCCAGCATGTGTAGCCAGAATTTTTCCTTCCTGTTCCATTGGCTCAGGGGCGCTTCTATACCTGTCGCTTCGCTCGCTCCTACAAAGTATACCGGCTTGAATTGCGGGATGGAAGACAATATAACCTCCATGACAGCTCCCTCGCGCGTCTTTACCTCGAATACGATCTCCTCTGAACCTTCGGCTATACCTAGTGCCTCCAGAAATTCGGGCACGACCAGAAAGGTGGGCGCCAGGTGCTTGAAGCCCATTTCGTTGTCGTAATGCACCACTGGCCTCACTTTTTCCAAGGCTTCTTTTGCAGCTGTGCTGCCGATCTGCACCACTTCCGCTCCTACCAGGTGCAGCAGGTCGGGTGTGGTTTCCCGGATGAAGAGGCCGTCATCGAAGAGGGCAAGCTTCACGGGCAGGTGATTCAGAAACAAGGCGGAGTCAGCCGGTGGCGGTGTGGAGGAGTGCGCGCGGCTGTAGGCCACGGTCATGTCCTGCGGCAGCGTGAGGCGGGTGTGGCCATCGCCGATCATAGCCACCAGTTTGGTTAGCCCCACCACGATTTCATGGTCCTGCAGCCTGGGCACCTGCGCATGCAAAACGGCCACAGCGCTGTCAAACGCATGCTGCGACACCTTGTTATAAGGGGACCGGTGCATCTTAGGCATTTGCTCAGCCAGTGCCCTGACATCCTGTTGCCACTGGGCTATCGTCAGCACGTTGGGTTGGGCCTGCACCAGGCTATGCGCCAGCAGCACACAAAGTACGGTGCAACCGAGTAGGAATTGATTCTTCATAGCGACAAAGTCAGGTATAAGTACAAGGCGCAGAAACCGCAGCTGACCCTCCAGTTACAGAGACGCCGCCGGCCTGCAAACATTACACCCGCTCTTTCGCTATTGCGCCAATCACCTATCAGGCTGTTGGCGAGACGCTCATCTGGTAGAGCGGAACAGCCGGTTTATCGATTAAATTGCCTCCTCAAGCTTATAAGTTTGTCTATACTTTGATTTAAGGATGTAATTCCCTAAACTTAGTTACCTAAAACTAAACTAATCTAAACCTTAACTCAAAAGACATTGAAACGACGTCAATTTATTGAGCTATCGGCGTTGGGATTTGGAGGGCTGATGCTGCCTTCTATACCTGTGTTCGGCGATATCATCTCACCCGAGAGAGCGCTGGAGCAGGTAGACCCAGCCTTGAAAAAGCGATTGGCTGATGTAGCCCTTAACACAGCCAAGTCGAGTGGCGCCTCTTATGCCGACGTGCGTATAGGCCGCTACCTGCAGCAGTACGTTTTCACCCGCGAGCAGCAGGTACAGAATATTGTGAACGCCGAGTCTTACGGCGTGGGCGTGCGTGTGCTGGCCAACGGCACCTGGGGCTTTGCCGCCACCTCCGACGTGAGCGACAAAGGTATAGCCAAGGCTGCCCAGGAAGCGGTGGCCATCGCCAAAGCCAACTCCAAACTACAGAAAGAGCCGGTAAGACTGGCCCCTGTGAAAAGCTACGGCGAGGTGAGCTGGAAAACGCCAATTGAAAAGAATGCCTTTGAGGTACCGATCAACGAGAAAGCCGACCTCCTGCTGGCCGCCAATGCCAAGGCGCTGGAGAACGGCGCCAGCTTCGTGAACTCGGCCCTCTTCCAGATAAACGAGCAGAAATACTTTGCCTCTACCGACGGCTCTTACATTGACCAGGACATCCACCGCATCTGGCCAAACTTCACGGTGACGGCTGTAGACAAGGCCACAGGCAAGTTCAGAACCCGTGAGGCCCTCAGCGCCCCGATGGGTATGGGCTGGGAATACATGGTACCGAAAGCGAGCGAGAAGATAAAAGGACCGGAAGGCACTGGCCTAACCGGCTATCGCTACGCCTACGACATGCTCGAAGACGCCGCCCTGGCCGCCAAGCAAGCCAAAGAGAAATTGACAGCCAAATCCGTGGCCGCCGGCAAGTACGACCTTATCCTCGACCCGAACCACCTCGGCCTGACCATCCACGAGTCGGTGGGTCACCCGCTGGAGCTCGACCGCGTGCTGGGCTACGAGGCTAACTACGCCGGTACCTCTTTTGCCACCCTCGACAAGTGGAAATCCAAGAAATTCAAGTACGGCTCCGATAAGGTGCACATCTTCGCAGACAAGACCCAGAAGGGATCGCTTGGCCTGGTAGGCTGGGACGACGAAGGCGTGAAAACCAAGCAATGGGACCTGATCAAGGACGGTATTCTGGTGAACTACCAGGCCATCCGCGACCAGGCGCACATCATCAACGAGCCGGAGTCGCACGGCTGTTGCTACGCCGACAACTGGAGCTCGGTGCAGTTCCAGCGCATGCCAAACGTATCGCTGGCGCCAGGCAAGCAGAAAATGAACGTGGACCAGCTTATCTCAGGCGTGGACAAAGGCATCTACATTGCCGGCCGTGGCTCTTACTCGATCGACCAGCAGCGCTATAACTTCCAGTTCGGCGGCACGGTGTTCTACGAGATCAGCAAAGGCAAGATTGTGGGCATGCTCGAGGACGTGGCGTACCAGAGCAACACGCAAGAGTTCTGGAATTCCTGCATGGGCTCCTGCGACGAGAGCGACTACCGCCTGTTCGGCTCGTTCTTCGACGGCAAAGGTCAGCCTAGCCAGGTGAGCGCCGTTTCGCACGGCTCTGCCCACACGCGCTTCAACGGGGTGAACGTGATCAACACGGCTAGGAAAATCTAAATTAGTTAAGTGTTAAAAGTTATGCGTGTAGAGTCTATACACGGACTCTTGCTCAGCAAAAAGCCTTGTTAGTAGGTATAGCTATACCTGTTATCGCTTCTCAACTTTTAACTCTCAACTCATAACTCTTAACTAAAAACAAGATGGCAATATATACAAGAGAACAGGCGGAGGCTTTGCTGAAAAAGGCCCTGGCTTACTCAAAGGCCGATGAGTGTGAGGTAACGCTCAGCGGTTACAACGGCGGCAACATCCGCTACGCCCGCAACGAGGTGTCGACCAGCGGCGCCGAAGAGAATGTGTCGATGTCAGTAGAGTCTCGCTTTGGCAAGCGCTCCGGTGTGGCTACGATCAACGAGTTTGACGATGCCTCTCTGGAGAAGGTGATCCGTCGCTCGGAGGAGATCGCCCGCATTGCACCGGAAAGCCCGGAGTACGTGCCGATGCTGGGGCCTCAGAAGTACATCACTACCAAAGCACACTTCGATACCACTGCTAAAATTGATCCGGCTTATCGTGCTGAGGCCGCTGCCAAAAGCATCAAGGCAGCCGCCGACAAAGGTCTGACCGCGGCAGGCTTCCTGGAGCATTCCACCAGCTTCATGTCCCGCCTCAACTCCAAAGGCCTGTTTGCCTACCATCCTTCTACTGTGGTAGATTTCTCGGTAACCATGCGCACCGAGGACGGCACCGGCTCTGGCTACGTGACCCAGGATTTCAGCGACGTGAGTAAACTCGATACGGGCGCTGCTTCTCAGATAGCAGCCAGCAAAGCCGTTAATTCTAAAAACGCAAAAGCACTGGAGCCTGGCAAGTACACCGTTATCCTGGAGCCGGCTGCTTCGATCGATTTACTGCGCAACATGTTCGGCAACATGGACCAGCGTAACGCCGAAGAAGGCCGCAGCTTCCTGAGCAAACCGGGAGGCAAAACCAAACTGGGCGAGAAACTGGTAGACGAGCGCATCACCGTATACTCTGATCCGGCGCACGCAGAAATTCCATCCGCACCGTTTGCCGGCGATGGCCGTCCGCGCGAAAAGACTACCTGGATTGACAAAGGCGTGATCAAGAACCTCTACAATTCCCGCTTCTGGGCTGAGAAGACCGGTGCTAAGTCGGTGCCAAACCCAGGCGGCGTGGTGATGGAGGGCGGCAGCCAGTCGCTGGAGGAGATGATCAAGAACACCAAGCGCGGCATTCTGGTAACGCGCCTGTGGTACATCCGCTCCGTGGATCCGCAGACGCTGCTCTATACCGGCCTTACCCGCGACGGTACTTTCTACATCGAGAACGGCAAGATCCAGTACCCGGTGAAGAACTTCCGCTTCAACGAGAGCCCGATCATCATGCTCAACAACCTGGAGGCTTTGGGTCGTCCGCAGCGCATCGGGGGTAACCTGGTGCCGCCGATGAAGATTCGCGACTTCACCTTCACCAGCTTGTCTGACGCGGTGTAAACCATACTGATCTATACCTGGATGCCGTACGCGAAATGTGTACGGCATTCATTTTCGTGTTCATAAAACATGAAAGTCAAGCTAGCCCACCATGAAAACAATACTATCCATAATATTTATCAGCGTTCTTACCTTAAGCGCTGTCTTTGGCCAAGAAGTGAGGTTTATAAACCTGGAATACAGCAGCGCTGCGAGACTGGATAATGCCCGTGTTAAGGTTCATATTTCCCGCGATCCGGACAATGCTTATAGTGTCAGAGTAGAATCTCTATCTCTGCGATCAGCTATAAACCCCAGTACCCTGAAACCGGAAAACAAGCCTAAAGAGCAGAAGATAACCATAACGGAAGAGCAGTTTCGAAACCTTGTCACCTCTTTGGATAGGATAAAGCCAATAGATATCATCAATGGCCCGCACCCCATATTTTTAGACGGGTCCTCCTGTTACATATCTTATGGAGCAAATGGCACAGGCGTTACTTATTATGTGAAAACACCAAACCATGACACCGGCAAAAGGAATCTGAATGATTTTTTAGATGCCTACAAGCTGATTCTTAGAACAGCCGATCTAGACCCGGAGAAAATTCTTTGACCCAGTTTACTGCCAAGCAGATAGAAGCTTAAAGCATAAAAATCTAACCATTCAAATTGCAACCTTTCACCTTCGTCCGACTGCAATACCGCTCCGGCAACTGGGATACCGACCCGCGTATGCCGAGCAATCTGTTGCATTCGTTGATCGAGTATACCACGGTGAAGGTGAACGAGCAGGAAAAAATTATACCGCTGGAGAGTGCCGAGTTGTTCAACTACCCCTTCAGCTACATGAGCGGCCATCGGCTGGTGCAGTTCAACCAGAAGGAGCGGCAGAACTTCGAGACCTATGTGCGCAACGGCGGCTTTGTGTTCGTAGACGACTGCAACCACGACATCGACGGGCTTTTTGCCAGGTCGTTTGAGGAGCAGATGAAGCAGATCTTTGGGCAGGGAGCTTTGAAAAAGATCCCCAACAACCACAAGCTCTACCGCAGCTTCTTCACCTTCGACGAGGGACCGCCTACGACCTCATTTGAGCTCAACGGCTGGGGTGACGACCTGGTGCACGATTACCTGAAGGCGATCGAAATCAACGGTAGAATCGGAGTACTCTACAGTAACAAAGACTACGGCTGCGAGTGGGACTACGACTTTCGGAACAAGCGCTGGCTGGCGGAGGACAATACCAAGTTCGGCGTCAATATCATCATGTATGCGCTGACGAGTTAATGAAATAATTATGAATGAGTAATGACTAATATCCCTGTAAAGGATTCTTCACATGACCATTCTGCAGAAATCCTCTTGATTAACTATTCATTATTAATCATTATTCATTCGTCATTAATAATTAGATACCAGTGACTGAACAAGACATCAACCAACTCCTCAGCAAGCTGCCACAGCTCAAGCAGGAGATACAGAAAGTGATTGTGGGGCAGGAGGAAGTGCTCGACGAGGTGCTGATCACGCTGCTGGCAGGCGGACACGGTCTGCTGGAGGGCGTACCGGGTCTGGCGAAAACCCTGCTGGTGCGCACCCTTTCCAACGCCATGGACCTGAGCTTCCGCCGCATCCAGTTCACGCCGGACCTCATGCCGACCGACATCCTCGGCACGGAGGTGCTGGAGGAGGACCACGCCACCGGCAAACGCTTCTTCAAGTTCAACGAGGGACCGATCTTCGCCAACATTGTGCTGGCCGACGAGATCAACCGGACGCCGCCCAAGACACAGGCGGCCCTGCTGGAGGCCATGCAGGAGTATGAAGTAACGTACGCGGGCACTACCTATACCTTGCCGAAGCCTTTCTTCCTGCTCGCCACCCAAAACCCGATCGAGCAGGCCGGCACCTACCCGCTGCCCGAGGCGCAGCTCGACCGCTTCCTGCTCTACATCAAAATAAAATACCCGACCGAACTCGAAGAACTCAACATCCTCACCAGCACCACCGGTACCCGGCAGGCACAGGTACATCCGGCCATTTCGGGCGAGGAAATACTTCTGTTGCGGCAACTCGTGCGGGAAGTGAGCATCAGCGAGGACCTGCTCACTTATGTCAACCAACTGGTGCGGGCCACACGACCTGACACTACCTCGAGCGACCACATCAGAAACTATGTGCGCTGGGGAGCGGGTCCGAGGGCGGGCCAGGCGCTAATCCTCACCTCCAAGGCGAGGGCCTTGCTACAAGGACGCTTTGCTGTAACGGCCGCCGACGTGCAGACCATGGCTTTCCCGGTGCTGCGACACCGTATACTTGTCAACTTTACGGCCGAGGCCGAACGCATCACCCCTGACAAAGTGGTGGAAGAGCTTCTGCAGCACATCAAACTACCCAAAACGGTGCTGGTTTAGGTATAGCAAACGCAACGCAAGCAACCCAACAAAACAACCTGAAAGCAGATGGAGGAGATAGAAAACGTAAAACTGACGGACGCAGGCACACAGCTCCTGAAAAGGATTGTAGGGGAACGGATCTGTTACTTCCTCACCAACCATATCAAAATACAGGCTACCGGCGGTAAGGTTACCTACTGGGCGCCTGAGTTTGCCATCGGTCTGACCAAAAACAAGCGGGACCACCGCTTCATCAACATCAGCGCCGACTACAAGCTGACACCTCGGTCTTCTACCACCTTCTACGAGTTCGAGATAGAAGAGAGCCGGATGCCGCTCCGCTGTGAAAAATTGTTGCAGTCGGGCCAGCACTCTGAAATCCGTGTGCTGTCGAGCCCTGTGCTGATGATCGAGGTATACCAGGACTGGAATCAGGAGTTTGATGAGGCCATTCACTACGATGCCGCCATTGTGCTGTATACCGACACGCAGAAATTTTTACTGCGGGTACGCGATGAGCTGATCGGGGGTGTGGACATTATACTGGACGAGGCCACAATAGAAGCAGAGCTAATTGATTTGAAACTACGCCAGAGCCTGGTTTAACAGTAGCATTCTATGTCACAAGCAGGGCACAAATTCATCGATCCCAAGGTGCTGGCCACCATCAAAGACCTGCCGCTACTGGCCAAAACCGTGGTGGAGGGCTTTTTGAGCGGGCAGAACCAGAGCATTCGGCGGGGAGCCGGGCTGGAGTTTAGCCAGTACCGCAGCTACCAGCCGGGCGACGATCTGCGCCAACTTGACTGGAAGATGTTTGCCCGCTCCGACCGCTACTACATCCGCGAGGCCGAGGTAGACACCAATATTACGGTGCGCTTCATTATTGACGGCAGTGCTTCGATGGCGCATGAGGACGAAAACGGCTTGACCAAGATGGACTATGCCCGCTTTCTGGTGGCCTCGCTCGCCTACCTGGCCACTACGCAAGGCGATGCGGTGGGTCTGTACGTACTGCATGAGCAGCAGCTGATCAACCTGACGCCCCGCTCCGACAACATGCACCTGCAGCGCTTCTGGCACCAGCTTGCCGAAATAAAACCGAGCGGGCGCTTTCCTGACACGGCCACAGTCAACAATCTGTTTTCGGGTCGACGCCAGAAGGAGCTGACCGTGTTTGTGACCGACCTTTACGAGCACGAGCATGAAATAACGGACCTGCTCTACAAACTGGGCGCACAGCGGCACGAGCTGCTGCTTTGCCACCTGATGAGCCGCAACGAGATGAACTTTACATTTGAAGGCACGCTTACGTTCGAGGACCTGGAAACCGGCCAGACCATACAGGTAGGCACCGCCGAGCAGCGCAAAACGTACCTCACCAAGCTGCAGGATTGGCTTCAGCAAACCGAAAAAGCCATGCGCAACCGTCAGATCACCTACGACCGTTTCGTGACAGACGAACCGCTGGATAAAGCGTTGCGGGCGTTTTTAAAGAATAGACATTTTTTGAGTTAGAAAGGTAGAAAGTATGAGAGTTTAGAAGTGAGTTCTGATTTAGTGAATGAGTGAGGGGGTAATTTTTGAATGTTAAAAAAATGAAAGACAATTTTTCTGGACATGCGGCCGACTACGCCAGGTATAGGCCTACGTACCCGCAGGAGCTGATCGTGCACCTGGCAGATATGGCACCGGACCGTCAGCTGGCCTGGGACTGCGCCACGGGCAACGGACAGGTAGCGGGCATGCTTGCTACACACTTTGCAGAGGTAGTGGGCACCGACATCAGCGAGAACCAGCTGAAAAATGCAGTGCAGCTGCCCAACATTACTTACAAAGTAGAGCAGGCCGAACAATCCTCTTTTTCAGATCACTCTGTTGACCTGATTGTAGTGGCACAGGCTATACACTGGTTCGATTTTGAGCGCTTTTACCAGGAAGTAAAACGGGTACTCAAGCCTGGCGGCCTGATCGCTGTGATCGGATATGGCCTACTACGCACGCACCCTACCCTCGACAACGTAATTAGACATTTCTACAGCAAAGAGGTAGGCCCTTACTGGGACCCGGAGCGCCGTTACCTCGACGAAAACTACCGCACTATTCCGTTCCCGTTCGAGGAAGTAACGGTACCGCCCTTCAGCAGCACCTATACCTGGACACCCGACGACCTGATCGGCTACCTGAACACCTGGTCAGCCGTGAAGCATTACGAGAAACAGCAAGGCCACAACCCCGCGCAGCTGGTCGAGCAGCAACTCCGGGACGCGTTTGAAGGCGAGACGACCACAGTTACATTTGATATCTTAACCAGAGTAGGCAAAGTGAGTCACTCTTAAATTGTTAAACTCCTAAATTCCCAAACTCTCAAACTCCTAAACTTGAACCTCCTCTCCCCATACTGGCTTCTGGCAGCGTCGGCCATACTGGTTCCGATCGCGATCCACCTGTGGAACAGGCGGCAGGGGAAGACTGTGAAGGTAGGGAGCCTGCGCTGGCTGGAGCCCTCGGCGAGCAAGCGCTGGAGCAGCATTAAGCTGAGCGATGTGTGGTTGCTGGTGCTGCGGTGTTTTATTTTGATACTGCTGGCCCTGGCTTTGGCGAAACCCATCTGGGAAGGAACACAAGAAACGCAGCAGGCCCGGAAAGCCGTGTTCATCAGCCCCGAACTGTTGTATAGCACTGCCCTCCGCGACATCAAGCCAACAGTAGACGCCCTGTTGCAGCGCGGCTATACCTTGCACCACTACACCCAAAACTTTGAAACTATACCTACCGAAAAGTGGCAGGCACTAAGCAGCAACCCAACGGACTCTGTCGTGAGCAGTGGCAACTACTGGGGCCTGCTGTCTGCTTTGGCACAGCAGTACGATCAGGCACAGGACAGCGTCTGGCTCTTCACTTCCGACCAGCAGCGGCACTTTACCGGCGCCCCAACCCCTCTGCAGGAAAATATCCGCTGGATTCCGGTGGCCGTAGCGCAAACCCAAAACTGGCTGCAGGCTGCCTATACCTTAAGCCCCGATAGCCTCTTGCTTATCTCAGGCCAGAGCAGTCGTGAAGGCACCAAATTCAATGCTGTGAAAGTGGCCGCTATCGCCCGGGAAGCGAACATCAATGGCAGTCCGGTTAAGTTGAGTTTAGAGGAAGATTCCCTTACAGCGCAGTGGGACAACGGCGCTCCGAAAACAATTGCCATCCGCAAAGAACCACTCCGGATAGGTATAGCGCATGACAAAGCCCAACAGGCAGAGGTACGCTACCTGCAAGCGGCTGTGCAGGCAATCGGCAAGTATACAGGCATTCCCATCGAAACACACGTAACTGCAGCCACCCAACCCGACACTTCCGCTAACTGGTTCTTCTGGCTGAGCGGTGAGGAGGTACCTACCAACTGGCTGGATCAGGTGCAGGAAAATGGCGCCACATTGTGGGTGCAGGCAGCTTCGGAGCCCAGGGCTACCACCGCGCAATTGGCAGGAGCAGGTATAGAGAAAATCAGCTTTCACCAGCTGACAGATTCAGGTATAGCAAATGGTAACTTCACAGGTATAGCGCCAGGTGAAGCAGGCACCGTGTGGCAAACGACAGCCGGAGAGCCTGTGCTTTTGGTGCAGCCACTTGGTTTGGGCAAGGTATACCATTTCAGAAGCGGCTTTGGTCCGGCCTGGAGTCAGTTGGGGCAGAGCGCGCAGCTGCCGGAGCTTTTGCTACCCCTACTCTTACCACAACAAGACGCGAGTCAGTACGATGCCCGTGCGCTGGACGAAACGCAGCTGATGCCAGCTAGCGTGCTGCCAGTTAGTGAGCAAAAAGAATCAGTAAAACAGCAGTACAGTCTCATACCCTGGCTGGTGTTGCTGGCTTTTCTGTTGTTTGTGGCAGAGCGCTTGATCACCAGTAAACGAAAAACCACCTGATGCAGAGCAGTCGCCATACCTTGCAACGTATCCGCCGGGAGTACATCCGGGCGAAGGGAGGACTGTATACCCTTCAGTCGCTGGCTGTGGCCCTGGTAGGAGCGGCCATTCTATATAAGTGGGGACTCGAGGTGCCTTTGTTGGCTGGTTTGGCAATTTTGACGATCCTAGGTGCTTTGCTATACCTGGGTTGGGCCTGGCGCAGCGTGCGACAAACCGATCTGCAGCAAGTGACTCGTCACCTCAACCGCACCTACCCACAGCTCGAGGAGAGCGCCCAGCTCCTGCTTCGTGAAACGTCAGAACTCAACTTGTTGGAGCGCCTGCAGCAACAGCGGGTAGCCAGCCAATTACAGGCCGTTCTACCTCAAAAGCATTCAGTCTTTCATCTGCAAAAGAAGCCCACCTACCTGGCACTGGGTATAGCGGTGCTCGTGGCGGCAGGTATAGCCGCGCTTCCGGCCGCCTCCATTGCCGACGCCACATCGGCCGCGCCCCTGCAACTCGACTTTCCGGATACACCTGCCGCCGTAGCCGACACTGCCGTTACGATTCAGGAGATAAAAATCACTGTCACACCGCCCGCCTACACCGGCCGAAAACCCTATCAGGCCGAGCAGCCCAATCTGCGGGTGGAACAGGGAGCTACCGTCACGTGGCGCATCAGCACCAACCGGCCTGCCCGCACTTTGGAACTGGTGCTCAACGAAGGAAAACCGCTCCCGCTGCAATCTCAAAACGGCCGCTATACCTTGTCACGCACCTTCACCGAGCCGGCGCTCTACCACATTGCCGTCAACGGACAGAAATCAGCCTACTATACCTTGGAGATCATACCGGACGAAGCGCCTGCCATCCAGATCGCGAAACCGGAGCAGTACACTGAGATTCTGTTCGGCGATCCGCAGCGGGTAACCATCCGGGCCGAACTCTCCGACGACTACGGTCTGCGCGATGCCAACATGATCGCCACAGTGGCCAAAGGGACAGGCGAGGCGGTGAAGTTCCGGGAGGAGAAGATAAGTTTGGGCTTCAAGGGCCAAACCCGCAATTTCAGTGTGAACAAGACCATCGACCTCCAAAAGTTGGGTATGACGTATGGCGACGAGCTCTATTTTTACCTGCAGGCCTGGGACAACCACCGCGGCTATACCCGATCCGAGACTTACTTTGTGCAGATCGAAGACACGACCATTGTGGAGAGTATGGACGACCTGACCATGGGTGTGAACCCCGTGCCCGAGTATTTCCGAAGCCAGCGCCAGATCATCATTGACACCGAGAAACTGATCAAGGAACGGAAATCGCTGAGCAGAGCTGTGTTCGAAGAGCGCGGCAACAACCTGGGCGTGGACCAGAAGCTGTTGCGCCTGCGCTACGGCAAGTTCCTCGGCGAGGAGTTCGAGTCAGGTATAGGACCGGGCGGCGGCATCCCCAAGGGCGAAGAAGGCCACGGTGAGGAGGAGCACTTCGCAGGAGACGGTCACGACCACCCCGAGTTTAAAGACGAAACCAGCGTAGAAGCCCTGCTCGACCCTTACCTGCACAAGCACGACCAGGAAGAGGCGGCCACGTTCTTCGAGCCTGCCGTGAAAGCCAAGCTGAAGGGCGCGCTGGCCCAGATGTGGGAAGCTGAGCTGCGGCTACGTACCCACCGTCCGGAAGAAGCGCTGCCTTACGAGTACAAGGCCCTGCGCATGCTCAAGGAAGTACAGCAAAGCACCCGCGCCTACGCTGCCAAAACCGGCTTCGACCCGCCACCGCTCAAAGAGCCCGAAAAGCGCCTGACCGGTGACCTGAGCAAAATAAAAGCTCCAACCGAAAGAAGAACGATTGAAACCGAGAGCAAACTGCCCCATACCCGAGAAGCTTTAAAGTGGCTGGAGAAGCAAAAACAAGGCAACAGATATAGCCAGCAAGATGTGGCGCTGCTCGAGCGGGCCGGACGTGAACTGGCACAAGAGGCACTGGCCAAACCCGGTAGCTACCTCCGCGCCATGCAGGACCTCCGCACCCTTATCGCCGACATCAACGCAAACCGCATCCTTTGCCAGGATTGTCTGATGACGGTAGAGCGGGCTTGGTACGAGCTGTTGCCACCCGCCAAGCCAACGCCGCAAAAGCAGGGCGTGACGAGGAGCAGGCTGGGACGAGGGTATTTGGAAAGGCTGGGGAGTTAGAGAGTTGAGGAGTTTGGGAGTTTGGGAGTTTGGGAGTTTAGGATTTTGGGAGTGGAGGAGTTAGAGAATTGATATGTATCCTCAGTGCAGGGACAAACAAACTTGGTTGGGACTTTTGGCAATACTTCGTGTAAAATAATAAGCAAAACTGACTTGAAAACTATACTTGATTCGGCTTATACCTACTACCTCGAGGGGATCTCCTACAGGGGCAACGGAAGTTTACAAATAACTTCGGTGGAAGCCTTTGAAGGACAGGAGCAACTCGATTTGCAGGTAACGGAAGATCTGAAAATAAAAGGCCACCCACTACGGCCGACTGCACACAGCAGACGATTCGTGATTTTATTCGAACGCCCTGTTGCATGGCAGGTCGTGGACGAGTCGTGGTGTAGTTTTGATGAAAATGAGATAAGAGACACTACAGGAGCATTGCAGATGATTCAGAATTCAAAATATTTTGGGTATGTAAAGGAACAACATGGTTGGTACGAACACTCTCTCGGGCCTGCAAAGCACTACCGAGTCGGCACTGAAAATGAAATCATTGAGGTGGTTTCTTGTAAAGAGCCTGTCATAGAAGAATTGAACACTGAAAATCACTCCCTTGGAACATAACCCACCCCTGCCCCTCCGAGGAGGGGAATGCACACTACGAGCAAAACTCCCCTCTCGGGAGGGGTAGGGGTGGGTCAATCGTGCACCAGACAAATAACCATTCAACAATCAGCAATTACATGACCTTATACCTTCCATACCTTTTCGCTTTGTTTGCTGTGCTCATGCTCAGCTGGCTGGCCTGGCGTTGGCCGGACCGCAGGCGGCTGGTATGGCGGCTATTGGCTAGTGCGGTGGCAGGTGTCAGTCTGGTACTGTTGCTTTTTCCGCCTACCTACCAACGGGCGCTCGATCCGGGCACTGCCATTCTGCTCACCAAAGGCTACACCGCAGATACCTTGGAGAACCTACTGGCCAGTCTGGAGCCCAAGCCCCTTGTGTATACCTACCAAACCGAGGCACAGGAGACAAGCGCTATACCTGACTTGTATACCTTCCAGCAGGAGCAACCGCAGCTGAAGACGGTACACGTGCTGGGCCATGGTCTGACTGAACAGGAACTGCAGGCACTGCAGGACATACAGGTAGTACCGCACCTGTCCGGTATGCCCGCAGGTATATCTTCCGTCACGTGGCCGGATGCCGTGGTGCTGGGCGAGGTCGTGACGGTGGCGGGGCAGTATACCTTGTCTTTTGGAGAAACCTCTACGCTATACCTGCAGGCTGCGGGCCGGGCACAGGACTCCGTTCACTTCAAAAAAGCAGGGCTTCATACTTTCCAGCTGCGCTATACTCCAAAGCAGGAGGGGCGTTATACCTATACCTTGATCTCTAAGTCAGGCAACAGTATAGATACGCTGGGGCAGGTACCTATACAGGTATACCCCGCCGCTAAACCTGCCGCGCTGCTGGTTTCGTCCTTCCCACTCTTTGAGTTCAAATTCCTGAAAAACCACCTGGGCCAGCTGCAACACAAAGTGGCCCTGCGGAGCACGGTTAGCAAGGGGATGTACCAGAGCGAGTGGCTCAACATGCCGCAAACTGACCTGAGCCGCATCACACCCAGACTATTGCAGCAGTTCGATGTCGTGCTGATGGAGCCGCAGGCCCTGCAGGAGCTCAGCAGCGCCGAACGGAGCACTTTGCAGAGCGCCGTTACCGAAGACGGATTGGGTGTACTGACCATCGCAGGCGAGCAGCTGGGCAACCGCACCACCGCTTTCTTCACCAACTTCCAAAGCAGGCGGCTGTCGCAGCAGGATACGCGCAATGCCTGGGCAAACTGGGCAACCGGCGCTCCGACCGAGGCCATATCAGTTTCGCCTTATACCTTGGTGAGCAGTAAGGCCGTGACAGGACTGATAGCAGAGCAAAACAACAACCTGCTGGCGGCAGGGCGCAGAGCTGGCTGGGGCACCGTGGCGATCTCGGTGGTACCCCAAACGTTCAGCTGGCAGTTGGAGGGCAAACAGGGCACTTATGCCAGCTACTGGGCGCATTTACTTTCGTCAGTGGCCAAGCGGGAAGTACAGGAAAAGTTCTGGCAGGTCTCCAAGCCACAAGCGCCGCAGGTGCAGCAACCCCTTACGCTAAAACTAACCGACTATACCTTAACCGCAGCTTCCGCTATACCTTCGCCAACCGTCCGCAGCACCGCCGACACCACCCGGACAGGTATAGCGCTGCGGCAAAGCCCTCACCAGCCAGAGGTATACGAGGGCACTTTCTGGCCGCACTGCACCGGCTGGCATGTGGTAGAGTCACCGGGAGTGGAGCCGTTTTATTTTCTGGTGCAGGACAGCAAGGCTTGGCCGCATCAGGCCATCCAGGCAAAGCGGGAAGCCACTTTGCAGTTCGCATCGCAGCAGCAAGGTATAGGAGTGGCGCAAACTACTGCCCATGTAGCGGAACAGGTGCCGGTCATCTGGTTCTTTCTGTTGTTTGTGCTGAGCAGCGGCTTTCTGTGGCTGGAGGAGAAACTGTAGTGTAGGAAATCTGGCTTCTTTCGTTGAAAACAGGCTGCTCTGGAACCTGATTTTGAGCACAGCTTATACCTTAAATTTTTGGAGCCTGCTTAGTTTGACTTTCGCCAAAATCTCCTCAATTTGCCTCGCTTTTTTCACCTTATATGGTAAAATCATTCGGCCTTTCCAGCTGTCTTTTAGGTTTGTTTTTTCTTACCCTCTTGAGCAGCTGCGAGGGCAACCTGCCTATACCTGGCAAACCGGATGTGATCATTGAAGGGCGCATCACAACAGATGGTACAAAGCCGGCCCCTCAGATGCGGGTCAAGCTTGTCAGAAGCAAACCAGCCTCTCCTGACATAGACGAACTGACTGCCAAAACGGACGCCAACGGCTACTACAGGTTTAAATTCCAGGCTAATCACGAGCTCAACGAGCGGAACTACGGCATCGGCTACGACATCTCTATACCTGAGAACGACCCGTACTTCTGTTCTTCGAGCTATACACAAATCGGCCACCTGCCCAGCGCGGATACCACCTTGGTCTACAACTTTACGCTACCCCGCCGGACCGAGATAAAGTGCGTGTACAAAGACCCGGCAAAAGCCACGCTTTACGAGCTCAACACCATTTTCAGGTTTACTTGTGGCGTAGAGAGCGATGCCAACCAGTTTTTGAACGAGACAGGCGCCGTGAGCATGACCTATACCGAGAACCCGCTCTACATTCCTGCCGACATACCTGTTGTGGTCGTGACCCGAGGTATTGACCGGCAGCAGTTAAAAGCGCTGGAGAAGCAGGACACGATCTTAGTGCCCTACGGAGTTCCTTATACCCACGTCATCGACTTCTAGTGCTCCCTGTAGACTGCCTTCGCCGCGAAGGTATCGAGTAGCTGGATCAGATCAGGTATACATTCGAGGTTTAAGGTATGGCCCACATGCTGGAGGATCTCCAGCTCGCCGTGCGGCAATGCCTGGTACATGGCGCGTCCCATTTCCGGGGTGCAAAGCATGTCTTCTTCGCCGTGCACCACCAACACCGGCACCTGCACTTTCTTCAGTTCCTCTAAATAGTTGCCGCTTTCTTCGGTTGCTCGCACTAGTTTGAGCAGTCGCTCCGGTGTCGGGCTTTGGCTCGTTTTGCTGTTTTTGAGGTTATCGATCGTGATGATCGGGTTGAGGAAATAGCTGCGCCCCAGCACAAAAGGCAGCATCACGTCAAGCATGAGCAGATAGCCGCCGGCCAGCAGCGCCTGTTTCCAACTGGCCCCGATCGCGTCGAAATAAGCGTCTTTGTAAGGGAAGGTAGAGAGCAGCACCCCACGCTGCACCAGCTCCGGATAATGGACCAGAAAGCGTTGCGCCACCGCCCCGCCATAGGATATACCGACCAAGATCGTCTCGCCTGGCAACTGCAGAGCCCGGAGCAGGTGGGCCACATCAGCGGCGTGCGCCTCAAAGCTGCGGTGCTCCGGCGCCTCATCCGACTGCCCCTGAAACACCAGGTCCACGAGCACCAACCGGTACTTTTTGCCCAGCGCATGCACCAGCCCCGCCCAGGCCGCCGTCGACTGCGATAGCCCGTTCAGGAAAACCATCGCCTGTGCGGCCTCCGCATTTCCGTGCAGTTCATAATGCATTTCCAGTCCGTCGGGTAGGCGATGTCGCATGGTGGTATGTGTTTAGAGTGAAAGGTTGGTGCCCTAATCTAAAGGAAAATTCTGAAAGGCGCCGTGCATGGTATAGCCAAACCAGATTTGTATCAGGTGTAGGCTCAAATTTTCGGGGTCAACATTTGTGAAAAGGGCTTCCTGTAGCTAAGCCGGTTGCCCTGCAGGTACAATTGTTAGGCTTCCGCTAGTCCGGTTGGCAACCGACCTATACCTCATTTTTCCTGGCTACTGCCCTTCTGAGCTTGCTCATACGTGCGTGGAACGCGAGCAAGGACTTAACAGATCTCGCCTTCCAATAGCTGCTGCGGCTTATCGGCCACTTGTTCAGGTATAGCCAGCGGAACAATGAAGTAAAATCGGCTTCCCTGCCCCAACACTGTCTCTACTTGTATAGTACCCCCATGCCGTTCCACAAAATCGCGGCAAAGCAACAGGCCCAGTCCGGTGCCTTTCTCGTTGATGGTGCCTTTGGTAGCCATGGCGGGTGTCTCCAGCTTAAAGAGCGTGGCCAGCACATCCGGGCTGATGCCGGTGCCCTGGTCGGTTACGGCTATCGTCGCCATGTTGCCGGGGCCATCTTCCGCAGCCACCTTAATCAGCCCGCCCGGGTACGAGAACTTAATGGCGTTGTGCAGCAGGTTGCGCACCACAAAGTCGAGCATGTGCGCATCGGCACGCACCTGCAACTGTTCCGGCACCCGCACCTGCCAGGCAATCTGTTTCGTGTCGGCCGTGTCTTTGAGCAGGGCCACGTTGCGGTCCACTAGCTCCGCCAGCTGTAGCACCTCCGGCTCGAAGCGCACATGATGCCCCGAGGCCGTCTGGGCCGTGGACCATTGCAACAGGTTTTCGAGCAGGGCCTGCAGGTTGCGCACCGATACCTGCGTATGGGTGGCGAGCTTCTGCATCTGATCGGGCTTCATCTTGTCGGAAAAGTTGACGAGGATGTTCAGAAAAGACTCCAGCGTGGCCAGCGGCGTGCGGATGTCGTGCGAGATGATGGAGAAGAAGCGGTCCTTGAAATAGTTGAGCCGGCGCAGCTTATGCTCCGAGGCTTTGAGCTTGCGCACCGTGTCTTTGAGTTCTTGCGTACGGTGCCGGAGGGCCGCCGTGCGGTTGGCCACCATCACCTCAAGTTCATTTTTCTGTTGTTCGATCAGCAGCTTGCGCTCCGTTTCCTTCTCACGTTCGAGGCGTTCTTTTTCCAGCACTTTGGCGTTAAGCTCGCTTGTTACGGTATTCAGCCTGTAGGCCAGACCAAGCGAGAACAGCACCACTTGCGCCACGATACCAACCTGCGCTGCATACAAGGTCACCATGTTATCCGGCACCAGATGATTCTCTTTCAGAATGAACAACAACGCCCCTATTACGAACGACACATTGGCGATCAGGAAATAAAGCGCCGGCCGATATCCCTGCCGCAGCGCCTGTATACTCGTCAGCACCATAGCCACCAGCACCAAACCACCGATGATGCCGATCAGGCTCACACAGGCCTGCAGCAAATCGAGCGGGGTGAAGTAAGAGAGCAGGCCCATACCTACGGGCAGGATGTAAAGCAAGGCCAGCAGCGTGAGCATTTTGTCCCAGACCGGCATGGTACGCTGCGTGTTGAGGTAGTGGCGCGTGAACAGCACCCGGAACAGGCCGTTGAAGGTGACGATAAACGGGAAACTGTGCGCATTCCAGAGCGGGGAGTTCGGCCAGAGCAGCTCGATGGCGAAGCCGTGGTAAAACATAAAGTACAGGCCCGTGCCCAGCAGCGCCAACACATAATACAGGTAGCTGCGGTCGCGCACCGAGGCAAACAGCACCAGGTTGTAGAGCGTCATCACCAGGATGATGCCGATGAAAATACCCTGCCCGAAAAGCCTGTCGCTGTTGGCGGCGCTCACCTGTTCCGGCAGCAGCAACTGCACCTGCAGCGCCTGTGGCTTGTACAGGTTGATGTCGCCCTGCAGCCGCAGGTATAGCGTGGTGGTACTGTTGGGCAGCAACTCCAGCCGGATGTAGGGTTTATGCGACGGCACGTCCCGCTCGCCGATGGGCAGTAGCTGACCGGTGCGTTTTAAGGTATAGCCTGTCTTGTTTTGCTGATAGAGTTCAATGTGGCTCCAGTCGCCAGTAAAGAGCAGGCGGGTTTGCTCGCGGTCGCTGGGGTTTCGCAACACCACACGTACCCAGTGTACTGTTTTGCCCGGCTGCAGCTCAGCATCTGGATCGTTTAGGGTGAAGCGCTGCATCAGAACCTGGTCGGCAATGAGGGCAGCACTTGGGTCGTGGTATACCTGTAGTGCCTCGGCTATGCGCTGTTCCGAAGCCGTCACATCCACCGTATCCGGTGCCTGCGCACGAGCCTGCAGCGCTGCCAGCAGAAAAGGCAGACAGGCGAGCACCCTAAACAGGCGTCGCAAACAGCAGGTATAGCAAGGGGCAAGCATACGTCAATTTACAAAATAATCTCAGTTCAGCTATACTACCAGGTACAAGAGATTTCGCCAATGGAATCCTTTTGCTATATTGAGCTGCTATACCTGACCTATTTTACCTATACCCTTGCCTATGTCCCAGCTAAAGTTACTGATTGCAGAAGATGATGTGGTGATTGCCCAGAACCTGTCGCTTTCGCTGGAGTCGATGGGCTATGAGGTATGCCAGGTGGTAAGTTCGGGAGAGGAGCTGCTCCTGCAGGTGCACCAGCATCAACCGGACCTGATCATCCTCGACATCACGCTCGAGGGCAAGCTCGACGGCATCGAAACGGCGGCCCTCCTGTCGAAAGCGACGAAAGTGCCCTTCATTTTTATGACGGCTTTCTCGGACAAGGAGACCATCGACAGGGCTAAGCAAACCAACCCGCATGCCTACCTGGTGAAGCCTTTTGATGTCCGAACGCTACAAAGCAGCATCGAGCTGGCCATCCACAATGCCGGCACCCGGCAGTTGCAGCCTGCACAAGCCTCTACTATACCTACCCAGCCCACCGATACCGTGGAGGCCGACAACTTTCTGCTCCACGACGCCCTGTTTGTGAAAGTGCGCAACCGCCTCGAAAAAGTGATGCTCGAAGACATCATCTGGGCCGAGGCGCAGGACATCTACTGCAACATCAAAACCCGCACGCACCTGCACCTGGTCAGCCAAAGCCTGAAGAACCTGGAGCAGCGCCTGCCGACAAACAAGTTTATGCGCGTGCACCGCTCCTACATCGTACAACTCACCGCCATCGAAGCCATCGAGGACAACAACATTCTCATCGGCGGCAAACAGATCCCGATCGGCAACACCCACCGTGACGCCTTGCTCAAGCGACTGCAAATTTTGTAAAGTTTGGGAGTTTAGGAGTTAGAGAGTTCTGATGTAGCAATGTTACACTGTAACGGTGTGTCGGAGTTGCGTGCGTGAGGCCATTTGAAGGAATAGGCAGCGACCTGTGCAATCGAGCCTGTCATCTCGAATGAAATGAGAGATCTGAGTTTTAGTAGAGCATGTTCAATCATCCAGATTTCTCACTTGCGTTTGAAATGACAAAAATCTTGGCCTATGACCCAACCAAGACGTGCACCGCTATACTTTCCCGAACCGTCCAGAAGATTTCCACCGGAAGAAGCAAGCGTAACCTAATCACACACCATCACTTGATTGATTAATTACTCACTCATTCACTAACTCACTCCATCACGCAATTAAAGCCCGCCTCCTCTCTTACCAATTTCACCTCAAATTATTCCCGTTTGGCAAGTATAGCCTTCTGTCAATGTTTATTATTAGCTAAATTAAATCAATCATTCCTTAGCAATAATACCATCAAGCATGAATAGTATGGCATCATCGGAGCTTGTAATAGCTGGTTGGGTACTCGTACTTGCCTATGCAGGCATTATCCTGTTTTTCGTGATCCGGGGGGCACTGCGCATCCGCTCGATCTCCGATTATGCGCTTGGCAGCGTGGCTTTTTCGCCGCTGGCTGTAGGGTTGGCGCTGGCTGCCTCCATGACGAGTGCTGCTACCTTTATAATCAATCCGGGCTTTGTGGCGCTGTACGGCATCAGTGGGGTCATCTCCATGGCCATTGCCCTGCCTGCCGCAGCCCTGGTGTCGCTAGTCGTGCTGACCAAGGGCTTCCGTAAAATGGGGACCGCCGTGAAAGCGCAGACGATGGCCCAGTGGATGGGACTGACCTACAAGAGCCGCGGTTATGCCACGTTCTTTGCCTTCCTGTCGCTGCTGCTCATCACGTTCATTGTCCTCATCTGCGTGGGACTCACCAAGGTGATGGCCAGTGTGCTCAACGTCAACGAGCTGTACATGTGCGCGGGCATTGTGGTATTTGTATTCGGCTACATGATGTTCGGAGGCGCCAACTCGATGGTGTATACCAACATGATTCAGGCGGTGCTGATGCTGATCGTAGCTTTCATCCTGCTAGGCTCCGGCTACGAGCACTTCAGCAACGGCGTGCACGGCTTCCTGGATAAGCTGGCGGCCATCGACCCGCTGCTCGTGTCCACCACCAACCCCGAGAGCTTTCTCTTCCGCGACTACTTTGAGATCATTTTCTGCCAGGTGATCATTGGCATCGCCATCGTTTGTCAACCGCACATCATCACAAAGTCGCTGCTTCTCAAAAACGAAAAAGATGTGAACCTATACCTGCTAACGGGAATCTTGGCGCAGGGCCTCTTCTTCCTGGTGGTATTCGCCGGCCTCTACGCCCGTCTCTCTTTCCCCGACCTAACGGTAAACGGCCAGGAGCTGTCGGTGGACAGCATCATGTCGGTCTATGTGGTGCAGGAGTTCCCGGTATACATGGGCTTGCTGGTGCTGCTGGGGCTCATCTCTGCGGGGCTCTCTACCTTAGAAGGTCTTATCCAGTCACTCTCGATCACCATTACCTCCGATATCCTGACGCCGATCGTGGGCGACAGCATCGCAACACGGGGTGTTGTGGTGAACCGGATTGTGATAGTGGTGCTAGCTGCTGTTACCATCTGGCTGACTTTTGACCAGCTGCAGAACCCGAACCTGAGCGTGGGTATTTTTGCGCAGAATGGGGTATACGCTTATTTTTCGGCCGCCTTCGTGCCGGTGCTGTTTGGCATGTTCCTGCGCCGCGTGCCATTGATTGCGCCGGTGGCGGCCTCCATCACATCGGTTATCGTGCATTTTAGTGTGTACTACGGTGGCCTGACTACCTACATGCAGGCGCCGGTGCGCAACCCGGGCATAGCCGCTGCGCTGGCCATATTGGCTTCGGTGGCGGTCGGCCTTATTTTTTACTATGCTTTCCGAAAACCTGCCACTGAAACGGCAACAGAAGACACGTCACTTTTAACCGAACCGACCTATGAAAGTGAGCTCAAAAACTAAGCTAGCACTGGCCGCGCTTGGCCTGATCTGCCTGCAAACGGCCTGCCAGTCGGCACAGCATTTCGCCACCTCTGCAGGTATAGAAAAGACGGCAGACACCGCAACTGCCAGTACTGAGGCTACCGTAGCCGCTCCAGCTGCAGACCCGGTGTTCGAAGGGTTGAACTACCGGTATGCGGTCAAAAAAGTAAAATTGCCAAACGGCACCAGAGTAGCTTATACCGACGAAGGGAAAGGCCCCGAAACGCTCATCTTCATTCACGGGTTGGGCAGTTACCTACCCGCCTGGGACAAGAACGTGGCTGAACTGAGTAAGCATTATCGCTGCATCGCCATCGACCTGCCCGGCTACGGCAAGTCCGACAAAGCCGATATAACCACAGGTATGGCGAGCTACGCTGACAATGTGCTGGCCCTGATGGATGCGCTCAAATTGGAGCGAGCTACCTTGGTCGGGCACTCCATGGGTGGACAGATCGCCATCACTGCCGCTCTGAAGGCACCGCAGCGCGTCAAGCACCTGGTTCTGGCCGCTCCGGCAGGTATAGAAACCTTCACGGACCAGCAGAAGCAGCTTTTCAAGATGACGGTGACGCCCGAAAGTGTGCAGAAAACCACGCCGGAGCAGGTGGTGGCCAACTTCAAAGTGAACTTCCACCAGATGCCTGCCGATGTGCAATACATGATCGACGATCGCCTGAAAATGGCCGAATCTGCTGAGTTTGGGGCCTACAGTAAAGCGGTGGCGGGCAGCGTGGCCGCCATGGTCGACGAGCCGGTGTACGAGCAGCTGCCGCAGGTGCAGGTACCCACGCTGATTATTTTCGGCGATAATGACGCACTTATACCGAATCGTTACCTGAATCCCAACCTGACCACTCAGGCCGTAGCCGAAACCGCACGCGACCGCATTCCCAACAGCCAGCTGGTGATGCTACCTGAAACGGGGCATTTCCTGCAGTACGAGCAGGCCGGAGCCTTCAACAAAGCGATCCGGGATTTTCTGAAATAGCACTCAAACCATAACCTTAAATATCTAACCTACTTATTCTCATGAAAAAAATCTATTCACTTCTGTTCGCACTCCTGGCAGTCACACAGGTGGCACTGGCCCAAAGCGGCAGTGTGCGAGGCCGTGTGCTCGGGGCCGATACCAGGGAGCCCCTGACAGGTGCCACCGTCCTGCTCGAAGGAACCACCAAAGGCGCCTCGACCGACGCTGCCGGCGAGTTCAGCATCATGGACGTACCGGCCGGCACTTACAACATGCGCATTTCCTATGTGGGCTATACCTTCCCGAGGCAGTCCATCACGGTGACCTCCGGCGGCACCACCGACATCGGCACGGTGTCCATGAACACGACTCAGGTGGTAGGTGAGGAAATTGTGGTAACGGCTTCCCGTCGTCCGGAGAAGCTCACCGAGGCGCCTGCCGCCATCAGTGTGATCTCGTCGCGCGACCTGACTGAGCTGCCTTCTTTCAACGTGGGCGAGTTGCTCAACAAGGTGCAGGGCGTGGAAGTGGTGCGCTCGGGTGTGGCCGGTATCGGTATCAATGCCCGCGGTTTCAACAATGCCTTCAACGTGAAGATGTTCCAGCTTACTGACGGCCGCAACTCCATGCTGCCCGGTGGTACAGGACTTCCGGCCGGTGTTTACAACACGGTGATTAAGGAAGACATTGAGCGTGTGGAAGTGATCCTAGGTCCGTCTTCGGCGCTTTACGGCCCGAACGCGCACAACGGTATCATCAACACCATCACCAAAGACCCACGCCGCCATCCGGGCACTACTGTTACGATCGGTGCCGGTAATCAAAGCGTGCTCACGGCCCGCGCCCGTCATGCCGGTGTGATCAGCAGCAAATTTGCCTACAAAGTGAACGCCGAGTACACTGAGGGCAAGGATTTTGAATTCATCGACACCGTGTATACCGCGCTGGGCCCTAAGCCTGAGTATGACGTGGATTTCGGCTTCAACTTTAAGCGTGCCAGCGCTGCTGTCTATTATACTCCAAGACAAAACATGGACGTGATCCTGGATTACGGCATCGGACAGGGCTCTAACATCGGCGTGACCAACAACGGCCGCAACCAGATCGACGGCTGGACTTTCCAGTACCTGCACGGCCGCATCGTGACGCCGCGCATCTTCGCGCAGGTATACAACACCTGGAACGACGCCGGCGACACTTACCAGATCAACGCCCGCACGACCAACTACCATACCATCCGCGCCATGGGACAGTCGCATGAAGTGGCGCATGAAAAATCGAAGACAGGCGCTGCCAGAGGAGCTTTCTACCCGAATTCACCTGCCGTTGCTTTCCCGGGCTTCATCGACAAGAGCCACCGTCTGAACGGGGAGGTGCAGTACAACAATAGCTACGGTGGTTTTGACGTGATCACGGGCCTGAGCTTCCAGCGCGATGTGGCGTACAGCCGCCAGACTTACCTCGATGACCGCAACGGAGACATCATCCTGAACCAGTACGGCGCTGTGGCGCAGATCGAGCGTGGCCTGGGTGAGCGTGTTCGCGCCGTGGTAGGCGCCCGCCTCGACCGCCACGACAACTACGGCACGCAGTTCAGCCCGAAAGCTGCCCTGACGCTGAATGCCCTAGCCGGTACTTTCAGAGCAACCTACGGACGCGCCTATGCCGCTCCTTCTATCCAGTTCCAGGAGTTTTACCTGAACAACGGCGCTCTGGCCATTCTGGGTAGCGGCGCCGGCCTGACCATACAGAACACCGAGACAGGTGCCATCCGCGAGATCCCGAAACTGGAGCCAGAGCGTGTGCAGACCTTCGAGTTGGGTTACAAAGGTACGCCAACCGAGAAATTTTATGTAGACCTGAGCACCTGGTACTCTATGTCCGAGGACTTTATCTCGCCGCTGACAGGTGTTACGCCGCTTATGGGCAAAGAGAAGGTGATTCGCAAAGGCAGCGAGGATGTAACGGAGGCCGCTTCGAACGCTCTCAACTACTACCTGACTTACCTGAACTATGGCAACGTGAACTCCTGGGGTACGGACCTTGGCCTGAACTATTACCTGAACAACAACTTCAGCATCGGCGCCAAGTACTCCTACTTCAATTCCGACATCACGGACCGCGACAACCTGGACAACGACGCGAACGGCGATGGTAAAGTTTCTAATGTGGAGAGCAGCCTGAACGCTCCGAAGCACCGCTACAACTTCAACTTCACAGCCCGCGACCTGTTCAACAACAAGTTCTTTGGCTCTGTGAACGTGCGCATCCTGCCTGAGTACGACTTCTACTCTGGTTCGCAGGTGGCAGCTAAAGAGAACGAAAACAAGCGCGTAGCACCGCTTCTTTATAACTATGGCCCGCTGGGCGGCTTCACTTCGGTGGATCTGAGCGCCGGCTATAAATTCACACAGATGATTACACTGGGTGCCAGCGTAACCAACCTGTTCGACACAGAGCAGCGTGAGTTTGTGGGTTCACCGATCATTGGCCGTCTGTACTCAGCTGAACTGCGCTTCGACTTCGGAGGCGGCAAGAAGAAAAATGATGTTAGGTAGATTAGAGTAAGGTGAAGGCAGGGCGCCCCGCAAGGGCGCTCTGTTTTTTTGCCTTATATTTTCAATTACATTTTTTACACATGAAGAACGCAATCATTACAGGCGGCACAAGTGGCATTGGCTTAGGTATAGCCCGGCTTTTTGCTGCCCAAGGGTATAATCTGCTCCTGAACGGCCTGGAGAAAAACGGACAGGAAATTGCCGATGACTTGGCGCAGGAGCACCAGGTAAAAGTCTTGTTTTCGTCGGCCAACATGCAGCAGCCGGAGCAGATCCGGGAAATGGTGCGGCAGGCCGAGCAGGCGTTTGGCCAGGTGGATGTGCTTATCAACAACGCAGGTATACAGTATGTCGCGCCGGTCGATGAGTTTCCGGAAGACCGCTGGGACGCCATCATCGCCATCAACCTATCGGCTACTTTCCATGCCTCTAAAGCAGTGTGGCCAGGTATGAAGGCACGTGGTTTCGGACGGATCATCAACATTGCCTCGGCACATGCGCTGCGTGCCTCCGAGTTTAAAGTAGCCTATGTGGCCGCCAAACACGGTGTGGCAGGTATAACGAAGGTACTGGCATTGGAGGGCGCTCCGCACGGCATTACGTGCAACGCCATTTGTCCCGGCTATGTACGCACGCCGCTGGTAGAAGCCCAGATCGCCGACCAGGCGCGTGCGCATCAGATGTCAGAAACGGAAGTAATTGAGAAAGTGATGCTCAAAAAGCAGCCCATCAAGCAGTTTGTGGAAGTCGATGCCCTCGGCAACCTGGCGCTATACCTGGCCTCTGACTCGGCTGCGCAGCTGACAGGCACCATGCTCCCGGTGGATGGCGGCTGGTCTGCTCAATAAGTACTGGCTATACCTTCTCAAGGCTGCTATACCTCATAGTAGACCATAACCAGCTCAAAGCAAAGGTCATCTGCAAGACGCAACCCACGCCTGATTCAGGAGATCCCGATCTTACGCTGACCACAAACAAAAGCCCCGGCACTCCTGTGAGCGCCGGGGCTTTTGCTTTAACCTTAATTTATTACTTGCCGATGATCTTGAACTCAGTACGGCGGTTCACCTGGTGATCTTCTTCGGAGCATTCTACGAAGTCGGCGCACTTGTTACGCAGCCTGGTTTCGCCGTAGCCTTTGGCCACCAATCGCTTGCGGTCTATACCTTTCGACACGATGTAGTCCACAGCAGCCTGGGCTCTTCGCTCTGACAGATCCTGGTTGTACTTGCGTGTCTGGCGGCTGTCGGTGTGTGAGCTCAGCTCGATGCGGATCGTTGGGTTAGCCTTCAGGATACGCACCAGTTTGTCGAGTTCGATGGCTGCATCCGGACGGATATCATGCTTGTCGAGGTCGTAGAAGATGTTCTCCAGTACGATCGGTACGTTTGGCGTGTCGCGGTACATGATCATTTCTACCAGCAGCGAGTCTATGCTGAAGCGGCAATCCGGCGTGAAGAGGATCGTCTGTGTCAGGTAGCCTTTCTTGCTGCCCCGGATGGTGTACTGCATGCCCGCCTCTACTTTGTAGTTGAAATTACCGGTCGAGTCAGAGTGTGTTTCCACCATCGAGCCTACGTTTTCTTCAAACAGCTGCAGCAGCACATTGTCTACCATCACACGCTTCTTGATGTGCGTTCCGGGCTGGTCCACCATTTCGTAGGTCTGACCCACCAGCGTACACTCCACGTTCACCTCTCTGAATTTGTAGATGTTGTCGTAGCCTGATTCGCTCGTTCTGCCGGATGACAGCCAGCCTTTCGTGCCCGAGCTGTCTACGACTATACCTAAGTCGTCGCGCGAGGTGTTGAGCGGATACATCAGGTTCTGTACGCGTGTCCAGCTGCCGTGCTCGCCTTCTGCCCTGAAAATATCGAGGCCGCCAAGGCCTACGTGCCCGTCAGATGAGAAGTAGAGTTTGCCATCGGCGCCAATGCTTGGGAAGCTTTCGCGGCCGCTCGTGTTGATCACATCACCTGCGTTAATAGGCTCTCCCCAGCTGCCGTCGGGTTGGCGCTCGCTGTAATAGATGTCTGTTTCGCCCTTTCCTCCCGGCATATCCGACACAAAGTAAAGGAGCTTGCCGTCAGGCGTAATGGCTGGGTGACCAACCGAGTACTCCTGTGGCTTGTTATACTTAAACGGCTTCACATCGACCCACTCGGTGCCATTGCGACGTGCCATGAAGATCTCGTGGCGGTTGATGTTACCGGTTCCTTTCCCATCGCCTCTGTTCACCCAGCTGGTCGGGTCTGTGTTCACTCTGGCCTGGCTGCGCTTCACACTGTTGGTGCGCGTAAAGTATAGCGTGTTTTCCTTCGGCAGGAACGAGGCTGGTCCGTTGTGGAAGTCCGTGTTGATCTCCTGGCTGAGCGGGCTCGGCTCGCTCCAGGTAGAGTCCTCTTCCATGCTGGCGTAGTAGAGCTGCACAAAACCGTTGCCTGTCCAGTTGAAGCGCTCCTTTTTCTTGTTTTCATCGGTGGGCAGCCTGTCCGAAGAAAACACCATGTCGCCATTCGGCAGTTGAATAGGGCTAAAGTCAACGCCAGTGGAGTTCAGCTTGTCCTCTACAGCAATCTCGTATGAGAGCGGCCTGCTGGTCCAGAAAATAGCGGAGTCGCAGGAGGCGGCTTTCTCCATGGCCATGTTGGCTTGCTCTGGCACGCGGCGGGCGTAGCTGGTGTACAGCTCTTTTGCCTTCTCGTAGTTGCCGTTGCGCTTGGCTGCCTCGGCGTAGTGATAAATGCTGGCCGGTGCCACTGTCTCGAAGCCGGCTGCCTGGGCATACCAGAACTCGGCCTCCTTGCTGTTATTCATCAGGCGGTAGCTGTCGGCAATGCGCTCGAGCAGGTATACGTCCGGCTCTTTGCGCTCCATCAGCTTTTTATAGGCATCCAGTGCCAGGGCGTACTCAAAGCTGTTGAAGTACTTGTCGGCCTCCTTCATCTCTTTTTTCTGCGCCGCAAGGGGCTGCGTGCATAGGGTTGCCAGAAGAATCAGTAGGTATAGGAATCGTAATCTCATGTCTGCTTTCCGGGTGGGTTTAGAAATAACGAGGGGTCAGCATTCGGTTGTCCTGCTTCTTGAAGAAAGAGTAACCCAATGAAATTTCGTGGCTGGCGTGCTGGCGCAGCGAGTTGAGGCTCACGTCGTACGAATAGCCCAGTCGCAGCTTAGGCGTTACGTACAGCTGCGCGATGGCGGCCCAGGCGTTACGCTTGTCCAGTTCATACTCGTCGGAGTAGTTGCTGTGCACTTTCACGGCCGTGCGGTATGAGCCTCCGAGCCAGATGCGTTCCCCCAGCAGGAAAAAGGCGTTCAGGTCCAGGCTGGTCGGGCTGTTAAAGTCCTCCTTTACCAAAAAGCTCGGCTTGAAAATCAGCGTTGAGGAAAGGTCCATGACATAGCCCGCTGAAAGAAAATAATGACGGTTCGGCATAGTGACCTCCAGGTTGTCGCCTCCCGTATTGATCAGGTTGGCTACCGAGAGCCCCGTGTAGAAACGCTCGGTGTTAAAGAAGGCACCAATTCTGAAATCAGGCATCATCTCCGAAACTCTGCCCGGATTGAGCGCCTGGTCAGGCCTGGTGTTGCCTGTGTTAAGCTTGCTGCCATCGAGCGTATACTGTGCCATACCTGCTGCAAAGCCGAGTGCCAGTTTGGCCGTTTCGCTCATACGCAGGCGCACCGCCAGGTTGGCGTGCAGCCCCATCTGGCGCTGCGCGCCCAGCTCGTCGTTCATGGCATTGAGGCCAAAACCTAGCAGCCCACTGCGCGAGGAACCGTCTACACTCAGGGTCTGCGTGGTGGGTGCGCCCTCTATACCTACCCACTGGCTGCGGTGGGTCAGGTTGGCGTTGATAATCTCTTTACTCCCCGCATAGGCCGGGTTGATGATCAGCTCGTTGAAGATGTACTGTGTATATTGTGGTGCCTGCTGCGCATAGCCTTCCCAGGACAGCAGCAGTAACACCAGAAGTACCCCTAATTTTCGCATGGTAATCACTTAATTCGTTTGTTTTCTTATCGGACGATCATCACATAACCTTTGTAGGTCTTCTCAGAGCCATCGCACAGCGTGAGGCGGATCAGGTAGTAGTAAGTGCCCTCTGCCAGCTTGTCTCCGTTCCAGTTGTTCTGATAAGCTTTGCTCTTGTATACCTCGTTACCCCAACGGTTCACGACCACCACCTCGTTGTCCGGGTAGTTCGCCAGGTTTCCGATCATCCAGGTGTCGTTCTCCCCGTCGTTGTTCGGTGTAAACACGTTCGGCACTATGAGGTTGGCCTCGCGCAGACCAGGGTCCGAGACCATTGATACCGGGTCGCTCTTACACTCTCCGTTGTCGGCCACCACGGTGATCTCCCCTCTGTTGTTACCCTGCATTACTGTGATCACACTGGTACCCTGGCCTGACAGGATCTCCCAGCCAGCTGGTACTTCCCAGGTAAATAAAGCGCCTGGGCTGTTAGACTCCAGCTCGAAAGTGGCGATGTCGGAGCAGGCCAGCGTGCGGTCCACGATGCGGCTGATGACAGGAAGCGGTCTTGCCGAAACTGCCAGTTTAGTGGCAGCGCTTCTGTCGCAGTCGTTCACGGCTTCCACACTTATTTCTCCTGAGCCTGTGCCTATTTGCACGGTGATCTGCGTGCTGCCGTGCCCTGCAGTGATCGTCCAGCCAGTTGGCACCTTCCATGAGTAAGAGGACGCGTTCGCAACCGGATCGATGGAATAGGTAGTGGTGCGGCTTGCGCATGTCAGTGTTTCGCCCTTGATAGCAGTAGGGGCAAGCGGAGGAGATGTTACGACCTCTACCGTCAGCTTGGACTCGGCTGTGGTGCCGCAGGCATTTTTGGCGCTCACAAATACATCGCCTCTGCCTGTTATTTTCACTTTTATGCTGTTGGTACCTGCTCCTTCCAGTATTTCCCATCCAGTCGGCACTTTCCAAAGGTATGTCTCGGCACCGCTAATGGCAGGTATAGAGTAAACCGCGTCGGTTCTGCCCACACATGCCAGTTCCGGACCTTTGATGGCCTCCGGGTTCATGAGCGGACGCTGAGGCTCTGTCAGCAACTTAACGCTTTGGCTCTTTCCGCATGAGTTCACTGCCACTACTGTTACTTCACCGCCTGCTGTTCCGGCTGTCGCTTTGATCTGTGTAGTGCCTTGTCCGGATTCAATCTTCCAGCCTGCAGGCACCACCCACTCGTAGCTGGTAGCTGTTGGAACGGCTGCGATGCGGAAAGTAAGACCAGTGGCGTTGCCGCAGTAAGACTCGTTACCGCTGATGATGGCCGCTGGCGAAGGCGGAACGGACCCTACAGACTGTACCGTGAAGCCGGTAGCGGTGCTTCTGGTTCCGCAATTGTTCACGGTGGCCACTTTCACCTGACCCTGTGTTGCGCCAGCTTTTACGGTAACGCGTGTTGTGCCCTGGCCTTCTACGATCACCCAGTCGGCGCCCGGGAAGCTCCAGAAGTAAGAGCTTGCACCTGGTACTTCGGCTATCGAATACGTCTGGTTTAGACCGGCGCAGTACTGTGCATTTCCGGTTATAGGTCCTGCCTGCGGAGCTGGCACGTCCGGCACAGGTACCACGCGCAATTTGGCAGGTACGCTGTTACCACAAGGGTTAGAAGCTGTTACGGTAATGTCACCAGCCAATGTACCCACTTTCACCTTGATCTCTGTCGTACCCTGACCTGATATAATTGTCCAGCCCGACGGCACGGCCCAGATGTACTCCAAGGTATGGTCAACTGGCTCCAGCACATACACGGCCTCACTTTGCCCTATACATACTTCGGCAGGACCTTTAATGGCAATTGGGGAGGCAGGCACGGTTGGGAATGGTCTTACGGCCTTTGTTGCCGGGCTGCTCTGACCGCACGAGTTCGTCGCAATCACACTCACATTGCCTGACTGGCTTCCGATTGTCACTGTAATGCGGGTTGTGCCCTGTCCACTCACAATAGACCAGGTTGGAGGCAGCGTCCAGGTATAGCTTTGTGCACCGGCAACCGCGTCTATCTCATACACCGTGGTTTTGTCAGTACAACCAAACTCTACACCTTTTATAGCAACTGGAGCAGACGGTGCGCCGGTTGCAGTGGTTACGTCTTTTCGTGTGATGCCGCTTGCGCCGCATTCATTAAATGCCTGTACGCGCAGCTGGCCACCGCTGGCAGTCTCGCTCAGGGATACGGTGATTTCATTTGTACCCTGGCCTGCCGTAATGGTCCAGCCATCTGGCACATACCAGGTATAGCCGGTGGCTCCTGGCACTGGTGCTACGGAGTACTTTGTACCGACACTGTTCTGGCAAACCGGGAAGGCGCCTGAGATGTCGCCTGGGTTAACAGGGGGACCTGGAACAGGCACGACATTGAAAGTGCGGGATGGGCTGGTTCCGCAGGCGTTTATACCTTTCACGGTCACAGTACCGCCTACGCCGTTCGGGTTGAAGACAACCGTGTTGGTTCCCTGACCGCTGATAATCGTCCACTCAGTCGGGTACTCCCATACATACTCGGCTACATCGCCGCTGGCTGTCACACTGAACGTTACGCGATCTGTGGTCACGCAGAAAGGCAAGGTGCCTGACCCGGAAATGTTGGATGGCTGGTTTGGGGCCTGCAGGTAAGGCTTCACCTCCAGCTCGGCTGCGTTCGGACTCACGCCACAGACGTTCTTAGCCTTTACCGTTACCTTGCCGCCTGATTCCCCAACCGTTACAGAAATCTGTGTGGTACCTTGTCCAGTCACAATCTTCCAACCTGCTGGTACTGTCCAGATGTAAGAAGTGGCATCCTTTACTGGTTCAATGGAGTAGGTCGCGCCTTCTCCGGCGCAGACACCTTCATTAGCCGTAATTGGCCCAGGTGTGGCAGGAGGGTCGGGGTAGTTATTTACTTTCAGACGGCTGGGGGGGCTGGCGCCGCAGCTATTGTTTACGGATACCTGTATAAAGGCCTCATCGTTACGATTCGTTGCCTCTACTGTGATCTTGGTGGTTCCCTGGCCACTTGTGATTCTCCAACCGCTTGGCACGTTCCAGGTATAGCCAGTGGCTCCTACTACCGGCTCGATGCTGTACTCTCCAACAGTTCCCACGCAAAGCTCAACGGCTCCTGTGATCACACCAGCATCTGGCAGTACGGCGCAAAAGTTAATGTCAACTGTGTTGTTCTGCTGAATTTCGTCCTCGGCCGCTCCCGAAATTGTGCCGCGCACAAAGCCCGGTCCTGTTTCGTTGATGGTAGCCGTCAGCGTAAGCGTATAAGTTTGTCCTACTTTCAGGCTCCCTATGTTCCATGTCCAGTTGCCATTTACGAACGAAAAGGTGGCCCCGGGAGCGTCTGTTGTATAGGTATGGTTAGCGCCTGAGAAAAGAATGGGAGTTACCCGTACGTTTTCGTCGTCAACCGGGCCTTTGTTGGTGACGGTGAAGGTATAGGTGATCGTTTGACCGACAATGTAGCGGTCAACGCCGGCATTACCCTCTGTTTTCGTGATTTTGATCTCGAGGTCTGTTGGCAGAAAGAAGTTGTTGTTGTTCAGCCTGACCTCTCCTTGTAAGGAAGCCACACGTCCGCGAACAATTGAACCGTCGCCTATCGTAACAGCCTGTTTTGCCAGGTACTGGCCCTTAATCTCGGCACCATTGGCTACTGTGAGCTCATTTTCGACTACCCAGAATACGTTGCCAATCTTGGCATCCCGGATCAGTTCAATGTCTACTCCGGCTCCTATGTTCAGGCTGCCTTTGACGATGAAGATGAAAACCGCGTTTGGATTGTTGTTTCCGTCCAGTGTAATGTCGTTGGTGACAGTGGCATCGCCATTAAAAACATACACGCCGGAGGTATAGGTACGGCCGCCGAGCTCTGGATTGGTTAGTGTGGCGGTGGGGGCTGTGGCCGCTGCTGTGTTGTAAACCGAAGTGGCCGCGGCAAGTGCTGCGTTGGCTGCGGCATTCACGTTATCAATGCCACGCCAGACAGCACCAGGGCTAAAGTTTTGAGCGGGCCTGCTAACGGAGGCTGCTTTTGCGCGAACAACCGTATTTGTGTTGGCTTGATTGAAAACCCTGTCGCCACCTACAACGTTATAGTCGTAAAAGGCCCCCAGTGTGGGCGCTTGCTGTGCATTTACGCCAAATACAACCAGCCATAAGCCTAGCACTAAGAGCAGGGCTCTACTTGAGAAGCTTGTCATGAAATCAATGAGTATAAGTTTGTTATAGAACCTGGCGTTTAAGTATTCAACAATCTGCAGCTACGGGCGGCCATACCCGAAGCTCTTTTCCTTTCTTCTCACTTAGCCAAATAACCTGCAAGTATATACTTTAAAAAGTACATTGAGAAGCCTCAAAAGTATATTGCATATATTTGGGGTTATATTAAGCTCTAAAATTTAACAAAATTTGTAAAGCGCCAAATTTTAAGTTAAAGTTTAAACTTAATTACGGCAAAATCCTATCTTGCTTATTTAGTATAAAATCTGTGTCGGCACATAGCTGCGGGCATGCCTGATTGGGTCATCTAGGCCATACCTAAATTGTATTTTTCAGACTTGGGCACAAAAGTAGAAACAATTAGGCTTACTCTGTATCAGCAACATAAAAAAATTATTGCGACACAGCCCCGCCTTCATTTGTACTAAACCGAAACAAAATCCTGCTTTACCAAACCCATTGCGGGCAGATGATGCGGCGGTCGTTCAACAGTTTGAAACCGACTACTACCTCGTGGGTTCCGGCGCTTACCCGGTTGAGGCCTGACGTAGTGGCATCGTAGGAATAGGAAATGTCGATCAGCGGGCTCACGTAAACGCCCACCATGCCCACAATTGCGTCGTTGTGACGATAGGAGGCACCCACCCAGAAACGCTCATCGTAAAGGGCACGCAGGTTCACGTCCACCGACAGCGGACTCGGGGCGGCCAGCTTGAACATGACGGACGGGATCAGGTCAATTTTACCTCCTGGGGCAAAACGGTAACTGCCTGTCAGGAAATAATGCCGCTGCAGGTCGAGCGACACGTTGTTTTCTTCAGAAGAACGGAAAGTGCCGGCGTTTTCGAGCAGCTGCGCTCCGGCCAGGCCCACCGAGAAGTTACGGGAGTATACCCACAGCCCCAAGGAAAGGTCCAGCACATTCTGGTTAATCCGCCCGCCACCTATCAATGGCTCTGCCGGATTGGTGAACTCCAACTCTGCGCTGTTTACTGTATTGCGGATCAAACCGGCCGCCACTCCCGCCGACACATTGATGGTACGTGTTACAGGCAGGTGGTAGGCGTACGTACCCGACAGCCCTGTCCGGCGCAAGGGGCCTGTCTTATCGGTATGGAAAATGACGCCTGCCCCGTGATGCGCCAAAGCCTTGGCATACTTGGTACTGGCAGCGCCCTTGTTCAGAGGCATATGGGCAGAGGCGTAGTAGGTAACGGGCGCTCCGTCGAGGCCTACCCATTGTTGCCGGTTACTGATGCGTATGTCGGCGTAATCCTCTATACCTGACAGGGCGGGGTTAAGCAGAAAGTTATTGACCATGTACTGGCTGTACTGCGGACGCTGCTGTGCGAAAGCCTGCGCAGCAAAACCCACCAATACTACCAACAGGAGAGACAGCTTTTTCATAGTCATTATCTGATAATGGTCACGTGCCCTGAAATTGGTTTTTCGGAGCTGTTGAGATAAATGATGTAGTAATAGGTGGCCACCGGCAGCGACTCGCCATTGTAGGTGCCATCCCAAGGGGTGGCATAGCCGGTTGAGCTGAAAATCTGGTTACCCCAGCGGTTGAAGATCTCAATGCGGGCATCCGGATAATTCTGAATGTTTCCGATCTCCCACACATCGTTCACCCGGTCGCCGTTCGGTGAGAAGGCGTTCGGTGCCGTGATGGTAGGTATAACTGTTACGGTTACCTCATCGGTAGCCGTGCAGCCTTCTTCAGTCGTGACGGTCACGGTATAGGTGGTCGTCACGTCGGGCCTAGCCACTGGGTTAGCCACGTTAGCATTGCTCAGGCTTTCTGCAGGTTCCCACGCATACGTCACGCCGCCGGTGGCACGAAGCTCTGTAGGACGCCCCTGTATGATCTCCACATCCGGACCCGCATCTGCTACGGGCTCCACAATGGTCACATTAACGGCTGTGCGGGTAGCGTTGGTGCAATTGTTGTTGTTCCTGGCCTGCACATAGAATGTGGTGTTACCACTAAGTTCCGGCGTAACGAAGGTTGTACCCACAAAGAGCGGCGACCCGCCTGTAGGGGCATCGAACCACTCAATGGTGTTGCCATTGGCATTGGCCACTGTCAGGGTAGCAGAGCCGCCCACACAGGCGCGGGCGTCTTTCACTGTCAGGATAGGCGCGTTTGGCAATGGCAGCATCGAGATCAGCACGGCCTCTGAAGGATTCTCGCAGCCTGCCGAAATAGCCACCCGACGGAACCAGGTGTCGCGCGTCAGCACCGGAGGGGTATAGCCTGCACCTGTATTTTGGCCGGGTGCCGGATTGAAGCCCGCTGTTGGCCCGCTGATGCTGCTTTCCCATCGGTATGTAAAGCCGCCGCTGCCACCCGAAGGAGTCGTGCCCGTCAGTGCCGCCGGCTGTGTGCCTGAGCAGATTTCCTGGGCTGCTGAAATGGTGTTTCCTGTAATGGCAGGCCGTATACGAATTTCGACTACGTTGCTCTCGCTCGGGGTACACTGTCCCGCGCTGACAACACGCCTGAACCAAGTGGTTTGGGTAATGGATCCTGGGGTATAGCTCTGCTGGTTGTTGGTACCGGATGCCGGTGTAAAGTTACCGGTAGCCCCACTTGTGCTCACCTGCCATTGGTAGGTATAGTTGCCGTTGCCACCTGCTGGAGCAGAGCCGGTAATGGTAGCCGGAGCAGTACCTGAGCATTCGTCCTGTTGAGAAGCCGTGATTGCATTGCTGGTGATGGCCGGAGAGACCGTAATCCTGACAGCTTGTGATGGAGAGTCACAGCTCCCTGACGTGACTACTCGCCTGAACCAGCTGTTACCAGTTAGATTGGTAGGTGGCGTGTAGTTCTCTCCGTTGTTGTTGCCTGGCGCCGCCACAAAGCCTGCGTCAGGCTCGGTCGAGCTGACTTCCCAGCGATAGGTATAAGGACCACCAGCCCCGCCGTTAGGCTGTGAGCCCACCAACTGGGCTGGCACATCACCTGCACATATTTCCTGTAAAGCCGGTGTGACGACGTTTGCGCTAGGAGGCACCGGCTCTACGGCCACTACTTCCACCACATTACTCGAGTCGGGGGAACAGTTAGCCGAGCGAACGACACGCCTGAACCAGGTTGTGGCGTTAATGGGCTGTGTTGGGGTATAATTCTGATTATTGTTCACGCCTGGCGCTGCCGCAAAACCTCGGTCTGGCCCTGCTGTACTTACGAGCCAGGTATAGCTGTAAGGTGAAGTTTCATCGCCGCCGGAAGGTTTGGTACCCGTAAGCGCTGCAGATACACCACCCACGCACACACTTCCTGTCTCCTGTCCTCCAATATCAATCAGGTTATTTGTCACGCGTGGGTTAACGGTAACGGTCACTTGCCGGCGAGGGCCTGTGCAGAGTATGCCTTGCGCCGAATCGCGGGCAGCTACATAAAAATTGTTACTGCCAGCTGGCAGTGGTGGCGTCACGAAAGTATTACCTACAAAAATAGGAGTTGCGTTGGGGTCATCGGTATCGAACCAAGCAAAGGAGGGGGCCGTTGACGTTGGGGTTAGCTCCACAAAATCGCCCTCGCAGACAATGCCCGGGTTAGCAATGGTTGGCAGCCCTGGCTGCTGGAGTATGATGACTTGCACCGGCGGCTGTGGTTGCCCCTGGAAAATGGCATTGGAGCTGCCGCATTCGTTCACCGCTTCTACGGCGATGGTATAGGTGCCGGGCCGGTCAAAATCATAGGCATAGCTGAAGGTCTCCGAATTGAAGGTACGGGTTGTTGGTCCTTTCGGTCCGTTGATGGAGATGGTCACCGTGATTTCCTCCCCGAGGTTCTTGTCGATGAACAGACCACCGCCGCCACCTGGAACGCCCCCGCCACCGGTACCACTCAGGTCAATTCTGGTTGGTCCGCAAAATACGCCACCTGCCGGCGGCTGCACCTGTGGCCATCCAACTACAATACCTTGCGAGGCTGTGTCGGAGTCGCACCCGTTGGTGACGATCTGCTCAATGGTATACACCCCGGATTCTGTAAAACGGAAAACAGGATTCGCTTCTGTCAGGCTGCCCGATTCCAGCACGTAGCCCTGATCTGGCGTTACGGACCACACATAGCTTAGCCCTCCACCAGTGGCGGAGTCTTCGGGTGTGACGATGACGGGCACACAGGGGGGTTGTTGATTTTCATCCGCCCGCTTTTTGCCCAGCGAAAACCCGGCCTTGGGCTCTTTGCTGACACTGTATACCTGCGTGAAGGGTTCCGTACAACCATTGCCAGCTACAGCTGATATCGTGATGGTATAATCCCCAACGGCGGTGTATGGTCTCGGATTGGAGATCGGAAAATCAGAAGGGCGGTACTGCACCGGTGCACTGCCATCGCCCCAATCTACGGAGTAGCTGCGGATGTCACTCAGGTATGGCTCTTGCGTAGTGTTACTAATAATGGCTGTTACGCTAATTTCGTCATCTGCAACAGTATCAGGCAGACAGGTGAGAAAGCTGTTTTCTTCGGTGAAAGAGATTTCTGGAAGCGGGCGCACCTGCACTTCGCGCACTACTGGCTCAGATTCACAGCTCGTTTCGCGGCTTGTTGCAAAAACGGTTACATTATAGGGCTTTACACCTGTTTCTCGCAGGTCATACGCATATGTTACATTGGATCCTCGGGCCGTATTGCCATCCCCAAAATCCCAGGTATAAATAAAGAGTGCATCGTCTGCGTTATTTACTGAAAAAGCTAATGCAGTACCCGCACAGGCTGCAGTAGAGGGAGTAACGGTAAAGTTTGGCGCCGCCGGGCGGCTGTTAACAGTGATGGGGACCTCAGAGGAAACACTTACGTCACATGCAGTACCTGACACCTGCACTCTATACCTGCCCGTTTCAGTAACTTGCAGCTCTCTGGTTGTGACCCCAGTCTGAACGCCATCTTTAAACCATAGGTAGGAAAGCCCAGCACCTTCAGGAGCTCTTAAGATAGTTTCTTCACCTTCACACAGAACAGTACGTCCCTCAATCTGTACAGTGTTTGGACAGGGAGCTGCCCAAGCATGGACACTTGATAATAGCAGAAAAGCAAGCAAGCTAAAGAACAGATGCCTGGGTAGCAGTTGGCGCATCGGATCAGGTTTAAAGGGTGACATTTGGCTGTACTGAAACTATAACGATATAATCATTCATTATGATTTATCAGCGCACGACTTTAAAGCAAATATGGCTTAAATATAAGTAAAACAATCAAATAACAGTATATACACCTTATTTAGTGGATGACAAATTTGCCCCCATAATTGGCTTACAAACGAGAAGCTTTAATGTTTAGGATCTGCTCTGATAGTTACCTACAGTAGAAGACCCTTATGTACGGGAAAGGGTATAGTTCTGTTTAAATATAGTGGCGATTATATTTAAACTGCTATAGCCAGGAATTCGAAAGATGATCGGAGGCAGTGACGCGTCCCCCCAGGCTAAAGATAGAAGCCTTGAATCGTTTTTAGCGTGAATCAGCAATATAGCGATGGTCGCTACAGTTTGGAGAAAGAACTTAAGGGAAAGGCAACAGCAAGCGCACGAGCATACCTACGCTTGCTGTATATGATTTGTCGTCAGTTTTAAAGTAAATGCGCTAACCCCGTGTTATGCAGAAAACGCGCTGCTGCGTCTAGCGCTGGAGCAGTACTTTCTTTTTCAGGTATAGGTCTGGTGTTTGAAGCATGAGTACATAAATACCATCGGGCAGTTGGTCTAACGCGAGTGCCACGGGCTTGTTCAACTGCAGCATTTCTTTTCGGTATACCTGTCGCCCTTGCAGATCCGTTATCACCAGCAGTGCCATCGGGAGTGGCTCCTTGGAAGACAAGATCAGCTTCTTCTGGCCCGGGCGCAACGTAACGTTAACCCCAGGCGGAATGACTTCTTCCGGCTGCACCTCCTCCTTTTCTTCCTCCTGCACCACTTCCAGCGCATCTGATAAAACAGAGGAGCATCCCTCGGAATTTTGTACCCGCACCGTGTATGTACCCGCTTCCGTTATGGTGATGACCTGCGTATGCTGCTCCAGCAACACCCCATTGCGCCACCACTTATAGGCTGCTCCCGCCACAGATGTCTTCAATTCCTTTCCGCTCAGCTGCTCAATGGCCGGCTTGGCAGGTATAGGCAGCACCTTTACCATGATCGCGTCGCTAATGTGGTGGCAATCTGCTGACATTACCTTGCGTCTGAACCAGGTGGTTTCGGTTAAGGCTGCTGGTGTGTAATTCTGCTGGTTATGCACTCCATCCGCAGGTATAAACCCTTCGGTAGCACCGTGTGTGCTGCTCTCCCACAGATAGGTATAAGCACCTTCGCCACCGGCGGGGACACTGCCGGTTAGAGCCTGTGGTTGTTGGCCAGCACAAAGCGCCTGCTCTCCCTGTACCTGATTATTGCTCACAGGCGGGTAAACTGTTACAGCCAGTTGAGAAGCGGCACTCTGGCCACACGCGTTCGCGGCAGTTACCCGCACTACTCCTCCTACGTTTGCTGTCAGGATCTCTACCTCACTTGTTCCCTGACCTGATACAATCACCCATCCGGCCGGGATGCTCCATACATACGAACGGGCATCAGCTGTCGCCTCGACTTTGTACTTGGCGCGGCTACCAGCACACAAAGCGGAAAGCCCTGTTATGGCACCCGGCTGCACGGGAGGGTTATCCAGTTGAACTGCCAGCTCGCGGGCCCCGCTTACCCCGTCGTTATTCTCAGCCACTACGCTGATGACGCCACCTTTACTACCCGCTATAACCGATATTTGCCTGGTCGCTTGCCCGGCAGTAATCACCCAGCTGTCCGGAACGGACCATCTGTAAGAAATAGCCCCTGCAACGGCCTCAACACTATAGAAGGTATGATCCTGGCCCGGACAAACCTTTGCAGGCCCGGCTATAGCACCTGGGGTAGCGGGAGGAGCATACGCTATACCTGTCGGATTAGCAAAGGCGGCGTGACTCCGGCTACACCAAGGCAATGTAGAATTAAGAAGTAGTAGGGCAATTAAGAGGAACCGGAGTCGGGCTGGCGTCATGAGGTATAGCAATCATATATTCTTTCCCGAATATAGAAACTTTACTACATATAACGATGCTCCTTCGTTGAATATACCGGGGAAGTGATCGATAAAAGGATAGAAACAGGAATGCAAAGAGGCATAAAAAGCAAAAGCCTTGAACCGTTTTCGATCCAAGGCTTTTCTAAGGTAGCGGGAACAGGACTCGAACCTGTGACCTTTGGGTTATGAGCCCAACGAGCTACCAACTGCTCCATCCCGCACTGTTATTGTGTTACAAAAGTAGTATAAAGATACTTACTACGCAAGCTTTGGTTACTAAAAACCTCAAAAAAATTGCGCCAGCTTAGAATTTACTCGTGATGCCGAAGTGTATCTTCGAGGCTCTCAGCGACATAGGCTGTTGTCCTGATTTTCCGACAGAGTACACCAATTGAAAGATACCGGCACCCGTACTGAAGCTGATGCCTCCGCCAACCCCGAGCGGAAGGCCCTCCGCTTTGGATTGTTCCAGATCGCTGCGGTAATAGGCCTGGTCATAAAAGAGCAGCACATAAGAATCTTCGGCCGTGAACAGGCGGTACTCCAGCGTGCCGATGCCATAGGTAGAAGCGAAAAAGAAATACTCGTCAAAGCCCCGCAAGGAGGACAGCCCACCGATGCGGTACATGTCGTTCAGGAAGATCTGGTCGTTGAGGAGCGCTTCGCCCCGAAGCCTGGCCAGCAGGGCGCTGTTTTTGCCTACCCGGAAAAAGTTTTCAAGCCGCAGGCCCAGGCTGAGTTGGGTCGTGTTCACTTCCAGCGTATCATAAAATTCTTTTTCAAGGTTTGGGTTGCGCAGCAGCTTTTTGCGGCCTGCGGCCAGCTGCAGTTCCACCAGGCGCCCTTTACGCGGGAAATAGAAATCGTCGAGGTTGTTCCAGAGGTAGTTCAGGCCATAGGTGTTGGTGCGGGCATCGGCCAGGTCGAGGGCCCGAAGGCTTTGGGGACTGGCCGTGGAGAGGATGCGGGAGTTGCGCCACTCCGTGAACACACTAAAGCGTCCATACCGGATGGTATTGTAGGCCAGCTGCACCCGCGGCTGTATGGTGATGAAACTGGAATCCTGCTTCAGCAAACCGAAGCGCGTGCCCAGCTCGAAAGGGGTCCCGAAAAGGTTGGGGTGCAGGTACTCGCCGTTCAAGATCACAGAGCCTTTGTTAACCCGCCGCCACTGCAGCCCCAGTTGCTTGCCGCTGCCCTTTATGTTCCGGATGTTCATGTTGGCCTCGCCCGTAATCAGCAGTTTGTTACCCGAGCGACTTGGGTCCGGTAGAAAACCGACCACGCCATCAATCTGGTTTGTTTGGCGATCTTCGAGAAAATAAACGACCCTCGCCTTATCTCGGTAGAACTGCACCTGCGGCGGACGCGTCACTTTCAGGTATGGCAGGGTAGTGAGCATCCGCTGCGAGGCCTCGACCTGGTCCTGGTTATAGGGTTGGCCCGGGTATAGCTGCAGGTAGCGCATCAAAAACTTGGGCTGTGTTTTGCTGCCGCCCATTACCTGTAGGGTATCGTACGTCACCACAAAGGCCTTCTCGACCATCAGGGCTGCGGATATTCTGTTGTTTTTGATTTCGATGGAGTCGAGCCAGACGGAGGCGAAGGGGTAGCCGTTGCGCTCGGCGTAGTCGAGGATGCGCTGCTGCAGCCGGGCGTACTCGGCCGGCTTAAAAGGCACGTTGCGGTAAAACTTCTCACGGAAGCCAGATTCCACCAGAATGCCTTCACTCAGGTTGCCGTTGCGCAGCTCGGCCCAGTCGAAGCGCTTGCCTATGTGCAGTTTCACGTGGAGCGTGTCGTTGCGTTTGTAGGAGCTGTCAGCCGAGGCGAGCAGGTAGGCGTCCTGATGGAGACGGTGCACCAGCGCCGTTACCTCTTTGCGCGCCTCTAGGGTGTCGGCCAGTTGGGTGCGATAGCTATACTGCCGCAGCACTTGCCGGTCCGGGTCGGCCGTGTATACCCGGAGCGCGGCTTTTGCCTGACTGACCAGCTTGGGCGCCGGGGGCTGCACCTGCTGCGGTGGCACAGGCGGCTTGTCCTGCGCCTGCACCAACAGGGACAGCCACACGAATAAGCACCAGACTACGACAGCGATTTTGTACATTTGCGCAGGTAATGTGCTATTGATTTAATGGGTTCATGTGCTAATCTTTTAAGGATGCACTTAAGCAAAAGTAACGATAAAGCATTAAATGTTTCCTGCTTCTTCAGCATTCATGATTGAACAATTCAGCATCTTTATACATTCATTCATTAGCACATGATCATATTACCTTAATTAGCACATTAATAAATGTCCGGCATCTACCTCCATATACCTTTCTGCAAGCAGGCCTGTCACTACTGCGACTTCCACTTCAGCACATCCATGGGACACAAGGATGCCACCATACAGGCCATTGCGCAAGAGCTGAAGCTGCGCCGCGACTATTTGCAGGGGCAGGAGGTACGTACCATTTACTTTGGCGGCGGCACCCCTTCGCTGCTCACGCAAGCGGAGTTATACCTTCTCCTGCAAACTATCAAAGGTTTGTTTAAAGTTTCGGAGGAGGCGGAAATAACGCTGGAGGCCAATCCGGATGACCTGTCGCCGGAGAAACTGCAGGAGCTAAGAGCGGCCGGCATTAACCGGCTGAGCATTGGGCTACAGTCCTTCCACGAGCCGCACTTGCGTCTGATGAACCGCGCCCACAACGCCACCGAGAGCCTACAATGCGTGCGCGACGCGCAGGCAGCCGGCTTCGACAACATCACCGTGGACCTGATCTACAGCATACCTGCACCGGACCATAGCATCTGGCTCGAAGATCTCAAAACACTCTTCTCCCTGAACGTGCAGCACGTTTCCTGCTACGCCCTCACCATTGAGCCCGACACGGCCTTGGGGCGCTGGAGCAAGAAAGGCACGTTTAAGCCTTCGGAGGACGAGTTCACGGCGCAGCAGTTCGAGATCTTGCTGGAGCAGATGAAGGCGCATGAGTATGTGCAGTACGAGGTATCCAACTTCAGCAAGCCCGGCTATGAGTCGCGGCACAACAGCAATTACTGGCGTGGGGTGCACTACCTGGGCGTGGGCCCGAGTGCGCATTCCTTCAACGGGCACAGCCGGCAATACAATGTAGCCAACAACCGCAAGTACACCGCCGCCCTGGCCGAAGGCACTATACCTGCCGAGGAGGAAAAGCTCACCTCAGCCGACCAGGCCAACGACTACCTGCTCACCACGCTCCGCACCATTTGGGGCTGCGACCTCAGCCTGATGCGTGACAGGTATGGCTACGACCTGCCGGCGGAACACGCGCTATACCTGCAGCAGCTTCAGGAAAAAGGATTGGCCAGCGTAGAGGCAGACGTGCTATACCTGACTGACCAAGGCAAACTGTTGGCCGACCAGATTACATTGGATCTGATGGTAGAATAGCCTGTGTGCTTGTTATTTCGGATTTCTTTGTAGATTTGATAGCAGCCGGAACACAGCCCCGCGCTTACGCCACACCATGCAGCTATTGGAAACGCTTTACCAAAACGACATCAGCCGGATTGCCACCGACCCCGAGCACGGCATCCTGACAAATACCTGGCTACGCCCCGTAGAACACAACGAGATGCTCCAGACAGCCGAAAAACTAGCTCAGCTGGTGCAGGAGTCCGGGGCCGACAAGCTGCTGCTAAACGCGCTTGTCATCGGCAAGCTGCTGCCCCACACCAAGGAATGGTTGTCCACCACCTATTACAAATCGCTTTCAGAACTGGGGGTGAAAAAGCTCGCCCGCGTGCTGCCCGAAAATGTTTTTAACAGACTCTCGTTTGAGGCCGTGATAACCAGAGCCGAGGCCCTGGGGGCGGTGACTTTTGAGGTGAGAAACTTTACAAATGACATCGATGCCCTGCGCTGGCTGCGGGGTTATGACAGCTAAACTATGCAAGCCTCCATCACTTACCGCGACCAACCCTATACCTTCGACCCGCTGCAGCCGCTCGACATTTCGATGCCGCTGCACAACCGTCAGCCCCAACCAGAGTGCTTCTGGGCTGAGCCGGTGGCGTTTGATGTGATTCGGGTCGGAGACTTTGTGGGAAGCGTGGCGGAAGGAGGCAGCACCAATTACAAGCGGGTGCACCTGACGCCCCACGGCAATGGCACCCATACCGAGTGCTACGGCCACATTTCGGCCGACGAAAACGCCACCATCCACAACTGCCTGAAACGCTTCCTGTTTGTGGCGCAGCTGATCACGGTTACTCCCCAAAAGCAGGAGAACGGAGATGAGGTAGTGATGTTAGCGGATGTGAAAGCCAAGTTGCAAGGTATAAAGTGCGAAGCGCTCGTCCTCCGCACCTTGCCAAACACGGACGAGAAACTTACCCGCCACTACTCCGGCACCAACCCGCCTTACCTGGAGCACACCATCGGCCAATATCTGGCTGAGAAAGGTATACAGCACCTGCTGCTCGACCTGCCCTCTGTGGACCGGGAACTGGATGAAGGCAAACTGCTTTGTCACCATGCCTTCTGGCAGTACCCCACAAACACCCGCTGCGGCGCCACCATCACTGAGTTGATCTATGTGCCGGGCCAAGTAGAAGATGGGTTATATCTGCTCAACCTGCAAATCGCCAGCCTACAGCTCGACGCCAGCCCCAGCAAACCTGTTTTGTATAAGCTGTCGCCTGTTTTCCCGACTTTGTAAGGTAGGCTATACCTTACATCAGACCTCGCAGTGTGCGCTGCTCCTGCGAGCGTCTCGCCCAATAGCCGCGTCTATACCTATACCTGCTAGCCACCGCCGATGGTTTAGACACTCGCGGGTCTGAAGACACCGCGAGGTCATGCGCAGGTATAGCAAACCCTAAATAAAAAAAGCTGAAGCCAATGGCCCCAACCTTAAGGTTAGGTTTAGTTTAGTTGAGGTTTCTTTAGAATAATGCCTCCGCCACTTTCCGAACAGACTCTGATTTGCCCATCGAGTAGTAATGCAGGCAGGGCACGCCAAACTCCATCAGCTCTTTAGACTGCTGTATCGCCCACTCCACGCCTACCTGCGCTGCGGCTTTGTTGTCCGCACAGGACTCAATGGCATCGGCCAGTGCACACGGAATCTCGACATGGAACAAACTTGGCAATAAAGTCAGCTGCGTCTTGGTGGTCATCGGCTTTAGTCCCGGAATGATCGGCACGTTTATACCTTCGGCACGGCAGCGATTTACAAAGTCGAAGTACTTCTGGTTGTCGAAGAACATTTGCGTCACGATGTACTCTGCACCAAGCTCTACCTTCTTTTTGAGCCAGCGCAAGTCCGAGGTCAGGTTGGGCGCCTCGAAGTGCTTCTCCGGGTAACCCGCCACCCCGATGCAAAAATCGGTACCGTTGTGGTAGGCCTGCTCCTCATCCAGGTAACAGCCCTGGTTCATATTCACGACCTGCCCGATCAGCTCTGTGGCATAGGTATGGCCATCGGGCTCGGGCACAAAGCGCTGCTCGCTCTTCACGCAATCGCCGCGCAACACCAACACATTGTCTATACCCAGGAAGTGCAGGTCAATCAGGGCGTTCTCTGTTTCCTCCTTACTGAAGCCGCCGCAGATCAGGTGCGGCACCGTGTCCACCTTGTAGTGGTTCTGGATGGCCGCACAAATCCCCACCGTGCCCGGGCGCTTGCGTGTGCTGCGCTTCTCCAGCAGGCCGTTCTCGCGCTGCTTGTACACGTACTCCTCACGGTGATAGGTTACGTCGATAAAAGGCGGCTTGAACTCCATCAGCGGGTCGATGTGGTTGAACAGGGTCTTCATGTTCTCCCCCTTAAGCGGCGGCAGGATCTCAAAGGTGAACAGTGTCTTGCCATTGGCGTTCTGGAAATGCTCGGTTACTTTCAATTTATCTGTTAATGGTTAAATGGTTGGTCTTCTATACCTGTTGCGCCACTGGCTTCGGCTCGTAATTCAGGTTCGGTGACAGCCAGCGCTCCAGCTCCTCTTTGGCCATACCTTTCCGATCGGCAAGGTCGGCTACCTGGTCCTCGCCTATCTTGCCGAGGCCGAAGTAGCGTGAGTCGGGGTGTGAGAAGTAGAAGCCGCTCACCGAAGCCGCTGGGTACATGGCCAGGTTTTCCGTTAGTCTCACACCAGTCTCCTCGGCATTGAGCAGGTTGAATAGCGTGATCTTCTCGGTATGGTCAGGGCAGCCAGGATAGCCGGGAGCCGGGCGTATACCTTTGTACTGCTCCTTGATCAGTTCCTCGTTGTCCAATTGCTCGTCTGCCGCGTAGCCCCACAGTTCCTTGCGCACTTTCAGGTGCATCAGTTCGGCAAAGGCCTCGGCTAATCTATCCGCCAGCGCTTTCACCATGATGGACTTATAGTCGTCGTGCTCGGCATCGTACTGCTCCAGGAGCTTCTCGATGCCAAAGCCGGCTGACACTACAAAGCCGCCGATGTAATCTGCTATACCTGTCTCTTTCGGGGCCAGGAAATCGGAGAAGGCGAGGTTGGGCACGTTTGCTCCTTTCTTGCCCTGCTGGCGCAAGGTATGAAACTCGGTGAGCACGTTTTCACGTGAATCATCGGCGTATACCTCGATCGTGTCGTCGGCCTGCACATTGGCGGGGTAGAAGCCCACCACAGCGCGAGCCTCCAGCAGTTGCTTGTCCACGATCTCCTGCAGCATGGCCTGCGCATCGTTAAACAGCTTGGTAGCCTCCGTGCCCAGCTCCGGGTCGTTCAATATTTTCGGGTACTGGCGCTTGAGCTCCCAGGTATGGAAGAAAGGCGTCCAGTCGATGTAAGGCACAATCTCGTGCAGCGGATAATGGGTGTATACCTTGTTGCCAATAAAGTTCGGCTTGGTTGGCGTTGTGGCGGCCCATTCTACCTGATACTTGTTCGCTCGCGCTTCTTCTATGCTGGCAAAAGCACGGTCTTTGGTGCGGCCGAGGTGGTCTGCGCGCAGCTTTTCATACTCTGCCCTCACCTCCGCGATATAGCTGTCGCGCTCACTGCTGAGCAGGCTGCTCACCACCGTCACGCTTCGGGAGGCATCGTGCACGTGTATAACCGGCCCGCTGTACTGCGGCGCGATCTTCACAGCGGTATGTACCCGCGACGTGGTGGCGCCACCGATCAAAAGCGGTATTTTCATGCCGCGTCGCTCCATCTCCTGCGCCACGTACACCATCTCGTCCAGCGAAGGGGTGATCAGGCCGCTCAGGCCGATGATGTCTACCTGGTGTGCTTCGGCTTCAGTCAGGATCTTGTCCAGTTGCACCATCACGCCCAGGTCGATCACTTCGTAGTTGTTGCAGGCCAGCACCACGCCCACGATGTTCTTGCCGATGTCGTGCACGTCGCCTTTCACGGTCGCCATCAGGATCGTGCCCGCGGTTGATTTCGAGGTGTCGGAGGCCAGCTTTTCCTGCTCCATAAAGGGCAACAGGTAGGCCACGGACTTTTTCATCACGCGGGCGCTCTTCACGACCTGAGGCAGGAACATTTTGCCGGCACCGAACAAATCGCCTACCACGCCCATACCTGCCATTAGCGGCCCCTCGATCACGTCCAGCGTTTTAACAGCCTGCTGCCGCGCCTCTTCGGTGTCTTCGTCGATAAAGTCTACGATACCTTTCACCAGCGCATGCTTTAGGCGTTCCTCCACCGGCGCCTCACGCCAGGAGTTATCAGCAGCTGTGGCTGTTTTACCCTTGCCCTTGATGGTTTCCGCGTAGGTCACCAGCTTTTCGGTGGCATCCGGGTGGCGGTTGAAGAGCACATCCTCGATCAGGTCGCGCAGCTCCGTCGGAATTTCGCTGTACACGCCCAGCATGCCGGCGTTCACGATGCCCATGTCCATACCTGCCTGCACGGCGTGGTAGAGGAACACAGTGTGCATGGCCTCGCGCACCACATCGTTGCCGCGGAAGGAGAAGGAGAGGTTGCTCACGCCACCGCTCACCTGTGCATGCGGCAGGTTGGCCTTGATCCACTTCACCGCCTCGATGTAGTCCACCGCATAGTTGTTGTGCTCCTCTATACCTGTGGCGATGGCCAGGATGTTCGGGTCGAAAATGATGTCCTGCGGCGGGAAGCCCACTTCGTCCACCAGGATGCGGTAAGAGCGTTCGCAGATCTCGATTCTGCGCTCCAGCGTATCGGCCTGGCCTGTTTCATCGAATGCCATCACCACCACGGCGGCACCGTACTGGCGCACCTTGCGGGCCAGTCTTTTGAACTCCCCTTCGCCTTCCTTCAAAGAGATCGAGTTAACAATCGATTTGCCCTGCGTGCGCTTCAGGCCGGACTCGATCACGCTCCATTTCGAAGAGTCGATCATAATCGGCAGCTTGGCGATGTCGGGCTCGGAGGCGATCAGGTTGAGGAAGTCGGCCATGGCCTGCTCCGAGTCGAGCATGCCTTCGTCCATGTTCACGTCGATGATCTGGGCACCGCCCTCTACCTGCTGACGGGCCACCGAGAGCGCTTCTTCAAACTTGCCGTCGACGATCAGGCGGGAGAATTTTTTGGAGCCTGTCACGTTGGTGCGTTCGCCAACGTTCACGAAAAGGGTATCGGAGGTGATGGTGAGGGGCTCGAGGCCGCTGTAGCGGGGGAGCGGGGCTACAGGAGTGGGAACGTGCGGTTTATACCTGCGCACCAGGTCTGCAATGACTTTGGTGTGTACGGGCGTGGTGCCACAACAACCACCCAGTATGTTCACCAGCCCTTCTATCAGGTATTCCTCCACAATGGCGCCCATCTGCTCGGCTGTCTCGTCGTAGCCGCCAAAGGCGTTTGGCAGACCGGCATTCGGATAGGCACTGATGTAACAGTCCGAAATACGCGACAACTCCTGAATGTGCGTCTTGAGCTGACGCGCGCCCAGCGCACAGTTAAAGCCCACGCTCAGGATAGGGGCATGGGAGATGGAGTTCCAGAAAGCTTCCACCGTCTGGCCTGACAAGGTACGTCCGCTGGCGTCGGTGATGGTACCGGACACCATGATGGGGAGCTCTTTGCCGCCGTCATTTACAAACTGTTGTATCGCAAACAGAGCCGCCTTGCAATTCAGGGTGTCGAACACCGTTTCCACCAAAAGTAGATCAGCACCGCCGTCTACCAGTCCGCGCACCTGCTCGTAGTAAGCCTCCACCAACTGGTCGAAGGTAATAGCGCGGAAGCCGGGATTGTTGACATCCGGAGAAAGGGAGGCCGTGCGGTTCGTCGGGCCGATGGCGCCTGCCACGAAGCGCTTGTGCGCGGGATCCTTTACTTCTGCTTCATCCGCTGCCTCACGGGCTATTCTGGCCGACTCGTAGTTCATCTCGTACACTACATGCTCCAGCCCATAATCTGCCATGGCAATGCTGGTGCCGCTGAAGGTGTTCGTCTCGATGATATCGGCGCCGGCATCGAGGTACTCTGCATGAATGGCCTTGATGATGTCCGGGCGCGTGATGGAGAGCAGGTCGTTGTTGCCCTTCAGGTCCGAGGGATGATCCGCGAAGCGCTCGCCACGGAAATTGGCTTCGGAGAGTTTGTAGCGCTGGATCATGGTGCCCATGGCGCCGTCGAGCACGAGCACGCGCTCCTGCAGCAAGGTATAGATCGGATGTGATGATGTGATCATGTTCGGTGTTCCCCCTCTTGGTTAAGTCTACATACGCGCTTATCAAGAAGGACACCCAGAGGCAGGCATACTCTCTTATCTTTTCCCGGCCAAGGTATGGCAGAGAAGGGAATTAGCACCAAGCTGGTACAAGGTTGCTAAGACGTCATCGGGCCCTGTCCCTCGGTCTTTCTTGATAAGAACACTGCAAATATACGGCACATATTCGAAAAGAATAATTTTAATTCCCTCTGAATATGACTTTAACAAGTTTGTTTACGACAACAAATCAAAAAGAGCGAAAAGCGGTGGGCATAAAAACAGAAAGGGATACTAAAAAGTATCCCTTTCCTAAAAGAGTTTAATTGTTTTCACTCTATAACTCTTTCTATTTTAGGTATACGGAGGCCGTGTAGGCATGTTGCCCTTTTCTGAATAAAACTTTGCTTTAGAGCGATTTGCCCCGGGAGGCCGTTTCACTCTCAATTCAGGTATAGCCTAATCGTCTATTTAATCAGGCTGTTGGTCTAGTTCTTTGCCAATGTCTTATAAAAGACTATACCTTAATAGCTTAGAACCTCACGGCAGGTATAAACATGAACTACAGAACATTCACGCTCAACGGCATCAGCGTTTTTCTGGGCCTTATCTTCTTTACGTCAGGTATGGCGAAGATCTTCTACGAGCACCAGTTCCCGGGGCTGATCGGGCCGGTGTGGCTGGAGGAGAAACTGGCTGCGTTCAACCTGGGGCTCTTCGCCCGCTTTATCGCCTATTCCCAGATCGTCATCGGGTTCATGCTGCTCACCCTCCGCTACCGCACCCTGGGAGCCATCGCCTTGCTCCCCATGCTACTCAACATCTTTCTGATAACGGTATCGCAGAACTGGAAAGGCACGCCCTATGTGCTCGCCTTTTTCCTGCTGCTCAACCTGGTACTGCTGTTAGCTGAGGCTCCTAAACTGCTGCACCTGCTCGGCTTCAGAACCACCTTTATACCTGTGGTGCACAAGCCGCTGCGCTATGGACTGCTTTGGCTGGCGGGTCTGGGTCTGGTGCTGTGCAGCGTACCACTTTCCTTTCTTAGCCTGACTACTGCTTATGTGCTTTGTGTGGCAGGTATAGCTGTAGGTCTCTATACCTATTTCAAGGGCGGCCGCGCCGGAAGACAGGCCAAGGCACCATCGTCTATACCTGAAGGCACGCTTGTCTCGAAGTAAACATCCAGGCGAACGGTTGATATACCGAACAGGCAGCGGAAAGCATAACCAGGCAGGTATAAAAAAAGAGGGCGCCCGTTCGGGACGCCCTCTTTTTGTTTGTGCCACCCGCAGGTGACGGCATGCGTCTTAAAGCTTAGGCTTCTGCTTCTACTTTAGGAACTACAGAAACGAATGAACGGTTCTTCACGCCTTTTTTGAATTGAACAACACCGTCAACCATAGCAAACAGTGTGTGGTCTTTGCCCATACCCACGTTTTTGCCTGGGTGGTGTGCAGTACCTCTTTGTCTTACAATGATGTTGCCAGCGATGATGTCCTGGCCACCGTAAATCTTAACACCTAGTCGTTTGGAGTGTGACTCGCGGCCGTTGTTAGAACTACCAGCTCCTTTTTTGTGTGCCATTTTCTTTTACTATTTAATTCAGGATAGCGGGCTATACCTGAGAGATTTTACGATTAATTTCCTCTTACTGCTTAACCAATGCTCTCGATCAGGACCTTCGTGAAGTGCTGGCGGTGACCATTCTTCTTGCGGTATCCTTTTCTTCTCTTCTTTTTGAAAACGATTACTTTATCGCCTTTCACGTTGCCAAGGATTTTTCCAACCACTTTAACACCGCTAACGAAAGGAGCACCCAAAGTAACAGTGCCGTTATCATCAGTAAGAAGAACATTGGTGAACTCCACGGCGTCACCATCATTGCCGGAAAGCTTGTTAGCGTAGATGAACTTACCGCTCTCTACTTTGGTCTGTTGACCTGCGATTTCTACAATTGCGTACATCAGCTTCAATGTATGTTTTAAAAAATTTAAGTCTGCAAAATTAGCGGACTTAAATTTAATATGCAAATCATTGCTTCTTAATTCTTTCTGCTTTTCCAAGCCTTATGCACCACCATGTGGATAATGTTGTTGAAATCTACACTCCGTCTTTTTGCACCATTTAAAAACAGGCATAACACCCTAATCTGCAGCACCTTGCCAACCAAAACCAAAAACAACGTTTTCCACAATTACTGAGAAACTCGACCAAGAGCCTGCCGCTAAGAAGCCGACTTTAAGCCGAGCAGTTGGACTCTTCGACTCTCAAAACAGCCTTTACCCTCAATTAGGCGGCCTGTGGTTGCATTTTTCAGGACTCAGCCATGAATTAATATTTAATTTACTATATTTTGTCTTTTATATATGTTAACATCAACATGTTAATAGAGGTGTTGATTTCGGTTCAATTTTCAGAGGATCAAACACTTAGCAAAGTGTTAATAAATTGAACAACTTTAGCCCACCAATTCAAGTTCTTATCACTATATTTGAAATCCTGTTGTTTGAAGGTCGTTCCCATCAGGCGCATCGACCACTGAGTTTAACATCTGATAAAACAGCAACGAAGTGTCGCTGTTAGTTTAAATAATCATTAAAGTTTACGAGCATGGAGCCAATATTACAAGAAAACCCAAATCGCTTTGTTTTATTCCCGATACAGCACGACGAGGTGTGGCAAATGTATAAGAAGGCAGAAGCCAGCTTCTGGACTGCCGAGGAGATCGACCTGTCGCAGGACCAGAAGGACTGGGAGAACCTGAACGATGGCGAGCGCCACTTCATCAGCCACGTATTGGCATTCTTCGCCGCTTCTGACGGCATCGTAAACGAAAACCTGGCCATCAACTTCATGCAGGAGGTGCAGCTTCCGGAAGCCCGCTGTTTCTATGGCTTCCAGATCATGATGGAGAACATCCACTCGGAGACCTATTCCCTGCTAATAGATACTTATATAAAGAAGCAGTCGGAGAAGGACTACCTCTTCAACGCGCTGGAGACCGTGCCGTGCGTGAAGAAAAAGGGCGAGTGGGCCCTGAAGTGGATCAACAGCGAGAAGTTCGTGGAAAGACTGATCGCTTTTGCGGCCGTGGAAGGCATCTTCTTCTCCGGTTCTTTCTGCTCCATCTTCTGGCTGAAGAAGCGCGGTCTGATGCCGGGCCTGACCTTCTCGAACGAGCTGATCAGCCGCGACGAGGGCCTGCACTGCGATTTCGCCTGCCTGCTGTACTCCATGCTGAACAACAAGCTGCCTGAGAGCCGCGTGCACGAGATCATCCGCGATGCGGTGGAGATTGAGCAGGAGTTCGTGACAGACGCACTGCCGGTTGACCTGATCGGGATGAACGCCAAGCTGATGAGCCAGTACATCGAGTTTGTGGCCGACCGCCTGCTCGTATCGCTGGGCTGCAGCAAGATCTACAACGCCACCAACCCATTCGATTTTATGGAAATGATCTCGCTTCAGGGCAAGACCAACTTCTTCGAAAAGCGCGTGGGCGAGTACCAGAAGGCCGGCGTGATGGGCGACAAAGACAAAAACGTTTTTTCACTCGACGAAGACTTTTAACGAACAAAATTACTTTGTAAGTTTAGGAACCAAAGGCGCCGGGCGACAGGTCCGGCCCTTTCTGAATACCTTTATTATCCGGGTGCAGGTATAGCCGATTTGGCGCGCTCCGGCACCGGACTCAAACGCTGGCACCAGCTGCCAGACGGGGCGGCCGCTCCAAACTCTGACAAAGCATTTTGCTTTAGCTGTAATTAATAGCATTTCAACGGATTACGTATATATTCGCGTATTCCCCTATGATAATATTAGCATGTTTCAACCCGCTGCATCGGCAGTGGTTCTCTTATACCTATACCTTATAAAAAACCGGGCTTTGAACCCCGCTAAATGTATACGCTATGTTAGTAGTTAAACGAGACGGCAGACGCGAATCCGTCAAATTCGACAAAATTACAGCACGCATCGAGAAGCTGTGCTATGGCCTGAACATGGACTACGTGTCGCCGATTGAGGTGGCCAAGAAGGTGATTGACGGCATTTACGACGGCGTGACCACGATAGAGCTGGACAACCTGGCGGCAGAGACTGCTGCTTCGCTCACCACCAAGCACCCCGACTACGCGGTGCTGGCGGCCCGTGTGGCCATTTCGAGCCTGCACAAGGTGACGAGCAAGTCGTTCTCCAACACCATGAAGCGCCTCTATACCTACGAGGACCCGAAAACGGGCGAGAACGCATCGTTGCTGGCCAAGGATGTGTACGAGATCATCCGCAAGCACGCCAACACGCTGGACTCGACCATCATCTACGACCGCGATTACAACTACGATTACTTTGGATACAAAACGCTGGAGCGCTCATACCTGCTTCGCCTCGACGGCAAGATCGTGGAGCGCCCCCAGCATATGTTGATGCGTGTGGCCGTGGGTATCCACAAGGAGGACATCGAATCTGCCATTGAGACTTATAATCTCATGTCTGAGAAGTGGTTTACGCACGCCACACCAACATTATTCAATGCCGGCACGCCAAAGCCGCAGCTTTCCTCGTGCTTCCTGCTCACCATGCAGGACGACAGCATACCGGGCATCTACGACACGCTGAAGCAGTGCGCGCAGATCTCGCAGAGCGCCGGTGGTATCGGCTTGAGCATCCACAACGTGCGTGCGACGGGCTCTTACATCAAAGGCACTAATGGCACCTCCAACGGCATCATCCCGATGCTGAAGGTGTTCAACGACACGGCCCGCTACGTGGACCAGGGCGGCGGTAAGCGCAAAGGTGCTTTCGCGATCTACCTGGAGCCCTGGCATGCCGACATCTTCGAGTTCCTGGACCTGAGGAAGAACCACGGCAAGGAAGAGAACCGCGCCCGTGACTTGTTCTACGCCCTCTGGACGCCAGACTTGTTCATGAAGCGCGTGGAGCAAAATGGCGACTGGAGCCTGTTCTGCCCGAACGAAGCACCAGGACTTGGCGACAGCTGGGGACAGGAGTTTGAGCGCCTCTACGAGAAGTATGAGCGCGAAGGCCGTGCCCGCAAAACAGTGAAAGCACAGGACCTGTGGTTTGCTATTCTGGAGTCGCAGATCGAGACAGGCACGCCTTACATGCTCTATAAGGATGCGGCTAACAGCAAGAGCAACCAGCAGAACCTGGGCACAATCAAGAGCTCTAACCTCTGCACCGAGATCATGGAGTATACCAGCCAGGACGAGGTAGCAGTATGTAACCTGGCATCGCTAGCACTGCCACGCTTTGTGAAAGAAGAGAACGGCCATAAGGTGTTCGACCACCAGAAGCTGTTCGACGTGACCTACCACGTGACCAAGAACCTGAACAAGGTAATCGATATTAACTACTACCCAGTGCCGGAGGCGCGCAACTCCAACATGCGTCACCGCCCGATCGGTCTGGGTGTTCAAGGCTTGGCGGATACGTTCATCCACCTGCGTATGCCATTCGAGAGCGAGGAAGCACGCGGCCTAAACAAAGACATTTTCGAGACCATTTACTTCGCTGCCATGACGGCTTCTAAGGATCTGGCCAAGAAGAACGGTGCTTACGAAACGTTCAAAGGATCTCCGCTGTCAGAAGGCAAGTTCCAGTTCGATATGTGGGGTATAACACCAGATAGCGGTCGTTGGGATTGGGAAGAGCTGCGTCAGGAAGTGGTGAAGCACGGCGTGCGTAACTCCCTGCTGGTAGCGCCTATGCCGACTGCCTCTACTGCGCAGATCCTGGGCAACAACGAGTCGTTCGAGCCTTACACGTCTAACATTTATGTACGTCGTGTGCTGTCAGGCGAGTTCATGGTTGTGAACAAGCACCTGCTGAAAGACCTGATCAACCTGGGTCTGTGGAACGACAAGATGAAGAATGCCATTATCGCGGCCAACGGCTCGGTGCAGGACATCCCGAACATCCCGCAGAACATCAAAGACCTGTATAAGACGGTATGGGAGATCAGCCAGCGTACGGTGATCGACATGAGTGCTGACCGTGGCGCTTACATCTGCCAGAGCCAGTCGCTGAACCTGCACGTGATGAACGTGAACTTCGGCAAACTGACTTCGATGCACTTCCACGCCTGGAAGAAGGGCCTGAAGACAGGTATGTACTACCTGCGCACCAAAGCCGCTGTAGACGCTATCAAGTTCACGGTGGAGAAACAAGCCGCCGAAACCCTGCAGCCGGTTTACAATAGCCAGGACCAGAATCGCAACGATATGGCCTGCTCACTAGATAACCCAGACGCTTGCGAAGCTTGCGGATCGTAACTAACTGAATAAGGAGGACTTAGTGTCCTCCTTATTTTTTACCCAAACTAAGTACGTCCTATGTTACTGCTGACTCCCCATCAGCGGTTGGAATACTGATGCTTGTACTTTTAGCTTAGTTTTATTATAGGTTTATGCAAAACGATATGTTTAATAAAGCAATGAGTTTACGAGTACTCCTCACCAGACTAGCTACCGGAGAAGATAAAAGAGAAGATGGAGAAGAGTATGTTAATCTTCGAAACGAATTATTTGCGAACACTTTTACTAAAGCTCTATTACCGGAATTTGTGATTTCATGCAGGATACTGAGTGACTTTTGGCCCTATATCAAGTGTCGGTTCAGCACATATGCTGAAAGAAGAGAGTACATCAGAGAGGAATTTGAGCCTTTACTTGTACATTTAGAAAGTGACAGGCTGTACTCACATGATCATGTGATAAATTATTCAATAGAAAAATTTGATTGTGACTCTGTCAATTACATGTGGGGTAAAGCTCTTGGTAGAAGAGAGGATGACCCTGATGGAGCTATCACTGCTGCAAGATCCCTGATTGAATCAGTTTGCAAACAGATACTAAAAGAAAGAAATATTGAATATGATGATAGCTTTGACTTACCAAAGCTTTTCAAGACGACCGCTCGCAGCTTAAACCTTGCTCCCCAACTACACAATGAAAACATATTAAAGCAGATTCTCAGTGGGATTCAAACTACTGTTCATGGCTTTGCATCTTTACGAAACGAACTAAGCGATGCTCATGGTCAACCGAAAGGTGGATACAGAGTAAGCAAGAGACATTCAGAATTAGCTGTAAACTTGGCTGGATCAATAGCTTCATTCCTTATCCAGACACATCATGAGACATTGCTGAAAAGTACGAGTAATTAATAATCTCACCTCGCGGCGTCCTCACGACCCGTGAGAGTCCAGTACATTACAATACAAACAATTCAACCTAACCCTCAGCTACGGCAACAGCAAAAAAGCCCCTGACAAAGATCAGCGGCTTATGGGCAAGAAGTTAAAATACCAGATTTAAGCAAATTTGGCAGTAGGCGATACTTCCATTGACTCTAGCAGCCACTTCATCGCCTTCTCTTCATCTTCAAAGTCCTGTATTTCCAAGGACAGATCAAGCGTGTATCCCTTGTTAATCATGACTCCGACTGCGGCCTGATTTGATTCAAATTTTGAAGGTATACGAGCCATACGGCGCAAAGAGCTCTTCGCCATTTGCGGCACATGCACATCTAAGCTCCATTTTAGGTCCGCAGGCGATATGTTGCCCATCATGCGGTCATCAGCCAGCCACTTCGTCAGCGAAAAGCGGTTGATCATATCGTGGCAAAGCAGGTAGGCTTCTCTAAGCTCGGGGCCGTGCAGGCGGCCAAACCATTCGGCTTTCCCAAGCCTAAGCGTTCTGTCATATGAAAGCCTGACAAAGCTGTTTTGAAAGTAAAGTTGCATCAAGCGTATTCCCTGTTAGGTATAGTTAGTATTGTTTGTAAGGTATAGAGCGAGTAAAGTTTAAGGCAGCAGGCGTATAAGTTAGTTAAATTTTAGCACAGGCAAAGGTTCATGTAGCCAGGCCACAGCGGCTTCCACACTATCAAATTCTCTGAACGCCATATCTCCCAGAGGATCTGCGCGTTTGATAATCTGTTCAACCGCCATTCTATTAAACAGGTCCTCTGACATGACAGATGCATTGCGTCGAAGCGTGCCGACCGTGAGCCTGGGCACGATATGTTCGACAAACCAATCCTGGTCGGCTTTTCGGATAGCTCGCAGCTTGCGGTTGTCCCCAAGCCAACGCAGTAGCTTATGCTCATCCACCAAGTTGGTGCAGACTTCCGCCGCCTCCCGAAACTCTGAGCTGCTCAAAAAACCATTCCAAACAGCGGTACCAATCCGATGCTCTAGATCATAAGTGATCGTCACCACATCGCTTTGGAAATAAGTAGTCACCATCAGGCTATCCTTTTAACTGCATCTGTGTTGCAAATATAGTCAGTAACTCCATATGGGCAAGGCTAAAAATTGCACTTTAGCTTTAACATGAACTTGCAGGCATATACCATCGCTGTAACAATCCACATTGCAAAGCACTAAAAGCAGCTCTTTTGTGGCTATAGAGGGGCCTTTCCGCCCCGGAAGTTCATGAAAAAGGTGGGATTATTGCTCTGAAGAGGAGATAAGGGCTAAGACAAAGATAGACGCCAGAAGAGCGTTTTATATAACTATACCTGTATAATTTACAATTAACCTTGCGAAAGCCTGTTAGTGTATACCTTAAATAGTTTCTTTGGTGCAGAGCTTGTGGAAGTGCTCCTCAATAAAACAAAAGAGGCCCGCCTTGCGGGCGGGCCTCTTTCTTATCTGTCAGAAAAAATTTAATTAGCGCTTCACGAAGCGGATTACTTCTTTTTGTGTGCCGGATGTTACTGTTACGAAGTAAACACCTTGCTGTAGTTGCTGTACGGGCAACACTACCTGGCGATCCGCAGGGTTCTGAACAGCCAACAGCTGCTTGCCTGCCATATCCGCCACTGCAATTGTTACCTGATCGTCAGTAGAAGCCAGCCTCACAGTGATGTCAGTCGTGGCCAGAGTAGGGTAAACGGTTGCGGCAGATGCCAGTGTTATGTTAATCGCTACGGTTTTAGAATACTCAAATGCCCCGTCAAAGTCAATTTGCTTCAGGCGGTAGTAGTTAGCACCAGCAACAGCTCTTGTGTCGAGGAAACTGTAATGCTGCGTGAGTGAGGTAGTACCTACTTTGCTCTCCACGAAAGCCACTTTTCTGAAATTCTTGCCATCCGCAGATGCCTCCACTTCGAAACCTCTGTTGTCTAGCTCAGAAGCCGTCTTCCAGCTAAGCTGAACCCCCTCTTTCGTCGATTGCGCCTTGAAGGAAACTAGTTCTACAGGAAGGGAAACGATACCCTGCGTAGTGGCATAGAGCATGTATTCCTCGTAACACATGCCATCTATTGCAGTGATGAAAGCCTCATAATAAGTGTTCGCCTCTACATTTGGTACTTGGAATGAAGCTGACCCGCCTTTGGGTGCTTCAGTAAGACCCAGTACGTTTCTGGCACCCGTAACAAAGTTGTAGGCTTCCCAACGGATACTAGCACCGTGGCTTCGATCAAAAACTTCTGAATTTAACTGCAACACTGCTGGCTTACCTACAGTTACATCCTGTCTGGCAAATTCTGTGTTTGCGCTTAGCTGTGGCTTTACAGTGGCGTTAACTGGTACTCTGGCAGTTTCGCAGCCAGTAGCTGTTACAATGGAAACGGCATACTGCCCTGCTTGGGTCACAGACAGGCTCGCTGATGTTGCCCCATTAATGTACTGGCCAGCTGCATTATACCAACGGTAGCTCCCGTTGGCAGGTGCTCCTTGCGCCGTTAACGTAGTGCGGCCGCAGAAAGAAGTACTTGTAACTGAAAGAGGGCCTACAACAGATAGAACACTGCCTTGTGAAACACCACTTGCAGTGTTCGCAACTACTTGTACATTCCCAGCTGTGCTTATCAAATTGGCTGGAACTGCGATTTTTATTTGGGCTTTTGTTCGTTCAACGAAAACGCTAAAAACTTGACCGTTTATTGTTATGGTCGTGCTTCCATTAAAGTCATTACCTGTTAGTCTATAAATAGTAAGTTCAAAGTTTTGATTAGCCAACGTACACTTAGGTTGGATATCAATTGTAGTTTGACCTTGAGCAGCTGCTAATTGAGCAGATGCGATAAAAAGAATAAGGACGATAACTAATGTGTAAACGTATTTCATAACTTTCTTTCTTATATCACTATATATGAAAGAAGTATGCCAGCGTATTTTAAAGCTATTTATTTCCTATAAAGTCCAATCTATTGAGAAACCACAGCTATACGCTTTCCTATAATTTGCTTATAATTAATCATTTAATAGAAACCAACAGAAAAGTGATTTTCATCATATTTGATTATTAACGGCACAGGTAACAGGATACATGCTGGAATTATTCCATATATGGGAAAAATAGCACCGTTTTGGGAGAAAATGTTCGTTGCGAGGAGCTGTTTAATTGCACCAAGTTTATGTTAAAAGAAATACATTTCACAGAAATCAAAACTGAACATTGATTGAAGACTACAAGCCACGAAGGGCCATTTTGACATATACAGGGCGTCTTTAACAGGATTTATCGGTCATTTTGGCGGCTATACCTATTGGCACCTGTTTTGCATCCTTATTCTCTGAAAACTTAGAGGAGAAAGAGATGAAAATTATAAAAGATAAAGAGTTTTTACGATCCATTGCACATCAAATCGACTTACTAAATACAGTAGGCGGAGGCGTGAGTGAGACATACATTGATATTAAAAAGAAAAAGAAAGGTGCTGTAATTAATGTCTGGGCGGCTGGCGTCAATCCGGAGGCCTTTAAAGTAGTGCTGCACCAAAACCAGTTAACCATATTCTCTGTGCTGCAAAGCCAGGAAAACCCACAGATGGCAGTGCCGATGTTCAATCGCGTGTTTATGCTGCCGCCACAAGTTGATCTGGGCCGTATTGAAGCCATTTATAAGGATGGTGAGTTGCGGGTTAAACTGCCATACCATGATGCTGCGCTACATCCGCGCCAGATCGATATCAGACAGCTCTAAAACTGTTACCGGCGTGGATGTTCGTGGCGCCATCCAACCACGGCTATGATGCCCCACACCGCATAGAAGGAGGAGAAGGCTTTTACTAAATAGGGGTCTACTGCCACAGAGACAACTAGCTGGGCCACAAAAGTTACGATAGCGCCCCAAAAAGCAATCTTATAGTACTTGTTCCATTTATTCATAGCAGACTCAAAAAAAATACCCGGCGTTAGGGCCGGGTATTCATTAATCTGAACGCTTCCGCGCGCGATATCTTCTTTTCAACTATAAGCGGCGGATCATCTTCTTTCGATATTACTAACGTGTAGTTGTTGTTGTTATCCTGGTAGTAAATAAGCGTCGTGAGATCCTCATAGCCAATGCTAAAGATCTTACGGGTCTTACCACCGTAGTTAAAATAGTGATTGTCTAATTTAATATTCTTCAATAACCTCATAACCCTACATTCATCTGGTATTTTAACGGGGTCTTGCCCCAAATTTGTTTCATATTATTACTGATGTGCAACTAGATTCTTCTTATCTTACCATAAATTGCACTAAACAGACACAGATCTTTCGACCAATCAGCAATAATTTATATATATGTGCCTGTTAATTAGAAACAAACAGCATGCCAGAATGCATATATACTGTACTGGCAATATGCGATAATTCTACCGTTCCCCGCTCCTTAATTATACGTGTGATCCTAAAAAATGGCACGTATGGCAACATATCGGCATCCTGTTATTATATTTAAGTGAAGAAACGCTAGCCTAAGCAACAGAAACGGCATAGAGAGTCAACATCCGAGGGCGCTATCTTCGTTTATATAAATCCGGCAACATGGCTTCGCAAAAAAGCGACAGGCTCTATGGCTTGTTTTTCTTCCTGGTGTTCGAAGTGGTAGTGTTTTACCTACTGCGCTACCTGGTGTCAGGCATGGGCATGGACGACCAGTACCAGGCAGAGAATACAATTGTGCCGAATTGGGTAAAAGCCGTTACTTTTATACTATTGTATATATTATGCGTATTGATAGCCGTTGTATTGGTGAGCAATATGGTGCCCAGCAAACACAAAGGCCAACTGATGAGTTGGGTATACTTGGCCCTGGCCGGAATGCTCGTCATGCTCGTGGCTATTTTCTAAGCATAAGCCTATTTTGAACTACAGCTGAAATCACCCCATACATGAACAAGACAATCTTTGCACTTTTCGCCTGCCTGCTGCTAAGCTTTGGCCTGCAAGCGCAGGAGTATTCCCAGGAAAACTACCAGCCGCAACGCCAGAAGGGGCGGCATTTTCTGCAGTTGCGCAATGGCCAGGTGGTATACGGTAACAGGATACAGTATAAGTCGCCTATTTTCAAGCAGGACTTCTTCCTGGTTGACGATACGCTCAAGTACTCCCCTGAACTGGTAGATGTGTATCAGAACAACGACGGCTACTTTGCCAGGGTGGCCGCGGGCAACCGCTTCGACTCCTTTGCCAAGCGCATCATGGAAGGGCCGCGCATCTCGAAGTTCTATACCACCACCATCGACTATGCCGCCATGGGATACCATCCGTATGGGTATGGCATGCCGCGCACCAGCCGTCGCCGCATTTACTTCTTCTCCAAGGACAATGGACCGCTGATGACTTTCAACCAGCAAAACCTGGAGCAGGCACTGGCCGACAATGCCTCCAGCGTTGTGCTGATTCAGCGACACAAGCGCGAGAAAACTATTTCGACGGTGATGGGTATAGCGGGCGCAGGTCTGCTTACGTATGGCTTGCTCTCGTCTTCTCAGAGCTCTACCAACCCGAACTCTGTGGATGTCTCGCCTACCGTGTATGCGGGAGCCGGCCTTATAGCTGTGCCGCTGGTGATCCAGCTTTTCCGCAAAGACAAACTGAACCAGGCGGTGGATGTCTATAACTATCAGGTAAAGCAATAACAACAGCACATGCCTGACCTGCTCTTGCTCCATGGCGCTCTGGGCGCCGCCAGTACCCTGTACCCCCTTCAGCAGCTGCTCGCGGCAGACCATACCGTTCATACCCTGGATTTCAGTGGGCATGGCGGAAAAGCTTTGCCGCAAGCGCCTTTCCGGATAGAGCTGTTTGCAGAGGATGTACTGCGCTACCTGGACCAGCACCAACTCCAGCAGGTAGCTATATTCGGGTATAGCATGGGAGGCTATGTGGCGCTATACCTGGCGCTTCGCCACCCGGATCGGGTAAGCCGCATTTTCACGTTGGCCACCAAATTTGCCTGGAGCGCCGAGACAGCCGCAAAAGAGGTGAAAATGCTACAGCCTGAGAAGGTACAAGAGAAAGTGCCCGCCTTTGCCGCTGTGCTCGCCAACCGCCACCAGCCCCAGGATTGGCAGGAGGTCATGCGCCGCACAGCCGACATGATGCAGCACCTGGGCAGTCAGCCTCTGCTCACTGAAGAAACCCTCTCGCGCTTAGCCATACCTGTACGTGTGAGTGTGGGCGACCGCGATAACATGGTGAGTCTGCAGGAAACGGCCTGGGCTTATGAACATCTGCCTGATGCCGAACTACAGGTGTTCCCGGGCACGCAACATCCGTTGGAAAAGGTCGATCTGGGCCAACTGCAGCACGAGATCAGGCAATTCTTTGGTAGAGCTGCCGTTTAGAATTTATTACATTAAACCATCTTTGGTACGAGTACTTATGCGCTTACAACACAGTTGCGGCACCCTGCTTATAGCCTTCACCTTATTTACAGCAGGCGCCTGCACCAGTTCCAAACCTGCCGTAGGGCAGCGCGGCTATACCGAGGCCGGCAAGGCTTCTTACTACAGCAACAAGCTGCACGGCCGCAAAATGGCCAACGGGGAAGCCTACAACCGAAGGAAACTGACAGCAGCCCACCGCACGCTCCCGTTTGGCACCAAAGTAAAGGTCACCAACCTGCAGACGAACAAATCAGTAAAGGTAAGCATAACAGATAGAGGACCCTTTGTAAAGGGCCGGGTAATAGATCTGAGCGAGGCGGCAGCCAAACGACTGGACTATATCAGTGCAGGCATCGTGCCGGTAGAGGTGAAAGTGGTAAAGCCTGCCCCTGTACGTTGACCCACTTTAGAGTAGCTTTCGCTTTAATTTTAAATAAGTCTGCAAATACTCCTATTTATTTCTTGGAATACTGTATCTAAAAGTATAATTTTGGGCATGGTTAAAAAGTGGAAATCCCTTTCAGTGACAGCTCTACTTGCAACGCTACTGTTGCTAGGTGTAACAACTACGCCTAATGCTGCCGATCTGAACAATGGTAAAGCCACAACTGAAACCACTACAGTAGTAGCCCCTAATGCCGACACAACTGTTGCTACAGAAGAGGCAAAGCCCGCAACACCTAAAAAGCAAAAATCAGTTTTAGACGCTGAAGTGCTGGAAAGCCCACTTTCTTTCTTCAAAGACCTGAATTCCGGATCGGATGAGGAAGATTCTTCTGATGTTGCAGTAAAGTCAAGCACGATCGTGTTGGCTTTGAAGGCGCTCGCAGCCACTCTGCTCTCTACTATTATGTAGTTTCCTTTTTACTTCGATGACATAGGCTGATCAAGATCAGCCTTTTTTGTTTTTGGCCGATACCATACCTACCATATCTCTTAACAGAAGTACAAACCAACACCTAAACCGGTCAGGATTATAAGTGAAGTTAAAGGTATAGGACTAGCTATACCTACATCAGATCGGTGAGCAGGGCCAGGCCAAGTCCAAAGAGAGTTGCCAGCAGTTTGTTGCGGTTGAAACGGTGGTCGGGGCTTGTCTCGAAAAGGATGGTAGTGGAAATGTGCAGGAAGTTACCAGCCACCAGTCCGGTAAGCGCCGTGAAGACCAGGTCGCCTCCTACCTTATCCTTGATGATGTAGTTACTTACGAGTATCCCCAACGGTGCGCCGACCGCAAATATGAGCAGCCATAGGAAAGCTTTCCGGAAAGAGCCGATGCGTGACATCAGCACAGACATCAGTGCAAACGCAGCGGGTATATGGTGGATGGCTATACCTAGCAACACGGCGTAAAAGTTCTCTCCGGCATGGTGGTGCCCCGCATGGCGCTCGCCGCCCTCCACCAGTATACTTCCTTCCAGAAAAGAGTGGATGAACAGTGAGCCGAGCAGGAGAAAAGGCATGGAGCCAGCATGTGCGTGCCCGTTGTGGTGGGTGTGCATGTGCCCATGCTCCACCCCATGCGAGAAAAGCTCCAGCACCAGCTGCAGGAAAAAGCCGGCCAGCACCCAGTAACCCACGTGGTGCGGGTTCGGGTTGCCAATGAGCACATCGGGCAGCAGGTGCACGATGGTGATGGTGAACAGATAGGCACCACTGAAAGCGAGCGCCATTTTTAGCCAGCGGCTGTTGTCAGGCGGAAATATCTTAACGAGGAAGCTGGACAGCACCACCGTGAAGAAGAGCACGAGTATAGCTATGATCATATGGCGTTACTTCTTTAGCACGAAAATAATTCGTTCGCTTTTCTCCGGGTCGAAAGCCTGCAGCTTATAGTCGCCAAACACCTCGCCCAGGCGAAGCTGCGCAATGCGGAAGTACTCCAGGAAGTTCTCCTGGCGCAGGGCCCGCACCCGTTCTTCAAAGCAGTATTCTCGGCCTTTGTCCTCGAAGCGGATGGTCTTCACTATAAAATCGTGCTCCACTTTCCGGCTTATATCAAACAAAATGCCCTGCACCTCTTTCTGCTCATGCGACACCAGTCGCTCAATGGTACGGTCGGTGTTCATAAAGTCGATCACCAGTTTGCCGCCGTGCTTCAGGTTGGCGGCGGCGGCTTTCAGGGCCACCACATTCTCGGTTTCGCTCTCGAAATACCCAAAGCTCGTGAACAGGTTCAATACAAAGTCGAATGCCTCGGGTTGGTATACCTCCCGCATGTCGTGCACGTCGAAGCGCAGGCGCTCATTCTCGTACTGCCGGGCGTAGGCAATGCTTTTCTCCGACAGGTCTATACCTGTCACATCGTAGCCCAGTTGGTTCAGATAGCGGGAGTGGCGGCCTTTGCCACAGGCAAGGTCCAGTATTTTATGTTGGGGCTTGGGGTGCAGGTAGGTCAGCAGGTTATCCATAAACAGCCTTGCATCATGATCGTCGCGGTTGCTGTAAAGGATATGATAGTAAGGAGAGTTAAACCAAGTGCTGAACCATTCTTCCTGTTGCGTCATAGGAGCAATGAAAATGCAATAAGGGTGCAAATATACCTTTTATTTTCGGAACACGGGTATACGCAGCTTGCGCCGAGAGGTATAGCAACTCATAAAAAAGTCTGCCGCTACTGTAGCACACAGTAACGGCAGACTTTTTTAAAGGCGTAAGAGCCGCTTATTGCTTGTCGGCGCCAGCTGCTGAGTTCGTAACAGCACTTTCGCGAACGCTATCGCCTGGCTGTATTGTATTAGCTCCCTGGTCGTGATTAGGCATTATTTCCTGCTTTGCGTCATGGCCTTCTGCTCCGTGTGCAGTAGCTGTTTCGCCACCTGCGTCAGACACGTTGTTAGTGCCGCGCATCCCCGGAGGAACTGTGTCGTTAGATACCTTGGCACCTGGGCGCAAATCCTTTGGCGTATCGCACGAAATCATAAACAAACCACAAACTGCGGCGAATACTGCAAGTACGTTCTTATTCATCTCTATTTATAGGTTATAGGTCCTTTATTTTAAAACGCTACTACATAGCGCAGTAGCAAATCCTTTAGTACGACAGGTATACGGGTACGGGTTCTGAAACCACTATGCGATCAGCTCCTTGCGGCGCAGCATCGACTCCAGCAACTTGATGTCGTTCGGGTTGTTGAAGATGCGGAATGGCAGCATCACAAACACCGGTGCCTGGAAGTTTTTGGCCAGCCAGCCTCTCCAACCGCCGGGCAGTTGAGCATCCGTAGGAGGCTTCAGCCACAGCAGGTAGGCCTCTCCCTTGCGCTCCACCGATCCGATCATGTCCCAGGTCAGGGCCATGCCCTCACGGTCGTTACGCTTCAGCAGGATCTGGCGCGAGTCGATCTCATAACTCAGTTTCTCGAACAGCGGATTGCCCTGCTCCATCTGCGTTACCCCCATTACCTGGGCGGAGCGAAGCAGCACAAAGATGAGGGTTACCAAAATGGCACCCGCCACCCACCACCACGAGAAGCTAAATACGGCGGGCAGCATAAACAAAGCGAACGGAATAAGGGCCATCCACCAGTCTTTGCGCCATACCTTGCCCAGCGCTATACCTGTAAAAACATTCTTCTCCAGTTGGTACTTCTTGGTGCGAATGGCATTCGGCGCAGCACTTGACTGCATCCGGTAACGTTGATTTTGTTGCATAAAAAATAAAATAAGCGCCCGCCCTTTACCGGACAGGTATAAGTTCTTTAATAAGCCTTCAGGCTCAGGTCCATGCTCTTGATCGAGTGCGTCAGCGCACCCACGGATATAAAGTCGACCCCACACTTGGCTACTTCCGCGATTGTTGCCTCCGTGATGCCACCCGAAGCCTCGGTTTCGAAGCGACCGCCGATCAGGGCCACCGCCTCGCGCATCATCTCCGGCGTCATGTTGTCGAGCATGATGCGGTGGATGCCGCCTGTTGCCAGCGCCTCTTTCACTTCATCCAGGTTGCGTGTCTCCACCTCAATGCGCAGGTCTTTGCCTTTTGCCTTCAGATACTGCTGTGTCGCCTCAATGGCTTGGCGTATACCTCCGGCGTAGTCCACGTGGTTGTCTTTGAGAATGATCATGTCGAACAAGCCAAAGCGGTGGTTCACTCCGCCGCCGATCAATACCGCCCACTTCTCCATGATGCGGAAATTCGGGGTGGTCTTGCGCGTGTCCAGCAGCCTGGCCTTCGTGCCGGCGATCAGCGTATTCAGGTAATGGGTATAGGTCGCGATGCCACTCATACGCTGCATGCAGTTGAGCACCAGGCGTTCGGCCGTGAGAATGGACTGCGCCTTGCCCTTCACGGTCAGGGCCACGTCGCCATACTTCACTTCGGCACCGTCCTGCAGCAGCACGTCTACCTGCAGGGCAGGGTCTACTTGCTTGAAGATGTAGCCAGCCAGCTCCACGCCAGCCAGTATGCCGTCGCCCTTCACCAGCAGCCTTGCCTGGTTTTGGGCATCGTTCGGAATAGAAGCCAGCGACGAGTGGTCGCCATCGCCTACGTCCTCGGCCAGGGCCTGGGAAATAAAGGCAGCTATGCTTTTTTCTGTCAGGTATGATGCTTTCACGGTGCAAAAATAAAAAAAGGCCCGGTATATTCCCGGGCCTTGCTAAAAATCTCACTATTATCTGCTTAATCTTTTATGAAATCGATGGAATGTATCAGAAACTTGCCTCCTGCGTCCTTCACCCGGATCAAAGTAGTGTAGGATCCGTTGCGGTGCGTGTAGGTTCCGATCACGTAGCGCTTGTCTTTCCGCACGGACTCGCTCGGCGTCGGGAAGTTGTAGGCGAAACCGGTAGGCGGGTTTTTGCTGAAAAAGTTCTTCATCACGAACTCTGCCTGGGTCTTGCTGTAATCCGTGGCCTTCTCGTCGGCAAACGACAGACTCACCTTGCTGTCGAAGTACCTGGCCAAGTCCTTGGCAGAGCCCGCACGCAAGGCCGACTGCACACCATCAAACACATCTTTCTGGGCCACCGCCTGGTTGGAGGCAAGCAATGTGGTGACGAAAGCCAGGAAAAATACTACAGCAATGTTTTTAAAGTTTTTCATAAGGTGTATAAGTAATCTCGCCTCTCTATCAGCCAAAACTATGCCAACAAAAGTCGTTAGCAAGTACCTAAATATAACAGGAATAATCAATATATGCCGATGTAACGGTATAAATATTCCGGACGTTACAGCGGTATAGCTTGCGCAGTGCCCGGTCGCTCAGCCTGGAGAAAATCCCCCGGTCTCCGTCAGTTAACTATTACGTCATTCTCCGGCATCAGCTACAATTTAAGCATTTACAAGCCAGGCTTCTCATCGCGCAGGCACAAATCAGCTGCCGAGGCAGGAAAGGCACCACAGATTATCTTATATTTGCACCATGGACAAAAAGGTAATGCTCATGATTCTGGATGGCTGGGGAATCGCCACCAACCCAGAGGTTTCAGCCATTCACAAGGCACACACGCCCTTCTACGATCACATCATTCAGACGTACCAGCATACCACGCTGCAGGCTTCCGGTGAGGCGGTAGGGCTTCCGGAAGGGCAGATGGGCAACTCAGAGGTAGGACACATGAATCTCGGTGCCGGCCGTGTGGTGTACCAGGACCTGGTGCGCATCAACAAATCCATTGCGGAGCGCAAGCTAGCCTCCATGCCGGCCCTGGCAGGCGCCTATTCTTTCGCCAAAGAAAATAAAAAAGATGTGCACCTGATCGGCCTGCTCTCCGACGGTGGCGTGCATTCGCATATCGAGCACCTTAAGGCACTCTGTACCACCGCCTTCGACTATGGCCTGGACAAGGTATACATCCACGCCTTTATGGATGGCCGCGACACAGACCCGAAAGGCGGCGTGAAGTACATCAACGACCTGGAGCAGCACCTCGACAATACCACCGGCACCATTGCCTCGGTGATCGGGCGCTACTATGCCATGGACCGCGACAACCGCTGGGAACGCGTGAAACTGGCCTATGACCTGCTGGTGCACGGCAAAGGCACGCCTTCGCAGAACCTCATCAAGTCCGTGCTGGACTCTTACAATGCCGGTGTCACCGATGAGTTTATCCAGCCGATTGTAAAAGTAAACAACGAGCAGCAACCGATTGCTACAATCAAGGAGGGCGACGTGGTGATCTGCTTCAACTTCCGCACTGACCGAGGCCGCGAGATAACGCAGGCGCTCACCCAGCAGGACTTCCCGGAGCAGCACATGCACAAGCTCAACCTGCGCTATACCACCCTCACCAATTACGACGACACCTTTGTAGGTGTAGAGGCTATTTTTGATAAAGACAATCTCAACAATACGCTCGGCGAAGTCGTGGCCAAGGCCGGTCGCAAGCAGATACGCATTGCAGAGACAGAGAAATACCCGCACGTGACCTTCTTCTTTTCAGGAGGGCGTGAAGTGCCTTTTGATGGCGAGAAGCGCCTGCTGTGCCCATCGCCTAAGGTGGCCACTTACGACCTGAAGCCCGAGATGAGCGCCTACGACATTCGTGATGCCATTGTGCCCGAGCTGCAACAGCAAACCGCCGACTTCATCTGCCTCAACTTTGCTAACCCCGACATGGTGGGTCACACCGGCGTGTTCGAGGCTGCTGTGAAAGCCTGCGAGGCGGTGGACCGTTGCGCTGAGGCGGTGGTGAATACCGCCCTGGGAAGCAACTACGACGTGATCGTGATAGCCGACCATGGCAACGCCGACTACATGATCAATCCGGACGGTACGCCCAACACGGCCCATACCACCAACCTGGTACCTTGCATACTGGTGAGCAACGACTATACAGGCACCCTGCGACCAGGCAAGCTCGGCGACATTGCCCCGACCATACTGGAGCTGATGGGTATTGCGCAACCGCTTGAGATGACGGGCGAATCACTTCTTCAGAAAGCACAGTAAGTTGAGCAGCTATCGCATCATCGGACTATTGGCCCTGCTCGCGGGACTTGCAGCATGCGAGCGGCCAGCGCCACCGGCTTCTACAGGACAGGCAACGATCTTCGACCTGACGGGCTACCTCCAGGAGCAGACGGCCCGCCTGCAGCAGGAGCAACCGCCGGTACTGAAATCGGTTATCGCGAAAGGGCAGCCGACTGAAACCCTGCAGATGGAGGAGATGGACTGGGAAAAGGAGCTGGCCATTTTCCACGAGGTGGATTTGAGCCGCCCGGCCCTGCGTGACTTTTACAAGGAAGAGCGCCATACCTTGCCCAACGGCAGTACGGTCAGCGTTTTCACGAAAGACCCTGAAGCGGCCACCCCCGTTGACCGGCTGCAACTCACCGTGTCGCCTGCTCAGAAGCTGGAGCGCCTCGAAGCGGTGGTGCTAGAGGAGAATATGCTGTTCTACTCGAAACGAAACATCAGCCTGGATGCGGACGGTGCCTCAGGCAACCTGTCCGGCTACCGGGTGGAGGGCGTGCAGAAGCTTATTTTCGGGGATTCGCTCCGGTACCGTGTCGACGCTAATCTATAGGCAGGTTTTTGCAAGCAATCTCCAGCAGCCTTATTTCTTTCTGAAAGGTTAAATTGCGTATATTGCTCTACTAAGCCGCTCAGGTCATGTGGGTTATCCATACCTGAACGCCCCTGTTGCCTGTTTGATCTGTGCGTATGCGTGTCTATACCTTAGTCCTTTTTCTAGCTTTTGCCTTTGTTCGGTTGTCCTTTGCACAGACGTCGGGGCAGGGCCGTAGCTGCAGCACAGACGCTTACCTGGAAACACTAAAGCGACAGGACCCGGGCTTTGAGGAGCGAAGCATCAGGACCCAACAGGCAGTGCAGCAGCACATGCGCCAGCGCCCTGCCGGCCAGGCCTTGCAGCAGGCAACTATCACCATACCAGTGGTGTTTCATGTGGTGTACAGGGCCGGAAGTGAAAACATCAGCGATGCGCAGGTGCTCTCGCAGCTCGCCGTGCTGAACCAGGACTTTCGCCGCCTGAACGCCGACACTACCAACACGCCAGACTACTTCCAGCCTTTTGCCGCGGACAGCCGCATCGAGTTTTGTCTGGCTGTAGTAGATCCGGACGGCAACCCCACGACAGGCATCACCCGCACTCAGACAACCAAAGAGAGCTTCAGTTATTTTTCGGATCAGATTAAGTCCACGGCCAACGGCGGTGTAGACGCCTGGGACACCAGGCTATACCTGAACATCTGGATCGGCAACCTGGGCACCAGCAGCATTGGCTATGCCTCTTCACCCGACGTCTCGCCTAATCGCGATGGGGTGGTGCTGCACTACCGCACAGTGGGCGCCGCGCCGCTCAACAACAGCCTCTGGGCATACAACAAAGGCCGCACCGCTACCCACGAGGTAGGCCACTGGCTGGGCCTGAAGCACATCTGGGGCAACGGCATGACGTGCAACGACTCTGATGACATCGACGACACGCCCAACCAGTTCTCGCAGACGGACGGCTGCCCAGGCGGAATAGAACTCTCTTGCGACAACGGGCCCTATGGCAACATGTGGCAGAACTACATGGATTACTCTGACGACGCCTGCATGAACCTCTTCACCAAGGGCCAGGCTACCTATATGCAAAGTATACTGCAGACGACACGCCGTTACATGTCAGCGTCCTCGGTTTGCACAGGCGAGTTGCGCTCCCGTTTTAGCACGGCACAGCCGCAGGACACCCTGTTGGCTCCCGGCGACCAGATACAGTTCCTGGGCTCTTTCTCGGGCTTTAAGCCTACACAGTGGCAGTGGGAATTCGAGGGAGGGACACCTGCCACCTCCACAGCCCAGAACCCAACTGTCCGCTATAGCCGCCCGGGCAGGTATAGCGTCACGCTTACCACTTCTAATGGGAGCTCAAGCCACACCCTCACCAAAGAGGACTACATTTACGTGACCCCAGACAATGTGAAGGTATACCCGAATCCGGCGAAAGGCTACATCGTGCTGGAACAGGCAGCCCGTCAGCAGATTCAATCGGTGGAGTTGCTGAACCGCCACGGACAGGTAATGCTGCGCGGGGAAGTAGCGGATAGGGTGATCAGGCTGGATGTGCAGCACCTGCCGGCTGGCATGTATCTCTTGCGCACGACCAGCACCAACGGCACCGCCGTCACGAAAGTAAGTCTTGTAAGATAGTTGCTATACCTTAGTAGCCTTCGCCCTGCAACGTAACCACCACCGTGCGTTTGGAGGCATGGTTGCGGTGCTCGCACAGGTATACGCCCTGCCAGGTACCCATATTAAATTCCCCATCTGAGATCGGCACCATGACAGAACTTCCCAGCAAAGCCGCCTTCAGGTGTGCCGGCATATCGTCGGAGCCTTCCTGGGTGTGTCGGTAATAGGGCGCGTTCTCAGGCACCATCTGGTTGAAGTGACTCTCAAAGTCTTGCCGCACGGTAGGGTCTGCGTCTTCGTTGATGCACAGGCTGGCCGAGGTATGCTTGATAAAGATATGTGCCAGGCCCACTTTGTAGTTCTCCAGCTCAGGCAGCTGTGCCGTGAGCAAGTCTGTAATCAAATGAAAACCGCGTTTCACGGCCGGCAGGCGTATCTCTTTCTGAAACCACATGGGTGTTGGATTTTTGAGTTAGTAATGGAGTGAATGAGTGATTGGATTCTGATTTAGTGGCTGAGTGATCTTTGGTAGAGCGATTGAACAGTAAATTTTTGTGTGACTTTCTGAATGGCTCGATCGTTATGATTCATACGGAAATACACTACTTGAGTAAACTTAGATAAAATCTCCGTGCTTCTTCCGTTAATGTCTCATTGATTAAACACGTCCAACCAAAACTCACTCATTCACTCCATCACTAATTCAAAAATCAGAAATCGCTCATTCACTAACTCAGTCAATACCTCGCTCAAAAGCTCCGATGTCGGGTTTGGTGGAGTTGCGGTTTATACCTTTGAGGTCCTTGTTTATACCTAGGAGGGGTATAGCCGCGCTGGAGGCAGGGGAAAGGGTGTCGAGGCTGAAGTCCTGCTTGCGAATATCCTTGAACTTGGGGTCGATGTTGAGCAGGTTGCCGTTTATGTTGAGCGTGCTTTTGTAGGCATCTGTGCGCAGGATATTGTGTGCCACCTCTGCCGTCAGATCTCCTTCCAATAGCACCTCATTTATGTAGTTAGAGCCCTCGCTGTATACGATGCTGTTCACCAGCCGCAGTTGTGTAGGCTGGTCGCGGATATCAGTGCCAGGTATAAAATCGGCGACTACGAAAGCGGGTGTCTCGCGCTGCAACTGGTTCTGGTAGTTGACGATGGTGGAGTAGAGCACTTCATACTTGCCGCCACCCAGGCCGCCGAAGCTGTACTGCCCACAGTTATTGATCAGCGTATTCACCACTTTCACATCCGACGTGAAGGCCACAATGCCATCCAGAAAAGCATACTGAATCACACAGCCCTCCACCAACGTGCCGCCCTTGCCCGGGTTACCGATCCGGAGGCCACGTACTGTATTCCGAATATCGGCATAGCGGATGGTGTTGTTCTGGCTGGCCGTGAGGATGCGTACACCTTCCCATTGGCCGGGCGCATTGGCATAGGCAGGCTCGCGCCGTATACCTGAAAACGTCACCCGCTCCTCCGGCGTGCCTTTCACCTGCAGCGTCCCGTTTATCAGCAGCACGGCTTTGTTCGTGGCGAAGATGCGAGCGCCTTTCTCGATGGTGAGGGTGGATCCCTCACGCAGCAGCACCGTGTCGAGCAGCACGTGCGGTTTGCCCGCCGCCCAGGTCGTATTGCCGATCACTCCTTTTGGATGGAACACCGCATCCTGCCCATAGGCCACCAGCTTTACGTTCTGCTGGTTTCCGTTTGTCTGAAACAGGATGGAGTCTGCCACCAGAAAAGGCTGGTTCTGAGCCGTTGGGTTGATGTTCACGCGCACCAAAACGTAGAGGCTATCCTGACCGCGCAGCTCGAGGTTGTTGGCGATCGGAGTTTCCTGGCCGTTGATAGTCAATTTGTAAGGAGATGTATTGGCACCGCCCAGGCTAATGCTGCTGATGCGCACCGCTTTCTTTTGTGGGTTGTATACCTTCAGTCGCCGCGTTACGCTGCCCTGCGTCACAAGCACCGTATCGAAGAGCACTGTGTCCGCCGAGAAGCGCAGCACCGCATCTGGGTCGTTGGTCACGACTTCATCCTTGGGTTCGCAGCCCACCATCGAGAGCAGGAACAGGAGGGGCAGTATGGCGAGCAGGTATTTCAAAGGTGGATGATGGCTAAATGGTTGAATATTTATTTACTTCACTTTAATGAAGTTGCTTTGGTCTCCATGCATAATCGAACTTCCTAGCCTGTGGACCGATATTTCCAAAATCAATGGTTACTGTATTTCCGTTTTTGTTATTGCTGAACTGACTGTCAAGCATAAGACAGAAGCCAATGACTAGCTCATGGTTGCTATCGTCGTCAGCTACTATTTTGTAGTTGTCTCCTTCGAACCACGTTACCATCTCCTTATCCCACCAAGCTATCTGAACATCGTTTTTATACACGGAATGTTTATGCCCTTTGTGCCCGAAGATTTCATACAGGTCGGCTCCGTCCCGGCATTGGTAGTAAGACTTCCAGAGTGAGACCGTACCAAATTCGATTGTGTCTCCATCCCATAGCGTCACCTTATACTTCGGGCTGAACCATGACCACCTCTTTCCCATTGTGAGCTTTGCTCGAGAATTCTGATTGTCAAACAGGTGCAGCTTTGGCATAAAGCCTATCAGCTGGGATGAAGCGAAATACGTTTGTTCTCCGTTGATAAATATCCTGTACTTATCTCCGAAAGCGATTTTCTTCTGATTTATGTCAATTACCATCCTTTACTAATTCAAGTACATACCTAACTAATATATAGACGGTCGATGCGCCAATGGATAAACTCGTTCATGATACGATCGTCATTTAACGAGTTCACCAAGTTAAAACAAAAAAAGGAATGCAGCGCAGCTTTCGGCTGCACCACATTCCTAAATATACCTTGGTCAAGAGCGGGTTAGTTGTTACGCGGTGGCACCTTCTTTCAGGCGCTCGGCGTTTTCGGCTATACGCAGCTCTTCTACGAAGTCTTCAATACCGCCGTCCATTACGTTTGGCAGGTTGTATACCGTGTAGCCAATGCGGTGATCGGTTACGCGGCCCTGTGGGTAGTTGTAAGTACGGATCTTGTCAGAGCGGTCGCCGCCGCCTACCATGCTCTTACGCTGGGCTCCTTCGGCTTCCTGTTTCTTGGCCAGCTCCACCTCAAATATACGCGAGCGAAGCACCGCCAACGCCTTGTCGAAGTTCTTCAGCTGCGATTTCTGGTCCTGGCACTGGGCCACGATACCGGTCGGGATGTGTGTCAGGCGAACAGCAGAATAGGTCGTGTTCACCGACTGACCACCCGGGCCTGAAGAACAGAACAGGTCCTTGCGGATATCGTTCATGTCGAGCTCAATGTCGAATTCCTCCGCCTCTGGCAACACTACCACTGAAGCCACTGAGGTATGGATACGGCCCTGCGTTTCGGTGGCCGGTACACGCTGCACACGGTGCACACCCGACTCAAACTTGAGCTTGCCATACACGTCCTCACCGGATACGCCCACAATAATTTCTTTATAACCGCCGGATGTACCTTCGGTGGCATCCATCAGTTCCATGCGCCAGCCCATCTTCTCAGCGAAGCGGCTGTACATGCGGTACAGGTCACCGGCAAAGATAGAGGCCTCGTCACCACCAGCTCCTGCACGGATCTCCATGATGATGTCTTTGCTGTCGTTCGGATCTTTCGGGATAAGCAGCTCTTTCAGCGTGTCTTCCATCGCATCGCGCTGTGGAATCAGCTCGTCGAGCTCTTCCTTGGCCATCTCGCGGAAATCCTCGTCCTTCTCCGTCGCAATCACCTGCTTGGCGTTGTCGATGTTGCTCAGGATGTTGAGGTACTTCTTATACTCTACTACTATCTTGTCAAGGTCCTTGTACTCTTTATTCAGCGATTTGAATTTCTTCATATCGCTGGCCACGTCCGGCTGGATAAGCAGCTGGCTTACCTCTTCAAACCGTTGATTAATGGCTTCTAATTTATCTAACATCGCTCTGTTATGGTTTTAAGCTGCAAAGATACTAAATTGGCGTTTAAGTAATAAAACATAAGTGTTGGTTCACCCCGTTAAATTACTTATTTATCCTACTACAAATTTGTGTTAAAAGATGTTCAAAGCCCGTTCTTTGCTCGCTATTATAACCCTTGCGATGGCCTTTATAGTTTCAGGCTGTGATGTGAAAGTGAAACCGATAGAAGGCGGGAAGGAGATAGCCCAAGAACTGGAGCGCCACAAGATCAAACGCCTCACCAAACAGGACATCCTCAACGCCGCGCAAAAGTACGGCGACTCCATTGTGGTAGTGGCCCAGCAGTTGCACGAAGCACGCATGGCGGAGCACCTGGCGCAGGGCGGTATCGCTGTCGCTATACCTTACTGCCAACCCGAAAACTACGAAGAGGTGGAAGCCCTGCAGTATAAGTTCGGCGCCCTGTCGCGCCGTTTCAGCGAGCAGCCGCGCAACCCGCAAAACCAGGCCAAGGGCAGTACAGCTCAGGCACTGACCAGGTATAGTAGTGGCCAGGAGAAAGGGGCTATGGTGGAGGAACTGAACCAGAACGAGATACGCTATACCTCCCCGATCTACCTGCGCAACGAGACCTGCCTCAGCTGCCACGGCACAGTGGGCCAGGAGGTAAGTGAAACCGATTATACCCTGATCAAAGCGAAGTACCCGCAGGACCAGGCCACTGGCTACAAAAGTGGCGACCTGATGGGGGTATGGGAGCTTACGTTCGACAAGATGGACCTTGTAGCTTTCCTCAACGACCAGCCCAAGAAAAGCCGCCGCCCGCGCTAAACATTCCGCTGGCAGCTCTGTTTTAGGGCCATACAACCGGTTTAAGGTGACATAAGTCACTGCATTTTACGCCTAAAAGGCTTACCTTTGCACTTGGTTTGATCAGGACTCCTACCTGATCTAATGTTTAAACTTTAAAAGATAGATATACTATGGCTGTAATTGTTGCAACCGATAACGATTTCGATAACGTACTCAACTCAAACCAAAACGTGGTGGTGAAATACTACGCTGACTGGTGCGGCAGCTGCCGTTTGTTTGCACCCAAGTTCAAGCGCATGTCCGACGAAGAAGTTTTCGCCAATGTGGCTTTCGTGGACGTGAACGCTGAAACCAGCCCGGAGGCCCGCAAAGCGGCCAGCGTAACAAACCTGCCTTTCTTCGCTGTGTTCAAAAATGGCAAACTGGTAGACACCGTGGCCGCCAGCAAAGAAGAAGCTGTACGTGATCTGATCAACAAACTGACTGCTTAAGAAATGAAGATACCCGTAATAAAAAAACTAGTAGAAACTCAGTCGCTGGAGGCGCTAACCGCGGCCGAGGAGGCATTGATGGAGGAGCAGCCGCTTGCCATTGAGGTGGAAGGCGACGACGAAGGTGAACAGCTGACGCACGTGATTGCCGCCGCCTGGATCCTGACCTACATGAACGACAACGGTGTGGACTTTAAGACCGCCCTGCGCGAATACACCAAGAAAGTACGCGTTTCTATCAGCTAACCCTAGCTGACAAACACAAAAAAGCAGCAGGCCCCGAAACGTAATGTCTCGGGGCCTGCTGCTTTTTATGTTATAGCGACCGATCTACATGTTATTTTTGGCGAAATACGCCTCTGCCAGCTTTCCGCCCAAGTCGGTACAGATGCCGCGCACATAGTACAGGTAAATGCTTCGGAACACTTCGGACAGGTCGTACTTGGCAGGCGGGAAAGACGCCGGGTTGATCATCATGAAGAACTGCTCCAGAATGATCTTGGTAACCAGTTGCAGGTTGATGTCTTTGCGGAAATAGCCTTGCAGGATGCCTCTGTTCAGAATCTCAGCATTCACGTGCTGGTTGTTGTCAGCCACATTCTGCAGGCTCATTTGCCAGGCTTCCGGGTACTTTCGCAAATCGGCAATGTAAACGGGGTTCACTTGCCTGATAGCCTCTATGCCGTCACGCAACAGGAACATGATTTCATCTACAGGATTAGTCGCCTTTGCCAGCATCTCCGCCTGCCTCCTGTTGTTGACCTCTATTTCATACAGGATCACCTGCTTCACCATGTTCTCACGGCTCGAGAAAAGCTCATGAAAAGTTGACTGACGTATATCCAGTTTACTGATCAAGTCCTCGTCCGTGTTCGCCTCTATACCTTCCCGCTTAAAAATATGCAGGAGCTCATCCAGTATGGTTTCTAAAAATGTCATTGAATAGGGTAGGTCATCAGGCTGCTGTATAGAACAAGTACCTATACGCAACAAAAAGCCTGACGTGTATTATAAATTTACATTCGTCCCGTTTGGAACATGCAAATGTAACACAATTAGTTGCGTGCTGCAACCGACCCAGTAGCCGCGGCCCCTGCGGATTTACAGTAGAGTCCAGATACTTATGAAAAAAACAGCCTGGACCAGGTATACGTAGGGCGCCAACCGGTTTTGTTTGTAAATGGGAGCTTTTTGGAAGTACAGCTGAAACAGAAAAGAAAGCCCCAGCCACCCCATAAAGTTAGACAGCGGGATGTGTCCGCCTTCCCAATCCCAGAAATCAAAGGCCACTGCCACTGGCTCTAGAAAGAAATCGAGCCCGACCATGAGGAGCGCTGCCACCAAGGCCCTGACAAGCCAGTGCATATCGATCATGTTCACTAGGTGCCCCGTGGTGTAGACGAGCATCAGCCAGTTTAGCCCGATGAGCAGCGGCACGTCCAGCAACTTTATACCTAGCGATTTGCCGTAAGCGTAGTCTCCAAACAACAGCCCGGTGTGTATGCCCAATACTTCTGCAAAAAAGCCCACCGTCATGATCACCAGCGCGAAAAGCACAAAGGCCGCGTTCCAGCGCCTGTGGAAAGAGAAAAGCAGAACGTTGGTCAGGAGCAGGTTCATGGGTGTGAGTCGCTGAAACTTTTCGGGTTCGCCACTGAACAGAAGTCCCCAAAAGCCCACGGCGTGAAAAATTGCCAATACGCCCAGTGCTGCTGCCAACGCATAAGGTTTAAGACGCTGCTGCAAGGGTATAGCCGGTTGGTATGGATGTGTAGTGTCAGACATGCTGTTTTGGTTCATTAACTGATGTTACGGCGGGCGCCAGGTTAGCCACTATACGGGCAGAGAGCAGACACAGTGGTATACCGCCGCCCGGGTGCACACTGCCGCCGCAAAAGTAAAGCCCCTTGAGTTTAGAGCTGAAGTTCGGGTGCCGGAGGAAGGCCGCCATGCGGTTGTTGGAGCTGCTGCCATACAAGGCCCCCGCATAGGAAGACGTTTGCTGCTCGATCAGCAGCGGGTCCAGCACCTGTTCGCACACAATATTCTGGCGGATGTCGGTTTGGAGCATGCGGCTCAACTTATCGGTTACGGCCTGCCGGGTCGTGCCGATGAGCTGCTCCCAGTCCTGCCCCTGGTGGTGCGGCACGTTCACCATCACAAACCAGTTCTCGCAGCCGGCGGGTGCGTCACTCTTCTCCATTTTGGAGGTGATGTTCACGTAAACCGTCGGGTCCGGACTGATGGACTTGTGCCGGAAAATGTGCTCGAACTCCTTTTTATAATCCTGGCTGAAGAAGATGTTGTGCACGTGCAGCTCCGGAAATTCGCGGGCTATACCCCAGTAATAGATCAGCGCCGAACTGGAGCGCGGTTGCTGCAGGGTCTGTTCCGGCGCGGGCTGGTCTGGCAACAAGCGGCGATAGGTGGGCACCACGTCCATGTTGCTCACCACTACGGCGGCGCTATACCTTCCCGAGCTGGTTTCTATACCTGTGGCCCTGCCGTTTTGCGTGACAATGCGCTCGACCCGCTCGTTATACCTAAAGGCCACGCCCAGTTCTTCGGCCAGCTTCACCAGACTAGAAGCAATGCTGTAAATGCCTCCTTTCGGATAAAAAGCGCCAATGTTGTGCTCCAGGTGCGGAATCAGGTTGAGCGTGCCGGGTGCCTGGTAGGGGTCAGAGCCGTTGTAAGTGGCAAAGCGGTCGAGCAGCTGCACAAAGCGTGGGTCGTTGAACAACTTAGCGTTGGCATCATGCATCGTGGTGGTGAGGCCCAAGTCCGACAGGCAGCCCAGCGCCTTCAGCACATCAGCGCTCAGGTAAGTATCGAGCCGGTGCAGCGACTTGTGCAGAAAAGTATCGGCCGTGCCCTGGTAAAGTCGGGCGCTCCTGGCCAGTACCTCCTGCACATCCTGCGCCTTCACGCCTAGCTGCTGCTCCGCTTCAGTAGCGAAAGCCTCAGCATCGGCATAGGCTTTCAGGCGACTACCGTCGGGCCAGAAGTAGTGCGTGATCGGGTCGAGACGGGTATAGGTGAAGTAGTCGGAAGGGTTTCGGCCTGCCAGCGTGAAGAGCTCGTCCACCAGGTGCGGCAGCGTAAACAGCGAAGGGCCGGCATCGAAGCGATAGCCCTGCAGGTCAAACTGATGCATCTTACCTCCGAACGAGGCATTGGCCTCAAACACGGTCACGTCGTAGCCTTTCACCGCCAGCCTAATGGCCGTGGCTATACCTCCTATACCTGAACCGATGATGGCCGCTTTCGTCATACCCGAATGTAAGCAGATTATTACTCTCCTGCACTTAACTGTGAGGGTGGGGCAAAGGTTTTGAAAAATGCCGGTATACCTGAAAGTGAAAGCAACCTTTTATAGTGGCTATACCTAACCTATCCGGTAGTTATAACTGCTGAAACACCTTCTTGTAAACCGGCCCACGCATACCAAAAGCCGCCAGCATGAAAGGGTATAGCAGGACATCCAGCGCCTTATACCCGGTGCCGTAGTCGATGATGTCGTGGATAATGGCGCCGCTACCGTGTTGCGTGACCAGGTGCTTGTGTCGCCAACTGCGCAGGGGCGGAGGCACTTCCTGTCCTTCGTCTACAAACCAGGCGGCCTTGTCTGTTATTTCCCGCTCTGTAATCAGGCTCGTCCACCGGAAGGCTTTTATACCTGTCTGCAGCTCTACCTCCACTACATCACCCACCTCACTGCCATCAAAGCGCAAGAGTTTCAGGCGTGGATAGGGCGGAGCCAGCTTCCTGAACAGTTGCTCATCAAAAGCGTGGAATACGCTCAGGTAGTCCTGCTGAACTGCTGTCTGGAGGTGGAGGTGGAGGTGCATGTATTGAATGGTTAAATGGTTGATGGTTTAATTGTTGGTTCGCAGAGAGTGCCTTAATTATGGATCGCTGACTTGGTACAGGTATAACTCATCATAATGCAAAGCTCTCGGGAACGAAAACGAGCCAGGTTCAGGTATAGCAGCGATATAGCTGTACCCTGATGTTGTCAACTTAATGATTTTATGTCATTTCGACTTGGGGGTAGGGGACCTCGTTCTGGGAGAAATCTGGAACATTGCTGAAACTCTGAAACAATCCAGATCTCTCCTATCGTCGAGATGACAAATTAGGTTAGAAGCTATTTAAGTTGGCGGCAACGCTATACCTTGTTTGCTATACCTGCCTGCTTACTCAACCATGGCAGGAAGCAAATGTTGCCGCTCTCAATTGGCTATATCTATACCTACAAAAAAGCCGCAACACATTTCATGCTGCGGCTTTGGTAAAATCATACGCTATCGAAATAACAATTCAACCTCAACCATTTAACATTTAAAACCTAACTCAACAGGTTGTCAATATCATCTTTTGTCAGGCTCTTGATAATATTCTCGTCGGTGCTGATCAGGTCTGTTACGAGTTGGAGCTTGCGGTTCTGCAGTGCCAGTATTTTCTCCTCTACGGTGTCTTTGGTGATGAATTTATAAGTAAACACCGTGTTCTGCTGCCCGATGCGGTGAGCCCGGTCCACGGCCTGCGCTTCCACGGCTGGGTTCCACCAGGGGTCCAGGATGAACACATAATCAGCGGCGGTCAGGTTAAGACCAACGCCTCCGGCCTTCATCGAGATCAGGAATACCTGGATGCTCGGGTCCTTCTGGAACAACTCTACCTGCTGCTGTCGGTTTTTTGTGTTGCCATCCAGGTAAGCATAAGTGATTCCTTTCTCGTCCAGCGCCTCCCTGATAATTTCCAGGTGCTTCACAAACTGACTGAACACGAGCACCTTATGCCCTTTCGCCACAATGCTGCGGGTCATGCGCATCACTTCTTTCAGCTTACCCGACTCCCCTTCATAGCCCGGGTCCGTCATGTACGGGTGGTTGGCTATCTGGCGGAGCTTCATCAAGCCCTGCAGGAGCATGAACTGTGTGTTGCCCGGCCCTTTTTCCTCCAGACTGGTCAGAATCTTGTTGCGGTAATACGACTTGGTTTCCTCGTAGGCGTGCTCCTGTTCCTCTGTCATTTTGCAGAAGGTAGTGTGCTCTATTTTGGGTGGCAGCTCGCGGGCCACCTGCGACTTGTGTCTGCGCAGGATGAAAGGCTTGATCAGCGCATGCAGCCGCCGGGTCTTGTGCTCGTCTTTCTGCTTCTCAATCGGCTTCAAAAACTCTTTCCGGAAAAAGTGCTGATTGCCCAGCAGGCCCGGGTTGATGAATGACATCTGCGACCACAGGTCCATAGTGCTGTTCTCGACCGGCGTACCCGTCAAAATCAGGCGGTGGCGCGACTTCAGCGAGCGAACTGCTTTTGAAGTGTTGGAGTCAGGATTTTTGATGGCCTGCGACTCGTCCAGGATGATGTAGTCGAAGTAGTAAGTCTTGAGCAACTCCGTATCCAGGCGCACGATGCCGTAAGAGGTCAGCACCAGGTCGTAATCCTTGAACTGCTCCACGTTCTTGTCGCGGTAGGTGCCGGTATAGGTGAGGATGCGCAGCTCCGGAGTGAACTTCTGCGCCTCGTTCAGCCAGTTGTAGATGAGCGAGGTCGGCATCACCAGCAGGGTGGCTGACTCGGCACCGTTCTCCTTTCGGTGCTGCAGCATGGCCAGCGTCTGCACGGTTTTGCCCAGACCCATGTCATCGGCCAGACAGCCTCCGAACTTAAAGTCTTTCACAAAATGCAGCCAGTTGTAGCCCGCCTTCTGGTAAGGCCGTAACTCACCCTGGAAACCCGCTGGCAGCGGCTTGTCCTCAATCGCGTCGAACTCACGCAGTTTCTCCAGCTTGCGCGTCATGGTCACCTGGGCCAGGTTGCCATTCTGCAGGTCGTTTACGAGCGCCATGTGGTGCTTGCGCAGCGTCAGTTGGTGCTCCCCCTCCGAGAAGGCAAACAGCTCGATGTACTGCGTAAACCACTCCTCCGGTATAATGGCCACTTGCCCGTTCGGCAGCAGGTATTCGTTGTTGCGGGTCAGGATGTGGTTTTTGAGCCGGATAAAAGGCACCTCGAACTCGCCGAAGCGCACCGTGCCATGTATATCGAACCAGTCGTTGTTCTCCGTTATACCTACGTTGACGGAAATCTCGCCAATAAAGTAATGCTTGCCGCTTTTCTCGGCCTGCTCCACCGTGAAGCCAAGCTGTTCCAGTGCCTGCAGGTTATTATTGAGCCACGAGAAAGCAGCGCTCTTATCCAACACCGCCTGCCCGTTCTTCACTTCCAGCTCACGCTTGGCCAGTTCTTTCACATACTGCTTTTCATACACCGCATCGCGTATCAGCTTATGAAAGATGTAGGAATCCTCCGTTTTCTCCATGCTCACACTGATGCGCTTGGCGTCTTGGGCCTCTACCAGGTGGTCGCCATACCTGAACGACAGGTTGAACAGGATCTTGTCAGCCACGGCAGCCTTGTCTGCTTTACTAGCCTCAGTGCCGCCATTGCTCAGCAGCGCAGATACGTTGGCCGATTTTATCTCAGAGAAGTTGAGGTGAGGCTTCGGTGTGAACTGCTGAGGTTTGATCTCAAACCCATTCGGCTTTACATCGAAGGACTCTACCAGCGAAGTCACGAACTTGCGGTAGTAGTTTTCCTCCACAGAGCGCGGCACCAGAATAAACTTTTTATTGAGGAAGGGCTGCAGCTTTTTGCCATCAATGCCACTCTCGAAGCTATGAATCACGCCGTCCACCATCAGCCAGGCCGGTTCGTAGCAAATCAGGGCTGCATTGCGATACTGGAAGTTGAGCTTCTCGCCTTTATACCTGACAGTGGGGTAGTAGTGTGTATTATCGGGGTTCCGGTGAAGGTGAAACCGGACAGTGGCTTTTTCGGGCGCCACCTGAATCTCTTTCCAAGTAGGGTCGCCGTCTTTGCCGATGATGAACGTGCGTCGGTCCTGGAGCATTTCCAGAATCTTGTTCATGCGCACCTGTATGTAGTTGCTTATCGCCTCCTGCATAACTTTATCGCCCTTTTCAGGGTCGTATACCTTCAGGAAGAAATCAGCGGGGGAGAGTTTCTTGTTTGAGAATTTTTTCAGGACGGCGTCCTGCTGTATCTGATCGGTCAGGGGAATCAGTTTGAAGTCCTTCGCGTCGAGGCGGGAAGAGAACTCTTCGGCATTTTTGGCAGAAATATTCTGGTGCTGTAAAGTCAGCTGTCCCTTGGTATTAATCTGCACCACAAACGATTCGAACAGGTATCCCAGGTACTCATGCTCGAACAGAGAATAGATGACCTGAAAAGGCTGTGTGGTGAATACTTTCATACAGGTACAATTTTAGGAGACCAAATTTACCCAAAAATCACCTGATTTCCTACCTTAAACACACGAAACCACCGTCGCAAATCAAAATATTTTCATATTTCCATCATCCATTCACCCACCGCAAGACATTAAAGACTTTTAATCTCAATATATAGTAAAATCTATATACTTAGTTGCTATCTACAGTTCTTCGCCTAGGCCCAATTCACTCCTGACCACTTCCGATTTGTCTACCCTCACCAGTTTTAGAGCATCCTGCTGAATCAAAAAGACATTCTCCTCCGTCCACTCCCAGGCGGCATTCATCGGCAGGTTTACGCCACTTGCACTGAACCATACCTTTATCGTATCGTTTTGCACGGTCAGGTATACCTCATCGAATGTTTGCTGGCTAGAGGCAGTGAAAGGTATCCGTGGACAAGAAGCCAGACGGCCCAGCACTTCCTGGTCGTTTCGGAACCAGTTCTGCAGAAAGCCCAGGTGCTGGTCGGAGCACTGATACCCCAGGTTTAGCGCCGTGAGTGCCTTGCATTTCAGGTTGCTAAATTCCTCGTTTGCCTTACCGTCCCAGTCGCACTCACTTCCTATAAAAGTAACGACATATCCCAAAGCGGCTCGCTCAGCATGCGTCAGCCTGCCAGCCAAAGCCTGATCGATCATAATTGTGCTTACAGAGTCCTGCAGCTCGGCGTCGTATACCTGCTCCCGCCACAGGAAACGGCTTTTGGCTCTAGCGGAGGTATAGGCTTCTGCTTCGGTTGATGCTATACCTGGAGTTTGATCTTCAGCTGATGTATCAGTCTCGACTGCGGAGCAACCGAACGTGAGGAGCAGGAAAAGCAGTCGGATGGCTTTCATAAAAGAGGGGTGAGACGAAAAGATAGATGCCGAGGCTATACCTTACAGGTTGTCGCGCACGGACATGGCGGCTGCTTTGCGGGCAGGGCGAATGGACACCAGCATGGTGATGATCACGATGGCAGCTCCGGTCAGTACAAAGTCCATCAGCTCCAGCTTGACAGGGTAGGAGTCCACAACCGAGGTGGCCATACCCATCGACACAATGCCGAAGGTTTGCTGCAGGTTGGCAATCAGCATGCCCAGCGACAAGCCGTACGATGCCCCGATAAAGGCAACGAGCGCGCCCTCAAACAGGAATATGTTGCGGATCTGCTCTTTTGTGGCACCCATGGAAGCAAGCACCGCAATATCCTTTTTCTTATCAATCACCAACATGGAAAGGGAGAAGAAAATGTTGAGCGAGGCAATAAGCAGGATAAAGGCGAAGGTGATGAACACAAAGAGCTTTTCGACTTTCACGGCGCGCAACAGGCTGGTGTGCTGCTCGTCGCTGTTCTGCACCAAAAAGCCTTCGCCCAGCACCTTCTGCAAAGCGCGTTTCACCGTCTCGATACGATGCCCGTCTTCTACCTTGATCTCAATAGCCGTGCGCCGGCGGCCGTACTCCATGAGCTCCTCGGCAAACTGGATGGGCACAAACACATAGGCATCGTCGTACTGCCGCTCGATGGCAAACACACCGCCAGGCGTTATCTGCAGCGACTTGAAAGCGCCTTCGGGGTTAAGCGGATTGAACTTTGTGTTGCGCGGGTACAGGAACTGCAGGTACGTAAATTCACTGCTCGTCCGGATGGAGAGCTGGTACTGCACTCCCCGCCCGACCAAGGCATAGTAGTTATTGTTGGCGTAAAGATTATAGTGGCCTTCCACTACCGAGGAGCCGATCTTGTTCTGCTCAAAAAAGTTCTCGCTCACGCCCTTTACCTTCACCACCATCTGGCGATCGTTGTAGCGCAGCAGTGCATTGTCCTCTATCACCTCGGTCACCAAAGCCACACCGGGCGTGCGGCGTATGCGGTTCATGAATTCGGTGTCCGTCTCAAAAGACTTGCCTTCCGCAGCCGATATCTTCAGGTTAGGGTCAAAGCTGGTATAGATCGTGCGAATGAGGTCTTCGAGGCCATTGAATACAGACAGCACGATGATGAGGGCGGCCGTACCCACTGCCACCCCGATCATGGCAATGTTGGAGATAATGCTGATGATGTTCCTCTTCTTCTTAGAGAAAAAATAACGTTTCGCTATGAGATAAGGGACGTTCATTTAGCAGGTGTGGGTACTTGGGCTAAAAGTTGATTGTTGATTGTTCTTACACGAAATAATTTTATCGGCTGCCAGCTATACCTTGCTGATGTGAAATCAGGTCTTTACTCTCTTCCTGCCTTTCCAGCAATTTAATCATTTTGCCGGATCAACAATTAGCAATCAACAATTAAGCCATCAACAATTTAATTACTTCCATGCTTTCACGATCAGGCCGGTGCCGGAGTCGTGCTTGCCGTTTACATCGAGCCAGTTTAAAACCAGGCTGATGGGGAAAGTAACCAGGTAGTAGAATGGCAACAGGATGAAGAACGCCTTCGAGGTGTTGAGCATCAGGAGCGGATACTTCATCGACAGTCGCCACGAGATTTGCCCCGGCTTGCCGTAAGAATAACGCGCCTCCACTTTGCTGAAACCAGCCGAGAAGAGTTTATCCTGAATTTCACGGATGTTATAGCCGTCGCGCACGTGCTCCTCAATAAATGAGGTCTCATCGTCGCCATGCACATCCGATCCGCCTTGGTCTGACGGGGTGGAAATCACCAGCATGCCACCCGGCACAAGTGATGCCTGGAAGTTGCGGAACACCTCTACATCCTCCAGTATATGCTCCATCACGTCCACCGACAGAATCAGATCATAGGTATTTTCTTCGCGGTATTTCACCAGGTCGCCGATACGGAACAGCACATTCTGCCGTCCGATGGCCCTGAAAAAGCGGTTACTGTCCGAGATTTGCTCTTCCTTAACATCAACGGCCAGGATGCTCCATTTGTGGCTCTGGCTTGAGAGCCAGTAGGTATACTGACCAAAGCCGGAGCCGGCATCGAGTATGTGCTGCTCGTCGTTTTTGCGGTTGGCGGCCCACTCGCGCAGCTCTTTGTGCACATGCCAGGCACGCAGCAGGAGAAGGTCCAGCAGATTGTAAAATATGCGGCGCAGGAAAGGGGTCTTGTTAAAAACATCGCCCAGCACACGCTTAATCGGGTCGTACTGCATAAGGGTGTTGCTTCTTCTTAGCGGATATAGGTATCGTCGTCCTCGTCCTCCTCAGGAGCCGGGGGTATGTCCAGGTTGGAGAACAGCTTGTCGATTTTGGCGGAGTACTCAGCGGTATCGTCGAGAAAGAACACGAGCTCAGGTATAACACGCACCTGTTTCTTGATGCGCTGGGCCAGCAGGTGACGTATTGTTTTGGTGTTTACGCGCAACTCCTGCAGGAGCATTTCGTTACCGTCTTTGGCATTCATCACGCTCAGGTATACGCGTGCCAGTCCCAGGTCAGGCGACACACGCACGACGCTTACCGATATATAGGCGCCCCCGAACAAGTGTGGCACTTCCCGTAGGAAGATCTCTGCCAGCTCTTTCTGGATAAGGCGCGAAAATTTCTGTTGTCTTTTACTTTCCATAATGAAGATGCAAATATCATATTAATTTCGCATTTTTACCCCAATTGTGCCGTACTCATTTCGGCTCAGGCTGGTGTATAGTTCTTTCTAACTCCGTCTTCCTTTGATTAGTTACTTCCGAAGCATACTGCCTTCCCGCTTATTTTTGCTGGTATTACTGTTCCTGGCTATCCGGCTGCCGCTCATTTTCCTGGGCATACCTGCCACCTCGTCTGAGCTGCTGCACATGCTGGTAGGCGAGCGCATGGCCGACGGCTACGCCATGTACCGCGATATTTACGACACCACAGCACCTCTCTCGGCATTTGTGTACTGGACCATCGATGTGGTGGCCGGGCGCTCATACCTGAGTTACCGGTTGGTGGCCACTTTCCTGCTGCTCTTCCAGGCCATCATGTTCAACGTGGCACTGAACAGGCATCAGGTATACGCCGGCAAAGGCTACATACCCGCTCTGCTATACCTGCTGGTGGGCAGCCTTACCTTTGAGTTTGACATGCTTACGCCGCTCCTGATCGGCAATACCTTTGTTATTCTGGCCCTGCCTTATATTATCACCATCTCACGGGAGGGATTTGAGAATAACCGCTTGTTTGTAGGGGGCTTTATGGTGGGGCTTGCGGCACTCAGCTATCTGCCTTTGGCTTTGTTTCTGTTGGTGGCGGCATTCGGCGTGGTGCTTTTCGCCTCCAACACTTTCCGAAGCTTCCTGTTGATGCTGTGCGGCTTTGCCTTCCCGTATGCCGTGCTGTTTACCTACTACCTCTACACCAACACCGCCTCCCATTTTGTGGAGATGCATTTGCTGCAGCCCTGGCAGTTTGGGATCAACACGCTGTTACCGCCTTCGCACCTGGCGCTTGCCCTGTCACTGCCCGCTGCCATTCTACTTCTTTCGCTCATCAGCACTACTTCACTGCCGCAGCGGCTCGTGTTCCAGGGTAAGTTTCAGCAGCTCATGACGGTGTGGCTTCTGGTGAGTGGCCTGGCACTGATAACCCGGCAAGAGCTATCGGTCGGTTCTTTTGTGGTCGTGCTGCCGCCTATCGCCTACTTCAGTGAGTTTCTATTTACAAGCCGCATGAAGAAGTGGATCCTGAACCTGATGTTCTTTATCCTGCTGGGTGGGGTATTGCTGATCCGCTACCGGCAGGACCTGGGTTTAGCCTCTATTATTAAAATTGATGACTCGGAGCTGCTGCTTCCGAAGGGAGGCGCGAGCGGCGCGGTAAAGGGCAGTCCTGTTTTGGTGCTCGGGGAGGACCTGAGCTACTATGAGCACAACCAGCTGGCCACGCCATACCTGAACTGGCGGCTTTCGCAGCGACACTTCGGCCACCTTGACGAGTACCAGGCTGTGTACGACCTGTACCAGAATTTCCGTCAGGAATCTCCTGAGTACATTGTGGATCTGGCAGGGCTTATGCCGCAGCTAAAACACAAACTGCCGTCCGTTTTCGATGGCTATGCGCCTACGCAAACAGCGGCAGTTTATAAGAAAGTCCGTTAAACAGGCTATACCTGACTTAGCAAACCGGAATCTTGTCTACTCTATTCTGGTGGCGTCCGCCTTCAAACGCTGTCTCCAGAAACACGCGCGTCATGTCAGCGGCCACCTCCTGCGATACAAAGCGGGCAGGTATACAAAGGATATTCGCATTGTTGTGCTCCCTGGATAATTTGGCCAGTTCCGTCTGCCAGCAAAGCGCTGCTCTGATTTCCTGGTATTTGTTAGCTGTCATGGCCACGCCGTTTCCGCTACCGCAGATGAGCACACCAAAGTCAGCTTCTTTGTTCACCACCGCCTTGGCAAGCGGGTGCACGTGGTCCGGATAATCCACCGAAGCGTCTGATCCCGGACCGAAATCTGTTACCTCATGACCGGCTGCCGTCAGTTGCTCTTTCAGCAGGTTTTTATAAGTGAAACCGGCATGGTCGCCGCCGATTGCTATTTTATATCCCATCGTTCTAAGCGTTATTTTCGTTCAGTTTTTTCAGATCGCGTTTGATGATTCTCCTCGACACGCCGATGCTTACCTCATAGAGGAGGATCAGCGGAATGGAAATGATGAGCTGACTGATCACATCCGGTGGTGTGATCACCGCTGACACAATCAGAATTACGACAATGGAGTGTCTTCGGTACAGCTTCATCACTTCCGGCGACAGCAGACCCGCCTTGGTAAAGAAATACACAATAACGGGCAGCTCAAACATAAAGGCGCAGGCCAGGCAAAGTGTCGTGAGCGTGGAGATGTAGGAACTCAGGTCGAACTCATTCAGGATAGACGGATCCACCTGATAACCTGCCAGGAAGTTGATCGAAATAGGCGAAACCACATAATAGCCGAACAGCAGTCCCATCGCAAACAGGACCGACACCCAAAATACGGCACCGCGTGAGTTCTGCTGCTCCTGTGGGTAAAGGCCGGGCTTCACAAATCGCCAGATTTCCCAAAATGCATATGGAAAGGCGCAGGCCAGGCCCAGCACCAATGACACCATAATGTGCATGGAGAACTGCCCGCTCATCTGCCGGCTCTGGATCGTGAACCCCAGATCCTCGATGCATAGCACATCAGAACCTATCCACTGCCCCACCTCGCACATAAATCTGTAGCTCAGGAAGTCTGTGCGGGAAGGAGCCAGGATTATATCATGAAAAACAAAGCCTTTTGCCAAAAACGCGGCAACGGCAAAGATCAGAATAGAGGCGAGTGACCGGATGATGTGCCATCTTAACTCCTCCAGGTGATCCACAAAGGACATCTCCTGCTGCGGCTCTCCTCCCTCTTCCAGGTACGGTTGATCCATCAATCGTCGCTCTTAGATACTCTTATTGTGTAATTAGTAAGCGAAAAGTGGGTAGTCTTTCATCCAGCTGTTCACTTCTTTGCGCACGGCTTCTATTTTGCTTTCGTTCTCGTTGTGAGTCAACACGTCGTCGATCAGCTCCACAATGCGCGCCATGTCGGCCTCCTTTAGACCACGTGTTGTAATCGCGGCAGTACCTATGCGCATACCTGAAGTCACAAACGGCGACTTGTCATCGAAAGGCACCATGTTCTTGTTGATGGTGATGTCCGCTTTCACCAGGGTGTTTTCGGCCAGCTTGCCTGTTATACCTTTCGAGCGCAGGTCGATCAGCATCATGTGGTTATCCGTGCCGCCTGAGATGATGTTATAGCCACGCTCCACAAAAGCAGTTGCCATGGCTTGCGCGTTCTGCTGCACCTGCTTGATATAGCCCATGTAGTCATCAGACAACGCTTCGTAGTAAGCCACCGCTTTAGCTGCGATCACGTGCTCCAGCGGTCCACCCTGCGTGCCCGGAAACACAGCGCCGTCCAGCAAAGAAGACATCATGCGGATCTCGCCTTTCGGAGTCTTGATGCCGAATGGGTTCTCGAAATCCTTACCCATCATGATCATGCCCCCTCTTGGACCGCGCAGCGTTTTGTGCGTGGTCGTAGTCACGATGTGGCAGTGCTCAAACGGGTTGTTCAGAAGGCCTTTGGCAATCAAGCCAGAAGGGTGGGAGATGTCAGCCATCAGCAAGGCGCCTACCTCATCGGCAGCGGCACGCAGCTTTTTATAATCCCAGTCGCGGCTGTAGGCCGAGGCACCGCAAATGATCAGCTTTGGCTTCTCACGACGGGCAGTTTCTACTACTTTGTCGAAATCGATCAGGCCAGTCTCCTGCTCCACGCCATAGAAGCTCGGCTGGTACAGTTTGCCCGAGAAGTTAACAGGTGAGCCATGCGTCAGATGACCACCATGTGATAGGTCAAAGCCCAGGATCTTGTCACCTGGCTGCAACACGGCCAGCATCACAGCGGAGTTGGCCTGCGCGCCGGAGTGCGGCTGTACGTTTACCCAAGTGGCTCCGAAAAGTTCTTTAGCACGGTCGATGGCCAGCTGCTCTGACTGATCCACAATTTCGCAACCCCCATAGTAGCGCTTGCCTGGCAGGCCTTCGGCGTACTTGTTGGTCATCACACTGCCCATCGCCTCCATCACCTGATCCGACACGAAGTTCTCGGACGCGATCAGTTCGATGCCGTGGGTCTGGCGTGCTTTCTCTTTTGCTATCAGGTCAAATATGGCTGTATCTTTCTGCATGGCTTCTTTGATTTTATATTCCTTCAAAATTAAAGCTTGTGCCTGAATAAACCAATGTTTCAAATGTTTATATGGCGGAAGGATAGGCATGGCGGCGGTTATACCTATGCTATACCTTGAATAATGGATTTTACTATACTCCCCTAGGTTGCGCTATACCTATTGGCTATACCTGAGCAAAAAAAGAAGGCCCGCCAATTTGGCGGGCCTTCTTGCTATAAGTTAAGCGTTGGGGCTACTGCTTCATCAGTTTCACCTGCTCTGTCTTACCATTGAACTCTGTCATCAGGATGTAGATACCTGTTGGCAGGTTGTTGTTTAGGTTTAAGAGAATTGTGTTCTCACCTTCTTCAATGTCGTAGCTTAGGTTCTGTACGGCTGAGCCATTCATGTTCACGATACGCACATTCAGCTTACCTGCTCTGTCGGCATTGTATACCAGCTTAGAGTCAGCATTGATTGGGTTTGGATACACTCTTGGGCCAACTGCCAGGTTCACACCGTTAGACGATACGGCTACCACTTTGCTGTACTCAAATGTACCATCCAGGTCCACTTGCTTCAGTCTGTAGTAACGTGTGCCGTTGAAGTTGCCCTTGTGGTTGAACTGGTAGTCCTGACGAAGCGCAGTCGTATTCACGTTGCTCTTCACTTTGCCTACCGCCTTAAACTCACCTTTCAGGTCTTCCGTCATCTGCACTTCGAAGTAGTCGTTGTCCAGTTCAGAAGCTGTCGCCCAAGTCAGTTGAACGCCGTTGCTTTCTTTTCTGGCATTGAAGGCGATGAGTTCTACTGGGAGTGGGATGATTTCCGACTGCAGCGTTACAGTACGAGTAGTTGCTTCAAGTGAGGTATGGTTCGCAAGCACAGTCTGTCTACTGCTTTCATCATTCGCAACTATTGTACTATTATTTCTAGCATAGACAACCTGTGTCAAGTTACCGTTTTCGTCTGCTGGAAGCGTCATACCAGTCATCCATGTACCTTCTGCAGTTGAGTTAGGATTTAGTGAAAGCAGATATGGCATGTTCTCACTTAAGGAGATAGTTAAGTTTTGCCCCACCGCCAGGTTGGTTGCCGTTACAGTATAGCTTTTCACATCGTATGTTGTTACTCCTTCTGTTTCAACTGCAGCTTTAAAGCTTAATACTGCTGGGTCAACTGTAATGTTAGGTCTTACGATTTCAAGTATTCTTTCGCTTGCATCTTCTCCTACTACAGTTGTTACAGTTACGATACCTCTGCTAGCATTTCTAGGTACAAGCAGCTCTAGGGTATGCTGGTCTTCTTCGTAGTAGCCAAATACGTTTCTGCTGCCAATTCTCAAGCTTTGAACACCTACCAAGTTGTAGCCTTTTACATTTACAGTCTCAAGAAGACGTGCTGGTCTGGCAGCATCAATAACGCTGTTGTCAGATGCCCTCTCGAATCTCACTACTACTGGGCTAGTGACGGTATATATTCCATCCGAATCTTTCGCCTGAGCTGTTGTAGTAGTACCAACTTCATTAGCTAATGTGATCACACCTGTAATCGCATCGACTGGAACTGTTACTGTAATGGAACGAGCGGTTGTCAAGTCCTCTGTATTGACTGTTGCATTTAGCTCAATTTGGCTAGCAAGCGGAGCTGGTATTATATCGCCATCGTGTCCTTTGAAAGACACCTTGATTTTTCCATCTACTGCAATTAGGTTTTCACCAGTAATGGTCACAACTGTGCCTGATGGTCCTTGCTTAGCATTGAAGTCATACACAATTGGCGCTTTAACTACTCTAAAGATTGAACTTTCTACAGTTGTTCCTTCTCCACCTCCGAAAGGAGTTGTTACCGCTATTTTACCGATTGTAGCTCCTGTTGGCACCTTAACGGTTATAGAAGTTGAGGTTACTATTGGGTCAACAGCAACTACTTCATCTTCTTCTCCTTCGATACCCAAGAAAGTTACTTTAGTGAGATCATCGAAGAATGTACCGTTGATAGTCAACTCGTCGCCTACAATACCAACTACTTTGCTTAAGCCTGTGATGGTTGGTGTACCAAGAACAGTGATTGTACCAGCTGTACCAGATGATTGACCTACACCGCTCTGGCTTCCTATTCTTATAAAGTAATCTCCTGCCGTAACGCTTGCAGGAATAGTTGCTACTATTACGTCTTCATCTGTTTCGTTCGAACCTTGAGTAAGTTTGAAGTCTGTTATTGCGGTTACAGCTCCGTTGGTACCCGTTCTTACTAAAGATAAAGATGGAGTAGCAGTTGACACTGTACCATTCCAAAATTCGTCGAAACGTGTACCCTTAATAGTAACTGTGTTTACGCCGGCATATACTCTTCTGTCTGCAGGGCTTTCTTTGCCTGTTTCGAATACATTGGAGATTACTGGTCTATATATTGTAAATACATCTGTACTACCTGTACCACTTGTTGAAGTTACTGATAATGTATTTGTTGTATTGTGGTTGATTTTTGGCGCCACGAAGGTAATGGTACCTGTGCCTTTCTCTGTATCAGTTAACACAATATCATAACCAGTAATCGGAATATTGCCATACGACATACTTGTTACGTTGATAAAGTTTGTACCGGAGATTGTTACCGTTTGGCCTGCATAAACAGCTGTAGGTGTAACAGACGACAATACAGGGGCAAGTACGTTAAATTGTACTGGTTCACTTTCACCGCTACCTGATACAACTGTTACACTACCTGTTCTGGCAGAACCAGGCACTGTCACTGTAATGCTTGTGCCATTCTCAGCATAGTTGGTTGCCTCAATCTGCGCTCCATTGAACTTAACAATTGGCGCTTTCACACCCTCGCCCCCTTCATTGCTATTCAATGTTTCATTCCAGTATTGCGTAAATAATTCTCCTGTAATCGTTAATACTGTTTGGGCTGCGTAACCTTCAGTAGCACTGATGCTGGCTATCTTTGGTTCTAACACAGTATAGTCATCAGTACTCACACCTGAACCAGCAGGAGTAGTTACTGTGATTTTACCTGTTCCTGCATCAAACGGCGCCTTAACAGTAATAAGTTGGAAGCGGTCAGCTTCGGTACTGCCTTCAACTTCATCTACCACAGTTATACCTGTAGTAATCTTCTTTCCATTAAAGTCAACTTCTATTGCATTAGTAAAGTATTGACCTCTAATCGTCACTAGCTGGTTCGCATAGCTTTTTAATGGAGTTGCCGTGTTGTTTGTGAATGTGATGGCAGCAGGTGTTGGAACTATGAAGTTCTCATGAGTTGCTTCACCAGCACCTGCATTAACTACTAAGGCGCCTGTAGTAGCCGTAGTTGGTACTGTTACTGTAAGCACAGTGAACGTTTCATTGACCGCAATCTTGGATGCATCAGCTGCCACGTCATTAAATGTGACAGATGTTATATCAATGAAGTTAGTACCTGTTATAGTTACTACTGTTCCTCCAACGCCGCTATTAGGGTTTACTGAAACAATAGTTGGTGCTGGTATAACTGTGAAAATTTGATCTTCTGCTGTTGTGAATACTGGGTTTTCATCCTCACCTACAAACAGAGCTAGTCTACCTGTAGTCGCACCTGCTGGCACTTTTACTTTAATCGTTCTACCATCTGCGCTTGGCGTTACTGAAGCTTTTGTTCCGTTAAAGGCTACGTAAGTTACGCTCTCCATCAACCAACCAGAAATTGATACGTCATCACCTACTTTGCCTGATGCAGGCGTAAAGCTGAAGATTTCTGGGTTAGTTGCAACGATGTAATCTTCACTCGGCTCACTTGAATCTGCAGCGTTTGTTACAATCACCCCCCCAGTAATAGCACCTGTTGGAACCTTTACGGTAATCTGCGTTGGCGTCATGGCTGTAATCTCAGCATTTACACGACTACCGTTAGCACCTGCAAATGACACCGTGATAGGGTTGTCATCATTGCCGTAGAAGTTTGTACCTGTGATAATCACATCATCACCTACTATGCCTCTTTCTTCAGTGAATGAAGTAATCGATGGTTTCTGGATAACGATAAAGTCTTTCGCAACGCTGTTGCCAAATTCGTTGGTAATAATTACAGCGGAAGTAACTGGCGCATTTGCTGGAACCGCTACTGTTATTTGTGTTCCCTCTGCATTAACAGTGAAGCCCTCTTCAGTCAGCTTGATGCCGCCAAAAGTTACTTCAGTCACGTTGCTAAAGTTGTAACCTTCAAGTACCACTATCGCACCAGCTATACCCATAGTAGGCGTCAAGGTGTTTACTACAGGCCGAAGAATCACTTCAAACTCATTTGTTGTAATAACATCATCTGCAGCGTTTCTTACAAGCAGTTTTGTTAAGCCTTGTGGTGTATTAGCCGGCACGTTGAATGTAAGTTCAGTATCGCTTCCGTTTGGTGTAGTAAAAGTTACGCTAGCATCCCCCTCATCTTCTGTGTTGTTAGCTCCTAAGAAAATGACTTCGGTTACATACTTCAAGTTTTTGCCTGTTAGCTTCACTTCTTGTCCAATAGGTCCAGATGCAGGAGTAAAGGCAAGGTCGGCTGGCGCAAGAATCACGTCGAATGTTCCGCCCCATACACCTGTACCGCCAAGTGGTGTTGTTACTGATACTGTACCTGTGGTAGCTTCAGAAGGTATAGACAATTTTATTTCAGTACCTTCTGCATTAACGTTGAAGCCGGAGGTAACTTCCCCATTACCAATTTTTACAGATGTAGCATCCTGGAAATTAGAACCTGTAATGGTAATTGCTGTTGTAACGATGCCGTAGATTGGTGTGACGTTAACAATAACTGGTGCTGGCACAAACTCAAAAATTTGTGAACTCTCCACAGGTTCATATCCATCTGCAATCAATTGAAGCTTTCCTGTGCTGGCATCTGCTGGTACAGTTACAGTCAGTTCCGTGTCGGTATTCTTTACTAAGTTAGTACCATTAGCACCTTCGCCTCCTGCTCCGCCAGGGAACACCACGCGGCTTACGCTTGCTAGGTTTTCACCATAAATTGTAATTGTCTTACCAGCACCCGTTCTGGTTGGGTTAAACTCAAGTACTACTGTTTCCCCTTCAACTGCAATTTCACGTGCTACAATAATTGGCGCTGGCACTTCAAATGGATCAGCACTAGTAGCTGTACCTGCCGGACTGGTTACTGTAATCGGACCTGTGCTCGCACCTAGTGGTATGTTTACAGTTATCTCGTCGTTAGTTTCGTTTATTCTGAAACCTGGCGCAATAACTCCGTTAAACTTTACCTCCGTTACATTATGGAAGTACGCACCTGAAATTTTCACTTCAGTTACACCAGATTTTCCACCTGTAGGGGTGAACGAAGAAATCTCTGGACTTGGCACGGTAAACTCTGGGCTCTCTACACTTCCTGCAGGAGTTGTTAACGTGATTTTACCTGTACTAGCCAGGTTAGGGATAGTGACTGTTATTTTGTTATTGCTATTAACTTTAAATTCAGCTGTGGCTCCATTGAAAAGAACCGCTGTGGCATCAATGAAATTATTACCTAACAGTTCAATAGTTTCACCTGCTATACCTGATGTTGAAGAGAATGCTGGTGTATTAAATGTTGGGGCAGGCACAGTAAATGCAACTTCAGTTGTAGTGCCGTACTGTGTTGTCACAGTAATAGGAGATGATGGTCCTACGCCGTAAGGCACATAAGCGATAATCTCTGTACCTACTGCGTTAACGGTTACTCCTGTTACTGTATTCCCTTCTTCACTGCCATCCTTTATAACTAGTGTTGCAGGCACTGCAATACCTCCGAACTTGACAGTAGCATCATTCAGGCGATTACCTGTAATGGTTACTTGTGTGCCTGGTACACCAGTAGTTGGCTTAATACTTAGTATTTCTGGAGTCTGTATTAACTCTAACGCATCAAACAGAATGTAAGCTTGCGTAGCTGAATTCAGTGTGAACCGAATGTTTGTTGCAGCCGCTGGAATCAAATCCGTGAAACGCTTTGTCTCTCTTGCAAGATCGACCTCTGTTACATTTCGGAGTGTGGTATAAGCACTTCCACCATCTGTAGAGTAACTTACCGTAAAACTCGCGGTGTAATTTCTGGTTGTTGCAGCTCGCAAGCTGTAACTCAACTTAAAATCCGTGCTGCTTGCATTCTGGAAGTTAATGTCGATGTAGGCACCGCCTTCTCTGAACTGTGCAGAGCCGTTGCTTCCGCCTTCTAGGTCCTGACCAGCGATGACGTTGCCGACAACATTCATGCCTGATAGTGAAGTGTTCGTCCAAGGACCATCATGATTGATCGGCAAGGTCGCCTGCGCCATGCCGACGGAGACCATACCCAGCATAAAGACGCACTGCAAGAGCAAGGTACGTATAAGCCGGCTTAACGTGGGATTGTAGAGTTGTGCCATAGCTAAAAGTTAAGGGTTACTAAATTAATTGTGCTGTTTTAATGAAAAGTTAATTGCCACAAAATAAGATAATTTATCTTTCATTTCAGCAATATAGTAGACTCTTTTTTTGTCCGATTTTAATATTAACCTATCAATATGCCTTTTCTGATTTGTAATGGCCTTTTTTATATATAGGCCTATTTGAGAGTCTCTGTACACTTTTTGTTACTAGGCATATTGTTATAGGAATAAAAAGTGTTTATACATTATTCTTTTTACATTGTATTGTAATAGTATATATAGGAAATACTTATTATTATACCTCTAGCTATAGTACAAAATGATACACTTAGGTATTGCACAATTCTAGCAACATTTTGCTTTATAATTATATATAAATATTTTTCAAACATATCCTTGCATACATTAGCTGTGCTATCTATTTAGATTCTATCATATTTAGTAGATACAATTAATCTGATCTGATTCTCTTCAGGACATATCCCCTAGTTGCTTGATCTCTTACTCTACATAACAAGTTTCTAAAACTGACATTCTAGAATCCACTCTTAAATGGGCTACTAATTTTTATCAAGTATTAATCATGGTTCCTTGCTCACAGAAGGAAAGATTTGTGAGTCATTTACTACAAAGCAAAAAGGGCAGCCGCATTAAAATGCAGCTGCCCTTTTAAAATTGGTTGTAGTTTATACTTATCGCTTCATCAACTTAAAGGTATGCTTTGTATCATTGTCAAGTACATGCAGTATGTACATGCCTTTGGTCGTAATGCTGCGCATATCTACCGTTATGGAGTTGCCAGAGGTTTCCTCGGTGCGCTGCTGCAGCACTTTGCCCATCGCATCCATCAGCACTATTTGCACGTTACGAGCTTCTGTGCCATTAAGTGTCACGACAACTGCGTCATCAAACGGGTTCGGGTATGCAGCAACGGTGGCGTTATCCGAGTTCAACGCAACAGCTCTGATCGGTGAGAAGGAGGTCGTGCCGTCAAAATCGATTTGCTTCAGGCGGTAGTAACGTGTACCAGATACTGCTTTCGTGTCAAGGAAGCTGTACTCCTGACGCATTGAAGTCGTTCCTACTTTGCTCTCCACAAACCCAATTACCTTAAAATCCCTGGCGTTAGTGGACATTTGCACTTCAAAGCCTCTGTTATCCAGCTCTGAAGCCGTAGCCCAAGTTAGGTTTACACCTTGAATTTGGGCTTGGGCTTTGAAGAACATGAGCTCAACCGGGAGGGGGATGATTTGGTCATTCCCAACAAAAAATGTGTTTGTAGCACTCAAACCTGTTATACAATTAACTTCTGGATTTAACACTTTTATTTCTGCTCTAACCCCATTCAAGTCTCCTGGCATTGCTTGAAAAGTGAATGTTCTAGACGTTGTTGGTGGAGTCGAAATCCAATCTACTGAATTTGTTCTACGGTATGACCAAACTATATCAACAATCAAATCATCATCAATATTTGATGTGAAACCATAAGTCTCAGGACGTCCTATCACTGGATTAACTGGTTCAACAAGACTTCCTGTCGCTACATTATTATTGGTTGCCTGTACCTCAAGTTCTGAAGTGTAGCTATTACATGGACTTGTTACGGTTACTCTAAGTGTTCCTCTATATGCTGTGTTCGCAGGATAATTAACGGTAATCTGATTTGATGTTGCATTAGATATACTTGGAACACTTGTAAACCCAGTCGCAGCGGTAATTGTCCAAGCATAGGTAGCGCCTGCAACATTTGGCACACTATAAATTACACTACTACCTTGACAAATTGTAGCATTACCGCTTATATCACTAGCTTGTAATACAGGTGACAATGTAATAGTTGCTGTTCTTTTAGTTGTACTTTCACAGCCAGATGCAGTATTTATTTTGCTAACACTGTATACCGTACTTACTTGTGGTGCTTTCGTAACTAATATTGCTCCCTGTCCTAGGAAAGTTGTTTCATCATCTGCTGTCGCATACCAGTTATAGCTTTCACCGAAACTGGCTCCTGATGCTCTTAATGTTAATTGGTCTCCGCATATTACTCCATTAGCATTATTTGTTGGCGCTGTAGGGTAGCCTTGGGCTACACTAAAGTAAGCTGGATCGCTTTCACATCCTGAACCTACAATTTTTACAGCGTAATTTCCTTTATCTGAATTAGTTCTTCTTGATAACGTTGAACTTGAAATGGGTAGGCCGTTAGAATTATTTAGCTGCGTGAGTGTCCCATCTTCAGCAACGCTATACCACCTGTAACTTCCTTCACTGCCTCCACTTGCTGTATATACTTTTGTTTCATTACCGTTACTGTCGCATGAACCGGTAGTCAAACTTACTGATGGTTTAATCAATCCTCCAACACTTGCAGTTACTGGTACTCTTACACTTTCACAAGTGGTTACTGTACTATAAATAGATACATAATAAACCTGTGCTTCACTAAGCGATGGTGTAGTATACTGCGGTCCTGTAGCATTAGCTATCGGTGTTTGTTCAGTTGCACTTGTATACCATCTGTACTCTTCCAATCCAGTTACAGCACCAGAAGCACTCAAAGTAATCGGTACATTTGTAGAGCAACTTCCGTTAGATGTTACTTGCGGTGTAGTTGGGGCACATGATTGAATGATTCTCAAATTATCCAAATATAGCTCAGATTGATTGCCACCAGTTGTTGATAATCGAATTGCGAGATACTGGCTATTGAAAGTATCATTTGCTTTAAAGGTGATACTGTATGTAGTCATAGTTGTTCCTGTACTCTTAAGTACTTCAACGCTTCCTAAAGCTGAGGCACTGCTCGAATTCCAATTGATACTAGGACCAGTTCCTCTAAGAACAGAAATATTGCCAGTGCCACCCTGATTATGGTCAACTGCTCTAGCACTAAAAGATACTGTATAAGTATATCCTTTTAGTAAATTGAATGTTCTACTACTTATAGCAACATAACCATTATAAGCACTATTCCCTGTTGCGGAATGAGCCCTCAATTGCGCTGTGCCTGGCGCTAACTCAATTCGTCCAGTTAGTGTTTCTATGTACAAATTATCCAAGTTATTGAATCTGTTAGGCCCATACAAAGTAGTAGTCTGCCCAAAACTCTCTCCACTCACCAGCAGAAGAAAGCCTAACAACAGCGTCATAAAAATTTTAGTTACCGCAGCTGTCCCAATAGCTTTGGCAGATGGCTGCTGGATGTAAGCGGCCTTGGTTGGATTGTAGATGTGTTTCATAATGAACAAAAAATTAGAAGATTCATTTTGGTAGTGGCTCAACCAGAGCTTAGGCATGGACATGGCAATCCCTTTTATGCTTTTTATAGCATTTTTTAGAGCTCTATTTCTAGAAACCTAACCGGATTGGTATAATTTGACTAACTATAAGGCAATAAGCAGTTTGTTGACTTATAGAATCACTTTATACCTATTAAAATATAAAGGAGAATTGTTTTGCCTTTAAATAAATTAGTATAAATAATTATTAATATAAAGCAATATTAGTGATAGAACAGGTAATATCCATGCAATTATTGTTATTTTTTTTAATGGAAATCTACAAATTGCACTCAATTATCATTCTTAACATCTGTAAATAATTTCAGTGCATAATTATATGCATCGTTCCAAGAAAATGGATATCAATCAGTTATGATCAGGCATGTTAGAATTAATAATTGCACTAAATAATTTTAATTTTTATCTTATTAATTTAATATTTGAATCTTTTACAATTGTTTGCTTTTAAACAGGCAGGCTATCTTTTATAGGTCAGCACTTAAGTTTCTGGATTGGGGCCTTACTAAGGATACAATTATGTACCTGTACTGAAAGCTACATTTTGGCAGTGACTTCATCGCAAAGATGGACTAAGGCTTAATTTCGTTTTGCGTGCTAACTTTTTTGGAGTTAAACTCTCCTATCTATTGAAATTTGTTACCAGCACCTACGAAACTATCACGCAACAAAAAAGGGCTGCAGAAACTGCAGCCCTCTTTTGTTCTGTTATAACACTGATATCACTATCGTTTCATAAGTTTAAAAGTGTATTTGGTATCGTTGTCATATACATGCAGCATATACATACCACTTGTGGAAATGTTATGCGTATTGACACTAATGGAGTTACCAGTTGTTTCCTCTGTAGTTTCGAGCATCACTTTGCCCATTGCATCAGTAAGTGTTGCCTTCACTCGGCGCGATTCTGTGCCTGTTAGCTTTACCATTACCACATCGCTAAATGGATTAGGATATGCTGCCACAGTGCCGTTGTCACCGTCCAGTACGATGGCCCTTATTGGCGAAAGCGAGGTAGTACTATCTAGGTCGATCTGCTTTAAACGGTAATAGCGTGTGCCAGATACAGCTTTTGTGTCCAGGAAGCTGTAGTCCTGACGCAGTGAGGTTGTACCCACTTTGCTTTCTACAAAACCAATAGCCACGAATGTTCTGCTATCTGTCGACATCTGTACCTCAAAGCCTTTGTTATCTAGTTCCGAGGCTGTTGCCCATACTAATTTTGCTCCTTTGACATCATGCTTCACGTTGAAGGAGACGAGTTCTACTGGGAGGGGAATAACAGGGGGCCCAGCTATGGTATAAAGTCCATTATCTAACCCTGTTTTGATAAATGTGTTACCATTAGCGACAACATTATTTGAAAGTGAGAGTTCTGATGCCGACCCTCCATTATACATTTTATAGAGGTTGATATCTTGTGTAAGCTCGTGATTTAAAAATGTCAAGTTTGCACTAATATTTGCGCCAGTACTACCGCTAACTAGATAAGTACGGGTTGCACTTTCCTGACCATTAACATTCATCGGAATTATACCTGTTGTGCGAACAATCGTAATGGTGGCATTGCTGGCAGAATTATTCGTAACACTTGCTCCCATACCAAAATCACTTATCCCTCCATTGGCAACGACCCTAGTAGCCTGTACAAGTCCTGAGATATTATTGTCTTTGTCTTCTGTTGTCGCGATTTTAGCGCCTTCAGCTAGTGTTAAAACATACGGTGTGGCTGGAGTCGTAGAGGTATTAGACCCTGTAGTTAATTTACCTCCGTTAATAAGTGACAAATTTCCATTTACTGTAACGTTTGCCGATAAAGTAGCAGGGGTATTTCCAGTATTATCTACTACCAAGTTGTGGTATGGTTTTGGATTGCCAACAACAGCATTTTGATTTGTACCAGATCTTGGAGCTAAAATATTTGAGCCAGCTCCATATATCACCGTACTATTAGTTTCAGTATTGAAATTATACTTATTAGGACCAGCTGTTATACCCGAGTTAATCTTAAGAGTGCCACCGCTTTTAATATTAACGCTTGCAATTGCACCATTACCATTATTAGCTGCATTAATATTCAGGTTATTCACTGTAAGGCTTCCAAATATGTCGATTGAAGGCATACCTTGTCCGGTCACTGTTCTTAACTCTAGCGAATTACAGGCCGCCACTGTACCAGCAGGTACAATTACATTAAAAGTGATGTTTATAATCACATCATCATTTGCTCCTGGATAATGTACACCAGGCGTTGCAATCTGGCCAGCCGGCACAGTTATACCCCAAGTTGCAGGCACATTCCAGTTACCTTGTGTAATGGCATTAGCCCCACTTCCTGTAGACACAGCAGTAAATGTAGCTGCATTACTCTCCCCACTCACCAGCAGGAAAAAGCCCAATAACAGAAGGGTGAAGAGTTTTCCGCTAATTGCCGTTCCCGTGGCTTTAGCAATTGGCTGTGGTTTATTTGCAGCCGTGTTTGAGTTGTAGAAGTGTTTCATAAAAAGTATAAAAGGTTAGAAGTATCCCTATGCACCTGCTCACAAGCTGGAAAAAAATGGGCAAAGCAATTCCAGTATGCTTTTTCAAGCATTTATAATATCAGCCTCTTAGTACTGATGCTTAAGGTTTCACTACTTCTTCAGAAAAGCACAGTATGCGATAGCTTACTGAAGTAGCCTAATACCTCGTTAAATATTCTGGAATTTTGTTTTGCCTTGCAGCTATTAAGTGTAATTGTTTATAACTATAAAGCAATATTAAGAATTGCACCAGAAAAACTCACATTATTTATGTTATTTTTTTTGTTAGTTTTTCACAAATTGCACAGATTTTACCGATTTATATGCAGTATCATGTGCTTTAATTTCAATTTATCGCCCTACTATAATCATCCTATAATTATTTAAACAATTAATTATCAACTCTTTCTACGGACAGCATATGGACGGTCTAAATTGCACTGAATATTCAATAAATTAGTGTCTAAATCCAAAGAGATAAGGTTGCCATAGGCAGCATTTTTGTAGTAGACACAGCCTGCATCGAGGTTGATACGGGCGCTTTGATGTGCTACGCTTTTCTTAATGGCATGGAGGACAGTAGGTGTATGGCCATGCAGGAGTCTCTTGTTATATAGCCGAACCCAGTCAACTTCGTAATGACGGATATTGAGCATAGCCTCTTTGTCTCTGAACAAATCATCCTGATGGAAGTCGAAACCGGCGTGCACAAGAAAATAATCGGGAAGCTCGAGATAGTAGGGGAGGGAATCTATAAAATTGGCATAGGTGGTGGGGAACTTTTTGAAGTCACGCATCCCAAAGTTTTGGAGTACCATCTGCTTTTCCTGATCCGACAGATTCAGCTCTGACTCGCCTTTGGAGGCAGCCTTGAGGAGCATCTGGTCGTGGTTGCCGCGAAGGCAGTGCACTTGGTACTGTTGTTTCTGGAGGTGGATGATAAAGTCGAGAACGCCTTTGCTGTCGGGACCTTTGTTTACGTAGTCACCCAACAGGTATAGCTCGTCGGTTTTTTTAAGCTGCAGTTGCCCAAGCACGAGTGTTTTAAAAGTGCGGGCGCAGCCGTGAATGTCACTGATCGCATATCGGGCCATGGCGGGGAGCGTCTGGTCTGCGTCGATTTGAACCGGCTAAAAAAATAGCACCTGTGTTATGAGCAGGTGCTATCCCTTTCAGCTGTTTTCTGATTTAGTTATACTTGTTATTGTCTAGACCGGGTTTGTCGTGGTTGCGGTTTGGATTGTTCACTCGCACGTTGGCTCCGGTTTCATCCGCATTGTCCACGGTATACTTCTCTTCAAGTTTCTCGTGCTCAGCCCTGGTGCTGTTCGGATCTACCGGTTTGTCACCGGTACCTTTACTCTGGCCCTTTCCTGTCGGATTTCCTGAGTTTTCTCCCCCAGGCTGGGTATGCTTATATGATGGCATAATGTGTCCTCCTTGTTTTAAGTTAAAAATGAAAGGCAAGCCGCCGCTAGCTATACCTGAGTGCGGCTATACCTTCTATAAAAATTTATGCTGTTGATCAGGTGCCGCGCCCTTCGTCTTCGGTGCGCATGTTGTCGGGTGGTGGCGTGCCGTCATCTGCAAAATCGTTGACGCCAGTGGCTGATGGCCCTTCGGAGGCAGTGTCGCTGCCGAAGCCCTCTTTGCCGTCGCGGTTGCCGAAGCCGCCGCGCTGGTGCTCATTCTTGGGCGGATCTGCACCCGGAATGATGTGCCCTGCCCGGAACTCCTGATCTGTGGTATCATCCTCAATCACGCGTACTGGCCTGTTTCTGGCCGCATCGCTGTGCTGCGATTCCCCTGCGTGTCTATCGTTTTCTTTGTTTTCCATAGTTGTGTATTTAGTGTGCTCCGCTTGGGAGCTATACCTGTTTTTACTCCTTTTCGGCCGCTATGGTTTAATTTGCTTAACTGCCCACCTGTTCTCCGCCGTTCACATGGATCACCTGTCCGGTTATGTAAGAGCCATCTTCCGAGGCCAGCAGCACATAGGCTGGTGCAACTTCCGAAGGCTGCCCGGGGCGCCCCAACGGTGCATCCTGCCCAAATTCCTGCACTTTTTTCTTATCAAAAGAGGCAGGTATAAGCGGGGTCCAAATCGGGCCTGGGGCTACGGCATTCACCCGAATTTTCTTTTCCGCCAGGTTAGCGGAAAGCGAGCGCGTGAAAGCCGTGATGGCTCCTTTAGTAGAGGCATAATCCATGAGATGGTCGCTTCCGCGGTAGGAGGTAACGGAAGTGGAGTTGACAATGGCGCTCCCTTCTTTCATGTGCTCCAAAGCCGCTTTGGTCATGTAAAACATCGAGAAGATGTTGGTTTGGAAGGTGCGCTGCAATTGGTCTTTCGAGATGTCTCGGAGGTCGGTCTGGTCGTGCTGCTCGGCGGCGTTGTTTACCAGTATGTCCAGACCGCCAAGTTCCTTCACAGCTTGCTTCACTGCTTTCTGGCAGAAGGTTTCGTCCCCGATATCACCCGAGATGAGTACCCCTTTTCGGCCTTCCTGCTCAATCAGCCTTAGCGTGTCTTTGGCGTCCTTGTCCTCATTCAGGTATACGATGGCCACATCGGCTCCCTCGCGGGCGAAGTGCACGGCCACGGCACGGCCTATGCCACTGTCGCCGCCCGTAATCAAGGCTTTTTTGCCCTTGAGTTTATCGCTGCCTTTGTAGTTCTCGCGTATGTACTCGGGCTGCGGGGTCATCTCGTGTTCTTTGCCAGGCTGTTCGTCCTGCTCCTGTGCGGGCACTTCTTTTGGTTTGTTTGCCATAGTTTTCATAGTTTTAGTGTGGTATACCTATACGCCCGCATTTTTGGCCTAGTTACCGCAGCCCGGTATCTTGTGAGATTAGCCGGCCGTTTATACCCAAAATACGTCATCAAATCATGTGGAAAGAAACAGAAAATAAGCTCACCCGCAGCCTCGAGTTCAAAGACTTTAGAGCAGCCATGGCATTTATGAATAAGGTGGCCGACGTGGCCGAGGAACTCGACCATCACCCATGGTGGAGCAATGTATACAACAAGGTAGAGATCGAGCTGACCACGCACGACGCCGGCAACACCGTGACAGACAAAGACCTGGAGCTGGCCCGCCGCATCGACGAGATCTACGACAACATGATGGTATAACGCAACCGAAGCCTGATTTCCAGAATTGTATCTAACCGCTCGACAAAGCAGCCAGCCATGTACAATCCGACTTTTAAGTAATACCTTTGCTGCATGCAGGAACCTGAAAAAACCAACCTATACCTGGTGCCGACGCCCATCGGCAACCTGGAGGATATTACGCTGCGGGCCATTCGCATCCTAAAGGAAGTGGACGTGATTCTGGCCGAGGACACCCGTACCAGCGGCAAGCTGCTGCAGCACCTGGGTATAGAAAAGCGCATGCACAGCCACCATCTGCACAACGAGCATAAGGCCAGCGCTCACCTGGCAGAGCGTATGAAGGCCGGCGAAGTGATGGCCCTGATCTCAGATGCCGGCACGCCAGGTATATCCGACCCGGGCTTTCTGCTGGTACGCGAATGCCTGAAAGCGGGTCTCAAGGTAGAGTGCCTCCCAGGCGCTACCGCTTTTGTGCCTGCGCTCGTTAAGTCGGGTTTCAGCACCGACCGCTTTACCTTTGAGGGCTTTTTGCCTTTAAAAAAAGGACGCCAGACACGCTTGATTAGCTTGGCAGAAGAGGAGCGCACCATGATTTTCTACGAGTCCCCACACCGCCTCCTCAAAACGCTCACCCAGTTCAAGGAGTATTTCGGGGGCGACCGCATGGCATCTGTTTCACGTGAAATCTCGAAGATGTTTGAGGAAACGGTGAATGGAACGCTCGACGAATTGATCGAGCTCTTCACTACCAAGGCCATCAAAGGGGAGTTTGTAGTGGTTGTTTCCGGGGCAGGAGCGAAGTAAAGCGGTATCACGACACACGTATCAAGTAGCACTACTAATTTTTATACCTGTGTCGGTGAACGTTAAATTAAACACGAGGACAAGCTTGCCGAAAGCTTGGAACCGGTTTTTATAGAGGAAAATTTACATACGAAAATCGTGATACGTGTGTCGTGATACGAAAAAGAACCATGAAGCTATACCTTAAAAAGCTTTCACTCATCTTTACCTTGCTGCTCCTTGCCCTGCAGGCACAGGCGCAGTTCGAGGGCAGCCGCCTGTCGCCGGAGGCTAAGATCAGCCTGATCACCTGCTCGCCGGGCGAGGAGCTGTACGCCATCTTCGGGCATAGCGCCGTGCGCGTCAACGACCCTGCCACAGGTATGGACATCGTGTTCAACTATGGCACCTTCGACTTCAACGAGCCGGGCTTCTACATCAAGTTCATCCGGGGCAAGCTCAATTATAAGCTTTCGATCGCCTACTTCCAGGATTTCGTCTACAGCTATACCCTGGACAACCGCTCCATTTACGAGCAGCAGATGAACTTTACCGAAGCGCAGAAGCAGCAGTATTGGCAGTTTCTTACCAACAACTACCTGCCCCAGAACCGTTTCTACCTCTACGACTTCTTTTTCGACAATTGCGCCACCCGCATCCGCGACGGTATAGAGGCCACTTTCCCGAACCAGGTTGCGTTCAACATCGACCACCTGGAAAAAAACATGAGCTTCCGCAACCTCATCGACCTATACCTGCCGCCGCAGCCCTGGTCCGACTTCGGCATCGACCTGGCCCTGGGCGCGCCCATTGACCAGAAGGCAACGCCCTACCAATACATGTTCCTGCCCGATTACCTGTCTGAGGGATTCGGAAGTGCCACCATTCAGCGAGATGGAAAGCAGGTACCGCTGGTAGGCGAGCCAACGGTAATTTTCCAGAACAGCCCGATGCCGGCCTCAGCTGGCGGCCTTTTTACCCCTGTGCTGGTATGGTGGTTGTTCTTCGGAGCAGTAGCACTCATCACGTACCTCGACTACAGGCAGCGCAAGCGCAGCCGTATGTTTGATGTGTTCTTCTTCCTGATCACGGGGCTACTGGGCGTGCTGCTGTTTTTGCTGTGGTTTGCCACCGATCACCAGGCAGCCGCTAATAACTTTAATTTGCTCTGGGCATTGCCTACTCACGTCATAGCCGCGGCCTTCCTGGCCCGTCCGGTGCTGCCGGGCTGGTTGCAGAAGTACATGCTGGCGACGGCTGTGCTGGCTTTCATCACCCTGCTGCTCTGGTGGGCATGGCCTCAGCAATTGCATGCCGCTGTTTTCCCGATTGCCTTAGCCCTGTTGACAAGAGCCGCGTATACGGTTTGGGCTGCCAGACAGCCAATAGTTAGCAGCAACACAAACACTAAAATAAAGGAGCGAATATGAACCTGCAGCAACTTTGCCAGAATGCCATTTTCATTGTAAAAAGAGTAGGCGCTTTTATCAAGCACGAAGCAGCCGATTTTGACATGGGCAAGGTAGAACTTAAGGGATTTAACAACCTGGTGTCTTATGTCGACAAAGAAGCCGAAAAGCAGCTGGTCGAGGCACTGCGCGAACTCTTCCCGGAGGCGGGCTTCATTACCGAAGAGGAAACCGACAATACCCGTGGCGAGCGCTTTAACTGGGTGATCGACCCGCTGGATGGCACTACCAACTTTACCCACGGCCTGCCGCTGTATTCGGTGAGCGTAGCCTTGATGGATGGCGACGAGGTCGTGCTGGGCATCGTGTACGAAGTCAACAAAGACGAGTGCTTTTATGCGACTAAGGGCGGCGGTGCGTTCCTGAATGACAGCCCCATCCAAGTGTCGGCTGCGAAAAAACTAAAAGATTCACTTATCGCCACCGGCTTCCCTTATTATGAGTTTGGCCTCACGCAGCAGTACCTGCAGGTGCTGGGCGCTTTCATGGGCAAATCGCATGGTGTGCGCCGACTCGGTTCTGCCGCATTGGACCTTGCCTACGTGGCAGTGGGCCGATTTGAGGGCTTCTTTGAGTTTAACCTGAACGCCTGGGATGTGGCAGGTGGCGCCATCATTGTGCAGGAGGCCGGCGGCCAGGTGTCAAAGTTCACGGCAGACGGCGACTATGTTTTCGGGCGTGAGATTGTGGCCAGCAACGGCAGCATCCACCAGGAAATGCTCGACACCATTGCCGAGCACTGGAAAGAGCAACTCCCTTAATTTTTTGGACACAGGAGTTTTAGACCTGGTAGCAAAAGACTTTTGGATGTAACTCCTTTTGCTACCAGGTCTAAAATCAAAAACGGCGGCTAAACTTTTTGTATCTTTGCGCAGTTGATAGAGCAGAACGATATGGTACAGCAACTCATCATTTTCCTGATTTTCGCGGTGGCAGTGGCTTACATGGGCTGGGTGATTTACCGCAGTTTCATGCCCAACAAAAATGCCGGGTGCGCCAAAGGCTGCGGCAGCTGCTCGGCCATCGACTTTAGCAAGATCCAGAAAGAGCTGGACAAGAAAGCGGTCTAGCTTTTCTCCTTCCTCGTTTCCTTAACCCGGCCCGCAGACTGATTGGCTGCTTCTCCAGGTCTCTATACCTACTGCCTCACAGCAACGCTTTCAGAAGCGATGCAAAGGCTCCCTTCCGAATAATTCCAGCCCCGTTTTCATATCCAAAGCCCGATTTTGCGTATAGTTCTATACTTAATCAGAATATCCCTTAAAACTATACGCTATGCAAGATAAAGTAGAAGAAAGAAGCCTGGTCAATGTGCTCAACCGCCTCCGCAAAGAGGGCTATACCTACGATTTCAAAGTTTCGGGTGAAGGCAAGCTTTGCACCATGGAGGACAAGCACACCTTTGGGCCAGACCAGATTCGAATCGTAGACTTTTACCGCTTCGAGGGTGAAAGCAATCCGGATGATATGTCGATACTTTATGCAGTGGAAACCAGCAATGGCCTGCGAGGCACTATCTCCAACTCCTATGGGCCCTACGCTGATGCGAAGGTCGACGACTTCCTGAAGCAGGTAGAGGACCTGGGCAAAAACCTTGACAAAAGAGACAAATAAAAAAGAGAAAGGACCGGTTAGCGGTCCTTTCTCTTTTTTACCTTCTCATGGCTATACCTACTCTTCTGATACTTTCCGCCCGTCTTTCCCTTGTTGCAGCTGCTCTAAATGTTCGCTGAGCTTCTCGCCTCCTTTTATGGCGAAGTCCAGGGTGCGGATCGGGAACGGGATCATGATGTCGTTTGCATCGAAAGCCTTCTTGATCCTGATGATAGCGTCGCTTTTTGCTGAAACAAAGTCTATCTGGCGAGAATAATTGACCCAGAAACGGACCTTGAAGTTAATGGAGCTGTCGCCGAACGAATCGTACATCACTTCTATGTCACGCGTTTTTACGCGGTTTTTCACGTCCTGCAGGGCCTCTATCGCCACTTGCTGCACCCGCTCCAGATCTTCGGCATACGACACGCCTACGTCCAGATCAATGCGTCGTGTGCCGCCGTTCGAGTAATTGGTCACCGGATTCTCAAACACCATTTTGTTGGGCAGCTTCACCAGTTCGCCCGAGGGTTGTCTCACGTCCAGGGTACGCAACGACACGCGCTCAATCACACCAAAATAATCGTTGGTCTCTATCATGTCGCCAACGCCGAAGGGCTTCTGCACGGCAATGATGATGCCCGAGATGAAGTTGGCGGCAATATCCTGAAAGGCAAAACCCAAGGCCAGACCGATGATACCGACGCCGGCCAGCAGCGAGATCACGACCTTGTCAAGCTGCAGCACGCTGAGCACGAAGAAGAAACCGACGGCCAGCAAGGCAATATACAAAATGGTGGAGATCAGGTTGTTAATGGCTGCGCTATGCGAGATACGCCCTATCACTTTGTCCAACCCGTTGCGGACAAACCGGGCAACCACAAAGGTGATGATGATGAGAATGATCGCTACCGCCATATTGGGCAGCATCAAAATTATGTGCTCGCCCCAGTTCTCCAGTTTTCCCAGCAGCAGCTCAATAGCCTTGTTTATGTTGTTCATATGAGTAAGTTTCTTTTATCAGCCTATGGGGCTGCATCATGCCCAAACCCGCGTGCCTTCGGTGCAGTTGCGGCACATCTCTATCTCTTCCCTTGACTGTAACAGGCTTTTACGGAATTGGTTATAGCCCGGGCTGCGCCATACCTGCCGGAAGCTGTGCGTTTTCACATCGCCCATGCGGTACTCGGCGTCCTTGTCGAAGCAGCATGGCACTACCAGGCCGTCCCAGGTGATGACGCATGAGTGCCACATCTTCCAGCATTGATTCAGCAATTTGTTTTTGATGGAGTAGCTGCCGTTGCCGTTGTTCTTATACCTGGAGTAGTAGTCGATGGTAGGTATAAGCGGGGAGCCCTGCTCGTAATCGTAGATTTGCGCTGTTTTGAACACGACCTCGTCCACGCCCAGTTCATCGGCCAGCGCCTGCACTTCTGAAATCTGGTGTTCGTTGGGTCGCACCACCAAAAACTGAAACATGATGTGCGGTGTGCGCGACCTGAGTTCTTTTTTCCACTTCACAACCTGCCGGGTCCCTTCCAGCACTTTTTCCAGTTTGCCACCCACCCGGTAGGACGCATAGGTTTCCTGTGTGGTGCCATCAATGGATACGATCAACCGGTCCAGCCCCGACTCCACAGTTTTGCGGGCGGTGTCGCTGTCGAGGAAGTGGGCGTTGGTGGAGGTGGCGGTATAGATGCCCCGGTCAGAGGCGTACTTCACCAACTCCAGAAACTGCTTGTGAAGGTAGGGTTCGCCCTGAAAGTAGAAAATCAGGTATAGCAGGCGCTTGTGCAGTTGGTTGATCGTGTCTTTGAACAGATCGGCCTGCAGCATGCCGGTGGGCCGGGTGAAGGAGCGGAGACCGCTCGGGCACTCGGGGCAGCGCAGATTGCAGGAAGTGGTCGGCTCAAACGAAATGCTGACCGGGTCGCCCCAGTGCACCGCTTTCCGCGAAGCCCTTGCATACCAATAGCTGCTTGCCACCTGCAAAGCATTGTAGATGCGCAGCGGCGTCAGTTTCGACAAAAAATTGAGCTTGTCAGTCAGGTGAAGCTTCATGTACAGAGGTATGCAAAAGAAAGGGCAGCCTATAAAGGCTGCCCCCTAAATTATACTTTATGGCGCTAACGGCCAAAATTGTGTGTTGCTTAGTAGCGGAAGAGCGCTTTCACGCCGCCGCCGTCTTCGCTCACCTCAGCCAGCCCGTTGTAGCTACTCACAAACACCTTTCCGCCCTGTGCCAGCGTCTTGATGGCCGCCAGGTTGATCAGGTCGTCGTCGCCGCGCTGGTAGTCTTTGTGCACTTCGGCCACGGCACTCTTGGCATCGTAGCGTCCCCAAACCGGGTTGCTAGGTGTGATAAACAGCGTATCGACACGGCCATGCACCGCCTCGGCGGCCACAGTGGCAATGTCTTCGGACGTAACGCCAGTGCCGGCCACATTCTCGTAGCGGTTCAGCGAGTCGGTATGGCTTTGCTGCATGAGCGGCTTGATCACCTCCAGCGCTTTCTCATGTATCGTCTGCGGGCTCATGCCGGCCATACTCTCGTTCAGGTTGATGTGCTGCGGCACGATGTGCTTGTACTTGCTGAATTTGCGGTACAGGGCACAGTAGTGGTCCACGCCTGCCAGCACAAGCGGTTCGGTGGCGTTGTGCAAAATCTCCTGCAAGCTGTTGTCTATCTCGTGGATGAACTCAATCACCTCGTCATGCTCTTCGTCGCCTTTGCTGGCACCTGCCCCATGCACAATGTTGGAGCCGTTCACGGTGGTAGTAGCGTTATGGAAATCCTGGTCTTTGCCTTTGAGCGTGAACTTGAGCGCCTCGTTTATACTCTCCGGCGCAAAGGCGCTGATGTCGATCTGGCGGATGCGCTCAATAGTGGCTTCATAGAAACCAATGCGTTCGCGGTAAAGCGACAGAATAAAGAAACGGCCGTTCTGGCTCAGGATCGGCAGCATCGGGGTGAAGTAAAACTGGTCGAGCACGTATACCACGTCCGGCATGGTGGTTGGCAAGGTATAGTGTGCCGAAAAGCCTTTGGTCAGAAACACAGCCAATCCCTCGGCCTGGTGGCGCCAGAAGTTGGTGTCGTTCAGTAGCTCTTCGGCAGGCTGCAGGTATGAGTTAATCTCCGCTTCCGGCACATCGTGTCTGGCCAGCAGCGTGCGTGCTTCTCTTAGTTTGTTTTTAAACAGGGTCTGGTCCTGGCCATTCAGGGTTTCGTGGCCGGCGCGGTGCGTAGGTATGTAAATAGAAATGCAAAGTGCGTTTTTGGTGTTGCTCTGCACATTGAGCAGTTTCTCAATGTCGCTTTTGTTGATTAATGCCATATTTTCTTGTGGTTAAATGAATAAGGATATCTCGAACAATCAATTCCTTTACAGTACCCCTGCCAGGGGGGTTAGGCTTTAATTACGCACCAAACAAATGCACGGTTATTTATGCTTTCGGAAAGGGCAAAAACAAAGCCGCCCGTCACGTTAACGCGACAGGCGGCTCTTGAAAAAGTATAAGGTATGGCTGCTTACCTGCGGGAAGCGCGGTTGTCCATCACATGCTGCAGAATTTCTTTCTCAACTTCCCGGTCAATCGGGCGGCGGGGTTTTGTACTCAGGATCGTGCCGTCTTCGTCTATCAGGAAATAGGCCGGCACGTCTTTCAAGCCATACCTGCGGGCCAGTTCGTGGTTCTGACCTTTCAGGTATAGCTGCACACCGCCAAATCCCCTCGACTGCACCACACTGCGCCAGGCTTGCTCGTTTTCGTCCACGCCTATGTTGATGAGGGCCACGTCGTGCGACTGTAGCTTGCGGGCCAGCTCCTGCGCGTGCGGCTGCTCCACCATGCACAGGCCGCAGTCGGTGCGCCAGAAGCTCAGGTATACGATCTTGCCCTTGAAGTCGCTGAGCGATACCTGTTGCCCGTTTATGTCCTGCAGGCTAAAGTCTGGGGCAGTGCTGCCTATACCTAAGCCCGGGTGGCTCTCGTACTGGCGCAGCAGGTTAGCGTGCACGGCGGCTATACCTTCGTTCTGGCCAAAATCCTGCAGCATGGCAGGCAGGTGCAGCACGTTGCCCTGTTGCAGGGACAGGCGAATCAGGTAAGCCTGCGCCATCACGCGTGCCTGGTCCTGCAAGGTATAGCTCACCTCATTGTATACCTTTTTATAATAGTGTATGTCGCTCGGCTCGAGCTGGGCTTGCTGGCCAATAAACCGGATGTAGTTGCGTAGCAAAGTCGGAAAACTGATGGCATCCAGACTGGCAGGCTGTTCCATTTCCAGGTCATCCAGAAAGTCGAAGTAGCCGGCAGAGGGCTGAAGCTGCACGGGCAGTCGCATCTGCTCACGCATCTCGAAAAAGGTGAGGCGGTCGTTGGCATAGCTGTATTCAATCTCTGCCAGTATCATTTTCCGGAAATGATCGCTCACCGGACTCGCTTCTATTTTCTTTTCGAAGATGGCCAGCTGGTCTTCCTTGCGGTAATCCAGAAACTGCAGAAAGGCCTTCTCTGACAGCCGCACGTTGTCGGGCAGGGTCTGGTAGTCTTCCTCCTCGTCGAAACGGTAGGTATGCAGGGTCAGGTAGTTGTTCTCGTTGGCGCCACGCCCGCTGTATTTCAACGTCTTGAGCATTTTGCCGGCCGCAAAGGTTACCTGCAGCTCGAAGCCGGGCTCCAGGTATAGCGGCACAGATTCGTCTCCATACACCAGCTCTACTGTGGTGGGTTTGCTAACCGGCAGCTCGAACCTGAAATGCCCCTTGTTCACTTCGGCAAAGGTGCGCTGTTCTTCCGGAAATAATAAAGAGGGGAGGGAGGCGATGAAGATATCATCCCCCTGGCCTTTTTGGACTTTGCCCGTAACAATAACGGTACTTTGGGCGAACAGGTAATGCGTTGCCAGCATGCATGCCAGCAAAAGGGTAAGCGTCCGTTTCATAGGTGCGAGTGGGGTAGTGGTGTCTTATATAATCTAATTTTGGGTTAGTAAGCCGCGATTTTAGTCTTCCTGCCCATAGCAGCGAAAACCTGGCTAACGCACTCAACATTAATGATATAGATTATAATTCCAATTCCCAACGCCGCCCTCAAAATTATATGAAAGATAGAAAGACTTCCTGTTTAAAGGACAATTTTACCCGAACAGCGAAGCAAACACCTCTTCTAATCGTCCAAAAGCATGCACGTTGATCGAAAATTTGCTCAGGTCCACGCCTTTCTTGTTGTATTTCGAAATGTAGATGTCCCGGAAGCCCAGTTTCTCTGCTTCAGTGATGCGGTTCTCGATGCGGTTCACAGCCCGCACCTCACCGCCAAGGCCAACCTCCGCCGCGAAACACGACGTGCTAGGTATAGCGATGTCCTCGAAAGAGGAGAGGATGGAGGCACACACAGCCAAGTCGAGTGCCGGGTCTTCGACCTTCAGGCCGCCGGCAATGTTCAGGAACACATCCTGCGCACCGAGTCTATACCCGCCCCGCTTTTCGAGCACGGCCAGCAGCATGTTCAGGCGCTTACCGTCGAAACCCGTGCTTGTGCGCTGCGGTGTGCCGTAAGTGGCCGGCGTCACGAGGCTTTGCACTTCGATCAGCAGCGGGCGGTTGCCCTCCAGCGTCGCGCCGATGGCAATGCCGCTGAAAGCATCCTCGCGCTGCGAGATCAGAATCTCGGAGGGGTTGCTCACTTCGCGCAGACCGGTTCCCAGCATCTCGTAGATGCCCAGTTCCGAGGTGGAGCCAAAGCGGTTCTTGGAAGTGCGCAGGATACGGTACGTCATATGGCGGTCGCCTTCGAAGGTCAGTACTGTGTCCACCATATGCTCCAGTATCTTGGGCCCGGCCAAATTGCCTTCTTTGGTGATGTGTCCGATCAGGAAAACGGGTGTGCCGCTCTCTTTGGCAAACTTGAGTAGCTCCGCTGTGCACTCGCGCACCTGGCTCACGCTGCCCGCGCCAGCCTCTATGAAAGAAGAATGGAGCGTTTGGATAGAGTCGATGATGAGAACCTGGGGGCGCAGCTGCTCTATTTGCTTAAAGATGTTCTGGGTGCCGGTTTCAGTGAGGATGAAGCAGTCGGAGGTTTGGGCATTAAGGCGCTCGGCCCGCATCTTGATCTGGTGCTCGCTTTCCTCGCCGCTCACATACAACACCCGCAGCCCGGTCAGGCTCAGGGCAATCTGCAGCATCAGCGTGGACTTGCCTATACCTGGCTCGCCGCCAATAAGCACCATAGAGCCCGGCACGATGCCGCCCCCCAGCACCCGGTTCAGTTCCTGGTCCACGGTCTGGATGCGCTGCTGCTCCTGGTAGTTGATGTCGGCAATGGGCTTGGGTTTGTTGGCCACCTGCGCCGAGCTGCTCGTGTTGCCCACTTTCCACACGCTGGTCGGGGTGAGTTCTTCCCGCTGCACCACTTCTTCCACGTAGGTGTTCCACTCGCCGCAAGCAGGGCATTTGCCAATCCACTTGGCCGATTGGGCGCCGCAGTTCTGGCAGAAATATGAGGTTTTGATCTTAGCCATTCAGCTTAATATCTAGGCAGCCTTTTCAACAAAAGCTGACGTTTCTTAAATTGTTTAATAAAGGAGGGCTATACCTGCTCCTGATTTACGGCTTCCTCTACCGGCGTCTGCTTAAAGTACACCCGGAAGGTCGTGCCCTGCCCCAATTCGCTTTCCAGCTCTATGTGGCCGCCGTTGTTTTCAATAATCCGCTTCACAATGTAGAGGCCTATACCTGTGCCTTCTACGTGGTTGTGCAGACGCTTAAACATGTTGAAGAGCTTTTGTTCCTGCCCTTTTTTGATACCGAGTCCGTTGTCCTGCACGCGCAGCACCACATAGTCGCCCTCCAGGTAGGTGCTAATGTGCACCTCCGGCTGCAGGTCCGGCTTGCGGTATTTGAGTGCGTTCGACACCAGGTTGTAAATGATGCTGCGAAGGTTCTTGCGGGCGTACAACAGTTCCTTCACCTGGAAATCCGCCTGCACATGTGCGTTCGATTCTTTTGCGAGGCTGTCGATGTCCAGCATCACGTCCTGCAGCACCTGCTCAAATAACAGCGGCTCTGCTTTGGCGTGTAGCCCTTTCTGCACCTTGGTGATCTCAGCCAAGTCGGCAATGGTTCGTTTCAGCTTGTCGATCGCATCGGCCAGCATATCGAGCAGTTGCTTGTCTTCGCCCTCCAGCTTGCCCTCCAATATGTCGCGCAGCAGGTTCGACAAGCCCTCCATGTTGGCAATCGGCGACTTCAGGTCGTGCGAGGCCGTGTACACGAAGTTGTCCAAGTCGTTGTTGGTGCGCAGCAGTTCCATGTTTTTCAGGCTGAGCTCCTCGTTGGTAGACACTAGCTTGGTGCGGGCACTTACCAGCTCGGTTACCTCCACCGCAAAGATGAGCACCGCTTCCGGTTTGCCCTTCGCATCCATAAGCGGCTGTATCACGATGTTGAAGTAGCTCTGCGTTAGAGTGCCGTTGTTGTGGCGGTCGACCATTAAGGGCACTTCCTGGCCTACGTAGGGCACTCCGGTTGCAAACACCTTCTTTATCTCTTCGAATACACCCTGAAACTCCTGCTCGGGGTGTGCCTCGCGCAGCGTTTTGCCTACCAGCGGACGGTTTCCAAACAGCTTGCGGTAAAGCGGGTTGGCCAGCAGGTACTGCTGGTCCGAGGCGCGCACAAGCCCTACTAGGGCCGGCACCTCCAGGAACAGCTTCTGCAGCAGCTCGGCGTTTTGCTTCACCTTGCGGTCGGCCTCTTTTATATCTGTTATATCGATTGCCGAACTGATGTGCCCCAGGAAATCCCCGTCGGCGCCAACGCGTGGCGTGCAGGTAACGACCATCCAGCGGTACTGCCCGTCATGGCGTCGCATGCGCACTTCTACACTGAATTCGCTTTCTGAGGCCAGCGCCTGGTTGTACTGCTCTTCAAAGCCCGGCATGTCCTGCGGATGGATGATCTGCTGCCAGCCGAAGTTGATGCTGTCTTCGAAATTTTGTCCACTGAAGTCGAGCCACTGGCGGTTGACGTACACACTCTGCTTCCACACGTCGAGGATGGTGATGATCACCGGAGCATTGTCGGCCATGGTACGGAAGCGGGCCTCACTCTCGATAATGGCTTGCTGGGCTCGCTTCTCTTCCGTAATGTCCCGCACTTCGATGATGGCATAAGCCTCGCGGCTGCCGTCTTTGATCAGGTGAACGGCACAGGAAACGTCGAAGAAACTGCCGTCTTTACGCACGAACACTTCCTCGTAAACCTCTTTTGTTTTTACCCCATGATGCAGCGCATTGCGCAGCGGGCACTCGGCTGTCGGGTATGGCGTGCCGTCCGGCCTGGTATGGTGCACCATCTTGTGCAGCGACTTGTTCTGCATCTCCGAGAAATCATAGCCGGTCATTTCCTCAGCGGCCGGGTTCATAAAGGTACAGATGCCGTTCGCGTCGATGATGAACAGGGCTGCCGTGGCGTTGTCGGTAATCGTCTGTTTGAGGCTGTTGGAGCGGCGCGTGTTGATGAGCGACCAGATGATGAAGAACATCAGCAAGCTGATGATGGTACCGCCCAGCAGAATAAAGTAAGGCAATTCGGTATCGGCGGAGCGCACAAACGAGGGCTTGGCAGAAAAGTACACGCGCCAGGTATGGTTGCCGATGCTCAGCGTGCTCAGCATGCTCAGCTCGGGTTTTTTGGCGGCATGGTAATGCAGCACGCTGTCTGAGCTGTACAACACATCTTCTTTTTTCAGATCGGTGCCGTCGTATACCTCTATGTCCAGGTCGTCGTAGGTGCTCCCCCAGGTGGCCATCATCAGGTCCTTCACCCGGAAGGGGCTGTAGACGAACCCCTTGATCAGGCGTTGGCGCTCTTTAATGGACTCCGGCTGGGCATTGGCTTCGTAAATGGGCAGGTAGATCAGGAAGCCTGCCTGCTCGTCCACGCCTGTTTCCTGCACCAGCCTCACCTTACCCGTCAGTGCTGGTCGGCGCGTGTCGCGGGCAATCTGCATAGCCGAGCGCCTGGTTGAGTCACTGAACATGTCGTACCCAATGGCACGCCGGTTGCGCTCATCGAGGGGCTCCAGGTAAATGATAGAGGTATAGATAGAACGGGGCGTTTCCGGGCGGATGGTATAATCCTGGAAGCCCTCTTTGCGAAAGCGGGCTTTATGGGCAGCGAGTTCTTTGGGTTTCACAAAATGGGTATAGCCTATCCCCTGTATGCCCGGATAGTTTTCCTCTAACCCGAGTGTCTTGTAGTACTTTGCCCAGTCTTCGCGGGTAACGGTATCAGAAGACACGTAAAGACCCTTTGCCCCTACCAGAATCTGGATATAGTCGCGCATGCGCAACTCCAGTGCCTGGGTAGCCTGCAAAGCCTTCAGCTCGAATAGTTTCTCGTTTCGCTCCAGCGCCTTCTTCTTTGTCTCCGAATAAATGAAAAGCGTTAAAAGAAAAATAAGCAGAAAAGACGAGATCGCAATCAGATACTCCCGGACAAACGCTACCAGTTTGGATAGTTTCATAAATGAAATGAACAGGCCATTCAAAAAAACACCGGCCTCGCGCAAAACAACGGCCGGCAGTAGCACTTAGTTCAATGGTTAGGTCATCAAAAATAACGAATTTATTGTATCTGCCACAACATTGAAGGGGCTTAAAATACGGATACGGTGACAGCTCGAATCCGGCCAGCCTCTATACCTCCAGCCACCCTCATGAATACGGATAATGCTGAATTATCTGCACAATATTGGGCTTTGCGTGCTAATTTTACGTCAAACACTTTTACCATGATAGATATTCTGAAAAGCCTGCTGTTGGGTTTCATTGCCGTGGCCGTGCTGTTGCCTGTGCTCCGTTATGCGCTGCGCCGGCTATCGCCCGCGACCCATCAGGCTCCTATAAGTGCCGACGAAGCCCGCTACATGCAAAAGAAAGAGTGGCAACTGACCATTGCCTATTTCTTTTTTGCCTCGGTGCTGTCTATGTTCTTCTCAGGTGCGCTGGCCATGCTCTCGAGCATCATACACCTGTCTTCAGAGCAAATGTTTGTACTGACGCCCAACTTCAGGGCCTTCTTTGCGCCGGGCCTGCTGCTGGGCCTCACCATGGCGCTGCTGCCACTGCGACTTTCGCAGCGAGTATTCATAGGCCAGGACATGGACCTGTACAAACAATACCTCCACCAGCAGGAGGGTCTTCACTCTACGCGTACCTACGGCATCCTGTTTGGCATCATGATCGCCTTCTCGCTGGTGGCACTTTGGTTTGCCATGCGCTGGCACGTGAACGTTGACGAAAACCAGGTGCAGGTGACCAACCTGCTCAACCAGGAGCGCACCTACCCGCATAGCACAATCGAAAGCATCCACTACCTGGGCGCGGAGGGCGAGTACCTGATCACGTTCGAGGACCAGACCACCCTGAACACAGCTTATCTGAAGCCTGTGCCTTTGGACTTGATCGCTCTTTTGTCCGACCGCTCGGGCAAGCGCGTGATAAGGTAGGTTGGCAGGTATAGCCTATACCCTGATTATGCCTGCAAAGCGGCCGTGAAAGAATATTTTTCGTAGTTTTGCCAGAGTTAAAACGATCCTTTAAACCTAAGTATAAACGATATGCAAGTTCGCGTAGAGAAAGACACGATGGGCCCGATTGAGGTGCCTGCCGACAAATACTGGGGCGCGCAGACACAGCGCTCAAAAGAAAACTTCACCATCGGCGGTCAGCAGATGCCGCAGGAGGTAATTGAGGCCTTCGCTATCCTGAAAAAGTCAGCGGCGCAGGCCAATGCTGAGCTGGGTGTACTGGCGCAGGACAAAGCCGACATCATTTCGCAGGTATGCGACGAGATACTGGCAGGCAAGCTGAACGACCAGTTCCCGCTGGTGGTATGGCAGACAGGCTCAGGCACGCAGTCGAACATGAACGTGAACGAAGTGGTGGCCAACCGCGCGCACGTACTGCTGGGCGGCGACCTGATGGATGAGAAAAAGAAGATTCACCCGAACGACGACGTGAACAAATCGCAGTCTTCGAACGATACCTTCCCGACCGCCATGCACATTGCCGCTTACAAGAAAGTGGTAGAGCACACGCTGCCGATGGTAAAGAAACTGCACGACACGCTGAAAGCGAAGTCAGAGGAGTTTATGGATGTGGTGAAAATCGGCCGCACGCACCTGATGGACGCCACGCCGCTCACACTGGGCCAGGAGCTTTCTGGCTACGTGAAGCAGCTGGAGTATGGCATGAAGGCGCTGGAGAACACACTGGACCACCTCAAAGATCTGGCACTGGGCGGCTCGGCCGTAGGTACAGGTCTGAACACACCGGCTGGTTATGCGGAACTGGTAGCAGATAAAATCTCCAAGTATGCGGGTCACGATTTCCGTACGGCTCCTAACAAGTTCGAGGCCCTGGCCGCGCACGACGCGATGGTAGAGACTTCTGGTGCCCTGAAGCAGCTGGCTGTTTCTTTGATGAAGATTGCCAACGACATTCGTTTGCTGGCCTCTGGTCCGCGCTCAGGTATAGCCGAGATCCTTATACCTGAAAACGAGCCGGGCTCTTCGATCATGCCGGGCAAAGTGAACCCAACGCAGGCCGAGGCCATGACGATGGTGTGCGCTCAGGTGATTGGCAACGATGTGGCCATCTCGGTGGGCGGCATGAACGGCCACTTCGAGCTGAACGTGTTCAAGCCGGTGATGATCTTCAACCTGCTGATGAGCGCTCAGCTGATCGGCGACGCTTGCGACTCTTTCGACAAGCACTGTGCCGTAGGTATAGAGCCGAACAGAGAGCGCATCAAGCACAACCTGGAGAACTCCCTGATGCTGGTAACGGCCCTGAACCCACACATCGGGTACGACAACGCCGCCGCCATCGCGAAGAAAGCGCACAAGGAGGGCACTACGCTTCGCCAGGCAGCCATCGAGCTCGGTCACCTGACCAACGAGCAGTTCGATGAGTGGGTGCGCCCGGAAGATATGATCGGCAGCTTGAAAAAATAGGTCCTTGAAACAGAAATTTGACCTGTACAGATAAGAAAAGCAGCTCCGAAAGGAGCTGCTTTTTATTTTCACAAGGAAACACCTTATACTTTATGCAACTATTCTGCTGTAGCTACTGCTGTTTAGGCTAACTTTCGTGTTTTCTATCTTATTTTGGTGCCTGTAGTTAAAAACATCGTGTGCTTAGAACACGATCTGATTAAATTTGCGCACAAAACAGGTTTTGTTCATTACAAATACCTTGTAAGCCTTGTAGCTTAACTAAATCAATAAAGACTCTTATGGAAGTATCTGCTTCATTTTGGATTGGGTTCAACGTATTCGTACTCCTGATGCTCGCCCTCGACCTGGGGGTTTTTAACCGGAAGGCGCACGTCGTTTCGGTGAAAGAAGCGCTGACCTGGTCGGGCGTATGGATCAGTTTGGCCCTGATGTTCAACGGCCTTATCTATTATTGGTTTGGGGAGGCCAAAGCGATAGAGTTCCTGACCGGTTACCTGATCGAGAAATCGCTGAGCGTTGACAATATATTTGTGTTTGTGCTCGTATTCGGCTACTTCGGTATTCCTGCTATCTACCAGCACAAGATTCTGTTCTGGGGTATCCTGGGGGCACTCGTCATGCGTGTGATCTTTATTTTTGCCGGCGTTGCCCTGATTGAGAAGTTCCACTGGACCATTTACATCTTCGGCGCCTTCCTGATCTATACTGGCTACAAAATGTTTACGGAGAAGGGTACCCAGATCGATCCGGAGAATAACCCCGTTATCAAGTTCGCCAGGAGAGTGATGCCGGTTACAAACCAATTGCATGGCGACAAGTTCTTCGTGAAAGTCGACGGCAAGCGGTTTGCAACGCCACTGTTCCTGGTGCTGATCCTGATCGAAACCACTGACCTGATCTTTGCAGTTGACAGCATTCCGGCGATTCTGGCCATCACGCAGGACCAGTTCATCGTCTATACCTCCAACGTGTTTGCTATCCTGGGTCTGCGCTCGCTCTATTTTGCCCTCGCCCACGTGGTAGACCGCTTTGTTTACCTGTCCTACGGCCTCGCCATTATACTCGTATTCGTAGGCTCTAAAATGTTGCTGATTGATGTTTTCAAGATCCCTACTTTTATCTCCCTATTGGTAATCGCCATTGTCCTGATCTTTAGTATCGTCCTGTCCTTTGTAAAGACGAGAAGAGACAACCGAATAAACGGGCAAGGGATGTAATACATAAACCTGCCCATAGCTGGAGCTGTTAAAACAGCCTGCTGATTTGGGTCCTATACTTCTGACTTAGATGATAAAAAAAGCAGCTCTTTCCGGAGTTGCTTTTTTATTGTGCTATAAAGTGCAATTTTATCCTTCCTCAAAAATTCTCCTCCCAAAGCCTGCTTAGCGCTTTCTAAAACATCATTTCGAATAAAATCGTTGTTTTTAATCCAATTTCTCAAACACTTCCATAACAAGTCACGTATCCCTACCCAGAAGCTTCAATCAGACTATATATCCCGTTTCAACACACAATAACCTATATTCGACTAGCTAAAGCGACTCTCAATGGCTGTGCATTAGCTTACTGCACGACTATTATGAATTAAATATAATACAATTTATATATTAGAATTTCTTAATCAATATATAGGCTTCATCATCTTATTTTTCACCCTGTTATTTTCCCTATGAAAACATTTAGTACAAAAATTCTCGCCCTTGCTGCTGCTTCCCTTTTCCTTTTTTCCTGTGAGCGTAACACCGACACGGACTCCGTTGAGCCTATGGCGGCAACGCAGAGCGATAACCTGATCGGCTACGACCCAACGACCTGTAACCTAGTGCAGACGTTTGGTGAAGGCACGTTGCCGCGCACAACTGACTTAATTGAGGAAGACGGCGCCGTGATGATTGTGAAGGCGCAGAAAAGAGCGCAGAATGGCAAGTACCTGCCCGAAACCCCGGCTCTGCTGCTGGATGCGCGCGACCCGGCTACCGACTTGGTGAACTGGATGGATGCCAATATGCTGGCGATAAGCGGCCTGCTCACCGTAGGGGATGGGTCAGGCCAGAAAGCGAATCGCGAAGGCGGCCGCCTGGTGCTTGACTTTTCGCCGGTAAGTTCGGTTACGATGAAGACCATGGTTTTCACTGACATAGCTGCCGAAGACAAAGGCTCTAAAGTGGAACTGTACAGCCGCAACGGCCAGCTGCTGGAGCAGAAAGAAATTCCGACCGGAGAGAAAAATTCCACCGTGATCGTGTCTTTTAACAACGTGCCTAATGTAGCAAAGGCCATCGTGACTTTTGGGGACGAACGCAGCAAAGTGGGCTCTGGCGCTATTGCCCGTCTGCAGCTTTGCGTGGAAGGACAGGGCCGCTACGATGACGCCCGCTACCAGGAGGTCCATACCTTGTGGCTGGAATATACCGGTCAGCAGCCAGCCAACGTCACCGTAAAATCAATGCAGGAAGGAAATAGCGGCAACGTGCTTTTTGAGGCCAAAGGTATGAAGCCCGGCACCGCATTTAAGGTCGCTGCCTCAGCAGCCACCGCATTAGGCGAAACCCTCGAGATCAAAACCCAGCGCGGCGAGCAGCAACTTATACCTGTCAATGCAGACCCTAATGCTTCGCTGAAGAAGCAGTATGGCAGTTTCAGGGTAGTAGAAGCCCGCTGCTCTGATTATCCGCTTAGGTTAGAAGAGTAAATTTGGAAGTATAGAAATAGGAAAGCAGCTCTGGAAGGGGCTGCTTTTTTTATGCTATCGCAGCAACCTTTATGACCAACTCAAGTAAAATAAATTATTATAATTTTCAATAATATTTGAAAGTTATGAAATATCAATTAATATTGTTCCATGCAGTACAGCGAGGCAAAAGAACGGTACATAGAAGCTTGGGGAAGCTTGGGCTCTAGCTGGGGCGTTAACCGCACTATGGCTCAAATACACGCACTTTTGATGATTGCTACAGAACCGCTCACCACAGAAAACATAATGGAGGAGCTGAAAATTTCCAGAGGCAATGCCAATATGAACCTCCGCGCCCTACTCGACTGGGGTTTGGCTAAAAAGGTGCTGAAACCAGGCGAGCGCAAAGAATACTTTGTGACGGACAAAGACCCTATGGTGTTAGCCACACAAGTTGCCAAGGAGCGCAAAAAGAGAGAGCTTGACCCGATTATCAAACTTTTGGAAGAGGTATCGACTGTGCAGGGCGGTAACGAAGAGGCAAAAGAGTTTAGAAAGGTAACCGCCGACCTTAAAGGGTTTGCAAAACAAGCCGACTCCGTGCTTAACACTTTTATTCAATCTAACGCTAATTGGTTCTTTAAGATATTAGGGAAGCTGACGCGCTAATTTTTTTTATTTATATGTTTCAATAATTATTGAAATTACTGAATCAATATGGTTGCTAATCTGAACTTACTCAGCTACGCTATTTACCTGCCTGTCGGGGTATTTGTAACTTACTGGGTAGGGCAGAAGCTTTATATAAACGGTGAGCTATACCTTCATCAAATCTTCAGTCAAAACCCTGAACTGGTCGCGGCCATCAACAAAATTCTGCTCACAGGATATTACTTGCTTAATATCGGCTATGTAGTGATACTGATGGTGCAGCAAGTGCCTATAGAAACAACCCGCCAACTAATCGAAGTGCTGAGTAGCAGGTTAGGTATACTACTAGTGTCGCTGGGCTGTATACATTTCTTCAACTTAGGCGCACTCTATCTCATAAGCCAAAGAAATCATATCCAACAACATACTTAAACATTAAAAAAGAACAAAGCCATGGAAAATGCACTGGTCGTAAAAGGTTACTTCATTTACCTGCCTATCGCACTATTAATGACTGTACTGGTAGCCCGAACGCTGTTCAAGAACAGCCAAATATTCATGCTCGACATCTTTAACGGTAAGCAGGAGATTGCGCTTGCCACTAACAGGCTGTTCGAAATCGGATTTTATTTAATGAACATTGGGGCTGCCCTGCTCATTCTGAAGATGGGCCAGGTACTTACACCTCAGGGTTTGATAGAGACCCTAAGCCATAAACTCGGTGGGTTTTCTATATACCTAGGTGTGATGCTGTTCCTGAACCTATTTTTGTTTTTCAGGGGCAAACGCAAGGCCAAAGAAAAGGTAGAGGCTAAAGCTGCCTAAGGTAACCGATCCGGACAGGGTAAAGTGCCAATCGTACTATTACGTGAAATAGTTTTTCCTCTTCTCAAACAATCAGCTACAGCAGGTAGTATGTGTATGTAAAGTTATGGGTATAGAAGCATATCTTAAACCCCTAAACACATACCTATGGAAAAACTAAAAAACAAAGTAGCTCTCATCACCGGCTCCGACTCCGGCATCGGCCAGGCCACTGCAATAGAATTCGCCAAAGAAGGGGCAGACGTTGTGGTGACCTACCACACCGACAAAGAAGGCGCTGAAGAAACCTTACGTGAAGTGGAAAAGCTAGGCCGTAAAGGGCTGGTACTGCAGGTGGATATCAGCGACGAACAGGCGGTGAAAAAGCTATTCAAGCAGGCCCTGCAGGAGTTTGGTTCCATCGATATATTGGTGAATAACGCAGCAGTAAACGGCTCTGGCATTAACGTAGCCGACATGGACACCGAAGTTTTCGACAGAACAATCAAGACCAATCTGTACGGTACCTTCTTTTGCTCCCGCGCTTTTATCCGGCACCGCAAACAAAAAGGCGGCAAGGGAAAGATCGTCAATATATCGTCGGTGCATGAGGAAATCGTGTCGGCGGGCACGGCAGACTACTGTGCTTCCAAAGCCGGCGTGCGCAACCTGACCCGCACTCTGGCGCTGGAACTGGCTGAGGACGGTATCAACGTAAACAACGTTTGCCCTGGTATGATCCTGACGCCGATGAACCAGGAGGCGATAGACGACAAAGAAAAACGCGAAGAGAGCGAAGAGAACATCCCCATGAAGCGGGCCGGTAAGCCTGAGGAGATCGCCAAGGTAGCCCTTTTCCTGGCCTCGTCAGACGCAGACTACGTGACCGGATCGAGTTACTTTATGGACGGAGGCTTGTCGCAGTACATGGGGCAGGGGGCCTAGCCTATACCTGATCCCCCGGTCATCCTGTCAGAAATTGTCCTTGTGGTGCGTTATTTGTATACCTTCGTATACACAACCAGATTATAGTGAAGCTTATGAAAATTGCAAAAGACCCCTCAGAATACAACCAACTGACTCCGGACGAAGAGCGCATTATTGTGCGGAAAGGCACGGAATACCCGGGCACTGGTGAGTATAATAAATTTAAAGGCGAAGGCGTATACCTGTGCCGACGTTGCAATGCGCCGCTCTATACCTCCGAGTACAAATTTGAGTCGAACTGCGGCTGGCCAAGCTTTGACGATGAGATAACGGGCGCCGTAAAGCGTGTGCCAGACCCGGACGGACACCGCACCGAGATCGTTTGCGCCAACTGCGGCGGCCACTTGGGCCACGTATTCGAAGGAGAGTACCTCACGCCAAAGAACGTGCGCCACTGCGTCAATTCCCTCTCCATGAAATTTGTACCGGTCGAAGACCTGGAGAAGTAAACCGCAGGTATAGCCGCAGGCAAATGTTCAGGCACAGGCAGCAGGTATCGGCCAATGACCGGCAGGATGCAACCGGTACCTATACCTGTGCCTGTTGCGGCTACGCGCTGTTTGAGGCCAGCAGGAAATTTGAGGTCGGATCTGGCTTTCCCAGCTTCAGGGAGCAGATGGAGGATCATGTTTTCCACAGGCCGCTTGGCACTTATGGGCGGGAGCGCACGCAGCTGCTGTGTGGCAAATGCGGCCAGCACCTGGGGCACCTTTTCGAGGATGCACGCACCCCTACGCAAGTTCGCTACTGCATCAGCTAGACTGCCATCCGTTTTACAGATTAAGTCTACAGCGCTATACCTTAACTTTATACCTGCCTGCACAGTAAACCACAGCAAAAACCGAGTATCCACCCTCCTGACAGATGCCAGCATGAGCCGCCCTTCCTACATCAAAAGCCGCTTAAACAGTTTCCGGTTTGCTTTCAATGGTCTTTCGGCCGTGTTCCGGTTCGAGCCCAACATGCGGCTGCATGTGCTGTCCAGCATCGTCGTGCTGGGCATGGCATATGGCTTCGATGTCACCCGAATGGAGTGGTGTTTGCTGATCCTCTGCATCGGTATGGTGTGGGTGGCCGAGATCTTCAATACCTCTATCGAAACGCTCACCAACCTGGTATCGCCGGAACATAACCCCCTGGCCGGCAAGACCAAAGACCTGGCGGCTGGTGCCGTGTTGATGGCCGCCATTACCGCAGCGGTTGTCGGCCTTTTCATCTTCATACCTTATTGGGTCGGGTACGTAAACACTGAATTGTAATTGCAACGGAGGCACTTGCAGGTATAATGTCATTCCATAACCGGTGTTTAGCCTTAAATGTCGTACCTTTGCGCTTCGGTTGAAAAACGGACCCCTATGGCTTCACGCAAACCTTCTTTCTGGGTGCTCACACTCCTGCTGATGACGGCTTCTGTTGGCTGCCAGACAGCAGACCGCCCCGCCACTTCCCAAGTGGAGCAGCAAAAGCCTGCCCCGACTGGCTGGTTGAGCGAGCTTATCCGGGAGCTGGAGCAGGAGGATGTAAGCAATCCGCCGGCCAAGGTATACCGCTATACCTACAAAGGGCAGGAGGTATACTACCTGACCAGCCGCTGCTGCGACATCCCCTCCAAGGTATACGACACCGACGGCAACCTCCTCTGCGAGCCCGACGGCGGCATAACGGGGCAAGGTGACGGTCGCTGCGCGGACTTTTTTGATGCAAGGACAAACGAGACCCTGATTTGGGAAGATAAAAGAGAATTATAATTGAAGATGACTGGAAACGACGTATTAAAGAACCTTTCGGAATACAACATCTGGGCGAACCAGACCATGCTGAACGTATTCGATGCGCTGCCTGAGGTGCCTTCTAACGCGGCACGCCTGTTCAGCCACGCACTCAACGCACAGGCTATCTGGATAGCCCGCATCACCAGCACCGAAAGCCCCGTGAAGGTATGGCAGGAGCACACCCTGGAGGAACTGCACAAGCTGCATCAATATGCCTCTTACAAAATAGCTGAACTGGTTGCCAACTCTGACGAGGAGGAGTTCAACCGCCTGATCGACTACACCAACAGCCAGGGACACAAGTATAGCACCCGCGTACTCGACATCCTGACGCACGCTTTTAATCACGCTACTTACCACCGCGCCCAGGTAGCCACAGACCTGCGCAAGAACGGCCATACCCCACCTAACACCGACTACGTGACCTACGTGCGCGAACTGATGGGGCAGGTATACTAATTTATAGACAAAGGACTTTTAGACGAAAGAAAATTAGACTTTAAATGAAAAAGGGAGCCCTTCACGATGAAGGGCCCCCTTTTTTTGCTTTAGAGATAGGATAAGCTAAGTTTAGCTTGTCTCTAAAACCTATTCTTTTGTTGGCAACTTAACGGTACCCAGGTCTTTGATCTGATCCTGCGATACGCTGATGTTTGTCAGGGTCGTGTCGTTTACAGCTCCCGCGGTGTAGAATTTCACCGAATAAGTACCGGCCTTCACACCTTTGATCAGGAACTCGCCATTGTCATTGGCAAAGCCACCAATCGTATCGTTCTCTGCGGAGATCACATAGATGCCTGGCTTGGCTTCGATTGGCGTTACTCTACCTTTTATACCGCCCGCTATGGCTTGCGTGATCGTGCGGATAACCGGCTTCAGGTTATACTGGCCGTTTCCTCTGGCCACTACCGACTTGGCTGCGTCAAAGTCCAGCAACACCACGTAGGTCACATCTTCGCGCAGGTCGGCGTTTATTTTCAATTTTAGCCCGGAGGTCTGGCCACTTGGCGTCTTCAGGTCGACTGTGCGCCCATCCTTTAATTTAAGCGAGTTGTTCTCGCCCAGCACCAGCCTGATCTGAGAAATTTTCCCTGCCGGCAAGTTGGCGGAAGCAATCAGTGTATCTACTCCATTGGCAAAATTAAGCAGGTTGTATACCTTTGGGTGGACCACGTCAAGCGTTTGCCAGCCGCTTTCGCTATCTGTATCCTCTTTGTGGATCTGCACAGAGCGGATATCTATGTTTACCTCTTCATAGTCACCAGGCGCGTCTGTTAAGCGCACTTCCATACGGGCTGTGCCATTGCTGTCAGACTCGCTGTCACAAGAGCTGAACCATACCAGGCCGCTCATCAGAAAAGGAATCAAAAATTTAGTTCTCATAGAAATTGTATAAAGTTTAAAACCACTTCGGTGCTAAACAGCAACCATTATACGGATAAACGGCATTAAGTTGCACAAAAGTATATAGCTATAAAAAAATATAGGCCGCTGAACTTCACTTAGCGACCTATATTCTATACCTGAACAAGCGGTGCTATTGCTGCACTTTGGTGGTATCAGGTTTGGCAGGTGGTGTGGCCGGCTTGGTTCTAGGTTTCAGGAAGTCGGTGATCTTATCGGTTGCCTGCTTTTTGATCTGCTGCTCGGCTTCCAATCGCTTCTTCTCCAGTTCCTGACGTGCCTTATTCTCTGCTTCTACCTTACGTCTTTCCAACTCGTTGCGCACGCTGTCCTGTACCTGCTGCTTCTTCTGCTCCAGCTGCATTTTCGCATCATCCACTTTACTCTTCACCACGCTTTCCACCAGGTCTTTGGCCTGCCCCTTGGCACTGCCACCCGCCAAGGCCACGCGAGGCTCAGACACGGTGCCGCCAATATTTAGGTTAAGCGTAATGCGGTCCGACGTCTTCAGGGCCTCGTTGCCAATCAGGCTGCCCAGTCGGGTGTTCAGTTCACGGCCTATCTTGCCGGCTGGCACATTAAGCGCAGTTACATAGTCGATGTTGCCGTTCACGTTGTTGGAGCCGCCCACGGTCATCTGCACATCGCCCACTTTCAAATCGAACGGACGAATAACCAGGCTGCCGTCAATGATCTGGGCGTCGATGCGTTTGTTCTGAATCACGAAGTTCTGCAGCTCCTCAAAATGCGTCAGTCGGCTGATCTGGTCCACAATTTTCACATCGCGCACAGCGGCTTTCACCACATCGATGATACCTGAGCCGTCCAGCGTTTTGAAAATCGGGGTCATGTCCTGGCCAATTTCGCCGTTGAAGTTGAACTTGGTAGAGAACGTACCTTCGAGCAGCCCGGCGATAGGCGCAATCGCTTTGATGGTATTGAACGCATTGAAGGCCTCTTTAAAGCTCAGGTTCTGCACATCCAGTTTCATGTCGAAGAGCGGCTGCTTCAGACTCTGCGTGTTGTAACTGCCGCTGGCCACAAAGGCACCGCCCAGCGTGTTGAACTTCACAGCCTCCAGTTTGGCTATTTTATTTTTCACCAGCACACGGCCGCCCACGTTGTTAAGCTTCAGGTTGTCGTAAAGCACCTGCTTGGCGTCTACATTCAGGGTGATGTCCAGGTTGTCCGGAACTTCTACGACACCCTCGGCCTCGGTCGTGGCATCCGTTACCTGACCAGTATTTTCGTCCACCATCCACTCGTTCACATTAAAAGTGTTGGAGCTCAGGTTGAAGTTACCGCGCAACGACTGGTTCTCGGCCATGGCATAGCCGATATAGTTCGACACTGTACCGCTGGCTCTGAAGTCGCTTTGGCCCAGGTGACCGTTCATGTTGTTGAGTTGGATGCGCTCGTTGTTGAACACGGCGTCGGCACTGCTGATCTTTATACCTTGCGGTAGGTCGGTGCTCACAAAGTTCAGATTTTTGATACCCATGGTACCGTTTGCCGTCACGTTGTTATACTTCTCGGCTTCTATATCCGACATCTTACCTTTCGCCGCCACATTGGCATTGATGCGGCCGGTCACGGTCATACCTTCTTGCGGGAAAATCTTGGTCAGCTTTTCCAGGTCGAGTATACCTTTTATCTGCCCGTCGAAAGCCGGGCTCTCTATACCTTGCACCAGCATGCGTCCCTCCAGCGGCTCGCCGTCCAGGGTCATGTTGAAGCGCTCTATGTTAATGCGGGTGTCGTCGGTGTTGCCTGTTTTGTTCAGAATGTTCACCACGGCATTCAGGTTCTGGATAGGAGCGGGAAAATCTTTTGATTTCACATAGCCATTGGTCAGGCGCATATCGGCATCGATCACCGGCATGCTCTTCTCGCTGTAGATACCCTTGGCGTCGGCGTCTACTTTCAGCAAACCGCGCAGCGTCATCCCTTCCACGGGAAACACCTTGGTTACTTCATCCAGGTCGATGCTGGCTTTCACGTTACCGTCTACCTGCATCACTTCTATACCTTTCACGAGCACGCGGGCATCGATCGGATTCTTGCCCATGTCCATGTGGAACTTGCGCACATCCACCACGGTGTTCTCCAGGTCGCCGTCCGGGTTGTCGATGCGCATGTCGACGTTGATGTTGCGGGCAGCCTGTGGCAGGTCAGGGTACTTGAAAAAGCCCTCGGCCACTTTCAGCTCCGTGCCGAAGCCCGGCATCAGGGTATCGTTGAAGCGACCCTTTACATAGCCGTCGAAACTAAGCTGGCCCTCGGTCTGGATGTTCTTAAAATCTTCTTTGAACATACCGGGTACTACCGACAGCACGCTGCGGAAGTCTGTATCCGCGGCCTTAAAGGTCAGGTCGAGATCAATGTCGTCTTCGGGCATCAGGATGGTACCGGCAAACTGCACCGGCAGCTCGTTGATGCGGATGTTGTTGTCTTTAAAGGTATAGAGCGACTTATCCAAGTCCATGGCCAGGGTCACGTCGGCGTCCAGCACCGCATTCTCGATGTAGTTCGCCCCGTCGTAGGTCATCACAAAGCGGTCGGCGGTGGTCTGCGATTTCATGTCAAACACGCTCTTCTCAAAGTCGCCGCTACCGGTATGCTGCACATTGTAGGCCGCCAGCCCGAAAGGAATGCTCAGGTCGTCATAGAATAAGGTGCCGTTGGTGATATCCCATCGCTTGATCGCCATCCGGAAGTCGCTGGCTGCCGTATCGGCTGCAGCGGTTGTGGTGGTATCAGAGAGAAAGATGTCCCAGTTGGCTTTGCCACTCTTGAGCACAAGCAGGCGGATGGTCGGGTTGTCAAGTTTGATGTTGTTGATCTTAACCCGGTTGCCCGTGATAACGCTCATCAGGTCCAAACCCATGCGGAAGGAGGGCACCTTTGCCAGCGTGTCGGTTGCGAAAGAATCCTGGCCGACAACCAGCAGATTCTCCACTCCTAGTGACATGTTCGGGAAATCCCGGAAGAGCGAGAGGCTCACATCATCTGTGGCATACACCACGGTGGCGTCGATATTCTTGGCGATCTCTTTGTCCAGGGCCTGTTTAATTTTATCTTTGAAGAGTAGGGGCACTAAAGCCGCCAGTGCCAGCAGCACTGCTAAAAAGACAAAAAAACCGATAACTACTTTTTTCATATAGGTGGTTGCGTTTAGTAAAAGCTAAGCTATATAATTTTATAGCGAAAACCATGCAGAAATTATACAAGCGCTGCAGTAATAACCGTTCAGGAGTTCTGAAAGTATGCGTGTAGGCCTCACAAAATTATTTTTTTGCCTGATGATTTCCCTTTGCGGCCTGCAGGCAACAGGGCAGGATGCGCATTTTACGCAACAGTACGCCAATAGGCTATACCTAAACCCTGCTTTAAGCGGACTGGGTCGCGACTGGAGCGTGTCCGTTGCCCACCGCAACCAGTGGCCCTCGCTTAACGGCTCGTTCATTACCAACCAAGTCTCTGCCGACTATCGTTTTGAAGGAACCAAAAGTGCAATTGGGATGGTACTGCAGCAAGACCGCGCGGGTATTGGCGGATTACAAAAACTGCAGGCGGCCCTGGCCTACGCCTATCATACCCGTCTGACGGACAACCTGGCATTGGCTGCCGGCCTCCAAACCACTATTGCCTCGCTTCGTGTCAATTACGACAACCTGGTATTTGGCGACCAGCTGTCCGACTATGGCCAAACCGCACTGACTTCGGCCGAAGCCAACCAGTTCGACCCGACTAATTATGTAAGCTTTGCCGTCGGCAGCGTTTTGTACAATAACAATTTCTGGGCGGGCCTCAACGTAGCACACCTCAACCAGCCAAACTACGGCTTCGACGAAACCACCCGGCTGCCCCTGCGCTTTGTGGCCAACGCCGGGTATAAGTTTTACCTTGACACTGGTCTGAGGCGCAGCAATGCCGAATTCAGCATCAGTCCGGCGCTCAATTTCACGCATCAGGAAAATTATAGCCGTCTTGATGTAGCCCTGTATACTATCTATTCGCCTTTGGCGTTAGGAGTAATATATAAAGGAGTACCTGCAACGGGTACCGACCAGGATCAAAGCCTGGGTATAATCGCGGGTGTGAGTCTCAATAGGCTGCGCATCGGCTTCAGCCACGACGTGGGAGTGAAGGGATTTGGCAGGCAGGCGGGAGGGGCAAATGAAATTTCGCTCGTTTTTGAACAACTTAACTTAAATAATTTGTTCACAGCCCGACGATTGTCCAAAATAAACCATAACATTGTTTGTCCGGCATTCTGAATTTAATTATAATTGCACGTTAAATTACATTAAAAGAACCTTATCTTAAGTAGGTCCTAATCTATGAAGCTTATTAAGTATGTATCGGCTGTTGTTGTGGGAGGCGCGCTTCTCGCATCATGTGGCAAAGGTGGCGGCTATCCAACCAGCACTGATCCAGGGGATTACAGCTCGGCCACGGGTATAGAATACAACGAGGACGAAACCGCGTTTCAGGTAAACGACTACGAGGATTTCCCGCAGGCGCCGGGTCTTGTATTTATTGAAGGCGGCCGTACCACACTGGGCTCTATGGAGGAGGACATCGCCATGACCCGCGACAACATTGAGCGCACGGTGACGGTAGCTTCTTTTTACATGGACGAGACCGAGGTGGCAAACATCCACTGGCTGGAGTACCTGCACTACCTCAAGCGCGACTCTATACCTGAGGTATACGTAGCCGCCCTTCCGGACACGACTGTTTGGTCACGTCAACTTTCTTTCAACGACCCTTACGTAACGTACTACCTGCGTTACCCTGGTTTCCGTTTCTTCCCGGTAGTAGGTGTTAGCTGGCTACAGGCCAATGACTACTGCACCTGGCGTACAGCCAAGGTGAACGAAAACCTGGCGAAAGAAGCAGGTGGCGGTTCTACAAAGAGAAGAGGTCTTTTCGGCAGAAACCGTACAGAGGAAACAACAGAGGCAACAGCTCTTTCTATCGAGTCTGGCTATGTGTTGCCGAACTACCGTCTCCCAACAGAGGCTGAGTGGGAGTATGCTGCCCAGGCTTTGATCGGTACACAGTACAACGAAGACGAAAACCAGAACAACAGAAGACTTTACCCTTGGGATGGTCATCAGCTGCGTAACCCGCACGGCAAGAAAATGGGTCAGTTCCTGGCTAACTTCAAGCGTGGCCGCGGTGACTATGCCGGTGTGGCTGGCTCACTGAACGACGGTGCCATGATCACGGACTACATCTACGCTTATCCGCCAAACGACTTCGGCCTGTACAACATGGCTGGTAACGTGAACGAGTGGGTACAAGACGTATACCGTCCGCTTTCGTTTCAGGACGTAGAAGACCTGAACCCGTTCCGCAGAGACGGTTACCAGGACGAAGCTGAAAACTACGACACAGCGGAAGGCTTCCACTCCCTGATCAGCAACGAAGTACGTGTTTACAAAGGTGGTTCATGGAAAGACGTAGCCTACTGGCTGTCTCCAGGTACCAGAAGATTCATGGCGCAGGATTCATCTACAGCAACAATCGGTTTCCGTTGCGCGATGATCAACGCCGGATCTAACAGATAAGAACTAACAGTTAATACTATATTTTAAAGAGCCCGGGGTATACCCGGGCTTTTTGCATTTATACCTAGGCGGCCGCAATGGTCGTCACGCTCACATCACTGCACCCGCTTTGCAGCAGGGTATGGGCACAGGCCTCCAGCGTTGCACCGGTTGTAAGCACATCATCCACCAACAGTATTCGCTTTCCTTTCACCTCCTCTACCTGTTTCACAACGAACACCTGCTCCACATTCTGCCATCGGTCCAGTCGGCTTTTCTTGGTCTGCGAGTCAGTGTCAAAAACGCGTTCCAGCACTTTGTTACTCCACGGGATTTGCAGGGCCTCTGCCAGCCCCTTGGCAAATCCTTCCGACTGGTTATACCCACGCCGGCGCAGCTTCTGGCTGTGGAGCGGTACCGGCACCACCAGATCGAGGTGCGCGGCATACCCATGCTCTGAGAGGATGCTCCCATAGCGCCTGCCCAGATGTTCACCTAGTTCCTGAGCTCCCTTGTACTTGAGTTTGTGAAGCACACGCTGGACACGGCCTTTGGATCTAAAGTGCAGGTAGGAAAATGCAAACCGCACCGGCACCTTGCCCCAGAACCTCTGTTGTAGGTAGTTCAACTCGGTTGCCCCGTGCAGGTGCAAGTCAGTATAAGGCAGTTTCACATTGCACTCCGTGCAGATAAAACGCTCGCCGCGGGTCAATGGCTGGTCGCATGCGTGGCATATCTCAGGGAAGAGTAGGGCCAGTAAATCCTGTAGCATGGCAGGGCAGGTGTGGTTAAGGAATTCTTGATAATTTAGAGTAACTTTATCTGTTATACTTTTAAAAGCATAAAACAGCAATAGCACACACAACAATGAGTCAGATAGAAGAATTCAACGATTATCGTACGCGCATGAACGAGCGCATCATGTCTTACGACAACAAAGTGATCAAGCGCTTTTTTAACCTCGACACCAACACCTACGCAGAGGGCGCTCTCGATGTAAAAACAAAGGAAATGCTCGGCTTGGTAGCCTCGATGGTGCTCCGTTGCGACGATTGCATCAAATATCACCTGGGCAAGTGCTTTGAAGAAGGCGTTTCGGATGAGCAGGTGTTTGAGGTGTTCTCCATTGCCAACCTAGTAGGGGGTTCCATCGTGATTCCGCACTTCCGCCGCGCCGTTGAGTACTGGGAGGAACTTAAAGCCCAGCAGAGCGCTTCTTAAAATATCTCAAATACTGGATTGTTGAATTGCTCCTCTTTACGATAGTAGAGAAACAATTCAGCAATCCAGCCATTTAACAATTAAAATATGGCCGACGAATCATCTAACCTGGAGCACCGATGGACCAATCTGCGGGCTTCCATGATGAGAACTTTCGGGAAAAAACCTGATTTGAATGCAATCCTTTTTCTCATAGGTATACAGGAACTGGGCAGGGGCATCTCGGATTTCACGAAAGAAGAAAAGCAGGACCTGATGCACATCGCTACTTGCAAGGTATTCAGTCTGTCCGGTTTCTATGAACTGGAGCGGGTCGACGAAGATGGCTGGCCCCATTACCGCTCCGTCAAGCCTATACCCTTCACCAATCTGAAAGAACAGGAGAGAATGCTGAAATGGCACATCCTGGAGTACTTCGACAGAGCGGACGACATTTAATATCCTAAAATGAACCTGCACAGGAAGCTTCACTCTCTTTCAAGGAAAGAATAGGCGAGCTGCCCGTGCCTGGATGTGAAACAATATTATGAAGATTATCAGCTATAACGTGAACGGCATCCGCGCCGCTATTTCCAAAGGGTTTCAGGACTGGGTGAAAGCTGCCAATCCGGATGTGCTCTGCCTGCAGGAGATCAAGGCCTGCGAAGACAAGTTTGACCGTGCCATTTTTGAGGACCTGGGCTATAACGTATACCTGCACCCTGCCGTTAAGAAAGGGTATAGCGGGGTGGCCATCCTCAGCAAGGAAAAGCCTAAGCATGTGGAGATTGGTTGTGGCATGGCCTGCTACGACAACGAGGGCCGGGTAATCCGTGCCGACTTCGACGATTATTCGGTGATGAGCGTATACATGCCTTCTGGATCGAGCGGTGACGAGCGGCAGAGCTTTAAGATGCAGTGGCTCGACGATTTCTATGGCTATATTGGTGACCTGAAGCAGACTTTGCCAGGTATGGTGATCAGTGGCGACTACAACATTTGTCACCAGGCGATCGATATCCATAACCCAAAATCGAATGCCAACAGTTCAGGTTTCTTGCCTGAAGAGCGTAACTGGATGACCGGCTTTATCGAGAGTGGTTTTGTGGACAGCTTCCGCCATTTCAACAAGGAGCCGCATAACTACAGTTGGTGGAGTTATAGGGCAGGTGCACGCTCCAAGAACCTGGGCTGGCGCATCGATTACAACATGGTGACCAGCAATCTGCAGGAACGCATGCAGCGGGCAGCCATTTTGCCAGAGGCCAAGCACTCCGACCACTGCCCGGTTTTATTGGATATTATATAGTAGCATACCCAGAACGTATACTAATAGTAGCATACCCAGAACATATACTAAATCGGCCGTACCGGCAGTTTTATAATAGAGATGCTATTATATACTCTTAAATCTCTCTATTTTAACGACTTATACCCTTTAGATTAATTTGTAACTGTAGGCATGGGTTAGCAACGACTAAATAATCAGGCGGATGAATCAGCACGATGCAATGGACAGGCTGTTATACCAGCTGCAGGCCTTTAAGAAAAAGTTCTACCTCAATTTATTGTTGCGGGGAAGTATTTTCGCTCTGGGCCTGCTAATGTCTATCTATATCGTGTACAGCCTGCTGGAGTACATCTTTTACTTCCCGGTGTTTGTACGTGCCTTTCTGCTCTTCTCTTTCGTCGCCCTCACCATTTACGCCCTCGTTCGTTGGATCATTCTTCCGATTTCGGCCTTGGCCAATCTCCGGAAACTGCTTTCAGACGAGCAGGCGGCCGCCAGGGTAGGGGAGCACTATCCGGAGATAAAAGACAAGCTCCTAAATGCTATTCAGCTAAAGGACTTAGGCCGTACCAACGAGCTCATTGCGGCCAGCATCGCCCAACGTTCTTCCCAGCTCGTTAATTACCCGTTCGAGGAAGCCGTTACCTATCGCGAGAACAGGCCGCTGCTTAAATACATTGCGCTGCCCGCTGTCATTATGCTGCTGATCGCACTGCTATACCCTACGATATTTGTGCAAGGCACGGAGCGCATCCTAAACTACAAGAAACACTATACCCCGCTTGCGCCTTTCCAATTTGTGGTGGAGAATGAATCGCTGCAGACCTACCGGGGGGAAGACTTTGAGCTGAAAGTACAGCTGGAGGGCAAGACCATACCCAACGAGGTATACATCCACTACAACGGCCGGCGCCAACGATTGCAGAAGAGCGGTAATGGCTATACCTATACCTTCAAGCAGCTGCAGCGTCCTGTTGCATTCCAGTTGGAGGGCTCCGGATTTATGTCCGATGACTATAACTTGAGCTTGCTCTCTCGGCCTAGTCTGAAGAATTTCCATTTGGAGGTGGCCTTCCCGGCTTATCTGAAACGGAAGCCTGAGGTGATCCAGAATACGGGCAATGCCACTATACCTGCCGGTAGTACCATCACCTGGAATTTCGACGCTACTGAAACGGAGCGTGTTGAAATCAAATTAGAAAACCCCTCTGAAACCCTTGTAGCCCAATCTAAGGCAAACTTATTCACAGCCAGCAAGCAATTTACCGAGAGTCAGAACTACCACGTTGGTTTGCGGAATGCCCACAGTACAAACAAGGAAGAGATCAATTACCAGATCACCACTATACCTGACCGCCACCCGCAGATCACATTGGAGCAGTACCACGACTCTGCCCTATACCGCTTTGTAGTGCTGGCCGGGGAAGTGGCCGACGATTATGGCCTGACCCGCTTGGTGCTGAACTACAAAGTGACCAACGACAAGAACCCGCAGGCCAGGTATAAGAGTGTCCCCATCGGACTGAACCGACAGCAGCTCAACCAGACGTACTATCATCAATGGAACACTGCTAGTCTTCAACTCAGCCCCGGCGACAAGTTGGAGTACTTTGTGCAGGTATGGGACAATGACGGACTGAACGGACCCAAGAGCGCCAGAACGCGGGCCTACGAACTGCGGGTGCCAAGCCGACAAGACTTAGAAAAGGAGCTGATCAGCAATGCGCAGTCAGTGGAAAGCCAGCTAAGCAAGTCGCTGGAAAGGAGTACCAAGCTCAAAGAGGAGCTCTCGCAGTCCGAAGAGAAGATGAAGACCAAGCGCGACCTTAACTGGCAGGACAAAAAGCAGCTGGAAGACCTGGCAGAGAAGCGCAAGCAACTGGAGCAGGACATCTCCTCGATGAAAGAGTTGTTTGACGAGCTTAACAAGAAGCAGAACATGTTCTCGGAACAGGACAAGCAGTTGGCCGAAAAAGCGCAGGAACTGAAGAAACTGATGGACAGCCTGCTAGATGAGGAAACCAAGAAGCTGTACCAGGAGCTCGAAAAACTGTTGCAGGAACAGAAACCGCAGGATGCCGAACTGCAGAAACTGCTGAGCAAACTCGATAACCGCGAGCGCAACCTGGAGCGCGAATTGGAAAGGGCCCTGGAGTTATTCAAACAGCTTCAGTTTGAGCAAAAGCTCGACAACATCACCAACAAGCTGGAGCAGATGGCCAAAGAACAGGAAGAACTGGCCGACAAGACAGCGCAGAAACAGGAAGACAACCAGCAACTGCAGCAAGAGCAAGAAAGTATAAAGCAGGAGTTCGAGCAGCTAAAAAAGGACATGAAGGACCTCAAAGAGCTAAATGACAAACTCCAGAACCCGAACCAGATGGACGAGCAGCAAATGCAGCAGGAACAGCAGCAGATAGAGCAGGACATGGAGCAGGGGCAGCAGCAGCTACAGAAGAATCAGAATAAGAAAGCCAGTGAGTCGCAGCAGAAGGCAGGGGAGAAGATGAAGCAGATGGCCCAGCAAATGGAGCAGATGCAGAACAGCATGAGCATGCAGGGTATGGAACAGAACCTCGACAACCTGCGTGACATCCTCGAGAACCTGATCAAGCTTTCCTTCGATCAGGAAGGAGTAATGAAAGCCTTCCGTGGCGTTAACCAGAGTGATCCGCGCTTCATTTCTCTTTCGCAGCAGCAGCTTTCACTTCGCGACAACGCCAAAGTGATTGAGGACAGTTTGTTCGCCCTTGCCAAGAAAGTGTTCCAGCTCGAGTCATTCGTGACCCGTGAGGTAGCCCAGATGAACCAGAGCATGGACAACAGCATGAAGGAGCTGCGCGACCGCAACGTTGGCCGTGCCACCGCACAGCAGCAACTGGCCATGACTTCGATGAATAACCTAGCGCTGATGCTGAACGATGCCCTGAAGCAAATGCAGCAGGCGATGCAGCAAATGCAGGGCAGTATGGCCAGCAAACAGAAGGGTAGCAAGCCACAGCCGGGCGATTTTGGTCAAATGCAGGATGCTTTGAACAAAAAAATCGAAGAATTGAAAAAAGGTGGCAAGTCAGGTAAGGCACTATCTGAAGAATTAGCTAAATTAGCTGCGGAGCAGGAAGCGCTGCGCAATGCCCTGAAGGAAATGGAGAAGCAGGGACAAAAACCTGGCGAAAAAGCCGGCAATGGTGAGCTGGGAAATATCAGCAAGATGATGGAACAAAGCGAGACTGATCTCGTTAATAAACGTTTGACTGACCAGACCATCATGCGGCAGCGCGAAATCCTGACCCGTTTGCTGGAGGCCGAGAAGTCCATGAAGGAGCGGGAGCTGGACAACAAGCGGGAAGCAAAGAGCGCCCAGGATGTTGCCAGACGGGTTCCGCCCTCATTCGAGAAGTATTTAAGAACAAAAGAAAAACAAACGGAATTACTGCAAACGGTTTCACCGGCGCTTACGCCTTACTACAAGCAAAAGGTCAGCGAGTATTTCCAGCACATGAGTAACTAACAAGCACCTTATAGCATCACTAACAAGTTATATGAATCAGGTTAAAATTCAGATTCCTTCCTTAATCGAGAACATCCGGGTTATAGAAAGCTTCATAGACAATTCAAAGGAAGAATTCGAGTTTGAAGACGACGTGTACGGCAACATCATGGTCGCTGTGACGGAGTCTGTAAACAATGCCATTCGCCATGGCAATAAATTCGACAAAGAAAAACTGGTATACCTTACGCTCCAGATAGAGAACAATCAGCTTCTTTTTGAGGTTGAGGACGAAGGCCCCGGCTTTGACTATGACACCCTGCCAGACCCTACCGCTCCTGAAAATCTGGAGAACCCAGGTGGCCGTGGCATTTTCCTGATGCGCAACCTGTGTGACGAGGTGAACTTCCTCGACAACGGTAAAAAGGTACAACTCATATTTAACATCACTTCATCAGAGAATGGATCATCTAATTGAGTTCTTCAGCGAGGACGTAGATTTCTCGCTGGATAACCCAGAACAGATTTCCGGCTGGATCGCAAACATCATAGAGCAACACGATTATGAACTGGTAAGCCTTACCTACATTTTCTGCTCTGACGATTACCTGCACCAGATCAATGTGGAGTATCTGGACCACGATACGCTCACAGACATCATCACCTTCGATAATGCCGATATAGAAGGCACCATCGAAGGTGATATTTTTATAAGTATAGACCGTGTGCGCGATAATGCTGCTACCCACGGCACCTCTTTCCACGACGAACTTCACCGCGTCCTCATCCACGGCGTGCTCCACCTGCTTGGCTTTAAAGATAAAACCCCTGAGCAGGAGGCGGCTATGCGCAAACTAGAAGATTCTTCCTTATCTTTGCGGAAATTTTAATCGCAAAACAGGGAATTACCATCCCTTCTTTGATGTTTCACGTGAAACATCCCTAAATTCAGAATACATGTTTCCAGAATACGATATCATAGTTGTAGGAGCGGGTCACGCAGGTTGTGAGGCTGCTGCTGCAGCTGCTAAAATGGGCTCCAAAGTTCTATTGGCAACCATGAACATGAACACGATTGCCCAGATGTCCTGTAACCCAGCAATGGGGGGTGTGGCAAAAGGACAAATCGTACGCGAAGTGGATGCACTTGGTGGTATGAGCGGAATTATCACCGACGAGACCATGATCCAGTTCCGTATGCTCAATAAGTCCAAAGGACCTGCCATGTGGAGCCCACGTGCACAAAGCGATCGCATGCGATTTGCGGAGGCTTGGCGCCTAACATTGGAGCAAACAGAGAATGTAGACTTCTGGCAGGAGATGGTAACAGGTATAGAAGTAGAGGGTGGAAGGGCCGTTGGCGTACGCACCAGCTTGGGGATAACTATACGTGGAAAGGCCGTTATCTTAACGAACGGCACCTTTTTGAATGGTATTATCCACATCGGAGAGAAGCAAATGGGAGGCGGCCGCTCGGCAGAGAAATCAGCGAAAGGTATAACCGAACAACTGATTCAACTAGGTTTTGAAGCAGGTCGTATGAAAACCGGAACTCCGCCACGCGTGGATGGTCGTTCACTCGATTACAGCCGCATGGAGGAACAGTTCGGTGACGAAAACCCGTCCAAGTTCTCATATACTGAGACGACGCCATTGGCAAAACAGCGCAGCTGCTTTATTACCTATACTAATACTGACGTACACGAGATCCTAAAGACAGGCTTCGAAAAGTCGCCGATGTTCCAGGGACGTATCCAAGGGTTAGGACCTCGTTACTGTCCATCCATCGAAGACAAGATTAACCGCTTTGCGGATCGTGACCGTCATCAAATCTTTGTGGAACCAGAGGGATGGAATACAGTAGAGGTATACGTAAATGGCTTCTCTAGTTCTTTGCCGGAAGATGTGCAGATGAAGGCCCTGCGAAAAATCGTTGGTTTCGAAAATGCCAAGATGTTCCGTCCTGGGTATGCGATTGAATATGATTTCTTCCCACCAACGCAGCTCAACCTGACTTTGGAAACAAAACTAGTGGAGAACCTTTACTTCGCTGGACAAATAAATGGCACCACAGGTTATGAGGAAGCCGCTTGCCAGGGTTTAATGGCAGGTATAAATGCCCATAACAAGATAAACGAAAAAGCGCCATTTATACTGAAGCGTTCCGAAGCGTACATCGGCGTGTTAATTGATGATCTGGTAAATAAAGGGACGGACGAACCATACCGCATGTTCACTTCAAGGGCAGAGCACCGCATCCTGCTACGTCAAGACAACGCGGATATTCGCCTGACAAAGCTAGGTTATGAGTTGGGGCTGGCAGACGAGAAACGCATGACGGCTGTGGATAAGAAGATCACGGAATCAGCAGATATCATCGCCTACTTAAATAATAAGCCAATTGAGCCGGGAGATATCAACAGCATGCTGGAGCAAATGGGATCGGCCCCGATTGTAGAAAAGCAGCGTGCGGGCCAACTTATCAAGCGACCAAACATCGAAATCAAGCACATTGCGAAAGCTGTGCCTGCAGTAGCAGAATACCTTAGCAAATTCAAATCTGACAGCGTAGAGCAGGCCGAAATTGCTGTGAAATACGAGAGCTATATTGCAAAGGAGCACACCATGGCTGCAAAGATGGGCGAGCTTGAGAACTATAACATTAAAGAGAAAATAGACTACCGCAACATACCTGCCTTGTCAGCAGAGGCACGCGAAAAACTGCTGCGCATTCAACCTGAAACCATTGGACAGGCATCGCGCATCAGTGGCGTTTCACCGGCTGACATATCGGTACTAATGGTATACCTTGGAAAATAAATGAGCTACGAAAGACTGGAGCATTGCCCGATATGTGGCAAAGATGATTTCAAAAACTTCCTGGTAGTGACAGACAATGCGGTCTCGAAAGAGAGCTTCGTAATTGTAGAGTGTGAGAACTGCACCTTTAAGTTTACGAACCCGCGACCTGATGCAGCCAGTATGGATAAGTATTACGAATCTGACGAATACATATCGCACAGCAACATAAAGACGGGCATTATCAACAGAGCCTATCATGTGGTGCGCTCCATTACGACGAAGCAAAAAGTAGAGCTTATCAACAGACATGCTCCGGCAAAAGGAACCATACTGGACTATGGCTGCGGCACAGGCGTTTTTCTGAACGCGTGCAAACAGGATGGCTGGGACATAAGAGGAATAGAGCCCAATTCCCGTGCACGCGAAGAGGCATCTACGCTTACAGGTGAACTCATGGCTAAAGGACTGGAAGAGATTTCCGGTGAAAAATTCGAAGTCATTACACTGTGGCATGTGCTGGAGCATATCCATACGCTAAATGAGACATTCGCAGAACTGATCGACTTACTGCAGGAAGACGGGACACTGATCATAGCCGTGCCTAATGCCGACTCGCATGACGCACAGCAATACAAAGCCGATTGGGCAGCCTACGATGTACCAAGGCACTTGTACCATTTCACGCAGCCTACCATGAAGCGGCTGCTTAAAAAGCACAAGATGCAATTAAGTGAAGTGCTGCCTATGAAATTTGACGCCTACTACGTGAGCATGTTGAGTGAGAAACATAAGGAGGGGAAGACAAAGGTCATCAGTAGTGTGGTGAACGGGTATAAGTCAAACAGCTATGCAGAGAAAAACGGCAACGATTATTCGAGCCTCATCTTCGTAGCAAAAAGAAAATAAACACCACCCATAAGTGTTAATAAATAAGAACAAGGCAAGCGAAAGTTTGCCTGTTTTTCATTTAAACGAATAGTAGATGAAACTTGTCAACAGTATTTTTATCGCTGCTTCCCTCTCTGCGCTTGCTTCATGTGCCAGCATCAACAACCCGGAAGGAGGTCCTAAGGATGAAGACGCGCCTGAGCTTCTGAACAGCAACCCGAAGCCACAAGAACTGAATGTGAGCACCCGCACCATCACACTTGATTTTAATGAAGAGGTGCAGCCAAATAACCTGCAAAAAGAATTGCTTATTACGCCCTTTACAGAGAACAAGTACCAGGTGAGAATGAGCAAGACCAGGCTGGAACTTGTATTCGAAGAGCCATTCGAAGAAAACACCACCTATACCTTCAACTTCAGAAAAGGGATACAGGACATAACCGAAAAGAACATAGCAGAAGGCTTGGGGCTCACGTTTAGCACAGGCTCATTCATCGACTCAAGCCGAGTGAGCGGACAGGTGGTGAGGCTGTTGACACAAGAGCCGGAGAAGGAGGCAGTGGTAGCCTTATACCCGACAAACGATACACTCAGCATCCGGAAAAGCAGACCCTATTACCAAACCCAGGCAGATGCTAACGGAGAGTTTGCGTTCGAAAACATAAAGGACGATGAATACAGGATCTACGCGCTAACAGACAAAAACAATAACTCGCTCTACGATAACGAAGAGGAGTGGATAGCCTATAAAGCGGAGCCGATACAAGTTACAAGCAAAGAGCAGGATGTTGTGTTGTATACGGTACGAATTGATACGAAGCGCCCCCTATTGCAGCGCCGTGAAAGGTATACCGATCGCTTTGTAGCCAACTACAACGAAGGCCTCGAAAGGTTTACAGCCACACCAGCAGATTCTCCAAAAGACACGCTCATCCATAAGATATCGCCGGATGGAAAGATTGTGGATATATTCGGCGACAATCGTTTTGCAGGAGGCAGGGCGATATTAACCGCTCTTGACTCGGCGGCGAACCGAACAGTGGATACAGTACAGATTGCATTTGAAGGGAAGCGAGCACAGCGTGTAAGCGGGGCAAGGCTTGTACCTAATGGGAATGGCACCGGCAATGCCAATACCATTGCAGAAGGTCAGCTGGTCACAATCGAATTGGAAACGCCGGTAAAGATCCAGACAAAAGAACCCGTACGCCTGCTGGCTGACAGCACAGAAGTGGCCAGGCTGTCGTATCCGGATCAGGTGAAGCTAGACCGCTCCGCCACAGAAATCACCTTTACAATGCCCCGATGGAAGAACGCAACCCGAGAGGCAACCATCGTGCTGGACAGTGCTGGGATAGTGCCCGTGCAGGGAGATCAGTTTAGCAAACCTGCCATACAAGTGACTATAGCGGAAGCACGCGGAGCCGGCAGTTTGAGAGGTGCCGTGAAGACTGAGCAAAAAAACTATATCGTTCAGCTGGTAGACGATCAATACAAAGTGAGGGATCAGGTACGCAATACCAGAACATACAACTTCAGGAACATCACGCCGGGTACTTATTTCATCCGGGTAATACTCGATGCCAACAACAACGGCAAGTGGGATGGAGGTGATCCGGAGCTAGTCAAAGAACCGGAACAGGTATACCTCCATGACAAGGCTTTGGAAATCCGGGCGAACTGGGACATGGAAGAAAACATATCATTTTAGTAGAAAAAGGAAGCCAGACTGGCTTCCTTTTTTTATGGACTAACAGGGACCTAGACACTGCCTTGCTGTGGATAGTATTTAGGTATAGGCGCCAGAAGTAACGAATAGGGGGTAAAAGTGCTTTCTTGTCAACAGGAGCGCAGTGAACGTGAGAGGCGACAGAATGCGCATAAAACATTACGCTCAAACGCTGTAGAATGAAACATCTGAGCGCAAGGTTAAGTGGTGAAAGGAAAGGTCAGCGAGGAAGTGAGTTAGTGTATTGCTAAATAATAGTAGGTATACTTTGCCGGAATGACACCCATGCATGGAAATCAACGGCTGGATCAAACAGGTATACTTGTCAAGAATCAAGTACAGGTATAGATAGAAACTGAGCCTCAGCTGAAGGGTCATAGGCTACAAATGCCATGTCTTCCGGATCAACCACCTCTTGTTCGATGAGAGAAAACTCACTGATTACAATCCCCACTCAGAGCAACAAAAACTGTGAGAAACAGAAGAACAAGTATAACCTTGAGATGCCAGGACATTGATAATCCTAAATCGAAAAAAGGACACCTACGGTGTGAGTTCTCTTCACTATAATCAGTAAAAGAAATTCCTCCATTTACTAAACCAATACCTTCCAAGATTTCCCCAACTTCAAACACGGGCAGCTAAGCCGCACACACCAAAAGAAGAATAATCAGACTCCAGTTAGCATACAAATGGCCCGAGGGTGTAAGCCGGTGAGCGTTGCTATACATGTCCTAAACCTCAATAGGCAAGAGTCAAAAAGTATCCGCCCCATTGACAGGTGAAACACATTCAAAGCGTAGCTGTTCGAATTGTGGAAGAGGATAAAACGATAGTGTCGTATCGGTTGGCTTAACTTAATCAGGTTTAGCAGATGAATCCATCTGCAAAATTCCTTTAGGTCAAACGAAGCCTATAGTTGGCTGCAAAAGATTGGCAGCTCGGCAATTCCAAGGGGCGTGAAACAACGCTGGAAACAAAGTATAATCCGTCTCGCAAATAAACTCCTCAGAATACCGTAGTAGGTAAAATCAATTGAATAGATAGAGAAAAATCGTGCGTTTTCCTTAAATCAAAAATCCTGTTTAGAAATCCACAAAAAAGGTGGGTATAACTGTGGACAAGTGTGGAGCAAATCTGATAACTCCACACGACCATGTTCCACAGATATAGCCAAAGGGCTGTGGAACACATAAAAAGTGGAAAGCGGTTGACAAAGAGACATGCAAAAAAGGCTTTTCCACGGCTGGAGGTAAGTGTGAAAAAAGTAATGCACACAAAATGGGTAAAAGTGGATAAAGGGCTTAAGTAACTGAAATCTAAAAATTAACAAAAAGATAAAGTGTGGGAAGTAAGGTGCACAGCCAAGGTATAGGAAATGAAAATGAGGACAAGTCAGAATGTTCCACACTTATCAACTTATAAACAGCCTTAATGATGAAAGAAGATTTATTTAAAAACTTATCTAATTAAAATTAATAAGGTCAGGTAAGATGTGGAAAGCTGGATAAGTTGGCCAAAAAAGGGAGGAAAAAGCCGATGAGCGGACTAGAAAAGCAGAGAGCAGGCAAAGCCAAAAAATTAAAAAGCCCTATCTTTATAGGGAGAAAAAAGAACGCTAAAATAAAACTATGACATTACTATTAAAACTAGTACCCCCCTTCGAAGACCCAGTGCTGATTTTCACGCTGGTGCTCCTGATTATTCTGATTGCCCCCATCATCCTCAATAAATTAAAAATACCAGGTATAGTAGGCCTTATACTGGCAGGAGTCATTGTAGGTCCAAACGGATTTAACCTACTGCTGCGCGACTCCAGCATCATTCTGTTCGGGACAGTGGGCTTGCTCTACATCATGTTCCTGGCCGGCCTTGAAATCGACATGGTAGATTTCAAAAAGAACCGGAATAAGAGCCTGGTCTTTGGCGCATTCACGTTTCTGATCCCTATCACAGTCGGAACGGTCATCTTCTATTACATCATGGAGTATGAGCTGATTTCCGCCATACTGCTCTCAAGTATGTTCTCCTCACATACTCTGATATCTTACCCCATTGTCAGCAGACTAGGTCTAACCAAAAACGAAGCAGTGACTGTGACCATTGGAGGCACGATAGTGACCGACACGGCCGTACTGTTGGTGCTGGCCGTAGTGGCAGGCGGGGCGGCAGGCAACCTGGATGCGTGGTATTGGATAAAACTGGCCATCTCCCTGACCATATTCGGAGGCATTGTCATGTTCGTGTTCCCACGCCTGGCAAGTTGGTTTTTTAAACAGATTGAAAGCGAAAAAGGAGCGCAGTACATTTTCGTACTCACACTGGTGTTTGCAGCCGCCTTCCTGGCAGAGCTGGCAGGGGTAGAGGCCATTATCGGCGCCTTCCTGGCGGGGCTGGCGCTTAATACCCTTATACCGCACAGCTCGGCCCTTATGAACCGCATCGAGTTTGTGGGCAACAACATTTTCATTCCCTTCTTCCTGATCAACGTGGGCATGATCGTGGATTTGAGCGTACTTTTCCGCGGACCAGAGGCCTTGATTATTGCCGGGATCATTGTAGTTGTAGCGCTCTCCACCAAATACCTGGCGGCCTGGGTTACGCAAAAGGTATACGGCTACAGCGCCACACAGCGCGATCTGATATTTGGTTTAAGCAGTGCCCACGCTGCCGCTACGCTGGCCGTAATCCTGGTGGGCTATAACCTTGGCATCATCAACGAAGAAGCCCTGAACGGAACCATCGTACTGATATTGGTGAGCTGCCTGGTGAGTTCCTTTGTGACGGAGAAGGTGGCCAAGAAACAGGCAATCATCGAGAGCCGGCGCAAACCCGACCTGAGCCAGAAGCCGGACCGTATTCTGGTGCCAATCGCCAACCCCAAGAACATCGAGAACCTGATCGATTTGGCGGTGATGCTGCGCAACCCGGATTATCAGGAGCCCATCTACCCGCTGGCCGTCGTGCTGGACAACGAGCAGGCCGAAGAAGAGATCTACAAGAAGAACAAGATGCTGCAGGAGGCCATAACCTACGCCTCAGCTACGGACAACGATGTGCAGCTGGTCGCCAAAATCGACATCAACATAGCCAGTGGCATTTTGCGCGCCATCAAAGAGCTGATGATTACGGAAGTGCTGCTGGGCTGGAACGCAAAGATCACGACCCGCGACCGCATTTTCGGGACGGTGCTCGACAACCTGCTGGAGAACACCGAGCAGATGATACTGGTGTGCAAGATTATGCAGCCGCTCAACACAACGCGCCGTATTGTGGTGATCGTGCCGGCCTACGCCGAACTGGAGAGAGGCTATTTGCGCTGGATGCGCACGGTGAGCATATTGGCGACGCAGCTAGGAGCCAAAGTGGTGTTCATGGCAGGCCACAGGACGATGAACAACCTCAAGTCCACGGTAAAGGGCAGCAAGCCAGCCGTAGACGCGACCTACGTGCCAAGGCCTTCCATGGCAGAGTTCGAGCAAAACCAGACAGGTATAGGCAAGGACGATATGGTAGTGGTGATATCGGCGCGCAAGGGCACTGTATCCTACAACGGTGTGCTCGACACAGTGCCTCGTGTGCTTTCGCGTAACTACAAAGACAACAGCTTTATCATCTTATACCCGGAGCAGTACCCGAACATGTACCAGGACAATCAGTACAAGACAACTGGCTATACCAATGAACCAAGGGAAATCGAAGGCTTTTAACTACGAACTGGATTTCCGGGAAACGGATTTCCGGAAAAATCCGGAGCTGTACCGTATCGGAAAGGGAGAGCAGGGCGTTTTGCTGGTAGAACCCTATAAGTCGGAGATATTGCCGCATTGGCGCTTTAAGACGCCTGAGATCGCACGGGAGTCGTCGGAGCATATCTACGGTCTGTTTTTGGATTACCTTCGTCAGAACGACTTTGTGGGCGCCGACATGGCACGCAAGTTCCTGCAGATGGGGTACACCCGCTCACGCCGCTACGCCAACCACCGCACAGGCCAGAAGTACAAAGGCTCGGTTCCGGATGACAAGAAAGGGCAGAGCGGAGCGCACGGACGGGACCAGTTGCCACTAGATCCGGATCCGGTAAAGGCGGAATCGGCGCGCATTTTCAAGGAGAAGTGGGACCAGGCCAAGGAGAACGAAACGTATAAAAAGCTGATGGCCGAGTTCAGGGCAAAATACGAATCTTAAAAAATCGACGCGAGATTATTCATTTAACCTTTTAATTCCGAAATTAGTAAATCACATATCTTTGCATACAAGATAAAACTAGAGAGCAACATGGTTAACAAAGAAATCAGGTTAGGCAAAGGGCTTGGAAAAATCAAGTTTGGCCTTACAATGGAAGAAGTAGAAGCGCTATTGGGCGAACCTGAAGAGATAGAAGAGTCTGACGAGGAGGATGAGTTTGAGCACCAGGCCTGGAACTACTGGGAGGAGGGTTACTCGCTGTACTTCGACAAGGAGGACGACTATAAGCTGAGCTGTATTGAAACAGCCAACCGCGATGTGAAATTGTGGGAGGAGCGCATTTTCGAGATGAGCCAGGAGCAGCTGAAGAGGCTTTTTGCTGATCACGGTTACGAGGATCTGGAGGAAGAGGAAATGGAAACAGGCGAAACACGCATCTCTTACGAAAAAGAAATGATCGACCTGTATTTCGACGAGGACCAACTGATTGCCGTAAACTTCGGTGTGTTCATCAACGACAACCTCGAGGTGGTTTGGCCAGAGAAATAAGAATAACAGTTACTACATACCGCCCGGCTGCTGCAAAGGAGCCGGGTTTTTTTATGCCAAACTCAAATGAGCAGCCCCGTCAAGTACAGGTATAGAGCAGAAAAACCAGTTAACTATACCTGGTTTAAGGATAAAAACAGAGCCTAACATGTAAGGTGAACTTGGTAAGTGCTATACCTTAGAGATAGGTATGGCACTGTGGAAAAACTTGTCTGAAAGGGCTTGAGCAGGTATAGGAGCGCCAATTTCAAGTATAGCTGTACACAAGAGCATAAAAAAAGCCCGGACGAGCCGGGCTTTTTTTATGCAGTTCAGGTGAACCTTAGTTGAAGAAGAAGTTATAGATCTCCTCCTGTATTTTAGGATTGATGGATACGGCCAGAATAACCGACACGATCAGGCCAATGGTCACGGAAAGAATATCCTTTCCAATCAGGTTGAGCGTCTTCATGAACTTGGTGCTGCTGTCCTGAGCACGCAGGCGCATGCCCAGTTCGCGGCCGGCCAGTAGACCGATGAAAACCCAGGTAGTACTCATCGGCACGTTGTTCACCTCCTTGAAAACGTAAAGGATAAGCGCGTAAACTAGGTCGATGATGGTGGCACTACGCACGTCACGTACCTCTGACTTTTCATTGATAATGTTCTGGATTTTGTCTCCCTTCTTGTAGAACAGGAAGCCAAGGCCAAGGAAAATAAACAGCGTGAAGGCCAGGAATTCATACACATTGAGCTGACGCGGCAGGTATACGGCGATGTTGGCCAGGTCCTGAGCCAACCAGATATACCACAAAAAACCACTGATCACCCACTGCGCCACCGTCCAGGCATAGTGCGCTTTGCCTTTGATGAAGCGCTTGATCACTTTAGTGAGCGTCAGGTAAATAATCAGGGCCGAGATGAAGGCCACGATGTAACCTGCTATACTTTTGTTGAGCATGCTCAGGATGGTGCCGGAAGTGGCCGTGAACACGCTGAGCAGCATGAAGGTAGTGGAAACAGGTATACGGAACCTTGTAAGCAGCAGCAGGATGATCGGGGAGGCCAATTGCAGGTATACAAAACTGGTAGGTGCTACTTCCAGGCCGGGTGTGGCCAGACGCTGGTAAGACACGTCGCCATCAAACACAAACCAGCTGTATGATACCGTAGCGACAAAGATAAGGCCCATAAAGAGCCACTGCCAATACCACTTCTTGTCTTCGTTGGAGCCGATAAACGTACCGATGGTCTGGATGCTGTCGTTGGCAATAGCCGAGTAGCCAGCGAATGCGAAGCCTACCCACATGGCGATGGAGGGATAGGGATAAAGTGCGCCCGCAGCGATTAAGGAGAAGGCGATAAAGTAAAGAAATTTCTTTTCTTTCTGGACCACTACATCCAGAAGGCCAAGTCGCCTTGTAAACTTATGGGGTTGGGTTGGGACTACGTGTTTTTTGCCTTTTTTAGTCTTGGCCATCGTAAATTGGGTGAGTGAGAATAAAAATCGGCGCAAGTTATTACAAAACACCAAGGAAGTAGATAAGCCCTATGTTAAGAAATTGTTAACAGATGCACTTTTCTAAGCAGCAACATGGTGGCTGGCTGATGGTTAGTGTATCGGCTCCAGAGGCAATCAGGCCGTAACGTGCCGAAAAACAATGAAAAGCCTATGGCATAATCACCCTTTAATCTTCTATCTTTGCAGCATGGCGACACAAGAGAAAACCCCTGTAGAAAACGCACAGTTAAAAGATATCATCTCGCACGCAAAGGAGTACGGATTCGTGTTCCCTTCCAGCGAGATCTACGATGGCCTGCAGGCCGTGTATGACTACGGCCAGATGGGCGTAGAACTGAAGAATAACCTTAAGAACCTGTGGTGGAAGTCGATGACGCAGCTGCATCAGAACGTGGTCGGTATAGACGCTGCCATTTTCATGCACCCGCTCACCTGGAAAGCCTCCGGTCACATCGATAGCTTCAACGACCCGATGATCGACAACAAGGACTCCAAGAAGCGCTACCGTGCAGACGTGCTGATCGAAGAGAAAGCCGCCCAGTACGAAGCCGACGGCCACTACGACAAAGCCAGCGAGCTGCTGGTGGAGATGGGTCGTTTGCTCGGCGCTGAGGAACTGGATGCGGTACGCGAGCTGATTATCCGTGAAGGCATCAAGTGTCCGATCTCCGGTACATCTAACTGGACCGAAGTACGTCAGTTCAACCTGATGTTCTCTACCCAGGTAGGTTCCGTAGCCGAGGATGCCAGCACCATTTACCTGCGTCCTGAGACAGCTCAAGGTATATTCGTGAACTTCCTGAACGTGCAGAAAACTGGCCGCATGCGTGTGCCGTTCGGTATCGCCCAGATCGGAAAAGCCTTCCGCAACGAGATCGTGGCCCGTCAGTTCATCTTCCGCATGCGTGAGTTTGAGCAGATGGAAATGCAGTTCTTCGTGCGCCCTGGTACTGAGATGGAGTGGTACAACACTTGGAAAGAGAGCCGCAAGAAATGGCACGAGGCCATCGGTATACCTGCCGAGAGCCTGCGCTACCACGACCACGAGAAGCTGGCCCACTACGCTAACGCCGCCGTGGACATCGAGTTCAAGTTCCCATTCGGTTTCAAAGAGGTAGAAGGCATACACTCCCGCACCGACTTCGACCTGACGCAGCACCAGGAGCTGAGCCGCAAGAAACTGCAGTACTTCGACAACGACCTGAACGAGGACGGCAAGCCATACGGCAACTACATCCCTTATGTGGTGGAGACATCAGTTGGCGCCGACCGCCTGTTCCTGATGACGCTGTGCAGCGCCTATACCGAAGAGGAGATTACAGAAGGAGACCAGACCAAGACGCGTACTTTCCTGAAGTTCCATCCGGCGCTGGCTCCGGTAAAGGTAGCCATCCTGCCGCTCACCAAGAAAGACGGACTACCAGAGAAAGCGACTGAGATTTTCAACTCGCTCAAGTATGACTTCAAAGCAATCTACGAGGAGCGTGACTCCATTGGCAAGCGCTATACCCGCCAGGATTTGATTGGAACACCGTTCTGTGTGGCTGTGGATCATCAGACACTGGAAGACAACACCGTAACGGTACGCGACCGCGACTCGCGCGAGCAGGTACGCATGCCAATCAGCGAGCTGCACGGTTACATCAACAAAGCCGTTAGCTTCAAAAGCATATTCGAGAAGTTAGGCTAAGGTATAGGTATAGCCGATCACACAAAAGCGCCCGCAACAACAAGTTGCGGGCGCTTTTTTTATTAGGTATACAAAGCAAGTAGAGGTTCAAATGAAATAATTAGCCAGCCTTCAATATAAATTGCTATACCTTGTTTAGATAAAAATTTGTCTCAGAATGCTTGAAAGTGCTTTAGTTATGTTAAGTATCGAGTTGTAATATGTGGAACAACGACGATAAAAAATAGTGTATAGCGGTGTAAACGATTGGAAATAAAATAATTAAGTTAAATGCAAGGTGCTTTTATCCACATCTAACTACTTTCTTAAAAGTCTAAAAGGAATTACAAAATCAAACCAGCTATACCTGAGTACTCCTTAACTCTGACAAGCAGGTATAGCTGCATCTTAAAAAGAGTATTTTATACCAAATCATTTGCTAATACTACTGGTAGGTTTAAAGCTATTTCAGGTCAGGAAAGGTGCTACCAATGTGGTGTATAAAACATAAGGAAAAAGCGAAAGGGGATCGTAGAAGCGGTTTTTGATTTAGTATTCCACAACATAGATTCCATGATAGCACCAAGTCAGTGTTCTACTTGTTAGGTATAGGTAGAACAAAAAAATGGAAAAGTCTTTTGAGCGATCGAGCGGAAAGCCTCAAAAATTTAAAAATACTTACCTTTGCATTACAGCGGGAATCTATTAAAGTCTGACGCTCCTTTTGGAGGGTTTGCAGTTAAATTAGCAATCCTGAGTATATTGCTAACTTATTGCATTCGCGAGGCATGTAGCGGCTCTGAAACAGATCCTATACCTGTCCAAAACTGACAGATTAGCTTTATCCAGCTGTTTTGAAAAGAAGAATTACCGGAAGTTTAAGTGCTGAAAATGGCAAAGTATAACGAGTACAAAAACCTGAACTACGCCCAGGTAGGCGAGGAGGTACTGGCATTCTGGAAGGAGCACAACATCTTCCAGAAGTCAGTTGCGACGAGGGAAGGGCACAAGCCTTTCGTATTTTATGAAGGACCACCGTCTGCGAACGGTACGCCGGGTATTCACCACGTGATGGCCCGCGCCGTGAAAGACATTTTCTGCCGCTACAAGACCCTGAAAGGATTCCAGGTAAACCGCAAAGGCGGCTGGGACACGCACGGCCTGCCCGTAGAGCTGCAGGTAGAAAAAGAACTGGGCATCACCAAAGAAGATATCGGCAAGAAGATCACGGTAGAGGAGTACAACCAGCGCTGCCGCGAAACCGTGATGCGTTTCAAGAGCCAGTGGGACGACCTGACCGAGAAGATGGGCTACTGGGTGGACCTCGACAATCCGTATATCACCTTTGAGAACGAATACATCGAGTCGGTATGGGCCCTGTTGAAGCGCCTCTACGACAAAGGCTATTTGTACAAGGGCTATACCATCCAGCCTTACTCGCCGGGTGCGGGTACCGGTTTGAGCTCGCACGAGCTGAACCAGCCGGGTTGCTACAAGATGGTGAAAGATACCACGATCGTGGCGCAGTTCGAGGTAAAGAAAATCACCCGCAACATGTTCCTCTTCGAGTATGAGGAAGAAAAAGTGGCCTTCTTGGCCTGGACGACAACGCCCTGGACGCTTCCTGCTAACACGGCGCTGGCTGTGGGCAAGAACATCAGGTACGTGAAGGTGAAAACCTACAACCCCTATACCTACGAGCCGATCTCGGTGATCCTGGCTAAGGACCTGGTGAGTCGTTATTTCAACCCGAAAGCTGCAGACCTGGCCCTGACTGACTACAGCTCAGGCGACAAACTGATCCCGTTCAAAGTAGTAGAGGAATTTACGGGCGCGGACCTGGCCGGTGTGGAGTATCACCAACTGATGCCCTACGTGCAGCCGGACAAACCCGCTTTCCGTGTGATCATTGGCGATTACGTGACCACAGAAGACGGTACGGGTATCGTGCACATCTCCCCAACTTTTGGTGTGGACGACTTCCGGGTAGCTGCCCAGAACGACATCCCGGCGCTGCTGGTAATGGATGAAAATGGCAAGCCTGCCCCTATCGTGGACAAGCAAGGCCGTTTTGTAAAGGAGATCACCGACTTTGCCGGCATGTACGTGAAGAACTACACCGGCGAAGACGAGTCAGCCGCTGACTATAAGCCGACCGATGTGCTGATCGCGATCAAACTCAAAGAAGAAGGCAAAGCCTTTAAGGTAGAGAAATACGAGCATACCTACCCGCATTGCTGGCGTACGGACAAGCCGGTGTTGTACTATCCGCTCGACAGCTGGTTCATCAAAACCACGGCGGTGAAGGACCGACTGATCGAGCTCAACAAGACCATCAACTGGAAACCGGAGTCTACGGGTACAGGCCGCTTTGGTAACTGGCTCGAGAACCTGGTGGACTGGAACCTGTCGCGCTCCCGCTACTGGGGCACGCCACTGCCGATCTGGCGGACAGAAGACGGCGAGGAAGAGGTATGCATCGGCTCGATCGTGCAGCTGAGCGAGGAGATCGACCGTGCCGTGGAAAAAGGCTACATGGAGGCTTCCGTGGAGATCAATGACCTGCACCGCCCGTATGTGGACAACATCGTGCTGGTGAGCCCGTCCGGCAAGCCAATGTACAGAGAGACAGACCTGATCGACGTGTGGTTTGACTCGGGCGCCATGCCTTATGCACAGTGGCACTACCCGATCGAGAACAAGGAAATATTCGAGCAGAACTTCCCGGCCGACTACATCGCCGAGGGGGTGGACCAGACACGCGGTTGGTTCTTTACGCTGCATGCTTTGGCGGTGATGCTGGAGGACAGCGTAGCTTACAAGAACGTCATCGCTAACGGTCTGGTGCTCGACAAGAACGGCAACAAGATGAGCAAGCGCCTCGGCAACGCCATCGATCCGTTTGAGATGATCGGCAAGTACGGTCCGGATGCCGTGCGCTGGTACATGATCGCCAATGCGCCACCTTGGGATAACCTCAAGTTCAACCCGGAAGGTGTGGTAGAGACGCAGCGCCGTTTCTTCGGTACGCTGCAGAACACGTACTCTTTCTTTGCCCTGTACGCCAACCTCGACAACTTTACCTATGCCGAGGCAGACGTGCCGTTGGAGCGCAGAACCGAAAGCGACCGCTGGATCATCTCCAAGCTGAACACGCTGGTAGCAGATGTGGATTCATACCTGAACGACTACGACCCAACCCGTGCTGCCCGTGCCATCCAGGATTTTGTGGTGGACGACCTAAGCAACTGGTACGTGCGTCTCAACCGCAAGCGCTTCTGGAAAGGCGAGTACAACGAAGACAAGATAGCCGCTTACCAGACGCTCTATACCTGTCTGGAGACCATTGCCAAGCTGGCTTCGCCAATTGCGCCGTTCTATGCCGAGCAACTGTACCGCGACCTGAACCACGTGAGCCGTAAGCACAAGGAAGAATCGGTGCACCTGGCGTATTACCCGGAAGTAGAGCACACGGCCATCGACAAGGATTTGGAAGAGCGTATGGCGTTGGCCCAGACCATTTCGTCGCTGGTGCACTCGCTGCGCAAGAAGCACTTCATCAAGGTGCGTCAGCCGTTGCAGCGTATTCTTATACCTGTGCTGAATGACAAGACCCGTCAGCAAATTCAGGCTGTAGAAGACCTGATCATGAGCGAGGTGAACATCAAGCACGTGGAGTACATCGACGACACATCGGGTATCCTGGTGAAGAAGATCAAGCCGAACTTCAAGAAGCTGGGTCAGGTGTTTGGTCCGAAGATGAAGCTGGTGGCCGCCGCCGTGCAGCAAATGAATCAGGACGACATTGCCCGTCTGGAGCGTGAAGGAGGTATAGACCTGCCGATAAACGACGAGGAAACGGTGGTACTGACGCCGGATGATGTGGAGATTTCTTCGGAAGACATTCCGGGTTGGTTGGTAGCCAGTGAGGGCAAACTGACTGTGGCGCTGGATGTGACCATCACCGAGGAGCTGAAGCAGGAAGGCATCGCCCGCGAGCTGGTGAACCGTATCCAGAACTTGCGCAAGGACAGCAACCTGGAGGTGCAGGATAAGATCCATATCGTGCTCCAGGCTTCTGTGCCGGAGGTAAATGCCGCTGTGGAAAAATTCCGCGACTACATCCAGGCCGAGACACAGGCACTGAGCCTGGAACTAGCTGACAACGTGGTAGATGGAACAGTGCTCGAGGTGGACGATTACCAGGTGAACATCAACATCCGCACCGAAGCGGTAGTAGCATAATATAATTCAAGCCCCGGCTGAAAACCAGCCGGGGCTATACCTTATACCTTTATCCTGCGGCGGTTAGACAGATACCCTGCAGCCTACTAGACGAAACATGAAATATTGGAAGTACTACCTGGTGGCCCTCATCGTCATCATCATCGACCAGGCTGTGAAGCTGATCGTGCACTACAACATGGAAATGGGCATGCCGGGCGAAATCGTGCTATTGGGTGACTGGCTGAAGCTACACTATACCCTGAACCCGGGTATGGCATTCGGTGTCGAGCTCGGTTCTGATTACGGTAAGCTGATGCTGTCGCTGTTCCGTTTGGTGGCCGTGTTTGGTATAGCCTACTACATTTACCATCTGGTGAAAACGAAAGCACCTAAAGGCTTGATCTGGTGTATTGGCCTGATTCTGGGCGGCGCCATCGGCAACCTGATCGACAGTACCTTCTATGGTGTTTGGTTTGACAACCACCCGTATGGCTCGTCAACGCCCTGGTTTCACGGGCAAGTAATCGATATGTTCTACATCGACATCTGGGAAGGCATCGTACCAAACTGGATTCCGATTCTAGGCGGAAAGCCGATGTCGCTGTGGCCTATCTTCAACGTCGCGGATTCGGCCATCTTCATTGGGGTGCTAATCATCCTCTTTAACCAAAAGCGTTTCTTTGCCCATTACGATGAGCCAGCAAAGCAGCCTGCTGCGGAGCAACAAGGTTTGTAAGGTATAACTAGATGTAAGAAAAGCGGCTGTTCCATGTGGAGCAGCCGCTTTTTTGTTTTAGAGAACTCCCATTTTCTCCAGCCGCTTTCTTAACTCCTCCGGCGAGGTGAAATGAATCGACTCGATGCCTAGTTGCTCGGCGGCCTTGATGTTACGCAGGTTGTCATCAATGAAAAGTGCCTCTGAAGGCTGCACGCTGTACCTGTTCAGCAAGGTATGGTAAAAGCTGTGGTTGGGCTTGCGGTCTTTTTCGGTGCCAGACACCACGATGCCGTCAAACCAGCTCAGGAAGTCGTAACGCTCCAGGGCAATCGGGAATAGCTCGGCAGACCAGTTAGTAAGGGCATACAATTTGTGCTCTCCGCGTGCTTTCATTTCCCGAAAAATCTCCACAGATGCTTCAATCGGCCCGCCCAGCATTTCTTCCCAGCGGCCGTAATAGGCTTTTATCTGTTCTTCGTGCTCAGGATTTTTGGCAATTAGGTAGTCGTTGGCCTCCTGTATCGTGCGTCCGCCATCCTGTTCTTCATTCCACTCAAAGGTGCAGACGTTCTCCAGAAAATGGTGCATCTCTGCTTCATCGTCGAAAATTTTGCGGTATAGGTAATGCGGGTTCCAGTCGATGAGCACAGCGCCGAGATCCCAGATGATCGTGCTTTTCTTACCTGCTTCAAAGGAAACTGAACCGGACTGGTGGCTTGATTCTAATTTGTTATGCATAGTTTTTATAGTCGCTTTAAATGTCATGTAAAAAACGGAAACAAGATAAGCACTGCAATCATTCAAAAAACCTTATTTTTACCAGAAGCACCTAGCATATCACCCTTGTCTATACCAACGCCCATACTCCAGGTTACGGATCTGGAGACCACTTTCGCCACACGCCAAGGTATAGTCCGGGCGGTGGATGGGATTTCTTTTGCTGTATACCCCGGTGAGGCAGTGGCAATAGTAGGCGAGTCAGGGTCGGGGAAGTCGGTGACGGCACTCTCGCTGCTGCAACTGCTGGACCCTAATGCGCAGACAAGCGGAAAGGCTATGTTTGAATCAAGACGGCTAGGAGCAGTTGACGTGCTGCAGCTGAAGGAAAAGCAATTGCAACAGGTTCGGGGCAACGAGATCGGGATGATTTTTCAGGACCCCAGGTCCTCACTCAACCCCGTCCATACCTGTGGACAACAAGTAGCGGAGGTACTCTTGTGGCACCAGCGTATTCCCAAAGAAGAGGCGAGGGAACGCGTATTGTACCTTTTTGAACAAGCCAGACTGCCTAGGCCGGAACAGATCTACGACACTTATCCACACCAAATTTCCGGTGGGCAAAAGCAACGCGTCATGATCGCCATGGCCATGGCCTGTAAGCCCAGCCTCCTGATCGCCGACGAGCCAACGACCGCCCTGGACGTAACGGTGCAGTCGCGTATGCTTTCGTTGATTGACGAGTTGCGAGTGAAGCAGAACATGGCCGTGCTGTTTATCAGTCACGATCTGGGCGTGGTGGCCGAGATAGCCGACCGTGTGCTAGTGATGTACAAAGGCCGTGTGGTGGAGCAGGGTAAGGTGCTCGACATCTTCACTAATCCCCAGCACCCCTATACCAAAGGCCTGCTGGCCTGCCGGCCTACGCTCAGTACCAAACCGCAGTCCAAATTGGCTACGGTGGCCGACTTTATGGAAGAGGACAAGCAGGGCATTATCCATGAAAAGAAGCAGCAGGTATACGAGCCGTCTCTGGTGGATGTTGTGAATGCCTATGTAGGCACGGTAACAGGTATCAAGCAACAGCGCGATAACAGCCAAAAGCCGCCTTTGCTGCAGGTGGAGGATTTACAAGTACATTTCCCTATCAGAAAGGGTATTTTCTCCCGCACCACAGGCTATGTAAAAGCTGTGGACGGTGTGAGCTTCGATGCAAAGCACGGCGAGACGATCGCGTTGGTGGGCGAGTCAGGAAGTGGTAAGACTACGTTAGGGCGTGCCATTCTGCAGTTGGTGGAGCCGACGGCGGGGAGGGTTTTGTTCGAAGGAGAAGATCTTGCCAGCATGAAGGCGGAAACCCTGCGGCAGAGCCGCCGCCATTTCCAAATGATTTTCCAAGACCCCTATACCTCGCTCAACCCCATGCACACCGTAGGCGAGGCCATCCTGGAGCCAATGCGTGTGCATAAGTTGTACGGAAGCGACAAAGAACGCCGTGGTAATATGTTGGAACTACTTGAGAGGGTAGGTCTTACGTCAGCGCATGCGCAGCGTTATCCACAGTCCTTTTCGGGTGGGCAACGGCAGCGGATCGCCATTGCACGCGCCCTGGCGCTGCAGCCCAAACTGTTGATCTGCGACGAGTCGGTGTCGGCGCTGGATGTGTCGGTGCAGGCGCAGGTGCTCAACCTGCTCAACGAGCTTAAGCGCGATTTCAATATGACGTACCTTTTCATCACCCACGACTTGGCCGTGGCCCGGCACATGAGCGACCGCATTCTGGTGATGCATGAAGGGCGCATTGTGGAGCAGGGAACGCCGGCGCAGCTCTTTCAAAACCCACAGCATGCCTATACCCGTTCGCTGCTGCAAGCTATACCTGCGGGCGGCCCCGAGGCCATTGTGGCGGCGCAGGAAAAGCGGGAAGTCCTGAGATCAGGTATAGCGCAACATCAGGATTAATATAACCATCCGGATAGTCCTTATATAGACTTTTCTCTATAATTTCACCTGAAATTTAACAGCTTTTAACCTTAGCCTGCCTTGCGGGCGTATAGAGGCAAAACCATTTCAACCAATGCTTATCCTGGCCCAAGATGCGGCATACCTGCACTGGCCAATAGAAACAAGATACATGAGAAGTAAAAGACCAAGCAAAGGCGGCAGAGACAAAGACAGCCGCAACGATAGAGGCGGCTCCCGCAGAGGCGAGTCTTCCAGAAGAGAACCATCAGCCGACAGAGGCTCCCGCAGAGGCAACGACCGCAAAGGGGGTGGCAAAGACCGTTCGGCCAAAGGCATTGTGCTGGAGATGTTCTCCAGTAGCCCCGACACCGTTTTCACGCAGCGCCAGATAACCCGACGACTAGGTATAGTTGACAAGAAAGGCCGCGAACAGCTGCAGGGCATCCTGGTGAACCTGGTGCGAGAAAACAAGGTGCTGCTCATCGACGGCGACAAATTCCAGCTTAACCTGCGTGTCAACATCATCACGGGCCGCGTAGATTTGGCCAACAGCAAGTATGCCTACATCGTGTCGGAGGACACAGAAGATGACGTGCGTGTGTTCCGCGAGCACCTGAAATACGCTATGGACGGCGACCTGGTGAAGGTGGAAGTACTGCCAACGATGCATGGCGGCCGTGCCGAAGGCATGGTGATTGAGGTGCTGGAGCGCTCCCGCACCGAATTGGTGGGTTTGATGGAACTGACCAAAAACTTCGGCTTTGTGGTACCCGATTTCAAGCGACTCTACTTCGACGTGTTCGTAGGCGAGCGCAACCTGAACGGGGCGCAGTCAGGAGACAAGGTGCTGGTGAAGATCATTGAGTGGCCCAAGGAACCTGGGAAGAACCCGACCGGCGAAGTGGTAAGGGTGTTTGGCCAGGCCGGAGAACACGAGGCCGAGATTCACTCCATCATGGCCGAGTTCGGCTTGCCGTTTGAGTTTCCGGAAGCGGTGGAAGAAGAGGCCGAGCAGATCTCGGACAAGATTCCCGCCGGCGAGATTGCCAAGCGCCGCGACATGCGCGACGTCACTACCTTCACCATCGACCCGGCCGACGCCAAGGACTTTGACGATGCACTGTCTATTCAGAAGCTGGAGAACGGCAACTGGGAGATCGGCGTGCACATTGCCGATGTGACACACTACGTGCACCCGCGCAGCCTGCTCGAGAAAGAAGCCTTCCACAGAGCCACCTCGGTATACCTGGTGGACCGGACCATCCCCATGCTGCCCGAGCGCCTTTCCAACAACCTGTGTTCGCTGCGTCCGAACGAAGAGAAGCTGACTTTTTCTGCCGTTTTTGAACTGGACGATAACGGTAAGCTATACAACGAGTGGTTTGGCCGCACCATTATTTACTCCGACCGCCGCTTTGCCTACGAAGAGGCGCAGGAGCGCATTGAGACAGGCAAGGGCGACTTTGCCGAAGAAATCAACATTTTGAATGGCATCGCAAAGAAACTGCAGGCGAAGCGCTTTAAAAACGGCGCCATCAGCTTCGAGACGGTAGAAGTGAAGTTCAGGCTCGACGAGACGGGCAAACCGCTTTCCATCTATGTGAAGGAGCGCAAGGACGCCCACAAGCTGATCGAGGAATTCATGCTGCTGGCAAACAAAAAGGTGGCCGAGTTTGTCTACGGCTTAGGCAAAGGCAAGAAGCGCCCGACCATGGTGTACCGCACACACGGCTCCCCAGACCCCGACAAGCTAAGTACGTTCTCGCTCTTTGCCCGTAAGTTTGGCTATAAGGTGGACCCGGAAGGCGATATTTCGGAAGAGTTGAACAACCTGACGCACGAAATTGAGGGCAAACCCGAGCAGAGCGTGTTGCAGAACTTGGCGATTCGCACGATGGCCAAGGCCAAGTATAGCACCGAGCCGGAGGGCCACTTCGGCTTGGCCTTCGACCACTATTCGCACTTTACGTCGCCCATCCGTCGATATCCGGATATGATGGCGCACCGCCTGCTGCAGCATTACCTGGACGGTGGCACTTCAGAAGACAAAGAGGCTTTTGAGGAGCGTTGCCGCCATTCTTCGGAGATGGAGAAGCGCGCCGCCGACGCTGAACGCGCCTCTATCAAGTACAAGCAGGTAGAGTTCATGAAAGACACGATTGGCAATCAGTACAAAGGAATTGTGTCTGGTGTGACAGAATGGGGTATATTTGTGGAGATTGAAGAGAACAAGTGCGAAGGCATGGTGCGCCTCTCGAGTCTGAACGACGACTACTACGAGCTGGACGCCAACAACTACCGCATCATTGGTCGTCAGTCGAAGCGCATTATCTCTTTTGGAGATGAAGTGATGGTCGAGATCGTGAGCGCCAACATGGCCGAGCGCACCATCGACATGGAACTGGTAGAAACCCTTAAAAGACATTAATACAACCTGTGGATATCACGCAGCTTTCAACCCAGCTTAACCAAACGCTGAATAACCTCCGCTTCGGCGACCAGCCGGCGGAATTGTATGAGCCCATCCGCTACATCATGTCGTTGGGCGGAAAGCGGATAAGGCCCTTACTGGTGCTTCTGGCTGCAAAAATGTACGATGAAGATGTGGAAAACGTGCTATTGCCCGCTGCGGCCGTAGAGGTTTTCCACAACTTCACGCTCATGCACGACGACATCATGGACAAGGCCCCACTGCGCCGCGGACAGCAAACCGTGCACGAAAAGTGGAATGCCAACACCGCCATTCTGAGTGGTGATGTGATGCTGGTGCGTGCCTACGAAATGCTCTTAGGTATAGCGCCCGACAAACTGGGCAAAGTGCTGCAGCTCTTCAGCAAAACGGCCGCTGAGGTTTGCGAAGGCCAGCAACTCGACATGAACTTTGAGCGCCGCGACCAGGTGAGCATCGAAGAGTATATCCACATGATCACGCTCAAGACCGCTGTGCTGGTAGGCTTCAGCCTGGAGCTGGGCGCCATCCTGCAGGGAGCACCCGACAGCGATGCTGAGCACCTGAAGCAATTTGGCGACAACGTAGGCATTGCCTTCCAGCTTCGCGACGATCTGCTCGACGTGTACGGCGACAAGGCCAAGTTCGGCAAACAGGTGGGCGGCGATATCCTCTCCGATAAGAAGACTTTCCTGATGCTGACGGCCCTGGAGCAAGCCAATCCGGAGCAGCTACAGACCATCCTCGACTGGCGCGACAACACCGACGCAGGTATAGCCGAAGAAAAGGTGCAGGCCATTACCGCCGTGTACGACCAGCTCAACATGCGTAAGCAAACCGAACAGCAAATCGACTTCTACTTCCAGCAGGCGCTGGAGCATCTGGACGCCGTGCAGCTTCCTGCCGAGCGCAAAACCATCCTTCATGGACTGGCGCTGCAGCTGATGGATAGGGATAGTTAGAATTGCTAAATTGTTGGATTGTTAAATTGTTAGTTCGCGGAGCGTAGGGCATAGGTACAGCAGAGGACTTTTCAGGTATAGAGAGGTATAGCGAAGCACTCAGCAAGTATAGCAAGGTATATTTGCAGGTATAGCGGAGGGCTTCAGCTTACGATAACTTATATCTGATAATCGAATCAATTGAACAGCACCCGATAAAATTCAGTACCGGCAAACATCAAGCGTTTGAGCATGCAATGAATCACTCATGCACTCAATCACTCATTCAAAAATTAAAACACCCACTCATTCGCTAACTCACTCAATCACTCAATCACTCAATAAAAAATGAGCGTTACCATCATCCTGATCATCATTACAGTGGGCATTTCGTGTTATGCCTGGAAGAACCACGAGCTGATGCAGAACTGGATTTTCCATCCTTACTCAGTGGCCCGTGACAATTCCTGGCACCGCTTCCTGACTTCGGGTTTCCTGCACGCCGACTTCACTCACCTGTTCTTTAACATGTTCACGCTTTATTTCTTCGGTAACGCTGTGGAGATGACGTTCGGGGCTATTTTCGGGGAGACAACCGGTATACTCATCTACTTGCTGATTTATCTGGGTGGCATCATCGTGTCCGATATTCCTACTTTCCTGAAGCACCGCGACGACCCGCCTTACCGTGCCCTGGGCGCTTCGGGTGGCGTGGCCTCGGTGGTTTTCTCAAGCATTCTGTTTTACCCGACGCAGGACATCTGTCTGTATGCCATTTTGTGTATACCTGGCTTCATCCTGGGCATCCTATACCTGATGTATTCCTATTTTCAGGGCAAGCGGATGGGCGACAACATCAACCACGATGCGCACTTTTACGGCGCAGTGTACGGACTTATCATTACACTGGCCTTGGTGCCCAAAGCTGGGCCGATGTTTATCGAGCAGCTGAGTACCTGGCGCATGTTTGGGTAGGTATAATTGTACTCTTCTGCCTTAGATCCTTTAAACCAAAATCCGGCTGAGGAGCGATGAATTTCGTATAAATGCTAAAGACAAGCATTTGTACCGATGAAATCGAAACTCTATTATATATACCTTGGAATAGTACTTTTTATAGCCTTTTTCCTGACAAATAAAGTGGCGGTAGCGCAGGATACGGACTTGCAGCGCACCACCATCATGCAGTACGTCATCAACGAGCGGCCTGTGCTGGCCGAGCTGCTAACCACGGCAGGTATGGCGCCCGCTCTCTCCGGTAGCACATCCTATACCTTACTGATGCCGCCCGAGGCGCGTTTGCAGGAGCTGAAAGGGCAACCCGTGGAGAAGATTCGCGCTGTGATGGCGGCGCATCTCATCAAAGGGGCGCTTTCCGGATCTGACTTTAAAGAGGGAAGCCGCCTGCAGACTTATGGCAACGCCACGCTGAACGTATGCCGCAAGAAAGACGATACCCTTCTGAACGGCGTTCCGCTTCACGCAGCTGGCATCGCCCTGCGCAATGGCAATGTGCACGAAATAGAAGGGCTGCTCCAACCTTAACAAACTAGAGAATAACCTATCCGAAGTCAGGCTTATATGGTTTTACCTCTAATCAGGCTATTTGTCCTTGGATAGGTATAATGCGTTTGCCACTTGGTTGCGTATGCTATACCTAACCCCTGTATGGATAGCAAAGCACCTCATAACGACCCTTCCGCAGCCGCCCGGCAGCATGTAGCACGCAATTCGTGCTACGAAATTAGCTATGACAGCGTACGCAACAGGCTATACTTCAATATTTTGGGCTATTGGAAAAACAACGACAGCGTGCCCGAGTACCTGAAAGACTGGGATAAGGCCCTGCAGTTGGTTTCCCCCGGCTTCACGCTCCTCATTGACATGCGCACCATGATCACGCATCCCCAGCAACTGAACACGCTGCACGAGCAGTCGCAGCGCAAAATGAGGGCGGCCGGACTGGGAAGCATTGCCAACGTGATGCCGACCGACAGAATAGCCAGTCTGCAGGTTGCCGACATCATCAAGCGGGTGGACGTGCCGGTGCAGGATTTTGTGACCTGCGAGGAGGCTCAACACTGGCTGGACAAAACGATGGTTTAATCTTCCAGCTGGGCGATTTTATCTATTTGCGCCAGTTTTTTCCCTTCTGCAAGCTCCCTTTTTTGTAACTGTTTGACGGCAAATGCAGTTATAGCTACCAAATTATTCGCCTCCTGCCTGTGGCAACGCCACACTCCCTGTCTGGCTGCACACGAAGGCGTCTTTGTCCTTAACTATCGAGCATGACATACGAGATTGGCGTAGTTCTATCGGTGATAGCGGTGGCTGTGGTGCTTTTTGTCAGCGAGAAGCTCTCCATCGACACGACAGCCATTCTGGTGATGTGTCTTTTCATGATGCTCGGTATCCTCACGCCTGCCGAGGGACTCGCCGGATTCAGCAATCCCGCCACCATCACGGTCGCCTGCATGTTTATCCTCAGTTCGGCTATTTTCAAGTCGGGGGCGCTGAGCAATGTGGGGGTGTTGCTTACCAGGATAGGGCGCAAAAACAACCTGCTATGTTTACTGGCCGTGATGCTGGTGGCTGGCGCGCTCTCGGCCTTCATCAATGATACGGCCGTAGTAGCCCTGCTTATGCCCATGGTGATACAGGTGGCCCGCGATACACGCATCAGTCCTGCCAAGCTACTCATGCCCCTCTCTTTCGGAGCGCTGCTAGGTGGCGTCTGCACCCTGATTGGCACCTCTACCAACATACTGGTAAGCGGTATAGCGGAGGCGCAGGGAGAGGAGCCCATCGGCATGTTCGAGCTCACGGCAGCCGGTCTTGTGTTTCTGGTGATCGGGATACTCTACATGGTGTTTGCCGGTCGATTTCTGCTGCCCGACCGCAAGGTGGCCGAAGACCTGACAGAGGATTTTAACATGGGCGACTACCTGACCGAGATTGTGTTGCTGCCCAACTCCCCCTCGGTGGGTATGCCGCTCCGGAGCTCCAGCCTGGTGCAGAACCTCGATATCGACGTGCTGCAGGTGACCCGCGACAAGTTCAAGCTCAACGCCACGCCCTACACCATGCTGCGCTCGGGCGATGTGCTGAAGGTGCGCTGCGACGTGGAGAAGCTCAAGAAGATGAAGGAGGAGAAGGGCATCAAGCTGAAGTCGGAGCGAAAACTCAAAGACGAGGACCTGAACAGTACCACCACCAAGCTCTTCGAGGCCATTGTGACTCCCAACTCCTACATGGTAGGCAAGTCCCTGAAAGAGCTCGATTTCAGGGCCTACAACCACGGGGCCACCGTGGTCGCCATCCGTCACCGCGATGAGATCCTCCACGAAAAGCTCACCCATACCCGCCTTTCCGCCGGCGACGTACTCCTGATCTCGGCCGACAAAAACCAGGCGCTGAACCTGCGCAGCAACGAAGACATTCTGCTTATCTCCGAAACAGAGCGTAGCCATTACGACTACAGCAAAATTATACCTGTGTTAATCATAGGGGTAGGGGTGGTGCTGACAGCAGCCACAGGGATGGCGCACATTGTGCTCAGCGCACTGGTCGGGGTGGTGTTGCTGGTACTCACCAAGTCCATTCGCCTCGACGAACTCTACAAATCCATAGAGTGGAAAGTGATTTTCATGCTGGCCGGCGTGCTCTCCATGGGTGCGGCGCTCGAAAAGACTGGCGCGGCAAGCCTGCTCTCAGGCTTTTTGGTAGAGTCGATCGGAAGCTACGGGCCGCACGCGCTTTTGTCTGCTTTCTTCTTCATCACGTTCATGACCACCAATTTCATGTCGAACAACGCGACGGCGGCCCTGCTGGCGCCTATTGCCATTGTGGCGGCCAAAGAAATGGGGGTGAGCGTGCGGCCTTTCCTGATGGCAGTAACTTTTGCAGCCTCGCTCAGCTTTATGACGCCCATGGGCTACCAAACCAACACCATGATCTATGGCCCGGGCAATTACAGATTTATGGACTACCTGCGCGTGGGCACGCCGTTCAACATACTGCTGTGGCTGGTGGCCTCATTCATCATCCCCTTCTTTTTCCCGTTCTGAATTGTTCCACGTGGGACAGGTCACGCTTTTGCACACAGTAGGAGAGGTATAGAAAACACGTAATCAGTTAAAAACCAATGCAGTTAAGCAGCAATACTTACCAACTCAGCCTTTGGTTTGCCGTAAAATCAGGAAGCTGTTTTGAAGCGGGGGCTGCTGCAGACTTTATGCTTGCACCAGCGCAGCTCTAAAGTGCCTGACCACATTTTCGCCCACAGGGAAACTATACCTAAACTATACTATCCATGACAATCGCCATAATAGGAGGAGGGCTAAGCGGCACCTTAACGGCTATCCATCTGCTAAAGGATGCCACGGCAGGTACTACAGTCTATCTGATAGAGCCGGACAGGTATAGAATGAACCGTGGCGTGGCCTACTCAAGCCAGTTGCCGTTTCAACCGCTCAATGTGCCCGCTTCTGCCATGAGCCTCTTCCCAGACCAGCCCCTCGATTTTTATACCTGGCTGACAGCGAGAGCGCCACACTACAGCCGGCAGATCAGCCTTCCCGTGCAGGCCACTGATTTTATTCCGCGGACTATTTTTGGGGATTACCTGAAAGCGCGCTTGCAGGAAGCAGAGGCTGGTGCGGCAACGGGCGTGTCGCTGGTGCGGGTATACGAAGAGGCGCTGTCCGTCTCGAGGCATGGTCGCGGCTTTGTCGTCCGTTGCAGCAACCAATGCACGTTGAGCGCCCGCAAAGTGGTGCTGGCGCTGGGCAACTTCCCGCCGGCGCACTTTCCTATACCTAACAAAAGCTTCTATAAAAGCCATCGCTATATTGCCTCTCCCTGGTCGGCCAAAGGGCTAAGCGGGCTGCAGACCCATGAACCACTTTTGCTAATTGGCTCCAGCCTGACGATGGTCGATTTGGTGGGCAGCTTGCAGGCGCAGGGCCATCAGGGCAAGGTATACGTGGTGTCGCGCCACGGGCTGTTGCCGCAGCCTTTCGATGTCGGCACACGGCCCTACCCCAAGCCGGTAATTCCTGCAGCGGCACATTGGTCGGCTTTGAGTTTACTTCGCTTTGTTCGGGAAGAGATAAGGCAGGCTGAAGCGGCGGGCTATACCTGGCGTGGCGTGCTGGATGCGTTGCGGGATGACTTACCTACGCTCTGGCAGTCTTTGCCGCTAAAAGAGAAGAAGGCTTTTCTGCGGCACGTCCGTCCGTACTGGGAAGTGCACCGCCACCGCATGCCGGCCGCCTCAGCCGCGCTGCTGCAGCAGCTGCAGGCAGAGGGGCGCCTGGAAGTGATTGCGGCCACTGTAGTGGACATGCACGAAACCGGGAACGGCGCGCGCGTCACCATCCGGAGAAGGCATCACCTGGAAGCAGAAGAAGTGGAAGTGAGCCGGGTCATTAACTGCACGGGACCACAAAGCAACTATACCCAAGTGGCAGCCCCGCTGGTGCAGCAACTGCTGGCAGATGGCCTGATACAGCCCGACACGTTGCGGCTTGGCCTGAAAACAGCAGCCGACGGCAGGCTGATTGATGCGGAAGGCATGCCTGTGCGCGGTTTGTTCACCCTCGGACCTCCCCGAAAGTCGATGCTTTATGAGTCGACGGCGCTGCGTGAGATCCGGCAACAGGCAAAAGCGCTTGCCCACAGATTGCTGCGTCAGGGGAAGGCCTCTCTAAAGATCGTAAAAGCTAGCTGACCTCTTACAGACCAATCATGGGAGAAGACCTGTTCCTGATCTTGCTGGCAGTACTGAGTCTGGCCTGTGTGTTACTGGTTTGGCATTTTATGGCAGAGGATGAATAAGATACGTCTTTTTGTGGTGGTGCTTGGGGCAGGTTTGCTGCATGCCGCCACGGGGCTAGCGCAATCACCCGGAAAAGAGGTGACGCACCAGCAACTGGTCTGGTTTTTTATTCTGTTGCGCTTAAGTTTAACAACAGGTGGTCGCTCGTTACAGAAGTGCAGGAATGCCGGTTCATCAATCCTGACAGGCACCACCAGTTTTTGGCGCGCGCACAGGCCCGTTACGCATTGGGCAGAAACTGGGAGGCAGAGCTGGGCTTTACGTATTTCCTGCAAAGCCCCAACGACCCCAAAGCCACAGAGCGGCTTGCCGTGCCCGAACTGAGGCCGCACATCCAGTTGAGCTACGCGCAGCCCCTTGGCAGGGTGAGCATCTCCCACAGGTATAGAGCCGAAAAGCGCTTCTTCCGGAACACCAGCAACGGAGAGCTGGCACCCGGTTACAACACGAACTACCGTTTCAGGTATAAACTGGGCGTGGCATATCGCCTGACCTACCTGAATGACCGGCCGCTCAAACTGGAGGTGAGCGACGAGATTCACCTCAACACTGGAGATAAGATTTTGTACAACCACTTCGACCAGAACAGGATCTATGCAGGGGTGAGTTATGCAGCTTCGGACAAGCTGGAAGTGTCGGCGGGCTATCTGAACTGGTACCAGCAGCGGGATGCGGGCAACCAGTTCTACAACCGGCACATTGTGCAGCTGGCCATCTCCCACAATATTGATTTATCGGGCAAGCGCAGGGAGGTGGTAGAATAAGGTATAGTGGTGAGGTGAGGATAACAGGTATAGCACTTGAAACCTTTTGTCCTTTGTCAAAAATTTCCTTTGTCGGGAAACCTACAAATACCCTTTCGCCTGCAGTGCAAACAGTTCAGCGTATTTTCCGTTCTGCGCCAGCAGTTCCTCATGCGAGCCCAGCTCTTTTAAATGTCCCCGCTCCAAAAACAGAATGCGATCGGCCATGCGCACCGTGGAGAAGCGGTGGGAGATGAGCACAGCGGTTTTGCCGGCAATTAGCTCTGAAAAACGCAGAAACACCTCGTGCTCGGCCCGCGCATCGAGGGCGGAAGTGGGCTCGTCGAGAATGAGCAGCTGGGCGTCGCGCATGTAGGCCCGGGCCAGCGCCACCTTCTGCCACTCGCCACCCGATAGTTCCACGCCTTTGTTGAAGCGTTTGCCGAGCACCTGTTCATAGCCATCCGGCAGGCGCTGGATTACGGGGTCGGCCAGGCTTTTTTGTGCAGAACCCTGTATGCGGTCGCGGTCGCCGATGTTGCTGATCTGGCCGATGGCGATGTTGTCGGAGGCCGTCATCTGGAAGCGCACATAATCCTGGAAAATGATTCCAACCTGGTGGCGCAGGTCGTTGAGGTCGTATTCGCGCAGGTCTACCCCATCAAGCAGGATGCGACCTTCCGAAGGTTCGTAGAGGCGCGCCAGCAGCTTGACCAGCGTGGTCTTGCCAGCCCCGTTCTCGCCCACGAGCGCCAGTTTCTCACCAGCCCGCAGGTGGAAGGACAGGTGCCGCACGGCCCATTTGTCGCTGTTGTGGTATTTGAAGCCGACGTTCTCAAAGGTGAAGCCTTCTTTGATGGGCCGGGGTATCGACAGCGGATTGGCAGGCGGTGTGATTTGCGGCTTGAGCTCCAGGAAATCAAAGAGGTCCTGCAGGTATAGCGCGCTCTCGGCAATCTGCGAAAAGCGGGTCATGATGCCCTGCAGCAGGCCGCGCATGTTGCTGAACGAGCCCGCCAGAAACGTGAGCGTACCCACCGTAATGGCGCCGGCCACTGTTTGAGCCAATATAAAAATGTAGGCGCCGTAATAGGCCAGCGTACCCAAAGAGGAGAGCACGCTCCCCCAGACGGCCCGCCGGATGATCAGGTTCTTGTTCAGGGCATAGTAGCGATCCGAGAGCTGCCGAAACCGCGTAGCCAGAAAACCGGACAAATTAAAGGTCTTGATTTCCTTCGCTGTTTCATCGGAGGCGCCGATGTAGCGCAGGTAGTCGAGTTCACGGCGCTCGGGCGTCCAGGAGCGGGAGAGGGAGTAGGTGCGCTCGTTGAAGTGCGTCTCGCCCAGAAAAGAAGGGATAACGGCCACCAGCAAAATCAGAATGAGCCAGGGGTTGAAGGCAATCAGGCCCACAGCCAGAAAGCCGATCGTGACCATATCTTGTAATTGCGAGAGTACCTGCGACATGAGCACCACCCGCGTGATGGTTTGCCGCCTGGCCCGCTCCAGCTTGTCGTAAAAGGTAGCGTCCTCGAACTGCGCCAGGTCCAGCCGGGCGGCATGCTCGATGAGCTGCACCGAGGTGTTGTTGGAGAACAAATCGCCCAGCAGGCTGTCGAGCAGCGTGATGCCCCGGTTAAAGACATCCGATAGAATGGCCAAGCCGAGCTCCGCCGCCACCAGCAGCCACAGAAAGCTCAGGTCGCGCTCGCCCGTCGCACCAATCAGCCCGATCACTTCGTCGATGATCAGCTTGCCCACGTAGAGCATGGCCAAAGGTATAGCCGACTTGACAAGGCGCAGCAGCACGTTCCCAATCGTCATGCCGGGGCTTGTGTGCCAGATCAGGCGGAAGAATTTGGGCAGGTTTTTCAGGGCGCCCACCTGTTCGCGGAAACTCTTCTTGTCGTCTGCCCCTTTCGCCCCACGGGCTCCTTTGCTCGGTCTGTCCATCGTCAATTCTATACCTGAAACCTATACCTATACCGAAATAACGGGCTTATGTTTTACCCAGCGGCCTGAATCTTAACAAAAGCTGTAGGTTCTCTTTCCTGCTGGTATCCTATATTCAGAATTGTGCTTATTTTTAGCGGATGAAACAAATTTACGCATTCCTGATCATAACCGTGGCGCTCCTGACCGGGTACCAAGCCACGGCACAAACCGTAAAAACAAAGTATTTGTCCGCCATGCGGAAAGAAGTACCGGCCGCCGAGGCGCATTACTTCGAGGAAATAAAAGAGGACGCACTGGGTGGAGGCACCCGCACGCTATACCTGGCAAAAGACAGCAGCAAGGTCAGGACCCTCCACTACAGCGACCTGGACGGAGGTACCTATGGCTTCGGCATCCAGCACGGACCGGTGTATGAGTGGCATCCGAATGGGCAGTTGAAATTGCAGATGGCCTACCACTACAACAAATGGGACGGTCCCTACACCACCTGGTACGAGAACGGTCAGCTGAAGCTGAGCAGCAGGTATAGCCAGGGCACGCTCGTAGACACCTTGAAGGCTTTTTATGAAACAGGCGTTCTGCGCAGAGTGGAAGTATACCAGCAAGGCAAAATGGTGTCGGGTGAGGTATACGATGCGAGTGGCAACAGCATAGATTTCGTGCCGATGGAGGTCATGCCCGAGTTTCCGGGCGGCGAACAGGTGATGCTGCGCTGGATCGGATCGGTGCTGAAATACCCAAAAACCACCCGCAAGGCAAAGGCAGAAGGGCTGGTGATCATCTCGTTTGTGGTAGACGAACAGGGCCGGATAGGGGACACGGAACTGATCAAGGGAATACATCCGGACGCAGACGCCGAGGGAATAAGGGTGATAAAAGCCATGCCCACCTGGAAGCCCGGACTGCAGGAAGGCAAGCCCGTGCCGGTGCGCTATACCTTGCCGTTGCGTTTCTCGCTGCGGTAAGGTATAGCGCAGAAAAGCATTTGCACATCTAAGTAGCTTATTCTAATTTCCTCTCCATCATAACGAATGAAACAACTTTACATACAGCTGATAGCGGTGATCCTGTTGCTACACGGACAGGCAGCCATTGCGCAAATTACTGAAACCAGGTACTTGAATGAACTCAGCCAGGAAGTTGGAGCTGAGGAAGCTACTTTCAAAGAAGTGATAGAGCGCGACGAGGCCGGAGGAAGCGTCCGCACCCGCTATAGCGTGAAAGACAACAGCAAGCTGCGTCAGTTCAGCTACAAGGAGGGGAGCGACGGCAAGAGCCGCAGGCATGGCACACACTACGAATGGTACCCGGAAGGGCAACTCAAGCTTGAGATCAACTACCGAAACGACAGCCTGACCGGTCCGCACACACGCTGGTATAAGAACGGGCAGGTACACGTGAGCCAGCATTATCACGGCTATCAACTGGTCGATACGCTTAAGTCGTATTACGAATCCGGCGCTTTGCGAAGGCTGGAGGTCTATAGCAAAGGCAAAATGCAAAAAGGCAGGGTATACAGCGAATCCGGTAGAGAAATAAAGTACACACCTATGGAGGTGCAGCCTGAATTTCCGGGAGGGGAAATGAAAATGATGAATTGGCTTGCCCAAAACGTGCGATACCCGGCTGAGGCTCAAAAAGCTGGAGCACAGGGCCTGGTAATCATTTCCTATTTAGTGGACACTTCAGGGCGCATCAGCAACATTGAAGTTCTGCGGGGTTTCCATCCGGCAGGTGACACCGAGGCTATTCGTGTCGTAAAGCAAATGCCCCGGTTCAAACCAGGCACCATCGAGGGAGAACCGATCGATATGACCTACATACTCCCGATACGGTTTACCATACACTAAGCAACAGTCGGCAGGTATAAAGGGAAGCGGTACTACTGAATATAGGTTTTTGCTATATTTTTTAAATGCAGGCCCATCTTTTGCAAATGCAGCACGATGTTTGAGCTGTACAAGGTCAGAACATCACGAGTCAAGACCTATGAGAAAAACTGTACTGCTTTTGCTGCTGGCTAGCACCGTTTCCCTGAATTCCTGTTCTCCGGCCCTGTACCCCGAAGTTGACGAGCGACTGACCACACTTCCCACACAGCCACACGCTTACGATATAGAAGTGTTCTTTGCCGGGGAATGGCCAAAGGAAGAATACATTAAACTGGCGGCCCTTGAGACCAGGACCGGCGGAAATGTGCCCTACGCCTACATGATCAAAAACCTGCAGGACAAGGCCAGAGTCTATGGTGCCGATGCAATCATCGTCCAGGACAAGAACTTCATCCCCGATGTGCAAACCGGCGTGATCACAGATGCGGTGTATACCACCAACTTGGGTACCCTTACAGGTATAGCCATCAAGTATAAGAAGTACATGGATACTAACCTGATGCCCAAAACGCAACAGGTAGAGATGTACGACCCCATAACGGGCACCTATCAACCCCTGATCAACCTGGCCTACTGGCCTGATGGAAACCTCCAGGAAAAGGAGGAACTGCGTGAGAATGCGGCCTTCATTTACAGCAACTACATTGGCAGCTATACCATGCGCCACCTACAAGAGCGGGGCCCGTGCTGGTCGCACCGCATGCAGGAGGGCTATGTGGTAGAGCGCGAGCTGCATAGAGACGGCCTATTGCAAAAGCGCATGGAGTTCGACTACGATGTGGCCAGGCGGCTGAAACAGATCCGGATCAGAAACACGCGGGGTGCATCAGAGGAAATAAACTTCGTGTATGACGAGGCAGGCAGACTGAGCCAGCGCATCATTTTCAAGAGCGGCAACCCTTATATAGAGGAGGTATACCGCTACAACGAAGCCGGGGAGGCCGCAGAAGTGCAGGTATACAACACGAATCTGCCGGAAAAACTGCCGCTTCTGCGGAGCACCTATACCTATTATACCCTGGAGGAAATCTAGAAACCCGGTTCTGCAGTATAGTAGCCTATGACGCGCTACCTGCTGCTTTTCCTGACGGGCTTTGCCTACGCCCTCCTGATCCTACTGTACTCCGACCTGGCGGGTGATGAGGCAGTCTTCAACCGGAGGATGGGGCTGATCGCGGCGATTTCACTTTTCGCTTTCGCTTCGTGGCTCACCCTGTTCAGCATGCGGCTGGGCGCGCTGGTGTCGCTGCCGAGTTTGCTCGTGCTCGTTTACTGGAACCTACGAACCGCTAAGCTTATCATAGGGCAGGGTGCCGCCTTCGATGCGGCCATTGCCATCATTCACCTGGTGGTGGGGCTGCTGGCACTGGTCACCTTGCTGACCAGCCTGCGCTACGTGTTTAAAAGGAGGTTGTCGTGGGGAGCGGGCACCCCTTCGCCGGGCCTGTTTTTCAAATTGCTCCTGACCGTTATACCCATCACTTTGGGTACGGCCTACCTGCTCTATGCCTGACATGTATCCGAGAAATAGAGTGGTGAGCCCTTTCAGAGGGCTGCACACAGAAAATACGAACTGAGAAAGCCCTAAAATGAGAAAAGCCCCGTCAAAATGACTGGGGCCTTCTCTCACCTTAAAACAAACTAATCTAAACTTTAACTAACCTTATCTTTATACCTGCCGAAGCAGTGCTTATATCAATTTTCTATAAATGTGCTGTACACATCCAATAAAATTCAAAAAATCGATTTGGAGATTTGCGTAATCGGAAAATGCTTTTCATATTAGCCTTCCGGATATGTGTCTCTCTCAATTCGGGTGCAAAATTATGGTTCTGTTAAGATAAAAGCAAGCAGAATACTCAAATTTTTGCATAATTTTTATATCTATCTGATAATCAGGTAAATAATTTTAATTTCGCCTCTTCTCTTTCCTTGCTTTTTCCTCCTTTTATAGGTTTTTCAGGCTTTACAGAGATGTTCTGTGTGCTATACCTGGCGACTGGATGGTAGTTCGCGCCGCTGAATAAACTTCGTTTACTTTACTCAAGGCATAAAAAAGCAGCCGGCAATGCGTCTTTATCCAGTGCGCTGCCGGCTGCCTCCAATCGATTCAAACTCAGGTTTAGATCATCGCCACTGTTTTATTGTCGATCTGCCCGCCATAGGTTTTCTTGTAATGCACTTTGCGCTCCAGGGCTTCGATAACAGGTATAGAAAAGTCGACTCCCTCCAGGTTGCTGGCCGTTGGCATGCCGCCCGGGCTGAACACGTTGATTTCCATGAGCTTATCGCCCACAATGTCGAGCCCAACCATGAACATACCGTCCTGAATAAGTTTCGGGCGCACCAGCTCTACCAGGTCCAAGGCGGTCTGGGTAATTTTGGCCGCTACGGCAGAGCCGCCGGCGTGTATATTGCTGCGGATGTCGTCTTTGCTGTTGACGCGGTGCATGGCGCAGTACTTGCCTTTGTACTGCAGGGCCTCGCCGTTCACCACAAAGAGGCGAGTATCGCCCTCAGAGGCTTGCGGCAGGTACTCCTGTGCAATCACGTAGCCGTCGCGGCTGATGGCCTCCACAATCTGGTTGAGGTTGGTCGTGTCGTCCTTCTTTACCATAAACACACCCGAGCCGCCTGAGCCCTGCAGCGGCTTGAGGATGATGTTGTTTTTCTGCTCGTTGAAGAACTCCTTAATCTCCTCTTTGTCGCGGGTGATGAGCGTGCGGGGGCGCACCGCTTCCGGGAAGTGCTGAAAATACATCTTATTCACGGCGTCGGAGAGGGAAGTCGGGTCGTTGAGCACAATTACGCCGTGGCGCAGGGCCAGCTGACCGAAAATAATTCCTGCGTTCTGGGCCCAGGCACGGCCCTCGCCTTCCGAAGAGGGATCGTTGCGCAGCATCAGCACATCCAGCTCGGGCGCCGTTACGCGCGTCTGTTTCGCCTTCGGCCCCTGTATGGCCTCCAGAAAAGTGGCTGGCGTCTTGTACTTCTGCTTCGAGTCGGCGAGCACGGCGGTGGCGCCCATGTAGCCGTCCGGGTAGTAGGCTAGGTCGCCCACGCCCATCAGCAGCACCGTATGCCCCGCATTGTGCATGCGCTGCGCCAGGAAGATGGTGGTATGGTCAGGTTTTTCTGTTTTTACGTCGTTTACTACAAATCCTATTGTCATGTCTATATATCAATGTTTATCGGGATTAATTTTCCAGTAGGTTAAATACTGTAATCCCTGCTTTTAGTTTTTCCAATTTGGGTTGCACGGCCGGGTCGGTAAGGTAGCGGGGCCGGATGGGGACGGGCCGCAGCACCTGCCGGTAGATGAGCTCCTGCACAATGGGAATATACTCCTGCCGGATCTTTCCGATCAGAAGCGGCTCCAGCTCGTTGCCCTCTTTCAGGTAATGCAGCAGGTGGACGAGCCCGCGCAGGTATACGGCGTCCTTCGTAAGCCCACCGCCGCGGTGCACGCGCATGGTCACGTTAAAGGCCGTCTCCTCGCTGAACCTGTACTCCTCTTTAAGCCGCAGGAAATTGTCGCTAAAGCTGCAGCCTTTGATGAGATGATGCACTGTCACGACGCGTGCAGCCAGTATGCGCAGTCGGTCTTGGTCGAGGCCGCCCACAAGGTATTCGCTCAGCACGGCGAGGCCTTCCTGTAGCTCTTCGTAGCCCGGCGCGCCCACATACAGTTGCTGCAGCGGCTGGGCCTTGCCATTGAAGTACGTGAGAATGTGCGTGCCCACCTCGTGCTGAATCAGCGCCTCGGCGCGGTGTCGCGGTATTTTGGCATCGGTTCCGATGTTTAGCCTGCCTTTGGATACGATTAGCCCGACAATGTCCTTGCGGATGTCAACCCCCGACTCAAGTGCCGGGTACTGGCTTTTGAGGTAGGCAATTTCGCGCTCGGCCAATGTGGCAAACTCGTCGACAGGTATAAGCGGCACGTCTTTTTCGCGGGCGGGCTCTGGTATGGCAGCCAGTATGCCTTCGGCCACCTTCAACAGTTGCTCGTCCACGCCGCCAAACAGCTGCAGACTGCTGTACAGAAAGTGCGGCGTGTTGCGGTCGGCCAGCATGGTCAGGGTCTTGTCGAGCTCGCGGCGCTTGTCTCGGAACAGATAGGCCAGTGTCGGGTCCTCCACCTTCTCGATGGGAATGTTGTAGAGTTTGCGCTTGAGCAGGTCAGCGTCGATGGGCATGAGGCGGTAGTGGAAGTTGGGAGCCTCTCTGAAGCGTTTCACGCGGAACTCCTCCCAAGCCTCGTCGGCATTGATGGGCGTAACCAGCAGCAGAAACCGGAACTGGTCGCTAATGGAAGTGAGCTGCCGGTCGATGCGCCAGACGGCGGGCACCACGGCCTGCCGGCCCAGCGCCTGAAAGTGCTTGGGATGGTGACTGGTCTGCACGCGCACGAAGTCGAACACGGCCTTTTTGATGGCGCTCGACACATGGCTGCGCAACGTGCGCTGCAGCAGGGGGTATACCTGCCCCGAGCCGGCCTGGCGATAAATGGGTTTGAGCTCGAGTCCGAGCATCAGCGTACTGTGCTTTTTCAACTCCTCTTCGCTCATCAGGCTGTTGGGCCCCTCCAGCAAAGTCTGGTTAGAAGCCGTGGTCACCGTAACGGGCAGGTTGCTGATCTTGATGCTGGCCAGTTCGTTCTTAAGCGTACGAATGGTGGCGGGCAGTGCTTCTTCAGGTCCGAGCACCCGGAAGGTCGAGCTGTCGGCGGCGCTGTCGTCGGGAGCGGCCAGGAGCTCGAGTATCATAAAAGCGCCAAACTCATCAGCCATGGCTTTCGCTATCTCGCCTATCAGCTGCCGCAGTTCGGGCGTCTGCTCTTCGCGGGCAATGATGTAGGCAGCCTCGGCTTTTACGAAGTCGGCGGTGGCATGGTCGGGTTGGCCTGCCGGGTGGCGGAAAAGCACCAGAAAGGGCAGTGGCCGGTCGATGTGCAGCAGACCTCCCTCGGGCAGTCTTCTGCGCACCTGCCGGCCGCGCTTCAAGCTCCGCACAATGCCTTTGATGAAAATGTCAGAAATGGTGTCGGTCATGGCGAGAGGGTTTTGCATACCTGTTCGCGTGCCGCCAAAACAGGTGCTATCGTGCTTTGCAGCGCTTTTCTGATTTCCTGTAGCTGCGCCTCGTCCGGTTTTCCCGTCCACTCGTCCATAAAAAACTTTTTAAATTCGATGGAGATGACGCAGGCGCGGTCCGGAAAGGTGTCATGGATCCAGCGCATGAAGTGGCCGCCCTCAAACTTGACATTCTCGCGCACGTCGAGGTGACGGTCCTGGTAGTTGTAGGCTTGCAGCGTCTGGGTAAAGGCCTCGACCACAGGAGCCCAAAGCTGGCGGTTCATGTTGCCGGTTCCCAGGTTCACTTCGGGGTTTTGCTGCGGGTCTGCCTCGGGCCCTTCGGCGCCATCGCGGCGGTGGTTGTAGGTATGCAGGTCGTACACCACAAAGCAGCCATGGCGGTCGGCTATACCTTGCAGCATCTCTTTCACATCGGCATAAAACCGGTCGTAGCGGGCCAGCGACTCCTGCGCCAGTTCTTCGGGTAGATCGTCTTTCCAGACGGTGAGGCCCCAGGCATCCTCGGGCTTCCGGTAAATGGCTTTCTCGCGTGGGCGGTTCAGGTCCATTTCGAAGCGCGAGTTTAAACCAATGATCTGGTTGTCGGTTATACTTACCCAGCCCGCCGTGAAAGGGTCTTCTTCGCGCAGCCGCTCGTCGGCGTTAAGCGAGAAAAGGCTGCTGATGTTGTCGCGCACGATATGGCCGTCGTGTATGGCAGTGGCGATAAGGGGGCTTTGGCCGGTAGAAAGGGTATAATAGGGTGCGGTTTGCTTCGGATCAGGCATAAAATCTTTTTGGAAACTTTTACCCGATATTTATACCTAAGGTTATTCTACAGGCATGGTTGTTTAAACCTTGATATTCAGTCGCAAACTATTCATAGGCCGGGGCAAAAGCTTAACCTGAAATAGTTTGTAGATTGATCTGAAATAAATAGATTTAAAAGTCTAGAACAAAATTAGTTACTATAAAGTATAGCTATATACCAATTGTTTCACCGCAAAAACAGAGGTCCCTATGCGCCATCTTTACAAAAATGTATTGTTAACCATCGCCATTTTCTCCGTAATCGTGCTGTCGCATAGCCTCAGAACGGGAACACTAGTACTCACAGAAACACTTGCGCTTGTCCTGTGGTTTGCCATCGGGCTGACCGTAGCCCTGTTGGTAGGCAAGGCTATACCTGCCCATACCCGGTAACAACGCTCGCTTTTGCATAATGCATCCGCTGCCTTATCTTTACAGGAAGAGAATAAGGTTTGCAGATGGAAAACAGTTATGCAGCAGTGGCCTCCGAAAAAGAGGATCACCAACTGCTGAAGATTTTAGGAGAGCATGCAGCATACGAGCCGGAAGCTGTACTGGCCGTGATCGCTGAGATTGAGAAAAGAAACCTACAGGCTCCGGATCTGGAGCAAATAAAGCAGGAAACCCTGCAAGCCCTCGCGCGGCAAGAGCAGCAGTTCAACCCCGAACCCACAGGGCCGACCTCTTTCACAGATAAATTGAAAGATTTCTGGACACTCTTTGTGCCGCAACAGCACTACTTTGTCACGCCCATTCTCGTCAATATCAACCTAGTCATTTTTGTACTGCTGGCACTGACAGGCATGCACGTACTCTCGCCCGAGAGTGAGGATCTGGTAAACGCGGGTGCCAACTTTGGTCCCTATACCTTAACCGGAGAGCCTTGGCGCCTTTTCACGTCCATGTTCCTGCACATTGGCATCATCCACCTGCTCGTGAACATGTATGCACTGGCCAGCATAGGCGGTGCGCTGGAGCCCTTGGTGGGGCGCAGGCAGTTTATCACGGCCTACGTGCTGTGCGGACTGGCGGGCAGCCTGGTGAGTCTGTGGTGGGACCAGCAGCGCATCAGCGCCGGCGCCTCCGGGGCCATCTTCGGCATGTTCGGCATGTTCATGACCATGGTGCTGCTGGAGCGGAGCATGACCTGGGCCGAGAAAAAAGGCATGGTGTACAACATGCTGGGCGTCATTGCCTTTAACCTGATTTTCGGGCTGCAGGGAGGTATAGACAATGCGGCGCACACAGGCGGCCTGGTGCTGGGTATCGTGTACGGCGCTGTGCTGATGCTGCGCTCAAAAAGGTACTTTACGCAGCAGTATAACTGGGGTGGCAGCATCGCGACGGTGGCGCTGCTGCTGGTCGCTTTTGTGGGCCTATACCTGCAGGTGCCGACCGAAAACGCCCGTTACCTGACTGTGCTCGACCGCTTTGGCGAGCGGGAAACAGCAGCCATGCAGGTGATGAAGGAAATGGAAGTGGATGCCAGCCTGATCAATGGTGGAAAGTACCTGCCGGGGCTGGAGCAAGGTATAGCCCTGTGGGACGAGAGCATCAAAGAACTGATTGCGCTGCAAGAGTTGCCTGACCTGGGCGAGCAGCAGGCTAAGGAGGTGGAGATCCTGCTGAACTACACGCAACTGCGCAAAACCTCCTATACCATGATGCGCGATGACATCCGGAGCAACCAGCCGTGGATGCACCAGAAGCAGCAGCGCGTCCTGTGGGCCATCGGCACCTATGTGCAGGAACTCAACAACCTGCGCGAAGGCAAGCCCTCCCAACAGCACGAAGGCGTAAACGACCTCCCGCTGCCGGAAGCGCTGGAAGAAGTCTCGGGCCTTCCGCTGGTAGCACAACCGCTCATCGTGCTCGACGGCGAAATACTGGAAGGTATAGCAACAGCTGAAGTTGAGGACTACATCTCACCTGAAGAAATAGAGTCGGTAACCGTGTTGAAAGATGAACACGCCTTAGCCAAGTATGGCGAGAAAGCCCGGAACGGAGTGATTGAAATTGTTTCGAAGCAGGAGTAGGGGGTTACAATAAAGCAGTTGAGGTTTTGGCCTGATGTATTAATCTCTTAAATGTAGCTGCCTTTACCTGTGCTGCCCAGCCCATCAAGTTATGAATGCGCTAAACGCTTGCAAATGCTCTTCGGGACTTCCTAATCCCGAAGAATACTGCTGGCGATGTCCAGATCCCCGTGTGCCGTTATAGGCGGGTTTGGAGACTCGCAGCAGTAAGGGCCTCTATCAGGATTAGTATAAATAACGAATCAGTTTTGCAATTCAGCCAATTCTAAACTCCTAGGTTGGCGGCAACAGTTACACTGTTCCCTTCCTTCCATTCCTATACCTGCACTTCCCACATTTCCGGGGTGGTAACCTACACCTAACTATCTGCTATAGAGGTAGAATCAAGAAAAGTATAATTTTTTCTGAGCTCCAAGCAACCTTTCCGAAATCCGTGCATCTATTAGGCAGTGAAAAGCTTCAGAGAGGTACAGCCTGCTGCTGAGCCAACGCACACCTAACCAAAACCATCAAACAAAATAAAACTATGAACATCATCAACATCTACAAAGCGGTTGTTGCCCTACTTGTAACGTTTTTCGTGCTGACCAGCCTGACGACCCTGGCGCAGGAGCGTCGTAACCTGAAGGGCGAGGGAGAGCCAGTGTCCCAAAACAGAAAAATGTCCGGCTTCAAAGGGATCGATGTGAGCGGCGGCTTTGCAGTAGAACTGACTCAGAGCGGCAGCGAAGGCGTGCGCATTGAGGCCCAGGAAAACCTGCTGGGCAGCATCAAAACGGAAGTAAAGAACGGTGTGCTCCACATCTATACCTCTGACAACATCAGCACCAACAAAGGACTAAAGGCTTATGTCTCCATCAAAGAACTGAATGCAATTGATATAAGCGGAGGTGTGAAAGTAAAAGGCAACTCTACTTTTAAGTCGGATGCTTTTAAGATGGACCTGAGCGGAGGCTCTAACATAACACTGGCTCTGAACACCAAAAAGCTGACCGCCAACATGAGCGGAGCGAGCAAAGTGCTGCTGAGCGGCCGTGCCGACGAAGTGCGCATGGATATGTCGGGAGCCTCTAAAGTAGACGCTGTTGAGCTGGAGGCCAAAAACGTGCACGTGGAAGCCAGCGGCGCCAGCAATGTGAAAGTGTTTGCCAAAAACCAGCTGAACGTAAATGCCTCCGGTGCTACCAAAGTGGCCTACAAAGGCGACCCAAGTGTTACTTCCAGCGTATCGGCAGCAGCCAAAATTTCTAAAATGTAAGAGAATACATCCCGTATAAAGCAGAAAAAGGGCAGCCCACTGGGTTGCCCTTTTTCTTTTGTTCTAGTGAGGTATACCTACTGGCGTACCGGAACCGGCAGTACCGGCAGGCTGGTGTGGCCTAGCTCGTCAGTAGCCTGCACAGCGAAGAAGTAGTTGTCTTTCGAGTATGGCAGCGTTACGTTGGTGTCCTTCACAAAAAACTTCTTGTCCCAGGTCTGGCTGCTGGTTTCGCGCATCAGGATATAGTAGCCCGCCGGTTTTTTGCCTTTGGAAGGAGCGGTCCAGGTCAGGTCTGTTTTGTTGGTGAGATTGGCGGTGAGCACCCCCACTTTTTCCGGGGCATGCGGCGCGCGGCCCAGGTTGGCCATGGTGGCCAGGTTCACGGCGGTGTTCTTGCGCAGGTACTCAAAATCCATGAACTCTGTCAGGTCGCCGTACTGCTTGCCGTTCTCTTTGCGCACATCCTGGTGCTGGTGGTCGAAGTCCTCATTCATCTCGCTCATGCGCACCGCGGCATAGCCCTGCTGGTTAAAGGGCGTGTGGTCGCCGCCGCGCAGGAAGCGGTCCGGGCGGTAGCCGAGCACCACTTCGATCTGGTCTACATAGGCCTCACCGGTCATTTTCATATAGCGGGCCAGGTTGCGGCTCGGGCCATCGTTCTCCGAGCCCAGGGTGCGGCGCAGTCTTGCCTGCTCTTCGGTTTCGTTGGAAGGAGTGGCTTCGCTGAACACCCTAACGCGGGTATTGTCGTGGATGCCCATTTCGGCAGAGTAGGAGTTGCCCACAATGTCGTTGTTGAGCACGGCTACCAGGTTCCAGCCCTCTTTCTTCACACGTTCGGCCATGTGGCGGGAGCCGTACAAGCCCTGCTCTTCGCCCTGGAAGGCCACAAACACCAGCGTGGCTGGGAACTGGCGCGAAGCCATGATGCGGGCCATCTCCATCACGATCGCCACACCAGAGGCATCGTCGTTGGCGCCGGGGGCTTTGCTTTTAGCATCCATCACGTCGGTGGCGCGGGAGTCGAGGTGGCCGGCCACGATGATCACGCGGTCATCACTTGGGTCGGAGCCTTTGAGAGTAGCCACCACGTTGGCCATTTCCACATCCTGCGGGATGCGGCGGCCGTCGGCCTTCACGGTATAGCGGTCCATGTCCACGGTCATGCGGCCATTGGAGGCTTTGGCGTATTTCTCAAATTCGGCTTTCACCCACTCGCGGGCGGCGCCTATACCTACTTTTTTGCTGGTCGTAGTGCTCAGGGAGTGGCGGGTCTCAAACGAAACCATTTTCTCTACGAGCGTTCGCAGGTTGTCTGCCGACACTTCGTTGACCATTTTGTTAATCTCTTCGTCGTGCGTGGCCGGGGCCTGTGCGAACGCGGTTTGGCTCAGGTATAGCCCTGCCAGCATACAAAGCGCCAGCAGTCGGGTGAACTTCGTTTTGTAAGTCATTTGTGTGAAAGGAGGTGAGTTGGGTGCTTCGTTGTTTAGGTTTAGATTCTAAATATAAGCAGCATCCGGAAAGAACGGAAAGAAAGGAAGGAGCAAAGCAAAAACAGGCGCAGGTATATGGGAGAAATTATACTTCGAAAGTAAATCTCCCAAACAATGTGGTCAGGTATAAGCCAGTTGACAACGCTCGCCCTCCAGCTTGTAAAGCTCTGCCTCGACCGCGATACCGTGCTTGGCCTCAGTAAACTCCGACTGGTAGCGCTGCGCCAGTTCGCGCCGCTTCAGCGCTTCCAGAAAACGGCGGGCATCCTCGCGGCTCTCCAAAATCAGGCCGGGTACCTGCGTAGGCTTGTCGTCGTCGCCTTTGGCCACCATGGTAAAGTATGAGGTGTTGGTGTGCTTCACGATGCCTGTTTTCACGTTTTCGGCGATCACCTTTATACCAACCATCAGCGAGGTGTTGCCCACATAGTTCACCGAAGCCATCAGCGACACCAGTTCTCCCACCTCTACGGGCTGCAGAAAATTCACGCCATCCACCGTCACGGTCACACAGTAGTTGCCGGCATGTTTGGCAGAGCAGGCATAGGCTACTTTGTCCATGAGCGAGAGCAGGATGCCGCCGTGTATTTTGCCGCCGAAGTTGGCATAGCTCGGGATCATGAGTTCGGTAAGGGTGGTGCGGGAGTAGGAAACGGGTCGTAAAGCAGGTATAGCCATCAGCATGCAAGGTATGGTATGGCAAGGTATACGAGGCCGGTAAAGGAGGGGGTACGCTATTGCTGCAAATAAGGCCCTACTTCGGAGAGCTTGAACGAAACAGAAGCACCGTCTATGGAAAGGCAAGCTTCAGGTAGGCCGAGGGAGGCGTGAAACACCAGCTGGTCGTCTTCAAAACCAATGCTTAGCTCATCGAAGCCAAACGCAGGTATAGACTCTACCATCGCAAAACAGTCGCTAAAGTCAGGGTCGTCTGAGAAGAGGAGGTACTCAGTCCGGATGCGTTCGTTCACCTGCCGGAGCAGGTCGTCGCGTTTATTGTTGAACAGGGATTCGTTCTTGATGGGCAAAAAGTCGCCGTTTTCGAGCTTGTGCAGGGCATATTCCCAGGTATAGCGGCCCTTGTAATCAGGCATGCCGGTCGCCACCGATCGGTAATGCTGGTAAGTACAGGTCCTGACGATGATGGGGTCTTCGGAGCCCGGGTTGTCCTCGTCTTTCTCCTCGCATGCGGTGATCGTGCTGTCGGCCTCTGGCTGGCCTGCTTGTTCGGTTTCGGAAGCGACCGCCGCCATGGAAGTGTCTAAGGTTGTTTCCTCCGCCGACTCGATCGTGATGCCGTTGGCTTCTGTCAGGCCTCGTTTGCTCTGCTCACAACCCAGGCTCATGCTCAGAAAAAGCACCGATGGGATCAAAAACGCAAGATTTCTCATAAAAGGGAAGCAGCAGGTATAGCGCCTACAAAAATACGACTTCTTTCACCACTTCCTCGCCCATGGTGCGGTTGAGCAATTCCACCACCTTGCTTTTACTCATATTGAGCTCGTGCTTGAGTGGGGCGGAGGTAAGGCGCACAAAGAGCTTTTGGTCTCTAAAGTACAGTTCCTTGGTTTTAAGCGCAATCGGCTTGCCCATGATCTCCTCCCAACGCTGCACCAGGTCCACCTCATTTAGCTTGCCCTGCAGCCGGTAGGCCTTCAGCAGCCCTTTAATGCTGTCGCCGATGGTCTGCACGTCAGCCTTTCGCTTCGCGATCTCCTCTTTCTTCTTGTAGTAGCGCACGGGGGTGGTTGATTTTTGAATGAGCGGATCATTTTTCACAGCAGCATGCATCCGGGCAACTTCTGAAAAACGTCCAGTGGCTTTCCGGCAGGCTTCCAACGCCTCCCCGCAAAGCACAGGCAAAAGTAATCATAAAGCCGCAGAGTTACAGCTTACACGCTGATTATAAGTTGTACAGCAATAGCGTCTGATTAAAAGCACAGCGCTTCTGCTAGCTTTCGAAGCCACAGCGTTGGCAATTCTGCTCCCCCTTCAGCTTGCCCTGCGCGTCTACTTTAAATTGGCAGCATTCCACAAATTTCTCTTTCAGCATTTCTTTCGCGCGGTGCACCCTCGACTTGGTGTTGGCAAGCGACACCCCCAGCAGTTTGGCTACTTCCTGCTGCTTTCTGCCCTCCAGGTTTATCAGCTCGAGCACATTCCTGTACTTTTGGGGAAGCTCGTGGATGAATGACTCGAAGCAGCAGTACATGTCCCTGCTCTCCGGCTCCGAAAGTTTTTCGAGCGTTTTGTCCTGCAACTCAACCGATTGGCCAGCTTGCTTGTAAAAGTCTGTAATTTGGTTTCTGGTGATCTGATAGGCCCAGGCCTGCACGCGGGAATGATCTTTCAGGCGGTGCAGGTTGAGATGGATCTTGATGAAAACCTCCTGCAGAATATCCTCCGCCTCCGCCTGGTTTCTGACTCTTTTCAGAATGAAGCGGTAGAGGTTCTCTCTCAGGCCATTCCAGATATGTAAAGTGTCTTTTTGCATTTGGAGTAATTTTAAAGTGAGAAGAGATTCCCCCTCCTCACCTTATACCTTGCTAACAACAGTTTACGCAGTTTTCACACTCGCATTGGTCGCATGTGCACTGGCCATCGGCACAGTTTACGCAATCGCAATTGGGGCATTCGCAGTCGGGGAAGGCGCAGCCTCCTTGTTTATTTTCGGTCTCTTCGTTGAGCAGCATGATCGTCTTCATAAGATTGAGTTTTAAGTTTATCTGTGCTGTAGACTGCCGAAGCTCCAAAAGGATTCACATTTCGGAGGTATAATTTATTCTGTGGCTCAATCAAATGTCTTTCTACCTGCTAACATCAATCCGAGGTATAAAGTTGAGTGAGCTCTCAACAATCACCCAATCACCTTCACCGTTCCCTCTTTCACCTCAAACCTGCGGATCTGCTCCGACAGGTTCTCCAGAATCTTGTCTGTCCGCTCCAAATGGGTATCTGTCAAAAATATTTGGCCGAAGGTATGGGCGGCAACCATTTGCATGAGCTTGGTGATGCGCTTCTCGTCGAGGCGGTCGAAGATGTCGTCGAGGAGGAGGAGGGGCTTGTGGTGCTGGCGTTCGGACATCACCTCGAAGTGCGCCAGTTTCAGGGCGATCACATAGCTCTTCTGTTGCCCCTGCGAGCCAAAGTGCTTTACCGGATTGTCATCCATCAGGAACACGAAATCGTCTTTGTGCGTGCCCACAGTGGTGCGCTGCAGGGCGCGGTCCTTTTGCTCGGCCTGCTCCAGCAGCTGGGCAAAATTAGCCCCGGGTAGCTGACTTTTGTAGGTGAGCGTCACGGCTTCGTGGCTGTCGGAGATGTGGCGGTAGTGCTTCTGGAACACCGGCACAAAGGTCTCCAGGAAAGCCATACGCTCCTGCGCCAGCTGCTCGCCCAGCGGCACCAACTGCTCGTTGAGGATATGCAGAAAGTCGCGGTCGAAGTAGCGGCGCTCGGCAAACTGCTTGAGCAGGGAGTTGCGCTGCTTCAGGATGTAGTTGTACTGGATAAGCTGCTCCAGGTAGGTATGGTTGAGCTGCGAGATAAGGCTATCAAAATACTTGCGACGCTCCTCGCTGCCCTCCCGGATCAGGTCGGTATCATAAGGCGAGATGAGCACTACCGGAAAACGGCCGATGTGGTCGCTCATCTTCTCATAGGCCACCTTGTTGTGCAGCACGGTTTTCTTCTGGCCCTGCTTCAGGCTGCAGGTCACCGTGTGCTTCTCGTCGTCAATCTTAAAGCGGCCTTTCACCATAAAATACTCCCCGCCCTGCTTGATGTTGAGGGCATCCGAGCTGTTGAAGGCGCTACGCGTCATGGACAGGTAATGGATGGCGTCGAGCAGGTTGGTCTTGCCGCTGCCGTTGTCGCCGATGAAGCAGTTTATGTGCGGCGAGAAACTAATGTTTGCATCGTCGTAGTTCTTGAAAAACAGCAGACTTAGATTTTCGAGGAGCATTAGTTTCTTCTTGATTACTTTTTTCCTTAATTTCGCAAGCTAAAACCAGGCAGTGGGCTGATTTTTCGCCTCTTGGGGCCAGAATCCTGCTAAAATACTGTACGAACATCAATAACGATACTTTAATACCCATGGCTGATACGAAAGAAAAGGCAAAAGCAAAGTCGCAGAAGGCAAAGGTACAGGCTGAACCATCATTTTCAAAAGAGACTTACATGCAGTGGTATGAGTCGATGAAACTCATGCGCCGTTTTGAAGAAAAGTCTGGTCAGCTGTATGGCCAGCAGAAAATTAAAGGCTTCTGCCACCTCTACATTGGTCAGGAGGCTTGCGTGGCCGGTGCTGTTTCAGCGCTCACCAAAGACGATAAGTGGATTACCGCTTACCGTGACCACGCGCACCCGCTGGCGTTGGGTACCAGCCCGAACGCGATCATGGCCGAGATGTTTGCCAAGGTGACCGGCTGCTCTAAAGGCAAAGGCGGTTCGATGCACATGTTCGACAAAGAAGTGAACTTCATGGGCGGACACGGCATTGTGGGCGGTCAGGTGCCACTGGGCGCAGGTATAGCCTTTGCCGAGAAGTATAACAAGACCGGCAACCTGTGTATTTGCTACATGGGCGACGGTGCGGTGCGTCAGGGTGCCTTCCACGAGGCCCTGAACATGGCCATGACCTGGAAGCTTCCGGTGATCTTCGTGATCGAGAACAACGGCTACGCGATGGGTACTTCCGTAACGCGTACTTCTAACGTGACAGAGCTTTACAAGCTGGGCTTGGCGTTCGACATGCCGTCGGAGCCGGTTGAAGCCATGAGCGTGGAGAATGTGCACAACGCGGTGTCAAGAGCCGCTGAGCGTGCCCGCGCCGGAGAAGGACCAACCCTGCTCGAGTTCAGAACATACCGCTACAAAGGGCACTCTATGTCTGACCCTGCCAAGTATAGAACCAAGGAGGAATTGGAAGACTACAAAGGCCGTGACTCGATAGAGGCTGTGAAGGCGACCATTCTGCAGAACGGATGGGCGACAGAAGAGGAACTTGACGAGATCGACGAGAAGCAGAAGCAGATCGTGGCCGAGTCGGTGAAATTTGCAGAGGAGTCCCCTTATCCGGATCCTTCTGAGCTCTACACCGACATTTACGTGGAGCCGAACTATCCATACATCATGGACTAAATGCTAAAAATTTGAAGATTAGGAATTAAAAAACATAAATTTGATGTTCTGGTCTTTGAGATTTGGAACAAATCGCTTTTAATTTCTATTTTTGAATCCCTATTTTTTCAATTAAACTAATGGCAAAAGAGACAGTAAAGAAGCACAGCGAATTTGAGGAGCTGGTAGAGAATCCGGATGCGTTGGCAGAGCGCCTGACAACAGGTTCGGAGGACTTCGTGAAGAAAAATAGAACCATGCTGCTCGGTGTGTTTGCCGCCATTGCCGCTCTTATCGTTGGAGGTTTCCTTTATTATAACCACCGCACGACTCAGAACCAGGAAGCACACGAAGCCATGTTCCAGGCTGTGTACTACTTCGAGGCCGACTCGCTGAACAAAGCCCTGAACGGCGACGGACAGTACGACGGTTTGCTGAGCATTGCAGATGAGTATAGCGGAACAGATGCCGGCAACCTGGCTAATTTCTATGCTGGTGTTGCTTTACTGAAGCAGGGAAGCTTTGCTGAGGCGCAGTCTCATCTGGAAGACTTCAAATCGGACGACTACCTGATGCAGGCGCGTGCCTACAGCCTGACGGGCGATGCCCTCTCTGAGCAGGGCAAGCACAAGGAAGCCGCAGACCTGTATAACAAAGCCGCTAACCACAACAGCAACGCATACTTCTCGCCACAGTACCTGATGAAGGCTGCCGTAGCGTACGAAGCCGCCAACGACTTCAAAGCTGCTGCCAACACGTACGACAAGATCATCAAAGATTATGCAACGTCAGCTGAAGTTACTGATGCCAAAAAATACAAGGCGCTTGCTGAGTCACTGGCCGGCACAGCTGCCAAATAAGATTCTATAGGCAAATGCCTATGTATAGAGCGCTTTTGTCTTTCCGGCAGAAGCGCTTCTTTTTTTAGGCCGGTGAGGATATAACACAGCAGCTATACCTGTGCGGGGTCTGACGCTATACCTATACCTGCAAAAACAACCATCAACAATTTAGCAATCAACAATTCAATCACATGGCTACTTCTCTTAAAAACCTGAACGATTACAAGAAAGAAGGCTTCGGCGATATATCAGAAAAGAAATTCGGCATTGTAGTAGCCGACTGGCACAGCGAAATCACGGATGTGCTTTGTGCAGGTGCCATTGACACTCTGTTGAAACACGGGGCACAAAAGGAGCACATCTTCCGTAACACAGTGCCGGGCAGCTTCGAGCTAACACTGGGCGCACAGTTCCTGGCCATGCAAGAAGAGATCGACGCCGTGATCTGTATCGGCGTGGTAATCAAAGGCGACACCAAGCACGACGATTACATCAATCATGCAGTGGCAAACGGCCTGACGAATGTATCGCTTAAGTTTAACAAACCCGTTTCGTTTGGCCTGGTGACCACCAACAACTTGGAGCAGGCACTGGACAGAGCCGGTGGCAAGCATGGCAATAAAGGTGTAGAGGCAGCCGCAGCGGCCATCCACATGCTTAGCTTCTAAGCTGGGGCAGGTATACAGGAATAACAAAAGGCCCTTGCTAACTTGTAGCAAGGGCCTTTTGAGTTTATAGTGTGAAACGCAGGTATAGTCGGTCTAGAAACTATAACCTGGGCTAGAAGTTAAAGCCGATCGCTATACCTGGCCGAAGAGAGAAGCCGCCTCCTACAAGCATGTCACCGATGATGCCTGCATCAAAGTCTTCTTCTGTCCCTACATTCACCTTTAGGTTGCCACCGTTGTAGCCGGCACCCAAAAACATGTCGAAGGTAAAGCCGCTGTTGAACACCCACTGGTTGCCGATGGCCACGCCAGCTCCTGCTGGTTTGTAGGTGGCGCTGTAGGTGCGGCCTTCTTCGTCCTTTTTCTCGGCTGTCAGTTTAAAACTCCTGATGCGGCCATAGCCGGCCACGTACGGCCCTGAGGGGGCTACTTTGTTTTCAGAAAAGTAGTAGCGCACCTCCGGCGTAAAGCCATACCCTCTGAACTTGACATCCGAAACAGAGATGCCCGTTATGGAGGCGCCCAGCTGCGCACTCAGGTTGTCAGTAATGGCATACTCCAGAAAGCCGGAGCCCGTGGCGGCGAAGGCACTAATGGGATTTACCTTGATAACGGCCCTTTTGGGCTGTTGTGCCTGGGCCTGAGCTTGCTCGGCAGGTATAAAAAGAAGTGCCGCAGCGGCAAAAGCGAGTAGGATGCTGTTTTTCATATAAAGTTGTGCGTATTCCAAATTGACTAAAGCCTGAGCCTGTTTCAGGCTATCAGCAAGTTCCATTCCAGTATTGCGGCTACCCGAATAAAAGAGCGGGAAGACAAATTTAAAATTAAAATAGAGAGGGCGGGTAGCAAAATATAGATATAACTTCTATTTTTGCACGAAATTTAGCTTAAATAATAACCTGAACATCAGTGCGGTTCGATTTTTGGGCTTAAGTTTGAAGAGTAAACTAAATCGCAACCTTTTCTGTTGAGTAGGCACAAACACAAACACGACGGAGGGGCGGTTTTTTTGACAAGTAAGACAAAAAACTATAACCTAGTTCTAAGATAGTATAATGAACACAAACGAAGAGAAACAGCGGTATTCCCGTGAGGAATTGGCAGAGTTTGAAGCGATCATTCAGGAGAAGCTGACAAATGCGCGTAAGGAGGTATCTTTCATAAAGGAGACCCTGAGCCGTAAGAACGATTCGGGTACCGATAACACGGCATCTCCGACCAAAGTACTGGAAGACGGTGCAGACACAGCCGAAAAGGAAAGCCTGAACCAGCTGGCCTCGCGTCAGATGAAGTTCATCCAGCAGCTGGAAAATGCCCTGATACGTATTAAAAACGGTACTTATGGCGTTTGTATTGTTACAGGCAAGTTGATCCCGAAAGAGAGACTGCGTGCCGTGCCGCATACACAGCATACCATCGAAGCCAAGCTTCAGCGTAACGACTAGCACATTTTTACTTTGAATATACTGCAGAACCATATTCAGGCACTGGTTTTTTGTGCCCAATCGCCAATCAGCATCGAAGAAATACAGCGCTGCCTAGCAGAGTCGCTGCAGATGGAGGTGCAGGTGGGCGACGTATTGGAAGCTGTTGAGAACATCAATGAGCAACTAAACGATGCTGGTTTTGCCTTTCAGATATACGCGATCGGGGGCGGCTACCAATTCCTGACCAAACCGGAGTACCAGGAAACGGTGAGCACCTACCTGAAGCACAAGTCAAAAAAGAAATTGTCAGCGTCTTCTCTGGAGACGCTGGCAATTATTGCCTACAAGCAGCCGATCACCCGCTCGGCCGTGGAGCAGATTCGTGGCGTGGGCTGCGACTACGCTATACACAAACTATTAGAGAAAGAGCTTATCGAGATCAAGGGTAAAGCCGATACCATAGGGAGACCCGTCCTGTACGGCACGTCTCAAAAGTTCATGGACTACTTCGGTATTAACCACATCAAGGACCTTCCACAGCTAAAGGATTTCGCCTCAGAGGAAAACATGATCGGCGAAATAGCCGACTAGCGAACCCCCATCATTCATTAGAGTATACTATCTTACATATACTGCACACACAGGTACAGTAGCGATACTGCATCGATAATTATTATACAATGGCAAGAGAAAACGAAAGACCATCCCGCAACGACGGTGAGGGCAGAAGATCGTCTGACAGAAACGGGTCAGGCAGGCCGTACAACGACCGCGGCGAAAAGAAAATCTTTAACAGAAGAGACAAATACGAAGACAGAGAGGGCGAAGAGCGCCGCTCATTCGGAAACAATAGAAGAGAAGACCGCGGAGAGCGTAAACCATACGGCGATCGCCGCGAAGGTGGCGAGCGTCGCAGTTTTGGAGGCGACAGAGAGCGCCGTGAAGGCGGAGAAAGAAAGCCATACGGTGATCGTAGAGAAGGCGGCCAAGGCCGCTCTTTCGGTGGAGACCGAGAGCGTAAATCATTTGGAGATCGCAGAGAGGGTGGCGAACGCCGCTCATTCGGAGGAGATCGTGAGCGCAAGCCTTATGGCGACCATCGCGAAGGTGATGAACGTGGAGAGCGCCGCTTTGACGCAGAGCGCGGCGAAAGAAAGTCTTTTGGACGCGATAACAGAGAAGAGCGAGGTGAGCGTCGTTCATTCGGTGAAAACCGCGAGGAGAGAGGCGAGCGCCGCTCATTTGGCAGCGATCGTCGCGAAAGTGGCGAACGTCGTTCATTTGGCGAAGACAGAGAACGCAGACCATACGGTGACCGCCGCGAAGATGGCGAGCGCAAGCCATACGGCGACAGAAGAGAGCGCGGCGAAGGCCGTTCTTTTGGAGGAGACCGCGACCGCAAGCCGTACGGTGACCGCAGAGAAGGCGGTGAAAGAGAAGAACGTCGCAACTTCGGAGATCGCCGTGAAGGTGGTGACCGCAGTGAGAGACGTTCTTTCGGAGGTGATCGCAGAGAAGGTGGCGAACGCCGCAGCTTTGGCGACCGTCGCGAAGGCGGCGAGCGCAGATCCTTCGACGGCAAAGACAAGTTCAGCAAAGGTGGCGAAGAGCGCCGTGGCCGTAGCTTCGACCGCAGCGATGATTCGGAAAGAGATCCGGAGACGCCAACTTACAACCTGAGCCGCTACAAAGACAACCCGCGCATTAAAAAGACTAACCGCAAGGGCGAAGACGAGGACGGCAGCATCCGCCTGAACCGCTACATCGCCAATGCAGGTGTGTGCTCGCGCCGCGAAGCAGATGAGCTGATCCTGTCAGGCGAGATCAAAGTGAACGGCGAAGTGGTAACCGAGATGGGCTTCAAGGTACAGCCTTCTGACACCGTAATATACGGAAAGAAGGTGCTGAGCCGCGAAAAGATGGTATACGTGCTGCTGAACAAGCCAAAAGACTTTATCACGACGACAGAAGATCCGGAAGGTCGCAAGACGGTGATGAGCCTGGTGGAGAAAGCCTCGAAGGAGCGCATCTTCCCGGTGGGCCGCCTGGACCGCAACACGACCGGTCTGCTGCTGTTCACCAACGACGGCGAGCTGGCTCAGAAACTGACGCATCCGTCAAACGAGATCAAGAAGATCTACCAGGTAGAACTGGACAAGCAGATCACAAAAGAGGACTTCCAGAAAGTAGTGGAAGGTGTGGAGCTGGAAGACGGCAAAGCGATGGTAGACGACGTGGCCATGCTGGGAGACTCGAAGAAGTTCCTGGGTCTGGAGATCCACATCGGCCGCAACCGTATCGTGCGCCGTATTTTCGAGCACCTGGGCTACGAGGTGGTAACACTGGACCGCGTGCAGTACGCTGGCCTGACCAAAAAAGACCTGCCGCGCGGCGAGTGGCGCTACCTCTCCGAAAAAGAAGTGATCCGTCTGAAATACTTTATGTAAGCATATGCGCAGCATCGCTCTCGACTTAGGCAACACAGGAGGCAAATTCGGCATCTTTGAAGAGGATGCCCTCGTCTCGCAAGGCAATTTCACAGAACAGAACGGGCTGCCGCAGGAGGTAGCATCCCAGACGTTTGACCATGCCATAATTGCCTCGGTGAGTGGCGGCGCATTAGAACAGGTAAAAGCAGGGCTGTCAGTGTCCGGAAGCATCATTGAGCTTTCGGCGCAGACAGCCCTGCCTGTTTCCAACGATTACAAGACGCCGGCAACACTGGGTGCCGACCGCATCGCAGCCGCTGTGGCGGCCCATTATTTCTTCCCGGGGCGCAATTGCCTGACGATTGACGCCGGCACGGCCATCACCTACGACTTTATAGACGCACGCGGCCATTACCAAGGCGGAGGTATAGCACCCGGCATCCGGATGAAATTCAAGGCCCTGCATAATTTTACAGGCCGACTCCCGTTAGTACAAGGAATCCACGAAAATTTTCCTTTGATCGGGCAGACCACGCAGGAGTCGCTGGAGAGCGGTGTGCTGGGCGGTACGGTGGCCGAGGTAGAGGGAATTATCAGCGCCTACCGTCAAAAAACAGATAAACTGGTGGTTATACTTTGCGGAGGAGACGCAGGATTTTTTGAAAGTACCATAAAACACCCCATCTTTGTAATTCCTGAACTGGTCCTGATTGGGCTTCAAAGAATATTGAGACATAATGTATAAAACGCTCCGTTTACTCTTTTGCGCATCCGTGCTCTGCCTGGCGCAGGGCGTGCAGGCGCAAAGCATCGGTAACTCGCCTTACTCCCGCTACGGACTGGGAGAACTCAACACCAACTTAGGCAATCTGCGCACTGCAGGTATGGGCGATGTGGGCGTAAGCACCGGAAACAGCTTTCAATCCAATACGGCCAATCCGGCACTCCTTTACTACAACAGCATCACGGTGTTCGACGTAGGTGTGACAGGTAGGTATAAGACCCTGAAAAATGCCAGCCAGTCGCAGCGCGACGGCGATGCCAACCTGACTTACCTGACCCTCGGCGTGCCGATTACCAAGCGCTGGAGCTCTGCCCTTAGCCTGCGCCCGTACAGCTCGGTTGACTATAACATCAAAAACGTGGGTTCTTTGCCGAACAGGCAGGAAGCCGTGGTGATTAGCGAATACAAAGGCGAAGGAGGCATTTCAGAGCTTTACTTTGGGCACGGCGTCCGAATCGCGGACGGTCTGACACTAGGTGCCAGCGCCTCATACCTGTTTGGCACTATTTCGCAGGAGTCTTCCTCCATCGTGGCAGACACATCGATCAGCAACGCCTCGCTGGAGCGCGTAGCCTACGTGGAGCGCACCCGCTATTCAGATTTCATGTTCAGGGCAGGAGCCAACTACCGCAAGAAAATAGCCGACAAGGCCTATATGAGCGCAGGGGCGGTGTACGCACTAGGCACCGACCTGGGCGCAAAACGCAACTCGGCCTACGAGCGCCGCGACCTGGGCGATGGCCTCAAGGGAGTGCCTATGCTGCCCGACAGTGTAGAGTCATCGGTAAATGTGCCGCCAAGCCTGACTGCCTCTATCAGCTACGACAACGGCTCTAACCTAACCATTGCAACAGAGTTTATGACGCAGGACTGGTCCGACTACCGCAACCTGGATGGGGAGCACGAATTGGGCAAAAGCTACAAGATCGGTTTCGGTACGGAGTTCACCCCTAACCCAACGGCCATCGACAGCTACTTTAAGCGCGTTACGTACCGGGGCGGCCTACGCTACGGCCAAAGCCCATACATTGTGAACGGAGAAAACATCAAGGATATGGCCGTTACGGGTGGCGCAACACTGCCAATAGGACGCGGAAATTACTTTGAGCCTCCCTTTCAGTTGAACATCATGATGGGCTATGGCAAAAGAGGCACAACAGATCAGGGCCTGATCGCCGAGAACTACTTTCAGTTCGGAGCGGGCGTTACAATCAACAGCCGCTGGTTTGTAAAACGCCGAATAGAGTAAACCATTTCGACTTTAAAAGCATTATTAAAACAGGCCGTTCTGACGACGGTCTTTTTTAATTTTTAGTATCTTCACTTTCGATAAGGATAAAAAGCATGCCGAGATCTATTTTTTCAGTGCTGATCGCCTTGCTGGCCCTATTGGCGACAAGTTGCGGAACAGACCTGAGAGACCCGGACCAGGAGAAAAAATACGAAGGACCGTTTCGGGAAACAGCCAATGTGCTGACCCTCTACAGCGACTCTGCCAAAGTGATGGTGAGGCTGCAGTCCCCGATGCAGGAGGACTATGAAAATGGCGATGTGGTTTTCCCGGACGGCATTGATGTGGAGTTTCTGGAAGAAGGGGAGAGGGTGACCTCGACGCTGCGTGCCAACTACGGCAAGCAGGAACGTAACAAAGACCTATACCTGGTGCGGGGCAACGTGATCGTGCACAACCTGCAGAAGCAGGAAAAGCTCGAAACCGAAGAGCTCTACTGGAACAAGGCCAAAGCCCAAATCTACACAGACAAGTTTGTGAAGATAACGACCCCCGAGGAGATCCTGATGGGACACGGGCTGGAGGCCAACCAGGACTTTAGCAATTATAGAATCAAAAAAGTAACGGGCGTATTCAGCCTGAAAGAATAATGAACCAAAAACTGGTTAATACCATTTTATTATCGTTGGCCTTTGTGGCCATGGTGATAGGCGTGCACAGAAGCATTGCGGAATCCGACATAGCCAGCAATTACTGGATTTACATGATCGGCTTTATGCTCTACATCGTGTACCACTACCGCAAGAAGAAACAGACCGAGTAGTCTGTAGCATCTTATGATAGACCCCGACCAGATACTGTTACTGCTTTTTGCGCTGCTGGCCTGTGCTTTTTTCGCAGGTATGGAGATCGCCTTTATGGCGGCGAACAAATTGCAGATAGAGCTCGACGAGAAAAACAACGTCCTCTCCGGGCGCATCCTCACCCACCTGCTGCGGCACCCTACCCACCTGTTGGGCACTACCCTGATCGGCTATGTTCTCTCGCTGGTGCTGTACGGCTTCGTGATAGCAGGCATCCTCTATACCTTGTTTCAGGCCTGGCTGCCGGGCGCACTGCAACTGGCGCCGCTTATGCTAGTGTTACAGGTGCTGGTGGCTTCTGTCTTTGTGCTGCTCACCGCCGAGTTTCTTCCCCGCAGCCTCTTTGCCATCAACCCCAACCGCATGCTCGATGTGCTGGCTATACCTATGCTGGTGCTGTACTACCTGCTATACCCTGTGGTCATCCTGTTGATGAGACTGAGCAAGTGGATTGCGGAGCGGATACTCAAGATCGAGTTTTCGGACGAGCACCCGGTGTTTGGGGCAACAGACCTGCACGCCTTCATTAAGAACAGGCTATACCATCCGGTGGAGGAGGGAGCCCCGGAAGTAGACCAGGAGATATTTCATAATGCGCTGGAGTTTAAGAAGGTGCGCGTGAAGGAATGCATGGTGCCCCGGACGGAGGTAAAAGCGGTAGAAGTAAACGATGCGGTAGAGCTGCTGCGTAACACCTTCATCAAATCCGGGCACTCCAAGATATTGGTATACGAAGACACGATCGACAACATCATCGGCTACTGCCACCAGCTCGACATGTTCCAGCAGCCGCGTCACATCCGCGAGATACTGTCGCCGGTAAGCCTGGTGCCGGAAAGCATGCTGGCCAGCGAGTTGTTTTTGCGCTTCGGCACCGAGCACCGCACCGTGGCCGTGGTGGTGGATGAGTTTGGCGGAACGTCCGGCATTGTGACCGTGGAGGACGTGATTGAGGAGATTGTGGGAGAGATACAGGACGAATACGACTACGATGGCCTGCTCGAGCAGGTGTTCCCGGCCAAGCACCTATACCTGCTGAGCGCCCGCCACGAAATCGACTACCTCAACGACAAATACGAACTCAACTTGCCCGAAGGCGAGTACGAGACGCTGGGTGGCCTGATCTTCTCGGTGCTGGGCGAAATACCGAAGGCAGGCGATGTGGTGGAGCTGCGGCCTTTCACGGCTACCATTCTGTCGATGGATGACAACCGCATCAATGCCGTGAAGCTCTTCAAAGACCCAGACTTACAGGCAGATGGCGTATTTTAAACAGATACGCACAAAATTTTGAATTTTTGCACGATTAACCTTATTTTGCACATCCTTTATCATTCGTATAACACATGGCATTAATTAACAAGATTAGAGAAAAGTCGGGTTGGGCTGTTGGCGCTATCGCCATTGGACTTGGCGTATTTGTAGTAGGCGGCGACCTATTAGGGCCAAACTCCAGACTTTTGGGTAACGATGCGACGACCGTAGGCGAAATAGCCGGCGAGGAAATAGACTACCAGCGTTTCGACATGGTGTTCCAGCAGATCAAGGCTCAGTACGAAGGACAGGTGCAGCGTGCCGCCACCGAGAGCGAAATGGCCATGATGCGTGAGCAAGCCTGGAACCAGCTAATCTTCCAGATTGCCCTACAGAAAGAGTACGACCGCCTGGGCATTGAGGTGTCAGAAGAAGAACTGGCCGACATGGTACAGGGTAACAACATCCACCCATCGGTTCGTCAGGCCTTCACCAATCCGCAGACCGGTGAGTTTGACCGCAACCAGATAATTCAGTACCTGCAGAGCCTGGACCAGACAGGTGGCCGCCCAATGTGGGTTAACTTCGAGCAGAGCATCCTCAGCGATCGTATCCAGACCAAGTATAGCAACCTGCTGACCAAGTCGGTGTACGTAACAGGGGCTGAAGCAAAGAAGCACTTCGATGCGCAGAACACGATCGCCGACATGAAGGTGCTCTATATCCCTTACTTCTCGATTGCTGACTCTGCTGTGAGCGTAACAGACGCGCAGCTGAAAGACTACTATAACCGCAACAAAGAGCTATACAAGGTAGAAGACGGCCGTACGTTGGAGTTTGTGACCATTCCGGTTGCTGCCTCTACCGACGACATGAACTACTTCCAGGAAGAGCTGAAAGACCTGACAACGCAGTTCGCGGCATCGACCAACGACTCTGCTTTCGTGAACACGCATTCCGACCTGCCTTACGACGGCACCTACCTGCACACTGCAGAGCTGCCTGAGCAACTGCACAAAATCGCGCCGCTGGAAGAAGGCAAGGTATACGGCCCTTATAACGATGGCGATACCTATGCTTTGTACAAGATCATGGACATCAAGGACGGTAGCACGAACACAGCCCGCGCCAGCCACATCCTGATCAAGCCGGAGAACGACTCACCGGAAGCGAAGCAGGCGGCTCTTGCCAAAGCGAAAGACATTCATACGCAGATCAAAAACGGTGCTGATTTCGCGGCAATGGCGGCACAGCACGGTTCTGACGGTACTGCATCAGTAGGTGGTGACCTGGGTTACTTCACAGAAGGCCGCATGGTGCCAGCTTTTGAGAAAGCGGTGTTCGGCGCTACTGCTGAAGGCCTTCTGCCTGCTCCAGTGGAGACAGAGTACGGTTACCACATCATTAAAGTAACGGCTCCTAAGTCGAAGCGCACGTACAAAGTGGCTGCCGTGCAGCGCTCACTGGATGCCAGCGACGCCACCCGCGACCAGGCTTATGCCTTGGCTGACGAGTTGGCCGGCACAAGTCAGTCGACTGAGGAGTTCAGAGAGAACGTGAAGAAGAACGAAGCGCTTGCCATTGAATCAGTGCCAAACGTAGGCAAAAACAACGTGCTCGTTGGCAACCTGAGCAATGCCAGAGAACTGGTGCGTTGGGCTTACTCCAAAGACACATCAATTGGCGATGTATCGCCTGTGTTCGAGATCAACGACCAGTACGTAATCGCTACCCTGACTGGCAAGCGTGAGGCGGGCTACGCCAAGGTAGAAGACGTGAAAGAAGAGCTGACTGCTGCTGTTCGTAACGAGGTAAAGGCCCAGCAAATCATCGAGAAGCTGAAAGGCGCTACAGGTTCGCTTGACCAGATCGCAGCCAACTACGGTCCGGATGCCATCATTAGAGATGCTGCGGATGTATCGCTTGCCTCTGGTGCTATACCTGGCCTGGGCCTGGAGCCTGTGGCAATTGGCAGCGCCTTTGGCCTGAAGCCTGGCAGCCGTACCGCCCCGATCGAAGGACAGGGTGGCGTGGTGATAGCAGAGCTGGTTAACCTGACAAAGGCACCGGATGCACAGGATCTGTCTGGTGTGAAGGCACAGTTGGTAAACACCCGCACTTCGCGCGTAGAGACCAACGCATTCGAGGCGATCAAAGAGAAAGCCGACATTAAAGACAACCGCGTAAGATTCTTCTAAGACCTGCACGCTAGGTATAAGCAAAGGGCCGTTCCAGTGAGGAACGGCCCTTTGTTTTTGGTGGCTGGAATAGAATTATTCACTATCTTCATTTTTAAGGTATAACCTAAAATCAAAAAGCCCGGATACACGTTGTAAGAAATGATGCCTATACCTGCGAAGACCCGCTATACCTACCTGTTACTAGTCCTAGCCCTGTTCCTGCTGGCTATACCTGGCGCCATGGCCCAAAATCAGGAGCTGGCGCTGGCACGCGAGTACTTTAGCAAAGGCGAATACCAGAAAGCGGAGGCCATCTACAGCAAGCTGATCAACGATGAGCGCCTGTTCTCTGTCGTATACCCTGACTACCTGAAAACACTGCTGGCCCAGAACAACCACAAAGACGCCGAGAAACTGGTGAAGCGCACCATTAAGCGCTACCCCGGGCAGATCAATTACAACATCGACTTAGGCACCGTCTACCAGGCGGCCGGCGACAAAGCGGGTGCAGAGAAGCACTTCGACAAACTGATTGCCCAGCTAAAGCCGGAGGAAGTAATCGTGGCGGCCAGTGTGTTTGTGCAGCACGAGCTGTTCGACTATGCCGAGAAAACCTACCTGCGCGGCCGTGAGCTCAGCAAGAACCCCTACGAACACAACCGCTCACTAATCGCGCTCTATACCTTCCGGCAGAAACATGAGAACCTGATTGGCGAGGCACTCAACCTGTTGCAGGAAAATGAGAGTGAGCTGATTTATGTGCAGAACATGCTCCAGAACAGCATGCAGGACGAGAAGGTGATGGATGCGCTGGAAAAAGAACTGATTACCCGCGTGCAGCAGTATCCGGACCTGCTGGCTTACAACGAGCTCCTGATCTGGCTCTACATCCAGCGCCGCGACTTTTACAGTGCCCTGCTGCAGGCCCGGTCGGTGGACAAGCGCACCCGCAGCGGCGGAACCCGCGTGATGGAACTGGGTGCCATCAGCGCCCGCAACCAGGACTACCAGGGCGCCATTGAGGCCTACGAATACATCATCAAAGAATATCCGGACGGACCCTATTACCTGATTGCCCGGCAGCGGCTCATACACGCACGCGAGGAGCAGGTAGAGAACACTTTCCCGGTTGACCTGGACAAAATCAGGACGCTGATAACCGATTACGAAGCGCTGTTGGCGGAGGTGGGGCGCAATGCGCAAACCGTGGAGGTGCTGCAGCACATGGCCAATCTGTACGCCTTTCATCTGGATGAAAAAGACAAAGCCATCGCCCTGTTGCAGGAGGCCATCGCGATGCCGCGGGCCAAGCCCGACTTTGTGGCCGAGAGCAAACTCACGCTGGGCGACATTTACCTGCTGAAAGGGGAGCCCTGGGAGTCGACCCTGCTGTACTCGCAGGTAGAGAAGTCGCATAAGGAGACGCCGATCGGGCACGAGGCTAAGCTGCGCAACGCCCGCCTCAACTACTACAAAGGCGACTTTGAACTGGCGCAGGCCCACCTCGACATCCTGAAACTGGCCACCAGCCGCGAGATTGCCAATGACGCCATGGACCTAAGCCTGCTCATTACCGATAACACTGGTTTGGACACTTCTACCGTGGCCATGGAGGAGTATGCGGCCATTGAGCTGCTCATCTTCCAGAACAAGCTGGACGAGGCGCAAAACCGGTTGGACGCCATGCTGCAGAAATTCCCGGGCCACAGCCTGACAGACGAGATCTACTTCCTGAAAGCCAGCATCTACGAGCGTACGGGCGCGTTCGACAAAGCCATTGCCAGTCTGGAAAAAGTGGTGAGTGCGCCCGCAGACATCCTGAGTGATGATGCCCTTTACAAGATGGCCTATATTTACGAAGAGAACCTGAAAGACACGCAGAAGGCACAGGAGCTATACAACCAGTTTTTGGTGAAGCACCAAGGCAGCATTTTTGTGGCGGAGGCCCGCAAGCGTTTCCGCAATTTGCGTGGCGATGCGCCCGTGGTCAACTGACAGGTATAGCGCTCAGTCGTAAATGTGATACCACCAGCTGTTTAATCGGGTGTAACCCACAATGCAGTCAACTTAAGCAAAGGTTCATCTAACTGTCATCTCGAATGAAATGAGAGATCTGGATTATTTCAAAACTTAAGTAGTAATTCAGATTTCTCCCAGAAAGAGGGCGCCTACCCCCGGGTCCAAATGACAACAAATCTTTAGGTTGACAGCTTTGGTGTTACCCAGGCTAGTAAACTCTCATCCGCCCGAAGTACGTTTAATGGAGCATGCTATAAAAGTGCTTGCGAAAGGTATAAGCTGTTTTCTGGGCTACATCCTATGCAAAGAAAATAAACAGGAAGAGGATGAAAAGCAGGAAAAATCCATACATGATCAGGTCCAGCGAGTAGTTCTTATACTGCTCGTAAATTTCTTTGATTCGTTTCATGATCTGGTGAATTGTAAAACTGCAAATTACAAAAAATAGCGCAAAGGTGCAGTGTTATGAACGGCGGCAAAGCCAAATCCGGCGTAAAATGACTACCTTTGCAGCCGGGTTTATTTGTGAAGCAGCATATGGAGAAAAGGTGGGTATACAACGAAAGCGTGTCGCCGGAGAAGATCAATCATCTGGCCGAATCGCTCCGGATCAGCACTACGCTGGCCGACGTACTGTGCCAACGCTCTATCTGCACCTACGAGGAGGCCAAGGCCTTTTTCCGTCCCAACCTGCTCGACCTGCACGACCCTTTCCTGATGAAGGACATGCACCGCGCCGTCGATCGGCTGGCGGAGGCGCTTCACCGCTCCGAACGCATTCTGGTCTATGGCGACTATGACGTGGATGGCACCACCTCGGTGGCGCTCATGTATAGCTTCCTTCACACGCTCGCCCAACCCGGCCAACTTGAGTACTACATCCCGGACAGGTACAAGGAAGGCTACGGCGTTTCCACGCAAGGTATAGACTATGCCAAAGAGCAGGGTTTTACGCTCATCATCAGCCTCGACTGCGGCATCAAATCGGCCGATAAGGTAGCTTACGCCAAGTCGCTGGGTATAGACTTCATCATCTGCGACCACCACCTGCCCGATGAGGACATTCCGCAGGCAGTGGCGGTGCTGGACCCGAAACAGATCGATTGCCCATACCCTTACAAAGAGCTTTCGGGTTGTGGCGTTGGCTTTAAGCTGGCGCAGGCTTTCTGTATTCAGCAGGGCATCCCGCAAGAAGAAACGTTTAAGCTGCTCGATCTGCTGGTGGTGAGCATCGCTGCCGACATCGTGCCGATTACGGGCGAGAACCGAATCCTGGCTTACTATGGCCTGCAACTGATCAACGGACCGGGGCCGCTGCGACCGGGATTGGCGGCACTGAAAGAGCTGGCAGGTATAAGCGGCGAGATGGACATTACGAGTGTGGTGTTCGGCTTTGCGCCCCGCATCAACGCGGCAGGGCGTATGGGCGATGCGAAGCGCTCTGTGCGCATGCTGCTGGCCCAGACGAAGGCAGAGGCCTTTGAGATGGCCGATATCATCAACGAGTCCAACAAGGAGCGACGCGACAAGGACTCCAACATCACCAAAGAGGCGCTGCAGATGATCGCCGAGGACGAGTTTTTGCGAAACGCCAACTCCACGGTGCTCTACAAAGAAAGCTGGCACAAAGGCGTGATCGGCATCGTGGCCTCTCGCTGCATCGACCATTATTACCGCCCTACCATCATCCTGACGCAGTCAAACGGCAAGGCATCCGGTTCGGCTCGCTCGGTGCACGGTTTCAACGTACACGACGCCATCGAAAGCTGCTCCGACCTGCTCGACCAGTTCGGGGGCCACATGTACGCGGCAGGGCTGACGCTCCCAGTGGAGAACGTGCCGGCCTTCAGGCAGCGTTTTGAAGAGGTGGTGGCCCGTACCATTACCGAAGACCAGAAAATCCCGCAGATAGAGGTAGACGCGAAAATCAGGCTCAACCAGATCACCCAGAACTTTTACAAGATAATCAAGCAGATGGAGCCTTTCGGGCCAGGCAACATGAAGCCCGTGTTCGTGTCGGAGTGCGTGTACGATACCGGCAGTGTGCGTGTGGTTGGCGACAGTCACCTGAAGCTGCGCCTGACGCAGGACGGCTTCTACGACATCGACGCGATTGGCTTCGGCTTCGGCGACTTCTTCCGGCACATCTCCAAAGGTATACCGTTCGATGTCTGCTATACCATAGAAGAGAACGAGTTCAGGGGGAATGTGACGCTGCAGCTGCGCATCAAGGACATCCGGATGCAGAAGTAGTAAAAAGGGTTTCTCGCTTTTCCCCTAAGGTATAGCATGAGGACTTCATACTAAAAAGAATACCCATACAGCAGGATAAGACAAAGCGCGCACAAACCTATACCTGATAGGCCGAGTTTTAGAGAGCGGTTTCTGTAGGCCAGATAACCCAGCAGCACGCCTAGCGTTTCCAGTGTAAAGAGGAAAATCCGCAGCGGGAGGCTCATGGGATAAGAAAAGGTCTCTTGCTGCACCTCACCGAGCACCGCCAGGCTTTCTTCTGCCAACAGGTAGAAATAGGTAATCACGACAAGCCCAGCCATACCGATCAACACAGAAGCGAATCCCATTTTCATATACCTGCATTACGCACAAGCGGCAAAAATAAACGAATCGGGCCCTGCAGTTGTCTGCGGGGCCCGATTCGTTGAGGGTATGCTATGTTATAGCTGTTCGATGTTGTTGGCCAGGAGCTTCACGGCGGGCAGCTGCTCCAGTTCAGCCAAAATCAGTTTCTCCGGATAAGATATAAGCTTTGGCGGCACGCACATTAGGTTCAGGCTGTTGAGGTCGCCCACGAAGAAGTTCAGGTCGATGGCCGCATTCACGCCGGCTAACCTGCCTGTGTCGGTGTACTGCCAGAAGAGCCACTTGTCTTCGTGGTGAATGTCGGGCTCGATGGTGTTGTAGCGGGCGATCCAGAAATGATAGTCCTTGAAGTGCCCCTGCAGCCAGCGGCGGTAGAAGTTCTGATTGGTGTAGATGATGGGCTTTACGCCATAGTGCGCTGTGACGGCCTCCAACCAGATACGCATGTTCTTGCGCATGTCGGCAGGGGAGGTATGCTTCTCGATCACTTCCACGTCCAGCACGGGCGGCAGGTCGCCTTCCTCCAGCTCCACGGTGTTAATGAACATTTCGATCTGGCCCTGCACCGGGGCGGCAGGTATAAAAAAGTGATAGGCGCCCCGCTTGATGCCCACGCGCTTGGTCTCGGCCCAGTTGCGGGCAAAGTAGGGGTCCAGCCTGTAGTCGTCCTGTGTTGCCTTTACGAACGCAAACGTCACGTCAGCGTCCCGCACCTGGTCCCAGTCCACCTCTTTCTGCCACTTCGATACGTCTATACCTTTCAGACTTGAAGAAGTGATCATCGTCGTCTTGGTGCTAGCACTCGTGCTTTTGGCAGCGGTACTGTTCCTTTTTGCATTATCTGAGTTTCCGGAAGGAAGCCCAGCAAACATTAAAGAGAGCAATAAAGTGGAGTAGGTCACCTTGTGAGCGACCAGGCAAAGTAAAGCAAACATCATAAAGGCTGGTTAATCGGAATTCCAAACTAATAAGAAGACGCGAGACTAACAACAGTGTACCCGGAATAATTTCATTTATAAAATTAGACTTTCTGAATATAGAGAAAAGTGCATCTGCTGTTATACTTGTTTCAGGCAGGTATAAACTTGGCAGGATTCCTGCATTGCAGGACGGAACTAGAATGCGTAAATTAGCCCGATGATATTAAGAGCCGAACATCTATATAAAAAATATAAGTCACGCATGGTCGTGAACGACGTGAGCGTGGAAGTGAACCAGGGCGAGATTGTGGGTTTGCTGGGGCCGAACGGTGCCGGCAAAACCACTTCGTTCTACATGATCGTGGGACTGGTGAAACCAAACGAGGGCCGGATTTTCCTTGACAAGGAAGACATCACCGACCTGCCCATGTACCAGCGCGCCAAACGCGGCGTGGGCTACCTGGCGCAGGAGGCCTCCGTGTTCCGGCAGTTGACGGTGGAGGAGAACATCCTGGCCCCGCTCGAAATGACCAACCGCCCCAAGAAGGAGCAGCTTGAGAAAGTGGAGGAACTGCTGGAAGAATTCTCGCTCACGCACGTGCGCAAAAACAAAGGCATCGTGTTGTCGGGTGGTGAGCGCCGCCGCACCGAGATTGCCCGCGCCCTGGCCGTAGACCCCAAATTCGTGCTGCTCGACGAGCCCTTCGCCGGTGTAGACCCGATTGCAGTGGAGGAGATCCAGAGCATCGTGGCCAAACTCAAGAGCAAAAACATCGGCATCCTGATCACTGACCACAACGTAAACGAAACCCTTTCCATCACCGACCGCGCCTACCTGCTCTTCGAGGGCAAGATCCTGAAATCAGGCACCGCCGAAGAGCTTGCCGCCGACGAACAAGTGCGCAGGGTATACCTGGGCAAGCACTTTGAGTTGAAGAGGAAGATTTAATTGCTGATTGTTAATTGTTGATTGTTTTTCTCGTAGAGTGAAACCATGGACGAGAAAAAGCATCATCAGTTGAATGACATTGAGCCATATAAGGTGGCTTATAACCTGAGCAACTATGTATGGTCAAGAGTAGACTTATGGAGCCATTTCGCCAAGAATACCGTTGGCATACAGTTTACCACAGCTGTCGATAGTATTTCTGCTAACCTTGCGGAGGGCTTTGGTCGATATCACAAAAAAGATAAAATAAAATTCTACCGCTACGCGAGGGGTTCCGTTTATGAGTGCCATGACTGGACAGCGAAAAGCCGTGTTCGTAAATTGTTGAGCGAGGAAGAATATGAGCAAGTATTTGGAGTGTTGCAGAAATTACCCAAATTGATAAATGGTTTGATAAAGCTGACGAACGATAATCTCAAGGATTAGCCTAAAAACAATCAACAGTCAGCAATCAACAATCAGCAATTAACAATTTAGCCATCAAACGTTGGAAATAATCAACTCTATCGTGACGTGGGTGATGAAGAAGCGGATTCATGACATTGATCTGTTTCGGAAATACCCGCATGAAGTGCAGAACGAGCTGTTTCAGGACCTGATCAGCAAGGCAAAGGGCACGGAGTTCGGTAAGAAGTATGGCTTCGGCGATACGAAATCGGTGAAGACGTTTCAGGAGCGGGTGCCGATTGCCGCGTACGAGGATCTGTATCCCTACATCGAGCGGGTGATGAAGGGGGAGCAGAACGTGCTGTGGCCGAGCAAGATCGAGTGGTTTGCCAAATCGTCGGGCACGACCAACGCCCGCAGCAAGTACATACCTGTCAGCCCAGAGTCGCTGGAAGACTGCCACTACAAGGGCGGCAAAGACATGCTCTCGCTCTACGTCAACAACTACCCCAATACCAAGCTTTTCACGGGAAAGGGCCTCTCCATTGGGGGCAGCCACCACCCCAACGAGTTCAATGCCAAGACCTCATGCGGCGACGTGTCGGCGGTGATCATGCAGAACCTGCCCATCTGGGCCGAGGCCATGCGCACGCCCCCGCTTAAAGTCGCTCTCATGGACAAGTGGGAGGAGAAGATCGAGAAGATGGTGGAGGTGACCGTGCCCGAAAACGTGACCAGCCTGAGCGGTGTGCCTACCTGGACCTATGTGCTGCTGAAACGCATACTGGAGGTGACAGGCAAGAAGAACATCCTGGAGGTATGGCCGAACCTGGAGCTCTTCACGCACGGGGCGGTGGCTTTCGGGCCGTACCGGCAGCTGTTCAAAGAGATCATCCCCTCTGCCCAAATGCACTACCTGGAGGTATACAACGCCTCCGAGGGCTTCTTTGGCATACAGGACCAGCGCGACACCGAGGACGAAATGCTGCTCATGCTGGACTACGGCGTGTACTACGAGTTCATCCCGATGGACCAGTTTGACGAGGAAAACCCTAAAACGCTCACGCTCGACCAGGTGGAGTTAGGCAAAAATTACGCGATCGTGATCTCGACCAACGCCGGTTTGTGGCGCTATAAGATCGGCGACACGGTGCGCTTTACCAACCTGAGCCCTTACCGCATCAAGATATCGGGCCGCACGAAGCACTTCATCAACGCCTTTGGCGAAGAGGTGATCGTGGAGAACGCCGAGGTGGCTATTACGAAGGCCTGCGAAGCGACTGGCGCCATTATTTCGAACTTCACGGCCGCACCTGTGTACATGGAGAGCGGTAAGCGTGGCGGGCACGAATGGCTAATTGAGTTTGAGAAAGAACCCGACAGTCTGCAGACCTTTACCAAGGTGCTCGACGAAACCCTGCGCGAGATCAACTCCGACTACGACGCCAAACGCCAGAAAGACATCGCCCTGCAGGAGCCCATCGTGCACGCTGCCCCCAAAGGCACCTTCATGAACTGGCTCAGCAAGAAAGGCAAGCTCGGCGGCCAGCATAAAGTGCCGAGACTAAGCAACACCCGCGAGTATCTGGAGGAGATCCTGAATCTGGTTGAAAGTTAAGATAACCAAGAGCCCCTGCAGCTATACCTGCAGGGGCTTTTTTTATGGCCTTTAGAAATCAAACAAGACTATAATTTTTTATACACCTGCTTTTTCCTGATATTTAAGGTATAGCTCCCTAATTACTTAATTGACAAGCATATGAAAATGGAAAGCATGGTGTTTAGTCAGTGCCGGAGGATGATCATGGTAATGTTGCTCGCAGCACTAGGTATGGCAGCAACCGCTTGCGAAAAGGAGGAGGGAGATGTGATCATCAATACGGCCATAGAGTTGAGGTTCACAGATGCGATTGGACATAATTTATTGGACCCAGCGACGCCTAATGCCTTTTCTCAGGAAGAAATAGAGCTGTATTACTTAGTTAACGGGGAGAGAAAACTAACACTGGATGGTAGCTTAGATTATCCTAAACATTTCTTCGTCTTTCAAGCAGGAACCCAACACATCATGCGGCTTTTCCCAAGTCTTCACGAGGAGAACATGCGGACCCAGACCTACATCAGGCTCAGTGAAACAGATACCGACACCATATCCTGCGCCATCAAAAGATGGGGTAAAGGCAACCAGTCTGCTGCTGTCACCAAGGTGTGGTATAACAATGAACTGGTATGGGAAGGGACAGGTCCGAGGTATGTGGAGGTCGTAAAATAAGGCGATGGGTTAACGTTTCATTTCGAGCAGTAGCGAGAAATCTGGATTGAGTAACGGCTACTATCTCAGATTTCTCATTAACGTTCGAAATGACATTAAAAAACGCCCGGCAGTTTATACCTGCCGGGCGTTTTTGTATTGAGCTATACCTTAGGTATAGCGACTAACTAAGCAAGCCGTAAATCGTTACAGACACCACAAACCCCAGCACCAACAGGAGCGCCACATTCAGGTATACCGGTACCGCTTTGCCTTTCACTTCTTCATAGTTGAAACCTTGGCCGGTAAGCACCATTAATAAGGACAGGTTGATGATAGTCAGCACCTTGTTAATGGCGTTCCAGGTATGCTTGATTTCTAAAGTCATTTTGTATGTTTTTGCCTAAAAGTACTGTGGTCGAAACTCAGATGAATGAGAAATTAAAAGGTCCCTATACATAAGGTTTAGCCAAAATACTCATTAATAATTACTCATTATTCCAAAAAGCTACTCATAAAGCCGCCTTCCTTCTTGGCGTTCTCGCCGTGTGGCATCAGGGCTTGGATCAACTTCTTCACTGGCATGGACTGTAGCCATACCCTACCAGTGCCGCGCAGGGTAGCCAGGAATAGGCCTTCGCCGCCGAAGATCATCGACTTGAGTCCGCCGGCCTGCTGAATGCTGAAATCTATACCTAGTTCAAAGGCCACTACGCAGCCGGTGTCCACGCGCAGGGTTTCGTTGTTGAGCTCTTTCTCTACAATGGTGCCGCCCGCGTGCAAGAAGGCCAGTCCGTCGCCGGTAAGCTTCTGGAGGATAAAGCCCTCGCCACCGAACAGGCCGGAGCCCAGCTTCTGGTTGAAGTGCATGGCCAGTTTGGTGCCCAGCGCTGCGGCCAGAAAGGCGTCGCGTTGCGCAATGAGTGTGTTGCCAGCCAGCTGCTGCAGGTCGATGGGCAGGATGGTGCCGGGGTATGGGGCCGAAAAAGCGACCCGGCTCTTGCCGTGGCCACGGTGCGTAAAATGCGTCATAAACAGCGACTCGCCCGTAATCAGGCGGCTGCCCATGGACACCAGTTTGCCCAGGAAGCCCTGGCTCGGATTGGAGCCGTCGCCCATTTTAGTCTGGAAGTCGATGCCCTCTTCCATATAGACCATGGCGCCAGCCTCAGCTATCACGGTTTCGTTGGGGTCAAGCTCGATCTCGAGTACCTGTATGTCGTTGCCGAAAATGCGGAAGTCGATTTCGTGTGCGTTTCTCATAGTTTTTAGGACTTAGTGTTCAGACAGACAAGATAGCAATTATCTAGTCTTCTTCATCATCCTCGTCCTCTTCCGCACGGCCTTTTTTTCGGCGTGCTTTTGGCAGGTCCTTGTCGTCCTCGTCATCCGATACGGAGCTGGTGCCTTTCACAAAGTCCTCATCGGTTTCCTCTACTTCTTCGCCCTCCTCAATGTGAAACTCCTCTTCTTCGCGCTTGGCCCGCTCGGCGGCGTCGCGCTTCACCAGCTTTTTATCCTCCACATTCTTGTTGAGAAACTCGTTGATCTGGTCGATGGAGTAGTTGGAGATGATTTCACCCTGCTTGTTCACCTTAATTTCGAAACCCTCGAGGTCTTTGTGCACGCGGGTTTTCTTCTTCGAGTTCTTATTTTCTTTTTTATCCTTAGCCATACCTTGGGTCTGTTGCTTTCTGAAGTATAAGGCGAAACGGCCAAATAGTTTCAGACAGGTATAGCGGGCAGGTATAAAAAAGGCGGCTACCCCTCTCGGAATAGCCGCCCTTGTGCAGGTATAAGGTATAGCCTAAGCTGTTGCGTATTGGCTCAGGGCACTGATGGCAGCATCGATGCGGTTGGCGGTTTCCTCACGGCCGATCACCTCGATGATCTGCATCAGGTCAGGACCCGCCTCGGCACCGGTCACTGCCAGACGAAGCGCCTGCATCACCTGGCCGATCTTCATGCCATGGCGCTCTAGGATACTTACCAGCAGGTCTTTCACCGTGTCAGCATTGAAATCGCTGAGGGTAGAAAGCTCGTTGCGGAAGTCAGAGAACACGGCTACCGCCTGGCTGTTCCACTTTTTGGAGGCTACTTTCTCGCTGTACTCGGTAGGTGCCACGAAGAAGTAAGCTGCCTCGCGCCAGAACTCCTGCGGGAAGCTCACGCGCTCCTTCATCAGGCCGGCGATTTTCTCGGCTTTCTCAGGCGAGCAGGAGATGTTGTGTTCTTCCAGCGCCTTGAGCAGGTAGCCTGCCAGCTCGGCGTCCGGCTTGGCGCGCAGGTACTGCTCGTTGAACCAACGGGCTTTCTGTATATCGAAACGGGTGCCGGACTTGCCGATGCGCTCGATCGTGAATTCATTTGCCAGCTCCTCCATCGAGAAGATCTCCTGCTGTGTGCCTGGGTTCCAGCCCAGGAAGGCCAGGAAGTTGATGAAGGCCTCCGGCATGTAGCCGCTCTCACGGTAACCAGAAGAAACTTCGCTGGTGAAAGGGTCTACCCAACGCAGCGGGAATACCGGGAAGCCCAGCTTGTCGCCGTCGCGCTTGCTCAGTTTACCATTGCCGTCTGGCTTGAGCAGCAGCGGCAGGTGCGCGAACTCCGGCATGGTGTCTTCCCAACCCAGGTAGCGGTATAGCAGCACGTGCAGCGGAGCAGATGGCAACCATTCCTCGCCTCGGATCACGTGCGTGATCTTCATCAGGTGGTCGTCCACGATGTTGGCCAGGTGGTAGGTCGGCATGCCGTCCGACTTCATCAGTACTTTATCATCAATGGCAGAAGAGTGTACCATTACCCAACCGCGGATCAGGTCTTTCAAACGAACCTCTTCCTTGCGGGGCACTTTCAGGCGGATCACGTACGGATCGCCGCTCTCGAGGCGCTTCTTCACTTCATCCTCCGGCAGCGTGAGCGAGTTTTTCATCGTCATGCGGGTGATGGCGTTGTACTGCGGCGTGGCTACTTTGGCGGCTTTCAGGCGCTCGCGCATTTCGTCCAGCTCCTCAGCCGTGTCGAAAGCGTAGTAGGCATGGCCGCTCTCGATCAGCTGCATGGCATACTGCATGTACATCGGCTTGCGCTCCGACTGGCGGTATGGCGCATACGGGCCGCCGTTCCATGGGCTTTCATCCAGCTCAATGCCGCACCACTCCAGCGACTCACGGATGTAATCTTCGGCACCTGGCACAAAACGGTTCTGGTCTGTGTCCTCGATGCGCAGAATCATCTTGCCGCCGGTCTTACGGGCCAGCAAAAAGTTGTAAAGGGCCGTGCGGACACCGCCGATATGGAGAGGCCCTGTCGGGCTTGGGGCAAAGCGTACTCTAACTTCTCTTTCCATGTATGGTTATTTCAAAAAGGCATTGCAAATGAAGCCACAAAGGTACAAAATAAATTTTCGTTTCTGTAAGGGTTTGGGGTATAACCTATACCTGTACGAGGCGCAGGTATAAACATAACCTTTCATCTGCGTATCAGTTTTAGGATAGTATCCGTTCCGCTCCATGCCCCGCAAAACGCTGAAAAATATTTGGTGCCTGCTCAAGGAGACGACCCTTGAGTTTATCGAAAACAACTCCTTCCAGAAAGGGGCGGCGCTGGCCTATTATACCATTTTCGCGTTGCCGCCCATTCTTCTGATCATCATCAACGCGACGGGCTATTTTTTCGGGGAACAGGCTGTGTCGGGCGAGGTATACTACCAGATTCGGGAGACGATCGGGGCGGAGGCGGCTTTTGCGGTGCAGCGCATGGTCGAGAGCATCAACGAGATTACCTCCTTCAACTTTGCCACTGTGGTGATCGTGGTCACGCTCTTCATTGCGGCTACAGGTGTGTTCGTGTCGCTGCAGGACTCGCTCAACGAGGTATGGTACGTGCGGCCTGCCCCCAAGCGCGGCTATGTTAAGCTGATTCTCGACCGTTTCCTGTCCTTTGCCATGATTCTGGCCATTGCCATTCTGCTGATCGTGTCGCTGCTGGCCAACACCATCCTGGTTGCCATCGGCGATTTTCTGGAGGCTCGCCTGGCCGGCTGGATCGTGTACGTGATGCGGGGTGTGAACCTGGTGTCGGGCTTTGTGCTGATGACCTTTATGTTCGGCTGCATCTACCGCTTCCTGCCCGATGCCAAGATCAAGTGGCGCGACGTTTGGGTAGGAGCCTTGGTTACCTCGCTGCTGTTCGCCATCGGCCGCGAAATCATCGGGCTATACCTGGGCACGAGCAACATCACGTCTATCTACGGGGCAGCCGGCTCGGTTATCGTGATTTTGCTGTGGGTGTTTTATACCTCCCAGATCATCTTTTTCGGGGCGGTGTTCACGTTCGTTTACTCCCGCAAGTATGGCTTTAACATCTACCCCGCCGAGTATGCCGTACGCTTTATCCGGCAGGAGATAGAAGTAGGCCACACCGCCGTGAACGCCGAGCCGGGCAAGTTTACGAAGGACATTTATGGCGAGGAGGAAGCGAAGGAAGCAGCGGAGTCGGAAGAGAAGGAGAAGTCAGCGGGGGAGGGGATTTGAGGGGAACGTTTCGTGCATGATGTGAGTGAGGCGTAGCCGAAGCCTAAACCATGCCCTTTGTTACCTGCTTTTTTTCTTATTCTTTAAGTATATTTCAACCAATCCATTCTTAGCATTCCTTCCATAAACTTCAGGATTAGGAGTGTCATACATTGCAATATTCTGTATGTCTTCCATCTTTAAATCATTAACTAATTGTCTTGCTTGGTACACCCCTACAGACATACCATCTACAACTACCTGCATGCAATCTTGGCATAAATAGTCACGTATGACAAGCTTTGGAAGATTATCATTTAAGTTAGCTCTGACTTTAGAAAGAATCCTTTCCTTCTCTTCTTCGGCCTGATTGCTACCCGTACTAAGAACAGTCACATATTTGCAATCATGGTTAAAGAATGTTGTCTTTGATAAGTCAACAAGCTCAGTAAAAATAATCTGCTGCTTTTCATACTTCTTTAAAGCGCCGTTGATGCTTTTTTCATCATACACTATTCCTTCAAGGATGTAGATGTCGCACAAGTCTACCTTATCCAAACTTACTCCATACCTTGCTTCAATCAAGCTCTTTATTAATTCAATATTTGCTTTTTGCGCAACCACAAGATTTAGCTGAAAAGCAACTATCAAAACTATAAGTAGGGCTTTCATCATAATTAGAAATTGCAGGTAACGGCTTGTGCAGCCGAAGCCCGAAGCGTAGCAAGGGTTAAGGCTGCATTGGGTTAGGCTGCGTTTTTCTCAAAGCGCTTTATCGTTTCCAGCTCTTTTTGCTTATTTATCATTTCTTCTTCCAAATCATAATCGTCTTGTAGCCCGAGCCAGAACTTAGGGGAATTGCCAAAGTAGTAACTTAATCGTAAGGCTGTGTCTGCTGTTATGCGCCTGTTTCCTTTCAAAATTTCAGACACTCTCGTTTGAGGTATACCAATGTCCTTTGAAAGCCTGTAGGCTGTGATGTTTAGAGGAACAAGAAATTCTTCTTGCAATATTTCTCCTGGATGAATATTAGGTAACCGCTCCATTTAATTCTTCTTTAGTGGTAATCAATAATTTCTACTTCTGACGCTTGGCCGTTACTCCATTGAAAAATGATTCTCCATTGGCTGTTTATCCTGATGCTATAAAACTCTTTCAGGTTTCCCGCTAACTTCTCTAATCTGTTGGAAGGAGGGATTCGAAGGTCAGCAATATCTTGAGAGTTGTGAAGCATTCTAAGTTTGCGCCTGCCGACCGTCTGAATTTCCATAGGCAACTTCGCTACTCTTTCTCCGTTCCAGATTTTTTCTGTTTCCTTTGACCCGAATGATACAATCATGCTTACCTTATGCGTTACTAACGCCAAAAGTAAGTATAAGGTTTAACACTAAAAAGGTTTATGTTTTTATTCTTTGAAATACAGCCTAACTTGTAGCTAAACAGAATAAACTTACGGTTTTTTGTCGATTTTAACAGAAAACCGCAATCGGATTATCGAACATACTATATATGCACAAAAAACCTCCAACCCTATCATCAAATGACAGTGTTGGAGGTATAGCATTTGCTAATCAAAGCTTTTCTACAAAGCCGCGATACAAGAAATCTCCACATTCACATCCTTTGGCAGGCGGCTCACTTCCACGGTCTCACGGGCAGGCGGGTTGGCGGTAAAGTAGCTGCCGTATACCTCGTTTATTTTGCCGAAGTTACCCAGGTCTTTCACGAAGATGGAGCATTTGAGCACATTGTCGAAGCCCATGCCAGCTTCTTGCAGAATGGCGAACAGGTTCTTCATAACCTGGTGCGTCTCCTCTTCAATGGTGCCGCTTACCAACTCACCGCTTTGTGGGTCGAGTGGAATTTGTCCTGAAACATATAAGATGCCGTTATGAAATGTCGCTTGGCTGTAAGGCCCGATAGCGGCTGGTGCTTTGGCGGAATTGATGATGCTGTGCGTCATAGTCTGATTAGTTTTAATGTGTATCTTTACCCATCAAAAGTACAGAAATATGCACATACTTGTTTTGTCTGGCGATGAAATGGCCGCTGAGTTCCGGCAGAAGTTTCCCGAGGGGAGCAATGGCAACACCTATACCTTTCTGCACAGCCGCCACCTCATCGATGACCAGCTGAGGCCGTCTGATATTGTATTTGACTTCCTGCTGCACGAAGAGCCGGAGCGCCTCAGCGACTATCCTCCTGGCCAGATCGTATTTTGCCAGGCTGCAACAAAACAATTGGCCGCGCTGGTACGCGAGTCAGGTATAGAGAACGCCTGTACGCTGTTCGGCTTCAACGGACTGCCTACCATGCTTAACCGGCCAGTGCTGGAAATGAGCCTGTACAAGCAAAGCGACACCGAAAAACTGCACCAGGTATGCGAGCAGCTCGGCACAGAGTACCAGGTGGTGGAGGATCGGGCAGGTATGGCCACGCCGCGCATCCTGTGCATGATCATCAACGAGGCCTGCTATACCTTACAGGAAGGCACCGCCTCCATTCAGGACATAGACCTGGGCATGAAGCTCGGCACCAATTACCCGCATGGCCCCTTCGAGTGGGCCAATGCCATAGGTATAGCCAATGTGTATAAAGTGCTGGAGGCGATGTACGAAGACACCAAAGAAGAACGCTACAAAATCTGCCCGCTGCTCAAGACGAAGTATTTGAGAGGGGAGACGTTTGCGGTATAGAGGGATTGTCTGAACCAGGATTCCCAAGATTAAAGGATTCTCAGGATTTACACAGATGCCGGGTCATCCCCCTACCCCCTTCAAAGGAGGACGAGGTATAAGTTGCATAGCAAAGGCTTGAGCTATCGAAAATCTTCCCAGTCTTTGGGTGGGGGTAGGGGCCCTCGATAAGGAGCGCTTTGTAGATTTCCGGTGACGCGCAGCGGCATTGCGACGCAGGAGCAAAGGGAAGATACACAGCGCGATGCCCGAAGACGATGCCCCGCGGCAAGAGCGCTCCAAGGCTGAAGACGAAGCAATTGGTGTAATAGCATTGGATAGGCCTTAGCTACAAAGCGTATAAAAAAACTGTTTCAAAATATGTGAACAAAAAAAGGGGAAGCCAGTCAGCTTCCCCTTTTCTTTTATACCTACATAAGATTACTCTACTGTTACAGACTTCGCCAGGTTACGAGGCTGGTCTACGTTACAGCCGCGCATCACCGCAATGTGGTAAGAGAGCAGCTGTAGCGGAATAACAGACAGCAACGGCACCAGGTGCTCGCTCGTCTCCGGAATTTCGATCACGTGATCTGCCATGGCAGGTATAGTCGTGTCGCCTTCCGTCACAACTGCAATGATCTTGCCTTTACGCGCCTTCACCTCCTGTATGTTCGATACGATCTTCTCATATGAGCTATCCTGCGTGGCGATTACCACCACTGGCATCTGCGCATCGATCAGGGCAATTGGGCCGTGCTTCATCTCAGCAGCTGGGTAGCCTTCGGCGTGGATGTAGGAAATCTCCTTCAGCTTCAGAGCGCCTTCCAGGGCAACCGGGAAGTTGTAGCCACGACCCAGGTATAGGCAGTTGGTGGCGTCTTTGTACTGCTCCGAAATAGCGATGATCTGGTCGTTCAGTTCCAGTGCTTTCTCTACTTTGGCCGGAATGCTCTCCAACTCCACCATCAGCTGGCGCAGCTTGGTTGTCTCCAATGTGCCGCGCTTGCTGCCTAAAATCATCGCGATCAGCGACAGCACCGTTACCTGCGCCGTAAAGGCTTTGGTAGAAGCTACCCCAATCTCAGGGCCCGCATGGGTATAGGCACCCGCATCGGTAGCACGGGCGATAGAAGAACCTACCACGTTGCAGATGCCGAAGATAGTAGCGCCTTTCGACTTGGCCAGCTCCAGGGCCGCCAGCGTATCGGCCGTCTCGCCGGACTGAGAGATGGCGATCACGATGTCACGCTCGCTGATGATCGGGTTGCGGTAACGGAACTCTGAGGCGTACTCTACTTCCACCGGTATGCGGGCCAGGTCCTCAATCAGATACTCGGCCACCAGACCGGCGTGCCATGAGGTACCACAGGCCACAATAATGATGCGCTCGGCATTCACAAATTTGTTTTCGAACTCACGGATGCCGCCCATCATCATGTGGTCGCTCTCCGCAATCAGACGGCCGCGCATGCTGTCGAGGATGGAGCGTGGCTGCTCGAAAATTTCCTTCAGCATGAAGTGCGGGTAGCCGCCTTTCTCAATCGACTCCAGGGCCATTTCGAGGCGCTGTACGTAAGGTGTTTGCACGACGTCCTCTTTCGTGCGGATCTCCATCTCGCCGTTTTTGATCACCACCAGCTCGTAGTCGTTCACATACACCACATCGCTGGTATACTCGATGATCGGGGTGGCGTCAGACGCCAGGAAGTACTCGTCCTTGCCTATACCCACCACCAGCGGGCTGCCTTTGCGGGCCGCGATCAGCTGGTTCTGGTCATCTTTCGAAAGTACTACGATAGCATAGGCACCTACCACCTCGTGCAGGGCAAGGCGCACGGCCTCGGCCAGCGAGCAGTTGCTGTTTTGCTTAATGTCTTCGATCAGGTTGATGAAAACCTCTGAGTCCGTTTCAGACTGGAAGGTATGGCCTTTCTCGATCAGGAGCTGCTTCAGCGAAGCATAGTTCTCGATAATGCCGTTGTGGATGATGGCAATGCTCTTGGAGCTGGAGTAATGCGGGTGTGCGTTCACATCGTTCGGCTCGCCGTGGGTAGCCCAACGGGTGTGGCCCATGCCGATGTTGCCGTGCACATCCTTGTCTGCAATATACTCTTCAAGGTCGCTTACCTTGCCTTTCTTTTTGAAGATGTTCAAACCTCCGTTCATCAGGGCTATTCCTGCGCTGTCATAGCCTCTGTATTCAAGTCGTTTCAAGCCCTTAAGGACAATAGGGCAAGCATCTCTATGCCCTACGTATGCTACAATTCCGCACATATAGTATAAAATTTCATTAAAAAAATAAAGGGTACCTGCAAAGGTACCCTTTTCTATAATATGTATAAAATTTCTAACTAATATTTGTGGCTTACTACTGCAGCTTCGAGTAATAGATCAGCAGCCTTACCGGATTTGCCTCGTTATTGGTAATGATGGTGCGGTAAGGGCGTACTTCGGGACGTACGGTACCTGCGGCGCTGTTTGTGGCAGAAGTTACGACAGCGGCTCCAAGCAGCAGTCCGTTGTTCGTTCTTTTACCTACCAGTACATCCTGCAGATAAGTAGTGATGTTGATAGTATAGTAGTCCTTGCCGTCTTTGCGGATCATCCTCAAAGCTGCCGGTCGTGCTGTTATAGGCCAGTTCACGCCATCTTCCTGCACGGTGCGCACGGCGCCCGAAATGTCGCGCAAAAACTGGTTTGCATCATTGGTTTCGTACAAAGCCAACTGTGGAGGACCTGGCAGGTTGTTTGCCGAAGAAGCTGACTTAACAGGTATAATCAGTTCGGCCCGGTTGATGATCAGGTTGCCCGGAATGTCCTTCAGCTCATTCATGTAAGGGAAAGTGATCTTGCTGAGCAGTTGTGTGCCTGCCTGTACATATGAGTCACCACCTGTTTCTGTGGCAGGTACAAAGCTTCCGTTACTTTGCAGCGCCGCAACGGTAGTACCGGTGCGGTCCGATGACAGCTGCGTGAAATAATTGCCTGTGCCCAGCAAAAAGTTATGCTGTCTTGCCGTGCCTTCCGCTGTTGTGTAGTGCAGTGTCAGGCTGGAGTTGGTGCTGCTCAGGTTTAGGCCCACGATACTGGCATTCTCTTCCTCAGGCACCGTTAGTGCTACACCTTTGAAAAAGTTGCGGAAGCCTGCCTGGTCGGCCAAACCAGCCTGGCCGGACTGGGCCATGAACTCGTTTGCCAGCTCAGAGCTCAGCTTTATCTTTAGCAGTCGTGTCTTTTTGGTTGTCACGCCGTTGGTCGTCTCCGTGTCTATGCGCGGAAAGAAAGCCTTCGAGCCAACAGGCGTCTGGTCGTAAGGGAAAGGAGTCGTCGTGAAGTAAGACGTTCTTTCGTCGAACGTACCGGTCAGACGATGCACGTTTACCTGCATGGCCTTCAGGGTGTCGGCATACTTAAATGAGTAGTCCAGCGTGAGCACCAGTGAGTCAACTTTAGCGCCTGCGCCAAAGTTCAGGCTGGAGCCGTTAAGCGCCACCTCTGTTATCGTGCTTGCCCGCACCTTGCCCAGCACCGGGTCAACATACTGACCTAGCAGCGGCGACTGTGAACGGAACGAGGGAATCGAGTCCCCCTGAAACACAGTTCCGGTCCGGATGGTAAGGGTATCGGTGAACTCTGTGCCTATCAGGTTTTCATCCTGAAGTTCGAGTCCGATGTCTTTTGGGTCTTCGCAGGCTGTGAGGGCGGCAAATGAAAAGAAGAAAAAAAGTAATCTTCTAGCGGCTGAGTTCATTATATAGGTTGAAGTATGAATCACACAGGTTGTCGTCGGCACTGATGGTATTGATGTTCTTGTTCGTCTCAACAAACTCGTTGAACAGGGCGTCGATGTTCTCGCTGAAGTTCTCGTTCGTCTTGATCACAGAGTCGGCATACTCCATGCCTACTTTGATGAAGCTGTCGAGGTCCGCTTCCTGCAGCGAAGCCAGCATGCTGTTGTCGATGTCGAGCATTTTTACTTTTTCGAGCAGGTCGCCTTCGAACTTGTGCTTGTACTCGTGGTTGTAAACCGTAAAGATAGACTTCGAGTCCTTAAAAATCGGGTCTTTCTTGTAAGTAGTTTTCAGGTATAGCGGAATCAGGCCCGTCATCCAGTCGTTGCAATGCACGATGTCCGGCTGCCAGCCCAGTTTCTTTACTGTTTCGAGCACACCCTTGCAAAAGAAGATGGCACGCTCGTCGTTATCCTGGTGGAAGTTGTTGTTCTTGTCCACAAAAACGGACTTGCGCTGAAAATAGTCTTCGTTGTCGATAAAATATACCTGCAACTTGGCATTCGGGATAGAGGCCACCTTGATAACAAGCGGCTTCTCGTCATCACCAACGGCGATGTTAATGCCCGACAGGCGAACTACCTCATGCAAACGGTTTTTACGCTCGTTTATTATACCGAACTTTGGCACGAAAATGCGGATCTCCATACCTCTCTCCTGCATGCTCTGCGGTAGCGTGTTTAGAAATTCTGCTACTTTAGTGGTTTGGAGGAAAGGAAGGATTTCGGTGGCGGCGTACAGGATTCGCAATTTAGACATGGGTATGTAATTAAAAATTAATGAGCAACAGTAATGGGACGTGCAAAATTAGCATTTTTTATTCTAATTTTCAATTTAATGTTCTATAACCTACTTTTGCCGGCTTTCAGCAATTGCACCATTTAGACCGATTTAATATGGAAGTTATAGAGCAGGTGTCAGCCCTCAGGGCCATAGTAGCGGCGCTGCGTTGCGGCGGCAAGCGCATAGGCTTTGTGCCCACCATGGGCGCCCTGCACGAAGGGCACCTGCAGCTTTTGCGCGCCTCGGCCCGCGAGAATGACATTACGATTTGTAGTGTGTTCGTGAATCCGACTCAATTCAACAACGCCTCTGATTATAAGCTATACCCCCGCACGCTCGAGCAGGACACCCGTCTGCTGCAGACCGTCGGCTGCGACTACTTGTTCGCGCCGAGTGCGGAGGAGATATACCCACAACAGTCTGTGCTGCAGTTTAGTTTCGGCGCGCTGGAAGCCGTGATGGAGGGCGAGCACCGGCCGGGTCACTTCAATGGTGTGGCGACTGTCGTGAGTAAATTGTTCCACATTGTGCAGCCGCACAGGGCCTATTTCGGGCAGAAGGATTTGCAACAGGTGGCCATTGTGCGGCAACTGGTGCAGGGCCTGAGCTTCGACCTAGAGTTGGTCTGCTTCCCCACTGTGCGCGAAGCCGACGGACTGGCCATGTCGTCGCGCAACAAGCGCCTGAGCGAGGCGCAGCGGCAGTTGGCCCCACAGCTTTACCTAGCCTTGCAGACGGCAGCCGCCAATTTGCACCAAAAGCCCATCAACGCCATCAAAAGCGAAGTAGCGCAGCAGCTGCAGCAGGAAGAGGAGATCAAACTAGAATACTTTGAGATAGTGGATTCGCTCACGCTGCAGCCGCTTCAGGACGTAAGCGGGCACGACGAGGTGGCCCTTTGCATTGCCGCTTTCGTGGGTGAGGTGCGCCTAATCGACAACCTGCTCGTGAATCTAAAAGAAATATAGGTTGTTAACACTTATGGGAAGCCTATTTGTTGGGAAAGCTTACAGCCGACAAAAAAGTGCAGTAAGAAGAGGGCACTTGCATCTCACAGTGGCCTCGTGCGCTATATTGCAAAAATAGCCTCTAAGTATCGAAAAGGAAGAAAAAATGCTTTTTGGCTGCATGAGGGAATGCTTGGGCAGCCTTGCACTTGACTAAATTAAAAATAATTGAGGGAGGATATGTATCCTCCCTCAAGGCAGTAACAGCTCAATCGCTAAAATAGGAAGAGGCAGCGTGCGAGACTGAACTGACACAGTAGTAAATTACTCTTAAATTATTCAGGAGCAGGAGTTGGATATGTTATAGTCATTGAACAGCAAGAGCTTTCACATTTAAAGTGAATTGTGCCATTAGGTTCAATCGAGCCACCAACTCTGCAATTAGTACACCCATGACAAGACACTGTCGGCCCTGAACCTTCTTCTGAAGCAGTCATTACTGCAGAAGACTCGCCATCAGCTTTAAGATTTCCTGTATTGCTAGAATGTACTTGTAATTTATTCGTAGAAAACTCTATTTTGCCTTTTCCTATAGCTATGTTTTTTACAAATTCGTCACCTTTAACTTTATAAGAAACAAAGGCAGCAGAAGCTACTTTGGATTCCATATATTCAATATCAACGATTTCAATTGAATCAGTGCTTAAGCCGTTGATCTTAGAGAGCGATTTAAGAATATCCTGCTTGCTTTTAGCAATCGTAAACCCATTTGGAGAGGTAAGATGAAGCTCTGACGTCTTGCTTTCTATAGAAAGTTGATCAGGCTCTAGCTCATCCTCTTTTGTACAGCCTGTAAATGCCGCAAGAGCGATGATAAAAAGCGCAAGTAGTGAAAATTTAGGCAATATTTTTTTCATGATTTTTGTTTTTAAGTTTTTCATAAAATCACTGTCCTCTTATTTGTTCTTTTTCAAGATACGATATATATAATATAAAAGTAATATTATTATGTGTTTTTCCTTCCCATCCGCTCTTTTACTATAGTGGCTTGTTCAGGTCCAGGACTTTTGAAAGTGATGCACAATGTGCTGGTAGTTTATCTGCCGCCAAATGCATAACTTTGCGGCTTATTACAAAAATAAACCATGTATATTGAGGTTTTAAAATCCAAGATTCACCGTTGCAGGGTTACGCAGGCGGAGTTGCACTATGTAGGAAGCATCACCATTGATGAGGACCTGATGGATGCCGCCAACGTGGTGGAGAATGAGAAAGTACAGATCGTCAACATCAACAACGGGGAACGCTTCGAAACCTACGTGATCAAAGGCGAGCGCGGTACCGGCACGGTTTGTCTCAACGGCCCCGCTGCCCGCAAAGTGCAGGTAGGTGATATCGTGATTGTTATTTCATACTGCTCCATTAAATTCGAAGACGCTAAAAACCACCAGCCTACGCTCGTGTTCCCCGACCAGCACAACCGACTGGTGTAGCACCGCTGCATGAGAAAACTGCTCTCTTTTCTGAAGTACAGCCTGCTTCTGGGGCTTTCCGCATTTCTGATGTGGTATGCCCTCAAAGAGCTCGACTTCGAAAAGCTATGGGCGGAGCTCCAGAATATTAACTATACCTGGCTGGCCGTATCCCTGGTGATGGGCCTGGCCGCCTACATGAGCCGGGCATACCGTTGGTACATGCAGATACGGCCCACAGGCTATACCCCATCCTTTAAAAATACCTACGACGCCATGATGGTGGGCTATGTGGCCAACCTTGTGCTGCCCCGCATGGGCGAGCTTGTGCGCTGCAGCATGCTCCGCCGCAGCGATGGCATACCGGTTAACAAAGCCTTTGGCACGGTCATCGCCGAGCGCATCATCGACATGGTCATGCTGCTCCTTTTCCTGGGGCTCACCTTTCTGCTGGAGGTTAACCGCCTCCGCGATTTCCTCTTCGGTCTTTTCACAGATAAGTACGCCAGCCTGGAGCAAAGCTTCGGGTCGTTATACCTGTTTGTCACGCTCGTGATGGTGGTGGGCCTCGTGTTTCTGGTGCTAGGGCTGCTATACCTGAACAGACTGCGGCAGAATGCCTTCTTCCGGAAAACCGTTGCCTTTGTGCGCGGTATGCTGCAGGGCGTTTTCAGCATCGCCAAGATTGAGAACCAGTTTGCTTTCTGGGGGCATACCCTGTTTGTGTGGGCCATGTACTACGGGATGAGCCTTGTGGTGTTCTACGCTATACCTGCCACCTCGCACCTCTCGCCCATAGCCGGACTGTCGGTGCTGGTGATCGGTACGCTGGGTATGGCGGCGCCCGTGCAGGGTGGGGTAGGAGTGTACCACCTGCTGGTACAAACCGTGCTGCTGCTTTATGGTATACCAAAGGAGGCAGGTATGGCCTACGCCCTGGTGGCGCATACTTCGCAAACACTTTTGGTAGTTGCCATGGGAGTGATTAGCTTTATAACAGGAATGTTGCAAAAGCCTGCCGTGGCCGATGAGCTCGCGGAGGCAAACCCGTCTATACATGAACTCGAAAGATAAGATCCTATCCTGGTCGGACCTGCAGGAGCAAGTGCAGGCATGGCAGAAGCAGGGGCAGAAGATCGTTTTCACTAACGGCTGCTTCGATATTTTGCATCTGGGCCACGTCGATTACCTGGAGAAAGCACGACAACTTGGCGATAAACTGGTGCTCGGACTTAACACAGATGCGTCGATAAGTCGTATAAAAGGTCCAAGTCGCCCGCTGCAGGACGAAATGTCACGCGCGCGGGTTATGGCATCGCTTTTGTTTGTGGATGCTGTAGTATTCTTCGATGAAGATACGCCGCTCGAACTGATCAAGGCTGTGCAGCCCGACATACTGGTGAAAGGCGACGATTACAGCATCGAAAATATTGTGGGGCAGGATGTCGTTACAGCGAGAGGAGGCGAGGTGAAAACTGTGCCGCTCGTGAAGGGCTACTCCACCACGAATGTTGTTAAAAAAATTGAAAACCAAAATAAGTCATAATTAGGAGAACGCTATGTTAGGAATTTATTTCATAGGTATACTCTTCATGGGCCTCAGCATGTGGGTGAGCTGGAGACTGAAGAGCAAGTTTAAAAAGTACTCGGAGATTCCGTTGCAGTCGGGCTATACCGGCCGCGAGATTGCCGAGATGATGCTGGCCGACAACGGCATACACGATGTGAAAGTAATATCGGTAGCCGGCCGTCTGACAGACCACTACAACCCCGCCGACAAAACGGTGAACCTGAGTGAGTATGTGTACGAAGCACGTAGTGCGGCTGCGGCTGCCGTAGCGGCGCACGAATGCGGTCACGCCGTGCAGCATGCCAGAGCCTACAGCTTCCTGAAGTTCCGCTCGGCTATGGTGCCGGCGCTGAGCATCGCCTCACGCTACATGCAGTGGATCATCCTGATCGGTATCCTGATGCTGCAGACCACGCCCGTTCCGTTGACGATCGGGGTGGCCCTGTTCGCACTAACCACCATCTTTAGCTTCGTGACCCTGCCGGTGGAGTTTGACGCCAGCAAGCGTGCCCTGGCCTGGATCAGCTCCAACAACATTGTAACGCAGCAGGAACTGGCCATGTCGAAAGACGCGCTGAAGTGGGCGGCCATGACCTACGTGGTAGCCGCGCTCGGCTCTCTGGCCACGCTGTTGTACTACGCATCGCTGCTGATGGGCCGCCGGGACTAAGCTGACCGAGATGCAAATTAATTAAATAGTTAAATCGCCATCCGTTCGTTCAGAGCGGGTGGCGATTTTGTTTTTTTTCATAATTTTGTACTATAATTCATTAATAGTAGTCCTTTTATATATAAAAGCATGAATTTTCAATTAACTGAAGAACACTTGGCAGTGCAGGCTGCCGCCCGCGAATTTGCACAGACTGAATTGCTGCCAGGCGTAATAGAGCGCGACGAGCACCAGAAATTCCCTGCCGAGCAGATCAAGAAAATGGGCGAGCTTGGCTTCCTGGGTATGATGGTGGACCCGAAATACAATGGTGGTGGCATGGACACTATCTCCTATGTGCTGGCCATGGAAGAAATTTCTAAAGTAGACGCTTCTGCCTCTGTGGTGATGTCGGTGAACAACTCACTGGTATGCTGGGGCTTGGAGAAGTATGGCACAGAGGAGCAAAAGCAGAAATACCTGACGCGTCTGGCGACTGGCGAAATCATCGGCGCCTTCTGTCTTTCTGAGCCGGAAGCTGGTTCTGACGCCACATCGCAGCGCACTACCGCCGAGGACAAAGGCGACTACTACCTGCTGAACGGTACTAAAAACTGGATCACGAATGGCAGCACGGCTTCTGTATACCTGGTAATCGCGCAGACAGACCCGGAGAAGAAGCACCGTGGCATCAACGCGTTCATCGTAGAGCGTGGCATGGAAGGCTTCCAGGTTGGTCTGAAAGAGAACAAGTTGGGTATCCGTGGCTCTGACACGCACTCGCTGATGTTCACGGATGTGAAAGTACCTAAGGAGAACCGCATCGGCGAAGACGGCTTTGGCTTTAAGTTCGCCATGTCGACGCTGGCAGGTGGCCGCATTGGTATTGCCGCGCAGGCACTGGGCATCGCTTCAGGCGCTTACGAGCTGGCGGTGAAGTACTCAAAAGAGCGCAAGGCATTTGGTGTGGAGATCGCCAAGCACCAGGCCATTCAGTTCAAACTGGCCGACATGGCCACTAACATCGAGGCTGCCCGACTGCTTTGCCTGAAGGCCGCTTTCCACAAAGACACGCATCAGGATTATGGCATGTCCGGTGCAATGGCGAAGCTGTTTGCCTCAAAAGTTGCCATGGAGACAACCGTAGAAGCAGTGCAAGTTCACGGCGGTTACGGTTTCGTGAAAGAGTACCATGTGGAGCGTTTGATGCGCGATGCCAAAATCACACAAATCTATGAGGGTACTTCTGAGATTCAGAAAATAGTAATTTCAAGAGAATTACTAAAGTAATTTGGCACTTAAACCTTTGTTACTGTGTTATTTAGGCTAAGGATATAGTTTATCTAATTAAAATTAAATATTTAAAATATTTTGAATTTTATAAAGATTGCCCTAGCTTTAGGACAAAATTAAAGGGTTTATAGTATAAAAGTTAGTTGGTAACACACATGGAAGATTACAATAAGATTATTGAGTCGCTTGGGGTGCGGTTCATTAAAGCGAAAAATCTGGTGTTGCAGCAGCCGTTCTCGGTTCGCAACTACTACGACGTAGGCAACAACCTGATTCTGCTTCATAAAGGTACAATTTTCTTTGGTGAGGAGGAACAGATGGTAGAAGAGGGCGAACTGCTCTTTATACCGGGTGGACGCAGCACGAAGGTAACCTATGGTTCCACCGACGGGCGCTCTATCACAAATGACGATCTGATCACCAACAGAGAGAAGTTCTTTAAGAGCAACAACGACCTCGACCTGATCGGCGACGCCGAAGAGAGCCACAGCTATGTGAGCTTCGAAGCGAAGGTGTTCGACTCTGTTAACTTCTTTGCATCACTCGACCTGCCTGCCTTCCTGATCTCAGGAAACAACAAGCTGGCTAACCTGGTGATCAAAGTGGTAGAAGAGACGATGCAGGACTTGCCTGGCAAGGAGCGCCTGATCAGCATCTACACCGAGAACATCGTGGTGGAGATCGTACGCCACATTCTGCGCAACAAAATGTTCGTGGAGCAGTTGGCTACCAACAGCACCTACTTCAAAGACCCGCGCCTCATCGACCTGTTCAACTACATTAAGGAGAACTTGGGCGGCGACCTGTCTAACAAAGTGCTTTCCAATGTTGCCAACGTATCGGAGGACTATGTAGGCCAGTACTTCAAAATGCTGACCGGCATCAACCCTCAGGACTATATCGAATACCAGCGTATGGAGCGCGCCGTGTTCCTGCTTCGCACTACGAAGAAGAGCATCCGCGAAATTGGCAAGGACGTGGGTTACAAAGACACCGCTTACTTCTGCCGTCGCTTCAAGATGATGTTCGGTATACCTGCCGGTAAGATGCGCCGTCGCGAATCAGCGATGAATATCTAAGGCTAGATTATAAGAAGCAATTGTATGAGAAACCTCGGCCAAAAAGCCGGGGTTTTTTTCTATGTGGTTGCCTACCACCAGCACATCGGCACCGGCCTCCAGTGCCGCTTTCGCCTTGGCCGCCGTGTCGATGCCTCCTCCTACAATAATGGGTACCTCCACCGACTGGCGCACCGCTCTGATCATGTCAGGGCTCACAGGGTGCAGCGCACCGCTGCCGCCGTCCAGGTATATGTAGCGCAGGCCAAGCAGCTCGCCGGCCATGGCTGTGCAGGCGGCAATAGCAGGCTTGTCGTAAGGTATAGGCGTGGTGCCGCTCATGTAAGAAGCGGTGGTTTGGCGGCCGGTATCGACGAGCATGTAGCCGGTAGGGTATACCTGTAGCTCGCTGGCCTTGAGGATAGGGGCGGAGAGCACATGCTGCCCGATGAGGAAGTCGGCGTTGCGGCCGGAAATAAGCGAGAGAAGCAGAATGCCGTCGGCCTGCTTGTCGATGTGCAGGCTGTTGCTTGGGAAGAGAATAACAGGTATAGCGCTGTTCTCCTTGATGAGCCGGATGATGGCGGCCTGGTTGTCGGTGGTGATGAGGCTGCCGCCGACAAAGAAAAAATCTACTTGGTGGGTTTCGCTTAAAGAGAGCAAGTTCAGGCAGGAAGCTTCGTCCAGGTTATCGGGATCGATCAGGACGGCAAAGTGCTTTCTGCCTGGTTCATGCTGCTGTCTGTTACAAAGGTTGTTGAATGGCATCCTCTTCTGGAATGGTATAAGCAATGGTCTCTATTTCAGTTACCTCGATAGGTGCTGCTGCAATATCGCTATTTTTAGAAACAGTGCTTAAGTATTCCTCTACCTTTTTAGTCAGGTATACAAGGAGGAGCGCCATTAACTGCTGGCTGATGACCTGCATGAGCTCCGAATTGACAAAGCTTTTGGCAACGCCGGTTTGTGGATGCTGCTCATGCTGCACGTGCGGCATGCGCTCCGAAGACAAGGTATAGGCGTCCTCCTGCTCGTGCACAAACGAGTCGTATCCGGCTATGCCTGCGGTATAGGTGTCGTCCTGCTCTTGCGTATACCTATAAGAGCTTGGTATAGCCGACTCCTTTTTAGAGCGCTTTGGTTGCTTGGCTGCTTTTCCGCCCTTTAGTGCTTTATCTTTTTTTTTACTACCGCTGAACAGGCTCCTGAGCAAAAGACCCGCTACCAGCACGCCACCCGCGATGGCCACTTTCTTGCCGATCTGCTGGCTCTGTGTCTTTAAATGGTCTACATCACCCATCAGCGCTTTTTTGTACTCTTCCTTCTGGCGCTCCAGCAGTTCGCGTTCGCTGTCGAACAAAGGGTTTGTTATCTCACTCATATTTGATTTTCTCTTTTATCGGTTTTATAGATGGTATTGTCCAGAGCTTTGTCGGCCATACCCTGGAACACTTTTTTGTCGAGGCCGATCAGCAGTATAACGAGCACTACCACATAGAACAGGGCAATGATGCCGAAGCCCCAGAAAGAGCTGTCGAGCAGGTGGTTGAGCAGCAGACCCAGGAAAATGCTTACAAAGAGAAAGCTCATCAGCCCGAAAAAACCCAGTAACACCCCATGTATGGTGCTCACCATGGCGGCCTTCATCTTTTCCTGTACCTCAAGCCGTATAATGTCTATGCGGGTATCGATGTACCCCATCAGGTTCTCGATCAGGTTGGTGCTTTTTTCTCTTGTGCCGTTGTCGTTCATAGTGCCGAGCTTTTTAGTGCTTTTTCTGTATACGGGAGCAGATTAAAATATATACGGGCGATACCTGCAGTTCAGATTGTAGTACGGAATTTGCTGTATCTTGTCCGTGTTTACTTAACTCAAGTATCATTTTTTTGTTACATTAGCCTCATTGGAGCATAACCTATATAGCATACTGGGCGTGGATCCCACGGCGACGGCGCAGGAGATCAAACTGGCTTACAAGCGGCTGGCTTTGAAGTATCACCCTGACCGTAACCCGGACAATGCGCGTGCCGAGGAACTCTTCAAGGTGGTGAACGATGCCTACCAGACCTTGTCAGACCCGGGCAAGCGCGCGCGCTACGACATGCGTCTGCAGTACCTGCGCGAACAGCGGCAGGCCATACGCCAGCACCAGCCCTACCACAATGCCCGCTACCGGCAGACCCGTCCGCCGGCTCCCGTGTCGGAGCGCCATTACCAGAACATTCCGCGGCGCGAAGGGCGCCGCTTTGTGCGCAAGGACCTTTACATCACGCTAGGCTTCTTTGCGTTCATGTTCGTGTTCAGCGTGCTGCTCAAGTCCACCATGGACTACATCACCGGCGAAGACAGGTATAAGACGGCCCTCAGCTACATTGAGCATGGCAAGTACAGCAGCGCCCACAGCCTGCTAACCGATGCCATTTATTTCCGGCCAAAGCATGCCGACGCCTACCTGACGAGGGCGAGTATATCCATGAACGTGTATGAAAATTACCGCTCGGCGGTGGAGGACCTGAACCAGGTGATCGCGCTGCAGGACAGGCCCTCTGCGGAAGTGTTTATGATGCGGGGCAAGAGCCTGGCCAAACTGGAAAAGTACATGGAGGCGGAACGAGATTTTGGAATAGCCCTCACGCTCGACAGCACCCTGCACACAGCGCAGCTGGACAGGGGGGAAGTGCGCCTGTTTTACCTGCAGAAGTATGAGCCCGCCATTGCTGACTTTACCAGTTTTCTGCGCTATACCTCTAAAGGAGAATCGTGGGCGAATGCGTTGACTTTCAGGGGTTTCGGTTACTATAAAACCGGCAACTATGCCGCCTCAGAGGCCGATTACCGCCAGGTGCTGCAGGCTGACAACGCCAACGGCCGGGTATACTACCTGCTGGGCCGCACTGAACTCGAGCAGGCGCAGCCCGACTCCGCCTGCGCGCACTTCAACGAAGCCTACCGGCTGGGCTATTCTGCGGCCGTGCTGGAGCTGCGGGCCAATTGCCGCTAAAAGTATTTTAGCAGTTTTTGCTGCATCTTCTCGCTGTCCCAGGCCTGTCCTCCCAGGTAAATCTCTTTTATCTCGCCTTCCGGGTTCAATATATATGTGGTCGGGAAAACCGTCAGTTGTTGGTTGGCCAGCGGGGTGTTGGCCTTCAGGTAAGTGAAAGCGTAGGTCTGCCGGCTCCGGAACTTCAACAGCTTCTCCATCTCCTCATCCGACACCGTCACCACAGCGATCTTATCGGGGTGCAGCTGCTGCAAGCGGTCCATGGAGGGCATCTCTTCGATGCAGGGCTTACACCAGGTAGCCCATACATTCAGCACCACTACCCGGCCTTTGTACTTGTCGATGGAGATGGGCTCGCCCTGCAGGCTGGTGAGTTGCAGCGCCTGCCAGTTCACCTGCTGCGGCACGGTTTGGTTGAGCATGTAAAAGGCAAACACGGCAATCAGGCTGGTTATGGCGAAGCCTACGGCATAGGCAGTCCAAAAAGTTTGGCGGCGGGTCATGGCTTATACCTGGATATTCTGGATGAAAAACATGTAAATGAGCGCAAGTAGGAGTACCGTGCCGATGCCGGCCGACATACCTGCGAAAATGGCGCTCCAGTAGGTTTTTTTCATGGCGGCAATAAATGTTGTAACAGCTAAGGTACTAAAATGCAACCAGAATTACAGCTTGAAAACAATTTAGACAACCAGCGGCTTATTATGAAGTATAGATGGGGCAGTAGAAAACGGAGAGGTATAAAAACAGAAAACCCTCACCGTAAAGTGAGGGTTTATGCTGGTGGTGATGAGTGGAATCGAACCACCGACACAAGGATTTTCAGTCCTTTGCTCTACCAACTGAGCTACATCACCAGCTCTGTTTAACTCCTTCCTGCGAAAGAGTATGCAAAAGTAGTAACCAAATTCGAAGACGCAAACTTTCGGGCAAAAATATTTTAAAAATTGCCCTTGTGTGCGTTTTTTCTCACTATTCTACTATCTTTATCTACGAATTGGTATGTATAACGAATAATTTGCCGTGATTCAACTCGAGAACATTATCTTCCTGATCATAGCGGGCCTGGGGATAGGCCTGTTTGTGTGGCAGATCCGTAAAATCCGCAAGAATATCCTGATGGGGCGCGACGTCGACCTGAGCGATAATCCGTCGGAGCGGATTAACAAAACATTGCTGGTGGCCTTTGGGCAGCAGAAGATGTTCAAGCGTATGTTGCCAGCCGTGCTGCACCTTTTTGTGTATGTGGGCTTCCTGGTGATCAACATCGAAGTAATCGAGATCCTGATCGATGGGGTGTTCGGTACCCACCGCGTGCTGGCCTTCCTGGGGCCACTCTATAGCGCGCTGATGTTCATCAACGAGATCTTGGCTGCTCTGGTAATTGTGGCTTGTGCGATCTTCCTGTGGAGAAGGAACGTGACGAAGCTGCCGCGCCTGGCGACGGGTGTGGAGATGCGCGCCTGGCCTAAAATGGATGCCAACTTCATCCTGATCACCGAGATCGTACTGATGCTGGCCCTTTTTGCCTTCAACATCGCCGGTCTGAAGCTGGTGCAAATGGAAGGTGGCGAAGTGGCCGGCAGCTACCCGATCAGCCAACTATTCGTTAACATCTTCGGCGATAATCCGAGCTCGCTCCACATCATCGAGCGCGCCGGCTGGTGGTTCCACATCATCGGTATCCTGGCGTTTATGAACTACCTGCCGAGCTCCAAGCATTTTCACATCATCATGGCCTTCCCGAACGTGTACTACTCCAAGCTGTGGCCGAAGGGTAAGTTCACCACTAACCCGGCCATCACGCACGAGATCAAGGCCATGCTTGATCCAAGCTATCAGCCGCCTGCACCGGAAATGGACACCGAAGGCAACCCGATTGTGCAGCGCTTCGGTGCCAAAGACGTGGAAGACCTGACCTGGAAACAGCTGATGGACTCCTATACCTGTACCGAGTGCGGTCGCTGTACCTCGGTATGCCCGGCCAATCTGACGGGTAAACTGCTGTCGCCTCGTAAGATCGTGATGGACACCCGCGACCGCATGGAGGAGAAAGGCGAGCACCCGGCTATCTTTGCGCCGAACCACTACAAGGAACTGGGCGTGGAGCGCGTGCAGACAACTGACGAAAAGACGCTGCTGCGTGGCTACATCACCCCGGAAGAACTTTGGGCCTGCACTACCTGCAACGCCTGCGTGGAGTCCTGCCCGGTAAACATCGACCAGCTGTCCACCATCATGGACCTGCGCCGCTACCTCGTGCTGGAAGAGTCTGCTGCGCCGGCCTCGCTGAACGCCATGTTCACCAACATCGAGAACAACGGTGCCCCGTGGGCGTTCCCGGCTTCCGACCGCTTCAACTGGGCCGAGGAGCTGTATGTGCCTTCAAAGAATTAAATTGCTGATTGCTTATTGTTAATTGCTTATAAGTTGACTGTTATAAATTGATTGCGACGCTCGATATTGGGATGCTTATGCCTTTTGATAAGGTATAGCAATACCTTTGGGAGTGTGAAAACAATCATCAATTAACAATCGACAATTCATACCTAATCAGATGGAAGAAAATAAAAGATTAGTTAAAGTGCCAACCATGGCAGAAATGGCCGCGAACGGCGAGGAGCCGGAAGTGCTGTTTTGGGTTGGCTGTGCCGGTTCGTTCGACGACCGCTACAAGCGTGTGACGCGCGCCTTTGTGCAGATACTCGAGCATGTGGATGTGAAATATGCCGTACTCGGCACAGAAGAAAGCTGCACCGGCGAGCCAGCCAAGCGTGCCGGCAACGAGTTCCTGTTCCAGATGCAGGCCATCACCAACATCGAAGTGCTGAATGCCTACAACATCAAGAAGATCGTGACGGCCTGCCCGCACTGCTTCAACACGCTGAAGAACGAATACCCGGACCTAGGCGGTAATTACGAGGTGATCCACCATTCCACTTTCCTGCAGCAGCTCATCAACGAGGGCAAGGTAAAGGTAAAAGGGGGCGAGGCCTTCCAGGGCAAGCGCATCACCTTCCACGACTCCTGCTACCTGGGCCGCGCCAACGACATCTACGAAGCGCCACGCGATGTGCTGGCCGCTTTGGATGCCGACCTGGTAGAAATGAAGCGCAGCCGCGCCAACGGACTTTGCTGCGGTGCTGGTGGTGCCCAGATGTTCAAAGAGCCGGAGCCGGGCAAAAAGGACATCAACATCGAGCGTACGGAAGAGGCGCTGGCAACCCTTGGTACTGGAAACGGTGTGATCGCGACAGCCTGCCCGTTCTGTATGGTGATGATGAGCGACGGCGTGAAAAACAAGGAGCAGGAAGAAAGCGTAAAAGTTTTTGACATTGCCGAGCTGATCGCACAAGCGGAGGGGCTTACGAAGTAATATCTAATTGTTGATTGTTAATTGATGATTGTTTAACCCTGAAATGGATTTATCTATACCTGTTTTTTTAGTGATAAGTGCGAGCAGGTATAGTTTTTCAGGTACGACATCATCAGTGAGCAACGCTTTAAAAACAACAATCAACAACTAACAATCAACAATAAAAATGTACATTCCTTTTGACCAACTGCCACCGCATGCCCGGCTCTGGATCTACCAGGCTGACAGGGCGTTGACGGAGGCAGAGCAAGCAGAAATAAAACCCATGCTGGAGCGTTTTGCTGCTGATTGGAGTAGTCATGGTGCGGGCTTGCAGGCATCGGCCAGTTTGCTGCACGACCGCTTTCTGGTGCTGGCTAACAACGAAACCGTTACCTCAGCCAGCGGCTGTTCTATCGATAAGTCTGTGGCCTTTGTGCGGGAGCTCGAGCAGCGCTTCGGCGTTTCGTTCTTCGACCGCACCCGACTGGCTTTCCTCAAAGACGGTCAGGTGGAGGTAGTGGGGATGAACGAGCTGAAAACGAAAGTGGCCGCCGGCGAGATCGACGCGCATACCTTATATTTTGATACATTGGTAAACAATTACGGAGAGCTGCAGGATGCCTGGCCACGGCCGGCACAGCAAAGTTGGCTCTCCAGGTATTTTTAGATCCGCTAATTCAAAACATACCCCCATGCAGCAGACGCTATCGACCAAGTCAGTGGCCAATTACCTGAAGTTTACGGCAGCCATTCTGCTGCTGGCAGTGGTGCTCAGCTCCTGCGGCGCGGGCATGTACCTAAGCAAGGCCGACAAGCGCTTCCAGGAAGAGCAGTATGAGCGGGCCATCGAGTACTACAAGCAGGCGCTGAAAGGGGCAAAGAACACAGGCGAGATCAATTACCGCATCGCCGAGTCGTACCGTTTGTCAAACCGGCTGGCAGAGGCTGAAACCTACTACAAAGCGGCACTCGACAACAACTACCGCAAAGAGGAGGGCTTCTTTTACTACGGCATGGCGCTGAAGGCCAATGGCAAGTACGAAGCCGCGTTGGGCCAGATGCAGGATTACGCCCGCATCGGCAGCAAGCCTGATTTGAAGGCGTTGGCCTTGCGCGAAGTCGAAACCCTAAGCCAGTTGAGCACCATCCTGAAAAAGAACACCGGCTTTGAGATCTATAACCTGCAGGCGCTGAATACCGAGGGCTCTGATTTTGCCCCTTTTGTGCGAGGCAACGAACTGATCTTCTCGTCCACGCGCGGACCGGGCAAAACCTACCTGGGCAATGGCGAAGGCTTTCTGAATCTGTATGCCACTACGCTGGATGGCGACACAGCCAACCTGGGTGCTGCCGTGCGCAAGCTGGAAGGCGTCAACACCGAAGACCTGCACGATGCGCTGGCTACCTTTGCCGATGAAGGGAACACCATGGTGTTTGCCCGTGGCAACGAAGGCACCAAGAAAGGCCGCCGCAACGTGGACCTGTACATCTCGTTCTACCGCTCCAACGCCTGGACAGAGCCGAAACTGCTCAGTATCAGCGATCCACGCGCCTGGGATTCTTCTCCTGCCTTCGCTCCGGATGGCCGTACGCTCTATTTTTCTTCTGACCGCAAGGGAGGCCTAGGAGGCAACGACATCTACAAAACCACTATCGACGATAACGGTCGCTTTTCCGCTCCTGAAAACCTGGGACCGGGCATCAACACGCCTGGCAACGAGAGTTATGTGTACGTAGGTCCGGACGGCACCTTGTACATCGCTTCTGACGGTTTGCCGGGCCTGGGTGGACTCGATGTGTTTAAGATTGAAGAAGGCAAACCTGTGAACATGGGCGTGCCGGTGAACTCCAGCGGCGATGACTTCGGTCTTTTCTTCCAGGATGCTTTCACAGGCTACATCTCCTCCAACCGCGAAGGCGGCAAAGGAGGCGACGATATCTACGCCATTGCCAAATCGGCCCGCAAGCTGGTGAATTTCTTTGTGGACGGTACGGTATACCAGCGCCGCGACAAAGACAAGCAGCAGACGGTGGTGCCGAACATACCAGTGGTGCTGCAGGACGCCAGCGGGCAGAAGATAGCCGAGACCAAGGCCGATGCCGAGGGCAAGTTCTCTTTCCCGCTCGACAGCGCCACCGCCTATTCACTGGTGTCTGAAAAAGCAGGCTTCTTTGCTGCCCGCCAGCGCATCACGACTGTAGGTAAGATGCCACCGCAGAACCAACTGCCGAACGAAGTGAACGAAGTGCGCCTGACTGCTGACCTGCTGCTGACCGAGATCGTGAAAGAAAAAGCCATTGTGCTCGAGAACATCTTCTACGATTTCGACAAAGCTGATATTCGTCCGGATGCCGCCGTGGAACTCGACAAACTGGTGGAGATACTGGTAGACAACCCGCAGATTTCCATCGAGCTGAGTTCGCACACCGACTCCCGTGGTGTGGATATTTACAACCAGGACCTGTCACAGCGACGCGCGCAGTCTGCCGTGAACTATATCATTTCCAAAGGTATAGACAAGTCGCGCATCACGGCCAAGGGCTACGGCGAGAGCCGCCCGGTAGTGCGTAACGCCAAGACCGAGGAAGAGCATCAGCGCAACCGCCGCACCGAGTTCAAGGTGGTGCGCATACAAGAGTAACAGGTATAAGGTATAGCGCTATACCTGAACACAAAACAGCATCGGCGGCTATAGTCTTGCACTGTAGCCGCCGATGTTGTTTCTATACCTGTGCTATACCTTAGCGGAAGGTGTATTTCAGGCCTATGCCTAAATTACTGGCTCTGTAGTGATCTACAAAGTTTGGTGTTGAGCGCCCATAGCGCAGAAAGGTTGCTCGATAATCGAACGTGAGGGCGAGAGGGATCTTTTTGAAAGAGTATTCAGCGCCGAAAGAAGCAACAGCAACCGGGTTGATATAGGAAGCGGGCCCATCAAAATATGCAGGCGAGGGGTTGTTGGTGCGGAGTATGCCAATGCCTATACCTGCATAGGGCCTAAGGCGGTCTGATGTAGCGAGTTTAGGTTGCCAGATGTAACTGATGGATGAAAGAAACTGACGGGACTCAGGGTTTAGGTCAGAGTAGGCTTCTAGGGCAGACTGCTCCCGTATGAAATATTTGGCTGTTACGCCCAGCGTTAAGCCCGCCGGTCCGGTTGCGTAGCGTAAACCAACCGCTAGTTTATAAGGCGCCGATACCTGTGGTCTTATCTGCAATGAATCCTGGGCTTGCACGGAAAGGCACAGCAACAGGCCTACAAGGGAGATGATGAGTTTTTTGAGCATGTCTTCTATCAGTTTGTTTATATAGAAGAGTCAATATATTCTGAGATGGTTGCAAGGTATGGCAGGCTGCTTTTTCGACAGCCTATACCTTATACCTACCAAATTTGGCCCTGTGAAATGCTGGTTCGATTATTAATTGTGGCTACGGTTGTTTAAAAGCATTTCTTTTTGCCGTATATACAAAGGCCTTTCTTAAATTTGTAAAGCAAGCAAGACCAGCACTATGGAAAATAGATACCTCCGCCGTGGCGTGTCCGCCTCCAAGGAAGACGTGCACAACGCCATCAAGAACATCGACAAAGGGCTTTTCCCGAAAGCATTCTGCAAGATCATCCCCGACATCCTGACCGGCGACCCCGAGCACTGCGTCCTCATGCACGCTGACGGCGCGGGCACCAAGTCGTCGCTGGCCTACATGTACTGGAAAGAGACCGGCGACCTGAGCGTATGGAAAGGTATAGCGCAGGACGCCGTGGTAATGAACACCGATGACCTGCTCTGCGTAGGCGCCACCGATAACATCCTGCTTTCTTCCACCATCGGCCGTAACAAGCACCTCGTTTCAGGCGAGGTGATTGCCGCCATCATCAACGGCACCGAAGAAGTGCTGCAGATGCTGCGCGACAATGGCATCGGTATTTACAGCACCGGCGGCGAGACAGCCGACGTAGGCGATCTGGTGCGCACCATCATCGTGGACAGCACTGTGACTGCCCGCATGCGCCGCGACCAGGTAATCTCGAACGATAACATACAGCCCGGTGATGTCATCGTGGGCTTTGCCTCTTACGGGCAGGCTACTTACGAAGACGAGTACAACGGCGGCATGGGCAGCAACGGCCTCACCTCCGCCCGTCACGACGTGTTCCACTCATACCTGTCGGCCTCTTATCCGGAGAGCTATGACCCGGAACTGCCGAAGGACCTGGTGTACTCCGGCAATTACCGTGTGACCGATGTGGAGCCCGAGACAGGTATAGAAGTAGGCAAGCTGGTACTTTCGCCAACGCGCACCTATGCGCCGATCGTGAAGGAAATCCTGAATCAGCACCGGCAGCACATACACGGCATGGTGCACTGCAGCGGAGGCGCCCAGACCAAAGTGCTGCACTTCACCGAGAAGGTACATATCATCAAAGATAACCTCTTCCCGGTACCGCCGCTGTTCCGCATCATTCAGGAGCAAAGCCACACCGACTGGAAAGAGATGTACAAGGTCTTCAACATGGGCCACCGCCTCGAGATCTACCTGCCGGAGCAATATGCCCAAAGCCTGATCGACATTTCGAAGTCCTTCAACGTGGACGCGCAAATCATCGGCCGTGTAGAAGCCAGCGAACGCAACGAACTCACGATCAAGACGGATAAAGGAGAGTTTTACTACGAAGGGTAAGCACCCAAATACACACATAAAGGAAAACCACAGGTATAGCGCCTGTGGTTTTTTGTTTTGGAGCCTTGAGAAACCAGAATAAAATTTAGCAATAGGCTAAATCGTTCAAAATATAGGTATATATTAAGAATCTGATTCTTGCGCTATACCTATATGAAAACATGCCTTGCCTTTCTATTGATTCTATTATGCTGTTTTTCCGCCTTCGCTCAACAAGAATCATCCTACATCGAGAATGGAAAATTCACTTTAGGCCTTAACCTGCAGACGGTTTCTTACCACATCTACTACAAAGAAGGTAAAACGCAGGGGCCTGTCCGATCAGGTTATTTCACGCCAGTCTTTCTTAATTCAGGATATCAACTTTCCGATAGAGCAAGTGTGAGGCTTGGTTTCGGATTAGGAGGAGACAGGGATCGGCTGACGGAGCAAATACACGAAGTGGAGTACAAGCATGACTCCAAAACTATCGCCATCGTGAGCTCGCTTTCCTTCTACCATACCTTCCTTAACCTTTACAGGAAGGTACCGGTCTACGGTACTGTCTCGCTTGTGCCAGCCTATGGCTTCACTAGTCTGCGAACCACCCACAACGGAGCAGATGGTCCGGTTTCGCATACTGTTAAAGACGATGGACTCAATGTGTTTGCCATGGCAGGAGTGGGCTTCAACTATCAGATCAGCAACAGGCTTTATGGGAATTTGTCTTACTTCTTTTACAAGAAGAACCTGTCCGGGATGAACTCCTCGCATTACGATTGGGATCAAGGCTATGGGTTGAGGAGTATCATCAAGTCTTTTGAGCTGGGAATGAATTATAAGTTGTGATTAAAGATCACTTCGGTGCAGTAATTAAATCAAGAAACCACAGGCTCAACACCTGTAGTTTTTTGTTATACCTACACCTGCAAACCAATGAAAGCCCCGCAGACAAACCCCGCCGCACTTTAGTTCCACAAACTGGCACAATAATTGGCTTGGCGAAGGTATACGCTAAAAGCTATATGCCATGAAAAGACTTCTACTTCCGCTTCTGTTTGTGCTGCTGGCGCTGCCGGCTTTCGCACAACCCACCGTCGTGACCTTTACCACCCATCGGGGCGAACCGTTCCAGATGGCCCTGGATGGTCGGCTGATAAACCGGACGGCTTCCAACTTTGTGCGCATCACGCACCTGCGGCCCGGCAACCATTATGTGGAGTTCCGGATCAGGGGCCGCCATGGCGTGTATAGAACAGGTATAAACGTGCTGGCCCGCGCCGGTTACGAAACGAACTATTCCGTGCGCGTATCGGGTCGAAGAGTGAGTCTGAATGTGATCAGCGAAATACCGCTGGGTCCGCCGCCGGTAGTGGTCGTGCCACCGCGCTACCCCGACCGCTATGAGCCTGCTCCGCCGCGCTATGAGCCGGTACCTCCCCGCTACGAAGAACCCGCCAATGGCTGCCGCAACCTGCTTGACCGTTACGACGTGGACCGCCTGCTCGACGCCATGAAGGGCCGCGACTTTGAGAGCACCCGGCTTACTATCGCCCGTGAGGCCGTGCGCAACAGCAGCATCCTATCAGAAGACCTGCGCAACGTGCTGCTGGCATTTGAGTTTGAGAGCACCCGCCTCGAGTTTGCCAAGTTCGCCTACGACAGCGTGTGCGACAAAGAGCGCTTCTACTACATCTACGACATCTTTAAGTTCGACCATAACGTGCGGGAACTGGAGGACTATACCAGCCGGAGAAGATGATCTTAAGTTAAAAAGGTAAAAAGGTAAAAATTGAGAGCAGCGCAGGGTAATCCAGCGCTGCTCTTTTTTTGTTAGGAGAAGGTATAATCTATGGGAAGGGGAGAATCAAGCTGAAGCATTGGCAATCGTAATGAATCAGGCAATGCAACTAATCAAGAGGCTTATACCTGAGTCACTGCGCAAAGGTCTACGACTTGATTTTCTGTGGCAGGTAGCCGAAGTGCTTTTTGAAAGCAGCCGTGAAGTGGGCAGCGTACTTAAAGCCCAGAGCGCTGGCAATATCACCAACTTTCTGGTCGCCTTCGAGCAACATTTTGCGGGCCTGCTCCATGCGGTACGTGTTCAGGTAGCCAAATACCGTGGTGCCAAACACCTGCTTGAAATGCTTTTTGAGGTAATACTCGTTTGTGCCGACCATGTGGGCCAGGTCGATCAGCGAGCAGGGGCACTCCATGTTCTGAAGGATCAGGTCGCGGGCGTGCAGCATCTTTTCGATATCCGTTTGCTTCAGTCCGCTTGTGCTCGGCACCTCGTCCTGCTCGCATTGTTCAAACTGCAGCATCAGTAACTCGATCACCTTCGCCTGCACAAACATGCGCTTGCAGTAACCCGTGTACATGCAGTTGAGCAGCTCCTGCAGCACCGCCGTTATACGGGGAGTGATCGTCAGGTTCGTTTTTCTGAGCCGGGCAGGCTTACCGGCCAAAATGTTATCGCGCAGCTCTGAAAACGGGCTGCCTGTTTCTGGCAGGTAGTGCAGCAGAAAGTCAGAGGGAATGTAGACCGTCAGCATCTCCACCTGCGGGTCAGGCTTTATCTCTTGTTGTGCCTCCTCATCAGAAAAGAAAAGCAGGTTGTGCTGCTGGGCGTTGAAACTGGCGAAAGGCTTCGGATTTTCGCCGATCCGGAAGGCGCTCTTGCCGCGCATCGAAAAGTACAACTGGGCAAAGTCTTCGCTGTTAAAGCAGCCCACCACTTTCTTGTTCGACAAACTGATCGCCGTATGGCTGAAGTGGATTTCGCCGGAAGGAAAGCGCATGTTAGCCTCGGCATTCGCGCGCGCGTTCTGGCCCTGGCAAACACAGAAGGCAGGCCGCTGCTGCTCGGTTGATTGCTCACAGGCGCCGCTCCGATCACCAATTACTGGTTCGCTCACTTCATACTTCATCTTTTCCCTCATTTGATAAAAGAATTCCCTTACCTGTTACCGAAATAAATTTGGAAGGTCTACTTTTGTGCAAGTTAAGTTTATTTAGACTATATCTAAATAGCAAACAGCAGAAAAAGGCAATTCTTCTCTCAGCGTTGCCCGGAAATCAACTACTATACCTTATAAATAAGATATGTTCAAACATTTACTGGCGTCGGCTTTACTCATGCTCTTGGTGCTCGGAGTTTCGGCGCAGGACCTGGCCGTTTCGGGGCAGGTAGTGGAGCAGGCCACCGGCACAGCGCTACCCGGCGTAACTGTTCGAGTAAAAGAAACCAACAACGGCACCACCACCAATCCAGACGGGGCATTCCAGATCAACGCCAAAGAGGGCGAGGTGCTCGTTTTCTCATACATTGGCTATGCCTCTCAGGAAGTACAGGTAAACGGGAACGCCAACTCGCTGCAGGTGCAGCTTCAGCCCGGCAACACCCAACTATCAGAAGTAATCGTAACTGGCGCACTCGGCATCAAGCGGCCCGCCCGCGAACTGGGCACGGCCAGCGCCCAGCTTAATACCGCCGAACTGACCCAGGGCAAAGTAGTAAACCCGATTCTCGGACTGGCTAGCAAGGTGTCGGGCCTGCGCATCAACATGTTCGACAGCAAAGTGGACCCGGATGTGCAGGTGAACCTGCGCGGCATACGCTCGCATACGGGCAACAACGCCCCGCTCTATGTAGTGGACGGCGTGCCTATACCTGATATCAACCGCCTTAACCCGAACGACATCGAAAGCATCAACGTGCTGAAAGGCGCCAACGCCGCGGCTGTATACGGTTCGGACGGTGTAAACGGCGTGCTGATGATCACGACCAAGAAGGGCCGTGCAGGCACGCAGCGCATCAACTACTCGAACACCACCACTTTCGATAAGATAAGCCGCCTGCCGGAACAGCAGACAGAATTCGGACAGGGCCTGAATGGGGTATACGACCCGCTGCAGTACCAGTCGTGGGGGCCGCGTTTCGATGGCGAGATGCGCCCGGTGGGACCTGTGCTGCCAGACGGCACGCAGTGGCAGCTGCCTTACAGCGCGAATGCAGACGGCAGAAAAGCCTTCTTCAATACAGGCTTCACGACCCAGAACGATCTCAACTTTTCAGGAGGTGATGAGAACTCGACTTACTATTTCTCGCTGCAGGATGTGCTGACGAAGGGCATCATTGAAGGTGACAAAAACAGACGCTCCGGCGCCCGCTTCAACGGCTCCCGTTCGTTTGGCAAACTGAGCACCAGCTACAACCTCAACTACGTGTTCAACAAGAGCGACGTAACGCAGAGCGAGCCCTGGTCTACAGTATACCGCCTGCCGGTTAGCCTGCCTTTCGCCGACCTGAAAGACTGGGAGAACACGCCGCATGCCAACCCGAACTACTGGTTCAGCACGAACCAGCCCAACCCCTACTTCAACGCTGATAACCAGCGCACGGTAAACGAGCAGCAGACCCTGACCGGAAACATCGAGCTCAACTACGAGATCGCTCCCTGGATAAACGCGATCTACCGTCTTGGTCTTTACAGCCGCAACACCGACACCCGCACCACGGTAGGCAAGTTTACCTACACCACGCCGGGCCGCACCAACATACCGGGCAGCGTGAACGACGTCACGAACAACTTCCGCCGCATCAACAGCGACTTCATCCTGGACATGCACAAGGACTTCGGCAAGTTCAACACCCGTCTGCTACTGGGCAACAACCTGCGCACCGACGACAGCAAGACAACCAACCTGAGCGCCTCGGCGCTGGTGGTACCCGGCCTGTTCAACCAGGACAACCGTTTGGGGCAATTGGGCGGCAAGTCAGGCATCAGTCAGAGAAGACAAGTGGCAGTATTTGGTGAGCTGACGGCCGGTTACAACAACTACCTGTTCCTGACCTTTACCGGTCGCCAGGAGGCTGTGTCGGTACTGAGTCCGGATAACCGCAGCTACTTTTATCCAGGCGTGAGTTCGTCTTTCGTGTTCAGCGATGCTATTGATGCACTCAAAAACAACAACACCTTCTCTTACGGCAAGGTATACGCCTCCTACAACAGAACCGGCAACGTGGTGGTGGAGCCTTACCAGCTGCAGAATGTATACAGCCAGACCGACGGCTTCCCATACGGCAACCTGCCGGGCTTTAGCCTGGGCACGTCGGATGCCAACCCGAACCTGAAGCCTGAGTTTGTAACCTCTTTGGAGATAGGTACGCAGCTGAGCTTCTTCCAGAACCGCCTGAACCTGGAGGCCGCCTACGTGGACGCCAAAACCACAGACGGTACTATCCTGGCCGATATTTCTGCCGGCTCCGGTTTCACATCGGCCTGGGTGAATGCCTTCAAGGCGAGCAACAAGATCATCGAATTGAATATTAACGGCGATGTGATCCAGCGCGGCGACCTGGTGTGGAATGTGGGCGCTAACCTCACGCACATCAAGAGCAAGGTAGATGAAATCTACGGCGGCATCGACCAGCTGTTCCACTTCCGGCAAAACTACCTGATCGTGGGCAAGCCTTACAACAGCTACCTGTTCACCGACTACAAGCGCGACCCGGAGGGCAGAGTGATCGTGGACCCGAAAACCGGTAACCCGGTAAGTGGTTCGGAACTCTACTACGGTGGCACCGGCACGCCTCCTTACCAACTTGGCCTGAACACCTCACTACAGTACAAAGGCTTCCAGCTGGGGGCGCAGTTCGACTGGCGTATGGGGGCCGTGGTCTATACCGAGGCAGCCGCCCGCATGATCTCAGACGGCACGAGTCCGCTCACCACGCAGTATGGCCGCGAGCCTTTTGTGATCCCGAACTCTGTGATCGAGACTTCGCCGGGTGTGTTCACGCCCAATACGGATGTAAAGACCAAGGGCGACCGCAACTACTTTGCTAACCACTATGCCACCGTGCAGTCGAACTACGCCGTGAGCGCCGACTTCTTCAAGATGCGCGAGCTGAGCCTGAGCTATACCTTGCCGGCGCACTGGCTGGATGGCCAGAAACTGGTGAAAGAGGCGACAATCGGTTTTGTGGGCCGCAACCTGTTCTCGATCTGGGCCAAAGACAACATCTACAACGACCCGGAGTTTGTGTATGCCGGCGGAAGCAGCGAGGGCTACATGAGTTGGAGACACCTGCCACCAACGCGCACCTTTGGTTTCAATGTAAATGTGGCATTCTAAACAAGAGCATTCATTCTTCTTCGTGATATGAAAAAGTTATTATCCCTTATCCTGATTGTGCTTGCCGGCACTACTTTTACCGCTTGCGACAGCTTCCTGGATACCAATGTGAACCCCAATGCGCCGACCGACGTGCCGGTAGAACAAAAATTGCCCAACGCCCTCGTCAAGACCGTGAACCTCGAAACGGGTGCCTTGAACCAGCTGGGCGCGGTATGGGTAGGCTACTGGGCCAAAGCCACCGACGGCCCGGTGAACACCTCGCTGTTCAGGCTGGAAGAAACCTACGGCGTGGAGGCCATGTCCTTCGACCGCGACGGCCGCCCGATCTGGGAAGACAGCTACACCACGCTGGTGAACTACAAAGACATCGAGAACAGCGCTGCCGCCACCGGCGACCTGGCCTATGTAGGCATCGCCAAGATCATGCAGGGCTGGCACTTCATGCGCCTCGTGGACCTGTACAACAACGTGCCTTTCACAGATGCGTTGCAGGGAAGCAAAAATGTGACGCCGAAGTACGAAGACGGGCAGCAGGTATACGACGGCGCTATGAACCTGATCACAGCAGGTATACAGGACATCAAAGCCGCTCCGGCCTTGTCTAAAAAGCCGCTTACGGACGACGTGATCTTCAAAGGAAACCTGACGCTGTGGGTGAAGTTCGCCAACACCATCAAGCTGAGAGCGCTGCTCCGTCAGTCAGAGGCCGGAAGAGAAGGCTACATCAACGACGAACTGGCCAAGATCAAGCAGGAGGGAAGCGGCTTCTTAGGTATAGGCGAAAGCGCGCTGGTGAACCCGGGCTACCAGGTTACGGCAGGCGGGCAGAATCCTTTCTGGGACGCTTATTACCGGAACCAGGCCGGCGCGCTGACCACTGGCTACAACACCCTGCGCCCAACAGACTACCTGGTGCAGCAGTACAAAGAGCGCAACGACCCGCGTTTGCCAAAGCTTTACAAAGCCGTGAATGGCGATTATGTAGGTGTGCCGCTCGGAGCTACAACCGCCGACTTTAGCATGGCGAAGACCTCTGCTTTGCTAGGCCCGAACGAGAACGGCAACCAGCCGGCGGCGCTGCTGAAGAGCGCGCAACAGCCATCGGTATTGCTATCTTCTTTCGAGAGCCTGTTCCTGCAGGCCGAGGCGGCTGAGCGTGGCTGGCTGAGCGGTGCCGGGCAGCTGTACGAAGAGGCCATCAAAGAGTCTTTCAAATACATGAACGTGCCGACAGCAGAATTCACCGTTTACAATCTGCAGCCATCTGTTAACTTTGCGCTCGCTCCGAATAAAATGGAGCGCATCATCGAGCAGAAGTGGCTGGCACTGAACAGCATCAGTAGCATTGAGGCCTGGAACGACTTCAGAAGGCTGAACTACTTGAGCAAACTGCCACAGTCGCTGCAGAGCCCCTCGTCTGACCCGGATTTCAGGCCTCGCCGCTTGACGTACCGCCAGTCGGAGGTATACACCAACAGCGAGGAAGTGGCCAAGCAGGGCGCTATAGACCCTTTCCGCTCACGGGTGTTTTGGAACAAGTAAATAATAATCGCAATCCTATACCTTCCCTTCCTTGCCTGCAAAAGCGAGGGAGGGATTTTTAGCTAAACTTCTCTCCATCATGAAGCAAAACCAAAAACCAAAATCGGCCTGGCAAAAGGTGCGCAAGCTGTTCAACGACCTCCATTTGTGGATGGGCATTGTGAGCGGCCTTATCCTGTTTGTGGTCTGCCTGAGCGGCACGATCTATACCTTCAACACCGAGGTGCAGGAGTTCATGGAGCCGGAGAAGTTTAAAGTGCAGGTACAACCGGGCGCTACGCCGCTTGCCGCCGAGGCGATTATCGCGAAAGTGGCTTCCGAGACCGGCGGCAAAGTAAGCTCCATTACCATACCTGCCGACGCCAGCCGCACCTATACCGTGAATGTGAAGCTGAACAAAGGCGGTGAAGAAAAAGGCAAAGAAGAAAAAGGCGGAGACAAAGGTGCCGGCGAAAAAGGCGGCGAAGGCAAAAAAGGACCTGAAGCTGCCGCTGCCAAAGGCGGAACGGGCGGTGGTCCTGGTGGCAAAGGCGGTGGAGGCGGTGGTCGCGACCGTGGCACCAACTACCTCGTGAACCCTTACACTGCAGAAGTGATCGGCACAACCGAGAGCCCGACCTCCGAGTTCTTCATGACCATGTTCCGGCTGCACCGCTGGCTATTGCTCGACACCGAAGTAGGCCGTCCGATCGTGGGCTGGGCGACGGTGATCTTCACCCTGATCGTGCTCAGTGGTCTGGTGATCTGGATTCCGCAGAAAGTAAAGAACTGGCGCCAGGGCCTCAAAATAAAATGGAGCGGCAACTGGAAGCGCATCAACCACGACCTGCACAACTCGCTGGGCTTTTATTCGTCTTTCCTGCTGCTGGTGATGTCGCTCACGGGCCTGACCTGGTCATTTGAGTGGTACAAAGAAGGCTTCTTCAAAGTGATGGGCGTAACTCCTCAAAAAGACCGCAAAGAAGAGCCGCTTTTCTCCACCGTGCCAGCTGACCCGACACAAGCCGCAACACCGACGATTGCAGACTATGTGAAAGCCGCTGAAGCCGTGTTGCCTTACCAGGGCGACTACCGCATCTCGCTGCCAACCGATTCAGCAGCTACCGTGTCAATCAGCAAAAACAAAGTGGGTTTCTTCGCGCCAGCTGCTTCCGACAAAGTGCAGCTCGACCAGTACAACGGACAGATATTGAAAGCAGAGATATTTGCCGACAAGCCGCTGAACGAACAGATCACATCGTCCATCAAGCCACTGCACGTGGGCAACGTATACGGCACCTTCTCCAAGATCCTATACTTCATCGCCTGCCTTGTGGCAACCAGCCTGCCCATAACAGGCACGATCATCTGGATCAACAAGCTGCGTAAGAAGTCGAAGAAGAAGGGTGCTATACCTGTGGCCAGAAAATCAGCTGCAGTTTAGAGGTAGTAGCTTAAACTCTCTTGTCATTTCGGGTGCAACGAGAAATCTGGAGCATCACAGGTAACAGATTTCTCACTGCCGTTCGAAATGACATGCGTGGTGCTAAAACAAAAAAGGCTTCTCCGGTTAAGAGAAGCCTTTTTTGTTGCGGGTTGCTATACCTTAGCGGAGTCTGTCTGCAGAGCGCACCAGGTCCTCGTCTTTTTTGATGAAGCGGTTAGCCAGCGCGTTGAGCAGCAGTGCCAGAATAGGCATATAAAAACCAGCTTCGTATTCTCCTTTAGCGCCTGCCGCCATAGTATTGCCTACGTAGTTGGCGTAGTAAAACGAGGTGCCAAACAGCGCGATCAGTACCAGAGAGTTGATCAGGCCGAACTTCATCTGGGTGAGGCGGTTCTTGTATTGGAAAATTTCATAAATCGCCACGCCAGCGGCCACAATGGCCAGTATGCCAATCGCAATGGTGCTTGTGCCGGTCTGTGCGCCAGCCTGCACCGCCTCGCCTTGTTCGTTCACGGTTTGGAAAAACAGGTTCCAGGCAGTCAGCACCACCTCTTCGCCGGTGGCGGCATCTACCTTAGACCAGAGCGGCAAAAACAACAGAGACACCATGGCCACCACGATGAGGGCCAGAAATACGGATTGAATTCTTTGTATCATAAGGGGGTTAATTTAAATTGCAAAGCGTTGCAAAATTAGACAAAGACCTGTAAAACAAAAATTGATGAACACAGCATATATTATTGATATTGCCAGAACACCCGTCGGAAAGTTTACCGGTGCCCTCAGCAGCGTGCGACCAGACGACCTGGCAGCCTTCATTCTGAAAGAGTTGATGGCCCGCAATCCGCAGCTGGACCCGAGCCTGATCGAGGACGTGGTGCTGGGCGCCGCCAACCAGGCTGGCGAAGACAACCGCAACGTAGCCCGCATGGCGCTTCTGCTGGCCGGACTCCCGCACGAGATTGGTGGCGTGACCGTGAACCGGCTGTGCGCCTCCGGTCTGCAGTCCATTATCGACGCCTCGCGTGCCATTGCCTGCGGCGACGGGGACGTATACCTGGCCGGCGGTGTGGAGAGCATGACTCGGGCCCCTTTTGTGATGGCCAAAGCCGAAACCGCCTTCGCCCGTACTCCTGAAATTTACGATACGACCATTGGCTGGCGCTTTGTGAACAATGCGCTCTCTTCGTTGCACTACCCCTACAGCATGGGCGAGACAGCCGAGAATGTGGCCGAGCGCTACGGTGTTTCACGTGAAGCCCAGGACGAGTTTGCTCACAGTTCGCAACTCAAGTACAAGGCAGCGGCCGAGGCTGGCAAGTTCAAAGACGAGATTATACCTGTGCCGGTGCCACAGCGCAAAGGCGACCCGATCCTCTTCGACACCGACGAGCACCCGCGCCTTTCTTCCGTGGAGAAACTAGCTGCGTTGGGCGCTGCTTTCAAAAAAGGAGGTACCGTGACGGCAGGCAATGCTTCGGGTATAAACGACGGTGCTGCGGCCTCTATCATTGTGAGTGAGGAAATCTTGAAGCGCTACGATCTGAAACCGATGGCGAGAATCGTGTCAGCGGCAGTGGCCGGTGTGGAACCGGCCTACATGGGCATGGGGCCGGTGCCTGCCACTCAAAAAGCGCTAAAGCGGGCCGGCCTGACCATCAACGACATCGGACTGGCCGAGATCAACGAGGCGTTTGCGGCCCAGGCTATACCTTGTGTGCAGGAACTGGGCATCAACCCGGAGATTGTGAACGTGAACGGTGGCTCCATTGCCATCGGTCACCCGCTGGGGGCCAGTGGCACCCGTATCTCGGCCACCCTGTTGCACGAAATGAAACGCCGCGACAACGTGCGCTACGGACTGGCTACCATGTGCGTGGGCGTAGGGCAAGGGGCAGCGATCATTTACGAAAGGTTGTAATCAAACACATATCTTTCAAAAAGGCCATTCTGTTTTACCGGAATGGCTTTTTGCTTTTAAGAGAGGTGAGTCTAAAATATTAGGTATAGCTATATAGGCTTTTGGCATATACTTTGAATTGAATGTTTCCGGACTAACATTTAAAGCTTATGAAAAAGGTATTGACGATTGTGCTGACGACCATGCTGCTGGTTTTTGGAGGAGAGGCCGCCCTAGCGAAAGACCACGACCACCGGAAGTGTAAGGACAAACACCACGCGAAAGGAAAGGTGGTGTATGTCGACAAGAAATACCGCGGGTACGACGACTGCAAGCACTGCAAAAGTCACCGCGACAGGCGCTACGAGAACAAAAGCTGCTGCTCACACCACAACGACAGGTATAGCCGAAACGACCGCCGCTGGGAGCGCGACCGCGACCATGGCCGTGATCGTGATTACGACCGCAACCACAGGGGCAGGGTAGAAGACCGCCGGCATGTCCCCACCAGTCGGGAGGAGCGGGAGCGTGCCATCGCCAAAGTTATCTTGGAAGAACGGCACAGAAGCCAAAACAAAAGATAAGGTGCGCTGTTTACCTGATAGCATAACCAAGAGACAAAAGAAGAAGACCGCTACCATAGTTTGGAGGCTGCCTGTACACAGGCAGCCTTTTTTGCTATCTTTGCCCATGCGGTATTTTTTAGAGATAGCCTACGACGGCACCCGTTTCCATGGCTGGCAGGTGCAGCCCAACGCCCTGTCGGTGCAGGAGGTGCTGGACGATTGCCTGAGCAAAGTGCTGCGACAGCCGATCAGTTCCACGGGGAGCGGCCGCACCGACACCGGCGTGCATGCGAGTCAGCAGTTCGTGCACTTTGATGTGGCGCAGGAGCTGGACCCCGAGTACATGATTTACCGCTTTAACCGCCTGCTGCCCGCCGACATCGTAGCCAAAAACCTATACCTGGTCACCGATGAGGCCCACGCACGCTTCGACGCCTTTGAGCGCACCTACCATTACCACATCACGCTGGCCAAAGACCCTTTCAAAAGATACTACGCCACTTACCTGGCGCGGCCTGTGGATGTGGAGAAGATGAACGAAGCGGCGGCCGTTTTGCTCCGTTACGAGGATTTTACGACCTTCAGCAAAGTCAAAGGCGATACCAAGCACTATAACTGCAACATGTACGAGGCCGTCTGGCGGCAGGAGGGAGACGAACTGGTCTTCACCATCCGGGCCAACCGTTTTTTGCGTGGCATGGTACGGCTGGTCGTGGGCACTTTGCTCGACGTGGGGCGCGGGAAAATCTCTGTGGCCGAGTTTGAGCAAATCGTTGCCGGCCAGGACCGAAGCAGGGCCAGTGGAGCGGCTCCTTCCGAGGGGCTATACCTGGCGCGGGTCAATTACCCGGAGCATATTTTCAAGACATCACCCAAAACAAACCCTTTATAAATATGCAATTACCAGAAGACCAGCATGGTCCACACCTGAACGGCAAGCACCTGCGGCCCGAAAGCTTGATGATGAGCTACGGGTACAACCCCGAGTGGTCGGAGATGGCCGTGAAAGCACCTATTTACCAGACCTCTACTTTTGTTTTCAAGAACGCTGAGGAGGGCAAGGCATTTTTTGAACTAGCGTATGGCCTGCGTGAGAAGCACGCCGAAGAACAGCTGGGCCTGATCTACAGCCGCCTCAATAACCCCGACCTCGAGATCCTCGAGAACCGCCTCCGCTTTTGGGACGGTGCCGACGAAGCGGCCGTGTTCGCCAGCGGGATGGCCGCCATCAGTACTACACTTTTAGCGCTGCTCAAGCCCGGCGACCTGATCCTGCACAGCGAACCCATCTACGGCGGATCGGACTACTACATCAAGAATATCCTGCCGAAGTTTGGTGTGCAAAGCATGGGCTTCCAGGCTAGCACGCCAATGGAAGAGGTAGCGAAAATGCTCGAAGAATCTGGTATGGCCAGTAAACTGGCGATGATCTATGTCGAGACCCCAGCCAACCCGACTAACCACTTGGTAGACATCGAAGCCTGCGCCATACTCGCCAAAAAGCACTCGACTGCCGACAAGAAAGTAGTCGTAGCCGTGGACAACACGTTCCTGGGTCCGGTGTTCTCGCACCCGCTCAAGCACGGCGCTGATCTCGTGCTCTACTCGGCCACCAAGTACATTGGCGGCCACTCCGACCTGATTGCGGGGGCTTGCGCCGGTCCGGCCGACCTGATGAAACAGGTGAAAGGCATGCGTACTTTCATGGGTTCCATGGCTAGTCCGTGGACCGGCTGGATGCTGATGCGCAGCCTCGAGACGTTGAAAATTAGAATGGAATGCCAGGCACGTGGCGCAGAAGTGGTGGCGGCTTACCTGAAAGAACACCCGAAAGTAGACAAGATTTACTACTTAGGCTACCTGCAGGACAACCCGCAGCAGCAGGCCATCTACGACAAGCAGTGCACTGCAGCCGGCTCCATGATCTCATTCGATATCAAGGGCAGCGAAAAAGAAGCCTTCACATTCCTCAACAATCTGAAGCTGATCAAACTGGCAGTAAGTTTGGGTGGTACCGAGTCGTTGGCCGAGCACCCTGCCTCCATGACGCACTCCGATATCTGTCTAGCCGACCGTGCTGTGATGGGGATTGGGGAAGGCATGATCCGCATCTCGGTTGGCGTGGAGCATCCGGAGGATATCATCTCTGACATTGCACAAGCGCTGGAGAAAGTAGCGATACCTGTGGAAGTAGAGGTATAAGTATAAGATTCTTGTTTAAGCCCTCCTCTGCCAAACAGGGGAGGGCTTTTTGTGTTTTAAGGAGTAGTCGCTATACCTGAGAAATCCCGAAAAACCTGATGCAAAAAGCATTAACTTTGCAGGCGGTTACGGAGTGATGACCGTATAGAAGGTTTTGCTGTTTGTACCGCAGGTATAGCTGCAGCGTAACTGGCTTTGTGTTATGGCGCGAGCGTCCACGCTCGTGAGGTCTCTGGCCTAGTTGTCACAGCTTACAGGTATAGCATCTGAGTTGTTGTATAGCTTCGCCTGTGCGGCGGGCACTTACTTTTTTCCTTGATGAAAAAAGTAAGCAAAAAAATCAAGACGCTCCAAACTCGCTGAATGCTCAAACAGTGGAGCGTCGAATGGTGCACCTGGCTGTGGTTGTTGCTTTGTAGCTGAGGTTGTAAGTATGTCGGTGCTATACCTGCCAATTGCTTTTACTACAGGGCTTATACCTAAGAACTGGCAGTTCAGCCTCCCCTCCTGGGGGTGGGGGCCCTCTTTAAAGGACAAGGAGGGGCAGGGGTAGTTTGACCCGGTATAGCTAGACAACTTAGCTACAGCGCCCATACCTATTGATTGGCTATGGCCAAAAAGTCCCCCTTCGAAGGGGGCAGGGGGATGACGGTATTCAGCAGGTAAGTAGCTACAACGCCCATACCTGTGGATGTGCAGCAGCCTGAGCTCCCTCCTCTGTTGTGGGGTAGAGGCCCTCGATAAAAGGGGAAGGTTGGGGTAGGGGGACACACAGGGTGGTCCCAGGTAGATTATACCTGAAACGCCTCCCGAAAACGAACAAAACCTGATAGAACAAACTTGGAAGATAAACCACAAAATACAGGCAAGGTATTCGATGCGGAGGTGATCCGGCGGCTCTTCACCTTCGTGAAGCCGTACATCCGGATCTTCTACTTCATCGTGTTCCTGACCTTCGCCTCGGCTATACTGGCTGCGGTGCGGCCTTTCCTGATTCAGTATACCGTGGACCAGGAGATTCTGCAGAACGACTGGGAAGGACTGAACAAAATGTTCGTGATCCTGGCCGTGCTGCTGGTGGGGCATGCCATTGTGCAGTACCTGCATACCTATTTTGCCGGTTGGCTCGGGCAGCACGTGGTGCGCGACATCCGGGTGCAACTTTACCGCCACATCCTCAATCTGCGCCTCAAGTTCTTCGACCGCACGCCCATCGGCACGCTCGTGACCCGCAACGTGTCGGATGTGGAAACGCTTTCCGACGTATTCAGCGAAGGCCTGGCCGCGATGATCGGCGATATCCTGCAGCTCGTGTTCATCCTGGGCTTCATGTTCTACATCGACTGGGAGCTGGCGCTGGTCAGCCTTTCTACTTTCCCGATCATGCTCATCAGTACCTACATCTTCAAAGAGAAAATTAAAGACACTTTTCAGGATGTGCGGACGGCCGTGGCGCGTCTCAACTCCTTTGTGCAGGAGCACATCACGGGTATGAGCATCGTGCAGATCTTCAACAACGAGAAGCGCGAGATGGAGAAGTTCCGCGAGATCAACAAGGAGCACACCCGTGCCAACATCCGTTCGGTGCTGTACTACTCGGTGTATTTCCCGGTGGCGGAGATCATTGGCGCGGCCGGCCTGGGTCTGCTCGTGTGGTATGGCGCCCACGGTGTGATCGACAACGACGTGTCGCTGGGTACGCTGATGGCCTTTATCCTCTACATCCAGATGTTCTTCCGCCCGATCCGCATGATCGCCGACCGTTTCAACACGCTGCAGCTGGGCGTGGTGAGCACCGAGCGCCTCATGCGCCTGCTCGACAACAAAGAAATGATTCCGGACAATGGCACCTACGCCCCGGAGAAGATAAAAGGCAATGTGAACTTCAAGGATGTGTGGTTTGCCTACAAGGACGAGGAGTGGGTGCTGCGTAATATCTCGCTCAACGTGAAGGCCGGCGAATCGGTGGCTTTTGTGGGCGCGACGGGTGCGGGCAAGACCTCAGTCATCAACCTGCTCAATCGCTTCTACGAGATCAACAGCGGCCAGATCCTGATCGACGGGCACGACATCAAGGCGTACGACCTGAGCGTGCTGCGCCATCACATCGGCGTGGTGTTGCAGGATGTGTTTCTTTTCTCGGGCACCATCGCCGACAACATCAGCCTGGGCAACAAGTCTATTACCGAAGAGCAGATGTGGCACGCCGCCGACCTGGTGGGCGCCCGTAAGTTCATCGAGCGACTGCCGGGCAGGCTGCACTACCAGGTGATGGAGCGTGGGGCTACCCTTTCGGTGGGTCAGCGTCAGCTCATCTCCTTCGTGCGGGCCATGGTCTACAATCCTGAGATCATCATCCTTGACGAGGCCACTTCCAGCGTCGACTCCGAGACCGAAGAGCTCATCCAATACGCCATCGACCAGATCATGCACGGGCGCACGTCCATCGTCATCGCGCACCGTTTGTCTACCATCCAGAAGGCGGACAAGATCATTGTGATGGACCGGGGCGAGATAAAAGAAATGGGTAACCACGAGGAATTACTGCGCCGCGACGGTTACTATGCACAACTCTACCACATGCAGTACAAAAACATGATCGACCTATGAACAAGAAATTCTTGTTAGTGATGCTGGTGCTCTCCTTTATCGTGGCTGCTTTTTATGCTTATCTGGGAGGCTTCAGCTCGGCCAGTGTATCGGAGGTGAACTCCGAGCAACTTTATGTGGCGGGACGCGCCTTCAACGGATCTGTAAACGACAGCGGCATCAACGACGCTTTCCGGCGGGCTGCCGAGGTGCTTGACAAAAAGGAGCTGGAAGGTATGCTGGGCAACATTTACTACAACAACCCCGAGGGGCGTGGCGACAGTGTGAAGGCTTTTATCGGGGTGGTTATACCTGACAGCACCGTGCAGCTGCCGGCCGACTACGAACTGCGGGTGGTGCCGGGTGGCCGCCGTGCCCTGCGCGCCGACGTGAACGCCCATTACATGCTGGCGCCCAATAGACTCTACGAAGCCATTTTTGACTATGCCAAAGAGCAGAATCTGGAGCTGGAAACATTCTACGTGGAGTGGTTCCCCGAGGACCATCGAGGTATAGTGGAGGTTCCGATCAAGGAGTAGCTTGCAGGTATAGATTATCTCTCTATATTTGATGCAGCGGGATTGATCATACCTTTCCCCGTGGAACAACAGAAAAGGAATTGGGCAAAAAGGCAGAGGCAAAAAAAGAGCTGATACTGGAGGCAGCCAAGTCGGTGTTCGGCAAACTGGGCTACAGCAAAGCCACGCTGGACGATATCGCCCATGCCATCGGCCTCAAAAAGCCCACGCTCTACTATTACTACAAAAGCAAGGAGGTGCTCTTTATCGAGGCCTTTTCGCAGGAGTGGAAGGACAGCCTGTACCGTATCAAAAAGATAGCGGAGCAGGAAAAAGACCCCCGTGAGCGCCTGTTGCTCTACATCCGTTCCTCGCTGCGCTACTACCAGGAAATCGTAACGCAGCACACCATCTCCATCCAGGTGCTCATCGAGACACGCACCATGTTCCAGGAACTCTTCAAAGAGTCGCGCGCCAAGGAGACGAACTTCTATGCCTCCGTCATCAAAGAAGGTATAGCCAACGGCACCTTTATCAATTGCGAAGCCGATCGGGTGGGCTACTCCATCATGGTTGTCAAAGACCTTATCCAGTTCGAAGAATTTCAGCGCGCCCAGTTCCACAACCTGCCTTCCATCGATTTTGAGAGAATAGAACGCGAGGTGCTCTATACCGTCAACCTGATTCTGGAAGGTATACGGGTGAAGGTATAGCAGCACAGAGCTGCGTGATAGTCAATTGAGTTCACCCAAGCTTACCTTTTAACAGCTACACATGTATTTCCGGAAAGCTACTGCCATCCTGTTTCTCTTTTTGATGCTAGTCGGTTGCATTGGCTCGACCCGTCATACGGCTATACCTGGCGGTTGCCCCAAAGCATTTCAGGCGAGTGACCGCATATTGGTCAGCTCCATCCCTGGACTTTCAGCGCACCGCTCGCATCAACTTTATCAGCAATTGGAGCAGTCCTTTGCTCAAAAGGGGATAAGAACGGCCTATGTGGTAGAGCAGGAGTATGACCTGGCTCAACAAGGTATTCAACCCAATCCAGCACCAGATTCAGCTACTTTGGCGCAAATGCGAAAGTCAGGCTATACCTACTACCTGGAGCTGGCCATAGCAGATGTTGCTTCAGGCATGGGCTACGCACGCACAAGCGCGCAGGAGCAGAGGGAAATACAGCAAGGCTACGGCACAGTCGGGGTAGATGATTCGAAGGCCACGGTGCACTTCAAACTTTATTCAACGGATCAGAAAAAGCAAACCTATACCCTGGCTACAACCACCAAACTGAGCCCGCTAACATTGCCTGGCAACAAGTACGAAGATGGGTATAGGAGCAGTAGCACAGTGAATCTTGCCACGGAATCGCGTGCCTCGGAAAGGGCACTCAAGAAAGGAGTGGTAGAGCTACTGGATCATTGTAAAGTAAGCCAGTAAGGTATAGCCAGCCCTGCTAAACGCAACATGCCCCCATGCAAACTGCTTACATGGGGGCATGTTTATAACTGGCCTGCTCAGGCGAAAGGTTTATCAAACAGAAGGGTGCGTGAGGTGGGCGGTTGGTCGCCCAGAAATTCAGGAGCCTAGTCCTGTGAGTGGCTGGCTTTGTATGCTTCCAGCTTGGCTTTGAGGGCTTCTACATCGGCGTGGTGGCCTTTGGCTACTTCGGCAGCGTCGAGCTCGATGAGCATGTTCTGCATCTGCCTCAGGTAAGCGGCTCTGTCTTTTTTGAGGCAGGCTTTCGGGTTGTCTTTGCAGGTACCGTCCTCGTCCATGGGTTTGAACATACTGCCTTCCCCATAAATAAGCCACTGCGTGTTCAGGTCCTGAAAATTTTTCACGATCGCTACCAACTCATCAAGCAGGTAATTTTTGCCACAAAGGATATTCGAAAGCACCGTTTCGTTGCTACCCGTCATCTCGAGGAGCTGCGGCATTTCCAGTTCTTTGATGCTGGTATAGAAACGAAACCTTTTGCCGATTTGCTGTATGTCAATAGCCATAGATAGAGATTTAGGAGTTGATTAAACTTGCTATACGTACCTATAACAGTTTCTGGATCAAAAAATTCCCCTCACGCGAAATGCATGGCTCCTAAATGACTGGTTTTCAATTAAAAATCAGTGATGTGGCGCCCTGTTACTGTGAGTCCTCGGCCTGCAACTGCCTTTCGTAAAGCACCTTATAGAGCCCCTGCTGCTGAATCAGTTCCTCGTGCGTGCCGTGCTGCACGATCTCCCCATCGTCCAGCACCAAAATCTTGTCCGCCAGCTTTACCGACGACACCCGGTGCGAAATGATGATCGACGTGCGGTCCACCATGATGCGGCGCAGGCTGTTGAGGATGGCATTTTCAGTCTTGGTGTCCACGGCTGAGAGGGAGTCGTCGAGGATGAGGATGCTGGGCTCGCGCACCAAGGCACGGGCAATGGACACGCGCTGCTTCTGCCCACCCGAAAGCGTGATGCCGCGCTCGCCCAGCTTGGTTTCGAACTGCTCCGGAAAGCGCATGATGTTTTCGTACACGTCGGCGTCTTTGGCCGACTGCACCATCTGCTCCTCCGTGATGCTCGGCAAACCGAAGCCGATGTTGTTGCGGATGGAGTCGGAGAAGAGGAACACGTCCTGTGGCACGTAGCCGATCTGGCTGCGGAGGCTCTCCAGGTTATAGTCGCGCACATCCACGCCGTCGATCAGGATGCGTCCGCTCGTCACGTCGTACATGCGCGGCAGCAGGTTGGCGATGGTGCTCTTGCCCGAGCCCGTGTTGCCGATCACAGCCAGTGTCTCGCCATGTCGGATGTTAAACGACACGTTTTTGAGGGCGTGTATACCTGTGTCGGGGTATACGAAGTCCACCTTCTCGAACACAATGTCGCCTTTGATCGGGCGGGTGATGTTCTCACGGGAAATAATGTCGGTTTTGGTGTGCAGGAATTCGTTGATGCGGGCCTGGGAAGCTGCGGCGCGCTGCACGAGACTGGCCGTCCAGCCCAGCGAGGTCACCGGCCAGGTGAGCATGTTCACGTAGATGATGAACTCGGCGATGTTACCTGTGGTGATGCTGCCGTTCATCACCTCCTGACCGCCGATGTAGACGGTGATGATCGTACTCAGACCCACTAAAAACAGCACCAGCGGAAAGAAGAGCGAGTTGACAAAGTTGAGTTCCAGTGACTTGTCCTTGTAGGTGTTGCTGGCTTTGGTGAAGTTGTTGTGCGAGTCGTCCTCCCGCACAAAGGACTTGAGCACCCGTATACCTGAGAAAGCCTCCTGCACAAAGGTGGTGATGCCGGAGAGGCTGCGCTGTATCTCGTCGGACTTTCGCTCGATGATGTTGTTGACGTAATAGATGCTGATGGCCAGGATCGGCAGCGGGATCAAGGTATAGAGCGTCAGTTTCACGTTTACCGACAGCATGTACGGGATCACCATCAGGAACAGGATAACCAGGTTGAGGCCATACATGATGGCAGGCCCGAGGTACATGCGCACGCGGCTCACGTCCTCGGAGATGCGTGACATGAGGTCGCCGGTGTTGTTTTTACGGTAGAAGCTGAGCGGCAGGCTTTGGTAGTGCGCGTAAATTTCGTTTTTGAGGTCGTTCTCGATCAGGCGGCTCATCACAATGATGGTCTGCCGCACAAAGAACAGGAAAAGGCCCCGCAGCAGCGCCATCACCAGAATCACCACCCCGTACACCAGGATGCTACTGGCAAAAGAGTCGTATACCGTTTCCTGCTGCGCCATGCCCTCGAAGAGGTTGTGCAGGTTGATGCCCTCCCTGATCAGGTTGAAGGCGTGGCGCACCACTTGGGCAGGCAGAATCTGGAAAAAGTTGGAAATGATAATAAACACCAAACCCCACAGAAGGCGGTATTTATACTTGATGAGGTATTTGTTGAGGTAGCGGAGTGATTTCACAGCAAGAATATGAAGCTCAGAGGCTTTTACGTAGAGTTAGCGGGTACAAATTGAATTAATCAAAAAAAGAATTAATTTTGCAGCACGAAACGGGAGGCATTCCTCCCTATCTTCTACAAAGATAGAATAACCCTTAATCAAAATCATAAATGGTCGAACTAAAAGAAGTTGAGCTGAAGAAAGACAAGTCGGTCTTCGGCCAGATATCAGAGTATAACCATGAGAAAGTAGTTTTCTGCCACGACCACGAGACTGGCTTGAAAGCGATCATCGGTATCCACAACACAGTACTTGGCCCTGCCCTGGGTGGTACCCGTATGTGGGCGTATGCTTCTGAGGCCGAGGCGATTGACGATGTGCTGCGTCTTTCAAGAGGTATGACTTACAAGGCTGCTATCTCTGGTCTGAACCTGGGTGGCGGTAAAGCCGTGATCATCGGTGATGCCAAAAAAGACAAGAGCGAAGCGCTGATGCGCCGTTATGGCCGTTTTGTGAAAAACCTGAATGGTGCCTATATCACTGCTGAGGACGTTGGAACGACCACGAAGGACATGGAGTACATCAAGATGGAGACAGACCACGTAGCTGGTCTGCCTGAGTCGATGGGCGGCAGCGGAGACCCGTCTCCGGTGACTGCGTACGGTACTTACATGGGTATGAAGGCGGCTGCCAAAAAAGCTTACGGTTCTGATTCGCTTGAAGGCAAGAAAATATCTGTACAGGGTGTTGGCCACGTAGGTGGTTACCTGGTAGAGCTGCTGGCCAAAGAAAACGCCCAGATTTTCATCACTGACATCTACGAAGACCGTCTGCGCGACATCTCCTCTAAATACAAAGCCAAAGTGGTAGGTATGGACGAGATCTATGACCTGGACGTAGACATCTACTCTCCTTGCGCATTGGGTGGTACCGTGAACGATGACACCATCAACCGTCTGAAGTGCCAGATCATTGCGGGCTCGGCTAACAACCAGCTGCGCGAAGAGACCGTGCACGGCCCGGCGCTGGTGAAGAAAGGCATCCTGTACGCACCAGACTTCCTGATCAACGCAGGTGGCCTGATCAACGTGTACTCTGAGTTGCAGGGCTACAACCGCGAGAGCGCCTATGCCCAGACAGAGCGCATCTACGGCTATACCCTCGACATCTTCGACAAGTCCGAGAACGAAGGCATCCATACGCAGCTGGCCGCTACCAAAATGGCTGAGCAGCGCATCCACAGCATTGGCAAGGTGAAGTCTACTTACTAGACGCTGCCTTCCTGATCATATTCAAAACAAAAGTGCTGCATTAACCTGTGGCACTTTTGTTTTACTACAGTTCATAATTTAAGCGCACTGGCCTGCCTTTGCGTATACCTTTACCGGCGGCTATACCTGCCACTTCTGGTGCCACGGCGCCAAACACAGTAGAAACAATATCAACCAACACGTTCTTTAAAATACCATTATGCTCAACCGCAGAACACTTCGCATCAAGGCTATGCAAGCCATTTATGCCTACAAACAGGCCGAAGGTTCGGATTACCAGCTGGCACTCGACCAGATAGCAGACGACTTTGCGCCCGACCTGAACTCGATGGAAGTGCAGGACCGCAAACTGCTGGAAGGCCGCAAGCAAATTGCCCAGCTGCTCTTTAAGGAATGGCACGAAACAGGCCAGTTCGAAACTGAGGAAACCGACAAGGAGACAATTGATGCGGTAAACAGAGCCACTGTGGCTTACAAGAACCTCACCAAGAAGGACTATAAGCACTACAGCAACCAGATGATGAGTGCCGTGGAGCGTATCTATGACCACTACCTGGGCACCCTGCAGATTCTGGAGCTGATCAACGAGCTGGTGAAAGACGAAGAGGAGAAAAAAGAAAAGCGCTATACCGCCGCCACTGGCCCCGATGTAAAGCGCTTCCTCAACAACCGCGTAGTGCAGCGCATCCTGGGCAACACATCCTACCAGCAGCACATCATCCGCCGCAACATCAGCTGGGGCTCTGACATCAGCGAAATCCGCCTAGTGTACAAGAACATTTTGAAGCAAGACGAGGTGTTTTTGAACTATCTGGCACTGCCCGAGCCCACCCTCGAGGAGGACCTGGAAGTGGTGAAACATATTTTCAAAAACATTATTTTTAAAGAAAAAAACTTACAATCTTTGTTTGAAGAGCAGGATTTGAACTGGGTGGAGAACAAATCCATCGTGAAAAGCCTGGTCAACAAAACCGTCAAGATGTTTGGCGAAGAGACAGAGGAAGAACCCGTATTGCTCGACCTTTCCGCGAATTGGGAAGACGACAAGGCCTTCTTCGAAGAGCTCTACCACCAGACGCTTCAGGAAGACGAAAAGTACGAGGCCATGATTGCCGCAAGCGTGAAGAACTGGGATGTGGAGCGTGTGGCCCTGCTTGACAAGATCATCCTGAAAATGGCGCTTTGCGAAATGCACATCTTCCGCAGCATTCCCGTCAAAGTGACCATCAACGAATACATCGAGATCTCGAAGCTGTACAGCACGCCAAAAAGCAAGCAGTTTGTGAACGGTGTACTGGACAAGATGGCACAGGAGCTGACCACCAAAGGAGACATTCGCAAATCAGGCCGTGGTTTGATCGACAACAAATAAGGTATAGTCCGTCTTTAAGCCCCGATCTACCGTAATAGGGAAAAACGACATGCCGAATATATAAGTATAGAGATAAACCTATGAGTAAGAAGACGAGCAACATACTATTTTTCGTGTCTGGTGCTGCTGTAGGAGCCGCAGCAGGCATCCTGTTTGCACCAGAGAAAGGTAGGGAGACACGCAGCTGGCTAAGCTACCGCCTGGAGAAATACCGCGACACACTATCGGACCTGCTGGAAGAACTGGTAGAGGACCGTGGCCGCGTAACTTCAAGTGCAAAATCAGAAGGGCAGCGCGTGATACAGGACGCAAAAGACAAAGCCGAGAAACTGCTGGGCGATGTCGATTCACTTATCAACGAGATTAACAGCAGGAAAGAAATATAATCATGAGAGAGATTACACTGATTCCCGGCGACGGGATAGGACCAGAGATTACAGAAGCTGTTAAAGCCGTTTTCAGCGCCGCCAAGGTGCCTGTAACCTGGGAAGAGGAAAATGCAGGACAGACCACCTTCGACTCGATGGGTGAGCTGATTCCTTCTACACTGATTGCCTCCCTGAAAAAAAACAAAGTGGCCCTGAAAGGTCCGATCACCACGCCGGTTGGCAAAGGCTTTAAGAGCATCAACGTGCAGCTGCGCCAGATGTTCGACCTGTACTCCAACGTGCGCCCTGCCAAGACCACGCCAGGCGTGAATACCCGCTTCGATAACGTAAACCTGGTGCTGTTCCGCGAAAACACCGAAGGCCTTTATTCTGGCCTGGAGATGTTCGACGAGCGCCTGCAGATTTCTGACTCCGTGGCCCGCCTGACGCGCGTAGGCTGCCGCAAGATCATCCGTGCCGCCTTTGAGTACGCCAACAAGCACAACTGCAAGAAGGTAACGGCGGTTCATAAAGCCAACATCCTGAAAAGCGCAGGTGCCTTGTTCCTGAGCGAGGCCAGCGAGATCGCAAAAGAATACCCGCACATCCAGTACGACGACAAGATCATCGACAACATGTGCATGCAGCTGGTGATCAAGCCAGAGCAATTCGACGTGATCGTGACCACCAACCTGTTCGGCGACATCCTGTCTGACCTGTGCGCGGGTCTGGTAGGTGGACTGGGCGTTGTATCCGGTGCCAACATCGGCAACGACATGGCTATCTTTGAAGCCGTGCACGGCTCTGCCCCGGATATTGCCGGTCAAGGCAAGGCGAACCCGACTGCGCTGCTGCGCTCGGCCATTATGATGCTGCACCACATCGATCTGAAAGATGAGGCGAACCGCATTGAGGCTGCCCTGGACGCAACACTTGCCAACAGAGAGCAGTGCACTGGCGACCTGGGCGGCAAGGCCAGCACCATGGAGTTTGCACAACACATCATCGCGAAACTATAATTAAGCATAAAGCTGTTTAACTGATATGAAAAAGAATTTCCTATTAGCCCTAGCACTTGGCACTGCCATGACGGTGACCAGCTGCGACCAGAACAACACCACTGCATCGGAGGCAACTACTGCCGAAACTACTGCCACTGCAGACCAGCCGCAGGCAGTTGACAACCCGAACGTAGTACCAACCAGCCAGGAGACCAGCACCGAGAACATGGCTGTGATGAGCTTTGCCACCACGGAGTATGATTTCGGTACCATTAAAGAAGGCGAAGTAGTAGAGCATACCTTTAAATTCACCAACACAGGCAAGTCGCCGCTGGTGATCGAGAGCGCCTCTGCCTCTTGTGGCTGTACTGCCCCTGACTGGACGAAGACTCCTGTTGCTCCGGGCGAAGAAGGAGAAGTGAAGGTTCGTTTCGACAGCCGCAACAAGCCGGGCCAGCAGTCACCTACCGTAACGGTACGTGCCAACACAGAGCCTAACATTGTGCGTGTGTTCATGAAAGGCAACGTAGTTTCTTCAAGCATTCCGACTGCAGGCGCTGATGGCCCTGTAAAACTTAACTAAAAAATTGAAGCTCTAAAGAGCACAACCCTTTTTATGCAAACGATATTCCTCCAAGCCGCACCGGACGGTGGCATGCTGCCACAGCTCCTGATGTTTGGCGCCATTATCCTTGTTTTCTATTTTTTCATGATCCGTCCGCAGCAAAAAAAGGCGAAGGACCAGAAAAAATTTCGTGATGAGCTGACCAAAGGTATGCAGGTTGTAACAATAGGCGGGCTGCATGGCCGTTTAACAGCTGTAAACGATGATACCGTAGAGATAGAAGTAGACAAAGGCGTACGCCTCGTGTTCGAAAAATCTGCTATCTCGCTGGAAGCCACTGCTAAAGTGAAATAAGGATAAGATACCTTGTCGTTTGAGAAAGCCCGAAATATCATTTCATGGTTTGTAAGGCCATTTAAGCCCCAAACAGAGCACTACTGGCGAATTGTAGTGCTCTGTTTTGTGGCTGCCTCCACTTTTTGGCTGCTCAACGCCCTCAATAAAAGCTACTCTACCCAAACCACCTACCCGGTGCGCTTTGTGTACAACGATCAGCGCCTGGTTCCGATCAGCCCGCTTCCGGAGGAGGTGATGGTGAACGTGACAGGCAAAGGCTGGAAGCTGCTCCGCAAATCGCTGAAAGTAGAAGTACAGCCCGCAGAGGTCTACATCCGTAGCCTGCCCCGCAACAATTACCTGTTAGGCTCTGCCCTAAGACCCGCCCTGGTGAATGCCATGGACGGCCTGCAGCTTAACTTCGTCGTAACCGACACCCTTTTCTTTAACTTTAACGAGCAGGTGACCCGCCGCATCGCCCTGCAGCTCGACCCGAACCAGAAAGTGACCGGTGAGCGCCACGCCCTGCTGCGTCCTGTGCGCATCGACCCGGACTCGATCACGTTCCGCGGGCCTTCCTCTATGGTCGACAGCCTGCCAAGTCCCTTTGTGCTGCGCCTGCCGATCACTAACCTGACCGAATCGGCTAAGATTGCGGTGCCCATTGAGTATAGCAACAAGCCATTGGTGAGGTCGGACGTTACGGAAGCCACTGTTTCGGTGCGGATAAAGCCACTGCTGCAGCGCGAGCACCAGGTCGTGCCGGAAATGGTAAATGTGCCGTTGAACACCGAGGTAACCCTACGGCCGCAAGTGGTGCTGATACGCTACCTCGCGCTCGAGGACTCAGGGGCCGTCATCAACTCGGAGGCGTTCAAAGCCATTGTGGACTTCTCCAGGTATAGCCGCCAGGATTCTACCGTAGCGCCAGAACTGGTGCAGAAGCCTGCCGGGGCACGCAACATCACGCTCTGGCCTGAGCGCATCAAAGCTGTTCTTAAAAAATAACCGAATGCTCAGGATAGGTATAACCGGTGGGATTGGCGTAGGCAAAACGATTGTGTGCCGCCTGTTTCAGGTGCTGGGTATACCTGTGTACGACGCCGACACCCGAGCCAAGTGGGTGATGCAATATGATCTTGCGCTGAAGCAGGAATTGCAGGAAGCCTTCGGAGAGGAAGCCTATACCTCAGAGGGCCAACTGAACCGTGCCTACCTGGCATCGGTGGTATTCAACAACCAGCAGCGGCTAGACAAACTGAATGCCCTGGTGCACCCGCACGTAGGCCTTGATTTCGAGCGCTGGGCTGAGGCGAATGCCAATGCGCCATACCTGATTAAGGAGGCAGCCCTGATGTTTGAGTCGGAGTCGTGGCGGCAGATGGACGAGATCATTGTCGTGACGGCGCCGCTGGATGTGCGTCTCAAGCGCCTGCTCAAACGCGACCCGCACCGCACCGAAGCCGATATCAAGGCCATCATCAGCAAACAGCTAAGCGAAGAAGAGAAAATAGCTCGGGCGCAGCACATTGTCTATAATGATGATCAGCGGTTGATTATACCTCAGGTACTCGCCCTGCACGAGCAGTTCCTTTCCAAGTCAGGTATAGTAGATTAGTATCTCACACAAGCCTGCCTGCGCCCTGCAGGTATAGCCTACCTATTTTTGTGTGTAACTTGAGGCGAAGAGTGTGACTAAAATGTGGAGGCGTTCTCTACTGTTTTGTTCTACTTAAATCATCTTGTCACAGATAATGGCACATCATGAAAAGTCTTCTTCTTGTATGCTTCTTTTTTGCATCATCCCTGTTATCGCATGCTCAATTGCATGAGAGCAAGGCAATCTATTTGGAGGCCCTGAACCAGTACACGCTTCAATCAGATTCTTTGTATGCGGGCAACAGGAACCATGAGAGCAAAACAATCTATTTAGAGCTTCCTGGCGACCTTGACGGCTTGCCAGACAGCTTGAATGGCTACAGAATAGTCATCCTGACGCAGGAGAACATAAAGCAGGTATACCGGGCCAATAACAACAGGCTGATTCATACCAAGCTGTTCCCTTTGAGAGTTGAAACGGGGAGGATTATAATTAGCTTCATACCTTATAGTGGGGTGAGAAAGTGGAACGGAAACCTGGATTTGTCTCTTGGGGACGGGGTGCAGGTTCATTTTCAATATGACTGCCAAAGCGAAAGCTTCCAATACGAAAGGGTTGTCAGCTGGGGGATTTGATTCCTTATACCTGTGCGAATAGCCCAGGCACTGCCTACTTTGCACATCCGGATGTTGGCACGTAACGATGCTTTGCTATACCTGGCTAGCGTGTTGCCAAGCCTTCTTGGCAGGTGTATATTATATTCGCAACCAAGCCGTTATACTGAAGTCGGGGAGGGCTTTCAGGTATAGCACTTCAGAAAAGTATGGACATAAAAAAAGGACAACTTTTACGTTGTCCTTTTGTGGGGCGTACTGGATTCGAACCAGTGACCCCCTGCTTGTAAGGCAGGTGCTCTGAACCAGCTGAGCTAACACCCCTTTTTATCGTTTCGTTGACCTGTTGTCCCCGTTTGATGATGCAAATATGGGGCGATTTTTTGGAACTGCAAAACATCTGCTAAAAAAAACTTAAATTTTTTTTTCGAGCCTCGTCGCCTATTGTGCGCGTGTGAATACTGCAGTACCTTTAGCTTTTGTAAGATGCTTAAAATCTGAACTTTCTCTTGGGACGAAATCGTGTTGTGAAAAAAGTGCTATTTTATGTCGCCCTGGCAACAGTGGCGATCACGGGCATTTCGGCGGGACTGGTGTATGCGTACCAAGATAAAATAATCGCCCTTTTTGTGGCCGAGGCCAACAAGCACATCGCCAACAAGGTAGAAGTAGGCAAAATCTCGCTCTCCCTCTTCGACAAATTCCCGCAGGTGGCCGTGGCGCTCGACCAGGTAAACGTGCACGAAGGTATTGCCGAGAGCGACTCATCGCTGGCACGGGCCGAGAAGCTGTATTTCACGTTCAGTGTGTTCGACATCATCCGGGGCAAGTACGACGTGAAGCAGCTATACCTGGAAAACGGCTCCATCCATGTGCGCGTACTGAAAAACGGGCAGGTCAACTACCACATACTGGCAGTCGATTCCAGCAACACGTCCAGTGACTTTGCCTTTAACCTCGAGAAGATCAACCTGAGCCAAGTCGCACTGCGCTATACCGACCTGCACCTCAACCACTACATCGAAGCGCACGCCCCGCAATTGGTCGCCGCCATGGCGATCACCAACGACCAGATTGCCCTCGAAACGAAAGGCAATGCCGCCATAAGCACCATCCGGATAGGAGAGAGTGAATACTTCAAAGAAAAGTCGGTTGCCCTGCACACCGCCCTAACCATAGACCGCACCGCGCAGACCATCGCTTTAAAACCATCTGTGGTGCAGGTAGAGGGTGCTGCCTATGAGGTTGGCGGGCAGATCGCCTACGGTGGCACGACAGAGCTCGACTTACAACTGCAAGGGAAGGATACCAACATACAGTCGCTGTTCTCCTTGCTGCCGCAGCAGATCTCGCGTGAGTATAGCCAGTACCGCAGCGAAGGCGATGTGTTCTTCAAGGGTACCGTAAAAGGCAAGGCGTCCGGTAAGCAGAACCCAGAGGTGGCTTTTGAGTTTGGCGCCCGAAATGCCTCATTCTTTCACCCCGATACAAAGCAGAAAGTAGAAGGTCTGCACCTGGACGGATACTTCACGAACGGCGCCAGCAAGAGCGCCGCCACCTCCCTGCTGGAGTTGAAGAACCTGCGAGGCGTGCTGAACAAGCGCCCTTTTGAAGGGAGCCTCACTTACCGCAATTTCGATAACCCCTACCTGGCCTTCAATGCCAAAGGGATGATTGACGTGGGGTATGTGTTGAGCCTGCTGCAGCTGAGCGAAGTAAAGAGCGGGAGCGGACTGGCAGATGTGCACATCGCCTTTGCCGGCAACCTGAAAGAGTTTAAGGCCAAACCGGGCAACAGTACGCTCAGCACAAGCGGAGATATTACACTGCACAATGTGATGCTGAACCTGAAGGAAATGCCGCTGCCATTGAGAGGGCTGAACGGAAACTTCATTTTCAAGAAGAACGATGTCGCGGTTTCGGACTTCAAGGGGCAGCTGGGCGACTCGGATTTCGTGCTGAACGGGATGTTTCGCAACGTGATGGCCTGGTTGCTGCTCGACAAGCAACGCCTGCTCGTGGAGGCTGACTTCAGTAGCCAATACCTCAATTTTGACCAGCTGCTGAGCGAAGAGTCCAACACCCCGGCTGACGCCAGGCAGACCGGTAGTAGCGCTTACAAGTTCAACATATCACCTGATATTGCCTTCGACCTGAGTGCCACTATCCGGCAGGCGAGTTTCAGGCGGTTCAGGGCAGAGCATATCAAGGGCGAGGTGAAGCTACGCAACCAGATCGTGTCTTCCCCCAACATCTCGTTCAACGCCATCGGCGGTAACTTCGCCGTACGCGGAAACCTGGACGCCCGCAACCGCGACCACATCAAGGTGAGCACGGCCACTAAGCTGAGCAATATGAGCGTCGACAGCCTGTTCTATGTTTTTGAGAACTTCGGCCAGAACTTCATCTCCGACAAGCAGCTGCGCGGCAGGCTAACGGCCAATATTGTGTCGGATGTGTACTTCGACAGCCAGCTCAACACCAAAACAGACCTCATGCAGGCGGAAATTGCCGCCACGGTGCGCGACGGCCAGCTGATCAACTTTGCCCCGATGCAGAAGATGTCGGCTTTCGTGAAACGCTCAGAGCTGGCGAACATGAAATTTGCAGAGCTTAGCAACAATTTCTGGATACAGCAACGCACCATCTTCATTCCGGAGATGGACATCCGTTCCAACCTGTCGGCTATACCTTCGGTGTCTGTTTCGGGTACCCATACCTTCGACCAGGACATGGACTACCGCATCAAGCTGCCCCTCACTAAAAATCGCCGGCCTGACCGCGACAGCGTGTATGGTGTAGTGGCTGAGGACACCGATGCAGGGAACAGCTCGCTTTTCCTGACGCTGCGCGGCAAGGAGAGTGATTTTAAGCTGGCCTATGACAACGAGCGCGTGCGCGAGAAGATCAAGACGGACCTGAAGCAGGAAGGGCAGGAGTTGAAAGATCTGTTACGCGGCAAAAAGCCTGTGAAGCAGGAGAAGAAGGTGGAGCTGCAGGAGGGCGAATACTTCGACTTTGAGTAGGCTGGAACTGAGGCGACTATACCTGCTTAGCGACGAGGCTAAGCGATGGCATTTGTAAGGTATAGGTGAAGCGTTGTGGGGTCGAAAACACGTGTATTGTAAAAATTATATTTTACTTACGTCCTTTGTTAATGCACGTTTACCGTGCAAAAGGGCAGATTTGTTAAAAAAATGCTGTTTGTTGTATAACCTGTGTAGCGTTCGGTCGTTAGATAAAACAAAATTACAATAATGATTTGCGTTGATTTTGTGGATAGATGTGAAGATATAATGTAAGGCTCCTTGGTAAGGTCCTATCTTGTTAAGAAAGCCGATACAGCATGAAAATATAAGGGTGAAAAAAAAGCCGGAGTTTCTCCGGCTTTTTTATTTATACCTATGTCATATTGACTTTACAGCAAGCCTAAAGCAACTGGCTGAGCGCTATTTCAAAAGAGGTCTTGGCGATCTCTGTTTTCGCCTGGTTCTTCTTGTGGGTCTTCTCCAAAGCCTCCCGGATGACACGGGAAATGTCGTGGAAGATGGCGTCGTCGGTGATCTCCACTTCGTGCTCCATCAGGTAAGCGAATACACGCGCCATACCGCAGTTGGCTACAAAGTCAGGTATAACGGATATGTTGCGGTCGGCGAACTCCCCGGTAGGGCCGAAGAATATCTCCGGATCCTGGAACGGCACGTTGGCCCCGCATGAGATGACCTCCAGGCCGCTGGCGATCATTTGCTCGAGCTGTCCGCGCGTCACCAGCCGCGACGCGGCGGCAGGTATGAATATTTCGGCAGGAAGCGACCAAATGCGATTGTTCATCTCCTCGAACGGGATCAGGTTTTCGGCATAAAGCGTGTTGCCCTGTCGGGTTAGGAAAAGCTCCCGGATCTCGTCAAATGAGAAGCCTTCCTCTTTGATCAAACCGCCTGCGCGATCGATGATGCCTACAATCTTTACGCCCTTGCCGGCCAGGTAGAAGGCCGCGGCAGCGCCTACGTTACCCCAGCCCTGGATGATGGCGCGCTTGCCCTCGAATGAGCCGCCCCAGATCGTATAGTAATGGCAAACCGCCTCGGCCACGCCATAGCCCGTAATCATGTCGGCTACGGTGTACTTGCGGGCCGCCGCAGGGGTATAGGCTGGGTCCTCGATCACCTTGATCACCCCCTGGCGCAGCTGCCCGATCTTGTTGATCTTCTGCGGTTCGGTGGCGTTAAAGTGGCCGTTCACCACGCCTTCCTGGGGGTGCCACAGACCGTAGTCTTCGGTAATCGGAATTACTTCATGTATCTCGTCCACATTCAGGTCGCCGCCGGTGCCATAGTAGCTCTTGAGCAGTGGAATAACCGCCTTGTACCAGCGCTCCAGCACGCCGCGCTTGCGTGGGTCGGCCGGGTCGAAGTTTATGCCTGACTTGGCTCCGCCGATGGCCGGACCAGACACCGTGAACTTCACTTCCATGGTTTTGGCCAGGGACTCTACTTCGCGCTTGTCCAGGCCTTTGCGCATACGGGTGCCGCCACCAGCCGCGCCGCCGCGCAGCGAGTTAATCACTACCCAGCCTTCGGCCTCGGTTTCAGCGTCTTTCCACTCAAATACTATCTCAGGTCGTTTATTCTCAAATTTTTCGAGAAGCTCTTTCATGGGTTTGTTTGTGGTTAAGGGTTTACAGACCGCAAAGGTACGAAAATACATCGGAGCGAGCAGGTCGGCAAAACGGTAGCGCCTTGCAGAGGTATGGATTGGACTGTACTGGGATTGCGCGTTACGACACCGTTTTTTCGACCGGCCGCCAGTCTGTTGTACATTTCGCGGAGAGAGACAAAGAGAGCGGGTTCATATAGTAATCTAGTAACATTAAGTATTTCATATATCCAATTTTAATTTTTATACGTACACCTACTCAATTCAGCATTAAGGATGTGTCTGACAAGGAGTGTGTTGTGTTATGGCGTGCTTCAGAAGAAAATTTTAAAAATCCTTTGAAGCTACATCAGCCAAATGTCGCTGTTGCCGTATATATCTTAATATGAATTGTATTGTTTAAATGTATGTAGAAACTGTTAGGTATAATTATTAATTATGAAAAGTTTGTTGTCTAGAATTGAATCTAAGAAAATAGATAAGGCGGCGGCCATGCTGAAAGTGCTGGCGCACCCGAAAAGGCTGGCGATAGTGGACTTGCTCGGCAAGGAAGATAAAATGACTGTTACGGAAATTTACAAGTACCTGGACCTGCCACAGGCCATTGCTTCGCAGCATTTGATTACGCTGAAGGATAAGGGAGTGCTTTCTTCCTTTAAAGTAGGTACTAAAATTTATTACTCCCTTGCCATTCCGAAGCTGATCGACGTGATCGACTGCCTGGAGGAATGCTGCATTGATATCTAGTGATCCGCCCGGTGCCGTAGCACCAGATAGTACATTCATAGAAAAGCCAAAGGTCTCCGTTACCTTCTCTTGAAGAAGTAGACGGGGACCTTTGGCTTTTTCTTTACTAAATAAATCAGTCGGTTTACGAATTACCGCTTCAGGCAAATGTTGGGGCTTACAACAGGATTTTATCGCCAGTTTCTTTCTGCTTTTTTGTCTTCACGCCCTTTTTGGCGGGAGTTGCAGTTGGCTTTTCCTTTTTCATGGCTTTCTCAACCTCGCGCTTCAGAATCTCGTGCCCTTCGTGGGTAGTGGCGGCAGAAAGTGCCACGGCCTCGGTGCGGCGCACCACGCGGGAAGAAGTAGCGGCAACATGGGGTTTGGAAGTGGCCACCCATCTGGCGTCTGCATCTGTATAAGCATCCGCCGGCTTGTCGGCCACTAGTCTGTACTCTGACCGCTCAATCGGAGCGATGCCGTCGTTGGCAATATCGCGCTCTGTCAGCATAAACGAATGGCTGGTACATGAGCTGAAAAGAAGAACAACAGTGACAAAAGATAGGAATGTAGAGATGTTTTTCATTTTCGTTGCACTAAGGGTAATAAATTGAGTTTCGTTTAGCGATGTTCTCGTAGCCTGGACAGGTAATTTTCGGATTGGTTAAATATCTTGTTAGAATATTTATATGTGCAAAGATATGTATAAATATTTATATAGAGCAAATTATAAGATTATAAAAGCCAATTTTTTTGATTCAGGTTTAAAGTCAGCGTCAACAAGTATTACCAATTTTAATTAAGAATTGTATATATATAGAATTTTGTATATTCGTGAGTTCAAACATTTATATACTTTTATACTCACTTACAAAATGAAAAGAAATTTACTTTCGCTTGTTGTAGGCGCAGCTATGGCGCTTTCTATGTCTTCTTGCTATACCTACACATTCACTGTTGGTAGCGGCGCGCAGTCTAACGTGCAGGTGAAGAAAATGAACCACTACCTGATCTACGGCCTGGCTCCGATCAGCACATCAAACCCGAAAGAAATGGCTGGAGGCGCTGAGAACTACACCGTAACAGTTACGCATACCTTCGTTGACGGTCTGCTGAATGCGCTGACATGGGGTATCTACACGCCAACTACCACAATCGTTACTAAATAATTATTCCTGAAGCTTTACGCTCGTAATCCTCCAATCCGATATCATGAAGGTGTTTGTATTCTTGGTTCTGACTGTGTTGGCGATCTATTTCGGCTATGCGATTTTTTCCCTGGAGTTTGAGAAGCTTTCCGAATACGGACTGGGTTACCTGGTGGGCAACTGCATACTGTTTGCACTGGTGTTGATCAGTGCCTTTGTGGTTGGCAAAAAGCTTTTTATACAGGAATAGACAATATTTCAAGAAACGAAAAAAAGCTGGTCCGTAAGGGCCAGCTTTTTTTTATGTCTATAATTTTCTGTCGTTAATTCGCGTCCACTCCCTGTTTTTCCAGGTCGAACAGATCGTTTAGCAGATCGATCAGCGTTTCGGCTTCGCCGCGCTTGCAGGCCGCTTTCAGCTGCAGCACCGGCAGCTTAATCACTTTCTGCATCATCGATTTGGTGATATTGTCAATCAGTTTGGCTTCTTTCGGGCCGAGCTTCTTCATGTAGCGGGCCATCTCTTCCTGACGGATCGACTCCAACGCGTTCTTCAGCTTGTTAATCGTAGGCGACACCATCATCTCTTTCGACCAGTCGTTGAACTGCTCGATCGACTCTTCGACAATGGCGTGTACCTGCGGCACGGAGTTGATGCGCTGCTGAAGCGCGGCAGATGCCTTGTTTTGGATCGTGTCGATGTTGTAAACCAGCACGCCCGGCACAGCTTCTACCTCGGCCTCCACACTGCGCGGCACCGACAGGTCGATGAAGAACTTAAACGTGAGCACGTTCAGGCGCTGGATCATTTCTTTGGTGAAGAAAGGCGTTTCGCGCGCCACCGACGAGATGATCACGTCCGCCTCTTTCAGGCCCTGCACGATCTCCTCAAACGGAAGCACGGCCATGCCGCACTCGTCTGCCAGGATCTGCGCCTTGGCCATGGTGCGGTTCGTGATGGTGACATGCTGGTAGCCTTTGTCTTTGAGGTGGCGGCACACATCGGCGCCAATCTCACCTACTCCCACCACCAGGATCTTCGGCTCAGCCACCACATCGGCCGTCAGCTCCTCTATCAGCTCAATGGCGGCATAGGAGGTAGAGGCAGCCCCATCGCGGAAGGCAGTCTCCTGCACCACGCGCTTGTTGGTGAAGAAGATGGTGTGCATCAGGCGGTGCAGAAACGGACCGGCCGTTTCGTTGTCGGCCGCCCACTGGTACGACTGCTTCACCTGATTGGTGATCTGCATATCGCCCACCACCTGCGACTCGAGCCCCATGCTTACCTCAAATAAATGCTGTACGGCATCGTTGTGCTCGTTGAGGATGGTGAAATAGTCGAAGTACTGGGTGATGTTGTCGATACCCTTGGTGATGCCAAGCAGCTTGACGATTTCGGTACTATAGTCCAGGTCGGAGTTATAGTATACCTCGGTGCGGTTGCAGGTAGAGAGCACCAGTATGTCAGAAGCCTGAATAAAGCTTTTCAGTGTCTGAAGGAATTGCCTGCACGAGTTCTCATCTAAGGCAATCAGTTCCCTGATATCCAGCGGCGCTTTCTTGTACGAGAGGCTGATTGCTTTAAAGTTCTGAAGCATAACTTACTTTCGGAATACTAAAATGCAAAATTACTGCTTTGCTTATTAAAAAGAAACTTACTTGCCCTTATTAATTAATTTATACAAATTTCAGATAATTTTCGCGCCACCGCATGATTCCCATTTACGCCCAGAAAAACCGAATAAAGTTTCTCGTCGTTATTGTCGCACTCATTATTGGGGCGGTTACTATTACGTACACTAACGTATTAGTGAGCAAATTGTCTGAAAGAGAGCAGGAACTGGTGCAGCTTTATGCCAAGGGGCTGCGCTACATGATCAATGCGCCCAGCGACGATAACATCGTTTTTATCGAAGAGGAGATACTTTCCTCTAACCACACCATCCCCGTTATCCTTACGGACGAGTACGAGAATATTCTCGATTATAAGAACATCAACCTGCCTGAGAACATTTCAGAAAGCCGAAAAAATGAGCTGTTGCAGCGCGAAATCGCCCGCATGAAGGCGCAGCATGCCCCGATTGTGGTGCCTTGGGCGGAGGGCTCGGAGAACTATGTGTTCTACAAAGACTCGGACCTGCTTTCGCAGCTTCGCTACTACCCCTATGTGCAGCTGATGGTGATTGCCTGCTTTGCCCTGATGGCTTACTTTGCTTTCAGCTACTCGCGCAAGGCCGAACAGAACAGGGTATGGGTGGGCCTTGCCAAAGAAACAGCGCACCAATTGGGCACACCGCTCTCCTCTCTCATGGCTTGGTACGAGTACATGAAGGCTAGCCCGAAGTTCGAAAACGAGCCCATCACGGCCGAGCTCTGGAAGGACATCCGGCGGCTGGAGATCATCACGGAGCGCTTCTCCAACATCGGTTCAGTGCCGCTGCTGCGCGATGAGAACATCCTGCAGGTGACGGAAAACGCGATCGGCTACCTGCAAAACCGCATCTCGAGCAAGGTCGACTTTACGGTGGTGTCTAACTTTGCTCCAGAGATCACCGCCAAGGTGAACGTGCCGCTATTCGACTGGGTGATTGAGAACATCTGCAAAAATGCGGTGGATGCGATGGAGGGTCGCGGCAGCATCCGGCTACAGCTCTCACTACTGGGCAAAAGCCAGATCGCGCTCGACATCAGCGACACGGGCAAGGGTATACCCAAAAGCAAGATGGACTCGGTATTTCTGCCCGGCTTTACGACCAAAAAACGAGGCTGGGGCCTGGGCCTGGCGCTGGCCAAGCGTATCATCGACAACTACCACGAAGGCAGGCTGTATGTTAGGTCTTCCGAGATCGGCAAAGGCACCACCTTCCGGATTGTGCTAAACAGATGAGTTTAAGTTTGAAAGTTTAGAAGTTAGAAAGTTGGGGGTTGAGGGGTTTTAGAGTTTAGAAGTGGCGTTAAACAGTAATGTCGTGAGGCTACGAGCATTGCCGTTTCCCTGTAGGGACAGGGCGCGACCTGTCCGAATCGTGCGTACGGCGACCTCACAGGTATAGCGCTTATGAATTGCAGGTATAGCGACCATTCGCAGGTATACCTATCTTTGTCCCCTTGTCCAACAGTCTTTTGTCACATAGTCATCCCAAGTGGTAGCAGTAGTCAGGTATAGCGATAGGTATAAGGCGGAGTGGGATGCTTTTGTAAAGGCCTCCAAAAACGGTACGTTCCTGCTCCAGCGCGACTACATGGCCTATCATGCCGACCGCTTCGAAGACCACTCGCTGCTGTTCTACCACAAAGACAAGCTTATGGCAGTGCTCCCGGCGAATGTGGCGAACGATGAGCTGCACTCGCACGAAGGACTGAGCTATGGGGGACTGGTGAGTGGCAGGAAAATGAAGAGCCCGCTGATGCTGCAGGTGTTCGATGCCTTGGTCAGGTATAGCCAGGAGCAGCATTTCAAAACACTCTTCTACAAAGCGACACCCCACATCTACCACCAGCTGCCAGCCGAGGAAGATCTGTATGCGCTGTTCAGGTATGGCGCCACGCTCTACCGCCGCGATGTGAATTCCGTGATCGACCTGGGGCAGCCTGTCAGGTATAGCAAAGACCGCCGCTGGCGACTGTCGCAGGGGCAGCAGCGGGAGTGGCAGGTACAGCGGTCAGAGAATTACGCCGGTTTTATGCAGTTGGTGGCATCCCAGCTCCAGAGCAGGCACAAGCTGCAGCCGGTGCACACGGCGGAGGAAGTCGCGAGGCTGGCGCAACTATTTCCCGAAAACATCAGCCACTATACCATCACGGAGGGAAATGAACTGCTGACCGGTGCCCTGGTCTACGAAACGGCTATTGTGGCCCACTGCCAGTATATTGGTGCCAGCGACCGGGCGCAGGAAGAAGGCGCCGCTTACGTGCTGCTCGACCACCTGATCCGGCAGGTATACGCGCACAAAAAATACTTCAGTTTCGGCATCTCCACAGAGCAGCAGGGTCTATACCTGAACGAAGGACTGGTGAACTACAAAGAGAGCTACGGTGCCCGCACGTTAGTGCACGACTTCTACAGACTGGACTTTTAGCTTTTCAGGTATAGAAGCACCTTGTGCAAGTCTATTCCAGATCCAACTGCCGGCCTTCGGATTTGGCCTTTTCATCCAGTTTAGCACCAATGCCCATACCTATACCCATCCCAATGGGTAAGCCCAGCCCAAGTAAGGCGAAATTCTTCAGCGCCAGCGAAAACACGACCCCGAACGGCAAGCCAAATGTCGACATGCCCAGTGCCAGCCACAGTTTCAGATGATGCTTCTGCGGAACCAGGTTTAGTTGCTTCTCCACAAGCTTCAGGATAGCGCTTCGGGTTTCTTTCAGTTTGGCAGTATGCTCCTTAGCGGGAATATTGAGGCCGTTGAGTGGCTCCAGCTGCTGTGTAATAGTGGCGGCTATACCTTCCGGTATGGCTTTGCTGTTCAGCGCATCAATCAGCTGTTGCATGCGGTTAAACTCTTCGGCCAGTTTTTCAGACTGTGCTATACCTTCTATGGGCTGCAGCTTTGGGATCATTTAGGCTTTGGTTAAGGGATTGCTGATGATTGGGCGCGAAACATCCGGGCCCGACTCAATGAAATAAGCGAATTATCTCGAGACTTGAAAATCCTACTATGGCAAACCTTGCCGGATAAAATAAAACAGCCTCTGCCCGGGTAGGACAGCGGCCGCTGATGCAGGTATAGACTTGCTGATCTTTGGTAACTATTTTGCCCGGTTGACAATAAACACGCCCGCCAGGATAACGACCATGCCCACATAATGCCAAAGGTGAATGACTTCGCCGTCCAGCACACCCCACATCAGCGCCACCACAGGTATGAGGTAGGTGGTAGAGCTGGCAAACAGGGTGGTCGACATCTGGATCAGCTTATTGAAGAGCACTAAGGCAATGGCGGTGCTGAACACGGCCAGGATGGCAATATACATCAGCGCCTCCCAGGCGCCGGGCACATGCTGCAGCTTGTAAAGGAAATCGGTGGTGAGCAGGTATACGAGCGCCACAGGGCCCACCGTAAGCAGGGCCAGACTGGAGACCGCAATAGCCTTCATGCCGTGGAGGCGGAACTTGATGAGGTTGGCGCTGATGCCGTAGAAAATGGTGGCCAGCACGATGTACAGGCCATAGTACATGTTGTCGAGCTCGGCGTTGCCGTTGCCTGAGAAGATGAGCACCGCCGTACCCGCTATACCTACCACAATACCGAGCATGCGCATCCAGGTGATGGACTGACCAAACAGGGCGGCACCTACCAGCAGCGTAAATAGAGCCGTGAGCGAGTTAAGCACACCCGCCAATCCGCTGGCCAGGCGCGTCTCGGCAATGGCAAACAGAAAGGCCGGCAGGAAGTTGCCAAGAAGACCACTGCCCAAGAGATACTTCCAGCGGTGTGGCTCTACCTTGCGCACATTCTTAATGGCAAAAGGCAACAGGGCGGCGCAGGCAATCACCATGCGCAGCGCACCCAGCTCGTCCGAAGAGTAAACGACCAGGCCCTTCTTGATGAGAATAAACGAGGTGCCCCAGATCAGGGCCAGTATGATCACCAGGACCCAGGCGATGGCCGGAATACCTGTTTGCTCTTTGGTGGGAGAGGGGATGGTTTTGATAAGTTTAAGAATTTAGGAGTTAGAGAGTTTAAGAGTTGGAAGTTGAACCTCTAAACTCGTCTGCAAATATAAAAGGAGTTGAAGTCTCAACACGTATGCCGATACCCCAACTCCTTAATTAAATTTTGCATTGAGAGTTCGAAATTCTTCAACTCATCACTCTCAAACTCTTAAACTTCTTCTGCTGCGTAGCTCATCGTCTGGGCAATCTCATCCAGCGTGTCGTAAATTTCCTGGATGTCTTCGGACTGCACCAGTTTCATGCGCAGGGGCTTGAAGTGCGGCAGGCCACGGAAGTAGTTGGTGTAATGGCGGCGCATCTCAAAAATGCCCAGCTTATCGCCCTTCCACTCCAGCGAATGCGTGAAGTGCTGGCGGCAAACTTCTACGCGCTCCTCCAAAGTTGGCGGCGGCAAAAGCTCGCCAGTTGCCATGTAATGCTTGATCTCGTTGAAGATCCACGGATGGCCAATGGAGGCGCGGCCCACCATGATGCCGTCAACGCCATACCTGTTGCGGTACTCCAGCGCCTTCTCCGGTGAGTCGATGTCGCCGTTGCCGAAGATGGGGATCTTCATGCGTGGGTTGTTCTTCACCTCCGCAATCAGGCGCCAGTCGGCTTCGCCCTTGTACATCTGCACGCGGGTGCGGCCGTGTATGCTCAGCGCCTTGATGCCGATGTCCTGCAGCCTTTCAGCTGTTTCTACAATGTTTTTGGTATCCTCGTCCCAGCCCAGACGCGTCTTCACGGTCACGGGCAGGTGGGTGGCTTTCACAATCTCCTCGGTCATCTTCACCATCTTCGGGATATCGCGCAACAAGGCGGCACCGGCTCCTTTGCAGGCCACGTTCTTCACAGGGCAGCCGTAGTTGATGTCGATCAGGTCCGGGCCGGCCTGCGACGACACAATGGCGGCCTCGCGCATCGAGTCGATCTCGGATCCGAAGATCTGAATGCCGATGGGGCGCTCGTAGTCAAAAATGTCGAGTTTTTGCACACTTTTGGCGGCATCACGTATCAGTCCCTCAGAGGATATGAACTCGGTATACATCAGGTCGGCCCCGTTGGCTTTGCACACTTTCCGGAAAGGCGGATCGCTCACGTCCTCCATCGGTGCCAGCAGCAGCGGAAACTCGCCCAGTTCTATGTTCGCTATCTTTACCAAAGCAAAAGTTAATTTTTCACGTAAATTTACGTCAATTAAACCTAATCTTCTCTATGAAAGGTTTCATCTCCGAAGATCGACACCCGTTTTTAGTACTGCTGCTGTTGCTGGCGTTTATGCTGGGCGGCTATTTTGTGGCCAGTTTTATATACCTGGCGCTGGTAACGACGGTGCTCGGAATAGAGGTGATGGACCTGACCAACCTGCTGGCTAACCCAACGGAACACCCGGAGGCGGCCGATGCACTACTGCTCTTTCAGGGGCTGGTGCAATTCTGCTCTTTTGTGCTGGCGCCGCTGCTGATGCTGCGCCTGGCAAACGTGAACATCGACCATTACCTGAACTGGAAAAAACTGCCGCTGCCCATTTTGCTGCTACTCGCGGGTTTTCTGATCATCTTCATCATGCCGGCCAACTCGCTTATCATCAACTGGAACGCGGAGCTTTCGCTGCCCGGTTTTATGAAGGGTTTTGAGGAGTGGGCGCGTGCCAAGGAAGACGAGCTGGCGGAGCTTACCAAACTGATCGCCAATTTCGGGACGGTACCACGCCTGCTGGCAGGCCTTTTGGTGATTGCCGTTATACCTGCCATCGGCGAGGAGTTGGTGTTCAGGGGCGTGCTGCAACGCCAGGTGCACCGCTGGTCAGGCAATGCGCATGTGGCGGTTTGGGTGGCGGCCATCATCTTCTCGGCCATACACGTGCAGTTCTTTGGCTTTGTGCCGCGTGTGTTGCTGGGCGCTCTGTTCGGTTACTTATACCTGTGGTCGGGCAACATTTGGGTACCGATTATCGCGCACTTCTTCAACAATGGCTTTACGGTGTTTTTGCTATACCTGCAGCAGACGGGCACCATCGATTTTAATGTGGAGTCGACAGAGCCGATGCCGATCCTGACCATTTTGATCTCGGCAGTGCTGAGTGCTGCCCTAATCTATTACCTTTACAAGCAATTTATGCTCACGCCTACCCGCCCCGAAAGCATAGCCGAGGCAGCGGGAGAGCGCGAGAACACTTAATTCGAGACTAACACCCGGCTTCTGATGCTGCCGGCAACCTATATCGCATGAGCACCAAGCTATCTGCCCTTAACAATTTACAACAACGCCTGATTGTCGGAGTATTGGGGGCGGCCCTCTTCATCGGAGGCATCATTTTAAGCGAGTGGACTTTCTTTATCCTTTTTCTGGGGCTTACCGTGCTGGGCACGCTGGAGTTTTACCGGCTGGCAGCCACGGCAGGTATAAAAGCCAACAAGGTATACGGCACGCTGCTGGCAGCCGGCATTTTCATCGCCGTTTTCCTGTTTGAGCAGGCCGACGCCCCGACCGAACTGCTATACCTCTTCCTGCCGGCCCTGTTCCTGGTATTTGTGCTGGAGCTGTACCGCAAACAGGCGCAGCCGTTCACCAACATCGCCTTTACCTTGCTGGGCGTGCTCTACATCGCTGTGCCCTTTTCGCTGCTGCAGCAGCTCGGTTATTTGCAGGGTGAGTACCGCTGGCAACCTGTCCTGGGGCTGCTGCTGCTAATCTGGTCGTCTGACACGGGTGCCTACATCGCAGGAAAGAACTTCGGCAAGAACAAACTTTTCGAGCGCATCTCTCCCGGCAAAACCTGGGAAGGCTGGATTGGCGGCACCATTCTGACGCTCGTGGTGGGCTGGGTGCTGTCCATGTTCTTCCTCGATCTGGAGCTCTACCAGTGGCTGGGGGTAGCGAGCATTGTGTCGGTTTTTGGTGTGCTGGGCGACCTTGTGGAGTCGCTGCTGAAACGGAGCCTGGGCGTAAAAGACTCGGGCACGCTGCTGCCCGGCCATGGCGGCATTCTGGACCGCTTCGACAGCCTGGTGATGGCCATTCCGTTCATCGTCGCTTTCCTTAAAATATTCTAACTTAATGTTGGTGAAGGTTTAGGTGTGAGTATGTAATAATTACATAACTTTACCACCATAATTGTTACTCACTGATAAAATCAAGCTTAAAAATAATGTTATACAAAGAGCCAGCACCGATAAAGGACAGGGAAAACCCATTTGAATCGATGATGTCGCGTTTCAACATCGCGGCCGAGATTCTGGGCTTGGATGAGGAAGTTTATAACGTACTCAAAACACCGACACGTCAGGTGATCGTGAACGTGCCTGTTACAATGGACGACGGCAAAGTACGCGTGTTCGAAGGTTACCGTGTGATTCACTCCACTATCCTGGGGCCGTCTAAAGGCGGTATCCGCTTTGCCCCGGACGTGTTCCTGGACGAGGTGAAGGCGCTGGCCGCCTGGATGACCTGGAAGTGCGCCGTGGTGGACATCCCTTATGGCGGTGCCAAAGGCGGTGTCATCTGCGATCCTTTCTCGATGTCGGCCGGTGAAATGGAGCGTCTGACCAGAGCCTATACCCAGGCGTTGGTAGACACCTTCGGTCCGGATCAGGACATTCCTGCGCCAGACATGGGCACCGGTCCGCGCGAGATGGCCTGGCTAATGGACGAATACTCCCGTATGAAAGGCTCTACCATACATGCTGTGGTAACGGGCAAGCCGTTGGTACTGGGTGGTTCGCTAGGCCGTGTGGAAGCCACTGGTCGCGGTGTAATGGTATCGGCGATGGCGGCGATGGACAAACTGGGCATGGACCCGGCCAAATCAACTGCCGTGATTCAGGGATTTGGTAACGTGGGTGCCTGGGCTGCCAAACTGATGGCCGAGCGCGGTGTGAAGATCCTGGGTATAAGCGACGTGAGCGGCGCCTACTGGAACGACAACGGCATCGACATCGAAGAGGCGATCGAATACAAGAACAACAACAAAGGCCGTCTGGAAGGCTATAAGAACGCCGAGAAGATCAGCAACGATGAGCTGCTGATCTCTAAAGTGGACGTGCTGGTGCCAGCCGCCGTGGAAGACGTGATTACGATCAAGAACGTAGACCAGATTCAGGCCCGCCTGATCGTAGAGGGCGCCAATGGTCCTACTTCCTACAAAGCCGACAACATCATCAACGAGAAGGGCATCATGGTAGTGCCGGACATCCTGGCTAACTCAGGTGGCGTAACCGTGTCGTACTTCGAGTGGGTGCAGAACCGCATGGGCTTTAAGTGGACGCTGGATCGCGTAAACGAGCGTGCCGAGCGCATCATGAACGAGTCGTTTGAGCGTGTGTATGCTGCTTCGCAAAAGTACAACGTGCCAATGCGTATAGCTGCTTACATCGTGGCAATTGACAAGGTAGCCATGACGTATAAGTACCGCGGCGGCTTCTAAGAGAAGATTTTTGTTAAAATAATCGAAAGATTATATAATTTTGAAGCAGTAATAGCCCATCTAAGAAACTGGATGGGCTATTATAACTTATAAAGGACCTGTAGCATTTAGTTTTCACGGATGAAAATTCATAAAGAAGGAAGAAGGATTCTATTTTTTACTCTGTTGATTTTGGTCGTACTCAACCTGTTGCTGTACCATTTCAACGCCGATAACAAGACCTTCAACAAGATTTTCTCCGGTGTTTCAGTAGTGCTCTTCCTGCTCATCCTGCAGTTTTTCCGCAGCCCTTACCGCAACCTGCTCCTGCACGAAGACCTGATCGTGGCGCCAGCCGATGGCAAAGTGGTGGTGATCGAGGAAGTGGAGGAGACAGAGTACTTCAAAGACAAGCGCAAGCAGATCTCTATTTTCATGTCGCCGATCAACGTGCACATCACGCGCAACCCGGTGTCCGGCATTGTGAGCTATTTCAAATACCACCCGGGCAACTATTTTGTGGCCTGGCACCCGAAGTCAAGCACGCAGAACGAGCGCACCACGGTGGTGGTAGAGTCCACGGCTGGTCCGGAGGTACTGTTCCGCCAGATTGCCGGTGCGATGGCGCGCCGCATTGTGTGGTATGTGAACGAGGGCGATGAGGTAAGCCAGGGCGAGGAATTTGGCTTCATCAAGTTCGGCTCGCGCGTAGACATCTTCCTGCCGCTGGACGCGGAAGTGAAAGTAGAACTCGGCCAGAAAACCAAAGGCGGCCAGACTGTGATTGCCCAACTCAAGACAGCACCGCCGACCTTATTCGGATAGGATCAACAAAAGCTTTATAAGCGAAGACATTGCAAGAGCCATGCTGGAGACGATCTCCGGCATGGCTCTTTTGCTGGTGGGCTATACCTGTGCAAGGCCTCCAGTAAAAGATTTAGAGCTGTTTAGAAGCATGGCTGGTGTTTAAACATTAAATTTGCATCCTGAAATTGCGGCCGTAGAGCTGGTGACTAACATTCTTCCTTGAAAAGCGTTAGGACAAAAGCATGATGATGGCGCCAATTGCACCTATGAGAAAATTTTACTCCCTCTTACTCTTCCTGAGCCTAGCGCTGCTTTCGGCTTGCGAAGAGTTGTTCGAATACCATCCGAATCAGATTATATTAAACGAAGACGAGCGCAACCTCACTGCCCGCAACCTAGCGCGGCTGCAACAGCAGCAACCCGGCGACACGCTGCACCTGCTCGTGATGGGCGACACGCAACGCTTCTATGACGCGGCCGAAGCCTTTGTCGACAAAGCTAACACCTTCCCGTATATCGATTTTGTGATTCACCAGGGCGATATTTCTGACTTTGGTATGTCGCAGGAGTTCCGTTGGGTGCACGACATCATGAAAGGGCTGAAGTGGCCCTACCTGACGGTGGTGGGTAACCACGACCTGCTGGCCAACGGGCGCAAGGTATACGAGCAGATGTACGGCGCCTTCAACTACAGCTTCGACTACGGCCATACCCGCTTTATGTTCATCGACACCAACAGCATGGAGTACAACTACAACGGCAAGGTGCCCGACATCGACTGGCTGGACAAACAGCTGCTCCACCAAGAAGGTGACACGTGGCAACAGGCCATTGCCGTCTCGCACATACCACCTTACGACACCGATTTTGATGCCGATCTGGAAAAGGTCTTTCACAACACCTTAAAGGAAAGCGAACGGGTGCAGTTGAGTCTGCACGGGCACATTCACGGCTTCAGGGCCGACTTCCGTTATGATGAAGACGTGCTATACCTGGCCACTTCCACTGTAAAAGAGCGCGAATTCACTTACCTCAAGGTATGGGAAGGCGGCTATAGTTTTGAAAGGGTTGCCTACTGATATGAATCAAACATTCATCATATGGCTGGCCAGCCTGCTGCTCTTGCTGAGCCCTTTCACCTCCCATGGCCAGGACAGTGCGCTTTCGCCCTACCATGCCAAGGTGCAGTATGCGGGCAGCATTGGGTTTGTGTCGGCAGGTATAGGACGGAGCTTCTTTCAGGAAAAGCTGGAGACGGATTTGTTTGTGGGCTATCTGCCGGAGAGCATCGGCGGAGACCACATCTGGACGGCCGCGCTGAAGGCTACTGCCGTCCCTTTCAAAACGATACCTGTCAGGTCGCTGGATTGGCAGCCCTTGCGCACGGGTGTGCAGCTGGCCTATACCTTTGGGGAGCAGTATTTTATTGTGGAACCGCGCGATAAATACGAAAGGGGCTACTACGGCTTCCCGACGGCGCTGCACCTATACCTGCACCTGGGCGGTCAGGTGGACTTTGCCCGTGTGGAGAAGCTGCAGCGGCTGGCACTGTACTACGAAGTGAACACGAGTGCCGAATACCTGATCTCATACATCCAGAACCCCAAATATTTAGGTCCGGGCAAGATCTTTAACCTGGCGCTGGGCGTGCGAGTGAGGTTGTAGCGAAAATGACAGCATAGTTAAAAAAGGCCTTGTCCCGGAGAAGAGACAAGGCCTTTTCTTTTGCCAATGAGAGAGGGCTTAGTACCAGCTCTCCACCAGCTTCATCAGTTGCTCGAGGTACTTCTGATCTACTTCGTCGAAGTCGTTGAGCTTGTCGCTGTCCACGTCGAGCACGAGTTTCACCTCGCCGTCTTTTATCACTGGTATCACGATCTCAGACTTGGAGTCGCTGCTGCAGGCGATGTGTCCCGGGAAAGCCTCTACGTCCGGCACCAGGATGGTTTCGCGTCGGGTATAGCAGGCGCCGCAAACGCCTTTGTGGTATGGTATACGGGTGCAGGCCACCGGCCCCTGAAAAGGACCCAGCACCAGCTGACCCTCCTTGTTGAAGTACACGCCCACCCAAAAGAAGCCCATGCCCTGGTGTAGGGCGGCCATCATGTTGGACAGGTTGGCGATCAGGTCGGTTTCGCCGGTTACCAGCGCCTCGATCTGAGGTAAGAGCGACTTGTATTTTTCTTCTTTGCTAAGCGTCTGGTCTACTATAAGTGATTCAGCCATAATTTAGGGTAAGGTATAGGTATAAGTGCGCGGTTCGAAGAGTAGCTATACCTGCAGGACAGATCAGCACACCCACCGCGCAGGGTTAAAAGTTAAGTTCTGACATACTATTCTGGTAATGCAAAAGCCTGTCGGAGCCAAGGTTCTGTACTTCGAGCAGCTGGCTGTGCGCCATACCTGGAGCCGGAGTGCCTTCGCGCAGCACCAGGGCCTGGCTCTTGAAACAGATCGCTTCGTCCCACAGGTTCTCCTTCAACAGACTTTTAAGCAGGTAAGTGCCGCCCTCCACAAGCAGCGACAACACCTGGCGCTGGTGCAGGTCCTGCATCAGCTGCGACAGCAGGGGCTCGCCTTCGCGCAGTTGCACATACTGCAGATTCTCGTGCTGCTCACCCGGCTGCTGGTAGGTATACACCACTGTGGGTATACTTTTGTCGAACAGGTGCAGGTGCGCGGGCAGTTGCAGTTTGCGGTCGATGACCACGCGCAGCGGACTGTGGCCGGGCCAGAAACGGGTGTCCAGACGCGGGTTGTCGCCCGCTGCCGTATGGCTGCCCACCATAATGGTCTGCTCCTCGGAGCGCCACTTGTGCACCAGCCTGCGCGAGAGTGGTCCGCTGATCTGCACCTGCTGGTTGTTCGGTCCGCTGATGAACCCGTCTGCCGACTCGGCCCACTTGAGCAGAATGTAAGGCCGCTTTCGGGTATGGAAAGTAAAGAAGCGCTTGTTCAGTTCCAGTCCTTCGCTCTCCAGCACGCCTACTTTTACCTGTGCTCCCGCATCAAACAGTTTTTTGATGCCACGGCCGGCTACTTTCGGGTTGGGGTCGGTGTTGCAGATCACGACATCGCGCACGCCGCTGCTAATCAGCAGATCCGCGCAAGGCGGTGTTTTGCCAAAGTGCGAACAAGGCTCTAGTGTGACGTACACCCGGCTTTGGGGCAGCAGGCTTTTGTCCTGCACACTGGCAATGGCGTTGACTTCGGCGTGCGGCCCACCGAACACGCGGTGCCATCCCTCGCCGATAATCCTCCCCTCGTGCACGATCACACAGCCCACCATCGGATTGGGGTAGGTATAGCCGCTGCCCAGTCTAGCCAGTTCCAGCGCACGCCGCATGTACAGTTCGTCAGTCAAGTTTGGGAGTTTAGAAGTTAGAAAGGCGAAAGTTAAAAAGTTAAGCGAAAAGGTTTTCAGATATTTAGCACCGGCCTTCAATCGGGGACTTTATACGTTCCGGATGCAGGTAGCCTGATACTTAAAAGTCTTTTATCCCTTGCCTAAAGTTCTTTGGTTCGGATACTTATACGCAATAAAATTTTACTTTTGCAAAGGTACCGAAAATCACTCAAAACCTATACCTGTGGCCACCATCCAGCAAACATCGCAGTACATCCGCGAAAGTATACAAACGGCTTTCCCTGAACCGGAAGCCGGCGCCATTGCACAGCTGGTGCTGGAGCATGTGCTGCAGCTAGACCGCATGCAGCTGAGTCTGGCACAGCAGCAAGAATTAGATCCGGAGCAGGAGACGCAGGTGCAACAGGCGGTGGAGCGGTTAAAAAAACAGGAGCCGGTGCAGTACGTGCTCGGCACCGCCCACTTCTATGGCCTCGACCTGCAGGTGGACGAACGCGTGCTCATCCCCCGGCCCGAAACCGAGGAGTTGGTCGATTTGGTCGTGCGCGAGCATCGTGGCCTTAGCGGCCTGCAGGTGCTGGACATTTGTACCGGCAGCGGCTGTATACCTTTAGCCATTGCTGCTAATCTGGAGGTTGATAAGGTATATGGGCTGGAGTTGTCAGAAGGAGCGTTGCAAGTAGCCCGTGCCAATGCCCGTCAGTTAAAACTACCGGCAGCCTGGCTGCAGCAGGACGTGTTCGAGCCTGTACTAGGTATAGCGTCCCATTCCCTGGACATCATCACCAGCAACCCGCCCTATGTGAAGGAGCAGGAAAAAGCCCTGATGCGTACTAATGTGCTGGCGTTCGAGCCGCATCTGGCCCTGTTCGTGCCTGACGAAGACCCGCTGAAGTATTACAGGCGCATAGCAGAGATCGGGACAGCGCTGCTCAAAAAAGGCGGCCGGCTATACTTCGAAATAAACGAGCAGTATGGCGAAGAAGTGCGGCAATTGCTGTTACAGGCAGGTTTCACGAAGGCGCGGGTGGTGCAGGATCTTTTCGGCAAAGACAGAATCGTGACAGGGGAACTGTAGGATTTGTCAGCGCTTGCAACAGCGGCTTGCCTTGCAATACCACTCGAGCCCGGCCAGTTGTAATAAGAAATACATTTAAATATTATATTTTTGTGTGCGTCCGTTATACAACAAGCCAGTCTGCAAAGTCTGGATAGGTATAGTGGAGGTGTGGTAAATGCGTCGGGATGAATCAGCCAAAGGTATACGCCGCGAAAAGAAGTGGCCTGATCAAGTTTCTGCTAGTCGGTATGCTCTTGCTGCCGGTTGCGGTTTTTTTGCTGGACTAGGAAGCTTTTACGGCAAAACCTTACATGCTGCTACCCCTGCTGGCACCGATTGGGCTGATTGCCTGGATCTATTTTGACACCGCCTATTGGCTCGAAGACGGCAGGCTCAGGTATAAGTCCGGCCCTTGGAAAGGAGCAGTAGAGGTGGAGAAAGTAACGCAGCTAGTGGAAGGAATAACCCAGTGGGTGGGGATGAAACCGGCGCTCGCCACAAAGGGACTGGTAATCCGCTACAACCGCTTCGATGAACTATACATCGCGCCCGAAAGCAATCAGGAAGTGATCGCCGATCTGCTGGCCATCAACCGGAACATACAAGTTGTTAAAAAATAGGCAGTCAGCTGCCAAATCAAAGAGCTTCTAACAGGCTTGAAAACAAATTATATGAAGAAAATTTTAGTGACAGGAGGAGCGGGCTACATCGGTTCGCATACCGTAGTCGAGCTGGTGGAGGCGGGCTACGAGCCCATTATTATCGACAATTTTTCTAACACCGAAGAGCGCTCGCTCCAGGGTATAGCCGACATACTGGGCCGCGAGGTCATCTGCCACCGCATCGATTGTACGGATGCGGCAGCGTTGCGCCAGGTTTTTGAACAGGAAACAGGTATAGCAGGTGTCATCCACTTTGCCGCCTACAAAGCTGTGGGCGAATCGGTGGCGGAGCCGCTCAAGTACTACCACAACAACGTGGGCTCGCTGGTGGCTTTGCTGCAGGTGATGGAAGAGTTTAAAGTGGACAAATTGGTATTCTCTTCGTCCTGCACTGTGTACGGTATACCTGCCGAACTGCCCGTAACGGAGCAGACGCCGGTTCAGAAAGCCAACTCGCCTTATGGCAACACCAAGAAAATCTGCGAGGAGATTCTGACTGACCTGGCGACCAGTGGTAGCGACATACATACCATTGCCCTGCGCTACTTCAACCCGATCGGGGCACACCCATCAGCTAAAATAGGCGAACTGCCCCTTGGCGTTCCAAATAACCTGGTGCCTTTCATTACCCAGACAGCAGCAGGTATACGCCAGGAGCTGACCATTTTTGGTGATGACTACGACACGCAGGACGGTACCTGCATCCGCGACTATGTGCATGTGGTGGACTTGGCCAAAGCGCACGTGGTGGCCATCGACCGACTGCTGTCCGGCAAGGCTGATAACATCGAGTTCTTCAACGTGGGTACAGGCACAGGCAACACAGTTCTGGAAGCGGTGCAGGCTTTCGAGCGCGCCACCGGTGAGAAACTGAACTACAAAATCGGGCCTCGTCGTCCGGGCGATGTGCCCAAGATTTACGCCGACGTGACCAAAGCCACCGAAGAGTTAGGTTTTAAAACCACTAGCACGCTAGAGGAAGCCATGAAGAGCGCCTGGGACTGGCAAATGCATTTACAGAATACATCAGAGCAGGTATAGCAATGAACCTACTGATCACAGGAGGAGCGGGCTTTATCGGCTCGCACGTGGTGCGGCTGTTCGTGGAAGCTTACCCAAACTACCACGTCTTCAACCTCGACGCCCTGACCTATGCGGGCAACCTGCAGAACCTTTCGGACGTGGAGGGCAAGCCCAACTATACCTTCCTCAAGGGCGATATCACAGAAGCGGCCTTTTTGGAGCAGATCTTCCGAGCGCACAAGTTCGAGGCGGTGATCCATCTGGCGGCCGAGTCGCACGTGGACCGCTCGATTGCCGGGCCCATGGCCTTTGTCCAGACCAACGTGCTGGGCACTGTGAACCTGCTGGAGGCCTGCCGCCGCGCCTGGGCCGGTGACTACGCGGGCAAGCTCTTCTACCACGTCTCCACCGACGAGGTGTACGGCTCGCTGGGCGAGGAGGGGCTGTTTACGGAAGAGACGCCTTACGACCCGCGCTCGCCCTATTCGGCCTCCAAGGCCGCCTCGGACCACTTCGTCAGGGCCTGGCACCACACCTACGGCCTGCCGGTGAAGCTCTCCAACTGCTCCAACAACTACGGCCCCAACCACTTCCCCGAGAAGCTCATCCCGCTGGCCATCCACAATATAAAGAATGGAAAGCCGGTGCCCGTCTACGGCAAGGGCGAGAACGTGCGTGACTGGCTCTACGTGCTGGACCACGCCCGGGCCATCGACAGTATCTTCCACCGCGGGAGAGTGGGAGAGACCTACAACGTGGGCGGGGTGAACGAGTGGCGCAACCTGGATCTTGTAGAGCTCCTCTGCGATGTGATTGACGAGAAGCTGGGGAGAGAGCCGGGTTCTAGCCGGAAGCTGATCACCTTTGTGAAGGACCGCGCCGGCCACGACGCCCGCTACGCCATCGACTCCTCGAAATTGATGAACGAACTGGGCTGGAAACCATCGGTGACTTTCGAAGAGGGGCTGCGCAAGACCGTGGACTGGTACCTGGCAAGCGAGCAATGGCTGGAGGAGGTCACCTCGGGCCACTACCGCGACTACTACCGCAAGCAGTACGAGGAGAGATGAATTGCTGATTGTTGATTGCCAATTGTTTAAAGTTGGTATAAAACAACAGTTGGCTGTGGCAGCAGCTGACGACGCAGCGGCATCGATAGCAAGGAAAGAACACTGGTATTGTGGTATTGTAGAATAGCAATCAACAATCAGCAATTAACAATCAAAGCATGAAAGGCATCATCCTGGCCGGGGGCTCCGGCACGAGGCTTCACCCCCTGACGCTGGCCGTGAGCAAGCAGCTCATGCCCGTCTACGACAAGCCCATGATCTACTACCCGCTCTCGACGCTCATGCTGGCCGGGATACGGGAGATATTGATCATCTCCACGCCCCACGACCTGCCGCTCTTCGAGCGACTCTTGGGCGACGGCTCCAGGATCGGCTGCCGCTTTGAGTACAGGGTGCAGGAGGTGCCCAACGGGCTGGCGCAGGCTTTTGTGATCGGCCAGGAGTTCATCGGAGAGGACAAGGTGGCCCTGGTGCTGGGCGACAACATTTTCTACGGGGCAGGCATGGGAAGTGTGCTGCGCCAGAACGCGGACCCCGACGGGGGTGTGGTCTACGCCTACCACGTCCAGGACCCGGAGCGCTACGGGGTGGTTGAGTTCAACAATTCAGGCAGGGCCGTCTCCATCGAGGAGAAGCCAGATGTACCCAAGTCAAACTACGCCGTGCCGGGCCTCTACTTCTACGACAACGAGGTGGTGGGCATTGCCAGGAGTCTGGCGCCCAGCGCGCGGGGCGAGTACGAGATCACCGACGTCAACCGCGAGTACCTGCGCAGGGGCAAGCTGAAGGTGGGCGTGCTCAACCGCGGCACGGCCTGGCTCGACACGGGCACCATCCAGTCGCTGATGCAGGCGGCCACGTTCGTGCAGGTGATCGAGGAGCGGCAGGGCCTGAAAATCGGCTGCGTCGAGGAAGTGGCCTGGCGCATGGGCTTCATCAACGACGAGCAGCTAAAGGCCGCAGCCGAGCCCTTGCGCAAGAGCGAATACCTGCTCCGCATTATGAAGGAGAAGCAGCCTTGGTAGTAGTTTTTTTACAAGTTTGAGAGTGGGCCGGTAAGTAGGCCGGGTCAATTAGATGCTGCTAGTGGAGTATAGCAGGTGTAATACATTGTTTACTCAACATCTTTCACCTATATCACAAACCCTAGTAATAAGCCTGTCAGGATCAGGACTGGCGCAGGTATACGGGTAAACATCAGCAGGGCAAACGTAATAACCACTATACCGAAGTTGAGCAGCGTGTTATCGATCGGGTGGTAGAGCATGATGGCGGCTGCTACTACCATGCCGGAACTGACGGCACTTATACCTTCCAGCGAAGCCCGAACGACCCGGTACTTTTTAAGCCCGTCCCAAAACCGGATAACAAAGAAGATGAGGAAGGTGCCAGGTAGGAAAATACCCACTGTAGCCACAAACGAGCCTAAAAACTGACCGGCTATACCATACTCGCGCATGGCCAGGTTGCCTACAAAGGCGGTAAACGAAAAGGTCGGCCCCGGCAGTGCCTGCGCAATGGCGTAACCCGACAAAAACTCTTCTCCGGTCAGATAGCCTTTAAACTGCACAAACTCGGTATACATCAGCGGTACCAGTACCTGTCCGCCGCCAAAAACCATGCTGCCGTTACGGTAGAAGTTCTCAAATAGCCTGACGGGCAACGACGAAGTCGCCCCACCCAGCGCCGCAGCAAGTATAAACACGCCTACGTACAAAAAGAAGTTGGCCCATTGGATGTCCAACTTCTTGTCCTTTTCCTGGGGGTGTTGCTTAAAGCGCAGCGCAGTCACAGCGCCACCGGAAATCAACAGCAACGGGTATACCCACGGGGACCGGAAAAAGTACGACAGTATCGCCGCAAATACCATCAGCACAACGGCTATCTTAGTGGTGACCACTTTCACGCTGATCTTCCAGGCGGCATAGGCCACAAAGCTGACCGCCATAGGCAGTACGATGCTGAGGAAATGGAGCGAGATATTATTCTCCTGCAGGTAGGAGATCACAAAGCCAGCCAGTGCCATGGTGGTAGCGGCGGGCATAATCCAGACGAGCAGGGTGAGGTAAGCCAGGTTAGGTCCGCCGATCTTAAAACCGATGGCCGTTATGGTTTGCGTGGAGGTTGGACCGGGCAGAATCTGGCAAAGCGCATTCAGTTCTATCAGTTCCTGGTCAGAGAGATAGCGTCGCTTTTCTACGAGCAACTTAAACATCATCGCGATATGCGCCTGCGGTCCCCCAAACGCGGTAAGCGCAAGTAGCAGCACGTCTTTCAGGAAGATGTAGTAGCGCAGGCTCATAACGGGTAAAAATAAAAAAAGAGAGACAGCTTCCAGCTATCCCTCTTTTTTTATTTTAATAATAAATATATAGATATAATTAATTCACTAAACAATTCACAGGTGTTTTGCCCTTTGTTCAAATCCCTATACCTTCTTAGGCTTTCTTAAGTCCCAGTTCTACCAGGCGCTCGTTCAGGTATTCGCCTGCAGTGGCATCCGGGTAGGCTTTCGGGTTCTGCTCGTCTATGCAGCTCTCCAGGCAGGTCAGATCCATTTCGGAACGCGGGTGCATGAAGAACGGAATAGAGTAGCGGGAAGTGTGCATCAGCTCACGCGGCGGGTTCACCACCCGGTGGATGGTCGACTTCAGCTTGTTATTGGTCAGGCGGGCCAGCATGTCGCCCACGTTTACCACCACCTGCTCTGGCAGGGCCGTGATCGGGATCCATTTGCCATCGCGGCGCAGCACCTGCAGACCGTCGGCGCTGGCGCCCATCAGTAGCGTGATCAGGTTGATGTCGCCGTGCTCGGCGGCACGCACTGCATCGGCTGGCACGCTGTCCGGGTTCTCGATCGGGAAGTAGTGGATCGGGCGCAAAATGCTATTGCCGTACTTCACTTTCTCATCGAAGTAAGTCTCTTCCAGGCCCAGATGAATGGCAATGGCGCGCAGCACCTGCTTGCCAGCTGCCTCCAGCTTGGTATAGGCCTCCAGGGTGGTTTCCTGAAGCTCTGGTACTTCGGCTGGCCAGATGTTGGCCGGGTATTCTGCTTTGATCGGGTCGTTGTCAGGTATACCGCTCAGTTCCTGTCCCACGTGGTAGAACTCTTTCAGGTCGCCGGTGTTGAAGCCTTTGGCCTTTTCCTTGCCCTTGCCCACATAGCCGCGCTGGCCGGCAAGCTCCGGGTTTTCGTACTTTTGCTTCACCTCATCTGGCAAGGCAAAAAACTTCTTCACGGCTGCGTATAGTCTTTCTGTCAGGTCATCGCTCAGGCCGTGGTTTTTCAGGGCGATAAAGCCAATGTTCTGATAAGCGCTTCCCAACTGCTGCACAAACCGTGCTCTGCGTCCTTCATCTCCTGATGTAAAATCAGCTAAGTCCAATGAAGGAACTTCATCAAACAAAATCTCGCTCATATAGTCTTTTTTGTATACTTTTACGTTAATATTACGTAGTGCGCAATATACAAATAAAAACAGTATATTGGCTATTTGCTAATTCAAACCCTCTCTAGATGAAAAAAACCTACTTACTCTTTGCTTCAGCCCTTATGCTGGCTTTTGCCTCCTGCGACACCACGCGTCAGATGCAGGATGATGAAACGCGCACCCCGGTAATGGCCACCACGACAGGGCCTACTCCAACGGGAGCTGTGATGAGCAAAGGCGGATTGCGTGTTTTCGCTTTCGACGATTCGCAGAAATACCCGGAGTCTCAGCTCCGACTGAATACGCCGCCCGAGAACGGTGTGGTGCAGCCTGGCCCGGTTGAGTTTGTGTACGAACTGTCTAACTTCCAGCTCACGCGCATGACGCCTCACTCCAACTCGGAGTTTATGGCCAACTCAAAAGAAGGACAGCACATCCATAACATCGTAGACAACGAGCCTTACACTGCTCATTACGAGACTTCATTCACAAAGGAGATGGAGGAAGGCGAGCACGTGGTGCTTTCATTCATTTCACGCTCTTACCACGAAAGTTTAAAGCATAGAGGTGCCTATGACCTGCGCATGGTTACCGTGGGCAGACCACAGCAGCGCATGGAGTTCGACCTGAAGGGACAGCACATGTTCTACAGCCGTCCGAAAGGCGAGTACGTGGGCAGCGACACCCGCCGCATCATGCTGGACTTCTATCTGGTGAACACTGACCTGTCGACGACTGGCAACAAGGTACGCGCCACGATCAACGGCAACGAGTTCATCCTCGACAAGTGGATGCCGCACATCATCGAAGGCCTGCCAATGGGCGAAACGACCATCAAGCTGGAGCTGATCAACAACGCCGGCGCCGTTATACCTGGTCCTTACAACACCGTAACGCGCACCATCACGCTGAAAGAAAGCTAGGATCTTCAGAAAAAGATAAAGTAAGAAAAAGCCCGCGACCATCATCGCGGGCTTTTTTTGGTATAGTTTTGGCTATATAGCTCAAAATTAATGTTTTGCTGAGCAGTGCATTGTGTGCTGCCAAAAAACGAAACCCTTTAACCGCTTCTGATAACATGAGAAAACAACTACTTGCTGCCGTTGCGGCACTAGCTCTCTTGGCTTCCTGCAAAAAAGATGATCCCGTTGTCGTCCCCACACCTGAGTTTACTATTCCGGAAGAGTTTTATACCGCATGGGAGGGAGTTGCCTTTACGGATGTAAGCCAGGCTGATGCTTATAAGTGGGACTTTGGAAATGGCGAGACATCTACATCCCGCATCCCTGATATGTTTACCTATAAAAAGCCGGGGAGCTATACTGTAAAGCTTACAACATATACCAACGGCCAGGCCAAAACGATAATAAAAGTGGTAAAAGTGGCGCAGCTATATGCCTACGAGGTAGAGCTGCGCAGTTATCTTGAAAACTATGCCTTAGAGGGCGGCGACATATCCGCTCCTTCTGAAGGCAACCCTGATGTATACCTGCAAGTGGCTACATATGAAAACAATGCAGAGCAGGTTATATACACAAGTGATACTCAGTACAACGTATCCAGAGATCAATTGCCCTTGACCTTTGCAGTAGATCGCATACCAGTTGGTGGTGAATTCAGGCATTATAATTACCCATTCTTTAGTTTCTATGATCAAAAAGAAAACAAGGCTGACAGGCTAATCGCACATAATTATGTAGGTGGGGGCAGCTCCAGGTTTCACCTTGATAAAGAAACGAAGGAGGGCCATTTTGCATACCAGCGCGGCACAGACGACTGGGGCTCGCATCTAGTAGTAAAATTTAGAGCCGAGTTGCCTTAAAAATGAAAAAGGGCTACCCAACATATGGGTAGCCCTTTTTCATTTTTTGACTAGATATGAATTACTCCTTCGGTTTATTCTGCCCGCCCTGGCCTGGGTGGGCAATGGAGTTGCGCATGTCGGTGTCGGACTGGATGTTCTGCATTTTGTAGTAGTCCATGATGCCGAGGTTGCCGTTGCGGAAGGCCGCTGAGATGGCCTGTGGAATTTCCACTTCGGCAGCAATTACGGAGGCGCGTGCTTCTTGTGCTTTGGCTTTCATTTCCTGCTCTACGGCAACGGCCATGGCGCGACGCTCCTCTGCCTTGGCCTCGGCTACTTTCAGGTCGGCGCTTGCCTGGTCAATCTGCAGTTTGGCGCCAATGTTCTCGCCCACATCAATGTCGGCAATGTCAATGGACAGGATTTCGTAGGCTGTGCCTGCGTCCAGGCCTTTCTGCAGCACCAGTTTCGAGATGATGTCCGGGTTTTCGAGTACGCTCTTGTGCGATGCAGATGAACCGATCGAGGTCACGATACCCTCGCCCACACGGGCCAGAATGGTTTCTTCACCGGCACCACCCACCAGCTGCATGATGTTGGCGCGCACCGTCACACGGGCTTTGGCGATCAGCTGAATACCGTCCTGGGCTACGGCGGCCACATTGGGCGTATTGATCACTTTCGGGTTTACAGAAGTGGTAACGGCCTCAAACACATCACGACCGGCCAGGTCGATGGCAGTGGCCTGCTTAAAAGAAAGCGGAATGTTGGCTTTGTCTGCTGAAATGAGCGCCCGGATGACGTTCGGAACATTACCGCCGGCCAGGTAGTGGGTCTCCAGCTCGGTGGTGGTCACGTCTATACCTGCTTTGGTGGCGTTGATCATAGAGTTGACGATGAGGCTCGGTGGCACCTTACGGATACGCATGAATACCAGCTCCAGCAACCCAACCTTAACGCCTGAGAAAAGAGCCGTGATCCAGAGGCTAATGGGAACAAAGTAAAGGAAAATGAACAGCAGGATGATGCCGCCCGCAATAAGGAATAAGATTGAAAAATTTTCCATTGAGTTGTTTTAGGTAATTGCTTCGACTGTGATTTTATTCGCTACTATTTTGATGATGCGCACCGGGGTGTTGGGTGGCAGAAAAGTGCCGGCTGTCTGCACTTCGTGGCGCCGCTCCTTAAAAATGGCCGTACCCTGTGGACGCAGTGCCGATACAGTTATACCTTCTTCGCCTACTTCCAGCAGGTGAGGGTTCTCTTCGTTCACCCGGCTTTTGTTACTGTCTTTGAGTGCAAACCGTGACCAGGCGTCCGACCTGAAACTATAGAAGATCGTCAGGCCACCAGCCAGCACGGATCCCGCCAACACCAGATGACCGGTTTCGGTGCCCAAAGCGGCATAGCTGATCCAGACCCCGACGGCCACCAGTAGAAAGCCCAGAATGCCCACAATGGTAAAGCCCGGCACAAAAATGAGTTCCACTACGATCAGGACAAGACCAATGACGATGAGCAGCACTACTGTAAGCCAGTCTATGAGCATAGTTTCGGAGTAGGTTTAGGTAAATATAGTAAAATAATTGTTTATTGTTGATTGTTAATTGTTGGATGCAATTTGGGTAGAAAGTTATACGTGGCCATCGCATTAGACAAAAACTAGAATGACTTTAAAGCAAAATCGCCGCTTCCCTGTCTGGGAAGCGGCGATTTTTATGTTCGAATGCCGAAAATTATTAGCAATTAGTAAGCCTTCGCGAAGTATACCCTTCGTTTCGATGGCTTGCCCGTGATCATGTCCACGCCGTCTTCTTCCGGCGTGTCGAGGGCGATGCAGCGGATCGTGGCCTTTGTCTCTTCTTTGATGCGCTCTTCTGTCTCCGGTGTGCCATCCCAGTGGGCCAGCACAAAACCGCCCTTGGTATCGATTACCTGCTTGAACTCTTCGTAGGAGTCTACTTTGGTGGTGTTCTCCTCGCGGAAGGTCAGTGCCTTGTTGTAGATGTTTTCCTGTATCTCGTCGAGCAGGGCAGGTATAAGTGTCGCCAGGCTATCGAATTGCTGGGTGCTCTTCTCTTTGGTGTCGCGGCGGGCCACTTCGGCGGTGCCGTTCTCCAGGTCGCGGGCTCCGATGGCGATGCGCACCGGCACACCTTTCAACTCCCACTCGGCAAACTTAAAGCCAGGGCGCTCGGTGTCGCGGTTGTCGAACTTCACGCTGATGCCTTTCGCCTCGAGTTCTTTCTTCAGTTGCAGTACCTTCTCGCTGATCTGGGCCAGTTGCTCGTCGCCTTTGTAAATCGGCACGATCACTACCTGGATAGGCGCCAGCTTTGGAGGGAGTACGAGGCCTTCGTCGTCGGAGTGGGCCATTACGAGTGCGCCCATCAGGCGTGTGCTCACACCCCAGGATGTACCCCACACGTGCTCCAGGCCGCCTTCTTTCGTGGCAAACTTCACATCAAAGGCCTTGGCAAAATTCTGGCCCAGGAAGTGGGAAGTACCCGCCTGCAGCGCCTTGCCGTCCTGCATCAGTCCCTCAATACAATAGGTGTTCAGCGCGCCGGCGAAGCGCTCGCTCTCTGTCTTTACACCGCGTACCACTGGCAGGGCAATATACTGCTCAGCGAAGGTGGCGTATACCTCCAGCATCTGTTCCGCTTCGGCAACGGCCTCCTCGGAAGTGGCGTGGGCCGTGTGGCCTTCCTGCCACAGGAATTCGGCGGTACGCAGGAACAGACGCGTGCGCATTTCCCAGCGCACCACGTTCGCCCACTGGTTTACCAGGATAGGCAGGTCGCGGTAGCTCTGGATCCAGCCTTTGTAAGTGTTCCAGATCACAGCTTCTGAGGTAGGACGAACAATCAGCTCCTCTTCGAGTTTAGCATTGGGGTCCACGCGAAGTTTGCCGGGCTTGTCCGGGTCGTTCTGCAGGCGGTAATGGGTTACCACGGCGCATTCCTTGGCAAAGCCTTCAGCGTTCTGCTCCTCGGCTTCAAACAGGCTCTTGGGTACGAACAGCGGGAAATAGGCGTTTTCGTGGCCGGTTGCTTTGAACATGTCGTCCAGCTGGCGTTGCATTTTTTCCCAGATAGCGTAGCCGTACGGCTTGATCACCATGCAGCCGCGCACCGCAGAATTCTCCGCCAGACCGGCTTTTTTTACCAGTTCGTTATACCATAGCGAATAGTCCTCGCTTCTTTTTGGCAGCCCTTTGCTCATATCAGAAAAAATATTTATCTTATATCAGTAATTATTAATCTTTTTGGAATGAATATTGCTTTCAGCATAGTGAAGATTTAATATCATTCTGGCTCAAAATTACGTTAATATATTATACTATTGATAAGGTTTTGCGCTATTGTGTTTATATCTTTGATATAGAAGCATTTTATCCACAGAAGGCCATGAAAAAATTAAACATATACACCGCAATAGCCCCTGTGATTGCACTTTTCGCGGTTGGTTGCAGCAGCCCGGTTGCTATGCAGTCGACGGAATATGATGATATGTATTACAGCTCATCTGACCGAACCGAATACGTGCAGCCCCAGGCGCAGGCATCCCAGCAGCAGCAATACGCCTCCGCTGAGGATAATCAGCAGGTCGCCGCTGATGACGTAACGCAAAACTACGCTGCCGACGAGTACTACGACGGGCGTACCTATCGTCCGCAGGCAACTTGGAATACTCCCAATTATGCCTATGTGGATCCTTACTGGACAAGCAGCTACGTGCACCGCGCCAGTCCTTACTATGATCCCTTCTTCTACGATCCGTTTTACAGTTCATATTATGATCCTTTCTTCTATGACCCTTTTGTGCGCAGAAGCGGTCTGAGGGTGAGCATTGGTTTGGGTATGGGCTGGGGCTCTGGCTGGAACCGCTGGGGACACCACTATGGCATGTATGATCCGTTCTGGGGTAACCGATACTGGCCATACAATAACTACTATGCCGGTTACTACCACGGGTATAATCGTGGCTACTATGGTGGAAACCGCTTCATCTACGATCGTCCGCTAGTAGTTCAGCCGCGACAAGTGCAGTACGGACCGCGCGGTGAGCGCAGTGTGGTGCCGGCAACGGGTAACCCGGAACGCGTAAGCGGACGTCCGAACCGATCTGAGGCCATCAGCAACGAGCAGCGCGCCACACAAGGTGCAGACTACGCCCGTCCGAGCAGAACAGAGCGTGCCAATGGCAATACGAACTCAAGAAGCCAGGAAATTAACGCAGGAGATAATACGGGTCGTGCTTTGCCAGCCAGACCGGCAACTACCAACCGTGGTTACGATCCGCAGAGCGGGCAGGTGAGGCCGTCGCGCCAGCAGCCGGAAGGTCAGCAGCCTGTGCAGCGCATCAACCAGTCAAGAGAAGAATACGTGTCGCCGTCTGTGCAGCCACGTCAGCGTCAGCAGCGCATACAGCAACAGCCAACACAGCGCCAGGAGAGAATACAGCAGCCTGTGCAGCGTCAGCAGATTCAGCGCTCACAGCCAAGCTACCAGCGTAGCCAGCCGGTACAGCGTTCGCAACCAAGTTATCAGCGCAGTGAGCCCGTGCAGCGTTCGCAGCCAAGCTATTCTCCACCATCCAGAAATTCTGGTGTATCAAGCCCTCCAGTGCGTTCTAACTCAAGCGGCGGTGGCCGCGGAAGTAGAGGAGGGAACTAACCACTAACCACTAATCCATGAAAGTAAATAAGATTGTTTCCGCCAGCCTGGCGCTTATGCTGGGCTGGGGCGGAACCGCCTTTGCCCAAGACGAGGTAGACGCACTGCGCTACACCCGTTACGGACTGACAGGGTCTGCACGCATCCAAGGTATAGGAGGAGCGCAGACCGCGCTCGGAGCAGATGTATCCACAATAGCTTCCAACCCAGCAGGTCTGGGCATGTTCAGACGTTCTGAATTCAGCATCACCCCGGGTCTTGGCTTCTCCACTTCTACCGGGCGTGTTGGGGGAATCTCAACGAATGACGAGCGGAACAATGTGGGCGTACCTCACATCGGCATCGTGTTTGCCGACCGCCAGTCCAACGAGGACAGCGACTGGCGCAGCGCCACTTTTGGTTTGAGCTTTACTAGGCTCAATAATTTCAATAACCGCACTTCTTACCGCAACACAGCTGGCGGGCAAGATCCAACTATAGTAGAATACTTCACCGAGCTGGCAAACCTACGTGGACGCACCGAAACCGATCTGGACAATGAGTTCGATAACGGATTCACGACCATGGAGGGACTGGCTTATGGAACCTTCCTTTTCGATTTCGACGAAGACGGCTTTGCTATACCTACTTATCGTGAAGGTGAAATCAACCAGGCGGAGGAAATTATTAGAAGGGGTTCTCAAAACCAGATTGACATAGCCGGAGGTACCAGCTACCGTGACAAAATATACCTGGGCGCTTCACTTGGCGTGATTTCCTCGGACTTCAGGCAGGAGCGGATTTTTAGAGAAACTGAAGCCAGCACCAATTCTGATTTTACCAGCTTGGAGTTGCGTGACGAGTTTAGAACACGGGGAACGGGCGTTAACCTGAAACTGGGTGTCATCGTTCGTCCATCCGATGTCATTCGCTTGGGGGCAACGATCCAGACGCCGACGCTTTATAATTTCAATGAAACCTACCAGCGCTCGATGTATTCCCAGTTTTTGCCAGGCGAAACTTACAATGCGGCAGAGCTGCCGGGCGAGTTTAGCTATAAGCTAACTACTCCTTTCCGTGCATCGGGTGGTGCGGCTTTCTTCCTGCAGAAGTACGGTTTTATTTCGGCAGACATAGAGTATGTGAACTACGCCAACATGCGTTACTCCGAAGATGACGACTTCAGCGGAAACAGCAGCTACTTCAACAGCATAAACGACCGCATTTCCAGTACCTACCAGTCAGCGCTTAACTTCAGGATAGGGGCTGAGGGACGCTACGAAGTCTTCCGTTTCAGAGCAGGCTATGCCATTACCGGCGACCCTTATCGCAATGCTGACTTCGACGGAAAAATAAACACCTTTACGCTGGGCACAGGTATACGGCTGAACAAATACTATGCTGACGTGGCCTTTACCAGCTCCACAGCAAACAGCCTGTACAGCCCGTACAATTTTAACGATCCGTCAGTGTTTGTGCCGGTGGTAGACATCGAAGACAAGCTCAACACTGTCATGCTGACGTTCGGGTATAATTTTTAAGCAAGATTTTTTTCCTGTTTTCAGAAAGGCGGCAGATTCCGAAAGGGATGCCGCTTTTTTGTTGGGCTATACCTGTGGGAGGCATGGTTTTAGCGACAGGGTATGGCAAAACCACATAATTCTGATAAATTAGCAAACTGAATGCTAACAACCCTTATACACATGCATACTAATCTTAAAACAAATTTTCTGGCTGTAGTGCTTTTATGCTTTGCTTTTGTGGCACAGGCGCAGCAGAAAAAAGAAGTGACGCTGGAGGACATCTACCGCAAGGGCACTTTCTCGGCCAAATCGGTGTACGGCGTGAACTGGATGAACGACGGTCGCTACTACAGCGGGCAGGTGGCCGACGAGAAGAACGGCGTGAACGACATTGTGCGCTACGACGTGACGACGGGCCAGGCGGTAAACACCCTTATCGAGGGCGAAGACCTGAAGCCGGAGGGCAGCGACAAGCCGATCAAGTTCGATGGCTATACCTTTAGCTCAGACGAGAAGAAGGTGCTTTTCTCGACCGAACGCGAGCAGATCTACCGCCGCTCTTCAAAGGCTGATTTCTATGTGTATGATATCGCTTCCAAAAAGCTAACCAAGCTGAGCAACGGCGGCAAGCAGCTATACGCTACCTTCTCGCCAGATGCCAAGCGCGTGGCTTTTGCCCGCGAAGGCAACATGTTTTTCGTGGACCTGAGCAACATGCAGGAGAAGCAGATCACTAATACTGGTAAGTTCAACTCCATCATCAACGGCTATGCGGACTGGGTATACGAGGAGGAATTTTCGTTTGCGCAGGGCTTCCACTGGTCACCAGATGGCTCTAAAATCGCCTTCTATACCTTCGACGAGACCAAGGTACCGGAGTTCAACATGCAGATGTGGGGCGAGCTATACCCGCAGGACTACAAGTTCAAGTACCCGAAGGCAGGCGAGGCCAACTCCATTGTGACCGTTTCGGTGTACAATGTTGGCAACGGTCAGACCGTGAAGATGGACACCGGCAACGAGACCGACATTTACATCCCGCGCGTCAAGTGGACGAACGACAGCAACCTGCTCTCGATCCAGAAGATGAACCGCTTGCAGAACACACTCGAAATCCTGCACGCTAACGCCACAACCGGCAAAGCCAACGTGGTGCTGAAGGAAACAGACAAAGCCTACATCGACATCACCGACGACCTGACTTACCTGAAAGACGGCAAGCACTTCATTCACTCTTCGGAGAAGGACGGCTTCAACCACCTGTACCTGCACAACATGAACGGCAAACTGGTGCGCCAGATCACGAAAGGCAATTGGGAGATGAGTAGCTATATCGGTTACGACGAGAAAAACGATCGCCTGTTCTACATGTCTACAGAGGTGTCGCCGCTGGAGCGCCACCTGTACAGCATCAACAGCAAAGGTAAGAAGAAGACCCGCCTGACGGAGAAAGCCGGTACGCATCGCGTGAACATGAGCAACGACTTCAAGTACTTCCTCGACTACCAGTCTGCTGCCAACGAAGTGCCAACTGTAGCGCTGCACACAGCCAACAACGGCAAACTGATTAAAGTGCTGGAGGACAACCAGGCGCTGCGCAACCGCCTGAACGAGTACAACATTGCCAAGCAGGAGTTCTTCACCATGAAGACCTCTGACGGCACGCAGCTGAACGGCTGGATGATCAAGCCAACCAACTTCGACCCGAACAAGAAATACCCGGTGCTGATGTTTGTATACGGCGGTCCAGGCTCGCAGACGGTGAACAACAGCTGGGGTGGCGCCAACTACTTGTGGTACCAGGTGCTGGCCAACAAAGGAGCCATTGTGGTGAGCGTGGATAACCGCGGTACCGGTGCCCGTGGCGCTGAGTTCAAAAAAGTGACTTATGCCAACCTGGGCAAGTACGAGATCGAAGACCAGATTGAAGCGGCCAAGTGGCTGGGCAACCAGTCGTACGTGGACAAAAACCGCATCGGCATCTGGGGACACAGCTACGGCGGCTACATGACGCTCCTCGGCCTGACCAAAGGCAACGGTGTGTTCGCAGCAGGTATATCGGTAGCTCCGGTGACCAACTGGCGCTATTACGACACGATCTATACTGAGCGCTACCTGAAGACTCCACAGGAAAATGCCTCTGGCTACGACGACAACTCCCCGCTGTTCTTTGCCGACAAACTGCAGGGCAAGCTGTTGCTCATCCACGGTACCGGCGATGACAACGTGCATTTCCAGAACGCGGTAGAGATGCAAGACGCCCTGATCAGCGCCAACAAGCAGTTCGAGAGCTTCTATTACCCGAACCGTAACCACGGCGTGGGCGGCGGCATCACCAGCCTGCACCGCTTCACCATGATGACCGATTTCCTGGAGCGCAACCTGATCAACCCGACTACTGAGAAGAACCAGTAATTGGTTTTCGACAAAAGACTGATAGGTATAGCGGGTTGCTATACCTAGGTAAAGTCCGAAACCTATACCTGAACAGAAAGGCCCGCCAGCAATGGCGGGCCTTTCTGTTTTTAGCGAGTGAAAATATAAGTGAAGCACTGGTTAAAATGAGTGACTAGCAGCGGACACTCAGCATATATCCACTAAATTTAGGATAGCTATACCTGTTCACTATGAAAAAATCATTTCCCCTGTCCCTACTGCTGATGCTGCTATGTGCTTTCCAGAGCCCGGGGCAAGACCGTGATAAAGCACTCGCCAGTCTGGTCGAAGCTGAGACACGTTTTGCAACAGCCTCTGTGGAGAAAGGTATACGAGCGGCCTTTATAGAGAACCTGGCAGATGACGCGGTTGTGTTCCTGCCTGAACCGGTAAACGGCAAAAAAGGCTATGGCAGTAGACCGGAGAGCAGCGCTAAGCTCTCTTGGTACCCCGCCTATGCTGATATTTCCAGCTCACTGGACTGGGGCTATACGACTGGGCCCTACGAGTTCAGGGCAAAGCCTGATGATGCAAACCCGGCAGGCGCTGGCTTTTACTTGTCGGTATGGAAGAAGCAGCCGGACGGGCAGTGGAAAGTGGCCATCGACCAGGGAAGCTCGTATCCGGTTGAGCTGATAAAACCGGAGGCCTACCAGCCCGCTGCAAAGACAGAAACGGGCGCGGGAACAGAGCAGGATTTGTTAGCAAGGGATTCGCAACAGGTACAGCCTTATCACGAGGAGACCTTGGTCTACCGTGCGGGACATTATCCGGTCAGGTATAAAGACCTTATCATAGAACCAGCCGCCAATATCTATTACACCACAATTGGTTCTGACATCTCATCCGCAGCGGATATGGCCTATACCTACGGCAGCTATACCCGGGGAAAAAATCATGATGCAGAGACAGGTTATTATCTGAAGGTATGGAAAGTGCTCGACGGGCAGTGGCGACTGGTGGCGCATAACCTGGTGCCAAACAGAAAGTCATAAAAGGGCATAGGCCAGCACTAAGGAGTCTGATCACCTGCTGAAAGCCGTTTGAGGTGCTGGAGGAGCTTCTGCCTTTCCTCCTCCGTAATGGGAAGTGCCGCAAGCTGATCTTGGAGAAGGTGATGCTGCTCCATAGAAAGCGGTATACGGGTCTGAATCTGCTCCAGCATGATCTGGATGAATGTGGCGATGCTGTCTGCCTGACCCGTGAAGCGGTTGAGTATGGTAAGCAGATCCCTGACAATGGCATTGCAATGCTGGTCTGGGTAGCGAATAGCATGGTCAATCTCGCTCCAGCCTTCCTCGAAGAGGGTGCGCAGCTGTATCTCGATATAATAGCGCTGTTTGTAAGGCTGGGTGCTGATGACGTAATGCAAGGCGCGGTAGCCGTTGCTGTGGGGCCTGATGTCGAAACCTGCCTCCTGATACTGTTGCACAACAGCCTTGTCCTCCTCAGGGTGTACATAGGCAATCGGAGGCCGTTTCAGTTCCCACACGTCTTGTATGAACTGCCCCGTTGTTCGCCAAGCCTCTTTGTACAGGTGTATGGCCCGCACGCCTACCAGGTCGTTGATCCAATCCATGTAGTTTAGCCCGTCAATGGAGCGCTCGGGGTATTCGTCCTTCTTCCGAATGACCTTGCGGAGCAGGTGGAGCGGGTCTTTTACCCTATACCGTAGCACATGCACTTCCCTTGCCTGCTGCAACGTGGCAATAACCTGTGCACCGATGGTATTCAGCTCCTGTTGCCGCTGCACAAAGTCGTTATAAATAGTAGCCAGCGTCTCCGGGGCTATACCTTGCGCACGCAGCCTCTCTTCCTCTACACCGAGCGCTGTCAGTATAAAGGGCACTGTGGCTTTGTCAGGTAGGTTGTGGTTGGTCATCCGAAGCGTATTGTCTTATTTGATAAAACGCTTCGGATGGGGGAAAGGGTTAAGTGCCTACAGCTTCACACAAACATTCTGCGGCTCCGTGAAGAAGCGCAGCGCCTCAAAGCCGCCCTCACGCCCCACACCGGAGTTCTTCATGCCGCCAAACGGCGTGCGCAGGTCGCGGAGGAGCCAGGTGTTGACCCAGATGATTCCGGAATGGACCTGGTGCGCGACGCGGTGTGCACGCGGCAGGTTCTGCGTCCAGATGGTGGCGGAGAGGCCGTAGTCGGTACAGTTGGCGTACTGGATCACCTCCTCTTCAGTATCAAAAGGGGTGAGCGTAACGACCGGGCCGAAGATCTCCTCGGTGTTGGTGCGGCAATTGTAGGGCAGCCCCTCGATGATGGTCGGGGCGATGAACCAGCCGTTCCGGCAGCGTCCCTCGACCTGCACCTGGTGCCCACCCGTGAGGATAGTGCCGCCCTCCTGCTTGGCCAGCTCAATGTAGGAGAGCACCTTCTGCATGTGCTGCTCCGACACGACCGCGCCCATTTTCGAGTTTTCCTCCATCGGGTCGTCCACCTGTATGGCCTTTACTTTCTCCACAAAAGCGTCGCGGAACTTCTCGTACAGAGGCCGCTCAATAAAGATGCGGGAACCGCAGAGGCAGATCTGTCCCTGATTGGCGAAAGAAGAGTGAATGGAGGTATGCAAGGCATTGTTGAAGTCGCAGTCGGAAAAGATGATGTTGGGGTTCTTGCCGCCCAGTTCCAGCGACAGTTTCTTGAACATCGGGGCCGCTACAGACGCAATAGTGCGACCCGTGGCCGTGCCGCCCGTGAATGAAATGACGGGTACTTTGGGGTGCGCCGTCATGGCAGCGCCTACTTTGTGCCCGTAACCATGTACAATGTTGAGTACGCCTGCCGGCAAACCCGCTTCTATGCAAATTTCTGACAGCATGTAAGCCGTCATGGGCGTTACTTCCGATGGCTTGGCCACCACGCAGTTGCCTGCGGCCAGGGCAGGGGCTATCTTCCAGGTGAACAGGTATAGCGGCAGGTTCCAGGGCGAAATGCAGCCCACCACCCCATGCGGATGACGCACGGTGTAGTTGAAGGCGTTGGTGCCCTCCATGTAATGCGCCTCCGAAGCGAAATGCTGGATAGCCGTGCCATAGAAGCGCATGTTGCTACTCGCCCTGGGTATGTCCACCGACTTCGCCAGCTTCAGTGGCTTGCCATTGTCAATAGACTCGGCTTCGGCCAATTTATCCATGTTCTGGTCAATCAGGTCGGCAATGCGCATTAGAATCTGACCCCGCTTCTCGGCAGGCGTGTTCGACCAGGCAGGAAAAGCCTTTAGCGCCGCCTGTACCGCCTGTCCCACGTCCTGTTCGTCAGAGTCAGGTATAAGCGAGTATACTTCGCCGATAGCAGGGTTGTAGTTGTCGATGTACTGCCCTGCCACAGGCATCACCAACTGGCCGTCGATGTAGTTATGGATGTGCTGCAAAGCTTGAGAATTAATAATAAATAATGAGTAATGAATAATTTTTAGCGCCTAAATTTCTCTAAAGTAAACCTAAGTTGCTTCAGGATAACTTTTCTGAAAGGCTCCGCTAAAATGTAAACAACCGCAAGTGACACGAAGTACTTAACTGACATCGGATACTCCACGAGTATGTCAAAATAATTGCAGACATACATTAGAGCGGCCACCAGATTCAGGCATATCAGATTGAATAGATAATCTTCCAATCTAAGTTTATAAAAGCTGGATAAGCTCAATAGGACTGCCATAAAACTGAAATTCAAGAAAACTATTACAAAGAGCGCTGCCATATAAATAATTCCTACAAGCTCCCCGTCCTACCACCGTCAACCGGCACATTAATACCGTTGATATAGGCCGCAGCCGGAGTCGCCAGAAAAGCTGCCGCAGCCGCTACTTCTTCGGGGTCGGCAAAGCGACGAGCCGGGATTTCGGACATCATCTCTTCTTCTACCTTGTCCACAGCGCTGTCGGTTTTCTTCGCCTTGTTCTCGATGATGGACTCCAGACGGCCCGTGCGGGTAGCGCCAGGGAGTACGTTGTTCACTGTGATGCCGAATTGCCCCAGCTCGTTGGCCATGGTCTTGGCCCAGCTGGCCACGGCACCGCGTATGGTATTCGATACGCCCAGGCCCTGCAAAGGCTGTTTCACGGAGGTGCTGATGATGTTGATGATGCGGCCGTATCCTGCCTTCTTCATCAGCGGAATCACCGCCTGCGCCAGGTTGTGGTTGTTGATCAGGTGCATGTTGAAAGCGCTCAGGAACTCCTCTGGCTTGGCGTTCACAATCGGTCCGCCTGCCGGTCCGCCGGTGTTGTTGACGAGGATGTGCACCTGCTCGTGTTGCTGCAGGTATACCTGTAGCTGCTGCACCAACTCATCCGGCTTACTGAAATCGGCTACCAGGTAGTCGTGTTGCTGGCCATGGCTGTCGTCTAGTTCTTTGGCTGTTTCCTGCAGCCTGGCTTCGTTGCGGGCTACCAGTGTCACGCTGGCACCGAGTTGTGCCAGTTCCAGGGCGATGGCTTTGCCTATACCTTGCGTGCTGCCGCACACAATGGCTCTTTTGTCAGTCAGGTCTAAGTTCATGCTTAAATGTACGTAAAAGGCTTTAAACTTGCACGGCAGTCTGAGTCGGAGCTATGCCTGCGCTACCATTTCTACATACTTTTTCGTACATTCAAACAATCAACCTAACCCGATAGAACTATGGCTATACAGCGCGCTTTCAATTTCAAACAGTGGATAGAGGAACACCATCACCTGCTCAAGCCACCGGTGGGCAACCAGCAGGTATACAAAGGCAACGACGATTTCATTGTGATGGTGGTGGGCGGTCCCAATGCCCGTAAAGACTATCACTACGACGAAAGCGAGGAGTTCTTCTACCAGGTGGAAGGCGACATTGTGCTGAAAATCATAGACGACGGCAAACCCGTGGATATTCCAATAAAGGAAGGGGAAATCTTCCTGCTTCCGGCAAAAGTGCCGCACTCCCCGCAGCGCCCGGCCAATACGGTGGGTTTGGTGATCGAACGCTACCGCAAAGAAGGGGAAAAGGACGGTTTCATGTGGTTCTGCGAGAACTGCGGCAACAAACTGCACGAGGACTTTACCGAAGTGGCCGACATTGTGAAGCAGTTGCCGGTGATCATGGGCAATTTCTGGGACAACGAAGACCTGCGCACCTGCAAGAAGTGCGGTGAGGTGCTGCAGCCCCCGGTGAAGCCAGCAGAGACAGCAAAATAAGCGAACGCGACCTTATGCAGCACCCAAAGCTGGTCACCAAGCGGCTGGAGCTACGAATGATCTGGCCCGCTGATGCTGCCTTCATCCTGCAGGGCCTGTCCGACAGGCGCGTGACGGAATACTATGCCGTGCACTATGACACACCGGAGGCCGTGCAGGAGCAGATGCAGTTTTACGAAGACCTTATTAAGAATGGCACTGGCGTCTGGTGGGCTTTTTCAATCAAGGGAGAAGGGCAATTGATAGGCGCCTGCGGGCTGAACGAACTGGAGGCGGAGCACCAGAAAGCCCAGATGGGTTATTGGCTGCTACCTGCCTACTGGGGCAAAGGCTACGTGCCGGAGGCGGCCCGCGCCGTCATGCAATATGCTTTCCACGAGATGCACCTCAACCGCATAGAGGCTATTGTGGAAGGAGGTAATGCCGCCTCAGAAAAAGTGCTGCAGAAGCTGGGCTTTACCTGCGAGGGCAGGCTGCGCGAGCGGGAGATGAAGAACGGCCGGTTCATCGACCTGCTTTATTACAGCGTATTGAAAAGGGAGCTGTAAGGAATTATGCTTGCCTGTAGAGCCTTGGTAAAATCTATCATAAAAAATCCGGAAAATGTGTATCTTGTTGGATTGCCTGATTTGGCCGTATACCCTATAGCCGCTTTTTCGCCCGATTACCAGCATGCAAGACCAGAAGCCTACATCGCCTATACTTACTGAAAACAATCTGTTCAAGATTGACATTCACACGCACATCCTGCCTGCTACCTGGCCCGATCTGCGGGAGCGTTATGGCTATGGTGGCTTCATCCGGCTGGAGCACCACAAGCCCTGCTGCGCCCGCATGATGATGGATGACAAGTTCTTCCGCGAGATACAGGACAACTGCTGGGATCCCAAAGTGCGCATGCACGAGTGCAGCCAACACCAAGTAGGGGTACAGGTGCTGAGCACCGTGCCGGTCATGTTCAACTACTGGGCCAAGCCCGAGCATACCTACGACCTGTCCAGGATGCTCAACGACCACATCGCAGGCATCGTAGCCGACTATCCGGACCGCTTCATAGGGCTGGGCACCATCCCCATGCAGGACCCAGAGTTAGCTATTAAAGAGCTGGAGCGCTGCATGAAAGAACTGGGAATGGCAGGTATACAGATCGGTTCGCACATCAACGACTTGAACCTGGATGCGCCCGAGCTGTTCCCGATTTTTCAGGCGGCAGAAGAGCTGGGAGCGGCTGTGTTTGTGCACCCCTGGGACATGTACGGCAAGGAGAAAATGAGCAAGTACTGGCTGCCCTGGCTTGTAGGCATGCCCGCTGAAACAAGTCTGGCGATCTGCTCCATGATATTCGGCGGCGTGTTGGAGCGGCTGCCGAAACTGCGGGTGGCTTTTGCGCACGGCGGCGGCTCTTTCCCCGCCACGATCGGCCGTATATGCCACGGCTTTGAAGTGCGCCCCGACCTGTGCGCCGTCGATAACAACGTGAACCCGCGCGAGTACTTGGGCAAATTCTACTTCGACTCCCTCGTGCACGACCCGCAGGCGCTGGATTACCTCGTGAACCTGGTTGGCGCCAACTGCATCGCCCTCGGCACCGACTACCCTTTCCCGCTCGGCGAACTCGAGCCTGGTCAGTTGATCGAATCCATGCCCTACGACCGCGCCACCAAAGACCGCATGCTGCACGGCACGGCGCTGGAGTGGCTGAATCTGGAGAAGAGTCGGTTTGTGAAAGAAGTGCCGGGTGTGGTGCGGGCAAAGGTATAGGGTGTTTGTTTTGCCATTTAGTTGTGCGAATGTAAGTCAAAGAGGGTATGAATTGAATTTCGTCGTATATTTATAAAAAGAAAAGCAATGGCAGCTATAAAAGATGATTTGCATAAACTGATTGATACCACTACTGATGAAAAGTTATTAGAGGACATTTTCATGATTCTCTCCAGCAGAAGTGATTATAAACCTAAAAGCCTGTGGAGCGGCTTAACAGATGAGCAAAAGCAGCAAACTTTGGCAAGTGAGGGTGAGATTGGTGATGAATCAGCGTGGGAATCTCATGAAGAAATGAAAACAAAGAATGCTAAATGGCTCAAATAGTCTGGAACAAGCGAGCCAGTAAACACCTGGACGAGCTGCAGCGCTATTTGCAGAACGAGTTTGGAGAAAAGACCGCGCAGACATTCACATACAGAATATTCAAGTTTCTGGAGTTACTCAGCAAGTACCCACAAATAGGAACTTTGGAAAATCCTGAAAAAGATATCAGAGGTTTTTTGCTGCACCGTCATACCACCATTCTTTATAAACAGCAAAAAGACACCATTTACATTCTCGCATTATTCGACAACAGGCAGCGCCCTGATAAGAAACGAACCGGTTAAAACCATACGCTTGCAACCCTTTAGGTAAAGGAAGGGTCATCTTGGTAAACAATCATTTTGACAAGATGAAAAACAGGATCACTACGGTACTATGCATATGCTTTTTTTTCTTCAGTACAAGCTGCAAAAAAGAGGCTGATGAACTAATAATGGAGTCTAAGCTAGCAAGCGAATGTACTTTTGATGAGCGAAAAACTGTAAGTAGATTTGACAATGAACAAGGAACAGTCACTTACTGGCAGGAGTATGATATTTACATGATAATGGTTAGTCAACCAAGCGGCAATACGCCGGTAGGATCATTGGAGCCCTGTAATTTGCCAGCGGAATTCAAAAAGGATAACCTGAAAGTTATCTTTAGTGGAGAGTTAAAGCAAACATATTCAACTGAATATAGATTAGGCTGGCCTTTAAAACTGGCGAAAATCAAGCTGGCCGAAAATTAAGGATGGCTCTTGCATTTACATGTTTAACTTTTTACCTCCGACTTTCTCCACACCCCAACTTCCTGTTCATTTTCTTATCTTGCAGGATATTAGCGCATAGCCTTTAAGGTATAGCGCCCGAATCTTACCCGCACCAGAAAAATGAACTACCAAAATACCCTTGCCTTCGCGCAGGAACAAGATAACCTCGACCCACTCAAGCATTTCAAAGACCGCTTCTACTTTCCGCAGGTGAATGGCCGCGATGCAATTTACTTCTGTGGCAACTCGCTCGGCCTGCAGCCGAAGTCGGCGCAGATGTACATCGACAACGAGATGTACAAGTGGGCGAATCTGGCGGTGGAAGGCCACTTCAAAGGCGAGGAGCCCTGGTTCAACTATCACAAACTGCTCACCAATGGCGCTGCAAGAGTCGTAGGAGCCAAGCCGCAGGAAGTCGTGATCATGAACCAGCTGACCGTGAACCTGCACCTGATGCTCGTGTCGTTTTACAGACCAGAAGGCAAGCGCATCAAAATCATCATGGAGGGTGGGGCTTTCCCGTCGGACCAGTATGCGCTGGAGACGCAGGTGAAGTTTCATGGCTATACCCCGGAGGAGGCCATCGTGGAGCTGTTTCCGAGAGAGGGCGAGCATACCCTGCGCACCGAGGACATCCTGCAAAGTATAGCGGAGCAGGGCGAGGAACTGGCGCTCGTGCTAATGGGCGGCATCAACTATTACACCGGGCAGGTATATGACATGGCGGCCATCACCGAAGCTGGCCACGAAGCGGGCGCTGTGGTAGGCTTTGACCTGGCGCATGCGGCCGGTAACGTGCCGCTGCAGCTGCACGACTGGGACGTGGATTTTGCTGTGTGGTGTACTTACAAGTACCTCAACTCCGGCCCAGGCGGCACGGCAGGAGCGTTTGTGCACGAGCGCCACGCCAACAACCCGGATCTGCCACGTTTTGCAGGCTGGTGGGGCCACGATGCGAGCGTGCGCTTCCAGATGAAAAAAGGCTTTATACCGATGCCGGGCGCCGAAGGCTGGCAGCTGAGCAACGCCCAGATCCTGCCGATGGCCGTGCACCGCGCTTCGCTGGAGCTGTTCGACGAGGCAGGTATGGAGAACCTGCGCGCCAAAAGCGAAAAGCTGACAGGATACCTCGAATACCTGATCGATGATGTGCAGGTAGGCAAAGATGTGCTGGAGATGATCACGCCGCGCGACCCGCAGGCCCGCGGCTGCCAGATATCGCTGCTGGTGAAGCAGAATGCCCGCGAGTTGTTCAACAAGCTGATGGAGGCCGGCATCATTGTAGACTTCCGGGAACCGAGTGTAATCCGGGTGGCACCGACGCCGCTTTATAACTCTTTTGAGGAGGTATACCGCTTCTCTGAGATCCTCCACGCTTGCCTGGAAGGGCATAGCTAGGCATTATTCAAGCAAAATGCTTATTTTTGTACCATGATCGTGTCTCACAGGAACGGCAACCGAATATTCTGTTTCTGTGAGACGCTATCATCGCTTTAGTATTTCTCCTGAACATGCAGCAGGCCTTCAGGTATAGTTTTAATATTTTAATTTCGGCCTATCTCGTAGTGGACTAGCCCATTCACAGGCTGTATTTTTAGTGGAAATGCTTCTGGCCAGTATCCTGCCTGCTCCCATGGTGTCGCATATACCTTAAGCAGGCTAAAAGTTTCTGCACCCAGGCCATTGAGGCATGGTAAGTGCTGTAAGTCCGGCGCGTCGAACCACTCTTTGCGAATCAGCGCGGCTTCCTTGTTCCAATCTTTTTACCTTCAAATACCCTTTTTATGGACAAAACCTATTCAAACGCCCAAATCAGTAGCTGGACAACCGACCAACTGTTACACTTTGGCGTACCTGAACAGGCTGCCACTTACATCAATCTGTTGGTGCTGATCACCATAACGGCCCTTATCGTATACCTGGTCGATTTCCTGTCCAGAAAGATATTTGTGGGCACGGCGCATAAGATCGCAGCCAAGTCCAGTACCCGCCTGGTGGAGTACATGGCGCGAAACAGGGTGATCGTATACCTGGCCCGCATCGCGCCGCTTGTGGTGGTGGAGCAGGCCATACCTGTCGTGTTTGCCGATTTCCCAACCTGGATTCCGGTCCTCAACAAATTCACCGACATATACCTGATCCTGCTGTGGATGTGGGTGGCCCGTGCGCTGCTGCGAACCTGCAAGGATTTCCTGAAAACGACCGAGACTTTCAAAGAAAAGCCGGTTGAGAGTTTCCTGCAGGTGATCACCATCTTCCTGTACTTCATAGTAGGTCTGTTTATTTTCTCTACCCTCACCGGCAAAGACGCCTGGACCTTCATCACGGCCATGGGTGCCGCCTCGGCCATTCTGATGTTGGTCTTCAAAGACACCATCATGGGTTTTGTGGCCAGCATACAGGTCTCCTCCAACGACATGGTGCGCATCGGCGACTGGGTGACCATGGAAAAATACGGCGCGGATGGGGCCGTGACCGAGATAAACCTGACAACGGTGAAGGTGCAGAACTTCGACAAGACTATTACCACCATCCCTACCTATTACCTCATCTCCGACTCGTTCAAAAACTGGCGCGGCATGCAGACCTCGGGCGGGCGCCGCATCAAGCGATCCATCTACATCAAGATATCGAGCATCCGCTACTTGTCAACCGACGAGGTTACCGAACTGAGCAAAATCCAGCTGTTGAAAAGTTACCTGGAGGAGCGCCAGAACGAAATCAACCGCTTCAACAAGGAGAATGAGATTGACAAAAGCCTGCTCATCAACGGCCGCAGCATGACCAACGTGGGCGTGTTCCGGAAGTACATCGATGCCTACATCAAGCAGCATCCGGGCACGCACAAAGACATGATCATGATGGTACGCCAGCTTGAGCCAACCACCACCGGTATGCCCATTGAGCTATACCTGTTCGCCAACAGCATTGTGTGGGTAGAGTACGAGGCGATCATGGCCGATATTTTTGACCACCTGTTGGCAGCCGTGAAGTACTTTGACCTGGAGGTATTCGAGATGCCGGCGGCGGACGATGTGCGGAGTCTGCACTTCAATACGGCTGCGTCAGCCCATGTCCGCCAGCCCCTGACAGAGCCGATGCAGAATTAAGATGCCCGCGCTTGGCAAGACACGCATCAGGAAAGAGCCGGAACAAGTATAAGAAAGAGAGCCTACTGCTAATTTCGGGGTAACCATACCTGCGTGTTAGCGTTTTTGGTATACCTTGTACGGGTTGGTCATCTAGCCAACTCCGAGCCTTTAAATCTGCTGTCTAACCATTAAGCCGCTATATGACACACCTTCCCCATTTGGTAATGGACCTGGGGCTGATACTCGGAGCAGCCGGTATCATGACATTAATATTCAAGAAGTTAAAGCAGCCGCTGGTGCTCGGCTACATCATTGCGGGTCTGCTGGTGGGGCCGCACGTAAGCTTTTTCCCGACCATTATTGAGCTGGAGAACATCAACGTATGGGCCGAGATCGGGGTGATCTTCCTGCTGTTCAGCCTGGGGCTGGAGTTCAGTTTCAAAAAGCTCGTGAAAGTCGGAGGGGCCTCTTCTATCATGGCGGGAGTGGAGGTGATCGTGATGCTCCTGCTGGGCTACCTCACGGGCAAGCTGCTGGGCTGGAGCACCATGGACAGTGTTTTTCTGGGCGGTATACTCTCCATTTCCTCCACTACTATTATCATCCGGGCCTTCGACGAGCTGGGCGTGAAATCGCAGCGCTTTGCCGGACTCGTGTTCGGGGTGCTGATCGTGGAGGACCTGGTGGCCATCCTGCTGATGGTGCTGCTCTCAACGCTGGCCGTGAGCCAGCAGTTTGCCGGCACCGAAATGCTGCTGGCCGTGCTCAAACTCGCCTTCTTTCTGGCGGTGTGGTTTCTGGCAGGCATCTTTCTTATACCTACACTCCTCAAACAGGCCAGCAAACTGATGAACGACGAGACGCTGCTGATCGTCGCCATCGCCCTCTGCTTCCTGATGGTGATCCTGGCGGCGCAGGTGGGTTTCTCGCCGGCGCTCGGGGCCTTTATCATGGGCTCCATCCTGGCCGAAACCACCAAAGCAGAGAAGATCGAGCACCTGATCATGTCCGTGAAAGACCTGTTTGGAGCCATTTTCTTTGTGTCGGTGGGCATCCTGATTAACCCGGCGATGATTGTGGAGTATGCCGGGCCGATTGCTGTAATTACAGTCGTGACGCTGGTGGGCAAGCTGGTGAGCATCAGCGGCGGCGGCCTGATAGCAGGGCAGGGACTCAAAACCTCCATCCAGTCAGGTATGAGCGTGTCGCAGATCGGGGAGTTTTCTTTCATCATTGCCACCTTGGGCCTCTCGCTCAAAGTAACCAGCGACTTCCTCTACCCGGTAGCAGTGGCAGTGTCAGCCATCACGACCTTCACCACACCTTACATGATCAGGCTGTCGGAGCCGTTCTACCAGTCGGTGGAGCGTATGCTGCCGAGGAAGTGGAAGAAGCGGCTGAACCAGTATAGCTCCGGGGCCCGGACCATCGGCACGGCCAGCGACTGGAAAATACTGCTGCGTTCCTACATGGTGAACATGGCGGTTTCCTCTGTGCTGCTGGTGGCGATTGTGCTGCTGGCAGAAAACTTCCTGTATCCTTTTATGACCGAAGAGGTCCTGCCGGGCACCTGGGGCCGCGTCGCCACGGTTAGCATTGCCTTGATCCTGATGCTGCCCTTTTTGTGGGCCATGGCCGTATACCATCCGCAGAAAGAGGCGCAGGGCCGTATCTGGGCCAACCGCAACTACCGCAGCCTAATCATCGTGCTGGAATTTACCAGGATAGGTATAGCCATTCTGGTGATCGGCTTTCTGCTCAACCGGGTGCTGTCGGTGGAGGTGGCCCTTATAGTGAGCTTGCTTATCATCGGCCTGTTGGTGCTTTTCTCCAAAAGAATTCAGAACTTCTACATTCGGATCGAGAACCGCTTCATGTCGAACCTGAACGCCCGCGAGATAGCGGCTGCCAGCAGCATGACGCATACCCTGGTGCCTTGGGATGCGCACCTGACTAGCTTTGAGGTGGCGCCAAGCGCTGTAGTGGTGGGCAAGAGCATGGGTGAGCTGCAGATACGCGAAAAATACGGCATCAATGTGGCCGTTATAGAGCGGGAAGACCGCACGATCATGGCGCCAACGCGCGACGAACGCATATTCCCGGGCGATAAAATTTACGTTTTCGGCACCGATGAGCAGCTAGCAGCTTTCGGGGATTTTGTCAACGAGGCGTCTATACCTGCTCAAAACGGCGAAACTGCCCGTGAGGAAGTCGGTTTACAGAAGGTTGTCGTGTCCTCTGATTCGATGCTGCATGGCCGCACGGTGCGTGAGTCGGGTGTGCGGGAGAAAACGAAAGGCCTGATTGTGGGTATAGAGAAGAAGGGCCGGCGCATCCTCAACCCTGACTCGGAGTTGGTGATAGAGGAGGGGGATATCGTTTGGATTGTGGGTAGCCCATGGCGCGTCAGGCAGCTGGAGGCAACCCAACAGCGGGTTTGAGAAGAGCGCCATTTTTACGATTTTAGCCTGAGAAAGAAATAAGCACTATGCGCAAGATAGAATACTGGATAGAGGAGAATTTTCACCTGTCAGCCCAAATACAGGAAAACATTTTGAAGTCGGTGATCGCCCTGCTGGTGCTCTGGATCATCAGCAGGGTACTGTTGCGCCTGGCCTCGCGGCAGCAGACCGACACCCGTAAGCTGTACCAGTGGAAGAAGACGACCAACTACGTGGTCACCGGCCTGGGCATCATCTTCCTGGCCAACATCTGGTTCGACGGCTTCAAGTCTATCACGACCTTCCTGGGTATCTTCTCAGTTGGTTTGGTGGTGGTACTCCGCGACCCGATTCTGAACATGATGGGCTGGGTGTTCCTGATCTGGAAGCGCCCCTTTAAAGTGGGCGACCGCATCAAAATTGGCCTCTATACCGGCGACGTGATCGACATTGGCTTCTTCCAGTTCACGCTAAACGAGCTGGGCGAGTGGGTGGATTCCGAACAGGCGACGGGCCGGGTGGTGCACATCCCCAATAGCCAGGTGTTCACGCAGGGGCAGATCAATTACAACTACGGTTTCCCGTTTCTGTGGCACGAGCTGCAACTGCGCATTACGTTCGAGAGCAACTGGCAAAAAGCCAAGGTCATTTTGAAGGACATCGCCCTGCGCCACTCTGAACGGCTGAACGAGGAGCAGGAGCAGCGCGTGCGCATTGAGGCCCAGCAGCACCTGATCTTTTACCGGAGTTTCGAGCCGAGGGTGTTCACCAAAGTTAGAGAGAACGGTATACAGCTCACGGTGCGCTACCTTTGCAACCTCAACGGCCGCCGCGAGAGCGAAAACAAGATCTGGGAAGATACCCTAACCGAGTTCCTGGCCAGCCCGGACATCAGGTTTGCCTACCCAACCACCCGCTTTTACAGCGCCGCCGAAGGACAGGAAAACGAGATGCAGCATATGGAAAGCGGCCGGAGGGGAATGGAATAAACAACAAAGGCCTGAGTCATCCGCCCAGGCCTTTGTTATTTACGTGCCGCTATACCAGCGTCTATACCTTTTCACACTCCTTTTTCAGCGCCTCGTTCATCAGCTCAAAGCCTGCTTTGGTTTTGTCGAGCATGCCGCCCATCAGTGCTACCAGAAAACCGCTAAATTTCTCGCCGTGGCTAAACCGGGTTGCTCCATTTCCTGCGTCAGCAAGTCGGAAGTAGTGCTCACCGTCGAAGATACCTTTAACCAGGAGTTTGCCCTTCCAACGGAATTCCTTGTTCGCTTCAAATGCCAGCACCTCAGGCTTGAATGTCATGCCACCGCCGCCTGGAGGTTGGATGGCAACTTTCAACTGCTTCCCTACGGCTTTCTCGCCTTCAATGGACTTGATGAACGGGTTCCATTTAGGGTGGTGGTCAAAATCAGTCAGGACGGCCCATACCTTCTCGGGGCTCGCATTGATTAGGATCTCTGTTTCGATGTGCTGCATGGGGTCGAACAAGTGTGGATGATCGATTGAAATGGCAATTTACAAATATTCATAATAAACAATATTTCTCTTGAATAATGCAGCGAAATCTCGTGTACAACCTATACAGCCTACTCCTTGCCATCTACCTTTCCCAAACCCCTCAACTTTCTAACTCCTAAGCTTTCTGCTTTTCTACCTCTCTAAACTCCTTCATCCGCTTGAAATAGTCCCGGGCAGCAGTCATTACTTTCGGCGAAAGCAGCAGGGCTGAGATCATGGTCGGGATGGCCATCATGGCGTACATGCCGTCGATAAGGGCGATGACGGCGGTGATGGTCGCCGTGGCTCCGAACACGATCGTGGCCACATAGAAGTAGTTATAATAGTGCTTGTACTTGGCGCCAAAAAGGTAGCTGAAGCACTTGGTGCCATAGTAAGAGTAAGAGAACAGCGAGGTAAAAGCGAAAATCAGCACGCAAATCACCAGCACGTAGCTACCAAAGCCCGGCATGGCGTTGTTGAAGGCGGTGGCCGTCATGGTCACGCCGTTGGCATCGCTGGTTTGCCAGGTTCCGGTCACGATGATGGCCAGGCCCGTGAGCGTACACACCACAATGGTATCGATGAAGGGGCCGAGCATGGCCACCAACCCTTCACGGATGGGTTCGTCGGTTTTGGCGGCGCCGTGCATCATGGAGGCTGTGCCGATGCCTGCCTCGTTAGAGAAGGCCGCCCGGCGCGCACCGGCTATGATAATGGCTCCCACAGCGCCTCCCAACATGGTCTGTGCTGTGAATGCGTCTTCAAAGATCATAGCGAAGGCACCAGGTATAGCAGTATAGTTGGTGAACATGATGTAGAACACGGACAGCATATAGAGGATTACCATGCCCGGCACCATTTTGCCCGCCACATGGCCAATGCGCTGTATACCTCCGAAGATTACCAGCGAAGTGATGAACACCAATCCTAGCCCGATGGTGAGGTTGGTATAGAACGGGTCGGTTGTGGTAAGACCGTGAGGCGCGAGCAGCACCTCGCGCACCACCTGCGTGAGTTGGTTGGCCTGGAAGATCGGCAGTGTGCCGAAAAGGCCCGCTACGGCAAAGAGCACCGCCAGCGGTTTCCATTTTTTGCCCAGGCCGGTTTCGATCACGTACATCGGGCCGCCTTCGAGGTGGCCTACGCTGTCGTGGCCGCGGTACATCACCGAGAGCGAGCAGGTAAAGAACTTGGTGGCCATCCCCACGAAGGCGCTCACCCACATCCAGAACAGTACGCCCGGTCCGCCAATGGCAATGGCCACGGCCACGCCACTGATGTTGCCCATCCCTACAGTAGCCGCCAGCGCAGCCGAGAGTGCTTCAAAGTGGTTGATGTCGCCCGGGTCGTTGGGGTCGTCGTATTTGCCGCGCAGCACATTGATGGCGTGTCGCAGGTAACGGAAGGGCAAAAAGCCCGAATAGAACATAAAGTAAAAACCACCGCCCATCAACAGGAGCAGCAAAGGCATGCCCCAGGCAGCGTCGCTAAAGGCGACAAAAAATTCTTCTAATCTTTTCAATGGAAACGAGTTACGAATGTAGAAAGCCACAAAGATACACACAGAATGTTTACCGTTAACCCTTGATAAAAAGCGCATCTTTCTTATCTTAAAGGGTTGTAAGCCGGGCAGCCTGTCTGTGTACATCAAGCCGGCCTAGGCTGTGACCTCCCGTCCGGTATAGCAGGCGGTAACCCTGCACTGTGATCCTGTGTAGAATCTTTGTGTACTGCTCCAGTGCCATGCTGACCTTAAACCTCCTATATGAACCTCAGTGAACTGATTAATGAGCAATTCTATGAGTTCGCCCTTATCATTTTCATTGCTACCGTAGCCGGTGCCATTGGGCGTGTGCTGCGGCAGCCGCTTATCGTATCTTTTATTGCGGTGGGCATAGTGGTGGGGCCCTCTGTACTCAACATTCTCAACTCCGGGCACCAGGTAGACCTGCTGGCCGAGATGGGCATCTCCATCCTGTTATTTGTGGTGGGGCTTAAGCTAGACGTCAAGCTGATCAGATCGACGGGTAGGGTGGCCCTGATGACGGGACTGGGACAGGTGATCTTCACCTCGGTCTTTGGCTTCGGCATTGCCATGGCTTTGGGCTTCGACTGGCTGGAGTCGCTGTATGTGGCAGTGGCGCTTACCTTCTCCAGTACCATCATCATCGTCAAGCTGCTCTCTGACAAAAAGGAGATCGATATGCTGCATGGGCAGATCGCGCTTGGCTTCCTGATCGTGCAGGACATCGTGGTGGTTGTGGTCATGATCGTGCTGTCGGCGCTTGGTGCTGACTCGGATCATTCTGTAGGGATGGACCTGCTCTATGTGTTCGGCAAAGGCGTCACCATGTTTGCGGTGGTGGCCGTGCTGATGAAGTATGTTATCCCCAGACTCACCAAGCAACTGGCCGACTCGCAGGAGCTGCTGGTGCTCTTTTCCATCGGCTGGGCCATACTGTTGGCCGCACTTGGCGATTACCTGGGCTTCAGCAAAGAGGTGGGGGCCTTTCTGGCAGGTATATCGCTAGCCTCCACGCAGTACCGCGAGGTGATCAGCGGCCGCCTCACCAGCGTGCGCGACTTCCTGCTACTGTTCTTTTTCCTCGACCTGGGCTCGCGGTTGAACCTGGGCCTGATGGGAGAGCAGGTCCTGTCTTCCATCGTCTTCTCCATTTTTGTGCTTATCGGCAACCCAATCATTGTGCTCATCATCATGGGCATGATGGGTTACCACAAGCGCACTTCTTTTAAGGCCGGCCTTACCGTGGCCCAGATAAGCGAGTTCTCACTAATCCTGATCAACATGGGCATGAGTGTGGGGCACATCGACGAAGAAACGCTGGGGCTGGTAACGCTGGTGGGCCTGATTACGATCACGCTCTCCACCTACATGATTATGTTCTCAGACCAGCTTTATGATATGTTGGCCCCCATGCTGGGTGTTTTTGAAAAAAGAAAGCCTAGCCAGCCTGAGGAACTGCTAACTGACGAGGGAAAAACGGATGTGCTTATTTTCGGGCTTGGGCGCTACGGCCAGCGTATAGCAACCGCGTTGGAAGCCAGGGGCCTCACCTACATCGGCGTCGACATCAACCCCGTCATTGTCAACGACTGGAGGAACCAAGGGCTTAAGGCGGTGTACTGCGACGCCGAGGACCCCGATCTGGCTGAGGTGCTCCCTGTTAAGAAGGTTTCCAATGTGATCAGCACCATTTCGGAGGTGAACGTGAACATAGGCCTGATGAGACTGCTGTGGCATCATGACTTTCAGGGGCAGGTTGCCGTAACTGCTACCAGCGACAGGGCTGTCGTGGCGCTCAGAGAGGCGGGAGCCGCGTTCATTTTGGAGCCATACAAAGACTCCGCCCAGCACGTAGCCGAGATGTTCAGCGCGTATGCTCACAAAAGAGAAGCGGAAGTGGTGCAATCAGATAAAGACAGCGATGGTAGAGAACAACAGCATGATCAAAGATAAACAAGGCTTCACGCAGCTCAACATGCCGGAGGCCGAGGTATATTACGCACCGCACTTTTTCACAAAAGCAGAAAGCGACCTATACCTGCAACGCCTGACCGAAGAGGTGGCCTGGCAACAGGAGGAGATCAGAATGTTTGGCAAACAGTTGCCCTTGCCGCGCCTCACCGCCTGGTATGGCGACAAAGGCTATACCTATTCCGGCCTCTACAATGCGCCCCAGCCCTGGCTGCCGGTGCTGCTGGAGCTAAAAGAAAAGGTGGAGGCCGCCTCCGGCGACAAGTACAACAGTGTGCTTCTCAACTACTACCGCCACGGGCAGGACAGCATGGGCTGGCACGCCGACGACGAAAAATCATTGGCACCAGGTATAGCGTCTATCAGCTTGGGAGGGGAAAGGGGCTTTGCCTTCCGGCACCGCACACGCAAGGACCTGCCCCCTGTGAAGCTCACCTTGCAGCACGGTAGTTTGTTGCTGATGCAGGGCGCCACGCAGCAACACTGGCATCACCAACTTCCCAAAACCAGCCGGCCCATCGCCCCGCGTATCAACCTGACTTTCCGCACTATTGTGGGCTAAGGTATATTGCCGCCGAGTATTGCCTTTCCCGATTGGAAAACGTTTCTTTACAAACAGGAATTCTATACCCTTGCACTATGGCCGAGAGAAAGAACATCACCATTATGGGCGCCGGACTGGTCGGTTCGCTGTTGTCGCTATACCTGGCCAAGCGCGGCCACAAAGTCGACATTTACGAGCGCCGGCCCGACATGCGCAAGACCCTGCTCGACGGTGGCCGTTCGATCAACCTGGCCCTGAGCGACCGCGGTTTTCGGGCGCTGCGCGGCATCGGTATAGAAGAGGCCGTGCGCCAGGTGGCGATCCCCATGCACGGCCGCATGATGCACGACGAGCAGGGTAACCTCACGTTTCAACCTTATGGTAAGGAGGGGCAGGCTATCTATTCGGTCTCACGGGCAGGACTGAACGCCGCCCTGATGGATTTGTCGGAGCCAAACCCGAACATCACTTACCGCTTCAACCGCCAACTCCTCGACCTGGACCTGCACCGCAACAAGGCCACGCTGCGCAACCACGAATCAGGCAAGCAGGAAGAGCTGGCAACTGAACTGCTCTTCGGAGCCGACGGTGCTTTCTCGATGGTGCGCAACGCCATGCAGAAGACCGAGCGCTACAACTACTCGCAGAGCTACCTCGAGTACGGCTACAAAGAACTGACCATACCTCCGGCGGAGGGTGGGGGCTGGCTGCTGGAGAAACATGCACTGCACATCTGGCCGCGCGGCAACTACATGATGATCGCCCTGCCCAACCTCGACGGCAGTTTCACCTGCACACTGTTCTTTCCCTACGAAGGCCCGCTCTCCTTCGAGAGCATCAAAACCGACGACGACCTGCTCAACTTTTTCCTGCAGACCTTCCCGGATGCCGTGCCGCTGATGCCTAACCTGGCGGAGGATTATTTCTCAAACCCCATCGGTTCGCTGGTGACGGTGAAGTGCTTCCCCTGGTCGTTTGAGGATAAGGCCCTGCTGATCGGCGACGCCTCCCACGCGGTGGTGCCGTTCTACGGACAAGGTATGAATGCCGGCTTTGAGGACATCACGGTGCTGGACCAGATGCTGGAGAACTTTGACGGCGACTGGGAACAGCTATTCAAGAAATTCGAGCGCAAGCGCAAGCCCGACGCCGACGCCATTGCCGACCTGGCTGTGATGAACTTCATTGAGATGCGCGACAAAGTGGCCGACCCACGCTTCCTGCTCCGCAAAAAAATCGAAGCCAAGATCAACCAACAGTACCCCGATAAATGGATCCCGCTCTATTCCATGGTGACGTTCACGGACCTGCCGTATTCCTACGCCCTGGAAACGGGTCGCCTGCAAGATGCCATCATGAAAAAGGTGATGAAGCACATCAGAACCGTGGAGGATTACGATAAGCCTGAGGTGCAGAAGTTATTGGAAAAGCAGCTGGTAGAGAAAGAGAAGCTGAGAGGCTACAGCCCGCAAGAGGTATAGGAGCTAAAACTGCCATCTACGTTTCTTTATTATACCTACCAAACACAAATGCTCTTCCGGACCGCTAACGCCGGAAGAGCATTTGTGTTTAAGGCCACTAAGTTAATGGACATAGTGGATACAGCTGATTTATTTGAACAGGTAAGCAGCCGTTAGGTAATAGCCTTGGTGCGTTTTGGCCAAATAAACTCTGGAGTCTGTATAGCTTTGGTCTGTAGCCAAATAACGGCCGTGCTCATACCTGAACTGCAGCAGCGTAGCGTGTCTTTCACTAAATTGAAATTTAGTCCCTACAGCCGCTGTCACCGCATGTGATATGTTGGTGCCGATTTCAGAATCCCTATAGTCGCTCTTGTGTACGTAGCCATTCGCGAAATACTTAGTGCTTTGAGATCCCTGCACATTACTGTCGAGTATAAAATCATTCGTTATACCTGCACCTATATAAGGTCTAAACTTGCCGTTGGTAGTTAAGGTATAGCGAAGCATAATGGGTAATGAAAACCGCGATATGTTTATCGTATAATCTCCATTGATTTCGTAAGCCTCTCTCGGAAACACATAGTTGCCCTTGTGCTGTTCTTTGCTGTACATAGGCTCCAATTGCACGGAGAACCGCTCACTTTTCTTAGGAGATGAAAAATTAAAGACCGCACCAAATACAAAATTGCTTGCTGAAGGTAGTTTCGCGCCACTGAATCTATGGGCGGAAGTACTGTGGTTAAATTGAAGAGCCGTTAAATAACTTCCTGCAAACACGCCTAGCTCCGTTTGGATCCATAATTTGTCTTTTTTGTATGAAACAGCGCTGGCTGGCTCCGCGCAGGTATTATAGTTGCGAACGATGGCCGCCACATTCGGCACATGCAGGCGCTGCCGCACTTTCAGCATCAGTTTGTCAGGTACCGGGCAGTCGAGGGTAAGGGAGTGTATCAGGATCAGGTGTTGGGCGGAGGTCATGACCGTCTGTCTTTCCCCTGTGTACATAGGCAAATCATGATTGTCGTTCTGCAGGTATAGATGTTTGAGGCCACTGTTCTCTTTCTCCAAGTATAACTGATCATCCTGGGCATAGAGCATGAGTTTTCCCTGCTCCACTACCTCCACAAAAGTAGGGCTCGACACCCCTTCGCCGCTGGGCACCACTTTTGTCCTGAAAGGAGTTTCACCCACAACGCCGTAGGCCTGGATGTCGGCCGGAAAGTATTCTTTGGTCTCTGCCTCTTCTGAAGTCTTGAAAATACAGCTTTGGTAAGTCAGTTTGCCTTCGCGGTAGCGCACCAGGCCTTTGGTTGTGTCGCCGTCGGCCTGTACGATAAAGCCCGGCCTGTAAACCTGGGCGGTAGCATGAAAAGGGATAAGCAGGGCTACCAAAGCCAGGCTGGCGAGTAAAAATTGTTTCATAAAAGATTGGGTATAGGTAGTAGAGGTATACAGGTCGGAGCTTTGGCGGGCTTCGACCCGATTTTTTTAAGGTATAGATGTTAATTATTTACTGCTTTAAAATAGAACCCAGGTATAGCGGAGGGCGCTACAGGATAAGCGCCTTACACACTGTTGATCCTTACAAAAACCATAGCATGTTCCTGAAAGCCGTCAGCCTAGAGGTATAGCCCGAGCAGTACGGAAACCGTCTTGGTACCGGAGTCGAGCGACTGACCTGTTTTGCTCATGACATCTTGTTTATGCAGGTCCAGCCCATGCTCGTAACGGGCCTCCAGCGACAGGCGGCGCTTGTTGATGTTGAGGTATGAGCCCGCTCCGATCATAAATCCTTTCTGAACATTGGCTACAAATTCGGCATCGTCGCGGTCGCGGCGGGCAGGTGTGCTGTTCTCAGTTTGGCGGAAATACTGGGTGTGCTTGTACTCGCGGCGCTGCATGAAGTTATGGAACACACCTGCGTTCACGAAAGGCTGCACTTTCTTGCCGGAAAAATCGTAGCGAAAAGCCGTGGACAGCTTAAATGCGCTCAAGTCAAAAGAAATTTCGTTGTCGTAATACGCGTCGAACCATCTGTAGCTCGGGTCTGCCTCAAACTTGTTTTGCGTATAGCGGCCCTCCAGCAGCAGCGATGCGTTCTGGTTGATGCGGGGCGAATAAAGCAGCAAAGACACGCCGAACGTAGGGTGCGTGTTGGTGTTGAACTCGGCGTGCTCGAGGTGCAGGTACCTTTCGTCTTTGGCCGAAAAATCAACCGAGGTATGGCTCATGCCCGCCACAACGCCCGGACGAATGGCAAACCATTTTTTCGACTCTTTGAACGTAGTCTGGTCGGGGTCTCCGGCGCAGCTGTTGTACTCCTTCACGAGGTCTACCAGGCTTTTTTCTGCCAGCCTCACGCGCTCTACCTTGCTCAGCATGGCAAAGCAGTCCAGCATCAGGGTGTTAAGTATGCGCACATGGTGGTTAATGTCCCGCTGGGCTGTTACCCCATACTGGTTCACGTACTCCTCTTTCGTGATGTAAAGCTTGTGCAGTTTGTCCGGATTGTCTTTCTTTTCGACAAAATAGGTGCCTTTGTACACAAAAAGGCTGACAGTGCCACGGACAAGCTCCTGCATGAACACATACTCAGCGGCCAGTGTGTCTGCGTGGTCGAGGGTTCTGGTGCGGTAGTTTCTGTCACCCGGGAAGCCGTAGCCTGACAGGTCATTGGCAGTGTAGGAGGCGGTGGCTGACTGGCCATCTTTCTTGAAGCCGATGGTTTTGCCAGACAGATCGGTGCGGTAGCTTACCTGGCCCCGCAGCGTATCGCCCTGCGGCATGACCACATAGCCCGGTTTATAGTCGCTTTGTGCCGTGGCAGGCACGGAAAATACCACTGCGATGCACAGTGTGATAAGTTTGTAAAGGTTTTTCATTTTCGCGGGTTGTTCATAAAGAGGATTGGACTATAAATATAATAGGATATACCTATATGGGCTAATATTCATTCAGAAATTTGTATCATATTTAACGAGAACATCCTCTGTTATACGGGCCGGCAGCACTTGCTTGTGGCAGGGTTATTGAATCAGGGAGTAGAAGGCAACTCAAATACTGAAAACTATTTCCCTGAAATAATGTATAGTTTAAGTGGTAATCGAGAGAACCTGCCTTTCTTTCTAATCATTTCAAATTTCTCAAACCCCGACTCTTATGAATATTCTAGATAAACTGAAGGTCACTGCTGTGGCAGGACTAATTGTAGGTTTGGCGGCAACCGGCGGCAGCGCTATGGCGCAGCAAGCCACTCCCCAAAAAGCACCGCAGCAGCAAACACAGGCTATTTCTGATCAGGACATCAAACTTTTTGTAGATGCCAGCACGCGCCTGATGGAGCTGCAGCAGGAAAGCGAAAAAGCCATGCTGGTGATTCTGGAAGAGGAAAAGCTGCCTGTGGATAGGTTTAACGCCCTGGCGCAGGCGCACCAGCAGCAGAAACTGAACGAAGCCGAAGGTACAGCCGCCGAAAAAGCCGCTTTTAACAAGGCGATTGGACGCATGATGGAAATGCAGCCCGACATTGAGAAGAACATGCAGACGGCCATCCAGAAAGACGGCATGACGGTAGAACGCTACGAGCAGATTATGCTGGCCTACCAGCAAGACCCAGCCGTGCAGGCCAAAATCCAGAAACTGATGGGCTTGTAAAGAAACAACCGCCTGAAAGTAAAAAAGCTTCGCCGAATTCCGGCGAAGCTTTTTTTATAGGGCTTAGTTCTGGGTGAACTCCAGTATCTTAAAGGTCTTACTGCGCTTGTCGAAATAGCCGTAGTGCAGCTTGTTGTTGCCGTAGCGGTACAGGGTCTTATACTCCGGCGTTTGCTTCAACTCTTCCTCATAAGCCTCTATCTTATCCTGGGCAGTGGCCGCGGTACTATCAGAAACCGCCGTACTTGCCTTTTCTAAAGTTTGGCTATCAAGCACGGCTCTGAAGTAGGTGCTGGTGCCCGGCCCTACTGACTCGCCAGCCTGGTTATAGAACGGGTCGTAATAGTAGCGGTTGTAAGGGAACATGCTATACCTGTAAGGCAGCGAATAGGCAGGTATCCAGCGGCCAGGCATCAGGAACAAGCCCCGGGAAGTCTGGATATAGCGATCCGGGGTGCGCACCAGCCGGGTCGGGTCCCCGCCAACGTTTCGGCGGCTAGGCGGCTGATACGAACCAATGGTCAGCTGCAGCGTGCTGTCGTTAAAGGCATCCACCGTAATGGCAGGCTTGCCGTTCGACAGGTTGCGCATCACTTTTGAGGTTTTCTCGATCACACTGTTTCCAGGCGCGAACAAGGTGTTCGCTCCCCGCTGGTGCACGGGTGTGGCTTTGATGTCGATGTCCTGGTCGGCCGTATACCTGTACTCTTTGATGGGCTGCAGGCTGCTGAAGTCAAAGGCCGTCAGGGTGAACACGTCCTTCTCAAGCTGTACCCGAAACAGGGTATTGGCATGGAGGAAAGAGTTAAAATTGGCCTCAGTTCTGACAGTCAGCGACGGCAGCGTGCGGTATTCGGTCTTTCCGCTTGGCCAGTCGAGTGTCATGATTTCGGTAGTCAGCTCATTTTTCTTGCCACGCAAAGAGAAGCCGTCGAACACCAGGTATAGCTTGTCGCCGCGGGTATAGATCTTGCTGCGGTGCTGGCCGGCAAACACAGTACGCTCCAGGTCCGGGTGCACAAAGATGAGCTCCTGCTGGCGCTCTCCCTTCGTGCGGGTGCGTGGCAGGTCCGCCATCGGGAAGGTCTTCTTCTCATAATAGCTCTCGTCCAGCTCGCGGTGCAGAATCAGGTTATCCTTTTTATCGGTGTAGATCATGTAAAAGTGTGCGGCATCGGCAAAGGCCCCGACAAAGGTTTCTTTTCTATCGCGGCGTAGGGGCACATCGGGCAGGCTGCGGAAAGCGCCGCTATACCTGTTCACGGCAAAGGGACGCACAAACTCCTTGTTGCCGTTGACAAAGCGGCTGTAAAACACAAACTCTGTATCGGTTACGCGGGTGCCCAGCACCTGAGGCTGCTGACCGTTACGGTAAGGGATCTCCTGTGTGGCGACCGTCTGCCCCTTGGCATTTACCAGGCTAAAGTTCAGCTTGCCACCCTGAAAAAAGTAAAGGCAAACATTGCCATCACCATCTGCCACCGACACCAAATCTTCAGCCCGGCGCAAGGGCAGCTCCAGACTGGCAAACTCCTGTTGGGCACGCACCTCGGGGGCCGCAAAACCAAGCAGGAGCAAGGCTAACAATATATATCGCATAAGTCTATTTATTAGGGGATTTAACTTATGTTAGATAGCAAATTTCTAGCCAAAAAGATAATGTTACTAACACTATTTGCTACTGATGCAATAGGATAAGGATAGCTGAAACACCTGGTTTTTAGCGTGTATGACATTGGCGAGCCCCACCTGGTGCCGAAGGCTACAGGTCAGCTTGGCTTCATCTCCGAAAGTAACCCCGTAGGCCAGTCCATAGTCGGTTCCTTCCATATTCGGCCTGGAAGAGTAGGACTCAAACTCATAACGCTCGGACAGCAACAAGCCTGCATAGGCTCCCCCCTGAAAGCTTACATTGGGTGCCACAAAAAGCTTAGCAAGCACAGGGATGTTCAGATAATGCAGCAGCAGGTGGCCTCTGTCTATCTTTGCTCCCTGTAAAGAGTATTGCGCCTCTAGCTGTATGCCTAGCCAATCGTTTTCCATGGTGAGGTAAGATATACCGGCATGGGCGCCAATCTGGCCGCCAGCCCAAGGCTCATCCTTGGGAGATAAGGTCGTGAGGCTTGGCCCAATTTTGATACTGGTATACTTCCTTTTGGCAGAAGAGGAGGATTGCTCCTGTGCTGTCACCGAGGTAGAGCAAAGCAAAAAAAGCCCTAGAAAGAGTAGGTAGAATTTATACATAGAAATCTACTAAGCTATTAGTGTCATTAAGATAGTATGAATGCATAAGCACACGATATAATTGGAATAGCTATACCATGGATTCTGAAGGTAGCAACACCAGGACGCTAACGAGAGGCAGCTTTGTGGGTGCAGCACTAATATACCGGATTCTGCTTAAAATGTTCAGTAGCGCAATTACACCTGCATTTATATCCCGAGAAGATAAAATAAGAGCCCGGCTAAGGTATAGCCGGGCTCTTAAAATTATAAGGTATAGCAAATATTAAAACTCCGCATTACCCGGCGTGCGTGGGAACGGGATCACGTCGCGGATGTTGCCCATGCCGGTCACGAACTGCACCATGCGCTCGAAGCCCAAACCGAAGCCGGCATGCGGACAGCCCCCGAAACGACGGGTATCCAGGTACCACCACAGGTCCTCTTCTTCAATGCCCACGCCCTTCATGCGCTCCACCAGTATCTCGATGCGCTCCTCGCGCTGCGAACCGCCCACAATCTCGCCGATGCCTGGCGCCAGGATGTCCATGGCGGCCACGGTCTTGCCGTCGTCGTTGAGGCGCATGTAGAAGGCTTTGATGTCTTTCGGATAGTCGGTCACGATCACCGGCTTTTTGAAATGCTTCTCTACCAGGTAGCGCTCGTGCTCGCTCTGCAGGTCGATGCCCCATGATACCTCGTACTGGAACTTCTTCTTTTTGTAGGCAGGCGAGTTCATCAGGATGTCCACCGCCTCGGTATAGGTCACGCGCTCAAAGTCGTTGTTCACCACAAACTCCAGCTTCTCGAGCAGGGTCATCTCCTGGCGCTCGTTCTGCGGCTTGGCTTTGTCCTCCTCCGCCAGGCGCTGGCCCAGGAACTCGATGTCCTCGCGGTTATGCTCCAGCGCATAGCGGATGATGTACTTGATGAACTCCTCAGCCAGGTCGGCGTTCATTTTCAGGTCATAGAAAGCCATCTCCGGCTCGATCATCCAGAACTCAGCCAGGTGACGGGCCGTGTTGGAGTTCTCGGCACGGAAGGTAGGTCCGAAGGTATAGATATCGCTGAAGGCCATGGCCGCCAGTTCGCCTTCCAACTGACCCGACACGGTCAGGTTGGTCGCCTTGCCGAAGAAGTCTTCTTCGTAGTTGATCTTGCCGTCCTCAGTGCGCGGAATATTGTCCAGGTCGAAGTTAGTCACATGGAACATTTCGCCTGCACCCTCTGCGTCGGAAGCGGTGATGATCGGCGTGTTCATGTACACGAAGCCTTTCTCGTTGAAAAACTTATGCACGGCGAAGGCCAGCGTGTTGCGCACGCGGAACACCGCGCCGAAGGTGTTGGTACGGAAGCGCAGGTGCGCGATTTCACGCAAAAACTCCAGCGAGTGCGCCTTCTTCTGCAGCGGGTAGGTTTCCGGATCGGCCTTGCCCAGCACCTCGATGGTGTTGGCCATGATCTCATAGGCTTGTCCTTTGCCTTGCGAGGCCACCAGCTGACCCGTAATGGCCACAGCGGCACCGGTTGTCACATCTTTCAGGGAGGCTTCGCCAAACTTTTCGGCATCGGCCACTACCTGCAGGTTTTGTATCGTGGAGCCGTCGTTTACGGCGATGAAATTCACAAACTTATTGCCGCGCTTGGTGCGCACCCAGCCCTTCAATAATACCTCTTTGCCTTCCTGGGCACCCGTTAACAGTTCTTTTACTTTCGTGCGTTGCATGTTATATCTCTAGCGTAATATGTCTGAACAGATTATGGGGAAGGTGTAATTTTCTGCCTTCCGGAGAAAGCCGGAAAAGTCGTTCTGCCGCCCTGTGCCAACCGTCCTAACTTACTTAAAGAAAGTCCTGTAACGGGCAATTGAGCCGCAGTTGACACGCTTAGGCAGCCGTCTTCCCAATAATCCCTCAAAGTAACGATATTTTAACCTTTTTTGTAAATGCAAGTAAAATTATCCTAAATTTGAACGTGCACTAAGCGGCACGAATATCCGTTTTTCTACTATGCAGCGACTCGATTTAAGACAACTCTTATCCCAGAAGTTATCGCCGCAGCAGATACAATTTATCAAGCTGCTGCAGATACCTACTGTTGAGCTCGAAGCGCGCATCAAAGAGGAAATGGAGGTAAACCCCGCCCTGGAAGAAGGCCGTGAGGAGCCCGAGAGCGAATACAGCGACTCTGAGTCAGACGACTACGACAGCGACGATGACTACGGCAAGGACGAAGTCGACATCAACGATTACCTGAACGACGACGAGATAAGCGGCTACAAGATGCAGGGCGACCGCGGCGGCGATGAAGAGGATCGCGAGATGCCGATCGCCATGACGTCCTCGCTCACCGACAACCTGATGGACCAGCTCGGTTTCCTGGAGCTCGACGACAAGCAGTATACCATCGGGATGCAGCTCATCGGCAGCATCGACAGCGACGGTTACATCCGCCGTGAGCTGAGCTCCATTGTCAACGATCTGGCTTTTTCGCAGAACGTGATGACAAGCGAAGAGGAGATTGAGCAGGTGCTGCACATGATCCAGACCTTCGACCCGGCAGGTATAGCCGCCCGCGATTTGCCGGAATGCCTCTTGCTGCAACTCGAGCGACGCGAGCAGGACGCCACTACCGTGCTGGCCGAACGCATCATCCGGGAGTCGTTCGACGAATTCACCAAGAAACACTACCAGAAAATACAGAGCAAGTTTGGCGTAACGGAAGAGGAGCTGAAAAAAGCCGTCGACGTGATCATCAAGCTCAACCCGAAGCCGGGCGGAAGCGGAGCCGGTATGACGCGGGTGCAGTACATTATACCTGATTTCATCCTGACCAACGAAAACGGGCAGCTGCAGCTCTCGCTTAACTCCCGCAATGCCCCAGACCTGCGCATCAGCCGCTCATACGCCGACATGTTCGACGCCTACGACAAGTCGGACAAGAAAGACAAGAAGCTTAAGGAGACGGTGGCTTTTGTGAAGCAGAAACTCGACGCGGCCAAGTGGTTTATCGATGCCATCCGCCAGCGGCAGAACACGCTGCTGCGCACCATGGAGTCCATCATCAAGTACCAGCACGAGTTTTTCCTGGAGGGGGATGAAAGCAAGCTGCGCCCGATGATTCTGAAGGACATTGCCGAAGACATTGGCATGGACATCAGTACCGTGAGCCGCGTAGCCAACAGCAAAGCCGTGCAGACCGAGTTCGGCATCTACCCGCTCAAGTACTTCTTCTCCGAAGGCATCGCCACCGACTCCGGCGAGGACGCCAGCAGCCGCGAGGTGAAGCACATCCTCAAAGAGATCATCGACAAGGAAAACAAGCGCAAACCGCTCTCGGATGAGAAGATCGAAAAGATGCTCAACGAGAAAGGCTATAACATTGCGCGCCGCACCGTGGCCAAATACCGCGAGCAACTCAACATACCAGTCGCGCGTCTGCGGAAGGAGCTTTAGATGAATGAGTAATTATTAATGACCAATGAATAATGATCAATTAATAATAAGGTGCATACCTGTGAGTCAATTCAAAATTTAGAATATTAGTCATTCATCATTATTCATTAATAATTAGTTATTCTTGAGCCGCTCCCTTGCCCGCTTGTTGTCCGTTGCGTTTCACCCACTGCTGATGCCGACGTACCTGTTTGCCATCATCCTTTATTTTCTGCCGGTTTCTGCCATTTCGCTTCCGCTGCAAAGCCGCTGGATCGTGCTGAGCATGATTTTCTTTACCACGTTCATGGTGCCCGGACTAGGGGCTTACGCTATGTTCCGAACCGGCTTTATCGATTCCTATGAAATCGACCGGCGGGAGCAGCGTAGCCGGCCGCTTTTGTTTACCGCCCTTTGCTACGCCGTCACGACCTACCTGTTTTACTCAGAGGCGGTGTTCGATCAGCTGTTCTATTTTGTGATGGGCGTGGTCACGGCTTCTGTGCTGGTGGCTTGGTGCGTCTCTTTTTTCTGGAAGATCAGTGCGCATGGCATTGGGCTGGGAGGTGCTTTGGGAGTGTTGTTGCTGATGAACAAGCTGCTGCCTGAGTCGGGATTGCTCATACCTATTGTGCTAATGGTGCTGGTATCGGGAGCAGTGCTGTCGGCGAGGCTGGCCCTACACGCCCATACTCCCGCGCAGGCTTATGCGGGCTTTTTGACGGGACTTTTGCTGGTGCTGGCGGCGGGTTTTGTAGCCCTCTAGGTGGTTTTGCTCTTCAGGGTGATTATCTATACCTTTGATTGTCTCTACTTAAAACAAACGACAAAATGAACTACGAATGCTTGCTATATGATGTGCAGGATGGCATCGCGACCATCACGCTGAACAGACCCGATGTTTTCAATGCCTTTAACGACAAGCAGAGCTACGAGCTGCAGGATGCCCTGAAACAGGTGACACGCGATGACAGCGTGCGCGTGGTGATTCTGACGGGTGCCGGCAAGGCTTTCTGCTCAGGTCAGGACCTCAAAGCCATTGCCAGCGCTGACAAGCGCGACCTGTCGGAGTCCCTCGAGAAAAGGTATAACCCGATTATCCGGGCCATGCGCAACCTCCCAAAGCCGATTATCTGCAAGCTGAACGGCGTAGCGGCCGGCGCCGGCTGCTCCCTGGCTCTAGCCTGCGACCTGATCGTGGCCTCCACCGCTGCTAGCATGATCGAGGTGTTCGTGAACGTGGGACTGGTGCTCGACTCGGGTTCTTCTTTCTTCCTTCCACGCGTGGTAGGCTCGCTCAAAGCTTTTGAACTGAGTACGCTGGGTTCTAAAGTGAGTGCTGAGGAAGCCCTGCAGCTGGGCATGGTCAACAAGGTGGTAGCACCGGAAGAGTTGGACGCGGCCGTAGCCGAGCTGGCAGCCCGTTACGCCGTAGCTCCGACCAAAGCCATTGGCCTGATGAAGAAGATGCTCAACAAGTCCTTTAACTCCACCCTGGATGATATGCTGGACTACGAGGCGCATTGCCAGAAAATAGCAGGTAACTCCGCCGACTACAAAGAGGGTGTGACCGCCTTTAATGAAAAACGCAAGCCGCAATTCAAGGGCGCTTAAGGCACTGCGCCTTATAACCTATACCTACAAGCCGGACCACTGTCCGGCTTTTTTATGCCTGGTAATCTTGTGGCACGACCGTCCGGGGGTAGGCCCAGCAAGTAATTAGAAAGAGTAGCCGATCGAGAAATTAAGCTGCGGGGAAGGGCCGACTGTCACGACGGCCCCGTCATCGGAGTGCACCACGTGGCCGATGATGTTCTGCTCGATGAGATCGCCGCCGTTGGTCGCGTTGGCGATTTTGATGCGCCCTCCCAGCCCCCCGGAGAGCTCTGTGGTGAAGTGACGCCCCAGCTGAAACTGGTAGCCCAGATGGTAACTCAGGTCCACCGCGTTCTGGTAGAGCCGGCCCACATACCTGAAGTCGGGGTCGCTGGGCGGCACGTCTGGCAGGTCGAACACGTTGCGCTCAAACACAATGAAGCGGTAGCTGAACATGGGCCCGTGAAAGAAGCCAAAAGGGGCGGACTTCTTTTTGGAGGTATAGTAACGTTGGCTCATCCGGAGGCCGATGCCCATCACGTCCCTGGCTTCCGTAAGCCAGCCGTCGTCCTTCAGGTGGATTTTATAGAAATAACTAAGCCCGAACTCGTTGCTGATGTTAGGCGAGCGCACCTTCTCGTACGACACAAACACCTCCCCGTAATGCAGCGGATGAATTTTGATCGTCTTGTCATGATCACGGTCTATGTTCATCATAAGCATGCGGTCTTCCCGCTCCTGTTCCGTATCCTGCGCATGGGCTACAGAGCAAATCAGAAAGCAGCAGCTGAACAATAAAAACAGGGCAGGGCTTCGTCTCATACGATATGGCTTAAGGGAGATTTGGGCATGTATGAAGTGTATATCGTTTTATACCTGAGATAGTTGTGGGCGTATTGACTGAATGCTGCCTGCACACAGCACGTTCAGAGATACGCCTAAAGCATATTATTGCCTGCCGGCTATATATTATAGGGCTATCCTATAAACTCCATGGCTTTAGCGGCGTATACCAATTTGTTCAAACTTTTTTACTATAAACACGAGATAACACTATGAAAAGAATTACAACAACCGGATTAATGGCCTGTGCCTTTTTGTTTGGCACCATGGCTTGCGGCGGCTCTGGCAACGACAGCGTGGAGCAGGCGCAGGACGCTACAGAGCAGCGTTTCGAAGACACTGCCATGGAAGAGGAACGCGACGATCAGGCTGAGTTTATGACCAAGGCGGCCAGCAGCAGCATGATGGAAGTGGAAGCCGGCAAACTGGCGCAGGAGCGAGCCACCAATCAGCAGGTGAAGGATTTTGCCGCCATGATGGTGAAGGACCACACCGCGGCCAATAAAGAGATGAGCGACCTGGCTATGAGCAAAAACATCACGCTACCCGACAGCATGAGCAACGAGCACATGAGCCAGATGCGCGACCTCCGCGAAAAGAAGGGAGCCGATTTCGACAGAGACTACATGGATAAAATGGTGAGCGCCCACGACAGCGACATCAGCCTGTTCGAAGATGTGGTGGAAGACAACGACTACAATGACGCCGAAGTGAAGGCCTTTGCCACGAAGACGCTTCCTAAGCTGCGCGAGCACCACAAACGTGCGCAGGAGATCAAGGACGCATTGAAGTAAGAGGCATTGGCGCTAAACACGCGGCAATTCCAAAAAACTAACTATCTTGAGCATCTGCACCTTGTATGGCTGCAGATGTTCCTGTTTTAAACCCACGTGTATGATCAAAAGAGTTACCCTATACCTTGCCAGCGCCGCATTGCTGCTGGGCACTGCCAGCTGCGGCCCCGGCGACAGCATTGAGCAGGCGGCTGCCCAAAGTGTAGAACAGTTTGAGGCTGCCGGCATGCAGGGCATGAAGAACGATGCCCTTTTCATAGCCGAGGCAACCAGTGCCAATATGCTACAGGTGCAGCTAAGTGACCTGGCGCTGGAAAAAGCGGTTGGTCCTGAAGTGAAGGAGATGGCGCAGGAGATGGGCCAGGGCCACCGGCGCTTGATGGAAGACCTGCAGAACACGGCCGTACAAGGCGAGTTTGTAGTGCCCAACGAACTGGGCAGCTCGGACCAGAAAGTGTACGACGAGGTGAGCGGCCAGACAGGTATAGGTTTCGACTTGTCCTACATCAAGCGCACCCGCGAAGAGCACCAAACGCTGCTGAAGCGATACGAGGACATGGCAGAGAATGCCAAAGTGATGGAGGTAAAGCAGTTCGCCTCCAAGCAGCTCCCGCTCTTGCGGCAACATCTGCAAATGGCGGAAGCGCTGGAAGACAGACTCGGAGATATTTAAAACAAAAATGCCGCTCCCATACCTGGGAGCGGCATTTTTTATAAACTGCTATACCTGTCAGGCCTGTCCGTTTTCGCGGTAGTGGCTCGTTTTCAGCTCCTCTTTCAGGAAGCGGGCGGTATAGCCTTTGCCTTTCTTGACGATATCCTCCGGCGTGCCGGCCGCCACAATGGTACCGCCGCCCTCGCCGCCTTCCGGCCCGATGTCGATGATCCAGTCGGCGATCTTGATCAGGTCCAGGTTGTGCTCGATAATCAGTACCGAATTGCCTTTGTCAGTCAGCTTGTGCAGTACTTCGCTCAGGTGCTCGATGTCCTGGAAGTGCAGACCTGTGGTCGGTTCATCCAGAATGTAAAGCGTCTTGCCGGTGTCTTTCTTCGACAGTTCCGTAGCCAGTTTCACACGCTGCGCCTCACCACCCGATAGGGTCGTAGCTTGCTGGCCGAGTGTGATGTAGCCAAGACCCACTTCGTTCAAGGTCTGAATCTTGCGCAGGATGCGCGGCTGACTTTCAAAGAAGTCCACGGCCTGCTCCACGGTCATATCCAGTACATCGGTGATACTCTTGCCTTTGAAGCGTACTTCCAGCGTTTCGCGGTTATAGCGCTTGCCTTTGCAGACCTCACAGGGCACGTATACATCCGGCAAAAAGTTCATCTCGATGGTACGCATACCTGCTCCTTCGCATGCCTCACAGCGGCCACCCTTTACGTTGAAAGAGAAGCGTCCCGGATTATACCCCCTGATCTTAGCCTCCGGCAGCTGTGCAAACAGTGTACGGATGTCGGTGAACACACCAGTATAAGTAGCCGGGTTGGAGCGCGGCGTACGGCCAATCGGCGACTGGTCCACTTCAATCACCTTGTCAATATGCTCCAGCCCCTCGATGCTCTTGTAAGGCAGCGGATCGCGTTTGGCCCGGAAGAAATGCGTGTTCAGGATCGGGTAGAGCGTATCGTGGATGAGCGAAGACTTGCCACTGCCCGACACGCCGGTTACGCATACCATCTTGCCGAGCGGCAGTTCCAAGGTCACGTTCTTCAGGTTGTGGCCAGTGGCGCCTTTCAGTTTGAGCACTTCGCCGGTACCGGGACGCTTCACGCGCGGCACGGCTATACCTCGGCGGTTGCTCAAAAAGTCGGCGGTGGTCGTGCCGGCGTTCATCATGTCTTCCGGCGTGCCGGCAGTTACTACCTGGCCCCCGTGTATACCTGCGCCCGGCCCAATGTCTACCACATAGTCCGCCTGCAGAATCATGTCCTTGTCGTGCTCTACTACAATAATGGAGTTGCCCAGGTCGCGGAGATCCTGCAGAGCTTTGATGAGTCGCTCGTTGTCGCGCTGGTGCAGGCCGATGCTCGGCTCGTCCATGATGTAAAGCACGCCCACCAACTGCGTACCGATCTGCGTGGCCAGCCGGATGCGCTGGCTCTCGCCGCCCGAAAGTGTTTTCACGGGGCGGTGCAGGCTCAGGTAGTCCAGCCCCACGTCCAGCAGAAAGCCGATGCGCTTGCGGATTTCCTTTAGTAACTCCCGGGCGATCACGTTCTGGCGCTCGCTCATGCGCTCTTCCACCCCTTCAAACCAGGCAGCCAGTTTATTGATGTCGAGTACCGATAGCTCACCGATGTTGGTGTTATCGATCTTGAAATGCAGCGATTCTTTCTTGAGTCGGTAGCCGTTACACTCCGGACAGGTCGTGGTCTGTGCAAAGTCCTCCACCCAGGAGCGGATGTTGTCGGAGTCCGATTCCATCTGGCTTTTCAGGAAGTTCACGATGCCCTCAAACTCCACCACGTAGTTGCCCTTTTTGGTGTTCACTTCGAGCTCCTCATCCAGACCATAGAGCAGCACTTTCATCACATCCTCCGGCAAATCTTTGAGCGGCGTCGAAACCGATACCTTGAAGTGCTTGAACAGTGCTTCGATCTGCTTGAAAATCCAGATATCGCGGTACTCGCCAAGTGGGGCGATGCCGCCACGGCGTATGCTCAGGCTCTTGTCAGGTATAACGGATTCTTCCGTGATCTCCTGAATCTCGCCCAAACCATTACACACCGGGCAGGCGCCATACGGGGAGTTGAAGGAGAAGGAATTCGGGGCCGGATCGTCGTAGGCGATGCCGGTGGCCGGGTCCATGAGGTGGCGCGAGAAGAAGTGCGTCTTGTCAGCATCCACATCCAAAATCAGCGCGGTGCCCTTACCGTGCGTGAGCGCGTTCTGGATCGAGCCTGACAGACGGAAGCGGTCTTCTTCCTTCACTACAATCTTATCAATCACGATCTCGATATCATGGATCTTATACCTATCCACCTGCATCTTCGGATCGATTTCGAGCAATTCACCGTCCACACGGGCGCGGATAAAGCCCATCTTGCGGATTTGCTGGAAGAGCTCGCGGTAATGGCCTTTACGACCTTTCACGACCGGAGCCAGCACCACAATGCGCTTGCCGTCGAAGTTCTCCAGGATGTGGTTCACGATCTGGTCGTCGCTCTGGCGCACCATTTTCTCGCCGGTCACATAGCTGTATGCCTCGGCCGTGCGTGCCCAAAGCAGACGCATAAAGTCGTAGATCTCGGTGATGGTGCCCACGGTGGAGCGCGGGTTGCGGCTGGTAGTCTTCTGCTCGATGGAGATCACCGGCGAGAGGCCTTCGATCTTGTCCACGTCGGGGCGCTCGAGTCCGCCCATAAAGGAGCGGGCGTAGGCCGAGAAGGTTTCCATGTAGCGGCGCTGTCCTTCGGCATAGATCGTGTCGAAAGCCAGCGAGGACTTGCCCGAGCCACTGATGCCGGTAAAGACAACCAGCTTGTAGCGGGGCAGCTTGATGGAAATGTTTTTGAGGTTATGTTCGCGGGCACCGTATACTTCGATCTGCTGTGTTTCGCCATTTTGCGAAAAGGCAGTGTCGGTGCCGGTTGCTGTTTCTTGCGCTTGGTTAAAAGCCATTCAGGAATGCTTGATTTTAAATAGCAAAGGTATAAAAATATCAGCGCCTCCGTACCCGAAGATGCTAACCCTTCTTAACAGCAATCGGCGCTAAATGGTTTAGTTTTGGAGATTATCTCTGGTATATACCTCAATCGATGTTTCCGTAGCGCGAGGCCTGCTTTTCGTAGAGTTCTTCGCGATGCTGGCTAGTGGATTGGAAACTCTGCTGATGGCGCCTGATCAGTTTCTGTTTGTTGAGGTAGCGCACAAAGCTGTAAACGGCCATGAGAACGCCGAGCGGCATCAGCGTGAGGCCGATAAACTCCATGTACACATGATGTGAGAGCTTGATGGCGGCGAAACCACCGGCAACAAGCGCGATGGCAGTACGCAGGTAGGCCATCAGGGTGCGCTCGTTGGCGAAGATGGTGCGCTGTACGGCCATGTCATCCCGTATCTCGGTGTTCTTCTTCTCCAGCTTTTGGATTTTTTCTTCAGCCGTTTGATTTCGTCTTGATCGGGCGCCTGCATTTATTTCGTTTTTTGGAAATATACGAAACTAAAAGGACGAAAAACACAGCTACAGCCAGCCTACTGAGGAGCAATTTACGCTAAACGGAGGTCTGTTTGCCGTTTCCGCCGGGTTGGGGCAGTTCGTTGTGCGCCCGCTCGTGCTCGTGGCTGGTGGGGCAGTAGTCCTGGTGGTGGCCCTCGATGATGCGCTGCTTGTGCCTATACCTGACAAAGCTGTAAATGGCCAGTATGATGCCAATAGGGATCAGAATGATACCAATGATGTCAAGGTACAGGTCGTCGGAAAGTTTGATGGCCACAAAGCCGCCCACGGAGATGGTCATGGCGGTGCGCAGGTAGGCCATCAGGGTGCGCTCGTTGGCGAAGATGGTGCGCTCGGCTGCCATGTGGTCCCGTATCTCCGCGTTCTTCTGCTCCTGCACTCTCAGCTTTTTCTTCAGCTTCTTTATCGTCTCTTTGTCGGTGTCTGACATAGGCCTGACTCTCTTGTTATTATGTACGATTCTGTTGGATTTAAGTAAAGGCGCAAAGCTTTTGGGAGCGGGCGAGTTTAAGATTTTCAAATTCAATGGTAAAACTATATATTGCTATGGTGCAAAGTAAACTCCTTTTATACCTGCTGCGCACATACGCCAACCGCCCCCTGTTTTATGAAAAGACGCTACCATTACCTTCTGCTTTCTGTCCTTATGCTGCTATCGGGCTATGCCTGGGCACAGGACACCGGGCAGCCGCGCATTACGGCCAGCTACCAGAACCAGCCCCTGCAGGCCGTGCTCCACGACCTGCAGCAGAAGCACCGGCTGCGCGTGTTCTACCAGCCCGAGTGGGTGGAAGGCGTGCAGATCACCCAGACATTTGAGCAGGAACCGATCGCGAGCGCATTGCAAAAACTCCTGGAAAAAGCCCGCCTGTCCTTCGTGCTCTACGATGACCGTACCGTCGTGCTGGTGCCCCAGTCTGCCGCCTCGCTCTTTCGCACCGACACCGTGTCGTCCGGCGCCGTTGTTGCGGGACAGGCTACGGAGCGCATCGTGACCCTGAGCGGACAGGTGCGCAGCGCCAAAACAGGCGAGCCCTTTATCGGAGCCACCGTGCTGCTTGTCGAGACCGGAAAAGGTACCGTGGCCGACGAACAGGGCCGCTATACCTTGTCGGTGCCGGCGGGGAATTATACCTTGCGGGTGCGAGCCATTGGTATGGTGGAGGACCAGCGGCGGGTGAGCCTGCAGCAGAGCCGCACCATGCACGTCGAACTGTTCGAGGTGAGCAACCAACTGCGCGAAGTGGAGGTGTCAGCCAAAGCGCCCGATCATAACGTGGAGAGCCTGGAGATGGGTGTGGCCCGTTTGTCGATACAGGAGGTGCGCAAGATGCCCAACTTCCTGGGCGAGGTGGACGTGCTGCGCAGCATCATTACACTGCCGGGCGTGACCACGGTAGGCGAGGGGGCCAGCGGGTTCAACGTGCGCGGCGGCAGCATCGACCAGAACCTGGTGCTGCAGGATCAGGCCCCGCTTTTCAGCTCTTCCCACCTCTTTGGTTTCTTCTCGGTCTTCAACCCGGATATGGTGCAGGACGTAACCTTGTACCGCGGCGGTATACCTGCCCGGTATGGCGGGCGCATCTCGTCGGTGCTGGATGTGGAGTTGAAAGAGGGCAATAAGAAAGCGCCCATCCTGAGCGGCGGTATTGGCTTGCTAGCCAGCCGCCTGATGGTGGAAGCGCCGCTGCTGAAAGACAAGGCCTCCTTTGTGATCGGTGCCCGCGGCGCCTACCCCGGACTGGCCATGCGCTATGTACCCGACAAAGCAGTGCGCGACAGCGACGGTTATTTCTATGACTTCAACGCCAAGGTCGACTACACGATCAGCGCCAAAGACCAACTGATGGTATCCGGCTACATGAGCCGCGACGGCTTCCGGTTCGGGGCCGACACTACCTATACCTGGGGCACCGCCACCGGCACCCTCCGCTGGAACCATACCTTCAGCGACAAGCTGCTGTCCAGCGTGACCGGTGTGGTGGGCGACTACGACTATGGCGTGGAGGCCGAAACAGAACCTTACAGCTATACCCTCGACTCGGAGATCAAGTACAAGCAGATCAAAGTAGACCTGAATTACGACCCCTCTGTGCGGCATAAAATAGGCTTGGGTGCTTCCTCGTCCTGGTATGAGTTTAGTCCTGGCACCCTGACTCCTGGCTCGGAGCAGTCCAGCCTGCTGCCTGTTAACATGCCGCGCGAACGCTCCGTGGAAGCCGCCTTATACCTGGACCACGAGTACACGATCAGCCCAAAGGTATCAGTCAGCCTCGGGCTGCGCTACTCTTCATACTTTAACCTGGGGCCGGGCGATGTGTATGTGTACGACCCGGAGTCGCCACGGCGCGAGTCCACGATCATCGACACGCTCAGCTACAGCAATGGCGGTGTGATTCAAAGGTATGGCAATCTGGAACCACGCGCTTCGCTAAAGATAAGCCTGAGCGAGAACAGCTCGGTGAAGGTGGGCTACAACCGCATGGCGCAGTACATTCACCTGATCTCCAACACAGCGGCTGCTTCCCCGGTGGACATCTGGAAAACGAGCAACCCGAACCTGCGACCGCAGCTCGGGGACCAGGTGGCGCTCGGCTTTTTCAAAAACCTGCAGGATAACACCATCGAGCTCTCGGCGGAGGCCTACTATAAAAAACTGTACGACCTGGTGGAGTATAAGGACGGCGCCCGCCTGCTGCTCAACAGCACCCTCGATGCAGACCTGCTGCCAGGCGAGGGCAAAGCCTACGGGCTGGAGTTGATGATGCGCCGCAAGAGCAAAAAGCTGACGGGCTGGGCCAGCTATACCTACTCCAGGTCGCTGCGCCGCGTCAACGGCCCCACGCCCGAAGAGCGCATCAACAACGGCAATTTCTTTCCGGCAAACTTCGACAAGCCACACGACCTCAGCCTGGTCCTGAACCAGCAGCTGTCCCGTTTGATCAGCCTGTCGGCCAACTTCACTTACAGCACGGGACGGCCCATCACTTACCCGGAGTCTGTGGGCTACATCGACGGTCTGCTGATGGTGAACTACAGCGACCGCAACCAGCACCGCATACCCGACTACCACCGACTGGACCTGGCCTTTGTGATAGACGGCACCAACAAGCGCAATGCGAATTGGGTGAGCAGCTGGGCTTTCTCGGTGTACAACGTGTACGGGCGCAAAAACCCTTACTCGGTGTTCTTCAAGCCTGCCTATGGCGGCACCATCCCGCAGGCCTACCGGCTGGCGGTGATCGGCTCGGCCGTACCGGCTATTACTTACAATTTCAAGATCACCAGATGAGGAGGCTAGTCAAGAAAGAACACTCAGACAAGGCACAGGCAACTAAACTATACCTGCAAATGCAAATTACTTTACAAAAATACCGGTTGTTGGCCATACTGCTCGTAGTGGCTTGTCTCCAGGCCTGTGTGGATCCGCTGGAACTTCAGATCGACACCGGACAAAAGTCGCTGGTGGTGAGCGGGATGGTGACAGACCAGAACGATTCGACGCTGAACAAAGTGACGCTGACCTGGACCTCCCCCTTCGACAGCGAAAAACAGCAGGTAGTGGTAGAGCGTGTGCGTAACGCCACTGTCACGGTGCAGGACAATCTCGGCAACAGCATGCCTTTGTATGAAGGGCCTGCCTATGGCGTGTATACCTTGAGCAGAGAAGACTTCCGGGTAGAGCAGGGGCGCAGCTATACCTTGCACATCAGGCTACCCGATGGCAGGGAGTACGCCTCACGTCCGGAGCTACTCCGGCCTGTGCCCGCCCTACAAGGTATAGGCTATGAGTTCAAGGAGTTTATCGATGTGGTGCGCAACTCAGCAGGTATGCTGATCGAGCGCAGGTCGGTGGGTTTTGAGGTGAAGGCCAAGGTGCAGGATCCGTCCGAGCGGGGCAACTACTACCGCTGGGATACAGAGGGTGTGTTTGAGTTTTACACCAATACGGGCGATAAGCCCGATCCTTCGGTATGCTGGGCCAACATGGGGAGCATCAGCACCAAAGTGGTTGCAAGCGATGACCGGCTGGTGAACGGCCGCTATTTTGAGCAGCCCGTGGCGGTGGTGCCCGCCGACATCCCGACCAAGTACCGCATCAAGATCAGGCAGTTCTCGCTGACAGGCGAAGCATATGAATTCTGGCGCCTGTTCAACCAGCAGCAGTCCAGCGTCGGTAGCATCTTTGATCCGCCTCCGGCACGCATTAACGGCAACATGTACAGTGTTAACAACCCCGACGAACGGGTGGTGGGGTATTTCACCGCTTCTGCCATGGTCGAGGACTTTATCGTGATCCCACGCATGTTCTACGCTCCCTTCCCGGGGCTGCCGTACGAGATGCCTATAGGAGACTGCCGCTTTACCTTCCTGTACCCGAATGTAACTGACGAACGGCCAATCGGCTTCTAAAATCTGAAAGAACTGATGCATATATCCTTTGATAGCCTCCACAAACGCGCAGCTGGTCTGCTTCTGGCAGCAGCAACCTGTCTTAGCCTGCCCGCCTTCGCCCAGCAGGAACAGGTTGCAAAAGCCGCTGCCGCCCAGGTGCAGCGCCAACTCTCAGACGAGCAGGTGCAGCTGACGCACAGTCAGCCCTGGTACATGGCAGGAGAGCGCCTGTGGTACTGCGCTGCTGTCCAGAAGCGCTCAACCGAACCGGCCAGCCGGGTGCTTTATGTCGAGTTGCTCGACGCAAAAGGCGCCACTCTGATCAACCAACGGCTGGTGATCGAAGACGGGGAAGCGCAGGGAGACTTTCTGTTGCCTAAAGGCTTGCCTTCGGGCAGGTATACGCTGCAGGCGGCCACCAACTGGATGCGGAACTTTAGCACGCAGCAGCACTGGCGCGAGCAGCTCCTAATCGTGAACCCGGATGAAGTTAAAGCGCTGCAGGCTCAGCCCATGAAAACCAGGCCGCTACAGGTGCGCTTCTTCCCGGAGTCCGGCGTTTGGCCGACCGGTATACCTGCCAAAATGGTGGCGACCGTTACCAATGCCGCAGGTATAGGTATAGCAGCCCAGGGCACTGTGCTTGATACGGCTGGGCAGGTTATCACGACCTTCAAAAGCGATGAAACAGGTATAGCCGTGTTTGAACTGAACACCTCCGGGCAGCAGGAACTGGTGGCACAGCTACAGACGGCTGGCTATGCACCGCAGCAGGTCAAGCTGCCGGAACCAAAGCCCCAAGGTATAGCCCTGGCAGTTGGCAAGGTGAGCGACGCAGGTATAGAGGTAAGCGTGCAGGGTAAATCGGCAATAGGGCATGTGCTGGTGGCTGTCTCCGGCGGAACGGTATACTTCGCGCAGCCTATCGCGAGGTCCGGTTCGGTCACGGTGCCGTGGCTAAAGTCCGCACAGTCTGACTGCCAGTTGCTGCTGCTCAACACGGGTGGCCTGGTGGAAGCGGAGCAACGAGTAAAGTTAGCCCACGCCGCAGGTATAGCAGTGCAGCCCGACCGCAATCAGTATGGCACCCGTCAGCAGGTTACCGTTACGGTTGCAGGCCTACAACCCGCCACCTGGCTTGCTGCCTCCGTGGCCGAGCGCCGTGCGGCCCTTCAGCAACCTGTTGGCTTTGTAACTACTAATGCAACGCAACTGGGCTATGAAACAGACCAGGAGCTATGGGAAGCCATCGCCAGAAGCGGAAACGAGGCACGCTTCCAAAAAGAGCCTTTGGTAGAGCCCATGCGGCAGGAAGCGGTAAAGGCTCCTTTTCAACAGGAAAACATTGCAAAACAGACAGACACCGCCTTTGTGCAGGCATTGCCACAACACGTAGTAAGCGCTGCACTGAAACACCATACCCGCGCCAACATCCACGAGATCTACGGCCTGACAGAGCCACACGCCACAGCCCCTGTGCCGCGATTACCGGTCGACCGGGTGTTCAAGCTGGATAATTATGTTGCTTTTCATGACGTGGAGGAGGCCATCCGGGAGGTGACCACCAACCTGCGCATGCGCAAGAAGAAAGGGAAGCAAACCGTGCGCCTGCTCTACGTGTCCTCCGAAACCAAGCGCATGATGAAAGAGGAGCCGCTATACCTGCTGGACGGCGTTATACTGGAGAACATGGACGAGATCATGGCCCTCGACCTGAATGACATCGCCTCGATTGAGATTGCCTGGTCAGAAGAGAAACTGTACGCTGGCAACCTGGGGCGTCTGGTCGACAATGGTATGTTTGCCGTCTACACCAAAAGCGGGGAGAGTCGGGAGCGGCTCAGGGAAAAGGGCCTGCCTGTGCTGTACGAGCAATACAACCTGCCCCGGCATTTCGTGGTGCCCGCCCCTGACGATGCAACCCAAACCCAGCTGCCCGACTTCCGGCAGCAGCTCTACTGGCAGCCATACCTGCAAACTAACGCCGACGGCACTGCTACCTTCACGTTCTATACCTCCGACGAAACTGGCCTGTTCGAAGTGAAAGTACAAGGCCAGACAGCCGAAGGTATACCTGTAAGCGGAAGCACCTCCTTTGAAGTAAAGCTGGTAAACTAGAACCAGGGCCAATTAAGAAGAGGCCTTTGATTTTTCTGAATAAAAAAGCCCCACCGGAAATCGGCGGAGCTTTTTTGTAGAGAGTTCTTTTTTCCTAGAAGTTTGGAGACAGCAGGTATTTGCTGTAGAAGTCGTCGATCACTTTCACTGCTTCGGTGGCATCGTCCACGATGTGCACCAGGTTCAGGTCTTCCGGGCTGATGTTGCTTTCTTCCTTCAGCATCACGTCCTCCACCCACTTGAACAGGCCCTCCCAGTAAGAGCGACCTACCAGCACGATCGGGAACGCCCCGATTTTCTTCGTCTGAATCAGCGTGATCGCCTCAAACAGCTCGTCGAGCGTGCCGAAGCCGCCTGGCAGTACCACAAAGCCCTGCGCATACTTCACAAACATCACCTTGCGCACAAAGAAGTAGTCGAAGTTGATGAGCTTGTCGGAGTCGATGTAGATGTTGTTGAACTGCTCGAATGGCAGGTGGATGTTGAGACCCACCGATTTGCCGCCCTCAGAGTGAGCGCCTTTGTTACCGGCCTCCATAATGCCCGGACCGCCGCCTGTGATCACACCGTAGCCGTGACGCACCAGCTTGGCAGCGATTTCCTCGGCCATCACATAGTACTTGTGGGTGTTCTTGGTACGGGCCGAGCCGAAAATAGAAACGCATGGGCCAATCTTGGCCAGCTTCTCAAAGCCCTCCACAAATTCCGACATCACCTTGAAGATCTGCCAGGAGTCGGCGATCTTGATCTCATTCCAGTCCTTGTCTACAAAGGCCTTGCGGATTTTGATGTCTTCTGCAGAGGCGGGTGGTGCCTGCACGTGTCCTGCCTCGCGCAGGTCGGTAATGGATTTTGCTTTATTCTCGTTTACGTCCGGGTTTAGGATCGTTTGTCCGCTGCCGCTGTTGTGCGACTCGTCGTTAAGTTTCGTTTTGCTTGTCTTTCTAAGCTTTGCCATAAATTTCTCTTCGTCTTCTTCAGGAGGCAGGCCTCCTGCGGCGCACTCATACGGAGCACGCCTTCTTCATTTAGTAACTATTTTAAAGGATGTGTGTCTGCAGCGCGGAGGTTAAACTTTGCAGCCACGGTTGTGTTTTTCTATTTGGAGCGAATCGCTATCACCGGGTCCAGGTTGGAGGCAAGCACCGCCGGAATGATGCCCGACAGCATACCTATCACCGCCGATACGCCAAGCCCCAGAATAATGTTGCCCATCGAGAGCGATATCTTCATCATGTCCTGCGGTATGAGCGTGAGCAGGAAGACGAGCATGATGCCGATGCCGCCGCCAATAACGCTCAAAAATACGGACTCAAACAAGAACTGGAACAGGATGAAATAGTTTTTGGCGCCCAGCGATTTCTGTATACCGATGATGTTGGTCCGCTCTTTCACCGACACGAACATGATGTTGGCAATGCCGAAGCCGCCTACCAGAATCGCGAAGCCGCCGATCACCCAGCCAGCCAGACCGATTACCTCAAACAGTCCGGTGATAGCCTGGGTCGCCATTTCGGGGCGGTTGATGGCGAAGCTGTCCTCGTCGCGTGGTTTCAGGCCACGGATGTTGCGCATCATGCCGCGCACCTCGTACTCCAGTTCCATCAGGCCCAGGTCGTCGTCGCGGCCTTTTACCGCAATCGTCGAGCCGATGCCGTTGGGGCCGGTGGCGTACATCTTGCTAAACGAGCCGTAGGGGATGATGCCCATTTGGTCGAAGTTAGGCATGCCAAACATGTTTTCGCCCTGTTTCTCCATCACCCCGATGACCGTGAACTTGTGCCCGCTCACCCGGAGTTCCTGCCCAATGGCCGATTGGCCCGGGTAAAGTGTGCTGGCCACCTCGTCGCCGATGATCATCACGTTCCGGGCAGCGTCCACCTCCAGCGGCACGAAGTAGCGGCCCTCGGCCACCGGTATCTCGGTCACTTTGTTGTAGTCGTAGGTGACGCCCATCAGGCCGGCATCCTTGAAGCTGTTGTTACGGTGCTTGAACAGGCTGCTGCCTCTGTTAGCAAAAATGGCCACACCCGCATCGTTTGTCAGGTTGCGGTCCAGCTGGCGGTATTCGTGGATGTTAGGCTGCGGACGCTTGAAGTACTTCCACCATGGGTATTCTCCGCCAAAGCTCCAGGGCCACTTCTCCACATACAGCACCTTGTCGCCAATAAAGCTCATGCTGTCGCGCACGTTGCGCTCGAGCGAGTCGACCAGCGTGAAAACCGAGATGATGGCGAAAATGCCTATCGTAACGCCCAGCAGGGAGAGGATCGTCCGGAGCAGGTTGGCACGTAGCGCCTGCCATGCAAAGCGGAAACTTTCAGCTATTAGGCGGAGGTAGATCATAGATTGGCGTATAGGAAAGTAATTTTTTTAAAAGTAATAATATTTCGGGCAAACTAAGTAAATTTGCGGTTTGATTTTTTAGTTGTATCATGGGTAAGCCATACCGAATTTTTCGGAAACCGGCCTCTGCCCTAAAAAGGCCATTCCAAATCCGCACGATTTATACCGTAATATAAAAAGTATGAAGTTATCAGAATTTAAGTTTGAACTACCTGAAAACCTGCTAGCAACGCATCCTTCCGCCAACCGCGACGAGTCACGCATGATGGTGCTGCACCGCGACACAGGCAAGATCGAGCATCGCATTTTCAAAGACATCCTCGAGTATTTTGACGAAGGCGATGTGATGGTAGTGAACGACACCAAGGTGTTTCCGGCTCGCCTCTATGGCAACAAAGAGAAAACCGGCGCCAAGATCGAAGTGTTTTTGCTTCGTGAGCTTAACAAGGACATTCACCTGTGGGACGTGCTGGTAGACCCGGCCCGTAAGATCCGTGTGGGCAACAAGCTATACTTTGGCGAGAGCGACCTGGTAGCCGAAGTAATCGACAACACAACTTCCCGCGGCCGCACGATCAAGTTTTTGTTCGACGGTCCGGACGAGGAGTTTTACAAGACCATCAACGAGCTGGGCGAGACGCCGCTTCCAAAGTACATCAAGCGCGAAGCCGAGCCGGAAGACAAAGAGCGTTACCAGACGGTGTATGCTAAAAACGTGGGTGCCGTAGCGGCCCCGACTGCCGGCCTGCACTTTACCAGAGAGGTGCTGAAGCGCCTAGAGATCAAAGGAGTGGACGTGACGCCACTTACGCTGCACGTGGGCCTGGGCACTTTCCGCCCGGTAGACGTGGAGGACCTGACCAAGCACAAGATGGACTCAGAGAACTTCATGGTGCCATCCGAGACTGCTGAGATGGTGAACAAAGCCCTGGACAACAAAAAGCGTGTGTGCGCCATCGGTACCACTACCATGCGTGCGCTGGAGTCGTCGGTGTCGGCCAGCAACCGCCTGAAGCCAAACGAGGGCTGGACGGACCGTTTCATCTTCCCTCCGTATGACTTCAAAATCGCCAATGCACTGGTAACCAACTTCCACATGCCGGAGAGCACGCTGCTGATGATGACAGCTGCTTTTGGTGGCTACGACCTGGTGATGAAAGCCTACGAGGAGGCCGTGAAAGAGAAATACCGCTTCTTCAGCTACGGCGACGTGATGCTGATTCTGTAAGCACAGGTATAAGTTTTAGAAAAGCCCCGGCCCGCAAAGTCGGGGCTTTTTGCTTTATTTGCAGCATTATGTACTTCTTAGCAGCCTGAAGGTATGACCGGTCCAGATCCAACAAATACGTATCCGCTTCCGCATCACCACAACCTGGTTTTTCTGAAGAACATCATCCGGAACCCCAACATTGTGGTCGGGGACTATACCTATTACCATGATATGGAGGATCCGCACAATTTCGAGAAGAATGTGCTGTACCATTTCGACTTCATCGGGGATAAGCTTCGCATCGGGAAATTCTGCGCCATTGCCTCCGGCGTAAAGTTCATCATGAATGGGGGCAATCACGAGACCCGGCCCGTCTCCACCTTCCCTTTTGAAATCTTCGGCAACGGCTGGGAGCAGGCGAATGGTAGCGCAGACCAGTATCCTTACAAAGGCGACACGGTGGTGGAGAACGATGTCTGGATTGGGTACGAAGCGGTTATCATGCCCGGTGTGCGAATTGGGAACGGGGCCATTGTAGCAACCAAAGCGGTGGTCACCAAGGATGTGCCGGATTACGCAATTGTAGCAGGAAACCCGGCGCAAGTGGTGAAAATGCGTTTCCCGGAAAGCGACATTGCGCAGCTGCTCCAAATTGCCTGGTGGGACTGGAGTGTCGAAAAAATCACCCGAAACTTAGCTTTTGTCAAATCAGCAGATGTGTCCCGGCTGGCTGATTGCCAGTAGCGAAACTATCTTAACAGAACACCCTTTACATGGAAAAAGCCTTGCAGGAATACGCCATCATTGTAGCCGGTGGAACGGGCAGCCGCATGCAGCACAGTTTGCCCAAGCAGTTCATTGAACTGGCCGGGAAGCCCATCCTGATGCACACCATCGAGCGGTTCCATACCTATAATCCGGATATACGCATTGTGGTGGTGCTGCCGGAGGACCAGCTGCAGGTATGGCGGAGTCTGTGTAAGCAGCATAAATTTGCTGTTTTCCATATGGCGGTACTAGGCGGCAAGACGCGCTTCGGATCCGTGAAGAACGGATTGGCTGCCGTGCAGGGTGAGGCGTTGGTAGCGGTGCACGACGGCGTTCGGCCTTTCGTGAGCACAGGCATCATCAAGGCAGCCTTCGAGCAGGCAGCTGAGTCGGGCGCTGCTGTGGTGGCCGTTTCACCCAAAGACTCTATCCGGGAGTTGACCGATAACGGAAGCCGTGCCGTGCCGCGCACCAGGTATAGACTCGTGCAGACACCCCAGTGTTTTAAGGCGAGCTTATTGCGGGAAGCGTACGAACAACCCGAGCAGGAGTACTTCACGGACGATGCCTCGGTAGTAGAGCAGCTGGGTGCAGGTATAGCACTGGTGGAGGGCAGCTATAGCAACATCAAGATCACGACGCCGGAGGACCTGCTGCTGGCCGAAGTACTCGTGAAACAGTTTGAGGAGATGCCTTAGCGCACAACGCGCTGCGCTTCGAGGTAATCCTGGTTGTGCTGAACGGTTTCCGGGGAGAGCAGCTCGAGTGTGGGGTCGGGTTTGGAGAGGTTGAGCAGATAGCCCTGTAGGGGTTGCAGGTTGTAGAGATCATGTGTTATGCAGAACACCGTTTTACCTTTCTGCTGCACCCATTGCTGCAGCAGTTGGAACACCTGCTTCTTGTAGTATACATCCAGTTGCTGGGTAGGCTCGTCGAGCAGCACCACGTCTGCATCCTGCAGCATGAGTTGCGCCAGCCACACCATTTGCTGCTCACCTCCTGACAGCGTGGTAAAGTCCTGCTCCTGCAGGTGTGTCAGCTCCAGTTGCGCCAGAGTAGCGCGAGCCTGCTCATAATCCTGGGCAGTGTAGTTTTCAAAAAAGCTCTTCTTACGGAAAAGGCCCATCACGACCAGGTCAAGCACACTGATCGAGAAAGAGACGATGTTCTTCTGGGGGAGGTAGGAGAGGAGGCCGGAGGCTGCTGCGTCTTTGGTATGGCGTAAATCCTGGCCCTGCAGCAGGAGCTGCCCCTGGTAAGGGATTTTTTGCTGGAAAGCTCTGAAGAGCGTTGTTTTGCCCGCGCCGTTATGACCCACAATTGCCACAAATGCCTGCGCAGGCACAGAAAAAGAAAGGTTGCGGATCAGAGTACGATGCTCATAACCCGCAACCAGATTTTTTACCTCAACGATGTTTTTCAATGAATAATGGCTAATGATTAATGAATAATTAAAAGAGTTAATTACTCATTCATCATTCGTAATTAATCATTAATGTTAGTACTCGTCTTCGTTGAACATGAAGTCTTCCTTGGTAGGATAGTCAGGCCAGATCTCCTCGATGTTCTCGTAAGGTTGTCCGTCATCTTCCAGGGCCTGCAGGTTCTCTACCACCTCCATAGGGGCGCCTGAGCGGATAGAATAGTCAATCAGCTCGTCCTTCGTAGCTGGCCAGGGTGCGTCCTCCAGGTATGATGCTAATTCCAGTGTCCAATACATAGTATGTGTCTCCTTATTAATAGCGTTTATAAAATGTTCGCAAAAGTATGAATTAAATCACAAACTAAAATTTTTTTGAAATATTTATTGCTTTTTGTGATTGTTTTTACCAAAACAACGCAAATACACAGTAATTGTTCATTCTGAGTCAAATTTTTTCAGACTCCGTTTTTTACCGCAATCTGCCTTATTTGGGCTCTATGTAAATATAGAAAGCGTCTGTCACATTAGCAACAGACGCCTTCCCAAACAATATAGTTAAATCTTTATTTTTCTATTTACTGATCGTGCTCAACTGCTCCTGAAACATCTCGATCAGCGCCTGCTTCGTGGCTATCTTACGGTTGAAGTTACGGATCTTGCCCAAGAGCATGTTGCGGAACGAGTCGTTGCTCGGTGCCTCGCTCAGCTTGCCCAGGTTCGTTTCGAGCACTTCCAGCTCCTGGCGGTCAGACTTAATGAAGTCACGCAGGGCGTTGATGCGGGCATGCAGCCCCTCTTCATGGCCGTAGGTTTCGTTGGCGTTCTGCTGGCGCTTGCGGATGTAGTGCTCCAGGCTGCTCATCTCAAACACGCGGTCACAGGCCTTGATAAAGCGTTCCCATACTGCATCCGACACATCAGGGCGTACCGGGCCTACTTTTTTCCACTCTGCCTGCAGTTCCTTGGCGCGCTTCACGGCGTCGTTCAGGCTGTTGTGCTGGAGCAGTTGCTCGGCCTGGCTTACCAGTTCCTGCTTGCGCTCCAGGTTAGTTTCGTAGTATTTCTCTTTCGAGTCGGTCTTCTCGTTGGTGATCTTTACTTTGAGACGCTCGAAGAAGTGGTTGTGCGCTTTTCTGAACTCGGTCCATAGCTTATTGGTGGTGGCACGCGGCAACGATCCGCCAATCTGTTTCCACTGCGTTTGCAGGTCTTTCAATTTAGCCGTCGTGGCTTCCCACTCTTCGGAGTTCTGCAGCGCCACCGACTTCGCGATCAGGTCTCTATACCTGTCGTAGGTGCGGTTCTGCATCATCTTCTTGTCGTTGAAGAAGGACTTTTTGCGCTCGAAGAAAGCCTCCAAAGCTGTTTTAAAGCGCTCTTCTATCTCTTCGGTCAGGTCTTTCTCCACAGGGCCCGTCTTGATCCAGGTGGCCCGGAGGTCCTTCATCTTGTCAGATGTCTCTTTCCACTCCAGACTGTCCTGCAGCGACTCCGCCTCCTGAATAAGCCCGATCTTGATGCTCAGGTTCTTCTCGCGGTTCTGCTTGATGGTTTCGTTTATGTCCTCCTCGGCCTTGCTCAGGGTATGGTAGATAGACTCAAAATTGCCCAGTGCATCGTAATTGCCTACCTGGTCCTTCATGTGCAGCACCTTCATCAGGAAAGAGCCTTTGTTTTCGGAAGACGCAATGCGTTCGAGGAGGGCGTTGACTTTGTCGCTGAACATGTGGAAGCGCCTGGCAAAATACACCAGCGAGTCTTCTTCTGATTCTTTCACTTCGCCCACCTTGCGGTCGGGGTAAGTCATAAAAGCTTTCAGCCATACTTGCTGGTCCTGAATAAAGCCATACTTTCTGGCTTCTTCCAATAGGTCGTTGTTTTCCATTTAAGGATCGGGTTAGAATCGGAACATAAAAGGGCAAAGGTCCAAAATTTAGACTAACCTTAGCATACGCAAGTCAGGGTGTAGCGTTGACGGTCTGCAGTTTAGCTGCAGAACTGCGCCGGTTTTAACCTGATCTGGTGCCACGATAAGTCTGCGCGGACTTCTCCCATACAGTTTTTCTACAAGTTTAGTGATTTCAAAAGACTTTTGTGAACCATAAAGACATGAATTTTTACGATATTTGTAATTGGCGTCATAAATAAGTGTTAATCCGGTCGCAATTGTCGGGTAGGGCACTTTAAACGCCGTTCCTGTTTAAACTAAAACTGCTGTCTGCGGACAGTATTAAACTGATATACAGTCAAATGAGCAACGAAACCATTATTTTCTCCATGGCCGGGGTCAGCAAGATCTACCCGCCACAGAAGCAAGTACTCAAAAATATCTACCTCTCCTTTTTCTACGGTGCCAAGATCGGTGTGCTGGGCCTGAACGGTTCCGGTAAGTCGAGCCTGCTCAAGATCATCGCTGGCGTAGACAAGGAAATTCGTGGCGAAGTAGTATGGTCGCCGGGCTACTCGGTAGGCTACCTGGAGCAGGAGCCGCAGCTGGACCCGACCAAAACCGTGCGCGAAGTGGTAGAGGAAGGTGTGAGCGAAATCGTTGGGCTGCTGAAGGAGTTCGACGAGATCAACATGAAGTTCGCCGAGGAGATGACGGACGATGAGATGAACAAGCTCATCGAACGCCAGGGCGAGGTGCAGGAACGCCTGGACCAGCTTAACGCCTGGGAACTGGATAACCGCCTGGAGCGTGCCATGGATGCGCTGCGCACGCCACCGGAAGATGCCGTGATCGGCAATCTGTCGGGTGGTGAGAAGCGTCGCGTGGCCCTTTGCCGCCTGCTGCTGCAGGAACCGGACGTACTGTTACTGGACGAGCCGACCAACCACTTGGACGCTGAGTCGGTGGACTGGCTGGAGCAGCACCTGCAGCACTACAAAGGCACTGTGATCGCCGTAACCCACGACCGTTACTTCCTCGATAACGTGGCCGGCTGGATTCTGGAACTGGACCGCGGGGAAGGCATTCCGTGGAAAGGCAATTACAGCAGCTGGCTGGAGCAGAAGGCTGCCCGCTTGGCGAAAGAAGAGAAGTCGGAGAGCAAGCGCCAGAAAACGCTGCAGCGCGAGTTGGAGTGGGTGCGCATGGCTCCGAAAGCCCGTCACGCCAAGTCCAAAGCCCGTATCAGCCAGTACGATAAACTGGCCAGCGAGGAAGCTTCAAAGAAAGAAGAGAAACTGGAGCTCTTTATACCGGATGGCCCGCGTTTGGGCGCACAGGTAATTGAAGCCCACAACATCAGCAAGGCCTACGGCGACAAACTGTTGTTCGAGAACCTGAGCTTTGCCCTGCCACAGGGTGGCATTGTGGGCATCATCGGACCGAACGGCGCCGGTAAGACTACACTGTTTAAACTGATCACCGGTCAGGAAAAACCGGATGCTGGTGAGTTCACTGTGGGCTCTACTGTGCAAATATCCTACGTAGACCAGGAACACGCGAACCTCGATCCGAGCAAATCGGTGTTTGAGGTGATCTCTGGCGGAACGGAGCACATGATGATGGCCGGCCGTCAGGTAAACTCCCGTGCTTACGTGAGCAAGTTCAACTTCTCGGGCGGTGACCAGGAGAAGAAGGTTGAAAAACTGTCAGGTGGGGAGCGCAACCGCGTACACCTGGCCATGACGCTGAAAGAAGGCGGCAACCTGCTGCTCCTCGACGAACCGACCAACGACCTGGACGTGAACGCGATCCGTGCATTGGAGGACGCGTTGGAAAACTTCGCCGGTTGTGCCGTGATCATTTCGCACGACCGCTGGTTCCTGGACCGTATCTGTACCCACATCCTGGCCTTTGAAGGAGACTCGCAGGTATATTGGTTTGAGGGTAACTACACGGATTACGAAGAGAATAAGAAGAAGCGTCTGGGCGATGTAGAGCCAAAGCGTATCCGTTATAAGAAACTGGTATAAATGGCACTGTAATAGGCTAAATATCAAAAGTCTTTTCCTGCAAAATCCCCTGCCGGCCATATGGCCGGCAGGGGATTTTGCTTTTTAAAACCCTAGCTAGGTATAGTGCACTGCAATGTCTGTAAATATTTTGTTTAAATATTGGCTGAAAATTATATTGTATTATGTTTATAATGAATTTATAAATTGTATATGATTGACCAGTAGTTAATTGCAATTTAAGTAGAAGGGTATAGCGTTAAAAGGTGCAGGTATAGTGATAATGAATAGAAATTATATTCAATTATTTGCATATAATATTTATTTAATATTTATTTGCAACATCTTCAAGTGAAAATATGAATATGTTTTACTAGAAGTGAATTTTTTTATGCTTACAATAATAAAGTCTAACCTAAACCTTAAAAAAAGCTATTGTCATGAAAAAATTTACCCTTAACGAGTCAGTTGCTAATGTAATTGTTGCTGCTTATTTTGTACTAGGTGGAGCGCTGAGTACTTTCCTGGTAGCAGTAGTGTAGATTAGCTTGTAACATACCATTGCGCAAGGGCGATGCATATTTGCATCGCCCTTGCTATTTAAAGTAAGTATAGATTTCTGCGTAAAACATCCTGTAAATGCCCCAATACGTTATTCTAAAAGGAGACCAACCAAGTATATAAGTAACTGGCAACAAGGAACGTATTAATATTTATATATTTATATATATAAAATCATATCATTTTTTTAAATAGTACAACATTTGAATACTCATCACGTACAAATAGACAACGGCAGCCAAAGGTAATTTTAAAGTATTCTCAATTTTAAAAGGTTGTCACTCATGAAAAAACTTTACTACGATGATGATGCGCTCGCTTACATTGTAATCGCTGGATATTTTGCTATTGCTAGCATTATATCAGTGGTGGTAGCATACTAGGCTAGTTAAACGCACAAAAAGAAACGGGCCATACCTTGCAGGAGGTATGGCCCGTTTTGATGATGGTGATTGGGGTTACTTGACTTTCTTGAACTCGAGCTCGCTGAAATGGAAATCCGGGTTGTTAGCATCGAGTCGCATCTCAGAGATTTTGCCGTCCGGGCCTATAATGAAGCGCACCTTGGTAGGTGTGAGCAAGGCGAAATTGTTTTTCCACTCCAAGTTAAAGATGTCGTGCTGCCAGTGTGTGAGCTTGCCGCCTAGAGCCGGAGCAGGAGCTAGGTCCAGCACCAGTTGTTTGTTCTCCACCCTGATGGTGGCGTCGCCATAAAGCGGGCTGTTGTACGTGCCGGTATAGGCCTCCAGTTCCATTGTTGGCTTACTTTTGCGCGACTTTTCTTTCGGAGCTTTGGCAGCTGCTTCTTCCTGTGCTTTGCGCGCTTTGGCCATGTTGTCGAGTGAGAATTGGCTCCAGTCGCGTCCGTTCTGCACCCCGAAGAACTGGTCCAAGGTATAGTTGGCCAGCGGCGACATAATGCTGCTCATGCTGTTGGTCAGGATCACGATGCCCAGGTTCTCTTCCGGCACCAGCACCGTGCGGCTGTTCATACCTTCGTGGCCGCCACCGTGGGCAATTATTTTGCGACCTTCGTAGTCGTTCATCATCCAGCCCAGGCCAGCGGCCGAAAAGTGCGTGGAGGGCACGTTGGCTTCAGCTTGTTTGGAGATAGGCAGGGCGTTGTGCGCCGTCCACATCATGCGGCTGGCGTCTTCGCTGAAAATCTTCTGACCCTTGTAAGTGCCGCGGTTGAGCTGCAGCCGCATCCACTGGGCCTGCTGGTTCACGCTCGTGAATATACCGGCCGCCGGGTTCCAGTTGTCCCATGCTGTGAAAGTAGTGGGGTAAGGTTTGTTGTTTTCGTCGTTTCCATGCGGAGAAGCGACATTGTCCTTGCCTGTTAACTCGTTTACAGAGGTATAGGAGCGGTTCATGCCCAGCGGCGCAAAGAACCGCTGCTTGATAAAATCTTCCCATTTTTGGCCAGACACGGCTTCAATCACTTCGCCGGCAGCAATGAACATGATGTTAGAGTAGCCATACCCATCGCGGAAGCTGTAGGCGGGCTGCAGGTGGCGGGCGCGCTCCAAAATTTCGCGGCGGCTGAAGGTCGTGTTGTACCAAAGCAGGTCTCCGCTGAAAGTACGGAAGCCGGCGCGGTGGCTGAGCAGGTCTTCGATGTTGAGCTCCTGCGTTACGTAAGGATCATAGAGCTGCAGCCAGGGCAGGTGTTTAGTTACTTTGTCGTTCCAGTTGAGTTTGCCTTCGTCTACCAGGATGCCGAGAGCGGCGGCGGTATAGGCTTTGGAGTTAGAGGCGATGCCAAACACCGTGTTGGCGTCTACCTGCCCGCCCGCTTTCAGGTCGCGCACACCATAGCCTTTGGCAAAAATCACGGAGTCGTTGCGCACGATGGCAATAGCCATGCCGGGCACATCCCAGTCCTTGAGCGCTTTCTGATAGTAGGCGTCGAGCTTTTGCAGTGTAGCGGCCGTGTTTTGCTGTGCCGAAGCCTGCAGGCTAAGAATGGTGGCGAGTGTAAAGAACAGCGCAAAGCGCTTTAAAAAGGTACAGGTATAGCTCATAGGTGAGTGAATAGGTTGCAGGGGCAAGTTATGCAATTTTACATCCTTTGCATAACGCCGTTTGTCGGTTGTTGTCTATACCTTAATGGACAGACTAAGGCTTCTGCGGTAAGCTGCCAGCCTACTCTTTGCGCCCTGAAATCCAGAGACTTTGGGGCTGGTGCGTTTCGCCTTCTTCGCGCGGCAGGTGCGGGCCCTGTTCGTATTCCTTCAGCTCCATACGCAGGCGCTCTTGCTCTTCAGCCGAGAGGGTAGAGGCTAGCCCGCGCAGGTCGGGCTGCCCCGCATCGACCCAGGCTGTGAACCAGTAGCTGGCCACCGAGTGGATGGCCAGGCGCATCTGGCGCTCGACCTGCCCGCTCAGCCGGCGGTGGTAGGCCTCCGAAAACTCCCTGGAGTAGACCCGGGTGGTGAGGTTGCCACGCACTTCGTAGCTGTACTTCTTCTCTTCGTCAAATTCCAGTGTCAGTTCCCGCTCAAAACCCAGTACCGAGTCGAGGGCCAGATGGGCGCTGGCGACAATATCCCATGCTGTAAGCTGCGGCTGTTCGATGTAGCGGGCCTGGCCCACAAAGAAGTCGTAGTTGTCGGAGAGGAGCTCGGGCAGGCGGCTTTCCCAGAAGGCGTGGATGCCACGCTGGTTTGTCAGTTGCCCGTTGTAGTTGCGGGTGGTGTGCAGCGGTACGCAGGCGTCAGCAATGTAGTGGCCTATGTCGGCGGAGAGGCGCAGGATCTGGTCGAGGTTACGCTCTTTGAAGGCCTGCGTGAGCTGGAACTTCATGCGGTTGATGTGCCAGGGCACAATGCCGTGCGTCATCAAAGTGTCCTCGCCATACCGCTCCACGGCCTGCTGCCAGAAGCGCGGCATCTTGTAAAGGGCGCTGTCGCCGTACACGTCCAGGTCGATGTAGTGGCGGGGTGCCTCGCCGGCCACGGCATACCTGCGCCGGTCGGGGTTTACGGCGTTCTCGGTAATGTAGCGGATGTGCTTTTTGTAGAAGCCCACCATCTCAGGCGGCAAGGTATAGACGGCCAGCCGGTTGATGCGCTGGTGCGCAAAAAAGCCCCAGCTATACCCGGTAAACGGCAGCAAGAGTATAAAAAGCAGCAGTACAGCAATTTGTCGGAAAGCCATACCTGCGGTGTACGGAAAATCGTGGAATTTGTATATTGCTCGTTGTGCAGGGCTAGCGAAACTGCGTAAAAGGAAAGGCTATACCTGAAACCCTACAATATGAAAACACACACCAGCCTCAACCGCTTCCTCGACGCGCAGGCCACCTGTTACGAGCAGGCGCTTTCTGAAATAAAGAGCGGGCGCAAGCGCAGCCACTGGATGTGGTTTATCTTCCCGCAGCTACAAGGCCTGGGCTACAGCGAAACTGCCCGCTTCTACGCCATCAACGATCTGCAGGAAGCCGCGCTATACCTGCAGCACCCTGTACTCGGCCCGCGCCTGATCGAAATCTCAAAAGCCATGCTGGCACTGGAGGGAAAAACAGCCAACCAGGTGCTGGGCAACCCCGATGACCTAAAGCTCAAATCGAGCATGACGCTGTTTGCAGCCGTTCCCGGCGCCGACCCGGTCTTTAAAGCAGTGCTTGACAAATATTATAGGGGCGAAGAGGACCAAAGAACACTACAACTTTTGAAGTAGCATGGCCTCCTGTTGCTGCGCGCATCTCGCCTCTTTGTCTGTTTTGAGTAGCGCTACTCGCTCTTATCCGTGGTCTGCTAATTTTCTTTGCAGCTAGTATAATTTCCTGAAGCTGACTACAGTTAAAGTATAGTAAACCTACTATACTTTGATGATGCAGCTAAGATTCTGGAAGAAGAAACCGGCTAAGGGGGCGGCCCGGAAAAGTGCCCTGCGCGAATGGGGTAACGCGCTGATGTTCGCCGTGGTGGTATCCACGTTTTTCCGTTGGGCAACTTTTGAGGCCTATGCCATCCCTACCTCCTCCATGGAGAAATCGATGCTGGTGGGCGACCGCTTGTTTGTGAGCAAGCTGCACTATGGTCCCCGCACGTCCACCACGCCGCTGCAGGTGCCGCTCACGCACCAGACTATTTGGGGCACCGATCTGCCGGCCTACTCCGATGCGTTACAGCTGGAGTCGCTCCGCCTGCCCGGCTTTTCCGAAATCAGGCGCAACGACCCCGTGGTGTTTAACCTGCCCGTGGAGGACGAGCACCCGCTGGACCAGCGCACGCACTACGTGAAGCGCTGCGTAGGTATAGCCGGCGATACACTCGAGATCCGCAGCCGGCAGGTATACCTGAACGGCCAGCCGCTCGACAACCCGGAGCAGATGCAGTATGCTTATTTTATGTCGACTGATAAAGTGCTGCAGCCAAAGTTCTTCCAGGAGCGTGCTATCACGGACTTATACCCTGTGCCGGGCGGCTACATGCTGCACACCACGCCTGCCAAGGCACAGGCGCTGGCCTCGCTCGATTTTATCCGGGAGGTAGAGCTACAGCAAATGCAGGCCGGCGATACGGAGCCGGGAATTTTCGGCCACCATGGTTGGAACCGCGACCACTACGGCCCACTCTACATCCCGAAGCAAGGCGCCACCGTGGCCATCACCCCCGAAACGCTGCCGCTCTACGAGAAAATCATCCTCAGCTACGAGCGAAACAAAAACGCCGAAGTGCGCAATGGCAGGCTATACCTGAACGGGCAGGAAACGAAAAGCTATACCTTCCGACAGAACTACTACTTCATGATGGGCGACAACCGCCATAACTCCCTCGACTCGCGCTACTGGGGCTTTGTGCCAGAAGACCACATCGTCGGCAAGCCCCTGTTTACCTGGTTTTCCGTGGACGACAAGGCCCCACTGTCCGAAAAAGTGCGCTGGGACAGGGTTTTCAGTTGGATAGAATAAATTATAGGTAAATATACAAGATATAGCGAATATGGTATAGATATTGCTTGTTAGAACATTGTCTCTTAGAAATATATATTTAAACCAATGTTTTCTAACCGCTAATATCTACTGCCTATGAAACTCAAAGTATTACTCTGTCTGGGCTTATGCCTGAGCATTTTTTTAACCAGCTGCAAGGAGGATGAACCCGTTACTCCTATTGAGAAAATGCAGGTGAAAATATCAAGCAACAGCCAAACGCTGGTGGAAGGGGGAGATGAAGTGGAGGTGACAGTTGAACTGAACCGGGAATACGACGAAATAAAATACCTGTACCTGGATTATGGCGACGTAGAAGGGGAGTATCCTAATTTCTTTGAGAGCAGCCTGCGCAAAGACAGTATACAGGTCAGGAGGTATGGCGTTGACAGGCCGGTACGGCTGCTCCGGATTCCTTTCCTGGCTGGCGAAAAGCAAAAGGTGGTACGCCTGAAGTCTGTGGAAGACAACATGTTCCGCGGTAACCGTCCGTTCGAGCTGAAAGTGATGGCTTATGAGAATGGCGCCATCCAGCACAAAACGGAAATGAAGCTGAATTTCGAGGAAAAAACGCCGAAACCCGTCTTCGGTATACCTGCCGATTTTGCATCCAGAACGATAGTTGTCAACTCCAAAGATGGTTCAACGGCTATGATTCTGCCTATAACTGTAAACGGGTTTTTTCAATTTCCTCAAACCGTCAAGCTCGCTTTTTCCGGATCAGCCAAAATGGGCACCGACTACGAAACAAGCGAAGGCGTTTTTGTGCTGCCGCCCAATACCATCTCACCGATAGTAACAAGCCATTACGGGTTTCTGGGTGTATTCCACAGCCGTGATTACAGCACGCCAAAGACGATTCAAGTCACGCTTGTGGAGGCTGAAGAAGGAGAGATCGCTAGTGGGCAGGAGTTTGACTACCATCGAGGCGAAAAGATTGTGTTGAACGATACCTATACCGTCACTATTACTGAGTAAGCATTGTGCATCAGGTATAAAAAGCGCCTGCCTCATTTCTGGGGCAGGCGCTTTTTTGTCTCTGGACAGGTATAGCCTATCGCTTCGCCGGGAACTTCATGCGGTAGTCGGCGTCCACTTCTCCCTTGGAGATCTTGGTGAGCTTGTTTTTGATCAGGCGCTTTTTCAGTCCGGTCAGGTGGTCGGTGAACAGGATGCCCTCGATGTGGTCGTACTCGTGCTGAATCACGCGGGCCGTCATGCCATCGTAAGTGTCGGTGTGCTCGTTCCAGTCCTGGTCAAAGTAGCGGATCACGATGCGCTCGGGGCGGTACACTACTTCGCGCACGCCCGGTATGCTCAGGCAGCCTTCTTCAAAGCCCCATTCCTCGCCGTCTTCCTCGATTATCTCCGGGTTGATGAATGCCTTTTTCACGCCTTTGCCTTCGTCGCCCTCGTCCATCATCGGCTCCGAGTCGATCACAAACAGGCGGATGCTCTTGCTGATCTGCGGGGCAGCCAGGCCCACGCCGTGCGCGTGGTACATGGTGGTGAACATGTCCTCGATAAGTGTGTTCAGCCCTTCGTAGTCTTTCGGGATGTCCTGCGCCGGCTCTTTTAGCACCGGGTCGCCATAGGCGGTAATTGGGTAAATCATATTGCTCTGCTTTCTAGATACGACTGTAAAATAATGGCGGCGCTCACGCGGTCTACGGTGCCTTTGTCCTGTCGGTCCTTTTTCTTGAGTCCGCCGGCCAGCATCGCCTTCTGAGCCATGCTGGAGGTAAAGCGCTCGTCCACGGTATGCACCGGTATACCCGGAAACTCCTTTTGCAGCTTACGTACAAAACCGATGACGTGTGGCGTGGCGTCCGTCGCCTCTCCCGTCAGGCGGCGCGGCATGCCCACGACGATGGCCTCCACGGGTTCGCGCTGGGTATAGGCTTTCAGGTAGGAGAGGATGTCCTTGGCATGTATGGTCTCGAGGGGTGAGGCAATGATCTGGAGCGCGTCTGTCGCTGCCAGCCCCACCCGCTTGTTGCCATAGTCTATACCTAAAATCCTCGCCATTCTACCTGATTAATTGCCGCTGTCACTGATTAACAGGCGGTCTGTGCATAAAAGTACAAAGTTAAGTGATTTAATCGGGATTTGCAGAGGCTTGTCGGGATTAGGGGGTTTACACGAAAGCTGGAGTAGCTACAGTCTAGCTATATCGAACTTGCGTTGCTTTGTAGCTTGCCCTGGCCGGGCGGGCCTTACTTTTTTCCTTGATGAAAAAAGTAAGCAAAAAAATCAAGACCCTCCAAACTCGCTGACCGCTCAAACAGTGGAGTGTCATAAAGCGCACCTGGCACCGGTGTCTGTTATATAGGCGACGTGCAAGTTAGCCTTCCTTTACCTGCCAGTGTTATGTACAGTCACAAAAACTACAAAGCTTATACTTGTGAATTGGAAGTGGCCAAAAGTCCCCCTTCGAAGGGGGCAGGGGGATGACAATCGTGCAGAAGACAATAACCACGAAGCTATACATTTAAACTGGCAATAGCGAGTTCCCCGCCTTAGACAAGGGTGCTAGGGGTGGTTGGACCCAGCATAGCAAAGCTGTGGCTACAAGGCTTATACCTTTCTATTTGTAACAGCTAGAAGTCTCACTTTGAAGGAGACGGTTAAATAATAAGCATGTGCGCGCATCCGGTATAGGTATAGGCTACCTATACCTAGGCCAGAGGCCCCACGATAGCCGTCACAAGCGAAGACGCTTGCGCCATAAAGCACCTGCAAAACCACCATCCCCAATCAACACAAAACCCCGTTACAGCATTATTTTATACTAAAATGGAATAAAACCCGTCCAAAGCTTTGTTGATAGAATAACAAGCTCTAGAATTTGCAGGTATACCTACAAAGAAGCCCTGCATAGCAAAGTGTGAATATTTATCTCCATAAAGCTGTACAAAAGCGCTCGCTTAGCTTTATATTTAACCGTTTTTAGAGATCGAAATGAGCGAAGAAACCAAATACAGTCCGCAGGAGGAGCCGGAGGCAAGGGGGCATGACAATCCCCGCAACACGCCTTTCCAAGTGCGCCTGCCCCTTTACATTGCCCTGGCCCTGGTGGTGGGGGTGCTGATCGGCGCCAATACCTTTTCTCCCTCCGATACCAACCCGCAGAGCACGGCCAAGGCTTACCTCAAGTTCCGCGACGTGCTCAGCTACATCGACCGCGACTACGTGGACACCGTGGACACCGAGGCGCTCACCGATCATGCCATCACCAAAATGCTCGAGAAGCTCGACCCGCATACCTCGTATATTCCGGCGGCTGACCTGGCCATGGCCCGATCATATCTCGAAGGCGATTTCGAGGGCGTTGGCGTGGAGTTCAATATCTTTAAAGACACGATCTATGTAATTACGCCCTTGAGCGGAGGTCCGTCGGAGGCGGCAGGTATACAGGCAGGCGACAAAATCATTGCGGTAGATGGGCAGAACGTAGCCGGCAACGGCATCACCAACGAAGGAGTGTTCAAGCGTCTGCGCGGTCCGAAAGGCACTACCGTGGAGCTGGAGGTGCTGCGCAAGAGCAGCAAGAAACCACTTGAGTTTACTATCACCCGCAACAAAATCCCGACCGTATCGGTGGATGTGAGCTACATGGTGAACAACAACACGGGCTACATCAAAGTGAGCCGCTTCGCCTCCAACACCTTCGACGAGTTTAAGGTGGCGCTTGCGGCCCTGAAGAAGAAAGGCATGCAACAGCTGATCCTCGACCTGCGCGGAAACCCCGGCGGCTACATGGACCACGCCACCCGCATGGCCGACGAATTCATTGCAGGCGACAAGATGATCGTGTACACCGACGGCAAAGGCTCCCGCTACGATTCCAAATCCTTTGCGCGCACCAAAGGCGATTTCGAGAATAGCCCTGTGATCGTACTGCTGGACGAAGGCAGTGCCTCCGCTTCCGAGATTGTGGCCGGCGCCCTGCAGGACAACGACCGCGCCCTGATCGTGGGCCGTCGCTCGTTTGGCAAAGGACTGGTGCAGATGCCTATCCCTTTGAACGACGGCTCGGAGCTGCGCCTGACCATTTCACGTTACTACACGCCGAGCGGTCGATCTATCCAGAAGCCGTATGTGGCCGGTACCGAGGACTACCAGAAAGACATGCTGCAGCGTTTCGAAAATGGCGAGTACTTCCATCCGGACAGCAGTCTATTTGTCGATTCGCTCAAGTATAAGACGGGGAAAGGGCGCGTGGTGTATGGCGGCGGCGGTATCATGCCGGATGTGTTTGTAGCGCGCGATACCACCGAGATTTCAGAGTTCCTGGGGCAGCTGTATAGCAAGAACGTGATACGCGAGTATGCGCTCGCTTACTACAACGACAACCGCAAAGACCTGGAGAAGATGCAAATGGACAAATTCGTGAAGTCGTTTAACGTGTCGGACAAGATGATGAAGGACCTGCTCAAACTGGCGGCTCGGTCGGAGGTAACCTATGACGAGGCGCAGTTCAAGCGCTCGGAGGCTTTGCTGCGCAACAACGTGAAAGCGTTCATCGGCCGCAGCGTGTACGGCAACCCGGGCTTCTTCCCGATCCTGCACGAAAAGGATGAGGAGTTTCAGGAGGCCTTGCGGCAGTTTGGCAAAGCCCAGCGCCTGGCCAAAGGAGGCGTATAATTAACCAGAATTTATACCTTTAAAAGAAAGAGCGCCTGGGTAAGGTAGCTTTGAAAACCATAACCAAAGAGAAGGAATGGCTTACTATCACAAATTAGGCACTTTCCCGCAGAAGCGCCACACGCAGTTCAGGCAGGAGGACGGCAGTCTGTACGCCGAGCAACTGGTGGGCACGCTGGGCTTCAGTGGCCTGTCGTCGTTGCTCTACCACAAAAATCCGCCAACGCGCATCACCCGCATCGGAGAGCCTATACCGTACGCACACAAAATTGCCGAAGGCATCAAGCTGGCCCCGCATCACCTCAAAACGCTCGACCAGACCATCACAGGCTCCGATTACCTGAATGCCCGCAAAACCATGATGCTCAACAACGACGTGGCCATCAGCATCTGCAACCCGTCGGAGCGCAAAATGGACTACTACTACAAAAACGGCCATGCCGACGAGGTGGTGTTTGTGCATGAGGGCAGCGGGGTGCTGCTGTCGCAGATGGGCAAGCTGGAGTTCCGCGAGGGCGACTACATCGTGATCCCGCGCACCATCATCCACCAGTTCCACTTCAACGACGGGCCAGTTCGCCTGCTCATTACCGAGTCGTTCAGCCCGATCGAAACGCCGCGCCGCTACCGCAACCACTTTGGCCAGCTGCTGGAGCACTCACCGTTCTGTGAGCGCGACATCCGGGCCCCGCACGAGCTGATCGAGTACACGGAGGGAGGCGAGCACCTGGTGCAGATCAAGAAAGACGGTCTGCTACATCAGTATTACTACGATTTCAGTCCGTTTGATGTAGTGGGTTGGGATGGCTACTTCTATCCTTACGCGCTTTCCATCTATGACTTCGAGCCGATTACTGGCCGCATTCACCAGCCACCGCCCGTGCACCAGACCTTCGAGGCGCATAACTTCGTGATCTGCTCTTTTGTGCCGCGCCTGTTCGATTACCACCCACAGGCTATACCTGCGCCCTACAACCACTCCAACGTAGACTCCGACGAGGTGCTCTACTACGTGGCCGGCGACTTCATGTCGCGCAAGGGCGTGGACCGGGCTTCGTTCACAGTACACCCGGGCGGCATTCCGCATGGTCCGCACCCGGGTACCGTGGAGGCGAGCATCGGCAAGAAAGAAACCCACGAATATGCTGTGATGATCGACACCTTCAAGCCGCTATACCTGACCGAGGAAGCCGTGGGCCTGATGGACAGAAACTACCCGATGAGCTGGCTCGAGCACGGTCCCGGAGGCTCTCGTGCCGCCGATCTATCTGACTAGGATTTCTTTACTCTCAATCATTTTACTTAATTTTGCACCATGTGCAGGCATACAGGAAGGGCAGCCCGCAAGGCTGCTCTCCTTTTTTATACCTGATGCGTGCCGAAATAATTAAAAGAGAGTACTTTACATTTCACCTTTTTATGAAGAAAATACTACTGGCAGTGTTGGGGCTGCTCACCTTTATAGGAACATCCTGTGATAAGGTAGACGATCTGCTTACATTCTACATCGAGCAGGAAGAAACCATCGAGATTAAGTCGAACTTCCCGATAAATGTGGTGACGCCGCTCTCGCCTATACCTGTCAAGACCAACTCGTCGGAGACATTCAAAAACAACAAGACCCGCGCGGAGCTGGTGAAGGACGTGAGCCTGAACAAACTGACGCTCACCATGGCAGAGCCAGCCGACGAGAACTTCGACTTCCTGCGCAGCATCGAAATATACCTGAGCAACGACGAAGGAGAGGAGACGAAGATCGCTTACCTGAACGAAGTGCCGAAGGGTGTGAAAGCCATTGAGCTGAAATCAACCAACGCCAAGCTCGACAAGTACATTAAAGGAGAAACGTATACCGTTCGCACCAGAGCAGCTGTGGCCAAGCCCATTACGCGCGACATTAAAATCAAGGCGGCCATGCGCTTTAAAGTAACCGCAGACCCTATTTAATCATGCAGCCTCTATCCATGAGAATTTCAGAAAGCAATAAACTCGAGAAGATCATCATTGTAGGCGACCGTGTACTGATCAAACCGAAGACCTCGCGGGAGCAAACCAGGAGCGGGCTATACCTGCCGCCGGGTGTGCAGGAAAAAGAGAAGGTACAGGAAGGCTACGTAATGAAAGTGGGCCCCGGCTACCCGATGCCCGCCGATTATGGCTTTGAGGATGAGGTGCTCGGCGACGAGGAACAGAAGCAGGTGCGCTACCTGCCGCTTCAGATAAAGGAGGGCGACCTGGCCATCTACCTGCAGCGCGACGCCATCGAGATCAACTACCTCAGTGAAAAATACTACATCGTGCCGCAGTCGGCTGTGCTGATGCTGGTGCGCGAAGAAGATTTATAAGTTCTGACCCAGGCTTTATGAAAGCGCCATACCTGCAAGTCAGGTATGGCGCTTTGTTTTGCAGCCCTTGGTAGACAAAAATTACCCGTTAACCCCCTTAGATCTGGCGTTTGCAGGATTATTTTTAGACAAAAGCAACTGTTGTAGACTCAGCGGCATCTATTCTATACCTTTGTTTGAATGCTCACCTTGATCGCTCTCTTATTTTATGATGGATTGTCTACCTAAACCTGTTTTTGTGCGGATGGTTGTGCTGGTGCTTGTTGTGCTGTTGCAGCAACAGGTATGGGCGCAGGAAAAGAAAGCCCCGGTTCTGGCTCCTCCAAAACAACTGCAGGCGCTTCGCATCACAGAATCCATAAAAATTGACGGTTCGCTGGACGAAGCGGTATGGCAACAGGCCGAGATAGCGACAGACTTTATACAAAACCGACCCAACCCCGGCCCGAAGGAAGTGCATCCGACGCAGGTGCGCATCCTCTACGACGATGATGCCATTTACGTGGGGGCCATCATGCACGACGTGTCGCAGGACAGCATCTTCAAAGAGATGGGCAAGCGCGATGACCTCGGCAACACGGACTTCTTCGGCGTTTTCTTCGACACCTACAACGACCAGATCAACGGCTTCGGTTTCTTCACCACCCCGGCCGGCGTACAGCTCGACGCCCGCTATTCATCCAACGGCGAGGACTTCAGTTGGAACGCCGTATGGGAAAGCAATGCCACCCTGCAGGGCAACACCTGGGTGGCCGAAATGCGCATACCTTATTCAGCGATCCGCTTCAGCAACAAACCGGAGCAGCTATGGGGGCTCAACTTCATGCGCAACCGGCAGTCGACGCGCAAGGGCTACTTCTGGAACCACGTAGACCCGGCCATCAACGGCTTTGTGAACCAGTGGGGCCAGCTGACAGGTATAAAGAACGTGGAAGCACCGTTGCGCCTGTCGCTGACGCCCTACGTGTCGGGGTATGCCGAAAAGTACCCGCACCAGAACGGCGATGGCTCCACCTCATACAAAGACAACTTCAACTTCAGCGGCGGCATGGACGTGAAGTACGGCATCAACGACGCCTTCACGCTCGACATGACGCTTATACCTGATTTCAGCCAGGTGCAATCCGATAACCAGGTGCTCAACCTGTCGCCTTTCGAGGTGCAATTCAATGAAAACCGGCCTTTCTTTATGGAGGGAACGGAGCTCTTCAACAAAGGGGATTTCCTGTACTCACGGCGCATTGGCGGCAGGCCGATCAACTACCTGAATGCAAGCGAGGAGGAGAAGCTGGGCAATACCATCGTCGAGAACCCGCGCGAGACGAAGATGCTGAACGGCACCAAGATATCGGGCCGCACGCAATCGGGCTTAGGTATAGGCATCTTCAACGCGGTGGTGGGGCGACAGTATGCGACTGTGGAAGACAGCGAGGGAAACCAATTTCGAAAAGAGACGCAGCCGCTCACCAACTACAACATCGCCGTGTTCGACCAGTCGCTCAAAAACAACTCTTATGTGACGCTGGTGAACACCAACGTGATGCGGCAGGGCAGCACCTACGACGCCAACCTGACGGGCCTTCTCTTCCGACTGGCCACCAAAGGCAACAAATACGCCCTGAACGGTAAGGCGGCGCTCAGCCAGAAATACTACACCAGCGACACGCGGTTGGGGCACATGTATAGCCTGGGGGCGGGCAAGGTGAGCGGCAACTTCCAGTACAGCTTCACCCACTCCATGAAGTCCGACACCTACGACCCCAACGACATGGGCATCAACTTCATCCGCAACACCGTGGATGAGGACCTGAACCTGCGCTACAACTTCTACCAGCCTTTCTGGAAACTGCTCAACATGAACACCCAGCTGGGCGCCACGTACAGTCGCCGCTACAAGCCGGATACTTTTCAGAACCTGGTGGTTTATGGCCGGGTGAGTGGCACGTTCAAGAACTTTTTGAGTGTGGGGGTCTTCTCTAACCTGGAGCCTGTGGTGACCTACGACTTTTTTGAACCGCGCGTGGAAGGCCGCTACTATGCCTACCCGACCAATTCCAGCATAGGCGGCTGGGTATCGTCGGACTACCGCAAAAAGCTGGCCTTGGACGTGGAACTCAACTACCGTACTTTCAATGAACACGAGCGCCGCAGCCTCGATGTGTTCGTGGCGCCCCGCTACCGCGTCAACGACAAGCTTTCCTTTACTTACAGCTACAGCCGCAACATCCGTCAGGACGACATGGGCTTTGCCCACCACGTTGCGAAGGGAGAGCGGGCTGGCATGGAAGAGCGGGTGATTTTCGGTTTGCGGGACGTGAACACGGTGACCAACGCCCTGACCGGCTCTTACATTTTCAACAATCGGATGTCGCTGTCGCTGCGGGCGCGCCACTACTGGTCCAAGGCCGAGTACAACCGCTTCTTCCAGCTCGGTGACAAGGGGGAACTGCTGTCCGATACCTACCCACATGGCGGCTACTTTGCAGATGGAAAGCAACCGAACCACAACATCAACTTCAACACCTTCAACATCGACATGGTGTACTCGTGGTGGTTTGCGCCGGGCAGCGAAATCAGCATCGTCTGGAAAAACGCCATCCTCAACGACCAAGCGGAAATCATTCCTAGATACTACGACAACTTCACCCGCACCATTACAGGTCCGCAAACCAACAGCCTTTCTATCAAGGTGCTGTATTTTATCGATTACCAGGTGCTGAAGAAGCGGTTCTCGAAATCGTAGTAGTAACTGCCCATAAGCAAAAGCCCGGAGCTGTAGTAGTTCCGGGCTTTTGCCGTTTTAAGGTATGGCAGGTATAGCTTAGTTGATCGGCTGGGTCAGGTCGAAGTCAGCGTGAAAGCGGAGCTGGTTGTCGCGCTTGAGGATGTAGCTGAATGTTTTACCATCGGGGCTGAGCACCAGGCTCCACTCGTTGGTAGAGGCCGCAGGTATAAGCTGGGCGGTGAAAGCATCGGCCGGGAAGCGCATTGAGCTGGCATCCTGTGTGTCGAGGGCGATGCCGCCGTACATGGTTACCTCATCGGGTGTGCCGTCTTCGTGGCGGTGGTCATGCTTCAGCTGCAGGCCTTCTTCCATCTGGCTGATCACCCAGGTTCTGGATTTGTCCTCGCCCACATGGAAAGGAATTCTGATCACCTGGTCGGAACATTCGCGCACGTGCATGGTCAGCTCCTGGCCGGCAAACGGGTCTTTGCCATCAGCCGGAAACACGGCTTTGCCCCTGAAGCTCTTGCCGCACAACTTACTCAGCTGATTAAAAAAAGCCTGCTGCCTAGCCGTAACCGGCGATGTTGAGGCAGTGCTTTCCTGCTGTGCGGAGGTATGCGCTTCGGCGGTTGCCGTGCTGCTGGCCTGTGGCTGTTGGGCGCAAGAGGCAAACATAAAGGCCATGCTGGCGGCGAGTAGTAGTTTCTTCATCGTGTTTGTCTTTGATTGTTTGTCCGCTGAAGATAGGTATAAGAGGCGGTATGGCCAAACGAGCGCCGCGCTGCCGCCACAGGTATAGCCGGCCTTGACGCTTATACCTATGGCTATACCTGACCGTTTTGGAGAAGATCTCCCACAAAAAAGCCCCGACTCTATGGCCGGGGCTTTGTGCTTTATGTGCTAGCGCTGCAGTACCAGTTTCTGGGTATAACGCTGGCCCCCAAACTCGACTTGCAGCAGGTAAATGCCGGAGCTTTTGCCCGACAGGTCAAGGTCTGCTTCGTAGAAACCGTTGAAGCCCTTCACCTGGCGGCTATAAATCTCGTGACCAAGCATGTCGGTTACACGCAGGTATAGATCCTCCCGCTGCTCTGTTTCGAAGTGTATTTTGAAAATGCCGCTACTTGGGTTAGGCGATGCAACCAACTCCTTCTTTAAGGTGCGTCCATTGGCCTGAAAGGCGAAGGTATAGGCCTCCGATCGGGTGGAAACGCAGCCTTGCCACTGTGCCTGCACAGTATAGTCGCCGCTTTCGGTTGGGGTATAGGTCTGCCCATTGGCGCCCGGTATAGGCTGGCTGTTCAGGTACCACTGGTTGCCCTCTGCCACACTCGACTGCAGACTCAGGCCCTGGCGCGTGATAAGTGGCGTCGGGATCGGCACGCCATTCTCCACCGGCACCGCTACTCTTGGGCTGACGCATCCGAGTGCGCGTACCTTCAGGTCATAGAAATAATAATAATAGCCAAGCGGACCCGGGTTGGCCGTATTGCCGGTGATGATGAACACATTGGGCACGCCAAAGGGGTAGCCCGTCACCCCCGCGTTATTTCGGTAGATGGTAGCGCCATTCGGGGAGTCGTAGCTGATGGCGATGTTGTAGGTGCCAGCCTCCGGCAGCTCCAATCCCAGGTAGTATACCGCACCCTGGTCGTTCGGGTCATCTGCCTGCACACCTGGGGCAGGAGTGGAGCGGGTGGCCTCTACCGTGAGTGTCCGGGTCGATACAGGTAGCCCGTTGCTGTTGTAGGCAGTGAAAGTGATCTTACCGGAGTTGCCAATGTACAGGCGGGCGCTTTCCAGCAGCATCGGTGCCTGCGTCTCTACAACCACATCCGGTGTAAACTGATTATAGCCACCACCTGTCGCAAATTTCTTCGTCGTTGGGCCAATGGTGGCGGAGAAGTCGTTGAGAGAAGCGTAGATAGCGCCGTTCCCGCTGCTCGTCGCGATGCTGGCCGTGTTGCCTGCCGCAATAGGCGTGCCCCCGCTTGCCGTGTTGTACCAGAAAATAGTGCCGTCGCCTGTGCCTGTTAAGGTATAGCTGGACTGGCCACCGCAGCGGGTAGCCACGGCCTGTGGTGCAGCCGTATTGCCGCCCACGCCATAGGTTTTGCTCAGGGTGTTGTTCTCAGGCACGCCATCTTGGGTACTGCCGGCTGAGGCGATCAGGTCATACGTAGCTCCTGCTTCGGTCTGGAAATCCGCTGACAAGAGTACCTCATCCGAATCAAAGGATTTCAGGGTTTTGGTGTACACCGTTGTTAGCGTCGCTACTTTGGTACTACCCCGGTATACCTCCAGTTTTACAGGTATGTCTTTTTGATCGCGCAGCCCGTTGTTGCGCAGCGTCACCATAAATTGCTGGCTGGTACCGGCGCAGAGCGAAGCGCCGACTGGCATTACCTGCTGCAGCACGATGTCTGTCGATGGTCTGGCCACCTGCACGATATAGTCCTGGGTTTCGCCACGGGTATAGGTGCCGCAGGACTTTATACTCGCCGGGTCAGATGTCTCCATCAGCACGACACGCAGTCGGGTGATAGCGCCGGGCTGCAAGGAAGAAGGAGCAGAGATGCTGGCATTAAAGGCGCCAACACCACTCATAACGCCAGAGGTAGCTGCTACCTCGCCTGCATCGTCAAAGCTGCCGTTGCCGTTCCAGTCCACGTATACCTTGGCTGCCTTGCTGGCATTGGCGCCACAGGTGCCGAGGCCAAACGAAACCGTTTTGGTCTGCCCCGGTTCAAAGGTCAGGCGCATCTCGTTTTGTATACGGTAGGTGGCGCAGCCCTCAAAAGGTGTTGTGATGCCATCGAAGGTGATGTGGGTGATGCGTGAGCCAGCGTCTGAAGAAGGGGCACTTGCGCAGTAGGCTGTTCCTCCCACACCGCTCATTAACAAAGAATAAGCTTGAGGTCCTTTCTGCAGCGTGCGTTTGTGCGAGACGGTAATGGTATAGGTTTCGCCAGGTATAGGGTTCGGAATGAGCACCTGCTCTACGTTGTCCACCACATTGTCGCCGCGGGTGGCAGGCTGCTCGGGTGTATTGGGGTTCAGTACCCAGGGCATGATCGTGTTACCGCGGTTTGTGATGCGCACATCCAGGTCGTTGACCAGGCGTGGGCTGCGGTTGTTCAGAGCGCTGGCTGTCGGGTGGGCGGCTCCCTCCGGATCGGTCCAGGAAATGGTGGCCACCAGCGGCCCTGACCCGGATGCCACTACCTCGAAGGTATAGGCTTTACCTTGCTCCAGGCTGCGTTCCTGTATCGGGTGCGTGCCCTTGGTATTGCTTATCATGGTCGCCGCCCGACTGGCGTTCAAAAGTCCCCAGCCATGTATGTAATCAGGACCGGGGGCATCGCCTGCCTCGTCAGCCGTGTGAATGGCCAGGCCTTTAAGTGTGGCGGCGCGCATAAACTGCCCGTTGTTCAGGTTGGCATAGTGCTCCTGCAACAGCAGCAGTGAACCCGAAATGTTGGGTGCCGCCATGGAGGTGCCGCTAAGTACCTTGTATGATTTGTCGTTTGTGCTGGTCGTAGAAAGTATTTTCTCGCCGCTGCCCACCAGGTCCGGCTTTATGCGGCCATCGTCGGTAGGGCCAAAACTACTGAAGCCGGTGACCTTAACATCGGAAGGCTGGTTGTAGCCGCCCGGTATGTTGTTCACGGCACCCACCGTGAGTATGTTTTTAGCAGTGCCGTAGGTGGCAATGCCGTCGTAGCCGTCGTTACTGCTGATATTATCCGGGCGTTTTGCCACCAGCGTGAAGTTGCCGTTGGCGTTTCGCTGCATGTAGGGCTTGCCTACTTCGGGCCCCGGTTCCTGACGGTTGTTCCCACCTGACTTCACGATCAGAAAGTAAGGGGCATTGTAGGCGATGCGGTCCCAACTGACAGAGGTTTCGTCGTAGAAGCCAAACTTGTAGTCTTCTGTCTCGCTTACCTGCGTAGAGCCCCACCACTCCCAGTACGGGTCCTCGTCGGTGCCTTTGCGCTCGCTGTTAAAGCGCCAGCCCGCTATGGTACCATACGAGTGGTTTGAAACCAGCATGTTGGCTTGGGCTGCCTCGGCCATTTCAGAAGCACTGTTATTAAAGTCGTAGGCATAGAGCTTTTTCACCCCATGTGCCATCCCTTTGGCCATGCTGCTTTGTCCGCTGGCTATGAGCGTGCCGGCCACGTGGGTGGCGTGGTCATTCAGCTTGGTGGCATTGTCTTTCTGTACTACCCGGCCGCGCAGCTCCACATGCGATTCGCGTATCAGGCCACCGTCCCAGATGCCCATTTTATCGGTTACACTGCTGCTCGCACCGCTCAGGTTGAGGCCTAATTTGCCGCCCGCCCAAAGCTGGTCGGTACCGGTCGTAATGGCGGCCGCGTTGTTGTAGGTGATGTAGTAGACCGGCATGCCCAGCTCGTCGAGGCGCTGCAGCGATATGTGCGTGCCGTCCGGGTACGTCTTCTCGATCTCCCAGCCATTCCGCTTGGCCAGCGCGATGGCCTCCTCCCGTTTGATCCGGTAGTTTTTGCCTTCGGTTGCCGCAATGCGGCCCAGTTCCTTCACATTCGCACGCACCGGCAACGAGCCAACCTGCTGCGCGAAGCCAGCAGAAGTTGTTGCAAGTGCCGCAGCCATCAGCCAAAGGCTCAATCCTCTCATAAAGTAGTTTAGGTAGAAATTTAGAACTACCAATATAGCTAAAAGTGCCCGAACGCCAAAAGGTTCAGAATGAAAAGGATAATTGGTTAAACACAGAAGCAGGGACCATGCTATACCTTGTGTTTTTACTGTATGGCTCCTAAAATGCAAAGCGCCCTGAGCTTGTGGCCCAGAGCGCTTTGTTTCATTGGTTCAACTCAGTTATTTACGGAGGTAGTTTGCAAAATCCTTGGCAAAGTAAGACAGGATGATGTCGGCACCGGCGCGCTTGATGCTCAGCAAGCTCTCCAGCATGGCCTTCTCACCGTCGATCCAGCCTTTCAGTCCGGCTGCTTTTACCATGGCGTACTCCCCGCTCACGTTGTAGGCAGCAATAGGCAGGTGCGAGTTGTCACGGAGCAGCTTGATGATGTCCAGGTAGGCCAAAGCAGGTTTCACCATCAGGTAGTCGGCTCCTTCTTCGGTATCCAGGGCGGCTTCGATCAACGCTTCGCGGCTGTTGGCCGGGTTCATCTGGTAGGTTTTCTTGTCGCCCATTTTCGGGGCCGAGTCGAGGGCGTCGCGGAACGGGCCGTAGAAGGCGCTCGCATACTTGGCGGTATAGCTCATGATGCCCACCTTGTGGAAACCGTTCTCGTCGAGCACGCGGCGAATGTAACCCACACGGCCGTCCATCATATCCGAAGGACCCACGATGTCGGCGCCGGCCTGCGCCTGCGTCAGGGCCATGTTGCCCAGCACCTCCAGTGTCTCGTCGTTCACAATCTCACCGTTGATCACGATGCCGTCGTGCCCGTCGGAGCTGTAAGGGTCCATGGCCACGTCGGTCATCAGCACCACGTCCGGGAAGTTCTTCTTGATCTCGCGGATGGCTCTTGGGAAAAGTCCGTCGGGATTCGCACTCTCCCTGGCGTACTTATCTTTCAGGTTTTCGGGGATGCTCGGGAAAGGGGCGAAGGCTTTGATGCCCAGGTCCACGCAGCTGGCCACCTCGTCGAGCAGGGTGTCTACAGAATAACGGTTGATGCCCGGCATGGAGGCCACTTCTACCTTCTGGTTTTCGCCCTCAATGATGAAGAGCGGGAAAATGAAGTCGTTCAGCTCCAGGGCGGTTTCCTGCACCATGCTGCGGATGACTTCGTTATAGCGGTTTCGTCTTGGTCTTTTCGTGATCATAGTATAGCGATTGCTCTAAAATGCTTCAACATAAGTATACGGCAAAGGTACGGCTTATGCGGACCAAAGCGAAGCTATACCTGGGAAATTGGTGAACGGCTATACCTGTAGCTGGTGTGATGGAATTACTGTTGAGTTTCGGAGGCTGGCGGCTGGCTCACAGCTTCGGGCGTTTCGCTTGTTTTTTGTTTATGCGCCACATAGGCGCCAATGCCTACGCCGGCCAGGAAACTGATGAAGGTGAAGATGACGAGCCACTTCCGGTAGGCAAGCGGGATGTTGGACAGTAAACGTGCTGGCATGTAGAAGAGGTTTGTTGCTCAGTACTCTGATTGAGGTATAGGATGTAGGCTTAGTTGGTGAAGTGATAAAGTACCTCGCCCATGGCTTTGCCAAAACTGTAAATGGCGATCGCTGAGGCGGCAAGCAAAATCGTTTTGAGGACCTTCGGTGTCAGGTATAGCTTTCCTATTTTCAACATAGTCTAGCGGGTCAGGTTGTAGATCAGCTCTCCAATACTGCTTCCTACATGCTCTCCTGCTATAAACACTATGACAAGCGCGATTAAGATACTGGCTATTCGAACTGATTTTTTCATGATCTCATGCGTTAGCTTTCGTTGTCAAAGGCAGCGTCATTAAACCCTTCCAAAAGCCTTTTCGCCTCTTCTTCGTCCTGCGCCGAAATAATCAGCTTCACCGGATTAAAGCCAGCCGAAGCAACCTGCCAGGGCGCAATGCTGCCCATGTGCTCGTTTTGCATAAACACGTAAATGCCGTGGTTTTCGAGCATATTTTTGATGACGGCCGCACGGTGAAAATCGCCGGAGAAAATGACGGTGGGTTTAGTTTGTTCGGATTGAGACATATCTTCAAAGCTGTTGATTACTAAAGCTAGCGAATTTCAGGCGGAATTTTTAACTAACCCAGATAAAGAAAGGCGAAGCCGCTACAGCCTCGCCTTTCCTATTTTGTTCAGGTATACCTTTAGAAGTTCATCACCACTTTCTCAATGATATCGCAGCACTCATGCAGCTGCTCCTCGGTCATGACCAGCGGTGGTGCGAAGCGGATGATATCACCATGCGTCGGCTTGGCCAGCAGGCCGTTCTCTTTCAGCTCCACGCACACATCCCAGGCGGTGCGTCCGTCGGCCGTTGGCTCGATCACGATGGCGTTGAGCAGACCGCGACCTCTTACCAGCGTCACCACTTCCGGGCGCTTGGCTTTGAGCTGGTTCATACGTTCGCGGAAAATCTCGCCCAGTTTATAGGCTTTCTCCACCAGGTTTTCGTCTTTGATCACCTCCAGAGCCGCAATGGCCACGGTCGCCGCCAGCGGGTTGCCGCCGAAGGTAGAGCCGTGTTCGCCCGGCTGAATGCAGAGCATGATGTCGTCGTCGGCCAGTACACAGGACACCGGCAGCACACCACCCGAAAGCGCCTTGCCCAGGATCAGGATGTCGGCTTTTACGTCGTCGTAGTAGCTGGCCAGCAGTTTGCCCGTGCGGGCTATACCTGTCTGAATCTCGTCGGCCATCAGCAGCACGTTGTACTCTTTGCAAAGCGCGTGCGCCTTCGCCAGATAGCCGTCCTGCGGCACTACTACACCTGCCTCGCCCTGAATCGGCTCCACCAGGAAACCACACACATTCGGGTTATCCTTCAGGGCAGTTTCCAGTGCCTCCAGGTCGTTGTAAGGAATCACCTTGAAGCCTGGCATGTATGGACCGAAACCTTTGGTAGAGTCCGGGTCGGTGGAGAAAGAGATGATGCCCGTGGTGCGGCCGTGGAAGTTGCGCTCCACCACAATGATCTCGGCGTTGTGCGGGGCGATGCCTTTCTTCAGATAGCCCCATTTGCGGGCTAATTTGATAGCGGTCTCTACTGCCTCAGCACCGGAGTTCATATAAAGCGCCTTGTCGTAACCGAACAGCTCACAGATGTACTTCTCGGCTATACCTAGTTTGTCGTTGTAAAAGGCGCGGGAAGTAAGGGTAAGCTGTTGCGCCTGCTCGATCAGGGCGTTGATGATGCGCGGGTGACAGTGTCCCTGGTTTACGGCGCTGTAGGCTGACAGGAAGTCGTAGTAGCGTTTTCCTTCCACGTCCCACAGGTATACGCCCTCGCCCTTGTTGAGCACCACCGGCAGCGGGTGGTAGTTGTGGGCGCCGTATTTTTCTTCGGTTTCAATAGCCTGCTGGCTGGAGGTGATGGATAGCGTATTCATAGTTTATGTGTTATAAAAAGCTGGTGTCTTATAATAAGGCAGGGCTGCGCCCAGGCGACAGCTCCGAACCTATATTTACAGGGATTCTGGCGAATTGTTGTAAATATAGTGAAAACAGCCTGAATTATACCTTTACCCGGAAAGCGCGTCTAGGCACCGACTGCCTGCCCTTTCAAGCACTGTCTGAACACCGCGTAAAATCCCTCGGGGTCATACTCGGCGTAGATGTTGGTCATGATGCCAAACTGGTTGTCGTCGGTCCGGAAACCGTATACCTCCTCCTCGCCGTGCTGTGCGGAGGGCAGGGGCACGACATGCCGTTCGATGAGGGTAAGCTGAGCGGGCGGAATGGACTTGCCCAATTCAGAGCAGTATACCTGCTGGAGCTGTATACTGAAAGTGTTCACGAAGCCGCGAGCGCGCATGACGGAAACGGCCTCACTCAAATTGTTGAAACGAGACATGGTCTTTATGATTTAGTGGTCGAATGCGCGGCAGGTACTAATATCTTGTTTAACGAATATGATGCGGAAGCGAGCGAGGGAGCAGCAGGTATTTGGTGAGTGGCCCGAAATTGCCGATATTTGGCACGTAAAAAGAAGTATAGCGTGTGAGCGATCTGAAAGAAGGCGAGGATTTTTACTTTGAGCGGGGACTGATGGTGCTGACGGCCAAGTACCTGCTCAAGCGAGGCTACTGCTGCCGCAATGCCTGTCGCAACTGCCCCTACGGCTTCACCAAAAAGAAGAAAGAAGCGGAAGAGAAAGGCACTGGCAAGGTGTAGGCGGCACAATTAAAAGGCCTTTGTAGCTGTTTTAGAGCATGTTTAGGTAAAATTATCAGCTATGCCTTTGACATTGTGTATCTTTTTATAGATATTTGCACCCCTATTGAAATAATTTAGAAGAAAATACAAGATGGCACGAGTTTGCGATTTAACCGGAAAGAGAGTACGAGTAGGAAATAACGTTTCTCACGCTAACAATAAGACAAAGCGTAAGTTCTATCCGAACCTTCAGAAGAAGCGTTTCTACATCCCTGAGGAAGATGCTTGGGTAACCCTTAAAGTTTCTACTTCAGCCCTGAGAACTATCAATAAGAATGGTATCTCTTCAGTTCTGAAGAAGGCTGTTGAGCAAGGCTACATTATGTACTAATGGCAGCCTTCCGGCTGTGTGCACTTTTATGCTGGCTGTCTCTTACGGCAGTGGCAACATCGCATGCAGGCTCGGAAAAGCCATCTGACACTTTAGATAAAGAGTTTCACCGGCAACGGAGAGAGGTGCTGCGGCAACAGCTGCCCCCTCGCTCCGTTGCCGTTCTTTTTGCCAGTCCGGTGCGCAACCGCGCCAACGACGTGGACTACTACTACCATCCCGACCCCGACTTCTACTACCTGACCGGGTACAAGGAGCCGAACGCGGTGCTGTTACTGTTCGGTAGTCCGCAGAATGTAGGCGGCAAGCAGGTGCAGGAGCTGCTGTTCGTGCAGCCCAACAACCCGATGCACGAGCTCTGGAACGGCAAACGACTGGGAGTGGAAGGGGCAGCGAAGGAGCTAGGTATAGCCACGCTTCCCAACACAGACTTTTCCAATTTCAAACTCGACACGGCCAATCTGCAGCACATCCTCATTAAGGAACTGCCGCACGACGTGCGCGACGATGCCGCTGACGAAGCCGATCTGTATAGCCTGCTTGGACAATTCAAGACGAAGGTGAACTACCCGGCTGATTTCAGCGCCACCCGCAGCATGCTCTACGGCATTGTGCGGGAACACGGGCTGGGGCAGGCAGAAGGCGTTTCCGTTTACATTCAGGAGGCCATGCAGCAGGAACCGGAGCTGAAGCGCGACAAGCCTCTGCAGGGTTATCTGGAGGCAAAAGACATGCGCTCACGCACCAAAGCGGTGGCCGCTGTACCTAGCCAGAAGCTCGACGCCTATACCCTTGACCAACTGCTGGACGGTATGCGGGAGGTGAAAACCGAGGCGGAGATCAACCTGCTGCGCAAAGCGGCAAGTATGTCGGCCGTGGGGCAGATCGAGGTGATGAAAGCCATGAAGCCCGGCATGTCGGAGATGGAGGTGCAGGGCATACACGAGTTTGTGTTTAAGAAATACGGGGCGCAGCATGTGGGCTACCCCAGCATCGTGGGAGCCGGCAACAACGGCTGTGTGCTGCACTATACCTCCAGCGCCAAGCCGGCTATATCTGGTCAGGAGCTGGTGCTGATGGATGTGGGCGCCGAGTACCTGGGTTATACCGCCGACGTCACGCGCACCATACCTGCCAACGGCAAGTTCACCAAAGAGCAGCGTGCCATTTACGAGCTGGTGCTGAAAGCGCAGGAAGCTGGTTTCGCGCAATGCAAGGTAGGCAATGCGTTTAATGCACCGCACCAGGCAGCTGAGGCCGTAATAGCCGATGGGCTGGTGAAGCTGGGCATCATCAAGAAACGAGAAGAAGTACAGCGCTATTTTCCGCACGGCACCTCGCATTATCTGGGCCTCGACGTGCACGACCGCGGTAGTTTCGGACCTTTTCAGGCGAACACAGTTATTACGGTGGAGCCGGGCATTTACATACCGGAAGGCAGTCCCTGCGATAGAAAGTGGTGGGGCATTGGCATGCGCATCGAAGACGATATCCTGATCACAGAAAAAGGCTGGGAGAACCTGTCGAAGCTGGCGCCACGCACGGTGGCCGAAATCGAGAAAACCATGGCCCAGCCGAGTGCATTGGACGGTTTTAAGCTACCTCAGCTTAATTAATTGGTTCTTCAGGCTAAGGATTGTGCCGGTACACAGAGGTACAGAAAAGCGATCTGTAGAAAAATTGATACTTTGTTTGTAATTAGAGTTTTAAGCTTGTATATTTGCAGTCCTAAATAAAAATTTACTGTTGAGATGGCTAAAAAAGCAAAAGGTAATAGAATCCAGGTAATTATGGAGTGCACAGAGCATAAAGCGACTGGCATGCCTGGAACTTCAAGGTACATCACTACCAAAAACAGAAAGAATACGGCTGAGCGTTTAGAGCTTAAGAAGTATAACCCTGTGTTGAAAAAAGTAACTGTACATAAAGAAATTAAATAACCATGGCTAAGAAGGTAGTTGCAACCCTAAAGACCGCTACAGGTAAAGATTGGGCAAAAGTGATCAAAGCCGTTAAGTCTCCAAAAACTGGTGCTTACAGCTTTAAAGAAGAGATGGTGCCTGTTGACAAAGTACAGGAGTTCCTGAAGAAGTAATCAAGCCTACTCTACTATACATAGATAGAATACATGAAGAAGTCCCTTTACTGGGACTTTTTTAGTATATTACCGTATCACACCGAGATAGTCGTCACCCTACAAAACACGCAAATGGGAATTTTTGACTTTTTCAGCAAAGAGCAGAAGAAAGAATCGCTCGACAAAGGTCTGGAGAAAACCAAAACCAGCTTTTTCGGGCAATTGAGCAAAGCAGTCGTTGGCAAGTCTACGGTTGACGTGGAGGTGCTCGACGAACTGGAGGAAATTCTGGTGCATGCGGACGTAGGGGTGGAGACGACGGTGAAGATCATCGACCGCATTGAGAAGCGCGTGGCCCGCGACAAGTACGTAAGTACCAGCGAGCTTGACCGAATCCTGCGGGAAGAGATTGCCGCCCTGCTCGAAGAGAACCGTGCCGGCGACGGCGCCAACTTCGACCTGCCGGCAGGCATCAAACCTTACGTGATCATGGTCGTGGGTGTAAATGGCGTGGGCAAAACCACAACCATCGGCAAACTGGCCGCGCAGTTCCACAAAGCCGGCAAGAAAGTCGTGCTGGGCGCTGCCGATACATTCCGTGCCGCCGCTGTGGACCAGCTGATTATCTGGGGTGAGCGTGTGGGCGTGCCGGTAATTTCGCACGGCATGAACACGGACCCAGCCTCGGTGGCCTATGATGCTGTAAAGAAAGGTGTGGACACGGGCGCTGACGTGGTGATTATCGACACAGCGGGCCGACTGCACAATAAAGTGGGCCTGATGAACGAACTTTCGAAGATCAAGCGTGTGATGCAAAAAATTACGGTAGACACCCCACACGAGGTATTGTTGGTGCTCGACGGCAGTACAGGCCAGAACGCTCTGATCCAGGCGCGTGAGTTTACCAAAGCCACCGACGTGACGGCACTGGCCATCACGAAGCTGGATGGTACAGCTAAAGGCGGTGTGGTGATCGGTATTTCTGATGAGTTTAAGATTCCGGTGAAATACATCGGCGTGGGTGAGAAGATAGAAGACCTGCAGCTGTTCGACAAACACCAGTTCGTAGAGTCGTTCTTCTCCCGCAAAAAATAACATAAGCTGTTGCCTGTATGGCGAAATTGCTGTTGATCGTGCTGTCGCTGTTGCTGACCGTATGCAATGGTACCCAAGGTACCGCAGGGCAGGAGGGCGAAGCGCAAGGCACCCAGCAGGAAATGAAAGCACAGCAGGGCAAGCAGATGCAAGTAAAGCAAGGTATACAGGGGCAGATTCTCTGGGAGGCAGGTAACCAAATGCCTTCCCCGGACGCTCCGCCCAGCAGCGGCCGCCGTGGCGTGGAGCGCACGGTATACGTCTACGAACTGACCAACAGTTCGCAAACCACCTCCCAAGACGGTATTTTTCACACCAACATCAAAACGAAACTGGTTACCCAGGTGAAGACAGACGCCAACGGCAAGTTTGCGGTCAACCTAAAACCCGGCAGGTATAGCCTCTTCACCAAAGAAGAGCAGGGCCTATATGCCAACCTTTTCGACGGCGAGATGAACATCTTTCCGGTGGAGGTAAAGGAGGGAGAGGTGACGACAGTGGAGTTTCTGGTGAATTACAACGCGTTTTATTAGCCGGCAAGGTGGTTAATCTACATTCTTAAAAGCATTTAGGATTAGACCGGGATTATCCACTTTTTCTGCAAATACAAATCGATCCCAACACAACGTCTAGTACAGCTATAAACAACCTTATCTAAAAGATTGATACTTATAAAAGGTGCTCCTATGGCTGAAAACGCAGACAACATGATGGTGACGGAGTTCCAGGAAAGCTCCAGTACGCTAAGTGTCAGGTGGTCGGATGAACTGAGTGTAGAGTCAAATCAGTTTCAGGAAACTATTGTCGCGCTGTTCAGTGAGATTGTGGAGAAGAACGTAAGAAACCTGATAGTGAGTTCAGGCACCCCAGCCGGTGGCATACTTACCGAAGAAGTCATTTCCCATTTCATCCAGCATATACCGGATACCCCCTTGCGGAACATCGCCATTCTGGAGTCGGCAGACTATCTGTGGGACTACAATCTGTTACAGGTCATCAAACTCCTGATTAGCAACTACAAATTACCTATTGCAGTGGAGTTGATGAAAGGAAGTGCCGCCGCAAACAAGTGGTTTGCCTCCATCGCCCAAAAATAGCCTCACGGAGCAACACTTCTGGCTATCAGGTATACCTGCCTCACAAACAAATCCAATCACACGGGTACGGCTGTTCTTTTATTAGCCAAACATGTTGTACTTTTGCAGTTCGTTTGCCCGATCGAACTAATGCGCAATTGCAATGGTTTTGAAGAATTGGGAATTATCGCGCTAATACAGAAATAAGTGAAAGTAAGAAGTTTAAAGAAAGACAAGGTAAACGTCATCACCTTGGGTTGCTCAAAAAACCTGGTGGATTCCGAAGTGCTGATGGGGCAGCTGCGTGCCAACGAATTTGACGTGGCACACGAGTCTGAAAACGACGATTCGAATATCATCATCGTGAACACCTGTGGCTTTATCGACAACGCCAAGCAGGAGTCTATCGATACCATTCTGCGCTACGCCGAGGCCAAAGAGGCCGGCCAGATCGACAAGCTATACGTAACGGGGTGTTTATCGCAGCGCTACAAGGATTCGCTGGAAGCCGAGATCCCGCAGGTAGACGCCTACTTCGGTACGCTCGAAATGCCGCAGCTCCTCAAAAAGCTGGAGGCTGACTACAAGCACGAGCTCATTGGCGAGCGACTCATTACCACACCTTCGCACTTTGCTTACTTCAAGATCGCCGAAGGCTGCAACCGCCCCTGCTCTTTCTGTGCCATCCCTTTGATGCGCGGCAAGCATGTGGACCGTCCGATCGAGGACTTGGTGAAAGAAGCCAAGCGCCTGGCTAGCATGGGCACTAAAGAACTGATTCTGATTGCCCAGGACCTGACCTACTATGGCCTGCAGCACTACGGCGAGCGCAAGCTGGCTGATCTTCTCCGCAATCTCTCCGATGTGGAAGGGATTGACTGGATCCGGATGCAGTACGCTTACCCGTCGCAGTTCCCAATGGAAGTGTTCGACGTGATGAATGAGCGCGACAACATCTGCAAGTACCTCGACATGCCGCTGCAGCATATCTCCGACAACATGCTCAAGACCATGCGCCGTGGCATCAGCAAGCGCCGCACCATCGAGCTGGTAGACCAGATTCGTCAGCGTGTGCCGGACATTGCTTTAAGAACCACCCTGATCGCCGGTCACCCGGGTGAGACAGACCAGGATTTCCAGGAGCTGTACGATTGGGTAGAGGAAACCCGTTTTGAGCGTCTAGGCATTTTCACTTACTCACACGAAGAAAACACGCACTCCCATACCCTGGAGGACAACGTGCCGGACGAGGTGAAGCAGGAGCGTGCCGATGCCATCATGGAGCTGCAGCAAGGTATATCCGTGGAGCTGAACGAGGAGAAAGTGGGCAAGACGTACAAAGTGCTCTTCGACCGCAAGGAAAGTGGCTACTTCGTGGGTCGTACCCAGTACGACTCGCCGGAAGTAGACAATGAGGTGCTGGTGCCAGCCGACAGCCAGTACGTGCGCCTCGGCGACTTCGCCAATGTGAAGATTACCGACGCATCGGACTTCGACCTGTATGGGGAAGTAGTTTTATAAGTTAAGAGTTTAGAGTTAAAAGTCTGACTCAGGTATAGCTTAGGCAGAGAGGCAGGAAAGGACCGAGCTTGGCAGGTATAGGCTGCGGGCCCGGATAATTAGAACATCCTTTGTCAAACTGTCCTTCGTCAGAAAATCAACCACTATCAAAGGAAATCTCTTGGGTGCTTCGGCAGGCAAGGGGTTTCCTTTTTTGATTTTAGGCCGTAAATGTGTAATATGAACATTCATAGCAAAGTATAGCACAAAGCGCAGGCTTTTCCTGTAAAGCCTAACTCTCCTATATGCGGCACATCAAGCTACTCACCACCGATTCGCTCACCCTTGAATACAACGCGGTAGAAGATTACCTCGAGGCCACTTGGCATGGGACCTTTACCAGTGAAGTGATTAAGCAGGGCTACGAACAAATCCTGTTCTTCCTACAGAAAGAGCGCTGCCATAAGTTGCTCGACAACCACCAGGATGTGCAAGGCCTTTGGGTGGAACTCACCGATTGGCTGGCCTATGACTGGCACCAGCGAGCAGAAACGGCGGGACTGCAGTTTCATGCCGCCGTTTACTCACGCGACTATTTCAGCCGTCTTTCCACCGACAGGGCCATTGGTCTGGTACGCCACAGTATAGCCAAAGGCTTTGAAACGACTGAAACCGCCAAAAACTGGCTCAACTCACTCTAACTTATTTGAGCACGTATTTGCTCAGCACCTTGTAGGCATCATTCACGTTGTCGCCCTTTCGGAACTCCTGCTTGATCGTGGGCGTGGCTTCTCCCGTCAGCCAGATCTTTAGCTCGGCGTCGAAGTCCATCATGCCGGCGCTTTCTTTCGAGAACATCTTGATGCTGGCGTACGGCACGCTTTGGTATTCGATCTTGGAGCCCGTGAGGCCCTGCTTGTTCACCACGATCAGCCGCTTGTTCGTGAACACGAGCATGTCGCGGATAAGTCGGAAGGCCTTTTCGATCTGCTCATCGTCGAGCAAGATGGGCTGAAATTCTTTGCTGAGTTTTTCGACAGGCACCGCCGAGGCATGGCCCATCAGTCCGTTTAGTAATCCCATAAGGTTAACTGGATAAAGGAATGTTTGACAAAGGACAAAAGGCAGATGCAGGTATAGCCTGCAAGGGCATGCACTGCGTAATTCGTCCGAATGCTTATACGCACAAACTCCCGATTCTGTCCGCCTATACCTGTTTTCTATCGTATCAGCTGTATATCAAGCATAAAAACACGTACTTTGTGGCGCAACCACGGCAACGCGCGCCCAGCCTACCCGCACAGGTATAGGAGCACAGCGCCGCGCCACAAAACAGAGCAGATGGAAGTAACCGATATGAAAATAACGAAGGTAACATATGCCGCCACGGGCGCCTTCTCCCAAACAATAGCCGATTACCTTGCCCAAAGCGAAAAGCTGCAGGCGTTCTATCACCGCTTTCCGACGCTGGAGGCTTTTGGCGAGCAGCTCAGAGAGAAACAGTTCACGGAGGCCCAGCGCCATACCTTATACCTGGCTTTGCAGGAGCAGTACGGCTCGGTGGCTGATATTCACCCCGCGGTACGGCAGCATCTGGAATTGTTGCAGCAGCCCAACACCTATACCGTTACCACCGGCCACCAGCTCAATATTTTCACCGGTCCGCTTTACTTTGTCTACAAGATCGTGACGGCCATCAATACCTGTCGTCACTTGAAGGAGCAGTACCCGGATTACAACTTTGTGCCCGTGTACTGGATGGCAACCGAGGACCATGACTTCGCCGAGATCAACCACTTTAACCTGTTTGGCAAGCGCTATACCTGGGAGTCGGAGCAGACAGGTGCCGTTGGCCGCTTCTCTACCACAGGGCTCGACAAAGTGCTGGAAGAACTGCCCGAGGCTTTTCCGGTTTTTGAGGAAGCCTACCGCAACAGCAAAACACTAGCCGAAGCCACCCGCGCCATCACGCACGCCCTGTTTGGCGAGTACGGTTTGGTAAGCATCGACGGTGACCATAAGGAACTGAAGAAGGCCCTGCTGCCTGTGGTGGAAAAGGAACTGACCGAGCAACTGTCGAACAAGCTGGTAGAGGAGACGAACGCGCAACTGGAGCAACTGGGGTACAGACCGCAAGTGTTTTCACGCGAGATCAACCTGTTTTACCTGCAGGACGGCCTGCGCGAGCGCATTGTGCAGGAAGGCGACTGGTATAAGATCCTTAACACCGACCTCAGTTTTTCGCAGCAGGAAATTTTGCAGGAGGCGCAGCAGCATCCGGAGCGCTTTAGTCCGAACGTGATTCTGCGCCCGCTGTACGAGGAGATGGTGCTGCCGAATCTGGCCTACATTGGCGGTGGGGCCGAAGTGGCGTACTGGTTCCAGCTTTGTAAGGTGTTCGAGGCCCATCAGGTAACTTTCCCGATCATCATGCTGCGCAACTCGGCCCTTTACATCAGCAAACCCAATGCTACCCGCATGCACAAGCTAGGGCTGCAGCCGCTCGATCTGTTCCAGGATTACCAGGAGCTCAAGAAAAAGCTATCATCGCAGCTGCACGAAGCGGACATCAACCTGGAGACGCAGCGCGAGGCCCTGGCACAAGCTTTTAAACAGGTAGAGGAGCTGGCCGCAGGTATAGACCCGACTTTGGTGAAGGCCGTGGGAGCCGAACAGCAGAAAGCCGCCAACTCCCTGCACATGCTCGAAAAAAAGCTCTCCAAAGCCCGCGACAGCAAACATGAGCAGACCTTCAAACAACTCGAGAACCTGAAGGACAAGCTTTTCCCGAATGGCAGCCTGCAGGAGCGCCAGGACAACCTGCTCTCGTACCAGACCAATCACCCGAACCTTATACTTGCGCTGGTGGAGGCCTTTGACCCGCTGGAGTTCAAATTCACAATACTGGAGGAGGAGTAATGCGCAAGGCCGAGCTGCGAAAAACCATGCTGCAACGCCGCCGGGCACTGTCGGTGGATGAGGTGGCCGTGCGTAGCCTGCGCATTGCGGATCTGTTTTTCCGGCACTTCCCGCTGCAGGCGGGGCAGACGGTGCACGTGTTCCTGCCTATCGTTAAAAACAACGAGGTGAACACCTGGCCCATCATCGAGCGGCTGCGGCTGGAGCACCCCGAGGTGCGGGTGGTGGTGCCTGTGACCGATGCGGCCCAGAATGTGCTCACCCACCATCACCTCACCGAGGAGTCGGTGCTGGTGGAGAATGCCTGGGGTATACCGGAGCCAAAAGATGCCCAAATCGTGCATGCCCACGAGGTAGACTTGGTGCTGATCCCTTTGCTGGCTTTCGACAGGTATGGCCACCGGGTAGGGTATGGCAAAGGCTTCTACGACCGCTTTCTGGCCGACTGCCGGCCTGATGTGGTGAAGGTAGGCCTCTCGCTAGAGCCGCCTGTGGAGCAAATCGCAGACCCCAACGAGTTTGACGTACCGCTAGACTTTGCCATCACGCCCGTGGGCGTTTGGCCCGAAGCTATACCTTAGCCCCCGTTCGCAACTGTCTTTCAAGCGCTCCTTTTCTGGCAGCGCTTTTTATTTCTAAGGTATAACCAAACAAAAAGCCCTGCTGCAGGGGCTGCAACAGGGCTTTAAGGGGGACGCTATCAGCGCTTATTTCTTCTTGCCGTTTACTACCTGGCGGAGCTGAGCCACAGGACCGAATTCAGCCTGCTCAATGGTTTTGCCACCCAGATAGATTTTGCGCAACTGCACTTCAACAGGTGCCATGGTGCGGGTCATGTCTGAGCTCACCACTTTGGTGTAAAATTCACGGGCCTCCAAAACGGCGCCGCGCTCAAACTGGTGTCTTGATTCGTTTTTGTTAACGGGCAGCCCAGGAATTACCTGGTAAGTTGTGCACACTACTTCGTACTTCGCCTGGAAAGGCTTCACCACTTTCTGTAATAATTTCTTCATTTTGCTTCCTGTTGATTTGCTTTCATTGCTCTTAAGACAATGCAAAATAAGACTTAATTCCAGAAATAAAACAATTTATATAACACAGGGCGAAAAAAAATTGCTGGAAGGCGAATGTAAGTGGTTGTTTTATACTTTGTTAAGATAAAACTTTACTGTAGGCAACTAAACTCAGACAGCTTGGGATAAAACAAAGGTAAAAAACAAGGCCCGTATATCTGGCAAATGCCTAAGGTATACGGGCCTTATTTGGATGCGCAACTTGCTGATATGCTATTTGTTAGATTCCTGAGCTTTGTCAGGTGCTGCAGCGGCTTTGGGCAGTAGGCGCTCTATGTCCGGTGTTAGCTTCTCGGGTTTGGTGATCGGGGCGTAGCGTTTCACAGGCTTTCCGTCGGCATCGATCAGGAACTTGGTGAAGTTCCATTTCACGCGGCTGCCCAGTAGTCCGCCCAGCTCCGACTTCAGGTAGCGGAACACGGGGTGGGCGTTGCTGCCGTTCACGTCTACTTTCTCCATCATCGGGAAGCTCACGCCATAGTTGATCAGGCAACCCTGCTCAATTTCCTCTTTGCCGCCCGGCTCCTGGTTACCGAACTGGTTGCAGGGGAAGCCCAGTATCACCAGGCCGTCGTCTTTGTATTTTTTGTACAGATCTTCCAGGCCTTCGTACTGCGGTGTGAAACCACAGTGGCTGGCAGTGTTCACCACCAGCACGACTTTTCCTTTAAAGTCCTCCATGTTCACTTCCTTGCCCTGCAAAGAAGTTGCCGACAGGTTATAGAACGGGCTGTTATTCTGAGATGTGCTCATGTATTCTTTTAGGTATATGCTATACCTCAACCGGAAATCTTCAAAAAGGTTTTATTCGGTAGGCCGGATGCCGCGCGTCATCTCTCGTTTTCCCGGAGGGCCCGGCAGGGCTTCTACCTGGTAGCCGGCCGCTTTCAGACTGCGCTTAAACGAGCCTTTGGCGCAATAGGTCACCAGCACGCCGCCGGGGCGAGTAGCCTGGAACAGCTTGGCAAACATTTCGTCCGACCACAGTTCGGGCTGCTTTTCGGGCGCGAAGGCGTCGAAGTAAATCAGGTCGTAGTAGGCGCGCGGCGGTACGAACTCCTCAAGCGTCTCGTGGATCTTCTGCAGCGTGAAGTAGGGAATAACATCAATCGGTTCGTTCCAGGGGGCGCGGTGCAGGTTCAGGAACACGTCGTGCAACTCCGGGTTCAGGATCACCTTGTCGAACTGCAGCTGCTCCACCACCTCCATGGTCAGCGGAAACTTCTCCAGCGTGTCGTACTGGATGAAGGCTTTCTGGGCCAGCGCGAAAGGATAGGTGAGAATGGCGTTGAGGCCGGTGCCGAAACCCACCTCCAGTAGCTTGATGTCTTTGCGAAGATTGAGCACATGCTCCAGACCGTGCTTAATAAAGACATGCTGCGACTCCTGCAAAGCACCGTGCACCGAGTGGTAGTGCTCGTTCATTTCGGGCACATACAGGGTGTAGGAGCCGTCTTTGGTCTGCCTGATTTCGAGATGCATGATTATTTGTTTAATTTACAAATGTAAGCAATGGTTGGAGAATAATGAGGAATGAGTAATGATTAATGAATAGGGAGGAATAAGGAATAAATAATGAGTAATGAATAGTGATTAATGATTAATGATTAATGAAGAATCGCCAGTGCGTAATGATTAGAGACAAATGATTAACGCGATGAACCACTTCACAACTAAGCTGCTAACTCGCTATTTCCTGAGCCCTAACTCTACGCAGCTGATTCTGATACTGGTGTCCCGTGAAAGCATTTCAGATATTGTAGGAACAGGTCGCGACCTCTCCGAATCGTGCACATATATTCATGTCCGGATCACACTCCAGCTCCCAATAACAATCGTGCACCAAACAATCAACAATTTAACCATCCAGCCATTCAACTTTATACCTTTCTAACTTTCTACCTTTTTAACTTAAAAACATGCCCCGCATCAAAGTAGCTATACCTGACCACGTTTCTTTCGAAACTGCTATACCTGTCCGCATCACCGACCTGAACTACGGCGCCCACCTGGGCAACGATGCGCTGCTCTCCATTCTGCACGAGGCACGGCTGCAACTGCTGAAACACTTCGGCTATACCGAGCTCGATCTGGGCGGTGCCAGCCTGATCATGGCCGATGTGGCCATCGAGTATAAGGGCGAGGGCTTTTATGGCGATGTGCTCACGCTGAAGCTGGCATTCGACGATGTGCACAAGTATGGCTTCGATATTACCTACCACGTGCTCAACCAAAACGGCAAGGAAGTGGCCCGCGCCAAGACGGGTATGCTGTGCTTCAATTACCAGGAAAGAAAATTAATGGCACTGCCCAACGAAGTAAAAGCCCGGATTGAAACTAAAGCCTAAGTATTTTTGTAATTTTGTGGTATGAATTTGATTGCAGATATTCCCGTTTTAACAAAAAAAGACATTCGTAAGCTGTCGCTCGACGATCTGAAAGCCTGGCTCGTGGAGCAGGGCGAGAAAGCGTTCCGTGCCAAGCAGGTATACGAATGGATCTGGAAGCACTCGGCCCAGTCGTTTGAGGAGATGAACAACGTGAGCCTGGCCCTGCGCGAAAAGCTGGACCAGCACTTTGCCATTAACGCCGTGCAGGTGGCCACCAAGCAGATCAGCAACGACGGCACCATCAAGTCTGCCTTCAAACTCTACGACAACAACATTGTAGAAGGTGTGCTCATACCGCACGAAGAACGCAAGACGGCCTGCGTGAGCAGCCAGGTCGGTTGCTCGCTTACTTGTAAGTTCTGCGCCACCGGTTACATGGACCGCGTGCGCAACCTCGATGCCGCCGAAATCTACGACCAGGTGGTGCGCATCAACCAGCAGAGCCTGGAGCAGTACGGACAGCCGCTTTCCAACATTGTGTACATGGGCATGGGCGAGCCGATGCTCAACTACGCCAACGTGATGAAGAGCATCGAGCGCATTACGGCGCACGACGGCTTAGGAATGGCTGCACGCCGCATTACAGTGAGCACAGCCGGCATTGCGAAGATGATCAAGAAGATGGCCGACGATGGTGTGAAAGCTAACCTGGCCCTGTCGCTGCACGCGGCCAACGACGAGAAGCGCAACCAGATCATGCCGATCAACGAGACGAACTCGCTGGAGGCGCTGACCGATGCGCTGAAACACTTCCATCAGGTAACGGGCCGCAAGGTGACCTACGAGTACATCGTGTTCCAGAACTTCAACGACACGCTGGAGGATGCGGAAGAACTGTACCGTTTCTCAAAGGTGATCCCTTGCAAGATCAACCTGATCGAGTACAACCCGATTGAGAACGCCGATTATAAGAATACTGACGAAGAGCGCTGGCAGAACTTCATTTACTACCTCGCCGATCGTGGCGTGCAGGTGAACGTGCGCCGCAGCCGTGGCAAAGACATCGATGCCGCCTGCGGACAGCTCGCCGTAAAAGAGAAACAGCCCGCTTAACACGTCAGCTATACCTCATGCAAAAGGCCCCTGCTATACCTGTAGCAGGGGCCTTTTGCTATACCTTAGTTTTCGGGTCAGCTGGCTTTGTTGAACCTGCCTTCCGGCCTTGGTCTGCCACTGGAAATGTCGTGTGGGTTTTGGGTGACTTCCTGCTCTCTGAAAAGCACGGCATGGGCCTTCGGCCGAATTTCCTGACCAAACTCGGCGGCATACTGCTGGGTGAACTCGGCCCCAAACAGCACGATGAGCGAGGAGTAATAAATCCACACCAGAATCACGATGATAGAGCCAGCCGCACCATAGGCCGAGCCCGGGTCGCTGGTGCTGATGAACCAACTGATCAGAAACTTGCCGATCGTGAAGAGTAAAGCCGTGATCAGAGCGCCCACCCATACATCGCGCCATTTGATATAGGCATCCGGCAGATACTTAAAAATAAGCGAGAACAGGGCCGTGATGATGGCAACTGACAACACAAAGTCCATCGCCTTAATCAGAAAATAGAGCACATCAGGGGAGATGAACTGCAGGTAGTTGTCGAATATCTGGCGGAGGTATTCGCTCAGGATGGAGATGACAGCGCTCAGCAGAAGCGACACCAGCATGAGCAGGGCGATGCTCAGCACGATGCCAAACGAGAACATGCGTACCTTCAGCATTTTCACGATGCCGTTTGTCGGCTTGGCCTTCACGTTCCATACCCGGTTCAGCGACTCCTGCAGGGTGGCAAAGAAGGTGGTGGATGCAAAGATCAAGGTACCTATACCTATCCAGAAGGCAATGCCGCCGCCTTCGCTCAAGGCCGCGTTCTGCACAATGGTCTCAATGGATTCGGCTGCGCTGGGGCCTATGGCAGTAGAGATCTGTGCGGAGAGTTCACCTGAAACCGCCTTTTCCCCTAAAAAGAACCCTGCGGCCTGTATGATGATAACGAGCAAGGGAGGTATAGAGAAGATGGCGTTAAAGGCCAGCGCCGCTGCTAGCATCAAGGAACCATTGTCCAGAAATCCGTTGAAGGTGTTCTTGGTAAGCGGGAATATAATGCTGGTGATAGATTTCGTCATATTGTTCGTCTGTGTCAGAATAGCTTTTTGATACGGCAGCGGGAAATGTTAGGTTGGAAACCCTACAGCTTGCTGATGGTAGCCGTGAGGTGGCCGTGGGTATTCACGACGGCTGTATACCTGCTGTGACTATATCCGTGGATGATGCAGCAGGCTTTTGGGCTTGACGTCAAATTTATTGCGGATTTAACCAAAGTATCACGGTCGTAATGGCTTGAATTACTGTCACCTGTAGCGAGATGACGACATCTTGCGCAGGTATAAATTCGTACACGGGAGCGAACGTAAAGTATGGCTCGATGTCGCTAAAAAACCACCTCCAAATGCTGTTTTTATTCCTGTTGCTGTCCGGCTGCGCTCAAAGCCCCGGCGACAAAGCCCAAGGTATAGCCCAGAAGGTGTTGGAAAACATGGGCGGGGAGAAAGGCTGGAACGACACGCGCTACCTGGCCTGGACCTTCAACAACCAATACCAGGTGTGGGACAAACACCAGAACCGTTTCCGTTGGGAGCAGGACAGCCTTGTGGCCATTATCAACACCGACACCAAGGACGGCAAAGTATACGTGGAAGGCCAGGAGCTGCAGGACCCGGATGAGAAGCAGAAGCTGCTGGAGCGCGCCTATGCCCTCTGGATCAACAACTCCTATTGGCTCGTGATGCCCTTTAAGCTGCAGGACGAGGGCGTAACGCTCCGGTATGTGGGCGAGGAGCAAACCTTGGAAGGCGCCCCTGCCGATGTGCTGGAGATGACCTTTGCGCAGGTGGGCCTCACGCCGCAGAACAAGTACAGACTATGGGTGGATAAGGAGCAGGGGCTGGTGACGCAGTGGGCCTTTTTCCGAAGCGCCGAGGATGCCGAGCCTTCCTTTACCCGGCGCTGGAGTGATTACGAAGACTACGGCAGTATAAAACTGGCCTCTGACCGCAGCAACGCCCAGGGTGAATTCAAGCTGACCAACATAGCCGCACCAGCCGAGGTACCGGACGACGTGTTCAACAGTCCCACGCCAATCGAGAGACTTTAGCTTTTAAGGTACAAGACGCAAGATCATTTCTGCCAGACCGGTATAGAAGAAACGTGAAGGGCTGCCATACCTGGCAGCCCTTCCCATTTTTAAAAAGTATTATATTCCGCGTCTGGAACTACAACTTGTCTATAGTGGCGGTGAGGTTGCCACGGGCATTTACCACAGCCTGTATACCTGCCGGGCTCAGGTAAATGTTCTCGAGGGCCAGCTCGCTCACAGCGCCGCGCAACAGCACAGACTCGTGCAGGCGCCCTGACTGGTTCAGGGTCTGCTGCAGCAGGTTGCGCACATCGGTCAGCTGGCTTTGCACCGGTATGTTCACCTGGCTTTGGATCATGTCCTTGAACTTGTTTTTGGCGAGCCAGCTGGCCGTGTTTAGGAGCATGTCTTTGGTGTGGAGGTCGTAGTCCACGTCGCGCAGTTTGATGGAGGCGGTTTGGGCATCGTAGTAAGGCGTGCCGCGCAGGTATACCTTGCCAACGAGCTTTTTGGTGAAAAGTCCGGCCTTTGTTTTGCCGTCTACATCCAGCATCAGCACCAGTTGTTCGCCGCTCGGGGTGATGGCCGCATCCTTCACCGTAAGCTGGCTTTTGCCGTCATCGAAGGTATAGGTCTGGTTGGCCACTTGCTGCTGCATCAGGCTGCTGGCCTGGGTATAGGGCACGGTGGCCGTGAGGCCGATCTGGATGTCGTCGCTCAACCGGCTGTCGATGATGAGGCGGGGCAGGGTTCTGTTTACCTGCGTCTGCGGCTTGCCATCGGTATTGACGTGTATGAAGGAGCTGATGCCGAGCCGTGTATGCAGACTGCCGTTGTGAGCATAGAGTGGGGCCATTCGCACCTCCTGCGGCTTCACGGTGAGCCAGGCGTTGAGGTTGTCGTCCAGCTTCACGGGTTGCTGCAGCTGCACCCAGGTGTCGGCCACGTACTGGCGCAGGTTCAGGCGATTCTGTATTTCCTTGTCGAGCTGGCGGGCGATAGTGTTCATCTGCTGCTTCATGGCAGGCTCAATAAAGCGCGCCAGGCCAATCTTGATCGGCCCGAGCGTAATGTAGGGCTTGGTGTTGCCCCACTCGAAGTTTCCGCTCGTGATGGTGTTGACTTTGTAGTCGTCGGTCAGGCCAAAGCGGCTCTCGGTGCGCACGACCATGTCAAAAGAGGTGGCTTCAGTTTTGCTGAACGAAGGGCAGGCCTTGCAGGGCTCCCAGTTCCAGCGCCCTTTGGCATATACCTGCAGCGGCACACTAAAGTAGAATTTGTCCTGCTCGGCCCGGATGGTCAGGCGGCCCTTTTTGAGCACCGTCACCATCAGGTTGTCGTCGTTCAGGTTATCGTCCTTGTAAAGAGCGCCCTGCAGTTCCTGGTTTAGCTTCTCTTCAATGGCCGCCAAAGGTATAGACACAGGTATGCTGATAGAAGACAGCTTGGGCTGATAGGCAGGCACATTGGCCACCGTCACCGGCGGGGCTGCCGTGTCCAGACGAGCGGTGCTGGAACAGGCCTGAAAGGCGAGCAGGCTGCTCAGCACAAACAAAATAAAAACAAGCTGCAGGGTAGTGAGTCGGAACACGCGGTATAGGCTTCTAAATAAGGACGCAATTTACGGCTTTTGCGCTTTCGCTATACCTGGCACAGGTATAGCGAGTCAGGATTCCTGGGCTGCAGGCTGCAAGAGCCGGGCCAGCATAGCGCGAATGCCTTCTTCGGTGTCAACAATGCCGCACTCCTGAATTGTTCCTTTCAGGTAGGAAGCAAAAAAGGGCGTACCGGTTAGCCTGACCTCCTGGCTGGATACAGGGTTCTCGCTGGCGTTCATGCGCACGAAGGAGATCGTGTCGTACTGTGGTTCGGTGGAAAGTTTCCGGAAAGAGGGGGACAGTTGTTTGCAAACCGGGCAAGCCGGGTCGGTGAACTTGACGATCACCCTTTCCTTTTCAAATATCAGCTGGCGCAGCTTGTTGTCGTTTATATCAGATACAGTCATATTTTGTGTTTTGAGGCCGGGCAATTACGGCGGTACTTCTGTAATCTGTAGACGTTTTGTGCAAAATATAGGTTAACTGCTGAATAAGAAAACAGCCGCCAGCAAGATGCCAGCGGCTGATTGTACAAGTGTAGCTATTCTTTAATCTTTATTAAAATACAAATCCAAGACCTCCAGTTGGCAAGCGACAGGCGCTCGAAAGTAGGAACTAGGGGTGCCTCATTTCTTTTAATGTTCAAAATGATATATAGTCTAAAGCAAATGTTGTGCCTGTTTATTTCAGGAGCGTCTACTTATGGTAAAATTTTTACAGGGCATAAAAAAGCGGATGATGCTTTCGCACCACCCGCTTTCGGTTTACGCTTTGCAGGCCTCAGGTATAGCCCAGCGCTTTAACGCCGCTATTACTTAAAAGTCCTTTGTCTAATCGTCTTTTGTCAGAACTACGCCAGCGTCTGCTCTTCCTTCATTTTTTTCAGGTTCAGGAGCATGTCCTCGGTCATGGCATCTAAATCGTAGCTCGGTTTCCAGCCCCAGTCCTGCTGGGCGGTGCTGTCGTCGATGCTCTGCGGCCACGAATCGGCGATGTGCTGACGGTAGTCGGGCTTGTAAGTGATCTTAAAGTCAGGTATAAACTTCTGGATAGACTCGGTGATCTCCTTCGGCGAGAAGCTCATAGCGTTCAGGTTGTACGAGTCACGGATCTTCACTTGCTCAGCCGGGGCATGCATCAGGTCCAGCGTCGCTTTCAGGGCATCGGGCATGTACATCATCGGCAGGTAGGTGTTCTCGCTCAGGAAGCACTCGTAGGTTTCACCCTCCAACGCCTTGTGGTAGATGTCCACGGCGTAGTCGGTGGTGCCGCCGCCAGGCAGGGCTTTGTAACCGATCAGGCCAGGGTAGCGGAGGCTGCGCACATCCAGGCCATACTTCTGGAAGTAGTATTCACACCAGCGCTCACCGGCCTGCTTGCTCACGCCATAGACCGTGTTCGGGTCCATGACGGTGTACTGCGGCGTGTTCTGGCGCGGGGTGTTCGGGCCGAAAACTGCAATGGAGCTAGGCCAGTATACCTTCTGCACCTTGTGCTCCAGCGACAGGTCCAGCACGTTGAAGAGGCCCTCCATGTTCAGCTTCCAGGCGAACTTCGGGTTGCGCTCCCCGGTGGCCGACAGCACAGCCGCCAGGTGGTAAATCTGCTTGAATTTATATTTGGAGGCCAGTTCGGCCAGTACGTTTGTGTCCAGCGCATCCACTTTCTCAAAGGGGCCTGAATCGCGGAGGTCAGCCTGTTTCGGGGCCGCGATGTCGGCTGCCACCACATTCGATCCGCCGTACATGTTGCGCAGCTCCAGGGTGAGTTCAGAGCCAAGTTGTCCGCAGGCACCAATCACCAATACCGTGTCACTTGTGTTTGCCATAGTCTTTAAATTATTTGCACAAAGTAACCGATTTCAGGTCAATCCTGAAAGTATAAGCGCAAGAATCCCAGCGGTTCTGAAATAGAAAACGCCTGCCAGGGGCAAGCGCTTCAAGCTCACTAAACTAATCTTAACCTAATATTTTTTCTCCACGAACCAAAGGTATAGTGGCGAATCGGGTCCTGAAATAGCTTGGGGCAGATTTAACGATTAAGTAACGCAATGGTAAAATAGAAATAATACCATCCTGTTTCAGGAGTCCTATTTTCTTATATTTGTTGAGTAAAAGACCTCTGCAGGCAACACAGCAGGCAATGGGGCAAAATAAAACACGATTCAACCCTGTTTCCGTACCTTTGCAGGTATAGCACACGGGCAGCGCACCATGACGTTTGAAGAGTACCTCATAAAGAAGCGGATAAACAGGGAAGCCTTTGCGGCCGAAGACCTCAGCCGGTACCAGGCCTGGGAGAGCATGTACGCACAGATGCATCCCAACAGCTTTTACGTGGCCGTGAAAATGGTGCTCAACAACGTGCGGCTGCGCTACCACCTGCGCGAAGAGGACGTGCCGAAACCGGCCACCACAGCCGCGCCACGCCCGGCAGCCCGTCGGGCCGCGCCGCCAGCCGCTATACCTGTATCCGACGGAGCGATCGCCATACCTGCGCCTCCGTCAGACACTGCCGCGGATGCTTCAGCTATACCTGCCAGTGCGGATGTTCCACAGGAAACAACTGAGGGAAAGTCTGTTATACCTGCCGCAGCGCCTAAGCCAAGACCTGTGGTGCGTCGTCCGGCTGCCTTGAAACCACCAGTGGAGGGTGAGGAAAGCTCAACGGCAGACAAACCACAGGGAGAAGCCGCTAAACCTGCTGCGCCACGTGCCCGGCCGGTGATCAAACGCCCGGCCGCCCTGGCAAAGCCAGAGGAACAACCAATCAGCGAGGAGCAGGAAAGACAAGCTATACCTGAGCAGACCGCTTCCGCCGAATCATCAACGGAAGGAGCCAAACCGGCTCGTCCGCGACCGGTAATCAAGCGGCCTGCCGCCCTGCAAAAGCCGGTGCAAGGAGAGGAGCAGCCTGCTTCAGAAAAACCTATCGAAGGTATAGCGCCCACCAGCGAAACTGCTGCAGAAGCACCCAGGCCAACGCGCCCCAGACCGGTTATCAAAAGGCCTACTGCCTTGCAGAAACCTACTGATGAGGAATCAACTGCTTCGGGTGCAGCGGAAAAGGATGCTACCATTGCGGCAACAAGTATAGACACCCCGCCGGTGCAGCCTGCCGACGAAGCCTCTCCGAAGCCGCCGCGGCCGCGCCCTGTCATCAAGCGTCCGACTGCTCTATCCAGACCGGCCGCGACAGAAGTAAAACCTGAAGAAGGCAGACCCGCGGGGGATAAGGCCACTATACCTGCAGCCGCTGCAAACGTACCAGTAGAAGAACCATCGTCAGCAGAAGCGCCTGCGGTAGAACCACCTGCTGCAACAGAAACAACAGTACCGGCCAAACTACCAAGGCCACGACCGATCATCAAGCGACCGGCAGCACCTGCGTCGGAGGTAGCACCAAGCAAGGCGGAGCAGCCGGAAAACCCGTCGGCAACAGAGAAGCCGGAAGCAACAACTGAAGCGTCGTCTATACCTGAGGAGAAGTCGGGAGCAGCGGCTATACCTGAAGATGAGGTGCCTAAACCGAAACCACCGCGACCGAGGCCGATCATCCGTCGTCCGCCACCCAAAATAGAAGAATAAGCACAGGTGCCTTACCTACCGGATCAACATAAAAACAAGTAACAGCTTAACGAAGATAAACATGTACGAAACCTTAAAACCAGATTTGGAAAAACAGCTTGCCGAGATCAAGGAAGCTGGCTTGTATAAGCAGGAGCGCATCATTACGACGCCGCAGGGCGCCGACATCGATACCACGCAGATGGAGCACGTGCTCAACTTCTGCGCCAACAACTACCTGGGCCTGTCGGCTCACCCGAAAGTGATCGAGGCAGCCAAGCACGCCATCGACACGCACGGCTACGGCATGAGCTCGGTGCGCTTTATCTGCGGTACGCAGGACATCCACAAAGAACTCGAGCAAAAGCTGTCGGAGTTCCTGGGCACAGAAGACACCATCCTCTACGCGGCGGCCTTTGACGCAAACGGTGGCGTGTTTGAGCCTTTGTTCGACGCTGAATCGGCCATTATTTCTGATGCCCTGAACCACGCCTCCATCATCGACGGCATCCGTCTGTGCAAGGCGCAGCGCTTCCGCTACGAGCACAACAACATGGAGGACCTGGAGGCCAAGCTGCAGGAGGCCATGAACGCCGGCACCAAGCACCGCATCATCGTAACGGATGGCGCCTTCTCGATGGACGGCACTGTGGCGCAACTTGACAAGATTGTAGAACTGGCTGACAAGTACCAGGCCTTGATTATGGTGGACGACTCGCATGCGACTGGCTTTATGGGCAAGACGGGCCGTGGCGTGCACGAGTACCACAACGTAATGGACAAAATAGACATCATCACAGGCACGCTGGGCAAAGCGTTGGGTGGTGCCATGGGTGGTTTCACGTCCGGCAAAAAAGAGATCATCGACATGCTGCGTCAGCGCTCACGTCCTTACCTGTTCTCTAACTCGCTGGCGCCGTCTATCGTGGGCGCTTCCATTGCCGTGCTCGACATGCTGCGCTCCACTACCGAACTGCGCGACAAGCTGGAGTGGAACACGAAGTATTTCCGTGAGCAGATCACCGCGGCCGGTTTCGACATCAAGCCGGGCGACCACCCGATCGTGCCGGTGATGCTCTACGATGCCCCGCTGGCGCAGGAATTTGCCGCCCGCATGCTCGACAAAGGCATCTACGTGATCGGTTTCTACTACCCGGTAGTACCAAAAGGCCAGGCCCGCATCCGGGTGCAGCTCTCCGCCGTGCACGACCGTGTGCACATCGACAAGTGCATCGCCGCTTTTGTGGAAGTAGGCAAAGAGCTTGGTGTGATTAAGTAAATCAGCTTAAACTAAGGTATAGAAACAGCCGCTCCCCAACAGGAGCGGCTGTTTTTTTTATAAAGTACAATATAAATACTTGTTTTATATATGATTTGTGCTATCTTGAAGAATTAAGCAGCTGTGTAGCAGCCCAGTTTGCGCATCTGCACAGCCTGAAATCTAAATAAACCGAACCTGAGCTATGGAGGAATACAGCCTTAAAATGATTGCAGCATTCGTCTGGTTTTTTGTAAGCCTAACCTTAATGATTTGGGGATTCTATGCTGTAAGCCAAACCACGGTGAGCAAAAATGAGAAGCTACTCTGGAAGATTATGTTCTTCATCACGCCGCCGCTAACCTTCCTGCTTTTTAAAATAAAGAAAGTAGAACACAGGTAGTGCAGAGTCGATGCTATACCCGGCTTATGTGCCTGCTAGGCTCAATTAGCTAAGTCTAGGCAGGCAGCAGGATTTTCTGTATCTTGTGCTATCCGTTTTCATTTACCCGCTATACCTATGAACAACGTCAAGATAAAGGCTGGACAACTCTTGCTCGGCACCGTGCTGGCCTGGCTGGTGATCTCGTTTCTGGCCTATGCCACGGCTGATATGCGGGGAGAGGTGAACCTGACGGGCACGCTGCTGCAGATCACATTTTACTTTTCCATCCTGCTTTCCGCAGAAGCATACCTGAGCATGATGCTCAATCCGCAGTGGGTACGGGTGAACCTGGGTATGGTGCTGCTGCTCTGCGCCCCGGCCCTGGCCTACCTGGCCTGGTTTGTCAGTCAGATTTTGTTTGGATAACATCATATTTTCCATCTCTTTATGCTATTCTGTTATCTTCAGACAGACCCCTTCTTCGGCACCATTGTGTTTCTGGTGGTGGCCTATTACCTCCTGGTCGTGCTCTCGCTGCTGCACCTCATCTTTAAGACCAATTATAACCTGACCGAGCGCCTGCTTTGGATGGTGGTGCTGTGGGTGGTACCTGTTTTTGGGCTGCTGGCTTACTGGGTTTTCTGGAAAAGAAGAACCTCTCTATAACGAACCGAAAATTGATGAAAACAATACTGAGTACAGCCGCTCTGCTACTGCTGACCCTGACGGGGTATGGGCAAGCGAAAACAACAGACAGGAGAATGCTGACGGACACAGAGCCTGCAATCAGGCAGTATAGAGTGGAGGAGCAGAAAGCCTGGGAGGCAAAAAACGAGTCGCTTGCCTTAGCTTACCGCGACTCGGTGCAGCATAGCATCATCGGCTCTTACATTGAAGATCATACCTTCAGAACACTGGATGGGAAGGAGGTAAAACTCAGTAATCTCAACAAGCCTTTGCTGCTCATTACCTCCGCCACATGGTGTGCCCCTTGTGTAAGCGAGATACCCGCACTGAACAAAGTGGCTAAAGAGTATGCAGACAAAGTAGCTTTCATCGTGCTCTTTCATGACACCAAAGATGAGAAGCTTATGAAACTGGCAAAGAAGTTCAGCAGCCCGGTGATGCTCGTGCCGTCCGTGAAAAAAGAAGAGGATGAGCTTACTGTGGCTATTTCAGGCTTCAGGCACATTTTGGGGTACCCTACAAATTACTTGATAGACCCAGAAAGAAGGATCATTGGCTTTTCGCAGGGTGCAGCCGTGGCGATGACCTATATAAACGAAAAAGGGGAAGGGGTAACGACTACGCAGGAGCAGGCAAACGAACTGAACTATGCTAAATTAAAAGAGCAGGCGGAGCAACTGCTAAATCATACTACCTCTATGTCCGCAAAATAAAAAAGCCTCCGCTTAGCGGAGGCCCTTTCCATAGTTTAGTTCTAAGTATTGTCTTTAATGCGCTATGGCTATTCTTCTTTAGCGGCATTCTGGCCTTGCTCGTCCAGTGTGATGGTGCCAGTCTGGCCTTCTTTGTTGGTCAGGCTGATTTCGTACACCACTTTTGCGTTGGCGTCACCTTCAGCTGGCTTCACTTTGTAGATATCGCCTACTGTCCACTCTTTGTAAGCTTCGTGGTCCAGCACAGCCTTCACTGGGGCTGGAAGCTGATCTTTGGTAACTTTTTCTTTATTATCGTTTTGTGTTTGTGTCTGGGCTTGCTCAGCAGCCTGTGTGGCTTGTGCGTTCGCATCGATTGATGTAAATCCTAAAAGGGCGATGACGGCTGCTAAAAAAGTTGCTTTTTTCATGTTATGCTTATTTAAGTTCGATTAACATTTGATTTGCAAAGCCCTATTGGCAGAATCGTGCCATAACTTACAAAATGGGTTAAGTAACTGTTAATAAGCTGTTTGTGAATTTTAAGGGTTTTGCCCGAACTGTGGAAGTGCGTCGGAAGCTGGGGAATGATTTCTACACTTTGTGGTGCGAGGCCCCAATCAATGTATTTGGCGCAAGGTATAGCAGCCAGTTATAGGAAGCGGTAAATAGAAAAGCTAACCCCGGGAGGCGGGCTTTGCTTTCATTGCTGGCTATACCTTACACGGCGCTCACCGATTTCTCGGTGGGGGCCGGGGCAGCGGCTGGTCTCTGATCTGTGTCGAACAGGAACTGGTTGAGCTTCACGCGAAGGTCGGCGGAGGAAAGGTTGCGGTATACCTCGGCATTGCGCACGAGTGCGATCTGGCCCGTCTCTTCCGAAACCACCAGCACCACGCTGTCGGTCACTTCGCTCAGGCCAATGGCGGCGCGGTGACGGAGGCCCATGGAAGCAGGGATCTCATTATTTTCCGTTACCGGCAAAATACAGCGGGCTGCCTTAATGCGATTGCCCGATATGATCACGGCACCGTCGTGCAGCGGACTCGTTTTGTTAAAGATCGACATCAGCAGGCGCTTCGAGATCACGGCATCGATCAGGTCACCGGACTCGGCATAGTACTTCAATTCTGAGCTTTTGGCAAACACGATCAGGGCACCCGTGTTTTTGGCAGCCAACGATTTGGCGGCTTCAATAAAAGGTGTGAGGCTAAGTTTCTCCACCTGCTCGCGGCGCCACGGGAAGCCACGGAACAGGCGGTCGTTGTTGAAGGCGGTGGTTTTGCCGATAAGGAGCAGGAAGCGTCGGATCTCGGGCTGGAACACGATGATGGCCGCCAGCACACCCACACCCATAAATTGGCCGAGGATAATACTGAGCAACTCCATGCCAGCCGCCCTTACCACCAGGTATAGCAGGTATACAGAAAGGAGCCCTAGGAAAATTTTGAGCGCCACACTACCGGTCAGGAGTTTGTAGAGCTGGTAGAGCAATACCGTCACGAGCAGAATGTCGAGCACATCCAGCAGCTCAATCTCCAAAAAACCCAGTGTAAATAAAGGAATCAATGCGTTACTTTCGTGAATAGTTGGATAGTCTGTTTAGTTTCTTTTACGTCGTGCACCCGCAAAATGTCGGCGCCTTTCCCTAACGCGATGGTGTTGAGTGCTATTGTGCCGGCCAGTGCCTCTGATTGGTCGATGCCGAGGTACTTGTAGGTCATGGACTTGCGGGATACCCCCACTAGTAACGGCAGCTCCAGTATTCGAAGTTCCTCCAGGCGGCGCATTAACTCAAAGTTTTGATCTACAGTCTTGGCAAAACCGAAGCCCGGGTCCAGGATGATGTCGTTCACGCCCATACCTTTGAGCTGTGCCACCTTGGCCTGCAGTTCGTCGATCACCTCCAGCACCAGGTCGTCATAGTCTGTGAGGCTGTTCATGGTTTGCGGCGTGCCGCGCATGTGCATCAGGATGTAGGGCACCTGCAGGCGCGCCACCGTCTCGAACATGGCCTCGTCGAGGGTGCCGCCCGAAATGTCGTTGATGATCGAAGCGCCCGCCTGTATACTTGCTTCAGCTACTTTGGCCCGGAAGGTATCCACAGAGATAATGGCTTCCGGAAAACGTTGCATGATGGCCTCCACGGCAGGTATAACCCGGTCCAGCTCTTCGGCTGCTGTAACCTCCGCAGCACCTGGTCGGGAGGAATAGCCACCCAGGTCGAGGATGTCGGCGCCGTCGCGCAGCATGGCTTCGGTGCGATGCAGCACTTCGTCGAGGGAGCGGAGGCGGCTGTCTGCAAAGAAGGAGTCAGGCGTGACGTTGAGGATGCCCATCACGAGCGGCGTGTCCAGCGAAAGGATTTTTCCGCGGCAGTTAAGTGTGCTTTTCTTTCGAAAAAACTTATCTTTCGATTCCAATGTTGGCGTATCTGTCAATCGTTTAAAATTAAAGCTAAAAAGTTGATTAGTCAAACACTCCAGGAATATAATCAGGTAGTAAACCGCTGCAAAGATACCTTCGTCAAGAAGACCAAAGACTACGGCACCGCCTGGCGCGTGCTGCGTCTGCCGTCCATCACCGACCAGATCTTCATCAAGGCCCAGCGCATCCGCTCCATTCAGGAGAAGGGCAGGCAAATGGTGGAGGACGACGTGCGCGACGAGTTTGTAGGCATCATCAACTACTGCGTGATTGCCCTGATGCAGCTGGGTTTGCAGGAGAGCGACGAATTGACGCTGTCGGCAGAGGAGGTGGAGCGCATGTATACCGCCCAGATCGAAGAGAACATCAAGCTGCTCAACGCCAAGAACCACGACTACGGCGAGGCCTGGCGCGACATGCGCGTAAGCTCCATCACCGACATTATCCTGATGAAGCTCTACCGCACCAAGCAGATCGAAGACAACGAAGGCCAGACCCTGATCTCGGAAGGCGTGGAAGCCAACTACCGCGACATGATCAACTACGCCGTGTTCGCGCTGATCAAGCAGGGCTTTGCGGAGCCGGCGAAGTAAGGTATAAGCAAGACGCAATTATGTCATCTCGACGATAGGGGAGATCTGGAGGTTTGATTTCCAAGTTAGTTTCAGATTTCTCTGAGCTATGCTCGCCCCTTCGACTTGCGTCTCGGGCGTGTTCGAAACGACAAAAGTCCTTTAACAGAAGGTGTAGTTTAAACAGGAGAGACTTTACTGAAAAGCATAGAATGAAAAATATACTATTGGTTCTTGCCTTCCTGTTGTCCTTCGACTGCTATGCCATAAAACCGGTCAGAGAATACATAGCCACGCCAGACAGCTTAGGAATGAGTTATGAGCAACAGAGGGTTAAAACTGTAGATGGTTACTCAATCAACACATGGATAATTAAGCCAACTGCAGGCAAAGACAAGAAAACCACTTTGGTGTTGACTTATGCTGACAGCGGTAACATGTCCTTTTGGCTCTACCATATCAAGGCTCTCACAGATAATGGCTTCACTGTAGTAGCTTATGACTATAGGGGATTCGGAAAAAGCTCTGATTTTGCAATCAACCCACTTAACCTCTACTACAATGAGTTTGCCACCGACCTGGAAGCAGTACTAGGTTGGACAAAAAGGAACGTTAAAAGTGATAAAATAGGAGTGTTGGCATTTTCGATGGGCACAATTGTAGCAACGCTCGCCTTGCAGCACGAGAAGGTTGACTTTCTAATCGGAGAAGGATACGTCTACGAGCCTGGTGCCTATGTTTCAAAGATAAAGGAGTTGAAAGACAGGGATGTTGTTTTGCCTCCGGGTGCCGATACTTATACCTCAAAGCTGAAAAAAATAAAGTGCGACATGCTTCTGGTGGCAGGAGAGAAAGATAAATTCACCACAGTAGAAGACAGCGCAAAGATTGCCCGGCAACGGAATAATAGAGAAACTTTAACGCACAGCGGAAATCATACCGAGGGTTTTATTCAGATGACTCAAAATAGCTTCGGTGATAAGTATATAGACGAACTAATCAGGTTCACTCATAAATAGAAATCATTAAATGGTGACAGACCTAAAGCATAAACCCGTGCCTTAGCTAAGTCAATATTATTAACTAAACCATCAAACATATTTCTCTCCCCCTCCTGTTTTTAGGAGGGGGCAGGGGGGAGGTAAATTATGCGCTACATCACGAAATTTTTCTGGCTCTTTGTAGGAGTGCTGTTCATCTTCTCGGGGATGATCAAGATCAACGACCCGGTGGGCACGGCCATCAAACTGGAGGAGTACTTTGAGGTATTCGCTCACGACATTTCGCCACTGTTTCTGTCACTGGTGCCGGCAGCCCTGTTTCTGTCCATTTTCCTGAGTGCGGCGGAGATTGTGCTGGGCGTGGCGCTGCTTATCCGCTGGAAACTGAAAGAGGTGCTGTGGCTGCTGCTGGCCATGATCGTGTTCTTCACGTTTCTGACCTTCTACTCGGCCTATTTCAACAAAGTGACTGACTGCGGCTGCTTCGGCGATGCCATCAAACTTACCCCATGGGAGTCGTTTACCAAAGACATTGTACTGTTGGTGATGATCATTTGGCTGCTCATTTTCTGCAGGCATTTGCAGCCGCTGGTGCAGGCTAAGGTGGGTGCGATCGTTACGGCACTTACCGCTCTTATATCGGTAGGCATCGGCTGGTACGCCTACGAGCACCTGCCCTACGTCGACTTCCGGGCTTATAAAATTGGTAACAACATCCCGACGCTGATGAAGCCCTCGGCCCCGCTGCGCTACAAGTATGTGATGGTGAAAGACGGGCAGGAACAGGAGTTTGAAGAATACCCGATGGAAGAGGGCTATACCTTCAAGGAGATGGTGGCCGTGAACCCAGAGGACGGTCCGAAGATCACTGACTTTAACGTGTGGAACGATGAAGGGGACTTTACGCAAGAGATCCTGGCGGGCAACAAACTGCTCGTGATCGTGCACAGCGTGGACAAGGCCAACCGCAGTAACATCGACAAAATCAACAAACTGGTGCAGGCAGCCGAACAGCAAGGTATAGCGGCAGTGGTCATTACTTCTTCCGGTCGTCAGGAGTTCGAGGCTTTCCGCCACGAGGTGGGATTGGCGGCCCCTTACTATTTCGGCGATGGCACGGTGCTCAAGACCATGATGCGCTCCAACCCCGGCACCATGCTGCTGCAGAACGGCACAGTAAAAGGCATGTGGCACCACAACGACACCCCCGAAGTGTCGGAACTGGTGGGTTTACTGTAAGCATAAACACTCAACCATGAACAGATGGCTACATCTTGTTGTGCTCTCTTTCTTAATTATCTCCTGCAGTAAAAAGCCTCAAGATAAAATTTCAGAAGAGCTTGTTTGCAATATTATTGTAGCTGATCCGCTCCTACAGGCTTACAACGATGTGTTAACTGAATTGGTGGAAGACCATTTCTACATGATGTTTCTTGGGAAGGCTGGAGAGTTGCTAACTATTGAGTATTCAAATGAAGTAAAAACTGACTCTCACCTGGCTGAAAATAAATTGAAAGCTGGTGTGAATGCTTTAAAGCATGATCTTTTGAAAGATACTGCTAGCCTGAAGACGATTTTCATCAGCACTAAGGGCACGCATCAGGTTTTATTTAACGAGTTCTCCGAATTGCTCTGGCAAAAGCCACTAGATGAATTAGAAGGTAATGATGGGATCAGAGATCTTCTTGCAAGGTATAATCTAGATAATCCTGCAGCATTTGTCGCATTAGGAGAACCGTAACAAGAATACAAAGCATCAGATTTTCGGGCATGTTCTTTTAAAGTAGCCTCTTTAGGTGAAGTAGAATCTATCCTCGATTTAGAGCGCCACAAAAAGCTAAATACAATAGGGCAGGTGAGTCTTTCTGAAATCATCTGGAATGATCAAATGACTAAAGGCTTGTTATACTACGAATTCTATTGCTTGGGAAACTGTGGCAAGGGAGGATTTTTAGAGATTGAGAAGTTAAATGGCCGTTGGGAAATTATAAATACTACTCCATTCTGGGTAGCTTAAAATACAATAGTAGAGCGGAACACTCCTTTGAAAGCACAGCGCATTTTCCTGATCGGTATGATGGGGGCGGGCAAGACCACGCTGGGGCGTGAGCTGGCCAGTCGGCTCGGCTATACCTTCGTGGACCTCGACGTCTACCTGGAGAAGCGGGAAGGCAAGAGCATTGCGCAGCTTTTTGAGGCAGTAGGGCAGGAGGGTTTCCGGCTGAAAGAACGGCAGGCGCTGGAGGCAGTGGTACAAGACTACGAGCAAGCCGTCATTGCCACAGGTGGAGGCACGCCCTGCTTCTTCGACAACATGAATTTTATCAACCAGCATGGCACAAGCATTTTTCTGGATGTGCCGGCTGAAACAATCACGCAACGACTGCTTTTAACGGATTTAAGCCAGCGACCCCTGCTGGCGCAGAAAAGTGAAGCCGAGCTAAAGGATTTCATAGTCAAAACATTAGCTGAACGTATCGTCTATTATCAGCGGGCCAGGTATACGCTAACGGGAAAAAGGTATAACATTGAACGGTTAGAATCGTTAGTTAAACCATAACAGAAACCCCGCGTTACCGCTTGTGTATTGCAGCGGATAAATACATACGGTATACCTAATATTTAACTAATTTTGCGGTAGAAATCCGTTTTTAGCAAAATCTGACTATGAAACCCAATCACAAAGGACAAGCGCAGATATTCCAGAACCCTGTGCTGGAGAGACTGACGCGTACGCACATCGCACTACCTATCACCATCTTTATTGTCATCGCCGTCGGGCTGATCTACTATGGCATCACCTACAGCTTCATCAATGTGCTGGAGGCGATCAGCTTCTTCCTGCTAGGCTGGCTGATCTTCTCGCTGATCGAGTACTGCGCCCACCGTTTCGTGTTCCACATGGATACCGACACGCCGATGAAAGAACGCATCCAATATACCTTCCACGGCAACCACCACGAGTACCCGAAAGACAAGGAGCGCCTGGCCATGCCGCCGATCGTGAGCCTCTTCATCGCTTCGTTCTTCTTCTTTGTGTTTAAGTTGATCTTTGGTCAGTTTGTGTTCGGGGTAGTGGCCGGCCTGCTGTTTGGCTATGCGCTATACCTGTTTGTGCACTATGCGGTGCATGCTTACGCGCCGCCCAAGAACTTCCTGAAGCAACTCTGGATTCACCACAGCATTCACCATTACAAAGACCCTAACGTGGCCTATGGGGTATCCTCGCCGCTCTGGGACTATATACTGGGCACTATGCCGAAGCGCACCAACACCAAGTAATTTCCAGGTATAGAAAATCAAAAAGGGAGCCGATTGGCTCCCTTTTCTTTTGTTAGGTACTGCGTTTATCGTCTGAATCTGCTGAACAGCCAGCCCACCAGGGCCACGATCAGGACGATGATGATGAGGGCGGTCCACATACCCGCCTTGAAGATGTCTCCGATTATCTCGCAGCTGCTCAGCGTCACCGCCATCAGCACAAATAACACGGATAAGTATGCTCTTATATTTTTCATGGTCTTCGTTGGTTAAAGTTATCGCGCGGCACCATACCCGCTTATAGAACGTGAGGCCGTGCTTAATATGACGAAATTGTCATATATATTGAGATACTTGCTTTTCGGGGAAAAGGTTGGCTTAAAAGGGGCTGGTGTGTAGGAGGGGAGTCTAACGGATGAGCCTAAAACAAAAAAGCCACTCAATTGAGTGGCTTTTGCTCCCCCTCCTGGGCTCGAACCAGGGACCCCCTGATTAACAGTCAGGTGCTCTAACCAACTGAGCTAAGGAGGAATGTATTTTTATGTTCAGTGACGGCCTCTACCGTCGAATGATGATGCAATATTACGGTGCTTTAGCTTATAACGCAAGTGCAGGTCTGAAAAATATTTCAAGACGGCTGTAAATAATTGTGAATCAATCTGAAAAATTTAATTAAAAATAGAGAGCAGGGAGCCGCTCAGGGCGGTTCGGTATTGCCTTAGCCCATAAACGGCCGGACCCGTCATTACGCCGCCCTGAAAGTTGAACTGCGAGCCGCAGCATTTGTCGTTGATGAAGAGGTTGGACTGGTCTACTTCCACACGGCCACAAGGCAGGTCAGCAGTTGGGTCGTAGGGGCAGGCCCGCTCAAAAGCCAGGTATAGGTTGGCGTTTTGGCGCACCACAATGATGCCTTTGTAGCCATTCTCCAGGTAGGCGTAGCCGCCGTCCTGACGCAGGCGCGGGTACAGCTGGCTGTTCACGTTGATCTGCTCGCTTACCGGCACGTTGGGTATGCCTGGCCCCTGACTGTCGCTGCCACAAGAGACAAGGACAAACAGCACAAGGAGGCAGAGGAGCCTACTGGTAGTCGTAAAAACCTTTGCCAGACTTGCGGCCGTGGTGGCCGGCGTCCACTTTCTGCTGCTGTATGCGGCTCGGTCTGAATTTCGGGTCATAATGGAAGGCCTCAAACATGGAGGAGGTAACTGAGAAATTGGTATCTACGCCGATCAGGTCCATCAGTTCGAAAGGCCCCATCTTAAAGCCGCTTGCCTGCATGAGCCGGTCAATGCCCTTGGCATCGGCCACGCCTTCTTCCAGCAACTTCAGTCCCTCTACATAAAAGTGACGTGCCACCCGGTTTACGATAAAGCCTGGCGCGTCTTTGGCCATTACCGGCTTCTTGTCCAGCTTCAGGGCCAGCTGACGGATCGTCTCGGCTACTTCCGGCGACGTGGCCGCTCCCGAGATCACCTCTACCAGCTTCATAATATGGGCCGGATTGAAAAAGTGCATGCCCACCACCCGCTCCGGGTGCGGTATACCTGCCGCAATGCGGGTAATCGGTATAGAGGAGGTATTTGAAGCGAAGATGGTGTCCGGCGAGTTCACCGCGTCCAGGTCCTTGAAGATGCTCTGCTTCACCTCCAGGCGCTCTACCACAGCTTCTATGATAACGTCTGCATTGAGCTGCAGCGTATCGCCGGTATAGGTTAAGTTCGCCAAAGTCGCCTGTTTTTCGGCCTCGGTCAGCTTGCCGCGCTCAATCCCTTTGTCGAGGTTCTTGATGGTGGTGGCTTCGGCTTTCTGCAGTACCTGCGCATTAATGTCGAACAGGATGGTGGTATACCCAGCCTGCGCACAGATCTGCGCTATACCCTGGCCCATCGTGCCGGCACCTACTATACCTATGGTCTTGATCGCCTCGAAGTTCATTTGATTGAGTGATTTAGTGAGTTAGTGATTGAGCGAATTAGTGATTGAGTGATTAGGTATAAGTTGGTGAATCTTGATTTAATAATTCGGGTAGTGATCGATTTATAATTCGTGCCAGCCTTTTAGAATAATCGGACCAATCATCAAGCTAATCACTGACACCTTTAATCAAAAAATAAAAAATCACTCATTCACTCAACCACTCAATCGCTAAATTACTCCTTTAAACTGTCGCAGGAAGCGCACGTCATTTTCGGTGAACAGGCGCAAGTCTTTTATCTGGTAGCGGAGCATGGTGATACGCTCGATGCCCATACCGAAAGCGAAGCCCGAGTATACCGTGGAGTCGATGTTGCAGTTGTCGAGCACGTTCGGGTCTACCATACCGGCGCCGCCAATCTCTACCCAGCCCGACTGCTTGCAGATGTTACAGCCTTCGCCTTTGCAGATAAGACACGAAATGTCAATCTCGGCGCTTGGCTCCGTGAACGGGAAGAACGACGGGCGGAAACGGATTTTGGTGTCCTGCCCGAACATCTCCTTGGCAAAATAATAAAGCGTTTCCTTGAGGTCTTTGAAGCTCACGCCCTTGTTTACGTACAGGCCCTCTACCTGCTGGAACACCATGTGCGCGCGCGCCGAGATGGCCTCGTTGCGGTATACGCGGCCCGGCATGATGCTGCGCAGCGGCGGCTGGTTGTTCTCCATCAGGCGCACCTGCACGTTGGAGGTATGGGTACGGAGCAATTTATCGCGATCTTCGCTCAGGAAGAAAGTGTCCTGCATTTCGCGGGCAGGGTGGTTCTCCGGGAAGTTCAGGGCCGTAAAGTTGTGCCAGTCGTCCTCGATCTCCGGGCCGTCGGCCACGTTGAAGCCGATACGCTCGAAAATGCGCACGATCTCGGCGCGCACCAGCGAAAGTGGGTGGCGGGTGCCCAACGTATTAGGTATAGGAGGTAGCGTAAAGTCAAAAGCGTTTTCGGCTTCAGCTCCTGCCGAAGTGTTGGCCAGCTGCTCCTGTGCCTCATCGAAGCGGGCCTGAGCGCGGTTCTTGAGCTGATTCAGCTCCTGGCCCACCTGGCGGCGCTGCTCCGGCGCCACTGATTTCAGGTCATCGAAAAGGGCGGCGATGGCACCTTTGCGACCGATGTACGCGATGCGAAACTGCTCCAACTCGGCAGCGCCTGTCAGCTGCGCGGCCTCTATCTCTTGTGCTACTCTCTGTATATTCTCAACCATAGTATGCAAAGATAATAATTTGAGAAATGCGAACGCCAAAATAAGGCGCTTTGCTATACCTTGCCAATCGGTAAACAAATGCTAACTTGGTTTACCGACGCCAACCGGCCGTTCACCGACTTCTGTACCAGAGTAGCCTATTAGCCATTGAAGTGGGCTTTAGCTTCTTATACCTTTGGAACAGATCTTAAAACTAAACGAAATAAAACCATGAAAAATCAAGATTACAATAGAGGCGGTTCCGGCAAAATGGCTGGCGTATTTCTCCTGATGGTGGGCGTTCTCTTGCTCACTGCCAAAATGGGCATTTTCTTTCTGCCGGGCTGGGTGTTCTCCTGGCCGATGTTCCTGATCGCACTGGGTGTTTACTTGGGTTTCAAGCACTCGTTCCAGAAACCGAGCTGGCTGGTGCTGATCGTGATCGGTGGCGTTTTCCTGCTCGACAAGCACTTCTTCCTGGACTTTAACCTGAAGATGTATTTCTGGCCGATCCTGATCATTGGTCTGGGTCTTTGGCTGATCATGAAGCCTAAAAAGCGCAACCCTTGGGAAGCACAGATCAATGCCAATCCTAACCCGAGACCAGAGGACACACCCGGCTATTACACCGATCCGGTGAATGGCGCTTACCCCGGTGGCTATACCGACTATACCGGCGACGAAGCTTACACAGCCAATGGCTACGATGGCACGCAGGGCTACACGGCTGGCGGACCCGAAGACCAGCTCGACAGTGTGGCAGTGCTAGGCGGGATAAAAAAAAACATCGTCTCTAAAAACTTCAAAGGAGGCGAAGTGGTGAGTGTGTTCGGCGGCACGGAGCTCAACCTGATGCAGGCCGACATTCAGCACCCCATTGTACTGGAGGCTACTCAGATATTCGGAGGCACCACATTGATCGTACCCCCGCACTGGCAGGTGAAGTCCGACGAGATGGTGGCCATACTGGGCGGCATTGACGACAAGCGACCGGCCATGCCACAGGGCTACGACCCGAATAAAGTGCTCATCCTGAAAGGCACCACGCTGTTTGGCGGACTAAGCATTAAGAGCTACTAATATGGAGGGGGTGGCATCGCAGGTGCGCCTGGGGCTGCTATACCTGGGCTGGGCTTTGCTCTGGTCGGTGGTGCAGGTGCTGGTGCTCTGGCCTACAGGCTTTGAGAGGCACATCATGGTGACGGATGCGTTGCTTACCAACCTGCTGCTGGCCATTGGCGGCTTTGCCATGGGCACGGGGCTGCGCTACTACCAGCCCAGCTTGCGACAGGCGGGTTTCCTGCTGGGCTGGAGCCTGGGGCTGGCAGGTATAAGCGCCACCGTCTTCTACTGGAGCACCCATACCTTGTTCGAAAGCAACGCGCTATACCTTCGATTTGTGGACAGCACACTGGCGATCAGGGTAGCGTTTAACTGGCTGATGCTGCTCCTGATGCTACTCCTGACCTGGCTCTGGTTCTATACCCGTGAGTTGCAGGAGGCCGAAAAGCGCAAGGCCGCCACAGAGAAACTGGCCCGCGAGGCCGAGCTCTATAACCTGCGCCAGCAATTGCAGCCGCACTTTCTGTTCAACAGCCTCAACTCCATCAGCGCCCTGGCGGTGAGTCGGCCGGAGCAGGCCCGTACCATGGTGCAGCAGCTGTCCGATTTTCTGCGCGGCACCCTGCGCAAGGACAACAGCCAGCTGGTGCCTTTGGCGGAAGAACTCAAGCAGTTGCAGCTATACCTGGACATCGAGAAAGTGCGCTTCGGGCACCGCCTGCAGGTAGAGGTAGAGGCCACCGAAGAGAGCCAGGAGATGAAGTTACCCGTATTGTTGCTTCAACCAGTGGTGGAAAATGCCATCAAGTTCGGGCTCTACGATACGGTGGGGGAGACGGCCATCAAAGTAAAAGCGACGATAACAGACGGCTACCTGACCATCACGACCCAAAACCCCTACGACCCCGCCACGAGCCAGCCCCGCAAAGGCACCGGCTTTGGGCTCGACTCCATCCGGCGCAGGCTATACCTGCTCTATGCCCGCCAGGACTTGCTGAACACCACGCAGCAGGACCACCAGTTCACAACTACCATCAAAATACCCCAACACTATGAAAAAATGCCTGATAATAGATGACGAACCGCTGGCCCGCAGCATAGTGGCCGAGTACCTGCAGGCTTACCCCGAGCTGCAGGTAATGCAGGAGTGCGGCGATGGTTTTGAAGGTGTCAAGGCCATTATGCAGCACCAGCCCGATCTGATCTTCCTCGACATCCAGATGCCCAAGATCAATGGCTTCGAGATGCTGGAGCTCGTGGAGCAGGCGCCTGGTGTCATCTTCACCACCGCCTTCGACGAGTACGCCATCAAAGCTTTCGAAACCAATGCCGTCGACTACCTGCTCAAGCCGTTTAGCCGGGAGCGCTTCGATGCAGCCATACGCAAGTGGCTCCAAAACCAGAAAACGGCGGAGGCTCTACCTGTTACCACCGCCCTGGAAGAGGCCACTGGCAAGCAACCGGAAGAGCAGCACCGCATTGTGGTGCGGGCTGGCAACAACATCCGCATCATCCCTGTGGCTGATGTGCTATACCTAGAGGCCTACGACGACTATGTGAAGATCCATACCCGTGACGGCGTGTTCCTGAAAAAGAAGACGATGGGCTACTATGAAAAGGCGCTCGATCCGTCGCAATTCGTGCGGGTGCACCGCTCCTACATCATAGCCCTCTCGCAGCTCACCCGCATCGAACCCTTCGAGAAAGACAGCCACATGGCCCTGCTGCGCAATGGGCAGCGCATACCTTTAAGCAAAAGCGGCTATACCCGCCTGCGTACTGTGCTTGGCATTTAGATAGTATAACTGATGGCAACAGCGTTGCATTCATCTGATTATGAATAGTGTTTTTGCTTTTCAGAGTCAGAATATCAGCGTCTGAATCAGCTTTTGCCCTGTTCGTCTAAATAATTTTTTCCCTCCCCGAAAACCTGACAAATTTGTCTCGCCTTGGGTGGCACCTAACTTACACTGTCATGCAAAACATTGGCGGAATAATTCTGTTATTCCTTTGCGGAAACTTTGGTGATCTAAAACGTTTCCGTAGTTTTGCCGCGGAATTATAAAAATGGAAACATCCATACAGCCATCGGTAAAAGATAAGATCGCAGCAGAGGCATTCAGGCTTTTCTGTCGGCGAGGCATTAAAGGCACCTCGGTTGACGATCTTGCCCAGCACCTCTCCATGTCGAAAAAGACCATTTACAAATGGTTTAGCAACAAAGATGAGATCGTGCTTTGGGCCATCAACTCATACCTGACCTCGGTGGACACAGATTGCGAGCAATGCAGGCATAAGGCGCCCAATGCCATCGAAGAGCTTTTCGCAGTCATGAAAACCACCCGGGAGGTCTTTGCCAGCATTCACCCGGGCATCTTTTACGATCTGCAGAAATACCACGGCGATGCCTGGAACAAGTGGCAGGAGTACAAGAACCATCACTTTCTGAACCGCATCAAGGACAACCTGGAGCGGGGTATGGCGGAGGGTTTGTTCCGCAAAGACCTGGATGTGGAGGTGATCGCCCGCCTGCGTCTGGCCCAGATCGAAGTGCCCTTCGACGAAACGATCTTCCCACGCTTCAAATTTGAGCTGCTGCACGTGCAAACGGCCAGTCTGGAGCACTTTATGCTCGGCATCGCCACGCTCAAAGGACATAAGATGATCAACGACTACAAGCAAATCACTGAAGAAGAATAACCGAATAGCCCCTCCCACTATGAAAAAACACAGTAGTCTGTTATTGGCATTGTTCGTCTTGCTCAGCCCGTTTGGTGTGCTGGCGCAAGACTCGCCGCGGACCTTTAGTTTGCAGCAGAGCATCGACTACGCGCTGCAGAACCGCGTCAACCTGAAGGTAAACCGCAACGAAGAAGAGATCGGCAAGGCAAAGGTAGGCGAGATCCGGGCCATGGGTTTGCCGCAGATCAACGCCAACGCGGAGGTAGGTAATAACTTCATCCAGCAGAAAACACTGTTTGACCCAAGCAGTTTCGGCACCGCCTCCCAACTGGATCCTTTTGTGATCACGCCGGAGCAACTCGCCTCCGGGCAACCCATTGTGCTCAGCCCCACCTATTCCCAGCCGGAACCGCAGCCGTCGGGCGGGCTGCAGGCCATTTCTTTTGTGCAGCCCTATAACGGCGGGCTCACCATCACGGGCAGTCAGCTCCTGTTCGACGGCTCATACCTGATCGGGCTCAAAGCGGCCAAAACCTACACCGAGCTCTCCCGCAAAACGACGGCGCAAAGCGAGATAGAGGTGGCCGAGCAGGTTTCCAAGGCCTACTACAGCGTGCTGGTGAACCGGGAGCGCATGGAGCTCCTGCTGCAGAACATGGTGCGCCTGGACACGCTGCTGAAGCAGACACAGGTGATGTTCGACAATGGGGTGGCCGAAAAGCTGGACGTTGACCGCCTGCGCGTGTCGTTCAACAACCTCAATGTGGAGAAGCAGAAGACCGAGCGTTTGCTCATGCTGAGCGAGCACCTGCTCAAGTTCCAGATGGGAATGAACCAGAACGAACAGCTGGTGCTGACCGACAAGCTGAGTGAGGTGGAAGTGGATGTGGAGAAAGGCAACCGAAACAACTTCAACTACAGCAACCGCATCGAGTATTCCCTGCTCGAAACACAGCGCGACCTGGCCCTGCTGGACCTGCGCAACAAACGCTCCGGCTACCTGCCCAAGCTCTACCTGAACGGGCGCTATGGCTACATTGGAGTGGGAAGAACCTTCTCCGACATCATGCACATCCGGGCCGGGCGGGACAACACGACCGACCGGAATTACTTTGACTTCGGGTATGTCGGGGTGCAGCTGCAGGTGCCGATTTTTGACGGCCTGCTCAAGCACTACCAGATACAGCAGTCCAAGCTGACGCTCGAAAACACCAAGATCGGGTTCGAAGGCCTGAAGCAGAGCATCGACCTGCAGTTGGAGCAATCCTCGACTGACCTGACCAACTCACTGGATGTGCTGACGTCACAGCGCGAGAACCTGGAGCTGGCCGAGGAGATCGCCCGCGTGGCCAAGATCAAGTTTCAGGAGGGCGTGGGCTCCAACCTGGAGGTGGTGACGGCCGAAACCGACCTGCGCCAGGCCCAGACCAACTACTACGCCGCCATGTATGACGCCCTGATCGCGAAAGTGAACCTCGACAAAGCCACTGGCACCCTACTCACAAAATAAAACACCCCAAGAAAGATTTACACAAGACTCACTATGAAAAAGATATTTGGAGTTTCATCGCTTGCGCTGTTCCTAAGCTTGGCTGCCTGCAACCAGGGCAACGACAAAGAGGCGCAGCTGGCCGAACTGAAACAGCAGCAGACCGAACTGCAGGAGCAGATCGCTAAACTGGAGGCAGAGCTGAAGGAAGAAGGCAAGGGCGGCCCGGTTGAAAAGAAAACGGTGCCGGTAACCGTGGCGCAGGTGCAGCAGAATACTTTCCGCCACTATGTGGAGGTACAGGGCCGGGTGGACTTTGACCAGAACGTACTGGTGAGTGCCAAGGTGCCGGGCGTGCTGACAGGCGTGCGGGTGAAGCGCGGCGACAAAGTGACCAAAGGCCAGACCATGGCCACCATCGATGCACAGGTGCTGGAGCAAAACATCGCCGAGGTACGCACCCGCCTGGAACTGGCCAATGTCGCCTACGAGCGCCAGAAAAACCTTTGGGACCAGAAGATCGGCACTGAGATGCAGTTCCTGACGGCCAAGAACAACAAAGAGGCGCTGGAGCGTAACCTGGCCGCCCTGCAGCAGCAGCGTGACCAATTCAATATCAAAGCACCTGTGAGTGGCGTGGTGGACGATGTGATTCCGAACGCCGGGGAGGCCGTGGCGCCCGGCGTGGGCATCATCCGGGTGGTGAATACCAATGGCGGCAAGATCGTGGCGGAGGTGTCGGAAGCCTACCTGACCAAGGTGAGCAAAGGCGACGAGGCGCTGGTGCGCTTCCCGGACCTGAACCAGGAAATAACCGCCACTGTGGACGTGGTGAGCAGCTTCATCAACCCGAGCAGCCGCACCTTTACCATCGAGCTGCGGCCTAAGAATGTGGAGGTGGCGCTACGCCCGAACCTGGTGGCCGTGGTGCGCATTCAGGACTACCGCAAGGAAGACGCCATTATTATACCTGTCAACCTGGTGCAGCGCGACGAGAAAGCGCAGTATGTGTACGTGGCCCAGAAACAGGGTGAGCGCTACGTGGCCACCCGACGCGAAGTGGAAACAGGCGTGAACTACCAGGGGCAGGTAGAGGTGCTGAAAGGGCTGACAGCGCAGGACTACATCATTACAGCCGGCTACCAGAGTGTGAACGAGGGGCAGCCGGTTGTCTTCAACCAGGAGAGCATCGCGCAGCAGTAACCTTTTAAGCCGAAAACTATGAAATATTTCAAGCCGACCAATTGGGCCATTGATAATAGAACGAGTATCTACATCATCACCCTGATCATCGCGGTATGGGGTATATTCTCATACATCACGCTTCAGAAAGAGAACTTTCCCGACATCGTGATCCCGACGGTGTTTGTTGGCACGGTATACCCGGGCACCTCCCCGGCTGATATCGAAAACCTCGTAACACGGCCCATTGAAAAGCAGCTGAAGTCCATTTCAGGGGTGAAGAAGGTGAGCTCCAATTCCATTCAGGACTTCTCCATGATCACGGTGGAGTTCAACACCGATGTGGATGTGGTGGAGGCCAAGCAACTGGTAAAAGACGCTGTGGACAAGGCCCGCACCGACCTGCCGACCGACCTCGACCAGGACCCGGACGTGCAGGAGGTGAACTTCTCTGAATTCCCGATCATGTACATCAACGTGTCGGGCAACTACAGCCTCGACCGTCTGAAAAAGTACGCCGAGGACATCCAGGACCGCATTGAGGCGCAGCCCGAGATCACGCGCGTGGACATGGTGGGCGCGCTGGACCGGGAGGTGCAGGTGAACGTGGACCTCTACAAGATGCAGGTTGCGCAGATGACTTTTGCCGACATCAGCCGGGCCATCGCCTCTGAAAACGTGACGGTGTCGGGTGGCAACATTTCGGTGGGCGAGATGAAGCGCTCGGTGCGAGTGGTAGGCCAGTACACCGACCCGAACAAGATCGGCGACATCGTGGTGAAGTCGCTGTCGGGCGCTAACGTACAGCTCAAGGAGATTGCGGAGGTGAAAGAGGGTTTTGAGGAGCAGGAGAGCTTTGCCCGCCTGGACAACTCACCCGTTATCACGCTCAACATAATCAAGCGAAGCGGCGAGAACCTGATCGAGGCGTCCGACAACATTCATGCCTTGGTAGAAGAGATGCAGGCCAGCGTGCTGCCAGGCGACCTCAAGATCACCATCACCGGCGACCAGTCCACCATGACGCGCCATACCTTGAACGACCTGATCAACACAATCATCATCGGCTTCGTGCTGGTGACCCTGATCCTGATGTTCTTCATGGGTACCACCAACGCCATTTTTGTGGGCCTGTCGGTGCCGATCTCCATGTTCATTGCCTTCATGCTGATGCCGGTGCTGGGCTTCTCGCTCAACATGATCGTGTTGTTCTCCTTCCTGCTGGCGCTGGGCATTGTGGTGGACGATGCCATTGTGGTGATCGAGAACACGCACCGTATTCTGCACCAGTCCAATCTGGGTATAATCAAGTCGGCGAAGCTGGCTGCGGGCGAGGTGTTTATACCTGTGCTGGCCGGTACGCTCACTACCGTGGCGCCGTTCCTGCCGCTGGCCTTCTGGCCAGGTATAGTAGGGGAGTTCATGTTCTTCCTGCCCATTACACTCATTGTTACACTGATGGCCTCGCTGTTGGTGGCGTTCATCATGAACCCCGTGTTTGCCGTGTCTTTCATGAAGAGGGAGCACGAACAGGAAGCTGACGTGTCGCCGCGCGCCCGTCGTAACTTCTGGCTACTGATAGGGAGCGCCGCATTGGTGGCCATCGTGGGTTATCTGGCTGGCTGGTATGGTACGGCCAACCTGATCATGCTGGTTGTGGTGCTGGTGCTGCTCAACCGCTTTGTGTTCCGCCGCATGATCCACGGCTTCCAGAACACTACCTTGCCGCGCTTCATGCGGGGCTACGAGCGCCTTTTGCGCTGGATGCTGGTGGGCAGGCGCCCGGTCTGGATGTTTCTGAGCATGTTCGGGCTACTTATTTTCTCTATTTTCCTGACAGCGGTTCGGGCTCCCAAAGTTGTATTCTTTCCGGATTCTGATCCCAACTTCGTGTATACCTACATCAGCATGCCGGTGGGCACTGATCAGCTTGTGACTGACTCGGTTACAAAAGAAGTCGAGCGGCGCATCTACCGCGTGATCGGCGAGGGCAACACCGACGTGGAATCGGTTATTTCCAATGTGGCCATCGGCGCCGGCGACCAAAACGACCGCAGCGTGACTGCACAATCTCATTTAGGAAAGGTTACCGTAGCCTTTGTTGAGTATCAATACCGGACCGGCGAGCGCAGCACGCAGGATTACATGAACGAAATACGGGAGGCGGTGCGCGGTATACCGGGCACCAACATCACGGTGGACAAAGAGCAGAACGGTCCGCCGGTGGGCAAGCCGATCAGCGTCGAGATTGCCGGCGAGGACTTCGAGGGACTGGTGGCGCTGTCGAAGCAAGTGCAGACCTACATCGAGCAGCAGCAGATCGGAGGTATAGAGGAGCTTCGCAGCGACCTGGAGGACAGCAAGCCGGAGATCATCATCAACATCGACCGGGAGCGCGCCAACCGCGAAGGCATCAGCACCGGGCAGATCGGGATGGAGCTGCGAACGGCCATTTTCGGTGAGGAGGCCTCCAAGTTTAAGCTCGACGAAGAGGAGTACCCGATACAGGTGCGCTACGCTGAGCCATACCGCAAAAACATCGACGCCTTGCTGGGCATGCGCATCACGTACCGCGACATGAACAGCGGGCAGGTGCGCCAGATACCGCTCTCGTCGCTGGCAACAATAGAGTACGGTACCTCATACGGAGGTATCAAGCGCAAGGACCTGAAACGCGTGGTTACGCTGGAGTCGAACGTGCTGGACGGGTATAACGCCAATGAGGTGGTGCAGAACATCGGCAGTGCCCTGCAGAATTTCCAGACCCCTGAGGGCTATGAGATCAGCATGGGTGGGCAGCAGGAAGAGCAGCAGGAGTCAGCCAACTTCCTGATGATCGCTTTGCTGGCAGCGTTCCTGATCATCTTCCTGGTGCTGGTGACGCAGTTCAACTCCATCTCGAAGCCGTTCATCATTCTGTCCGAGGTGCTCTTCAGCATCATCGGTGTGCTGCTGGGCTTCTCCATTTTCGGCATGGATGTGTCGGTCGTAATGACAGGTGTGGGCATTGTGGCACTGGCAGGCATTGTGGTGAAAAACGGCATCCTGATTGTGGAATTTACGGACCTGCTGATAGAAGAGGGCCGCGACCTGAAAGAAGCGATTGTGGAAGCGGGCAAAACGCGCCTGAACCCCGTGCTGCTGACGGCGACGGCCACTATACTAGGCCTGATACCCTTGGCGTTAGGTATAAACCTGAACTTTTATACCCTGTTCACAGAGTTCAAGGCGAACTTCTTTATGGGAGGCGACAGTGCCGCTTTCTGGGGGCCGCTGGCCTGGACCATCATTTTTGGCCTGGGATTTGCGACCATCATCACGCTCCTGATTGTGCCGGTCATGTACCTGCTCAATGAGAAGCTAAGAGCTAAAGTAAAAGGAGAGAGAAAGCCCGCAGGCGGCGTAAAAATTATACCTCAGAATGAAACAGAGGTGCCTGTAAATGGAAAAGTAGTTAGAGAATACACCCAATAATATATGATTGCAACAACAGACAAGACTATTGAGCGTGAGGTAATCCGTATCATTAGCAAAACGAAGGAGATTAGACCTGCCCGTTTGCAGGCAAATGCCCGTCTGGAAAAGGATTTCGGCTTTGATGTGGTGGATGTAGTGGATATCATCCTGGAGCTGGAGAAGAATTTCCAGATCACTATTCCGGACGAAGTCCCGATTAACACAGTAGGCGACTTCGTGGACTTTGTGGCGTCGCACGCGATGCAGAAAGCCAGCTAATTAAAGGTATAACGTTATAAACAGAAGCGGCCGGGGTGCAAACCCCGGCCGCTTTTTATTTGGCCAGACAACAGCGCGAGAGGCAAGCTCCTGCGCAAGTGTTGTTTTGTGTATGTTTTCTAAAGCTTGAAGTAGTAAAGTAAGCGTTCTGTCAATAGGCTTCAGTTTAGTAAATGGAAATGCGGTAGGCTTTTAGTTTCTGGTCCAGTGCCTTGGAGTTCGGGCAAACCTTGTCGAGCAGGTTCCAGAAGCCCGGGCCGTGGTTCTTCTCAATGGTGTGCGCCAGCTCGTGCAGGATCACGTAATCGCAGAGTGAGTCGGGCAGGCGCATCAGGTGCAGGTTCAGGTTGATGTTGTTGGTGTGCGAGCAGCTCCCCCAGCGCGACTTGGCGTTTTTGATGAACACGTTCTGGTAGTCGAAGCCGAACTTGTCGGCAAAGAGCTTCACGCGCTCCGGCAGGTACGCCTTGGCCTCCTTGCGGTAGGCCTCCTCAATCGACTTGCGGATGAACTTCTGCACATCGTTGTCGCGCACGTCTTTATAGGCCGGGTAGAACACGTTGATGTAGCCGTTCTCGATCACACAGCGCATGGTATACTGGGCGTGCGTGAGCAGGCGCAGGGTATGGCTGCGGGTCCGGAAGTCGGTATTGCCATCGTACATGGTCACGCGCGCCTCCTGCTGCTTCATGCGGGCCTGGTGCTCCTTTATCCAATCGCTCTTGGTATAAATAAGCTGTTCGGCTTTCTCGAAGCTGATGTGAGGCGGCACTGCCACACGTATGCCTTTGATGGGGCGCACGCTAATGCTAAGGCGCTTGGCCTTGTCGCTTCGTTCGATCAGAACCTTCCCGATTCCGTCGATGTGAAGATTAACGGATGTTAGTCGTAGAAATGAAGAAGACACCTTGGCTAAAAGTTAAAAATACACAATCATCAGTCCAAATATAGAGAATAAATTCATTAAGAAACCAATAGCTGAGCGGCTTTTTTCTAAATTTTTTCAGATTTCAGTATTTGAATAGTACTATATTGTGCAGCTGTTATGTATTTTTTTAAGCTGTGTTATGGGCCTTTCTGATCGGTTTCGAAGCACTTATAGACCAGTGTAAAGGCCAAAAAAATAGCCGCCCTGCAAGTCGGCTATTTCTAATTTTTCTTTTGTAGAGCAGGCTTAGCGAATGTTGCCGCCGTCCGGAACATCGTCGTGCGGGTCTTTTGGAACACGGCTGCTGTCGGTGGTGGAGGCGCGCACGATGGGCTCGTGGTGACCTTTGTCTTCGGTGTCATGGCCCTGCGAAGCGTGTGCCGCGCTTTCGTGCTGCACTTCTGTGGTACCGGCAGGCTGATCGCTGTACTTGGGTGTGCCAAAAGAGCTGTCGGCGTGGTGCGGCTCCATGATGTGCACGGTCTGCTGACGCGCCTGGCGCTCGGCGTCCCACTCCTTAAAGCGGTCCAGCTCGGCCTTGATGCTGGCCATAAACCAGGCTAGCAGGGCAGCGTCGTCCAGCAGACCGACCACCGGTATAAAGTCCGGAATCAAATCAAGCGGCATCAGGAAGTACAGGATAACGGCCACGCCGCCTACCAGGGTGGTGTTCGGTATACCTTTGTACTCTCCGTTCACCGCAGCCCTGATCATCTGCGACAGCACCTGGAAACTTTCCCACACTTCGGAGGCGATGGTGCCGAGGCTTTTCTTGGCAGTGGCTTTCTTAAAGGCATCATTCAGAAGCTTGATCACCTGCGAAGGGTGCTCCAGGTATTTCTCAGCCTTTTTGAGGATGTTCTTGAAGAGCGGGCTTTGGGAGATGTTTTTTCCGTCCGGGCGCTCTTGTTGGTTTTGCGTATGCTGATCTGTCATAAAATGTCTGTGATTTTGTAAGGCCCCTTGTACAGGGGGTGTGCGAATCGGGCGCAAGTTGCTCAACTCCCGACAAGCTTCCTATACCTTGCTGCAAGTAATTTTGTTCTACCCTATAAACGAAAAACGGGCGCCTTATGCTGCAGCCCGTTTTTAAAATCTGTCACGAAGGTATGGGGTTAGTCCACACGGCCCGCCGCGTAGTAATAGTTGCGGTAGTAGGGCTCCTTCAGGGAGCTTACCATCACGCCGCCACTGGTGGCAGAGTGCACGAACTTGTTGTCTTTGAGGTAGATGCCCACATGGAAGATCGGCTGTCTGGGGCCACGACGGAAGAATACCAGGTCGCCGGTGCGCACGCTGTCTTTACGGATGCGGGTCACGTCGTCGAACATGGAGCGGGAGCTGCGGCTCAGGTCGATGCCATACACGTCGCTGTAAATGCGGGTCACGAAGCCGGAGCAGTCGGTCCCTCTTTTGGAGCTGCTGCCGTAGCTGTAGGGCGTGCCCAGCCACTTGGTAACGGTTTCGAGCAAGGTCTTGTCTTCGTTATAGTCGAGCTGGAGGCCAAGCTTGCGGGAATAGCGCTTGTAGAAGGCCGAGTCTACCGGTTCGCTCAGGTCCAGCGGCACTGTGAGGGCCAAGGCCCGGGCAATGTCCTCGCCGGTTTGCACCGGGTATAGCGTCAGGTTGGCGGCTTCTGTTTCGGCTGGCGTCGCCTCCGGCTTTTTTACATCGTAGAAGAAGGAAAGAGCGATGGAGATGAGTGCCAGTACGCTCAGTATGATTGTTTTTGTCATAGGGTTTAGCATGTTTAACACTGCCGGAGCAGCAAACTTTGTCACCTTATGGTTGCAGCGCGGTATAGGTTTTAAATTGCATTTTATACCTTACAACCTGCCCGATAGCTAAAATAACTTCCGAACGAAGTGACAAAAATAACTACAATTTTCTAAACTGACAATATAGCAATTGGCTGATGCTCACGGGGAACAGGTATAGGATTTACCCTTTAAAACGGAGCTTTCACCCGGCAGGGCGCTTTGAGGCGCCATTCTGGAAGCACAGCCTATAGGTATAACATGACGAAAATGAAGTACAAAATTGTTGAAAACTCGCCCTTCGCACGCATCGCCCGCCTGGTGCTCAAGAGCAGTAATGTGGCCATGGTATTGGGCAAAACGATACACCTGAGCGGTGTGAGGCGGGAGTCTTTTCTTAAAGACAGTGCCTGGGTAGCGCACGAGCTTTGCCACATCCGACAGTTTCAGGAGCACGGCTACCTGCGCTTTCTGTGGTTATACCTGCGCGAGTCGATGCGGGTGGGTTACTGGAACAACAAATACGAAGTGGAGGCCCGCTTAGCAGGTACAAAAGGGCGGCAGGAGTTTCTGGCAGAACTCAGGAAAGAAACGGATGCGCAGCTACCTGCCCAACCACACAGCAACATCCATCCAACAGGCTTGCCTATACCTGTTGATGTAAAGAAAAAGACTATCTGATTTTTAGCGCAGTACGTGCCTGCCAGCAAGGAAGGCCTCTGCAAAGCGGATTGCAAATCCGCGATTACTGTGCTTTCGGATTGCAAATCCGAAAGAGCATCAGCGACTGTTTGACAAAGGACTACATGACAAAAGACAAAGGACAAAAAACACGCGGGTCTTTTGTCCTTTGTCATATTATCCTTTGTCGAGTACTCCCTGAAGGAGTCGTGCTACTTGATACGTGTGTCGTGATACGCAGAATAAACTACGCTTCCCGCCACTTAATGGTGCAGCCGATTGCTTTGGTGTTTGGCTGGCTCACAGCTTTGCCGGCTACCAGTTCGTCGAGGGCGGCCTCGGCATATTTTTTCTGCACTTTCTCCGGCTCGCGCGAGTTGTCGTCGATCGTGCCGATGTAGGCTACTTTGAACTTGCCGTCTTTTTGCTTCTGCACCACATACAAGTGCGGCGTGCGGGTAGCTCCGTAGGCTTTGGTGATTTCCTGCGTTTCGTCATACACGTACGGGAACGGGAAGTTCTTTTCTTTGGCGCGCACCTGCATGTGCTTGTAAGAGTCCTTCGGCGATACTTTCACGTCGTTCGGATTGATGGCGATGATGGGGTAACCCTTCGGCGCATACTTGTTGTGCAGCTCGATCAGGCGGTCTTCATAGGCCACCGAATAGGGGCAGGTGTTGCAGGTGAAGGTCACGATAAAGCCCTTGGCATCTTTGTAATCAGCCATCGACACCATTTTGCCGTCCACGTTTTTGAGCTTAAAGTCGCGGGCCGTGTCGCCCACCTGGTAGCCTGAGTTTTCGGTGGCAGGTATAGCGGCCATCAGTACGCCCACCAATAGCAGGCAGGCCATGTACAAAAAGGGTATGCGGTTATTCTTCATAGTAGTTCGTTATGGTTTATACTTGGTGATCAGTTCCTCTAATTCCTGTTGCGAAATCTCGCGCTCGATAAACTCGTATTGCCCGCGCTTGTTGTTGAAAAACATGGTGGCAGGTATAGCGCCCGACCACTTCGGCTCGATGCGGTCGATCCAGGTGTTGCCATCGGGCTCGTCGAGCAGGTATAGCCGCGACTGCAGGTTGCGCTTCTGCACAAAAGGCAACACACGTTTCTCCTTGTCCTGCACGGCATCCATGCTTACCAGAATCACGCGCACCGGCTGGTCTTTGTATTTCGCATGGGCGGCTTCAAAATAAGGCATCTCCTTGATACAGGGCTTGCACCAGGTGGCCCAGAAATTCACCACATACAGCGTGTCGTGCGGCGCCTGGCGCAGCTCCTGCAACTGGTCGAACTTGATGGTGGTAACGGTCTGGGCCTGCGTTGCCATGCTGGTGACAAAGGCCAGTGTAATAAGCAGGAAAAACTGTTTCAGGTATACGGTCATAGTAGAATAACGAAGAAGCAAACTGCCCTATTGCGGTTGTTGCTTTCTAACAATTTGCCCTCTAAATCGTTTTGAATAAACTATACGCATGTTAAACTAAAAAAACGAATTTAGAATGGCTAATAATCTGGAAGGAAAAAAGATAGCAATTGTAGTAACCGATGGATTTGAACAGGTAGAGCTCACCGAGCCTAAGAAAGCGCTGGAGCAGGCTGGCGCCGAAACCCACCTCATTGCCCTGAAAGACGGCGAAGTGAAAGGCTGGAACCACACAGACTGGGGCGATAAGTTTAAGGTGGACAAGACGATCGACAGCGTGAACGCCGACGATTACAATGGCCTGCTGCTGCCCGGCGGCGTGATGAGCCCCGACAAGCTGCGCGCCAACGAAAAGGTGGTAAACTTTGTGAGCCAGTTTATGGAAAGCGGCAAGCCCGTAGCCGCCATCTGCCACGGCCCCTGGACGCTGATCGAAACCGGCAAGCTGCAGGGCAAGAAAATGACCAGCTACCACACCTTGAAAACCGACCTCAAAAATGCCGGCGCCGAGTGGGTGGACCAGGAAGTGGTGGTAGACAATGGCCTGATTACGAGCCGCAAGCCAGACGATATACCTGCTTTCAACAAAAAGATAGTAGAGGAATTTGCCGAGGGCCGTCACGAGCCACGCTAGTCAGGCATCCGGTCATAACAGAAACCGCCGCGCCGTACCGACAACAGGTATAGCGCGGCGGTTTTTTGTGTCTGTGCTTAACCTTGGATCAGGGGCAGCAACTGTTCGGCATGGCCCTCGAGCAACACCACCAGCGTAACATCCAGCGCCAACAGGAAAAGCGCCTGCAGCGTGATGGATTGCCCGTAGCCCAGGTACTGCTCTGCCCGGGGCGACGTCAGCGACCGCTCTTTCAGGTAGGCGGCCAGCATCAGAAAGGCCAGGTCCAGGCCAATGCTCAGGTATAGCAGCTTCAGATTCCAGGAATGGAACGCCACCGTCTCGGGCAGCGTACGTGCGGCGGCATCCACCGACAGGATATAGTAAAGCGCGCCGCCTGCTATGATCATGTTGACGATGTTCCAGTAGATGTTCATCTGGAAAAAGTAACGCTTGTTGCGCGATGACTTTGTAAGCTTAATGCTGCTGACCAGAATGTTGATCAGCGCCCAGACACCCAATGCCAGCATCCCAAACTTCAGCGTCTCTGCCTGTTTTAAGTTAATTGCCGCTGCGGCATTGCCCTGGGCGTTGGCCGTGAGGCAGAGTAGCAAAAGCGGCAACAGGCAAAGGAATTTTCTCTTCATATGCTCTCAAATGGTTTGACTAGGAACGAATCGAGGCTGGGTTTAGCGTGGGCGGGCCGGAATAAATACAGGAACAGTACAATTGCTGTAACGCAACTATGCCTGTAAGTGTTTGCTGGTTAGCTTATTGGCGATACGCTACTATGTCCAATCCAATATTGACGGCGGGGTAGATCGTCCTGTTGCCAAGAGAGTTGTCGGCCCCGTAGTTGAGCTTCCAGTGGGTGCGGTCGATGTTGAAGTTGGCTTTGGCGCGCAGCACCGAGTCTTGCAGCTCAATGCGGGCCGGAAAGCTGATGCTCCGGGTAATGCCCTTGATGGTGAGGTTGCCGGTCACTTTGTGGTTCGCGTCCTGGATGCGCATGCGTCTGGCATTGCCTTCGGGGCCAGGTGTCTGCTGGCGCTGGGTGCTGTCGAGCGGGGTGATGGTGGTGATGACAAAAGAGGCGACAGGATGCTGCTCCGCGTCAAAAAACTCGGGAGAGCGCAGGTGTTTTGTCAGCTTGGTGTTTCCTGCCTCGTCAATCGACTTGTCCTCCGAGCGCACACGCGCCATGTCGAAGATGGCCTTCCCACCACGCGGCCCTCCGTTGTGCAGCGTGACTGTGCCTTCCCGGACAGGTATAAAACCATTGTGCCGGCCTGTCACTTTAGCGCCTATCCACGTCACGGTGCTTTGGGAAGTATCGATCTGAAAGACCTGATCGGGGTTGGCCGGTGCCAGAAAACCCACGGCGGCACCAATTTCGGCTTCGTCCGTCTCCACGGTGGTGTCGCAGGACGTGCCGGCAATTGCCAGCAGGGCCCAGAGCAGGGTGCGGAACGGTCGTAGTCTGTACGGGTTCATAGGTATAGGCGCTGTGCCCGACGACACAGGGGGTGGTTTTCAGCTTTGTCTTATCAGTATAAAATACGGCATGCAGGGGCAAATGGCTGAAAAAGGGCAGGCTATACCTATGCTTTCGATAAAACAGGAATTTGCTGTAAGCCCCTGCCTCCGAAGGGAAGCGCCTTAAAATCCAAGGCCCAGGTATACCTGGAATACCCCGTGCTTTAAGTCCTGGTTAATTTTCTGGCCCTGATTATTCTCCTTGCGCAGATCCTCCAGTCCCAGGTTATACCGGGCGCCCAGCCTGAAGATGCTCAGACGCGCCTCGGCGCCGGCTGCCACCCCGTAGGCAAAAGTGTTGAGCGGCTCAATGTTCACCTCGGTGTCCTCTTCCTTGGCCGACATCAGGATGCCCACCTGCGGACCCAGGTGGATGCTAATGGTCTCTGTGACGTTGAACACGGCCAGGATGGGCACCTCCAGGTAGTCGAAGCGGAAGGTGGAGTCGTTGCGCTCGATGCCTTTGCGGGAGTAGATCGCCTCGGGCTGTATGGAAAAGGTGTTGCCGAGTGAGAACTGGGTATAGACCCCCGCATGAAAAGTAGTGAGGCCTTTGAAATTGCCCAGCACGTCTTTGTCGCTGCCGCGCAATGTGGCGAAGTTCACCCCGCCTTTTATGCCGAAGCCAGCGTTAGGGCCGGTGCCGCTAAACAGGTTGTGGTTCTGCTGCCCCGCTGAGGGGCCGTACTCAGACTGGGCAATGGCGCTAGCCGAGATCAGGAGTGCAATCAGGAAGAGGAAGGGTTTTTTCATGTTGTTGGCTGGTTGGTCTAGAGATCGATGAGGTGCGGTTGGGTGCCTTCTTTTATGTGTAGAACTCTATATACCGTTTTCTAAATAATAAAGGTTGCATCCGGCCAGATTCCAGGTGGTAGGTATAGCTTTTGGTCCGAAAAGGCTCTAAGCGTGTAGTGCTTTTATTGGACAACTCCAGGTATAGCCGCCTCTGTACAGGGCCCTCACCCGATGACAGTGAGGTAAAAATTTACCTGAAATTAACATGGAGTTAACACGGAATGGTGGATAATTCACGCTAATCAACATAGTTATCCACATTTTTCCACATGCTGAAGGCGCATTTGTGGGCAATTATATAGGGTTTCAAGAATTTATACACCTATGTGCACAGTGTGCTTTACATAATGTGTATTGCCTGTAATTGCACTGAAAACCAGGTAGAAGTGAGCTTGTGATAGAATAGAAAAGAGGCCGGTTTCCGGCTTTGAAGGAGAGGTATAGGAGCTTGGCCAGGATTAAAATGCGGCCGTGGATAAACCAGAGGACAGGTATAAATGTTAATTTTACGCTATGCTTAAAATTGCCTGGTCCGAGATATTCGCCCATTCCCTGCCCGAAGGTCACCGCTTCCCGATGGCCAAATATGACTTGCTGCCCGAGCAGCTGCTTTACGAAGGCACCATCACCCAGGACAACCTCTTTGCCCCCGAGCCGCTCGAAGAGCAGTACATCCTCGACACCCACGACGCCACCTACTGGCAACGCCTCCGCGACTTGCAGCTGAGCCCCTCAGAGATCCGCAAAACAGGCTTTCCGCTTTCTGAGCAACTGGTACAGCGCGAGGTCGTGATCATGAACGGTACGTTACAGGCATCCTTGTTCGCGCTGGAGTTCGGCATCGGGATGAACATTGCCGGCGGTACACATCATGCCTTTACCGACCGGGGAGAGGGCTTCTGTCTGCTCAACGACATCGCCATCGCCGCCAATCACCTCATCAAGTATAAAGGCATCAAAAAAGTGCTGGTGGTTGATCTGGATGTGCACCAGGGCAACGGCACGGCGCAGATTTTCCGGAACGAGCCACGGGTGTTTACTTTCAGCATGCACGGCGGGCATAACTACCCCTTCCACAAGGAACAGTCGGACCTGGACGTGCCGCTGGCGGAGGGCACGGATGACAAAACGTATCTAAAGCTGTTGGGAGAGCTCCTGCCGCGGCTGTTGGATGAGCAGGAACCGGATTTCGTGTTTTTTCAGTCGGGGGTGGATGTGCTGGCTACCGACAAGCTTGGGAAGCTGGGCATGAGCATAGCCGGCTGCAAACAGCGCGACCGCATGGTGCTGGAGGCCTGCGCACGCCACCGTATACCTGTCACGGTGAGCATGGGCGGGGGCTACTCCAAACAGATCGCGCACATTGTGGACGCGCACGCCAACACCTTCCGGCTGGCGCAGCAGCTCTTTTTCTAAGCCTAGGGCCTGGACTTCAGTTTATCGTCTTCGCTCTTGCCCCTTGCGCCCGGCAAGAGTAGCTTGAGCACGATGTAGATGATGGGCGCCAGTACCAGCACCAGGATAATAAACAACACCGCCTTGAGCACTTTCACGAAGATGGAGATAATCAGGGCGGACAGTATGATGGACACTATAAACAGGATCCAGAAGTTAAGCGTGCTTTTGTTCATGTCAGAAGGGTTAAATGAGCGATTCAGCTATACCTATTGCGTGCGTGGCGCAGCACTAGGTATACAGCCGGTTGCAGGGTGACCACCAGGGCCAGTGCCAGCCATACGTTTGTCACAAACTCACGGGACCAGGCGAAATAAAACGCCGTGGCAACCAGCAGGACCGAGAGCAGGTAAGGCACATTGATCCGTCGCATCATAATCGGGTAAGTTGGTATACCCAGTTAAGGTACTAATTGTTAGGCTTTTTTCAAAAGCAACTGCCACCGAAATGCCCACATCCAGCGCAGGCTATACTGGTCTATACCTGCCGCCTGCACCAGCCGGCCCAGTTCCTCCCGCCGGAAGGCCCGCCACACCGAGAGCGGCGCATCGTGCCGGACCAGGTGCGAGTCAGAGAAGAATTTTGTGAGCCACTTGATGGAGTGGTAAGCTAGCCAGTGCCGGTGCAGGTCGTTGACGATGACGGCTATACCTGCCTGCCGGTGCAGCTGCCGGAACATGTGCACGAGTTGCTCGTCGGTGAAGTGGTGGCAAAAGAGGCTGCACACGATGATGTCATATTGCTGGCGCTCGAACTCCTCTGAAAAGACATTATGCTGCTCCAGCTCTATTTCGGGGAATCCGCCGCAGCGCTGCCGGGCGTAGCGCACCATGTACTCGTTGGCGTCTATACCTGTGAGTTGCAGTTTTATGTTCTTGCGTCGGGCCCACTTGGCAATGTGGCGCAGCGTGTCACCGCCGCCGCAGCCAATGTCGGCCAGGCGTAGCGGCGGACCTGTATATCCGGCCAGCAGCCGCTCCAGCGCATCCGTCACCACTTTATACCCGCCCAGCCAGGTGTTGATCACTTCCAGCTCTTCGAGGTTGCGCCGCAGCTCGTCACCCGACAGACTGAGGTCGTCCATCAGCTCTGCTTGGTTAGACCTTTGCTTCAGCATAGTGCACCTTCAGTAACATCGATTCCAGAGTAAGGCCGGGGCCAAAGGCAAAGCTCAGCACCGGCTCGTCTTTTTCCTGTGTGGTCAGGCTGGCCATCAGCTCCTTCAGCACAAAGAGCACCGTGGCCGACGACATGTTGCCGAACTCGTGCAGCACCCGGTAGGCAAAGCGGTTGTCGTCGCGCGTCAAGCCCAGCTCTTGTTCGATCACCTCCAGGATGCGGCGCCCGCCGGGGTGTATGGCAAACAGTTTGATCTCTGAAACAGTCGTGCGCAGGCCTTGTAACAGGCGCTCGGTGAGTTGCTTGATGCCGTTTTTGATCAGGTCGGGCACGTAGGAGGTGAGTGTCATCTCGAAGCCCGTATCGCCAATATGCCAGGCCATTTCGCGCTTTCCGGCCGGGGCCAGGTCACAGTGAAAAGATTGCAGCTCGAGGCTCACTTCCTGGCAGGGTTGCCCTTGCATGAGCACTGCCGCCGAGCCGTCGCCAAACAACGCATTCGACACCAAATGATCCTCCTCCGGGTTCTTCTGAAAGTGGATGGTGCAGATCTCGGTGCACACCAGCATCACGCGTGCGCTAGGGTCGGCTTTGCAGATGGCGTCGGCCAGTTTGATGGCGTTAAAAGCCGCATAGCAGCCCATGAAATTAACGGCCGTGCGCCGCACGCAGGGGTTCAGTTCGAGCCGTTCCACGAGCTCAATGTCGAGGCCGGGTGCGTACATGCCGGTGCAGCTGACGGTGATCAGATGCGTCAGGCTCTGCAGCGGGGTGGCGCTGACCTGGTCCAGGCAGTTGCGCACGGCCTGCTCCGACAGGTCGAGGGCGTGTTTGCGGTATACCTCCATGCGCTGCTGCACTGTCGGGAAGGGCTCCAGGTCGTGGGTGTTGGGAAAGAAGGTATAGTCGCCGTTCTGGCGGGTAAAGTCTTCGAGCACACTGTAGCGCTGCCCTATACCTGACACCCGGTAAAGTGCTTTGAGCTTGCGACTTCCCTGTTCATCAAGCTGGTGGGCTGCTGCCATAAAGTCGGCCACCTGCATCTGCGGGACTTTGTTGGGGGGATTAGCTGTGCCGATTCCGCAGATATAGCTTTTCATAAGCTGGTGTCCGTTCTAAGATTTTGTTTCTGAGCAATAGAGTTGCTATACCTGTGTCCGGCTCGTCGGTTGCAGGTCTAAACAGCAACAGCCAGGCGATCACTATGTTTGGGCTTTCCCCCTGAAAGGATGCAGCCACAGGTTTGGATAAGTACGAAAGCGGCCGTTTTAAGATGTATGCGATTAGAAGGGTTGCCCGTGGGTCTGGCGCATGATGAGGCGCACCGCTGCCGGCAGGTGACGCAGCGTGCCCACCGCCGCCTCCGAAAGCAGGGGGTGGCCAAAGAGCCGCTGCACGGCGCGGCCTACCCGCAGGCGCTGCTCAAACTGTTTTTTCCAGGCCAAGGTATAGCCAGCCTCTAGGGCTTGCCGGTTGCGACCGCTCTGGAAGTAATGTACCACCTGCTCTGCTGCCAGTTTGCCTGCGTGAATGGCCATGGCCATGCCGTTGCCGCAAAGTGGTGTGATCATGCCGGCCGCATCGCCGCATAGCAGTAGGTGGTTCTCTACACAAGTTTTGGTGGCAAAGGAAATCTCGTTGATGACTTCGGGCTGCTCGTACAGGAACTCGGCCTCTGAGAAAATGCGGCGCAGGTGTGGGTTCTGCTGCAGGATGGCCCGCTCCATGGCAGGTATGGCCCCATGCCGGCGCAGGTTCTCACGGGTGGTCAGGTAGCAGAAACAGTAGCGTCCGTCTTCAATGGCCGAAATGCCGGCATAGCCATCCTGAAAATTATGCAGTGCGATCAGGTCTGTGGGCATGTCGAGCCGCAGGTGGTATTTGACGCCAAGGTATGGGGATCGCTTTGAAAAGAAGGAGCGGTTGAGCTGCCGGTCAAGGGTACTCCGCTTGCCAAAGGCGCCCAGCGCCACCTCAGCGGTAAGCGTATCGCCATCTGATAATTTGAGTAGAAACTGATTGCCTGCAAACTGCACGTCCTGCACCGCCGTCTGCAGCCGCACCTGCACGCCTTTTGACAAAGCCACCTGGTACAGAAATTGGTCGAAGGTATAGCGGCTCACACCGAAACCACCCAAGTCGAGTGGTGACTCCAGCACAACGCCTTTAGGGGAAGTGAGCCTGAAGCGGGAGATCGAAGCGGGTTGAAGTAGCGCCGGGTCGGCTCCGATGCTTCGCAGGTATGGCAGCACTTCATTCGAAACATATTCGCCACATACCTTATGCAGTGGGTAGGACTTTTTTTCGATCAGCGTTACCGAAAGTCCCTGATTGGCCATGGCAATAGCACTGGTCAGTCCAGCAAGGCCCCCTCCGATAACGGCTATCTGCATAATTGACAGACTTTATGTTTATAGTACAAAAAAACTTTCTTTTATTTGGTGAAAGCATCCGATTCTGTGCGTAAAATGCAAGAACAAATTATTGCTCAGAACGTTAACAATATGGAACAACTTTTGTATATACTCAGAAGGACTAGACTTTAATTCTCAATATGAAGCAAATTATACTTACTTTCTTTTTCTGTATGGCAGTTTTACTGTCACATGCTCAGGTACGCGAGCCGGCGCCCGGACAAGGCGACACTAAGAAGAGCCTGGAGCAGCAGGAAAAAGAAGTTGCTATTTATCCTAACCCCAACAACGGGGTTTTTACGATTTCGTTTGCCCAGCTTAACGCCCATCAGGTAGAACTGCGCATTTTGAATGTGATCGGGAACGAGGTGTATCAGGAAGTGATCAGCCGCCCCGACATCCAGAGTACCAAAACCGTAGACCTGACCCGGCTCGCTAAAGGGCTGTACTATGTGAAGATTGAAGCCGACGGCTACAGTTCCGTTCGTCGGGTTGTCGTTAAATAAGGAAAGAATTATAAAACAGAAAGGCCGCTCTGTTGCAAGAGCGGCCTTTCTGTTTTATGGCTTACCGGGTTTATTCGGGCAGGATAGCCTTGGATACAAAGCCAGTGTAAGCGGTGGTGTCAAGGTGCACGCGGGCTTTTACAAACATCACGTCAGTCGTGTCGAGCACCTGGATAAGTTGCGTGGTGTCGAAGTGAACCAGGCTGCCCCCTTGAAAGTTAGCCGTTTTGTACACTTCCCCGCCCATCAGGGGACGGGTTGCATACAGCACATCGGCAGGGAGTTCCCCGGTTTCGCTGGCTACAGTAGCTTCAGAACCATCCACTTCCGTGCTCCTCTGTTCGCTATTGCAGGCGGCAAGGCTGGCAAAGATGGCCAGCATGCATACTGTTAAGGTTGTTTTCATGGTGTAAGAGAGTGGCTTCTGCCCGAATATAGCGAATAAAATATGAAATCGAAAATATAGTGCTTTCGCGAAGTATTTCAGGCACTTACTATTAAAGCGTACCGGAGTGATTTAGTTCCCGGATCTTACAGAATAACAACTCTTGAAATGGTGGCCCTGAGCAGAATCGAACTGCTATCTAAAGTTTAGGAAACTCCTATTCTATCCATTGAACTACAGGGCCCTGGCAGTCATAAGGTTATATAGGCAATTTCAGGACCTGCCTATACCTTTCCCACAAGCATGTTTTATACTTTGGGTTACGCGCCTTTACGGATGAAAGCTTCGTATTGCAAAGTTTAACTTCTGTTGGCGCAAAGATAACTCTTATGGTTACATCATAAAAGACGTATTACGTTTAAAGTATGATTTACGCAGGTAAGAAATGGCTCCTGCCATCAACAGTATTTTTCTATAAGTAGATTTAGCTAAATTAGAGGCATTCTTTATACTCCTTTCATCGCAGAAGGTATAAAGGCAGACAAACTATCTTTTTAAACACCCGACGACACCTCAATGGAAATTGTCATTTTAATACTCCTGACCCTTCTTAATGGCTTCTTTGCCTTGTCGGAGCTGTCCATTATCTCCGTCAATAAGAACAGGATTGCAAATAAAGCGAAACAGGGAAGCAAGAACGCCGCCACGGTGCTGGAACTGATCGAATCCCCGGAAAACTTCCTCTCGGCCATACAGGTTGGCATTACGCTGATCGGGATTGTGTCGGGTGCTTACGGCGGGGCCGCCCTGTCCGACGACATGGAGCAGTGGCTGTCAGGTATCAGCTTTCTGGCGCCCTATGCCAGCACGCTCTCCATCGTTCTGGTAATCGGCCTTATAACCTATTTCACGATCGTAGTTGGCGAGCTTATACCTAAAACCGTTGCGCTCGGCAACGCCGACAACATCGCCCTTTTCGTGGCGCCCATCATCAAAGTGTTCACCTTCATCACCCTGCCGCTGGTGAAATTGCTCTCAGGCTCTACGAATCTGGTCATCAAGGTGCTCGGCATCAAGGAGCCGTCCGAGGAGAAGATGTCGGAAGAAGAACTCCGGCAGATCATCAAGACCGCAGGCAAGCAGGGCATTCTGGCAAAAGAGGAAATTCAGCTGCACCAGAATATCTTCACTTACTCAGAGCAGCGCGCCAAAAACCTGCGCACGCACCGCATGGACGTAGAGTACATCGACATCAACCAGCCTTTCGAAGCCATCAAGGAATTGATCCAGAGCAGCGCGCACTCCAAGTTCCCGGTGGCCGATGGCAACTTCGATAAAATACTGGGCATACTGACTGCCAAACGCTTCTACGAGTACCTGGCCGAAGATAGCGGGGCGCCGCTGGAGAGCATCCTGCAGCAGCCCATTTACATTCCCGAAACGATGATGGTGAGCGCAGTGCTGAACATATTTAAAAACCAAAAGCAGTACCTGGGCATTGTGGTGGATGAATACGGTTCAAGTGAGGGCATCATCACCCTGCACGACATTCTGGAGGCCATCGTAGGGGACCTGCCGGACGTAGACGAGCTGGATGAGCCGGATATTGTTAAGCGAAGCGACGGGTCACTTCTGGTGAACGGCTCGATGGAGGTATACGACCTCAACCGGCAACTGAAGCAGGAGGTTATACCCAAGGATGCCGACAATTACGTTACGCTCGCTGGCTTCATTTCCTACATGCTGGACAAACTTCCGGTAGCCGGCGACAAGTTTGAGGTGAGCGGCTATGAAATTGAGATCGTGGATATGGACGGGTTCAGGGTCGACAAGGTGATCTTGAAGCCCATCGAGAGCGAAGAGGCATCTTTGCATCCTTCAGACCGATAACTCATTATTAGGCTTCCTTCCCTTGAAAAAGAGCGCCCGGCATCAGTTGCCGGGCGCTCTTTCTGATTTATATCCAATACGGATTGTAAATACTGAGTTAGCAGCAATTAAGTGCCTTGGCATAAGGCTTATCTGCTGTTTTGCTCCTGTGGCGCGGGCTCCTGCGTGGTCTGCTCCTGTTGGGTAGGGTCAAGCACCGGTTCGTCGTAAAACGCGATCGAGATGCCGAAGGCGATCACCGTCAGTATGAGGCCCACCATGAAAATAGAGTAAGAAATGTGCAAAATCCTGTACTTACGGCGCAACACTTCACCTAGGTAATAGATGTCGGTGATCATGTTAGTGTACAGCGACTGCTTGTCGCGCATGATCTCGTGCATGCCGTTCTGGAAATCCTCCAGGGGAATGTTGGTGAAGTTGCCGAAGAAGAGCAGGTTCACTTTTCGGCTGTTTATCTTTTTCTTGTTAAAGTTGAAGCTGGTCACCTCTGGCTGGGCCGAAATGATGGCAAAGATCACAGAGCCGAGCGTGGTAAGCAGCAGCAGGCCCACCGGTACAAGCAACGAACGGTGCTGGGCAAACTCAGCCCCGGTAATGGAGGTCTTGGTGCTCAGGTAAGTGATGATCACGGACATAATGATGGCGTTGAGGCTGATCATCATGTTGGCCTTGTTGTCGGCGATGGCGCTCAGGTTGAGGTGCGTGCGATAGGTGTTGCGGAACATGGTTTCGATGCCGCGCTTGGGCTGGGCCAGCGTCTCGCGCTGTTCCTTCTCTTCCTGTTTCAGCTTCTTCGACTCTTTCTGCAACTGGTTGCGCTGCTCCTGAATGTTGAGGCCGAGCTGTCCGGCATACTTTTGCTGGGCTCTGGCCGTGTGGAAGGAGGTAGAAAGCAGGAAATCCATCTGAAACTGGGCCCACTCCTGGTCCGTGAAAAACTGCTCTTTAAAGATCTCCCACTCCACGCGCAGCAGCTCGGCTGTGGCAAAAAAGGTTTCCTTTCCAATGTTGGCCATGTCCGCATCCACGATTATTTCATGCAGCAGGGTCTCCGGCTTGAGGCCGTGTCGGGTGGCTTTGATGCAGTCCGTCACGCGGGCAATGCGCTCGGCCGGGTAATTCCTTTCCCCCAGCCAGGAGGTGGCGTAGTGCACGCTTTCTTCTTCGTGTCCGTCGTAGGTCTTCACATAGCCGGTGTCATGAAACCAGGCGGCAAGCTCCAGATCCTGCAGCTCCTCAGGGCTCAGGCCATACAGTTCGCCCAGTTGCCGGGCCTCGTTGGCCGTCTCGAAGGTATGTTTGTAATTGTGGTAGACAAGCTTTTTGGACAGTTGCTCCTTAAAAAGCCTGAAGACGTATTCACTGGCTTGCTTGACGATATCTTGTTCTTCCATAATGGTGTCTGCCGCCCTTGTCAGGTAGCTCTGCAGGTGATGCACAGTTATGGACGGCGGTTGTAGGTGGTGCTTGTATTCTTTTGCCGTTACGGTGAATAGCGCTTTTTGTTGAAAGGGCCGGCTGCAACGCGCACGCTGCCTATATAGTGAGACAAAAACTTAATGCAGGTGCCCTACGTTATTTATCTCAGCCCTGCCGCAACCCCGACGCTATATGCAGGCGCTGATACCAACCATGCTCTACCAAACCCAACCCTTGCTTTTAGTCCTTTCCGGCCGGCGGCAATCTTCCTCTGCGTGCTGCGGCAGGCACATTTGCCTTTGCTAGACAGGATACTCCCTACACACAGAACCCTATGAAAAACCGTCTACACGCTATACCTCTTTTCCTACGCCCCCTGGCTGTGGGCTTTATCTTAGTGCTTTTGCAAGCCTGCGCCACCCAAAAACCCTACTACAGCCGCGACGTGCTCAACTGGCAGCAAACTGAACCCAAGGCAAATAACAAGGTAAACTATACCGTCTTCCTGATCGGTGACGTGGGAGCGCCCGACCTGAAGCAGCAGGAGCCTTCGCTCAAGCTCATGCAAAAGCAGATGAACGAGGCCGGGGCCCAGAGTGCTACCATCTTTTTAGGGGACAACGTGTACCACAACGGCCTGCCCGAACCCGGCCGTTACGACCGCGAGGTGTCGGAGCAACGCCTGAATGCCCAACTGGATGTGCTACGGGGCTACCAGGGCGAGAAGTACATGATTCCGGGCAACCACGACTGGAACCACAGCGGCCGCGGCGGCCTTGAGTTTGTGGTGCGTCAGCAGAACTATGTGAACGAATACCTGACTGAAGAGGGCATAGTGGTGGGCGGCGACTTTTATGTGCCCGGCGATGGCTGTCCTGGTCCTTATGAAGTGAAGATCAGTGACGATTTGGTGCTGATTGCCCTGGACTCGGAGTGGTGGCTGCACCCCTGGGAGCGCCCTTATGGCGCGGGCAGCAACTGCTGGGCCTCTACGGAAGCCGATTTTCTGGTGAAGCTGGAAGACATCATCGAAAAGCACCAGGGCTCCAACATCGTAGTGGTAGCCCACCACCCACTGTTCACGCGCGGCAACCACGGCGGGTTCTTCACCCTCAAAGACCACGTTTTCCCGCTCACCATGCTGCGCGACTGGATTTACGTGCCACTGCCAGTGCTCGGGTCCATCTACCCGTTCGCCCGCAAGTATGGTGGCATCCTGCAGGACATTCCGCACCCGCGCTACAACGCCTACATCGAGGGGCTGCTCAACATCTTCGACAAGTATGATAACATTGTGTACGCTGCCGGGCACGAGCACTCGTTGCAGCACTACAAGCACAACAAACTGACGCACATTGTCAGCGGTTCGGGCTGTAAGATACAGCACGTGAAGGGAGGCGGCAACGCCATGTACACCCACCAGGTGAAGGGCTTTGCCAAGCTGCTGTACTACGACAATGGCGAGGCCTGGGTAGAGTACTGGGCACCGAAAGGCGACGGCTCGGAGGGTACCATGACCTTCCGGACTCCGCTCTATGCCAAGGAGCCACGGCGCAAGCGGGCAGCCATCGTAGACGAAACCAATTACGCCGACAGCACCATTGTGGTGGCCGCCAACGACAACTATACCGCCAAAGGGCTGCGCCGCACCATGTTGGGCGAGCACTACCGCCGCGAGTGGGCCACACCTGTAGAAGTACCTTTGCTGGACATGCGCAACGAATTGGGTGGGCTCACCCCATACCAGAAAGGCGGTGGTAGGCAAACGGCCTCCCTGAAAGTGCGCAACCCCGACGCCCGCGAGTACACCCTGCGCACCGTTGACAAAGACCCGACCATGGCACTGCCCGAGTATTTGCGACAAACCGCAGCCAAAGCACTCTTGCAGGACCAGGTGTCGGCCCAGCACCCTTATGGCGCGCTCGCTATACCTCGGCTGGCCAGCGCGGCTGGTGTGTTCCATACCAACCCGAAACTGGTGTACATCCCGCAGACGCCTTACCTACGCCAGTACATGGATGAGTTCAGCAACACACTCGCTTTCCTGGAAGAGGACGCTGACGAAAACCACGAGGACGTAGCCAGTCTGGGCTTTGCAGAAAACCTGGTGGGCACCGACAAGGTGCTGAAAGAGTTGCGGCAGGACAACGACAACAAAGTAAACCAGCAGGAGTTTGTACGCGCCCGGCTCTTCGACATGCTGGTAGGTGACTGGGACCGCCACGAGGGGCAGTGGCGCTGGAAAGAGGAAAAGACCGACAGCGGCAAGGTATACATTCCAGTGCCCGAAGACCGCGACCAGGTATTCTTTAAGGCAGATGGTGTTATACCCTGGCTGGCCACCCGGAAATGGGGCGTTCGTAACGTCCAGAACTTCAGCCATGATTTCGACGACATTGTGGGGCTCAACTTGAGCGCGCTCACCATCGACCGCACCTTCACCTCGGCCATCACCCGGCAGGACTGGATTCGCATTGCCAAAGAGGTGCAGGCCGGCGTGACGGACCAGGTGATTGAAGAGGCCATCAACCAGTGGCCTGAAGAAGTGCGGGCTATATCGGGGGAGGAGATCAAAGCCAAGCTGCGCTCGCGCCGCGACAAGCTGCCGCAGGCGGCCGAGACTTACTACGAGCACCTCGCCAAAATGGTGGACGTGGCCGGCAGCGACAAGCACGAGCACTTTGTCCTGAACCGCCTGAATGATAATGAAACCCACCTGACGGTCTACAAGATCAACAAGGAAGGCGTGCTCCGCGACACACTTTTCAAACGCACGTTCTATACCTCCGAAACCAAAGAACTGCGCCTTTACGGGCAACGCGGCAAAGACAAATTTGAAGTGAACGGCGACGTGGGCAAGGGCATCGTCGTGCGCATCATCGGGGGCAACGACGAGGACGTGATCACCGACAACTCCCGTGTGGCAGGCGTGAAGCGGCATACGATTGTGTATGACACGAAAGAGGGCAATGTGTTCAACTTCGGGCCGGAGACGAAAGACGAAACCAGCATCAGCCCGGATGTGAACTTCTACGACCGCGACAATTACAAACTGCCTTACCTGGGGCCCCGCCTGTCGCTGGAGTACAACGTGGATGACGGCCTGTTTGTGGGGGCTGGTGTGCTCGCCCGCACGCATAAGTTCCGTAAGTCGCCATACGCCACAGAGCACCTGCTGGAGGGCAATTACGCCTTCCATACCAACTCTTTTAATGTGCGCTATACCGGCGACGTGCGACAGGTGTTCGGCAACTGGAACATTGGCGTGAACGCAGCCCTGCAGGGGCCGCAGTACCAGCGCAACTTCTACGGCTACGGCAACGACACCCGCCAGCAGGACGGGGAGGATGATTCTTTCTACCGTGTCCGGTTTAAGCGGGCGAGCGTAGGGGCGACGCTCAACAACAACCTGGCGCCGTTCTTCAAAATAGGGATAGGCCCCACCTACGACCGCTTCCAGGTGGTCAACGCCGACCACGAGACCTTTCTGGTAAACGAGGCGCTGAACGGCCGGATAGAGCCGGGCACCTACGATGTGGAGCAGGGCCGCTTCGAGTCGCAGCACTACGTGGGCCTGATGGCCTTTGCCGACATGGATATATTGGGCGAGGGCAACCTGAAGAACCCGCGCATCGGCATGCGCCTGCACAACCGACTGAGCTTCAACAAGCAGACCGACGGCGAGAAGCTTAGCTATACCCACGTGAGTTCAGAGTTCGCCTTCTACCTGACACCGAACTTCCCGTTCCAGCTTACCTGGGCAGGTCGACTGGGCGCGGCGCATAACTTCGGTGACTTCCGCTTCTACCAGGCTAACACACTGGGCGGCATGGACAATATGCGCGGCTACCGTCGCACCCGCTTTGCCGGTCGCAGCGCCATCTTCGCCAACGCCGAGGCTCGCCTCTCGCTCCTTGACTTTAACCTATACCTGGCGCCGGGCAGGCTCGGGGTTTTGGGCCTCTACGATGTGGGCCGCGTGTACCAGGACGGCGAGCGCGACACTGCCTTCTTCCGCAGCCTGCACACAGGTATAGGCGGCGGCGTATGGGCCGACATTATGCAGAAAAACGTGATTGTGCTGACCTATGCCAAAGGCGATGTGGAACGGTTGTGGACTTTAAGCTTCGGCTTTTTGTTCTAAAATGATCCAAAGACGTATAGCAAAAAGTGCCTCAATTGCGGCACTTTTTGCATTTAACGGCATGTAATAACCCACAAACTATGAAATTAACCTTACCTAAACTGCTCCTTATACCTTTGCTCCTGATAGGAGAACGCGCACTGGCTCAGGAAACAGAGCAGGACCTGACTGATGTGCAGAGACAAACAAAAGAGTACGCCAGCCCCGGCGTAAGGGGCATGGGCAAAAGCCGCGGCATTGTGATCGGCTACGAGCGCCTGCCCCAATTCGACATCGAGTCGGAGTCGGACAACCCGGAGGTGGGCAACGGACGGGCGCGGGTGCGGCGCCACAACAAGTTTTTTGTGCGAGCGCTGGCCCCTGTTATGAACAAGCCGCAAACCAAGCTGATTCTGGGCATAGACCATAAGTTTGAGGAGTTCAACTTCGAGAGTGTATCGCCGGCCTCCTATAGCCTGTACCGCAACCTGGAAGACAAAAACCTGAAAAGCCTGGGCCTGCAGCTCGCTTTCCTGCATTCGTTTGACGAGGTGCGTTTTATACTCGTGCGGGCAAAAGGCGAACTGAACGGCGACTATACCCGCGACAATATCAACGTATCGGATTACCTTAAAACCACTGTGGATGTGGGCTATGGCTGGAAGCGCAGCCCGGACTTTGCCTGGGGTATCGGTTTTCAGTTGGGCTATACCTTCGGGCGGCAGCGCCTGTATCCGGGCATCATCTACAACCGCACCTTCAACGACCGCTGGGGAGTGGAGTCCATCTTCCCGGCCAACCTGCGCGTGCGCTACAATGTGTCTGAAAAGACGCTCCTTTACACCGGCTACCGCATCGAGGGTGCCAGCTACAACCTTTACGCCAGCGAGCCGCCGCTCTCACAGTTCAACGACATTGAGCTGCGTCGCACCGACATCAAAGGCCTGCTGCGACTGGAGCAGGAGATCTACGACTTTCTGTGGTTTGCCGTGGAAGGTGGTTTTCGGCAATATTACCGCCACCGCGCTTTCGACGATGTGGGCTCTCGCGATGAGCTGATTACCAATAAACTTGCCGGGGCAGGCTACATTGGCATAGAGCTCTACGCCGTGCCACCCCGCAAACTGCTGGAGCGCAGTCAGAACCGCTAAAAAACACAGGTATAGAAACGACAAAGCCCGATCTGCAGGTATAGCGGATCGGGCTTTGTCGTTGCTGTAAGGTATAGCTACTTCGATTTCCGGGCAGGCTTCATCCCCTCGGGGATCAACCCACGCAGGTACTCGTAGGTGGCGTACTGTGACCGGACGTGGGTAGGGCTTGCCTGCGCTACATAGTTGTTGTCAATGTCGCGGGCCTTGGTATCATCGGTTAGCTGTAGATCTATGATGGTGCGGATCTGCTCAATCAGGTCTTTCTGCAGGATCGGGAAGGCGACTTCCACGCGGCGGCTCAGGTTGCGCGTCATCCAGTCGGCGGAGGCCACGTAATACTCCTCCTTGCCGTCGTTGTGGAAGATGTATACCCGCGCATGCTCCAGGTAGCGGTCTACAATGGAGCGTACCCGGATGTTTTCGCTCAGCCCCTCCACACCGGGCACCAGGCAGCAAATGCCACGCACCACCAGTTCGATCTTCACACCGGCCTGGCTGGCTGCGTATAGTTTCTTGATCATGCGTTCGTCCTGCAGGGCGTTCATCTTGAGGATCATTTTAGCGGGTTTGCCTTTGGTGGCGTTCTTTATTTCCCTGTTGATCAGATCCATAAAGCGGTCGCGCATGTTGATCGGGGCCATCAGCAGTTTCTTGAACTTCTTGTCAAGCTGGCGATCGATGAAAAAGTTGAACACCTGCTCCACATCCTGGGTGATGACCTTGTTGGAGGTGAACAGCGCATGGTCGGCGTAAATTTTAGACGTGTCCTCGTTGTAGTTGCCTGTGCTCAGGTAGGCGTAATTCACCAATTGCCCATCCTCGTTGCGGGTAATCAGGCCCAGCTTGGTGTGTACCTTCAGGTCAGGCAGACCCAATATGACGTTGGCACCGGCCTTCTGCAGTTTCGCTGCCCAGAAAATGTTCGACTCTTCATCGAAACGGGCTTTGAGCTCCACCACCACCGTCACCAGTTTGCCGCTCTTGGCAGCCTTCACCAGCGACCTGGCAATGGCCGAGTTGTCGGCAACGCGGTAGAGGGTGGCGCTCATGGCGGTCACCTTCGGGTCGTTAGCGGCTTCCTCGAACAGGCGCAGCACGTAGTCGAAGGACTGGTAAGGGTAGTGCGCCAGGTAGTCCTGCTTTTTCATGGCCTCGATCAGGCTCTCTTCCTTTTCCAGCAGCGGGTGCACGAGCGTTGGCTGCGGCGAGTACTTCAGGTCCGGCAGGTCAAAGTCGGGGAAGCCAAAGAAGTCGCGGAAGTTGTGGTACTTGCTGCCTTCCACCAATTCGTCCTCCGAGATACCGGTATGTGCCATAATGGCCTCCAGTATAGGTCGGGGCGTAACGGGGTCGTAGAGTAGGCGAGCCGGGTAGCCGGTTTCGCGCTTCTTCAGGCTCTTCTGGATCTTGGCCATCAAACTGCCCGACACCTCTTCTTCAATGTCCAACTCAGCGTCGCGCGACACTTTCACGGCATGTGCCTCGAAGCGGCCATAGTCCGGGTATAGCGCAGGCAGGCAGAATCGGATCACATCATCGAGGAACATCACATAGCGCTGTCCGTCCACAGTGGGCAGTTTCACGAAGCGGCCACCGTGCTTTTTGGTAGGGATCTCGAGCATGGAAAAGCGCTCTGGCTTCAGGTCTTTCTCCTTCGGCTCGAAGAGCTGCACACCCAGGTATACGGTCTGGTCTTTCAGGAAAAAGTGGGTCTCGGTCTCGTCGAGCAGGAGCGGCAGGATGTGTGGCTGTATGTGCTCAGCAAAGTAAGCCTGCACCCACTTTTGCTGCTCCTCGTTCAGGTCGTTTTCGGTGAGCAGGTGGATGTTTTGCTGGCGAAGGTCAGGCAGAATGCTCTCTCTGAAGACCTTTCCGAATTCCTCCTGCTGGCGTTTTACCTCCTGCAGCACCTGCTCAAAGGTATCAGCGGGGTCCTCGGATAGTTTTTCGCGGGTCTTCTTTTTGAGCTTGATCAGGCGCTTGAGCGTGGCTACGCGCACTTTAAAGTACTCGTCCAGGTTCGACGAGAAGATGGCCATGAACTTGATGCGCTCCAGCAGCGGCACGGAGCGGTCTTGCGCCTCCTGCAGCACGCGGTAGTTAAAGGCCAGCCAGCTGAGTTCACGGTTGATCAGCGGCGTGGTGGTTGGTGTTTTATCTTTGGTATCGGTTTGCATGGTTTGGTTTGCTGCCCGGTGCGGGGCATTTGTGTAAAAGTATAAGCAGGGCAGTCGGGTATGGAGCTATACCTGGCTGTCCTGCTGTGCTGTGTTATTTATGGTTATTGGGTACATCGTAAAACAAAAGGCCAGCATTGCTGCGGTTGACGCCAGGCCAGTCCTCGCAGTCGAACCGAAGCGCGACCACCCCGGCCGTGGGCATGCGGGAAAGGTGCTTCGGCGAGAGTAGGTTGGCGAACTCCGAAATGGATTCGTTATGGCCCACGATCACCATGCTGTCTACATTGGCTGGCGCCTCGCGCACAATTTCCAGTAGTTCTGCCGCGCTGGCGCCGTAGATGCGGTCATCTATGGCAATGTCGTCGGCATCGTAGTCGAGCTCGCGTGCCACCAAGGTAGCCGTGGTAAGTGCCCGCACCGCAGGGCTCGACAGAATGAGTTGCGGATTGACGTTGTTGGCCGCCAGTTCCTGGCCCATGAGAGGCGCATCGGTGCGGCCACGTTTGTTAAGAGGTCGGTCATGGTCGCTCAGCTCCTCGAACTTCCAGCTGGACTTGGCATGCCGCATGATATATAAGGTTTTCATAAGGTGGTTCTCTTTCAGAAAGGTATAGCAGCGCGTCTGTTACATAGCGTGCATGCTATACATGGTGTTTACTGAAAGGAGTGTAAAATAGTTTTGGCGGGGTGGGGAGGATGGTGGTATGGCGCGGGCGCCCGCGCCCGTGACAGCTATGGTGTGGCCTCTGGCTCATGTATACTGGCAGTATGGCTATACCTATCGTAGCTAATTTCTTGCTATACCTAAGCTGAGTTGTTTCATAGCTTGCCCTGGCCGGGCGGGCCTTACTTTTTGTCTTGACACAAAAAGTAAGCAAAAAAGTCAAGACCCTCCAAATCGAGGGCCCCTACCCCCACTCGCTGACCGCTCGAACAGTGGAGTGTCATTTCGTGCACCTGGCACCGCTAGGTGTTTCATTGCTTCCGTGCAAGTTAGTCTTGCTATACCTGTCAGTGATAGTTTATGATAGTAGTGGTAGACTACTTCCTAGGAGGGGTTAGGGGTGGTTGGGCCCGGTATAGCAAAACAAAAACTACAGCGCTTATACCTTGAAGTGGTAATGGCGGAGATTCCCCTCTCGAGAGGGGCAGGGGTGTGTTAATCGTGCACCGGAATCCTGAAAATCCTCTAATCCTGAAAATCCTGATTCAGACAAGCTATACCTAAACAGGCACTCGCAGGAGCTGCGGACGCTGCGAGGTCTTGGCGCTCCGTAGCCACAAAAAAAGGGAGCAGTCCCTGCCAGACTGCTCCCTTTCCAATGCTTCCAGGTATACCCTACACGTTATTCGGGTAGCGCTCAAAGTGGATCTCTGCTACACGGCGCTGCAATTCGGCGCGCAACTCGTCGATGTTGATGCGGTTGGTGGCTGATATGAACAGGGCTGGGGCGTGTACCTTGGCCATGTAGGTCGCTTTCAGGTCGTCGATGGAAGGGCGCACATTGCTGTGGCCATCCTCATGCATACCTGACTCCTCTGCCAGCTCCTGCTCGCGTTGCTCCAGGTATTGGTCTATCTTATTAAACACCAGCAGCACCGGTTTGTCGGCCGAGTTGATGTCAAGCAGGGTGTTGTTTACCACCGCAATGTGGTCTTCAAATGAAGGGTGCGACACATCCACTACGTGCACCAGCAGATCAGCTTCGCGAATCTCGTCGAGGGTGGACTTAAAGGCCTCGATGAGTTTGGTAGGCAGCTTGCGGATGAACCCTACCGTGTCGGACAGCAGGAAAGGGATATTGTCGAGCACCACTTTGCGCACCGTGGCGTCTACTGTGGCGAAGAGTTTGTTCTCGGCAAACACGTCGGACTTGGAGAGCAGGTTCATCAGCGTAGATTTGCCCACGTTCGTATACCCAACCAAGGCCACGCGCACCATACCTGCCCGCGACTTGCGCTGCTCAAAGTTTTGCTTTTCGAACTTCTCCAGACGCTCACGCAGCAACGAGATTTTGTCGCGCACAATACGGCGGTCCGTCTCGATCTCCGTCTCACCTGGACCCTTCATACCGATACCACCCTTTTGTTTGGAAAGGTGCGTCCAGAGGTTGGTCAGGCGAGGGAGCAGGTACTGGTACTGGGCCATCTCTACCTGGGCGTGTGCCTGGGCGGTTTTGGCCCGCAGCGCGAAGATGTCGAGGATTAGCAAGCTTCTGTCCACGATCTTCACCTGCAGCTCGCGCTCGATGTTGCGCACCTGCGAGGGGGTGAGGTCGTCGTCAAAGATCACCATGTCCACGCTGTGCTCTTTTACATAGGCTTTGATCTCTTCGAGTTTACCACTGCCCACAAAAGTGCGGATGTCGGGTTTGTCGAGTTTCTGCACGAAGCGTTTCAGGGTCACGGCGCCGGCTGTTTCGGTCAGGAAGGCCAGTTCGTCGAGGTATTCGTTGGTTTGTTCGTCGGTTTGTTTGTAACCGGGCACAGCCACCAGTATGGCGGTTTCCTGTGGTTTGGCGGTTTCGTAGTATTTTTGTTTACCCATTGTCAGATGTTAAGCGTAGCGGTTTGTCAGCCTTTTTTCCGGCGTGCATCATTGTACGTAATTAGCTCCGGACCCGGTCAAGATGAGCAGGTATAGCGGCCTGGAGCGGTTGCAAGTTAGGTGAAAAATTTCAGAAGAAAGGGGAAAAAGCCTAACTTGCCAGCCTATAAAAGAGCAGCCGCAAATCCCCTCATACCAGCCATGGAGCACAAGACCTATGCCATCGAAGGCCTGATCGAGTTTATACCGCGGGTGTTCCGCGATGAGCGCGGCTGGTTTATGGAAACCTACAATGCCAGCATGTTCGCGCCTTTCGGCATCAATCCGGTGTTTGTGCAAGACAACGAGTCGGTGTCGAAGAAAGGTGTGTTACGCGGGCTGCATTTCCAGAAGCCGCCTTATGCGCAGGGCAAGCTGGTGCGGGTTGCTTCGGGCCGTGCCCTGGATGTGGCACTCGACCTCCGCAAAAACTCCCCTACCTACGGGCAGCATGCCACCTGTATCCTCGATGCCGGGCAGCACAACATGCTCTACATTCCGGAAGGCTTCGCGCATGGCTTTGTGGCGTTAGAAGACAACACGAGTTTCCTTTACAAATGCACCAACCTCTACCACCAACTCTCCGAAGGCGGTATTCTCTGGAACGACCCGACCCTGGGTATAGACTGGGGTATAGCCGAGCCATTGGTGTCGCCAAAAGACGAAGTGCTGCCGCTGCTACAGGATTTTGACTCGCCGTTTTAATTTATCTACCCTTTATACTTCTACATGAAGAAATTATTACTCGTATGCCTCCTGCTCTGCTCAGTTACTGCCTGGGCACAGAAGAAAGAGGTCAAATTCCAGGTGAGGTTCACCCCGAATACAGCGTATGCTACTACAGTTTCGACTTACTCGAAGTCGGTGCTGAATTTTGAGGGCAGCCCAGAGCAGATGGCTGAAATCGAAAAGGAAATAACCTTGCCTTTCGTTATAGAAAACCGAAATGAGATGGTGGCCACCACTAGCACAGGGGCTTTACAGGAAGACAAAAGCATACCTGCTACCATCGTGTATGGCAAGGCCATTTCGACTTCAAAAAACAATGGCAAGGAAACTGTGGTGGAGAACCCGGTTTCTGGGCTGGTAGCGAAAGGCCGTTATAGCGAAGAGAGTAAATTCGTGATCGATACTCTGATCAGCGACAAGCTAACGGCTGAATTAGAAAATACAATCAGGTATATGCTGGAGAACGTGCAGAATCAGATCGTTTTTCCTGCTGACCCCATGAAAGTAGGCGATACGTTTGAGCAGCGTGTGCCCATGAGCATGCCCGTAACAGGTAGCGACCCTATCCACATGGTCATCATTACGAATTACAAGCTCAAGAACATAAAAGGCAACATCGCTCACTTCGATATCAACCAAACAGTAACGTTGGACATGGTGGCTCAGGGCACAAACATTGCCGCCTCAGGTACAGGGACAGGCAGCTCGGAGTTTGACATCAAAAACAGTTTTATAACCAAGTATGAGTCTGACTTGAAAATGAGTCTCACCGCTGATGTAAATAATGTAAAGATTATCACGTCTGTGAATACCCAATCGAAGCAACACGTGAAAATCAACTAACTGTTGACAGAAGTTTAAAGGCGAGGCCCGCGATACAGCAAATCGCGGGCCTCGCTGTTTTTAGGTATAGTGGAGAGTTTCTGCTGACTCCAGGTATAAGTATAAAAAAACAGCTACTCTATTTAGAGTAGCTGCCTGGATAAGGTATAAGTAATTGCCAAAGTCTAGCACATCAGCACATTCCGCATCATCTCCACATTTTCAAATCTTCAAATCTAAAGAACCTCCACCAACGTCTCCAGCCCCATACCTCTGGAGCCCTTCACCAGCACATAGCTCTCCGAAACCGGATGCTCCTGCAGCCAGCTTTGCAGCTCAGCCTTGGTGGCGAAGTAATGGAACTTGCTGTCAGCCGAAGTCGCGTGCTTCATCTCCGGTCCGCACAACAGCACCGTGTCGAAGTGCTGCTCCGCGATGATCTCGCCGATGGCTTTGTGCTCGGATGCACTTTCGGTGCCCATCTCCAGCATATCACCCACGATCACCACTTTGCGCGGAGCATTCATGCCGCCGAAGTTGCGGATAGCCGCCGCCATAGAAGTGGGGTTGGCGTTGTAGGCATCCAGAATCAGGGTGTTGGAGCCTTTCTGCATCACCTGCGAGCGGTTGTTCACAGGGCTGTAGTTGGCGATGGCGGTGTTGGCCTTCTCCAGCGGCACCCCGAAGTACTTGCCGATGCAAGCCGCGGCCGCCATGTTCTCGTAGTTATAGCTGCCTACCAGTTGGGTATGCACTATGTGGCCTTCCTCGTCTTTGTACACTACATAAGGCGAAGCCTCCAGCAGTTCGCTGTAGTAAAAATCGCCCTGGGCCGGGTAAGTTACTTTGCTTTCGATGCGGCGGCTCATGCGCATCAGGTGCTCGTTGCCGGTGTTTACGAACACCGTGCCGCCATGCTCGAGCAGGTGCACGTAGAGTTCACTCTTACCGCGGGCCACGCCTTCCAGACTCCCAAAGCCCTCGAGGTGTGCCTTGCCGATGTTGGTAATCATGCCATGGGTAGGGGAGGCGATGCTGCTGAGCAGGGCAATCTCGCCGATGTGGTTGGCCCCCATCTCGATGATCGCCATCTCGTGCTCCGGCCTGATGCGCAGCAAAGTAAGCGGCACACCGATGTGGTTGTTCAGGTTGCCTTGGGTATAGAGCGTGTTGAATTTCTGGCTCAGTACGGTATAGATCAGCTCCTTGGTCGTGGTTTTGCCGTTGCTGCCCGTTATGCCGATCACAGGTATGCTCAGCTGACGGCGGTGATGGCGGGCCAGGTCCTGCAGCGCCTGCAGGGTGTCTTCTACCACAAACACATTGTCCGATGCCAGGGCCGGATCATCTACCACCGCATATTTGGCGCCTTTTTCCAGGGCACCCTGGGCAAACTTAGCGCCTTTAAAGTTGGGTCCGTTCAGGGCAAAGAACAGGCTCTGGTCCTGCGGAGCACGGGAGTCGGTGCTGACGTGGCGGCACTCCAGATATTTTTGATAAAGAAAGTCGATGCTGTTCGGCATGAAATGCTTATTTTTAGTCTCTTAAATTGGTGGCAGCTACCGGAGTTTAGGTATAGCCCTCAGCCGCCGCGGCAATATACGTTCAAAACGGCAAAAGCAACAGCCTGATTGCCTAACAAACTGTCTATGCGCTACCTATTCTCCATTCTCTTTTTCCTGCTGCTTGTACCTGGAGTAATGGCGCAGGAGCCGCTTCGATTCAGCCAACGAGCCGATGTGCCGGTGATTGCCAACGGGGCCCTGTTGCAAAACCCCTGGGGCGGCGGCCTGAACACATCACAATTCTCCACCATCGACCTGAACAAAGACGGCCGCGACGACCTGTTTGTCTTCGACCGCATGCTGCGCAAAGTCTATACCTACCTGGCCGTGCAGGAGGGAGGCCAATGGCGATACAGGTATGCGCCCGAGTACGAGGTGATGTTTCCGGCTGAGCTCGAAAACTGGGTGCTGCTGCGCGACTACAACTGCGATGGCCTGAAAGACATTTTCACCAGTACGCCCTTGGGTATACGCGTATACCGGCAGGAGGCCACAGGCAACAAATACCCCACTTTCGTGCTGGCCGAGGATGCCCTCTTTTACCGGAGCCGCAACGGGGTGAACAGCATCAACATGCAAATGAACATCTCTGACATCCCTGCCATTGTGGACATGGACGGCGATGGTGACCTGGATATCCTGCTTTCAGAATTCTCAGGTGGTTATACCCTGGAGTATTACCAGAACATGCAGGTAGAAGAGGGTAAGCCCTGTGGCTCGCTAGAGTTTGCGCTTGGCTCTGATTGGTGGGGGCAGATTACCGAGTGCCATGGCTGCAACAATTTCGGCTTTGGCATACAGTGCCGCATGGCCGGTCCGCTGCATTCGGGCCACGACGGTTCTGCGCTGCTGGCCATCGACCTGGATGGCGACGGCGATAAAGATCTGCTGATGGGCAGCGTGGAGTGCGATAACCTGGTGAGGATGGAGAACGTGGGCACTAAGGCACAGGCCCGGATGGAAAGCTTCGAGGCGGTTTTTCCGGCAGGTGATCGTGCGGCCAATCTCAAGCTTTTCCCGGCGGCTTACTTTGAGGATGTCACCTTCGACGGTATACCGGACCTGCTTGTAGCGCCGAACAGCAACGAGAACATAGGTGACCTAGAGCTACAGCGCTCTGCCTGGCTTTACCGCAACACCGGCACTGCCAGCAAGCCGAACTTTGAGTTTGCGCAGGATAACTTTCTGCAAAGCCAGATGATTGACCTGGGCGAGAACGCCTACCCCGCCTTCGCGGACATTGACGGCGACGGCCTGCTCGACCTGCTGGTGGGTAACGGGCGGGCAAATCGCAATGGACGCTTTGTGGCAACGCTCAGCCTCTACCGCAACACCGGCACGCTGGCCGAACCCGCCTTCACGTTTGTCACAGACGACTACCTGAATCTGTCCAGCAAGGAAATGCTTTCGCTGAAACCATCTTTCTTCGACATCAACCAGGATGGGGTGCTGGATCTGGTGCTGACTTACAGAACACAGACGGGCTCAGAGCACCATGCTGGCGGCATGACGCACATGGAGTATTTTGTAAACAACGCGAAAGCCGGTCAGCCTTATGCCTTCAACACGACCCGCTCGTTTCACCTGCACACCCTGGCCAATGGCGATACGCCTTACTTGTTTCGGGTGGATGGGCAGCGCGTGGAAATGCTGGTGGGGAGAGCCGGCGGCACCCTGGACTATTACCGCTCTGCCGGCAGCGGCTTTGAGTTGGTTAAGGAAAGCATCGGGGGCATCAAATTTGACTTCTTCCGTCGCAACCTGGCACCCGTTGTGGTGGACATAGACGGCAATTTCAAGCTCGACCTGCTCACTGTAGACGATAGCGGCGCGCTGCGCATTTACAACGATTTTCTGGACAAGCTGGACGGCGACTTTACGGAAACAACCGAGGTGCTGGAAAACGAGCTGACAGGCGAGGCGCAGACTTCCCGCTTTGGTCGCGGACTAGGCCTGACGGTGGCCGAACTGAGCGGACCCTATCAGCTATACCTGGCTGTTGGCACACAGGGCGGCGGCCTATACCTGCTGCAGCAAACGGGCGGCCACTACGGCAACCCAAATGACAGGAGCGGTGCGCTGGAACTGAAGGTATACCCGAATCCGGTGGCAGGCAAGCAAGAGCCCGTGCAGGTTCAGGCAAGCGAGGCAGTCTCGATTGTGCTCCACGACATGATCGGCCGCAAGGTTTACGACGGAGCCGAAAGCTTCAACCGCCGCCATACCTTAGATGTGAGCAGCTTGAAAGCGGGCGTATACCTGCTGCGCGCCACCTCCCGCGACGGCCGCCACGAAACACGCCGACTGGTCGTACACTGATGCAGGCTTTTCTACTGATAGATCTTTCGGAGGAGATTGCTTTTGAGAAGCCCATCCTGAAAATGGTGCGCCAGCACGCGCCGGCTATACCTGTTTTCGACATTGATGCCCGGTCTGATGCTACCTTGCAACAGTACGCGGTGCGTCTGCTGCAGGAGAATCCGGAAACAGTGGTCTGTGTAAAGAGTGGGGCAGGAGACCTGAACCGGCTGCTACCGTTGCTCGAAGAGTTGCTTTTGCCACAACCACAACGTCATATCCTGCTTATCGGTGAGCATCCCCGCTTCCTGCGTATGCTGCAGGCCCGACCAGGTATAGCCTATACCTTGCTGGCTAACGAAGAAGCGCTGCGCCAGTTCCTGACTAAATCAGTTTAGCGTAAAAACATCTGCATCAAGGTGGGCCGGGAAAGCCTCCCGGAAATCCGTCAGCTCCTGTTTGCTCAGCGTGAGGGTGTGTATACCTTCCGCTTCGGAGGTCTCGAGCAGTTTATACCCTTTAGGGTGGATGATGGCCGAGCCGCCGGTATAGGGGTGGCCGTTGCCGTCAGTACCAACGCGGTTCACGCCCACCACATAGCTCAGGTTCTCGATGGCGCGGGCCTGCAATAGTGTGCTCCAGGCGTTGGCACGGGGCTTCGGCCAGTTGGCCACGTAAAGCAGCAGATCGTATTGACCGCCCACGTTGCGGCTCCACACCGGGAAGCGCAGGTCGTAACATACCAGCGGGCAGACGCTCCAGCCCTTTAGCTCGACCAGCAGCTTTTCTTTGCCCGGGGTATAACTGTGGTGCTCCTTTGCCATCCGAAAGAGGTGACGTTTATCGTAGTGCTCGTAAGTGCCGTCGGGGCGCACCCAATACAGTCTGTTATAAAATTGCTCGCCTTCCTTCACCATCACGCTGCCGGTCAGCACGGCGCTATACCTGGCTGCTTCCTCCTTCATCCACTGCAGGGTAGGGCCATCCGCGTTTTCTGCCAATCCGGCTGCATCCATACTAAAGCCCGTCGTGAACATTTCCGGAAGCACGATCAGGTCAGTCGTGGGTGCTGTAGCCGCTAGTTTTTCGGAGAACATCTTCCGGTTAGCGGAGGCGTCCTGCCAGTGTAGTGCGGTTTGGATGATGGTGATGCGGAGGTCCATTTTTAAAGAGTAATGAATAGAGAAGAATGAGTAATGAATAATGAGTAGTGATTAATGATTAAAACAATCAACAATCAACAATCAACAATCAACAATCAACAATCAACAATCAACAATTACAGCCCTACCAACCGCTCCGCTGCCTGCCTTAGCGTTTCCTCACTTTTGGCGAAGCAGAAGCGGAGGTAGTGGTGGTCGGTTTTGTTGTGGTAGAAGGCGGAGACAGGTACGGAGGCGACGCCGATTTCCAGGGTCAGGCGTTTGGCGAAATCCAGGTCGTGCTCGGTGGAGATTTTATCGTACTTCAGCAGCTGAAAATAAGTGCCTGCCGAAGGGACAAGCTCAAACCGCGATGGACGCACCAGCTCGCAGAACAGGTCGCGCTTGGCCTGGTAAAAGTCGGGGAGGGAGCGGTAGTGGGCTTCGTTGTCCATGTAGTCGGCAATGGCCAGCTGCAGGGGGGTAACCGAGCAGAAGGTGATGAACTGGTGCATCTTGCGCAGCTCAGCCGTTAGCGCAGGAGGGGCCACCACATAGCCGATCTTCCAGCCGGTAGTATGGTAGGTTTTCCCGAATGACGAGATGACGAAAGTCCGCTGCCGAAGACCCTCGATTTGCAGGGCGCTCACGTGCTCCTTGCCATCAAACACCATGTGCTCGTATACCTCGTCGCTCAAAATCAGGATGTCGGAACCGTCGGTCAGGCTGGCCAGCTTTTCCAGGTCTTCGCGCGGAATCACGGCGCCGGTCGGGTTATGTGGCGTGTTGATGATAATCAGGCGGGTACGGCTCGAGATGTTCTTCTTCAGCAAATTCCAGTCGATGCTGAAGTCAGGTATAGCCAAGGGTACGTAGATCGGGATGCCGCCCGCCAGGCGTATGGCAGGCGCGTAGCTGTCGTAGCAGGGCTCCAGCACCACTACTTCGTCGCCGGGTTTCACCACAGCCGTGATGGCGGCAAACAGTGCCTCCGTAGCGCCTGTCGTGACCGTTACCTCCTGGTCCTGGTCCGGACGGTAGCCGTATACCTTCTCCGTCTTTTCGCTGATCTTGTGGCGCAGCGCCGGCATGCCGGGCATCGGGGCGTACTGGTTATAGCCCTCCTGCATATACTTCGTCACCAGCGCAATCAGTTCATCCGGGCAGTTGAAATCAGGGAAGCCCTGCGACAGGTTAATAGCGCCGTGCTCGTTGGCCATCGCCGACATCACTGCGAAAATACTGGTGCCAACATCGGGTAGTTTGCTGCTTGGGTAGTTGATCATAGGGAGGGTTTTTACCGATGAACGAAGATAGAAGTTAAAGGCAATATTCCAAGTATATTTAGCCCAGGGCCGCTGCCACGAGCTGCTTTAGAACAGGTATAGCTTCCTGCTCAAACCAGGGATTTCGCCGCAGCCAGAACTGGTTGCGCGGAGAAGGGTGGGGCAGTGGCATGTAGGCAGGCAGGAAGTCTGCCCAGTTTGTTACGGTTTCGGTAAGCGTAGGTCTGGCCCTTTCACCTAAAAAGTAGTCCTGTGCATACTTGCCTACCAGCAGTGTGAGCTGGATATTGGGAAGCAAGGGCAACAGTTGTCGATGCCAGTGTTGGGCACACTCAGGGCGGGGCGGCAGATCCCCGCTTTTGCCCTTGCCGGGGTAGCAGAAGCCCATCGGGATGATAGCCACCTGCTGCTCGTCATAAAACACCTCGGGCGCTATGCCCATCCACTGCCGGAGGCGCTTGCCGCTCTGGTCGTCCCAGGGAATGCCGCTGGCGTGCACCTTGGTGCCGGGCGCCTGTCCCACGATCAGCAGCCGGGCGGAAGGGGCGGCCCGCAGCACAGGCCGGGGACCGTGCGGCAGGTGTTCGGCACAGAGGCGACAGGCGCGCACCTGTTCGAGTAAGCTGTCGAGCGTCGTGTTCATAAGGTACGAAGGTACGGCGATCTGCTAACAAAATGCGTTTTATCCTGTATACTCAGGTTATATGCAGCGAAGCTTACCCGTACTTTTCCTGTTGATCATCCTGCTCCTCTTTTCCGGTGTGAGCCGGGCGCAGGAGCAGCCTATCTATAAAAATGCCTTCACCGTGAAGTTCTTTGGCCTGTCGATGCACCTGCGCCAGACGCCTTACCCGGAACTGTTCAAAAACAGGCTCGACCGAAAAGGTATAGCCGTGCTCAATTTTGGAGGCATCGTGGGCTACGACCGCTTTGTGGTGCGCGACGTCATCAGTGTGCGGGTAGAGCAGGGGCTGTATTCCGACTGCGCCTCTTCGCTGGCGGGTTTCACGCACCTGGGCTGGCGCGGGCAGATCTTCAGGACAGGGCGGCACTCGCTCAACGGCGGTTTCGGGCCCACCCTGGTCTACCGCCGCGACTGGAACCGGCTGCCGGGCTACGAAGACGACGGCTACTTCAGCCGCAGCGGCGACTGGCAGTACAAGTTCTATTGGTACGGCGGCGAGTTTGAGTATAATTACCAGCTAAAGGGACAGTACGATCTGTCGCTCAACCTGGTGCCCGGCATACCGGAACTGGTGTCGTTCGGGGCAGGGTTCAGGAAGCGTTTTTAAATAGGTTGGCACTTTTACCAGCCGCGTTCTTCCCAGTCCTCGTCGGGGCGGCTCTGGTGTCGGCGGCGCTGCTCGCGCAGCGGAGGGAGTTGGTCCTGCTGTTGCCATCTGTCGCGGGCATGCTGGTTTTGCGGGCTATATTGTCCGCCATCGTCGCGCCAGTTACGGTGCTCGTGCCTTCTGTAAGGCGTGTGGTGATCGTCTGAGAAACCGTGCAGGTGGCGGTTTATGTTCTCGTGCTGCCGATAATCACTTTGCCGCTGCTGGTACTCGTGCCGCTCGCGTTCCGCGCGCGCGCGCATCTCCTGTTCATAACGCCTTCTTTCCTGATCATGCATAAAGGGCGTTGGTTCATCCCAGCGGCTGCGAAAGTTCTGCTGCTCTGTTTCGTGGTGTGGATGCGGACGGCCCGTGCGTCCGTGCCGCTCATGGTGTCTTCTTTCTTCCTCGTGATGCATGTCTTTTCTATTTAATTCCTGAGATATCTAACATAAAGCACCGGTGACAAGACTGACTGTAACTGAAAACGCTTACGGCCAGACAGGTCACAGTACCGGATTTTTATGTACGGGCACGCGGGCCCGATGTTTATCAGCGCTCGGAACGCGCATAAAAAAAGGCAGCCCGCCGGTGACGGGGGCTGCCTTCATACTAATCTACTACCAAAGTAACCTAATCTGTCTGCTATACGCATTAGCGGCGGTTGCGTTGGTTTCTGTCAGCATCTTTGTAATAATCATCGCGGCCGGAGTCTGTTTCATCGGCCCAGAGCGGCCCACCTTCGTAGCCACGGTCAAAATTGCGGTCGCGGAACGACTCACCGCTGTAACGGTGGCGGCTGCTCAGTTGCTCGGCCCGTCGGTCTGAGTCGTATTGGTGGCGAGGCCGGTATTCCGGGTCATCGGAGTGCATGATGTCGTTCCAGGTGTCGCGTACGCGCTCAAAGAAGCCGCGCTTGTCGTTATCATTGGTTTCAGGGCCTACGTGACGGGAGTAGCGGCCTTCGGTATACCAGTTGTGCGAGCCGCTGCCGTAGCGGTAGTCGGTCTCTTTGTAGCGGCTGCGGGTGCCGGGGCCTTCGCGCCACAAACTGTCCTGCGAGGTTGGAGGCTCGTTGTAGTTGCCTGGCTGTGACCCGCTGCCCATCTGCTGGCCGTAAGGGCGCTGACTGCCGCTTTCCTGGCCTCTATAGCCGTGGTTCAGGTACTGGCTCTCGTTGCGGTAGGGGCTTTCGCGGCGGCTGCCGTAGTGGCCGGTTTGGTAAGAGTCGCGGTCGCTCTGGTATGAGCCTGGCCTGTTGCCTGTGTACTGGCCGCCCCCGGTCTGCCGGTTGCGGTCCTGTGCTCCGCGCGGGCTGGGGCCGGTATGGAAGAAGTTGCGCTCATCCCATTTCTTTTCGCTCGTGTTCTGACCTCGGTAGGTATAGCGCTGCGGGTGACCTTGTTCTCTGTCTTTGTTGTATAGCTCGCGGCCGATGCGCTGGTTGTAGTCGCCCGGCTTGTCGTGGTGTTCTGCGTCGTTTCTCATGATTTTATTTGTTAAATAATAGATGCCCTGTTCTTGCGCCGTTTAAACGGTGGCGCTATTTTTTACGGCTTACGGGGGCTATTGTTGGCACAGGCTCAGGTATAAAAAAAGAGGCGCCCCTTGTGAGGGCGCCTCCTGAACTATAAAATGGGTGCTTTAAAAATAAGTTTCCATGATCTCGCGCACATCGGCCTCCGCCAGCGGCTTGGAGTAGTGCTTGCGCACCTCCGGGTATTTTTTGAGTCGCTCCAAGTCGTAGAAGCTGGCCGAAGAGGTGAGCATCAGCATGACGGTTCGCAGCTTTTTATCCTCCTCAAAGCGCTGGTACTCGTCCAGAAACTCAAAGCCATCCATCACTGACATTTTGATGTCAACAAAGATCAGGTCCGGCTTCGGGTAGTTCTCCTCGCCGTTGAAGGCTCTGTTCAGGTAGTCGAGCGCTTCCTCCCCATTGGTTACCACCCTGATGTCCGAAGCCGCCTCCATGCGGGAGAGCAGGCGCTGGTTCAGGTAATTGGTTGTATCATCGTCGTCTATCAGCAGGATAGTCTTTACAGATTTCATAGTCGGTATTTTGTGTTCTTTTACAAATTATGACCTTTTTTGTTCTAAACAAAGTTAAAAAACTTAAGATCCGGATTCCCCTTTGGCCAGCGCCTCGGCTCTCTGCCTGGCTTTCACGAGGTTAGTCACCTCTACGGCCGATATCATAATGCCTTCTATTCTGGAAGTGCTGTCGAACAAAGGCTGGTACTTAAAGTTAAAATAAGCATCGCGCAGGTCGCCGTTCAGATCCTGGTCAATCTGCGTGAAGTACTCGTTGAGGTATACGACGCGGCCTTTGGTGTATACCTCGTCCAGCATACGGAAAAAACCGAGCGACTCCAGTTCCGGCCAAAGCTCCCGGGCGGTGCGGCCAATGTAGTTGCGGTTGCCATAGAGCTTGTATACACCCGGCGTTACATACTGGCACACATGATCCGGGCCGTTCAGCATGCACAGGTGTACCGGCGATAGGCGCAGCATGTTTTCCAGTTGTATGTCTTCGCGGTCCTCCGGCGGGTTCTTCTGGTCGTCTATATCGGTGAAAGTGCCAATCCAGAGCGTAATGTTGCCGTCGGCGTCGCGCATGGGCAAACCGCGCTCCTGAAACCAGCGGTAGCTGCCGTCCAGGTGATGGCGGATGCGGTACTCCAACTCGTAACTGGCGCCTGAAGTGATGGCATTATGCCAGTTGGTGAGCACGGTGGCGGAGTCTTCGGGGTGAACGACGCTAATCCAGCCGTCGGTCTGGCCGGAGCGCATACCGGTATAGCTGTACCAGTTTTCGTTGAAGTAGAGCACCTTGCCCTTAGGTGAGGCCGTCCAGGCCATGTGCGGGAGCACCTCCAGCAAATGGTGGAAGCGGGCGTCGCTTTCTTTCAGCGCTTCCTGCGTGTCGTGGCTCTGTGTAATGTCGATAATGGAACCGATGGTGCGGATAGGCTCGCCCTGCGCGTTGTAGGTCGTGTAGCCCTGGTCCAGGATGTAGGCGTAGGTGCCGTCGGCTTTCCGGAAACGGTACTCGCCCTTCCAGGTGCTTTGCTTGTTGGCGAGGGCCTCTCGGATACCGCTCTGTACCCGCTCGAAATCATCAGGGTGCACCCGCGAGTCCCAGGAGTCGCCGTTTTTCCCCATTTCCTCAGGCTTGTAGCCAAATATTTCCTGAAGTCCTTCGCCCCAGATCATGCGGTCGTTCACGATGTCGTACTCCCAGGCAATGGCCTTGGTGGCGTTGCTGATCAGGTTGAGCTGCTCCTGGCGCTGCTGGTTCAGGCGGTCGCCCAGGATCTTGTCGGTTATGTCGCGTATTTCGTGCACCAGGTACTGCACCTCGCCGTTTTCACCCACAATCGGAATAGTTGTCGTCTTCCAATAACGCTCCTTAAAACCGTCTGCCGTCGGGATGTCGTAACGGAGCACGTCGGTATGGTAGGGCTTTTTGTGCAGCAGCGCTTGCTGCAGCGAGCGGTATACGGTGCCCTCGGAGTCCAGCAGCGGAGTGTCGGGGTTGTTTGGGAAAATACGGAAAACGTGCTGGCCCATCGCCTCGGCGCGCTTCACGTGCGTTTGCTCAAGCAAAGCATCTGTCGCCTCAAGAATGACGAGGTCAGGCGTCAGGACAAGGTATAGCCCTGGCAAAGCCCTGAAGATAGGCTCCAGCATGGGAGGAGATGTCGCGATATTTGGATGCACAGGTATAAAACTAAAGTTCGGTTTTCACAGCGTAAGAGCACTAAAATAGCAAAATTTAGTCTAATGCTTGTCCTAAATGTAGTGCTCCCTCAAAATATCAGTCAGCTGCGCCTGCCATCACACCAGGATAGCAAGCGCAGCCGCGCTAATGTGTTTATCTTCAAGGGTTTGGTCTACATGACGTTACCCCTTCACGGTAGCTTTCATGTCGAGACTGTCGAACACCTCGCGGGCATCGGCAATGCTCTGGATGTCCTCCACAATCACGATCAGTTTATCCTTGGCCTCTTTGAGACGAGAACGGCGCGGGTGCTGCTGCACGTACTTGAGGATGTTGCCGAAAGTCTCGGACTGGAAGTAGGCGTCGTTGTTCTCGCTCGGCAGGTAACCCTTCATCACTTCTTTCTTGATGGTGAGCTTTTCGAAACCGAGCTGCTGTGCCTGCCAGCGCAGCTTCACAATTTCCACCAGCTTTTGCACTTCCTGCGGCAGCGGACCGAAACGGTCTACAATGCTGGCTTGCAGCTTCTCGAGGTCCTGCAGGTCTTTGGTGCTGTCGAGCTTGCTGTAGAGGTTGAGGCGCTCCGAAATGTTGCCCACATACCAGTCCGGTATCAACACCTCCATGTCGGTCTCGATGTTGCAGTCGCGCACCGGCTCCACAAACTCGGCCAGGTTGTCTTTCAGGAAGAGGTCGCGGAACTCGGTTTCTTTCAGCTCCTTGATGGCGTCGTCGAGCACCTGGTGGTACATCTCAAAACCGAGGTCGTTGATGAAGCCGCTCTGCTCGCCGCCCAGCAAATTGCCCGCCCCGCGAATGTCGAGGTCGCGCATGGCAATTTTAAAGCCTTCGCCCAGATCAGAGAACTCCTCGAGCACGCTCAGGCGCTTGCGGGCGTCGGTCGGCAGGCCGGCCACCGGCGGTGTAAGCAGGTAACAGTAGGCCTTTTTGTTCGAGCGGCCAACGCGGCCCCGCATCTGGTGCAGGTCGGAGAGGCCAAACATATGCGCCCGGTTGATGATGATGGTGTTGGCGTTCGGGATGTCCAGTCCGGATTCGATGATGTTGGTCGACACCAGCACGTCGTACTCGCCTTCCACGAACTTCATCATGCGCTTTTCGAGGGTTTCGCCGTCCATCTGGCCGTGTGCGTAGGTGATGCGGGCATCGGGCACGAGCTTCAGGATCATGTTGGCCATTTCCTCGATGTCCTTCACGCGGTTGTGCACAAAGAATACCTGCCCGCCGCGCTTGAGTTCCGAAGATACCGCATCGCGGATGAGCACCTCGTCAAACACATGCAGCTCTGTCTTTACAGGCTGGCGGTTTGGCGGCGGTGTGGCGATCACGCTCAGGTCTCGGGCGCCCATCAGCGAGAAGTGCAGTGTACGAGGTATAGGCGTAGCCGTCAGTGTCAGGGTATCCACGTTTACGCGCATCTCCTTTAGCTTCTCCTTGGTCTTCACCCCAAATTTCTGCTCCTCGTCTATCACCAGCAGGCCCAGGTCTTTGAACTTCACATCCTTGCTCACGATGCGGTGTGTGCCGATCAGAATATCCACCTTGCCCTCTTCCACGCGCTTCAGGGTGTTCTTGATGTCCTTGGCCGTTTTGAAGCGGTTGATGTAGTCCACGGTAACCGGGAACTGCTCCAAGCGGTCACGGAAGGTTTTGAAATGCTGCATGGCCAGTACGGTGGTGGGCACGAGCACGGCGACCTGTTTGCCGTCGCAGGCTGCTTTGAAGGCGGCGCGCATGGCCACCTCGGTTTTGCCGAAGCCCACATCGCCGCAAACAAGGCGGTCCATTGGGTGGGGCTGCTCCATGTCGGCTTTCACGTCTTCGGTGGACTTGGCCTGGTCCGGGGTGTCTTCGTAGATGAACGAAGATTCGAGCTCGGCCTGCAGGAAGCCGTCTTTGCTGTAGGCGTAGCCCGGCGCGGCCTTGCGCTTGGCGTATAGCTGGATGAGCTCGGCGGCAATGTCCTTTACCTTGCTCTTGACCTTCTTCTTCTTGTTCTCCCACTCCGGCGAGCCCAGTTTGCTCATGGTCGGCGGTCCGCCCTCTTTGCCGCTATACTTTGAGATCTTGTGCAGCGAGTGGATGGAAACGTAGAGCAGATCGTCGTCGCGGTATACCAGTCGGATGGCCTCTTGCAGTCGACCGCCAACCTCTACCTTCTCCAGACCGGCAAAGCGGCCCACGCCATAGTCGGTGTGCGTGATGTAGTCGCCGGGCTGCAGGGTGCGCAGCTCTTTCAGCGTCATGGCCTTGGACTTGGAGCGGCCCTCCTTGGCCTTGTGCTGGTAAAAGCGGTCGAAGAGCTGGTGGTCGGTATAGCAGGTGATTTTGAGCTGATCGTCGATGAAACCCTCGCGTAACGATACTGCCAGATGCTGGAAACGCACATCGTGGTCCAACTCGTCGAAGATGGTCGTGAGGCGATTGATCTGGCGCGGCGACTCCGTGGCGATGACGTTCACAAAGCCTTTGCTCTGCTGCTCGTGCAGGTCCTTGACCAGCCTGTTGAAATCCTTGTTAAACGAGGGCTGCGGCTTGGACTGCAGCTGCAGCACTTCGGTGTCTTTGTAGTTGAAGCGCTTGCCGAACTCCACGATGCTGAACTTCTCGAGTAGCTTCTTGAACTGCTTCTGCGTCTGAAACAGCTGCTCCGGATCCGACACGATCTGTGTGCCGCCGCTGCCCGCCATCAGCTTGTCAAACGCATGAGAAGCCTTGTCAAAATACTCGTCGATCACGTCCAGCGTCTGCCGCACATCCTTGAACCAGATGGTGGTGTTTTTGGGCAGGAAGTCGAGAAACGCCTCGCGGGTTTCCTGTAGCAGTTTGGTTTGTACGTTGGGTATAATCGAGATGCTCTTCTTGGTCTCTACCGATAGCTGCGTGTCGGGGTCGAAGGACCGGATACTCTCAATCTCGTCGCCGAACAGTTCGATGCGGTAAGGCAGGTCGTTGGCATAAGAGAACACGTCTACGATGCCCCCGCGCACTGCATACTGGCCCGCCTCGTACACAAACTCGGTTCGCTCGAAGCCATATTCGGCCAGCATCTCGCTCAGGAAGTTTACATCCAGCTTTTCGCCCACCTTCGCGCCCAGCGTGTTTTCTACCAGCGACTTTTTATTGATCACTTTTTCGGTCAGCGCTTCGGGGTAGGTCACAATCAGTTCGCCTTTCTCGGACTTGCTGTTGAGGCGGTTGAGCACCTCGGCCCGCATCAGGATGTTGGCGTTCTCGGTGTCGTCGAAGCTGTAAGGACGCTTATAGGACGTCGGGAAGAGCATCACCTCTTTCTCCTCGCCGAGTAGGTTTTTGAGGTCGGTATAGAAATAGGCCGCCTCCTCCTTGTCGTGCAGCACAAAAAGTTGGTGCTGCGGGTGCAAGGTATAAACGGCCGAGGCCATCACGGCATCCAGACTGCCCGCCATGCCCTTGAGTTGCAGACGGTAGGGTTTATCAGCTTTAAGTCGCTCGGCAATGGTTTGCACCACCCCATCGAGACGGTATAGCTCTAAAAAATCAGTTACTTTCATGCAGGTATATCACAAAACAGCAAAGGCAGAACACAGGACTTTTCGATAGTCGTGTTCTGCTGGTTGTAGTTTACAAAGGTAAATAAACTAATGCTTTATCAGAACTGTGGGGAGGGGTAGAAAGTTGCGGGGAAAGAGAAATGTATTTCGGTGGAATAGGCTTAAGGTGATACAATGGGATGGAAGTGACAGTATTGTCCAAGTGAATTTGCATCCACTTTTTTCACAAAAATCCATACCTTGTATACCCATGGAAACACCTCTACTCCGCTACAGACTAACCGACCCGATCGGCGTCACGACGAAAGTATACGCTCTCGTTATTATCGCTGGTAGCGTCTGGTTGTTTATGTCCCATCCTGTAGCCGGTATTCTCATGCTGCTGTTCGGGATTTTTCCATTAGTCCAGTACAAGTGCCTCGAAATTGATCTCTACAGCGGTACTTACTGCATGGGGATAAACATATTAGGCCATACTGTTGGTACCAGAGAGCCATACCCCGGCACAAAGTGCATTTTCCTGAAGAAGAACAGAACCATTGCCTCTCACTCCCGACGTTCCTGGCGGCCCATCGCATCCACTTCTTTTGATAGTTTTCTTTGGTTGGAGGATGGCACTAAAATTTTGCTGTCGTGCGACGGTACGAAAGACGCCGCCATACAACGAATACAGCCACTGGCCGAGGAACTGAAGACGGAAATCTTGGACCTTACGGCCCCACTGTCGCAGGCATAGTCGAGGTGTTATCTGTCAAGATTCACTCCCAAAGCAACAACGTAAGACCTCGCACTTCCGATAGCCTTTCTATTTGCAGAGGCTTTGCCTTTCCACTCGTCCAAATATGCCAAAACAGGTATAGCACAGCATAATAACCATTTCAAGAGTGTAATCAGCACTAAACTTTTAGCAGAATCAGTTATAGTTATATTTTAAATTCGTATAAGCATATAAGTGCTTTTGTTACGTTACAACTAGCTTAATAGAGAAGCAACTAGCGGGACTTAAAATGGATGTGCTCAAGCGAAATAACATCAATATGTTCGGAAAAGGCGAACAGGCGCTTATGTTCGGCCACGGCTTTGGGTGCGATCAGAACATGTGGCGCTTTGTCACGCCTGCTTTTCAGCAGCAGTACAAGATTGTGTTGTTCGACCATGTGGGGGCTGGCAACTCCGACCTCGAGGCGTATGACACCCACAAGTATGGCAGTCTACAGGGCTACGCTTCCGACATCCTGGAGATGTGCCAGGAGCTGGACCTGGAGAATGTGATCTTTGTCGGGCATTCAGTGAGCGCCATGATGGGAGTGCTTAGTGCCATCAGAGAGCCGGACTTGTTCAGCAAACTGATTCTGATTGGCCCATCGCCTTGCTACATCAATGACGAGAATTATGTCGGCGGTTTTGACCGGGCCGATGTACTGTCGATGCTCGCTTACATGGAGCACGACTACCCGCTTTGGGCCGATACGTTTGCTCCCCTGATCATGGGGAACCCGGATAAGCCTTCTTTGGGGGAGGAGCTGGCGCAGAGCTTCTGCAACACAGATCCGGATATCGCCCGGCATTTTGCGCAGGTCACCTTTCTATCGGACAACCGCCAGGACCTACCCAAGCTGCAGACTGAAACCCTGATCATGCAGTGTGCCGAGGACATTATTGCCCCAGCCGAAGTCGGAGATTACGTGCACCACGCGATCCGCAACTCCACTCTGGTGCAGATGGAGGCCACCGGTCACTGTCCCAATCTGAGCGCCCCATTGGAGACCATTGCCATCATCGACGACTTCCTTCAGGTATAGCCGCTTTCATAACAAGAGCTGTTTGATTTGAAGAGTAATAGGATATACCTATATTTTAATTATATTTAAGCTGCAATCTATTTGCAGTACTAAATTAATTTTATGCTCCAAACCTTTACGCTTCAGCTGAAACAAACCGCCTCCGATCTATGGGCATTCCTCAAAACTCCGAAAGACGAGCCCGCTACGCTGGATAGTTCCTCAAGTAAGTTCCGCATCCTGCTGTATGTGCTCCTGATTGATGTGCTACTCGTGTTCGCGCTGACGGGCATCAAAGGGTTGGTAGAACTCATAGGCTGGCATACTGGCAATACGCACGCCGTGCTCGAATTTATGCGGTCTTTCCCGGTATGGGCTTTTCTGCTGTTGGGTGTGCTGATAGTGCCTTTTCTGGAGGAACTGGTTTTCCGCTATGGGCTACGGTTTAAGAGCGGCTACATGGTTTTGCTGGCTTTTGCGGTGGCAATTGCACTGGGTGTTGTGGCCTATTCGCTGGTGCCACTGGAAGGCGCCATCGGTGCATGGATTATACTGGGTATGGCCATGGTTTTGTATGGGCTGAACGGCGAAGCGGTCACCGGTTTCCTTGAAAAAATATGGCGAAAGGTATACGCCGTCTTCTTTTACCTGATGGCCTTTGCGTTTGGCCTGATTCACATCACCAATTTCACTGACTTCGACTACGCTTCTGCGGCTGTACTGCTTATTCCGATCCTGGTAGCGCCTCAGATCGTGGGAGGTATGCTGATGGGGTATATGCGGGTGAAGCATGGCTTCCGTTGGGGTTATTTTCTGCATGCAAGTCACAATGCCTTGTTTTTCGGACTGGCGCTGGCCTTTATGGGCACCTTGGAAGAGAAACTGCAAATCCAAAACGAGAGCTATACCCTGCAGGTAGAGGAGCACATGCGCCACGACCAAACTGCCATCGCTTCTAAATTTATTGGACCCGACTCGATCGGGTTTGAGAACCAAAAACTACACGATGTCATCCTGGCGCTGCTGGATAAAGAAGAGTCTTTGGTAGAGCTCGACAAAAAGAAGCATCAGTACACAGCCATCGACCTGAGGTTTAAAGCCCACAACCCATCTGAGGATGTGATAGAAAGCAAACAGCAGGTACTCGAGCAACTGCAGCAGGTCTACAAGTTCGAGGTGACCTACCGCTCGCAAAAAAGGGACGCCTGGGATGTGGCGGTTGCCGATGCTGATCTACTGGCGACCCATTATGTAGCCGACCTGGGCCGTTCTACCGTTCAGTATAACGAGGAGGAGATCACATTCGAGAACGTGACGCTGGGGGAGTTGGTAGGCGCTGTGGAGAAAAACTTCAAGGTAGGACTTATCTCTGATCGGAAACTGCTGGAGCTAGGCAAGTACGACTTCAAACTACCCAAAAACGATTTCGAGCAGGCAAAAGAAGACCTGAAAACCAAGTATGGCATCCTGCTGCAATCACGCATGGAGCTGGCTGATTTGGCGGTGGTGTCTTTTAAGTAGGGCCGGGATAGATGTACACAGGTATAGGCCCCCGTCTTGAGTGCCTTCAGGTATACGGTTAGCTAAGCCTTATTTCAGAATCACCTTGATCTGCACAGGGTCCTGCAGCACACGCAGGTTCTGCTTGAGCTGCTCGAGTTCGTAGGTCAGGCTTTCTTTGGCGCGCTTAAACTTTTGGTTCATCTGCTTGGGAGAGCCGCAGAAGTTGTCGTAGAAGGTGGCGTTGGGGCCGAAGATAAAGGCGTTGAGCTCCGCCTGAAGCTCGCTGAGCTGATCATCCAAAAGTTTGATGTAGTAAGTCAACTGCTCGTCGGGCAGTTTGTCGAGGGCCTGGCCTTGCTCCTCCATAAACTCCATCTGCAGGCGCAGCAGCTCAAAAAAGTCGTCGTGGTGGTAGGCTTGCGTCACGCGCTTCATGGCTTCTTCTTTCCAGGCGCGCTTGGTTTCGTCCTGTTCTTTGTCGGGGTGAAGCTGCTTGGCCAGATCGGTGTACACGCGGCGACTGGCTTTGCTGATTTTGCTGAGTTCGGCCTTGGCTTTTGCCTCCTTCTCTTGCTGCGCTTTGGTCTTGCGGCCTCTCTGGCGGTCCTGCCGGGCACGTTCCCGCGCTTCCTCTTCGCGGTCCAGCTGGGCCTGCAGGCGCTCAAATTCATCGAGCTCGTCCCAATTGTCAGGTATAGCTCCCTCTTCCTCGTTGGCTATACCTTCCTCCGGAAATTCCTCATCTGGTAAGTATAGGGTGCGCTCGGCATAAGGAACTTCAGCATAGCGGTCGTGCAGGGCGATCAGGTCTTGGCGTTCGTAGTCGCGGATCAGGTCGAGGGCCATGCTGGCGATCAGTTGGGCGAGCTTTTCTTTCTCTCTAAAACTGAACAGCGGCAGGGCAAAAGCCTCGTCCAGCAGCTTGACCAAGGCCACGCGCTGCGCCACCTGCTGCATGATGATGGGGCGCAGTTCCTTTTCGATACGCTTCTGAGCCAGGTCCATGCTGTCGCGCCGTGTGGTCAGTTCCTGCTTCAGTTGCTCTATCTGGGCTACTTTCCTGTTAAATTCCTGTTGCAGCTGACTCAGCCGGCGCTGGTCCGGCGAGGTGATCTGGGGCGTGAGCGATGGAACAGGTTTGTCGGACTTGGGAGAAGGCATAAGCAATGGGCAGGTATAGGAACAGGTATAGCGCCGGCAATTTACGGATAAGCCGGTGCTATACCTACCTTACTGCTGCGCATCGAACGGTATAAAGCGGTTGTTCTGCAGCAGGTATAGCGTGGTGCGGTTGCCGTCGAGCACCGACACGCCGTCGGTTTTCAGGTTGGTGAACTGCTGCTTGCGGGGGTTGCGCACGAGCGAGTCCTGCGGGGCGAGCCTGAGTTGCAGGTTGCTATACCTGCGCTCGTTCAGTTGCTGCGCGGGGTAAGCGGCCACTTTCATTTCGCGGGCCTGCGGAGTGCTGTAGTCTAGGAAAGCGAGGATGTAGATGGAGTCGTTCTGCAGCACCTGCACCGCATAGTCGGGTGTGCGGTTGCCGTTGAGGTTGCCGCGCAGGTATACCGGGTTGTCGACCTGCTGGGTGCGGTTGGACATGGCCTGGTCGGTGAGCACGGCTACTTCGGCCTGTGGCTGGCGTTGTTGCAGCAAGGTAGTGAGCGTGTCGGGCAGTGGATGCAGAATGGCGCCTTCATCAGTGGCGCGGGCTACGCTGTCGATAGAGGCTTTGGTGTCGGAGTCGATCTGACTTTCGATCAGGTCATCGTCGGCAGCGCGCTTGTAGTTGCCGTCGGCGGAGTCGGAACCGCAGGAGGCGAGGGCCAAAAGCCCAGTCAGGGCAAGTAGGTATGGTTTCATAGGTATAGCGTTCGTTTTAAATAAGTTGCTTTGCATACCGTGCAGACTGGCAGAAAGTTGCAAGGCTCCGCCATGACAGGTATAAGTTAAAGCTCCAGGTATAGCTTCCGGTAACAACTATACCTGCCGGACATCTGCAAGATATATGCGCTAAATGTATAGCAGACATGAAGCATCCTACCGGATCAGCTCCACCTTGCGCTCGCCGATCTGCTGGCGCCACATGGCGTAGTAGAGTCCTTTTTGCTCCACCAGTTCGGCATGGGTGCCCTGCTCCACGATCTTGCCTTTTTCGAGCACATAAATGGTGTCGGCGTGCATGATGGTGCTAAGTCGGTGGGCGATTAGGATGGTGATCTGCTCGCGGAGGGCGGATATTTCCTTCACGGTGGCGGTGATCTCTTCTTCGGTGAGGGAATCGAGGGCAGAGGTGGCTTCGTCGAAAATGAGGAGGCGTGGGTTACGGATAAGGGCGCGGGCAATGGAAAGGCGTTGCTTTTCACCACCCGACATCTTCAGACCGCCCTCGCCAATTTGGGTATGGATGCCTTTCTCGGAGCGGGTGAGCAGTTGGGTGGCGGAGGCCTTTTCCATGGCCCGGATCACTTCCTCATCGGTGGCATCGGGTTTTACATACTGCAGGTTTTCCTTGATGGTGCCTGAAAACAGGTTGGTCTCCTGCGTCACAAAACCCAGCTGCCGCCGTGCTTCGTTCAGCCAGATTTCCTTCACGGGCGTGCCGTTGTAGTAAATCTCGCCGCTGGCCGGCAGGTATAGCCCGACCAGCAATTTCACCAGCGTGGATTTTCCGGAGCCCGACGGTCCCACAAAGGCAACAGTGTCGCCGGTGTTCGCCTCAAAGGAAATGCCATCGACGGAGTTTTGCGGCGCCCCTTTGTGCCGGAACACCACATTCTCAAACCGCAGCTGCTGCAACGGCCCGACGTTTATTGCCGACTCCGGCCGGGTCTCGACAGGCTTGTTCATGAGCTCGTCGAAGTTGTGGAGCGAGGCCTCGGCTTCGCGGTAGGTGAGGATGATGGTGCCCATGTCCTGCAGCGGCCCGAAGATGCTGACGGAAATAAACTGCATCGAAATCAGCTCGCCGGTGCTGAGCACATCCCGGAAAATAAGCCAGAGCAAGGTGAACAGGATGGATTGCTTGAGCAAATTAAGGGCTGTGCCCTGTAGAAAAGAGAGCGTGCGCACCCGTTTCACTTTGGCCATTTCCAGCGAGAAAATCCGCTCGGTGTGCTCGCGCAGGCGGCGTATTTCGGGATAAGTCAAACCCAGACTTTTCACCAGTTCAATGTTGCGCAGCGACTCCGTGATCACACCCGACATCTTATTGGTGGCGCGGTTGATGGAGCGCTGCATGGTCTTGATCTTGGCGCTGAGCAAACTGGTCAGTCCGCCGAGCACCACCATCCCGATAATGAAAATAGGCACCAGCGCCCAGTGCTTCGTGATGGCATACCACACCAGGAAGCCAACGCCGACCAAAGACGAAAACAGGATGTTGATGAACGAGTTGATGAAGCGCTCGGTGTCGCGGCGCACGCGTTGCAGAATGGAAAGCGTTTCGCCACTGTTCTGGTCGGCGTATTCCTGGTAAGATAGTTTGAGGGTTTGCTTGAGGCCGTCGTTGAAGATCTGTACCCCGAACTTTTGCACCACCAGGTTGGTGAAATACTCCTGAAAGGCCTTTGCCAGGCGCGAGAGCAGCGCCACCACCACAGCCAACAGCATCAACCACAGCGCACCCTTCACGCGTTCCTCGCTGGTCATGGTAAATGGCGGCGTGGCGTAGTTGTCGATGATCTTACCGAAGATGATCGGGTCGACCAGAGCCAGCACCTGGCTGGTGCCGGCCAGCAGCAGCGAAAGGATGACGAGCCCCCGATGAGGCTGCAGGTAGTTCCAGAGTACGCGCATGGGGTGTTTAGCTTTAAGTTCTCTTCCTACGGGTGTACCCGCTGCAGGTATACGGCTTGGCTGGTTTCGGCTCTGGGATGCAATCAGGTCAGCGACAGGTATAGCTTTGAAACACAGGTATAAAAAATGCCCGAAGCGGGGCTCCGGGCATTTTCATTAAGTATTTACAAAACGGGTGCTTAGTCCCAGTAGGTGGGCTCGGTTACTTCTTTTCCGTCTTTCGACAGCACCACTTTCTTGTCTTTGCCTTTCTGGTCGAGCTCCAGTTGGTAGTAGGTGTTGCCGTCTTTCTCTACCTGCTCAATGTCATCCACACGCATGCCTTTGTAGTTCTGGCTGATGGCGCTTTGAATAGCCTGCGGCAGGTCCTTCTCCATCAGGTCGTGTCGCGTCATCAGAATTTTGCCCGATGGGTCGATCATCGCGGCGTGGTCAATGCGGTCCACGTCAAAGTCTGCCTCGTAGTTCTCACCGTGCTTTTCCCACTCCAGATCGGTGGCGTTGGCATACTTCTGCGACAGGGCGCTCTTCACGGCTTCCGGAACATCCTGCTCTTTCACGTCCTGTGCCTGAACGGCCATCACGGAACCTATAACAAAGGCAAATCCAACAAATATCTTTTTCATAACTTCTATATTTTAAGTTTTAAAAATGGGTATGGTGCAAGTTTACGGTGCAATTCTGAAGCAAATCTGAATTTTGGAAATTATTGATAATAAAATACTTGTATCTTATACGTTGCCAGTGTTTTGAAGGCCGGTTTGCGCGGGAGTACCATCGGGGTTGATGAACTGCACCTGCTGCCGTGGGTATACCGGTATGATTTTATTTATATACTCGGGTTTGTTCAGCTCCATGGTGAGGCGCAATGTGAGTTCGCTTTTCCATTTGCGTCGCTCGCGTGCTCCCACCAGGTAGCGGATGGTGATATTGGTCCACGACTCCTCCATCGAAACAAACACCTGTGGTTTGTCCGGCACCGTATTGTTCAGACCCGCCTCCTGCAGTAACTGGGAGTAGGAGACTGTCGGCGCCTTCATGTAATCGCCCAGGAGTTCCAGCGCCACAGTTTCGACTACCTGCATGGCAAGCGGCATGTCCGACTCGTTTGCCACGCCCACATCCAGTTCATCCCACACGTAGGGGAAATCGGCGGTCAGGTTGATGACCGTGCCTGTCAGTACTTCGTTGTTGGGGAAAGTAACCAGTCGGCCCGTGGGCTGCTCGGCACGCACAAAGCCCGGCTGATAGGGTGCACCGATCTCCCAGACCGTGGTGGTGAGGAAATCGATGCGGTAGACGTCGCCGAACACATCGCCAACCTGGATGCGGTCGCCCACCCGGTAGTAGCCCTGGTAGGAGTTCATGAGCCAGCCTGTAAAGCTTTCGATAGGCGTCTGCAAGGACCACGACAGGGCCAGGCCGATCAGGCCGAATGAGCCGACCAGCGCCCGGATGTCGCCGGCCACCACACTCAGCGCCACCCCAATGGCCAGCAGCCAGACGGCAATGGAGACCAGCGAGATGATGGCGCTGGCGCTCTGCCACTTACCGATGGAGCGGAGGAGGATGGCCCGCAGTAGCCGAACCGCCAGCCAGGCCAAAATAAGGGTTATGAAGGCAATGATGATTTTAGGCAGGTTGTAAATGAAGCCTTCCCAAAGCCCCTGCAGTGCCCCGATCGCCTCATCAGTGGCTTCTTTGGTGGAGCTTTTCTTTTCCGCTGCTGCCTCTTCCGTAAGCGTGTCGCCCGGTATCAGGTCCTGCACCGCTACCTTTTCCACCACAGCCACGGTGTCGGGGTAGTTGTCTTGCGTCAGGCCGGCCTCGCTTGGGGCAAACATGAGCAGGATCAGGCCCGTAATGGCCACGGCCAGGAGGGAGGCCTGCCGGAAATTGCGCAGCCGGTGCTGGGCTCCTTTCACGGCGGAGCCACGTGCACGCTTTCTGTTTCGGAATTTGGTACGAAGCTTTCTGCGCGTGGCACTGGTGGTATAGCGCTGCGGCTGACCAGGACGTTGTGTGCCATCGCCGGGTATTGGAATGCGTGGGTTTCGCTTGGAAATTCTTCTGTTTCGATCGTAAGCAGGCATAGTTTCCGCGGCTTTCTCTTTGGGAGCTTTTTGCTTCTATACGCAGGAAAAGCCGGGGTGCTGCAAAGGGTGTGCGACAGACTCCCAATTCTTTGCCTTGCCGGCACAATCCAGAGGCACCGAAATTCGTTAGCTAAAAGGCCGATCAACTTGTAGTAAAACAGGAGCCAATTGTTTATCTTTCAGTCAAAACCAAAATAAAACACTATGAAAAACCTGAAATTCACAAATGTACTCGCCATGCTGCTGGTAGGTATGCTGGTATCATTCTCAGCCTGGGCGCAGGACGCCAAGCCAAAAGCAAGTCCGCCAGCTACAGCTACAGGCAAGATTGGCACCGCCACTGTCACCATCAACTACGGCAGCCCATCGGTAAAGGGCCGCACCATTTGGGGTGAACTGGTACCGTACGACAAGGTATGGCGTTCGGGCGCAAACGAGGCCACGACCATCACCACCGACAAAGCTTTGATGGTAGAAGGCAAGCAGCTACCGGCAGGCACCTACAGCTTTTACACCATTCCCGGCGAAAACGAGTGGACGGTGATCTTCAACAAGACCGCCAAGCAGTGGGGCACGCAGTACGACGAGAAGCAGGACGCGCTGCGCGTAAAAGCCAAGCCACGTCAGGCAGCTGCCATGAGCGAGCAACTGAAGTACGATGTGACCAAAGACGGCATTGTGCTGCGTTGGGAGAATCTGGAGTTGCCGGTAAAAGTACAGGCTGCCAAATAGCGGAACCGACATTAAATCAGAAGCCCTGCTGTGGATTCAGGTATAGCCTGGAGCGCAGCAGGGCTTTTTTGTGCCCGGATGCCAACTGCTATATCTGCGCAATGTGCCGCGGTAAGTCGTGTAGCTCGAATCGCTGCAGGAAGGTTTGCGCGTCGGCTATACCTGCGCTTTGCCAGCCGAGCAGCTGCGCTAGTTTCTGCCAAAGTTGCGACGGAGTGAGGCCGGCTTTGCGCATTTCGGTCAGCGAAAGCGAGTCGTGCGATTTGGAGAGCTTGTTGCCCTCGGCGGTGATGAGTGGGTGGTGTACAAATTGCGCCTGTGCGAAAGCGGCTGCGCCCGTATGCTGCGCCAGGAAAAGCTGCGCCGCTGTGGAGAGCATCAGGTCTTCGCCCCGCACGATCAGGTTCACACCCATGGCCAGGTCGTCGGCAATGGACGCGATCTGGTAGGCAGGTATAGCGTCTTTGCGGCGCACCACGAAGTCAGGCATTTCGAGGGCCAGTGCTACGGTGCAGTCACCCAAAAGCTGGTCGTGGAAGGCGATGGTCGTGCCCTCAGGTATACTGATGCGCCAGGCGGCGTTGGGGGTGTCGAGCGGCAGCTGGGCATGGCGGCAGGTGAGTGGGTATAACCCCTGTGGCGACAAAGCATTTATCTGGCTGCGGGAACAGGGGCAGGCGTAGACCATACCTTGTTGCACCAGCTTATCCAACAGGCTGTTGTAGGAGGGAAGCCTTAAAAGCTGTGAGTAGTTCTCCTGAAAATCTTTGGTGTTACGTGGCCCTTCGTCGTAGTCGAGGCCCATGAAGGCGAGCGTGTCGAAGATGTCCTGCAGGTACTCGGGACGGAAGCGGGCATTATCGAGGTCGTCGATGCGGAGGGCTACTATACCCTGCTGCTTGCGTGCCAGCGCCCACGTAATGGCAAACGACAGCGCATTGCCCAGATGCAGAAAGCCGCTGGGAGTCGGGGCGATGCGGGTTTTTATGGGTTGGGTCGTTTGCAAAAGTATAGCGCTGGGTTTGGTAAGGTCAAAGGTATAGCTGCTATTTCTCAAGTCAAATTAGAAAAGCTAAAATGCTCGGTAATAAGGTGGATGAGTTATGGAATTTTGGTAAGTTTGATAATATGCAGGAAAGTGTATGTTTACGCTTTTGAATAAGTTACCCGCAATACAAAATATTTTAAAATGATATGCCCATAGTTCATCGCTTTATTGACCAACTTACAGAAATAGAACAGAATAAAACCTTCTGCGATAGACAAATTGCTACAAATAGCAACATACTCATCATTGGAACCTTCAACCCGAGTGATGCAAGTTGTGAGAAAGAGAACACAGCAAATTGGTTTTATGGGAGAAACCAAAGCAAGTTTTGGAGATACTTTCCTACAGCATTAACTGGAGACTCTCTTCACCCAAATGATGGCATTGATGGACATCCACAAATTTGGAAGAAATATTGCATTGACAACGACATTGTGATTATTGACCTTATAAAATCAATTAATATCAATGATATACTACCCAACTTTGGCGATAGAGAAGTTAACTGTAAAATAAACCACGATTTATCAAATACAGAATATTTCGATATAGATTTAGCTTTTAATGGAATTACTTTCATCAAAGTTATTTACTCTCTAACATGGACCGACAATTATATACCGAGGTTGAAAAGAATTAGAGATATTATTAATAGAAAGCTGTTAGAAAATAATTGCATACAAAATGTTAATCAAATAAAATACTGTCTGACTCCTTCTAGAAACGACGCACAGACATCATGGACAAATGCAATAGTTGAATAAGTACAGCGGGTAACAAGAGCTAAACGCCAGCATCGGGCGACGGCCTCGGCCGCCGCTTAGCCTAACCGTTACCACATACCCGCAAGCCATACAAGAGTAATAATTACCTCTGATTGACTAACAAGTGTAAAAAAATATTATTTTTACCTTCGTTTTAGAAACATGCGTAATTGTTACTCTCGATATGGCTTCATTTCACAGAGAAAAACCTTACAACGATTTACCCTTACTTCCTCCAAAGGCCGATTTGGAAACGAAGGAGGTCATGCGAAAGACAGTCAAAGCCAGCAGGGCCCTGGCGCAACTGAACGGAGCCATCATCAACCTACCCAACCCTGGTCTTTTTCTGGACACAATCCATCTGCAGGAAGCAAAGGCAAGTTCTGAGATCGAGAACATTATCACCACAAACGATGACCTCTATAAATCAGTCGTGGCAGAAAAGAGGTATGAATCCACGGCAGCAAAAGAAGTGATCAGCTACAAAGAGGCTTTGTGGTACGGGCTGGAGAAACTGACAGAGCGGCCTTTCATTACAACGAACCTCTGCGTAGAAATTATGCAGTGCATTAAGCAAAATACATCGGGGATTAGGGCCACTCCAGGCACAACCTTGTCCAACACGCAGGGGGAAGTCATTTACACGCCGCCAGCAGGAGAAGCGGTAATACGTGAGAAACTGGCTAACCTGGAGCATTTCATTAACAGGGAAAGCAGCCTGGACCCCCTCATCAAAATGGCCGTCATGCACTACCAATTCGAGGCCATTCATCCTTTTATAGACGGCAACGGACGCACAGGCAGGATTTTGCTGCTCCTTTACCTGAAACTGGAGAAACTACTGGATGTGCCTGCACTATACTTAAGCGAATACATCATTCAGAACAAGGCGGCTTATTACCAGAAGCTGCGGGATGTCACAGAAGCTGGAGACTGGGAAGGCTGGGTACTCTACATGCTGGACATGATAGAAAAAACAGCAATCAGCGGACTACTAAAGTTGGGAGAGATTATGTCTGTTATGGAGGCCACATCGGAGGAAGTCAGAGCGAAACTCCCCAAGATTTACTCGAAGGAGCTAATCGAAATACTGTTTAGGCTGCCCTACACAAAACGTCAGTTTCTGATTGATGCAAACATGGGAACACCAAAGACAGTGGGTAATTATCTGATAGCGTTGGAGCAGGAAGGCTTCCTGAAATCAACTAAAGTAGGAAAAGAAAAGCTTTACCTCAACCAGCGATTAATGGAAGTACTGGAGAATAAACGTAAGGCATGAAAGCACAAAGCTGAATGTGATGCATAAGTGAAAATCTCTTCTTTCTTTTTGACAAAAAAACATTTGAGTCCTAAAACCACCCCAACATGAATGCCCTACACCACTGCATCTCCCAATACTACCCGATTTCTATACCTGCCTGGGAGGCGCTTTCGTCAGCATTAACGCGGGTTGAACTTCCGAAGAATGCTTTTCTGGTACGCGAGGGGACGGTATGCAATAAGCTATACTTTTTGGAGCGGGGCTGTTTGCGGGGCTATTACAACCTGGATGGCAAGGAGGTAACGTATTGGTTCGGCTTCGAGCATAATTTCATCACCTCTTTTTACTCTTTCATTTCGCGAAAGCCAGGTATAGAGAACATACAGGTACTGGAGGACTCCACCTTGTGGGGAATCAGTTCAGAAGCCCTGCACCAGTTGTTTGACGCGCACCACGACCTGGAGCGACTGGTGCGGATTATTAACGAGCAGTACTACATCCGGCTGGAAGAGCGACTGATGGCCATGCAGTTCAAAACAGCGCGGGAGCGGTATGAGCAGCTACTGGGAACCTCGCCGCATATTCTGCAGCGGATCCCGCTCGGGCAGATCGCCTCATACCTGGGCATCAGCCAGGAAACGCTGAGCAGGATCCGGAGTCAGGTTTAAACCGTTTTTCCTTTTTTGACAATTGTCAAAAGAAAACTTTTGGGGCTGCTATACCTTTGATTCATCACTTAACGAAAGACGACCATGAATCAGAAACCATCCAACGCATTTGTAGCAGCCTCCTGGGCTACTTTACTCACAGGTATAACCGCTTACCTCATCGGCCTCTGGAACGCCGAAATGATGCTGAACGAAAAGGGCTATTATTTTTCCATCCTGATGTTCGGTCTGTTCTCGGCCATCTCGCTTCAGAAAAGTGTGCGCGACCAGCTGGAAGGTATACCTGTTACGAACATTTACTACGGCCTTAGCTGGTTCTCCACTTTGCTGGCCATCGTGCTGCTGACGGTCGGGCTGTGGAATGCCGATCTGCTCCTGAGCGAAAAAGGCTTCTATGGCATGTCGTTTCTGCTGAGCCTTTTCGCGGCCATTGCGGTGCAGAAAAATACCCGTGATAGCATAGCAAAAGAATTACCTGCCAAGCAGGATGCAGAGTTGTATTATTAATGACCACATTAACCGCCATTATGAAATGATAACATCTCCTCAAACCACTTTATGAAACTTTCCCGCGACATCATCCATAGCATTGCCCGGCACAGCAACTGGCGCGAGGCAGGTATAGCCGACTGGCTTCGCAAAGGGCAGGTATACGCCACGCCGCAGGACTGGATAAAGTTCATCCGGCTGTTTCTGCTCGGGCTTGGGGGTAGCTTCCTTATCTCGGGCATCATCTTCTTTTTCGCTTACAACTGGGCCGACATGCACAAGTTCGTGAAGCTGGGACTGATCGAGGTGCTGATCCTGGCGGTAACCTTTGCGGCAGTGTTCCTTAAGCTGAGTAGTACCGCCAAAAACGTGTTGCTCACGGCTGCTACCATGCTAGTGGGCGTGCTCTTTGCCGTGTTCGGACAGATCTACCAGACGGGCGCCAACGCTTACGACTTCTTCCTGGGCTGGACCATTTGTGTGGTGCTGTGGGTAGCCGTGGCCCGGTTTCAACCGCTGTGGTTCATCTTCCTGGTGCTGCTCAACACCACTTTTGTGCTCTATACCCAACAGGTAGCCACGGGCTGGAGTTTTGCCGTGGTGCTCGACGCGCTTTTTGTGCTCAATGCCACGGCAGTGGTAGCATGGGAAGTGCTGGCTGCAAAAGGCCGTGTAAGTATACAGCACCGCTGGTTTCCAAGGCTGGTGAGTCTGGCGGCGATTACGGCTATTACCATCAGCATGATTTCGAACTTGTATAACGGTATCGGAGAAGATTACCGCATTGCTTTCTTGCTGGGAGCAGTTATGTATGGGCTGGGCATCTGGTACGGACTGCGGGTGCGCGATATCTTTTACCTCACGGCCCTGCCGTTCAGCGGCATTGCTTTCGTGACGGCTGCACTGGTGCGCATCGGACAAAGTGCACCTGAAATGATGCTGCTCCTCGCCACGTTATTTGTCGTGGGCAGCATCACGCTACTGGTACAGTATTTAACCAACCTTAACCGTCAGTGGCATGGCCGATAAAGAACAACTTCAACTAGACTCTTGGCTGCATCAAATAGCGCAGGAGCAACCCGACTTCAGCTACGACGAAGTGGCGATAGCTGCAGAAATAGACCATTCCACGTCGCTGCTCAAGCGCTGGCCCGTCAAGCTGCTTACCATTCTGGGCGGTATGCTGGCGATGTCTACCCTCATGGGCTTTCTGATGATGGCGGGACTCTACAATTCAGGCATCGGCATGTTCGTGTTCGGGCTCAGTTTCCTGGTAGGAGCCGAAGTGCTGGTGCGCATCGAGAAGACCTTTACAGCAGATGCCATGGCGGTGGCCCTCAACATTGCCGGCTATGTGCTGTTGGGTGTCGGTATAGGAAGCATGTCTGAGAACGCAACGGCGGTAGCGCTGACGTTAGGTATAGCTGCCTTGTTGGTGTTGCTGTTTTCGCGGAGCACGATTTGTGTATTTCTGGCAGTGCTGGTGCTCAATGGCAGTCTGCTGAGTCTGATTTTCATCCACAAGGTATACAGCCTGGCGCATGTGCTGGTGACGGTGCTGGCTGGCTTGCTCACGTATGTGAGTTTGTTCGAAGCAAAGCTGATGGCCACTTTCCGTACCTTTATCCACGCATTTGGAGCCGTGCGCATGGGGCTGGTGTTTTCGCTGCTCGGTGTGCTGGTGCTTACCGTGCACCAGGATATGCTCTCGACGCGCATTGGGTATATGTGGGTTTCGGGTGTGGTGCTGATTGGCTGTCTGCTGCTGTTGCTACACCGTGTGCTGCGCGAGAGTGGGCTGACAGATAAAAAGACACTGGCCATTTTCTATATCTGTTGCGCGGTAGTGCTGTTGCCGACTGTGCTTGCGCCTTCGGTGCCGGGTGCTTTGCTGATGGTATTGTCCAGTTTCTATATTGGTCACAGAACGGGCCTGTGGGTCGGGCTGCTGGCGCTGGCTTACTTTCTGGTGCTCTACTACTACGACCTCAACATGACACTCCTAGCCAAGTCATTCGTGCTGATGGGCACTGGCGCCTTGTTTTTAGGTGGTCTATACCTGTTAAACCGTTATTTGAGAAGCTATGAAGCGTAACTTCAAAAGTATAGTCGTGCTGGTGAACCTGGTGGCAGTGCTGGCCTTTTTCAACCTGTCGGTGGTGGAGAAGGAGGACATTCTGGAAGACGGCCAACTGGTGCTGCTCAGCCTTGCCCCGGTAGATCCGCGCTCGCTCATGCAGGGCGATTACATGGTGCTCAGCTACGCCATCAGCCAGACGCAGCAACTGGAGAAACTCCCTAACCGCGGCTATGCCGTCGTGCAGCTCGACTCCCAACTTGTGGCCCAGCTGGTACGCTATCAACCGGAAAAGGAGCCACTGCACGAAGGGGAAATCCTGATCCGGTATAACAAAGGCGGGTGGTCGCTCAACCTGGGGGCTGAGTCGTACTTTTTTGAGGAAGGACAGGCGAAAACCTTTGAACAAGCTGCTTACGGCGGGCTGAAAGTGGACAGTGAAGGCAACAGCATATTGGTGGGCTTGTATGATGAAAACCGGACACTGATCGTACCAAAGCGGCAGCAAAAATCTCAGAAATAAACCTTATCTTGAATTCAAATCAAAAGAGCAGGCCATGCACGGAATGCAGCAGATCGCACAGGACCTACAGGCCGAGCTGCGTGACCTGACCGAAATGAAAACCCAGGGATAGGAGATGCGCATCGAGAAACGTTTTGTAGCAGGTATAGCACGCGGTCTCGCTTACTACGTGGGCGGTTGTGCGCTGGTCTGGCTCACTTACCTGCTGTTTGGTTGGGAATACACCCACGCACCCGGCGCACACCACCTGATGGGTTTGCTGGTGCTCGTGGTCGGTGCCGTACGGCTGATCAGGCGCCTGATCGGTATGCTGACAACTCCAGCCGACCTGCACAACAAAGGAGCGCTCCTGGTCCATGCTCTGGCAGTGGTCGGTTTCATCCTTTTCTTCAAGCTCGTCGTCCTAAACGGCGCCCTCAAGCGCGACACCGGCGGCCTGGTCGTCTCCGAAACCCACACATCCGGCTACTAAACGCACTCTCCGCTTCTCACCAGTTAAACAACGGAATCCGATCCTCTTCTAAGTAATTGACTTTATGCATCTCATTAACCTGAAGTGACCACTTCTTAGCCTGCATAACTTCCGGTGTCCCTGCTTGTTTATACCTGCGTAAGACAAGAATATGGGAAAGCTCTTAATAAAAATAACGATGCTCTGCTGGATGTGCTGTGCCCCGATAGTTATGCAGGCACAAGTCAATAAAGACATGAATTTGGAAGCCTATAAATGGGAGAAACGCCTTTTGCTGCTCTTTGCTCCCACAATGAATGACGCCGAACTGGGTAGGCAAAAGGAGCTGGTTCGCAGAAGCCAGTCAGGTATAGCAGAGCGGCAGTTGGAGGTGCTGGAACTGGTGCCGGGCGGCAACGCGGCAACCATGCGCGAGGACCTGCTCCGAAAATTCGGGGTGGAAGCTGAGCGCTATACCTTGCTGCTGATCGGGAAAGACGGACAGGAGAAATTTCGGACTCAAAAAGCCGTACCGCTGGAAGAAGTCTTCAAAATAATCGACCAGATGCCGATGCGCCGGGAGGAAATGCGTAAACAGGACTAAAACGATTGTCATGGCTTTTGAGCAGCACTCCTTCCCGCACGAACGTCGCTCGCTGGTGGCAGATGTGCGGCATCAGTTGATCTCGTTCATCCGCTCGTTCACGCTGTTGCTCTACATCGTGATGGGGATGGCCGTGGTGGGGGTGGTCATGAAATTTCTGGGGCTGACGGGCGGCAGTTTCGTGTTTGTGTTTGCCATGGCCGTGCTCATGTTGCTGCTGCTGGTGCAGGTCGGGCTGTCGTTTTTCTACATCGTTTCGAACGTGTGGCTGGCACTGCTGGGGGCCTTCAGTAGCTTTTCGCTGGTGGCGGGGCTGCTGGCGCTTATTTTCCGCTACCAGAACTGGTTTGGCTGGCAGGTGATCTTTTATGCCGTGGTGCCGCTATACCTGCTGGTGGGCCTGTTGCTGTTCCTATACCTGAAGCGCTTCCGGAAACTGCACGAGCCGCTGCGCAATTTCTTTTATCTTAATCTGGTCATCCCTTTTGCGTTTTTGCTGTTGCTGGGATTGGTGTCCTTTCTATTCAGTGCCGACCGCTTCAACAAAGAAGAAGACCCCGTGCTGGAGCAATCTCCTATACCTATCGATAGGGCTGCAGCAGAGGATACGACAGGGTTGTGGCGGACATACTGAAGCCACTGTCAGGTATAGGTTTGACTTAAAGGAAAAATATTACTAGTTTCAGATATATGAAACTAGCGTTCCTCTTCCCGCTCTTCATCTCGCTCGCCTTCACGCTCCAGGCCCAAACCCTGAAAGGCCGCGTGGTGGATGCTGCTACGAATGAGACCTTGGAGTTTGTGTCGGTATACCTGAACACGACCACGCGGGGCACAACCACAAACGATAAAGGCGAATTCGCGCTGGCGATGCCCTCCGGCACCTACGATGTCATCGTCTCATACCTGGGCTACGAGCCGCTGGTGCACAGGGTGCAATCCGACAGCCTGCCTCCGTCCATCCTCTTTAAGCTGACGCCCAAGGCCCACATGCTGGGCGTAGTGGAAGTGCAGGGGAAGCGGGATGCGCAGTGGTACGACAACCTGGAGGTATTCAAAGAAAACTTTCTTGGCCGGAGCTGGATCGCAAAAGGCTGCAAACTTCTGAACCCGGAAGTGCTGACCATCGACTTCGACCAGCCCAGTGGTGTTATGTCGGTATCAGCCAGAGGCCCGCTTCTGATCGAAAACAGTTTGCTGGGCTACAAAGTGGAGTACCTGCTGACAGAGTTTACCTATCGGACAAAAGAAGGGTATGTGACCTTCGAGGGCTACCCGCGCTACGAACCGATGCAGGGCAGCAAAAGCAAACAACGCCGCTGGGACAAGAACAGGGAGTCGGCTTACCGAGGATCCGCCATGCACTTCGCACGGGCGCTGCGGCAGAAAAAACTGGAAGAGGAGGGCTTTAACCTGCGTCGCCTGTACCGCCTGCCGAACCCCAACCGGCCAACCGATGAAGAAATAGCCGGTGCGCGGGTTCACCTGCGGGCGAATGGCAACACAATCACTATTTCGGACAGCATCAGCGACATTCTGAAACGCGCCCGTTTGCCGCGCTTTGTAGAAAAGCTGGATATCAACCCGGTGCCCTATACCCAGTACCTGACACTCGACAGAGGCAAAGCTCATGTGGCCTTTGAGCAATTCATGCAGGTGGTCTATACCGGTGAGCAGGAAGAACCCGCATACGTCAGCAGTACTGCCAATTTTATGAATGGATCCGGCATGCGCAAGCCTACCTACCAAACGTCGGTCTTCTCATTGAGAGCAGATGGAGTAGAAGTGGAGGCTTCGGGGATTTTTCTGAACCCGCTTGATGTGTTGTTCGAAGGGTACTGGGGCTGGGAGAAAGTAGGCGACATGCTGCCACTCGACTATCAGCTTTCACCCTGATCGCGGCCAACCCGACGCTATACCTGTTACTCAGCGCACTGCTGGTCTGTCTTCTGCAGCTGCTCTACCGGGAAGCCCTTGGCATTGGCCAGTTGCTCTAATCGGGCGTAGGTGGCTTCATCCATGGTAGGAGTGCGGGAGAGAAACCAGAGGCTTTCGCGGTCCGGCGCTCCCACCATCACGTAGCGGTAGTCCGGGTCGAGCTCCAAAATCCAGTAATCGCCTTTGAAGGGCCAGAAGAACTGCACTTTGAGCTTGCTGTTGTTGCTACCCTCCACCGGAAATCCCTTTGCCACGGCATCGCTTACCTTGCCTTTTTTCAGGCAGGAGTTGTATACCTCCACATAGCCTTTTTCTGCATTGAACTTATACTCGGCCGTGGTGCAGCGGCAGCCCCTGGTGAAACGCTGCGGGATGGAAGCGATCTCGTACCACTTGCCCATGTATCGCTCCAGGTCCACGTTGGGCACTGTTTCGAGCGGTGCGTTTGTGGTGCTGCAACTGCTGATGATAGCCGCGCCGAGTAGTACAGCGCCGGCAGTCAGGATAAGCTTTTTGTTTTTGTCGAGGGCCATTCTTGCAACGTGTTAAAGCTGCCTGGCCATTTTGTAGTGCTGAATAGAGCCAAACAACAGGTATGATTTTTCTACTACTTCATACCCGTTGCGGCGATAAAAGTTCACGGCATTTTCGCGGGCCTGCAGGGTCATAGTGGTAGCGCCCAGTTGTCGGGCGTGGTCCTCGAGGTAACGGAGCAACTGGTCGCCGAGACGCTGGCCCTGTTTGTCGGCGCGGATGCCCATAAAGCGGATCTGCCCTTCCTGCGGTGTGTTCAGGTGCAATCGACAAACGCCTACTGCCTGTCCGTCGTCATCCACCAGCATGGCGTGTATAGCTTGGTCATCGTCCCCGGCGCGTTCGCTCCCCTCAGGCTGGTCCCAGGGTTTGCGTAGGGTGTCATAGCGGAGTTGGTAGTATTGTTTGAATTGCTCGGGGGTAGCGGGTTCTATTACTTCCATATAGAGGTGTTTATGATAATGCAAGTTTAGTTTAAAATCTGATGTGGTAGGTATAGCAGAGTGTGCTTGTATAACGTGTTTTTCGCCTATGCGGCGGGCTTTAGGTATGGCGCGAGCGTCCACGCTTGTATCTACTATCTTGGGGCCTCTGGCCCTGTCTCAGGGACAGGTATAGCAAACTACCAAAAGGCTCTTTCGGATTTCTTAATCCGAAATCAATCTGGTGGGGATGTCCACATCCCCTTGTGTAAGGTATAGCTACTGCTGCAGGTATAGCAACCTGACTTGTTTCATAGCTTGCCCTGGCCGGGCGGGCCTTACTTTTTGTCTTGACACAAAAAGTAAGCAAAAAAGTCAAGACGCTCCAAACTCGCTGAACGCTCAAACAGTGGAGCGCCGAAAAGTGCACCGTGCACTGCTTTTTGCTTTGTAGTTGAAGGGGCTAGTTACTCTTGCTATACCTGTCAGTGGTATGTAGCAGATAAAATAAAACTTATACATGAAATTGGTAGTGGCTAATTCCTCTCTCGGGAGGGGCAGGGGCCCTAGATAAAGATTCAGACAAAGTAGTCCCGCATGTCCCATGCCTTCAACAATTAACAATCAGCAATCAACAATTCAACCATTAATAATTTAACCATTCAGCAATTCGCCCTTTTAAATAACTTTGCAGCTTATAAACCGTGTAAACCTTATCATTTAACCTAACCCGAAAAACTATGGCATCTTTCGATATCGTCAGCAAAGTAGATCCGCAAATCATGGACAATGCGGTGAATGTGGCACGCAAGGAAATCATGAACCGCTACGACTTCCGCGACACCAAAGGCTCGCTTGAGTTCGACAAGAAAAACAACGAAGTGAAGATCTCCATGGAGAACGACATGCGCCTGCAGCACACCGAGGACGTGCTCATCGGCAAAATGGTGAAGCAGGGCCTCGACGCCACTGCCCTCGATTTCTCCAAGGAAGCCTACCAGAGTGGGGCGATGGTGAAGAAAGACATCAAGGTGAAAGCCGGCATCGACAAGGAGACATCCAAGAAGATCATGAAGCTGATCAAAGACAGCAAACTGAAGGTGTCAGCCGCCATCATGGACGAAACCATCCGGGTGACAGGCAAAAAAATCGACGACTTGCAGCAAGTGATCGCGCTTTTGCGTACAAACGCCGAAGAAATAGGCATGCCGCTTCAGTATGTGAACATGAAGTCCTAATGCTTAAGGGTTAAATTGTTGTCTTCAGGAAAAGCAATTTAGCCATTTGACAATTTAACCTTTACCTCACTCACCTTATGCTCGATATCTTCGCCAACCCAGACACCTGGGTAAGTTTGCTGACCCTGACCTTTATGGAAGTGGTGCTCGGCATCGACAACATCGTGTTCATCTCGATCATAGTCAGCCGGTTGCCGAAAGAGCAGCAGGCCAGGGGGCGCAATATCGGCTTAACGCTGGCTTTAGTTTTCCGCATTATCCTGTTGATGTTCATCGCCTGGATCGTGAGCGCCAGCGACCCGATCTTCTCAATCAACCTACCGTTCACGAACGAGGACTTCCCCGTGTCGTGGCGCGACATCATTCTCTTCGCGGGTGGTCTGTTCCTGCTGGCCAAATCCGTTACCGAGATCCACAACAAACTGGAAGGCGAGGAGGAAGGCCATGAGGCTGGAAAGGGAACCACCACGCTGGGTAAGGTGCTGATCCAGATCATCCTGATCGATATTGTGTTCTCCTTCGACTCCATCCTGACGGCGGTCGGGTTGGCCCAGGAAATCGTCGTGATGGTGGTGGCCGTGATCATTGCCATGGGCATTATGCTGGTTTTCGCCAAGTACGTGAGCGACTTCGTGAACAAGCACCCGACCGTGAAAATGCTGGCGCTTTCGTTCCTGCTGCTCATCGGCTTTATGCTCGTGGTAGAGGCGCTGCACCAGCACATCCCGAAAGGCTACATCTATTTTGCCATGTTCTTCTCGCTGATGGTGGAGATGCTCAACCTGCGCCTGCGCAAAAAGACCCAGCCGGTGCACCTGCGCCAGAACGAAGTGATCATGCCCGAAGACGAACTGGCGCGCTAAGCTGCGCTATACCTGCCAAAGCGGCGCTCCTATACCTGGGGCGCCGCTTTTTTTATGCTGATGCACCAGCGAACCGGCAGAATTCCTATATTAGCCTTGAACTATACTATAGCCTCTCATGCAGTTGATACTTAGGTCTTTGTTGCTCTTGGTTGTTGCGACGCTCGCCTGGCTGAGCGTCTGGTTGCTGATGCCGCCCTCACCGGAACCTGCCACTGCACCTGCCACCGAATTTTCGGCGGAGCGGGCCATGGCGCATGTGCACCAAATAGCCCGGGAGCCGCACGCCATGGGCACAGCCGCCCATGCAGAGGTGCGCCGCTATTTGCTTGGCCAGATGGGGCAACTCGGATTGCAGCCGCAGGTACAGGAAACGACGGTGGCCTGGCAGCAGGGACCGTTTTCTACGGCGGGCTATGTGTATAATTTGCTCGGCCGCATCAAAGGGAGCGCAAGCACAGGCAAGGCGATACTGCTGATGGCCCATTACGACTCGCAGCCCAACACCCGCGGGGCCGCCGACGATGCCGCTGGCGTGGCCGCCATACTCGAAACCGTGCGTGCCCTTAAAACGGAGAAAGCTCTGGAGCATGACGTGATCGTGTTGCTGACTGATGGCGAGGAGTACGGGCTGTTTGGGGCGAGAGGCTTTTTAGAGCATCCCTGGGCAAAAGACGTGGCGCTGGTGCTGAATGTAGAGGCGCGCGGCAACCAGGGACCGAGCATGACTTTCGAGTTGAGCCCCGAAAATGGCTGGCTGGCCAAGCAGTACGGTCAGGTGGCACCTTATCCGTTCATCAGCTCTGTGGCCTACGAGGTATACCGCCGCATGCCCAACGACACTGACTTCACCGTTTTCCGAAATGCGGGCTATAGCGGGCTCAACTCCGCCTTTATCGATGGCTTCGTGCACTATCACAAACTCTCCGATTCCCCCGAAAACCTGAGCCAGGGCAGTCTGCAGCAGCATGGCGAGAACATGCTGGCCTTGGTGCGCCACTTCGGCACCGCTGATCTTTCTTCGGTGAAAGCGCCTGATGCGGTTTTCTTTAATTTCATTGGCAAGTGGGTCATTCACTACCCGGTGTGGCTCAACCTGGTGTGGGTGCTGCTGACGCTCGTGCTGGTGGTGGTGTTACTGCGGATGGTGGTGCGCAAAAAGTTGGCGACGGGCAAGCAGTTGATGGCGGGCTCGGGTATACCACTGCTTTGGCTCGTGCTGATTGGTGGGGGCGTCTACCTGCTCAACCTACCGGTGCTGCGTTTGCTTCCTTATGCCCATACCGGCAACGGCGTATACCATACCCATTTCTTCCTGGTAGGCTACTTGCTAGTGGCGCTTGGACTGTTTTTGTGGCTGGCCTACAGGGCGGTGCGTCGCAGGCCTGTGTTTGGCCTGGTGGCAGGCAGTCTGGCAGGGCAAGTGCCGCCTATGCTGGTGCTATACCTGCTGGTGCCCTCGGCGGCCTACCTGGCGGTGTTCCCGTTGCTCTTCGCGGTGCTGGGTTATATCGTGGTGCTGCATTTTGAGCTATACCGGCCCGGCCGCGCGCTGGCTTGTGCCTTGGTGGTGGTGCTGGCGGCAGTGCCGGCTATTTTCTTACTGATGCCGATTGTGCAGGTACTGTTCGTGGTGTTCTCACTGGGCTTGCCGGTGGCGGCTATTATCCTCTTTCTGCTACTACTTAACCTACTACTGCCCGTGTTGGTGGCCGGCGAGTCAGGTCGCGCTACCTGGGCTATACCTGCGCTCAGTTTGCTGGCAGGTATAGCGGTGTTAGGCATCGCCATTAGCAAAGAGCAACCCTCGCCCGACACGCCCCTGCACAGCCACACCGCCTACTACTTGGATGCTGACAACCAAACTGCTACCTGGGCAACGTCGCATGAGCAACTCAACGAATGGAACAGACAGTTTTTCCCGAAGCCCGAAAAAGGAACCCTGGCAGCGATGTACCCGCAAGCGCAACGGCCTTATCTGCTCAACACGGCGCCTGCTATACCTGTGGCCGCCCCGGTAGCTACCGTGCTGAGCGACTCAACGGCGGCTGAAACACGCGTGCTGCGCCTGCATCTGACTTCGCAGCGACAGGCGTCACATCTGGAAGTGGTGCTGCAACCCGAAGACCCCGCTATACCTTTGCAGGCGACTCTAAATGGGAAAAGCGCTCCTCTGCAAACTATTGAAGCGCCGAACGGCCAGGTATACCACCTACGCTTCTATGGGCTGCCTCTGAGCAAACAAGTGGAGTTAGAACTTACACTGCCCGCAGGGGCCAAACTCAACCTATTGCTCTTCGACCACAGCATCGGTCTGCCGACGCAACTGGTGCGTAAACCCATGCCAGCGCATATCCTACCTGAGCAGGGCCGCGACAGCAACCTGACAGTGGTGCGCAAGGCTTATCAGTTCTAAGAGTTTAGCAAAAGAAGAAGGCATTGCTGCACTTTAAGGGGTTTCTTTAAGCAAGGCATAACTTGTGCTGTGGGGTATACGGTATAGCTGTATATACTACCTTGTGCACCCATACTTATGCTCACCGATAAACTCCTCACCCTGGCCTTTGGGCTCGTGTTCTTGCTGATGATCGCCTGCAGCGATGGCCCTGAAGCTAACCAGGCCAAAACCACCACGCCTCCGGCTGTAAAAGAAATGAGCCGCAGCGCCGCCTTCCTCGACTATGCCGCCAGCACCACCATGCTGCAGGCCGAACTGGCCCGACTGGCCTCGGAGCGTGCCCAGTCGGAAGAGGTCAAAGCCCTCGGCACTGAAATGCTCGACTTCTACGGCCGGGCTATGAAACAATTGCAGCAGGTTGCCCGGGCGGAAGGACTGCACACCAGCCTGCCCGACTCGCTGGGTTCGGCTGACAGGGCAACAGTGGAAGAGTTTGGAAAGCTGACGGGGGCCGCGTTTGACGAGCACTACAAAGCCTACGTGTATGAGTCGCAGCAATCGCAGCTGGACCATTACGGCGAGATGTTGCTCAGAGCGGAGGAAGAGGAAATCAGGAGTTGGGTGAACGAAATGCAGCTGCAATTGCGCGCGCGTCTGCAACTGGCTGCCCAGTACGACAGCGCGAGGTAAGTATAGCAGGTATAGCTTAGCGCCAGAGGTCGGCGGCTTTGCGGGCCATCCGGAAGAAAAGTTCTTTCTCCAGGCCTGCCACTTGGCGGGCTTCACACTCGGAGTAGCCGTTTTCGGAGGCGTTGAGGTAGTCATAGTAGAGCTGCGCCAGTTCCAGCGAGTCGTCCTCAAACTGCTCGGTCATGCTTTCGCGCTGCAGCTTTTCAGGCTCGAAGATCTTGGACGGGTATAGCTTGTCGAGCTGGTAGATCAGGTATTTCTGCGAGGTGTTGTCGGAGCGCTTGCTTCCGCCGCCCAGCAGTTGCTCCAGCGGCAGGTCATCGTCATCGTCGTATTCATCTTCCAGTTCATCGTCCACGGCCAGTGGCTCATACACAATCAGGTCGAAGCCAGTCAGCTCCAGGTAATCTTCGAACTGCTCTTTGATGGGCACCAGGGTAGGGGAGTCGTGGTCGGTGTTGAGCACATTGGCCATGTGGAGGGCAATTTCCTTGCCTTTGTCGCCGGCGCCGATCAGGATTTGGTTAAACTGCGTGAAGTCGCAGCCCAGGTAAATGAACTTGTACTCATCGTCCAGCACAGTAAAGCACCATAGCGTGATGAACTCTGTATCGTCAATCACAACAGTGTCTATGTAGAGCTCATTTATCTGGATATAATATGGCGCGTACTGTGGAGAGTCCATGGCTGGTTCGGATTTTGTTGTACAGTATTTGCGTATACGGTGTTTGTTTGCACATGGCAAAGTTTCTATATAGAAAGTAAGCGAAAGGCCCTAATCTTCGTGTCGGTAAATATAGTACAATACCCCTCCAAGTGCCGTTACGCCCGCGCGTATGGCCCAGCCAACACCTTCGCCCCACTGGTTAACCCAATTTAGCACCAACAGATTGGCGCCCGAAAGACCCATAACGAGCGAAACCAGCCCGGCAAGAAGCAGAAACAGTCCGATGAATTTCATAGTGGCTTTTTTAGAAGGTGAAGACCTCAAATATAGAATTGTGTTGTAACAGGGAAGCCCCGTTTTGAACAACCTCTATATAGTCCACTTTAAATATAATAAATATTATTTTCAGCACAAGATTTTATGCAAAAAAATGCTGGATTGGCAGCTGTGAGGTATAGGATTAAAGCCTGAATCAGGACCAAATGCGCTCCATAAAGCGCTGTGCGTTTCGGTAGGCGAGCTGCTCAAGCTGCGGTTGGGAAAGTTTGTCCTGAAGCTGCTCCAACAGATAGGTATAGCTGGTGCCTGCGTGCTCGTGCTCCTTAAAATAGTAGGGCACCCGGCTCAGATCCGGTGAATCGAGGGTATAGAAGTAGTCGGCTCCGAAGCAGATGCTGTTTTCGGCACCTTTCTCAAAGCCATACAAAATGTGCTGCAGCAGGGCCTCGGGCTGTTCGTTGTTCACGAAGGCCCGCAGAAAGTTCATGCCGATCAGCCCCTGCCGGCGAATAATTTCCTGTGCGATCTCGTCGGGCAGGTTGCGGTTGTGCTCCCATACCGGCCGGAAGTTGGAGTGGCTGGCCATGACAGGTATGTCGAGCCGCTCACGGTCGATGTGCTCGAGGATATCGTAAGCCAGGGCATCGCTGGTATGCGAAAAGTCCACGGCGATGCGGCGGCCGTGCAGGTAGTCGAGCAGCATTTTGCCGTCGCGCGTAATGCCGCGGTCCGTCATGTTGCCGCCCCCGAAGCGGTTTCCCATATGGTGCGTGAAACTGATGTACAGGAGTCGCTCCACCGCATCGATAATCTTCTCGAGCTTCTTAAAACCCTCTTCCAGCGGTTCATCCTCTTCGCAAAAGCCCGAGGCGTTCTCGACGGAAGCTACCATGCCAATATCGCCTTTACCGCTCAACGCATTTTGTAACGATGCCGTATTCGTCACCGCTGTCAGGCAGCTGCGCTCGTCAGTGGCCAGCTTCCGGAATATTTCGGCCTGCAAGTGTGCATAGTGGGTGCTTCCCGGCGCGGTGGCACAATAAATGGCCATCGTCTGCAGCCGCACGTTGCCTTGCGTCAGGGCAGGCAGCGAACACCCGATCTCGGCCACATTGTCAATAGCGGAATCAGGCACGTCCGACAGGTATACCAAAAGGTCGCAGTGCAGGTCGATGATGGGCAGTCGGGCAGGAGGTGTCATGAAGTTGATTTTTTGTTCGGTGTAAGATACGGAGAAGCAGGGCAGAAGGTATAGCTGTGTGCGTTTCCGGTTACCCATCTGTCATTTCGGCGAAAGGAGGAATCAGAAGCACATCAGTCAGGTATAGGAGTGCGAGCTATAGCAGAGGATGCAGGAATGATTGCCGTTCTCTGCATCCTTTAAAGAGGGACCTTTTTCTATGTTGTCATTCCGACGATAGGAGGAATTTGATATCATACAGGCCGTAAGTTGGGCGAGAGCGCCAACGCGGCTTTGCTGTGAGTCCTTTCAGTAATCGGGTCCCATGGTTTCACCGCCGGTTCCCGCTGCGCTCGAACCAGCGGTAGCAGGATAACAGATTTCTCCTATCGTCGAAATGACAGAAGAGAGAGGAATAACAAGGAGAATGGTATACAAACAAAGAAGCCGGAGATTTCTCCCCGGCTTCTCATTAAGTGCAAAGTTTCTTAGTTGTCAAAGCCCTCATCTTCTCCACCATTCTGCTCGTTTTGTCGGCGGCGTTCGCGGTTGGTACCTTCGCTGTTGAGGCGGTAGGTGAAGCCCAGGTAGATGATGCGGCTCTGGCGGCGGTTCTCGCTCTCGGTTCTGAACTCGGGGCCGAAGCTCAGGAAGTTGAACTGGCGCGTGTTGAACACATCCGACACGCGCAGGGAAATGGTGCCGTTCTTTTTGAGGACGTCCTTTTTCATGGCCAGGTCAGCGCTGAACATCTGCTCCATCCGGCCCTGAATGTCAGCCATGGGCGAGCGGTAGAATCCAGAAAGCTGGATGTTAAGGTCCTCCCATACCGTAAAAGTAGAGTTCACTTTTGAGTTCCAGCTGAACTGGGCATTGCTCAGCTCCGTGTCGCCCTGGGTGGTGTTAAGCTGCGTCCGGAAGCCCGAGATGCTGCCGTTGATGCGCCACCACTTTGTGGCCGGGTAGTTGAAGCCGAGCTCAGCGCCATAGGCTTTGTTGTCGGAGATGTTTAGGAACGTGGTCTCGGTGGCAGGTATGGTATCGTTATCGACGATCACCTGGGTTGCCATCCGGAAGCGCTCTATCTCGTCCATCGTGTGGCGGTAAAAGACAGTGGCATTGATGGAGGCCTCGCCCCAGTACTTCAGGTAGCCCAGCTCCAGCGAGTTGACGAACTCCGGCTTCAGTTCGGGGTTGCCGTAGTGCACGCTAAATCGGTCTGAGCGATCCACAAAAGGGTTCAGGAAACGGCTGCGCGGCCTGTTGATACGGCGGCTGTAGCTGAACTGCAGTTTGTTGTCTGGGTTGAAATCCTTGGTGATGAAGAGCGTCGGGAAGAGGCTGAAGTAGTCGTTGCTGCTCTTTTCGCCCTCCTCGGTGCGCAGGTCGGTCTTGGTCACGGTCTGCTCGGCGCGCAGCCCCACCTGGTAGCTGATGGACTTATACCGGTTGCTGTAGTTGGAGTAGACGGAGTAGATGTTCTGGTCGAAAACGAAATGGTTGCTCTGATCGGTGCTGTAGATCATTTCGCCGGTCTCATTGTTGCGGTTGAAGAAGCGGGAGTCTTCGTCCAGGCGCTCGAAGGAGCTGCGGAAGCCCGCCTCAAACTTGCTGTGCTCCGAAATGGGGTGCACATAATCGGCTCTGGCCACTATTTCGCGGTTGGCATCGTCCACCAGCGTCTGCTGCATTTCTGGGAAGGCGCCCTGCAAGCTGCTTCGCTCGTCGAACAGCGCCACTTCGTCGTCGATGTTGGTGTTGTACACGATGTCGGCCGTCAGTTCCTGCCCTTTCCGCTCAAAAGTCTGTCGGTAGCCCAGCGTCACGTCCACGGCGTTCTCGTTTTCTTCTTCGGTAGTATTGCGGGTGCGGGTGTTCACCAACTGACGGTTCTCGTCCTCGAAGCGATAGAAAATGTTGTTATACCCCGTGTCGCGGCCGAAGCGGTAGATGCCGGAGGCTGACAAGGTATGGCGCGGCGTCAGGAAATAGTCGGCGCCCAAACGGAAGCTGTGCGAAACGTCTTTGCTGTCGCGTGTGCCCTCCTGTTGGCGGTAACTGGTGCTGTCCTGCTGCCCGAAGTCGTTGAAGTGGTAGTTGGTCGTGAAGCTGTCGCTCCATCCTGGCCGGGTGCGCTGCCTGAAGTCATAGCCGGAGTTGAGCGACCACTTGTAGTAGCGGTAGTTCAGGTTGAGCGAGGTGTTGTAGTTGTCGTAAGTGCCAGCCGTGACGGAGGCGGTGCCATTGAAGCCGGGCTTTTTCTCTTTCTTCAGCACCAGGTTGATGATGCCCGAGGTGCCTTCCGGGTTGTACTTGGACGACGGGTTCGTGATCAGTTCGATGCTCTCGATCAGGTTGGCGGGAATCTGGTCGAGGGTAAGATTGGAGAGTGCGGAGCGCTTGCCGTCCACCAGAATGGTGACGTTGGAGCTTCCGCGCATGCTCACGTTGCCGTCCACATCCACCGTCACCGAAGGCAGGTTCTGCATCACCTCGGCCACCGAGCCGCTTTCGGCGTTGATGTCCTGACTCACGTTCACCACCCGCTTGTCCAGCTCGAACGATACGATGGGCCGCTCCGTCACAATCTGCACTTCTTTCAGTTGCGTAGCACTGCCCCGCACAGGTATAGCGCCTAGCTGTAGGTTATTGTTGGCCGCCGTGATGGCGATGTTGGGGATGAATTTGGTTGGATAACCGACTGAGGAAACGCGCAAAATGAAGCGACCCTGTGGTACGCTTGTCAGTTCGAACTTTCCTTCCATGTCAGAAGTGGCACCGGTTACGACGCTGGAGTCACGGGCGGTAAGCAGCACCACATTAGCAAAACCCAGCGGCGCCTTGGTTTCTTCGTCCTGCACCGTGCCGGAAATGCGGCCCTGGGTGTTCGTCTGTGCTTGTCCCTGAGCCAGAAGCGTGGTGCTGGAGATAAATAGTAGGCAAAGAACGAGGAGGAATGGTAAGGTATTGGCTCTCATAGTTTTTTATACGGGTAATCAAAGGAGGTGCTTTTTCGCCTTAGGGTGTAAAGGCAGCAGAGGGAGCGGGAGAGAAAAGTAATAACCGGGGTACGCCGCAGTTTTCTTTTAACGGAAATGGCGGTTTCCCCCGGCTCAACTTTTAGCCACAGGTAAGACAAGCCATGGCCGGGAAGGTTTAAACGGTACAGCTAAAAAACTTAAAAAAATATGCCCGCAGGCTACAAGGTCTGTGTTTCAGTTGTTTATCGTGTGATCTTGCTCAGGAAGTCCCACACCACCACACCGGTTGCCACCGAAATATTAAGCGAGTGCTTGGTGCCGAACTGCGGGATCTCGAGCACGAAATCAGAATGATGGATCACCTCCTGCTCCACCCCAAACACCTCGTTTCCCAATACCAAGGCATAGCGCTGCTCTGGCTCAGGTATAAACTCGTTTAGCTTCAGGCTGTTTTCAGCTTGTTCCACCGAGCCAATTACAAAACCCTGATCTTTCAGCTGCTTCACCAGTTCCAATGTATCCGGCACATGCTCCCAGTCCACCGATTCGGTGGCGCCAAGAGCGGTTTTTTCGATATCACGGTGAGGCGGGGTGCCAGTAATGCCGCAGAGGTATACCTTCTCGACCATAAAGGCATCGGCGGTGCGGAAAACAGAGCCCACATTATTGAGGCTGCGCACATTGTCGAGCACCAAGACTAACGGTATTTTTTTCTTATTTTTGAATTCTTCAACCGAGTCGCGGTTGAGGTCGTCCATGGAAAGTTTACGCATTGTTTTTTTGACAAAGGATGTTTTGACAAAAGACGATAGACTTTTGTTGTGGGTATAGCGTGTGACCATACCTTGGTGCAAAGGTAGGGAATTGGGTTGTCTGAAACTTCATATAGGGCCCCCGCCCCAAGGATTTACAGGATTTTGGGATTGACAGGATTGCCGCAAACTACTTAACACACGTCTGCCCTTCTTGATAGAGGGCCCATACTCCTAGCAGGGAATCTGTGCACGATTGACACACCCCTGCCCCTCTCAAAAGGGGATTTTCTGAAGCCGCCATATGAGGTATAAGCGTTGTGGCAAACTACCTCTGGCAGGTACAGCAAGACTAACTTGCACGCTGGCAATGAAAGAGACCGTGTCGCCAGGTGCGCTTTTCGGTGCTCCACTGTTGGGGGTGAAGGGGTCCCCCTTTCAAGAGCGGTCAGCGAGTGGGGGTAGGGCCCCTCGATTTTTGTGTCAAGACAAAAAGTGAGTACCCGCCGCACAGGCCAAGCAATGAAACAAGCAGGTTGCTATACCTGCAACAATAGCTACGCTAGGCATGAGCATTGATACAGGTACAACCAGACGGTGCTATACCTGGAGCACAGGGGCCGGAGGCCCCACGATAGTAGACACGAGCGAGGACGCTCGCGCCATGAAAGCGAGAACGTCCAGAATTGAGTTTGGAGATTTTCAACTCGCGCCACAATAATTTAAGATTAAACGGGAAATCAATCCCATCAAAGTGATACAGGTATGAAAGGAGGAGACAACGGCACTGTAACCCCACTGATGAAACAGTACAACGCCATCAAGGCGAAGCATCCGGGGGCGCTGCTGCTATTCAGGGTAGGAGACTTCTACGAGACCTTTGGCGAGGACGCCATCAAGGCCAGCAAGATATTGGACATTGTACTGACCAAGCGCGGCAACGGCTCTGCCTCGGAGACAGCGCTTGCCGGTTTCCCGCACCACTCCCTCGACACCTACCTGCCCAAACTGGTACGGGCCGGGGAGCGCGTGGCCATCTGCGATCAGCTCGAAGACCCTAAATCGGTGAAAGGTATTGTGAAGCGGGGCGTTACCGAGCTGGTAACACCCGGCGTGTCTTTTAACGACCAGGTGCTGGAAAAACGCAGCAACAATTATCTGGCGGCTGTACATTTTGGCAAAACGGAGGCCGGTGTTTCCTTTCTGGATATCTCGACAGGCGAGTTCATCACCGCACAGGGCGATAAAAACTACGTAGGCAAGTTGCTGCAGAGCCTGGCGCCGGCAGAGGTGCTCTTCTGCAAGCGCGAGAAAGAAACCTTCTTTCAGAGCTACGGTCCCGATTTTCGCTACTATGCGCTGGAGGAGTGGGTGTTCAGCTACGACTTCGCCTATGAATCGCTGACGCGGCATTTTAATACGACTTCGCTCAAGGGATTCGGCATCGAAGGGATGCAGGAGGCCATTACTTCGGCAGGAGCCATCCTGCATTATCTCTCTGAAACGCACCACCACGAGATCAGCCACATCGCCACCATCTCCCGCCTGGAGGAGGACAAGTACGTGTGGCTCGACCGCTTCACGGTACGCAACCTGGAGCTGGTATACCCGCAGAACCAGGACGGCGTGCCGCTAATCCAGATCCTCGACCAGACCACTACGCCAATGGGTGCCCGTTTGCTGAAAAAGTGGGTGGTGCTGCCGCTGAAGGATGTAGTGCAGATCAAACGCCGTCTCGACACAGTAGAGGCGCTGACCCAGCACGGCGAACTGCTCGACGAGCTATACCTGCACCTCAAGCAAATCAACGACCTCGAGCGCCTGATCTCCAAAGTAGCCGTGCGCCGTGTGAACCCACGGGAACTCATGCAATTGGCGAAAGCTTTGGATGCGATTCAGCCGATCAAGAAGCTGCTGGCGGCAAGCGGTATACCTGCCCTCGTGAAGCTGGCCGACCAGCTGGCACCATGCGATGGGCTGCGCGAGGAGATCAAGAACGTGCTCAAGCCGGACGCCCCAATGCTCACCAACCAGGGCAATATGATCAACGATGGGGTAAACGAGGAGCTGGATGAGCTCCGCAAGATCGCTTTTTCGGGGAAGGATTATCTGGCTCAACTGCAACAGCGGGAGGTTAAGAATACAGGCATTAGCTCTCTGAAGATCGCCTATAACAAGGTGTTTGGCTACTACCTGGAAGTGACGCACGCGCACAAAGACAAAGTGCCGGCCAGCTGGATCCGCAAGCAGACGCTGGTGAATGCCGAGCGCTACATCACCGAGGAGCTCAAAACTTACGAAGAGAAGATTCTCAATGCCGAAGAGCGCATTTATACCATCGAGTTTAGCCTCTTCAACGAGCTGGTGCTGCAGGCCATGGATTACGTGGGGCAAATCCAGCAAAATGCCAAAGTCATCGCCGTGATCGACTGCCTGAGCGCCTTTGCAGGTATAGCCGTGGCGGGCAACTACGTGAAGCCCGAGGTGAACAATAGCCATGTGCTCGACATCAGGAAAGGCCGTCATCCGGTGATCGAAAAGCAACTGCCGCTGGGGGAGGAGTACGTGCCCAACGACATCTTCCTCGACAACGAAGAACAACAGGTGATCATCATCACAGGTCCGAACATGGCAGGTAAGAGTGCCCTCCTACGCCAGACGGCCCTGATCGTGCTGATGGCGCAGATCGGTTGCTTCGTTCCTGCTGAGGCGGCCAGCATCGGCATCATCGACAAGATCTTTACCCGTGTGGGCGCTTCGGATAACCTCTCGAAAGGTGAGTCGACCTTTATGGTGGAGATGACTGAGACGGCCAGTATCCTGAACAACCTCTCGGATCGCAGCCTGGTGCTGATGGATGAGATTGGCCGCGGCACGAGTACTTATGACGGCATTTCCATTGCCTGGGCTATTGTGGAGCACCTGCACAATCACCCGAAGTTCCGGGCCAAGACGCTTTTTGCCACGCACTACCACGAGCTCAATCAGCTGGCTGAAGATTTTCCGCGCGTGAAAAATTACAATGTGTCGGTGAAGGAGACAGGCGGCAAGATTCTGTTCATGCGCAAACTGGTAGAGGGCGGCAGCGAGCACAGTTTCGGTATACATGTGGCCCAGATGGCCGGTATGCCGAACAGCGTGGTGCTGCGCGCCGACGAGATTATGCATCACCTCGAAAAAGAGAAGGTATCGGAGCAGGCGCCGAAGCAACGCATGAAGTCTGCCCCAAAAAACAACTACCAACTAAGCATGTTCGAGTTACAGGACCCGCAACTGCAGCGTGTGAAGGAGCTCATGGAGCAGCTCGATATTAACACCATAACCCCTGTGGAGGCACTTTTGAAACTCAACGAGCTCAAATTATTGTTGAAAGATAAAGGCGAAACGGTGCGCTAGAAGGTATAGCCGGGCTGCGCTCAAAATTTTCTAAAAATTTTCTCGCTGAAAATCAGTAAAAAGCGAGAAAGTAGCAGAAAAATTTAGGGCGCCCTCTTGACTTCTGGATTTTTGTCTATATCTTTGTATCACTAAATCGCTAAGGGGGTTTAGAAAAGACTAAAGCGGGAGTAGCTCAGTTGGTAGAGCGCGACCTTGCCAAGGTCGAGGTCGCGAGTTCGAACCTCGTCTCCCGCTCAAAAGAAGATAAAGACGTTGTGATAAGCAACGTCTTTGTTTTTTAAAGTCACTTCTTCGGGATTAGCCCGAAGGTTGCCGGGATGGTGGAATTGGTAGACACGCAAGACTTAAAATCTTGTGGCCGCAAGGCCGTGCGGGTTCGATTCCCGCTCCTGGTACTGGAAATAGAAAGCCCTTGTAACGGAAGTTGCAAGGGCTTTCTTCGTTTATAGCCCTATATTGTACTTACCTTAAAATTAGAAGCGAAATAGAGGGAGCCTGCCGAAGTATGGCAGATTCTAACTAAATCTGCACCAAAGACGTGACATCCCTAAGCAATTGGGCATCGAAGGGAGAAAGACAATTTTTAGTCTAATACCAGTTCATAGCCTAAGTACAGCACGGAACCTACCAGCATGAGCGAGAGCATGATACTTGGTGTCATAAGCTTAATGGGTTTAAAAGTGTGTAATATGAATGTGTGGAAAGCAGTATTGCTAGCTTTAGTTGTATAACATGTTGACAGGCAATGTGTTTGGCGTAAGATCGGATAAAGATGAGCACAGGGAGGAAAGTGGCGCTCCAGGTATACTGACCCTCTTATTAGTAGTATCTTTAATAGTCATATTTAGCAGGATCTTAGCTTAATTCGGCTAATACCCGCTCCTAATCCAGCATAAGCTGAGAAGTCCCATGTAACGAGATTTGCAGGGAACTTTTTGTCTCGACAAGCCTTATCTTTGCATACCTAAACCAATACTTCCGTACAGGTATACCCAGCAACCTGACAGCAGACAGCATTACAACCCATGGCCGCAACACCCAGCGACTTCTTCAAGACAAACCGGACAGCCTCCGAAATAAAAGCTGAGCTGTTGCCGAGCTTTTTTGAGGTATGGGCGACTGTGATGCTACAGCATGCAGGTGCGTCAGAAAGGTTATTACGCTGTATCGATCTACAGGCGGGCCTTGATCTGAATGAGTCGTCTCCCGCGGTTATGCAGCTATTGCGACAGGTATACAAAAGCACCGGCTCCCGAACTGATCTGAATAAAGGTATGGGCTTGATGCTCTACGATGCTGATACATATACCTTGACTGAACTGCAGGAGCGGGTAGCACAGCTGCCGTTTTACCAGGATCTGGTAAATCTGCCCGTTTTTCTGCAGGAGGAGAGCGAAGAGGCGCCTATGGAACGTCTCCTAACCGATCAGCCTTCATTTGCCTTTCTTGATCCCACACAAGAAGGCATACCACAACAGTTTCTGCTCCACGCCATCCAGAAGAGTGAAGCGGACTTGCTGATGCTTTTCAGCCCGAAAGCACTGGAGACTGCCGTGAAGAAAGCGAGGGCCGAAAGCCAGCTTCAGGAAATATTTGCAGAGCGACTGGAAGCAATAAGGGTCTTCTACAAACAGAACAGGAACGCAGACAGGAGGGAGGAGTACCTGCTGGATTGTTTTGAAGGGATTTTCCGGGGCAAAGACTTCTATACCCTGCGCTTCCGAATAAACCTTACTGACAAAAGGCAGACGAGCCAATACCTGGTCTTCTCAGTGAAGTCGGAGCAGGTATACCTTCGATTAAAAGAGCTGCTCGAAAGGTATAGCGACTACCAGGAGGATGGGGTGCCGTTGTTCGGTGCTAACCTGCAGGCGCAGCAGATGTCCCTGTTCCACGAGCATTACAGGTATGCTGTCGCCAGGTTAGCGCAGGAACTTCTGGCAGATGCCGGCACTTACAACAATCGCACGCTACAGCACATCTATGAGCAACACAGCCTGGGCACTCACTATACCCTGGCAAACTACCAGATAGCCTATGAAAGGCTGATGCGGCAGGGGCTGGTGCGCTTCATCAACCCGAAAACCGGGCAGCCCGTGACAAAGCTGACAGCAGCGTCGCTGATCAGGTATAGCCTCCGGAAGTAAGCTTGATCAGTTTCTGTTTCAGGCCATGTGCTGCTGGTGTTTATTCGGCGGTCGTCGGGTCTATCACTGTCCCTACTCTGCTTATCTTATTGGCTGGGAAACCTCCTTGCCGGGCATGTTCCCGCACCATCTCTTCATTCGGCGCATTGTAGATGCAGTAAATCTTATCGTCGGTTACATAGCTCTGAACCCACTGAATCTTGGTGCCCATCTTGTCGAGCACGCCGCAGGAGGTCTGGGAAATGGATTTCAGCTGATCCGGTGTCAGTTTGCCGGCATCCGGAATTTCTCTTTCAATGACAAATTTAGGCATGGTGTTTTGAGGAATGATTGCTACAGAAAATGGTATGCATCAAAAACACAATAGTCCGTTGTGACTACCAAGCGAGGAGAAATAGCAGGGTGAAAACTGGCAGAGGATTGGTACTATCTGCTTACGTGCAGGTATGCTTCTGGTTTAGCAGTAGGCAGATGTCTATGATCAGCTCTTATTACCGAACCAATTCCCTGTTTCGGTTTGCATCAATAGCCAGCAAAATGAAGAGCAGGATGGTAAACGACCACAACGAGGAGCCGCCGTAGCTGAAGAATGGAAGCGGTATACCTACCACCGGTGCCAAGCCGATGGTCATGCCCACATTGATGACAAAGTGGAAGAAGATGACAGACACTACGCAGTAGCCGTAGGTACGGCCAAAGACGGATTTCTGCCGCTCAGCAATGTACACAATCCGCATCATGAGCAGCATAAACAGACCAATCAGGATCGTGCTGCCCACCCAGCCATGCTCTTCGCCAATGGTACAGAAGATAAAGTCGGTACTTTGCTCCGGCACGAAATCAAACTTGGTTTGCGTTCCCTCTAGAAAGCCCTTGCCCCAGAAACCGCCCGAACCAATCGCGATCTTTGACTGTGTCACGTTCCAGCCATAGCCCAGCGGATCTGCCTCCGGGTTGATCAGGGCCTTGATACGGTTCTGCTGGTGTGGCTGCAGGATGTCGTTCACAAAATAATCCACACTGAACACCATGCCCACCACCAGCACAAACAGCGCGATCATGGTTTTGAAGCGGCGCATGAGACGGTAGTCTAGGAACATAGCCAGACCCATCAGCGCGGCAATGCCAATAAGCAGGTATAGCTTTGGTACGAGTAGGGTCAGGATAAAAATGGCCGCTGCCGTGCCCCCAATGATCAGAATCAGCGGCGACATGCCCTCCCGGAAGAAAGCCAGGATAAAGGCGCCGAACACCAGCGCAGAGCCCGTTTCGTTTTGCAGAATAATGATTACAGCCGGCACAAACGTAATGGCGGCCAGAATCATCTGGTCCTTCATTTTCTGCTGCCGCAGACTCACATTGCTCAGGAACTTGGATATGGCCAGCGCTGTGGCAAACTTAGAAAGCTCAGCAGGCTGAAGGCGAAAGCCACCCCCCAAATCAAGCCAGGAGCGTGAACCCGCCACCGGGTTGGCTACTGCCAGCGTAAAGAGCAGCAGGAGTATAATACCGCCATAGATGGGATAAGCCAGGTGCTCGTATACCTTGTAATCGACTACGAGCAATATTATGATCAGAATAAGACCCGCTGCAATAAACGTTAGCTGCCTGCCCGAGTTAATGTCGAAGCTGAAGATGTTTACTACGTTGTCGGGGCTGTAAACCACGGCGTAGATGTTCATCCAACCCAGACATACCAGCACAAAGTAAATCAGCACCGTGAACCAGTCGAGGTTACCAAACACGCTCGTCGACTGGCGGCGGCTGCTAGGCTGCACCAGGCGCTCTTTAAGCAATCCCTGTCCTGTAGTTGCCATATTACTTTGATTTAATATTCAAATACTCACGGCTCAACACCCACTTCTCCTGCACTTTGAGGGCAGAGATAGAGTCAGTCATGTACTTTTCAATCATCAGGCCCGCAATCGGGGCTGCTGACTGGCCTCCCCACTTGCCATGCTCCACGTATACTGCGATCGCAATCTTAGGATCTTCTTTCGGAGCGAAAGCTACAAACACGGCGTGGTCAGGTCCCTGTGGGTTCTGGGCCGTACCGGTTTTACCGCAAACGGTTATACCTATTTTATCCAGGCTGGCCTTGCGGCCTGTACCGGCGCGTACTACTTCGGCCATGCCTTCAATAATGGGTTCGAAATGGTGTGGCTTAACAGAGGTATAGTGGCGCTCGTAGTTGTCTGCCAATGGCTTACCGTCCTCGCCAATTGAGCGAATGAGGTGCGGGGTTACATAATACCCTTTATTAGCGACAACAGCCATAAAGTTCGCCATCTGTAGCGGCGTTACCCCCAGTTCGCCCTGCCCGATGCTAAGGGAATAGATAGTGGAGTATTTCCAGCGGTTCTTGCCATACACGCGGTCGTACAGGTCGGTAGACGCGATGATGCCCGATTTCTCACCTGGTATGTCGATTCCCAACTTCTTTCCAAACCCAAAGGTGAGTACATGCTCGCGCCAGTCCTTCAGGCCCAGTGCCGTGTCTGTGAACGTGTTCTTGGATTTTCCCTGGTTAATCAGTGCTTTGTAAGCCATAAAGAACCAAGGGTTACAGGAGTGCTGCACGGCACCGCGCAAGTCGAGTGGCGAAGGGTGCGGGTGGCAGTTCACCAACGATTTGTTACAGGCATACCTTGTATTCGGGTCTATCACGCCATCTTCCAGCGCAATAAGGGCCTGCGTCAGTTTAAAGATAGAGCCCGGCGGGTTGCGGTCTGCCATGATCGGGCGGTTGAACATGGTTTTGTCCGGGTCCTGCAGCAATTGCATGTAGTTCTTGCCGTAGTCTTTGCCCGTGAACAGGTTCGGGTCATAAAAAGGTGCCGACACATAGGCCAGGATCTCACCCGTCTTCGGTTCAATGGCCACAATACTGCCTTTGGCGCCGTTCATCAGGTACTCGCCGTAGGCCTGGAGATCGAGGTCGATGGTGCTCACCATGTTCTGGCCGGCTATGGAAAGGGTGTCGTAGGCGCCGTCCTTGAACGAGCCTTTGTCGATGCCGCGCACGTTCACCATCTTGTACTTCACGCCACGCTTGCCCATGAGGTACTTCTCGTAGGCCATCTCTATACCTGATTTCCCGATATAGTCACCGGGGCGGTAGCCTTTGTAGGTGCTGTCCTCAAGCTGTTTCGGGCTGATCTCGGCAATGTAGCCCAGCGCATGGCTCAGGCTCTGGTGCGGATAGCCGCGGGCAGTACGGGCGTTGATGTAAAAGCCGGGGAAGTCGATCAGGTTATCCTGGATGTGGGCAAAATCCTGCGTGCTCAGCATCTGCTGAAAGATGGAAGGCTTCACCCAGGAGTAAGCACGGGCCTTTTTGAAGCGCTCGCGGGCATCCTCCAAGGTAATGTCGAGCATGCTGGCCAGGCGCAGTGTGTCGATGTTGCGGGCTTCCTTGGGCACGATCATCAGGTCGTACACGGGCGTATTCTGCACCAGCAACTCGCCATTGCGGTCGTAAATTAGTCCCCGGAAAGGATACTGGATAACGGTTTTGATCGCGTTGGTTTCAGCGGCCTGCTTGTAGCTGCTGTCCACCACCTGGATGTAGAAAAGGCGCAGTGCGTACACCACACCCACCACCAGGAATATCGATTGTATGACGTACTTTCTGTTTTCGAGGTAATTCATCTATTCGCTCTCTTAAGGGAGAAGAACAGTAATTGCAATATAACCATAACAACGCCCGTAAACAACACACTCAGCAGAATCTTGGGCACTGCGGACGAAAGGCCCTCCAGACTGAAAATTTCGAGCAGGAAGACGGCCGTGTGGTGTGCCAGAATCAGTGTGAGGGCATAGGCCAGAAACCAGCGCCAGCCCATCACGTGTATGTTCACGGAATCATTGCTATCGTAACCATCGCGTGGCGTCAGAAGGTTCAATATCATGGGTCTTAAATAGGCCAGCAGCACACTGGCCGCCGCGTGTATGCCCATGGTATCGTAGAAAATGTCTACTGCAAAGCCTGCTATAAAGCCCAGGAACAGCAGCAGGACCCGGTTTATTTCCAGTGGCAGAAACAAGAGAAAGGCAATGTAGATAAAACTGAAACCCGTGCCGAACAGCACCAGGTTGTCCATCAGCAGTATCTGCAAGGCCACAAATACCACAAATTGCACGATATGTCGGAGACCTAGGCTGTTATTCATGGGGTAGTATTCCTGCTTCTACTTCGAGGGAGTCCTGCTCCGGACGTCGCGGATTTTCCACAACATACACATAAGAGAGCTGCGCAAAGTCAACGGAAAGCTCCACCCGGATCGTATAAAAACTCTTGTCCAGCTCGCGCTCCACCTCGCTGATCGTGCCGACCATAATGCCTTCCGGAAATACAGTGTTAAATCCGCTGGTGACAATGGTGTCGCCAATCTCAGGCTTGATGTGCAGCGGAATGTAGTCGAGCAGCGCGGTGCGGTAGTCGCCTCCGGTCCATTTGATGGTACCAAAGGTGTTGTTTTTCCTGATCTTGGCCGAGATCAGCATCTGCGAGTGCAGCAGCGACGTAACTGTAGCGTAATGCCGCGACACGGTTTTGACACGTCCGACGGCCCCATTCGGGGAAATGACACCCATGCCCGGTTTCACGCCATCCTGACTGCCTATGGCTAGTGTCAGGTAGTTGTTGGTGCGACGAATTGAGTTATTGATGACACGGCCGGCATGCAGTATGAAAGGCTTCGACATGGCAGAGTCGGAAGCCGCATAGAAAGTCGTGTCGAGCTGTTCGGTGCTGTCCGCTGCGGCGTGCTGCCTGTAGGACATAAGCTCCTGGCGCAGGACGGCATTCTCCTGGGCAAGCGTACTGTTCACAGACGCTAGCCTGAAGTAGTCGGTCACACCACTCTGAAACTCAAGTACCTGCCCTACATACGTGTTGGCGGAGTTGAACATGGCAGCCCCCTGGTATGTGTTGTAACGCACGATCAGGAAAATGCACAAGGCCTCCAGCAACACGAATATAAGGAATGCACGGAACCGGTAAATGAAAGCAAATAGATTCCGCATGCGGCACTCTTAGGTCAGAAGGACGTTCTTGAAGCCTTCCAGATTTTTGATAGCCGCACCCGTGCCACGCACTACCGCTCTAAGCGGGTCTTCGGCAATGTGGATCGGCAGTTTGGTTTTGGCAGCCAGACGCTTGTCGAAGCCGCGCAGCAGGGCACCACCGCCTGTCAGGTGAATACCGTTGTCGTAAATGTCGGCCGAAAGCTCCGGCGGAGCGATCTCCAGCGCCTTCAGCACCGCTTCCTCAATCTTCGACACCGACTTGTCCAGTGCAATGGCGATCTCCTGGTACGTTACCTTGATCACCTTCGGTATACCTGTCATCAGGTCGCGGCCACGGATTTCATAGTCAGCAGGCGGGTTCTCCAGCTCCGTCAGGGCCGAGCCTACTTCAATTTTGATCTTCTCGGCAGAGCGCTCGCCGATCAGCAGGTTATGCTGGCGGCGCATGTAGTCGAGGATGTCCTTGGTGAACACGTCGCCTGCGATGCGGATGGACTGGTCGCACACAATACCGGAAAGGGCTACTACGGCAATTTCTGTGGTACCACCCCCGATGTCCACGATCATGGAACCGATCGGCTGCTCCACGTCGATGCCTATACCGATGGCGGCAGCCATTGGTTCCTGAATCATCCATACCTCTTTGGCACCGGCATGCTGGGCCGAGTCACGCACGGCGCGTTTCTCCACCTCGGTGATGCCTGAAGGGATACAGATCACCATGCGATGCGAAGGCTGGAACAAGCGACGGCCCGTGTCGATCATTTTAATCATCCCGCGGATCATTTCCTCAGCAGCGTGGAAGTCGGCAATCACACCGTCTTTCAGCGGGCGGATGGTCTTGATGTTTTCGTGGGTTTTTTCGTGCATCTGCATGGCGTTGCGGCCAATGGCGAGCACTCTGCCCGTAGTGCGGTCCACAGCGATAATGGACGGTTCATCCACCACGATTTTGTCGTTGTGGATGATGAGGGTATTGGCGGTACCCAAATCGATGGCTATATCGCTGGTAAGAAAGTTAAATAGTCCCATTCTTATTTTTTAAAGGCGTGCGGCTGCCCTATATATTTTTAATATACAATATTTCTTGTCAAAAACTAGCCGCAAAATTAGTGATTTTCAGCGGAATTAATAATGCTGATGCGGAACAGGCGAAAGTTTTCAATTTTTTTCTTACCCAATTTCCTTACAATTCTGTTCGTCGCCCTTCATAACGTGCCTGCAGGTATAAAATTGGATAGAGTTGCATTTAGATTTGTATCGACTTGTATAAAAAATTGCAGGTATAGACAGGGATGATAGGCAACGGTGTCACCCGGATTTAAGATCAAGAAAAAGCCCCATCCTATGAAGAATGGGGCCTCTGGAAATGTTATACCTGCAATAGGCGCTATACCTTAGTGCTTGAAGTGGCGCACGCCGGTCATCACCATGGCCATGTTGTGGGCGTCGCAGTAGTCGATCGAGTCCTGGTCTTTGATTGAGCCGCCCGGCTGCACCACTGCCTTTATGCCTGCCTGGTCCGCAATCTCCACGCAGTCCGGGAAAGGGAAGAAGGCGTCGGAGGCCATTACGGTATTGCTGATATCGAAGCCAAAGCTCTTGGCTTTCTCAATCGCCTGACGCAGCGCGTCTACGCGGGAGGTCTGGCCTACGCCGCTGGAGATCATCATCTTGTCGGTAGCCAGCACAATGGTGTTGGACTTGGTATGCTTGCAAACTTTGGCCGCAAATACGAGTGCTTTTTTCTCTTCAGCGGATGGCTCGCGTTTAGTGGCTGTTTTGAAGTCGGCCTCAGTCTCAGTTTTCAGGTCTTTGTCCTGCTCGATCACACCGTTCAGTAGCGTCTTGAACTGCTTGGTTGGCAGCTCTACCGGCTTCTGCTTCAGCAGGATGCGGTTTTTCTTGGTACGCAGCAGCTCCAGCGCGTCGGCATCAAAGTCAGGAGCGATCAGCACCTCGAAGAACAGCTTGTTCAGTTCCTCGGCAGCACCCATGTCAATCGTGCGATTTGCGATGATTACACCACCGAAAGCCGAAACCGGATCAGTAGAAAGCGCATTCAAATAAGCTTCTTTGATCGTCTCGCCCGTGGCGCAACCGCAGGCGTTGGTGTGCTTCAGGATGGCGACGGTCGGTTCTTCGAACTCAGCGCCCAGTGCCACGGCAGCATCCACGTCCACCAAGTTGTTGTAAGAAAGCTGCTTGCCGTTGAGCTGCTCAAAGAGGTCCTCCAGCTTGCCATAGAAAGTGCCTTGCTGGTGCGGGTTTTCGCCATAGCGCAGCGGGGTAGCCTCGCGCACGCTCTGCTTGAACACATTGATGTCCTGCTCTTTGCTCAGGTAGTTGAAAATGTGCGTGTCGTAGTTGGAGGAGATGTCGAATGCCTTGGCAGCGAAACGCTTGCGGTCTGCCAACTCCGTAGCGCCGTCCTTGGCCTTCAGGAGCTCTACCACTTCGTCGTACTGCTCGCGCGACGACACGATCAGCACGTCCTGGAAGTTTTTGGCAGCTGCTCTGATGAGGGAAATGCCGCCAATATCAATCTTCTCGATCACATCCGCCTCTGCTGCGCCTGACGCTACCGTCTCCTCAAAAGGATACAGGTCCACCACTACCAAGTCGATTGGCGGAATCTCGTACTGCGCACGCTCGGCCAGGTCGCTTTCGTTGGCGCGGCGATGCAGGATGCCTCCAAACACTTTCGGATGCAGCGTCTTCACGCGGCCACCGAAGATGGAAGGATAGGCCGTTAAGTCTTCTACAGCCACTACCTCGGCGCCCTGCTCTTCCAGAAAGGCCTGTGTACCGCCTGTAGAGTAGATGGTGACGTTGTGCTGCTTGAGGAGCTCTACCAGTGGCTCCAGACGGTCTTTGTAGTAAACCGAGATCAGTGCGGATTTGATTTTAACAGATTGCATGTGGTTAATGGGCTAATATGTTAATTTTTTAATGTGCTAATGTGTGTGTTAGGACCTTTTGCAGGTATAGCCATTGCGTTTTGAGTTGCTATACCTGATTCTCGGGCCATGTTTATGGGCGTTTGCCTGCAGCATTCCTAACTCTTGGCTGTCTGCAGCACCAGTTTTTCCACGACCTCAGGCAAATACTTGTGCTCGAGTTGTAGTACACGGGCGGCCAAATCTTCTGGCGTGTCGTCGGGGTGCACAGGGCAACGTTCCTGCAGGACAAACTCGCCTTTGTCGTACTCCTCGTTCACGCGGTGTATCGTGATGCCTGACTCTTTGTCGCCAGCGGTAACAACGGCTGTGTGCACGTTAAGGCCGTGCATGCCTTTGCCACCGTACTGCGGCAGCAGGGCAGGGTGTATGTTGATGATGCGGTCCGGAAAAGCCTGCAGGAAGTTCTGGGGCACCAGCCACAGGAAGCCGGCCAGCACGATCAGGTCGGGCTGGAAGGATTGTACCTGCTCCAGCACTTTGGTGGAGTTATAGAACTCGTCGCGGGAAAACAAAAGAGCCGGGACGTGGAAGGTCTCGGCTCTTTTTAGGGCATACGCTTTCGGGTTGTTGGCGAACAGGGCGGCCACACGTATCTGTGGATGGTGCTTGAAGTACTCCATCAGACGCTGCGCATTGCTGCCTGAACCCGAAGCGAAAATGACTATATTCTTTTTATCTGCTGGTGTCAAAGGTATAGCTATCGATTGAAACCGCAAATATAGCGGGTTTAGGTATAGGAGCTAGCAAAATCAGGCAGAAAAGGTATAGGGATTATCTTCTGAAGGTACGGGTATACAGCTCAATCCACTCTAGCGGCGTCATTTTGGAGGCCAACTCACCGATCAGCGCCAGCGGTACATGCTCTGGTTTCTTAAAGCGGATACAACTTTTACCCATGTCAAGCTTTCGATCGCTGTGTTTCGGGAACTCCTCCTGAAACCAGTTAAGGAGGCTTTCATCGGCATACATCCCCATATGGTACACGGCAATGTGATTCTTCTGCGAGGCAATGCCCATGAAGGGCAGAGGTTGCTTCGGGTCGCAGTGGTAGCCGGCCGGGTATAAGGTATGCGGCACGGCATAGCCCAGCATGCCGTAGCCCATCATTTCTTCAAAACCTGTCGGAATATTTTGCAAGATCACATTTCGCAGATCCTGCATGATCTGCTGGCGGGCTTCAGGCAACTCAGCCAGGTATAGCTCGGGGGTAGGGGCGGTTGATTGCATATTGGTTGATGTAGGTATAGCATGTATTGCCTGTGCTCAATTTAGGCTTCTTCAGCCAGGGCAATTATTTTGGTCAGGGTGTTGAAGTTCCTTGTCGTTGCTGCGACTCCCAGTTTCCTCTCTAGGAGGTTATTGCTGAGTTTACTGTCACTGAAGGCTTGGGGAATAAACATGTAGCCTCCCATAGGTGTGATGCTGAGTTTTTCCGGCCCAAAGTCCTGTGCGAGCAGTACCTGTACTTTCTCCTCAGCCGGCGGCTCCTGAAAAGAGACAAAAAATACCCGTGCTATCGGATGTTCGTCTCCCACGAATGGATTGTTCTCAAGCATCTGCCTGAGTTCTTCACTGGTTCTGACCACAATGGCCAGCTCCGGCCCGATATGCTCTTTTATGAGCTGATGTACTCGTAACTCCAGTTCCTTGGCTGATAGATCGCTTTGTAAAACCACATTCCCGCTCTGAATCCAAGTGTGTACCTTTTGAAAGCCGGCATCTGTTAAAACCTGCCGCAGCTGTGCCATCGGTACTCTGTTTTTCCCGGTGGGCATCACGCCGCGTAGTAGCACAAGGTAGGTCTTCATAACGGACAGGAGGATGTGAGTAGCAGGCTATTTTACCTGGATCTGCTTTTCGGCAAAAAAAGCGCGAAGCTCCTCGGTCGCGGGGGCTACGCTGCTAATGCGTCTTTTCTTTCCGCTGCTCAGCTTTAAATCCAGAAAGCGGTTGCCGTTTCGCTCTTTAAAGATAGCAGCTACTACCTCCTGCAGGCTAATTTCGCTTCTGGTAGTCCTCAAAAGAATGTATGCCAAGCCTATTAAGTGACCTGCGCCAATAATCAGACCGGTCCAAAGCAGGAATTGATCGCCGGTTTGTAAGTACCGCAGCACCGAGACAATGCCGAATAGTGCCCAAGCGGCTGATGAAACGATGGAACGAAGATGCTCCCGTTTTGCCTTGTCCCGTATTGTGATTTTATCGTCGCTGAGTACGATCTCTCCTTTTTCTAGTTGTAAAAGTCTCTCCATATAAGGTATAGGTAGAAGCTTGCTTTAGTGCCTCTGAAAATAGAGATTAATTCCCTATAAATGAAATGAAAGCGGCCAGGCAGAGGGGAAATAAGCAAGCTATACCTTCCGTTTCGCTTTCAGCGACCAGGTGAAGCGAAACTCCGCCACTCTATCGCCCGCCTCGTCTATACCTGTGCTGGTGGCCACCACTGTCACGCCTTCGCCGGTGGCTTTGGTCTGGTCGGCGGCTTCTTTGATCTGGTGCCCGTCTTCGCAGGTAAAGGTTATTTTTCCCACTGCCTTTTTGGTGAAGTCGCCCTCCATGTGCACCACAAGCATCGATACGCCCGGATCAGATTTATAGGTCTGCGCCATGCACAGCAAACCCGTCGAGAGCTCGGCCGCCATGCTTAGGCTGGCAAAATAGATGGAGTAGAACGGGTTCTTGTTGAAGTACTTGTAGGGAATCGTCACCTCCGCACGCTCTTCCGAAATGGATCGCACACGTAAGCCGGCCAGGTAGGCCATCGGCAGCCTGGACAGCATAAAGAGCCGGAGCTTATAAGGCGATGCGGCTAGTTTCCGGAACTGGTCGGCAGTTGAGGCAGGTGCGGGCATAACGAAGGTTAGATACAGGTTTGGCTAACGGATCAAGAACTATCAGGTATAGCACCTACGCATGCGCCAGTTGCCTGACCGGCTGCACAACGCATTTGTCGCATACGCCCTGCACACAAAACCGGAACTCCTTCACCTCATAGCCCTCCGGCAGACGTAGCGTGGGCACGTAAACCTCGTTCAGGCAATAGGTATGCCCGCAGGCAGTGCAGCTGAAGTGTATGTGATCGTGCTGGTGCCGGTGTTTGTTGCAGGCTTGCCGGCAAAGGGCATAGCGCGTAATGCCGTCGGTGCTGGGGATGCTGTGCAGCAGCCCGTGCTTCTCAAAGGCATGCAGGGTGCGGTACAGCGTGACCCGGTCGAACTGCGGACCGAGTTGCTGCTCTATGGCAGCATGTGCCAACGCGTGGCGGTGCTCAAGAAACAATCGAAGCACCTCTACACGGCACCTCGTCTTCCGAAGCCCGTAGGCCTCGAGTAAAGGGTGAAGTTTGTTCATATTGTTAGGTAGGTTCGGGTACGGTCGTTCGTCGTGTGAGCGAACGGACTGTGTAATTAACAAAATGCACATGGAAAATGCAAGACCTAACCCCTTGGCGTTCTCCGTATTATGCTTCTTTATATTGTAAAATACAGGTATAAAATGGTGGGTTAAAAAGAAGGTCGGCAGAAGCAGGTATAGCGTGGCTTGTTATAGAACGCGAAATACGAGTCGCGTCTAGCGAACGGCTTATTCTATACCTGAAGAGTCTGTTAATTGATCAGCAGCATGGACAGAATGCCGGTCAGCATGATGAGCTTGCCCAGGTTGCTGAGGTAGGTGAAGTCGCGTTTGCGGTCGGCGCGCACCAGTTTTACCGTCATCCAGATGCTTGGAATCAACACCAGCAGCAGCATGTACATGTCAAAGCCTATACCTGTGACGGGGTGGAAGATGACCACTAGCAGGAAAGCCTGGAAGAGCGCGATAATAGGGTATAGCACATACTTGGCGCGCCGTATACCCAGCACAATCGGGAGGGTGCGGCAGTCGAAAGAAGCGTCGCCCCGCACATCTTCCATGTCCTTGACGATCTCCCGGATAAGCGAAATCAAAAAGGCAAACACCGCGTAGCTGATGGTAATGTTATTGAGTTTGCCGGCATAAACGGCCACCACCAGCAGCATGGAGGCTGACAGCAGCGCAATGACCACGTTGCCGGCCAACGGCATCTTTTTCAGCGTGGCCGAGTAGCCCCACAGCAGCAAAACAGCACCCACATTGATCAGGCCTACAGGTATAGACAAGGCAAAGCCGAGCGCTATACCTGCAAACGAAAGCACCATGTGCGTGAACAAGGCTGGCCTGCGCCGGATGCTCCTGCCCACCACCACCCGGTCCGGTTTGTTGATGGCGTCGATCTTGACATCGTAATAATCGTTGATGATGTAGCCCGCCGCCGCGATGCACACCGTAGAGAGCGTGAGCACCAGAAACCCGGGCGTGGCTATACCTGCCAGGTCGATGCCCGCGCTCAGCAAACTAGCCTGCACCAGCGCCTGGCTGAGCACGATGAGCAGCAGGTTGGGGAAGCGGATAAGCGACAGAAATTCTTTCAAGGCGATGTAACGTAGCAGGTATAGCGCTTGTAAAGTTAAGGCCAGTGCGTGGCACCGCCAACAAAGGGCATAAAAAAACCCCTTGCCGGAAGGGGTTTTTCATGTCGGTGTAGAGCTGTTAGAGACGCTGTACGTTCACCGCGTTGATTCCTTTTTTGCCTTCCTGGGTATCGAAAGCTACTCTGTCGTGCTGCTGAATCTGCAAGCCGTTCAGGCCTGTTACGTGCACAAAGAAATCCTCATTTGTTTCGTCTTCTGTGATGAAGCCGAAGCCTTTAGATTCAATAAAAAACTTTACTTTTCCTGTCTTCATAAAATGAAAATAAATAATTTTAAAATAAATTGACTGTAAGATTAAAAAATAATTATATATATGCAAATTTTTATGTAAAAGAAATTTGCTATTTGTTTTGAGAATAGTATAACGCGCTTACCAAGTGTCCTGCACTTTCATGATTTTCTCAATCAGTTCACGCACAGCGCCCTTGCCTCCGTCCTTAGTTGAAATGAAGGTGCAAATCTCCCGGATGTCATCTGCCGCATCGGCAGGGCAGGCCCGCAGGCCGCAACGCTGCATGGCTTCCTGGTCTGGCATGTCGTCGCCCATGTAGGCTACCGTAGCCGGGTGGATTCCCCGCATGTAAAGGTAGTTCTCCAGTTCCTCCACTTTGTCCTCTACGCCTAGAAACATATCCTCGATCTCAAGCTCCTCCAGGCGCACGCGCACGCCCGGTTCATTTTTAGCAGTGATGATGGCCACGTTATATCCTTGGCGTATGGCGTGTTTGATGGCAAAGCCATCTTTTATGTTGAAGGCACGCACTTTTTCGCCGTCGGCAAACACGTAGAGCGAGCCGTCTGTCAGTACGCCATCCACATCAAAAACGAAGGTATTGATGCGTGTAAGGTCAGGTTGAGTAATCGACATAGTTATAAAAGAAAAAGGTCCTTTCGAGTGAAAGGACCTTTAAAAATATATATTTAATTTAATATTACGAATTTTTCAGGACTGAATGTAAGCTTAGTCCTGGTTGTCGCGCCACTCGTATACCCAGGCCGCCTGTATCTGCTCCAGGTGTCCCTCATTGGATTCCTCGCGCTTACCAACAAAGTTAGGCAGCGTCAGTACCCAGTCCAGCAGCTCAGTAAAGCGCACGCGGTAAATCTTTGACTCGTTGAAATCATCGCCGAATTTTTCGTACAGGGCCATGGCTATGTCTTCATAGTCATTCCAGTGAATCGGCGGTTCATAATTCTTATCCATGTGTCTATCAGTTATTGTGGATGTTCAGTTATCGGTTAATCAGCATTGCTTGGGTGGCAGTCCGGATTAATGACCCAGGAAGTCCTGTGGCGGTATCGTTACAACGACATCCTCGTTGCCCTGCACAACGCACTGGCAGCCCAGGCGGGAGTTGATGCGCGGGTCAACGGCGCGGTCAATGTAGTCTTCTTCTTTGTCCGAGATCTCCGGCAGGTCGTCCATACCTGACTCCACGTACACGTGGCAGGTACTGCAGCCGCACACGCCGCCGCAGTTGTGCTGCAGCTTAATGTCGTTGTTAAGCGCCACGTCCAGCACCGATTCGCCCTCCACAGCCGGGAGAACCTGATCGGGTGAGCCGTCAGCGAATTTGAAAGTTATATTTACAATTTTCATGTCTCTTGCTATTTACGGTGCAAAGTTATGAAACATGCCCCCCGATTCAAAGCCGGGCGCTTTATACCTTTGCTGAATATAACAAAAGGAGGATGAATAGGTTGCTTTATGCGAAGGGTGACTGCAGATGAGACCTACTTTTTCGGGTGCTGCGCCTGTATGCTCCGCGTGAGCAACTGGTATACCTGTTGGTAGAACGGCTGGTCCTGCAGCAGCTTCAGGTGTTCCTCGATCACATTCTGATCATGGCGCACAGCAGGTCCTGTCTGCACTTGGAAAGGATGACTCTGTAGTGCCTTGGCAACCGTCTCCTGAATAAGCGGCTGTAGGAGCGTATTGGGCAGGTCTGCCTGTTGGAGCAGCTGTCGGCTTATACCCAGCAGGTGGTTGGTGAAGTTGCAGGCAAACACAGCCGCCAGGTGCAGCTGCTTTCTTTTGCGAGAGTCCACTAGGTGTACTTCCTTTGAAATAGTGCCAGCCACTTCCTGCAATGTCTGAAAGGTGTGTTCGTCTTCGGCTTCCAGTAAAATGGGTATCGTGCTGAAATCAATAGGTTTCGATTTGGAGAAGGTCTGCAGCGGGTAGAACACACCCGTCCGGGCACCAGTTATACCTTGTAAAGCTGCCAGCGGCTGCGATCCCGAGGTGTGCACTACAATAGACCCTGCTGGAACTCTTACTGTCGCCACGACCGAGGCAATGGCCGCATCCGGCACAGCAATTACAAATAGCTCAGCGCCAGTAGTTCGCAAATCAAGAGAGTCAACCGCCTTGGCTGGCGACAGTTCCGCTGCCAGTTCTTCCCGGTGCGCGGCAGTCGGGCTGTATAAAGCCACTATCTTATGCCCCGCTTGGTTCAACGCCTTTCCTAAGTGCCAAGCTACATTCCCGGAACCGATGAGGGTTATTTTCATGGGGAGGGAGTGTGTTGGGTGATAACTTGCTGGTACAGGTCCATGATTTGCTTGCATACCACAGATCTGGAGTATTTACTCATAAAATTGGCTCTTATTTCTTTAGCATTGTACCGCTCATAATTCAGATACAAATCTTCCATGGCTCCAAATAGTGCATCTGTGTTACCTGGTTCTACCACCAACCCATTCTTGTCGTGTATAATACTTTCAGAGCCCCCACAATAAGTGCCAATTAAAGGTTTACCGCATGCTGAGGCTTCTAATAAGACAAGTGGTAGATTTTCATGAAAACTAGGTAATACAAATGCATCACAATTCTGGAGTTGCTCTGCAGCCTGTTGTCGGTTTAAAGTACCCAGCCATTGAACATGCTCTGTGATAGATAAACTTGAAGCCAATGATTGGTACTCCTGACGCTGCGGCCCATCGCCTCCGATTATCAAGCGTGTGTTTTTATATTGCTCATGTATACGTTTGAATGCTTCAAGCAGAAATTTTATCCCTTTTCTATCTTCCAAAACAGCTAATGTAAAGAACGTAAACCTTTGGTCTGTTTTAGGTATATGCTTAGGTTGGAAGACGCTCTCATCGGTTAAGTTTGGAATAAGCTTAAGCCTTGGTATGTCCCATTGTGTTAATGTCTCTTTCTGCTGTGGACTAACTACGATATTTGCTGCTGAATAATGAAATGGCTTGGCTAAGTATTGATTTAAAGTACCATTAGCTTTCAAAAATGAACGAAATGGGAAAGGTGCCATATGCTCAGTAATAGTATAAGGGACAGCGAACTTTTCAGCTAGCATCATAGCTACCCAACCGCCTGGGTGAGCGCTGTGTGCGTGGATAATATCGACCTTACCGACTTCTTCTTGGAATTTTTGAAAGTGTTTTACATTCACTTTAATAATGTTGTTGATATTGCCTCGAAGAAACTTTCTCGTCCAAGTAAAAGCAGGGGTATAATATTCTGTAATATTTCTCCCCAACTTTTGTGTAGTAGCCTTCTTCAAAGGGTATTTAAAAAGTTTTGAGATGTTTTTTAAATGATCTTTGCCCAGCAATAGTAAATCATTTTCATGCGTTCCCCACGTGCTTATAGCGAAATTCGATTCAGGGTATAACTCAGCCACAGCGAGAGACTGCTCTTTGTTGAAAATTCCTGTGTGTGGGTTATCTTTGCTGGGATACCAAGAAGGAATGACAAATACGTTCATCGATAAATAGTATATTCAGGTACACAGCCTAACTGAGCTGAAACTTGAGAAAATGAACTGTTATAAGAACCTAGAACCTTCTGGGTTTTAGATAAACAGTAAAGGTCAACCAAAGAGTCCTGTATACCTTCCGTTGAGTTTCTGTCCAAAGTTCTTTTTTGGCTGGTTATTACCTTTCCAGGAAACAGGTCTTTTACTAAAGCTTCTGTCTCTGCACAGTCAGTTGCAAGAAAGAAGTTAACTGTTGGTTTTGTTTTTAGTTCCTCCAGCATCCTTTTAATAAAATGCTCTGTACTGCTGTACTTAATAGCTTCAGTATGATCGGTTCGACGAATATGTACTCCAATTGTATTGCTAAATTGCTGTGTAACAGAGTTAATAATATTTTGTAAATGCTTTATTGGAATGAAATTCCTAACATAATTTTGTTCAGATGAAAATCGCCAGGAGGTACAGATAAAGCAGTTTTTTTCAGTTTGCATCCTTTCTTTGAAAGGCTTCAATAATTCATAAGACTTTTCCTCGTAATCATAAATAGTACTAAAATTTTTGGGAGAGATATCTGAAATGGGTTCTAAAGCATCATAAATTTCTTCAAACCATATTTCATGCTTAATTCCTAAAATTAATGATGTTAATGTATATATTTTTTTGCGAACAGGAGTATGAGGTTTGGAGCCAGGTAAATAAGGATAAAGTAATTTTAACCCTAAGAACCTCTTTTCTTCAATTACCCTAAAGTTACTGCTTGGCTCAAATAAATCTGAGTAACGGCAATTTAAGAATCTGTCTCTACCCCAAAACACCACCAAGTCTTTGTTTAAAGAATCTGCTATTTGTAAAGCAGAATCTATGGCACGTATTCTATTGCAGAGCCCTGCTACAGGTTTGAGATAAATTTTCTTTTTTGACATGTTGAAATTTACTTATAACAAATAAGGCAGGCCTTTCAAAGGCCTGCCTTACAAATCTAACACAATTCAGCAGTTTACGCTACTTGTGCCTTGCGTTCCGCTTTTACCTTCGGTGCTTTCCCTTCGCCAGAACCGCCTTCTTTGTTGCGGCGCATAATGGCCATGACAAAGCCGATGGACATGATGATCGTGCCGATCCAGAGGATGTTCACGAAGGGCTTCTCCATTGCTTTCAGGATGATGTAGTCCTTCTGCGTCACGTTCACGCCGATTTTGAAGCGGTGATTTTCTGTGTCGATGTTGAGGAACGTGATGCGAATGCCTAAGTCTTCAATCACTTCCGGTACGCGGCCCATCATCTGGTCTTTGATCATCAGGACAGGGTGGGCGTGGTAGTTTTTGCGCTCGCCCATGATCTTCATGGCAGCTTGCACCGCTACGTCACCTTCTACCAGCTTTACGCCAGGCACCTGGTCTATTTGCTCAATACCGTTGAACACGGCAATGTAGTCGTTGATCACAATCGTATCACCGGCTGAGAGCTCGTACTCCTGCAGTTCGCCCCAGTCCTTTTCTTCGTTCGGGTCAGGTACTGTGGAAACGTGGGTATAAAGGTCCTTGTCAGCGAAGTGCTTGATGTCCGGGGAGGCGAGGAGGCCCATGTTCGGGTTTACCTGGGCTCTTGGATAGAGCACAAAGTTTTCCTTGTCGCTTTCGTAGCTCACTTCGTAGTACGTGTTCTCTGGAGAGATCAGGTCCAGCGTGTCACCGGTCTCGAAATACACCTTGCCTTTTGCTTCTATTCTGCCACGGGCGATGGCCTTGTACAGGTCATCAGTCTGGTAAAGAAGCTCTTTGTTCACGTAGCCTGGCACGCCTTCCACTTCCTGGAACTGACCGTGGTAGCTCACTTTGAAGCGATCCATCTGCACAGGTGTGTTGCGCCACAGCAGCACGTTGTCACGGTTAATTTCGTCCGGGAACTCACGTGAGTAAAGGAGACCTGAGTTGTTTTGCGAGATGATGTTGGAGTAACCTGAAGAGAAGAGGATACCAATCAGCATCAGTGCTATACCGATGTGGGCCACAGCACCACCTGACAGCGTTACTTTCTTCTGCAGCAGGCCAAGTATAATGCTGAAGTTGGCGAATACCGCGAACAGCGACACCACAAACAGCAGGATGTATACCGGATTATCCAGCTTGAACGTGAAGATATCGAACTTATTGGAGAGGATGATTACCAGACTGGAGAACAGCAGGGTAAGCATGATCGGCATGGTGATGGCATCTTTAAAGCTCTTCTTGTTCGCTTTTTTCCACCACAATAGCTGACCTACCCCTGTCAGGATGGCGATGGCAACACCCGCCCACAGCTGGAACTTGGTATAGTGCTCTACTTGGTCGGCAGGCAAAGCAGCGTTTGAGTCGATGCCGAAGAAACCAAGGAAAGAGTTGTATACAGGTATAGAGGTCGTTACGAGCACCTGGAAAGCGGCCAGACAAAGCACAGCGGAGCCAATAAACACCCAGAACTCAGCACTGTAAGTTGAAAGTTCTTTCTCCGTTGTCGGAATTTTTTTCCAGTTGTACACAAGCAGCGCAATGGACAGCACCGTGAAAGCCATCATATAAGTGAACAGCTGGCCTGACAGACCTAAGTCAGTGAAGGAGTGAACTGAGGCGTTGCCCAGAATACCGCTTCGTGTCAGGAAAGTCGCGTACAGGATCAGGATAAAGGATGTGATTACCAGGATAAACGAAGCGCGCAGGCCCTGCTTGCTTCGACGGTAAGCGATCATGGTATGAATACCGCCCACCAGCACAAGCCACGGAATGTATACCGCGTTCTCCACCGGGTCCCAGTTCCAGTAGCCACCGAAGTTCAGCGTTTCATAGGCCCAGTAAGCACCCATCATGATACCAATACCAAGTGATACGGCAGCAAAGTGTGTCCAAGGCAGGGCAGGGCGAATCCACTCACTGAACTTGCCTTTCCAAAGACCGGCAATCGCAAACGCAAACGGAACAAGTGCGGCGGCGTAGCCCAGGAACAGAGTTGGCGGGTGAATCACCATCCAATAGTTCTGCAACAGCGGGTTCAGGCCGGTACCGTCAGCTGGCCTAAAGTTAGGGTCCATGGCAAACACAGGGGCGTCGGCCATGAAATCGCGCATCAGAATAAAAGGAGAAGAACCAAGCTTAAAGTCGCCGATCACCACGCCCAGGATCATGGAAGAGATGAATATCTGTACGAAAGAGAAGATGGCCATCACAGGTGCTTCCCACTGCTTGTTCTTCTTGCCGGCGTTCATCAGCACCAGGCCCAGGGCCACGTGCCAGAACATCCAAAGCAGGAACGACCCCTCCTGACCTTCCCAAAAACAGGAGATCATGTAATGCACCGGCAGGTGATTCGACGAGTGACTCCAGGCATAGTAGTACTCGTAGCGGTGCTCGTAAATAATGTTGAAAAGGCAGAAAATAATGGCTATAACCGCTGCACTGTGCACATAAAAGGATATGCGGGCCAGTTTGCGCCAGCTAGTATCGCCACTTTCTTCCGTTTTTTGGCGCGCGGCCATAAAATAAGCATAGGAGGCTACGATGGCCGCTACGAAAGCTACAATCACACTAGCATGGCCAAAGTCTCCAATCAGCGTATTAATCATCTTATATAGTTAAGAGTTGAGAGTTATGAGTTAAGAGTTGAAGAGGTATAAAAAGACTTTTAACTCTTCACTTTAACTTTTAACTAAATTTATATACCTGCAGTGTTGGTTTGAATTTCGTTCTCCGTGTATTTGGACGGACACTTGAGGAGGATCTTGTCGGCCACGAAAACGTCGTTCTGCATGTTGCCTGTAATCACAACCTGCTCGGAGCGCTCAAAGTCCTGCGGCTTAGGGTTGAAGTAGACCACACGCTGCTCGTAACGGTTGGTGTCCACCAGCGTGAAGGAAAAGTAGTTCGGGTCCTTCATCGGTTCATAGTGCATGCCCACGATATGTCCCTGATCGTCTTTCTTAAGGCGGCCTACCACGTGTACCTTCGTAGTCTTGCCATCCTCCGCCAGTTCAATAGCCTCACCAAACGAAACATAGGTGCTCGCGTCGCCAGCTGTGGTCATGATGATGCCGATGGCCATGGCGATAATTAAAATACCGATGATGTGTGATTTTTTCATCTTAATCCGAGGTATAGATTCTCCTATTCTGATAGCCTAACACACGACAGAGGCTTTTAAATCCATCGCAGATAGGGATATTCGTCATTTTTTGCTAAAAAAAGACCTAGCGATTTACATACTCGTCTTTCAGCTGCTTTTCCAGTCGGCCCACCTTGCGGTCGAGGGCAATGAGGTAGAACAGCACACCTGCCAGCACGGTGAGCAGCACGGCCACCACCACGTAGATCTTGCCATCCTGGCGCAGGGCATCAGCCATTTCGATGTTCTGCTGCGGAGCCGACGAGAACTCCACCATCTGGTCCTGGGCCATGGCTGGTTCAACGGCCAGCAGCATGCCCAACATAAAGCAGCAAATGGCCAGTATTCTAAACATTTTCATATAGGCGTTGTCTCAGTAATTCAAGTCTCGATTTCACATTTATGATCCAGACACCCAGCAGCGTCCAGCCCAGCACGGCCGGGTAGAACACCATACGCAGGCTGCTGTCGAGGTCGTAGGCGTTAAAGCCGGGGTTGCCGCCGTTACCCGGGTGGAGCGAGTCCGTCAGGCGGGGCAGTATGAAAAGCAATGGGATAAGGGCCGCAAAGGCGAAGATGTTGTAGACCGCACTGATGCGGGCGCGTTGCTGTTGCTCGGCAAAGGAGCTGCGCAGCACCAGGTAGGCGAAGTAAATCAGCAGGCCAATGGCCGCACCGTTCTGTTTCGGGTCGTTGCTCCAGTACTCGCCCCACGTAAACTTAGCCCACTCCATACCTGTCACGATGCCCAGGACGCCGAAAAGTATCCCTACCTTGGCAGATTCGTGGGCAATCACGTCGTTCCGGACACTGGGTTTTCGCAAGTACTTAATGGAGTACACCACCGACACCAGCAGGATCAGGATCATGCCAAACCACATGGGCACGTGGAAGTACAGATTGCGGATGGTTTCGTTGAGGATGGCCAGTCGGGGAACATCCGACAGCATACCTACTGCCACGGTAAACACCAGCAGCAGCACGGTCAGTATTTTCCACCAGTTCTTTTTCATGTTCCTTCTTCTCTTATTTTGATGGAAGCCCGTTTGGGCAGGCCTTCATACTACTTTTATCTCTAACAGTTCTGCCGCTGAAATTGTCGCAAAACCGGGCTGAAACTGTCTCTTAATTTTGGCCGGATCAGTTAGTTATACCTTATTTTCCGGCGGCTATACCTTGGCGTGCCGGGGTATGCCTTACGAACGCCAAAGGTACGGGAACAAAATATAAGAAACAGTGATAACGATCATGTTTATGGCAAGCAAAGTCAGCAGTTCGTCGAGACTGGCGGCCCGCTCCAGTCCGTCCATGGCGTTTTTAGACATTTTGATCAGCATGAGCAGCATCGGCACGATCACCGGGAAGCTGAGCACGGCCATCAGGGTGCTGCTGTTGGCGGCCTTGGAGGCTATACCTGAAATCATGGTGAGCGAGGTCGCAAAACCGATGGCGCCTAGCAGAATGCTGAGCAAAAACATCGGGATGTCCTCTACCGGATTGCCCAGCACAAATGCGTAGAACACGAAGCAGATGAGCGCCAGCACCAGCATGAGGCAGGCGTTGTAAAGGATCTTGGCCAGTATGATGCCCTGCGGACTCACGATGGAGTAGAAATAGAGCAGCCGGCCGCGGTTCTCCTGCATAAAGCTCTTGGCAATGGCGTTAACCGACGTGAAGAGCATGATGATCCAGAAAAGCGCATTCCAGACAGGCACCTGCAGGACATTGGAGCGCAGCCCGAAGCTAAGGTAGCAGACGAATACGGTGCTGCTGACATAAAGCAACATGCCGTTGAAGGCATACTTCTGCCGCAACTCCAGCAGAAAATCCTTTTGCATTAGGTATATGACTTCTTTGAACAGCACCGTCGTAATTTTGCGCAAAGGTACGACACAAATTGTATAATTACTAAGGGGCGGTGGGAGGTATAGGTATAGCCAGGCTTCTAAGGTGATCTTCCATAGTGGCGGGGTGCTCCGAGCCCGTCGGGTTTCAAACCCGGCAGCATAAAAAAGGCGCAAGTTCGAAAACCTGCGCCTATAATCATGCTATACCTGTTAAACTTAACCTCCTCAAACCCACAATTAAACCATCAACAATTTAACAATCTATTCATCCTTCTTTTTCTTCTTTCTTTTGTGCTTCACCACCTTCGCCTCGCGGTAGAAAATGATTTCCTCGGCCATGTTGGTTACCTGGTCGCCTGCACGTTCGAGCTTTTTGATGATAGAAAGTATCGCCAGTCCTTCTGGTATGCGGTCGGGGTTGGCTTGCAGATACTTGGTAATAATCACGTCCGACTTGCGGTATATTTTGTTGAGGGCCTTGTCGAGCTTAATGACTTCTTTGGCAAGTTTCGGGTCGTCTTGCACAAAGGCCACGCGGCAATCGCGGAACATGGCAATCGCCTGGTCATACATCACCATCATATTGGTGAGCTCTATCAATTCGGGGTCGAAGGGGCGCTCCATTTTTTTAACGAAGTGGGCCATGCTTTCAGCCGTGTCGCCGATTCGCTCCAAGTTCGTGTTTATTTTAAGAAGGGAGAGCGCAGCGCGTAAATCTACTGCCACCGGCGTGTACAGGGCAAGGAAGTTTTCGCACATCCGGTCTATTTTGATGTCGTAGTTGTTGACCTTGCGCTCAAGTTTGATAATGCGGTCGGCCAGTTCGGAGTCAGCGTTCATCACGGCGTCGCGTCCGCTGGCGAGCTGGTGGTCAACCAGGTCCCACATCTCCAGTAGTTTCTCCCGCAGCCGGCTTATTTCTTCATCAATGTGTAGCATTCGTATGTCTTTGTTTGAGTGAGACTAAATTTCTATACGTGAATCGGCGGTGAGCATCCCTTAACCGAAACGGCCCGTGATGTAGTTTTGCGTGCGCTCGTTTTTAGGGCTCGTAAACATGGTTTTGGTTTTGGAATACTCCACCAGCTCACCCATGTAGAAGAAGGCGGTGTGGTCACTTACGCGACCGGCCTGCTGCATGTTGTGCGTCACAATAATGATGGTGTAGTACTGCTTCAGCTCATGAATCAAGTCCTCAATTTTAGCCGTTGAGATGGGGTCTAGAGCCGAGGTGGGTTCGTCCATCAGGATCACCGACGGCGAGATGGCCAGCGCGCGGGCAATGCAGAGGCGCTGCTGTTGTCCACCGGAAAGGGCCAGCGCCGATTTGTCCAGCTTGTCTTTCACCTCGTCCCAAAGGGCCGTCTGGCGCAGCGACTTCTCACAAGTCTCCCGCAACAGTTTCTTGTCCTTTATACCTTGTATTTTAAGGCCGTAGACTACGTTCTCGAAAATTGTTTTGGGGAAAGGGTTCGGTTTCTGGAACACCATGCCCACCTCTTTGCGTAGTTCGTCTACCCGTACGTTACTGGCGTAAATATCGCGGTTGTCCAACAAAATCTGCCCTTGCACGCGGAAACCGTCGATGTAGTCGTTCATGCGGTTAAGGGTACGCAAAAACGTGGACTTGCCGCAGCCTGAAGGACCGATAAAGGCTGTCACAGCCTTTTCTTCCATGGCGATGTTGATGTTTTTAAGCGCATGAAAATCGCCGTAATAGGCATCGAGGTTAATAGCCTCTAACTTGTGTTGTCTTTTGGTCATGGGTGAAAACTTACCATTTTATTTTCTTTTGCTGACGGTTACGCAGGTATACCGCAATGCCGTTAAGCAAGAAGGTAATCAGTAACAGGATAATAATGGCTGCCGCCGCATTGGTCAGGAAGGCTGCCTGTGGACGCGAGGTCCAGTTAAAGATCTGGATCGGCAGCACCGTAAACTCGTCCATCGGCGACTTCGGCACAAAAGGCACATAAGCCAGCGCCCCGATCACGATCAGCGGAGCTGCCTCGCCTACTGCCCTGGAAAGCGCCAGGATTACACCCGTCAGGATACCCCCAAACGAGGCGGGCAGCACCTGGTGCCACACCGTCTGCCATTTAGAGGCGCCTAGCGCAAACGAACCGTCGCGGATGGTGCGGGGCACCGCCTTGATGGCTTCGCGCGTGGTCACAATCACGATAGGCAGGATAAGGAGCGAAAGCGTAAGCGCACCAACCAGCAAAACCGGCCCCAGATACATGAAACGCACAAAAAGCTCCAGACCCAGCAAACCATAAATAATGGACGGCACACCAGCCAGGTTGGCAATGTTAATCTCTAGGAAATCCGCGAGCTTCGTCTTTTTCGCGTACTCCTCCAGGTATACGCCGGCGGCTATACCTAGCGGGAAGGCAATCAGGGCGGAAAGCACCAGAATCCAGAGCGTACCGGTCCAAGCGGTGAGTATACCTGCCCGGGCAGCCCGGCGCGAAGGCAAACTGGTCAGGAAGTCCCAGTCAATGCGGCGAACACCTTCAATAACGATATCAACCAGGAAGATGGCCAGCACCACCAGCCCGATGAAGGTACAGAAAATGCCGAACACCTGAAAGGCCTTGTCTTTGAGGCGGTTTTTTTCGGAGTTAGTCATACTTTTCCTGATATTTCTTTTTAATCCAGAAGCTGAGGTTGTTCAGCAGGAACGTGAACACAAACAGCGTCATACCTGCCGCGAAAATGGTGCGGTACTCGAGCGAGCCGTGCGGCACGTCGCCCATGCTCACCTGCACAATGTAGGTGGTGATCGTCTCGATCGGCACCAGCGGGTTGAGCGTAAGACGCGGCTGCTGACCTGCGGCGATGGCCACGATCATGGTTTCACCCACTGCTCTTGAAATAGCCAGGATCACCGACACCAGTATACCCGACGAAGCAGCAGGTACCATCACTCCGAATGCGGTCTGCAGTCGGGTGGAGCCCATGCCGTAGGCAGCCTCGCGCAATGAGCGGGGCACGGCGCTGATGGCGTCTTCGCTCAATGAGGAGATCATTGGAATGATCATCACGCCCATCACGATGCCGGCCGACAGTGCGTTGAAGCCCGCCAGCCCAGGTATAAACGATTGCAGGAAAGGCGTCACCACCGTCAGGGCGAAGAAGCCATACACCACCGTAGGTATAGTGGCCAGTACCTCCAGCAGTGGTTTAATGATGGTTTTGAAACGGGCATGGGCATACTCGTTCAGGTAAATGGCGATGGTGAGCCCGATGGGCAGCGCCACCGCAATGGCTATGGCCGTAGTCAGGAAGGTGCCCGCCACAAGGGGCAGAATGCCGAACTTCTTCTCGGCAAAAAGCGGTGTCCATTCCTTCTCCGTCAGGAAGCGCACAATGGACACTTCACTGAAAAACTGGACTGACTCCGACAGCAACACCCAGATGATACTGATCGTGATCAGTACCGTGATGGCGGCCGACAGCCACAGCAAGCCTTCTATGATTCTCTCCTGTACTCTCAAGGTGCTTTTTGATTGAAGCGCAGGTATAGCCTTCGTCTCCGTTGGCTATACCTGCGCAGGTTGATTCAGGATGTTATTGTTGATTGGCCGTAGCGGCACCGGTGGCAAATTGCTCGAACTTCTGCTTTTGCTCGTTGTACACGTTGTCAGGCAGGGCAATGTAGCCTACTTCCTGCGCCAGCTCACCTGCGTTTTCGAGGTAATAGTTGATAAAGTCCACTACTTCTGGTCTGGCCACCGCCTTGGAGCTCACATACAGGAACAGCGCGCGCGAAAGTGGAGCGTAAGAACCATCCTTCACCGTTTCCAGCGATGGCAGAACAGGGCCAGCGCCGTTGTCTACAGGTATAGCCTTGAGCTTGCTCTTGTTCTCTTCGTAGTAAGCGTACCCGAAAAAGCCGAGGGCCAGCGGGTCGGTAGACACGCCCTGTACCAGCACGTTGTCGTCTTCGCTGGCGGTATAGTCGCCGCGGCTCGAGTGGCTCTTGCCTACAATGGCTTCGGTGAAGTAGTCGTATGTGCCGGACTCCACGCCCGCGCCGTACAGGTGGATCTCTTTGTCAGGCCACTCCGGACGGATCTGGTTCCAGCGCGTGATGGTACCCTGTGCTTCAGGCTCCCACATTTTCTTCAGCTCCGCCACTGTGATGTCTTTTGCCCAGTCATTGGAAGGGTGCACCACCACGGTCAGGCCGTCGTAGGCCACCGAAAGCTGCACATAGGAGATGCCGTTTTCCTTTGCCGTCGCAGCTTCCGATTCGTTGATGGAGCGGGAGGCGTTTACGATGTCGATTTCGCCGCGGGAGAATTTCTTCATGCCGCCGCCTGTGCCCGACACGCCCACGGTAACTTTCACGTCCGGAGCTTCGGCGCGGTACTCTTCGGCCACGGCTTCCGTCACAGGGTATACCGTAGAGGAGCCGTCAATCGAAATGGAACCGGAGATGTCGTTGCCGCCTTCCTGGTTATTGCCGCCGCACGATGTGAAAGCAAGCGAAGCACCCAATACGATGGCCGCACTCAGTTTAAATCGGGAAAAGCTAAGATTTAGCATACAAGTTGATTTTAGGATGTATAAGTTTTTGTTATGTCTAGTCTGTTTTTGCTCAATAGTTAAGCGGGTGTACTTGTTTGGTAATCAGTTGGTTTTTCTACAAGGCCAATTCCATCTGTAATCTAAACTGGGTACGATCCTCACGGTTCGCCTCCTGTATCAGCGTCACGTCGCTTTGCACTTTCAGTGAGTGCCCCACGATGTATTTTGATACGCCCAGGGTATACTGGTCCTGCTGGCGTATACCTGTCACGGCTGTCGGGTTGAAGTCGGTATAGCGGCCGGCTACTTCCCAGTTGCTCGGCAGCAGGTAGCCTGCCTGCAGGTTCAGGGCCGTGCCCGTCACGAAGGTTTCCGTCACGTCGCCCAGCTCGTCGCGCAGCACCACCGGCCCGTCGGGGGCTTTACGGTCGGCATACTCGCCCATGGCCGAAAAGCCGCGGTACTTGAACATGGCATCCACGAACCAGGTGCGCAGGCTGCGCCTTTCGGTCAGGAAGTCGCCGAGCTGCCCTTGGGCGCGTGCCGTGTTGCTGTTGTAGTCGAAGGAGGTAGCCAGCGCAAGTTTCGGTGTTTGCTCGCGCTCCATGTCGCTGCCTACATAATCGCCGTCGCCTTCAAATGCCCCAAAAGGCAGTATCTCAAAACGCCCTGTGTAATCGTAGCCGCCTGTATTGTTCACGGTAATGTCGCGACCTTCGCCCATCGAAATGGAGCCGATCTCCCGTAGCACCACCGGACCTAACTGATGCTCGTGCCGCAACTGCAGACCTGCATCGCGGTCGAGGTTGAAGCGGGAGTTGAGCAGGCTGCGGTCTACGAACTGGAGTTTCTGCGACGATACCACACGCTCGCGGTTGCCCGGTAGTTTGGTCTGGCCTACCCACAGTTGCAGGTTCGGAGTGAGGTGCCACTTGGCCACCGCGTCGAGGATGATGTTGTCGGCGTTGTTGGTCAGGTCGGGCACGTCGCTGCCAATGTCGCTGTTGCTCAGGCCGAACTCAATCTTATATTCCAGTTTTGGAGAAAAGGCAAAGCCGTCGAACTTCAGGCGTGCGCGGCGAATCAGGAAGCGGTCGTCCCAGTTGCCGGTGGTGGGTGTGTTGCCGCCTTGGTAAAGCAGCTGAAAGCGGGTGCTGAATTTGAGGCTAAAAGAGGAGTCAGCGGCCACGAACTGAAGCCCTTTGCCAAACTTGCTTTCGTTCACGGTCTGGGCCTGCGTGCTGTAGGTATAGAGAAGGCTAGACAAGAGCACCAAAAGGACTCCTTTGAGGTTATGGTTCACGAGCTGTATTAGTTAAGGGTAAGAATTAGCTAATGCCATGCTGTTAGTTTCTTTACTAAGAGCGCAGTGGTCTAAGTCGCGCACTTCTTTGTGTGTTTCAGAATTCATGCGATGGTTAGTCAGGCCATTGGTGCTGTTTCTGATTCACGGTACAAAATAACCGCTTTCATATTACCTGAAGATTACGGCCATGTTACCGTTATGTTAAGAGTTAAGGCTTTTTGAAAGAAAGGGGAACCAAAACAGCCGCTGGCTTCGGAGAACCAACGGCTGCATCATTAAGGTATGGCGGTTGCCTAAAAGTTAAACTGTGCCTGTAGCCGGAGGCGGTTGCCATACTGTCTGTTGTCGAAGTTCTGGGCGTTGCGAATGGTGCGGTCGCCGATGCTGTAGTCGGCTGTCAGCTCTACGCTCTTGTGCACCAGCCACTCCACACCGATCTCCGTCTCGTACACGCTGTAGCCGGGGGCGTCGCGCTCATGCTTCTTGCCGCCTTCGTAGTGCTGTACCTTTACGAAAGGTATAAGCACCTGCGAGCCGACCTCTTTGCGGTACATGGCCTGCGCATACCCACCGTGCAGGTTCTGCACTTCAATGGCGTTGCTTTCTAGGTTAAATTCCGGTCCGCGGCCTACGTTGTACTCCGCCTGAAATCCGAAGGGCTGCGGGTATACCACCACAGAGGCCGCTAGACGCTGGTCGTCAAAACCGTCTTTCAGATACTTCTCTTCTATACCTACACCCGACGAAACCTGGTCCGGCGTCACGACATACTTACCGGTATAAGCCTGTATACCTGGCTCTATGATCTGCTTGCCGCCCACGAGCAAGGGGTAGGAGAGACGCGCCACAACGTGCTGTGTACTGTTTACCTCCGGCTTGTTCGCCGTCTGGCCGTTGTAGATACCGATGCCGAACACACCGTAGTTGCCTGTGCCTTTCAGGCCGGCGTCTGTCAGTAGCTTGAAGCGCTCCTGAATGGCCTCCGGCGTCCAGTAAAAGAAGATGCCAAGGTCACGTTCGTTGGCAATGGCGCTGTTCAGGGCGTCGTTCCGGTCCAGGGCCAGGCGGTTGCTGCTCGACTGCAGGTTCTCAAAACCATAAGGGATCTTGCTCTGGCCTACCCGGAAACGGTATACCTTGTTTTTGTCGAGCGACACATCGAAATAAGCGTCGCGGAGCTGGAAGAAGTGTAGGGTGTTGGAAGAGGCCGAAGAGGCGAAATCTGGCTGGATGTAGATATAGAGTCGGTCGCTCACGTCGCCGCTGAAGATCAGGCGGCCGCGGCGCAGGAACAGGCCGCCGCCATCACCGAGGGATTTGTCGCACTGATCGCACTTGAGGTTGGGGTTGGTTTCGAGGAGGCGGTTGTAGCGCACCTGGGCGTAGCCGCGCAGCGAGATCCTGTCGTACCAGGCTTTCTTTTTTGGGGTTTCCTGCACCGCATTGGGAGCTGGCTGTTGCACCACGACCGGGGTCGCCTTTGCGGTGGAGTCTGTGGTTTGCGCCTTTGTTTCCTCTGAAAAGAAAAGGCCTGTCGCTAATCCTGCCACCAGGATTGCGCGCATAACTGTTTTAACCTTCATGCTTTGGGTGAGTTTGGTGTACTGACTGCCCTAGTCTGTTCCCGCCGCGGAGTCTACTCGCTTGAGGAGGGCAGCCGCCGAATCTGAAGAACAGCTAAGCTATTGATGCAGAGAGTTGCTTTGGATTCGACGCCACAAAGGTCTTATGCCAATGTTACTCGTCTGTTATGCCTGTGTTAAGTTTATGTTACCAAACGCCGGGCAAGTATAAAGTCGCTTGCCAAGTATAGGTATAGGTATAGGTATAGGTATAGGTATGTGCACAGATAGCACCACCGGCAACTACCCAGCAAAAAAAGCGGGCTGCTACAGATTTGCATCCGCAGCAGCCCGACTCCCCCTTAAAAACTCTACTTAGAACTTGTAGCCAGTCCAGCCAAATACTGTCGTGTTGGCACCAGTAATGGCGTCGTTCGACTTGATGTTGGCGTTGTCAGGGTTTTTCACTTCCTGGCCTTTCACGGTCATGCCACCGTTTTTGTATTCGATTACGGTTCCGGAGTTTCCGTTGCCCTTGCCGTCTGTCATATCGATCAGGTCTGTGGCAGAACCGCCTTTGATCAGGAGGTTAGAGATAGTGGCCTTGGCACCTCTGCGCACCTTTACGGCATCCTGCATTTCGAACGAAGATTCGTTTACGATCGTGATGTTCTTGAAGATGAAGTCAGACTGGTTCACGTCACCTGGTGTGTTGCCATCCAGGTTGCCGTCCAGTTCAGCGCCTCTAGGGTCAGCCTCTGTGCTGGTATAGCCGGCCTTCCAAACACCGTAGGCGTTATCGAGTGTGCCCGACCAGCCCTGCGTTACGTCAAACATGTCGTCGTCAGAGTCCACTACCAGCAGGTTCTTTACATTTACCGTACCGCCGAAGAACTCGATCGCGTCATCAGCACCATAAGGTATGTAAACGTTCTCGATCTTAGTGCCGCTTCCCACACCATTCAGTGTCAGTCCATTGTGCTCAATGTCGGCGGAGGATTTTGCGCCGGTATACTCCAGGATCAGGTATTCAATTGAACCTGAGTTATCGTTGTTATTGTCGCCACCGTAGATAACTGCCGGGTTCACTTCTGTGGTGCTGGTAGTCACTTTGCCTGCCGGGCCGGAAAGTTTTGCCTTGCCGTTGATGATCAAACCACCCCAGTCGCCCTGCGCCGGGCTGGCCGCTGCAGAAGTGATTCTTACCGGTTTATCAGCCGTGCCATTCACAAAGATCTGGCCGCCCTGCTCTACCAGGATGTACTTGTTAAAGCCTTTCTCTGCCTTGATCACGGTGCCTGCCGGTATTCTGAGTTTTCCTCCGTTCACGACAAGCAGCGAGCCTGTCAGTTTGTATTCAGTGCTTGCGTCAAGCGTTACATCGGTCGAAATATCGCCGCTCAGCTCTTTTGTGGCCGCAGGACCTGGTTCAGGGTTTGTCTCTTTGTCGTCGTCTTTGCATGAGAAGAGTCCCAGCGGAAGCAGTAACAGGTAAAGGAATGTCTTTTTCATTTTTCTTAATTGTTTATTCAAATTTAGATTTGGAAGATCAACTGAATGTGACCGGAACATTATCGAATTGTTAAAACTGGTAAGTCACGCCGAGGTCGAACTGAGCGCCTCTTTTATAGCTGCCGATTGTTACGCTCTGGGCGTTGGTGTCGGAGCCGGCGCCTTCTCTGGTCAGCCTGTAGGCCGGGTTCAGCAGGTTTTTCGCCTTAATGTTGAATTTGAGGTGGTCGTTGAGCCCCATTGTGGTGATGAAGTCCAGCGTGGTGATGCCCTTTTCGATCAGGTTGGTATAGCCACGCGTACCGATGGTGTGTACCTTGTCGCTTAGGTAGTTCAGCACCACGGCAGAGGTCAGGCTGGTATTTCGGTTGGTTATCAGGTTATAAGTCAGGTCCGCATTCAGGATGTAGGGCGCAGCGCCTTCCAGGGTAGAGGAAGTGTTCTGTGCAAAGAAGCTGGGGAGATCGTCTATTCTCGTGTGGATGTAAGAGGCATTCAGGCCGGCGTTCAAACGGTGCTTCTCGGCAACGTTCATCAGCGATTTGCGCACTTCTACTTCTATACCTGCGGCCACGGCATGGTCCGCTACGTTGTCGTATGTGGCCAGGCCGGCTGAGTTGCCCTGGTCTACCCGCGCTATGGGTTTTTGAATGTGCTTGTAAAAAGCGTTGACTGATATCTGCTCACCGTCTGTTGGGTAAAAGTCCCATTTCAGGTCGAAGTTGTAGTTGGTGGAAGGCTTCAGGTTCGGGTTGCCGTTTTCTTTTCCGAAAATTCCCTGGTAGATGAAGGGCGATAGCTCCTTGTCCTGCGGCAGGGTATAGGTGCGGCTAATGCCCGTTCTAAGGTGGTTTTTATCGTCGAGCTCGTATTTGGCGTTGAAGCTAGGCGACAGGAAGAACTTATCCATCACGTTAGAGCCCTGGTTTGCGCCGCGGTTCACGTTGTAGTTGATCTTCATGTACACATCATCTGCTCTCAGGCCGGCATTCAGCGTAAGCTTGTCCCCTGTTTTGTGCACCATGTCCACATAGGCACCGTGGTTCATCCGCTCTACATCGTAAACGTCCAGGTTTTGCTCCAGCATGAAGTGGCCGTTATTCAAGCTTTCCTGGTTTAAGTGAGGGTTCAGGTTGATGTCGCTCAGCGGGAAAACAGGGGCAGGGCCTTGGCTAAGATCCCAGATGTAGTTGTAAATGGGAGCCGAGAAGTCTTTTGTGCTGATTCTGCCGTCGTAGCCAACCTCCACATAAGATACCTTGTCCGGGTCTGCCGAGAGCGCATACTGCAGGTTCGCTTTGGGGAGGAGAGCGGTCTCCGTTATTTTATAGTTGAAGCGCTGAACTCTTCCTTCTCCTATACCTAGCTCCACGCTACCGTCTCCCACAGAAGGGAGCATGATGATGCGGCGGTCAGGCTCCTGGCCAATTACACGGTTTACCGCAGCCCCCACGTTATACTTTATCCTGTCCGACAGGTCGCCGCTCCAGATCAGCTGGTTGATGAAAGCGGTGTTGTCGTTGACCTGCAGGCGCCGGGTGTGGCCTTCTGAATTAAACTCGTCCGCTTTCTGAAACAGCTCGGTTTCTTTGCCATAGAAGCTGTAAGCGGCGGCCGCGGCTGTATGCAGGTAGAGCGAGTTGAAGCGCAGCTGGCCCTTGTTCAGGTTAAACTCCAGGTTGCCTGCCAGCATGTGAGAGGCACTGCGTGTAGATTGCTGGTAGTCAAAATCTCGGAACGGGTTGGCTGGATTGGTAGCCGTGATCAGGCGGGTAACGCCTTCCTGGTAATGGTATTTGTTGTCCATAGAGCCCATCACGTAAAAGCGATGCTTGCCCAGGAACTTGCTGCCACCCGCTATGGAAAGGCCGCCGTTGAGCAGCGGGTTTTTCTGAACCGGGTTGAGCGAGGTGTTAAAGGAGTAATCAGAGGTATAGCGGGATATATCTTCCGGTCGGCTATTCAGATCTATAGGACCGTTGGAGGCAGTGGCATAGCCCAAGCTGTTCAACCCACCGGGAAGATAAAAATCACTGCCGGGTACCTGGCTGTTTATGCCGGTCGAGATTCCGATCTGCAGCGACTGGTCGTCCACCAGCTCTTTGGAGTTGATATTGATGATAGCGCCCCCCACATCCCCGTTCATGGAAGATGAAAAGGCCTTGTTCACATCCACCGACTGAATGATGTCGCTCGTGAAGAAATCGAGGGAGATGTTTTTGAATTCCGGGTCTTCGGAAGGTATAGCGAAGCCGTTCAGGGTCGTGGTATTGTAGCGGTCGCCCAGGCCGCGGACGAACACGTTCTTCACGCCGTCGCGTTTCGAAACGCCTGATATTTTGGCTACGGCGCCTTCGGCATCGCTGACGCCTTTCCGGGAGAGCTCCTGCGCGCCAATGGCCTGCGTGGCGATCACTGCTTTTTTCTGATCCAGGAGCAGGATTTGCTCGGTTTCCCGGTTTCCTTTGGCGGTGATCGTCACCTCTGCCAGCTGCGAGGTGTTCTGCTCCATGTCCACATTCACGGTGGTGGTTTTGCCGGCTGTTACGGCTATGCTGGTCAGGACTTTCGGTTTATAGGAGAGGCTGTTCACCTCCAGGGTATAAGTACCTTCTTTTATGTTGTCGATGCGGAAATTGCCAGTGGCATCAGAAGGAGCGCCCAGCCCCGTTCCCTGCACTTTGATGATCGCGCCAATCAACTCTTCGCCGTTAGTGGCGTCTTTGATGGCTCCCTGTATGCTGCCCGTCTGCGCATGCACGGAAAGGAAAGCGGATAACAGGAAAAATAGAACTGTGGTGAGATTCTGTCGCATTGTAATTGTAGTCTGATTGATGCGACAAAAGTAGAAGGGTCATATTACCCAAATATTAATGGGGGGTTAAGTTACTATTAATAAAACCTAATATTCATCCATAACCTGTTGACATACAGGTAATATTGGCGTTTGGGAGTGGTTTTTCGGGTGTTGATGCAACAGGCAACCGGCTGTTAATGAGCCAGATGAAGGACTGTAAGTGAGGTTTAACAATATAGTAACCTTACAATAATCTATAGCTAACATGATGGGTATAGATTTGTAGCATCAATCCTGCCTCTATAAGATACTGATTGCGCATTATGGGTGAGATCAATTGCAGCAATCAATAGTGGTGTGGCTTAGTCTCCCACATCATGCACAAAGACCCGCCTCGAAAGAGCGGGTCTTTTCTTTTTCTATACCTGTGGGTTTGTTGACAAAAAACTAATGTAGGCGGTAGAAATTTTCTGTATAAGTAAAAGGAAAGGAACAGGGCTGAGGCTGCATACTACAATCAGCCTCCGGCTTGTTAGTTCTAGCTATCTCGCGCAGCAGATTTTTTTGTCTTTTGTCGAAACCCCCTTTATCTCTAGAAGTGCTATACCTTAAAAGTCGGTTACGGAACCTGCATCTCCGCCCAGATACTGATACAGGAAGTAGGCCAGTATAGCCAGCACGATGATGCCCAGACACCCGATTCCGCCACAGCCGCCGCGTCCTCTTCCGCCTCCCGCACCGCCCCGACCACCGAACAATTTACTCAACATCCAGATTCTGAATAAGCCTCTTAGCATGGTGTATACCTTAGGTCAAAAACGCATAACCCCGGCTGTGCTCTTATACAGTACAGCCGGGGTTAGAACTTACGGAAAGGTATAGAAGCTAGTTATAAAATGAAGCCTGCATTAAGGGGGGCGTACTTTTATGCCTGCAGGTATAGCTATACCTTAGCTGATCGGCACTTTGCGCAGGATGGCCTCAATGAAGTCTTTGGTCTTGATGCCGTCGGCCTCTGCCTCGTAGTTAAGGATGATACGGTGGTTCATCACATCGTGGGCCACCTCCTTTATGTCCTCGGGTAGCACGTAGTCGCGGTCGTCGAAGTAGGCAACAGCTTTGGCGGCGCGGTTCAGGGCGATGCTGGCACGCGGCGACACGCCAAACTGAATGTAGTCTGCAAACTCGTTGAGGTCGTACTCGGCCGGACGGCGGGTTGCAAACACCAGCTCGATGATGTAGCGCTCTAGCGTCTCGGATATCTGCACCTGGTTGATCTCGCTGCGGATGGCGAAGATATCCTCTTTTGAAAGCACCTTGTTCACCGTGTCATTGAAAGCCATGTTGGCCATGCGGCGCATGATCTCCAACTCATCCGTCTTCTTCGGGTAATCAATGTATACCTTCATCATAAAACGGTCGACCTGGGCCTCGGGCAGTGGGTAGGTGCCTTCGTGCTCCACCGGGTTTTGTGTGGCTAAGACAAGGAAAGGAAGATCGAGTTTATAAGTGGTTTCGCCAATGGTTACTTGCTTCTCCTGCATGGCCTCCAGCAGCGCGGACTGCACTTTGGCCGGAGAGCGGTTCACTTCGTCGGCCAGAATCAGGTTTGCGAAGATGGGCCCCTTTTTTACCTCAAACTGCGAGGCGTTCTGGTTGTAGATCATGGTGCCGATCAGGTCAGAGGGCAGCAGGTCGGGCGTGAACTGGATGCGCTGAAAGTCGAGGCGCAGGGCGCGGGCAAGCGAGTTGATGGTGAGCGTTTTGGCCAGACCAGGCACGCCTTCCAGCAGAATGTGGCCGCCGGTGAACAAGCCAATGAGCAGACGATTGACCATGTAGGACTGTCCGACCACCACTTTCCCCACTTCCTGAAACACTTGCTTTATCTTCTGCTGGTGGTCTTTCACCTGGTCCTGGTATACTAATTCTTCTGCTGGCATAGCTCAATGGCATTTAAAGGCCCTAAATATAATAACTCTCAGGGACGGTCGCAATTAAATGCCTATACCTGTGCCGCTAAAGGTATAGAAAAGGACTTAAAAGAAAAGAGCGCCCTAGGCGCTCTTTTTATGTTCTGTCTCAAATGCTATGGGCTGTTCTGCCTCCTGTTGCTTCAGCGTTTCCATGCGCTCACGCTTGGCCTGCCGCACCAGCTCAATCATGCTGCTGAGCCTGTTCTCCTCCACATCTTCAATCGGTAGGATCATGGTAGTGTAAGGGGCCTCAATATGGATGCGGTGTTGCCGCGTCATCAGGTATAGCATCAGGAAGAAACCGCTGAGGAGCGCAAACACGTCGCTGAAATAAACGAAAAAGGCCAGGGTGACGCTCAGCGCCAGGTATAGAGGCTTGCCCGTGGCTTTGATTTGCCAGGAAGTGATATCCTCCAGCATTACGGACTGGCAGCTTTTTAGAAGCCAGTTGTTCTGCCGCATAATGACACGGTGCGTCGTCAGAATCAGCTTCTTGTCTACTGTCTGAATAAGGTGCCGTTCACCACCAAGAAGTCGTGTTACTGCCATCCCTGATGGAGCATTAAGTTTGTTTATCTTCGGATTGAGTCGTAGCGAGTGTATCACAGCTATAAATTGGTGTTAACTATATCCAGGATTCCCGGAAGCACCAAAAGGTTGCATGTAAGTCCGGTACAAAGGTAAATAAATATTAATTCTTATACGAAGTCAACCTGCTCCATATCGGTTTTATCATAATTCGGGTGATTTGGTACTATACCTACGGCAATTAGCTTTTTAGGATTGTGAATTAGTTAGCAAAAACTTTGCCCTTTTATGCTATTGACAATAAATATTCTTACTAAATTATATTCATATATAGAAAAAGCCACCCTAAACGAATAGGGTGGCTTTTTCTTATAAATAGTGGCGATTATTTTTTAGGCAGTCAGATAGAATTCTCCTTCGTGGCCATGAGCGCGCTGGTTCTTGAAGCGGCCTATATCGGTCTGCATATTCTCGTAAATTTCCAAAATTTCTTCCGAATCCTGGGTGAGTGGTTTTATGTGCTCGAGCAGTAGCTTGGCCGCCAAAGGGTAGAACTTTGAGTCGTCCGTGTTCTTGGCGTTTACTTTGAAACTTGTCACGTGCGCCTCCAGCTTTTTCAAGGCAGGGTATTCGGCCTTAAATTCTTGAATGGTGTCGCGGAGTTTCTCCCGTATCATCAGGTATAAATCCTCTTCGAAGGTCATCCCGAAGTCATCATCCTCCTCTTCATCATCGAAGCTGTAATCTAAGTCGTCATCGTAATCGAAATCGTCTCTCATGGCTGATAATAAGGTTATTTTGAATTGTTAGTACGAGCGGTTATTCTTTAGGTGTTGCATAAAGTATACTCTTTTCTTCCCGAACAGATACATAAAAACCCCGTGGCGTCCGCGTCGGCCCGCAAAGAAAATGCATAAATAATGTTTCGAATCCGTATTTGCAATGCCTCAGCGCATACCTGTATTGAATTATTTTGCTTTGGCAAAAATATGGCTGGGTAGTGGTTTGAGGCTAAAGGCGATAGGTATAAAAAAAGACCTGCTCCGGTGGAGAGGCCTTCTTTGTAGGGTGTATGCTCGGTGCCTAGGCGAACTTGCGCTCGATCAGGCGTAGCAGTTTGCTCACGCTGTCCTGCTTTTTGCTCCAGTCATAGCGGCGGGCCAGGTCGTTGGTGATAAAGTGCATGGCCTCATCCGGAGTCCTGAACTGGTCCAGCTGCTGAATGGTGTTGTAGTAAGTCATGTTGTCGCCATCGAACAGCTCGTTGATGAAGCTGAAGCGCTGGTTGATCGAAATAGAGTTTTTGAGCGACTCTATCTTCGTGTTGCCCAGCGACTCGCCGATGGAAGAGGCAGCTGGCTTACTGAACTTCTCGTTCATGGTCGGGCGCTCAGCCTTAAAACGCTCGTTCAGGTTGTTGTCGGCAACAGCAGCCGGCCTCGGTGCCGCGGCCACCGGTGCCGGAACAGGTACAGGGGGCGTAGGTATAGATGCCTCGCGTTGTGCCATGTGTATCGGTGCCACCACGTCTTTCTCCTCAATTGGCGCGGCCGGCGTAGGCTTGGCGATGGAAGCGGCGTAAGCAGCCAAAGGCGAAATCTGCTGTTGTTTGATTTCTTCCTCCGTAATCGGCAGCAGGCTGTTGAACGGTGCCAACACCTCGGCCAGCGGCGCCACGTTGTCGCGGTTGGCGTTCAGGTATAGCTTAAAGCGGCTCAGAATATAGTCGCGGTCGCGGTTAGACGGGGAGAGGGTGCTCACAAAGCCAGCAAACAGGGACTTGTCCAGGTCGATGTATTTGAGGTTCTCCTGCAGTTTAGGCAAGGTGATGTCCTCCTGGATGCGCAGGAACTTCTCTTCGAAGGTGGCCACCGGTGCCAGTTTTAGCAGGAACGTGTCGAGGATCGCCTTCTGAAGCAGTGGCTCAAAAGCATCGCGCTTGATCAGGATCTTGCGCGAGAGTACATTCATGAAATTGAGCAGCGCCTCTTTCACTTCCTCGTGCTCGTAGTCGAAGTAGGGACTGCGCAGGTTGGCCATTTCGTGGTGCCACTTCAGCAGGAGCTCTTTGATCACAAACAAATTGACCTGTTTAATGGGCGTAAAGCCAATCAGTTGGGGGCCGTTGATGGTGTCGTGGGCAGCAAAATGGCGGTCGCAAAGCACATTTGCCAGTTCTTTGCTGTAACGTTCAAGCCTTAATTGATTATATTTGTCTTCCATTGGTATACCTTTCTTTCGTAAAGTTAATAAATAATATGCCAAAGTTAACGGTGCAAAACCTGTTCAATCGGCAGGTAGAAGTGGCACCCGGGCAAACGCTACTAAAGGCCCTGCAAGCCGACGGCATCGACTGGATGCACGCCTGCGGAGCCAAGGGGCGCTGCACCACCTGCCGCATAGTGGTGCAGGAGGGTTTGGAGCACTTCGGGCCGCTTACCGAGAGCGAGGAGCGCTACCGGAGCAGAGGCCGCCTACAGACTAACGAAAGACTGACCTGCCAGTGTACATTGGTGAGCGGAGACGCCCAGGGCCGTGTGCCCCGGCAGACCATGCTCCCACATATGAAGTATAGCAGTTAGGAGTTTAGGAAGTTAGAAAGGGAGAGAGTTAGAAAGGTAGAAAGTTGTTGTGTAGCGACGTTACACCGTAACGACGTGTTACAACGCAGTATGGCGGTACCCTTGTAGGGATAGGTCGCGACCTGTCCGAATCGTGTACCGGCAATATTTGTCAGAATCAGGATTTACAGGATTAGAAGAGGCCCCTACCCCCACGGATTAACAGGATTATTCTTTAAATATTTAATTATTAAATGGTCGATATTTAATTGAATGAATCTTGGAAATCCTTTAATCCTGCAAATCCTTGGGGTAGGGGCCCTATATAAAGATTCAGACAATCAACAACCAACTATCAGCAATTTAACAATTCAACAATTTAGCCAGCCATTACAGAATAGTAGATGTTTATAGAACCGCGCGTTGGGAACGATAACCACGCAATCAGAAGAGGGTGGATAGAAGTGATCTGCGGATCGATGTTTTCGGGCAAGACAGAAGAGCTGATCCGGAGGCTGAACAGAGCCAAGATTGCCAAGCAGAAGGTGGAGATCTTTAAGCCAACCATTGACAAGCGCTATCACGAGGAGGATGTGGTGTCGCACAACGCCAATGCCATACGCTCCACGCCGATAGACTTTGCACAGGACATGCTGTTGCTGGGCGGCAGTTGCGATGTGGTAGGTATAGACGAGGCGCAGTTCTTCGACGACGGCCTGGCCGAGGTATGCGTGAAACTGGCCAACAGCGGCGTGCGCGTAATTGCCGCCGGTCTGGATATGGACTACCAGGGCAAACCATTTGGCCCGATGCCGGCGCTGATGGCGGTGGCCGAGTATGTGACCAAAGTACACGCCATTTGTGTGCAGTGCGGCGACATCGCGACCTACTCTTTCCGGAACGCTTTGTCGGAGCAGCAGGTGCTCTTGGGCGAGACGGAATCCTACGAGGCCCGTTGCCGCCACTGCTTTCAGGAAGGCATGAAGCAGAAGAAGTAAAAGCGCAGGCTATACCTATACGCTAGGCTTTGGCATAGCAATTATACCTGTTTGCAGGAGTGCCCCGGCATTATCGTGTAGGCATACCTTGTCTCAGTTATTGACGCGAAGCGCGCCGAACCTGTATCACTCAAATAGCCGTACTGGAGTAAATGTTAGTCAAGACAAGAGGCATCGTACTCAACTACATCAAGTTTCGCGAGTCGTCGATCATCGCCAAGGTATACACCGAGCAACTAGGCGTGCAGTCGTACATCGTGAACAGCGTGCGCAAAAAAGGTCCGGGCTCCCGCATTGCCCTGTTTCAGCCTTTCACGCTGCTCGAGATGGTGGTCTATACCTCGCACAAGGGCGGAATCACCCGTATCTCTGAGTACAAGAGTGCCTACCCCTTCGCTAGCATACCTTTCGACATCCGCAAGAGTAGCATTCTGTTGTTTCTGTCGGAGATGGTGTCGCGCACGTTGAAAGAGGAGGAGGAAAACCCAACGCTGTTTCATTTCCTGTTCAACGCCATCATCGAGTTCGACGAGTTGCAGGACCACTTCGAGAATTTCCACCTGATCTTTCTGCTGCACCTGAGCCATCACCTGGGATTCGGGCCGAGCAGCGGCGTGGAGATTGTAGAGCAGGTGGCCTTCTCACCCAATGCGCAGTCGCTTACGGATGCCCCGCCGGTGCTGGCACTGCAGGCCTACGAGCAGCTTTTCGACCAACTGCTGCACACGCCAGAGCAAGCTGCTATACCCAACGGCAAGGTGCGGCGCGAAATGCTCTCCATCCTGATTCGATATTACCAGCTCCACGTAGAGCGGCTGGGCGAAATCAAATCATTGGCTATCCTGTCGGAAGTGCTGAGTTAAAATAAAAAAGGCGATGCATGTGCACCGCCTTTTCCAATTAAGTAATATAGCTTCTAGCGTACATTCAGCACGTCTATTTCGAAGATCAGCACCGAGTTTGGCGGAATATTACCGCTCCCATACATGCCGTATCCTAAGTAAGATGGGATGTAGAGGTTAGCTTCCTCGCCTTTGCGCAACTGCTGCAGCCCTTCGTCCCAACCCTTGATCACCTGACCGGCACCAACCAGCACCGAAAACGTTTTGCCGCTTCTGAAAGAGCTGTCGAACACATCGTTGCTCACGTTGCGGCCAATGTAGTTTACCTCCGCATACTGGCCAGGCTTAATTACATCACCTTCGCCAGCTTTTTTGGTCAGGATGTAAAGGCCGCTGTTCAGACGCACGACTTTGGTGGTGTCCACGTTGTTGGCTCTGAAGTACTTTCTGATCGTTTCCTCGTCTATCTTTTTCTGGGCCTCGATCTGCTCAGGCGTTATATAGTAGGGGTTTTTGTTCTCTTCCTTGCAGGACGAAAACGAAACCACCACTACGAACAAGAAGAGAGCCTTTGCAAACCAGGTGCTCAGTTTCTGCTTTGGATGTATCAAGTGCATGGTAATCGGGTTAAAGGGTACTCAGGAATTAATTTTTGATGTCAACAAGCTCCACGTCGAAGCGCAGGATTGAGTTGGCTGGCATTTGCTCGCCACGCGCCTGCTCGCCGTAAGCCAGCGGAGAAGGTATAAGCAGAATCGCCTTGCTGCCTTTGTTCAGCTGCGCAATGCCATCGTCCCAGCCCGGAATCACCTGGCCCTGGCCAAGCGGGAAAGAGAAAGGCTGACCGCCGCTCATTGGGTTGTCGTAAGAAGACTCCAGCTCCTTGCCGTCCAGGAAAGACAACTTGTAGTGTACCGATACATTGTCGCCGGCTTTGGCTTTCGGGCCTTTGCCTGGTTCAGTTATCACATAGTATACGCCAGCATCAGTTTTCTGCACGTTTTTCAGGCCTTTCTCCTTGATGTACTCCTGAATTTTAGCGTCGTCGATCTTGATCTGCTCTTTGGCGCGCTCCTGCTGGGCCAGCATCTGCTCCTCGTACATCTTCTGCTGGTCTGCTATCGCGTCCTGCTCAGACTGCACCTTCTCGGCTTTCAGGAAGAAAGTGAAGTGTGTGCCCGGCTTCACGAAAGGAGGCATTGGCTGGTTGAATGTGTTGGCAAAAAGGGAGTCAACGCTGATCTTGAACACACCGCTGTCGCCGGCGCGCATCATGGTCAGGGCGTTCTCCAGGCTGCCTTTAAAGGTAGGCTCCATCACCGGCAGCATCACCGGCTGGCCCTGCTGGCGTGAGTCGAACAGCACAGAGTCGTTGGCCGTGCGGTAGGACATGTGCATGGTGATCACCTGACCCAGACGGGCACCAGTTGTATCGTCAGCTGCGATCTCGCCGCGGTTCACATACTCGCCGTCTTTTTGCTCATATACTTTATAAGCCAGCCCGTCGGCTGTGGTATAAAACTCGTCGCTTTTGTTTTTGTCGCCACAAGATTGCAGCAACATGGCACCGGCTAGCACCGGCAGTAAGTACTTTGATTTAAATAGCATCGGTTATAGGTTGGATAAAGTGTTTGTTACTTAACAGGAAGCGTGCAGCTGTTCTTTGTACTGGGGCAGCAGGCTTTCGAATTTGGCCACGGTACTGTCGAGCGTGTCAAGCGACATGCCGCCGGCCGCGTTTTTGTGTCCGCCACCGTTGAAGTTGGCGCGGGCAAACTCGTTTACTGAGAAATCACCCACCGAGCGGAAAGACATCTTCACGGCCTGGACGCGGTCGATGATCACGGCTGCAAAAACAATGCCCTCAATAGAGAGTGCAAAGTTCACGAGGCCTTCCGTATCGCCGGTCTTGGAGTCATAGGCTTTCAGCTCGTCGGCCGTGATGGCAATGTAGGCGGTTTTGTACTCGGGGAGCACCACCAGTTTGTCTTTGAGGGCATAACCCAGAAAGCGCAGACGCAACTCTGTGGAGCTGTCGTAGATGAGGCGGTGAATGTTGGAGGTGTTCACCCCAATGTGCAGCAGGTCGGCAATGATCAGGTGCACGTTTTTGGAGGTGCTCGGGTGGCGGAAAGAGCCCGTGTCGGTCATGATGCCGGCATAGAGGCACTCGCCTATACCTGTGTCGATCTTGTCGCTGTCGCCCAACGCCTTGATCAGGTCATATACCAGCTCGGCGGTAGCAGCGGCCTGCGGGTTGGAGAAATCCAGGTCGGCAAAATCTTCGGGCTGCAGGTGGTGGTCGATCAGCACCTTGGTGCCTTTGGCGTTGCGGATATACTCACCCATCTCGTTGATGCGCGACAGGTTGGAGAAGTCCAGGCAAAAGATCATCTGCGACTCTGAGATGATACGCTGCACCAGGGCATCGTTTTTCTCTGAGTACACGAGCACATCATCGTTGCCCTCCATCCAGGCGAGAAAGCTCGGGTAGTCGGAAGGAGTGATCACCGTAACCCGGTGGCCGAGCTTTTTGAGGTAGCCGGCCAAACCCAGTGACGAACCCAACGCATCGGCGTCTGGTTTGTGATGTGTGGTGATCATCACCTCTTTAGGTTCTCTCAGGAGCTCTTTGAGAGCATTAATGTCATGCATAAAGCTTGTTATAAATCCGCTGATTAATAGGGATATAAGGCGCGAATTTCTGAAGAAATAACTTCTAATGCAATAAAATAGCGTTTTAAGACGCTTCAGGGCGGTCTGAAAAGAGAGCGCAGGTATGGCCTGCAGGTATAGCCGCAAGTAGCCCGGCATAAATATTTGCAGAAAGTATGTACAAAGTGCTGCTATAATTGAGCTAAATGCGCTAATTTTGCCCCTTCAAAACGAAACATACACACATTAACAGAATAGACATGGCTGGAAACATCACATTTACCATGATTAAGCCGGATGCAGTGGCTGAGAACCACATTGGCGGCATTACTAAAATGATCGAGGAAGGCGGCTTCCGCATCGTGGCGATGAAGAAGACAAGACTGTCTGAGGAGCGTGCCGGTAAGTTCTACGAAGTACACAAGGAGCGCCCTTTCTACGGTGACCTGGTAAAGTACATGTCGTCTGGCCCGATCGTAGCCATGATCCTGGAGAAAAACAACGCAGTAGAGGACTTCCGCAAGCTGATCGGTGCCACTAACCCGGCGCAGGCTGAAGAAGGAACAATCCGTAAGGTATACGCCAAGTCTATCGAGGCAAACGCCGTACACGGTTCTGACTCTGACGAAAACGCACAGATCGAAGGCGACTTCTTCTTCGCTGCCGACGAGCGCTTCTAAGCCGCAAAGATTACTTATTGATTGAGGAAGGCCCACCGGACTGTCATGGTTTGGAGGGCTTTTTTCATTTCAGGACACGTTTACCACTTTCTATGAAGCACTTTTTACTCGTTTTAATAACCTTTTCCCTTGCCAGTGCCGCTTTCGCGCAACAGAGCGAGCATGCCAATTACAAACCCCTTGTCATCCCCTACAACGCTAAGTGGCAGGTGACCAAGCCCGAGGCAGCCGTGTACAGGCGCCTGGCCTACTTCCCGGATTCGCTCCGGAATATAAGCAACTTAAAGCAGCCGGCCTTCAACTTTGCGGTAACCGATTACTATGCCGACGGCACTGTGAAGGCCAAAGGCCATTACCAGGATGGGAAGAAATGGGCGACCTGGACCTTTTATTATCCCAACGGACAGCTCGATTGCAAAGGGAAGTACGACGGGCTGAAACTGACGGGAACATGGGAATTCTGGTGGCCCGACGGAAGGCCGCTGATGGTGGCGGAGTATGAAGGCTCCAACAAGCGGTTGCTGAGTTTCTGGAACCACGAGGGCGAGCAGATGGTGCGGGACGGCAACGGCACCTATACCGCCATTACCTTGGATGAGAATGGTACGCGCATGGTAAAGACGGGGGCTTATAAGGATGGCTACCAATCAGGCGAGTGGACCTACGGACCAGAGGGTGGCGACCCCGTCGTGCAACAGTTCTTTGGTGACGAGGGATACCCAAAAGGTGGCGTTGTGTACGCCAATGGCAAAGTGACAGAGCGCTATTACTTCGGCAACAGACTGGCGGTAGAGCCGGAGCCAGAGAAAGAACATGCAAATGGTCCGGGATGGTGGTATCCAGACCCGGCCTTCTATGAAAAAGACTACCCTGTGGTAGCGGATCTGTTTAACTGCCGGGTGGAGAAAGTGGTGCTGGATAAAAAAATCAAAGCCAGCACCAAGCACTACTATAATGTCATACAGGCATTTGATAATGGCGTCGCCGATACGCTGGAGGTTGGTGTGCCCCTTGTGCTGCCGGTGTTCAAAAAAGGACTGCAGAGCCACCTCAACACTTACCTGCAATTGCCAGATCACTTGGCCAAACTCAATCTGCAGGGCTTGGTGGTGGCCGTCTACACAGTGGACGCACAGGGCAAAGTGAAGAACCCCTCCATTGTCAAGAGCCTGCACCCGGCCCTGGACGAAGCCGTGTTGCGGATGCTAAACAAAATGCCTGACTGGCAGCCCGGCACCCGGAACGGAAAACCAGTGGATGTAGTGATGACACTGCCCATTCGCATGAAACGGAGCACCTTTACGGCCGAGCGGGAAAGCAATGTGCCCAACGGCGGTAACTGGCAATTTGGCGGAGGAAGTTTGTAAGAAATTCTCTACCGTATACCTTATAAACACCGAGAGCCGGCTAGTGATAGCCGGCTCTCGGTGTTTTGTTTTATAAAGTTACTGCTTCGGAATAACAAACTGCTGGCCTGGTTTGATCAGGTCAGGATTGTTGCCGATAGTCGCTTTGTTGGCTTCGTAGATCTTCTTCCAGGCATTGGCGTCGCCGTAGTAGTGCTTGGCAATCTTAGAGAGTGAATCACCACTTTTTACAGTGTACGTGTCCTGGCCCGCTGCTGGCTGCGCGGCTGGTTGCTGCGGCGACTGCTGGTTAAAAAATGTGCTGTCGCCTGGTTGGCGGTTGGTTGGGTTCGGAGCCTTTACGGGTTCCTTATCCCCTTTCTTGAAAAAATCACGCAATCCCATATTTCAGTTTCTTAAAATGTCAGTATTCTTTTTTTGGTTGGCTGCGAAAACACAGCTGCTTAACTAAATACGCCAAAAGATGCGCATAGTTGTGGAGCGTTTTATACCTGACGGGTTGGGTGGCTTTCATCAACTTTAAAAAAGCTTTGACCGTACTCTATGCACACCGCTACAGGTAAGCAGGTGCAGGAACGTCTAACAAATAAACTATGAATAAAATGAACATGAATCTGAAACAGGCGAAAGCCTACTTTACATTCGTAATGGCCTTCGTGCTGATGGCTTTTATGACGAGTTGCGGCGGCGACAAAGACAATGCCGGCAACGCCAACATGCTTTCGGGCGGTAGCAGCAAAACTTGGAAGGCCAGCAAAGAAACCACGGCCTCCGGCGACAAAGACAAACTGACCGCAGAGGAAAAAGACGAAACCATGCAGTTCTACTCCGATGGCCGCTTTGCCATGGGTGGCGGCGGCTCGCTGCAGACCGGCACCTGGACGTACGATCAGGCTGGCAGACGCCTCTCGCTTACATTTGAAGGGGCCAGCGAATCGCAGAACTTCACGGTAGAAAAGCTGACAGACAAGGAAATGCACCTGGTAGCCGGCGATGGCTCTAAAATGCAGATGAAAGCTGAATAAGGTATAGAAAGATAGTATATTTTGAACGGGAAAGCCGGTCCGGATGCGGGTCGGCTTTTTTGTTGTAGCAGGCGCAGGTATTAATCTCGTGAGGCAGGTATAGCTGAGGTGGCTACACTAAGCGGCGTAGCGCCAGCAAACCCAGCGCAGGGCCAACAGCCAGTAGGGCCAGGGCATCGTGCAGTGGCCACTGCGTGAGCAAAAAGCCTGTGAGCTGGATGCTGACGACCGTAATCGCAAAGCCAATGGCCACCACCAGGGTAAGCGCTGTGCCGACCAATTGAGGAGGCGCGGTTTGGGCGGTTAGGGCCGAGAACTGCGGCGAATCACCTGCCACCACCACACCCCAGAAAAGCAGGAAAGGTATGATCAACTGCGGCACATTCAATTGCAGAACCACCAGCGATAACAAGCAGCAAAGGCCCGAGAGCAGCAACTGCACAAACGCCACCCGGGCGCTCCCCCATACCTGCGACAAATAGCCGCCAGCAATGCAGCCCACCGCACCGGCCGCAATCACGGCAAAGCTGTAAGCCGATACTTCGACAGGGCTAAGTTGCGGCAGTGTGAGCGTTAGGATGAGCGGCGTGAAGGCCCACAAGGTATAGAGCTCCCACATGTGCCCGAAGTAACCGAAAGCAGCCGACCTAAAACTGCGGTCCCGGAAAGCCTGCAGCATGTTCTGGACCCTGAAAGTGGCTCCCCTTTTGAGGTATGGCCCGTCGGGCACAAGCAGGTATAGGAGCACGCCGCCAAATGCCGCCAGCACACTGACAGCCACTAGTACCTGCTGCCAGGGAAGTGACGTTCCCAGTGCCCGGATCAGGTGCGGAAAAGCCGTACCCATTACCAGCGCTCCCACCAGGTAACCAATGGCCTTGCCCAGTCCCGTGCTATACCAACTGGCCGCTATTTTCATCCCCACGGGATAAACTCCTGCCAATAAAAAGCCGGTGAGCCCCCTAAGCAGCAGCACAGCATGAAAGTCATTGGCAGTAAACAGCACCAGTGCATTGGCCGTGGCACCAAGCAAAGCACATAGCATAAACAGCAGCCGCGGCGATACCCGGTCCGCCAGTGATAGAAGCGCGAAGACCAAAGTGCCGGCTATAAAACCCAACTGCACGGCCGAAGTGAGCATAGCCAGCGCACCCTCCTGCATCTGAAGCGAGGCCTGCAAATCAGGCAGCACCGCATTGCCGGCAAACCAAAGCGAAGTGCCCGCAAACTGCGAAAACACCAGCGCAGGCAGTATTCGGGCGGGCGGGGCTATGGTTTGATGAAGCAAGGGAGGTTTGGAGTTGAGGCGTTCGAGCGTTAAAGAAAGAATGTAGGAAGTTAGAAAGGTAAAAAGTATTGACGTGATAGCGGAATGCTATTCAGGTATAGCGGCTTTTCATAGGCTTTTCCGGAGAACCTTCTCCGGAGCTGCTTCTGCTGGGGACATCTCGCTTCCTATATCTATAGAGCGGGTACATGGGGTTAAGAAATCCCGAAGAGCCTTATAGAAGAGCCATTTCTAAATGATGACTACTTGTAGGGACAGGTCGCGACCTGTCCGAATTATGCATTGGTAAACCTCTCTGAGTCGCGTACCCTTATACCGTGCAAAATCTGGTACCGTGTGCCTGAATGAGTCGTGGGAGAGAATCCCCTCCTTGGAGTAGCAGGTTATTCGCCTAATCAGTAACTCTCTCACCCGCTAAATCACTCATTCACTCAATAAAAAATCACCTTACCCATAAATCGTCTCGACAAATTTTTCCAGTGTTTTGCGGGTTTCGTAGGTGCGTTCAAACATACCCATATGGCCGGTTTTTCCAAGGAAGTACACCATGCTGTTGTCGGGCAGATGGCATTGCTCCAAGGCTTTGTCGAGCGGTACGGCCCCGTCCTCTTTTCCGAAGATGAACAGTACTGGAAATTTGGCGGCTGCCAGCACATCTGTTCTGTCCTTTCGGTCGCGCATGGCGGCAAGGCCGCCGGTTACGCTCTCTTTCGGTGTATTCGTGCCGATCTCTTTCATCAACGCAATCTCTTTCGTTAGTCTGTCGCGGTTCTCGCTGTAGAAGAGGGGCTCAATGAAGGACTGCATGAATTTTTCCACGCCATGTTTCTCCACAAACTCGATGGTCTTGTTGCGGTTGTCTTTTTTCTCGTCCGTGTCGGGGAGGGCGGAGGAGTGGAAAAGGCAGAGGCCGTTGAGCATACTGCCATACTTCTCGGCGAAAGCCATGCCTACGTAGCCGCCCATGGAGTGGCCCACAAGCAGGTACTTCTTCACGCCCAGCTCTTCCAGTTTCGTTTTCACATAGTCGGCCATGCTTTCCATGCTGTAGTCGGCTATACCTTGGGTGTTGTCGCCGAAGCCGGGCAAATCCAGCGCTACAGTCCGGAATTTCTGCTGCAGCGGCTTTGCGAATTCAGTCCAAACATCCTTGCTCTCGCAGAAGCCATGCAGGAAAACAAGGGTGTCGCCGGAGCCGTGGTCGAAGTAGGTGGTAGCGTTTGTCATAGTTTGTGAGGTTTATCGTAAGGAAAGGTCGCGACCTGTCCGAATCGTGTATAAGCAGCCTTGAAGCAGTATAAAAGTATAGATTGGAAGGTATACCGCAAAGTATAATTTCCTGTTTCATCGCATTGGCCAAGCCGTTCACTTAAGCCTTATGCTGTCATTTGGAGATGGAGGGAGGAAGCCTCTATTAGGGAGAAATCTGGAATGCCCCTAAACGCATGAAATATATCCTGTCGAGAAGACATTTAGAGTGATTACTCCTCAAGTTGCTGATGTTGAGTCGCAAATTATACCTGTAACATGCATCTCCACAAGACATAAAAAGCCCCGCAGCTCTCAAAGAACTGCGGGGCTTTTTATGTCTTGTGTCAAAAACTCCTTTGTCAGAAGGCTATACCTTCACTGCCACACCAACCATTTCGCGAACAGTCTTCTCAATGGCAGTTGGATCAAACCCAGCGTCGCGGTGCAGCTCCAGCTGTGAGCCGTGCTCGAACACCTGATCCGGCATGCCGAGTCGCTTTACCTGCGAGGTATAGCCTTTGTCTACCATGAACTCCAGCACTGCGCTTCCGAAGCCACCCTGCAGGCAGCCGTCTTCTACAGTAATTACCTTGTTATACTTTTGGAAAACGTGGTGCAGCAACTCCTCATCCAACGGCTTGCAATAACGCATGTCGTAATGGCCCGGGTTGATGCCGTCGTAGCTCAGCTTCTGGCAAACGTCCACGGCATAGTTGCCGATGTGACCAAATGTTAAGATTGCTACTCCTTCGCCTTCCTGGATGGTGCGGCCTTTGCCGATCTGCTGCAGCTCCAGCGGAGTTCTCCACTCTGGCATCACACCTTCGCCACGTGGGTAGCGGATCGTAAACGGGCCAGCGCCGTCCTGCGAGGCAGTATACATCATGTTGCGGAGCTCCTGCTCGTTCATCGGGGCGGCTACCACCATGTTTGGGATGCAGCGCATGTAGGCAATGTCGTAAGCGCCGTGGTGTGTCGGGCCGTCGGCTCCGGCAAAACCGGCACGATCGAGGCAGAACACTACGTGCAGGTTCTGGAGGCAAACATCGTGCACCACCTGGTCGTAACCGCGCTGCATGAACGTACTGTAAATGTTACAGAACGGTACCATACCCTGCGTGGCCAGGCCGGCGGAGAAAGTCACCGCGTGCTGCTCGGCTATACCTACGTCAAAGGCACGGTCGGGCATGGCTTTCATCATGATGTTGAGCGAGCATCCCGAAGGCATGGCAGGCGTCACGCCCATGATTTTCTCGTTCTTCTCGGCGAGCTCCACGATGGTGTGGCCAAACACATCCTGGTACTTCGGAGGCTGTGGCGTGTCGTGGTGTGTCTTGTAAATTTCGCCCGTTATCTTGTCGAACAGACCCGGTGCGTGCCATTTGGTCTGGTCTTTCTCGGCCAGGGCAAAGCCTTTGCCTTTGGTGGTGAGCACGTGCAGGATCTTCGGGCCAGGTATACGCTTCAGATCTTCCATAACCGACACCAGGTGGTTGATGTCGTGGCCGTCGATTGGGCCGAAGTAGCGGAAGTTGAGGCCTTCAAACAGGTTGCTCTGCTTGGAAAGCGTGGCTTTGATGCCGCTCTCGATTTTAGAGGCAATGTGCTGCGCGTTCGGGCCGAATTTGCTGATTTTGCCGAGCACATTCCATAGCTCGTCGCGCAGCTTGTTGTAAGTGCGGGAGGTGGTTATGTCGGTTAAATATTCTTTCAGAGCGCCCACATTCGGGTCAATGCTCATGCAGTTGTCGTTAAGTACCACCAGCAGGTTGGCGTTGGTTGCGCCGCCGTGGTTCAGGGCCTCAAAGGCCATACCGCCCGTCATGGCGCCATCGCCGATCACAGCGATGTGGTGACGGTCCTCTTCCTGCTTGTATTGTGAGGCAACCGCCATGCCCAGCGCCGCCGAAATGGAGGTGCTCGAGTGGCCTACGCCAAATGTATCGTATTCGCTTTCTTTACGCTTCGGGAAACCGGAGATGCCGCCATACTTGCGGTTGGTGTGGAAATTATCGCGGCGGCCGGTCAGGATCTTGTGTCCGTAGGCCTGGTGCCCTACGTCCCATACCAGCTGATCGTACGGGGTCTGAAACACGTAGTGAAGCGCCGTAGTCAGTTCCACCACCCCAAGGCTGGCCCCAAAATGACCGCCGTGGATCGATACCACATCGATAATGTATTGCCTTAACTCCTGGCTTACCTGCAACAGCTGCTCTGGCTTAAGTTTGCGCAGGTCGGCAGGCGAGTTGATGGAGGCAAGGAGATCTCCTGGTTTGATGATCATAGAAATGTCTTTAATATAGACTTCCAACAAATTTTTCAGGCAAAAGTTTGCATTGTGCAAATCACAGTCTGCCGGACAAAACGTAAAGTTAGCAAAAATCAGAATACAAGCTGCTATTTCTCCTCCCTATCCTGTCCGGGAAGCCGACGGTGGTGTGTGGTGTACGCGTGGTAAGCTATTGAATGTCAGTAAGTCTTGTGTTTTTAGGAACTAAACGGCAAGCACCTCACTTGATAATGCTACACTTATACAGTTATAAACCTATTTTTGTTCAGAAATCGTGCAGGTGCGGCTTCTATAAGAGGGCTGCTGGGCTGCTCGTTCGTCCGAATAAATTAGTATTTTTGTCCATCTGCTGCGATCAGCGCATTAACCAAAGGCCAGAGAAGTGAGTTTCGAAATTAAATTACCGTTGTTTGAGGGGCCGTTCGACCTGCTGCTCTTCTTTATTGAGCGTGACGAGCTCGACATTCACGATATTCCGATTTTCCAGATCACCAACGAATTCATGGGTTACCTGCGGCAACTCGAGCAGCTCAACATCGAGGTGGCCAGCGACTTCATCCTCACGGCGGCCACGCTCATGCGCATCAAGGCCAAAATGCTGCTGCCCCGCACCGAAAAAGACGAAGAGGGCAACGAGATTGACCCGCGCCAGGAGCTCGTGCAGCACCTGTTGGAATACAAGAGGTACAAGGCCGTGCTCGGCGACCTGGGGCAGATGGAAGACACCCGCCTGGCGCAGGAGAACCGGGGTAACGTCAACGAGGAACTGCAGCAGATCGCCAACGCCAACCACTTCGAATACGAACTGCAGGACCTAAGTCTTTACAAGCTGATGCGCGTGTTCGACAAGGTGATGCACCGCTTCGAGGAGGAGCAGAACCGGCCGAAGCACACCGTGCTCACCTACCCATACACCATAGAAGAACAGCGCGAGTACATCACCCGGGTGATAGAGGAGAAGAACCAGATCGCCTTTTCGGAAATCATTTCGGCCTTCCCCGACAAGATCGGCATGATCTTCAACTTTCTGGCCATACTCGACATGCTGCAGCTCAATTTGATCGGTATAGAGGTAGGCGAGGGCTTCAACGACTTTATCATTACCAGGGCCGAGGGGCAGGCTGCGCAGGTAACGCAGCTCATACTGGAATAGCAATCCTTAAAATTCCTGAAAAACTGAACCGTTTCACCCTGGTTGCCGAATAGTAAGGTAGTTTTGCATGTCAGCTGTTTTCCAGCAAGCACCCAGGAGCAGGGATAGAATAGCGTAAATGGATCAAAATAAAAAAACCATATTAAAGAGTTTCAGCCCGGTCAAGGTCCTGATCCCGGTGCTGCTGGGCCTGGGTGCCACGGCATGGCTGTTTATCAAAGACGACAAGCTCGACGATCTGAAAGGTATAGCGGAGGCCAACTGGGGGTGGCTGGCAGCGGCGCTGCTCGTGCTCGTGATACGCGACCTTGGTTACATGTACCGCATCCGTAGCCTGACAGATAGGTTCCTTTCTTGGCGTAACAGCCTGGACGTGATTATGCTATGGGAGTTTGCCTCGGCCATTACGCCCTCGGTAGTTGGGGGTTCTACCATCGCCACCATTCTGCTTAACAAAGAAGGCATACCGCTGGGCAAGTCGCTGGCCTACGTGATGGTCACGGCCGTGCTCGATAACATGTTCTTTATTGTGGCGGCCCCGCTTGCCCTGCTCTTTGTACAAGGCGAGGTGTTCCCGAGTCTGGGCCTTTCTGCATCTGACCTCAATGCGCTCAAAACAGCCTTTTACATCAGCTATTCCCTGATTGCTGTTTATACTTTCATCATGATCTATGCGCTGTTTGTACGGCCTCGTGCCTTCAAATGGATCCTGCTGCGCCTTACGGGGTGGAGGTTTCTGCGCAAGTGGCGCATCAATGCGCACGAGCACGGCAACGAGATCATCTGGGCCTCGCAGCAACTGCGCGGCAAGGAGTTCAACTACTGGGCCCGGGCCATCATCTCGACCATTTTCGTGTGGAGCGCCCGTTACTTTTTGCTCAACTGCCTCATCGCGGCCTTTACCGACGTGACGCTGACCGAGCATCTGCTCATCATCTCCCGCAACCTGATATTCTGGATTGTGATGCTTGTGGCCATAACACCAGGTGGTGCCGGCATTGTGGAGATGGCCTTCCCGAGCTTCTTCGGACTTTTCCTGGGACGCTTCAGCAACATTGTGGTGGTGCTCTACCGCCTGATTACGTATTACCCATACCTGGTGCTGGGCTCTATCTTCCTGCCAAAGTGGATAGCGAAGGTATTTGGCAAATCATCGGTGGAAGACGAAGTGAAAGTTTAAAACAGAGCAGGTATGAAAGCCATCATTGTAGGGGGCGGAATCGGAGGGCTGTGCACGGCGCTTGCCTTGCAACAGGCAGGTATAGAGGCCACCGTTTATGAAGCTGCGGCCAAGTTCAGAGGCCTGGGAGCAGGCGTAGGACTGGCTGCCAATGCCATGCAGGGCCTGCAGCGGCTGGGCGTGATGGACGACGTAGTGGCCAGAGGCAAGCAGCTCGAAGCCCTGGTCATCTTCGACGAACAGGGGCAGGTGATCAGTAACATGGATACCCGCCGCCTGAGCAACAAGTATGGCATCAACAATTTTGTGATTCACCGCGCCGACCTGCACGAAGTACTGCTAAGCCACCTGAAGCCCGGCTCAGTGGAGCTTGGCAAGCGCTGTGAGGAAGTAAAGCAGCAAAATGACCAGGTGCAGGTGCTGTTCGCCGACGGCAGCCATGCCACAGCCGATCTGCTCGTCGCAGCCGACGGCATCAGCTCGGTGGTGCGCCAGCAACTGGTGCCCGACAGCGTACCCCGCTACGCCGGCTATACCTGCTGGCGTGCCGTGATCGAAAATCCGGGTGTAGAGATAAACAAAATGATATCGGCAGAGACCTGGGCGCCGGAAGGCCGGGTAGGTATAGCGCCGCTGCAGGACGACAAGATTTACTGGTACGCCTGCATCAACGCCCCGCAGCGCGACGAGAAGATGCGCCGCATGACGCCCGAAAAACTGGCCCGCCACTTCGAAAGAGTGCATTCGCCGGTAGAGGCAGTACTGGCCTCCACTTCGCAGGAGCAGCTAATCTGGAACGACATTGCTGACCTGAAGCCACTCAAGCATTTTGTGTACGGCCGTGTGGTGCTGCTCGGCGATGCCGCGCATGCCACCACGCCCAACATGGGTCAGGGTGCCTGCCAGGCTATCGAGGATGCCGTGGTATTAGCCCAGTGCCTGCAGCAAGAGCCTGTTTTATCCAATGCCCTTAAAAAGTACGAGAAGCGCCGCAAGGCCCGCACCGCCAAAGTGATACAGCTTTCCAGAACGCTGGGGGAGGTGGCCCACTGGCGAAATCCGCTGTTGGGTAAGATCCGAAACACGCTTTTCCGGGCCATGCCCCGGTTTATTACGCAGCGGCAGATGGAGGATTTGTACCGGGTTGATTTTTAGCTATATCTGCGTCTTATGAAACTGCGTTAGGACGGACTAACTTCCAGTAAACCATTTCATCATCCCGCACCTGTTCTTCCATACCGAGTTTTTCAAGGATGCGTGCGGAAGCCGTGTTTTCGACCTGGCAGTTTGCCGTGACCGCCTTCACCTCGGGGTGCCAGAACGCCCAGTTCACCAGTGCCCTGGCCGTTTCCAGCCCATACCCTTTCTGTTGCTCCTGCTCGATAATGGAGTAGCCAATGTCCACAATCCCCTCCTGATTCGGTCCGCCTTTAAAACCGGCATCACCAATCACGGTGGCGTTCTGTTTCAGCACGATCATCCACGACTCAAAGCCGGTTGGCTCGGGCAGTTGCTCCAGCCTTTTGATAATGCGCGGCAAACTGTCCATGCTTTCCTGGTCCGGCCAGATGCGTGTGGGCACTAGACCGATCTCGGCCAGTATACCTGTATTGAAAGCGTAAACCGCCCGAGCGATTTCGAGGGTAAAAGGGATAAGGACGAGCCGTTGGGTATGGATGGGTTGGATGGGCATGGATTAATTGCTGTGCGTTTTACTGTTTTAAAGTGGCTGGCCTGCTGTTTTGAATTTTTCTGCTGTTTCGGATTTGCAATCCGAAACTTTTGTAATTGCGGATTACAAATTCGTGGGTAAGTAAACTTCGGATTGCAAATCCGAAGGAGCGGGCGATCGGGGTGGATTTTTAAAAGTTAGCAAACCATTCTTTTTTGATATTCACCTTTTCGACCAATTCAATTTCTACCCCTAGACCCAGTTCTTTTAGCTTTTCGGCAAATTCATTTCCATCGATTAAATCAATAGGAGGGGCTCCGTCCCTGTTCGCTTCCTTCTTTGCTTCTCTCGTGAAGGTTCCGGTTGTCAGAATTAGTCCTTTGTCCGCTCTTCCGATCATGGCTCCCCTGAAATCTCTAACTACACTCGAACCAACGCTTCCTTGATACCGCTTCGCCTGAAAGACAACATGGAATGACAGCACGCCTCCTAGACGGATAAGGCCCTGGCCGTCTATGCCTCCGTCGTTGGAACGCTGGGTGACTTCGACGTTCAAAAAACCAAGCTCACGAAGTAATCTTTGGCAGAGCCTTTCAAACTTGTCAGGGGAAATGCTTTTGACAGCATCTATTAATTCTTCCTGCCAGGAAAATTCAATTAACTCTTCGCTCGTATTCTCTAAATCAATAGAAGCAGGCCCTTGCTTGTTCTGGCGTTCTTCTTTATCCAGCTTAGTGACAAATTTCTTTACGTGACTTTTATCAACTGAAGGTGTCTCCTTTCCTTTACTGGTCAAAGCCCAGACTCCTCTCTTGGAGTTTTCCAGAAGCCCAAAACGTTTCAGGTAATTTCGCGCCCAAGCTAATCGGTAGGTTAATTTCGTAGTGCTTTCTCTGTGGATATCATTTATCTCTTCTTCCGTTAGCTTTAAGATCCCGATGACCTGTTCTTCAATTTCGTTTATGGAAGCTGAACCTCCTAGGCTTTTCAGCGCTTTCAGAGTAGGATTAAACAAATCATCATACTTGTACTTGAAGGTTTCGCTCATGTAACGTGGCTGGAGAGTTTAGCTGAAGTAAAATATTTGAAGAACAATATATGACAAATAATTGAAAACGACTTTCACCCGCTGTTTCAGACCAATTAAATCCACCCAACCAGCACAAATAAAAAACGGGGACTAAGAAGTCCCCGTCAGATACCCGCCAGACCAGGAAGTCCGGAAGAGCATTGTATTTTGTCGTGCTACTTGATACGTGTGTCGTGATACGCAGGAAAACCTACACCAGCTCGTGCTTCACCAGGTACTCGGCAATCTGCACAGCATTGGTAGCAGCGCCTTTGCGCAGGTTATCGGCTACGATCCACATATTCAGCGTGCGTGGCTGGGTTTCGTCCAAACGTACACGGCCTACGAGCACCTCGTCTTTACCATGGGCGTCTTTTGGCATCGGATACTGCAGGTTCTTCACGTCGTCTACCACTTTCACACCTTCGGTTTCACCCAAGATGCGGTATACCTCGTCCAGTGTAAAGTCTTTCTCAAACTCCACGTTCACCGACTCGGAGTGGCCACCCATGACAGGTATGCGCACCGCTGTGGCGGTTACCCGGATGGAGTCGTCGCCCATGATCTTCTTGGTTTCGAGGATCATTTTCATCTCCTCTTTGGTATAGCCGTTGTCCTGGAACACGTCAATGTGCGGGAGCACGTTCAGGTCGATGGTATAGGGGTAGGCTTTCTCGCCTTCCTTGCCGGCACGCTCGTTCATCAGCTGCTCCACCGCCTTCACGCCCGTGCCCGTCACTGACTGGTAGGTACTCACCACAATGCGCTTAGCCTTCAGCTCCTCGTGAAGCTTGTTCAGGGCCACCACCATCTGGATAGTCGAGCAGTTCGGGTTGGCAATGATCTTGTCTTCTTTCGTCAGCTCTTTGGCATTAATCTCCGGCACTACCAGCTTCTTGGTCGGGTCCATGCGCCAAGCCGAGGAGTTATCCACCACCACGGTGCCTACTTCGGCAAACTTCGGGGCCCATTCGGTAGAGGTGCTGCCGCCGGCAGAAAAAATGGCTATGTGCGGGGCAGCCGCAATTGCGTCCTGCATCCCGATCACCTTTATCTGTTTACCCTTAAACGCCATCTGTTTACCAACAGACCTCTCAGAAGCAACCAACAACAGTTCCGTTACCGGGAAGTCGCGCTCCGCCAGTACTTTCAAAATCTCGCCGCCCACCAATCCGGTGGCGCCTACTACTGCTACTTTCATTGTTTAGGGTATATTATTTATTGAGTGATTGAGTGATTGAGTGAATTGCTGGATTGTTAAATAGTTGATGGTTAAATTGTTGATTGTTAATTATCAGAATCAGGATTTACAGAATTTTCAATATTGACTGTCTTTTTATAATAATCCTGAAAATCTTAAAATCCTGTGAATCCTGATTCAGACAGATTATGCCTGTGCACGGTTCAGACAGGTCGCGACCTGTCCCTAAGAAGCACACAGCCCTTAATCTTTTCAACTCCTCAACTTCCTCTAACTAACTCTCTTAGCTCGCGTAAAAGTTCTAAATTTTACAAAAGCGGCCGGTTTACTGTCCTCATAAGGTCCTCAGATACCTGTGCGGTTCTTATTTTTCTGTGGGTTCGTGCCCCGCCTTTTCCCTTTTGCGGCTGCGAAGTTCGTAAGTTTTCACCGAAACATCTGCGCATGAAACAAACTTTACGCCAAGCTATACAAGATTCTAAAATCGTTACCTATCATACTCGCCTCCAGCATGCTTTCAGAATAGCGACGTGGGTGCGGGGGCTCGCAATGGGTATAAACTACTTTATTTCTGATCTCCTCAGAGCCGGTTTCACGCAAAAGGTGCTGGCCACAGGGGTGCTGCTATTGCTGCCATACCTGGCGGCAGCCCAACTTCAGGAGGACTTCTCTGACGGAAACTTCACCCAGAACCCCGCCTGGACAGGTGATGTGAGCGGCTTTATGGTAAATCCTCAAAACCAGTTGCAAAGCAACGGGCCGGCAGTGACGGGCACCATCCTATACCTGTCCACGCCCTCGCAGGCGGCGGTGGGAACGGTCTGGGAGTTCTGGGCCAACCTTCGCCTGGCGACCTCATCGAGCAACTATGCCGATGTATTTCTCATAGCAGACAAAGCAGATTTGAAGGCCGCGGATGTGAACGGCTATTTTGTGCGCATCGGAAACACAGCCGACGAAGTGAGCCTGTTCCGCAAAGACGCCGGACGCACGCCTGTCATGATCATCAACGGGCAGGACAAAACCGTGGCAACTTCCAACAATATTGTGCGGGTGCGCGTGACGCGAAGCCTCGACTATACCTGGCAACTCGAGATCGACGTGACCGGAACGGGGGAGAGCTATGTGAGCCAAGGTACGGTAGCAGATGCCACGCACATGCGCTCCGCCTGGTTTGGCGTGCTGGTCAGGTATAGCTCGGCCAATAGTCAGCGCTTTTATTTTGATGATTTCCGGATAAGAGACACCAGTCCGCCGGTGCTGGAGAGCGCCCAGCCGTTGAGCCCCTATACCTTGGAGCTGCGATTTAACGAGTCGCTTGACCAGGAACGAGCCCAAAATACCAATAGCTATACCTTGAACGGCAACATAAAACCGTCTTCAGCAGAGCTCACCGGAAGCGGCACAGTGCTGCTCTCGTTTGCCCAATCGCTGCGGAACGGCGCCAATACGATTGCGGCGGCAGGTATAGCCGACCTGTATGACAATATCCTGCCAAACCCGGTTGAACTGACTTTCCAGTATGCGCTGCCGCCTGTACTGCCCGGGTACAACGAGCTCCTTATCACCGAGATCATGTCCCGCGAAACACCAGCCGTAGGGCTGCCAGCAGTGGAGTACATCGAGCTACACAACCCGACTGAAAAGGTGCTCACGCTGCAAGGTATACGGTTTTCTGATGGCACTTCTACCACGACGCTGCCCAATGTGCTCTTGCAGCCCGGCGAGTATGCCGTGGTGGTTCCCAACACACAGGTAGCCAATTTTACCGACTATGGCCGCGTGATCGGCATCAGCAACTTCCCGAGCCTCAACAACACGGGCGAATTGCTGCAGCTGCGCCAGCCCAATGGCCGCCTGATCTACGCCGTGCATTACAACGACACCTGGTACCGCGACGTGGCCAAGCGCAACGGCGGCTGGAGCCTCGAGATGATCGACGTGACCAACCCCTGCGCCGGAGCCGATAACTGGATTGCCTCTGCAGACCCACGCGGCGGTACGCCTGCCCAGCCGAATTCCGTAGCCGCCTCTATACCTGACAACACCCCGCCTGCCTTGGGCAGCGTGACAGCCTTGTCGCCCGATCGGTTGCTTCTCCGGTTTAACGAGCGGTTGGATAGTGCGCAGGTAGCAGATGCGGGCCGCTATACCTTGAGTCCGGCAGGCATCGATATAGCCAGTGTGCAGGTGGTCTCGCCGCTGTTTGATGAGGTGGTGCTATACCTGAATAGTCCGCTGCAGGAGCGACAGCGCTATACCTTAACGGCCACCGGCATCCGCGATTGCGCCGGCAACCTGAGTTCGCAACCGCTCACGGCCACTTTTGCTTTGCCTTCTGCTCCGGAGCCCGGCGATGTGGTGATCAACGAGGTGCTCTTCAACCCCAGGCCCGGCGGCGTGGACTTTGTGGAGCTGGTGAACCGCAGCGACAAATACATCAACTTGCAAAACTGGCAACTGGCCAACACGAGCAACGACAGCATCGCCAACCGGCGCGCGATCACTACAACTCCCTATGTACTGGAGCCCGGTCAATACGTGGTGCTCACCACCAACCCCGAGAACATCAAAAATAACTACCCGGCGGCCCACGAAGCGACGTTTCTGCGGATGGCCTCGCTGCCTTCTTACCCCGATGCGGCCGGATCCGTTATCGTGTTGCAGCCGGATGGCCGCCTTGCCGACCGATTTGACTACAACGAGCGCATGCACTTCAGCCTGATTGATGACCGCAACGGTATTTCGCTGGAACGGGTGAGGCTGGAAGGGCCTACCACGGCAGACAATTTTCATTCAGCGGCTACCTCACTTGGGGCCACGCCCGGCTACCTCAATTCGCAGTCGCAGTCAGGTATAGCCGTGCAGAATATATTCACCATCGAACCCAAGGTATTCTCGCCAGACGGCGACGGCTATGAGGATTTTACCACCATTAACTACAGTGCCGACCAAAGCGGACTTGTTGCCAACATTACCGTGTTTGACGCGCAGGGACGTGAAGTGCGCAAACTGGTGCGTAACGAGTTGCTGGCCACCGACGGCTTCTTCCGCTGGGACGGTACCCGGCAGGATGGCTCCAAAGCCGCCATCGGCTATTACCTCTTTTATATCGAACTCTTCGACCTGGACGGGCAGAAGCGCGTGCAAAAGGAGCGGGTTGTCATAGGAGGGCAGTTATAGTGCGTGGCTAATATTTTTAGAAACCGGCTAAAAATGTTAGTAACTTTTGTGGATAACCTATGTTATTAACATTCGGGTTGGAGCTCCATCTTTAATTATAAGTCCCACTATGCCTCCATTATCGTGCTGACCTACAGGTGGCTATGCCTAACTGAAATATACCTCTGTCCCTCCGCTTAAACTACAGCAACAATCGCTTAACTTGCGCGGCTTTTTAAAATCAGCAGCAGGAGCTTAAGGGGTGGAAGAAATTATATACCTGTGTTTTTTCGCCTTTCTGGCGGGATTCATTGATTCGGTGGTAGGAGGGGGAGGCTTGATCCAGTTGCCGGCCTTGATGATATTTTTGCCCGGCGTGCCCTTGCCGACGTTGTTTGGTACGGGCAAGGTTGCAGGTATAGCCGGCACTACTGCGGCCATGGTACGCTACGTCCGGACCGTAAAGATCAACTACCTGGCCATACTGCCGGCAGCCGCGGCGGCTTTTGTCTTTTCCTTCATGGGAGCGAGAGCCCTGAGTCACCTGGATGCCAACCTGCTCAAGCCGCTCATTCTGTTGCTGCTCATCCTGGTGGCCATCTATACCTTCATCAAGAAGGACTTCGGCTCGCTGCACGCCCCCAAGCTCACAGACGCAAAGGAGAAGGTATACGGGGTCCTGATTGGTGCGGCTATCGGTTTCTACGACGGCTTCTTTGGCCCCGGTACGGGCAGCTTCCTCATCTTCATTTTCATTGGTCTGTTCGGCTTCAACTTCCTGGCGGCCTCTGCGGCGGCGAAGGTGGTGAACGTGGCCACGAACCTGTCGGCGCTGCTCTACTTTATCTGGAAAGGCCATGTGCTCTACGAAGTGGCTATTCCTATGGCGATCTGCAGCATCATCGGTTCGCAACTGGGCACTCGCACCGCTCTCAAACGCGGCACCGGCTTTGTGCGGGCGCTGTTTTTGGTGGTGGTGAGTGGCATCATCCTTAAACTGGCCTATGATACCTACGGCGTGGGCGGAGAAGACTTTGCCCGCCTGAGCACTGCTGTATTGGAGTGGGTGGGGAAAAAAGGGTAGTTACTCCCGCTGCATGTTGCCGGCCGACCAGTAGAGCTGAGCCTTGGTTTTGGCGTACTTGCTGCGCAAATCATACAGCTTAATCCGCGACTCCAGCAGCTTCTGCTCGCGGGCGTTGATCAGAAAGAGGGAACTTTCCCCGCTCTGGAATTTGACGACCTCACCCTCTTGCAGGATGCGGGCGTTGGCTACCATCTGCTCCTGTAAGGCAAGCTGTTCTTCCAGCGCCAGCCATTCGTTGTATACCGTCTGTACCGCATTTTCGATGGCCCGTAAGGCAAACGATTGCTGAAAATCCACTTCCTGCTGTTTGATTTTGGTGAGTTGCAGCTTGCCCCGTTCCTGCCTCAAAAATAGCGGCTGGCTGAAGCTGATGCCCACTTTGTAGTTGTTGCGCATGTAAGGAGCCCGAAACGCCTCACCGTTCATAAAAAAGTCGCTTTGCAGCAGGTTGTATTCCACGTTCAGCTTCGGCTTGAGTTTGTCGGCGGCAAAACGGCGCTCCACTTCCAGTTGCTGTCCTTTCAGGTCGAGCTTCACAATGTCGGGGTGGTTGACTTTGGCCAAGGCTACCAACTCCTGCAAGTCTTCGGGGCTGAGCGGGTCCCGCTCGGTGCCTTCTGCTGAGGGGATGGCGTTAGCGGCAAGGCCGAGTGGCTTGTTGCCCTCGTCCCACAAATGCATCTCTACCCGCAGCTTGCTGTTGTTGTACTCCTGCAGGGCGGCACTAAGCAAGACGCGGCGGTTAAGGGCCTCGGTGCGGGCCTCCACGGTGTCGATAGCGGCCAGGTCGCCTTGGCGGGCTCGTTCGTTCACGGCCCGGGTGCGCACTTCGGCCAGCTCCAGCGCCTCCCGGTATACCTGCACTTCATGGTAATAATAAAGCCAGTCCCAATAGTCCTTGGCCACATCCAGCAGCAGTTTGTTCACCAGCTTGAGTCGGTCGGCTTCGGCCATTTGCGGTAGCAACTGCGCCTGTCGCACCATGGTGCGGCGTTCGTCCATGAACAGCCCCTGTCCCAGCGGCACGGCTATACCTGCGTAGCTCAGTCCGTTGGAGGGGGTGTACTTCTCAGGATTCAGGTAAGGGCCGCTGTTGCGCTCATAACCTGCCAGCAACTCCGGCCCAAACCACAGCGGCACGCGCAGGCTGTTGTTCCAGTAGGTATAGTACTCCTTGTCAGAAAACTGCTTTTCGCCATACTTGCTGTCGATAACCGGGTCGAAGCCGCCGCGGGCCATGCGCAGTTCCTGGTCGGCCTGCCGCGCCAGCAGTGCCGCCTGTGCCGCCAGCGGATGATGCGCCAGCACCTGCTCGTAGAGCGCGTGCATGGTGAGCACCTGCACTGAGTCCGTCTTTTGGGCCACACCCGGTCGGGCTATACCTGTCAGGCAAAGCAGCAACAGCGAAAAGACAAAAAAGCGATACTCCTTCATGTGCTTATTTCTCTTCTTTGGATTGGTCTTTGGCTCCGTCTACAGGAAGCGTGCCCGTGTAGTCTGGCGGGAAGCCGTTGAGCTGGCGCCACAGTTCGTACCAGATCGGCACGCTGCGCAGCATGGCCCAGCCCTGTACGCCGGAGCCGATCCGGATGGCTTCGGGCCATTTCTCCTGCTCCGGGTCCTGCACCACCAGCATGCGGTACAGACCGTTGGTCGCGGTGTTGTCGATCACGGCCACTTTGCCGCCGAAGGTACCAAAGCCCACATTGGGCCAGCCCGAGAACACGAGCGCCGGCCAGCCGTCGAACTGCAGGCGCACCGGAGCACCACGGTAGAGGAGTGGCAGGTCCATAGGCTGCACGTAGAGCTCCACAGCCAGCTGCGGATTGTCGGGCATGATGGTAGCGATGGCTTCGCCTTCTTTGATGGTTTCGCCTATACCTGCGCGGAGCGTCCGCACGAGGTAGCCCGTTTGCGGTGCCACCACTTGGTAAAAGCCGCTACGCACCAGCGTACTGCTGTACTCGCTCCGCAGTTTCGACACGTCGCCAATCGTGCTGTAGAGGTAAGCCTGGTTTGCGTTCAGGTCCGACTCGGCTTTGGCCAGTTTGTCAGCATACTCGGCCTGGAGGGAGTTGAGCTCCGTATAGGCGTTCTGCAATTCGGCACGGGCACTGCCCAGCTTGTTTTCGTTGGCCACCAGTTTGGCTTCGGCTTCCTGCAGTTTCAGGCGGCGCGCCTCCAGCTCGGTCAGCGACTTGAGTCCCTGCTCGTACAGTGCCTCCTGCCGGGCGTACTGGTTACGGGCGATCTCTACTTCTACGCGCTGCGCTGCCAGATCTGCACTGTCGCTTTGTACTTTAAGCCTGGTCTGGGCAACTTTGTTGCGTCCTTTTTGCAGACTAAACTGCAGCCCCTCGCGCAAGGCCCGTATCTGCTCCTGCAACGCATCAGTTTTGGCTTTGGTGGCCGTAGCAGCTCCTTCCTTTGCCTGTACCTGCTCGTCCAGACGATCCAGCAGCTCCGGGTCGAAGAACTTTTCTTTCACTTCCGACAAACTCACAATCGTGTCGCCTTTCTGCACCAGCTGGCCCTCCTGCACATGCCAGCGCTCGATGCGGCCGGCTATGGTGCTTTGCACCGTTTGAGGGCGGTCCTCAGGGTTAAGGGCAGTCAGCGCGCCGCGAGACGAGATATTCTGTGTCCAGGGCAAAAACAGCATCAGGATCAGGAGCAGCACGATGCCCACAATCCAGATGGCCAATGTGCGTCCGAGCTTAGGAGTTTGCACCATTTCCATTGCTTCCATGGTCGAGTGCTCCTGCGTTGGGATATAAGGATCTTTCTCTTTCATGGTCATACAGTGAGGGTGGCCAGTTGCTGATAAGGGGTACTGTGGCGGATCTCCTCAAAATGGCCGCTTGCCACGAGCTGTCCGTCTTTCAGGAGCATAGTGCGGTCGCAGATGGCCATCACTTCCGGGTCGTTGGAAATGATGAGGAGCGTCCAGCTGAACTCCGGCGATGAGAGCATCTGAATGAGGCGCAGTTTCTCTTGCTTTTCCATACCTCCCCAGAAATCGTCGAGGAGCAGCATTTTGGGGCGCCGCACCAGGCAGCGGGCCATGATGATCTTGCGCGCCACACTGGCTGGCAACCGGATGCTGCCACCGGTCAGCTCGGTCTGCAGGCCATCCGGCAGCTCGTGTATAAAGTCAGTGAGGCCCACGTTGTCCGTCGCCCAGATCACGTCCTCAACCGGCACATTTGGTATACCTAGCGTAATGTTTTCCAGGATGGTGCCGTCAAAAACCTGCTCTTTGGAGGTGTTGTCGCCAATGAGCCGGCGTAGGTTGTTCTTGTTGAGGTCGCGCATCGAGAGGTGGTTGTAGGCGATGCTGCCTTCATAGTTCTCGTACAGGCCCAGCAGCAGCTGGCTGAGTGTGGACTTGCCGGATCGGTTGAAGCCTGCGATGCACACCCGCTCCGAGGCCTGCACATCAAACGAAATGCCGTCGATGGCAAACTCCTCCAGGTTCGGGTACTGATAGCGCAGACTCCTTACCTGTATCGACAGGCCCTGGCCAGTGTCAGGCACCGGCATGCCGCGCTCTTCCTCCAGTGGCATGTCGGTTACCTGCCCGAGTTTGTCAAGGCTGGTGAGCAGGTCATAAATGGTGTCGAGCTTGATGATGATTTTCTCTACCGCCGTCATGATGAGGATGATGACGATCTCGGAGGCCACAAACTGCCCGATGTTGATCTCACGCTGAATCACCAGCACAGCGCCCAGTACGAGCAGACCGCCCGTGATCACGGTCTTGAACCCCACAAAGCTAAAGTACTGCGTCATCAGCACCCGGAAGTGCTGCTTGCGTGCCTTCAGGTAGCTGGTGACAAAGCCATTGGTTTTTTGCGACGGCAGTTCAGACTGGCCACCCAGCTTAAAGGCGTTCATGGAGCGGGCCATCTCCTGTAACCAGGCCAGCAGTTTGTATTTGTACTTCGACTCGGTGATGCTGGTGTCGATGCCGCGGGAGCTTGTCAGGTATAGGATGCCGATGAGCACGATCACCAGGATCATGCCGAACACAATAAAGTAAGGGTGGTAGAACGAGAGCAGAATAAGCCCGAAAATGATCTGAATGGCCGAGGTGGTAAAGTCAGTGAGCAGCTTGGCCATCGACTTCTGCAGCACCACGGTGTCGGAGAAGCGGTTCATGAGTTCGGGCGGGTAGTAGCGGTGGAGCGCTTCGGACTGCAGACGTGGCACCCGGTAGGCGAAGTCGAAGGCCGTGCGCGCGAAGATACGCTGCTGGATGTACTCCACCAGCCAGAGCTGCATGATCTGCATGCCGCCCACAATGAGTAGGCCCAGCACGATGAGGGTGATCAGCACCACCACCGATACCGTGATCTGTCCGCTGGAAACAAACGCGATGATGCTCTGGATGCCCAGCGGCAGCGAAAGGCTGATCAGACCGGCCACGATCGCATAAATGTACAGGTATACGATCTCACGTTTCTCGGCAGCAAGGAGCTGCCAGAAGCGCTGCATAGGGGTGAACTGGGGTTTGTGTTTATATGCTTTATTCATGTATTCACTATCATATCTGGTCAACTGTCACCAATGCCAGATGTTTAAAAAATCGCCCCTTTCTACAGGAGTCAGCTGCGAAGCATTGCACTCGGTATAACTAGTCAGATGCTTTGGCCAAAATCAACTACGGATGTGCTGACCCAATCATTGCGCTGATAGGAGCGGCTGAGAAAATTTCGGGTTGATGCAGCGCGTCAATTTCAGTAGACTTTTGCGCAACTGTCTACCTGAATGTGCTGCTTTAACCTTGTTTTGACACGTATTACGTGATTTAAGCCTCTTCATCCGGATTATTTTTCTCTTAGCTGGTTTTTAGATCTTAGGTTGCAACTTTAACTGTGTAATGCGATTGTTTTGCTAACCTATACCTCTTTCACTGCATTCTACCCGATACTTGCTCCGGCAAAGTTATAAGAACCACTTTGTTTAATAGCTTTACTATTGAAAAAGTTTATTTCCCTTTTGATTTTTATTCGATTGCAAGATGAAAGTTTTGAAATAGGCGTGTAAGCAGGTATAAATTGCAGTCCATTGTCTAACACTGTAACCTCCGCATCACGACAACCATTAACGAAATTGCTTCGGATGTATACCGCATCGGGTTGTATGCGCCGGACTACAACACGCAGTTCAATCATTTCCTGATCAAGGACGATGTGCTCACGCTCTGCCATACCGGTATGCGCATGATGTTTCCGATGCTGATGATGTTTACGATGCTAAAGGAAGCGGTCTCGAGTCTGATTGAACTGAAAGAACTTCGCTGGGTAGGTTTCAGTCATTTTGAGGTAGACGAATGCGGCTCGCTGAACGACTGGCTGGGAGTGGCGCCACATGCATAAGCCGTCTGTAGCGAGATCGGGGCGATGGTGAACATAGGCGAATGTGCGAAAGCCCTGCAGGAATTGGACGGGATTATGTGGAAGGAACTGAGGCCAAGTCAGCAATTGCATCAATAGGGATGGGTTATACCTAACGCGAATCAGAAAAAGAAGCTATACCTTTGCAATTCGCTGCGGCCTTACGTAATGGTCAGTAGCCAATTGAGTAAACCGACAACATGAAGTTCGAAGACTACCGCATATCCGACGAAATCAAGAAGAGCCTGGAAAAGCTGGGTTTCCGCAAGCCAACCGACATCCAGTACAAAGCCATACTGCCCATCATGAAGGGGGAGGACGTGCTGGCTATTGCCCAGACGGGCACCGGCAAGACCGCCGCCTTCGCTATACCTGTGCTGGACAAGCTGCAGTACCAGATCAACCGCCGCCGCACCGACGGCATTAAGTGTGTGGTGATGGTGCCCACCCGCGAGCTGGCTTTGCAGATCACCGAAGTGTTTGAGCAGATCGGGCGCCATACGCGTGTGAAGACCTTCTGCGTGTTCGGAGGTGTGGAGCAGGGACCGCAGATCGCTAAGCTGGAGGCAGGTATAGACGTACTGGTAGCCACCCCAGGCCGCCTCTTCGACCTTGTGAGCCAAGGCCACATCCGCCTGGAGCGCGTTGAGACCCTCATTCTGGACGAAGCCGACCACATGCTCGACCTCGGCTTTATTCACGACATCCGGCAGCTGATCACCAAACTGCCCCGCAAGCGCCAGACGCTGTTCTTCTCGGCCACCATCAACGAAAAGATCAAGGAACTGGCCTATTCCCTCGTGAACAAACCGGTGCGTATTCAGATCTCGCCAAAAGACCCGGTATCGAAGAACGTGGACCACTCCGTGATGTATGTGGAGATGGACGAGAAGCGATTTTTCCTGGAGCGCGTGGTGAAAGAGAACCCAGACAAGAAGATACTGGCCTTTGTGCGTACGCAGGTACGTGCCGAGCGTGTGGTGGCGGCCATGGAGCGGGTGGATATTGTGGCGATGAGCATACACGGCGGCAAAGAGCAGAAAGACCGCTTGGAAGCTCTCAAGAAGTTTAAGAAGGGAGAAATTAAGCTCCTGATCGCAACAGACGTGAGTGCCCGCGGCATCGACATCCCGAACGTGGACTATGTGGTGAACTACGACCTGCCCGACCAGCCGGAAAACTACGTGCACCGCGTGGGCCGTACCGGTCGCGGCACCGCCAAAGGTATAGCTGTTTCATTCTGCAGCACGGAGGAAAAACCGATCCTGGACGAGATACAGACCTACCTCACCAAAGACATCAAAGTGCTGGAGCTCGACCCCGAAGACCGCGAAGCCACCATCGATTTCAGTCCGGAGGCCAAGTTCGACTGGAAAGCCCTGATGAAAGAGGCCGAGGAAACAGAGTCGAAAGTGAAAGCCGCTAAATCGAAAAAAGCCAAAGCCAAGGCCAAGAAGAAAAAGAAGTAGGAGTACAAAAGCTATAACAGAAGGCCCGTGTAGACATGATGTCTGCACGGGCCTTTTTGTTTTTCACTAAAAAGTGCTGCTTTCGAGTGCAATTCAGCCTTATATAAGTGCCTTGGTAAAGATTGTTTTGACGTTATATACGTATATATTACTGTAAATCAATTTGCAAACCTGCCGACAAACCCCGGCAAAAATCAAAGAAAGGAGCGTGAGATGAGACGACACAGAAGAAATTTCCTTTCAGGATTATTTTTTAATACTGGAAACTATAACCTGCCAAGCGTGGACGACAGCCTTGGCGTGAGCCGCAGTTTCTCAGACGGAATTAACGATGAGATGCTTCGGGAAGAAAGACTGGAGCGAGAACACAACAGGTCCACTAATCACAAGCACGACGAGCCAACTGACAGACCTGCCAATAACCCGCATGATGCTGCCGAAACGAAATCGTAAAGCTACCCTGTTAATAAGCTTTTCCCTCCATTTGGATTGAAAGGAAGCACCCAAGAACATTAATGTTTATTTTGCACAGAGCCGCCCATGGTAAATTGGGCGGCTCTGCCTTTTACTGCAAATTGTCAGCAGCTATACCTGACCTGCAGGAAGCCGTTTCGGTATAACTTGTTGTCAGTTGGGATCAGTTTGAGTTTGTGTTCCTCCGCCTCTTCAGAAAAGAGCGGTATGCCCTTGCCCAATATAATAGGTATATAGGTCAGGATAATTTCGTCTAGCAAGCCGGCATTGAGGAGGGTGGCGTTCAACTGCCCGCCGCCAATCAGCCAGATGTCCTTGCCGGGCTGTTCCTTTAACCGCTCTATGAAGTCGACCACGCCATCTCTTACAAACGTGACATGCACGGTGTCCTGCTGCGCTGAGCGGCTGAAGACATAATTCTTCAAGTCAGGGTAGGGGAAGGGCATGTCGAAGCCCAGCACTTGTTTGTAAGTAGTATGGCCCATCAGCGTAGTGTCGATGGTCTGCAGAAAAGCGCTGTAGCCAAAGTCCTCGTCTGGGATGTTGTACTTCTTGTCGTGCAACCAGTCTATGTTTCCGTCGGGCCGGGCGATATACCCATCGGTGCTGGCCGCAATGTATAGGATGATCTTTCTCATGGCGTTAGAGGTACGCAAAACCGGGGCTCAGGTATAGCAAGATGTTCAAATCAGAGCACGGCGCTCTTCACCCGGTGCTGCTCCCCCGCGCAGCCATTGTAGCCGATTGTCTGGTTTACGGGGCAGTAGCGCAGCATACCAGTCACAATAGGTATAACCCCAATGGCGGACAAGGCCTTTATATTATAGTATGCTCCTACACCGATAATGGCCAGACCTGCCAGTACCCGAATCTTTTGCTCAGTTATTCCAACGTTACACTCCATGCTGTTATCTTTTGATGCCTTTTACAGTCATACGAGGGACCTGCCAGAAGATGTTCTGAATTGCTGGTATTATAATTTGGACAATCGTACTATAAAGTATACCTTATAAGTGCAATGCGAACCACAAATAGAAATAGCGCCCTTTATACGGTACGGTATGTCTTGCCGGAGGCTGGTGCTTGGCTGTTGGCGCTGCTGCTACTGGCCGGGCTGGAACCTGCCGGTGAGCACCTATTCAGTCTGTGTCCGGTCAGTTGGGTTTGGCAGGGCGGATGCCCGGGCTGTGGTCTTGGGCATAGCATCGCTTACCTGTTTAGGGGAGAGTTGGCATCTTCCTGGCAGGCCCACCCGCTTGGCGTACCGGCCCTGCTGCTGTTAAGCTGGCGTGTGGTTACACTGTTAGCACACGCTCGTAAACTATACCTACACCATTCTAATTTATAAACTATGGCGAATGTCTTTAATTTAATGCCTGAGCTTGAGCCCGATGAGATGGCTTATGTACAAGGCTTGCTCAACTCGATGTCAGACTACGAGGCGCAGCAGTTTGCGTCTGTCTACAGAGCCCGCCGCCGGGAGCCGCTTCTTGTGCTCATAACAGCAGCCCTCGGTTTTTTTGGGGTGGCCGGTGTTCACCGCTTCGTGTTAGGGCACATAGGGATGGGCTTGCTATACATCTTCACGGCTGGCCTTTGTTTTATAGGTACGATCGTAGACATAATCAACTACAAGCGGCTGGCATTTGAGTATAACATTAAGGAAGCGCAGCGGGCTCATGCGGTCGTAATGGCTCAGTCGGGCGCTTATGGCAGCTCCGGAGACTACGGCGTTTAACTTTTGTTACGGGCGCAAGGCTCTCTGCCATAACAACCCACGTATAGGAGGTGAATATTTTTTGAGGGCCAATCCGGTTCAGGGCTTATCATGTCTTAGCCATTCTTCAATAAAATATATGTTTTGTTGAATGAAGTGGCCCTCAGTGCGTTGCAAACGTCGGTTTGTGCCTTCCGGTGCTCTCAGGGGGATATTAATGGGCAGAAAAAAATATTACGCAGAATCTTTGTTAAGGTTTTGTTAAATGTTTTTAATGCCTATATTTGGTGATAAAACTATTCTATTATCTAATCTATTTATCATCAACCCAACAAAACAAGTGTAGTTTATGAAGAAAGTATTACTACTTAACTTCTTGTTTTTGTTTGCGCTTTTGGGCCAAGTAGCGGCTCAAAGCAGGACAATAACAGGTAAAGTTACGGGGGCAGGGGACGGAGCACCTCTACCTGGGGTTTCCGTAGTTGTGAAGGGTACCACTACAGGTACTGCAACGAATGCGGACGGTTCATTCAGCGTAAACGTGCCAGCTAACGCGACCACTTTGGTGTTCCGTTACATTGGTTACGTGGCACAAGAAGTAGCGATTGGCGCAAATACTTCGATCAACGTAGCATTGGAATTGGACAGCAAGCAGCTGTCTGAGGTTGTAATCCAAGTGCCTTACGGTACGGTAGCAAAAACAGCCTTTACTGGTGCTGAGTCAACGATCACAACAAAGTCTATCGAAAGACAGCAGGTAACTTCAGTTACGAAAGTGCTGGAAGGCCTTGTAGCAGGTGTTCAGACTACCAACGGTGGTGGTGGCCCAGGCTCAAACGCTGATATCCGTGTTCGTGGTATTGGTTCAATCAACGCAAGCAGCTCACCACTGTATGTAGTAGACGGTATCCCTTACGACGGAACACTGCAGTCTATCTCTACGGATGACATCGCTACTGTGACTGTATTGAAAGATGCTGCTGCATCTGCCCTTTACGGTTCACGTGCTGCAAACGGTGTGGTAATGATCACTACAAAAAGAGGTAGCAAATCTAGAGCAGGCGTAAGTGTAAACCTTAGAAGAGGTATCTCTGAGCGTGCTATTAAAGAATACGAGCGTGTTACTCCACAGCAGTACTATGAGCTGAGCTGGGAAGCAATGCGTAACAACCGTCTTGCTGCCGGTCTTTCTCCTGAAGCTGCCAACAAGTTTGCTTCTGACAACATCGGTACTTCAAACGGCTTGGTATACAACCCATTCAACGTAGGCAGAACCGAGATCATCGACCCTGCAACAGGTAAACTGAACCCTAACGCAGCGCTTCTTTACCAAGACAGCTGGTCTGATGTATTGTTCCAGCAGGCTAACAGAACTGACCTGAACGTAAACGTTTCAGGTGCTGGTGATAAGAGCGACTATTATCTTTCTGTTGGTTATATCGACGAAGAAGGTATCGCTAAATTCTCTGGTTACGATCGTGTAAATGCTCGTGCTAGCATCAACACACAGGTTAACGACTGGTTGAAAACTGGTATTAACTTAACTGGTAACCTGTCTGAGAACCAGGGTAACTACGCTACTGGTACTGCTACATCTAACCCATTCTACTACTCTCGCAACATGGGTCCTATCTACCCAGTATGGCAGCGTGACGGTGAAGGCAGATTCATCCAAGACCCAATCCGAGGCGGCAATGCGCTTGACTGGGGTGGTGGCACGAATGCTCCTATGGGCATCAGACCTTATGCTCCAAACTCTAACCTGTTAGGTACACTGGCTCTCGACGAGAGATCCATGAGAAGAAGTGAGGCTACTGCTAACACTTACGCAGAAATTAAATTCCTTAAGGACTTTACTTTCAAGACAACTTTCGGTGGTAACTACTACAACGGTTTTGCTACAACTTACCAGAACTCTCAGTTCGGTGATGCTGCAGCTGACAAAGGTAGATCTACTAAAGCCGACACAAGAACACTTTCTTACACTTTCAACCAGGTATTAACTTGGAACAAGAAGTTCGGTGAGCATAGCATTACTGCATTGGCTGGTCACGAGAACTACTCATGGGAGTCTAGAAACGTTTCTTCTACTAAGACAGGCTTCCCTTTCCCAGGTACAACTGAGTTGGCTTCTGCTGCTAACATTACTGGTGGTACTTCTACTTTTAACGAGCACAGAATTGAAGGTTACTTCTCTCAGGTTAGCTATAGCTTGAAAGATAAGTACTTGGCATCTGCCAGCTTTAGACGTGACGGTACTTCGAGATTCTTCGAAGATGCTCGTTGGGGTAACTTCTACTCAATCGGTGCTGGCTGGAGAATTTCAGAAGAAGATTTCCTTTCAGCTGACTGGATCGATGAACTGAAGCTTAGAGGTAGCTACGGTGAGCAAGGTAACGAGATGACGACCAGCGTTTACCAGTGGCAGGGTCTTTACGGTTTGGGCTATAACAACGCGCTGAACCCAGGGGCTATTGCAGAAAACCTTGTTGCCAAAGACCTGCAATGGGAAACCAACGCAAACTTCAACATTGGTGCTGACTTCAGATTCTTCAACAAAGTTGATGGTACAGTTGAATACTTCCAGAGAACTTCTGACAACCTGTTGTTCCAGGTGCAGCTTCCTTACTCGTCTGCAGGTGACCTGAGACAGTGGGCGAACATTGGTACGATGACGAACAAAGGATGGGAAATTCAGTTAGGTTACAACGCGATTTCTACTTCTGATTTCGATTGGAGAATCGACTTCAACGCTACTACATTCAAGAATGAGATTACTAAACTTCCAAATGGTGATCCAATCGTTAGTGGTACGAAGAGATTGGCTGAAGGCAAAGACATCTATGCATTCTGGGCTCGTGAGTACATGGGTGTGGATCCGAAGAATGGTGATGCCCTTTACCGTGCAGATCCTAAGCTGTACAACCCTTCAAGTACGGCATACCAGATCATCGGTTCTGACACAGTAACAAACAACATCAACAACGGTGTATTTGGCTACCATGGTACTGCTATCCCTGATTTTACAGGCGGTCTGTCTAACTCGTTCAGATACAAAGCATTTGACTTGGCAGTGCTTGCTACATTCCAGATTGGTGGTACATTCTACGACTCTAACTACCTGACTTTGATGCACAGAGGTGCCTACGGTACACACATGCACAAAGACCTGTTGAACCGTTGGACTCCAGAGAACCCTAACACGGATGTGCCTAGACTGCAGAACGCAATTACTAACCAGGATGGTTATTCATCAAGATGGTTGTTTGATGCTTCTTACCTGAACATTAAGAACATTAACTTCGGTTATACTCTTCCTGCCTCTCTTATCTCTAAGGTAGGCGTGAGCAATGTAAGAGCTTTTGCTTCAGTTGAGAACGCACTGATTCTTACAAAGAACCCAGGTATGGACCCTCAGCGTACCTTCAACGGAACAGCTGACTTCACTTATCCTGTAATGCGTACTTACACGATTGGCTTAAACGCTAACTTTTAATTAGGATTATTAATTTTATGAAGAATATATTCAAAAAAGTTGCCCCATTAGCGCTAGCAGCGCTAATGCTGGTGGGCTGCGAAAAGGAATACCTGGAGACTAGTCCTAACTCAGAAGTTCCTAACGAACTGGTATTCGCTACTACAGACGGAGCCTTAGTAGGACTGAACGGTATCTACAGATTCATGTGGATGAGCGAAGACCATGACAAGTTCGGTCAGAAGGCCATCGACATCGCGATGGACTACATGGGCACGGACATGTTCACCCCTGTAAGAGGTTACGGCTGGTATGTGGCCGATTATAACTTGTCATCTATCACGTCGGCTACAGCTACTTCTAGATCTGGTTATGCCTGGAGACACTACTATCGCGTAATCTTCAACGCAAACAACCTAATTGCGAACATCGATAACGCAACTGGCCCTCAGGCAGATAAAGATTATATCAAGGGTAATGCGCTGACTATTAGAGCGTATGCTTACTTCTACCTGATTAACCTGTATCAGCACACCTACAAAGGTCATGAGAATGCTCCTGGTGTTCCGTTGTATACAGAGCCAAACGCTGCTGAAGGAAAAGGCAGAGGCACTGTGCAAGAGGTTTACACACAGATCCTTGCTGACCTTTCTGCTGCTGAAGCACTGCTAGATGGAAAAGCCAGAAAAGTAACTCCTTCACATATCAATGTTAACGTTACCAGAGGCTTACACGCTCGCGTAGCATTGCAAATGGAAGACTATGCAACTGCAGCTGTAAAAGCAAATGCAGCTCGTCAGGGTCGCACGCTTATGAATGCTACAACCTATGCAAATGGTTTCAGCGCGCATAACACTGAGTGGATGTGGGGTCTTCAGATTCCTAACGACCAGGCAACTATCTACGCCTCTTTCTACTCTCACATGGACAACACCGCAGCTGGCTATGCAGGTCTAGGAAGCACTAAATTGGTTGCTAGAGAAATCTATGACGCCATGAAAGATGGAGACGTTCGTAAAACATTGGTGCAGGCTCCACTTGCTAACCCAACTGCAAATGATTACGAGAACTATACTTCCTTCAAGTTCCGTAAGCCACTTACAAGTTCTTGGCAAGGTGACTATGTGCTGATGAGAGCTGCTGAGATGTACCTGATCGAAGCTGAAGCACTTGCAAGACTTGGCAGAGATGCAGAAGCTGTAACTGTACTGGAAGCTCTTGTTAAAACAAGACAAGCAAATTATGCTGCTCCAGCTACTGCAGGTCAGGATCTGATTAACGAAATCCTGATGCAGAGAAGAATCGAGCTTTGGGGCGAAGGCTTCCAACTGCTTGATATGAAGCGCCTAAACAGAGACTTGAACAGAACAGCTGGTGATCCGAAAGAAGGTTATCACAATGCTGGTCTTGCCATTGTACTGAATCGTTCAATTAAGGACAATGCATTCTTGTGGAGAATCCCACAAACAGAGATCGATTCTAACGATAAGATGTCTGCATCTGACCAGAACCCATAATAAGTACTAAGCTACTTACTATAGCAAACCGCCCTCTGCTTTGCAGGGGGCGGTTTTTTTATACCTGCTGATGCCATGCTAAAAGTTGATCATAATTAGTAACTTATAGGGCTGAAATCTTGATAATTCATTTTATGAAAAAACCTTATACCTATACCTTGCTAGGTGCAGCCTGTTTCCTGTCAGGCGCTTTCGCCATGAAGCTGGCTGATGACAAGATCACGGTCGATGTGCTTCGGAGCGCGCAGCAAATGATCGGACTGAACTTCACGGATGCGCAGCTGGATTCGGCTACCGCCAGCGTGGCAGAGTTTCGGGAAGGCTACCAGCGCATCAGAAAGCAGCCACTGACCAATGATGTAGCACCTGCCTTGCAGTTCAATCCTATACCTGTGGGTTTTGAGATGGAGCAAAAGCGGGAGAAGTTTGAGGTGGAGCGCAGGAAAGGTATAAAACTGCCAGCCAACAGAGAAGATCTCGCCTTTTACACTGTTCCGCAGCTGGCTGAGCTGGTACGCACCAAGCAGATCAGTTCTGAGGAACTTACCAGGTTCTTCCTAGGCCGGTTGAAACAGCACGGGCCTACCTTGCAATGCGTAACCAGCCTGACCGAAGAGCTTGCCCTGCAGCAAGCCCGAAGGGCAGACCAGGAAATAAAAGCTGGCAAGTACAAAGGCATGCTGCACGGCATACCTTATGGTGTGAAAGACCTGTTGGCCACTAAACGATACAAAACAACATGGGGCTCCGTACCCTACAAAGATCAGCAGATTGACTTGGACGCGACGGTGGTGCAACGACTGGAACAGGCTGGAGCTGTACTGGTTGCCAAACTTACGCTAGGAGAACTGGCAATGGGGGACGTATGGTACGGTGGCAAAACCCGCTCGCCCTGGGACACCAGCAAAGGCTCTAGTGGCTCCTCAGCTGGATCAGCCTCGGCTGTGGCAGCAGGTTTACTGCCCTTTGCAATCGGTACCGAGACGCTCGGATCCATTGTATCGCCATCTACGGCTTGTGGTACCACGGGTCTGCGTCCTACCTATGGTCGCGTGAGCCGGCATGGGGCGATGGCGCTGAGCTGGTCGATGGATAAAATTGGCCCGATTGCTCGCTCTGCCGAAGATTGTGCCATTGTGTTCAATGCCATTTACGGGCCGGATGGAAAAGACCTGGCCGTTGTGGATGCGCCGTTCAATTACAACAAAAATGTTGACGTGCGAAAGCTGCGGGTCGGTTACCTGAACAAAGACTTCGACCGTGACTACCCTTTCAAGGAAAGTGATAAAGCCACGCTGGAAGCGCTCCGGAAAGCAGGTATAGAACTAGTGCCCATCGAACTGCCTAACCTTCCCGCGCGTGACCTAACCATGACCATTTCGGTGGAAGGAGCTGCCGCTTTCGACGAGCTGACCCGAAGCGGTCGCGACAGCCTGATGGTGCAGCAACACAAAAATGCGTGGCCTAATATTTTCAGGGCAGGCAGATTTGTTACCGCTGTAGAGTACTTGCAAGCGCAGCGGGTGCGCTCTCTACTTATCCAGCAGATGCACGAAAAGCTGAAAGGTATAGACGTATACCTGAGCCCTTCTTTTGCAGGCAGTAACCTGGTGATGACAAACCTGAGCGGACATCCGTGTGTGGTGGTGCCAAACGGTTTTCAGAAAAACGGCATGCCCACCACCATTACTTTTATGGGGCAGCTTTACGGGGAAGCTAAAGTACTGGCTCTGGCCAAACTATATCAGGACATGACAGACCATGACGAGCAGCGCCCGCCGATGGCATTTAGCAGCAGAAAATAAGGTATAGCGTAGTCCAAACCCAGGCGCGAGGGTGTGAAAAGTCCCTGTTTGTTAAGTTCTGATTTTATGCCTTAATTTTAATCTCAAACAACAACCTAATCAAACCATCCATTATGCTTCTTAAGAAGAAAGCCCTTCTACTGATGTCGTGGCTTGTGCTGGCCAGCGGAGCCACTGTGCAAGCGCAGGAAAACACAAGCAAGCTGAGTGTGGAGAAAATCATGCGCGATCCGACCTGGATCGGCACTTCTCCCAGCAACATATTCTGGTCAGAAGACGGCAAGAAAATTTACTTTAGCTGGAATCCGGATGCCAACCGCCAAGACTCGCTCTATAGTGTGACGGCCAATGGCGGCAACCTGCAAAAAGTGAGCGCCCAGGAACGCCGTGCCCTGCCAGGTACATGGGGTGCCCGCTACAACAGGGCTAAAACGCAGAAGGTATACGAAAAGAACGGTGACCTCTACCTGCTCGATATCAAGAGTGGCAAAACCCAGCAGATTACCAACACGTTAGAGCGCGAGAACAGCCCATCCTTTAGCCATGACGAGAAGAAGGTAGCTTTCGTGAAGGACGGCAACCTATACTTGTGGACGATCGCCAATGGCCAGTTGGCGCAGCTTACTGACTTCAAGAAAGGAAGCAAGCCTGCTGAAGAGGGCAAAAACCCACAGCGTGACTGGCTGAAAGAGCAGCAACTGGCTCTGCTGCAGATCGTGCGCGACCGCGAGGCAGACAAGCAGGCAGCCCAAAAGCAGCAGAAAGCCGACAACCCCAAAAGACCGAAAGAGATTTACATCGGAGATAAGTCCGTTGACAACATCGTGCTGAGTCCGGATGAGCGCTACATCAGCTACCGCATGGTAACACGACCGAGAAATGCCAAAGTAGCGATCGTACCGGACTTTGTTACCTCAACGGGCTATACCGAAGACATCAACACCCGCACCAAGGTGGGTGATGCACAGGCCACATTCGAATCATTTGTTTACGACATCCGCCGCGACACGACTTATGCGCTGCAGGTGGGAGGCATTGAAGGTATAAACGACCAGCCAGCCTACCTCCGCGACCGAGACACCAAGGCAAGCACCGCGAAAGAGCCTGCTACAAAACCAGCCAAAACAGAAGCGCGCGCTGTGACCGTGTTCGGCCCCATCTGGTCAGACAATGGCAAGCATGCCGTGATGGTAGCCCGTGCTGCTGACAACAAAGACCGATGGATACTGAAGCTTGAACCTGCCACCGGCAAACTGACCACGCTCGACCGCCAGCGCGACGAGGCCTGGATCAACGGCCCAGGTATAGGATTCGGTACCGGCGACATTGGTTTCATGCCGGACAACGAACAGGTATGGTTTCAGTCAGAGGAGAGCGGTTATTCACATCTGTATGCCGTGAACCTGAATAATGGCAACAGGAAGGCACTTACGAGTGGCAAATTTGAGGTTTCCGGCCCCCAGATCTCCAAAGACAAAAAGAGCTGGTATTTCACAGCCAACAAGGTGCACCCGGGCGAGAAGCATTTCTACAGAATGCCGATCAATGGCGGCGAGATGACGCAGCTGACATCTGGCACAGGCGCGCATGAGGTAACCATGTCGCCGGACGAGAAAACACTGGCCATCCGCTACTCTTACAGCAACAAGCCATGGGAGCTGTTTGTACAGGACAACAAGAAAGGAGCCAAGCCGCGGCAGGTGACGCAATCGCTGACAGATGAGTTCAAGTCCTACAAATGGCGCGAGCCGGAGGTGATCAGCTTCAAGGCGAGTGATGGGGAAGACGTATACGCCCGCCTATACCGTCCGGAGAAGGCTGTCGCAAACGGACCTGCCGTGATCTTTGTACACGGGGCTGGCTATCTGCAGAATGCCCACAAGTGGTGGAGCTCATATTTCAGAGAGTACATGTTCCACAACTTCCTGGCTGACAACGGCTATACCGTACTCGATATTGATTATCGTGGCAGCGCCGGCTATGGCCGCGACGTGCGCACCGGTATCTACCAGTTTATGGGCGGCAAGGATTTAAGCGATCACGTGGATGGTGCCAAGCTGTTGGTAGACAAGTATAACGTGGATCCGAAGCGTATCGGCATCTATGGCGGTTCTTATGGCGGCTTTATCACGCTGATGGCCATGTTCACCGAGCCGGACGTGTTCGCCGCCGGTGCCGCCTTGCGCTCTGTGACCGACTGGGCCCATTACAACCACGGCTATACCTCTAACATCCTGAACGTACCGCAGCTTGATAGCCTGGCCTATGCCAAAAGCTCACCGATCTACTATGCTGAAGGTTTGAAGGGAGCACTTTTGATCTGCCACGGCATGGTGGACACCAACGTACATTTCCAGGATGTGGTGCGCCTGACCCAACGCCTGATTGAGTTAGGGAAAGACAATTGGGAACTGGCCGTATACCCTATAGAAGACCACGGCTTTACGGAGCCAGCCAGCTGGACCGACGAGTACAAGCGTATCTACAAACTCTTTGAGGAGAACCTCAAAAAGTAGAACGCACCTATACCTTTAGTCAATAAAAAAGCGCCCGGCAGTAAATGCCGGGCGCTTTTTTTGTTCTTTATTGGAGGTGGTGCTTTGTTTGAAGCGGCAGATCAATCAGATACAAATGCTATACTTGACAACCAATCCACATATTGAACAAAGCGCTAACTATAGCTTTTCTAAACCTTAGAAGGTATAGCTCAAATTAGCTCCCTGCGAGGCTGTTCCGGTAAAGGTCGGGATGATGGTCGGGCTGAGGGACAAGCCACTGTTGTTTGACTTTTTATGCAGCTGAGGCACCAGAATGCCCACAGCAGAACCTATGGCATAACCAAGTAGGTTGTCGCTTAGGAAGTGCTTGCCGGCCCGCAAACGCAGGTACCCTACAGTGGCTGGTACGGCAGCTGCTCCCATCCACACGTACGTCCGGGCTGGTGAGTCGGGGTTAAAGTCGTGAAACACCTTGGCAAAGAAGAAAGAAGCCGCAGCCGCAGCCGTCGTATGGCCAGCATAGAAGGAGTTGCGGGCATTGGCGCGCATTTTATCACCCATCTCTACATCCGGGCTATACACCAGCGGTCTCGTTCTTGGGTTAAAGCCACTCGACATCGTGAACAGAGCACCTGTTATGGCCATGGTCTGCACATACATACCCAGAACCTGACCTGCGTTGCTGCGCACATCGTCGTTAAATGCCACCAGCGCCAAAGGAAGCGCGAAAGAACCGTAGAAAGGGATGTCACTCACTTTCTTGGCCTGGTCAGAGTCCCAGCCGGCGGAGAAGCGGTCGAAGCTGTTTACCTGACTTTTGTTAAGGTTGGCGATCTGTTCCTCGGTTAGTCCGTCCTTGTCCTGCATACGGGTGAGGCCATAGTAACTGAGTCCCATACCTGCCGCTGTAATAGGGGCGTCTACTGCAAATTTAGTTCTGTAAGGAGAGTCGTTCTGAGCCAGGCTGACTTGTGCTGTCATGGCCAGGCACCATATCATCAGAATATATTTTTTCATAGTCTAGTCTTAAATGTGCAAATTTATTGATTGAAACGGGCCTATATATAAAAGGTTTTGTATAGCTTTTGTTTAGTTTCAGTGCCTTTTAACTCTCTTTTGGCCCATAATTGGTTAGGCAACAGTTCATCAGGGTTTTATCTGTTATATACAATTTCGGTAGTGCAAAGGTTGGCCACATAAATAGATACTAAATGCAAGTATACCTTGTGTAAATGAACGTTTTTATTGTGGCGGATTTGCCGTAGCTTTGCAATCGCTGTCGTTGCCGGCAGTTGGTTTATACTTTGTACCTAAACCCATCATTGAGATGCCATATTTGTTCACCTCCGAGTCTGTATCAGAAGGACACCCGGATAAAGTAGCGGATCAGATTTCTGATGCCCTCTTAGATGAATTCTTAAAGCAGGATCCACAGTCTAAAGTGGCTTGCGAAACGCTGGTTACGACAGGGCTTGTTGTGCTGAGCGGCGAAGTGAAAACAGACGCTTACGTAGACGTGCAGAAGGTCGCGCGCGACGTGATAAAGCGCATCGGCTATACCAAATCAGAATATAAGTTCGATGCCGACGCCTGTGGCGTGATATCGGCCATACATGAGCAGTCTCCGGACATCAACCAGGGGGTGGAGCGTACCAAACCAGAAGACCAGGGCGCCGGTGACCAGGGGATGATGTTTGGCTATGCCACCAACGAAACCGACAATTACATGCCGTTGGCGCTGAGCATTTCGCATTTACTGCTGGAAGAGCTCTCGGCCATTCGCAAAGAAGGCAAAGAGATGACATACCTGCGCCCGGATGCCAAATCGCAGGTGACGATTCGCTACAGCGACAATCATGTGCCGGAGAAGATCGACACGATCGTGATCTCGACCCAGCACGACGAGTTTGTGCTGCCAGAAGCTGACAGCAACGAAGCGAAGCTTGCTGCCGAGAAGCAGATGGTGCAGAAGATCAGGGAAGATGTGGACAGCATCCTGATGCCGCGTGTGCTGAAGCAACTGCCGGAGCGCATTCAGAAGCTTTTCAACAGCGAGATCACCTACCACATCAACCCAACGGGCAAGTTCGTGATCGGTGGACCGCACGGTGACACCGGCCTGACAGGTCGCAAAATTATTGTAGACACTTACGGTGGCAAAGGTGCCCACGGCGGTGGCGCTTTCTCGGGCAAGGACTCCTCTAAGGTAGACCGCTCTGCTGCTTACGCAGCACGCCATATCGCCAAAAACCTGGTAGCTGCCGGCGTGGCCGATCAGGCGCTGGTGCAGGTGGCCTACGCCATTGGTGTGGCCAAGCCGGTTGGTCTATACGTGACGACCTATGGCTCTACTAAAGTAAACGATGCAAATGGCAACGTGATGAGCGACGGCGAGATTGCCGAGAAGGTAAACAAGTTGTTCGACATGCGCCCGTACGCCATCGTGCAGCGCTTCGGTTTGCAAAACCCGATCTTCTCCGAAACAGCTGCTTATGGCCACATGGGCAGAACACCGGGCATGAAGCAAGTGGAGGTTTCTGTTAACGGCAGCAAAGAGGTAAAAGAGTTTGAGACGTTTACCTGGGAGAAACTAGATTACGTAGATAAGATCAAGGCAGAGTTCGGTTTGTAACCGGCTTTTACCTTAAACCATAAAAAAAGGCCTGCTGAGCAATCAGCAGGCCTTTTTTATACCTTTTCAGGTATAGCAGGAAGCAGGCTTAGTGAGCCATTTGCTTCTGCTTGAATCGTTTAAGCTGGCGGCGCATGGCCTCTACGGCTGCGTCGGCTGCTGCTTCAAAAGAGGGGGCGTCTTCTTTGGAGAAGAGGGTGGAGCCTGGTACGTAAAGCTTGATCTCTACCGTCTTGTTGTCTGTTCCATCATTGTTGTTATGTTTAAGAAACACCTCGCCCTCTACAACACGGTCGTAGAATGTTTCCAGTTTATCTACTTTCTGCTGGATGAAATCGGTCAGCTGTCTGTCAGCCTCGAAGTGGATTGAATGCATCTGTAGCTTCATAATCGTAACATTTTATGGTTAAACTTATGCTTTTGGATGAGCCTTCTCGAAAATCGATTTCAGCTTCTCTATCGAATTGTGTGTGTATACCTGGGTGGCGGCCAGGCTGGCGTGTCCCAACAGGTCTTTGATGGCATTCAGATCGGCGCCATTGTTCAGCAGGTGAGTAGCGAAGGAGTGTCGCAGCACATGGGGGCTGTTATGTTCAGAAGTGGTAACCAAGCTGATGTACTTTTTAGCGACGCGATAAACGAACTTCGGATAGAGGGGTCGTTCTTTATTAGTAACGAGCAGCTTTTCAGAATTGTTATTGCCGAACAGGCTTTTCTTGTGCTCCAGATACTGCCTGATGGAATGGACGAGTGTATCGTTCAAAGGTATGATGCGGGGCTTGTTTCCCTTGCCCAGCACACGCACGGTCTTGGCGTGCAGGTCCACGTCTTCGTGCGCTATACCTATCAGTTCGGCCAGTCGCATACCGGTGCCGTACAGCAACTCCAGTATGAGGCGGTCGCGCTGCCCTTCAAAGTTATCTTCAAAGGTAAAGCTGTCCAGAAAGCTATTGAAAGGGGCTTCCGGCACGAAGGCGGGCAGTTTTTTAGACACTTTAGGTGCCTTAATACGCAGCATCGGGTTGGCGCTGATGCGCTGCTGGCCTAGCAGGAATTTATAGTAGGAGCGGAGGCAGGCAATCTTGCGGTTGACAGAGCGGGCCTCCAAGTTTTTGTGCACAAGGGTCAGGATCCACGACCGGATGATGGTATGGTCTGCCTCGGCGGGATCGGCGATCTGGTAAGTGTCCTGCAGGTACTGCGCGAACTGCCCCAGATCGGTGTGGTAAGAGGTGAGCGTGTGCGGGCTGTACCGCTTCTCGTACTCGAGATATTTAAAAAATAATTCCATACCTTGATGTAAAAGACAGGGGTGCCTGCCATTTATACCAAGGTATGGAAAAATAAAATATCTTTAAAGAAAGACTAGTAGTTTTCGTTCGCGAAAAGCTGCTGCTTGTACTTAGCTCTTTCTTTCTGCTTTCTCTTAGAAACAGATGGTTTCTCGAAGAACGTTCTCGCTCTCAGTTCTTTCAGAACACCAGTTCTCTCAAATTTCTTCTTGAATCTCTTCAGGGCACGGTCTACAGACTCGTTATCTTTTACGTTTACAATAATCATGTTTTTCCTCGCTTCTTCTGATATTTAGGGATGCAAATTTAGTTAATGTTTTACTTAAAAATCAATAGTTTGACGAAAATAATTCCGCAAGCCATTGAAATGTGCTTTCTGCACAGCTAAAACCAGCCGGCAGGCAAGTTGAGGAAACTTTTTGAGTCCGTCCTACTTCAGGATGGCTCTGGAGATAACGAGTTTTTGGATCTCGCTTGTTCCCTCACCAATGGTGCAGAGCTTAGCATCGCGGTAGTACTTCTCAGCCGGGTAGTCTTTCGTGAAGCCATAGCCTCCGAAAATCTGCACGCCCTCGTTTGCCACGCGCACCGATACCTCAGAGGCATACAGTTTCGCCATGGCCGACTCTTTGTTCACGTTCAGGCCGCGGTTCTTCATGTCGGCTGCCTGGTAGGTGAGGAGGGAGGCCGCCTCAATCTCAGTGGCCATGTCGGCCAGTTTGAACGAAATGCCTTGGAAGCTCGAGATGGATTTGTTGAACTGCTGGCGCTCCTGCGAGTAAGCCAGAGCCGCCTCAAAAGCACCCTGCGCTATACCTAGCGAAAGCGCCGCGATCGAAATTCGTCCGCCGTCGAGCACCTTCATCGCCTGGATGAAGCCTTCGCCCACTTTGCCCAGAATCTGGTCTTTGTGCACACGGCAGTCCTCGAAGATCAGCTCCGTGGTCTCGGAGGCACGCATACCCAGTTTGTCTTCCTTGCGGCCTGCGCTGAAGCCCGGCGTGCCTTTCTCGATGATGAAGGCCGTCATGCCATGGGAGTCACCCACATCTCCGGTGCGCACGATCACCACTGCCACGTTGCCGGTTTTGCCGTGCGTGATGAAGTTCTTGGCGCCGTTTATCACGTAGTAGTCGCCGTCCTGCACAGCTACGGTGCGCATGTTGCCGGCGTCAGAACCTGTGTTAGGCTCGGTCAGGCCCCAGGCACCGATCCACTCGGCAGTAGCCAGTTTAGGCAGGTATTGTTTCTTTTGCGCCTCGTTACCGAATTGCAGGATATGGCCGGTGCAAAGCGAGTTGTGCGCCGCTATCGACAGGCCAATGGAGCCGTCGATCTTGGAAAGCTCCGCGATGGCAGTTACATACTCCAGGTAGCCAAAGCCGGATCCACCGTACTCAGTCGGTACCAGCACACCCATCAGGCCCAGCTCGCCGAGCTTCTTGAACACTTCCACCGGAAACTCCTGACTCTCGTCCCACTCCATCATTTTTGGTTTGATGTGCTTGGCTCCGAAGTCACGGATCATATCGGCAATCATGCGCTGGTTTTCTGTGTAGTTAAATTCCATTTAAGTTTTGTTGTTGTTAAGTCGCGTGTATTTAACTGATAAACGAATAAAGGGTTTACAAAGCTAACCAAATTAGCCTGATTGGCAAATTCGGAGTTTTAGTTTGATTTACTTAATGTTTGAACGTAGACCATTGAGGTTATAAGGCGAATTTAGTATCGGATAGAAACTAGTCTTTTGGAGGTTTCGCTTTGTCGCCTTATAATAAAACCAAACGGCTGCGTTTATTTTGATAGCGTATATTATTTGCGTTATTTTGATGTTGCGTTGCCGTGTTTGGCAACGTTTGTGTTTTGTGCCGTGTACATACGGTTGAATTGAGCAAATGATAAAGTTTTTCCAGAATCTGTTTGGCAAGGAGGAAGTGCAGGTGGCGTCGCTGAGTGTACTCGGCGTGGACATGCACTCGCACATTCTGCCAGGTATAGACGACGGCGCCGCCACCGTGGAGCAGTCGCTGGAACTCGTGCGCGGCATGCAGGAGCTCGGTTACCGCAAGCTGATCATGACGCCCCACATCATGAGCGATTTCTACCGCAACACGCCCGAGATCATTCGCATGCAGCTGAAAGTGCTGCAGGATGCCGTTACAGCCGAAGGGATAGACATGGAGCTGGCCTGCGCCGCCGAGCACTACCTGGACGAGGCCCTGCTGCAGAAGCTGGAGGACAACGAGGAGTTGCTCACGTTCGGCGACAACTACCTGCTGTTCGAGACCTCTTTCCTGAACGAGCCGCTCAACCTGCGCGAAGCCATTTTCCGGATGCAGTCGCTGGGCTACAAGCCGGTGCTGGCCCATCCCGAGCGCTATACCTATTTTTATGGCAAGTTCAATGACCTGGTGAGCCTGCGGGAGCAAGGGGTACTCTTGCAGCCCAACCTAAACTCGCTTACCGGTTATTACTCGCCGGGCGCCAAAATGATCATCGAAAAACTGATCGACGCCGGGCTGGTTGATTTTCTGGGCTCCGATGCACACAGCCTGAAGCACATTGCCAACCTCCAAAAAGTACTTTGCTCGAAGTACCTGGTCAAGGCGCTGGAGCTTCCACTACTCAACAGTAAACTATAATTCCATCATCTCCCCTATACCTATGGCCACGGTTTTTGTGACAGGCGGCAGCGGCCTGATTGGCAGCTATCTGATACCGGCACTCGTCGCGCAGGGCCACCGGGTGCGTGCGCTATACCGGGGCCAGGTGCCAGCCATTGCGCAGGCCGACCAGGTGGAGTGGGTAGAAGGCGATATACTGGACATAGCCTTGCTGCGGAGAGCCCTGCAGGGAGTGGGGTATGTGTTCCATTGCGCCGGCCTGGTGTCGTATGCGCCTCAGGATGCCGAACTGCTGCAGCAGGTGAATGTAGAAGGTACGGCCAACATCGTAGATGCCTGCCTGGAAGCGGATGAGGAGATCAAGCTGTGCCATGTCAGCTCCATTGCCGCCATTGGCCGCAACAAAGAGGCCACTGTGCTCAACGAAAACAGCAAGTGGGATGCCGGGGAGAAGCAATCAGCCTACGCCGAGTCGAAGCATTACGGCGAAGTGGAGGTATGGCGCGGTATAGCCGAAGGGCTGCAGGCCGTGATCGTGAACCCCTCGGTAGTGTTGGGCCCAGCCGACTGGAACCGCAGCAGCACCCGCCTGTTCAAGTATGTGTACCAGCAGCGCCCGTTCTACACGCCGGGCAGCGCCAATTTTGTGGATGTGCGCGATGTGGTGGAGGCCATGCTGCGCCTGACCTTCTCGGATGTTTCCGGCGAAAGGTTTATCTTGAATGCCGGGCAGCTTACCTATAAAGAATTCTTTGCGGAGGCCGCCCGTGGTTTCGGCAAAAAGGCGCCTTCCTTCAAAGTTTCGCCTGGTCTGGCCGAGGTGGTTTGGCGACTGGAGCATGCCCGCGCCTGGCTGACGGGAGGGCGACCGCTCATCACAAAAGACACCGCCCGCGTGGCCGCCAAAAGCCACGTGTTCGACAACCAGAAAGTACGTAAAACAACAGGTATGGAGTTCAGGTCACTGGCTGAAACCATTGCCTGGACGTGTCAGGGTTTGCTGCAAATAACACGGAATCAGAGAGGTCAGGAACTGACGCGCGCAAACTAAACTATTTGCAGTTTATAAATGTAGTTAAAAGACAAGAACTGCCTTTTGCAGTTTGTGGGATATAGGAGATGAAAGAGAATTTTGACGAGCACAGCGAGGATTCCGAACTGATCATCCGGTTCGAACAGATGCTGGGAACAAACGAGACCGTTTTTTTTGACCTGACCGATTTTGAATATATCATTGACCACTATACCGCTAACTTTGACTATAAGAAGGCGTTGCTGGCCTGTGAATCCGCTATAGCACAATATCCTTTCTCGACCGGGCTTCAGATAGACAAAGCGCAGCTGCTGGCCATGTCCGGCAACTTCGATGATGCCATGGTGCTCATCGACCAGGTGGCCGAGGTGGAGCCGCAGAACCCGGACGTACTGTTGACCCGGGGCATTATCTATACACAGCGCGGCGAGTACCGCAATGCCGTAGACCATTTCAAAAAAGCCCTGGCCTTTGCCGAGGACCGCGACGATATTTACTTTAACATTGGCCTGACCTACCAAAGCTGGGGCAAGTTCAGTTCGGCTGTGAAGTACTACAAGAAGTGCATTGAACTGAACGTGGAGAACGAGGCTGCCATGCAGGAGATCATCTACTGTATGGAGATCACGGGTTCCATGCGCGAGGAGCTGCCGTTCTTTCAGGCTTTTGTCGACAAGGACCCTTACTCGCATGTGGCCTGGTTTAACCTCGGCAACGTGTACAACAAGCTGGGCTCATACGAAAAGGCTATCGCCGCCTACGACTACGCTACCATCATCAAGCCCGATTTTATCACGGCTTACAACAACATGGCCAATGCCTACGTGTTCATCGGGGAGTATACCAAAGCCATCGAGGCTTTTAACGGCATGCTGGAGCACGGTTCGCCGTCGGCAGAGGTGTTCTGCAACATAGGCGAGTGCTACGAGAAGATGCAGCAGTGGGACCTGTCGCGCCGCTATTACCAGAAGGCCATTGACCTGGACCCGGAGATGGACGAGGCCTGGTTTGGCATAGGCGTGGTGCTGGATGCGCAGGGCAAGTGGTATGAGTCGGTGCACTTCTTCAAGAAGGCCGTCACACTCTATGACGACAGCGTGGACTATTGGGTGGCGCTCGCCTCGGCCGAGTACCATGTGGGCCATGTGGTGTCGGCGCTGGAAAGCTATGCGCGTGCCGCCGAAATTCAGCCGGAGGACAAAGACATCTACCTCAACTGGTCGATCATCCTGTATGAGCAGGGAAATTTCGACGAGGCGACAGAAATTATTTTAAATGCGATAGAGCTGCAGCCTGACGAAGCAGAGCTGTATTACAGGGCCTGTGCCTACATGCTTTCGGCAGGAAAATACCGCGAAGCATACAATTATCTGGAAAATGCTTTAATTTTGGACTTCGAAAAACATAAGCTGTTGTTCGAGTTCTTCCCTGAGCTTGAGTCTCAGCGCGCATTATCCCGATTAATTGACCAATATCGCAAATAATGAACAACAACTATATTCTGAACGGCCTGCCAGAGCGTGAGGTGAAGCCGCGTGAGCGTGGTTTTACCATGGCCATGGACAAAGGCCTGAGCGTGCGCGAAGTAGAAGACTTTCTGGACGTAGCCGGAGAGTACGTAGACATCGTGAAACTGGGCTGGGCTACCTCCTATGTGGTGCCTAACCTGCAGCGCAAACTGGACGCCTACCGCGCGGCCGGTATACCTGTTTATTTCGGAGGCACGCTGTTCGAGGCCTTCATCGCCCGCAACCAGTTCGATGACTACCGTCGTGTGCTGGACAAGTACAACATGACGTTTGCTGAAGTGTCGGACGGCTCGCTGGAGATGAACCACGAGAAAAAGTGCGGTTACATCCAGACACTGGCTGAACAGGTGACGGTGCTTTCAGAAGTTGGCTCCAAGGACGCCGAGAAGATCATCCCGCCTTACATGTGGATCAGGCTGATGAAAGCTGAACTGGAAGCTGGCGCCTGGAAAGTAATTGGTGAGGCCCGTGAGGGTGGTAACGTAGGTTTGTTTCGCTCTACAGGGGAGGTGCGCAGCGGTCTGGTAGAAGAGATTCTGACGCAGGTCCCGTTTGAGAAAATTCTGTGGGAGGCCCCGCAGAAAGCACAGCAGGTATGGTTCATTAAGCTGCTGGGCGCCAACGTGAACCTGGGTAACATTGCACCAAATGAGGTAATTCCGCTCGAGACGATCCGCCTGGGCCTGCGTGGCGACACGTTCACGCACTTCCTCAACAACGGACAGCCTATCATAGACGCTTAGTATAAGACAGATAAAGAAAATTGCCCATCGGTTATTCCGACGGGCAATTTTTTTGTACGACACCATTCCTATAATCCGTGTAGAAAGTATGAAACGACGATCATTGAAAGAACACCTGCTGCTGTATTTGAAAGGTATGAGCATGGGCGCTGCAGACGTAGTGCCTGGGGTGTCCGGGGGAACCATCGCCTTTATATCCGGTATTTACGAAGAGCTGCTGAACTCCATCCGCTCCGTGAACGGGGAGGCTTTGCGTCTCATCTCCAAATTCGATCTCAAAGGCTTCTGGAAGCACATCAACGGAAGCTTTCTGGTGGTGCTGTTGGCAGGTATCCTGACTTCCATCCTGACACTTTCCAACCTGGTGGTCTACCTGCTGGCCAATCATCCTATTCTGGTGTGGGGTTTCTTTTTTGGGCTGATCGTGGCATCGGTTGTGGTGGTGGCTAAAAAGATTACCCGCTGGCGCCCGGCTACTGTTTTGTTCGGGCTTATTGGGGCTGCCATCGCTTATTACATTACGGTGGCGGTGCCGATGCAAACACCTGAGGCACTCTGGTTTATCTTTGTGGCGGGCGCCATTGCCATTTGCGCCATGATCCTGCCCGGCATTTCAGGTAGTTTCCTGCTGCTGCTCATGGCCAAGTATGAGTTCATTATGAATGCGCTGAAAGAGCTCAAGTTCGACATCATCCTGGTGTTTGGGGTGGGCTGCGTGACGGGCCTATTGGCTTTTTCGCATGTGCTCAACTGGATGCTTAAAAAGTACCACAATGTGACTGTGGCGCTGCTGACTGGCTTTATGCTGGGTTCGCTGAACAAGGTATGGCCCTGGAAGAAAACACTCGAAACATACACCGACCGTCACGGCGAGGTGAAGCCGCTCCTGCAGGAAAACATACTGCCGGGTGAGTATGCCCAGCTGACAGGGGAGAGCTCATACCTGCTCTACACGGTGCTGCTGGCTGTTTTCGGATTCTTGGTTGTATACCTGCTCGATCGTCTGGCTGACCAGCCTGCTGGCAAGGTATAGCAACCCCTAAATCTGAAAAGGCATGCGTAAATTCGGACTCATCGGCAAAAAGCTGGGGCACTCTTTTTCGAAACGCTACTTCACGGAGAAGTTCGCGCGGGAAGGTATAGCCGATGCGGCCTATGAGCTATACGAGCTGCCCAATATAGCTGACTTCCCGGATTTGCTAACCAGCGAGCCTGAACTGGTCGGACTGAACGTGACAGTGCCCTACAAAGAAGCCGTTATACCTTATCTGCACGGGTTGGACGAGAGCGCTGCCCGCATTGGCGCTGTGAACACCATCAGAATAGAAAACGGCAGTACCAAAGGCTACAACACCGACTTCATAGGCTTCCGGGATACACTACAGCAGTTTTATCCGGTAGGTGAAAGCGCTCAAGCCTTGGTGCTGGGAACGGGCGGCGCGGCCAAAGCCGTGTGGACTGCCTTGGAGGAGCTGGCCATACCTTACACCTCCGTCTCCCGAAACCCTGCTCAGAATCAGCTGCATTACGAGTCCATAACACCGGATGTGCTACAAGCCTATACCTTGATTATCAATACGACACCACTCGGTATGGCCCCAGACACAACAAGCGTTCCAGCTATACCTTACGAAGCCCTGACACCAGGCCATTATCTCTACGACTTGGTTTACAACCCCGAAGAAACCCTGTTCCTGCAAAGGGGCCGTCTGGCGGGAGCGCAAACCATCAATGGCTTGCCCATGCTCTATGCACAGGCCGATGCCGCCTGGGAGATCTGGACCAACGAGCGTCACAGATAAAATATTGCGTATATTTTATGTTATTATGAAACTTTCTGGTGGGGCTGCTGCGTAAGGAGAGGTAAATCACCCCTTTAGCCTGACACCCATGATGCAGTTGACCTACCTTCGCCAGAAAGCGCATGAGATAAATGCTGAGATTTACGCCCTATACCTGGCTGCCCGTCACCCGGAGGTAAGGTGGTATGTGCCGCTCTTGCTGGCCTTTGTCATTGGGTACGCTGTTTCTCCCATCGATCTGATTCCTGACTTGGTGCCGGTCTTCGGTTTCCTGGATGACGTGGTGTTGGTGGTGCTGGGGATACACACGGCTTATCAGCTGGTTTCGAAAAACATTCTGGGGCAAGCGCGGCTGCAGGCCTACGAGGTACTGAGCCACGATGGCGAAGGCTCCGCCGGCGCTTACCAGATCATTGGCTATACCTGGGTGCTGATCGCGGCCCTTTTCGCCATCATGCTCTACAAACTTCTGTTCCTGACAGTGCTCTAAGACTTCTCTCACCTTAAAACAAACCCGGCGAAGGCCTTTCCAATTGGAGAGGCCTTTGTTGTTTACACGCTATTTTATATTGTTAGAAAAATTAATATCAATATATTTACTGTGCAATTGTAGTAAATGCCCACCGGCCACGAACAAATATTTTTTTGTGCTTGCAACCATTGCCTCGCTATGGGAATCATAGGAGTGAAGCTAAAAGGAAAGGCGTTTGAAGCTTTTTACAAAACCTAAGTCAGAAGAGGATAAACTCATAGAGGGATGCGTGGCCGGCAAGCGGGACATGCAGCGAATGCTCTATGACCTTTATTCGCGCAAGATGATGGCGGTTTGTATGCGCTACGCCCCCACCAGCTTCGAGGCAGAGGATATCATGCAGGAAGGATTCGTGAAAGTGTTTGCTAATATTCAGAATTTTAAGCGGGACTGTCCGCTGGAGTTTTGGGTGCGACGCATCATGATCAACACCGCCCTGAAGCAGCTGCGGCAGAAGTCGCTCATGACCGTTTCACATGAAACCGAGGAGGCGGGCAATATTGCGTCAACGGACGTCAACCTGACAGGCTACTCCATGGACGAACTGCTCGGCATGATCCAAAGCCTCGCTCCGCGTTACCGCATGGTGTTCAACCTGTACGCCATCGAGGGTTACAATCACAAAGAAATAGGGGAGATGCTCGGCATTTCCGAAGGTACATCCAAATCACAGTATTCACGCGCCAGAGCCATCCTGCAAGGTATGCTCGAGCGCCAGGATAAAACATATCAAGAGCATGTCATCAGCCAATAATCAAAAGCGCCATACCTTCGAAGAGGAGTTTCAGCGCCGCCTGTACGATGCTGAGGCCAGGCCTGCCCCGGACCTATGGGCCCGCATCGACCACGACCTGACCGTGCAGGAAAATAAGGATTACAAAAAACGAGTGCTGTTCTACCGCCAACTGGCCGCCGCCTGCTTTGTGCTGTTCGCGGTGACAGGGGCGTTGCTGGCCTATTACTACAATGGCAGCAACCAGGGTGGGGCACAGCCAGGTATAGCCGCGCTGCCGGCCACCAAACCGGCCGCTACACCTGCTACCGTAGAAGAGGCCATGAAAGCCTACGCCACCCAGCAGGAAGAGGCCGCTGCCATGGCCTATACCTATCCTGAAGAAGCAACAGCCACGCGTAAAGCGGCAAATGCCACCGGTACAAGCCAGAATACAAACGGGATCGCTGTTGAGTCAAGCACACAAAGTGACGCTCCGCAGGCAGGCGACTATTTCAACGTGGCGCCAGGCTACAGTCCATACCTGGGCTATACGCCTATGGCAGGACGCAGCAGAGGGTACGTGTCAGGCGGTTTCCCGGGCAACACTGATGGTGCTGCATCCGGCGGTCTCTTCTCGCCCGGCAACCGCTATACCCAGATCATCACCTGGGAGAGCGTGACCATCACCTTTGGTAATGCCCCGGCGACTTTCGGACAGCCAAATGCGGCAGGTCGTCAGTCACTGGCAGCCAGGCCGCAGTCGTTTGCCGAGATGAGCGAGGCGCAACAGGCCAGCCGTCAGCAGGCACAGCAATCAGCACAGACGCGGACGCAACTTGCCTCCCAGCAACCGAAAGCCGTAGAAGCGGAAACCAAGGCAAACAGCCGCTGGAGCCTGAACCTGGCTTACGTGCCTACTGTGTTCGAGCAGAACATCGGCCTGCCAGACCCGCTCACGATGCCACAGAACAGCGGAAACAGGTTCAGTTTGGCTGCGGCAGGGCCGAGTGTCAATGCTTCGAAAGAGTCTTTTCAGAATATAGCCGCCGCCCGCGACGAGTTTAAGGAAAGTACCCAACCGGCCTACTCCTTTGCAGTGGAAGCGAAAGCCGGTTTCAAACTGAAAGAGAAACTGAAGCTGCTGACAGGTATAGGCTACAGCGAGAGCAGGTCACGATCCAAGTCGAACTTTATCGTGCGCCAGTTCTGGGTAAAGCCCCGCTCCAACGAGCGCTACGAGCTCAGCCCTACCACCTTCTTTGTGTCGTCGCTTAACGATGGCTTCTCGTCTGACTCTGTGAGCGTGGCCCGCACCGGCGACTCCTTCAATACGGAGTACAAGTACCGCCACCTGACCGTGCCGGTGGGCTTGCAGTACGAACACGACATCAACAAAGACTGGTTTGTGTATGCTGGCGCTGGCGTAGCCGCCAACTTCCTGCTCGAGTCGAGCGTGACGACCTCTAACCAAGAGGTGCAGTCAGTGAGCTACACAGCCGACGACACGGACTCCCCTTTCCGCAACGTGCAGTTCTCCGGCAATGGCTCCATAGGCGTTGGCAAGCGCATTTCGCCTAACCTGACGTTGGCGCTGGGGCCGGAGGTGCGCAGTTACTTCAGCACCCTGGTGGCAGACCCGGACAAGGCCGCCGCACCACAGGGAAAACCCTACGCCATCGGTATGAACATGAGCCTGAACTACCAGTTGGGTAATCCACGAAAATAATTTCAGTTTTTTTTAAGAGGGCCTGCAACCCTTTGGCGCTAATCGGAATCATAAGAGTATAGAGTGATTGGTTGATTTTTAGTTAAAAGCGCTATGCAAATGATGCTGTTCATGAGATCCGTTCTGCAAACGCTGGTGGCCCTGGTGGCGGCCAGCCGCGAAAACTTATCCGGGTGGTATGTATTGCTGGCGCTTTTGCTATTCTCCGTGCTGCTTTCGGGCTGCGCGATACAAGGCAACTCCCTTTTTGGCGCCTTTTAATCGGTGCCTCCACGCTATGAAAAAGATGGTATGGTTCGCGGCTATGGCCACCGCCCTGTTGGGGATGGCGACGGGCTGCGCAAAATCAGATGAAGACATGCAACCGGTTGTAAACGAGAAAGGGCTGCGCGAGTCTGTACAGGGCAAGTGGCGCATCGAGCGCGTTAATAACAAGCTGTGCCGCAGTGGCAACTGCACCTCTGTGATGTACACAGGCACGATGAACGACTATTTTGAGTTTAAGGCGGACAGTGCTTACCTGCAGCGGGCAAGCCAGCAAGGCTCCAAGAGTGTGTACCGCGATAGCTTTAAAGCCGACTACTCACAGCCGAACGCATTTGTGCTGAGTAATTTCGGATGGTCAGCCCGGTTCAGTGTAGTGCACCACGACCAGCGTATGCTGGTGCTGGAGGGAATCTACTACGGTTCCGACCCAAGCGCCATATTTACGGATACTTATTATTTATACAGATAAAGGGCCCCGACACAAGGCGAAGATGCCAGCAAATGAAGAAGACTGCTACATCAAACAGCTTGCAACCATTGCCCGTGTCGGGCAACCCTGCCACAAAATCCATTAGTACAACCTAAAACTATGAAAAGTGTCCTGTCCATGCTCATGCTATACCTGCTGCTGGCGCTGCTTCTTGTGAGCTGTGCCGAGCAGGAAGAGGCAGTGCCCGCCTGCCTGCAGGTGGAGGTGGTAGGACCCGATTGCCAGACGGGCTGGTATGTGCTCCAGATTCTGGATGCCAACGGCACCGGCGAGCAGCGCAGCAATCAGTACATCGGGCAACTGCAAAGCGGCTTTGTCACGACCGACAACCTGCCCGAGGAATTGCGCCAGTCTGGTAAAATAGTCTCGCTCTCGCTGGAGCGCAACACGGAGTACGGACCCCGCTGCACCGCTATCTCCACAATGTTTCCGCCTGTGCGGGTAAAGATGGTTTGTTTAGTTGAATAGTGATAAATAGAACAGTTTTTACAGTGCCTAATTTATTTAAATTGTTAGGAATAGTTAAACATGCAAAGGCCTGCTCTCAGAGCAGGTTTTTTGTTTCCGGACTATTTGTGTCGCGACTAGTATTATATTGACAAAAGCTAAACTAAGCGCTAGCTTTTCATGTTATAGTATATCTTTACATGTCGTAAAATCAACGAATGGATTTTCAGCTAACTTCAGAATTTCAACCAACCGGCGACCAGCCGAAAGCCATAGCCCAACTGACCGATGGAGTAAACAAAGGCGAACCCGCCCAGGTGCTGCTCGGCGCCACGGGTACGGGTAAGACCTTCACCATGGCCAACGTGATCAAGAATACGGGCAAACCGACGCTCGTGCTCTGCCACAACAAGACCCTGGCCGCCCAGCTCTACGGCGAGTTCAAGCAGTTTTTCCCCAACAATGCGGTGGAGTACTTTATCTCCTACTACGACTACTACCAGCCCGAGGCCTACATTGCCTCTTCGGACGTGTTCATCGAGAAGGACCTGCAAATCAATGAGGAGATCGAGAAGCTGCGTCTGCATACCACTTCCGCTTTGCTCTCTGGCCGCCGCGATGTGATCGTGGTGGCGTCGGTGTCGTGCATCTACGGTATTGGTAACCCGGAGGAGTTTGGTAAGAACGTGATCTACCTGGCGCCTGGCCAAAGGTATAGCCGCAACAACCTGCTCTATACCTTCGTGCAGATCCTCTACAGCCGCACTGAGGCGGAGTTCACACGTGGAACATTCCGCGTGAAAGGCGACACCGTAGACATCTTTCCGGCCTATGCCGACTTTGCTTACCGCTTGTATTTCTTCGGTGATGAACTGGAGCAGATCCACCGCATTGATCCGGTGTCTGGCAAGAAGATCGCCGATGAGAAAGCCGTGACGCTTTACCCAGCCAACCTCTTCGTGACGGGCAAGGACACTTTGCAGCAGGCCATTTCAGAAATTCAGTACGACATGGTGGCGCAGCACGACTACTTCCTGAAAGAAGACCGTCCGGTAGAGGCCAAGCGCATCAAGGAACGCACCGAGTTTGACCTGGAGATGATCCGGGAGTTGGGTTACTGCTCCGGCATTGAGAACTACTCCCGTTACTTCGACCGCCGCGCCCCGGGTGCCCGCCCGTTCTGTCTGCTCGACTATTTCCCGGACGATTTCCTGATGGTGATCGACGAGAGCCACGTGACCGTGCCGCAGGTACGTGCCATGTGGGGCGGTGACCGCTCCCGCAAAGTGGCGCTGGTGGAGTATGGCTTCCGTTTGCCAGCTGCCATGGACAACCGCCCACTTACTTTCAACGAGTTTGAAAGCCTGATGCACCAGGTGGTATTTGTGAGTGCCACGCCAGGCGATTATGAGATACAGAAATCCGAAGGCGTGATTGTGGAGCAAATTATTCGTCCGACCGGTCTGCTGGATCCAGAGATCGAGATCAGGCCTAGCGCAAACCAGGTGGACGACCTGCTGGATGAGGTGGACGAGCGTATCAAGCGCAGAGAACGTGTGCTGGTAACTACCCTGACCAAGCGCATGTCGGAGGAGCTGACCAAGTACATGGATCGCCTCAATATCAAAGTGAAATACCTGCACTCGGAGGTGAAGACCTTGGACCGCGTGGAGATCCTACGCGAACTTCGTCTGGGCGAAATCGACGTGCTGGTGGGCGTGAACCTCCTGCGCGAAGGACTTGATTTACCGGAAGTGAGCTTGGTAGCGATATTAGATGCCGATAAGGAAGGCTTCCTGCGTGACCAGCGCTCCCTGATCCAGACGATGGGCCGTGCCGCCCGTAACGAACGCGGACGTGTGATCATGTATGCCGACCGCATTACGGGCTCCATGCAACGCGCCATGGACGAGACCAACCGTCGCCGCGCCACGCAGATGGCCTATAACGAAGAACACGGCATCACGCCACGTACCGTGCTGAAGACCAAAGACGAGATTTTTGAGCAGACATCGGTAGCCGACGCCAAGAAGAAAGAGGTGAAGATGTACGCGGGTCCGGAAGAAGTGTCGATTGCGGCAGAACCGGTAATCCAGATGATGAAGCGCGACGAACTCGAAAAGCTCATTAAGAAAACCGAGAAGCAGATGGAAGCCGCCGCCAAGGAGCTCGACTTCCTGCAGGCCGCCAAGTACCGCGACGAACTGGCCGAACTCCGGCAACTGCTTAAGTCGAAGAGAGACTAGAGAGTTTGGGAGTTAGAAAGTTTAGAAGTTAGAAAGTGTAAAAGCACTCATGGCGTTAAGCTGTGGGTGCTTTTTGCTTCAAGACCTGTGCTCCCACGCCTCGCGGTGTCCGCAGGTCCGGCGAGTGTCTGTGCCAGAGGCCGTGGCTCCACCTGGCCACTATTACGGGTAAAGTCTTGAGAGCAGGCAGCTACGCAGCAATAAGGTATAAGGTATAAGGTATAGCCCGAGCCGCGCAGCTTTTTTTCCTGATTAGGATTCTGTATTTTAACATTTCTGTAGCCGCGCTATACCTTAGCTTCGGCTCATTCAATCAACCTACTAGCACGATGATCAAAAGAATCAGACCAATTTTACTGCCTGCCCTGATGGCCGGGGTGTTTTCAGCCTGCCAATCACCTGATACAGGTACAGCAGAAGCCGGCGCCAAAACCGTATCCGCGCTTTCGACAGAAAGCTACAGCAACTACCTGAATGCTCTTGCCGCTGACGACATGGAGGGCCGCAAGCCTTTCACCTCCGGTGAGCAGAAAACGCTAGATTACTTGGAGCGCGAATTCAAGGCGCTCGGCGTGGAGCCCGGCAATGGTGACAGCTATTTCCAGGAAGTGCCGATGGTGGAGGTGAACACGACTGCCAGCCCGACCATGACCATCAAAGGCAAGCAGCAGGAGCTGAAACTCGAAGGTCGCAACGATTACGTCATCTGGACCCGTCGTACAGATGAGACCATTGCCATCGACCCGACCGAGATGGTGTTTGCCGGTTTCGGCATCGTGGCACCGGAGTATAACTGGAACGACTATGCCGGGCTGGATGTGAAAGACAAGATTGTGGTGGTGCTGGTGAATGACCCGGGTTTTTATGCGGAGGATAAAGCCGTGTTCAATGGCAATGCCATGACCTACTATGGCCGCTGGACCTATAAATTCGAAGAGGCGGCCCGACAGGGAGCCAAAGGTGCGCTGATTGTGCATAGCACCGAACCAGCCGGGTATGGATTTGAAGTAGTGCAAAACAACTGGAACACTTCTAAAATGTACCTCGATAGCCGTGGCAAAGAGTCGTATCGTTGCGCCATGGAAGGCTGGATCACCACACCAGTAGCGGAGAAACTGTTCGCTGCCGCGGGTATGGACTACAAGGCTGTGCTGAGCAAAGCGCACCAGCCAGGCAACAAGCCATTCCCGCTGAACCTGCAGGCAAGCACTTCTATGAAGGTGAAGACACGCTACGACAAGACTTCCAACTTCATTGCCAAAATCACCGGCAGCAAGCGTCCTGACGAAGCCATCATTTATACCGGCCACTGGGACCATTTAGGTATAGGCAAGCCTGACGCGGCAGGCGACAGCATCTACAATGGTGCCGTGGACAATGCCAGTGGCGTAGCCGGTCTATTAGAAATTGCCAAAGCTTTCAAAGCGCAGTCAGAGCAGCCGGAGCGCTCTGTTGTTTTTCTGGCCGTGACAGCGGAGGAGCAGGGCCTGTGGGGGTCGGCTTATTACGCTGAGAACCCGGTATTTGCGAAAGAGAAAACAGTGGCCAACATCAACATCGACATGATGAACCCTTACGGTAAGACCAAAGACGTGGTGCTGTATGGCATGGGGCAGTCCGAATTGGAGGATTACATCACAGCGACAGCAGAAGCGGCAGGTCGTTACATTGCGCCGGAAGCGAATCCGGAGGCTGGCCTTTACTACCGCTCCGACCACTTTAACTTTGCCAAGATAGGTATACCGGCGCTCTTCATCGGTCCAGGTATAGACCTGCTGGAAGGCGGTAAAGAAGCCGGTAAGAAGAAGCTGGACGAGTACTACGCCAACTACTACCACAAAGCAGCTGACCAGGTGCACGCTGATTATAAAATGGATGGTGCCGTGGAAGATTTGAAGCTACTCTACCAGGTAGGCAAGCGTTTGGCTGGCTCGACGGAGTGGCCGCAGTGGAAGGCCGGCTCTGAGTTTAAGGCGGTGCGGGATAAGTATATGAAGAAATAAAGAGACAATCTGTGCAGGTTTAGCCACTGTCTTTCAGGTAGAGCTACATCAAAAACAGCAATCTCATAAACCAGAAAAGGCGCTGATGAAGCGCCTTTTCTGGTTTATAAATAAGATAATACTGCCCGTTCTTAATCTATCGAAGGTATAAGCAGCGGAGTATAATTTTTGCAGTACTTTCGTCCTTTGTCAAAAAAACCGTTGCCAGGCCACAGTCCTACAGCAACAACAACCCCTTCTCCCTTAACTCAAACCAAACCGGTGAGGCCAGGAATTCGGTAAAGCTCAGGTGCGCGTCCAGCGGGTACGTTTCTTCCAGTTGCTTGAGTGTAATAGCAGGAGCATCTTCAGAAGTCAGCAGCGTAAGTTGCTCCAGTAGCCATTGGCCGATGTTGGCGGTGGTCTTGATCTGGAAATCCTCTGCTTTTTCGTAGAAGGTCAGTACGCAGCGCTCGATGGTTTGGCCCTTCTTGGCAAACATCATAAAATCGATCTCGGGCACATGGCCCAGCCAGTACACACGCGCCAGTCTGCGCTCGCTGTCGGGTTTGGCAGGTTCCTGTATGGCTTTGGCAATCAGGTTGCGGTCCACCGTCACACGCGGCACTTTGAAGTCGAACCAGAAGGAGAGCGGCTCCTCTAAACCAACCCCGTGCATGAAGTTATAGAGCGCCTTGGCCAGTCCCGGCCCGAACAACTCGTGGTCGGTGCCCTGCGGATCGTCGTGCCAGAGGTCGTTGTTGGCAAAGTCGCCATCCGGCGGACCAACCTTCACCACCCCGTATTTCTCGGGGTGCTTGCCCACTGGGCTGTGCGCCGTCATGCTGAAGCGGTGCCAATAGCCGGACTGGATCACGCCGTTTAAGAACAATTGCCGCACCACTTCCAACGAATCGACAGTTTCCTGAGCCGTTTGGGTTGGGAAGCCATACATGAGGTAGGCGTGCACCATGATGCCGGCCTGCGTAAAGCCGTCGGTAACGCGCGAAACCTGTGCGATGCTTACGCCTTTCTGCATCAACTGCAGCAGCCGGTCAGAGGCGACTTCCAATCCACCCGACACGGCAATACAACCCGAGGCGGCCAGCAGGCGGCAGAGGTCAGGGGTAAAAGTTTTCTCGAAGCGGATGTTGCCCCACCAGGTTATCTTTACGCCGCGGCGTAGCAGCTCAATGGCCAAATCACGCAGGGCGGCGGGCGGTGCGGCTTCGTCTACAAAGTGAAAGCCGGTCTGTCCGGTCTGCGCAATGATCTGCTCGATGCGGTCCACCAGCAAAGTGGCCGGAGCGGTTTCGTAGCGGGAAATATAGTCGAGGGTGATGTCGCAGAAGGAGCAGCGTTTCCAGTAACAGCCATGGGCCACGGTCAGTTTATTCCAGCGGCCATCGCTCCAGAGGCGGTGCATCGGGTTAATCACGTCAATCACCGACAGGTACTCGTGCAGCGGCAAGTCGCTGTAGTCGGGTGTGCCTACTTCCGTGTGGGGTATATCTTTATCCAGACAACCGTTAATGTAGTCCACTTTGCCGTCCTGCAGCATAAAGGTGCGCTGCAGCAGATCGATATGGCGCTCACCCTGCAGATATTCGAGCAGTTTTAGCCACGGGCCTTCGCCGTCATCCAGCGTCACAAAATCAATGTACTTAAACAGGCGCGGCTCCCGCAGGCTGCGCAGTTCGGTGTTTGGGTAGCCGCCACCCATCAGGGTATGGATGTGCGGATACTTCTGCTTGATATACTGTGCCAGTCGCAAGCCGCCATACAGGTTGCCCGGGAAAGGAATGGAAAAACCCACCACATCCGGCTGCACCTCCTGAAGGCGCTCCTCCAGCAATTCCAGCAGCATCTGGTCCACCAGGTTCGGGTCCGTCTGCAATGACTCTTCCAATGGATTAAAGGAAGTGGCAGACAAGGCCAGCTTTTCGGCGTAGCGGCTAAAGGCGAAGTAAGGGCAGATAGTTTCTTTGATCAGGTCACCGAGGTCCTCCAGGTATAGGGTGGCCAGATAGCGGGCGCGGTCCGTGATGCCCATGCTGCCAAATGCCCAGTCGATGTCCTCCACCTGGTCGAAGCGCGTAGCCTCAGGCAGGTAGTGGCTGTAGCTGATCTGCTGGGCCAGCGTGTTGTCCTTGTTTTGCAGAAAGCGGATCACCGGGCCGATGGTGTTGAGGTACTCCCGCTTCAAACGCAGCATGCGGCGGCTGTTGTCCGACAGTTCAAAATCGCCTGCTTCCACGGCCTCGAAGATGCGCGTCAGCCCTTCTTTGGTAAACATGCGCAGCACCAGTTCAATACCAAAATCGGCCTGTGTGACAGGGTAGCCCTGACCTGAGAGAAAACCTTTGATGTAAGCAGTGGCAGGATAGGGGGTGTTGAGCTGCGTGAGCGGGGGCGTGATGAGCAGTATGGTTGGCTTCTTCAAGTCTCGGAAATCTTAAAATAAGGAACGCCCTACTGGGCGCGGATTGCAAAAATACTGATTATGTAGCGCTTTCTAAACAGATGCTGTCAGGTTAACAGTTCTGCTGCGAGCAGGGTTCAGTTAAGACTACCTGTGAATGAGTGAATTAGGGTATAGGTGGTGCAACGTTGAATAATTTATGCACTAAAGTGATATTTAATTACATAAATCAATCTTAATATGTATATATTTGCATTATAATCATCTATAGTTGAATGCTTCTGGCGTAACAGCTAAGGTCTGAAGGAATGAAAACAAATCATGATTTGAGAACCTGAAGCAATGGCTTGTGATGGTGTAAGTGTTTCAATTGTTCCCTAAAACAAAAGGCCCGCGGTGCTATCGCGGGCTTTTCGTTTCTACAGGTATAGCAGCACTTAGCTAAGCAACTGCGACGTTTTATTCACAAGGTAATTCGCCCCGGGCACTATGGCCAGCACCGTGCCGGCCACCAGCGCAAACAGCACCACAAACAGGCGCAGCCAGTTGATAAAGAAGTTATCGGCAAACCCGAAGGTATAAAGCTGCAGGGCGGAGGCGATGAGCAGGCACAGCAGGGAGATGACCAGCAGCTTGCGCTTAAGCGCCGGGTTCAGAAGTTTCTTTTTCATGGCAGACCAGGTATAGCCGCAAAGTTAAGGTATAGCCTGATTTGCGCATCATCAGGCGTGCCCTTTTTGTGCCTCGGCATCAGAGCTGTCATCTTTGGTGTGGCCCGGGTTGTTGGTGCCCCTGCCATGCGGCGGAGGTGTCTGCTGCTCGCCCGTCACTTTCTTCTTGTCCGAAGACATTTCCTTGGTGCTCTTTTCCTGGTTTGGCTTGTTCTTTCCGTTCATCATAGCTTTCTGTTTTTGGTATGCTATGTAGTACGGCAAACAGCTGGCGGGTGTAGCTTTTTTTAACTCTAATTGTAGGGAGGTCGTACATGAGAAAGCTATACCTGCAAAGGCGTATGGCGCTTTGAAAACCTAAAACGATAAGAACTATGAAATCGATAAAGACAACGGCTGCCGTGCTGGGCGTACTGCTAGGTATAGGTATGGCTGCCTGTAACACGGGCACCGACCCCGGCGAGACGAACACCGAACGCAGCGATTACGAACGCACCGAAGAGGTAGACCGCAGCAGCATGGACAACGACACCACCGAGCAATACGAGGACATTTACGAAGGCCGTGAAGGCACTGCCATCGGCGACAGCGCCTACAACCAGGAAGGCAAGCGCGACAAACGCTACGACAAGGACCTGAAACCAGATCCAAACCAATAAATTGACTCCGATATGAAAGCACAATGCCCGGCGATCTAGCAACGATCGACGGGCATTGTGCTTTCAGGTAAGTTTCGTTTCTAGCGGAACAGGAAACCATTTGGGGCTATACCTACCCGGAAGGAGTCGACCGCAGCGCCGCTCTGCGGATTGTAGCGCACCACCCAGCCATTGGAAGCATAGTCTGTGGCCTTGCCGGCGTAAATGGTACCGCTGGCTGGCTCTATACCTAAACCATTGAAACCATAGGCCACATAGGTGCCCCGGTCGATGAGAGGCTTGGTAGCCAGCGAAGTGGCGTTCACGTCCTGCACCCATACCTTGTTGTTGAACACATAATAGAGCTTGTCGCCACTCAGGTTCGGCGTGAGCTTGCCAGGAGCCGGTGCCTTCTGGCTGAAGGTAAGCGTCGCCATCACCATGTTGCTGCTGGTGTTAATCTTGGCAAGTGAGCCGGGCGTGCTGTTTTCTTCGCTCACCGACCAGTCAGTTGGGTCATATACTTTCACGCCCTGACTGCTCACCCAAAGCACCTTGTTACGGTCCAGTGCCAGGCTGCTGGGGCCATCGTTAACGGTTATGGTGGTCTCGATGGCGTCTGTCGCGGTGTTGATCACTGTTACCGTATTGCCACCGCTATTGGCAACATACAGCTTACCGCCCGTTATCAGAAGTTGCTCCGGCTGCACGCCTACCGTAATGGTTTTGGTCACGGTGTTGGTTTTCAGGTCTACCACTGCCACACGGCCATTGCTATACACATAGTTGGCATCGTATCCCAGCCACTCGGTCACATAGGCCTTCTCGTCGTTGAGGGCGGCAAAATAACGGGGAGCCTCCAGACCGGCAATTTCGCTTTCGGCTTTCAGGGTATGGGCATTGGCCACCACCACTTTGCCGCTGTTGTTCATCACCAGGTATAGCTTGTCGCCCTGCTGCGTCATGTGCTGCAACACGTCGCCGAGCACCAGCGGCGCATTCACTTTCTTGAACGATTCATTCTCGACCGTTTTGCTGCCATGGCTGAAGAAGCTAACCGAAGCGTTTGATTTGGTCATGGCACCTTCGTTGGAGATCAGCACACCGTTGCGGGCATATTCTCCGGCAGGGCCATTCTCGTTGTTATCGTCGCAGCTGGTAAACGTGAGCGCGCCAAAGGTAAAGGCGGCTGAAAGTAGGTAGCTGCGGAAACGGGTAATTTTTTTCATGTTGTTGTGAGGTATAGGTATGAAATTAAGGTATAACAAAGCGTAAACTCAGGGCCAGGCTGCGGGGCGGCATCGGCATGTTCTCGAGCACGGTATAGGCGCGGTCAGTCACGTTGTCGCTGCGCACCGATGCAATGAGCGGATACTGCCCGAGGGTGAATTTTTTATGAACAGCGAGGTTGAGCAAGGTATAGCCGGGCAGGCTGGCGGCATTGCTGTTGTCGGTATAGCGAAGGCTGGTATGCGTCAGGTTGCCGGTTAGTGTCCAGGTGCGGAACGTGAGGTCGGTGCCCAGTTGCGCTTTGTGCAGCGGCACATGGGCCAGTTGCCGGTTCAGTTCCTGGTTTCCTTCGTAGGCTTTCACCTGCTCCGAGGCGGTATAGGTATAGGCGCCCATGGCGGCCAGTTGCCAGTCGTCGAGGGTGGTGGTGGCGCGGCTGCTGAGTTCTATACCTTGCGAGCGGACTTTCTGTAGGTTGCGGGGCGACCAGTAGCTCGACGTGACAGGCATCCACTGGATCCAGTTGTCCACCAGCATGCGGTAAAGCGATAATTCTGACTCGAGCTCCACAAGGCCCCAGGTATAGCGGTGTCGCAGGCCGGTCTCGAAGCTCCAGCCTTGCTCCGGTTTGATGTCCGGGTTGCCGCCCGGCTGCCAGAAGCGCTCGTTCAGCGTCGGTACCCGGTAGCTGCCCGATACGTTGCCCTTCAGGTATAGCGCGTGCCCGCCTTGCTCCAGCATGAGCCAGTTGGCGCCCAGCGTGGGAGCGGGAGTCGGGTTGTAGCCTTTCACGAAAGCCTGTCGCAGGTTGAGACTCAAGTCGAGCCGCTGGCTGGGGTCGTAACGGAAAAGCAGGAAAGCAGAGGCACGGTCTTCAGTCACCTGTCGGCCGTAGCCCTGCACATCGGCCTCGAAGTGCTGCAGGTTCAGGCCGCCCCGAAGGCTCCAGCGGCGGGCGTAGGTATAGGTCTGCTCAGCCTGCACCTGGTAGGTGTTTATGTCGGTGGTGGAGTGGTTGCTGTTGTCGGTGAAGAGGAGGTAGTCGTTGAAGACGGCGGCTTTCAGGGTGGTTTCGCCCCAGTTGCTGCCGTGGTTCAGCTCGGTCATCAGGCGCAGGTTGCGGTCGACTTGCCCGGCATTGGTGTTGGAGGCACCCATTGCAGGCGGCACTTCGCGGTCGGCGTAGGTATACCAGCCGTGCAGCGCCAGCCGGGTGTTGGAGGAGAGCTGCCAGCTAATGTCCTGCATGAATCCGTGTTGGGCCACCTGTGCCTGGTCCTGCCGGCGGGTGGGTGCCCCGATGCGACCGTAGTCCCGGAAGTTAAAATCATTTTCAGCTGATAGATAGTAACCGCTCAGGGCAACCGATATCTTCTGGCTGCTGTAGCGGGCGCCGGCACTGGAGAAGTAGCGTCCAAAGCTGCCCAACTCCTGCATAACTTCCGCGCCAAAGCCCGCTTCTTGTTGCGTTTGAGAGTTGAGCAAAACAGCTCCACCAATCGCGCCGCTGCCGTAGGTGGCACCTGCCGCGCCATGCTGCACAGCCACGCTTCCGATGCTGGTCAAGGGCAGCAAGGCCATATCGCTTTGCCCTAGGGCTGGCTGGCTGATGTTGAGCCCGTTCCAAAGCACAGCGGTATGCGTGGGACTGGTGCCCCGGAAGGAAGGCACAGCGATACCGCTTGGTCCATTGGTCCGCAGAAACACCGGCGTACGGGTTTGCAGGGCATCGGCAATGGAGGCGGAGGCATAGGTGCGTAGGAAGGTACTGTCGAGTGTGCTGACGCGGCTGCCGGAGGCGAAGATCTCGGCTGGCTTGCCGAAAATCTCGACGGTGCGCAAATGGTAGCGCGTTGTGTCCTGCTGAGCCAGGGCAGTGGCAGGTATACCCAGCAACAAGGCCAGGCACGAAAAAAGACGGAAATGAAACTTTGCCACGTATACGCTTGCTTAAATCCCGAAGCATGCAGGCAGGTATAGGCAGGAACAGCGCGCGCAGGTATAGCGGAGGCCGTGCAGCTTTTTACCCGAAAGCATACGACTAAATGTTGTCGGACTGGCAGGTCTCCTGGCTCTCTTCAGGTTAGCCAGCCTTCCCGTGCATTGTGCGGCACAGTGGCGGTGGTTTTGGCTCACCCTTTTTAAGAAGATTACAGTTGCGGGAACAGCATAGGTCTCACACCTATTTCCCTTTTAAGGCTTTGCGTTGAATACAGCAAGGCCACCAATCTGAGGGCAAAGGTAATTGTTTTAATGAATAATGAGTAATGAATAATGACGAATGAATAGGGAATAATGAGTAATGAATAGAGAGTAGTTAGCGCTTGCTGGGTAGTCCACCATGGCGGACAAAGGGGCGAGAATGATGTAGAGGTTGGCCGATGTGCTTGTTTCACGTATACCTGTTCATCATTTGCCGTAGGCAGGTATAGGTATATAATGTAAAACCGTAGCCAATTCGTCATTACATATTATTCACCATTAGTCCCTATTCATTCATCATTACTCATTCATCATTACTCACTAGTCATTACTCATTATAAAGTGAAGCTGCAGAAAGACTTTTATACCCGACCCGATGTGGTGCAGGTGGCGCAGGAACTGCTGGGGAAATACCTGTACACGAACTACGACGGCATCCTCACCGGCGGCATGATCGTGGAGACGGAAGCCTACTCCGGCACGAACGACAAGGCCTGTCATGCGCACCTGAACCGCCGCACGCAGCGCACCGAAATCATGTACCACGAAGGCGGTGTGGCATACGTGTACCTGGTGTACGGCATCTACAACCTGTTTAACATCATCACCAATGTGGAGGGTCGCGCTGATGCCGTGCTGATCCGGGCCATCGAGCCAACCGAAGGAATAGAAGAGATGCTGCTGCGTCGCAACATGACCACCCCCAAGCCCAACCTGACGTCCGGGCCGGGCGTGATGAGCATCGCCCTGGGTATAGACCGCCGCCATTACGGCACCTCCCTCACCGGAGACACTATCTGGATTGAAGACCAAGGTATAGAAGTGCCAGCCGAAGGTATAGCCATCGGTCCCCGTATCGGTATAGACTATGCCGGCGAGGATGCCCTGCTACCCTGGCGCTTCTGGGTCAAAGGCAACAAGTGGGTGAGCCGGAAGAAGTAACCTAAGGCTGCACCCGCGTGTCGCTGCTGAAACGGAAGGTGGTGGCGCCCACTTTGCCTTGCCGGGTCATGCCTTCGCACACGGCCACAAATTCCGTCACCACATCTGAGGTATAGAACGTGATGGTCGCTTTACCATTAGCATCCGTCTTGACGTTCGGCTGCCAATGCAGGGTGCTGCGGTAGTCGGGCAGGTTGTGGCGTTCTTCTGGTACATCGTAGCGCGGCGAGTAAAACTCCGATGGCTTGTTGTAGCCGGCCAGCTTGAAGTTGAGGGTGCCAGGTGATTTTTGGTTGGCGTAGTTGTAGTTGGAGCTGCCTCTTTTCGTGAAAAGCGCGATGACCCCACCACCTGATGAGGAACCGTAAATGGCCGCATTAGCACCCTTCAGTACCTCTATCGCCTCAATGTCTTCGGGGTTGAGCAGGTTGACAGTTTCGAGCTCCACGCGCATGCCGTCCAGTATGAACAGGGGTGAGCCTCCCCGTATCTCAACGGAGGTTTCTAAGCCCGAACCGTTTACCTGCACTCCCGCAACCCGACCGGCCAGGTAATGCAGCACATTGGTATAAACCACGGTGAATTTATCCAGCTCCAGTCGGGCATCTACGTTCTCTTTAAAATGAATGCGGTGATCGGTGCTGAACTCCTGTTTCTTGGCGGTAATGTCGACCTGTTTCAGTTTAATGGCGCCCGTTGTCAGGCGGTGCTGCCGGTCAGCTTTTGCCCAATCGCTCATCCGGTTGCGGTAGGCGCTGATCTGCTCAGGCGATAAGGTAGCACCCTCCAGTGCCCGAAAGCTGGGAGCTGGGGCCGTTACCTGATTTAGGTGAATGAGCTGATTGTTGCTGCCCTTGGGCGTTCGCGCCTGTACGAACACCTTAAGCGTGTCCTCAAAGTCGAGCCCTACGAACCGGAAAGTGCCGTCGGGGTTCGTCTCCGCCATGACCAGGTTAGGCAGCGCAGCCACACTGTCTTTTGGAGTTGTATTTGGCGTGAAGATGAGCGTTAGGTTGCTTTTCTGAGGGGTCTTCTTGCCGAGCTCTTTTTCCACACGGCCTGAAAACGAAAGGCTCTGCTCCGGCAGATGGGCGATGGCCGGCATTTTGTCCTGCATTAGGTCGCCCCAGTCGAAGCGGCGCCAACCCTGGGTAAGCAGGAGCAGGTCGAGGTGGCGGCGGGCCTGCGGTTGCTGCCTGTCGAAGTAATAGGCGGGCTGCTCAATAGTGCCTTTTAGCTCGCCCTGCAGGTATAGCTGCGAGTAAATGTTGTTCTCGTAAGGTTGCTGGTTCAAATCGATCAGGGCATCGCGCACAGCCAGCGAGAAATTGCCGGTCACTGGTTTGCCGTTCGCATCGCGGGCATCCAACTGCATGGTCACTTTTTGCCTTTTGCCATACGCCGTCTTGTCAGTTTTGAGGTTGAGCTGAAGCTGGGGCGAATAGTTTACAAAGGCCAGACGCTCGCTCAGGGCTTTTCCGTCGGCACTGAACAGGGTAAAATGCACAAGGCCTGCCGGAAACCTGGAAGCAGGTATAGCCGACTCCAGCACCTTTTGGTCGGTATTGGCTCTCACCGCGAAAATAAGGCTGTCGGCTACGTGTGCGATCAGGTATAGGGGACCAAGTGAAGCTGGTTCACGGAAGTTATGCTCTATCCGGAAGTTGACGGTGTGCTCGCTGTGCTGCGCAACCTGTAGCACCACGCCTTCTGGTTTTGCCTCCGGCAGCTTATACCTGGCCGTGCGACCGTTGGGGAGCTGTACCTGTGCGGTGTAGGTTTTGCCGGGCTCCGGCGTGAATGTAAAGGCTCCCATACCCAGGTGCTCACTTTTAAAATCCATCACCAGATTGCCCTGCTGATCGTGCACGGAGCCTGCTACCTGCCGTCCCTTTCCGCTGATGTCCACGGCCTTAAAGCCTACCCGCGACGGGATGCCCGCTACCAGGTGCCCGCCTTCCGGAAAGAACTGCAGGTCGAGGGCCGGCTGGCCGACCGGCAGACGGTAGCTGCGCTGAAAGGGATTGCCCTTGTCTTCAGACTGCACCAGCAGGAGCGCCTCTCTCACGCCGCCACTTTGGGCACTGCTAAAGAAGAGCGGCAGCCTGGCTATACCTTGCGCATCTGTCTCCAGACTGTTCGATTTTACTTTTTTGCCATCCAGTAGCAGCTGGGCCTTCAGTTTTAGGTTTTTAACCGGTTCGAAAGGGTGCTTGTAAAACTGCAGTGTGGTTAGCAGCGAGTCGCCGGCCGGAGTGTTGTGCGATTGGAAAGAGATACTGGCTCTGGCCTCTGCAATGGAAGGTCTGGCGATGTTGAGCTCTCTGGTAAAGTAATACTGCGGATCGTAGTTGCGCATCCAGTTGGTATAGGCCCTGAGTTGGTACAAGCCCTCCGACAGGGTATCGGACAGATAAAAGTCGCCCTGCGCAGAGCCGTTCTGCAGCTTAAGCTTTCGGCTCAGGCGCACCTTGTTGTCAGGACCCACCAGGTCGGCATAAAGCACGGTACTCAGACTATCAACTCCGTTTTGCGGCACGTAGGCCTTGAACCAAATGGTTTCGCCCAGACTATAAAGGGTTTTGTCCTGATGCAGGTATACACGCTCTTGCGGATTTAGTGCATAGAACTTTTGAAGTTGAAGCGCGATGCGAGTGACCAGATCGTTGTTGCCGTTCTTTTTGAAATTGAAAGCGAGTAGTAGAAAAACAGCGGGCAGCGATAGATAGAGTAGAGGTTTGCGCATAGCTTGGCGTCTGTTTGGTGATTCCTGATCGGTTCAAATATTAAGCCAATAATATATAATAAATAATTTATTCTGTCTAATTAATTCCTACAAGTTGGCTCCAGTTGTAGGTATAGCCGCGCACGTTCAAAAGAGATTACACGCAAAAGCCCCGGCTCTGCTGATGTTTGTCAACAAAGCCGGGGCTTCCGTCTGGTTATACCTGTCGCTTTACTTTTTCTTGTTTTTCTGCTGCTCGTTGTCGGTGCGGGCATGCGGGGTTGGGTTGTTGGAGCCCGTCTTTCCTACTGCATCCTTGTGCAGGTCGTTGCCTATGTCCTTCTTAGAGCCCGACTTGCCTGTGTTGGACTGCTGGTTTTGGGGCATGTTCTTGTTTTCTTTCTCGTTCTTCATAGCTTTTACATTTTAGTTCGGTTACAGTTCGTGACCTATACCTGTTTTACGAAGCCTGGTGGCACCGGTTTATGCAACAGAAAAGCCCGCAGCAGTTGCCACGGGCTTTTCTGTAATATATTCAGCTAAACTATATTAGGAATTGTCGCTGCCGGAGCCTGAGTTATTGTTATTCTTGTTGCTCTGGCGGCCTGCCTCTGCATGTCCCTCAGAGTCGCCATGCCAGCCTTGGCCCTTACCTTGGCTGCCTCCCTGCGACTGACTGCTGCTTCTGGCCTGTGATTGGTTGCCGCTTCTGGCTTGGGTCTGGTTGCTCTGTGACGACCTTCCACTAGTAGAAGATGATGAACTGTCGTTCTTGTGGCTCTGACGACCCGCTTCTGCGTGGCCTTGTGAGTCACCGTGCCAGCCTTGGCCTTGGTTACTGCTTCTTGCCTGCGAACCTTGGTTGCTTTGGCCCGATGGGTTATTTTGTGAGCGGGAAGAGCTTGTAAACTCGCCCGATTCGTTTCTTGGCTGATTCTGGTTTCTATTCTGGTTCTGATTTTGATTCAGGTTGTCCTCGTTGTTACGATTACGATTCATGCCCTGATTCTCTTCATTATTACGTTTCATAGCTTACGTGTATTTAAATTAAACATGGCGCGTCAGCCTCGGCCGGCGCATTCCTGTTTTACGCGTTAAGTTTTTAACAGTTAGTAATTTAGCGCCTCTGGTGTTAGGCCAGGTATAGCAATATAACCGGCTGTTATGAGCATGGGTATATAGCGTTATGTGAGTATAACACTAGGTGCATGTGGCTGGGTGTGAGCCTCTTGAAAAGATAAAGTAGAGATTGGAGCCAAGAAGTATGTTGGACTATGGAAAGAGAGCAGAAAAATAAACTGGGTCAAAATAAATTGAAAAAAATTACTTGGAAGGGAGCGTCACTTTCCGGCAATAGATCACGATCGGCTTCTGGCGCCTATCTGTTGTGAAGAAGAGATAGTCTTCGCCTCCTTCTTTTATACCTGTCTTCTTGCGGATGTCGGCCACTGACTCCGGAAAATTGCGAACCGTCATATTGGCCTTGCGCTGCGGAAGCCTGGCCAGCATCTCCTTTTTATGGTAGCGCCCCACTCCCTGGCAGGCAAACGTACGCCCCGGGAAATCAGGTGTGAGCCTGTCGGAGGTATAAAGGTGGCTGTTGGGATGCAGCTTGTCCAGGCTGTATTGGATGGCCACGCTGCGGTACGCGCCGGATTTAAGGATGGCCGAATTGGGCTCGTAGAGGTATGCCTTCGGGTCGGCAAAGCGAACGGCTGTCTGTTCTTCCTGCTCTTTGGTAAACGTAAGTGCCTGCAGGCTGCCATCTGGTAGCAGGTTGACCGCATGGCGCTCCAGGTTGGTAGCGGGCTGGGGCTGCAGCAGGTATAGCACTTCCTTGCACTCGTTGTGCAGCGCGATCACCCATACCTGGGTGGCGAAGCGGAGTTGTTCCAGCGCCAGCTCAATGTCCAGCATAGGGGAGGTTTTGAGCAGCACCGCATCCGCCTTCTGAAACAGCAGCGGAAGCAACTGCAACACATCGGGCTCACAGTCCTGCAGCAGGTGCACTTTCTCCTGCCGGTCGCCGCGCCGCGCCGGGTCCAGGTATAGCACGTCGGCATGGCCCGTAAAATTTTGCAGAAAATCCTCGGCTGTGCTGTTAAGAGCCTTGATGTTCGCAGCACCCAGCAGCTTGAAGTTGTAAGCGGCAATTTCTGAGAGCTCGCGGTTTTGCTCTACATGCACCACCTGCTCGAACTGCTTTGCAAAAAAGAAGCTGTCTACCCCAAAACCACCGGTCAGGTCCACGAGCAGTTTGCCTTTTACCAGCGAGGCTTTAAAGGCTGCTGTGCCCTCCGAGGAGGTCTGCTCAACAGACACCGCCGTCGGGAAAACCACATCCGGGTGCGTCGCCCAGGTCGGTAGCTTGTCGGCGGCTTTTTGCCGGGCCTGTATCTGTTTAACCAGTTCCGGAACCGGCAGATGGGGATAACGGCTGGCCTGCAGCATCAGCTCGGCTGGGCTTCGGCGCAGGTGCTGCTGTATAAAATCCTTCTCTTCCGGCGTGTAGTGCTTCATGGTGCGCTGCAAAGGTACAAATTTATCAGCCCCGCTCTCTTCATGAATTTTGGCTGGCCGCAAACAATCCTTATACCTGCTGGTTGTATTCTCAGCTAAAAGAAATTTTTAACAAATAATTAAAGAGACTACTATGAAGAAATGGATTAAAATCATGATGCTGGCCGTGATGCCGGCGCTGGTACTGACAAGCTGCGATGACGACGATGATGATAATGCAGTGATCGAAACCTCCAATGTAATGGTGGTGCACGCCTCGCCTGACGCACCGGGTGTCGATTTGCTGGTAGACGATGCCAAGGTGAACTCAGCTGCCCTTACTTTCCCGAACAACACGGGCTACCTGGAGGTGCCAGCTGGCCGTCGCAACGTAAAAGTGAATGCTGCCGGCACCAACAACACAGTGATCAACGCTAACCTGGACTTGGACAGAGACGACAGCTATTCTGTGTTTGCGATCAACACGCTAAGCGCCATTGAGCCACTGGTGCTGGAAGACGACCTGGATGCCCCTGCCTCTGGCAAAGCCCATGTACGTTTTGTGCACCTCTCGCCTGATGCCCCTGCGGTGGATGTAGCTGTAACGGGTGGCCCGGTGCTTTTCAGCAACCGCGCTTTCAAAAGTGCCACGGAGTTTACGCCGGTAGATGCTATGTCTTATAACCTGGAAGTGCGCCTGGCCGGAACGCAAACCGTTGTGCTGACCGTGCCGAACGTGCAATTGGCTAACGGCCGCATCTATACCATCTTTGCCCGTGGCTTTGTAGCTCCTCCGAGCGGAAACAACAATGCCCTGGGAGCTGAGATCATTACCAACCGCTAAGTAAGAAGTAAGGCTATACTTACGAGAGGCCTGTGCCATTGGCGCGGGCCTCTGTTTTTGTAAGGTCCGCAAAACTGTTTGGCTTTCAGTCGTATACTAATCTGGTGTTGAAGATGACAGAGAAATTTTATAATTTTGTGCTTCCTTAAGAAAATATTACAACATGATTGATACCCAACTAAAGTACAAGGTAAAAGATATTTCGCTGGCCGAGTGGGGCCGCAAAGAGATTAGACTGGCTGAGGCAGAGATGCCTGGCCTGATGGCGATCCGTGAGGAGTACGGCCCGAGCAAGCCGCTGGCAGGTGCCCGCATCGCCGGCTGTCTGCACATGACCATCCAGACGGCTGTGCTGATCGAGACGCTCGTGGAGCTGGGTGCCGAGGTAACCTGGTCTTCGTGCAACATCTTCTCTACACAGGACCACGCTGCTGCTGCCATCGCTGCTGCCGGTATCTCGGTTTATGCCTGGAAAGGTATGACGGCTGAGGAGTTTGACTGGTGCATCGAGCAGACGCTTTTCTTCGGTGAAGACCGCAAACCACTGAATATGATCCTGGATGACGGTGGTGACCTGACCAACATGGTGCTGGACAAGTACCCGGAATTGGCTGATGGCATCAAAGGTTTGTCTGAAGAGACAACGACCGGTGTGCACCGTCTGTACGAGCGCGTGAAGAATGGGACGCTCCCAATGCCTGCCATCAACGTGAACGACTCCGTGACCAAGTCTAAATTCGACAACAAGTATGGTTGCAAGGAGTCATTGGTGGACGCGATCCGTCGTGCCACGGACGTAATGATGGCTGGTAAAGTAGCCGTGGTGGCTGGTTACGGTGACGTAGGGAAAGGTTCTGCCGCTTCGCTTCGTGGTGCCGGTGCCCGTGTGATCGTGACGGAAATCGACCCGATCTGCGCCCTGCAGGCTGCTATGGACGGCTTTGCGGTGAAAAAGATGGCCGATGCTGTGAAAGAGGCTGACATTGTGGTGACCGCCACTGGTAACAAGGACATCATCACCGAGGAGCACTTCCGCTCCATGAAGGACAAAGCGATCGTTTGTAACATCGGCCACTTCGACAACGAAATCGACATGGCTTGGCTGAACGGCGCTTACGGTGATACAAAAGACACCATCAAGCCGCAGGTAGACCTGTATAACATCGAAGGCAAAGACATTATCGTGCTGGCCGAAGGCCGTCTGGTGAACCTGGGTTGCGCGACTGGTCACCCATCGTTTGTGATGTCGAACTCTTTCTCGAACCAGACACTGGCGCAGATCGAGCTTTGGACAAACGCTGATGCCTACGAGAACCAGGTATACACGCTGCCGAAGCACCTCGACGAGAAAGTAGCCCGCCTGCACCTGGGTAAGATCGGTGTGGAACTGGACGAGCTTCGTCCGGACCAGGCTGCTTACATTGGCGTGGAGGTAGAAGGTCCTTACAAGCCAGAATACTACAGATACTAATCTGAGAAATAACTTATAATAGAAAAGCCGGAGCTGATGCCCCGGCTTTTCTGTTTATTGCTGCTTGAACCTGCCTAGTTTAAAGAACTTATAAACCGAGGCCTTCGCTTGTTTAAACTTGTTGTCGAGTTTCAGGTATTTGTTGGCCTTGTCGCGGTAATGGACGCGACGGTGCAGGCCCAAGTGTGTTGTGTAAGGCCTGTCTAAGATCACGGCCGTATACCCGAGCTCACTGAAGAAATCGGAAATCTCCCGCTCAAACTGCCCAAGGCTAAACTGCGTGAATCCGCCCATTAGCTTGTAGTCGCTCATGCGCTTCAGGCTCGGGTTCAGGATAAAGATCTCTTTTTTCACTTCCCTATACCTGATGCCCTGGTACTCCTGCACTTCCTCGGCGAAGAAATCGGCCGGAAGCTCTTTCGCGATTCTGCCCCACACGGTGATGAGTTTTGGAAAAGCTTCCATCAAGGCGAGGGAGTCCTCTATAAAACCCTCCCGCAGAAACACCCAATCGTCTTCGCAGTGAAAGACGTACTCTGTGTCCACATGGCTGTAGGCGATCTCGATGCTGCGCCGCTGGCCCAGCTGCTCCGGATTCACAATGGTCTCGAACCTGTCGTAACTGAACTTCTGCAGCACTTTCTCCAAGCCCTTCCGGTTTCCGCTGTCTTCAATCACCAGAATCTTTTCAACAGGATAGGTATTGTACTTAAAAAAGGTCTTCAGGGTGGCCTCCAGCAGGTCGAAACGATTGCAACTGGTAAATACGACTGTTATTCTTTTGGTCATAAAAAAACGTTGACAGAGGACAAAGATAGCGGACCGTCAAAAAATAATTGCCCTGACCTTTTAATTATTTAAAGATCAGGGCAAACAATGTCTTTGCCAGGTGGAGAGCGCTGCTGTCAGATAATGTTAAAGCGTGACATCAGGGCCTTTTTGTAAGATTTACCGATCGGAATTTCGCCTTTGGAGAATACGACTGCATTTTCTTCGAGCGCTTCTACCTTGTCGAGGTTGGCAATGTAGGAGCGGTGCACCCGCACGAAATTGCTGGAAGGTAGCTTGTGCTCCATGTCTTTGAGTGTGGAACTGACCAGATATTTCTGTTCGCTGGTGATGATGAAAGAGTAGTTGTCGTAGGCCTCCACCCACAGGATGTCGCTGTACTGTACCTTGATGATGCGGTGCTTAACCTTGACAAAAATGTAGTCGGTTTGTGGCTCTGCCTCTTTCGGGGCTTTGCCTGCGCCATTGTCAGCCGCCTTGTGCCCGGAGTCGTGCTTGTAGAGTGCCAGTTCGATGGCGGAGCGCAGGTTCTTCTCGTCGAAGGGTTTGGCCAGAAACCCATCAGGCTCAGTTTTCTTTGCCCTGTCCAGCGTGTCCTTGTCGGCGTAGGCAGTCAGGTAGATGAAAGGGATGTCGAATTCCTCCCGAATCCTGGAGCCGAGTTCGATGCCGTCAATGTCGCCTTTCAGGTTTACATCGAGTAAAACCAGGTCGGGTTGCATGGTGCGGATCATGTCGAGGGTGTTCTCACCGGAGTCGATGGCACACGTCTGATAACCCAGGTCGTCTAAGCAAGCGGCCAGGTCTTCTGCGATTATAATTTCATCTTCAGAAATAAGAATCTTCGGTTTTGTCATGGTATTTTTCACATACGTAAAATTAGTAACTTACGATGTCAAAGCAAAAAATAATATTGTTTTTGTACCATTATTATTTTGATACTCGATATCGCCCCCAAGTTTTCTGGCAAGTGATGAGACCAACTGTAGTCCAAACGACTTTTTACGCCGCTCTTCAAAGTCAGCTGGCAGACCTATTCCGTCGTCGTGCACAGTCAAGGTATAGGTGTTTTCCTGCTCTGGCTTTAAGTAAATGGCAATTTGCCCATACCGGTCGGGGAAGGCATATTTAATGGAATTAGAGACAAGTTCGTTGACAATCAGCCCCAGCGAAAGCGCCGTGTCAGCCTCCACCATGATGGTCGGGATGTCAAGCTTGATTTTGATGTGACGTTCTCTGATGCCGTAGGTAGCGCCCAGGCCCTCGCATATATCCTCGATGTAGGCACTCAGGTCAATCGACGCCAGGTCTTCGTGCTGGTAAAGGCGCTCGTGCAGTATGGCCATCGACCTGACTCGCCCCCGCACCGACTGCATGACTTCCAAGGCTTTGGGGTCCTGGACGCGCCGGGTCTGCAGGTTGAGCATACTCATGATGATCTGGAGGTTGTTTTTGACGCGGTGATGGATCTCTTTCAGCAGGATTTCCTTTTCGCGGTTTTTCTCCTCCAGCAGCTGTGTGCGGTGCCGTACCTTCTGCTCCAGCAAAGTGTTCATCTTCACCAGGCTCTTTTCGCGTAGCCGGACCACACTAATGGTAGCCCCAGTGGCCAAAAGCACCAGTAGCACAATGAACCACTCCCGCCGCCAGACCGGCGGCACAATCGTGAAGGTATAGGTAAGCGGGTTCGGGGTCCAGTAGCCGTCGCTGTTGGCGGCCATCAGCTGAAAGGTATAGGTGCCAGGGTCAAGGCTGGCGTAAGTGGCAAATGAATAATCAGTTACGGCTGACCAATTGTCGTCGTGCCCCTTGAGGCGATAGCGGTAGCGCACCCGGTCGGGGGCCGTGAGCGAGATGCCATGAAAATCGAACGTGAGGTGGTTGCGGTTGTACGGGAGGCGCAGGTTGAGCGGGAGCCCGGATCTAGAGTCGATAGTATAACCCATGCCCGCCCAGTCGGTTGGCTTCTGAAAGAGCATGAGGTTGGTCAGGATCGTGTTGGGGTATACTTGGTTGCGGCGGTCCAGATCGGGCAGGTACATGGTCAGTCCTTTGGCTGTGGCAAACCACACAGTGCCATCCGGTGTCTGCGTAATGCCCCGGTTACTCACCTCAAGACCCCTGAAGCCCTCCTGGTTCGCGTAGGTCCGGATGCTGAGGCGGCCCTTGTCATGGATCTGATCGATCCGCACCTTCAGCACGCCCCGGCTGGTGCCAACCCACAGGTGGTTGGTATTATCAACGAACAGGCTTTTTATACCTTCGTGGGTAAGGCCATTCTTGGCGTTATATACCTTTGGGCCCTTCCATTTGTCGTGCCATACCAGTATGCCGTAGTTAAAGCCGCCAAAGTATAGCGTTCCCGACTCGTCTTCTGCTATGGTGAGTACTTCCCGGAAACCCGAGCCATTCAGACCTTTGGCAGCAGCTACGACATTGTTTTCATACCGGAATATACCTTTCTCAGCACCGATCCAAATCCTGCCGCTGCGGTCGCGGTGCAGCGCATACACCCGGCCTGTCAGTTGTGTCTCGTGCAGGGGCCTGATGAAATTTTTACCCACAGGCAGGAGGGCTAACCCAGCAGTGGTGGCAAGCAGCAGGTCGCCGTTTGGCAGCGGCATGGCCTGGTGCGTTTCTGCAGAGGGTAAACCCTGTGCTGTACCATAGTGCGCTACTTTCCCAGGACCCAGGCGGTACAGCCCGTTGCTGGTGCATACCCATACATCGTTTTCGTGCGCCACCCACATGCTGTGCAGCGTGGTACCTTTTGGCCAGAGGTCGGTCTGCAACCAGTTCAGCACACCGCCTTCCATAAAGGCCGCGTACCCGTCATCGGTGCCTAGCCACACCCTGCCCTTGGTATCCTGTGCCAGGGCCGAGATCACAGGCTCTTTTACCTCGCCCATGTCAAAATAGTGTACAAACCAGGGGTTGCGGTACTGCATCAGGCCGTGGCCGGTTGTGCCGATCCAGATGTTGCCTTCACGGTCTGTCGTGAGACAGTTGACCCTGTCGGTGCGCAGGCCACTGTAGCGGGTGAGGTGCTGGAATTTCTTGCCGTCGTGTTTGATAACGCCATTGAGATGCAGGCTCAGCCACTGGTGTCCATAGTTGTCCGTTGTGAAGTCCTGTACATTGGGGCTTTCTATACCTGCCGGCAGCTCAAATTTTTCCAGTTTGTTCACCCTGAAAGTTGCCGCTCCGTCTGCCGTGCCGATCCAGATCGTGCCGTCCGGTGACTGGTCGAGCACGTTGATGCTGTTATGCGGCAGAGCGCTGTTGGAAGCGGTATAAGTGCTGACCCCTTTCGCGTTAATCCGGTACACACCCTGTGAAGCGCTTCCTGCCCATAGTTCGTTTGTGGCGGTGAAGAGGACGTCGTTGTAGCGCATAGAGGGCAAGTCGGTATGCGGTACAAATTTGTTTTTGGCAAGGGAGTAGACACCGCTGTCCGTGGCAGCCCAGACCACCCCCTCGCTGTCTTCTGCTATGCAATGCACACCGCCTGCTGGCAGGCCGGCTGCCTGGCCATATACCTCAAAACCGCTTCCTGTAAACAGCATCAATCCTTTGTCCTTCGTCCCTACCCAAATGCGTTGCCGGCTGTCGAGGAGCAGGCAGGTGATGCTGTTGCTGCTCATGCCGTCCCGCTTGGTGTAGGTATGAAAAGTAGACCCGTCGAAGCGGCTGAGTCCGCCGAGGGTTGCCACCCACAGCTGTCCGTCGTGGTCCTGCACGATATCGTTTACCTGCGACTGCGGCAAACCCTGCTCAAGCGACCAGTTCCGGAAATTGAACTGCTGTGCCTGCGCGTTGAGTGAAATGACCAGCAAAATAACGAGAGCAAAAAGGCGCATCAGGGTCAAGTGCGTTAATGTGCGTAGAATAGAAAGCTAATATATTTTGTATAAAAAAATAGCTTAATATTCATACTACTGCAAAGCCAGACTTTTGTTGCCTATATACTATACCTGATGTTATGCCATTATTCTGAACGTCCTGCGCTCCGCCTAAAAATAATGCCTATACCTGCTGCAGGCTCAACTGAACAGCAGGTATAGGCACCAGGAAAATAATGCGCGCTTACTTTTTTATAAGATGCTTGTCGATGCCGTTGGGGCAGTAGGTGCTTTTTTCTGAAATGGCCCTCTCCATTAGCACATCGTTAGCGGCCAGGCTCTGACGGGAGTTTTCCTGGTGGTTCAGGTGATAGGCTATACCTCCAAAGGCCAGGTTCTGTCGCTTGGTGCCGCTGTTGAGCAGTCGGATGGCAAACTCGCTGTCTTCCCGACCCCAACCCACAAAATCCTCATTAAAACCATTCACCCGGACAATGTCCTCCATCCAAAAACCCATGTTGCAGCTTTTGATAGACGAGATGCCGGCTTTGTCTTTGCTGAAGAGCTTTGACAGGAAAGGAGAGTTGGTCGCGTTGAGCCTGTTCTTTATACCTGCCGAAAGCGGAGAGATAGGAACCGGACCACGCCTGATCAGGTCCTGGCTCAACTCAGGGCTCAGGAGCACCCGTTTCCCCTGCGTGAAGTAGCCTTTGCGGGCGGCCCGGCGGTGACCTTTCAAAAAGTCGGGGTGCAGGACCATGTCGCCATCAATGATCACCACATACTCGCCTGTTGCCAGCGCAATGCCCCTGTTACGACTCTCGGCTGCCCGAAAGCCCAGGTCTTCCTGCCAGCTGTGCAGCAGCGGCACCGGCGACTCCTTCGCTAAACTTTCTACCAAAGCACGTGTGTCGTCCCGGGAGCCGTCGTCGGCCACAATGATCTCACGCGGCAACTCGCTCTGACTGAAAACGCTGCGAAGTACGGTGCCTAGGGCTTCCTTCCAGTTATAGGTGGTGATGACCAGGCTAATGCCGAGGCGCTGGTTCTCTTCGTGCAGTTTCATGTATTTGTAAAAAGTGCCGTTGGCGTTCGAGAAGGAGATGGCCATACCTTCGTACCCATACAAAAACCCGCGCTGCAGCACATAGTTCCTGAAAAGCGAGAAAGCCCACTTAAAGTAGCTTTTGGCAGGGGAGGAGCTTTTGCGAAACCGCTGCTCTCTGGCAAAAAGGGTCGTGTACTGGTCCATCTTGCCGATCAGCTGCGAAATGCTGTTGAAAGAAAAGTGATCCATGGTGCCGCGTAGCGCCTGCACCTGCAGTCCATCTGTTTGGATGTACTCGTGCACGGGCAAATCGGCGAAGCGGGTGGTGCCTTTGTGGTAGAGGCGCAGCACATAGTCGTTGTCCCAGCCACAGGCTTTGATGTGCTTTTTGCCGTAGAAGTTATGGCGCAGGAAGCTGTATACCTTGCGCGTGTCGAGCAGGTCAAGCCGAAGTATTTCCGCCGCCAGTTCGGGGGAAAGCACCTCGTCGCTATCGATGGAGAGCACCCAGGGATGGGTGGCGTGTTGCGCCGCCAGGTTCTTCATCGGTCCAAATCCGGTAAAGGGATGCTCCACGATGCGCACATTCGGGAAGCCGGCTGCGATGGCCAGGGTCTGGTCCGTAGAGCCGTTATCCAGTACAATTACTTCGGCAAAGCGTTGCAGTGCCTGCAGGCAGGCAGCGAGGTGCTGCTGGCTGTTTTTAGTCAGAATAGTAACGGATATGGCCTGCATCATGCTTGGGACTCCCCTTGAGTGGTTAGAACTGCAAAATTAGGTTTTAAGACTTAAATCAATTAAAAAAAGCGCAGGAACTACTCAAAGTTCTCAAATTCCGTATGTTTCTAGTAAAGTCTTGTAAAGAAAAGGAGAAGTGAGGTCAGTCTTGCGCAATCCTATACATACCAACGCACATCTGTGCAACCCAAACGCGGCTGAAAAGGTATGTAGTTAAAATTTCTATATTTGCGTATAAGTACGCGATTACGACTTTATAAATTACAAAAATCAAGTCAAATGAGCGAGCAAACAGGTAAACAGTTGAGTAAAGAGGAAAAAGATGCCCGGTTCGAGGCGGAACTGCTGCCCGTGCTCGATCCTCTGTACAATTTTGCCTACAGGCTCACCCTCGATGAAGACGATGCCAATGACCTGGTGCAGGAGACATACCTGAAGGCGTACCGCTTTTTCGATTACTTTGAGCAAGGAACTAATGCAAAAGCCTGGCTGTTCCGAATCCTGAAGAACTCTTTCATCAATGAGTTCCGGAAAAAGAGCAAACAACCTGCCAAGGTAGACTATAGTGAAGTCGAGGGGTACTACAATTCGGACGACGTAGAGGGCGAGGGCGGCGTAGCCTCCACCACCGACATGCGCACCGAAAGTGTACAGGACCTGATCGGCGACGAAGTGGCCAGCGCTCTGAACGCACTGCCTGTTGACTTCAGGACCGTGATCATCCTTTGCGACCTGGAAGGCTTCACCTACGAGGAAATGGCTAAAATTCTGGATATACCGATTGGTACCGTGCGTTCCAGGTTGCACCGTGCCCGTAACTCTTTGAAAGAGAAGTTGGAAAAGTATGCGAAGAGCATGGGATATAACAGTTAGAATAACCTAAAGAGTTTGAGTTAAGATGGAATCAAGAATTACAGAAACGCACCAGAAACTATCTGAAGACGGGCATGAGTCGGAATGCGACAAGATTGTCATGTTATTGGACCTGATGATCGACGGGGAAGCCTCCTCAGAACAGCAGGCCTATTTTAATACCCACATCGAAGAGTGCGTCCCCTGCTTTGAAAGTCATCAGAAGCAAAAACTCCTCAAAGGGCTTGTTTGTGGTCATCTTAAGCGCGTAATTGTGCCGGAAAGCTTAGCTTTGTCCATTAAAGCCAGAATCCAAGAAACTGTATAACCCCTAATGCAAGGAAAGATCATCATTTTTTCGGCTCCCTCCGGCGCCGGCAAAACCACTATTGTAAAGCACCTCTTACAGGTAAACCCATCGCTTGCCTTCTCTATTTCGGCCTGCACACGCGATAAGCGCGGCCGCACTGAGGAAAATGGGAAAGATTACTACTTCATAACACCGGAAGACTTCAAGCAGAAAATAGCCAACGACGAGTTTGTAGAGTGGGAAGAGGTATACGAAGGTGCCTTCTACGGCACTTTGAAATCTGAAATAGAGCGTATCTGGAAAAGTGGCAAACACGTGATACTGGACGTGGATGTAAAAGGAGGATTAAGCATAAAGCATTTTTACAAAGAAAGAGCACTGGCGGTATTCGTAAAGCCGCCTTCGATAGAGGAACTGGCCAAGCGCCTGCAGGCCCGCAACACCGACTCTGCCTCGAGCATATCGAGCCGTGTTTTTAAAGCGGAATTTGAGATGAAGTTTGAAGATCAGTTTGACAAGGTGATCGTGAACGACAACCTGGAACAGGCTTGTGCTAAAGCCGAAAAACTGGTGAACGAGTTTCTGGACGCTGAACCGGCCATCGTATGAAAGTAGGGCTGCTGTTCGGCTCCTTCAACCCCATCCACATCGGGCACCTGATACTGGCCAATTACATGGCCACCAACACAGACCTGGATACGGTATGGCTGGTCGTGTCGCCGCAGAATCCTTTTAAACCGAGCAACACCCTGCTGCACGAGTTCGACCGGCTGCACATGGTATCACTGGCCGTGGCCGACAACCCGGACCTGGGAGTGTCGAACATCGAGTTCAACATGCCCAAGCCGAGCTATACCATCGACACGCTCACCTACCTGCAGGAAAAATACCCGAGCTACGAGTTCGTGCTGATCATGGGGGAGGACAACCTGCCGCTTTTCCCGAAGTGGAAGAACTCAGAAAAAATACTGGAATACCACCGGGTATACGTATACCCGCGCTCCGGCTCTACTACTACCGAACTGCCGCCGATGCCAAACGTGACTTTTGTGAAAGCCCCTGTGCTGGATATCTCAGCCACTTTTATCAGGCAGTGTATTAAAGAAGAGAAATCCATCAAGTACATGGTGCCCGACGACGTGGCAGAATACATCAAGGTGCATAAGCTATACCTGTAGTTTTTTGACAAAAGACTTTTTGACAAAGGAGAAAAGATCCTGATAACAAAAAAGAGAAGCGCTTTATGATGATCATAAAGCGCTTCTCTTTTTACAGTATACTGAACCAAGTCAGCAGACTCTTGTCAAAAACTACACGGTCATAATCTCGGCTTCTTTCTTCGAAAGCAGCTCATCAATTTTTACGATGTAGCCGTCGGTCATCTTCTGCACTTTAGCTTCTGCATCACGTACCGCATCTTCTGAAGTACCTTCTTTCTGCAACTTACGCAGCGAATCGTTCACATCTTTGCGGATGTTACGGATAGCGATTTTGCCGCCTTCCGTCTCGTTTTTAGCCTGCTTTACCAGTTCACGACGACGCTCTTCTGTCAGCGGAGGTATGTTCAAGCGCACACCATCTGCCTCAACCAGTGGGTTCAGGTTCAGGTCGCTGTTCTTGATGGCCTTGCCTACTTCTGCCACCATTTGCTTCTCCCATGGCTTGATCATCAGGGTGCGGGCATCTGGCACCGTAATGTTGGCTACCTGAGAGATAGGAGTTGGAGTGCCGTAGTAATCCACGCGCAGGTCTTCTACCATGGCAGGAGACGCTTTGCCAGCTCTGATTTTAAGCAACTCCGAGTTGGTGTGCTGCAATGCTTTCTGCATAGACTCCTCGGCTTCGCTGAGGTAAAACTGAATTTCTTCCGTCATATCAATTTTAGCTTATTTAGGTTCTTCGTGTTATCTTATTACTGTGATTTACTAATTCCTGTTAGTTGACCGTGCGCTCTCAGAGGCCTGGATCTCCTCTACTGATTCAGGCAGATCTTCCATCGTCACCAGCGTACCGATTTTTTCGCCCTGTACCAGTCGCTTCAGGTTGCCTGCTGTGTTCATGTCAAACACGATAATAGGCAGACCGTTTTCCTTGCAAAGCGTGAAGGCCGTCATGTCCATTACGTTCAGTCCTTTCTCAAACACATCTTTAAATGAGATGCTTGAATAGAAGATGGCGTTCGGATCTTTTTCCGGATCAGCAGAGTAAATGCCATCTACGCGGGTTCCCTTCAGCACAACGTCCGCCTCAATCTCGATGGCGCGAAGGCTGGCTGCCGAGTCTGTTGTGAAGTAGGGGTTGCCCGTGCCAGCGCCGAAAATCACAACGCGTCCCTTCTCTAGGTGGCGTACAGCGCGGCGGCGAATGTAAGGCTCGCATACCTGCTGAATGTTCAGGCCAGACAGCAGACGGGTATAAACGCCCAGTTTTTCGAGTGCGCTCTGCAAAGCCATGCTGTTGATGACAGTGGCCAGCATGCCCATGTAGTCGCCCTGCACGCGGTCGAGTCCCACCTGTTCGGCCTGAACGCCTCTGAAGATGTTGCCTCCACCGATCACAACTGCTACCTCTACGCCAAGTGCGGCTACTTCCTTAATTTCCTGCGAGTACTGCATCAGTCTGTCTGAATCGATGCCGTACTGCTGTTCTCCCATCAGCGCTTCGCCGCTTAACTTCAGCAATATTCTTTTATACTTCACGGTCGTTTTATAGTAATGTTAACGTTTTACAGTGCTTATATGGCGGCAAGGCAGTGCGTGCTGCCCATCCGGCAACACAAAAAAATTAAAATAGAATCAAGATCTGGTTTTTCTCCACGTTCTGCTTCACGGCCACCTTTATTTCCTTTACAACGCCGTCGCCGGGCGATTTGAGTATGTTTTCCATCTTCATGGCTTCCAGGATCATGATCGGGTCGCCTTTTTTCACTTCCTGTCCGGGCTGCACTTTTATTTCGAGAATCAAACCGGGCATCGGCGCCTTCACATCGTTCACTTTCTGGGCGTTGGCATTGCTCATGCCCAGCTTGTCGAGCAGCAGGTCGAAGCGGTCTTTCGCGCTCACGGTCTGCTTTACGCCATTTATCTTGAAAGTGAATGTTTTGGCCTGATAGTCAGCTTCTACCAGCTCTGCGGTATACGACTTATCGTCTTTAATGATGTGAAATCTGTTTGGGCCTAGAAGCGAAATGTCCCAGTTGAAAGGTGATCCATTGAGAAGAATAGCGTCTTTTTGAATATCAACCTGCCATGTCTTGTCGTTAGCGGTTTTGATCTGGAGCATCTTTATAAATCGGGTTTTGGAAGCTTAAAGATAATTGATTTATCAGAGTATTTTTAGAAATTGAGCTCAAAATTAAAACATTCCATCATGAATCACAGGTTTCTGAGCGTAGTGGGCCTTGCTGCCGCTATGGCTTTTACAGGCGGTTGCAGTGTGAACAAACAAACAAAAGCAACTTCTGCGGTTGAGCCAGTGGCTGTCAAGCCGGCTTTGGAAGTGGCCGAGCCTCCCGTGTGGGCCCCCAAGAACCATGCATTCAATCCTTCCAGAACAAGAGTGCATGATCTGCTCCACACCAAACTGCGGGTCAGCTTCGACTGGGACAAGCAGTACGTGCACGGCCTGGCCGAACTCACGCTCAAGCCTTATTTCTATCCGCAGAGTCAGCTCGTGCTCGATGCCAAAGGCTTCGATATCCACAGCGTAGAACTGGTGGTAGACAATGCCGATCCAAAGGAACTGCAGTATACCTACGATGGCATGAAGCTGACGATTGACCTGGGCAGGTCCTATACCCGCAACGACAAGTATACCATCGAGATTGACTATACCGCCAAGCCGAACGAACTGGCAGTAGGGGGCAGCGACGCCATCACCCAGGACAAAGGCCTCTACTTTATCAACCCGAAAGGGGAGGAGACAGGCAAACCGCGCCAGATCTGGACACAAGGCGAAACAGAGGCCAACTCCGCCTGGTTCCCGACCATTGACTCGCCTAACGAGCGCATGACGCAGGAGCTCTACATTACGGTCGACCAGAAGTATACTACACTCTCCAACGGCACCTTCATTTACTCGCGCAAAAACGCGAATGGCACCAAGACCGACTACTGGAAGATGGAGCAGCCGCATGCGCCATACCTGACCATGATGGCGATAGGGGAGTATGCCGTGGTGAAAGACAAGTGGCGCGACCTGGAGGTTGACTACTATGTGGAGCCGGCTTATGAAAAAACAGCTAAGAAGATATTCGGCAACACTCCCGAAATGCTTGAGTTCTTCTCGAAAAAGTTAGGTGTTGATTACCCCTGGTCGAAGTACTCGCAGGTGGTGGTACGCGACTTTGTATCCGGAGCCATGGAGAACACAACCGTTTCGGTTTTTATGGAAGACCTGCAGCTGAACGAGCGGGAGTTGCTGGACAAAAACTGGGATGGCATCATTGCGCATGAGTTATTCCACCATTGGTTTGGCAACTATGTCACTACCGAATCGTGGGCCAACCTGCCGCTAAACGAGGCCTTTGCCAATTACTCTGAATACCTCTGGACCGAATACAAGTATGGCGCCGATGAGGCCGCCCTCCACCACTTGGATGAACTGGGCCAATACCTTGACGAATCCGAAACAAAGCGCGAGCCGTTGATCCGCTACCGTTACGCCGACCGCGAGGACATGTTCGACAGCCACTCTTATGCTAAAGGAGGGCGTGTGCTGCACATGCTGCGAAAATACGTGGGCGACGAAGCCTTCTTTGCTTCACTTAACCGTTACCTCACTAAGAACAAATTTTCAGATGTAGAGGTGGCTGAACTGCGCATGGCCTTCGAGGAAACTACTGGTGAAGACCTAATGTGGTTTTTTGACCAGTGGTTTATGCGTGCCGGTCATCCGGAGCTGAAAGTAAACCATACCTATCAGAACGGTGCGCTCAAGCTAGAGGTATGGCAACAGCAGGACACCCTCTACCAGCCGGTATACAAACTGCCCCTGAAGGTGGCTGTCTGGGAAAACGGGGAAAAAACGGAGCACGCAATCACGATTACCAAGGCCAATCAGGTTTTCTCGCTACCAGTGAGCACAGAGCCGCAACTAGTGCTGTTTGACAGCGAACAGCAACTACTAGGCACTGTGGAGCACGCAAAGACGACGGAAGAGCTGGTGTTTCAGTTTGAGCAGGCAAAGGCCTTAGCGCCACGATTGAAAGCACTGGAAGAACTGGGGCAGAACGCGAGCCAGCAGAAGATGGTACCATTGCTGCAGGGCGCTTTAAAGGACAACTTTTGGGCGATTCGCAATCTGGCGCTGGATGTGGCAGATCAGCTGCCTGATAAGCATACAGAAACGCTGGAGCCGATTGTGAAACGTATGGCAGATAGCGATAAGAAAGGAGAAGTAAGGGCAGGAGCCATTATGCTGCTGTCGGAGTGGGGAGAGGACGAATACGTTGACCTGTATAGAACAGCAATGCGGGACAGCTCTTACAAAGTGGCGGCGGCAGGTATACTGAGCTATGCAATGACAGAGGAAGCAGACGTGAACAAGCGCTTGGCTGCTTTCGAAAAAGAGACAAACGAAGAAATTGTGCTGGCGCTAGCATCTTACTATGCCGTGAAAGGAGGTCCGGAAAAGTATGAATGGTTTATGAAGCAGATGAAAAACGCGAAAGGCTCCGGACTATATTATCTGCTGCAAAGCTATGGTGCCTTTATGGCAGTGAACCCTGAAACTTACAAACCTGAAGCTATCGCTATGCTGTCGGGAATGGCACAGAACCACCCCCTGTATTTCGTGCGCATGGCTGCTTTTCAGACACTTATGGTGCATTCAGAGCGCCCAGAGATTGTGGAATTGCTAAAGGAGATAAGGGCAAACGAGCAGGATAAAAGGCTCGTGGAGCTATACAATCAGGTTTCGCTGTAATAGAGCGATAAAAAAAAGTGAATTATTTTACAGAGAATATTTGACTGGAAAGAAAAAGCGCTTAATTTTGCATCTCCTTAGAACGAAGAGCGGGCTGAAAAGCAGTTTTGACAAGCTGAGGAATGGCTGAAAAAGTCAGCCAGGTTGAATATTAGGGGAGATTCCAGAGCGGCCAAATGGGACGGACTGTAACTCCGTTGTAGTGATACTTCGCAGGTTCGAATCCTGCTCTCCCCACAATTAAGACCACGCTTTTTAATGGTTTGCTGCATTAGAAGCGGGAGTAGCTCAGTTGGTAGAGCGATAGCCTTCCAAGCTATAGGCCGCGAGTTCGACCCTCGTCTCCCGCTCAATAAGCAAACAGCGTGCTGCTTATCAGATTTGGGTAACTTTATAAGGAATTTCATGAAGATGGATTTCCTTTTTAGTATAGACTCATTTTTACGATAAGTGATGGAAAAAGCCGACGTAGCTCAGGGGTAGAGTACTTCCTTGGTAAGGAAGGGGTCGTGGGTTCAATTCCCATCGTTGGCTCAAAGTCCGTTACGTGTATAATTAACGCAACATACTTAAACGTTTTAACCTTAATTTAATTATCATACAATGGCTAAAGAAACATTTGACCGTTCCAAACCGCACGTAAACATCGGTACTATCGGTCACGTTGACCACGGCAAAACAACTTTGACTGCTGCCATTACTACAGTTTTGGCTAAGAAAGGTCTTGCTGCACTTCGCGACTTCTCTTCTATTGATAACGCTCCAGAAGAAAAAGAAAGAGGTATTACTATCAATACTTCTCACGTAGAATACGCAACTGAGAACCGTCACTACGCTCACGTTGACTGCCCAGGTCACGCTGACTACGTGAAGAACATGGTTACTGGTGCTGCCCAGATGGACGGCGCTATCCTTGTGGTTGCTGCAACTGACGGCCCAATGCCTCAGACGCGTGAGCACATCCTTCTTGCTCGTCAGGTAGGTGTTCCTCAGCTGGTAGTATTCATGAACAAAGTGGACATGGTGGACGATCCAGAGCTTCTTGAGCTTGTTGAGATGGAAATCCGTGAGCTTCTTTCTTTCTATGACTTCGACGGCGACAACATTCCAGTTATTCAGGGTTCAGCTCTTGGTGGCTTGAACGGTGATGACAAGTGGGTGAAGACTATCGAGGAGTTGATGGCTGCAGTTGACAGCTGGATTCCAATCCCTGCTCGTCTGACTGACCTTCCATTCCTGATGCCAGTAGAGGACGTGTTCTCTATCACAGGTCGTGGTACTGTAGCTACAGGCCGTATCGAGCGTGGTGTAATCAACTCTGGTGAGCCAGTTGAAATCCTGGGTATGGGTGCTGAGAACCTTAAGTCAGTAGTAACTGGTGTTGAGATGTTCCGCAAGATCCTTGACAGAGGTGAAGCTGGTGACAACGTAGGTCTTCTGCTCCGTGGTATTGAGAAAACTGATATCCGTCGTGGTATGGTTATCTGTAAGCCAGGTTCTGTGAAGCCTCACACTAAATTCAAAGCTGAAGTTTACGTTCTTTCTAAAGAAGAAGGTGGCCGTCACACGCCATTCTTCAACAAGTACCGTCCACAGTTCTACTTCAGAACGACAGACGTTACTGGTGAGATCATGCTGCCAGAAGGTGTAGAAATGGTTATGCCTGGTGATAACATCACTATCGATGTAACTCTGATCAACGCTGTGGCAATGGAGAAAGGTCTGCGTTTCGCTATCCGTGAGGGTGGTAGAACAGTAGGTGCCGGTCAGGTAACTGAAATCCTTGCCTAATAATATAAAACTAGCCCGTTTCTGGAATCTTTTTCGGAAACGGGTTTGTTTTTAATATTCTTTTAAATAAATTTGCACTCCAATTAAAATTGGTGTGCATTTTTTTACGGGTGTAGCTCAATTGGTAGAGTAGTGGTCTCCAAAACCATTGGCTGGGAGTTCGAGTCTCTCCACCCGTGCAGTATAAAATCTATTAAAGCGAAAGCAATGAGCAAAGTAAAAGGCTACATCGACGAGACAGTGGAGGAAATGAAAAACAAAGTTTCATGGCCCCCATATGCTGAACTACAGAATAGCTCTGTATTGGTCCTGATCGGGTCTTTGATATTTGCACTCGTTGTTGGAGCTATGGATTTTGTTTTCGACTCTACGCTATCTTGGTTTTACAACCAGTTTTAATTTAAGTCTATGGCTGATTTAAAATGGTATGTGGTTCGTGCTGTAAGCGGACAGGAGAAAAAGGCGAAAGCGTATCTTGAAAACGAAGTAGTAAGACAAAACCTCGGCGAATACGTTCCTCAGGTTCTCATACCGGCAGAGAAGGTATATGAGATGCGAGGAGGGAAGAAAAAAATCAGAGAAAGAAACTTCTTCCCAGGTTATGTGCTGGTGCAAGCAGATCTTTCGCATGGTGAGGCTGAGCACATCATTATCAGCACGCCAGGTGTGATCGGCTTCCTTGGTTCAAACGAGGGAGGTCAGAATAAAAAGCCAGTTCCGCTGCGCCAGTCAGAAGTAAACAGAATCCTGGGCACAGTTGACGAAGCAGAAGAGCAGGCAGAAGTGTTGGATACTCCATTCTTAGTTGGAGAAATGGTGAAAGTGATGGACGGTCCTTTCAGTGGATTCTCAGGTACTGTGGAAGAAGTGTTCGAAGAACGTAAGAAGCTCAACGTTATGGTGAAAATATTTGGCCGTAACACACCAGTTGAGTTGAATTACATGCAGGTAGAAAAAGAATCGTAGTAAATACAAATAATGGCAAAGGAAATAAAAGGTTACCTGAAACTTCAGGTAAAGGGAGGTGCCGCGAACCCATCGCCACCGATTGGACCTGCACTTGGTTCTAAAGGTCTTAACATCATGGAGTTCTGTAAGCAGTTTAATGCCAGAACACAGGATAAGCCAGGACAAGTGTTACCAGTGTTGATTACAATATACGCAGACAAGTCTTTTGACTTTATTATTAAGACCCCACCTGCTCCAGTATTGTTAATGGATGCTGCTAAAATTAAGGGAGGTTCGAAAGAGCCAAACCGTAACAAAGTAGGTTCAGTTACATGGGATCAGGTAAGAGAGATTGCAGAGCTGAAAATGCCTGACTTGAATGCTTTCAAACTGGAGTCTGCCATGAAAATGGTAGCCGGTACAGCCAGAAGCATGGGTATTACAGTATCTGGAAACGCTCCGTGGAACGAATAATAAGAGTTAAAGGATAATGGCGAAGATTTCAAAGAACAGGAAAGCAGCTTTAGAAAAGGCTGACCTGACAAAAGAGTATTCTTTAACAGATGCGGCTTCAGTAGTAAAAGATATCACTTTTACCAAGTTTGATGCCTCTGTTGATATTGATGTACGCTTAGGCGTTGACCCTCGCAAAGCCGACCAGATGGTACGTGGTATTGTTACCCTTCCGCATGGCACCGGTAAAGACGTTAAAGTACTGGCACTTGTTACACCTGACAAAGAGCAGGAAGCAAAGGATGCAGGCGCTGATTTCGTAGGTCTTGATGACTATATCCAAAAGATTGAAAAAGGCTGGACAGATGTAGACGTGATTATCACGATGCCTGCTGTAATGGCTAAAGTTGGTCGTTTGGGTAGAATCTTAGGTCCACGTAACCTGATGCCAAACCCTAAGTCTGGTACAGTTACACAGGACGTTGCTAAAGCAGTAAAAGAAGTAAAAGCCGGTAAGATCGACTTCAAAGTTGACAAGTATGGTATCATCCATACTAGCGTTGGCAAAGTATCTTTCACACCAGAGCAGCTAGCAGCTAACGCTGCCGAAGTGATTGCTACACTAAACCGTCTGAAGCCATCTTCAGCAAAGGGTACTTACATTAAGAGCATCACTTTGTCTAGCACCATGAGCCCGGCCGTAACCGTTGATAAGAACGCAACTATCTAAGAACATGACCAGGGAAGAAAAAGAGATAATTGTAAAAGACCTGAGCGAGAAGTTAGCGAACACTAGCTATTTCTATATCACAGATGCTTCTACCATGAGTGTAGCCAGCATTAACCAGTTCAGGAGAATGGTCTTCGAGAGAGGCCTGGAGTACAAAGTTTATAAAAACACTTTCATTAAGAAAGCATTAGATACCTTAGAGGCTGACACCACCAATTTGGAAGGCGTACTGAAAGGCTCATCTGGTATCGTGTTTTCTGCTGAATCAGGAAACGCTCCTGGTAAGCTGCTGAAAGACTTCAGAAAGAAAGGCAATGCACTTCCTCTGTTGAAGGGTGCCTATATCGATGGTGGTGTATTCGTTGGTGAGAACCAGCTTGACACGCTTGCCAGCATCAAGTCTAAGAATGAGCTTATCGGTGAAATCGTTGGCTTGCTTCAGTCTCCAGCTAAGAACGTTGTTTCTGCTCTTCAGAGCAGCGGCGGCAAACTGGCCGGCATCCTGAAAACCCTATCTGAAAAAGAATAATTTAAAAACGTAATCAATAAGTAACTTTTAATTTCAATAAAATGGCAGATTTGAAAGCATTCGCTGAGCAGTTAGTAAACTTAACTGTGAAAGAGGTTAATGAACTAGCTACAATTCTTAAGGATGAGTATGGTATCGAGCCAGCTGCTGCTGCTCCAGTAATGGTTGCTGGTGGTGGTGCTGCTGAAGGAGGAGCTGCTGCAGAAGAAAAAACTTCTTTTGACGTAATCCTGAAGTCAGCTGGTGCATCTAAGCTTGCAGTTGTTAAGCTTGTAAAAGAATTGACTGGTCTTGGCCTGAAAGAAGCTAAAGAATTAGTTGACGGCGCTCCTAAGCCTTTGAAAGAAGGTGTAGATAAGAACGAAGCTGAATCACTGAAGAAATCTTTGGAAGAAGCTGGTGCTGAAGTAGAGGTTAAATAATCTCACTTATCAACATACCGACAACAGGTAGACCTGGCAGATTCGTCAGGTCTTTTCCTGTTTGTATACGGATTCAAATTTGAATCCTTTTTTTGCCCGTAGCCATTTCGACGGCTATGTGCTGGAATCATATTGTAAACGTTAAAATTCCATGGCTTTGGCTAAGAATAAAACGACAGAGCGAATCAATTTTGCCTCGATTAATCCGGTTATCGACTACCCTGACTTCCTTGATGTTCAGTTGCAGTCGTTTCAGGATTTCTTTCAGCTGGAAACTCCGGCCGAAAACAGGGCACAGGAAGGATTGTTCAAGGTGTTTGCCGAGAACTTCCCTATTTCTGATTCTCGAGAAAACTTTGTTCTCGAATTTATCGACTACCACATAGATCCTCCGAAATACTCTGTTGACGAGTGTATCGACCGAGGGCTCACTTATTCGGTTCCACTTAAGGCAAAGCTTCGTCTGATTTGTAACGACGAGGACAATGAGGACTTTGAAACAATTGAGCAGGAAGTGTTCCTGGGAAATATCCCTTACATGACCGAAAAAGGCTCTTTTGTAATCAATGGTGCTGAGCGTGTGATTGTATCTCAATTGCACCGATCTCCGGGTGTATTCTTTGCTCAAAGCAAGCATACAAACGGAACCAAACTGTATTCTGCCAGAATTATTCCTTTTAAAGGATCTTGGGTTGAGTTTGCTACAGACGTGAACAACGTGATGTACGCTTACATCGATCGTAAGAAGAAGTTCCCTGTAACAACCCTGCTCCGTGCCATCGGCTACGGCACTGATAAAGATATCCTTGATCTGTTTGGTCTATCAGAGGAATTGCCTGCTACCAAGGCAAACCTGAAAAATGCGATAGGCAGAAAGCTAGCCGCACGTGTGCTGCGCACATGGACTGAAGACTTCGTAGATGAAGATACTGGTGAAGTTGTATCAATTGACCGTAACGAAGTTCTGCTGGAGCGTGACTCTGAAATTACGCAGGATGATATCGACGTTATCGTTAGTTCAGGTACAAAGTCAATCATTCTTCACCGCGAGAATGTAAACATTGCCGACTACGCTATTATCTATAACACGCTTCAGAAAGATAACTCAAACTCTGAGAAAGAAGCGGTGGAGCAGATCTATCGTCAACTTCGTAACACAGAGGCTCCGGACGAAGAAACAGCGCGTGATATCATTCAGAAGCTATTCTTCTCTGACAAGCGTTATGACCTGGGTGAAGTTGGTCGTTACAGAATCAACAAAAAGCTAGGTCTTGACACGAACTGGGATGCGAAGGTTCTGACGAATGAGGACATTGTTCTGATCGTGAAATACCTGATCGGTCTGATCAACTCAAGAGCGGTCGTGGATGATATTGACCACCTGAGCAACCGCCGTGTAAGAACAGTAGGCGAGCAGCTTTACGCTCAGTTTGGTGTTGGTTTGGCTCGTATGGCGAGAACAATCAAGGAGCGTATGAACGTGCGCGACAATGAAGACTTCAAGCCAGTTGACCTGATCAATGCACGTACGCTTTCTTCTGTGATCAACTCGTTCTTCGGTACAAACCAGTTGTCTCAGTTCATGGACCAGACAAACCCACTGGCAGAGGTGACGCACAAGCGCCGTGTATCTGCACTGGGGCCGGGCGGTCTGTCAAGAGAGCGAGCCGGCTTCGAAGTTCGTGACGTTCACTATACCCACTACGGCCGTCTGTGTACTATTGAAACACCAGAAGGTCCGAACATCGGTCTGATCTCTTCTCTTTGTGTACATGCCCGCGTGAACCACATGGGCTTCATCGAGACACCATACCGCAAGGTAAACGAAGGTGTTGTGGAGATGGATGGGACAGTTGAGTACCTGACCGCTGAAGAAGAGGATACCCACCACATCGCTCAGGCAAATGCCATTATCGATGAGAAGGGTAACTTTGTTAATGATAGAGTGAAAGGTCGTTTTGAAGGTGACTTCCCAGTGGAGGAGCCGCAGACCTATACCTATATGGACGTTGCACCGAACCAGATCGTATCGGTAGCGGCTTCGTTGATTCCTTTCCTGGAGCACGATGATGCTAACCGTGCCCTGATGGGTTCAAACATGCAGCGCCAGGCCGTTCCACTTTTGAAGGCTGAGGCCCCGATTGTTGGTACGGGTTTGGAAAGAAGAGCAGCTATAGACTCAAGAGCACTCGTTATCGCTGAAGGCGACGGTGTGATTGACTTCGTGGATGCAAACAAGATTGTTGTAAAATACGATCTGACAGAAGACGAGAAGCTGGTTGCTTTTGATGCAGAGTATGTAACCTATAACCTGATCAAGTTCAGAAGAACGAACCAGGATACCTGTATCAACCTAACGCCAATCGTGTACACTGGCCAGCGTGTAACAAAAGGCCAGCCACTTTGCGAAGGTTATGCTACTAACAATGGCGAATTGGCCATCGGACGTAACATGCAGGTGGCGTTCATGCCATGGCAAGGTTACAACTTCGAGGATGCTATTGTTATCTCTGAAAAAGTAGTAAGAGACGATATCTTCACTTCGATCCACATCGAAGAATTTGAGTTGGAAGTTCGCGAGACGAAGCGTGGCGAAGAAGAACTTACTTCTGAGATTCCGAACGTGAGCGAAGAAGCCGTGAAGAACCTAGACGAGAACGGTATCATTCGTATCGGTGCAGAAGTTCGTGAAGGCGACATCCTGATCGGTAAGATCACACCAAAAGGTGAGACCGACCCGACCCCGGAGGAGAAACTTCTTCGTGCGATCTTCGGTGACAAGGCCGGTGATGTGAAGGATGCCTCGCTTAAGGCGCCGCCATCACTGAACGGTGTGGTAATCGAGACCAAACTTTTCTCTAGACCTAAGAAAGACAAAAACCTGCGGGCTAAGTCTAAGAAAGAGGTAGAAGAGCTGAAAGTGAAGTACTCGAAGGATCTGAACGCCATTAAGAATGTGATGGTTGATAAACTGGTGACTTTGCTGGAAGGCAAAACCTCTCAGGGTATCAAGCACAAGTTTGGCGACGAGATCTTGACAAAAGGAGTGAAGTTCTCCAGAAAGAACATCATTGAAGCCCTGTTCCCTGAAAAGAACCCATATAAGGACGAAAGTAACTATGCGGTTCCGGAAGAGGTAAACATGTTCAAGGATTTGATCCTGGAGAACTGGACTGCTGACGAGAAGACCAACAGCATGCTGGTGGAGCTTGTGAAAAACTACAACAAGCGCCGTAACATCACTTCTGCACACTTCAAGCGTGAGCGTTTCACACTGGAGGTAGGAGACGAGTTGCCAGCAGGTATCGTGCAGTTAGCTAAGGTATACATCGCTAAGAAGCGCAAGCTAAAAGTGGGTGACAAGATGGCTGGTCGTCACGGTAACAAAGGTGTAGTAGCCCGTATCGTGCGTGAAGAGGATATGCCATTCCTGGAAACAGGCGAACCAATGGATATCGTGCTGAACCCGCTGGGTGTACCTTCAAGGATGAACATCGGTCAGATCTACGAAACTGTTCTTGGATGGGCTGGTAAGAAATTGGGCCGTACTTATGCTACTCCAATCTTCGACGGTGCTACAGAGGATCAGGTACAGGCTGAGCTGAAAGAAGCAGGCTTGCCAAGCTTTGGCCGTACATACCTGTACGACGGTCTCTCTGGCGATCGTTTTGACCAGCCAGTAACAGTAGGTGTTATCTACATGCTGAAACTGGGTCACTTGGTTGACGATAAGATGCACGCTCGTTCAATCGGACCATACTCACTCATCACACAGCAGCCATTGGGTGGTAAAGCCCAGTTCGGTGGTCAGCGTTTTGGTGAGATGGAGGTGTGGGCGCTTGAGGCCTTCGGCGCTTCGAACGTACTGCAGGAAATACTTACAGTGAAATCTGACGACGTGATCGGCCGTGCAAAAGCCTACGAGGCGATCGTGAAAGGCGACGTGTTGCCAAAGCCAAATATCCCGGAATCATTCAACGTATTGATTCACGAGTTGAGAGGTTTGGCACTCGAGATCACCTTAGAGTAGTAAAGAAAGCGCAAAGCGTACTGGCAAAAGTCAGTACGCTTAGCGCACTTTATGCGAAATTGCTGTAAGGCATATTCATTGTATCGACATTATTAGAATAATATGGCATTTGCAAAAAACAAAAAGCTAACTCAGGACTTCTCCAAAGTAACGATAAGCCTGGCTTCTCCAGAGTCGATTCTGGAGCGCTCAAACGGCGAGGTTACAAAGCCTGAGACCATCAACTATAGAACCTATAAGCCTGAAATGGGGGGGCTGTTCTGCGAAAGAATATTCGGACCCGTAAAGGACTGGGAATGCCACTGCGGAAAGTATAAGAGAATCAGGTATAAGGGTATCATCTGCGACCGTTGCGGTGTGGAGGTAACCGAGAAGAAAGTGCGTCGTGAGCGTATGGGCCATATTGAGCTCGTAGTTCCAGTAGCGCATATCTGGTACTTCAAATCTCTTCCAAACAAAATAGGTTATCTGTTAGGCTTACCTACCAAGAAGCTTGACCAGATTATCTACTATGAAAGATATGTAGTGATTCAACCAGGTATCCTGGCAGAAGACGGCGTAAACCAGCTGGACTTCCTTACAGAAGATGAATACCTGGATATGATCGATAAGCTCCCACGTGAGAACCAGATGTTGGATAACAATGATCCAAACAAGTTTATTGCGAAAATGGGTGCTGAGGCATTGCAGATGCTGCTGGAGCGTACGAACCTGGACGACCTGTCTTACGAGCTTCGTCACGCGGCCGCACACGAAACTTCGCAGCAGCGTAAAGCTGAGGCTTTGAAGCGTCTTCGTGTTGTGGAAGCATTCCGTGATGCTGCTACAAGAATCGAAAACAGACCAGAGTGGATGATTATCCGCATGGTGCCTGTGATTCCACCAGAACTTCGTCCGCTTGTTCCATTGGATGGTGGTCGTTTCGCAACTTCGGATTTGAACGACCTATACCGTCGTGTGATCATCCGTAACAACCGTCTGAAGCGTCTGATCGAGATCAAAGCGCCTGAGGTAATCCTTCGTAATGAGAAGCGTATGCTGCAGGAAGCGGTAGACTCGCTGTTCGACAACTCACGTAAAGTGAATGCTGTTCGTGCTGAGGGTAACCGTGCGCTGAAGTCGCTTTCTGACATGCTGAAAGGTAAGCAGGGACGTTTCCGTCAGAACTTGCTGGGTAAGCGTGTTGACTACTCTGGCCGTTCGGTAATTGTGGTTGGTCCTGAACTGAAGCTGCACGAGTGCGGTCTGCCTAAGAACATGGCAGCTGAGCTCTTCAAGCCATTCATCATCCGCAAGCTGATCGAAAGAGGTATAGTTAAGACTGTTAAGTCAGCCAAGAAGATTGTAGACCGTAAGGACCCTGTTGTTTGGGATATCCTGGAGAACGTGCTGAAAGGCCACCCAGTACTCCTTAACCGTGCTCCTACGCTCCACAGGCTAGGTATACAGGCATTCCAGCCAAAACTGATCGAAGGTAAGGCGATTCAGCTGCACCCACTGGTGTGTACGGCATTCAACGCCGACTTTGACGGTGACCAGATGGCGGTACACGTTCCACTTGGACCTGCTGCTGTACTGGAGGCCTCTATGCTGATGCTTGCCTCGCACAACATCCTGAACCCTGCGAACGGTGCACCAATTGCGGTACCTTCTCAGGACATGGTACTTGGTCTATACTATGTATCGAAAGGAAAGCGTAGCACCGAGAACGAAAAAATCGCCGGTGAAGGTATGAGCTTCTACTCTGCTGAGGAAGTAATCATTGCCATCAACGAAGGCCGTCTGTCTAAGCAGGCTTATATTAAAGTAAGAACGAAGGTTAAGAACGAAAAAGGCGAACTCGAGACAAAACTGATCGAGACAGTAGCTGGCCGCGTGATCTTCAACCAGTTCGTTCCGGAAGAAGTGGGCTACATCGATGAACTGTTAACGAAGAAGAAACTTCAGCAGATCATTTCTAGAGTCTTCAAAGAGACAGGTATGGCACGTACCGCTCACTTCCTGGACGATATCAAAACACTCGGTTTCCAGTCTGCCTACAAGGGTGGTCTGTCCATGGGTCTGGGCGATATCCAGATTCCGGCAGAGAAAGACATCCTGGTAGCTCAGGCCAAGAAAGATGTAGATGCTGTATGGCAGAACTACTCGATGGGTCTGATCACGGACAACGAGCGTTACAACCAGGTAATCGATATCTGGACCCGTATCAACAACCAGATTACGGAAACGTTGATGCGCCGCCTGGAGAATGATGATCAAGGCTTCAACTCGATCTTCATGATGATGCACTCTGGCGCCCGTGGTTCTAGAGAGCAGATCCGTCAGCTGGGTGGTATGCGTGGTCTGATGGCCAAGCCTCAGAAATCATTGCAAGGCTCAGTAGGTGAGATTATCGAAAACCCGATCCTTTCTAACTTTAAGGAAGGTCTGGATGTAATCGAGTACTTCATCTCTACCCACGGTGCCCGTAAAGGTCTTGCGGATACGGCTCTTAAAACGGCGGATGCTGGTTACCTGACTCGTCGTCTGGTAGACGTATCGCAGGACGTGATCGTGAACGAAGAAGACTGCGGTACGCTGAGAGGTCTGGAAGTAAGTGCACTGAAAGACAACGAAGATATCGTGGAGTCGCTTTCTGAGCGTATCCTAGGCCGTGTGACCGTGCACGATGTATATGACCCAATCACCAATGAACTGATTGTTGAGTCTGGCTCAGAAGTAACAGAAGAGATCGCTCGTTCAATTGAGAACACTGCGATTGAAACCGTAGAGATTCGTTCCGTATTGACGTGCGAGTCGAAGCGTGGTATTTGTGCGAAGTGCTATGGCCGTAACCTGGCAACAGGCTTTATGGTGCAGAAAGGCGAGGCTGTTGGTGTGATTGCAGCACAGTCTATCGGTGAGCCTGGTACACAGCTGACACTCCGTACCTTCCACGTGGGTGGTACTGCCTCTAACATTGCGGTAGATGCCATGATCCGTGCGAAGTTCGCCGGTAAGATCGAGTTCGAAGACGTTCGTACAATTGATACGATCAACAACGAAGGAGAGCCTGTGAAAGTAGTAATGGGCCGTTCAGGTGAGGTGAAAGTAGTTGATCCTAACACAGGAAAGCTATTGATCAGCAACCACGTGCCTTACGGTTCATTCCTGAATGTGAATGAAGGACAGATCATCGAGAAAGGTGATCAGATCTGTAGCTGGGATCCATACAACGCGGTTATCCTTTCTGAGTTCGACGGTGAGATTGCTTACGAGTCGATCATCGAAGGCATAACTTACCGTGAAGAGTCAGATGAACAGACTGGTTACCGTGAGAAAGTAATCATCGATACGAAAGATAAGACACAAAACCCTGCTATTGTAGTGAAGCCGAAGAGTGGTGAGCCAAAAGGCTATAACATTCCGGTAGGCGCTCACTTGACAGTGGAGAACGGTGAGAAGATCAAAGCAGGTCAGATCCTGGTGAAGATTCCGCGTGCGATCGGCAAAACCCGAGACATCACAGGTGGTCTGCCACGAGTTACTGAATTGTTTGAGGCTCGTAACCCATCGAACCCTGCGGTAGTGTCTGAGATCGACGGTGTAGTAACTTATGGTAGCGTGAAGCGTGGTAACCGTGAGATCTTCATCGAGTCGAAGGACGGTGTGAAGAAGAAATACATGGTGCCGCTTTCTAAGCACATCCTGGTACAGGACAATGACTTTGTTCGCGCAGGTATGCCGCTATCTGACGGTGCGATCACGCCAACAGACATTCTGAATATTCAAGGTCCTGGTGCTGTACAAGAGTACCTGGTAAATGAGATCCAGGAGGTATACCGTCTGCAGGGTGTGAAGATCAATGACAAGCACATAGAGGTGGTAGTTCGCCAGATGATGCAGAAAGTTGTAATCATCGACGCAGGTGATACCAGCTTCCTGGAGCACCAGGTAGTAGACAAGGTAAACTTCATGGAAGAGAACGACCGCATCATCGACATGAAAGTGGTAGAAGATGCAGGCGACTCGACTAACATGAAGCCAGGCCAGATCGTGACAGCCAGAAGACTGCGTGACGAGAACTCCAGCCTGAAGCGAAGAGACCTGAAACTGGTAACAGTGAGGGATGCATCGCCAGCTGTATCGCGTCCAACGCTGCAAGGTATAACGCAGGCCTCATTGGGTACGCAAAGCTTTATCTCTGCGGCATCGTTCCAGGAAACTACCAAAGTACTGAGCGAGGCAGCAATTAAAGGTAAGGCGGACGAACTGCTTGGTCTGAAGGAGAACGTGATCGTTGGTCACCTGATCCCGGCGGGTACAGGTCTGCGCGAATACCAGAACCTGATCGTGGGCAGCCAGGAAGAGTACGATGCACTAGTAGAGTCTAAGAAGACAGGTGCGGGTAGCCGTGCCAGACAGCAGGAGCTACAGAACAACAGATAAGCAGGTATGGCAGAGGAACTGAAAAATCAGAATCAAATCAACATTGAGCTATCGGAAGAGATAGCGGAGGGAGAGTATGCCAATCTGGCGATGATAGCTCACTCGAGTGGTGAATTTGTAATTGATTTTATAAGACTGATGCCAGGATTACCCAAAGCAAAAGTGAAATCAAGAATCGTTATCACGCCAGAGCATGCCAAGAGATTGTTGGCGGCTCTGGCCGATAACATTCAAAAGTTTGAGAGCAGCTTTGGGGAAATTAAGCCGGCAAATGAGGCACCATCCTTTCCGATGAACTTCGGAGGAACAGTAGGGGAAGCCTAAGGTGCTAATAATTAGTGAATTAAAATTTTGAATTTGCCGGGTGATTTTCATACCTTTGCAGACCAAATTTTAGAGTGAAAAATATCTTATAATTAACAAATTATAAATGCCTACTATACAGCAATTAGTAAGAAAGGGTAGAGAGAAGTTGACTTACAACTCTAAGTCTCCTGCCCTAGACTCATGCCCACAACGTCGTGGTGTATGTACAAGAGTGTATACAACCACTCCTAAGAAGCCAAACTCAGCTATGCGTAAGGTAGCTAGGGTAAGACTGACAAACGGTAAGGAAGTAAACGCTTATATCCCTGGTGAAGGTCACAACCTTCAGGAGCACTCTATTGTGCTGATCAGAGGTGGTAGAGTGAAAGACCTTCCAGGTGTTCGTTACCACATCGTTCGCGGTGCATTGGATACTGCCGGTGTAAACGGTCGACTGCAGTCACGTTCTAAGTACGGTGCTAAGAGACCGAAACCAGGACAACCAGCTGCAGCAGCAGGAAAAGGTGGCAAGAAAAAGTAATTGATAGAGTTATAATATAATGAGAAAAGCAAAGCCTAAAAGTAGAGTTCTCCTTCCAGATCCAAAGTTCAAAGAGACCCTGGTAACACGTTTCGTAAACTATCTGATGGAAGATGGTAAGAAAAGTATTGCTTATGGTATCTTCTATGATGCTGTAGAATTAGTAGAGCAAAGAACGAAAGAGAACGGCCTTGAAACTTGGAAGAAAGCATTGAACAATGTGATGCCAAGCGTAGAGGTTAAAAGCCGCCGTGTAGGTGGCGCTACTTTCCAAGTGCCGACTGAGGTTCGTCCGGACCGCAGAGTATCTCTTGGTATCAAGTGGATGATTTCTTACGCTCGCAGAAGAGGTGAGAAGACAATGAAAGACAAATTGGCTGGCGAGATCATCGCAGCTGCAAAAGGTGAAGGTGCTGCCGTGAAGAAGAAAGACGACACGCACAGAATGGCTGAGGCGAACAAGGCATTTTCACACTTTAGATTCTAATCGATGGCAAGAGACCTAAAATACACAAGAAATATTGGTATTGCCGCTCACATCGACGCGGGTAAAACCACAACAACAGAGCGTATCCTGTACTATACAGGTAAGTCGCACAAATTAGGAGAAGTGCACGAAGGTGGTGCTACTACTGACTGGATGGAGCAGGAGCAAGAGCGTGGCATCACAATTACGTCTGCAGCCGTTACTGTAAACTGGCCATACAGAGGTAACGATTATCATATCAACATCATCGATACACCAGGTCACGTGGACTTTACTGTTGAAGTAAACCGTTCTCTGCGTGTTCTTGATGGCTTGGTATTCCTTTTCAGTGCAGTTGACGGTGTAGAGCCTCAGTCAGAGACTAACTGGAGACTTGCTGACAACTATAAAGTAGCTCGTCTTGGTTTCGTTAACAAGATGGACCGTTCGGGTGCTGACTTCCTGGCTGTTTGTAAGCAGGTAAAAGAAATGCTGGGTAGCAATGCTGTAGCACTTCAGTTGCCAATCGGTGCTGAGGACAACTTCAAAGGTGTAGTTGACTTGGTAAACTTCAGAGGTATTGTTTGGAACACGGAAGATAAAGGTATGACCTTTACAGAAGTTCCAATTCCAGACGATATGATGGAAGAAGCAGAAGAATACAGAGAGAAACTGTTGGAAGCCGTAGCTGAGTACGATGAGTCTTTGATGGAGAAATACTTCGAAGATCCAAACTCAATTACAGAAGCTGAGATTCTGAATGCTCTTCGTGCCGCTACGATTGACATGGCTATCGTACCAATGCTGTGCGGTTCATCTTTCAAAAACAAAGGTGTTCAGACAATGTTGGATTACGTGATGGCATTGCTTCCATCTCCAGTAGATAAAGAAAGCATTATCGGCACAAACCCTGATACAGGCGAAGAAGTAGCAAGAAAACCATCTGAAACAGATCCATTTGCAGGCCTTGCCTTCAAAATCGCTACAGACCCATATGTAGGTCGTCTTTGCTTTGTGCGTGCTTACTCAGGCGTGCTTGAGTCTGGCTCTTACATCTTCAACTCTCGTTCAGGCAACAAGGAGCGTATCTCTCGAATCTTCCAGATGCACGCTAACAAGCAGAACCAGATTGATAAATTGCAGGCAGGTGACATCGCAGCGGTAGTAGGTTTTAAAGACATTAAAACAGGTGATACATTGTGTGCTCAAGAAGCTAAAATCGTTCTTGAGTCAATGGAATTCCCTGAGCCAGTAATCGGTTATGCGATTGAGCCTAAAACACAGGCTGACTCTGACAAGATGGGTATGGCGATTGCTAAGCTTGTGGAAGAGGATCCAACACTGCAGGTTAATACGGACGAGGAAACTGGTCAGACGATCCTGAGAGGTATGGGTGAGCTTCACCTGGAAATCATCATCGACCGTATGAAGCGTGAGTTCAAAGTTGAACTGAACCAGGGTGCTCCACAGGTAGCATACAAAGAGACTATCACGAAGTCTGTTGAACACAGAGAAGTGTTCAAGAAGCAGTCTGGTGGTCGTGGTAAGTTTGCCGACATCGTGTTCACAATGGGACCACGTGAAGATGGCAAGCAGGGACTGGAATTCGAAAACGCAATTGTAGGTGGTGTGATTCCAAGAGAATTCATCCCGGCAATTCAGAAAGGTTTCGAAGAAGCGATGAAGAACGGTATTTTGGCCGGCTTCCCTATCGACTCTATGAAAGTTCGTCTATTTCACGGTTCATTCCACGACGTTGACTCTGACTCACTTTCTTTTGAACTGGCAGCACGTCAGGGCTTTAAAGAAGCAGGTAAGCAGTGTGCACCGAAATTGCTAGAGCCAATCATGGCAGTAGACGTGGTTACTCCTGATGAGTACACTGGCCCTGTAACAGGTGACTTGAACAGAAGAAGAGGTATCATGAAAGGTATGGATACAAAAGGAACTTCAACTGTAGTTAAGGCTGACGTTCCGCTTTCTGAGCTGTTCGGTTATGTAACTGACCTTCGTACCATTACTTCAGGTAGAGCGACTGCTTCGCTTACTTTCTCACACTACGAGCAAGTACCACAAAACCTGGCCGATGGCATCATTGCTAAATTAAAAGGAACTGCAGCTAAATAGTAGTAAAAGATAATGAATCAGAAAATTAGAATTAAACTTAAGTCTTACGACCACAACCTGGTAGACAAATCTTCCGAGAAGATTGTAAAGGCTGTAAAGGCTACTGGCGCAATCGTAAGCGGTCCTATTCCTCTTCCAACAGAGAAGGATAAGTTCACAGTACTACGTTCACCACACGTTAACAAAAAATCAAGAGAGCAGTTCCAGCTTTGCACCTATAAGCGACTGGTGGATATCTACTCAACTAGCTCTAAAACAGTTGACGCCCTGATGAAGCTTGAGCTTCCAAGTGGTGTAGATGTTGAGATCAAAGTTTGATAAGATCGCACATGCTAACGAAAAGAGAACCCTCGGGTTCTCTTTTTTTATGTGCTGATTAATAATATTTTAGACAAATGTTGTTAAAGAATTTTAAAATTCATTAACTTTGCACTCCCTTAGCAAAAGCTGAGGGCTAAAATTATTATATCCATCTTTTAAAAAACAAGTTGAATGCCTGGAATTATCGGTAAAAAAATCGGAATGACAAGCCTCTTCACAACAGATGGTAAATACACACCAGTTACGCTTATCCAAGCAGGCCCATGTGTAGTTACTCAGGTGAAGACGGTTGAGACTGATGGCTACGCAGCTGTACAGCTTGGCTATGGCGACAAAAAGCTTAAGAGAGTAACGAAAGCAGAAGCTGGTCACTACAAAAAAGCTAATACGTCAGCTAAGAAAAAAGTTGCTGAATTCGATGTAGAAGGTGTGTCACTGAATCTGGGAGATACAGTTGACGTGAATCTATTCGAAGAAGGAGAGTTTGTTGACGTAGTAGGTACATCAAAAGGTAAAGGTTTCCAAGGTGTTGTAAAACGCCACAACTTTGCCGGTGTTGGTGGACAGACACACGGTCAGCACAACAGAGCAAGACACCCTGGTTCAATTGGTGCATGCTCTTGGCCATCAAGAGTATTTAAAGGTATGCGCATGGCCGGCCGTATGGGTGGCAACCGAGTGAAAATCCAAAACCTGACGGTAGTGCGTGTTATTGCAGACAAAAATCTGTTAGTAGTTAGTGGCTCTGTTCCAGGTGCCAAGAATTCTTACGTGTTAATTGAGAAATAAAATGGAGCTTTCTGTATTGAATATTAAAGGTGAGGATACAGGTAGAAAGGTGACACTTTCTGATGCTGTGTTTGGTGCTACACCAAACGAGCATGCAATGTATCTTGACGTGAAGCAGTACCTGGCTAATCAGAGACAGGGAACGCACAAGTCCAAAGAAAGAAACGAAGTTGCTGGATCTACCAAAAAGATCAAAAAGCAAAAAGGAACTGGTGGTGCTCGTGCAGGTAGCTTGAAAGCTCCTCTTTTTGTAGGTGGTGGTAGAGTATTTGGTCCAAAGCCAAGAAACTACAGCTTTAAACTGAACAAAAAGCTAAAAGAAGTAGCTCGTGTGTCTGCGCTTTCATTATTAGCAAAAGACAACAAGGTTTCTCTTTTAGAGTCTTTCACATTTGAAGCTCCTAAGACCAAAGAGTTCAAGAATATCCTAAGCAACCTGAAGGTGGAAGGCAAGACATTGCTCGTGTTACCTGCAGTTGATAAGAATGTTGTTCTTTCTGGCCGCAACCTGAACAAGGTGAAAATTTCTACAGCTAGCGATTTAAATACATACGATCTGTTGAATACGGACCGTGTGCTGCTGGTTGAAGATTCAGTTAACGTTATTGAAAACCTCCTAAGCGCATAATATATGATACTGAAAAAACCGCTTCTGACGGAAAAATTCGCTGCCATGAACGAGGTTGGAAAGTATGCTTTCGAGGTGAACATCAAAGCCAACAAAGTTGAAATCAAGAAGGCAGTTGAGAAACTTTATGGTGTTACTGTTGAAAAGGTAGCTACCATGAAAACGCAAGGCAAAGTTAAAAGCAAATACACCAAGTCTGGTGCTGTGACTGGCCGTACGTCTTCTAAGAAAAAAGCAATCGTTACCTTGAAAGAGGGCGAAGTGATAGACTTTTACAGCAGCATTTAATTAAATAACAATGGCTTTAAAGAAGTTAAGACCAACAACACCAGGTCAAAGATTCCGCGTAGCGCCGGCGTTCGATGAGATCACGACAGCTACTCCAGAGAAATCTTTGTTGGCACCGAGTAAAAAATCTGGTGGACGCAATAACTCAGGTAAAATGACTATGCGCTATTTGGGCGGTGGTCATAAGCAAAAGTACAGAGTGATAGACTTCAAGCGTACGAAGTACGGCGTACCGGCTACCGTGAAGACTATTGAGTACGATCCAAACAGAACAGCGCGCATCGCCCTGCTTTACTATGCAGATGGTGAGAAGAGCTATATCATTGCTCCATCTGGCATACAGGTAGGAACAGTGCTAGTTTCTGGTCCTGGTGTAGCTCCTGAAGTAGGCAACTGCCTGCCATTATCTGATATTCCACTAGGTACTATCGTGCATAACATCGAGTTGCAGCCTGGCCAAGGCGCTACTCTTGCAAGAAGTGCGGGTTCTTACGCACAGCTAGTAGCAAGAGAGTCTCGTTATGCAACAATTAAACTACCATCAGGTGAACTCAGAATGGTGCTGGTAAACTGCTTCGCAACTGTAGGTGCAGTTTCGAATTCAGACCATATGAACGTGAAGATTGGTAAAGCTGGTCGTAACAGATGGTTGGGTAAGCGTCCAAGAGTACGTGGTGTAGCGATGAACCCTGTCGATCACCCTATGGGTGGTGGTGAAGGTAAGTCTTCAGGTGGTCACCCACGTTCACGCAAAGGCTTACTGGCTAAAGGTCTGAAGACTCGCAGCAAGAAGAAGCATTCTGAGAAACTTATAGTTAATAGAGGAAAGAAATAGTAAATGGCTAGATCATTAAAAAAAGGGCCTTATATTGACTATAGGCTCGAGAAGAAAGTAGATGTGATGAACGAGTCTGGTAAGAAGAATGTTATCAAGACTTGGTCACGCAGATCCATGATTTCTCCGGATTTCGTTGGACATACATTTGCAGTTCATAACGGTAACAAGTTCATTCCAGTGTATGTGACTGAGAACATGGTGGGACACAAACTCGGTGAGTTTGCTCCAACTAGAAACTTCAGAGGTCACGTAGCTAAAAAAGATAAAGGTAAGCGATAATGGAAGCAGTAGCGAAACTAAAGAACGTGCCTACTTCTCCTCGCAAAATGCGATTAGTAGCAGGTTTGGTACGCGGTAAAAGCGTAAATAAAGCCCTCGGCTTATTGAAATTCGAGGCAAACTCAGGTGCTGCCAGAATCGAAAAACTTCTTTTATCTGCCTTGGCAAACTGGCAACAGAAGAACGAAGATTCCCGCATCGAGGATGCTAACCTCTTCATCAAAGAGATCTTTGTAGACGAAGGCAAAATGCTGAAGCGCCTTCGCCCGGCTCCACAGGGACGTGGATACCGCATCAGAAAAAGATCTAATCACGTGACGCTCGTGATTGACAGTATGACTGAAGAGCAACTCGAGCAACAGCAAACAAAGAAATCTAAAAAAGCCAATAAGTAAGAATATGGGACAGAAAGTAAATCCGATCGGTTTTCGCCTAGGAGTTATCAAAGGTTGGGATTCTAACTGGTATGGTGGCAAAGATTTCGCTGAGAAGCTGGTTGAAGACGAGAAAATCAGAAAATATATTTTAGCGCGTATCCCTAAAGGTGGCATTTCTAAAATAATTATTGAGAGAACCCTTAAGCGCATTACCATCACTGTTAACACAGCCCGTCCAGGTGTTGTAATCGGTAAAGGTGGACAGGAAGTAGATAAGATCAAGGAAGAGCTTAAGAAGCTTACTAACAAGGATGTTCAAATCAACATCTTTGAAATTAAGCGTCCAGAGCTTGATGCCAAACTGGTAGGCGAATCAATCGCTCAGCAGTTACAGGCGCGTATCTCTTTCCGTCGTGCTATGAAGCAGGCTATTGCTTCTGCGCTGCGTGTAGGTGCTGAAGGTATTAAGGTTCAGGTTTCAGGTCGTTTAGGCGGTGCTGAAATGGCCCGTACTGAGCACTACAAAGAAGGAAGAACTCCTCTGCACACACTTCGTGCTGATATCGACTATGCCCTGTCTGAAGCACAGACTGTGTATGGCAAACTTGGGATCAAAGTATGGATCTTCAAAGGTGAGGTTTACGGTAAGAAAGATCTTACTCCAAACGCCGGCCTTGAGACCAAAGGTGGCCCTGGTGCACAAAGTGGAAGTGGTGACAGAAGAAGCCGTGGTGGCGAGCGTGGCGACCGTAAGAAAACGGACGGAGCTGCTAAGCCACGTAAGCGTCGTCAATAATTGATTGATAACATTATTAAGTTTTAGAAAATGTTACAGCCTAAAAGGACTAAATATAGAAAAATGCAAAAAGGCCGCGTGAAAGGTCTGGCTCATAGAGGCAGTACTATTTCATTTGGTTCTTTTGCCATCAAATCTCTTGAAGCATCATGGATCACAAGCCGCCAGATTGAGGCTGCTCGTATCGCCATGACAAGAGCAATGAAACGTGAGGGTCAGGTATGGATTCGTATTTTCCCTGACAAACCAGTTACGAAGAAGCCTGCAGAGGTTCGTATGGGTAAGGGTAAAGGTTCTCCTGAGTATTGGGTAGCCGTTGTTAAGCCAGGTACCATCATGTTCGAATCTGATGGGGTGCCTCTGGATGTAGCTCAAGAGTCATTGAGACTTGCTGCTCAGAAGCTACCAGTTAAAACAAAGTTTGTAGTACGTAGAGATTACGTTGAGAAATAGTATATGAAAAATTCAGAGATTAAAGCTTTGTCTTTAGAAGAGCTGAAAGAGAAGCTTAATACGGAGCAAACAACCATGCAGAACCTACGTTTCGCACATGCTATCTCTCCGTTGGAAAATCCGATGAAAATCCGTGAGACGAAGAAATCTATCGCTCGTTTGAATACCGAGATTCGTCGCCGTGAAATTGAAGCTAACTCTTAATACTTAATAGAAATCATGGAAGAGAGAAATCTTAGAAAAGAAAGAAGTGGTAAGGTTGTTAGCAACAAGATGGACAAGTCTATCACTGTATTAGTGGAAAGCAGAATGAAACACCCGATCTACGGTAAGTTCGTTAGCAAGTCCACCAAATTCATGGCTCATGACGAGAAAAACGAGTGCAACATTGGAGACACTGTTCGCATTCAGGAAACACGTCCTCTAAGCAAGCACAAGAACTGGCGTTTAGTAGAAATTATAGAAAGGGCGAAATAAGATGATACAGCAGGAATCAAGATTGAACGTAGCCGACAACAGTGGAGCAAAAGAGGTTCTTTGCATCCGTGTTCTAGGTGGTACAGGAAAGAAATACGCTTCTATCGGTGATAGAATCGTTGTAACTGTAAAGTCAGCCCTTTCTTCTGGTAACGTTAAGAAGGGAACTGTTTCAAAGGCAGTTATTGTAAGAACAAAGAAAGAGATCAGAAGAAAAGACGGTTCTTATATCCGTTTCGACGACAACGCCGCTGTTCTTCTGAACGCTAACAACGAGCCACGTGGAACTCGTATTTTCGGACCAGTTGCGCGTGAGCTTCGTGAAAAGCAATTCATGAAAATTGTTTCGTTGGCACCTGAAGTTCTTTAATCATTAATTCAGACATCAAGATGAATAAGAAAAAACTTCATGTAAAAACTGGCGATACAGTAAAAGTGATTGCCGGTGACGACCGCGGAAAGACAGGCCGCATTACAGCTGTTAACATTGAGAAGCAAAGAGTAACTGTAGAGGGTATTAACATGGTGACGAAGCACGCTAAGCCAAGCGCCAAAAACCCTCAAGGTGGTATCTCTAAAATGGAAGCTCCTATTCATGCCAGCAACGTAGCTTTAGTAGATTCTAAATCAGGTGAAACTATTAAGGTTGGCAGAAGAAAAAACAGCGAAGGTAAAACAGAGCGTTATTCTAAAAAATCAGGAGAAGTAATCTAATATGGCAACTGCAAGATTTAAAGAAAAATATCAGAAGGAGGTAGTACCTGCTCTGAAAGAGAAGTTCCAGTACAAGAACGTGATGCAGGTGCCTAAGATCACGAAGATCTCTATCAACAAAGGTATCGGTGCTGCTGTAGCTGACAAGAAACTGGTTGACATTGGTGTAGAAGAGCTTACTATCATTTCTGGTCAGAAAGCTGTTGCTACAATCGCTAAGAAATCAGTATCGAACTTCAAACTTCGTGAAGGAATGCCAATCGGTGCTCGCGTGACACTGAGAGGTCAGCGCATGTACGAGTTCATGGATCGTCTTTTGACAATCGCGCTTCCACGTGTACGTGACTTCAGAGGTGTGAATGATAAAGGATTTGATGGTCGCGGTAATTATACACTTGGTGTAAAAGAGCAGATCATCTTCCCTGAGATCAGCATTGATAAAATTAAGGCCATTAGTGGTATGGATATCACCTTCGTAACAACTGCTCAGACAGATGAGGAGAGCTACGAATTGCTTAAAGCGTTTGGTATGCCTTTCACTAATATTAAGAAATAAGAAAAATGGCTAAAGAAGCAGTAAAAGCGAGAGAGCTTAAAAGACAGAAGTTAGTTGCTAAGTACGCTGCGAAGCGTGCTGAACTAAAAGCTAAAGGAGATTACGAAGGACTTGACAAGCTTCCTAAGAATTCATCTCCAGTAAGGTTACATAACCGTTGCAAGCTGTCTGGAAGACCACGTGGTTACATGAGAAAATTCGGTATCTCACGTGTAGTGTTCAGAGAACTGGCTGTTATGGGTAAAATTCCTGGTGTAACAAAATCGAGCTGGTAATTTTTTCTTAACATATTAAGAAAGACGAAAAGATATTCTTATCTTTGCCGCTCGCTTAGAAAAAGCGTTCAAGATTTAAGTGATTCATAATGAACTCAGATCCAATAGCAGATTATTTAACTAGAGTGCGTAATGCCATCAAGGCAAACCACAGAGTAGTTGAAATACCATCTAGCAATATCAAGAAAGAGATTACAAAAGTATTGTACGACAAAGGCTATATTCAAAGCTACAAATTTGATGATGCTTCAGTACAAGGTACTATCAAGATCGCTCTGAAATACAATCCTACCACTAAGCAATCTGCTATTGTGAAACTTGAGAGGATTAGTAAGCCAGGGCTTCGCAAGTATACCGGAAATGACAACTTGCCACGCGTTCTGAACGGGTTGGGTATTGCTATCCTGTCAACTTCCAAAGGTGTAATGACTGAAAAAGAGGCCAAGTCACTGAATGTAGGTGGTGAGGTATTGTGTTACGTTTACTAATAGGAGGATAGACAATGTCACGTATAGGAAAATTGCCAATCACCCTGCCAAATAACGTTGAGTTTGCTGTTGCAAAAGATAACGTTATTACTGTAAAAGGCCCTAAAGGCACGCTTACAACTCCGGTAGATAAAGACATGATTGTAAAGCAGGAAGATAACCAAATTTTGGTTGAGCGTCCAACTGAGCAAAAACGTCATAAAGCCATGCATGGTCTTTACCGTTCACTGATCAACAACATGGTTGTTGGTGTAAGTGAAGGTTATAAAGAGCAGCTTGAGTTAGTAGGTGTAGGTTACAAGGCCACCGTACAAGGTAACGTTATAGAGCTTGCTTTGGGATACTCCCACAATATCTTTATGGCTATGCCTGCAGAGGTAACAGCATCAGCTGTAACTGAAAAAGGTAAAGCACCTGTTATTACGCTTGAGAGCAATGACAAGCAACTGCTTGGTCAAGTAGCTGCTAAAATCAGAGCACTTCGCAAAGTTGAGCCTTACAAAGGTAAAGGTATTCGCTTCGTGGGTGAAGTTGTAAGAAGAAAAGCTGGTAAGACAGCATCTAAATAATCATCATCATGTCTGTTAATAAAGTATCAAGAAGACTTAGAATTAAGAGAAGTATCAGAAACAAGATTTCTGGTACTTCTGCCAGACCGAGATTATCTGTTTTTAGAAGCAACAAAGCTATCTATGCGCAGTTGATCGATGACACTACAGGAAAAACTTTGGCGGCTGCCTCTTCTACGAAGCTTGATGGTGTAACCAACGCTAATATTTCAGTGTCCAATCAGGTTGGAAAAGAAATAGGAGCAAAAGCTCTCGAGATGGGTATCTCTCAGGTGGTTTTCGACCGTTCTGGATACCTTTACCATGGTAACGTAAAATCATTGGCTGAAGGCGCTCGCGAGGCAGGCCTAAAATTCTAAGAATTATGTTGAAAAATAATATTCGTAGTGTAAAGGCTAGCGAGATCGAACTGAAAGAAAGAGTAGTAGCGATCAACCGTGTAGCCAAAGTTGTAAAAGGTGGTAGAAGATTTAGCTTTGCCGCCATCGTTGTTGTAGGCGATGGTAACGGTGTGGTTGGATACGGCCTTGGAAAAGCAAATGAAGTAACTGACGCTATTGCGAAAGGTATCGATGATGCTAAGAAAAACCTGGTGAAGGTTCCTCTTTATCATCACACTGTACCACATGCTATGGAAGGCAAGTACTCAGGAGGTTTTGTGCTCGTGAAGCCTGCTGCTCCTGGTACTGGTGTTATTGCCGGTGGTGCAATGCGTGCTGTGCTTGAAAGTGCTGGCATTAAGGACGTACTTTGTAAGTCTAAAGGTTCTTCTAACCCACACAACGTGGTAAAGGCAACTTTCGACGCGCTTGCAAAAATGCGTGATCCTTTGGCCGTAGCTCAGCAGCGTGGTGTTAATTTGCAGAAAGTATTTAACGGTTAATTGAGATGGCTAAAGTAACAATCACACAAGTTAAAAGCATTATTGACAGACCAAAAAACCAGAAGCTTACAATTAAAGCTTTAGGTCTTGGTAAGATCAATAAATCAGTAACTGTTGAGAAAACGCCTCAGATTGCTGGTATGATTAACAAGGTTCACAATTTAGTAGAAGTAAAGGACATTTAATATGTATTTGAATTCATTAAAACCTGCAGAAGGGTCTGTTAAGGCCAGAAAGAGAATAGGCAGAGGAACTGGCTCAGGTAGAGGTGGAACTTCTACAAGAGGTCACAAAGGTGCCAAGTCTCGTTCAGGCTACTCGCAGAAGTCTGGTTTCGAAGGCGGCCAGATGCCACTTCAGAGACGTGTTCCTAAGTTTGGTTTCAAAAACTTCAACCGAGTAGAGTATAAAGGAATTAATTTAGATGTTCTGGAGTCATTGGCTGCAGATACTAATGAAAAAGTTTTTAACTTTGATTTCTTCAAGGCGCATGGTCTTGTGTCCAAGAATGACAAAGTTAAGATCTTAGGTAGAGGAGAGATTACTAAAGCTGTAGAAGTACACGCTCATGCTTTTTCTCAGACTGCCATTTCATCCATCGAAAAAGCAGGCGGTAAAACAGTAGCCCTTTAATTTTTATGAAGAAGTTTATAACAACAATTAAGAACATTTTTGCTATTAATGATCTAAGGGTACGTATACTCAACACCTTAGGTTTTATAGCTATTTTCAGATTAGGTTCTTATGTTGTTTTGCCTGGTATAGATCCTAACCGACTAACGTCTAACACCGAAGGTATATTCGGTTTGTTAGATACATTCTTAGGTGGGGCATTTAGCAATGCTTCCATCTTTGCGTTAGGTATCATGCCATACATTTCGGCTTCTATCGTATTGCAGCTACTTACTATCGCTGTTCCTTATTTCCAAAAAATGCAGAAGGAGGGTGAGTCTGGTAGAAAGAAAATCAACCAAATCACCCGAGTTCTAACTATTATTATTACACTTGCTCAGGCGGTTGGCTTTGTAGCCACCATCAATAGTGAGGCCATTGTGGTTAATACAACGCTGTTTACAATCAGTTCAATGATTGTACTGACATCAGGCACCATCTTCTGTATGTGGCTTGGTGAAAGAATCACGGACAAGGGAATTGGTAACGGTATATCAATGCTTATCATGATTGGTATTATCTCCCGTTTCCCTGGAGCCATTGTTGCTGAAGCCTTGTCAAAAGAACTGAATGGTGCTTTGTTATTCATGTTTGAGCTGATTATTCTATTCTTCGTTGTAATGTCTGTTGTTATGTTAACGCAGGCTGTCAGAAGAATTCCGGTGCAGTATGCTAAGCAAGTAGGAGGCAGTTCCCTTTACAGTGGTCAACGTCAATTTATCCCGCTTAAGGTGAATGCTGCAGGTGTGATGCCAATCATTTTTGCTCAATCCCTTATGTTCCTGCCTTCTATGATTGCTTCAATCTGGGCGGACTCAAGCGAGACAGCGAGTTACATAGGTGCTACCTTTTCAGACTTTACGTCCTGGCAGTACAATGTGGTGTTTGGTCTAATGATCCTGATTTTTACTTATTTCTACACGGCAATCACAGTTAACCCAAATCAGATAGCTGATGATCTGAAGCGTAGTGGAGGTTTTGTGCCAGGTGTTAAGCCAGGTCGTGCGACATCTGAGTATATCGATAATATCCTTACAAAGATCACGCTTCCTGGTGCTATTTACCTGGCGCTCGTTGCAATTTTCCCTGCTATCGCTATGCTGTTCGGAGTAACTAGAGAGTTCGCTCAGTTCTATGGTGGTACATCCCTCATCATTATGGTGGGTGTGGTACTTGACACACTGAAGCAAATTGAAAGTTATTTATTAATGCGTCATTATGATGGCATGATGAAATCTGGAAAGCTAAGAGGCAGAACAGAGAATATTGCCATGGTATCCTAATAAATGGTTTTTTACAAGACTGAAGAAGAAATAGAGCTAATTCGCCAGAGTGCTTTAATATTAAGTAAAGCACATGGCGAAATAGCTCTTCTTATAAAAGAAGGGGTGTCCACCCTCACACTGGATAAAAGAGCTGAAGAGTACATAAGAGATCATGGCGCTGTCCCATCTTTTAAAAACTACAATGGCTTTCCTTTTAGCCTTTGTATCTCGGTAAATTCTACTGTAGTGCATGGGATGCCAAGCAATTACGTTTTGAACGATGGAGACGTAATTTCTGTTGATGGTGGAGTTTACTACAAAGGATTTCATAGTGACTGTGCCTATACCCATGCAGTTGGAAATATTTCGGGAGAAGTAGCTCAGCTGTTAGAGGTTACCAAAGAATCGCTTTACAAGGGAATTGAAAAAGCAGTTGTAGGTAACAGGCTTGGTGATATTAGCCATGCTATACAAACGCACGCAGAAGCTTCTAAGTATGGTGTGGTCCGAGAATTAGTAGGTCACGGCATTGGTCGTAATCTGCATGAATCTCCAGAAGTCCCTAACTACGGTAAACGTGGCCAGGGAATGAAGCTTCAGAATGGGTTAGTACTTGCGATTGAACCCATGGTGAATCTTGGAACAAGGTATATCATACAGGAGGAGGACGGCTGGACCATCCGTACCCGTGACAATAAACCTTCTGCACATTTTGAACACACAGTGGTTGTAAGAAATAACAAAGCAGAAGTATTAACAACTTTTGAATACATAGATAAAGCTAAACAACAATAAATGGCGAAGCAGTCCTCTATCGAGCAAGACGGTACTATCATCGAAGCATTATCAAATGCAATGTTCCGGGTAGAGTTAGAAAATGGTCATCAGGTAGTAGCGCATATCTCAGGTAAAATGAGAATGAATTACATTAAGATTTTACCAGGTGACCGCGTTAAGTTGGAGATGTCACCCTATGATTTAACTAAAGGAAGAATTGTTTATCGTTATAAATAACTACAATGAAAGTCAAAGCATCAGTAAAAAAGAGAAGTGTTGACTGTAAGATTATCCGTCGCAAGGGTAAGCTCTACGTTATCAACAAAAAGAATCCAAGATATAAACAAAGACAAGGATAATTATTAATTATGGCAAGAATAGCAGGAGTTGATATTCCGGACAACAAAAGAGGAGAGATCTCTTTGACTTACATTTTTGGTATAGGTCGTAATCTCTCTGTGCAAATCCTAAACAAAGCCGGGGTGGATCTTGACAAAAAGGTGAAAGACTGGACCGAAGATGAGGCTAATGAGATCAGAAATATCATTGCAGCTGAAATCAAAACCGAAGGTGTTCTGAGATCAGAAGTGCAATTGCATATTAAGCGTCTTCTTGATATTGGCTGCTACCGTGGTTTGAGACACCGTAAAGGTCTACCTGTACGTGGTCAGCGCACGAAAAATAACTCGCGCACAAGAAAGGGTAAGCGTAAGACAGTAGCAAACAAGAAGAAAGCTTCTAAATAATTTTTGATCATGGCTCAGAAAAGAAAAGACAAAGCTAAGAAGCGTGTTGTAGTTGTTGAATCAACAGGCCAGGTACACATCAAAGCTTCTTTCAACAATATCATTATCTCAGTAACCAATAACGCAGGACAAGTTATCTCTTGGGCTTCTGCTGGTAAAATGGGTTTTAAAGGTTCTAAAAAGAACACTCCTTACGCTGCACAAATGGCAGCTTCAGATTGCGCCAAGGTTGCTTATGACCTGGGTATGCGCAAAGCTGAGGTTTTCGTTAAAGGTCCTGGTGCAGGTAGAGAGTCCGCCATCCGTACTGTACAGAACACTGGCATTGAAGTAACAACTATTAAGGATGTTACGCCACTTCCTCACAACGGATGTCGTCCTCCTAAACGCAGAAGAGTTTAATTAGTAATTCAGATTAAATACAATGGCAAGATATACTGGTCCTAAAAGCAAAATCTCCAGAAAGTTTAACGAGGAGATTTTTGGCCCAAGCAAAGCATTAAAAAAGAAAAGCTATCCTCCAGGACAGCACGGTCGTGGTCGCCGTAAGAAGCAATCAGAATATGCGCTTCAGCTGACAGAAAAGCAAAAAGCAAAGTTCATCTACGGCATGCTGGAGAAGCAGTTTGCTAACCTGTTCGAAAAAGCTGCCCGTAAAGGCGGTGTAACTGGTGAGCAATTCCTGACCCTGCTGGAGTCTAGACTTGACAATACGGTTTACAGACTTGGCATCGCTCCTACAAGAAGAGCTGCCCGTCAGTTAGTACTGCACAAGCACATCACTGTTAATGGTGAGATTGTTAACATACCTTCGTATAGCTTAAAAGTTGGTGATACGGTAGCTGTTAGAGAGAAGTCTAAATCTCTAGAGGCAATTACTACTAGCCTGAGCGTTCGCAATGCGCGTGCTTTCAGCTGGTTAGAGTGGGATGGAGCTGAGATGGTTGGTAAATTTGTGTCTGCGCCACAGCGCGACCAGATCCCTGAGAAAATTCAGGAGCAGCTGATCGTCGAGTTCTACTCTAAGTAATCCGCTTAATCAAATTTTAACCTTTAACACTGCAAGTATGTCAATATTAGCATTTCAAATGCCAGAGAAAGTTGTGATGGAAAAAGCCGACGACTTTCATGGTCTATTTGAATTCAAGCCGCTTGAAAAAGGTTACGGAGTAACCATCGGTAATGCTCTGCGAAGAATTTTGCTTTCTTCTCTGGAAGGATACGCAATTACTAGCGTTCGCATACCTGGTGTACTGCATGAGTTCTCGTCTGTTGAAGGCGTAGTGGAGGATGTATCTGATATTATCCTCAACCTGAAAATGGTTCGCTTCAAGAAAATCAGTGAAGTGATCGATGATAAAATCACGGTATCTATTTCAGGTCAGGATAAGTTTTTAGCTGGCGACATCAGCAAATTTTCTACAAGCTTCGAGGTATTGAACCCTGAGCTGGTTATTTGCAACCTGGATAAGAACATGACACTGGAAGTTGAGCTGACTATTCAAAAAGGACGTGGCTACGTACCTGCTGAAGAAAACAAGCCAGCGGACCAGGTGTTTGGCCTTATTCCGATCGACGCCATCTTCACGCCTATCAAGAATGTTAAGTTCAGTGTAGAGAACACGCGTGTTGAGCAGAAGACTGACTATGAAAAGCTAGTGCTTGACATACAGACGGACGGTTCTATTCATCCGGAAGATGCCCTGAAAGGTGCTGCGAACATTTTGATCCAGCATTTCATGCTCTTCTCTGACAACACCATGACTTTTGAAACTGCCAAGCCTGAAGAGGAAGAAGCGGTAGACGAAGAATTGCTGCACATGCGCAAAGTACTGAAGACTTCACTTCAGGATATGGATCTCTCTGTTAGAGCTTACAACTGCTTGAAGGCTGCCGACATTAAAACGCTCGGTGACCTGGTGCAGCTTGACATCTCTGACATGATGAAGTTCCGTAACTTCGGTAAGAAGTCTTTGACAGAGCTTGAGAACCTAGTGCAAGAGAAAGGCCTGACTTTTGGCATGGACCTTTCTAAGTATAAATTAGAAGAAGATTAATCAATCTACGGCATAATTCCCGATCCCCGGGTGGGTTGATCGACGGTATGCACGTGCACAATTCAAAATAATGAGACACGGTAAAAAAGTAAATCACTTAGGAAGAACCGCTTCGCACCGCAAAGCAATGTTGTCTAACATGGCAGCTTCGCTTATCCTGCACAAGCGTCTTTCTACTACAGTAGCCAAAGCGAAAGCACTGCGCAAGTATGTGGAGCCTCTACTGACAAAATCTAAAAACGACACAACTCACTCCAGAAGAACTGTTTTTGCTTACCTGCAAGACAAGGAGTCTGTGAAAGAGCTATTTGACGAAGTATCTGTAAAGATCGCTAACAGACCTGGTGGTTACACTCGTATCCTGAAGACTGGTTACAGACTTGGTGACAACGCAGAAATGTGTGTGATCGAGCTTGTTGACTACAACGAGGATATGCTGACTACAACTGGTACTGCCGGTGGTGCTAAGAAAACTCGTCGTCGTTCTTCTTCTAAGAAAAAAGGTACGGAGTCTACTGAGGCTTCAACTCCTGTAACTCCAGAAGCAGAGGGCACTAAAGAAGAAACAAAAGATGCTGAATAAGCTTCATTTGTGAAATATTCTAAAGGGGCATGACGTAAGTCGTGTCCCTTTTTTATTATTGTATTAAATTTTCAAGATGAAGAAACACACAACTTCCGAAGCTATTCTTTTATTGCAAGATGGTACTGTATTCACAGGCAAAAGCCTGGGGCGCATTGGTACGAAAGGTGGTGAGTTATGCTTTAACACAGGTATGACGGGCTACCAGGAAATTTTTACCGATCCGTCTTACTATGGTCAGTTAGTTGTCACTACATTTTCTCACATAGGTAATTATGGTGTGCAGTCCGACGAGGTAGAGTCAGACAAAGTGCAGATCAATGGTCTCGTTTGTAAAGAATTCTCTCACTTCTTTTCCCGCAAGCAAGCAGAAGGTTCATTGCAGGACTATTTCGAAAAGGCAGGCGTAGTTGGTATCTGTGAGATTGATACGCGTGCCCTGGTACGACATATTCGTGATAAGGGTGCCATGAACGCCATTATATCGTCTGAAACTACAGATGTATCAGAGTTGAAGCGCAAACTGGCTGAGGTGCCTTCTATGGATGGGTTGGAGCTTTCGTCACATGTGAGCACGCGTGAGGAGTACCATATGCGACCTGCAGAGGTGAAGTACAAAGTCGCCGTGCTGGATCTTGGTGTGAAACGAAACAGTCTGAACAACCTGGTGGCGCGAGGCTGCGAAGTGAAGGTGTTCCCGTACGATACGCCATTTGAAGAAATGGAGAAATGGGGCCCGGACGGCTATTTTATTTCGAATGGCCCTGGCGACCCTGCCGTGATGACAACTCCTATCAACAGCGTTAAGCAGATACTGGATAATAGCAGACCGATGTTCGGTATTTGCATGGGGCATCAGATGCTGGCGCAGGCCAATGGCATTTCCACATACAAAATGCACAATGGGCACAGAGGCCTTAACCACCCCGTTAAAAACCTGATTACCGGGCTGAGTGAGATCACGTCACAAAACCATGGTTTTGTGGTGGATGCTGAGCAACTGAAGAATCACCCGGACGTAGAAGTGACGCACATCAACCTGAATGATAACACCGTGGAAGGTATACGCATGAAGTCGAAGCCGGCGTTCTCGGTACAGTATCACCCGGAGTCTTCTCCAGGCCCGCACGACTCAGTATACCTGTTCGACGATTTTATCGCCCTGTTAGAGCAAAACAAGTAAAACTATATAAAAACAAACCGATGAGCTTAATTACAGATATTAAAGCCCGCCAGATCTTTGATTCAAGAGGCAACCCGACAGTGGAAGTGGATGTGTTTACAGAGAACGGCGTTCTGGGCCGCGCTGCTGTTCCTTCTGGCGCTTCCACAGGTGTGCACGAAGCCGTAGAACTTCGTGACGGCGATAAAGGCAGATACATGGGCAAAGGTGTACAGCAGGCCGTTCAGAATGTAAATGAGAAAATAGCTGAAGAGCTTGTCGGATTTCCGGTGTTTGAGCAGAACCTGCTCGACAAGATCATGATCGAGCTGGATGGCACAGAGAACAAAGGCAACCTGGGCGCTAACGCTATCCTGGGTGTTTCTTTGGCGATCGCGCGTGCTGCTGCGCAGGAACTGGGTATGCCGCTGTACCGCTACGTGGGTGGCGTGAATGCCAACACACTGCCTGTGCCGATGATGAACATCCTGAACGGTGGCAGCCATGCGGATAATGCCATCGACTTCCAGGAGTTTATGATTATGCCTGTGGGTGCGCCTTCATTCTCGGAAGCGTTGCGTGTGGGCTCTGAGGTGTTCCATCACCTGAAGAATGTGCTGAAAAAGAAAGGTCTTTCTACGAACGTAGGCGACGAGGGCGGCTTTGCGCCGAACATTGCTTCTAACGTAGAGGCGATCGAGGTAGTACTGCAGGCCATCGAGGCAGCTGGCTACAAACCGGGCGACGACATGATGATTGCCATGGACGCGGCCAGCTCTGAGTTCTACGACAAGTCTACCGGTCTCTATACCTTCAAGAAGTCAACCGGCGACAAGCTGACCTCTTCTGAAATGGTGAGCTACTGGAAAGAGTGGACGGAGAAATACCCGATCGCGTCGATTGAAGACGGTATGGACGAGGACGACTGGAAAGGCTGGAAAGAGCTGACCGAGACGATCGGCCATAAAGTACAGCTGGTAGGAGACGACCTGTTCGTAACCAACGTAAACCGTCTGCAGCAAGGTATAGACCAAGGGGTGGGCAACGCTATCCTGATCAAAGTAAACCAGATCGGTACGCTAACCGAGACGATCAACGCGATTAACCTGGGCCTGCGCCACGGGTATAAGAGCGTGATGTCGCACCGCTCCGGCGAGACGGAAGACAACACGATCGCTGACCTGGCCGTGGCGCTTAACACAGGCCAGATCAAGACAGGTTCGGCTTCCCGCTCCGACCGCATGGCAAAGTACAACCAGTTGCTCCGCATTGAGGAGGAATTGGGTGAAGTGGCTTACTATCCTGGAAAGAAGTTCTAAGGAACATCCCGAAAATATTTTAGGCATAAGGCTGTGGGTTTATGACTCACAGCCTTATTTTTGTATAAAGCCCTCAGAATAATATCTATAGTTCACTATATATGCTTCAACGTATACCTAAATTCTTCCGCAGTTTCTATTTCATCACAGGTATGCTGTTCTTGGTGTGGATGTTATTTTTCGATTCCAACGACTTTATCACGCAGTACCGCATGAGCCAGGAGCTGCGGAATAAAGAGAAAGACAAAGAGTATTACCTGGAGAAGATGGCCGAGGTGCAGCAGGACCGCGAGGAGCTGATGGGCAACCCGGAGCTGCTCGAAAAATTTGCCCGCGAGAAATACCTTATGAAGCGGCCGGGCGAGGATGTGTTTATCGTTGTGCCGAAAAAGGAAAAGTAAGGTATAGGTCCGGCGACGGATGTGCAGAAAGCTGTTTGTCAAAACAGCTTTCTGCATTTATAGCCCTTGTGAGCCCGAAAGTCATAAATGTCGTAAGAATGACATAGGAAAACCGCAAGTCCGCATTGCTTTTTCACTGTAGTATTGGGAAACAAACCTAAAAACACCATGAAGCAGTTAGGAGACAAAATTCTCGAGATACGAAAGCGCAAAGGGCTGAGCCAGGAAGAGCTTTCAGAAATGGCAGGTATAAGCCTGCGTACCTTGCAACGGATCGAGAAAGGGGAGACTGAACCTCGCGGCTATACCTTGAAATCCATCTGCCAGGCACTGGGTGCAGACGTAGAGGAGGTATACGACTACGGCAAGGAGCCCGACAAAAGTGTGATGCTGTTGATGCATCTGTCGGTGCTGTCGTATCTGTTGATGCCACTTGGCAATCTCGTTTTCCCGCTTATAATCTGGATAACGCAAAGAAAGAAAGTGTTCCATGTACACGAACAGGGCATCAGACTGTTGAATTTTCAAATTACCTGGTCATTGGTCACTTATCCGCTGGTAATGCTTTTTGCTTGGATGAAGATCATGCACTATCCGGGCTCATGGTATGTGTTTGTTGCCTATCTTATCCTCTACTTCCTAAATGCCCTCTACGTCATCAGGGTGTGCTGGCTGGTCAGCAAAGACGCGTCGCACGATCCATATCCTGTTTCGTTCACCATCTTAAAGGTATAAGGCCGGCGTTCAGGTATAAACCGAGCTTATCCCCGCTGCTCCCCTTATTTTTTCGTAACTTTGCGTATAGCGCTGCCCAGGTATAGGGCGGCTCCACCAAAGCAAAAGAACATGGCAAAAGTTGCGATAAACCTTTCTACAGGCGCCCTTCAGCAGGAAGAGGTGATTGTAGGTATAGACCTGGGAACTACTAACAGCCTGGTAGCCTACATACATCCTGAAACCAAAAAGCCGGTCGCCATCAACGACCTCGATCGTGGTACCATTGTGCCCTCCGTGGTACACTTTACCCACACCGGCGAAGCCATTGTGGGAAACGATGCAAAGGAATTCTTAACCACCGATCCGGCTAATACCATTTATTCTGTTAAACGCCTGTTGGGGAAGTCCTACAAGGACCTGGGCGAGCACAAAGACTACTTCGGCTACAAAATCATCGACGATGACAGCGAGGGGCTGGTGAAAGTTCGGGTAGGGGATAGGTTCTATTCTCCAATCGAGCTGTCGGCGGAAATACTAAAAGAGCTGCGTGCCCGGGCCGAACATGCCCTGAAAACACCGGTGAACAGAGCCGTGATTACGGTGCCGGCTTACTTCAACGACTCCCAGCGCCAGGCCACCCGCGATGCCGGCAAACTGGCCGGACTGGAAGTGCTGCGTATTGTCAACGAGCCTACAGCCGCCTCGCTGGCCTATGGTATTGGTATAGATCCTTCTGAAGAGAAAACGATTGCGGTATACGACCTGGGCGGTGGTACGTTTGATATTTCCATCCTGAGCCTGCACCAGGGCATATTCGAGGTGCTCTCCACGCACGGTGACACCTACCTGGGCGGCGACGACATGGACCGGGCCATCATCAACTACTGGATTCAGGAGAACCAGTTGGTGGCAGATACCATCAACGAGGACAAGAACCTGCAGCAAGCGCTGCGCTTGAAAGCAGAAGAGGCTAAGAAAGCCTTGAGTCAGCAGCAGATCTACACCAGCAGGGTGAACGATACGATAGAATGTGGCATTACGCGGCACAAGTTTGAGGAGCTGATTGCCCCCATCGTAGCCAAAACCATAGAAAGCTGTCGCATGGCCATGGCCGATGCCAAACTGACGCCGGAGCAGATCGACGCCGTGATTCTGGTGGGAGGCTCCACACGCGTGCCGCTGGTGTACGAAACGGTTTCCGACATCTTCGGTAAGCCGGCCAACAACTCCCTTAACCCGGATGAAGTGGTGTCGCTGGGTGCGGCCATTCAGGCCGACATCCTGGCGGGTAACCGCAAAGACATCCTGCTGCTTGACGTGACGCCACTCACGCTAGGTATAGAGACCATGGGTGGCCTGATGGACTCGATCATCCCACGCAATTCCAAGATCCCGACCAAGGCCGGCCGCCAGTACACCACCTCTGTAGACGGACAGGTGAACATGAAGATATCGGTGTACCAGGGCGAGCGTGACCTGGTGAAGGAAAACCGCAAGCTGGCCGAGTTCGACCTGAAAGGTATACCTGCCATGCCGGCGGGCTTCCCGAAAGTAGATGTCAACTTTATCCTGAACGCCGACGGCATCCTGAAAGTAGAGGCGATCGAGCTGCGCTCCGGCGTGCGCCAAGAAGTGGAAGTGAAACCGCAATACGGCCTGACTGACTCTCAAGTAGAGCAAATGTTGATGGACTCCATTACACACGCTCGCGAAGATGTGTCGGCCCGCATGGTGATTGAGGCCCGTACTACGGCGGAGCAGATGCTCTATCAGGTGGAGCGCTTTATAGAAAAGAATGGCCAGCACCTGACCGAAGACGAGATAAACCTGACGCGTGAGAATGTGCAGAAACTGCGCGATGTGCTGCCAACCGGCGACAAAGACCAGATTCTGAAAGCGGTGGATAACCTGGAAGAGCAGACCAGCCCGTTTGCGGAGCGCGTGATGCAGATCTCCATCAAGCAGGCCATGGCCGGTAAGAAAATAGAGTAGGTTATACCTGTTATGTATACCTGAAACGAGAAGAGCTGACCGCGATGGTCAGCTCTTTTTTATTGGCTAAGGGAAATCAGGGCGTCGAGCAAGGTATAGTTCAGGTATAGCAGCGTAATCGCCACGATCACCCCAACCATCACGCTGGCGTAAGGCTCGTCTTGCTCGCGCACGCCTTTCACACCCCAATATACATAAGCAAGCAAAGCCATCACACTGTAGAGGAGCAAAAGCACAGGTATAGCCACCAGCACCGAATAGGGTACAAGCTGCCAGAAATAGTTGAATCCGAGCCAAGCCACATTCAAGGTCCAGGACACGACGAGCATGAGTATGCTGCGCCTGGTCGAGCCGAGCCCCAATAGCCGGAGCAAACGCGTACCTTTAAAGGACGGCATACCTAAAATTTCACGCCAAGTTTTTTGCCTAGCTCCGCCAGGTCTTTCTCCACAGGAGGCAACAACGGTATACCTTTCTGCAGGCGGATCGCCGTCATGATGCGCTCCGGATCACCCGGTATAAGCACGGCTTCCTCACCGCGTTTCACATCCGCTTTGCGGAATGAAGCAATCCAGTTGTCCATATGCTGCTTAAACTCGTCGGCTGGACGGAAGGCGTCTATGCGCATGGCACCCAGGAAGTGACCTATACCTTGTCCTACCGGGTCGGCGGGCGGAGCGAGGAAGCTCACAAAAGGCGGCACCCAAGGCCCGTAATTGGCACCTGACAGCACGGCCGAGAAAATATCAACGATAGCGCCCAAGGCATAGCCCTTGTGACTGCCGTGGGTCAGGTCGCTGCCCAGCGGTAGGAGCGCGCCACCCTGTTTCAGTTCATCAGCATTGTCCGTGTCATCGCCCTGGGCCGTTTGTATCCAGCCGAGTGGCGCTTTTTCGTTTTTACGCTGCAGAATTTCCAGCTTGCCGTTTGCGGCAGATGCCGTGGCAAAATCTGCCACGAAAGGTGGCTGCTCGTTGGCTGGCACAGCCACTGCAATCGGGTTAGTGCCCAGCATGCGCTTTGTCGAGTGGGTGGGCGCCACCAGCGGACTGGCGTTCGTCATGGCCATCCCGATCATGTCGCGCTGCAGGGCCTGCATGGCGTGGTAGCCCGCTATACCAAAGTGGTTCGAGTTGCGCACCGACACCCAGCCCGTTCCTACATTCTCCGCTTTCTGCATGGCAATTTCCATCGCGCGTGGCGCCACCACCAGACCGAGTCCGCCGTCGCCGTCAACCGTTGCGGTGCTGGGCGTTTCGTGAACGGTGGAAATGGTTGGGTTGGGGTTGATACGACCGGCTTCCCAGAGGCGTACGTAGCCGCTCAGACGGGCCACGCCATGGGAGTCTATACCGCGGAGGTCTGCTTCTAACAATACCTGTGTGGCCAGTTGGGCATCTTCCAGGGAGCAGCCTATGTTCAGAAAAATCTCGCGGGTGAAGTCGAAAAGGTGTCGGTATGGGTACATAGTAAATGGGTTATTGCCGCAAATTAAAAAATTATCAGGCCAATGCATCGCAATTCCTGAATCGATTGTCCTGCAGAGAAATTATGCCGCTGAGTACCATTTATATACCTATTTTTCTATACTTTCGAGGTTTGGTAGAAATGTGGAATAGATTTTGACTTGGCTAAAGCAGGCTAAAACGATACGATTATGAAAAGAGCTCTACTTCTGATTTGGATACTCACAGCGGCCGTGGCGGTGCAAGCACAGAGCCAGCTTGTGTTTAACGAAGCCATACCTGTTTCCTTTCTGATCAGGCAGGAAGCGGCTGGCAACAGCAGCCAGGTAAACAGCAACAAACTGATACAGCTGCTCGCCGAAGGCGGTACCACCACCAACAGAACCGGTGGACGCCCCAGCCGCAAGCCCGAGTTCGTGGTGCGCCTGGAGCAGCAGTCCCGCATAGCCAAGGCTGGCGGTCAGTTGCAGCTCAAAGTGCAGCTTCAGCAGATTGGTGTGAACGGCGATGTGCATTACCGTGGCTTCGACCTGGGTAATGTGCTCTTGCCAGAGCAGGCTAAAATGACGGTGCGCTTGCTCAACGTTCAGCAGAAAGAAGTGAAGCGCTATAGTCTGCCTTCCCTGAGCCTGAAACCAGACGGCATCGTTGCCTTGGAAACCTCTGTTCCGGACACTGCGGGCGGTCAAGGCTATACCTTGAAAGTAGAGGGAATGGAGTTAATCTATACCCAGGCCGATGTGCAGGAATTGGAAAATCGCATCAGCCTGATCAAAGACTACTATGCCGCCGATGCCACGCTGAACAAAATGCTGCAGGATGTGGCGCTGATCAAACATGACGATGTGGACCGCATCAAGCAGGAGGACAAGCGCCTGCACGACATGGAGGAAATGCTGGACAAACTTCAGGACAAACGTTTCTCTGACAAGCTCAGCCTGAACCAGTACGATCCGCAGCGCTATACCTCCAAGTCAAACCAGCTGAACCAGCTGCTGAAGGAGCGCCGCAAAGCTGTGAACCATACCTTGGCCACGCTCGACCAGCAGTTTTACAACAGAGGCATCAGTTTGATGGCTAGAAATAATCTGGCGGCTGCGAGCACTTACTTTGTGAAATCGCTGGAAGTGAACCCACGCTTTGCGCCATCGCATCTGCAACTGGCCCGCCTCGACTTTATGAGTGGCAACGTGCAGGCAGCAGCCGGCCGCACCCGCGATATCCTCACCCAGATGCGCGTAGACCCTGAGACCCAGCAAATGGCGCTCGGACTAGCGCACGACATCTACAGCTCTTTTATGGCAGAGGGCCACGCGCACAACGGCCGCGGCGACTACCGCAGTGCCGTGGCCGCTTACGCCGATGCCCGTGCCCTGTGCAGCACCCTGGGCGGACTTCGCTGCAACATGCCCGCCCTGAACGATGGCGAGAGCCGTGCCGTGTACGGTTACTACCGCAGCATGGTAGATGAGGGTAAGCGTGCTTTGAGCCGGGGCGAGTTGGCGCAGGCCGATCAGGTGGCTAACGAAGCCTATGCCTTCCAGCGCCAGTACGACTACCTACTGCGCGACGCCACCGAGGCTGCCGAGCTGCAGGGGCAGGTGAAATACCAATACTATGTGCAGCATATCGACAAAGGACGCCAGGCCATGAAGTCGAAAGACTTTCGCTACGCGCTCGAGCAGTTTGAGTCGGCGCTGGCGCTGGAGCAGGGCTATACCTTCCAGCCGGTGCGTGAGTTAAGCAGTTTATTGCAGCAGGCGGCTAAGCCTGTGTTGCTGAGCCAGCTGGCAGAGGGCTATACCTTGGCGATGAACAACCGACTGGGCGACGCCAGAGCAGTAGCCAGTTCTGCGGAGAACATGCGCAGCCGTTATGCCCTGGAGCGCGACACCGAGGTGCAGGCCAAATATGTAGAGCTGCGCGATAGAATCTTTACCCAGGAGTGTCTGAATGTGCAGGCCGATTACGACCGCCATTACCAGAATGCACAGGCGCTGGTACGCGAGAAGAAGTTTATCGCCGCTGACCAGGCCTACCAGTCTGCCATCAAGGCCGCAGGCACCAAAGCAACCTGTATGATCGCTACCTTCACGGCAGATGATGGCATGGCTAACATCGCCGATGCTGTTGCCTACCAGCGCATGCTCGAAGAGGCGAACCGTATGGTGGCGACTGGCCGCTATACTGATGCCATCCAACGCTACAACGACGCCGAGCAGCACTACCTGAGCAAGTCCATCGCGCGCTTTGGTCTGGATCATATCTCGCTTTACAACTTTGTCCGGGAACAGAGCAAACTGGCCTTCACGGCGTCTGTGGTGGATCACTTTACAAGAATCCATCAGGAAAAAGCAGCCTTGCAACTTCTGGACAACCTACTTGATAAGGGTTATTCCAAGGGCAAGACCAAGAAAGTGCAGCAACAGCTAGGTATACAGCTGGCCATACTGGATGTAAATGGCGGTCGGACCGAGCCTGCCAATGTGCTGGCGGCCAGCTATACCCAGGGTGACAAGAAATTGAAACAACTGGGCAAAGCTTACGAAAAGGAGCGTAAAAAACTGGCGAAAGGATAAGCCCAGGTATAGCCCGATAAAACGAAAGGAGCCTACTCTTCAGTAGGCTCCTTTCGTTTTAAGGTATAGTCGGGACAGGTCGCGACCTGGCCAATCGTACACCGATATAGGTATAGCGCCACTACATCGACTCGAGTGCCTGTGCCAGCACGCCTTCTTTTAGCGCGTAAGCCGACACCCGAATCTCTTTGAGGCCATAAGTTTCGAGCACAAAGTCGACCAGTATGCTAGCCAGCACGATCATATCCACACGCATTTTCAGCATGCCAGGTATAGCCAGTCGTTCGTCGTGGGTTTTGTGCAGCAGCTCCTGGTACATCTTGTAGAAGTCAGCGACCTGAAGCGAGGAAGCAGCAGGCTGCGATAGCTGCCGGCTATTGTCGCCGTGGCTCAGGGCATCGATGTCGCAGAGGGTGTCGAAGGTGCCGGAGGCGCCTACCAGCCGGACGGGCTTATACCTTTCCACCGCCTGGGTGAGGGGCTGTAGTTGCTCGGCCAGGAAGTGCTTTTCGGCAGCGACCTCGGCATCAGGTATAGGATCGGCGCTGAAGAATTTGTCCATCAGGCGCTGGGCTCCCACCTCGAAGCTTTGCTTCCAGAAAATTTCCTGGTTGTTGCAGAGAATGAACTCCACACTGCCGCCGCCAATGTCCATGATCAGCGAAGTCTGTTCATCCAGCACGCCGGCTGAGCGCACGCCGTAGTAAATCAGCTCTGCTTCGCGGTCGCCCTCGATGACCTCTACCTGTATGTCGGTCTGCTTGAACACGTCTTTCACAAAATCATCGCCGTTGCTGGCGTTGCGCACCATACTGGTCGCCATCGCCCGGACCGTCCCTACGTTGTATTCATCGATCTGCCTACGGAAGTCCTGCAGCGTTTTCAACGCCCGCTCGTACGCTTCCGGCGCAATAACTCCCTTGCTGATGCCGCCCTGCCCCAGCCGCACCGGCAACTTGGTCTTCACGAAATCCGTGCGCTTACCGTTTTCGTCTACCTCAGTGATAAGGAGGTGAAATGTGTTGGTGCCCATGTCGATGAGTGCGAGGCGTTTGGTCATAGGGGGAGATTAAAGTGTATTACATGGTATCGAAAGTGGCGAAGATCGCTCCAATCAGAAACAAGAGTATATAAAAGGCTATTGCAGCAGATATAAGAGCAAATAGCAGAAAGAACAGGTATACGAATACTTTCTGTATAACCGGATAATTAATATAACTCAGATTGTAAAAAGGGGTTTTGGTGGCATAGACGTGCGACCAGATGAAAACGGCCAATGCACCTAAGAATGCCCCAAGTAGGCTGGTAAGCATACCTGTCGAAAATCCTCCGCTTAGTAGAATCATATTAGTTGTTAGATGTGGGTGAGGATTTAAAGAGACTTTGTAAGTTGTTTCGTTTGAATTAGCCCATCATGAATTGCTATGCTTAAAAGTCATCTTCTACAGATAAAGTTAAAATAAATCTGTCAAGTGATACGGCCTGCATTTACCAACCCCTCATATTTAATCTATAGCTAAAGGTCATTTTACGTAGGAGCTCAGTATCAAAAAAACGGCACCAGCTCCAACTGTACAAGTAAAAGTAGCCTATACCTGTGCCAAATACTGAAAGAGCCTACTCAAGTGAAGTTCTTGGCGTAGGCTCATACATTGATACTGGTCAAATTTAAAGTATTTTACCTCAAGGATAAATCATCAAGAACACAAAAGCGAACAAGTTGACGAGCAGTACCACCCCGTACACAATGTTTGTTTTACCGCCGCTCAGCGACAGCATCACCGTGAACACGGACAGTCCCAAAAGTATAATGGATTTGATGTCAAGCCCCAGGATGATGGGAATATCATAGTAGATGCAGACCGCGGCCACACTGGGTATGGTCAGGCCGATACTGGCCAGGGCCGAGCCAAGCGACAGGTTGATGCTGGTCTGGAGCCTGTTTTTTCGGGCGGCGTTGATGGCGGCTATACCTTCCGGCAGCAGGATGATGCCCGCAATCACGATACCCACCAGTGTTTTGGGCAGGCTGTAGCTCGTGATAATGCTCTCGATAGTAGGGGAAAGCGTTTTTGCCAATAGCACGACAATGCCGAGGCAGACAAGAAGAAACACCAGGCTGATCATGAATACCCGGTTGCTGATAACGATCGGTACTGCTTTTGCCTCATCTTCGTCTTTTCCAACCGTCAGGAAATACTGGCGGTACCTTCTGGTTTGCGCAAACAGGAAGCAGCCATAAATCACTAAGCAAGCCATAGAGGCAAAAACGAGTTGAGGAATAGAGTAATAAGCGCCGGACACGCTCTCGGTGAAAGTAGGGAATACCAGCGTGAATACAACGATCGAGATCAGCGAAACCAAGGCAATGGTCACAGAGGGCTTCGAAAAGTCCTGTTCGTAGTGCTTTAAGCTCCCGATAAGCAAACACAGCCCGACGATGCCGTTGAGGATGAGCATGGTAGCGGCATATACCGTGTCTCTGGCCAGCGAAGCGGCCGCCTGTCCCTCTGTCATCATCAGGGAGACGATGATCGAAACTTCGATGACGGTGATGGAAATTGCCAAAATGATAGTACCATAGGGTTCGCCGACTCTTTCAGCGATTACTTCAGAATGATGCACAGCCGCCATCACACTGAAAATAAGGAGTATGGACGCTAGAATCTGAAATAAGCCGCTATTGTCGACGAGTCCGGAAAAGAATAGGATCCATGCCAGCACCGGGATGATAGTCGTCCACTGTAATAATGATCGCATCGAATATATGTATGGTTTAAGTGTGATGATTGATTCCTCAACTTGGTTTGTAGAGTCGTCCCGCACAGCACTACCGGCTATTGGAGTCTGCCTCCAAAAACGAAGGAGTATGGGATAGCACGTTTCTGCAGCGAGCCTATTTCGCTGCTGAGCTAAAGCGGAAAAAAGTCCCCAGCGGAAGCTTGCGCTCGCCGCGGTCCTGCAGGTATATCTCACCCAGCTCTTCGTTTGTGATCTGCTCCCCAAAGGTCAGGCGCATCAGGTTGTCCAGGATCAGGGCGGAAAAGCCGAGAGAGTAAAGATTGATGACCAGGAAATAATCGGTTTTGTCGAGCATCTGGTGGCAGAGTTTGATGAGCTCGTTCAGCTCGTTTTCCAGTTGCCATTTCTCGCCGTTCGGACCGCGGCCGTATGCAGGTGGGTCCAGGATGATGCCATTGTAGGTGTTGCCACGCTTCACTTCGCGTCGGGCGTACTTCATGGCGTCCTCCACAATCCAACGCACATTGTCCAGGCCGCTGGCCTCCATGTTGTCGCGGGCCCAGAAGTTGACCTGCTTCACCGAGTCGAGATGCGTAACGTCGGCGCCGGCGGCTTTGGCGGCCAGTGTGGCAGCACCCGTGTAGGCAAACATATTGAGCACCTTCGGCGTTTTAGTCTTCAGCGAGCGGGTCTTGTTGAAGATGAATTTCCAGTTGCTGTCCTGCTCCGGAAAAAGGCCCACGTGCTTGAACGAGGACAAGCCGAGGCGGAAACGCAGTTTCAGGTCTTGGTATTGGTAGTTGATGAACCACTGCTCGGGCATTCCTTTCTTGAGTTTCCACTGGCCTTTTTCCTGGCTGCCTTTGTCGCGGGTGAACTCGGCGTTGGCCAGTCGCTGCCATTCTGACTCGGGCAGGTGCTTGTCCCAGATAGCCTGGGGCTCGGGGCGGGCCACGTAATATTGCCCGAAGCGCTCCAGTTTTTCGAAATTTCCGGAATCAACCAGTTCGTAATCAGACCAGTTTTCTGTTGTTAAAAAGGAATACATATATTTGCTCAATTATAGCGGCGCATGCCGGGGGACGGCAATTTACGAATTAAATGCCGCGTCTGAAAATGCACGGATCAGCTGTTTTAAATGTTTCTAGAGTATGCCACTAAGCTTTTATAAATACCAGGGTACAGGCAACGACTTCGTGATGGTTGACAACCGGAAGCTCACCTTCCCTGCAGAGGACGAACAGATGATCAAGCATTTGTGCGATCGCCGCACCGGCATCGGCGCCGATGGCCTGATCCTGCTGCAGGACCACGACGAGTACGACTTCGAGATGGTGTACTTCAACGCAGACGGCCGCTTGGGCTCCATGTGCGGAAACGGTGCCCGCTGCACGGTGCGCTTCGCCAAGCAGCTCGGCGTGATAGAAGACGTGGCCTATTTCCTGGCAGCCGACGGCGAGCACCAGGCCACCATCGAGCGCGAACAGATTCAGTTGAAAATGGGCGACGTAACGGGAGTGGAGCGCATCGATCAGGACTTCTACCTGAATACCGGCTCGCCACACTATGTGCGCTTTGTAGACAATGTGCGCGACCTTGATGTATACGCCGAAGGCCGCGCCGTACGCTACAACGATCGCTTTGAAGCCAAAGGGACTAATGTGAATTTTGTGGAGCGCCTCTCTGAGGATACCATCTACGTGCGCACCTATGAGCGCGGCGTGGAAGACGAAACATTGTCGTGCGGAACCGGTGTGACAGCCTGTGCCCTAGTGGCAGGTATGCGCGGCATGGAGAGCCCGGTGCGCGTGAAAACCCCGGGTGGCAACCTGCAGGTGAGCTTTGAACAGCACGGCGACAGCTTCCGGTACGTATACCTGACGGGCCCAGCCAAACTGGTGTTTACGGGCACTGTACCGCTTCCGGAAAAGGTATAGCCTATGTTCCTAAAAGGCGACCATACCTGCCTGCGGGCACTCGAACCTACTGACCTGGAATTCCTCTATACCTTAGAGAACGATACCTCCACCTGGCATGTGAGCAACACACTCACACCTTACTCCAAATTCGTGCTGGAGCAATACCTCGAGAACGCCGCCCTCGACATCTACACCGTCAAGCAACTCCGGCTGGTTATCTGTAACCATGATCAGGAAGCCATCGGCGCCATCGACCTGTTTGACTTCGACCCATTGCACCGCCGCGCAGGTATAGGGATTGTGGTAGCGCCGCCATACCGCGGCCAGGGCCATGCCGGTGAGGCATTACATCTTTTGCTAAATTACTGTCAGCATACCCTGCAACTGCACCAGGTATACTGCAGCATCACGGCCACTAACCATACCAGCATCAAGCTTTTCAAAAGCGCCGGCTTCGAGGAAATCGGTGTACGCCGCGAATGGCTTCGTAAGCCGGATGGCACCTGGGATGACGTGGTGGAGATGCAGCGGGTGTTCGTCTGAATCTTTAGATAGGACTCCTGCCCCAAGGATTGACAGGATTTACAGGATTCTTGTGCACGATTGTCATCCCCCTGCCCCCTTCGAAGGGGGACCTTCTGTGCCTGCTAACTCTCAAGTTCAAGTTATGTTGTTTCCCATTACATACCACTGATAGGTATAGCAAGACTAACTTGCATGCAAGCTACAAAGCAAGCAGCAGAGCCAGGTGCACTTTTTGGCGCTCCACTGTTTGAGCGGTCAGCGAGTTTGGAGGGTCTTGACTTTTTTGCTTACTGGGGGTAGGGGCCCTCGATTTTGTGTCAAGACAAAAAGTAGGTCCCGGCCGGACAGGCCAAGCTATACAACAGTACTACTTGCTATACCTGCAATAGCAGTAGCTATAAGGCACGCTATAACTATATACCTATACCTATACCTATACCTATACCTATACCTATACCTATACCTGTGTCAGAGGTACCAACAGACAAGCTACAAGCGTGGACGCTCGCGTCATTGTTAATTGTTATCACGATAACAACAACCTCTATATGTCACAATGCCACAGCACCTACCGATACCTTCCTATTCTGACACAGGAATTTACACGCGTTGGTCTTTGTTGAGAGGGTAGGTATCGCTTATCGGTAAATATGGCAGATAGGCTATACCCGTGTTATTCTGGTATTGTTTTGGTGTATTACCTTAGATATGTCAGAAAAACACTTTATTTTTGACGATATTGCGAACGCAGAATTTCATTTAAGAACAACCAATACAGATGTTTGATTTTTTCGGTAAAACCGTTGCGAAACTATTCGGAACCAAGTCCGACAGAGATATAAAGGAGGTACTACCTTACGTATCCAAGATTAACGCGGAGTACGCAAACCTCGCCAGCCTCACCGACGACCAGCTTCGTCAGAAAACCATCGAAATCAAAGGTATTATTGACGGGCACCTCAAGCCTACCGACGAGAAGATCGCCGCCCTGCACAAGCGTGTGGCCGACGAGACGGAGCTTAACATCGTGCAGAAAGAGGCTATTTTCTCTGAGATCGATGAACTGGAGAAAGAGCGCAACAAAGAACTGGAGAAAGTGCTGATGGAAGTACTGCCGGTTGGTTTTGCCATAGTGAAAGAAACTGCCCGTCGCTGGAAAGAGAACGGTCAGCTGGTGGTAACGGCCAACGACATGGACCGCGAACTGGCCGCCCGCAAGCCGAACGTGCAGATCAACGGCGACAAAGCCGTTTGGGCTAACAAGTGGATGGCTGCCGGCAACGAAATCACCTGGGACATGCTGCACTACGACGTACAGCTAATCGGTGGTATTGTGCTGCATCAGGGTAAAATATCTGAGATGGCCACAGGTGAGGGTAAGACCTTGGTGGCAACGCTGCCTGCCTTCCTCAATGCGCTTTCCAAGCGTGGCGTGCACGTGGTAACCGTGAACGACTACCTGGCCCGTCGTGACTCCGAGTGGATGGCGCCTTTGTTCGAGTTCCACGGCCTGACCATCGACTGCATCGACAAGCACCAGCCTAACTCCGAAGGCCGTCGCAACGCTTACCGCGCCGACATCACCTACGGTACCAACAACGAATTTGGCTTCGACTACCTGCGCGACAACATGTCTCGCGAAACCAAAGACCTGGTACAGCGCAAGCATCACTACGCCATGGTCGATGAGGTGGACTCTGTATTGATCGACGACGCCCGTACACCGCTTATCATCTCCGGTCCGGTACCGCGTGGCGATGAGCACGAGTTCTACCAACTGAAGCCACGCATTGCCATGCTGGTGGAGGCACAACGTAAAGTTGTGAACAATTTCCTGACCGAGGCCAAGCGCATGATCAAGGAAGGGAACACCCAGGAAGGTGGTCTTTCGCTGTTCCGCGCCTACCGTGGTCTGCCGAAGAGCAAGCCGTTGATAAAATTCCTGAGTGAGACTGGTAACCGCGCCATCATGCAGAAGGTGGAAAACCACTACCTGCAGGACAACTCCCGCATGATGCCGGAGGCCGACGAGCCGCTTTACTTCACCATCGACGAAAAGCACAACCAGATCGAGCTGACCGAGAAAGGCCTAGACCTGATCACGGGTCAGGGTGAGGACCCGAACCTGTTCATTCTGCCAGATATCGGTACCGAGATCGCCAACATCGAGAACAACAAATCGCTTTCCGAAGAAGAGCTGCTGCACGCCAAAGAACAGCTGATCGCAGATTTCCAGGAGAAGACCAAGCGTGTGCACACCATCAACCAGTTGCTCAAGGCCTATACCTTGTTCGAGAAGGACACCGAGTACATCGTGACGCCGGACAACAAGGTGAAGATCGTGGACGAGCAGACAGGCCGTGTAATGGAGGGCCGTCGTTATTCAGATGGTCTGCACCAGGCCATTGAGGCGAAGGAGAATGTAAAGGTGGAGGATGCCACGCAGACCTACGCCACCGTTACGCTGCAGAACTACTTCCGTATGTACCACAAACTGTCAGGTATGACGGGTACAGCCGAGACGGAAGCAGGCGAGTTCTGGGACATCTACAAACTGGATGTGGTCGTTATACCTACCAACCGCGCTATTGCCAGAAAAGACGAGCACGACAAGGTATACAAAACCACGCGTGAGAAATACAATGCCGTAGCCGACGAGATTGTAGAACTTACAGAAAAAGGCCGTCCGGTGCTGGTGGGTACAACCTCAGTTGAGATATCGGAATTACTGAGCCGCATGCTGACGCTGCGCAAGATTAAGCACCAGGTACTCAACGCCAAAATGCACCAGAAAGAAGCCGAAATTGTGGCCGAAGCCGGTAAGCCAAGCACCGTGACCATCGCTACGAACATGGCTGGTCGTGGTACCGACATTAAGCTGACGCCAGAGTCGAAGGCTGCGGGTGGTCTGGCCATAATTGGTACAGAGCGCCACGAGTCACGCCGCGTTGACCGTCAGCTGCGTGGTCGTGCCGGTCGCCAGGGTGACCCGGGTTCTTCCCAGTTCTTCGTGTCGCTGGAAGATAACCTGATGCGTCTGTTCGGCTCGGATCGTATCGCCCGCCTGATGGACCGCATGGGTCTGGAAGAAGGCGAAGTGATTCAGCACTCGATGATCACCAACTCCATTGAGCGTGCGCAGAAGAAAGTAGAAGAAAACAACTTCGGACAGCGTAAGCGCCTGCTCGAGTACGACGACGTGATGAACGCCCAGCGTGAAGTGGTGTACAAGCGCCGCCGCAACGCCCTGTACGGCGAGCGTCTGGAGCTCGATATCTGGAACATGATCTACGATATCAGCGAGGACATGGTGGTGAACTACAAGAACACCGTAGACTACGATAACTTCCAGCTGAACATCATCCGCGTATTCGGTATCAACACCACGATCACCGAAGAAGAGTTCAAGTCTGGTCAGGCTAAGAACCTGGTTGAGCGTCTGTACAACGAGGCCCTGAACCACTACCTGACTAAGAACAAGCAGATTGCAGAGCAGGCGTACCCGATTATTGAGAACATCCACCTGAACCGTGGACCGATGATCGAGAACGTGGCTGTGCCGTTCACAGACGGCAAGCGCCAGCTGGCCGCCGTAGCCAACCTGACCAAGACGTACGAAACACGTGGTCTGGAGCTGATCCGTGCCATGGAGAAGATCATCACGCTAGGTACGATCGACCAGGCCTGGACCGATCACCTTCGTCAGATGGACGACCTGAAGCAAGTGGTGCAGAACGCCGTGTACGAGCAGAAAGACCCGCTCTTGATCTATAAGTTTGAGTCGTTTGAGCTGTTCAAGCGTATGATCGGCAAAGTGAATGAAGAGACGGTATCGTTCCTGTTCCATGCCTTTATACCTGTGCAGGCGCCAGAGCAGGTGCAGGAGGCACGTCCGCCGCAAATGCCAAAGCCGCCGGTGTTGCATGAGCAGAAAGCCGAAGTGCATTCTTCACTGGAAGGCCACGATGGGGCTACCTCTATGCCAGCACCGGAGCCGGAGCGCATCATGCCAGCCCACTCCCAAAAGTTGGCCGGCCGCAACGACCGCGTGAGCGTGCAGTACAACGATGGCCGCGTGCTTAAGGACGTGAAATTCAAGACGGTAGAGGACGATTTGCTCCACAACCGTTGCGTACTGATCGAGGAATAATACGATACAGCGTAACAACAGCCATCGGGTAGAAACCGGTGGCTGTTTTACCTTTAAATCAAATTACTAGAGAAAGGATGTAGGGAGGATACGGTCTCTTCTTATATCCTTTGTCTTTTATCAAAAACATCTTTTGTCAAACATTATGTCAGGAGAAGAACTTGCTGCCTATATAGACCATACCTTGCTGCGCCCCGATGCTACGCAGGAGCAGGTACTGCAGCTGTGCGACGAGGCCCGTAACTATAACTTCGCAGCCGTGTGTGTGCCGCCCTGCTACGTGCAGGCTGCCGTAGAGCAATTAGGGCCAGGCGCCCGCGTGAAAGTGGCCACCGTGATCGGTTTCCCGTTGGGGTATCAGCATCCTAAGGTAAAGATTCTGGAGACCCACCAGGCTATTGCCGACGGGGCCAACGAGATCGATGTGGTGATGAACGTGTCGTTTTTCAAGTCCGGCAGGTATAGCGAGATCGAAAACGAACTGAGCGACTTGGCAAACTTCTGTCACCTGAAAGAGGCGGAACTGAAAGTGATCATTGAGACGGCCCTACTCACGGCGGACGAGATTGCCAAAGCCTGTGAGATCTGCGCCGTCGCAGGGGTAGACTTTGTGAAAACATCGACAGGCTTCGCTTCAGGCGGGGCCCGGGTGGAGGATGTGCAGTTGATGCGCCGCGTGCTGCCAAACCACATCAAAATTAAAGCATCCGGGGGCATTAAAACATACGCCGATGCCATCGCGTTAATTGAGGCTGGAGCCGACCGCCTAGGTTGCTCTGCTAGTATCCAAATTGTAAAGCATGAACAGAGCGCTTAGTTTCCTTTTTATCTTTGCCCTGCTGGTGTCATCGGCCTGTAAGCCCTCGGCAGAGGCCCGCACCAGCTCACCAGACAGAACCAGTACCCGCGTGGTGGATGACATCAGCGTATACCGGCCTACTTACCCGGCCGATGATGCCAATGCCCCGGCAACTGCCCGGGTGGAGCCAACGAACCATGCGAACGCCAAGGTGGCTGTACTGATGGACTCCGTGGCCAGCGTGAACAAGAACATACGCTATGCGCAGGGTTACCGCATACTGGCCTACAACGGATCGGAGCGTCAGACTGTAATGGACCTGCGCAAAGCGATCATCGCCCGCGTCCCGGAGCAGAAGGATTACCTGACCTACCAGCAACCCAACTTCCGGCTCAAGATAGGCGACTACTTCAGCCGCATAGAGGCGCAGCAGGTACTCAACCAGATCAGCGACCTGGTACCCAACGCGCACATCGTGCAGGACCAGATCAACATACCTAAAAACTAAGGTATAGCGGTCCGCTACAGGTATACAGCGTTGCAGTTGCTCAGGCGGCTGCAACGTTTTTCTTTTTATATTTGACAGATTGGAATAAGGCCAATAATGCCTTATCAGAGAAATACTTACATGAATTTAGTAGCACAGAAAATAAAACAGCTGGCCGCAACCTATACCCGGGATACGGTAGGTATACGCCGGCATCTGCACGCCAATCCGGAGCTTTCCTTTGAGGAACACAACACAGCCGCATATGTCGAGCAGGTGCTGCAAAGCTACGGCCTGCAAACATCCCGCATGGCCAACACCGGCGTGGTCGCTCTAATCAATGGGCGAAACCCGGAAAGCAAAACCATTGCCCTGCGCGCTGACCTGGATGCACTGCCGATAACGGAGCAGAACACTGTGGACTACAAATCGCGGAACGAAGGCGTGATGCATGCCTGCGGACACGATGTGCACACGGCTTCTTTACTGGGCGCGGCCCGTATTCTGCATGAGTTGCGCGAGGAGTTTGAAGGCACCGTGAAATTAGTGTTCCAGCCTGGGGAGGAGAAATTTCCGGGAGGAGCCTCTGTAATGATAAAAGAGGGCGTGTTGCAGCAACCCGCTCCGTCAGGCATCATCGGACAGCACGTATTCCCGATGCTGCCGGCCGGCAAGGTGGGGTTCCGCTCAGGTATGTACATGGCCAGCGCCGACGAGATCTACATCACGGTGAAGGGCAAAGGAGGGCATGCTGCTTTGCCGGAGCTCAACGTGGACCCGGTGCTAATCACCTCGCACCTGATTGTGGCGCTGCAGCAGATCGTGAGCCGCCACGCCAGCCCGAAGGTACCGACGGTTCTCTCTTTTGGAAAAGTAGAGGCCTTGGGAGCTACCAATGTGATCCCGAATGAGGTAAAGGTGGAAGGTACCTTCCGGACCATGGATGAGGTATGGCGAAAAGAGGCGCACCGCCGTATACGCAAACTGGCCGAAACTCTTTGCGAGAGCATGGGCGGCAGTTGCGACATCGACATCAAGTTTGGCTACCCATTCCTGAGAAACGACCCGGATCTGACTGGTCGTGCCCGCGAGGCAGCCGCGCTATACCTGGGCGCGGAGAACGTGGTGGACCTGGACCTGTGGATGGGCGCCGAGGACTTTGCCTACTACTCACAAGAGGTGGCTGCCTGCTTTTACCGCCTGGGCACGCGCAACGAGGCACGCGGCTTCACCTCAGGCGTGCATACTCCGACCTTTGATGTAGACGAGGCCGCCCTTGAAACCGGCAGTGGCCTGATGGCCTGGATTGCCGTGCAGGAACTGAAAGCGAAACAATAGAATAACCGAAGATGAAAAAGCTATACCTGATCCTCTCGCTGGCTGTGCTGCCGCTGCTGAGCCACGCCCAAAGCAAAATAAGCTCACCGACCGCCATCTGGCCCGAACTGCAGCTGAGCTACGGCTTAGGCGAGAACGGGCTGTTGTTCCTGCAGAACCAATACCGCATCAACACCGACGACCGCTACAACGGCGTGGGCAGCTTCGAGCGCATCGAGTTTACACTAGGCTACGAGCATGCTTTTACCGATCATTGGCTGGCGGGAGCTATGTTCCGCTACGCTAAAGAAGACATGCCCTCGAGCAACTTCACTTCGGCTTTCCTACGACATGCCGGTAGCATCAAAGGGCTGTACTTCAATAAACAACTGACGCTCGATTACGTGAACCAGGAGCGCCGCGATCCTTTCGCGCGGTTCAGGCTGGGAGTGGAATTAGGTAAGCGCCTTCCGGTAGGGGAGCGCTTTATCACCCCATCTTTGTCGTATGAGCTGATGGTAGTGAAAGATTTTGGCGAAGACACGAACGAACTACTGGTACGCACCATCGACCGTACCCGTCTCAGGTTAGACGCCACTTACGAACTCAACGACAAGTTTCGCCTCACACCTTACTTCCTGCGCCAGACCGATTACTACTTTGTGCAGGTGGGGCCAAAATATGACGAAGACGGGGTGTTGGTTGAGCCGGGCTATACCACGAAGCGCAACCGCATCTCTCCCGTGTTTGGCCTGGAGCTGAAGTATACCTTCAATAAAGCCACTTCAACGGCCAGCTATACCTATTGATCTCTGAAAAATTGTCAGAAATGTCAGTTCTATACCTGTATTTTAAATGACATTATTTCATGATTTTATAAAATAATACAGCTGGCAAACTTTTAGCTATACCCTGTTTGAATTGAAAACAAAAACTTAAAAAAGGAGGTAGCAATGGTACTTAGAAAATATAACGGCATGCAGAACGAGATGCCGCAAACGTTCAGCTCCATGCTGGACAGATTCTTCAACGAGTCAGTCAACACAAGAGGCTTTACTGGTTTTACACCGCATGTGGATGCCTGCGAAACCGAGAATGGTTACGAAATTGAAGTGGCCTTGCCTGGTATTCGCAAAGAGGATATCGCCATCGATTTTCAGGAAGGCAAGCTGACCATTTCGGGTGAGCGCCGCTTCGAGAAGAAAGAGGAAGGACGCCGCTACCAGATGCTCGAAACGCAGTATGGTACTTTCTCGCGTTCCTTCTACCTGCCGGACAACGTGAACCCGGACAAGATATCGGCGCAGCTGCAGGACGGTGTACTGCTAGTGAATGTGCCAAAAGACGAGCACAAAACCATGAAGCGTCAGATTAAGATCGCCAGAGGGGAGGAAGCCAGGCAGAACACCAAGCAAAAGCGTGTAGGGGCTTCTGAAGACGGCAAATAAGATTAAGTGAAGAAGATTAACAAAAAGGAGGCCACCGAAACTGGCCTCCTTTTTGTTATAGAAATGTTAAACTACAGGAATTGCCTTGACCTTATATACTGCCGTATAGTATATTAGCGTTAGAAGATTATAATATAGTTTATCCTTAATATTTGACATACACCAATCAGAAGGAGTTCAATACATGAAGACGAAACAGTTTATTGTTGGCCTCACACTTTCGGCGCTGATGGGCGGCGGTGTGGCAGTAGGCAGCTATAAGTTGCTGGAGAACGATGTTCCGCAGGGCGTAGAGACTCAACAGCAGTACCCGACTGTGCGCTACACAAGCGACATGCGCAGCAGCAACGTGATTGTGCCGGAAGGCCTTAACTTTATAAAAGCAGCGCAGGTGACCACACCTGCCGTGGTGCACGTGATGACAGAATACAGTGCCCGCACCGCCCAGCGTAGCAACACGCCCATGGATCCGTTCCTGCGCGAGTTCTTCGGCGACGGCTTTGGCGAGCGCGTACCACGTGGTCCGCAAATGGGCTCCGGCTCCGGCGTGATCATTGCCTCCAACGGCTACATCGTGACCAACAACCACGTAATCGACCGGGCCGACAAGATAGAAGTAACACTGGACGACAAGCGCAAGTTTGAGGCAACGCTGGTGGGCACCGACCCGACCACCGACCTGGCCCTGCTGAAGATTAACGCCGACAAGCTGCCCGTAATTCGCTACGGTAACTCCGACGAGCTGCAGGTAGGCGAGTGGGTACTGGCCGTAGGTAACCCGATGAACCTGACCTCTACCGTAACAGCGGGTATCGTGAGCGCCAAAGGCCGTAACATCAACATTCTGCGCACCAGCCAGAACCGTGACCTGAGCATCGAGTCGTTCATCCAGACGGATGCAGCCGTAAACCCGGGAAACAGCGGGGGCGCCCTCGTGAACCTGAACGGTGACCTGGTAGGCATCAACACAGCCATTGCCTCGCAGACAGGCTCTTTTGCCGGTTATTCGTTTGCAGTGCCATCTGCGCTTGTAAGCAAAGTGGTGGACGACCTGCTGAAGTACGGCGAAGTACAGCGTGCCCTGCTGGGAGCCCGCATCCAAGAAATTGATGCAGCCCTGGCTAAAGAGAAAAACCTGAACACACTAAATGGCGTGTACCTGGCTGAAGTGGAAGAAGGTGGCGCAAAAGAGGCAGGCCTCCGCAACGGTGACGTGATCACGGCCATCAACGATGTGAAAGTAGCCCGCTCTTCGCAGTTGCTGGAGCAAGTGGCCCGTTACCGTCCTGGCGACAAAGTGAAGGTAGAGTACCTGCGCGATGGCAAGACCCGAACAGCCAACGTAACGCTCAAGAACCTGAACAACAGCACCGAGATATCGAAGCGCAGCATGGCTAATTCGGTAACGTTTGACGGTGCTTCGTTTGAGGCCGTGAGCAAGCAGGAGATGAACAAGCTAGGTATAGACGGTGGCGCCAAAATCTCCAACGTAGCCAAGAGCAAGTTCCGCGACACAGGTATGAAAGATGGCTTCATCATCACCCGCATCGACAAGTATGCCGTGAATGTGCCGTCTGATGTGGAGCGACACCTGAAGAACTTCGAAACCGGCATCGTGTACATAGAGGGTGTATACCCTGATGGTCTCAAGGCCTATTACCCGATCGGGAAACGCTAAGAGCTGACCATACAGTAAAAAAAGCTCCTGCCATGGCGGCAGGAGCTTTTTTGTTTTATAAGCACAGAAAAAAAGGCTAACTTCATGCTGGAGAGCTTCCTGCCTACAGGTGTACCGGTATGGGAGCTATTTAAACAGCTATAACCTGAAAATGACAGATAGAATTATGAAACAAGCCATAGACGAAATGCCCATGACCAAGGCCATTGCCGATGTGTTGCAGCAGCTGGGTGTAAAAGAACTGAACCCGGCCTACAGCACTGGTCTGAACTGGGGCGGCGAAAACAACAAAACCACCCGCGACATCCATTCACCTGCCGACGGCAACCTGATCGCGAGCGTGAACATGGCCACAGCTGACGACTACGAGCAAGTGGTGAAGACCGCTCAGGAGGCGTTTAAGGTATGGCGCACCTTGCCTGCTCCGAAGCGTGGTGATATCGTGCGCCAGATCAGTGATAAGCTGCGCGAGCACAAAGAAGCGCTGGGCAAACTGGTGAGCTACGAAATGGGCAAGATTCTGCAGGAGGGCCTTGGCGAGGTGCAGGAAATGATCGACATCTGCGACTTTGCAGTGGGCTTGTCACGTCAGCTGCATGGCTATACGATGCACTCCGAGCGCCCGCAGCACCGCATGTATGAGCAGTACCATCCGCTGGGCATCGTAGGCGTAATCTCGGCCTTCAACTTCCCGGTGGCGGTTTGGAGCTGGAACGCTATGCTGGCCGCCGTTTGTGGCGACGTGACCATCTGGAAACCATCTGAGAAAACACCGCTTACGGCCATTGCCTGCCAGCACATCATCCGCGACGTGCTGTCCGAGAACGAGCTGCCGGAAGGTATATTCAACGTGATCATCGGCGATGCGGAGATCGGCAGCCTGATGGCGCATGATACCCGCATACCACTTGTGTCGGCCACAGGCTCTACCCGCATGGGCAAGAAAGTGGGCGAAGCCGTTGGCGCTCGACTAGGAAAATCCCTGCTGGAACTGGGCGGAAATAACGCCATCATCATTACCGAAAATGCCGACATCGAAATGGCGCTTCGTGCCGTGGTGTTCGGTGCCGTGGGTACCTGCGGACAGCGCTGTACTTCTACCCGTCGCCTGATTGTGCACGAGAATGTGTTTGACCAGGTACGCGACCGCCTGCTCCGAATCTATCCGAACCTGCCGATCGGTCACCCGCTGAGCGACACCACACTGGTCGGTCCGCTGATCGATAAAGATGCCGTGAAAGCTTTCCTGAATGCGCTGGAGGAAGTGCAGAAAGAAGGTGGCAAGCTGTTGATTGGTGGCGAAGTGCTGGAAGGCGAGCAGTACGCAACCGGCACTTACGTGACCCCGGCTATTGTGGAAGCAGAGAACCACTACCACATGGTGCAGGAAGAGACCTTTGCGCCGATCTTATACCTGATCAGGTATAGCGGTGACGTAGAGAACGCCATCGATATTCAGAACGGGGTAAAGCAAGGGCTTTCGTCGTCCATCTTCTCTACCAACCTGCTCGAAACGGAGGCTTTCCTGGCACATTGGGGTTCTGATTGCGGTATAGCCAACGTAAACATCGGGACATCCGGTGCCGAGATTGGTGGTGCCTTCGGCGGTGAGAAAGACACAGGCGGTGGCCGCGAATCTGGTTCCGATGCCTGGAGAATCTACATGCGTCGTCAGACCAACACCATCAATTACAGCCGCGAATTGCCATTGGCTCAAGGTATCAAGTTCGATATCATGGATTAATGTGCTGATGCGTTAATTTTTTAATGTGCTAATGTGCGTGGACAAACCGCGCTTTTCATACCTGCCAGTGCCTAGAAAGCTAGGAAGTAAGGTATAAAAGATGCTGTGAAGTCAGTAAATTCGTTCAAGCCAGCTCCATTCGGGGCTGGCTTTTTTTGTGGCTATACCTGACAAATAAGTAAAGCGGTGTAATGTAAATGTGAGCAACGGATAATTTTTTAAAATATTTTGCAACTTGATGCAACCCAACGGTTTTAGCTGTGTCTTTAGTGCAGATAGAATGAAGGGAGGAGGAAAAATAAGATGAAGTAAGCAGTTGAGTCGACAAACAAGGCAAATAGAACGATAAACGAGGCGATTTTGGAAAAAGGCACTTTTCAGGATGTGAACGCACAAGTGGTGGAGCGCTGCAAGGCAGGGGATAACCGTGCCCAGTACGAGCTTTACAAACTTTATTCCAAAGCCATGTTTAACGTGAGCATGCGCATCACCAACGACTATGCTGAATCGGAGGATGTGCTGCAGGAAGCCTTCATCAGCGCTTTCAAAAATCTTCATTCTTACAAAGCAGAAGCTTCATTCGGGAGCTGGCTCAAACGGATCGTGATCAATGCCTCGGTTAACGCCGTCCGCAAACGGCGCTCGGAACTGGTGCCGCTCGAAGACCGGCTGGCGGAGGACGTGCCGGAAGAAGAGTACGACGACAACACCGAGTGGCAGGTAGAACAGGTGCGCCGCGCCATACAACGCCTGCCCGATGGTTACAGAGTGGTGCTTAGCCTATACCTGTTGGAAGGCCTTGACCACGCCGAGATAGGAGAGGTGCTGGAGATAAGCGAGTCTACTTCGAAGTCGCAGTACAGCCGGGCCCGCAAGAAGCTGCTGGAGATTATGAAAGATACACATTCCATGGCCTAACCGTGGTTGATTATAAAGAGAAGAGAGATGAAAGATAGATTAAAGGATTTTGTGAACGAAAACCGGGAAGAGTTTGACGTGTTCGAGCCCAGACCGGAGCTGTGGCAGGAGATCTGCACCGAGCTGAAGATACAGCAGGCGCAGGAAAAGAAGCCCCGCAAAGAAGCTAAAGTGATCAGCATCAACTTTGGAGAACGCCTCAACTTCACGGCCGATTTCATGTTTATGCGTGTGGCCGCCACCATCGTGCTGTTGCTGGCCTGCGGTATCACACTCTGGACCGTGAAACAAAATAACCCGGCAGCTACCAATACTACCAATACCCTTGCTGCCAATACTGGAACAGGTGAGCAGGAATCGATCTACCAGGTGGCACCTGAGCTTGCCGAGGTGGAGGTATACTACACCAGCCAGATCAACAGCAAGCGCGAGGAACTGAGCGAATACGACCTGAAAGTACTTGGCCTGGACGAAACCCGCGAGATAGACCGCGAACTGGCCCGCCTCGACAGCAGCTATACCCGACTTAAAAATCAATTATATACCACACCAAATACCGACCAGGTGATGGCAGCCATGATCAGGAACCTGCAGATCCGGATCGAAGTGCTAAACCATCAGTTGGAAGTGCTCCAAAAAATAGAAGCTATAAAAGAACAGGACACCACTGAACCACAGAACAATGAGACCACTACTATTTAAGACATTGCGCTACCATATAGCCACGCTTTTGGTAATACTGCCCGCTCTGGCCATGGCGCAGCCTTTCGCGCCGGAGCCCTGCCCAAGCCAAACGCTTCCTGCACCTCCAACCCCTGTCGTGCAGCAGACGCTACCGCCCGTGCCGCCAATCCCGCCGGCGCCTCCTATGCAACCACATCAGTCGAATTGCCAGGAAGCCGAAGCCTATACCTTCAGTTCGGAAAAGCGCAAGACTTTCGACAAGACCTATAAGGTTGGCAAAACGGATGTGCTGAACATCGACAACAAGTTCGGCAGCGTGCATGTGAACACCTGGAACCGCAGCGAGATACAGGTAAAGGTAGACATCATCAGCCGCGCCAACTCCGACCAGCAAGCCCAGGAAATGCTGAACAAGATCAGTGTGGCTGATAGCCGAAGCGGCAACACCATCTCTGTTAAGACTGAAATGGGTTCAATGAACTCTAAAAGCGGTCACCAGAGCTTTGAGATCAACTACACCATCAACATGCCTTCCGAAAACAACCTGGTTGTAAAGAACAGCTTCGGCAATGTATACCTGCCCGACATGAAAGGCAAAGTGGATCTGAATGTGCGGTACGGCGCTTTTAAAGCGGGCAATCTGGCCAATGCCAACAACAACATCAAGGCTTCTTTCTGCAACAGTTCGTCCAACACCATCGGTTTCCTGAACAAGGGCAATGTGGAGTTAGCTTACTCTACTCTCAACCTTGGCAATACCAATGGCGTGAACGGCTCGTCAAAGTTCAGCGATTTTAAGATCGGGAATCTTACAGAGGCGCTGCAGATGGATGTGAAGTATGGTACTTTCAGAGTGGACAATGTGAAGAAGAATTTTAAGTCCATTAACGTAAACGGCGGATTTACACCGATACAGCTTCACTTCGAGAACGATACCGCTTTCGACTTTGACGTAAACGTGCAGTTTGCCGACTTCAAAGTAGACCGGGAACTGGTGAAGTTCACAACACTAGAGAAGGGCCATACCTCAGCAGAATATAAAGGTAAGTTTGGAAGCGCAGCACCTAAGGGTAGCATCAGCATCACTTCTAAATATAACGATGTGAAATTCACGAAATAGTCTCTGGTCAGTATCATCCCAGCACCAGCGAGGCTAAGTATAAGAATCTGTTTAAGGTGAGAGAAGCCGGTCTGTTTCAGGCCGGCTTTTTCTATGGATGCCGTATAGAAGCGGTAACGGAGGCACAATGCTGGCCAGAATGTTTTATATTTGAGTATGACAAACGACAAAGAGCTTCTCAATTCCTCGAAAGCCCCGGAGCCGGTGGGGCTATACCCGCACGCACGCCGTGTGGGCAATCTTTTGTTCCTGTCTGGCGTTGGACCAAGGGAGCGTGGCACCAAAAAGATTCCGGGTGTCGAGCTAGACGAGGCAGGCAATATTACCTCTTACGACATTGAGACGCAGTGCCGCTCGGTTTTCCAGAACGTGCGCTATATTCTGGAAGACGCCGGATCAAGCTGGGCGAACCTGGTGGACGTGACCGTATACCTGACGAACATGAAGGACGACTTTGCCACTTACAACCGCATCTACGCCGAGTATTTCAAGGATAACCAACCATGCCGCACTACGGTGGAGATCAATAAATTACCAACGCCCATCGCCATTGAGTTGAAGTGCATCGCCACCATCGACTAGCTATACCTGCAAACCGAACAACTTTACGTGAACAATAGACAAAAGGAATTTGAGCAGCGGGCCGCAGCCTATGCTGAACAGGAACAGAAAGCAGCCGGCAAATCGAAGACGGTGTCGTGGCTACGGGTGGTGGTGTTTGTAGCAGGCGCCATAACTGCCTGGCTCTTTTTCCGCGACGGCAACACCAGCGCAGGCATCATTAGCATCGTCGGGTTCTATATCCTCTTCATCCTGGTGATGCGCTGGCACAGCCGCCTCGACTACCGGTATAAGCAGCTGCAATTGCTCGGTAAGCTCAACCTGCAGGAGATTGACCGATTGCAGGGCAAGCTACATACCTTTGATGATGGCATTGCCTTTAAGGACGACCATCATCCCTATACCTCCGACCTGGATATTTTCGGTCCGGACTCGCTCTTCCAACTGATGAACCGCTCCGTCACCAGCATCGGCAAGCTGCGGCTGGCCCAGTGGTTTCGGCAGGTGGCCCCTGCTCCGGAAGTGCTGCGCAGGCAGGAGGCGGTGGCAGAACTGGCAATGCCGGACCAGCAGGAGTGGCTGCAGCAAGCCATCGTGAAACCGATGCACTACAAGCACCTCAACGAAAACACGCAGGAGTTCTTCGACTGGCTGCGTGCGCAGGACTTGTATAAGGCGCATCCCTGGCTCAAGCTGTTGGTGTTCGTGCTACCCGTTCTGACCTTAACGGCCATTGCGGCCTGGTTCTACGGCTACTCCGGCTACATCGCAGGTGGTTTTTTGGCTATTCAGTACCTGCTCGGACTCAAGTTCCAGAAACAACGCGACGACTACTACGACAAGAGCATCGGCATGTATGAGGCCATGCAAAGCTATACTGACCAACTGCGCCACCTCGAGCCCTATACCTTCAAGGCTCCACTTCTAGAGGAGATCCGGACCGGGCTTTACAAAGGCAATACAATGGTTTCCACCGCCATCGGCAAGGTAGCCACCATCATCGATTATTTCTCGTGGCGACTGAGCACGCTGATGAGCTTTTTCCTGAACAGCATTCTGATGTGGGACCTGGTGTGGATTTATCGATTGGAGAATTGGAAAGCCCAGCACCTGGACCAAGTGGAAAACTCCCTCGACCTGCTGGCTGAGTTCGAAGCGCTTACCAGTATGGCTGCCTTCCAGTATGCCCAGCCGCATTTTGCTATACCTGAGCTCAGCGCTATACCTTTCGAGTTGGAGGCAGAGCGGCTGGCCCATCCGCTTATCTTTTCGGTAGAGCGCATCGCCAACGATTTTCAGATGCAGGGAGCAGGCAAGACCATTGTGGTGACGGGCTCGAACATGTCCGGCAAAACGACTTTCCTGCGCACAGTGGGCATCAACATGGTGCTGGCCTTTATGGGAGCCGCCGTCTGTGCCCGCCGCCTGAAAGTGGCGCCAGCACAGGTATACACGGCCATGCGCACCGCCGACAACCTGGCCGAGAATACTTCTTCTTTCTACGCCGAACTTAAGCGCCTGCGTATTTTACTCAACATGACGGAAGGAGAGGAGCCGGTCTTTTACCTGCTCGACGAGATACTCAAAGGCACCAACTCCCGCGACCGCCATGCCGGCGCCATGGCCCTGATCCGGCAATTGCACCGCCGCAACGCTTCCGGCCTTATCTCTACGCACGATCTGGAGCTAGGCGCCATGGAGCAGGAATTGCCGGGCAGCGTCGAGAACTTCAGCTTCAACAGTACCATCGAGGGCGACAAGATCCTCTTTGACTATACCTTGCAGCGGGGTATCTGCCGCAGTTTCAACGCCAGCAAGCTCATGCAGCTGATGGGTATCGAGATGGAGCGCACCGATGCTGCAGGGTGAATACGTTTACCTAATGCCTGAATTTACGTTAGTAGAGCAACACATATAAATCAACCAGCAAATAAACCTATGAGAGTAGTAGCCGACATACCTAATCCGCACGTGAAGATCACGCTGCATTCCTATAATAACAAGTATATCCTGAAGCTGGAGAAGGCCAATCTGGAGCAGATCTATAAGATAGAAGAGACCGAAGTGATGGGCGATGAAGGCGCCAAAGCCCTGCTGGATGAAGAGTTCATCGAAGCTGTCGTGAATCGCTTTCAGGACATGCGCGATGCCTTTGTGAGCACCGTGCGACGCAATAACTAAGGTATAGCCAGCTGTGTCCTGCTTGGAATTGATTGAGATTCAGGTATATTTACTGATCTTATACCTGAGCTATACCTTACCCATCAACTAAATCAACCATTTTATGAAAAGACTTGTCCTGCAAAACGCCCTCGCACCGCACTTACTCATCTATGGCGGTTTAGCGCTCATTATGTGGCCCACTGCGCTTCGATTACTTGGCTTTTTGAATGTCAGAAATGATATCAGTCCGGTTTTTCTGTATGCGGGTTTGGGCGTGATGTTCGCTGGAGGTGCCCTGCGTGTGTACCAGGACCAGCAAGCAGGGGAGTCTTTCTTTAAAAGCTATTTGTTTCGGGTGCTTGCAGGTATAGCCGTGGCCGCTATCATGATGCTGACGGGCATCATCAAAACGCCGGCGTTTCTGCAACATCTGTTCTAAACTTCTATACCTGCAGGTATAAAATAAAAAAGGCGCTGATTTCTCAGCGCCTTTTTTAATATGGTTGCAATGCGAATTAGCCGATAGCTACACGCTTGAACTCAGTTACAGTCAAACCTTTGCTAGTCTTCTCAAGCAGCTGAGAGATAGTCAAAGAAGAATCTTTTACGAACTCCTGGTTCAACAGGGTGCTCTCTTTGTAGAACTTGTTCAGTTTACCTTGCGCGATTTTCTCCAGCATGTTCTCTGGCTTGCCTTCAGCACGAGCCTGCTCCTTGCCGATCTCGATCTCACGCTCGATAGTAGCAGAGTCAACACCGTCTTTGTCAAGCGCGATTGGCTTCATGGCAGCGATCTGCATCGCGATGTCCTTACCAACCTCAGTTACGTCTGTGCCGTTGGTATTGCTCATACCTACCAGTACACCCAGTTTGCCGTTAGAGTGGTTGTAAGCTACCACTTTCTCAGCTTTCACAGTCTCGTAAGAAACCACGTCGATTTTCTCACCGATTTTGCCCATCAGGTCTGTGATGTGGTCCTGCAGCGAACGGCCGTCAGCCTGTGGCGTTGCCAACAGTTCTTCTTTAGAAGAAGCACCAGTAGAAACAGCAGCGGCCAGTACGGACTGTGCCAGGTTTCTGAAGTCTTCTACTTTTGATACCGGTTCAGTTTCGCAAGCAAGTGCTACTACTACGCCAGTAGCGGCGTTGTCGCTTACCTGCGTCAGCACAATACCTTCAGAAGTAGCGTTGTCAGCACGCTTGCTGGCAATCTTCTGTCCTTGCTTACGCAGAATATCTTTAGCAGCTTCGAAGTCACCGTTAGCTTCTGTAAGTGCTTTTTTGCAATCCATCATACCTGCACCAGTTTCCTGGCGAAGTCTGTTAACGTCTTGTGCTGTAATAGCCATCTTGTTATAATTAAGAATTATGAATTAATAATTAAGAGTCACTTTGCGGCATCATCCGGAAAAGGATCAGAACAATTGGCTGCTCCTCGCAGTCTTTTATTCTTTGTCAAAATATCTTTTCTCTATCCTATGCCCTAAAACAAACTGAACATTGAAGCTTATGGGCCCAATGTTCAGTCTATTTTACTATGCTATATGCATGCGAGATTATTGCTCGTCAGCTTCCTGCTTGGCTTTGATGCCTTCTTCTTCAGAACGCTTACGCTCAGTCTCTTCTTTGTCTACTTTGCGCTCAGACAGACCTTCTTCGATGGCCTTACCGATGATCGAAACGATCAGGGCGATAGACTTAGAAGCGTCGTCGTTGGCAGGGATTGGGAAGTCAACCAGCTCTGGGTTAGAGTTTGTATCGCATACTGCGAATACAGGCAGGTTCAACTTCTGAGCTTCCTTCACAGCGATGTGCTCACGCTTTACGTCCACGATGAACAGAGCAGCTGGCAGGCGAGACAGGTCGGCGATACCACCCAGTACACGCTCCAGTTTCTCACGCTCACGAGAAAGCATCAGACGCTCACGCTTTGCGATAGCTGCATAAGCTGTGTTGTCTTTCACCATCTTGTCGATAGTAGACATTTTCTTAAGCGACTTGCGCACGGTGGCGAAGTTCGTCAGCATACCACCCAACCAACGGTCAGTTACATAAGGCATTTTCAGACGCTTTGCTTCTTCAGCAACGATGTCCTGTGCCTGCTTTTTGGTAGCTACGAAAAGGATTTTACGACCAGACTTGGCGATGTTCTTGATAGCTGAAGAAGCTTCGTCAAGGGCAACCAGTGTCTTGTTCAGGTCAATGATGTGGATACCGTTTTTCTCCATGAAAATGTATGGAGCCATTTTCGGGTCCCACTTGCGGGTAAGGTGACCGAAGTGAACACCTGCCTCAAGTAATTCTTTATAATTAGTACTTGCCATGTTGTTGATACACCTTTAATATTAACGTTTACTGAACTGGAATGAACGACGCGCTTTGCGCTTACCGAACTTCTTACGCTCCACCATGCGAGGGTCTCTGGTGATGAACCCTTCTTTGCGAAGTGCAGATTTTGACTCGGCGTTTTCTACTACCAGTGCTTTTGCGATAGCAAGTCTAAGTGCTTCAGCCTGGCCGCTTACACCACCACCTTTTAGGTTGGCAGTAACATCGTACTTGCCAATAGCTTCTAAGGTTTGAAACGGCTGATTCACAATAGTTTGCAGTACTTCGTCGGGGAAGTACGCCTTGATATCTTTACCGTTAATAGTGATATTCCCTTGCCCGGCCGTCATGTAGATACGAGCCACCGAGGTTTTTCTTCTACCAGATGTATTGATAACTTCCATTAATTATTAGATGTTGAGGGTTAATTCTTTAGGCTGCTGAGCTGCAAATGGATGCTCGCTTCCTGCAAAAACATGAAGATTACGGAATAGCTCGCGACCCAGTGGGCCTTTAGGCAACATGCCACGAACCGCACGCTCTACGAGCAGCGTTGATGATTTAGCCTTAAGCTCACGTGGAGAAGTCTTCTTCTGACCACCTGGGTAACCAGTGTGCGACAGGTAGTACTTCTGATCCCACTTGCGGCCTGTGAAGCGCGTGTCATCAGCATTGATAACGATAACGTTGTCACCGCAGTCAGCGTTTGGCGTGTACGAAGGCTTGTTCTTGCCTTTCAGGATCTTGGCGATTTCAGACGCCACGCGACCCAAGCTTCCTTGCCCTGCATCAATAATCACCCAGCCTTTGTTGGCTGTCTTCTTATTGACAGTAAGGGTCTTATAACTTAAATGATCCATTTTTGGTGGTTGTAAGCGATTTATTTAACAATTAATTTTTTCTCGAGGGTTCTTGAAAAATGGTCACAAAGATAGAAAGTCTTTATTTGATATGCAATACTTAGTGTAGAAATATGCTGGAATACAGAGGGATAGTGTAAAAAGAAAGGCAGCGGCACAAAGTTGCGCCGCTGCCTGTAAGTTAGTTTATTATTTATACCTATGTATTATCTCGGCGCTAGTGTGGTTGCAATTTGAACTTCACCAGTCTTTTTGTTACCCTGCACTATCACAATGTTGTCGGCATCCAGAATACTTTTTAAAGCATCCGCATTGTAAGTTGCGCTGGCGCGGGACTTCTTGTTTTTGGAAGCGAGTTCAATTTTCAGGCTGCTAACTTTTTCGCCCGCGTATTTCTCATTGAAGCTCAAGTCAAAGCCATTGTCCTTGAACGCCTGCTTTGCGACCTCCAACTCTCTTTTTATAATCTCTTCCGGCCAAAGGAAGTATGTCACATGCTCTTCGGTTTCCACCAGGCGTGCACCGCCTGCTTTAGGTATAGCAGGGCCTTCATATCTTGTTGGCGGTGGAGGTGGTGGAAGCTGTTCGCCAACAGGAACAGGTGGTACGGGTGGAATTGTTTCTTTAGCTGGCGCAGGAGGCGGTGGTGGTGTACCAGGTGCCTTCGGCATAGCTAACGGTGGCGAAGGCAAATTCTTCAGTTTCTTGTTGAATTCCTGTACCTGACGGGAGTTCTTGTTTCGCTTTGTGATAATGGAAACTACCCCTGTGGCAGTTTTATCATTCAAAAGTATTTGAGCAGACTCGCCCCTGAATGTACTCATGCTATGAACAGACTCCTTATCAAGCGCTACAGCTAGTGCGGCATCCTTATCGGAAATTACCCCATCAATGAAGTAGTGTTTCTCTACGGGCATTATTACTTCTGCTATAACGTTTTCTTCTTTGTTAGGGGCTGGCGGAGCAGGTGGTGCATCTGGCGCAGCCGGTACAGGGGGTGGCGGAGGTGGCAGGAAAGGAAGTTGGCCCCACTTTGCCTCAGCAGCCGGAATGCGCTGGTTTTTGTTGTAATCGTAGGTTTCTGTCTTCCCGTTTTTGAGGTAGATGATGATTGATTCCAGATTCTTGTTCCTGATGTTGTCAAACTTCCAAGCTACCTCCTTTACATTGGGATGACGCTTCAGAAAATCTTTGTAATCCTCAGGCCAGTTCGCTTTGTCATCATAATAGCCGATGTTCTCTAGTTTCAAGATGTAAGGTTCATCCTGATCCGGGTTGTCTCTTCTGGCAACTGGTGGCGCACTGGGCATTTCGCCGTATTTCAGCTCGGCAGAGGCCATGCTTTGCTTATCGCCGAAGGTATAGACCTCTTCAGCACCGGACTTTAAGGCCATTACAATTTTACTGTTCGATCTCCAGGAGATTCTATTAACCTCAGGGTTTCGCGCATAGAAGGCAGCGTATTCATCAATTGGCTCTGCCTGCGCTGGTGTGGCCTCTTCCTTGAAAACGGCTTCTGTTATGGTAGCGATATCCTCCTGCGAGGCGCTCCGGAAGGCAACCAGCAATACGGTGACGAGGGGCAGCACAACCAGCAGTCGGAGCCGGCTGGCTTTGTTTGTGGGCATTTTGTTCATCATGGCAATTCTTCGTTTAAGGGATGGGAAATTAAACTGATTGGCAAGCTGAGGTTGTGTGGCGCCCACAACTTTCAGTAAGAGGTACTGGTAAGCTACTCTATCGACGCCAGCATTTACAACATGCTGGTCGGCTATAAATTCAAGGTTTTCTTTCATGGCCTGTTTCATGAGCCATACCCCCGGGTTGAACCAGTAAAATACCGTGCTCACCTCGGCCAGCAGCACATCCAGGGTGTGCCAGCCGTTCACGTGTATCTGTTCGTGCCGCAGGATCGACTCCAACTCAGGCGATTTATGCTGCGCAGGGTTCAGGTAAATGGTTTTCCAGAACGAGAAGGCTTCGCTTATACCTGGTACTTTGCGAAACGCCACGCCCTGGTAAGAAGCAGGCACAGAGGTGCGGTGTATGCGGTAGAGCGACACAAACTGCACGATCAGCCGCAGCAGCATCAGGCCACAGCCGAGCCAGAACAGCCCGACAGGTATAAGCCAGTAGTCGAATGCGGGGGCTTGCTCAGGTACAGCGGTTGGTGTCCACTCAGGTATAACAATGGCATAGCTTTGTACCACGGCCAGCTCTTCGTGGCGGCTAAACAGCTCGGAGAGATCCACCAGCGGATAAATGGCCGAGAACAGGATGCCGAACACCAGGAAAAGGCGGTTGAGGTGGTAGAACGTGAGCTTGCGCAGCACCAGGTAATAGGCCAGGTAAAAGAGCACCAGGGCCACGTTCGCTTTCAGCAGGTATAGGAGCAGGGTTGGCATATCAGTCGGTCTTTTTGTTTTCGATCATGTCGATAATCTCCTTCAGCTCCTCGGCACTGATCTGCTTTTCCTTTGCAAAAAAGGCCACCAGCTCTTTGTAAGAGTTCTTAAAATAGTCGCCTACAAAGCCTTTCATGAAGCGCTTCTTATAGTCCTCTTCCTTAATGATGGGCGTATAGCGGTAGGTATTGCCAAATTTCTCGCTCTGCAGAAAACCTTTCTTCTCCAGATTCTTCACCGTAGAGGCCAGCGTGGTATAAGGCGGCTTAGGTTCGTCGAGTCTCTCCAGAAACTCCTTGATAAAACCGCCGTCCAGCGACCAAATCGCCTGCATAGCTTCCTCTTCTTGTTGTGTGAGCTTTTCCATAGTTCTACGATGTTTTCGTATAGTTACGAAAGTTTCGTAGAAAGGTCAAGTGCCAGGTGTAATTATTTTGTAAAATATTTTGAAGGTCAGGTATAACCGTGTGAATACAGTCCGTCAAGCTACTTTTGCCTTCCCGCCGGAAACATCTATTTTTAGCTGGCGTCTTAAGGTATAGCCGAAACAAACCAACATCTGATATGAAAGCCATTATTTTAAAGCAACCCGGCGGGCCCGAACTACTGGTGCTGGGTGAGTACGAAAAGCCGCTGCCTAAACCTTACGAACTGCTCGTGCGCGTGCAGGCCACTGCGCTCAACCGTGCCGACACCTTGCAGCGCCAAGGCAAATACCCACCTCCGAAGGGAGAGAGTTCGCTGCTGGGCCTCGAAATAGCCGGAGAGGTGGTGGAGGCAGGTTTCAACTGCACCCGCTTTCAGAAAGGGGACAAGGTATTTGGGCTACTGCCGGGCGGTGGCTATGCAGAATATGCCGTGATTCACGAGGATATGGCCATGGCTATACCCGACAACCTGAGTATGGAAGAAGCGGCCGCTATACCTGAGGTGTTCCTCACAGCCTGGCAGGCGCTCTCCTGGCTGGGCAAATTGCAGGCTGGCGAGCGGGTACTGCTACACGCTGGGGCCAGTGGTGTAGGTACGGCAGGTATACAGCTAGCCCGCGCTCTGGAAGCCGAGGTGCTGGTAACGGCCTCTGAAAAAAAGGTGCAAGCCTGCCTGGACCTGGGCGCTCACAAGGCCATCAACTACAAAGAAGTTCCCTTTGAAGACGAGGTGCTGGCCTATACCAACTCAGAAGGAGTGGACGTGATCGTGGATTTCATTGCCGGTCCATACTTTAAGCAAAACATCGAGTGTCTGCGCCTGGATGGCAGAATGGTATTGCTGGCGAGCCTGGGCGGCGGCAACGTCGAGAACTTCGACCTGCGCAAGATACTAGCCAAGCGCCTGCAGATCATCGGCTCCACCCTGCGCTCCCGCACCCGCGATTATCAGATCAAACTCACGCAAGACATGGCTGCCTTTGCCATGCCCCTGTTCGAGAATGGCACGATCAAACCCGTGATAGACTCGGTATTTGACTGGTCGGACGTAGCCGAAGCCCACAGATATATGGAGGCCAACCAGAACATCGGCAAGATCGTGCTGCGTGTGGGTTGACCTTTGACAAACGGCCTATAGATCTTGACAAAGGACTCTGTGACAAAAGACAGACTTATTTACAGTGAGGCTGAGTGGCAGAGTGTAGCTTAAAAGCAATTCCGCGTGCCTGCCAAGGTATAAGTTTAGCAGGGACAGGTCACGACCTGTCCGAATCGTGCACAGGTATAGGCGACTATTTTGTTTGACAAGCCCAAACGAGCAAAGGACAAAAGATGCAGGTTCGCTCAGCGTCTTTTGTCCTTTGTTACATAGTCTTTTATTAAAAAGTCTAGCTGTACTGTCGGAGTTGCTTGATCAGCACGGCCATGTCCTTTGGGTAAGGTGCTTCGATTTTGATAGGCTCTTCGTCCATCAATCTGAAACCGATGGTATGCGAGTGCAGCGCGAAGCGTTTGATCAGCGGTTGCTCCTCGGTTTGCTGCTTCAGGTTGAATTTGCGCTTGAGCGTGCTCAGGTATAGGTCTTCGCCACCGTACAGTTTATCCCCCACAATCGGCGCGCCCAAGTAGGCCAGGTGCACGCGAATCTGGTGCAGGCGACCGGTTACTGGCATACACTCAATCAGGGTATGGCGGCTGTAGTTCTCCAGCGTAGTAAAGTACGTTTCAGCGGGTTTGCCCTGTGGGGTGAGTTTGGCTACGCCTTTAGCGCCTGCCAGTATCGAGCGTTTCACCAGTTGGTCCTCAAATTTGTGGGTACCCCAGGCCACGGCATGGTATACCTTGTATACCTCGCGGTGTTCAAACTGCATCGACACATGCCGGTAAGCCTCCGGATTTTTGGCAAACACCAGGCAGCCCGAAGTGTCTTTGTCGAGGCGGTGACAGGCCTGCAGGTCGGGGTTATGCTGCTTGGCCAGCTTGAGCAGGTTGGTCGTGTTGGGGGTGCGGTCTTCGAGCGTGGCCAGAAAAGGCGGTTTGTTTACCACCAGGAAGTCCTCATTCTCAAATATAATTAGGTCTTTAAAAACCGGGTATTTCATCCTATACTGTATCGTTAATGCGCACGACTATACCTCAGCCGCGCAGCCTGCAAAGATACGCATTTTTGGTGGGGGTATTAATTGGTGATGGTTAAATGGCTAAATTGTTGATTGTTGAATTGTTAAAATCTCAAAACGATTAGCAGGTATAACTTCGGATGATATTCTTGATCGAAATTATTCCTCAAACAATCAACAACCAGCAATTAACAATTTAGCCATTTAACAATTCAACCATCAACAATTTAACAATTTAGTTCACCTTCGCCTTGGGGAGCTTGAACCGGAGGGTGGTCCCTTTGTCGAGTTCGCTTTTGACGGCGATGAAGGAGCGGTGGGCTTCGATGATGTGCTTGGAAATGGCAAGGCCGAGACCGGAGCCGCCTTTATCGCGGGAGCGACTCTTGTCAATGCGGTAGAAGCGCTCGAAAATGCGGTTGATGTGCTCCTGGGCTATACCTGGGCCGTCGTCTTTCACAGTGATGGTAAAGCGCTTGCGCCCTTCCGTAAACGATACCCAGATGTTGCCGCCCGTATGGCCGTATTTAATGGCATTGTCCACCAGGTTGATGAACACCTGACGAATGCGGTTCGGATCGGCATGAATCATCACTTTCTGGTCGGGCTCCACATCCAATAAGTGCAGTTTGGTCTGGCTGTTAGCCGCTTTCTGCTCCAGTTGCTCAAATACTTCCCGCACTAGCTGCACCGCGTCAAAGTCCTGCTTTTCCATTCTCACAACGCCTTTCTCGAACTGCGAGATGCTGATCAGGTCCTGCACCAGGGTGTCGAGGCCGTCGAGGCTGTTGGCCGCCTTTTGTAAAAACTTGTCCCGCACTTCGGGGTCATCCATGGCGCCGTCGAGCAAGGTATGGATGAAGCCCTGCGCCGCGAAGATCGGCGTCTTGAGTTCGTGCGACACGTCGGCCAGAAACTCGCGGCGCATGACCTGCAGTTGCCGGAGCTCGTCGATTTCCTGCTGCTTGCGCTCGGCGATCAAGAAGATATCGGCCTTTATTTTCCGGAGCGGATCGGCCGTAAATATGGAGCTCCCTTCCGCTTTGCTGAACTCCTGTTTCTTTATCTTCTCAAGGCTGGAATAAATATTTTTGATCTCGCGGATCACCAGCGCCTCATAAGAAAGATAGATCAGCAGAAAGCAGCAGACGAAAACCAATACGAGTGCCGCGATCAGGCCTCTGGAGGAGAAGTAGCTTGCTAAAGCCAAAAAGGCAGTGAGCACAAGGGCCACTGCCAGGGATACTAAAAGGGCAAGCGTACGGGAGTTCAAATTCATGCGTTAATCGGTGTTAAACTTGTAGCCCACACCCTTAATGGTCCTGATCTGATTTTCGCCAACCTTCTCGCGCACTTTCCGGACGTGCACATCCACGGTGCGGGCGATCACATACACGTCGCTGCCCCACACATTGTTGAGTAGCTCCTCGCGGGTGAACACCTTGTTCGGGGTGGCTGCCAGGAAGGCCAGCAGTTCAAATTCTTTTTTCGGAAGCGTTATCTTTTCCTCTCCCTTGTACACGGCAAAGCTGGTGCGGTCTATGCGCATCCCACCGATCTCAATCACCTGCTCCTGTTCTTCCTGCTGCACGTCGCGGCGCACATAGGCGGCTAGACGGCTGAGGAGTGCGCGCGGCTTTATTGGCTTGGTAATGAAGTCGTCGGCGCCCGCGTCGAAGGCGGCCACTTCTGAGAACTCCTCCGAGCGGGCAGTGAGGAAAATGATGTGCGTGTCTCGGAAGTCCTGGTTTTCGCGTAGCTGGCGGCAGGCGTCTATTCCATCCATCACCGGCATCATCACGTCCATCAGAATCACGTCAGGCTTGAAGGTATGCGCTACCTCAATTGCCTTTTTGCCGTTCTCGGCCACGGCTACATCGTAGCCTTCCCGGGCCAGGTTATACTGTAGCAACTCCACGATGTCCGGATCGTCGTCAACTACCAGTATTTTGTAATGGGTTTGGTTCAGTGTCTGCACGTCTTTATGATTAAGGTCTCCTGCCGCAGTGCGCAGCAGGTATAAGTATTGCTGGAACTAATCCCTTGCGTCCATTTCAATACAAAGATACCATTCCGGAAGGTATAGAAGCGCTGGCCATCAAAACATAATGTTTTCTTAACATTGACTTCGTAGCAAAAGAAAAACCAGCCGTATAAGCTGGTTCTTCTTTTATTTCTGTGCCACCAGGGCCGGTTTATGTTTCAGGTTCTTGTGTTCGTATAAATCTACTTTCACGGCGCCCACAAACATGTTGGCCGAAATCAGCACGGGTATCTTGTTCTTGTCATCTGACAGGTATACGGTTATGGCATCCTCACCCTTAAACAGCTTGTTTTTAGGCATGCGCGGCACCAGTTTGATCGCTCTAAAGGAACCAGCCTTTGTACTGATCGTTTCGCGGCCCTGGTAGGTAACCACCATGTCAAAAGTCTCCTCGTCGAAGAAGCCTTTGACGGTGAACCTGTCACCCGGCTTGTAGCGATCATAGTCGATGGTGCGCAGGAAGTAAAACCCGCTCACGATGTCCTGTGCGCCTGACGGGATTTTATGGCTGGTTTGTCTTTTGTCCCTGTTCTTTTTCTTCGATTCTACTTCTGCGGTATTTGTGTAGTGGTTAAAGTCCACGGTTTCGCGCTTGCGGTAGCTGCCCTCCTCTATGTTGCGGAAGGAGCGATGTGGCAGAATGGCAGCGGTGTCAATGTAAGATTGGTAGGTATTGCGTATCCGGATGAACAAGTCGAATGAGCTGCTGGTCTTGCCATACACGGTGGCCTTATAGGCCGGTCTGTCGTTGATGCGGTGCAGGTTGGGCGCAATGTCGATCACGGCTTCAGCCGCCGTGATAGGGCCATAGTGCACCTTATACTTTAGCAGTTCCCCTGCACTAAAGCTTTCGTTAGGTATAGTTCGGAGCGACTCTTTGGCTACGAAGCCCGAGAGCACCACGATCAATAAAAGCAGAATTGGTAATATCCTTTTCATACGTTGTCAGGTAAGGCTTGTGTCGTTTCCTGTGTACATTCAATTTCTATACCAAGTACAGGCCTTCTCACTAAGGTAATATCTTATATTCACTCTACCAACAACTTAAAACGCAAAAAGGTGCTATGTAGCATAGCACCTTTTTTGATTACTTAACAGATGGGAACAATGTTCACTCGGCTCCGCTCTGATCTTCCAGCGCGGCGGCCACTTTCTCTGGCTCGCCTTTCACGATCGCTCTGATCTTTGCTTCGATCTCGTCCTGCAGCTCTGGGTTGTCAAGCAAAATCTGCTTCACGCCGTCGCGGCCCTGACCCAGCTTGTCGCCGTTGTAAGAGAACCACGAGCCAGACTTCTGCACCACGCCAAGCTCTACACCCAGGTCCAGGATCTCACCTACTTTGGAGATACCTTCGCCGTACATGATGTCGAACTCCACCACTTTGAACGGAGGCGCCACTTTGTTTTTCACCACCTTCACGCGGGTACGGTTACCGGTAATGTTGTCGGCAGACTCTTTGATCTGACCCACACGACGGATGTCCAGACGCACAGAGGCGTAGAACTTCAGGGCGTTACCACCAGTAGTTGTTTCCGGGTTGCCGAACATCACACCGATCTTCTCACGAAGCTGGTTGATGAAGATACAGCAGCATCCTGTTTTGTTGATCGTACCGGTCAGCTTACGCAGGGCCTGCGACATCAAACGAGCCTGAAGACCCATTTTGCTGTCACCCATGTCGCCTTCCAATTCACCTTTCGGCACCAGGGCGGCCACAGAGTCAATTACAATGATATCGATCGCGCCTGAGCGGATCAGGTGATCGGCGATCTCGAGGGCCTGCTCACCGTTGTCAGGCTGAGAGATCAGCAGGTTTTCTGTATCGATTCCGAGTTTCTCGGCATATACCTTGTCAAATGCGTGCTCTGCGTCGATGAAAGCGGCCAGGCCACCCTGACGCTGCGCCTCGGCAATAGCATGCATGGTAAGCGTGGTTTTACCAGACGATTCAGGGCCGTAGATCTCGATGACACGGCCACGCGGCAAACCGCCAATTCCTAAAGCAATGTCAAGTCCAAGCGAGCCGGTTGAGATAGCCGGAATGTCTTCCACTTTGTTGTCGCTCAGCTTCATCACGGTGCCTTTACCGTAAGTCTTGTCAAGCTTGTCTATCGTCAGCTGCAGGGCTTTTAGTTTTTCGTTGCTTACGCTCATGTGTGTTTAATTAAAATAGCTTTATATTGATGTGAAATTACGACGTTCAAATTCATTTTGCAAAAAAAGTAGCAGGTATTTTGCTAATTATTTTAGTTGAGTATGGCCGTCTTGTTACAACATACACAAACAGGCTTTTGTGCCATTTCACCCACTTTTTTATGAGATATTTCAGGCTTTTATTTTGTGCGTTCGCCGTGCTTTACAGCCCTTTAGCCTATGGGCAGCTCAACAACGACGCACTGAAGCTAACTATACCTGTAAAACCTGAAAATGCTAACCAGATTAGAATTGGCTTGCATGCCTTTGGCTTCTCTAAAAACAACGAGTACTTCAACAAGATTGCCGATGGCTATACGCTTTTTGGCTACCACTTGATGCCGCGTGTAAGCTATTATCCGTCGTCCTCGGTGCGGGTAGATGCAGGAGCCTTTCTGTGGAAGGACTTCGGCAGCTCAGGCTATCAGGACTTTCAACCGACCTTTACCGTAAAGTGGCAGCAGGAAAACTGGGCCTTTGTGTTCGGCACGCTCGAGGGTAACCTCAGCCATAACTATGTGGAGCCGCTCTACGATTTTGAGCGTGTAATCAACGATCGCCTGGAGAACGGTTTGCAGTTTTTGCTCAACACCCATCGGGTGAAACTGGATGCCTGGCTCGACTGGAGCAAAATGATCTACCCGGCTGACCCGGTTCGAGAGGAGGTGGCCGGTGGCGTCAGCTCTGCCATACGCATGCTCAATAGACCTGGCAGGGTAGAAGGCGATACGCTGCGCCTGGCTATACCTGTGCAGTTCACGGCGCAGCACAAAGGCGGGCAGATCGATAGTTCACCCTTGCCCTTGCTCACGGTGCTTAATACCGCTGTGGGCTTTGAGCTGGAGCGGCAGTTGCCAAACCGCATTCTCCACCGGGTGTATACCAAAAACTACCTGCTTGGCTTTAACGATTTTTCCAACACGTACCAGCTGCCTTTCACCAAAGGCGCTGCCTTATACCTGAATGCAGGTATAGACACCAAGTACCAGAATGTGATGCTGAGTTACTGGCGCGGCGATGGGTATATCTCCGAGTTGGGCGGCAGGCTGTTTCAGTCGGCCTCTACCACTTACAAAAACCCCGACTACATACAGGAGGACCGCCACCTGCTGATGCTTCGCCTGATGAAGGATATTGAAATTCTGGACGACCTATCCCTGACACTGCGCCTGGAGCCCGTGGTCGACCTGGATGATGCAAAGCTGGAGTTCTCGAATGCCCTCTACCTGACCTTCGACACGGACTTCTTTGTCGGAAAGCCCCGCAGGTAAAGGCGTTTACAGCACTTCCTGCGAGTTGCGCTCCTTGAGCTGGGTTTCCTGCTCGTAGTCATCGCGGGTCATGCCGTAGTAAATCAGGTCCAGGAGCTCCTCTGAATCAGCGCCCCGGAAATCGCTTCGGAAAATGCCTTCCTTTACAAAGCCGCAGCTCTCGGCTAGCTGCACGCAGCCATTATTATACTTAGTGCAGCGCATGTACAGTTTGTTGAGCTTTACCTCTTCGAACGCGAAGTGCAACACCGCCTTGAAAGCCTCCTGCGCCAGGTCCAGCATATCGGCCCAACTGGTAAAGTACAGGGCGGTCTCGGCTTTGGGTACGGAGCGGTCTATGTTCTTAAGCGTGATATCGCCAATATAGGTGTTGCTTTCGCGCAACCATACCCCAAAGTCAAACTGCTTGCGGTTATCCCAATCGCTGCGCAGCTGGGCTAGTTGTATGCGGGCATCCTCCAGTACACGCACACGGGCCACCCTCCCGGTAAAGGCAGGACTCAGGGCCGAAGCATCTTCCTGAATAAGGCGCATAAACTCCTGCTCGTCGCCTTCAGCATAAGGTCTGATCAGCAGGTGTTCTGTCTTCAGTTGTTCGTCAAAAGCATCTGGCAGCGTATTGTATAAAATGCTCATAGGTATGGTGTCGTTTTGATTGGAGCAGGCGAATTACTGTTTCACCTGCTTTGTCTGTCATACGCTTTCCGTCAGAAAATGTAAGGATAATCTTTATTGACCGGCCTTTGCCTGAACCGCCCCGAGTTACGGCCGTTATAGAATGATACATTGTATGTGCTCATAACTTAAACCAATTATCTATGAAAAACAGACTGGAAGGCAAAGTCGCCATCGTGACGGGCGGCGGAACAGGTATAGGAGAGGCCATCTGCAAGAAATTTGCGCAGGAAGGAGCCCGCGTTGTAGTAGCGGGTTTCCCCGAAGATCCCGTGGAAGAGGTAATGAAGGAAATCCAGAAAGAGGGCGGCGAAGCGATTGCCTATACTGGTGATCTATCTACAGCAGCCAATGCGAAGGCCTGTGTTGAGCTGGCTGTGAAGCAATATGGGCAGCTCGACATCCTGGTGAACAACGCCGGGGTTTTTCCGGAGGTGAACCTGCTGCAGGACTACTCTGAAGAAGCTCTGGACTACATGATCAAGAACAACATCAAGTCGGCTTTCGCCATGAGCAAGGCAGCCCTGCCCGAACTGCACAAAACGAAAGGAAACATTGTGTCAGCCGGGTCGGAGGCTGGCGTGATCGGTATAGCGCAGAATACGCCTTATGGTGGCACCAAAGGTTTTATTCATGCCTTTATGAAAGGCTTGGCCGTGGAGCAGGCGCAGTTTGGCGTGCGGGTGAACATCGTCGGTCCTGGACCTATTGACACGGCCTGGACGCATGCGAGTACCGGCCCGATGGATGGCAAGATGGTAAAGACCATGAAAGCCGCCACGCCCATGGGGCGCAGAGGCAGCCCGGAGGAAGTGGCAAATGTGTACTGCTTCCTGGCCTCAGACGAAGCGTCGTATGTGACGGGCGCGCTCTATATGGTGGATGGCGGCATCACAATTGCAAAAGGGCCGGTAGGAGAGGAGGCGGACTCCAATATGAAAGAACAGCCCAAAGGTGAACTGGATTTGGAGCATTCCAAAGAAGGGCATACTTCCATCCGGAACAAGTAAGTTTTCTAAGTATAAACAACAAGCGCCCGCAGGTATAAGCCTGCGGGCGCTTTGTTTTTATCAGGTATAGCTGTTGGCTATTGGTTCAGGAGGAATGGGTACTTGAAGTGCTTAGGGCTGTTGAGTTGCTGCTGGCGCATCATTACCTGCAGGGTATGGGCCGTCTCGTTGAAATACTCCAGTCTGCGAATCAGCATTTCTTTCTGCAACACCACGCCGCCTGCCGTTTTCATGTAGGCACGCTTGTCTTCCATAATGCGCTGCAGGGTGTCCATTACACCATTTTCGTTCTGTTCAAACCAACGCACGAAGTCCTCCAGACGGGCTGCTCCCGCTGTTTCGGATTTAAACTCCAGGCCGTGCAGGCGCAAAAGATCAGCCAGCAGGTCTATTTCCAGCGGAATAGATACATTATAAGGCATGGAGCGAACCTCCAGTTTGCTGTTCAGGGCTCCGATGATCGTGGACAGGTTGTCTTTAAAGCGAACGTATAGCGCTGCCGCCTCCATAAGTCTCAGGGTAATGTGTCAAAATCAGTACAGCCGCAAAATTACACCAATAAGCGTAGATTGCTAAATTGTTTATTGAATTGTTGGTTGTTGATTGTTAATTATTGGTTGATAGAAGGTTAAATTGTTCAATTGCTAAATTGTTAGCACGCTAAGTGTGTGATGAATGTAAGGTATAATTCTGACTTCAGTCTATAGCTATTCTAAAGTAACCTAAAGTTATACCTGCGTGATTTTTAAACAATCAACAATTAGCAATCAACAATTAAAGTAACTCCTGTATCAGCTGCTCTACCGTTATACCTTCTGCCTCGGCCTTGAAGTTACGCACGATGCGGTGACGGAGAATGGGCAGAGCAACTGCCTGTACATCTTCTATATCAGGTGAGTACTTGCCGTTGAGCAGGGAGTTGCATTTTGCCCCGATGATCAGATGCTGGGAGGCACGCGGTCCGGCACCCCACTCCAGGTATTGGCTGGCCCGCTCAGATCCCATGGCAGTATTTGGGCGGGTCTTGTGTACAAGCTTCACTGCATACTCCACAACATTGTCTACCACTGGCACGCGGCGCACCAGTTGCTGAAACGCCATGATGTCGTCGGCGTGCAGGATCTTGTCGAGGGCCACACGGGCGGCGCCGGTGGTATTCTTCACAATCTGCAGCTCCGATTCGTAGCTCGGGTAGCCCAGCGTGATGTTGAACATGAAGCGGTCGAGCTGTGCCTCGGGCAGGGGGTAGGTACCTTCCTGCTCAATCGGGTTTTGGGTAGCCAGCACAAAGAAAGGGCGCGGCAGGTCGTAGCGCTTGCCGGCTACGGTCACCGCATACTCCTGCATGGCCTCCAGCAGGGCTGCCTGTGTTTTGGGAGGTGTGCGGTTTATCTCATCCGCCAGAATGATGTTGGCAAAGATAGGGCCCGTCACGAAGTTGAAATTACGGTCCTTGTCCAGGGTTTCGGCGCCCACAATGTCGCTTGGCATCAGGTCCGGGGTAAACTGCACCCGGCTGAAAGACATGTCGAGGGAAGAGGCGATGGTTTGGATAAGGAGGGTTTTGGCAAGGCCCGGAACGCCCACTAAGAGGCAGTGCCCCTGACAAAAAACGGCTGTAAGCACCAGTCGCACGACTTCTTCCTGTCCTACGATCACTTTTGATATTTCGGAAGTGAGGTCCTGGTAGGAGCGGTGCAGCGCGTCAGCTGCTTCTTTGTCAGAGGTATACTGCTTCATGTATGTGTCTATTGCGTTAGGTCAAGCACTTTGCATTGGTCGTACTCCGGGTCGATCTCAATGAAAACGGTGTTAATGTTTTTTCGGAACCACTCATCCACGGCCTTGTCCCTTTTCTGGGCCAGGGCGGCGGCGGCTATTTTCTGGTAGTCGTCGCGCATGTTCGCAAGGTGAGGAGCCGATTTGTAACGAAGCATGATGATACGGGCTGCCTCTCTGCCATCCGGTGTGGTAAAGCTTACCGGCTTCGACACGTCGCCCACTTTCATGGTGTCAATCACAAAGAAGATGCTTGGCTCCACTTCATCCATCGGGATGTAGGAATTACCAGTCATACGGCTGATGATGGTACCTCCGTTGTCCTTTGTGTTCTTATCGTCCGAAAAATCTTTGGCGGCCTTTGCAAAGCTGATGCTGTCGTTTACGATAAGGGTGCGCACGCTGTCCAGGGCGGCAATGGCATCTTGCACATCCACACGCTCAGTGGCGGGCTTGATAAGGATGTGGCGGGTGTTGAATTCCTGTCCTTTGCGCTCGATCAGCTGGATCAGGTGAAAGCCGAACATCGACTCGATCACGTTCGACATCTGGCCTGGCTCCAGGCGCAGGGCCGCAGCCTCATACTCCGGTACCAGTTCTTTTTTCTTGAAGAAACCAAGTTCTCCGCCCGCTTCTGCCGAACCAGGGTCTTCAGAATACTCACGGGCCAGTGTGGCAAAGTCCTCGCCGGCCACAATGCGTGCGCGAATTTCTTCCAGCTTCTGGCGCGCGGCCTGTTTCTGCTGGCGGCTCACCTCGGCATATTTCACAATGTGGCTCAACTGTACTTCGCTGGAAAAGTAGGGTAGGCTGTCGGCCGGGATCTGGTTGAAGTAGCGGCGCACCTCTTTCGGAGTCACGGTCACTTTCTCGGTAATATCGCGCTGCATTTTCTCAGATACCATCTGATTACGAACAGAACGGCGCAGTTCGTCGCGCAGCTGCTTGATGCTCTTATTATAGTACTGCTCCAGTCGCTCTGTGCCACCTACCTGCGATGCCAGGTAGTCGATTCTGCGGTTCAGTTCGCCAGTTATAGCAGTTTCCTCTACAACAACGGAGTCAATCTCGGCGCGGGCCAGTAGCAGTTTCTCCTGCACCATCGACTTCAGGATGTCGCACTTCATGGCCTCTGTCTGGGCGCTTGGCTGCTGTTTGCTCTGGGCCAGGAACTGCAAATAGCTGAACTCAAGCTCTGAGCGGAGGATAACGTGGTTGTCTACCTTGGCTATGATGCCGTCCAGTTTCTTCTGGGTGGGCGCCTGGGCCGTCGCTGTAAAGGCTGTGATCAGGCAGAGCAGGAGCAGAGCCAGGGTTTTTGATTTATGGATTGTGTTATGCATGTTGGCTTGTATCGGTTCTCTCGTTGCGGACCCGCTTTATTTTCTGATGATTTTATCGACCTCTGTCTGGTTAATGCTAACCGGGTTCTTTTCCTGCAGCTGCTTCACCCACTGCTCGTCCAGGTGGTTCTGGTAGTCGGCCGTTACCTGGCCTCTCACTTCGGAGAGCTGCTTCGGAGCCGGAGCCAGCACGTCGTGCACGATCACCAGGTATTGGCGTCCGTTCAGCTCGGTGTTGTAGGTGCCTTTCTCCCATTGCACAGCGTCGACAGCTTTGTTCTCGCCTTTCTGGAATCTCTTCTCTGCGATCTGCACGCCCAGCGGGTTGCCGGCATTCAGGTTGTCGGCTAGCACGCTAAGCTCAGGCGAGTAAAGTGTGAACGATACGCGTCTGTTGCGACGGCGACCGGTTTCGGTATTGTCTGAGGCTACCTGCTTGGTTTTGCCCAGTGCTTTGGTCGTGATCTGATCGGCTGCTACGCCATGCGCCGTCAGGTAGGCTGCAATAGCTTTGGCGCGCTCTGCCGAAAGGTCGCGCTTGCCTGCTGCTTCGCGGGAATCAGCGTGGCCATATACCTCAAGTTTTAAATTCGGGTTGTTGCTCAGGCGGTCGGCCAGTTCGTTCAGGCGAGCTATGTTTGCCTGGTCCGGGGTGGCGCTGTTTGTCTCAAACGTAATATCGGCTGGCTTCCCGTTGCGTACCTCGTAGCGGCGCTCGCTTAACTGCTGCTGGGCCTTGGCAAGCAGTTCTGCATTGGCAGCACTGATCACGGTGGCGTGTGCACGCTCTTTCCACTGGTACTTGTCGCGGTTCTGATCAAAGTAAGCCTTTAGACCAACGGTGTCCTCCACCGCCTTCGACCATACCTTCTCGTCCATCAGCTGGAACAGCAAAATGCCGTCATGGTATTCACGCACTAGCATGCGGTAGTCCGGGTACTTGTTCTCCAGGTTGGCACGCTCATACGTCAGCAGGCTCTTCTGCACAAAGTTGTCGTAGAGCGAGTTCATGTGGTGTTGCGGAGTGCCAGCCATGCGTGGGCGCTGCTCTGCCTTCACATAGGTATAGAAGTCGGTCACGGTATAGGGTTTGCCCTGTATCGTAAACAGTGTGTTCTTCAGTGTTTTGTCAGCGGCATCAAAATCCCACTTGCCTTGCAACAGCTCATCCGTCGCCTTGGACAGGGCTGCAGCTTTCACGGTGGCGTCTTCGCTGAAGTTGTTTTCTGATTTGATGCGCTTCAGGAAGGCTGCTTTGTTTAGCTCTGAGCGGGAGTCTTTGGCGATCTTGTTGCGCAGGTTTTGCTCCATGTCTTCAAACGAAGGAAGTGCCTGCTTGCCGAGCAGCTTGATGATGTGCCAGCCGTATGGCGTCAGCACAGGAGGGGCCACTTCGCCTTCTTTCTTCAGACCAAATGCCACTTCCTCAAAAGACGGGATCATGCGGCCGGTACCGAACCAGGGCAGTTCGCCACCATTGGCGGCTGAGTTGGCATCCTCCGAAAATTCTGCGGCCAGGCGGTCCCAGTTCTCGTTGCGCTGCACGCGCTTGTAAATAGCATCTACACGCTGCTTGGCTGCGAGCGAATCCGCTTTCGGCATGCCCGGTGTGGCGCGCACCATGATGTGGGCAACTTTTATTTCGCCCTGCGCCGCACGCTTGTCGTGTACTTTGATCAGGTGATAACCAAAGCGGGAGCGAACCGGCTGCGAGATTTGCCCAACGGGTGTTTTGTAGGCGGCATCTTCAAAGCGATATACCATCTGCATGGCGGTGAAGTAGCCCAGATTGCCACCGTTTTCGGCTGCGGAAGGGTCATGGGAGAACTCACGGGCCAGCTTGTCGAACGGCTCTCCGGCCTCAAGGCGCTTGCGCAGCTCCACGGCCTGGTTGTAAGCAGCCAGCGTGTCCTGCGGGCTTGGGTCGTTTGGCAAACCCAGCAGAATGTGCGATGCGTTTACCTCCTGTTTCAGGCGCTCGTAGGCTTCCCGCACCAGTTGGTCGGTCACGCTCTTTTCGGTGAGGTAGGGTTGTGCAAGCTGCTCTTTGTAGCCCTCCAGCTCGCGCTTAAAAGCGGCAGTGGTATCCAGGCCACGGCTCTCGCCTTCCATCACCTTCAGTTTAAACCGGGTATAGAGGTCAAGGTACTCGCTTACACTTTGGCGGGTATAGGCATCTTCATTGCCGCCGTTGTTTTTCTCATACACATACTGGAATTCGGATGTGTAGATAGGTTGGGAGCCAATGGTCGCAATAATAGGTTCCTGCTGGTCATTCTTCTTAGTTGCGGTACAGCCAGCCATTACCAGGGCCGCTGCTGCAACAAGTAGTTGATTGCTGCGCATAAATAGATGATAAACTAACGCTTGGTTTTGCCCTGACGAGGTCAGATCATGCAATTTTAGTTAATTTTTCTGACAGATTAGTCAAAAAGTATCACTATAATCCTATTGCATGCGATTTCGTTCCGGATAACGGACCAGGGGCGCTAAAAGTGTGCAGTTCAGCCCTATTTAATTTTTTTGTACAGGAAGCAGGTGTTCTGTCTGTCGCTTGTCTCAAACTCCACACGGTCCATGATACGGTTGACCAGGGCGATGCCGACGCCCCCCTTCTTGCCGATCCGGATGTGCTCTTCGATGTTAGGCTCCTTGTACTCAGAGCGCCGGAAGGCCACGCCGTTGTCGACGATTTCGAACTTGAGCATGCCGGCCTTCTCCGTGATGAAGAGGGAAATGCTTTTAGACGGGTCTTCGCTATTGGCGTGGATGATGAGGTTGGCGCATATCTCATCCACGGCCAATACGATCTGGTTCATCTGGATATCTGACAGTTTGTACATAGCCAGATACGCCGTGACGAAGTCCCGTATTTGCTTCAGATTTTTTTTAGTACAGCTAACTGTAATTTTGTTATTCATCAGCAATGGTCATGGCTTCCTCGTAATCCGAAACGATGGTCATGAGCAGGTCGAGGCCCAGGATTTCGAATACGTTGCGCACTTTGTCCTGCATGTTGTAGAAAATGAGTTTGATCTGCGCATCCTCAAAGCGCTGCAGGTGCGAAATGAATACCCCGAGGCCGGCAGACGAGATGTAGTTCAGGTCTTTGCAGTCTACCAGGATCTTGCTGTAGGTCATGATCTCGGGGTCGGAAAGCGCTTCATCGAGCATTACGGATGAGCTTGCGTCCAGTTCACCATCCAGGGTGATGATGATCGTTGTGTCTTTGATTTGGTTTGTAATTTTCATCGGCATCCTTTACGTATAACTATTCACTAGGTTGAGTCGGCTTAAATTTGATGACGAGCAGCGTCTGGTCATCATATAGATTGTCTGTCGTACCGGTAAAATCCTCCAGATCGTTGATGATGGCGTATTTGATGTCCTCCGCCTCCAGGTGGTAGGTCTGCGTGAGCATGTAGCGCAGCCTGTCCTCCCCATACTCCTCGTTGGTCGGGCTGCGGGCCTCCACAATGCCGTCCGTGTAAATCACCATCACGTCGGTCGGGTTGTAATCGTAATACATCTCCCGGACGTGATTGTTATAACTTTTATCACGAATGATGCCAAGTCCCAGTCCGTCCGTCTGAAAATAGAAAGTGTCGTCCATCATGGAGTTGTAGTACAGGGTATGGCAGTGGCCCGCGCGGGCAAACATAAAGCCCTTCATGCGATAATCAATGATGTATAGCGCAGAAGTGATAAAAGAGGTTTTCTCGAGGCAGCGGCTCAGGGCGCTGTTGGCCTGCTTCATGAACTCGCTCGGCGGCATGTCCTGCTGCATCAGCCCATGGAAAATGCCCTTCATCTGGGCCATGTGAAAGGCCGCCGAAATACCCTTGCCCGACACGTCGCCGATGATGATGGCGATGCGTGACTCACTCAGTTGCAGGAAGTCATAAAAATCACCTCCCACCTCTTTGGCCGCCTTGGCGTAGGTCGAGATCTCGAACCAGCTGTCGCTCGGAAATTTTTTAGGTATAAGGCTGTCCTGCACCACCGAGGCGATCTTGAGTTCCTCTTTGTAGCGCTCGTTCTGCAGCGACTCATGCACCAGGCGCAGGTTCTCGATGGTGAGAATGGTCTGGTTGGTAAAGGTGCGCAACACGTTCACCGTCTCGCGGTCAAAGCCCTGCTCGATGTCCTTGAGCAGGTATAGCACGCCGAACTGGTGCTTCTTGGATTTAACCGGCAGGATGATGAGCGACTTCCAGGGCAGCGTGAGGTCACGGAAGCCGGGGTTGCGGTCGAGGTTGTTGTTGATGTAGTCAATGTGCTGGATGTTGTAGGCCAGCAGCAGGTGGCGGATGCGTTTGATCTGCTCTTCTTCTATCGTGAGTTGGTGGAAAATCTCGATCTCCTCCTTTTTCTCGCCTTTGAAAATCTCGAGCCAGGCCGCACTGGCATCCGACGCCTTCACGGTACTCTCAAATAGCATCTCGTATACCTGCTTCTCGCTCTGTCCCTGTTGTATGGACTGGCTCAGGCGCTGGAAGTTGAGCAGGTCTTCGCTCTTCTGTTCAAACACGCTGGAAGTGGGCAGGCTGAAGAGCGCCACCAGGAAAGAGGCCAAGGTATAGAGCGCCACAAAGAACATGGTCAGCAGCAGGAAGCCGACGTCCGAGTAGTCGATCACGAGCAGCGGGCTGTCCGCAAAGCCGAGGAAAAAGTCTGTGAAGATGTAGCAGGCCAGCAGGATGGCCACCAGCAGAATGAGCGACCGTCCTTTTTTATTGAACGTCAGGTAGGCGACCCACTTCAGGTTGGTGCACAGGAACAAGGTATAGATTCCGATCAGCCCAAGCAAAGGCAGGAAGATCAGACTACTGTAGTTGAAGTTGAGCAGCGTCAGAATCAGCGTGGCAAAAAGCAGAATCTCGTACCAGTCCCAGGCGATCTGGAGAAACTTATTTTTATGGTAGAGGATCAGCTGGCGCCAGACATAAAACGCCTTTGCCAGGAAGAGCACCAGCAAGCCAAAGTTTACCTGGTAGACCATGTGCAGCAGCAGCGGTGACTGCACGCTGGAGTAATTGGTCACCATGCGATAAACCATGTATAAAGCAATGCTCAGGTAAGCGGCTATACCTCCCTTGGCAAAGATGTTCCAAAGGTAGCCGATAAAGTCAATGCCCTTGAGATTTTCGGCGCTCATGCGTTGGAAGCCGAACACCGATATGATAAAGACAACGATCAGTAGGTTGTTGACAAAAGGCAGGTCCAGCGCATTGGAGTTTTCCCGGTCCATACTCTCCGCCGCCAACAGCACATTGGCCAGCAGGAGTGACCAGCTGATCAGGGCGGAGGTAATAAAGAGGGATTTTGCGTTGGTTCTATAAAGCATAAAACGGAAAACCGTGCTTAGTTTTGTCGGCGACAGAAAATGGCTTGCCCGAGACTTTATTAAGTGGTAAGGTAAGAAAAATTTTTGCTCTTTGGCCAAGTTGTCGGAGTGAGTTTTGAAAGAACAACTTGCATAACGTAAAAAAGAAGAAGTAGGTTAACAAAAGCCAACCTACTTCTTCTTTCCTTATAGCACCATTATGACTAGCGGCTGTAGTTCGGAGCCTCGCGCATGATGTGAACATCGTGCGGATGGCTTTCGCGCAGGCCAGCCCCTGTTATTTTCACCATCTTGGCTTGCTGCAGTGCAGGTATAGTCGGTGTGCCGCAATAGCCCATGCCGGCGCGAATGCCGCCTACCAATTGGTAGATCACCTCTGCCACCAGGCCTTTGTAAGCCACACGGCCCACGATGCCTTCCGGCACCAGTTTCTTGCTGTCTTTCTCGTTGCCCTGGAAGTAGCGGTCTTTCGAGCCTTCTTCCATCGCTTCGATCGAGCCCATGCCGCGGTAAGTCTTGAACTTGCGTCCTTCGTAGATGATCATCTCACCCGGAGCCTCTTCTGTGCCCGCCAGCAACGATCCGACCATCACCGTGCTCGCGCCTCCGGCCAGTGCTTTCACCACATCACCTGAGAACTTGATGCCACCGTCTGCAATAACCGGTACGCCGGTTCCTTGCAGGCCTCTGGCTGCCTCCATCACGGCAGAGAGCTGGGGTACGCCTATACCTGCAATCACGCGGGTGGTACAGATACTGCCTGGACCAACGCCCACTTTCACGGCATCGGCACCCGCATCGGCCAGCGCTTTTGCACCCTCGGCAGTGGCCACGTTACCGGCAATCACCTCCAGGTCCGGGAAGTTCTCTTTGATGTTGCGCACCACGTCGAGCACCCCTTTGGAGTGGCCGTGTGCCGTGTCCACGCTGATCACGTCCACACCGGCTTCCACCAGCGCCTTGATGCGGTCCATCACGTCAGGGGTCACACCCACGGCGGCACCTACGCGCAGGCGGCCGTGCTCATCTTTGCAGGCGAACGGGCGGTCCTTCTTCTTCAGGATATCTTTGTAGGTAATCAGTCCTACCAGTTTGCCGTTTTCGTCCACTACCGGCAGCTTCTCAATTTTGTACTGCTGCAGGATGTCTTCGGCTTTGGCCAGGTCTGTGCCTCTTGCAGCTGTGATCAGGTTTTCGCTGGTCATCACGGCCGTCACTTTCTGGGTCAGGTCTTTCTCGAAACGCAGGTCACGGTTGGTGATAATACCAGTCAGCTTGCCGTCGCCGTTTGTCACAGGTATACCACCAATCTTGTTCTCAACCATCAACTGTACGGCGTCGCCCAAGGTAGCCTCTTCGCTCAGCGTGATCGGGTCGAGGATCATGCCGCTTTCGGAGCGTTTCACTTTGCGCACCTGCTCTGCCTGCTTCTTGATCGACATGTTTTTATGGATGATGCCGATGCCTCCTTCCTGCGCCATCGAAATAGCCAGTTCAGACTCGGTTACAGTGTCCATAGCCGCCGAAAGCAGCGGAATATTAATGCGGATATTGCGTGTAAGCTGTGTGGAAGTATCGGTGTTGTGGGGGAGCACCTCGGAGTAGGCCGGGAGCAGAAGCACGTCGTCGTAGGTGAGTGCCTCAAATACAATTTTGGATTGATCTGCGATCATGGCAAATAAATTAGGGGTCCTTATTTGCCGCGTAAAATTACATAAATTAATCCGGATAATTTAGCAAGAGTTGTGAGAAAATTATTCAAAATCCGCTCCCGGGCTCCTAATCAAAATATTTTAAAATCCTAATGCGCCTACGGATGTAGCAAATAGAAAAACAACAAAAGGGAAGAGGAACAGCTTAAATCAGGCAAGTCCGGATAGGCTATACCTAGTAAACCCGCATCGTCGGATCGACCTGTGTGGCCCAGGCGTGGATGCCGCCTTTCAGGTTGAGGAGGTTGTCGTAGCCAAGGCGCTGCGTGAGGTAGTTGATGGCCTGTGCGCTGCGGAAGCCGTGGTGGCACACCATCACCACCGGCACGTCGCGGCGGATGCGGTTGACCTGTTTGGGCAGATCGCCTAAAGGTATAAGGTCGCCGCCCAGGTTGCAGATCGCAAACTCCTCCGGCTCACGCACATCCACAATCTGCAGTTCAGCGCTGCGGCCAAGTCTCTCCTTCAATTCCTGTGCTGTAATCTCGTCCATAGTCGTTGAGCTCGTGCCCGTGCTATACCCTGGGCTTTGGTGTTCTGGTTTCGATTTACAAACTTACCAACAATTTAGGCCAAAACATGGGCTTGCACAGGTATAGATGACAGATTTTTACAACAGTATGTTAGAGACATTGCAGGCCATGAGCCTGGTCGAGGTAATTGGCGTGATAACAGGTATAGCCGGGGTATGGCTGGCGGCCCGGCAAAGCATCTGGACCTGGCCCGTGAGTGTGGTAAGCGTAACGGCCTACGTATTTGTGTTTTACGAAGCACGTCTCTATGCCGACATGGGGCTGAACGCCTTTTTCATCATCACGAGTTTTTATGGCTGGTACGAGTGGATGTATGGCGGGAAAGGACATACCGAGCGAAAAGTAACCCAGGTGCAGCAGCGGGAGTTCTGGGTGATGGTAATGCTTGCGGTGGCGTTCACGGGGAGCCTAGGCTATTTCCTGGACAACTATACCAACGCCGACCTGTCCTATACCGACTCGGCCACCACCGCGGTGAGCCTGATGGCCTACTGGATGCAGGCCAAGAAGCGCCTCGAAAGCTGGCTGGTCTGGCTGGCTGTGGATGTCGTGTACATCGGGGTATTCACCTATAAGGAGCTATACCTGACTGCCCTGCTGTACGTTATCTTCCTGATTCTGGCTACGATGGGCTACTTTGACTGGAAGCGGGACATGGAAAAGGAGGCTGCAGCTCCTGTTACAAAGTGATTGTTGGAAATATCCTGTTTTATGTTTTTATCTTATGGTGTCATGGCATGGTTTGTGCCGTACATGAGTGTAGCTGAGGCAATAGTTGAATTTTAGTGCGCCAAAGTATGCGAGTACCTATGTTCCACGCTACAACGACACTATGTATGAAGAACCGCAAGATTGAATTGCCAGACGAACTGAAGTACGAGAACCGTATGAAGTGGGGCTATGAGTCCCCGGACGAAAGTCCTAAGCGCCTGTTGCTCCGTCAACACGGCGACCGGCACCCAAAGGAAGTAGAAGTGTATAATTTTTACGATTATAGCTTCACTGAGAATTAGGAGATACCTGTCTGACTAAACAGACAGTGAAAGAGTAAAGCGGGGGCGCATTCTGATGGATGTGCCCCCGCTTTTTTTGTGTAAATATGGGTCGGTGTTATACCTCCGTTTAGATAGCATTCGCCATGCCACGCTGTTGATCTACTGTTTATATGACAATCTTTTAGATAGCTAATAGAATTCAAGGTATAATCCTTTAAAGGCAACTCGTTTCCGGAGCAATACTTAGCCATGATATTCCATTCGACGGATGCCTATACCTTCAGAGAAGATACTTTATTAAGCAGCTATACTAGCTTTGAAATATTGCATGAAATAAACAGTAGGAGGCTGTTAAACAAGGCTGCCGCCGGTGGGGAAACCTGCTGGCGGCAGCTTTTTTGTGGCAGGCCCTACAATGGCGACTTTCAGTATAATTGCTATACCTTTGCGGTATGCTGAAAGTCGCCATCACAGGGCCTGAATCCACGGGCAAATCTACGCTGTCGCAGCAGTTGGCCGCGCACTATAACACGGTGTGGGTGCCGGAGTATGCCCGCACTTATATTGAGACACTGGATAGGGCCTATACCTTGCAGGACCTGGAGCAGATTGCCAAAGGGCAGCTGGCGCTGGAAGCCCGCATACAGGAAGAGGCAAACCGCATTTTGTTCGCCGACACCGACCTGCTGGTGATCAAGATCTGGAGTGAGCACGCCTTCGGTAAGTGCCCCGATTGGGTGCTGCAAAAACTAAAGCAGCAGGACTACAACCTTTACTTGCTTATGGGCGTTGATTTGCCCTGGGAGCCTGATCCGCAGCGGGAGCACCCACACTTGCGGCAGTACTTTTACGACTGGTACAAACGGGAACTGGAAGCGCTGCAGGTACCCTATCTGGAGATCAGCGGACAGCACGAAACCCGACTCGAAAAAGCGATCGGGCGTGTCGATGAACTGCTCCGGCAACATACCTAAACCTATACCTGGCCATGCTATACTATTTGCAGAATTATAACTTTAAGGTGGGCGTCGAGAGCAAAGGCGCCGAGTTGCAACACTTCGTCAAGCTCGACGAAGGGCTGGAGTTCATCTGGCATGCCGATCCGGAAATCTGGGGGAGCCACGCGCCCAATCTTTTCCCGATCGTGGGGGAACTGCCTGAAGGAACCTATACCTACGAAGACGAGATTTTTGCCCTGAAACGCCATGGTTTTGCACGGCATAAAGAATTTAAGCTGATCGAGGAGGAAGAGGACAAACTGGTGTTTGAGCTCGAAGATGACGAAGAGACCCTGCAGGTATATCCCTTCAAATTCAGGCTCCTGATCGCCTACAAACTCGAGAACAACAAACTGTCGGTCACTTACCAGGTGCTGAACCGCGATAAAAAGGGCATGTACTTTTCCATTGGCGGGCATCCGGGCTTCAACGTGCCCTTTTATGCAGGCGAGCAGTACGAAGACTATTTCATCGAGTTTGACAAAGAGGAAACCCTGCACCGCTACCTGCTCACCGATACAGGCCTGCAAAGCGGAGATACCGAAAAAGTGCTGGAGCATGACCGCGTGCTGCCCCTCAAGCACAGCTATTTCGAGAAGGACGCCCTGGTGTTCAAAAACCTGAATTCAGAGAAGTTGTCGTTGGGGAGTCGCACCAACCAGCGGCGCATCGAAATGACCTTTGAAGGGTTTCCATACCTGGGCATCTGGGCCAAGCCGGGACCATCGCCTTACGTGTGCATCGAGCCCTGGTGCGGTATAGCGGGTCGCGACGGAGAGTCCGGCGAAATCGATAAAAAGGAGGGCATCCACCTGCTCGGACCGATGCATGTGTTTGAGCGTACCTTCACGATGGAAATATTATAGCGCTAGCCAGCCTTATAAACCAAAAAGTCCCCTGCCGAATGGTCGAGCAGGGGACTTTTTAGTTTTATCCAGTTTCATTGTAAGGAAGGTTCTGGAAACTTGGGAACCTTGATGCGTCTCAGGTCATAGTGCGGTTCATAATCATTGATAGGCAATGATATGCCGGGTGGCAGGTCAAGATCTGGCAGATCGTCGCCTAGTGGCTCGCCTCCATCGTCGTCGTTATCAGTAGAGGAAGACCCTCTGAATTTCTTGCGTGGAGCGAAAGCGTAATATGCCAGTATCGTTAGCAACGCTAAAGTATACAGTAAGCTGATCATCATCACATTTCTTCTTTAACTCTCTCTAAAATTGGTACAGCTGGCCTCTCTTTCCGGTTAGGCCCGCCCCTTGGAAACGGGTGCCTGAAATTGTGCCTCATATTGTTTTCAACGTAGTTTGACCGCATGTGGTTATCGGCTTTTGATAAAATAAAATTGTACTTAACTGACTGATACAGTGGATTGGCCATTCTTTGCGGCATAGTACTTTGTTTTGATCAAAAAAGGGGTATACCTTTGCGTCAGTTTAGGGGTGCCTTATAACAACGGGCTGAGATCATACCCATTGAACCTGATCCGGGTAATGCCGGCGAAGGGAAAAACACGGGGAAACAATGTAAAGCAGGCTGCCGGCCCCAGGCAGTTCTGTATGTTTCATCTTATTCTTTTCTTACACACCAAATGAAAAAATTACTGATTGTGATGGCAGTCACGCTATTGCCATTGCAGTTGCTTGCCCAGTACAAACTGAGCGGGTACGTAACAGACGCTGCCAACAACGAGGCGCTGGCGGGAGCCACCGTGGTATTGGCAGGAACCACCACCGGTACAACCTCCGGTTCTGACGGCTTCTTCGAATTCCAGAACCTGCCTACGGGCAACTATACCCTTCGGGTGACCTTTTTAGGGTATGGACAGGCTGAGCGTCAGGTGAGGCTCTCCACTGATACCAATGTAAACATTACCTTGCAACAGGCCAGCCTCCGCACCGGCGAGGTAGTTGTCTCGGCCACCCGGGCCAACGAAAAGACGGGCACTACCTTTACCAACGTAGACCGCGAAGAGATACAGGCGCGAAACTTTGGCCAGGACCTGCCCTACCTGCTGGAACAAACCCCTTCGGTGGTGGTGAACTCCGATGCCGGGGCGGGCGTGGGCTATACCGGTATCCGCATCCGCGGCTCCGATATCACGCGCATCAACGTGACCATCAACGGTATACCTGTCAACGATGCCGAAAGCCACGGCACCTTCTTCGTGAACATGCCGGACCTGGGCTCTTCGGTGCAGGACATACAGGTGCAGCGCGGGGTGGGTACCTCAACCAACGGGGCAGGTGCCTTCGGGGCCAGCCTCAACATCCGCACGCTGGGCCTCAATAAGGATGCCTATGCCGAGGCAGTGAACGGCTACGGCTCTTTCAACACCTGGCGCCACAGCGTGTCCTTCGGCTCCGGCCTCATCAACGACAAGTTCACTTTCGACGGACGTCTTTCTAAAATATCCTCTGACGGGTATGTAGACAGAGCCTCTTCCGATCTGAAGTCTTATTACTTCGCGGGCGGCTACCATGGCAAAAAAGGTATGATCAAGTTTGTGACCTTCTCTGGCAAGGAGCAGACCTACCAGGCCTGGAACGGCGTGCCGGAAGACAAGCTGGAGACCGACCGCACCTATAACTCCCTGACCTACGACAACGAGACGGACAACTACCAGCAGGACCACTACCAGTTGCACTATTCGAAGGACCTGGCCAGCAGGCTGAACCTGGGCGGCGCGTTCTTCTATACCCGCGGTCGCGGCTATTACGAGCAGTTTAAGGATGATGAGAGGTTGTCGAAGTATGGCATCGCCCCTGTGGTGATCGGCGAAACCACCATCAGCCGCTCCGACATCATCCGCCAGAAATGGCTCGATAACCACTTCTACGGCGCTACCTACGCCCTCAACTATACCGACGAGGCAGGCAAACTAGAAGCGACCTTGGGTGGTGCCTGGAACAAGTATGACGGCGACCACTTCGGCGAGGTGATCTGGGCTCGCTACGCGGGCACCAGCAACATCCGCCACCGCTACTACGATAACACAGGCGTCAAGACCGACTTCAACATTTTCGGAAAAGTAACTTACCAGCTCAATGACAAGCTAGGGGTGTTTGGCGACCTGCAGTACCGCACGGTGGACTACAACATCGACGGCGTGGATGACAACAACGTGGATGTGACGACCCGGGCGAGCTTCCACTTCGTGAACCCGAAAGCGGGCGTTACCTATTCAGTGACCGATAACCAGACCGTGTACGCCTCCTATGCAGTGGGCAACCGCGAACCTGCCCGAAGCGATTTCACCGACACGCCGATGAACAACCAGGCCAACCGGGAAGGACTGACCGCCGAGACGCTCTATAACCTGGAGGCGGGCTACCGCCTGCGCGGCAATGGCCTTTCGCTCTTTGGCCAAAACCTGGGCTATACCATGGACGCCAACTACTTCTACATGGACTATGACAACCAACTGGTGCTGACCGGCCAGCTGAATGATGTGGGGGCTCCGCTGCGCACCAACATCAAAGACAGTTACCGCACAGGTATAGAACTAGCGGGTGCCGTTCGGCTGAACGACGCGGTGGAACTGAGAAGCAACCTGACGCTGAGCCGCAACAAGATCCGGAACTACACGGAGACCGTGTATGTGTATGACGAGGACTACAATGTAGAGAACACCCTCCAGAACGATTACAGCGAAACGGATATCTCTTTCTCTCCGGCTGTGGTGTCGGCGCACCAACTCGAGGTGCAGCCAATCAAAGGCTTCCGGACAGCCTTGCTTTACAAAACGGTTAGCAAGCAGTACCTCGACAACACTGCCAGCGAAGATCGCATGCTCAAAGGCTACCAGGTGATGGACCTGCGCCTGCGCTATACCTTGAAACCAGCTTTCATGCGGGAGGTGGAAGTGGCCCTGTTGGTCAACAACCTGCTCAACAAGAAGTACGAAGCTAACGGCTATACCTTCAGTGAGCAGTATGCAGGTGATCCAACCCGCTACGACTACAATTACTACTACCCGCAGGCCACCCGCAACTTCCTGTTGTCTGTCGGCTTAAAATTTTAGCATAGATTGATTTTTTAAAGGCCCTGCCAGTTGGCGGGGCTTTTTTTATTGTCTAACCTCCACACTGTTTGTCTAAATAGAGTATGCTCAGCCATTCAACAATTTAACTAACCTTCGCCTCCTGATTCTGACAATTGATTTTAAATTTTATATTTGCAGGTAACCCTTACCTTAAAAACAAAAAAAGCTATGGCCTACGAATCATCAGGAGCTCCTGACTACTATAATATCGACGACCTACTGACCGAAGAGCATATTCTTATCCGACAGACCCTACGCGACTTTGTGAAGCGTGAGATTTCCCCGAACATCGAGCAGTGGGCGCAGGACGCGCATTTCCCTTCTGAGATCGTGAAGAAATTCGGTGAGGTAGGTGCTTTCGGCCCGACTATACCTGCCGAGTACGGCGGTGGCGGCCTGGACTACATCAGCTACGGCATCATCATGCAGGAGATCGAGCGTGGGGACTCCGGCATGCGCTCTACAGCTTCCGTGCAGGGCTCGTTGGTGATGTATCCAATCTATGCGTACGGCTCGGAGGAGCAGCGCAAAAAGTACCTACCCAAACTGGCCAGTGGTGAGTGGCTGGGCTGCTTTGGCCTGACAGAGCCAGACCACGGATCCAATCCAGGCGGCATGACGACCAACATCAAGGACATGGGTGACCACTACCTGCTCAACGGCGCTAAGATGTGGATCTCTAACTCACCTGAGAGCCAGGTGGCCGTGGTGTGGGCCAAGAACGAAGAAGGCCGCATCAAAGGGCTGATCGTGGAGCGCGGCATGGAGGGCTTCTCGACACCGGAAATCCACAACAAATGGAGCCTGCGCGCCAGCTGCACCGGCGAACTGGTGTTCGACAACGTGAAAGTGCCAAAAGAAAACCTTCTGCCAAACGTGGAAGGCCTGCGCGGTCCGCTCGGCTGCCTTGATTCTGCCCGTTATGGCATCGCCTGGGGAGCCATTGGCGTTGCGATCGATTGCTATGAGTCCGCACGCAAGTACGCCATGGAGCGTATACAGTTCGATAAGCCGATTGCCGCTTTCCAGCTCACACAGAAGAAACTGGCCGAAATGCTCACTGAAATCACCAAAGCGCAACTATTGGCTTGGCGACTGGGCACCTTGAAAAACGAAGGCAAAGCCACTTCGCAGCAGATTTCGATGGCCAAGCGCAACAACGTAGACATGGCCCTGCACATCGCCCGCGAGGCACGTCAGATCCACGGCGGCATGGGCATTACGGGCGAGTACCCAATTATGCGCCATATGATGAACCTGGAGTCGGTGATCACCTACGAAGGCACGCACGACATCCACCTGCTCATTACTGGAGCGGACATCACAGGTATACCAGCATTCAAATAGGCTTTACTTCAAATCTGCCCTATAAACGGGAGGAGAAGGACAGGTATAAAAAGGCAGCTACGCAAGTGGCTGCCTTTGCTTTTTCCGCAGACCTCGCGGTGTGCGCGGTTCCCCTTAGTGTTTTACAGTCTGGATTAGGCAGCGGTGCATAAGAAAATGCACCAGAAGAAGAATCAGGTATAGGTATAGGTATAGGTATAGGTATAGGTATAGGTATAGGTATAGGTATAGGTATAGGTATAGGTATAGGTATAGGTATAGGTATAGGTATGCGGGGCAATCAGATTATTCTCCCCGTTCCCAGAACTCCTCCCGGCTTCTGCCGCCAGGATTATACCGCATCATGTCCTTCCAGAGCCGGTCGAACTCGTCGCTGTAATCCTGTACGATGCTTGGGTTATCGGTGATCAGGATGTTCTCGTGGTTGTACAGGGCGGCGCTGCGCGTCCAGTTGTAGCTGCCGGTCAGTACACGTGTTCCATCAAAAATGGCGAACTTGTGGTGCATGTGGTTGCGTGTCTTATCAATGCGCACCTCCAGTCCCCGGGCAGCAAGCTCCTGTATGTCTGAGCCCGCGTCGTGCAGCTTGTCGTTGTCCGTCATGATCTTGATGGCGACACCCCGCCGGTGTGCCCGCACAATAGCGTCTGAAATCCGGTTGTCGCTGATCGTAAACACGCATATCTTTACACTTTCCTCGGCTTCGTCCATGCAGGTGATGATGGCGTTGAGGCAGTCGTCGCCTGGGCTGAAGAAGGCGTGGCTGGTAACTTTCGGGTAATGGCTATGCATAGTGTGTTTCTTTGGAATCTGTAAGGTACCACAGTCAGGGCATATTCTTCGATGAATTCGTCTTTTTGCTAACTATATTAGATTTATGGCGAATTGTTATAAAATAATTAGCAAAATTTAGTAAATTCGTCTGCAGAAATGGAGCGAAAGCCGCGCCGAAACTGTTACCTTTAGGTATAGCAGAAAGCGCTAAATCAGATAGCATTTTTTATGAGAGAAGATTATCTCACCGGTGGTAATGACTACATGACGCCGGCTGAAAAAGACATTGACAAAGCCCTCCGTCCCCTCAGCTTTGCCGACTTCACAGGGCAGGCCAAGGTGGTGGAGAACCTCAAAATATTTGTGCTGGCAGCCAAAAACCGTGGTGAGGCACTGGACCACGTGTTGCTGCACGGCCCTCCCGGCCTGGGCAAGACCACGCTCTCGCACATCATCGCCTCGGAGCTGGATGCAGGCATCAAAATGACCTCAGGCCCGGTGTTGGACAAGCCCAGTGACCTGGCCGGCCTGCTGACCAACCTCGATCCGAACGATGTACTGTTCATTGACGAGATACACCGCCTTAACCCGATTGTGGAGGAGTACCTGTACTCGGCAATGGAAGACTATAAGATCGACATTATGCTCGACTCCGGTCCGAATGCGCGCTCTGTGCAGATCAGTTTGAACCCTTTTACGCTGATTGGTGCTACGACACGTTCCGGTTTGCTGACAGCGCCACTGCGTGCTCGTTTCAGCATTAACAGCCGCCTGGAGTACTACGATGCTGAACTGCTTACTTCGATTGTGAAGCGTTCCTCGGCTTTGCTGGGTGCGCCTATACACGAGGATGCTGCTTTCGAAATTGCCCGCCGTAGCCGGGGCACGCCGCGTATTGCCAACAACCTGCTGCGCCGTACCCGTGACTTCGCCCAGGTAAAAAGCAATGGCACCATTGATGTGGAGATCGCACGTTTCGCACTGGCTGCCCTGGACGTAGACCACAATGGCCTCGACGACATGGACAAGCGCATCCTGTCCTGCATCATCGATAAGTACAAAGGCGGTCCGGTAGGTATATCCACCATTGCAACGGCCTGTGGCGAAGAAGCAGAGACGATTGAGGAGGTATACGAGCCGTTCCTGATCCAGGAAGGCTATATCAAGCGCACCGCCCGTGGACGTGAAGCTACGGAAGCTGCTTACCGCCACCTCGGTAAAGTACCGCCGCAGCAGGTCGTGTCAGGCGGTCTGTTCGACCAAGCTGAATAAATTTGTTTGTGATATGTGAAAAAAGCAGGCTGCAGGCCTGCTTTTTTGTTTTTAAGGATATTGCTATACCTGATTTTACTCTGTCTTCTTTATCTCTGCGATCACCTCTATCTCCAGAATAGTGTCCTCTTCGAACAGCCTCGATACCTGCACCCACGTGGCAGCCGGGGTATGAGCGCCGTAGTACTTCTTCCGTATTGGCTGACTTTTCTTAGCCGCCTCTATGTCTGTGGCGTACAAATTTTCCTTTACCACATGTGTCAGATCAAGGCCATATTGTTTCATCGTCAGTTCAATGGTTTTGTACACACGCTCCATCGCCTCGTCCATGGTGCTCTTGCCAACCGTGCCTGACAAGTATAGCATGTTGCCGCTGCGGTAGGCCTGGGCGTAATTCCACTCCTGTTCGCCCGCGGGGTGTAGGTGGTATACCTTGCCGTTCTGCAGTTTTTGGCCTTGTGCCTGTGCGCCATACGCAAAGCCCATCAGCAGGGCGATAGCTAAAAAGATGCTCTTTTTCATAGTTGTCGTTTTTAAATTTCTATAGTTATACCTAAGAGTGTGCCAACAGAAAAAAGTGCCTTCTGCGTAGCCTGGAGCTTGTTTGGTGAAGTAGTAGGGCAGGTATACCTGTTCTGAATAGTACAGCACTGTCCATAATCGGACGTAGCGGGGCGTGCAAAACCGGGAGGAAGGTATAGCGGAAGCAAAATAGATTCGAATCGGATTTATTTCTCCGTAATTTTGTTCTTCTCCAGGTATAGCTATACCTGAGCGACACCCAGATTTTGAACAAAGCACAGCACACATACCTCATCAAGCAGAAAGCGCAGGAACTGGGCTTCATGTACTGCGGCGTCTCCAAGGCAGACTTTCTGGAAGAGGAGGCCCCGCGGCTGGAGAACTGGCTGAAGCAGAACATGCACGGGCAGATGCACTACATGGAAAACCACTTCGACAAGCGCCTTGACCCGCGCCTGCTCGTGGAAGGGGCCAAATCGGTGGTGTCGCTGCTACTCAACTATTATCCGGAGAAAGAAAACCAGCAGACTGGCGAAGACACCTACAAAGTTTCAAAGTACGCCTATGGCACCGATTACCATTTCGTGATCAAGGACAAGCTGAAGACGCTGCTGCAGTACATTAACGAGGAGATAGGAGAGGTGGGCGGCCGCTGCTTCGTGGACTCGGCGCCGGTGCTCGACAAGGCCTGGGCCAAAAAAAGTGGATTGGGCTGGGTGGGCAAGAACTCGAACCTGATCGCCCCGCAGGTGGGTAGCTTCTTCTTCATTGCCGAACTGATCATTGACCTGGAGCTGGAACACGACGGGCCGATCAAAGACTACTGCGGCTCCTGCACCCGCTGCCTCGATGCCTGCCCAACCGACGCGATTGTGGCGCCCTATGTGGTAGACGGCAGCAAGTGCATCTCGTATTTCACCATCGAGCTAAAAGACCAACTGCCACAGGAAATGCATGGGAAGTTTGGCAACTGGATTTTCGGCTGCGACATCTGCCAGGATGTGTGCCCCTGGAACCGGTTCAGCAAGCCGCACCAGGAACCTGCCTTTGAGGCGCACCCACAGCTGAAGGAAATGAAGAAGTCGGACTGGGAGGAAATCACACAGGAGGTCTTTTCGCAGCTGTTCAAAAAATCAGCTGTGAAACGAACAGGCTACAACGGTTTGCTACGCAATATACGTTTTGTGGAGCAAAGCCCCGGCTCTTAGACCTGAGCTCTGGAGAAGACCTTGTTCAGCACGTAAAGGTACATCTCCGAAAATTTTTCATAGCACCATTGTTTCAGCTGCTTGAGTTCCTCGGGAATCAGCACTTTAAAGGCTTTTCTCAATTCTTTCTCAAACAGCATTTTGTCGAAGCTCACCTTCAACAAGATCGTTTTAACGTACTCCAGCATTATTGTTATGGGTATTTCGGTATTGTAATCTGATATACGAAACTAACCTAAAAAGTTGATTCAGGTTTGAATAATTTGTAATATTTTAAGTTAATTAACTGATTCTGAATCACAATTCCCGAGTAGGTTTGGTAACGCAGCACTAGCAGAACGCTCAAAACAAGCCTGTATTTTACAAAAATGCCCATCAAGACCCTAGGCGGGGTAAAAGACAAATTCCTGAAAATTGGACTATAATATTACCGTGTATAGCGGCAAGAATTATTAAATTTGCTATTATACCTCAATCATGCGCCTGACCTTTTTACTTGTGCTGCTATACCTGTCTGTAATGGTGCCCGCTTTTGGGCAGCAGGCCCGCATTGAGTTGGGGAAAAGTCCGCTGCCCATCAACACCTACTTCACGGTTTCCATCCGGCTGCAGGACCAGCAACTCAAGGATTATTCCCCGTTTCCGGAGATAGAAGGCTTCAAAAAAAGCAACCGGTTTTCGTCTACCAAAACTGTCATAGCAGGAGGCAAGACCACCACCGTGCTCACCGTTACCCAAAACTACGCCGCCCTGGCCGAAGGGGAGTACGAACTCAAGCCGTTTACCATGACGGTGAACGGGCAGGTGCTGAAGTCGAGCGGCATGAAGATCAAGGTGGGGCCGATGGCTGCTGTCAGTCCTAAAGAGCCGGAGTTGGTTATACCTGAGCAGCCGGAGCAGGGCGAGGAGCAGCCCCAGGAGTACGTGGACGAGGAGGATAACGCCTTCCTGACGCTCTACACCGATAAGAAAGAGGTATACGTAGGCGAGGGACTGAACATCGTGCTGTACTTTTATCTGGCCGAAGCCGATCAGCGACTCTTGGACTTCCATGATTTCGGCAACCAAATAACGGGCATACTACGGCAACTGAAACAACCGAACGCTTGGGAGGAAGTGTTCGAAATAGACGAAGTAACGCCGGAGCAGGTGGTGGTACAGGGCGAGCCATACCTGCGTTTCAGGCTGTACGAAGCCGTGCTATACCCGCTCACAACTGAGCCGCTGCGCTTCCCCAAACTATCCCTGCGCATGCTCAAATACAAAGTGGCCGTAAACCCGACGCTGCTCGAAGACAGGATGGAAGGCTACAAGACCTTCTTTGCCCGGGAGCGCATCATACCTGTGAAAGAGCTGCCGCCGCACCCATTGCGCGATGTGGTGCCGGTCGGGGAGTATACTTTGCGCGAGGGACTGTCGGGCAAGTCGGTGCCGCTGAACAAAAGCTTCCGGTATATGTTTGAGCTGGAAGGGGAGGGCAACCTGGCCGCCCTCATGCCGCCAAGCCCGTCTACCACCGGCACACTCGACTTTTACCCTCCCGATATGCAGCAGGATATAACGCTGCGCGCCGGGCGTGTGCAGGGCGTCAAGCGCTTTACCTACTCGGTGCTGGGCCGCGTGCCGGGCACCTACAACCTGGCCAACGACTTCCGTTGGATCTACTTCAACCCAGTCACCGCCACCTACGACACGCTACAGTCTGAGCTGAGCGTGACGGTAACAGGTATAGCCGAGGCAGACAACATGGTGCTGGCCCGCGACCTGGGGCCTTTTTACAAAATCATCGAAAACGAAGACCATACCCTCGTCAGTCTTTACCAGGAGAAAGTCATCAAGCGTTATACCAACATCGTCCTGCTGGTGCTGCTGGCTCTGTCAGGGTTCATCTTCCTAAAGTATCGGAACATCAAATGAGCAATTCATACGGTAAGATTTTCAAAATCACCACCTTTGGCGAGTCGCATGGTGCGGCAGTAGGCGTGATCGTGGATGGTTGCCCTGCAGGGCTGGAGATCACCACAGAAGAAATACAACGGGCCCTGGACCGCCGCCGGCCCGGGCAGTCTGACATCACGACTCCCCGCAAAGAAGAAGATAAAGTCACGATCCTGTCCGGTGTGTTTGAAGGCAGAACGACCGGCACTCCCATTGCCATGGTGGTGGGCAACAAAGACCAGGCAAGCCACGACTACTCGCATGTGGCCCAGGCTTTCCGTCCCTCACATGCCGACTATACCTACACCGCCAAGTATGGCCTGCGCGACCATCGTGGCGGCGGCCGCAGCTCGGCCCGCGAAACCGTGGCGCGTGTGGCAGCGGGCGCTTTGGCAGCAAAACTATTGCAATTTTATGGTATCCAGGTGCGCTCCTATGTGTCACAGGTGGGAAGCATCAATGTGCGCAAGCCCTATACCAAACTTGACCTGACCCAGATCGACTCGAACAAGGTGCGCTGCCCCGATGGCAAAACAGCTGCCCGCATGATCGGTCTGATAGAGGACGCACGGGACAGTTTGGATACCATTGGCGGCGTGGTGAGCTGCGTGGTGCAGGGTGTTCCGGTTGGGCTGGGAGAGCCTGTGTTCGACAAGCTGCACGCTGAACTAGGCAAAGCCATGCTGAGCATCAACGCCGTGAAAGGCTTTGAGTACGGCAGTGGTTTTGAGGGGGTGAAGCTGCGCGGCTCCGAGCACAACGACCAGTTCTATACCGACGAGCAAGGCCAGGTGCGCACGCGTACCAACCACTCCGGCGGTATACAGGGCGGCATCAGCAACGGGCAGGACATTTACTTCAATGTAGCCTTTAAACCGGTTGCTACCATTCTGCAGCCGCAGCAAACCATAAACGACGCCGGCGAGGCGATCACCCTGCAGGGCAAAGGCCGCCACGACCCCTGTGTGCTGCCGCGTGCGGTGCCTATTGTAGATGCCATGGCCGCGCTCGTGCTGGCTGATTTTCTGCTGCGGCAGCGCGCTAACAGGCTGACTCCCTGAAATGTGTTGCCGCTATAGCCAAATTTGATTATATTTGTTAATAGTGATGGTAAGCGGCCTAAACATATCCAGCTGTATCAGGACTAGCCTGATAGCCGTCGTACTGCTCGTCGTTTTTGTGTGTGACGGGCATGCGGCATCTGTCCGTGGCTCCATACCTCAACTCCCTTCTTTTTCTGTATGCGTTACAGATGCGGCTGATGAAACGGGCTATACCCTTTTAAAGGGGAAGCAAGGCATCTCTCAGGATGCTAACACACCTTCGGGTCTTTTCTATGGTAAGAAGAAAGCAGGAGCGGCCCTGAGAAGCGTTGCCTTTGCTGTTCCTACGCATGAAACTATCCCTCAGGAGGCTGCCAAAATCTACAGAGGCGGCTGCTATATCAAGTACTTTTACCGCTCTATCCAGCCCCAGGCCCCTTAGTAAGCCTACCTCTCCACTAGCACCCATTCTTTCCCAGAGCAAGCGCACCTGATCAGCAGGTATGTGCTACGCTTCATTTGCGTCCTCAACAGGACTGCATCATGGCCCCACTGCGCGCTTTGCAAGCGTTTGCCTGAGAGCATGCTTTTCATGCGTGCTCGTCTATACCTATTGTTTTTGTTCAACTGCTGTTATGCTGCAGCATTATGTACATACTTCTTAATTCCCTTTATCATATGAATAACGATTCAACTTTGATCAATCTGGAGGACTTAGCAACCTGGCCTCAGGAAATACTGGATTACGTAAACCCGAATATCGCCCGGATCAGTCAGGAGCGTGAGCTCGAGCTAGCAAAAAACCTGGAGGGCAAGAGCTGGCTTTCGGCCATACCGGACTCGATCTATCTTCAGGCCCAGCAGCAGCTGGCAGGTATCTTGCGTCATTACTCCATCAAATCCTATCACTGCACCAGACTGGTCTCTCCAGAGAAAGTGCTCCAGAAGGGCTTGCAGCCACTCAGCCTGAAAACCCTGAAGGCAGGGCTAAAGAATATGTCCACGATCCTGCCGTCGTCTGCAGAAAGTATAGAGGCGGAGCTGGAGTTGATCAATTATATCAAGAGTAGCGCCTTTGAAAGCCAGGAGGGAATGGTGTGGGTATACCTGACGGAAAAGCAGACGCAGCAGTACGACTGCCAGGACCTGCTGGAGTTTTACGGAGGCCGTACTCTGCGAGCTGCTTTGCACAACAAGCGTTATAAGTTCTATCCGATTCTCAAGCGCCTAGGAGCCCCGGCTGTCATTGCCTGCCGCGTTCCGATAGCAGATGCGACAGACTGCCAGGTCGCAGAGCTGGCCAAACAGATGCTGGACTATCTACTGGATGATGCGAAAGGATATGCAACTCGCTCAGTCATGGGGGAGCTGTCGATTAACAGTGCGATACCTGCAGCCAATATCATCGAAATTCAGGAACAGCTGCAGCATGCCTGACAGACACCACCAAAAGCGCTCCGTCTTAGGGGCGCTTTACGGTTTACTGGTGGCGCTTCCCATGCTTTGCATGTTCTGCATCAGGGCGTCCAGGTCGTCTGTGATGATGAGTAACTTGTCATCTTCCTGCAATGCCGTTTTGCCTTTCGGTACAAAGTATTTGTCGTCTCGTTTCACCATTACGGCGAGCGTTTTGTCGGGTAGTGGCAGATCCATCAAGTAGGTTCCGTTTGCCAGCATCTGTTCCGTGATGTTGATTTCAGTTGTGATGGACTTGATTTCATCAGAGAACTCGATATCAAAATCCTTCAGTTTATGAAGCTCGCGCGGCTTCTCGGCCAGCCCCAGCCAGACGGCTACCTGTGAAAGGGACGTTCCCTGTACGATGAGCGATACCAGCGTGCAGAAAAACACGATGTTGAATAGCAGGCGGGCGTGCGGCACTTCTGCAGCCAGCGGCAAAATGGCAAAGATAATGGGCACTGCACCCCTTAAACCCACCCACGACACATAGGTTTTGTCTCTCACCGTCATTTTACTAAAGGGCAGCAGGCATAGGAACACACTGATCGGGCGCGTAATGAAAATCATCATAAAGCTGATAATCAGGCCCGGGATAATAATAGGTATCAGCTCCTTCGGATTCACCAGCAAGCCCAGGGTAAGGAACATCAGCAACTGGCTCATCCAGGCCATGCCGTCGAAGAAGTTGAGGGAAGAGCGCTTGTGTACGAATTTGGAGTTTCCGATAACGAGTCCACCAAGGTATACTGCCAGGAAACCGTTGCCTTTGATGAAGTAGGTGGCCGAGAAGATGAAGATACAGCAGGTGAAAACCAGGATTGGGTAGAGCGAGCTGTTGTCGATGTCGACGTAGTTGATGAGGCGCACGGCCAACCTGCCAAACACATAACCCGCTACTGCGCCGATAACCAGCTGCATTACCAGCATGCCCCCTGCCATCCAGTAATTCACTCCGCTTTCCATCAGCACGATCTCAATGAGCGTGATGGTCAGGATATAGGCCATCGGGTCGTTACTGCCGCTCTCCAGCTCGAGCATGGGGCGGATGTTGTTTTTGAGATTCAGGCTTTTGGAGCGGAGGATGGAAAAAACGGAGGCAGAGTCGGTAGAGGACATGGTGGCCGCCAGAAGCAGCGAGGTGGTCAGGCCTATACCTGCAGACGCCATTGTCATACCCAGTACCCACCAAATGGCAAGACCTGTGAGCACGGCCGTCAGAAATACGCCGACAGTGGCCAATACAACGCCCTGCGCTATGACGGGGCGTATGTCGGCAATTTTAGTGTCCATACCACCCGAGAATAGAATGATACACAGCGACACCGTGCCAATGATTTGAGCAAGCTGGATATTCTGGAACTGTATGCCCAGGCCATCGCTGCCTGAAACCATACCTATAGAAAGAAACAATAATAAAGCCGGAACGCCGAGTTTGTGTCCTGCCTTACCGGCCATGATGCTCAGGAAAAACAGGATAGAAATTGCAAATAATATCAGCTCGACATTTATGTTCTCCATGCGCTAGAAAGATCTGTTAAATAAGTGCAAGAGGCACCTGAAAGCTTGTTATCAGGCCCATACAAATATAACGATAATAACCTAATTTGTCGGTTTTGAAAGCGCCCGGGCAGAAAGTAAATGCACTTATTTTGGCAGAAAGGCCCAACAGCATCCCGCTTCTGAGCTCGGTAGTTTGTGGTGCTTGCTACGCAAAAGAGCCGCTCCCGGGGCTGGGAACGGCTCTTGTTTATGGTTGGGCTATACCTTGTCCGGTTGGCTTAAAATATTTTCAGGTGCACTACAAAAAACCAAATCAGCACCAGGATTGGCAGCAGGAACGGGATAGAATAGCGGAGCACATAGCCAAAGAAAGAAGGCATTTTTACACCCGCGCTCTCAGCAATTGCCTTCACCATGAAGTTCGGCCCGTTGCCGATGTAGGTAAAGGCCCCGAATAAGACAGACGCCAGCGAAATGGCTTCAAGCTGTACCAGCGTCTCCAGACCTGCGGCAGAGGTGCCGGCAGCAAACTGCCTCACGTCCCCCACATTGCTTTGGGCCAGGTCAAATTTGGCCATGGCCAGTGACAGGAAGTTGGCGTAGGTAGGGGCGTTGTCCAGGAAGCCCGAGAGCGAACCCGTGGCCCAGTACAGGAAGTTCGACGTGATGTAGTTCGCATAGGCTGGCGAAGAGGCAATCTCGGCGGATAGCTGTAAGGCTGGCATCATGGTAAAGAAGATACCGAAGAACAGGAACACCACTTCCAGGATCGGGTGAAAATTGAATTGGTTACCCGCCAGGGCTTCTTGGTTAGAGTTGCGGTAGCACATAAAGGCGGCGCTCAGCTGAATGATCTCGCGCAGGAAGGAGAACTTGTTGCCGTCGTAATAAATGTGCGGCAGCGCGTCGATCACGTTCGGGTCTAGGAACACGGCCCCGATGATGATGGCAAGCCAGAGCAGGTTGCGACGACCTTTGAAACTGAATTCCGTTTTTCCGGAGCCTGGCTCCACTACATCGAGCTCAGGTACAATCTGGCCACCTTTGTTTCGGCTGTCCACAAAGTAGAACATAAGGCAGAGCAGGGAAATAGCCATGAGCCAAGGTCCGAACAGGTGTTGTAGTGTCCAGAAGAATGGTACCCCCTTGATGAAGCCGATGAAGAGCGGCGGATCGCCCAGCGGGGTTAAAAGACCACCCGCATTACTCACAATAAAAATGAAGAATATGATCTGGTAAGGCTGTATCCGGTGGGCATTAAGGCGCATAAACGGACGGATCAGCAGCAGCGAGGCACCTGTCGTGCCAATAAAGTTAGCCAGCACGGCGCCCACGGCCACCAGGGCCACGTTTATCAGGGGTGTTGCCTTGGCGTTTACGTTCAGGTAGATACCGCCAGCCGCAATGTAGAGGGAGCTGAGCAGCACGGCAAAGGTGAAGTACTCTGCCAAGGTATGAATTGGCATGTGCACATCCCCCAACACAAACAGGTAATAGGCCAGTACGGTAAGGCCAAGGGTAACCGCTATCTTTTTGTAATGGCGCTCCCAAAAGTGCCCAAAGAAAATGGGGGCACTGGCAATAAGTCCAATCAGAAGGAGGAAAGGAATAATCAAAAAACCGGGTACGGCTTGCTGCGTTTGCGCCAGCAGAATGTAGTTATACAGCATGTTAACTGTGTGGTGAGTTATTCAAGTTAAATATTTAACTGCGTTACAAAAATACATTTTCTGAGCCATTCCACTACGCTATTTGTTGTGTAGGCAAGCGCTTTTTCTTTGCCATTTGCGTCTGCCCCGGGAAAAGCCAACGATGCGCCCGTTTGCAGACCAATACCACAGCGCCATTGCTATCACTTGTCAGAATAATTGAGTAATTTTGGAAACTTTAAGGCAAAGGCCTAGGTTTTAATTTAAAACGCTGATATCCATGTTAGAAAATAGAGAAAAAACGGTTTCGGTATACGCCGAGGCCAACCCGAACCCCGAGTCCATGAAGTTTGTGATGAACGTAGGCCTTCTGCCAGACGGCCAGAGCGTAGATTATCCGAACTTAGAGAGCGCCGCCGATTCACCATTAGCGCAAGAGCTCTTCAACTTCGATTACGTGACGCGTGTGTTCATTGCCAGCAACTTCGTAACGGTTACAAAAAGCGCCAACATCGAGTGGGTGAAGCTTATACCTGAACTGCGCACTTTCCTGAAGTCGTATGTAGAGGCGGGCGGTCCTATCTTTGTAGAGGGCTTCCAGGCTAACAAACCTGCAGCAGCTAGCGAAGCGCATGCGGATGCTACCGAAGAGGATGCTGCCATCTCTAAGAAAGTAACCGACCTGCTTGAAAACTACGTTCGTCCGGCTGTGGAGCAGGATGGTGGTAACATCTCCTTTAAGTCTTATAAAGACGGTGTGGTAACGGTGCACCTGCAAGGCTCTTGCAGCGGCTGCCCATCGGCTACTGTAACCCTGAAAGCGGGCATCGAGAACCTGTTGAAGCGTATGGTACCTGAAGTGAGAGAAGTAGTAGCTGACGGTGTAACCATCTAATTTTATCAACCGATAAGGTATAAAGGCTGGCTCTCTGCTAAGAGGGCCAGCCTTTTTTTTGTTCTTGATTGTAGATCTTCGCCTGTATTCAGGTATAGCACTGCGCTGGTAGGTAGCTTATTATTTACCAGCGTCTGGTGTGTACTATCTCTCGTTCTTTATCTTGTCTCTGATTTTGGAAAGGTACTTCACTGCCTTTTGCCGATAAGCCCAGGGTTTTACGTGTGCAGGCAACCTGCTTAGCCAATGCGAATTTGGTCCCATGCTGCCAGGCCTTCTCTCGCTTAGTGCGATAGTGGTTGGCAGCAATTTCCTTGATAGGATATCGATGCAATGCTCCAGCTGCTCGAAGGATGAAAACACAAAGGTAAACCCGTCGACCTCCACATAATAGATCCTATACCTGCCGCTCGCGTCCTTTTTAGGCGCTGGCGGTTCAAAGTCTTCCGCGGCGAACCAGGGCGTGTCTCCCTTTTCGATGTGCACCCAATACGCCATCGGGAAAGGCCGCCAGGTATCGCTGTAGCTTATGCTAAAGTTTTTCATGCCTTTAAATTAACTAGAACATCAGAAACAAAAACTCCCGCCCCTTTACTAAGAGGCGGGAGTTCTGTGTATAAGTCAGGTATAACCTAGGCGACTTTAGCAGAAGCCACCGGCGTATCCTTTTTCTTCATGGTGTCCACCACGATCGGAGAAGCGATGAACAGGGTAGAGTACACCCCGAACAACACACCAATCATCATGGCCAGGGAGAAACCACGCAGTACCTCGCCACCGAAGATGAACAGGATCAGCACCACCATGAACACCGTGAAGGATGTGATGATCGTACGGGAGAACGTGTTGATCAAGGCTGGGTTGATGATCTGGCTCACGTGCAGGCGAGGGTTATCGTCCATGTACTCACGCACACGGTCAAAGATTACCACCGTATCGTTGATAGAGAAACCAATGATCGTCAGTACTGCCGCGATAAAGATCTGGTCCATTTCGTAAGAAATACCAAACAGGTCCAGAATAGCGAACACAGCTACGATCATGATCGCATCGTGTAGCAAGGCGATTACACCACCCAAGCTGAACTGCCAGTTGCGGAAACGGAACATTACATAGATAAAGATACCTATCATCGCCAGGACCAGTGAAACCAAAGCGGTATTCTGAATGTCATCGGCCATGGTGGCGCCTACCTTCGAAGAGCTCAACACCTGAGGGTTCTGGTCTTTGTACTCCTCCAGACCCTGCATCAGCGCAGTTCTCACCTTCTCGTCAGCCTCCAGGCTTTCATCATCGGCCAGCCAGCTGGTCGTGATCTTCAGACGGTTGGAAGCACCGAAAGTTTTTACTTCGGTACCAGCCTCCTCAAAGTTGTCTACCAGGGAGCTACGCACGTCAGAGGCCGGAATAGCCTGGTCCAGCTCAACTACATAAGAGCGGCCACCTTTAAAGTCAACACCCAGGTTCAGGCCACCGTTGATGTACATGGCGATAAATCCGAATGTGATCACACTCAGCGAGAAGGCGTAAGCCGCCTTCTTCCATTTCATCACGTCAAACTTCACGTTAGCGAAAAGCTTGTCGGTATAAGAAGTGGAGAATGAAACTTTGCCTGCCTTTGCAAACGTGCGCTCGATCAGTACTCTGGAAATAAATACAGACGTAAAGAATGAGGTTACGATACCCAGCATCATGGTGATGGCGAAGCCTTTTACAGGTCCTGAACCGAAGTAGTACAGGATAAAGCCTGCCAGGAAGGTGGTTACGTTGGCATCGAAGATGGTCATGAATGCTCTTTCATAGCCTTTGTTGATCACCTCGCGCAGACTGAGCCCTTTGGCAGCCTCCTCCCGCATACGTTCGAATATGAGTACGTTCGCATCCACGGCCATACCCAGTGTCAGTACGATACCGGCGATACCAGGAAGGGTAAGGGCGGCATTGAACTGCGCCAGAATACCCAGGATGAAGAACACGTTGAACACCAGGGCGAGGTTCGCAATGAAACCACCTGTTCTATAGTAAGCGATCATGAAGATCACCACCGCAAGCAGACCTGCCAGTGTAGAGATAAGGCCTTGGTTGATGGCCTCCTGACCGAGTGAAGGGCCTACGATAGCTTCTTCCACAATGCGGGTAGGAGCTGGCATTTTACCGGCTTTCAGGATGTTGGCAAGGTCTTTTGCCTCTTCAATGGTAAAGTTACCTGTGATAGAAGAGTTACCGCCTGTAATCTCGCCCTGCACCACTGGCGCAGAGTATACATAGTTGTCGAGCACGATGGCTACCTGACGGCCTACGTTGTCGCCTGTCAGTTTCGCCCAGCGCTTGGCACCGGTTGGCGTCATGGTCATGTTGATCTCAGGGCGACCGTTCTGGTCGAAGTCCTGACGGGCGTCGTTCACGGCATCACCGGTCATTGGCGCTTTGCCGTCACGTCCTTTTTTCACAGCGTAGAACTCGAGGAACTCCTGACGGTTGTCACCTTTTATCGGCTTCACGCTCCACAGGAACTTCATGTTGGCAGGGAAGATAGAACGTACGTCTGGTCTTCTGAAAATCTCGTTAATTTTGGCTGTGTCGCGCACATTGGCACCGATACCGCCTGGCATCATGGTAAACAGACGGCCCATTACGCCCATCTGCTCTTCCTGCAGCGACTGAAGCGCATCGGCAGAGTCAGTTTGTGCGGCAGAGGCAAGTGCTGTGGTGTCTTTTGCAGCAGCTGCTGCTGTATCGTTAGAAGTGGCAGCAGCCTGGGCAAGTACGTCGTCAGCAGCGGCGTCCTGTACAGTAGCTGGTGTCGTGGCATTGGTCGTCGGAGCTTGTGCAGAAGTACGGCCCAGGTTCAGGCGGCCCGCTTTCTCTTCTTTGTCCAGGTGATCGCTCAGCTGTGAGAAATAAGGAGAAAATTCCTCTGGCGTCCATACTTCCCAGAACTCCAGGTTCGCCATACCTTGCAGGAGCTTGCGCACACGGTCCGGATTGTCTATACCTGGCAGTTCGATCTGGATACGACCACTGCGGCCCAGACGCTGGATGTTTGGCTGGTTCACACCGAATTTGTCGACACGTGTACGCAGGATATTGAACGAGCGCTCGATGGCTTCATCTACTTCCTTGTTGATCACGTCTACTACCTCGGCATTGCTTGACTCGTAGCTGATTTTGCCACGGGTACCTGTGTTGGAGAAAATGCGGCTCAGGCGTCCGTTTGGTTCTAACTCGCGGTAGGCTTCAGCAAACAGGTTCGGGAAACGCTCCTGGCTGTTTTTCTGCATTTCCTGAGCGCGGGCAAGGGCCTTCAGAAAGTTAGGGTCTTTGCTGTTGCCGGAGAGCGACTTCACGATTTCTACCGGAGACACCTCCAGCACCACGTGCATACCACCGCTCAGGTCAAGGCCAAGGCCCAGCTCATTTTCCTTTACCTCCTGGTAGGTGTACTCGGCACCCAGGAAGTTGTAAACAGGCTCTCTCCAGATGGAGTCGAGGTAAGTCTGCTGCTTGTCGTGGTCTACGTTGCCTTGTGCGTCTGTGGCATAAGCCTCAGCGTCTTTGTGCACACTGCGTGCGACAAACGAGAATGACAGGTAGTACAGGCAGAGCGCCGATACGATCACTGTCATAATAATAATGAAATTCTTATTACGCATGGTTTGGTTGAAAATAGGTATAGTTGGAAAGATGTTAATGCATTGAAAACCACAGCGGTGCTATCCTGTATAAACCGGAGTAAGCTGTGAAACCGTTCCGCTATACCTCAAATTTAGGGCAGGCGCAACGGGGCAGGGCCGGGGATGGACCTGCTGGGAAAGGATTCGCTTAGGGAGCGTTGGGTTGAATGGAAATAGGGAAGAAGCGGGCCACAAAGCCAACGCCGGGCGCTCTGGCCGCATAAGCTGGCAGTGCCTCGTCGGCAGGTATGGCAAAGGCAGGTATAGGAGTCGGCTCCAGTGCGTTCTGCTCCAGGTTGAGCACCACAAAGGAGGTCGTGGCCTCCAGCATCACCTTCTGCTTGACGATCGTTTTTTCCTGCGGGGCTGTGGCCAGCCTGACAGGTGTGCCTTGCGCCGGGTAGGTATACGCCACCACCTCCTGCCCGTTGAGCATCAATGCCCAAAGCAGGGTGACAGTCATCAAAAGATGACGGAAGTGGGACAATATGTTGGCTGCGTGTGGCATACAGAAAGCAAATGTAAGGCTTTCTTCTAAAAATTAAAATCCGTTAGCGGTTTATATCAATAAATCGCTTGATGTCCTGCTTTTTTCCGATAAGAATCAGAATGTCAGAAGGATAGATGATGGTGTCGGCTTTCGGAACCCCGATGATGTGCTCCACCTGCGTGGGTTTGCCGTCCTGTATCTCCTCAAAAAAGCGCTTGATCGTGATCAGGTTGAGGTTATACTTCTCGCGCAGCGATATCTTGGCCAGGCTTTTATTGGAAATGCCACGCGGGGTGTTGATCTCCACGATCTCGTAGTTGTCGGGCAGCGACAGGAAGGTGCGGATACTTGGCTGCAGCAGGCGTTCGGCCACCGTTTTGCCTACTTCCCCTTCCGGCGACAGGATCTCCTGTATACCCATTTTCTCGAGGATGCGGCGCTGCTGCTTGTTGGCGGCCCGGGTGATGATGCGCTTGAGGTTGAGCTCCTGCAGGTTGGCCGTGGTGATCAGCAGGGCCTCAAAGTCCTCGCCAATGGACACGATGGCCGCGTCCATGTCCTGCACGTTCTGTGCCTCCAGCGCGCGGATGTCCGTTGCATCCAGGGCCACGGCGTAGGCCACTTCGTCCTTTATATCCTCTACATGGTCCTCGTTGTTGTCGATAGCCAGCACCTCTGCACCGCGCTCGGCGAGCGTGCGGGCAATGGATGTTCCGAATCTTCCCAGGCCGATTACTGCAAACTTGTGTCGCATTATTTTATCTTGGAGTTAAGGAAAGTAGTGAGCACCTCCAGTCCGCGGTCAAATTTCTCGTTGTTCGGGATGATGATGTCCGCGTCGTTTTTGTAGGGTTTGATGTACTTCTCGTAGGTTGGGGCCACGTGATGGGTATAACGGTAAAGCACATCGTCGAGGTCGTAGCCGCGCTCCACTTTGTCGCGCACGATGCGGCGCTGCAGTTTAATGTACTCCTTAGCGTCGATGTATACCTTCAGGTCCAGCAGCCTGGCAATTTCCTCGAAGTAGAAAACGAAAATGCCCTCTACCACCACAATCGGTGCCGGCTTGAACTCCAGCATCTTGGGCACCACGTTGGGATTGTTGAAGGTATACTCTTTGCGGTAAACGGTTTCGCCCTGGCTCAGCTTTAGGATGTCCTGCGCATAAGCTTCGTCGTCGATGCATGAAGGAAGGTCGAAATTGACAACCCCGTTGAGGTCGCGGGTTTGATGCTCGCGGTCTTTGTAATAGTTGTCCTGGGAGATCAGGCAGATGTTCTCAGGAGAGAAGGACGCAAGCAGTCTTTTCAAAAAAGTGGTTTTCCCTGAAGCGCTACCTCCTGTAATCCCGACGATGAATGGCTTTTGCATTGGAAGTTATAGTTTCAGGCCACAAAATTAGTCTTTTAAGGCCAATGTGGTTATAGCCTGAGCTAATTATTTTACCTCCCAAACGCTAAGCTGCCTTCAAAAATTCCACGAGCTTGCGGATGGCCTCCCCGCGGTGGCTGATGGCGTTTTTCTCCTCCGGCATCATCTCCGCGAAAGTGCGGTCGTAGCCCTCCGGCACAAACACGGGGTCATAGCCAAAGCCCTTGTCGCCCTTCCATTCGGTGGTGATATGGCCGATCACAATGCCTTCGAACTGGTGTTCCTGCCCGTCCAGGTATAGCGTGATGGAGGTGCGGAAGCGGGCGCGGCGATTTTCCTTGCCCTCCATATTTTTGAGCAGGTGGCGGATGTTGTCGGCGTCGCTGCGCTGCGGACCGGCATAGCGGGCCGAGTATACACCGGGCTCGCCGCAGATGGCGTCCACCTCCAGCCCGGTGTCGTCGGCAAAACAGTTTACCTGGTAATTCTCCCACACGTATTGCGCCTTCTGACGGGAGTTGCCCTCCAGGGTGTCCTGGTCTTCGGCCAGTTCCTCGTGGCAGCCAATGTCCTCGAGGGTGCGCAGTTTGTATTTGCCTTCGAGCATGCGGCTTACCTCGGCTACTTTGTTTTTATTGTTGGTGGCGAAGCAGAGTTCTTTCATAGTGTACAAGGTTAATCTTAGTGTAAGTACGCCGCTACTTCATCGTCTTGCAGCACCACATCCACGCGCTCTCGCAGGGTGGTGGCCAGCGAGTAGCCGGTATAGGTGGCTGACACCGGGAACAAGGTATGGTGGCGGTTCACCAGCGTCGCGATCTCCACTTTCTTGGGGTTTTGCGGCAGAAGGGCGTTCAAGGTATAGGCCAGCGTTTTGCCCGTGTTCAGCACGTCATCCACAATAATGACCACGGCCTTTTCGATGGCGGCGGTATCGGGGGTGATGGCGACAGGCGACTGCAGGGGGGCGGTTTTGTCGATGGTCACCTTCAGCAGCGTTACTTTGATGGGGGATATCTTCTCCAGTTCGAGGGCCAGCATACCTGCCAGGGTATAGCCGTTGCGGTGGATGCCCGCCAGTACAAGTGTCTGTTCCTCAAAGTTCTGCTCGTATACCTCGTAGGCCATGCGGGTGATCTTCTGCTGGATCTGCCCCTGGTCGAGTATCAGGTTTTGCTGTGGGTGTGTCATGTGGGTGTCGATATAAGGTATGGCGCTGTACCTGAGGCAAATTTATAGAAATATCGTCAGCAATGGCAGCCTGCGGCGAATGTTAAAATAATTTGGCTAGTAGCATTTTAAATTCAAAAATACTTGCTAAATTTGCAGTCCGATTCAGAAATTAAGGTTAATTAACGTTTATAATAATGAAAAAAGGCATTCACCCAGAATACAGAGAGGTGGTTTTCCAGGATATGACGAGTGATTTCAAATTTATCACCCGTTCTACGATGAACTCTGACGAGAAAATCACGATGGAAGACGGCAAAGAATATCCAGTGATTAAAGTGGAAGTTTCTTCTGCGTCACACCCTTTCTACACTGGCAAAAACATCTTCGTGGATACTGCGGGTCGTGTGGAGCGTTTCAACACACGTTACAAGAAAAAATAGTCAGGTTTTAAACTTGGTTAAAACGTTTAGAAAAAGTCTTTCTGTAGCCATACGGAAAGACTTTTTTGTTTTTAGCAGCTTTCCGAAGGTATAGCGCGGCACAGGTATAGCCTTCACCGCCAAAGGAAACTGCCCAAGAACCAAGCCCATACTTTCGCTCAAGATCACCGTAAGAAACCCGGTCTTTCAGAATATTTTCAAGAAGACTTTATATTTTTGTAGCTATGAACATCATTCTCTTCGATGACCCTGTTATCCGGCAATCGCTTTTGCCGCTGACTTTTACGAGGCCGGTGGCCGATATGCGTGTTGGTATCATGACCATTGCCGAAAAATGGCAGGTATTCGCAGGCGCTACCGTGTCGTTTCTGACGCAGCCATACCTGCAGCATAAATATCCGGCGCACTATAGCACGCACAATGTATTTGTGAACGGCGCTGTTTGCCCGGACGAAAGACTGGTAGAGCAGGTCAGATCCCTAAAAGTGGGTGAAGGCTTATACTGCGAGGACACCCTGGTTGCGCTCAATGCCGACAACCTGGACCTGCACGATGCTGCGCAACTGGTCATGCATTCGTCTGCTAAACGAGTGGAATGCCTGCCAGAGAACATTGTACGGGAGGTATGGGAGATCTTCGTTCAGAATGGCAACCAGATCCGCGCCGATTTTAAAGTGCTGACCGCTGGCCGGCAAAGCCAGCCGATAGATGATAAGTACACGATGGTGTACAACGAGGAGAATATCTTCATAGAAGAGGGTGTCAAGATCAGGGCTGCCATTCTGAATGCCGAAAACGGACCTATCTATATCGGTAAAAATGCCCAGATACACGAAGGCGCGATCATCAAAGGACCATTTGCGATCTGCGAGGGCAGCAACGTGAACGTGGGCGGCAAAATGCGCGGTGACGTGACAATCGGACCGTTCTGCAAAGTAGGCGGCGAGGTGGCGGCTTCGGTGATATTCGGCCATACCAACAAAGGCCACGAAGGCTACCTGGGCAACTCCGTGCTGGGCGAGTGGTGCAACCTGGGTGCCGATACCAATACCTCCAACCTGAAAAACAACTATGCGGAGGTGAAGATCTGGAGCTATGCCAAAGGCGGCTTCAAGAGCACCGGGCAGCAGTTCTGCGGCCTCATTATGGGCGACCACAGCAAGAGCGGCATCAACACCATGTTCAACACGGGCACGGTGGTAGGTGTGAGCGCCAACATTTTCGGGGCCGGCTATCCGCGTAACTTCATCCCTTCTTTTGCCTGGGGGGGCGCCTCCGGTTTCGAGACTTTTCAGTTGCGCAGGGCCAGCGAAGTAGCCGAAAAAGTAATGGGACGCCGCAATTTGCCCTTTGATGACATAGAAAAGGCTATCTTCGCAAATATATTCGACCAGACCCAGGAATACAGGGTGTGGGACAGGAAGGCGTAAAGGCTAAATTGTTTAATGGTTAAATTGTTAACTTCGTGGAATGTAAATTCTGCGTGTGTTATCCATTAGTTCAACAATTTAACCATCAAACAATTTAACAAATTATCAACGTGCATTTCTCTCAGATCATAGGACATCAGGAAACGAAGGCTTTGCTCATCAACTCGGTGCGGCAGAACCATGTGGCGCATGCGCAGCTGTTTCTGGGGCAGGAGGGAAGTGCCAATCTGGCGCTGGCGCTGGCCTATGCTACCTACATCAACTGCGAGGACAAGCGGGCCGATGATTCATGTGGAACGTGCAACAGCTGCGTGAAGATGAACAAGCTGGTGCACCCCGACTTCAACTTCGTGATGCCCGTCACCAGCACCAAGTCCATCACCAAGGATGTGCTCAGCCAGAAGTTCCTGAGCGAGTGGCGCGAATTCGTGCTGGCCAACCCTTATCAGGGACTAAACGAATGGATGCAGCACATCGGCGCTGAAAACAAGCAGGGCAACATCTCCAAAGAGGAAAGTCGCCAATTGGTGAAGCTGGTGTCGCTCAAAGCCTTCGAGGGCGACTACAAAATTGTGCTGATCTGGCTACCGGAACTGATGCACCCCTTTGCGGCCAACGCCCTGCTCAAGTTACTCGAAGAGCCACCTGCCAAAACCTTATTTCTGCTCGTGTCGCAGTCGGCTGAGAAGTTGCTGGCGACCATCACATCGCGTACTCAGATCGTGCAGGTGCGGGCTTTTACGGAAGAGGAGGTGGTGCTATACCTGAAAGAAAAGCACGGACTCGACGACACAGCTGCCTATCAGGTAGCGCAGCTGGCAGAGGGCAACCTCAATGCCGCGACCAAACTCACCGGCGAGGTCAGCAGCGACTACTTTACCTTCTTTACCGATTGGATGCGCAATTGCTACAGCTACAAGTTCGACAAGGTGGTGGATGCCAGCGAGGAGTTCCAGAAGTTGGGCCGCGAGAACCAGAAGAACTTTTTGCTTTATGCACTCAACCTCTTCCGCAAGGTGATGCTTTATGTTATAGACGAATCGCTGATCGCCTACCTACCCCCGAGCGAGCTGGAGTTTGTTCGGAATTTCTCGAAGCTGGTGACAGAAAACAACGCTGGAAAACTGGCGCAGGAACTGAATGAGGCGCATTATCACATAGAGCGCAACGCCAACCCGAAAATGGTGTTCGTAGACAGCTCTATCCAGATCGCCCAGTACCTGCGTAATGCTAGTTAAGAAGATATCATGGAAAATAATACAATAGTAAAAACGATTAGAATCGGTACGCGCGGCAGCAAGCTGGCCCTTTGGCAGGCAAATGCCGTGGCTGACAAGCTACAGGCTGCCGGCCTCGATACCGAAATTGTCATCATCAGTACCAAAGGCGACCAGATCCTCGACCGCTCGCTTGTGAAGCTGGGCTCGAAAGGTGTGTTTACTGAGGAGCTGGAAGTAGGCCTGCGCGAGGGCACCATCGAAATTGCCGTACACAGCGCCAAAGACGTGCAGTCGACCATACCTGACGAGCTGGAGTTGGTGGCCTTTATGGAGCGTGAGATCGTGAATGATGTGCTTCTGTCTTTTAACCCCGACTTCAAACTGGAGCGTGACAGCAAGGTGATGCTCGGCACGTCCTCCACGCGCCGCAGAGCCTTACTTAAGAAGTACTACCCGAATGTGACCACGGACGAGTCTCGCGGCAACCTGCAGACCCGCCTGCAAAAGCTCAAGGAAGGTCCGTTTGAAGCGCTGGTGCTGGCCTATGCCGGCGTAGTGCGAATGGGCTACGACCACATGATCGTGCATACCTTCCCGGACGACGAGTTTGTACCGGCTGCAGGTCAGGGCAGTGTGGCCGTGGAGTGTGCCCGCGATCTGGAGCCAGAGCTGAAGCAGCTGATAAAAGATGCCGTTGACCATGCCGATACCCATGTATGCCTGCTGGCTGAGCGTGCTTTCCTGCGCACGATGGAGGGCGGTTGCAGCATCCCATCTTTCGCGCTGGCCAAGCTGACACCGGAAGGCAACGTGCGCATACAGGGCGGCATTGTGAGCCTCGACGGACAGCAGCACCTCTCAGAAGTATATGAAGGAAGCCAGGAGGAAGCCGAAGCACTGGGCACGAAGCTGGCCGAAACAATCCTCAGCCGAGGCGGAGACAAGATCCTCCAGGAGATCAGGTCAGAAAGAGAAGAATAAGCCTAACATTTTCAAACCCAAAATACCGAAACGGGCCGCCTGCGCAAAGCAAGCGGCCCGTTTTTGTTGCAGGTATAAGCCCTGTCTATTGATTATACCTATACCTATACCTATACCTATACCTATACCTCGGATTCCAATTGTGCTGCTTCTACTGACTGCTGCGTGAGCGGCCGTTTTGTGCCGGAGCGCGAATAAGTTAGGAAGGCCTGCATCTCGCTTTTGACTACCGGAGCCAGAATAAACAAACCGATCAGGTTCGGGATGCTCATGGCAAACAGCATGGCATCCGAGAAGGCAACCACGCTGATGAGTTGAATCGGGGCACCTAACACCACGAACGCGCAGAACAGCACTTTAAAAGAAGTTTTGGATGAAGTGGAGTTGCCAAACAGGTAGGTCCAGGACTTTAACCCATAGTAGGACCAGGTGATCATGGTAGAGAAGGCGAAGAGGATAACGGCCGCAGCCAGCACGAGCGGGAACCAGTCAATCACTGTGGCAAAAGCTGTAGAGGTGAGCGCAATGCCATCGCCTGTGTCCTGGGTGTAGGCGCCCGTCACCACGATAACCAGCGCTGTCATCGTGCACACGATCACCGTATCGATGAATGGCTCGAGTGAAGCTACAAAGCCTTCTGTAACGGGCATGTTGGTTTTTACGGCAGAGTGGGCGATGGAAGCAGAGCCTATACCTGCCTCGTTCGAAAATATACCGCGGCGCAAACCCTGGATCATCACCCCAACCAAGCCGCCGCCAAGGGCAGTCGTACTGAAGGCCCCTTCGATAATGGCTCCGAAAGCGGCCGGTATCTGCGTGAAGTTGACTGCCAGCACCACAATGCCAGCCAGAATATAGACGCCGCACATCAGGGGAACAATTTTCTCAGTTACCCGGGCAATGCTCTTGACGCCACCCAGGATCACCAGCGCCACCAGCACGGCCATGATCAAACCAAACAACCAGGCATTGCCACCGCCGAAGAAAGAAGCCTCCGGGCCACCAGTAACAGTAATGAACTGTTGCGTTGCCTGGTTGATCTGGAACATATTGCCGGCCCCCAAGGCTCCACCAATGCACATCACCGCAAAAAACGCCGCCAGAAACCTGCCCATGCCCGTCATGCCGCGCTCTGCCAGTCCTTTTTTCAGGTAGTGCATCGGCCCGCCTGAAACAGTGCCGTCGGTATGCACATCGCGGTACTTCACCCCCAGGGTGCACGACACAAACTTGGTCGACATACCCAGCAGGCCTGCCATAATCATCCAGAAGGTGGCGCCCGGCCCTCCGAGCGAAATGGCAATGGCTACTCCCGCAATATTCCCGAGCCCCACCGTGCCCGACACGGCCGCCGTCAGTGCCTGAAAGTGGGACAGCTCGCCGGGAGCATCCGGCTGATTGTATTTGCCGCGCACAATGTCAAATGCATACTTAAAACCCCTGATGTTGATGAAGCCCAGGTACACGGTAAAGAAAAGGGCTCCTGCCAACAGCCAAACCAGTATGAGCGGTATACCTGTGCCGGCTACATTTACCTCATAGAAGATGATGTCGGAAATAAACTGGGCAGTAGGGGCCACAGCCGCCTCAATTTTTTCATCAATGGTGGGTGGCGGAGTTTGTGCCTGTGCACTGCCCGCAGCAGCAAGGCCAAGGCCTGTCATAAGTAGTACTTTTTTCATCAAATAGGGGTAGGTTAGTTTAGTCAGTATGCATGAATATAATTTTATTCGACGGAAGTAGGAAATTAACATTTAAATTGCTTCTACAGATGCAGTATAAAGTTCTTATAGTGCAAGCATTATCAGGTATACGAACGGCTTTTATTGGGGCGGAGCTATTCCTTTGGATGACAGGGTGCAGTAGGAGAATTTGAATAAGCCGGTAGAAAATGTGGCCAAAGCATAAAAAGGAACCAAAAAGGCTTAAATTTGAAACCTATACCTCATTTTTAACTGAAAACTTACCCCTTCCACATGAACCTGCTAAGAAAGACAACTGCTTTCATGCTGCTGCTGGCGCTGCTGCCCATGGCCGTGCTAGCGCAGAAAGCACCGAAAGGCAAAGACCAACTGGTTACCATCTCCACGCCACACGGAGACATGAAACTGGTGCTCTTCGAGGACACGCCGCTCCATAAACAGAACTTCCTGAAACTGGCCCGCGAAGGTTTTTATGACGGCACCACTTTTCACCGCGTGATCGATGGGTTTATGATTCAGGGTGGTGACCCGAACTCAAAGGACGACGACCCGCGCAACGATGGTTCCGGGAATCCGGGCTATACCGTGCCCGCCGAGATCAACCCAAAATACAAGCACGTGCGCGGTGCATTGGCCGCTGCCCGCATGGGCGACCAGGTAAACCCTAAGAAGGAGTCAAGCGGCTCACAGTTCTACATCGTGGAAAATCACCAGGGTACCCCGCAGCTCGACGAAGCCTATACCGTGTATGGACAGGTGATTGACGGCCTGGATGTGATCGATAAAATAGCGGCCCAGCCGGTGGATGGCCGTAACCGACCGCTTTCGGACGTGAAGATGGCCGTGAAGGTGGAGGATGTGAAAAAGAAAAAGATCGCCAAGAAATACCGCTATACCTATCTGTAGCCGGTCTGGCTATACCTGATAACATGGCTGCCCTTTTTGAGTGTTACACCTATGCTTAAAAAGGGCAGCCCCGATATTAACCATTTCCGAATGGTCAAGAGGAGTTCCTCCTTTCCATAAGCAAACGGGGAAGACTACCTTTCTTTGAAGACGATTTATTCAATACTAGTATCTGAAAAAAATGAAAAAAATACTGATTACAGGCTCCAACGGTCTGCTGGGCCAGAAACTGGCTGCTCTGCTGCTTCCCCGCACCGACGTGGAGTTACTGGCCACCAGCCGCGGCGAGAACAAACTGGCGGAGATCTTCCCAACACTGGCTTTTGCTTCGATGGACGTGACCAACCGTGAGGATGTGGATAGGGTAGTGGCTGACTTCAAACCAACGCACCTGATCCATACCGCTGCCATGACCAACGTGGACCAGTGCGAATCGGACAGGGAAGGCGCGCTGAAGCTCAACCGTGATGCAGTGGCCTACGTGGTGGAAGCCTGCGAAAAGCACAACGTGCACCTGATCCACCTTTCCACCGACTTTATTTTTGACGGTGAAGACGGTCCTTACGACGAAGAGGCAGAGGGCAACCCAATCAGTTTTTATGGCGAGACCAAGCTGATGGCCGAGGAGATCGTGAAGCAGGCCAGGTGCAAATGGGCGATTCTGCGCACGGTGCTCGTGTATGGCGTGGTGCACGAATACGGTCGCACCAACATCGTGCTGTGGGTGCGCGATAGCCTGCGGGCCGGCAAAGTGATCAAGGTGGTAACCGACCAGTTCCGCACCCCGACGCTGGCCGAGGACCTGGCCATGGGCTGTTGGCTGGCCGTGCAGCAAGACGCGGAGGGCATCTACAACATCTCCGGCAAGGAAATGTACACGCCCTACGACATGGCCCTCCTCGTGGCCGACTACTTTCAGCTGGACAAATCACTCATCGACAAAGCTGATGGCAGCACCTTCTCGCAGCCCGCCAAACGCCCACCCCGTACCGGTTTCATCATCACCAAAGCCGAACAGGAGCTGGGTTATAAACCGCACACTTTCCAGGAAGGCATCGCCATGGTGGCAGCGCAGGCCGAGCAGTATTAAAAATATCGAATATAATATGGTGCAATCAGATACATTGCTTATTTTGTAAGCTTAAAATTCTAATTGCCCGGTACCTATACAAACCTTACAACCCTAAACTAATCTAACCAACCTTTACCCTTATTTATGAGTGCTAACAAAGAATCGTGGGGCTCACGCGTGGGCCTCATATTGGCCATGGCCGGCAACGCGGTGGGCCTCGGGAACTTCCTCCGTTTCCCGGTGCAGGCGGTGCAGAATGGCGGCGGCGCCTTCATCATCCCCTACCTGGTCTGTTTCCTGGTGATGGGAATTCCGCTGCTCTGGATTGAATGGTCCATGGGCCGTTTCGGCGGTAAGTTCGGGCACCACTCCACGCCTTTTATTGTGGACACCATGCACCGCAACCGCCTCTGGAAATACATCGGTGTGTTCGGTATCTGGACCAACATCGCCGTGGCTTCCTACTACTGTTACCTAGAGTCCTGGACGCTTTCCTACGTTTTCCACTCGCTGGCCGGCTCTTTCCAGGGACTTGATCAGAATGGCGTTTCTGCCTTCTTCGATCAGTACGTGAACCTGGGTGAGTCTACCTTCGGCATCCCGTATGAGCCTATCTTCTTCTTCGTTATCTGCTTGCTGCTCAACACTTGGATTCTCTCTCAGGGTCTTGCTAAAGGGGTAGAGCGCGTTGCCAAGATCGGTATGCCGCTTCTGATTATATTTGGTATGTTCCTGGCTTACAAAGGTTTCACGATTACAGCAGGTGAGAACGGTGCCATCAACGACAGCTCGGTTGGCCTCAACTTCCTCTGGACGCCGAATTTTGATGACCTTTGGTCTCCTACAGTATGGTTGGCTGCGGCCGGTCAGATCTTCTTTACCCTTTCGGTGGGCATGGGCACCATCCATTGCTATGCTTCGTATGTGCGCTCCAAAGACGACATCGCCCTCAATGCCATGTCAGCCGGTTGGATGAACGAGTTTGTGGAAGTGGTGCTGGGTGCTTCGATCCTGATTCCAATCTCGATCGGTTACCTGGGTATAGATGGCGTGGTGAACCTCGTGAACAGCCAGGGCGGTTTAGGCCTGGGCTTCCGTACCCTGCCATACCTGTTCTACCAGTGGGGCGATGTGCTGGGTGCCATTTCGGGTGTGATGTGGTTTGGCTTGCTGTTCTTTGCGGGCATCACCTCGTCGCTGGCCATGGGTACGCCGTGGATCGGCTTCCTGCAGGACGAGTTTAACTGGAACCGCAGACCTGCCGCCTGGTCATTTGGCCTGATCGTGCTGGTGCTGGGTATGCCAACCGTGCTCTTCTTCAACTACGGTGTGTTCGACGAGTACGATTACTGGGCCGGTACGGTGTCGCTGGTAGTTTTCGCCTTGTTCGAATCGATCCTGTTTGCCTGGGTGTTCGGTATGGACAGAGGCTGGCGCGAGATCATGTCTGGTGCAGACATACAGGTGCCGAAGATCTACAAATTCATCATCAAGTTCGTTACCCCGCTGCTTCTGCTGTGGGTGTTCATCGGCTCGCTTGTAACCCCGAAAGGTGGCGACTGGGGAGCGGCCTTCAGCGGTGAGTGGATCCTGGACGATAGCTCGATTATCAACAAGATCAAGAACTCCAGCCTGAAGCGTCAGCTGGCCGAGGCCACCGACCCGGCTGTGATCGAGAAGCTGCAGGACACGCTCTTCTATGTGAATGCCTCCCGCATCCTGCTGGTGGTGGTGTTCCTGAGCATTGCGGCGCTGGTATACATGGCGTATAAAAAAAGAGTTAGAGAAGGAAGAATTTAGGAAACTATGAATACATCTGCACTTGTTGTCATGCTCAGCACTATGTTGTTAGTAACTGGCGCAACGATTTACTTTTTTATCAGGGTGCTCAACGCCCCTCCCAAACCGGAGCCGGACTCATACCTCGACAACGACGACGAGCTAGAGCGGCAGGCTCCACGGGCTTAGACGTTTTATGAAAAAACTCAGGTACTGGATTCGACGCAACTTTGGCTTTTCACAGCGTGAGGTAAATGGGTTTCTGGTACTGATAGGGGCAATGGTGCTGCTGACGGCAGCACCATTGCTATTTAAGTGGCTCACTAAACCAGAGACGGGCGCTTTCGGCAACCCGTCTGACCGGCACCTGCTCGACAGCCTGGTGGCGCAGCTGGAGGCCCGGCAGCCGGAGCCCAAGGGCCGAAAAAAGGTATACCAATTGCCTGTGGCGCTGCAGCCTTTCAATCCCAACCACCTGACGGAGGCACAGTGGCAGGAACTGGGCATGCCTGCATACATGGCAAAGCGCATCCTCAACTACCGTAGCAAAGTGGGTGACTTCACTTACAAGGCCCAACTGGGCACCATCTACGGCCTGCCCGATTCCGTTTTCCAGGCACTCTACCCATACATCCAGCTTCCGGAAACCAAGCCCGACAGGTATAACCGCACGCAAGGTATAGCGGCCAATTCGCGGATGGCGCCCAATCCAAACTGGGCTAACAACCCGCGGCCGCGTGAGCGCTTTATTCTGGCGCCTTTCAACATCAATGCTGCCGACACTACGCAGCTTAAGCAGATCCGGGGCATTGGCAGCAAACTATCAGCAAGGATTGTGAAGTACCGGGATGGCCTGGGAGGTTTCCACAGCATGGCGCAGGTGCAGGAGGTATACGGACTTCCGCCCGCCGTTGTCGACAGTCTGCACAAGTATACTTTCGTGCCGAAAGCCAACATGCTAAAGCAAATCCGGTTGAACCAGGCAAAGGCAGACGAATTGAAAGCCCATCCTTACATCAGCTCCAACGTGGCGCGGGCCATTGTAGCCTACCGCGAGCAGCACGGCGATTTTCAGCAGGTGGAGGATATACGCCAGATTAAGATTGTAACGGCAGAGCTGTTTGAGAAAGTCAGGCCATACCTGGAGCTGTAGGTAGAGCACATCACATTTCGAGAGTATCAAGCAGCCGCTCCGCCTTCTCCAGCGCCTGCCGCTCACTCTTGAACGATAGCAGTGCTTTGGCCGCCTGCAGATCGACCCAACGGGCTTCGTTCACTTCCCAGTCGTGCTGGCCGATGTCACCTGACACGTAGGCGAGCAGGAAAAAATGCACAAACTTGTGGAAACGCACCCGCTGGCCCGCCTTGTTGCCCACGTACCAATACTCGATCGTCTCTATTTTCTGCAGCAAGGAGGCGCTTATACCTGTTTCTTCCTGCACTTCCCGCACAGCTGTCACCTCTGGTGTCTCGCCGGGGTCTACTATACCTTTGGGCAATTGCCAGCGTTCAGGCTTGCCAACTGAGATAAGGGCTACTTCTATACCTGACGCTCCCCGCCGGAACACGACGCCACCCGCAGAAACCTGCTCCAGCGTAGGTATAGCGGGTTTAGCGTGGTCGTCGGGTTTGGGAGTTTGGGGCATCGGTTCAGGCTACAAGAGAAGGATGGCTTACTGCCCGGCTACAGGTTCAGGGAGTGGTACTTTCTTCCGTTGCTCGTTCAGCCACAACAGACCAGGGTTATAAGCCATGTCGTGCTGCCCCACAAAGAGCACCAGGCGCACGTTGTCGGACTGCCGCACAAACACCACTTCCGGATCCGAAGACGTGAAATACTTGCTCTCTTCGGTTGTTTTAGCCAGTTCCTCAGGCAGCGCCTGTTCCTTTAGCAGATAGTCGATGTCCTGCTGCGAAACAGTATCTTGCGGATTGGCCAGTATGTTGAAAGGCCGGATGGAGTGGTCTGGCGGAACGAGTACGTCTTCTGTGCCGTGTGCCAGGAAAATCGGTACATCTTTGGCCTGGCGGATGTAAGTGCTCGGGCTGCGGCGTTTACACTCCTCGGCAGCTGGCGTGCCCGGCAGCGGCTCGCCTCCACAGGCAGCCACCACGTGGCGGTTGTAGTCGCGGTGCGGGTAGTTCTGGCTGAAGGCGTACCAGTCCACCAGGTCGAAAACGGGCACCCAGGCGACTACGCCTGCCCAGATTTCGGGGTGGCGGCCGGCTGCCACCAGGGCCGTCATGGCGCCGCCCGAAGAACCCAGGATGTAAATGCGGTTCGTGTCGATCTCGGTGTGCTGCTTGGCGTAGTTCACGGCGTCCACAATGTCCTGAATGGCCAGGTCAGAGGCCATGGCATCGGGGTTGTCGAACTTGCCGCGGTAGTTGGGGTGAATGAAGGCCCAGTCGTATTCCTTGCTCCAGAGCGCGTAGGGGATGCTTTTGACCTGCAGGTACTCGCTGCTCCAGCTGTGAAGCATCACCAGCAGCGGCCGCGGGCCGGTTGTTTCGGAGGTATAGAACAGGGCCGGCTGTGTGGCACCATCCAGCGTGGACTTGATGTTGACTTTCTGGATCTCCGGAACCTGCTCTTTCCATTTCTCCAGGCTCTCGTCCGTAAACTTAAAAGGGTACTTTTTGGAGGTCGTAAACTGATCCATGCGGGCCACTTCTTTCTCCACGCGCTCTTTGCGGCAGGAAGACAGCAATGCGAGCATCAGGCCAAAGAACAGGAGCAGGTTAACAGGTTTTTTCATAGTAAATGTAAGTGCAAGCAGGACGCAAGCTACTGCATGTGCGTGATACTACAACTGCTGTTGAGGTGAAAATGTTGTCAGGTATAGCGGAGCACAAACCAGCTTGACGGGAAATTTTTACTCCATACGGTTAAACAGGCCCGATAGGTTAAACGGCCTGCCAGGCGCTGCAACTTCGCCCATAGTGCAGGCTATACCTGACCCGGGTAGGAGGTGCTCCTGTTGTAGGGCATCAGGAAGGCGTAAAAAATAAAGCTGACGAGCACAAATTCCTGAAGCTCCCATTTTTTGCCGTCATCGATGAGCAGCAGGCTGCAGAAAAGCAGTACATAGAGCAGCGTTTGCAAAGAGGTGGGCAGCGGAAGCCCGATTTTGTCTACCACCTGCCTGAACCACTGCCTGCGGCGGTACAGCATCGGGAAAGCCAGGAAGTAGACGAACACGCCCAGGTATAGCATCTTGCCAAAGATCAGCTTGTTCAGGTTCACGCCGTTCAGGTGGATGTTATGGAGGTTGAACTCGCTTTGTGGGTTAATCTTTTCTAGTTCCTCCGGTACTCCAAAGCCCAGAATGCGCTGTCCCCAGGAAATCTCCTCGCCAAAGCCAAAGAAAAAAACAGCCGCCGCTGCGTAGTAGAAAGCCTTCGCCCATTTGCCGTTCATCCGGGGCGCCTTATAAAGGCAATAGAGCGAAGTGGCCAGCAAGAAGAAGGAAGTGAAGTATTCGATATACCCGTCTTCCGTGAGGTAGCTGTAGAAAAGATTCTTGTCCTGGAAATAAAACGCAATGCCCGCCACCACATGCACTGCGGTGAAGGTATACAGGAAGGCCGCCAGCAGCGCAGTCGTACTGGCGGCAGGCCCAATGTGCTCTCCAACAGCGGGGACGAACAGACTGAGCGGCCTGAATTTTTTAATCGGTTCCATAGGTACAGGTGTTGCGCGGAGGTATAGGCCTGGCTGGTGCAGTATGAAGCTGTCAGACAGAGCTTTATGATGTTTTTTACGGATAAAATACTATCGTGATAGTAATCCCGTCGTTTCCATTCCACTATTTTCCTGCTAACTTGCCGTTTAGCCACAGACTTGCCGTATAGCTACAGACTATTCTGCACGTTCATCCGTTTTCGGAGCAACGCACTTTATGAAATCCATTTTAAAAAGCTACCGTCATCGATTGCTTAACCTGAGCGCCGGCAACAGAGCCCTGTTGCTGTTGCGGCTTTCGCGCGAGCTGCACCTGGACGTCAACGAGCTGGATTTCATCAACAACAAACCCGCTTTCCATACCCTGGAAAAGGTGATCGGTGGCAAGGCTGCCGTGCTGGCGCCTTTTGCCGACAGCCGCTATGCCCCGGTCACGCCGGTCAGCCAGCGCCTGCGCTACATCCGGCGCAAAGCCGATATGATTGTGGAGGAGCGCGGAAGCCGCGAGCTATACCTGGGCTGGCCCTTTGTGCATGGCCAGTTCTCGGATGGCACCACCGTGCGCTGCCCGCTGCTGTTCTTCCCGGTGCAACTGCAGGTGAACGCCAAGCAGGAGTGGGAGCTGCTACCTGACAACTCGCAACCGGCGCAGTTTAACCAGAGCTTTGTGCTGGCCTACGCGCACTACATGGGCACGCCACTGGCCGAACCCTTGCTGGAACTTGACCTGAACACTTTGCCTACCCATCCGCTGGAGTTTCGCACGCAGGTATACGAGCTTCTGAAAGAAAACCAACTGACGATACACGCGGGCCGCGAATTTTTCACAGACAAACTCAAGCCTTTCCGCGATTTCCGCAAAGCCGACTACGAGGCCGACCTGAAACCCGGTCAGCTATACCTTGAGCAGGAAGCCGTGCTCGGGCTATACCCGCAGGCCGCTTCGTTTTTGCTCAACGACTACGACGAACTACTGCAGCGCGATGGTTTGGAGGAGATGGAGGATTTGTTTACAAGTCCCGACACAGGTATAAGTCAGGCCGCCACGCAGGCGCAACAGACCTTTACCGCCTTTGCCATGGATGCCTCGCAGGAGGTAGCTTTGCAGCAGGTAAAGCAGGGGCGTTCGCTCGTGGTGCAGGGTCCTCCGGGTACGGGCAAGTCGCAACTTATCTGTAACCTGGTGTCGGATTTCACGGCGCGCGGCAAGCGGGTGCTCGTGGTGAGCCAGAAGCGCGCCGCCCTCGATGTGGTGCACCAGCGCCTGTCATCCGCCGGACTCGGACCGTTCGCCGCCCTGGTGCACGACATCAACGCCGACCGCAAAAGCATTTACCAGCAACTGCTCCTGCAGATAGACCAGGTGGAGGAATACAAGAAGCAGAACCACGCCCTCAACAGCATTTACACCGACCGCACGTTTCTGGAAGTGAGCCGCGGCATCAACCAGAGTCTCCAGAAGCTGGAGCGTTTCCGCACTGCTCTTTTCGATAGCAGCCGATGTGGTTGGTCGCCCAAAGAGCTATACCTGCGCAGCAGTCTGCAGGAGCCCCACGTGCGTCTGTCGGAGGTGTTCAAGCAATTCACTGCCGACACCGTCACGGACTTCCTGCCCCGCCTGCGCGCCTGTCTGCAACAGGGCATTGCGTTGGAGCAGCCTGACTTTGTCTGGAAGGAGCGGCACAGCATGCGGGGTTTCGGCTGGCCGCAGCGGCAGGAAATGGAGCGTACCATCGAGGCGCTGCCCGAGCAGTACCGTGCCATGCGGCAGGGCATCAGCCAACTGAGCGGCTCCGATTTTGAGTTGAGCAGCCTGGAGCGTTTCCGTGCGGCCTACGACACCCTGGATGAATTGCAGCACCTGCTAGAGCTGGAAGGTGTGTCCGGGGTTATACAACCGCTATTGCGCAAACAGGCCAAGGCATCGGAGTTGAAGAAACTGGTGCGCCAGCTCAAAGGGCTATACCTGGTGTGCCCCGCTCCGGACGCCGCTATACCTGTAGAGCAACTGACGCTGGTAAAATCAGCGATCACGGTTTTCGAGGCGAAGCAGAAGGATTTTTTGAAAGGCGTAAGTTGGTACTTTTCGCAAGACAAAAAAGTGCTGCAACAGGCACTGGATAAGTATAAACTCGACCTGAGCCCTGGCGGCGTGGGCGAACTGCAACGGCGCCTCGAGCTGCGCGAGCAGGCGCAGGGACTGATCAAGGCCATCAACAAAAGCATCAGCTATACCTTGCGCCTCGAAGACAACCCAACCCCGATGCTGCAGAAGCTAGAGGTGGTGGAACAGGCCTTAGAAGCGCACCAATTACTGAAACAACTGCACCGGGAACGGGTGTTGCACGAAAAGATGTGGTTGGAAGCGAACCTGTCCGGCCACCTGCAGGCCTTGGCCCAGGCGCTGCAAGTGTTTGAACAGCGCTACGGCGAGTGGGAACAATGGCTCCCAAAAACGCACATCGAGAAGCTGACAGAAGAGGAGGACTACAGCACGATCCTGCTGGGGAGCCTCCGGCAGAATTTCGAGCAACTGGTGGCTTATGACGAACTCCGCAGCACCCTCACTGTGGCAGAGCAGGAAGTCTGCCGGCAGGTGTTGCGCGAAGGTATGGCCAACGCACAACTCGGCGAGGAGCTTTTTCTGAATAGCCTATACCTGGCCTGGCTGCACGAACTCGAAAGCCAGCACCCCGAACTGCGCATGCCCGACAGCGGTGAGCTAGACCGTGTGGAAACCGACCTCCAAAATCTGCTGCAGCAAAAGCAGGACCTGAGCCAGGAGATCGTGCTGTCGCGGTTGCGGGAGCAGACCTACCGGCACATGGAGCACAACCGGCTCGGCAATGCCGTAACCTACCGACGGCTGCATGCGCAGGTGAGCAAGAAGCGCAGCCTATACCCGATTCGCAAACTATTCGAGCTGTTCGGCGAGGAGATTCTGAACCTGGCACCCTGCTGGCTGGCCTCCCCGGAAACGGTGTCGGCTGTGTTCCCACTGGAGCGCTGCTTCGATCTGGTGATTTTTGATGAGGCCAGCCAGTGCTTCGCTGAAACAGGTATACCGGCCATGCTGCGCGGGCAGCAGGTGGTGGTGGCTGGCGACGAGCAGCAGCTGCGCCCCTCAGACCTGTACCGTTCGCGCTGGGGCGGTAACGGCGACGAAGAAGCCGAGGAACTGACCGCCGAATCGCTGCTGCAGCTCTGTGGGCTATACCTGCCGCAGACCATGCTCACGCAACACTACCGAAGCCGCTTCCCGGAGCTGATCGATTTCTCAAACCGGCACTTCTACCGAAACCGGCTGGAGCTTATACCTGAGCTGCAGGACGTGAACGCCCGTCAGCCTGCCATCCAGTTTGTGAAAGTGCAAGGCCTGTGGCAGCAAAACAGCAACCTCCCCGAAGCCGAAAAGGTGGTGGAGCAGGTATGGCAATTCGTGCAAAATGGGGTGGAAGATGTGGGCGTCATCACGTTCAACTACAATCAGCAGATGCTGGTGCAGGATTTGTTGGAGGAAAAAGCCCAACAGCAAGGTATAGCCTTGCCGCCGACGGTCACGGTAAAGAACATCGAGAACATGCAGGGCGACGAGAAAGAGGTGGTGATCTTGTCGGTGGGCTATGCACCGGACGCGAAAGGCAAGATGGTGATGCAGTTCGGCAGCCTGAACCAGGCCGGTGGCGAAAACCGCCTGAATGTGGCCATCACCCGTGCCCGTCAACTGGTGATGGTGGTGAGCAGCATCCGGAGCGAGCAGCTGCAGGTAGACAACGCCCAACACACCGGCCCCAAACTGCTGCGCGATTACCTGCACTACGCCCAGCAAGTCAGCCGCCGTTACTTCAAGTACGAGCCGCAGGTGCTGCCCATGCCCGCGCACGTACCCTTGCTGAAAGAGCGACTCGCCCAAGCTATACCTGCTCTGCAAGCCGCCGTGCCTTTCGCCGATCTGACCGTGGTGGAGGATGGAAACTACAATAGCGTAGTGCTCACCGATGACGACCTGTATTTTAACAACCTCTCCGTCCGCCACGCCCACGCTGATATTCCGGTATTACTCCGCCAACGCAACTGGCCTTTCCAGAAGGTATACAGCCGGCAGTACTGGGACAATAAAGAGGCGCTGGTGAAAAAACTAAAAGGAGTTCAGAGTTTGGGAGTTTAGGAGTTTGGGAGTTTGGGAATCACGCCACAAACTTTTGTAATCGTGCACAATCAGCAATCAGCAATTAACAATTCAACCATCCAGCAGCCAACAATTAAAGAATGCTCATCAAACTTTTCACCCTGTATGTCTACCTGCAAACGTCTTTGTGCGGCTGCGGGCCCGACAGGCGCAACAGCGACTTCGAACGGCTTCGGAGGGATTACAAGGTGAAGGTGGAACGCATCGGTCGGCTCGATACCCGCATCCGGGAAAGCTCCGGACTTGCCCGTGCCACTGACAGCACATTCTGGACGCATCCTGACAGTGGCTTGCCTGCTGAGCTATACCTGTTCAACCTGAAAGGCGAATTACTACGAACAGTGCCCTTGCCTATACCTAACCGGGACTGGGAAGAACTGGCGCAGGACGACCAGGGCAACCTCTACATTGGCGACTTCGGCAACAACGCCAACACCCGCCGCGACTTGCGCGTCTTCAAGGTACAGGAGGAAGGTATGGCCGTGCAGGATACCATTCCCTTCCACTTCGCCGACCAACAGGAATTTCCGCCAGCCGCATCCGAAAAACACTTCGACCTGGAGGCGTTCTTTTACCGTGCTGACAGCCTGCACCTGTTTACCAAAAGCCGTGCCCGCAAGGGCGTCAGCCGCCGCTATACCTTGCCAACCAAAGCCGGTGCCTATACCTTGCCGCCGCAGGAAGAACTGCGCGTCAGCTCGGCCATCACCGCCGCCGACAGCGCCCCGAACGGAAAGGATTTCGCCTTGCTCGGGTATGGACGGCTATACCTGTTCGAACCCGAAAACGAGCAGGTGCAGTTTGCCGGCAAGCGTTACTGTCTGCCACTGGCCCGGACAGGTCAGGCGGAGGCGCTGCTATACCTGTCACCGACAGAACTGCTCGTCAGCAACGAAAAAGGCAAGCTCTACCTGGTTAGCTTTGAAATGAAAAAATAGGCCCCTTAACCTATCGCGAGGCAAATCAGTTTATAGGTATAGCTGTGTCACAACAGTTTGTGGTGCATATACAGCGAACATACCTCAAAACAGACAAAACGATGCGACAAACGATATTGGTAACGGGCGCTACAGGTACAGTAGGCCACGAAATTGTAAAACAGCTTGCCATGCAGGACGTCACGGTGCGGGCAGGGGTCCATTCTGTCATCAAAGGCGAAAACCTGAAGCGCTTGCCCGGTGTGGAGATCGTGGAGGTGGATTTCAACGACCCTGACTCACTGCACGCCGCCTTCACAAACATAGACCAAATGGTGCTCATCACGCCTCTTTCGGAAGACCAGCTGCAGATGGCCCGCAACCTGGTGGAAGAGGCCAAGAAGCAGGGCGTAAAGTACATTGTAAGGCTGTCGGCGCTGGGAGCCGGGGCTGAACCGGGTATACAGTTGGAGCGTTGGCACCGGGAGATGGAAAGGTATGTGGAAGAAAGCGGCATCCCTTATACCATATTGCGGCCGGCAGGCTTTATGCAGAACCTGGTGACCTACAGTGCTGCCTCTATTAAGCGGGAAAGCAAATTCTACATGCCGGTGGGAGAGGGGAAGGTCAGCTACATCGACACCCGCGATATTGCGTCTGTGGCGGTGGAGGTGCTGCTATCGGGTGAGCATCAGGGAAAGGTATACGAACTGACCGGGCCGGAGGCTCTTTCGCACCAGGAAATAGCCGAAGTGTTGGGCGAGGCAACCGGCAAGCAAATTGACTTTGTGGATGTGCCCGAAGAGACAGTGCGTCAAGCCATGCTGGCACATCATACCCCGGTACCTATTGCCGATGCCATTCTGGAACTATACGCTACCTACAAGGCCGGAAAATCTGCCAACGTCACGGACACCGTGCAGGAAGTAACGGGTCGTCCTCCGCACAGTTTCCGGCAGTTTGCCAATGACTACCAGGAGTGCTTTTGAAATTATAGGTATAGCTAGACACCAAAAAAGAAGGCCTTTCCTGATTCAGGAAAGGCCCTCTTGCTTTAGATCAAATCAGCTTAGTCCAAGTCACGATAACGGTCGCTTCTTCTTGTCTCAAAGCTGCTGCTGTCATCATCGTAGTTGGAGCGTCCACGCTGCGAATAGTCCTGGCTGCCCATACCACTGCGATAGTTTTCGCGTGAGGATGAGCCCTGGTTATCGCTGTAGTAAGAGGTGCTGCTGTCCATAGAGCCATAGCGGCTCTGGTCGCCTCCTCGTCCGCCCTGGCCGTAGCCACCTTCGCGATAGCCACTCTGACCATAGCCGCTCATACCGCCGCTTCTTTCAGAGCCACCGTAGCCGCCGCCTCTCATAGAACTGCTACCGCTCATAGAACCATAGCCGCCCTGCGAAGAACCGTAACCACCTTGTGAGCCACTGCGTCCGCTCATAGAGCCGTAGTCGCCTTGCGAAGATGAGCCATAGCCGCTGCCCTGTGATGAGCCGTAGCCACCCTGCATGCCCTGGCGGGAAGAACCACCATAGCTGCTTTGTGAGCCATAATTATCACCGTAAGAGCTTCCGCCGCGGCCGCGGTCCTGAGACGAACGGTACTCGTCGTTATAAGAACCACCGCGTGAGCCGTAGCCGCCCTGCGAGCCATAGCCACCTTGCATAGAGCTCTGTGAGCTATAGCCTCTTTGTGAGCCATAATCATCGCGATCGTACTCGCTCATACCTCTTGATGAACCATAGCCCATGGAACCGTAACGGTCACGGTCGCCGTAGCCGCTCTGTGAGCCACTCATGGAGCCATAGTTACCCTGCGAAGAAGAGCCGTAGCCTCCTTGCGAGCCACTGCGTCCGCTCATAGAGCCACCGTAGCCACCTTGTGATGATGAGCTGTAGCCGCTGCTGTCACCGTAGCCACGCTGCATGCCGCTGCCCTGCTGTGAAGAACCATATCCACCCTGAGAGCCACGCTGGCCATAGTCGCCTTGTCCGTAGCTCTGCTGGTAGCTGCCCTGGTTGCCATAGCCACCGTGCATGTTTGTTCTGGATGAACCAGAACCCGTCATGCTGGAGCCATAGCCTTCCTGTCCGCTTCCCATAGAGCCGTAGCCACCCTGAGAGGAAGAGCTGCCGTAATTGCCCTGGTTGCTGCTGCGGTAGCTACCGCCTTGTTCGTATCCGCCGCGACCGCTCTCGTAGCTGCCGTAGCCACCCTGGTTAGAGCCGCTGCCCTGCATGCCGAAAGAACCTTGCGAACCACCGTAGCTCTGGCCACCCATGTTGTCGCCTTCTCTATCCTGATAACCGCCCTGCATACCACCTCTCGAAGCACCGTAGTCCTGGTCCTGGTAGCGGGTGCGGTTGCCTTCCATGCCGCCTTGGTTGCCGTAGTTATAGCCACCCTGCGAGCCGTAATTACCTTGCGAAGATGAGCTGTAGCCGCTGCTGTCGCCGTAGCCACGCTGCATGCCACCGCCTTGCTGCGAAGAACCATAGTCGCCCTGATAACCATAGCCACTCTGGCCACCGTAACCGCCGCTATGCTGCGAGCCATAGCCATAGCCGCCCTGCGAGCCGTAGCCCTGCTGGCTGTCACCGTAGTTTTGGCCGCCTTGCTGTGAGCTGTAGCTGCCCATGCCGCTTTGCTGCGAGCCGCTCTGGCTACCATAGTTCTGGTCGCTGCTGCCCATTGAGCTGCCGCTCATCGAACTGCTGCTGGTAGACTCCATGCCTTTACCAGACTTGGAAGAGGAGGATTTCCCTGATTTTGAATCAGAGGTTTTGGAAGTGGTTTTAGTACTTGTTTTGGCTTTTGTACCTGTTGACTTTGTGTCAGTGGAAGTCGATTTGCTGCTGCTCTTTGAGGTAGGGCTTGAGCTGGAAGATGATGAGCCCATGCTAGAGCTTCCCTGGTTTCCCATGCTGGAACTTCCTTGGTTCATAGAGTCCATGCCGGAACCGCTTGAGCTGGAACCGCTCTGGTTCGAAGTGCCCGAAGACATACTGCCCGACATACTTCCAGACTGGCTGGATGACTGATTTTTTTCGTTTTCTTTCATAGTTCTGATCTCCTCAGTTTATAGTTATAGATTAATTTGGACTAGTAAAGGCTTGATTAAATTTGGCCTCGCCACTGCACGGCACAATGTACCGGAACAGAGACAGAGCCTTGTTCACGCCACATCAAAAAATGGTGACTATACCTATTTAGTTAGTGTAACTGAACGTTTTAGCTATACGAGCCTCACGTAGGAGGGTTATGAGGCGTTCTTTGGTTGAAAGCGTGACGGGAGGTGATGGCACTGCCTGCGCCAGATCGCATTGGGAGTTGAAAAATCAGGGCTATGTTTCTGAGTCAGTTAGCCTTATTTTATTTTTAGGAATTTGGTTATTTATAAGAAGTTATTTTTACCTTTGCCTCTATTATTAACAATTATTTATCATGCAAACAGGTAAAGTAAAATTCTTCAACGTATCTAAGGGCTTCGGATTCATCGTGGCTGACGATACAAACCAAGACATCTTCGTTCATCAGACAGGTCTTGTTCACGAAATCCGTGAGAACGACCGCGTTTCTTTCGAAGTGAAAGATGGCAAAAAAGGATTGAATGCAATTAACGTAGAGCGTATCTAAGTTAACGATCATATAGCCCTTTAGGCAGGGCATTCATCTATTTTGACCCGCTCAGTTTTCTGAGCGGGTTTTTTATTTCAGACCGTTTTCTTTCTTTTTCTCACCGTTGAGCTCCTCGCCTTTTTCCAGGCCTTCCTGTATCAGTTCATTGGCCTCTTCGTGGTCTTCTGCATCGGCTTTGGGAGGCTGCTGCTCTTCCTGGTTCCTCGGCTCGTAGTTGAGCGTGATCAGGATCGGGAAGTGATCGGAACCGAACTTGGGCAATCGCTCCATGTGCACCAGCCGGAACGAGGGATCGTAAAAAATGTGATCCAGGGGGTAGCGGAAGAGTGGGATGTAGGCATTGTAGGTGTTGTAGAAGCCGCGCCCTACCCGTGGGTCCAGCATGCCGCTTATCTGCTTAAACAACTTGGTGGTGCTTGACCAGGCCACATCGTTCAGGTCGCCGGCTACAATGGAGGGGTGCGGTGATTTCTTGACCACCTTTGCCGCTATCAGGAGTTCCGCCTCGCGGGTTTCGGTGTTTTGCATGAGTCGGGGTGGCTGCGGATGCACGGTGTACAAATCAAACTGAAGGCCGCTCGGAAGCTCCACCACCGTGAAGAACGAGGGAATATCATCTTCCACCATAAAGCGAATTTCACTGTCCAGGAGTTTGAACTTGCTGTAGAGCAGCATGCCGTAGGTGTTCTCCAGCGGTTTTTCAATGGCGTAAGGAAATCGCTTGTCCAGCTCAGGTTTCAGGTGCTCGTGCCAGGCCCGGTCAGGTTCGTTGATGAGCACAATGTCTGGGTCGGTGCGCAGAACGAGCTGCAAAAACTTATCATACTTTTTGTTGGTCATGCGCACGTTCGACACCATCAGCGTAATACAGTTAGCCGGTGTCTCTACTTCTGTGCGCAGGGCCTCTACCCCTGCAAGCGGCGTAAAATAATATACATAGCGCAGTTCGTTCACAATAGCCAGCAGCCAGAGTACGAGCATCGCGATCTCGCCTGCGCCGCCTGTCACACCATAAAGCACGGTATAGGCTACCAGTGTAGCTGTCAAAAGTATGGCTACATGTAGGCGAGGGAAGTCAAGTACCCTGATCCACCAAAGGGGAGACTTTATAAGGGGGAGGAAAGAAAATAGCGTCAGAACGAATCCGGCTATCTGGAGGGTGAGCTTCATATTAATGCAAGCAAATAGGTATAGGACTTAGGATATACAGCATACCTTCTACAGCAATTTTTTGTTGTAAGAGTCAGCGGTTTCTTTTCCGAAGATGAAGCACTTACTGTAAAGTATAGCGCATAAAAGAAAACGGCCGAAGCTAGGTATAGCTTCGGCCGTTTTTGTGATAAATGTGTTCGGACCTAATTGCCGGCCTCTTCCACACGCACCCCCACCGACAGAATATTCGGAAGCGGGTCGCGGCGCATGTACTGCGTCAGCTGCAGGCGATAGGTGCCCACCTGCGGAAAGGCAATCTCCTTCAGCGCAAGCGACTGCATGTCGTAAATGTCGCTTGAGCCTTTTCCTTCGGGCTTGCCTGTTTTGGCATCCATCAGGTGCAGTTCGGTCAGCGTTGACGACACCAGGCTGCTGTCCGGAGCTGTGAGGCGATGCTGCAGGTATAGGTTGTAGTAGTCGTAAGCCAGCGAGTAGCGCACATTGAAGTACACGTTGTACCGCTTGGTAGTATCCGTAATGGCGAACTCAAACACAGGCGCATTGTCTACCGTCCAGCTTTTTTCGGGCAGCTCTACGTTCTGCTCATATACCCGCGAGGGGTCGCAGGCCGACAGCAGCAGGGTGCCTGCCGCTGCCAGCGTTAGCATCAGGTTACGCATCAGGCGAAGGTGATTTTGGTTGGTTTGGTTTCGGGCCACGGTTCGGTCTGCGCGATTTCTGGCGTCTGGGCTGCTGCGTACCATCGCCTTGCGGTGGCTGGGCATCAGGTCTGCCTTCCCCGCGCGGCGGTCTCGGTGCGCCACCTTCACGCGCAGGCCGTGGCTCACGTGGTTGCTTTTCGCCTTCTCTTGGCTGTCTGTCCTCCCTGTTTTCACGTCCTTCGCGGTTGCCGCGGTTGCGTGGCGGTCGCTGCCTTTTTGGGCGCTGTCCCTGTTCGGCAGATCCACCTTCAGTTCCCAGTACCTCAGTACTTGCGCCTTCGGCGGCAGCTCTGGCCTGTGCAGCCTGCTCGGCTGGTTTTCCATCGCGCGGTCCACGGTTGCGACCACGATTGTCGCGCGGACCACGGTCTTCGCGTGGCTCCCTGCCTTCACGTTGCTCTCTTGGCTCCCGCGGTTCGCGTTGCTCTCTGCCTTCGCGGGGCTCACGCTGCTTCTGCTCGTTGCGCTGATTGCGTGGCTCGCGTGTTTCGCCTTGCTGGCGACCGTCCTGCTTTTGCTCTGCGCCTTCGGCAGTGGCAGATTTTTTCTTCTTTTTCTTCTTTTTCTTGCTCTTAAACTTGTCGTCGAGTCGCTCGAGGCTTCCCTCTACCTGCGCTACAAATTCGTTCTGCTTCGTTTCCTGCACAGGCTCCTCTACCAAGGTCTCTGGTACTATACCCTGGCTGTTCATTTTCAGGATCTCGTGCACGCGCTCCACCGGTACCGGGTACCAGTTATTGTCGCCACGGTAACCGAACCACATCATCTTTTTAAAGATGTCAGTCTTCTGCAGCATGGCATCGCCCTGCTTGGTCTGCAACGGCCGCGATACGGTAGGGATGTCCTTGAGCGCCTCCATGTACGTCTCCAACTCATAGTTGAGGCAGCACTTGAGGCGACCGCACTGCCCCGACAGCTTGCTCGGGTTGAGCGAGAGGTTCTGGTAGCGTGCCGCCGTAGTGGACACACTCTTGAAATCGGTGAGCCAGGTAGAGCAGCAGAGCTCGCGTCCGCAGGAGCCTATACCTCCCAAGCGGCCGGCCTCGTGGCGCAGACTGATCTGGCGCATCTCGATGCGCACCTTGAACTCCTCGGCCAGCTTTTTGATCAGGTCGCGGAAGTCAACGCGGTCGTCAGCAGAGTAGTAGAAGGTTGCCTTGGATCGGTCGGCCTGAAACTCCACATCGGAGAGCTTCATCTTCAGGCCCGTCTGCTGAATGATCTCGCGGGAGCGGTACATGGTGGCCGCTTCCTGTTCCTGCACCTCACGCAGCTTCTCCAGATCGCGCTCATTGGCGATGCGGTAAATGGTGCGGATCTCCTCGTTGTTGTCTACCTTTTTCTTGAGCATCTGCAGGCGCACGAGTTCGCCTTTCAGCGAAACGGTGCCGATGTGATGCCCGTTGGGAACGTCTACTACCACCGGGTCGCCGGTCGTCAGGTCGAGTCTGTTTATGTTGCGGAAGAAGTCTTTGCGTCCTCCCTTGAATCTTACTTCTACGATGTCGAACTCCTCAAACGCGGTTGGAATCTCCATATCGCTGAGCCAGTCGAACACGTTTAAACGGTTGCAGCCTCCGGTGCTACAGCCGCCGTTGCTTTTGCAGCCGCCCGGTTTTTCGCCGGTGCCGCATCCGCCACTAGAACATGAACTACATCCCACTTTTTATATCTCCTATATAGCCGTGAGGCTTCTTGTTTTCTTATTGTCTGAATCAACAAATATACTAATTTTTTGAGCTCATGCTCATCCTTGTCGGCTTTTGTGCCCGCGGTCTTTAACAGACGAAGGCATAAATTAGTGCTTTTACGGGAGTTTAAATAGCGTTGGACAACGTGATTTCTGAAAATGCATTCTGCCAGGTATGGCCGTAAAGGGATTATCCCCTAATTTTAAGGGATGCTTCGGAAACTCCTGTCACACGCCGCGATCTACGGTTTTTCGGCCCAGCTGCCTCGTCTGGCGGGTGTGCTGGCCCTGCCGCTGATCACGCAGCACCTGACCCCAATCGATTATGGGGTGGCGGGAGTCGTGACGGCCTACTACAGCGCGCTGATCATGCTGCAGTCGCTTGGCTTCACGGTGGTGATGGAAAACAGCTTTGCGCGGCACCCCACTCGTTTCCAGTGGATATGGCGCCAGCTCTATGGCTTTCTGACCAGTTGGTCGCTCGTGTATGGCCTGCTGTGCATGGGGATCATCTACCTGGTCGTGCCGGCCGATGCGCACGAGAATCGTTTTCCCGTCGCGCTGCTTGCCGCTATCCCGATACTCTTTTTTGTAGTGACCGATCTGTTTGGGGGGCTATTCTGCTTGCAGACCCAACGACCCTTGCCGGTTGCGGTGCGTTCCTTTTTGATGGGAGGTATTAACGTGGCGCTCACCATCTACTTTATCGCAGGGCTCAAGACGGGCTACATGGGGTGGTTTTATGCCAGCACCATTTCGGCGGCGGTGGGCTTTCTGGTGAGTTTCTATGTTGTCGCGAAGCAAAGGCTCTGGCCGATTTTCAATTTTAAGTGGTATCGCATCAAGCACAGTCTCAAAGTGTCGCTGCCCGCCGTGCCGCACGGTTTTTCCTTCTTCATGCTCGACACGTCCGACCGGCTGGTGCTGGATGTAGTGGGCGTGCCCGTCGGTAAGATCGGTTTGTACAACGTGGCATCGAATTTCGGGATCTACTTTTCGTCGGCCAGTCTGGCTGTAGTGCAGGCGGCAACACCCCTTTACAAACAACTCTATGCCCAGACTAAAAGTGTAGAGGCGGCCCTACAGGCCCGTTACATCACCTATACCTTGCAGCTCCTCTTTTTCGCCGGCACGTTTATCGCCAGCCTATGGATGAAGGAGATCTTCAGTTTCCTGATCCGCAACGAGGAACTCCAGCAGGCCTATCCACTGGCCATCGTCATTCTGATGGGGTATAACTTCAGGCCGATGTACATGGCCGTGATCAACCTGCTTACCTTTCATGAAAAAACAAGCAAACTCTGGCGCATCTCCACGGTGGCAGGTATAGGCAACATCGTCCTTAATCTGATTCTGGTGCCGCTTTATGGCTTCCAAATGGCCGCCTGGACCACCTTTGCGGCGCTGATGTACATGGGCTATGCGGGTTTCTTCCTCAAAACATACAAAGAGCTGGCCATGGTACGCTACCACGCCATTTGGTGGCTGCTGGCAACGGTGGCCCTGCTTGGGTTGGCCTACGAACTGCGGGAGGTAGCGGTATGGCAGAAAGCAACGATTACATTCCTGAGCCTGGTGGCAGGTATGGCAGCTCTCTGGAGGTATAGGAGCAAGACAAAACCTGAGTTGTAACCGGCGCCTGTACCTGCACCTTCCTAAAGAGGACGTATACCTGTAGCCTTGCCTAAAACAGAAAACCAGCAGAAGGCTTTCCCCTGCTGGTTTTCCTTGTCGGTTTTAGCTAACCTATGGTTTCAGCACTACCTTCAGGCAGTTATCCTCTTTCTTGTTGAAGATGTCGTACATGCGCGAGGCTTCTGACAGTGGCACGGTATGGGTAATGATATCGTCGAGCTTCACTTTACCTCCTTCCACCAGCGAGATGAGGTGATCGATGTAGCGGTGTACCCAGGCCTGTCCGCCGCGCAGCGTCAAGCCTTTGTCGAACCACTTGTACAGCGGGAAGTTGTCGTAAGGGGACCCGTACACGCCGACAACCGATACGGTGCCCGAGCGACGAACAGCGTCCATGCACTTCTCGAGTACCTTCATGGTGCCTTTTTCAGCCTGCACGACGTTCATGGCTTTTTCGAGCACGGTCCGGTCAGCCTCCATACCTACGGCGTCCACGCACACATCGGCGCCGTAGCCGCCAGTCATATCCCGAATCACCTGCACGGCGTCTACCTCAGCATAGTTGATGACTTCTGCGTTGGCTGATTTGCGGGCCATTTCCAGTCGGTAGGGCTGTATGTCCACTCCGATCACGCGCTTGGCGCCCTGCAGCCAGGCCGACTTCATGGCCATGATGCCTACTGGTCCGCAACCCCACACCACCACGGTTTCACCCCCTTTCAGCTGCGCCCAGTCGATGGCAGCCCAGCCAGTAGGGAAGATGTCGGTCAAAAATAGTACCTGCTCGTCAGTCAGGTTGTCGTGTATTTTGCGAGGGCCGTAGTCGGCGTAGGGCACGCGCACATATTCTGCCTGCCCGCCATTGTAACCGCCGTAAATATCGGTATAGCCAAACAGGGCCGCACCGACCCCCTTCATCATAGGCACTTCGCCTTCAGGACCGTAATTGTCGGGGTTGGAGTTTTCGCAGTGCGTGGGCAGCTGCATGTTGCAGTAGTGGCAGGTGCCGCAGGAGATGGGGAAAGGCACCACCACGCGATCGCCCTTCTTCAGGTTCTTTACACCGCTGCCCACTTCTTCGACAATGCCCATAAATTCGTGGCCCATCACCATGTCGCGGGTCTGGGGCACCATGCCGTTGTAGATGTGCAGGTCGGAGCCGCAAATGGCCGTGGAAGTAACCCGGAGTATACAGTCGCGCGCGTCCTCTATTCTGGGATCGTCGATGGTCTCCACCTGGATGTCTTTCATTTTGTGGAATACTGCTGCTTTCATAGTTTATTTTTTAGGTTTTCGTAATAGCTTCTATAAGCTTTTGTATTTTTCAGTACTTCAGTTTAACGGCAAGCGGTAAAGGCAGGTTCTTTCAGAGAGTGTATCGGTCAGGCTGTTGCTGTTGTGCCCGGTACTTCTACCTTAAAACCATACTGCATGCAAACGCAAGCATCCTATACCTTCTCGTTTTTGCGCGAACATGATGTTCCTGCCCTCTACGACACTTTCGTGGCCGCCTTCGCCGATTATATTATCCCCATTAAGGTAAGCAGGGCGGAATTTGCGATGAAGTTCAAACGCGAGGGCGTGGAGCCCAGCTTTTGTGTGGGCGCCTTTTATGGCTCGCAACTGGTCGGTTTTATTTTGACGGGGCTGGGAGAGTGGCAGGGTGTACCCACCGCCTACAATGCCGGAACGGGCGTTGTACCTGAGCACCGGGGCAATCAGCTAACCAAGCAACTGTATACGTTTCTGCTTCCCAAACTGCGCGAGAGTGGCGTGGAGCAGTGTCTGCTGGAGGTCATCAAAGGGAATGAGGCTGCCTTTAAGGTATACCGTTCCATCGGTTTTGAGGAGGTGCGGTCGCTGGACTGCTACCGGAGCCCAGTGGGGGAGTTGCTCCTTCCTGCTGAGGAGCCCGAACCGGTGGTAGAGATCAGGAAGGCGGCCAAAGGAGACTGGAAAACCTACTCCAGTTTCTGTGGCAGCAGTCCAAGCTGGCAGAATTCCAGCGAAGCTTTCAAGAGGAGCCCAGATCAGAAAATGGTGTTGGAAGCTTATGCAGAGGAACAAGTAATTGGCTACGTGGCTTTCTTTCCACGCACAGGCTCTGTTGCCCAGTTGGCCGTGCATCCAGAAAATCGAAACCAAGGTATAGCCAAGGCGCTGCTGAAAGAAGCGATCAAGCAGAGCCAGGCGCCTGCGCTTATGTTTCTGAACGTGGACCAGGCAGACGCCAGGCTGGCCACTTTTTTAGAGCGGATTCATGTCAGGCACTTTCTGACGCAATACGAAATGCTCCTCCGCCTTCAATAGGTATGGCAATTCCCCATAAGCTGCCTAATTTGCAACAGTTTCTGCTTACCGGGGCTCCCGGGCTCTTTTAAATTCTAAAATATGAACACTGCTTGGTTTTACCTGATATTGGCAGGTATATGCGAAATCGGATGGGCCTTTGGGCTGAAGTACAGTGAAGGTTTTTCAAAGCCTTTGATTAGCGTCATAACGGTCGCCGTCATGATTTTGAGCTTTATCCTGCTGGCCCAGGCCATGAAAACGCTGCCGCTCGGTACCGCTTACGCCATCTGGACAGGTATAGGAGCCGCAGGTACGGCCATTCTTGGGATGTTTTTCCTGAACGAGCCCAAGGACCTGATGCGGATTTTGTGCCTGCTGATGATCGTGGCCGGCGTGGTGGGACTCAAATACTTTACCGAAAGCAACTAGCGGCTCAGGCGGTACACGTCCGCTTGTTCTTTGCTGAACAGGTATAGCATGTTGTGACTGATCAGGGCAGAGAGGTAGTTTTTATCTGATGGAAGGGGCAACGTACGCTCCCGCAGTTTGTACAGATCGAAAAAGTGCAGCGCGTTGTCCTTCACAAAGTACAGCTCGTTGCCTTTGAAGGAAATGTAGGAAACGCCCGTAAAAGGCAGTTTCTTTTTATAGTTGCCTAGGTTGTCGAACACGTAAATGCCGCCGTTGTAGTCGAGCAGGTATACCATGTTCTGGTATTCGCGGATGAAGCGCACATCAAAGCGGGCTTTGTCCAGAATAAGGTCGAGCGGGGTTTCGATGATGGGCTTCTGGTAACGCAGGTCGAGTTTGCTGAGCGTAAAGTCCGATTCGTTGAACAGCCAGAAGCTATCGTCGGAGGTGAAGGTAGCGGCCTGCACACTGCCCATGTAACCCAGGTCTGTCAGACGGGTGTTGGCAATGGGACGCATAAAGCGGTCGAGCAAGGTGAGCTCCTGGCGGTCTTCGTAAAAGAGGAAAACTTTCATCGGGTTCCAGGCTTCTACTGCCGAAATGCGTCCGCGGCTGGGTGGCGAAAAGGTATTGACCGCCTTGCCTGTGGTGTCGAGCACGAACAGGTTCTGAGCCGGGTCCATCAGGAATATGTTGCCGTTCCGCGCAGCAGATACTGTGGTTGGAGAAGAGATGGCAAAGCTGTGGCTGAATGTAAGCGTGACCGAAGAGTCAGGTTGCTGGGCGAAGGCAGGTATAGCCAGTACTCCTAGCAGCAGGTAAAGCACTGCGCGCAGGTATAGCCTACTTTTCAAAATAATCCAGTTTAAGGTCTTTGCCATCGTATACGCCATAAGAGCAAAAATTGACCCATTCTCCAAGGTTCACATACCTGCTGCTGCCGTTGATGGGCATGTCTAGCGGCAGGTGGCGGTGACCAAACACGTAGAAATCGTGGTGTTGCTCGTTTTCCACTTCCTTGCAATATTGCACCAGCCATTCATCTTCTCCAAAAAACTTCTCGTCGTGCTTCGTGTTGCTGATGCGACTTCTGCGTGACCATTTGTTGGCAATGCCTATACCTGCGTTGGGGTGCAGCCAGCCAAATAGCCACTGACAGGCCTTGTTATTGAACACCTTCTTGAGCATTTTGTAGGTATGGTCGCCCGGACCAAGACCGTCGCCGTGCCCGATGTAGAATTTGTGACCACCAAAGTTCGTGGAAATAGGCTCCCGGATGATGGGGATGTTGAGTTCCTCCGGAAAGTAGTCGAACATCCACATGTCGTGGTTCCCCGTGAAAAAAAGGACCGGTATACCTGCGTCGGTCAGTTCGGCCAGCTTGCCCTGTAGCCTGATGAAGCCCTTTGGTATAGCGTGCTGGTACTCGAACCAGAAATCGAATATGTCGCCCAGCAGCAGGATGGCGGCTGCGTCGTGCTTTACACTGTCGAGCCAGCGCACGATTTTTTTCTCGCGGGCACGGCTGCTTTCGGCGTCGGGTACACCCAGGTGAAAGTCGGAGGCGAAATATACTTTCTGGCCGGGAGCCAGTTGGTCAATGCGGAAGGTCATCAATGAGGAAAAGTACAAGCTTTTTGGGGCCGTGAGCACCCATTACCAATGTTTTTTCGATATCGGCCGTGCGGCTCGGGCCACTCACCAGCGATACCATGGAGGGGAAGTTCTCCCTATACTTGTCGCGCAACTTTTGCAGACCGTCTTTGATGTCGGGCACCAGTTGACTGGCCTTGGCCACGACCATGTGCGTTTCCGGGTAGATGCTCAGGCGGCGACCGCCGGCATTGCCCGAACTCACCAGAATGCTGCCGGTGCGTGCCACGAGCGCTTCGCAGGTAGTGAGGCTGGCCTGTGCTTTCTGAATAAAATCCTCTTCGGTGGAGGTGAAGTCTATACCTGCCTGGTAAAGGATGTTTTGTAGATTGGGCTCCCAGACGTGCAGGTACTCGATCTGCTGCTCTCTTTTCAGGTTGAAAAGCTGGTCGAAGAAATCCTCCTCGTCATCGCAGTACACAAACAGTCCGCTGTTGGCGATAAAGGCCTGCGCAAAGGCAATGGATTGGTCTTCGGCTATGGGAGGGTGCAGAGGCGAGCTGAAGTCAGGGGTGGGAGGCAGAAAAGGCGCTGACTTAGCCAGCGCCTCTCTAACTCTTCTCAATACAATTTCTTTCGATTTTGCTTCGTACATGCTCGGGGTTTATCAAGCAGTTCTGCTGTTAATGGTGTCGTTCGGGTCGGCAGGGGCATCGTTCTGCAAAGGTGTGCCCGGCACACTGCCCTGGCCATTTTGCTCCGGATGCTTCGTCTGTCCAACCTCTACCGGATGCTGCTCCTGGTTTACTTCGCTTTTAGTTTTGCTGCGGTCCGTACCGGCGGTGTGAGCCTGGTAAGTCGTCAGCGCATCAAAAGGACGTTTGCCAACTAGTCGCTCCAGATCGCTCTGGAAAAGAATCTCTTTCTGCAGCAATTCCTGCGCTACAATCTCCAGCTCTCTTGCTTTGTCAGTCAGCAAGGCTTTGGTACGATTGTAAGCAGCACTGATGAGGGTGCGCACTTCCTCGTCTATGGTCTCGGCAGTGGCTTCAGAGTATGGCTTGTTGAAAGTCATATCCGACTGCTTCGAGTCGTAGAAGGACACGTTGCCAATCTTCGGGTTCATGCCATACATCGTCACGATGCTATAGGCCATTTTGGTAATACGCTCCAGGTCGCTCAGGGCGCCTGTCGAAATCTTGCCAAACACGAGCTCTTCAGCGGCACGTCCACCCAGGGCCATGCACATCTCGTCAATCAGCTGCTCGGTGGTATACAGGAACTGCTCTTTCGGCAAGTACTGTGCGTATCCCAGCGCGGCAACACCACGTGGCACAATACTCACTTTCACCAACGGATCGGCGTGCTCCAGGAACCAGCCTGCAATCGCGTGACCCGCTTCGTGGTAAGCCACGATCTTTTTCTCCTCCGGAGAGATGATCTTGTTCTTTTTCTCCAGACCACCGATTACACGGTCGATGGCATCGTTGAAGTCGGTTTGGTCTACTGCCTTTTTGTTGCGGCGGGCGGCGATCAGGGCGGCCTCGTTACACACGTTGGCGATCTCGGCGCCAGCAAAACCAGGTGTCTGAGCAGCCAGCTTGCGGGCATCCACATCAGGAGCCAGGGTAAGCGGCTTCAGGTGCACGTCGAATATCTCGGTACGGCCGTTGATGTCTGGCTTGTCGATGCTGATCTGACGGTCAAAGCGGCCCGGACGAAGCAGGGCAGAGTCGAGTGTGTCAGGGCGGTTGGTCGCCGCCAGGATGATCACGCCGGAGTCAGTGGCGAAACCGTCCATCTCTACCAGCAGGGAGTTCAGCGTGTTCTCGCGTTCGTCGTTACCACCAGGCGTAGCGCCACGGCTACGGTGACGACCAATGGCGTCAATCTCGTCGATGAAGATGATACAAGGCGCTTTGGCTTTGGCCTGCTTAAACAGGTCACGCACACGGGCGGCACCCACACCTACGAACATCTCCACAAAGTCAGAACCTGACAGCGAGAAGAATGGCACGTCGGCTTCACCAGCCACTGCTTTGGCCAGCAAGGTTTTACCGGTACCTGGAGGGCCTACCAGCAGGGCGCCTTTCGGGATCTTACCACCCAGAATAGTGAATTTGCTCGGGTTCTTGAGGAACTCCACAATCTCCTGGATCTCTTCTTTCGCCTCTTCCAGGCCTGCCACATCCTTGAACGTGATCTTGACCTTGTTCTCAGCGTCAAACAGAGCCGCCTTCGATTTGCCGATGTTGAAGATTTGACCGCCTGCGCCACCCGCTGTTACGCGGCGCATCAGGAACCAGAAACCAAACAGCAGCAGGATCAGGAAGCCCCACTGGAAGAAGAAGTCAGCGAAGCCGGTGCGTGTCTCGATGGTAAACGGCACGCGGTTTTCGCGCGGGATGTTCGCCTGCAGCTTTTCGTAGTCCTCTTTGAAGGACTCGGCCGTGATGATGGAGAAGTGGTAATGCGGTCCTGGGTCGGTCGTGCCCAAGGTGCTACGGCCTGAAAGCTCGCGGCTGTATTTTTCATTCTTCAGCGCATCTTCCTTCAGGTATACCTCCACGATTTTGCCGTTCACGATGGTGAGTTTCTTCACATCGTTGCTAAGCAGCATCTCCTCAAAGTTCTGCTGGGTGGTTTCTACAGAAGCATTGCTCTTGTTGAGCCAGGTTAGTCCGAAAATAAGCAGGATGAGTACCGCCAGCATCCACAGCTGCATCGTCGGCCGTGGGGGCGTCTGAGGTATCATCGGCTTTTTCTTCTTGTTATTCCCTTTATTATTTTTTTCAGCCATGAATATGTTGTTTCAGGATAAATGAAATACAGAGGGCCACCCTCTTTTGTTTTGGGGTGCCTCTGTTAGGATTAGGCATCTTCTATGCGGCGGATGCCTGCGTCGCCCCAAAGTTCTTCAAGCGCGTAAAATTCGCGTTTGTCTTTCAGGAACACGTGTGCTACCACATCCACGTAATCCAGCAGGACCCACTCTTTGTTGGTGCGGCCCTCGCTTTGCCACGGGTTCTGGCGTGTGGCTTTGAATATCTCTTCTTCGATGGACGACGCGATGGCGTCGAGCTGTGTGTCGGATGATGCAGATGCGATTACAAAGTAATCAGACACGGCATTTTTAAGTGATTTCAGGTTAAGAACGACGATATCATTCGCTTTCTTTTCCTGCATGCCTTTTACTACAAGCTCTGCCAATATGTCTGAATTGGCCTCAGCCTTGGTTTCTTTCATTTGTACTACTTAAATTTGATTTACAAAAGTACTAAATTCTGTTCAATTTATGGTGCCTAATACGCTGTTTATGGGGCAGCAGCTGTTTTTTCTGCCGGTTTGTGCTTCCACCAACTCGGAGGCCCAGCAGCTACTCCTCAAAAATGAAGCCACAGAGGGTTGTGTGGTGCTTACCGACGAGCAGACGCATGGCCGTGGCCAGCGAGGCAACTCCTGGGAGGCGGCTCCCGGCAAAAATATCACACTTTCTGTAATTCTGTCACCTGTTTTCCTAGCTGTCAGGCACCAGTTTTACCTCAACATGGCCGTATCGCTGGCGGTGCTCGACCTGCTGCGCGAACAGGGGTTGGAACAGGCCCGTGTCAAATGGCCCAACGACCTTTATTTCGAGGACAGGAAGCTTGGCGGGATTCTGATTGAGAACACAGTTACGGGTCAATCCATACAACACAGTATCGTGGGGATTGGTTTAAACGTAAATCAGCTTCATTTCGGAATCGGCACGGCCACTTCGCTGGCAGCCGAGATAGGTACGCAACTCGACGTGAAAAGATTGGTGAACCGGCTGCTTGAATTGCTCGAAAAACGCTACCTGGAGCTGCGCAGCGGCAAAATTGATAAGTTGAAGTACGAATACCTGCAGGCCCTGTACCGCTACCAGGAAAAGCACGGGTACCGGATCGGTTCGGAGGTAGTGCAGGGGCAGATTATGGGGGTGGATGAGGACGGCAGGCTAGCTCTGGAAGTGGAGGGCGAGTTGCGCTACTTTGGCTTCAAGGAAATCGCCTACCTTATCTGAAGCCAAACTTCTTCACGGCCACAATCTGCTGCGGATCGGGGTCGGTGGGCGAAAGCGGCATCCTGAGCGAGACGTTCATGGTGCTGGCGCCATAGCCTGAGCTTAAACGGGGCGCCTGGATGTGGTGGTCGGATAGTTCGACCGGAAAGGCTGTGATCAATTGCCAGTTGTTTCCTTTCTGCACAAGCGTGCCTTCAATTGTTCGTTTCCTGGCCACGCCGTGGATGGTCAATATGCCTGCGGCAGTTACTTTTGCCTCGCCCTTCGCTGAAACCGGTCCTTTATCAATAATGCGGCCGACAAAAGTTGCCTTGTGGTAGCGGCTGCTCTTCATGTATTTGTCATTGAAGCGCTCCTGCATGAGCGAGTTCAGGAACTGAAAAGAGGTAATGGGGACATCGAAGCTGAACTTTCCCGTCTCCAGGTTGATCAATCCGTTAGCAGACTCAGAGGTACCTTTAATCAGGCTGAGCGGTGCGCCGGCCTCAAACACGATGGTGCCGATACCCTTGTAGGTGCCTGTTTGGGCTTGTGCGGGCGGGAGTAGCCAGCACAGGGTGCACACGAATAGGAGTAGCTTTTTCATACATGCCTCGCCTTCTCTTCGGTTAGCTTTCCTTCTAATTTATTTAACTAATCTGAGCAGAGATAGTTGAGCCCGTTCACTAAAAATAACCGCTCACTGCGCATTATTTTCGCTGGTCATCATTTTCCATCGCAGCCCATTTTTTATTTTTCCTTCCCAAGTTCCAGGTATAGGTCGCTGACCTGGAGCAAAAGAGTTGGTGCTTCAAACTATTTTTTAAAAAATATTGAACGCTGTTCACACTGCTAGGCAAAAGAATTAGTCCAATGCATAGCGTGTTTTTGATGTAACGGGTTGCTTTTGCTTGAGTTGCACATTTTCTATATATGGCGCTATAGTTCAATCAGTTTCTTTTTATCTTTATAGATGTGTTGTGGGTAGTGTTAGGATGGGTGTGGATTGGTTTTGGAAGACGGGTGCAGAAGTTGGCAGTGATAAAGAAATATTTTGATGTATAGTATAATACGAATATTGGGTGCAGGTATAAATGTTGTAAAGGATGGGGCTGAATACAATTTTGCTCGTGGTAACACAGGGTTTAGGGTGTAAAATCTGGCCGGCAACAATGCAACCTCAGGTATAGGTACAGGGTCATGGAGATGAAAACGATGCTGAAAGGCATGATTGTTGATTACGTCAGGGTATAGCCAAAACAGCAAAAAGCCGGGTATTGCTATTTCTTTAGTAACCTGTATTTTTAATTAGATTTTTTCTATTTAGTATATTTTGCTATATCTTTGAACTGCCTGCCAGCTCGTGGTAGGACCTTTAGAAAAGCGAGGTGTGATATATGAGAACTTTTACAAAAATGATATTAACGGCTGTCTTGGCGGTTTCGCAGCTGGCAGCGTACAGTATAACAGCCGATGGGCGCATAAAGGAGGATGGCGTTCTGCCTGTGAATGCAGGAGGCAGCTCTGCCTGGAAAGTCGTGCCGGAAAAGAAAGCCGAGGCGAACGTGCACGCTGAGAATGCCCGTACTGCTTCCTGGGTTAAGAACTACACCAAAAACAAAAGCCTATACCTGACCGAGACGGCCTACGCCGGTTCATCTCAGTTCGTGATTAACTCCTACATGGCCTTTGCGCCGGCGCCAGAGCGCCAGACTCCTTCGATCAATGCCTACCCGAACCCTTCGCGCGGCATTACGCGTGTGTCGCTGTCGCAGGTGGGGATGGCAGAAAACTACAAGCTGAAGATTTCGAACACGATTGGCAAGGTGATGGAGACGCACGAGCTGCCAGTAACGCACTCCAACGTGTTTGTGCTCGACATGACAGGATATCCGGCCGGAGTGTACTTCTATAGCCTGCTGGTGAATGATAAGACCGTGGAAACGAAGCGTTTGATCCTCCAGAAATAGAAGGAGCTATACCTGTTACAATAGCAAAAGCCAGTTGAGAGACTGGCTTTTTTTTATGACCAACTCGCCAAAGGTGCGCAGGCACCGATTTATTTAGTATTTTCGACGCTGAATATTTGTAAATTGCTATGACGGATTATCGCAAGATAAACAACCTCGTAGGCTGGCTCGTGTTTTTGATCGCGACCGCCGTGTATGTACTGACGCTGGAACCTACTGCCAGTTTCTGGGACGCGGGCGAATTCATTGCCTGCTCTTACAAGCTCCTGGTGCCGCACCCTCCGGGGGCGCCCTTTTACCTTTTAGTGGGCCGCATGTTCTCTATGTTCGCCAGCGACCCGACCCAGGTGGCCTGGTGGGTGAACTTCCTCTCTGCACTTTGTAGCTCCTTTACCGTGCTGTTCCTGTTCTGGTCCATTACCATCCTCTCGCGCCGCCTACTGGTGAAGGAGGAGGGAGTGGCGCCTACCAAAGGACAGACCGTACTGATCATGGGAGCCGGCGCCGTGGGTGCGCTCGCCTATACCTTCACCGACTCAGCCTGGTTCTCAGCAGTAGAGGCAGAGGTATACGCCATGTCGTCTTTCTTTACGGCCATCGTATTCTGGGCCATGCTGCGCTGGGAGTCTAAAGTGGGCGAGTCGCTGTCGGACAAATGGCTCATCCTGATCGCCTACCTCATCGGCCTTTCGATCGGAGCGCACTTGCTGAACCTGGTGGCTATACCTGCGCTGGCTTTCATCTATTACTTCCGACTCTACAAGCCAAGCTGGAAAGGCGGTCTTATCGCGTTTCTGATCAGTGCCGTGATCGTGATGGCCATTCTGTGGGGCATTATACCTGGCCTGCCATCGCTGGCCGGCAACGTGGAGGTGTTCTTCGTTAACTCACTAGGTATGCCGTTCGGCTCGGGCATCATTTTCTTTGTGATCCTGTTGGTGGCGGCTATCATCTACGGTATACGCTACTCCATCAAGCATAACATCCGGGTGCTGAACACGGCCATCCTGTGCTTCTCCTTCATCCTGATCGGCTACTCGTCTTACATGATCATCCCGATCCGTTCGTCTTACAACCCAACAATCGACGAGAATGCGCCGGACGATATTCTGAGCTTTGTGTCGTACCTGAAGCGCGAGCAGTATGGCGACCGTCCGTTGCTTTATGGTCCGCAGTACAACGCACAACCTGTTGCGCAGGAAGAAGGTGCGCCACGTTACGTGAAGGGCAAAGACAAATACGTGATGGCTGGTCGTAAGCTCGAAACGATTTACGACAGCAAGGACAAAACCATTCTGCCGCGCATTTACAGCGACAATCCGCAGCACCTGCAGGAGTATAAAAAATGGGTAGACCTACGCGACGGGCAGGCCCCAACCTTTGGGCAAAACCTGAGCTTCCTGTTCCGTTATCAGTTGGGCCACATGTACTGGCGCTATTTCCTCTGGAACTTTGTGGGCCGCGAGAGCGACGTGCAGCAGTCGGGCGTGCTGTGGTTCGGCAAGCCAACCGACGGCGTGCCGGATCGTGTGGTGAACAGCAAGGCGCGTAACACCTTCTATCTGCTGCCACTTGTTTTCGGTATCATTGGCCTGATTTACCAGATTCGTAAGAACGAGCGCGATGCCTTTGTTGTGGGCCTGCTTTTCTTCTTTACAGGTATAGCCATTGCCCTTTACCTGAACCAGCCGCCGATTGAGCCGCGCGAGCGTGACTATACCTTTGCCGGTTCGTTCTATGCCTTCTCGATCTGGATTGGTCTGGGCGTGCTGGGTATAGCCGAGCTGCTGAACCGTGGCCTCCGTAACGTTTCGACGAGCGGCGCTATTGCCACCGTTATTGGTCTGGCCGTGCCAGGTATACTGGCCGCCGAGGGCTGGGACGACCACGATCGCTCCAACCGCTACCACTCTGTAGACTCTGCCAAGAACCTGCTCGACTCAGTAGCGCCAAACGGCATCCTGTTCACCAACGGCGACAACGACACGTTCCCGCTGTGGTATGCGCAGGAAGTGGAGGGTTACCGCACCGACGTGCGCGTGGCCGTGCTCAGCTACCTGAACACCGACTGGTACATCGACCAGATGAAGCGCCAGGCCTACAAGTCAGAGCCGTGGCCGCTCACGCTCGAGAACGAGAACTACCGCCAGGGCACCAACGACTACCTGCCGTACGTAGAGCGTCAGCAGGTGGCGGCAGGTATAGACCTGAAGCAATTTGTGAGCCTGGTGCGTCAGAACCACCCTGCGCTACAAGTACAGGCGGGCAGCGGTACCACCCTGCTGAGCTTCCCAACCAAGAACTTCTTCCTCGATGTAGACCAAAGCAAAGTTGCCCAGGAAGGCTTCGTTGCCAAAGACTTCCAGGACCAAATCACAGACCGCATGCAGTGGACGATTAACAAAGGCCTGCTCGAGAAAAAGCACCTGATCATACTCGACCTGCTGGCTACCAACGAGTGGGACCGTCCGGTTTACTTTTCTACCACGGTGAACAGTGCCGACTTTATGGGGCTGTCGGAGTACTTCCAGCTCGAGGGGCTTGCCTACCGCGTAGTGCCGGTTAAGGTGAGCAGTGAAGAGGCGCCGGGCTTCCTGAACAAGGAGCTGATGTACAAGAACATGATGAACTTCAGCTTCCGCAACTTCAACGATCCGAGCATTTTCTACGACGAGAACTACTTCCGCTTTGCCGCAAACGCCCGCGACAAGTTTGGCAAACTGGCTGCTGAGTACCTGATGAGTGGCGATAACGCCCGCGCCAAGGAAATTGTGGACCACTGCTTTGAGCAACTGCCGCCAAGCACGGTGCCGTACGACTATTACACGCCACAGTTCATCTCGTTATTTGCCGATCTCGGTGAAGAGGAGCGCGCCAAGAGCCTGTGGGAAGACATGGCGAAGAGCTCACGCGAATCTGTGGAGTACTACCTTGCGAAAGGCGCCCTGTTTGACATGGAAATACAGACGAACCTGTTTATCATGCAGCAGCTCATAGGCGAGGCGCAGGCCATCGGCGAGGAGCAAAAGGCAAAAGAACTGCAGGATGTGTTTGTGCAATATCTGCAGCGCATGCGGCGTTAAACAAAATAGAGAGTTAAACAGTACAAAAGCCGAACCCGTTTGTGTTCGGCTTTTGCTATTTTCGGGTGCCTGCTTTATCTTCAAGCTAATGAAACAGATAAGTCTTCTTACCTGCCTGTCCCTGCTGCTACTGCTCTCCTCGTGTGGCAGTTCAGACATTGCCTATGCGCCTATGTACCGCGATACCGCCCCTGTTGCTACCAAATCTGAGCAGCCGGAGGTAGTACTGCAGTATGGCCACTACAGCACCCCCGACACCCTGCACCTGATCCTCCGGTTTGAAGAACTCCGCCAATTGCTCGACCTGACGCAGGCCGGCGATCGGGTGGACTTCACCATCCGCTCAGGTAACACAGAGCGCGACATGCTTCTGCTGCGCGATACGGTGCAGGTGCTACCGCAGCACCGTGTGGCCTCGAACGGAACGCTGGAGGTGCCGGTGGCTATACCTGCTAAGTATGTGGCGGCGGGCAACACGATGCAGGCACGGCTCTGGATGAAACTGGCCGGTCAGGAGCGTCTGGGCGTTTCTCATCGACTGGCACTCAATCCCAATATGCTGCGAAAAGACTTTATGTTGCTGCAGGTACGTACGAACGCGCCGCTGCTGCGCGGCTTTGCCACTACTGCTGACAGCCTATACCTGTGGCAACCCAGCGACACCAACACCACGTTCCGGGTGCAGCAGGTAGACTATACCCTGCAGCCCGCCCTGCCCCCCATGTCGACGCGCCAGGAAAGTTTGCCTGCCGTGCCGCAAGCTACCGGAGACTCGCTGGCGATGGCAGCCTTGGATACTTTCCGACTGGAGCGGGAGGGGCTATACCTGCTTCGAACCGCAACAGGCGCCACACAAGGAGTGGTGGTGCAAGGTGGCACTTACCCGCTCATCACCCGTGTCCAGGACATGGTCACACCGCTCATTTACCTGACCACCTCGGCGGAGCGGGAGGCACTCTACAACACGCAGGATCAGAAAGCTGCCTTAGACGGCTTCTGGCTCAAAATAGCCAAAGACAAGAAGCTGGCGCGCGAGCTGATCCGAACTTACTATACCCGCGTCGAAACCGCGAACAAGCTCTATACCTCGTTTAAGCCCGGCTGGGCCACCGACCGCGGCATGATCTACATCATCTATGGAAAGCCCCATAATGTGAGCATCAGCCCCGATGCCGAAACTTGGATCTACCGCGAATCGGAGTCTACACCGTACGTCAAGTTCGTATTTTCGAAAAAAGAGAATACCTTTACCGAAAATCACTTTGAGCTGGTACGGAACCGTGAATACGAGGAGAACTGGTACAGCACTGTAGCAAGATGGAGAGCAGGAATAACAAATTTGTAGGTGGCAACCGCTATGGCGGCCCCAGAACTCCGAAGGAGGATAAAATGGAAATGATCTTTGGCCTCCGGCCGATCATAGAGGCCATGCTGGCCGGAAAGGTGCTGGAGAAGATCTTTGTGCAGAAAGGGGCCCGCAATGCCACCACCGACGAACTCCTCGACCTGGCTAAGAAGCACGATGTGCCCGTTGCCAGCGTGCCGGTAGAGAAACTCAACAACCTGACCCGAAAAAACCACCAGGGAGCCGTTGCCCTGATCTCAGCCATCACCTACATGCCGCTGGACGAGATCGTGACCTCGCTTTTTGAGAAAGGCAAGAGCCCACTGCTACTCATACTCGACCGTATCACCGACGTGCGCAACTTCGGCTCTATTGCCCGCAACGCCGAGTGCATGGGTGTGGACGCCATCGTTATACCTAGCAGGGGAGGTGCCCAGATCAACGCCGACGCGATCAAGACCTCGGCAGGAGCATTACACCTGGTACCGGTTTGCCGCGAGCCGAACCTGAAGAATACGATCGATTACCTGAAGGACTACGGCGTGCAAATTGTGGCCTGTACCGAAAAGACAGAGCATAACCTGACCGACAACACCGTGGATTTTGTGGGTCCGACCGCCATCATCATGGGCAGTGAGGAAGACGGCATTTCACCGGAGTACCTCAAGCGAGCCGATGCCAGACTGCGCATTCCGCTTTTAGGCCAGATCGGTTCGCTGAATGTGTCGGTTGCGACAGGCATCATCCTGTATGAAGCCATGAGTCACCGCCTGCGCGAAAGCGGCTACTCCAGCCAGAATGACTTTTGAACCGAGATAAGGTATAGCCAAATATAACCATTAAAAAAGGGGAACGCTGCTGCCAGCGTTCCCCTTTTTTGTGCCATAACCATGCCGGCCAAGGTATAGCCGTAGGTATACTAGATGTATTCGGCGCCTTTTTTAGACTTGGCATCCGACATAAACTCCTTCACTTTCTGCTCTTCGCTCAGGCGGCAAATCATCAGCACATTGTCGTGCTCAGCCACAATATAACCTTCTAAGCCCTCTACGACCACTAAGCGGTCTTTCGGGGTTTTGATAATGCAGTTTTTAGTGTCATAGAGCAACACGTCGCCACCTATCACGTTACCGGCTTCGTCTTTCTCATTGATGGTATAGAGCGAATTCCAGGTGCCCAGGTCGGACCAGCCGATGTCGGCCAGCACCACGTACACGTTGTCTACTTTCTCCATGATGCCGTAGTCGATGGAGATGTTACGGCAGTGTGAGTAGGCTTTTATGATAAAGTTGGTCTCGTCCGGCGTGTGCATCTTCGGAGCGCCTTCCTCAAATATCTCGCTTATCTCAGGCAGGAACTGTCTGAAAGCCCGCATGATGCTCTGCACATTCCAGATGAAAATGCCGGAGTTCCACACGAAGTCGCCGCTGTTGAGGAACATCTGAGCCAGTTCCAGGTTCGGCTTCTCAGTGAAAGTTTTTACCTTCTTGATCGTCGCTGAGTCGTCGTCGATGTACTGGATATAGCCGTAGCCGGTGTCAGGACGGCTGGGCGTAATGCCGAGCGTGATGAGCACGTCGTCACTGTCGGCTGCCTCCACCGCTTTTTTGACCACCTGGGTAAAGGCCTCCTGCTTCAGTACCATGTGGTCGGAAGGCGTGACGATCAGGTTGGCGTTGGGGTTGATCTGCGCAATTTTGTACGAGGCGTAGGCAATGCAGGGAGCGGTGTTGCGGCCGATCGGCTCGAGCAGGATCTGGTTGTCGCTCAGTTCCGGCAGCTGTTCCTTCACCAGGTTCTGGTAGTCGCGGTTGGTTACCACGTACACATTTTCGGGTGGGCAGATGTCCTTGAATCGTCTCATGGTCATCTGGAGCATGCTTTCGCCTACGCCCAGTACATCATGAAACTGCTTTGGGAAATCGGTACGGCTGAATGGCCAGAAGCGGCTTCCGATGCCGCCCGCCATGATGACCACAAAAGTGTTTTCGTTCATGTCTATATGAGTCCTTCTTTCAGCAGATCGTGGAGGTGTACGAATCCCTCGAACTTGCCTGATTTAGTGACAATGAGTTGGGTGATGTTTTTTTTCTGCATGATAGCCAGCGCTTCGGCCGCATAGGTTTCTGGCTCTATGGAAAGGGGAGATGCCGTCATGATATCTGATGCGCGTATGCTGTCTATTGAGTCATATTTGTTCAGCATACGGCGTAAATCGCCATCAGTTATAATTCCCACCAATTCTTCTGTTCTATCCTTCACCACGGCCGTGGCACCCAGTCTTTTAGAGGATATTTCGATGATAATATCCTTCAGCGGGGCGTCCTCCGAAACGTGCGGGGCCATGTTCTGGCGGAAAATATCGTCCACTTTCAGGTATAGGCGCTTGCCCAGCGAGCCGCCCGGGTGCAGGGTGGCAAAGTCGGCGCTGCTGAAACCGCGCGCCTCCAGCAGACTCACCGCCAGGGCATCGCCGAGCGCGAGAGCAGCCGTGGTGCTGGTAGTAGGAGCCAGGTTATGCGGGCAGGCCTCGCGCTCTACCGAGGCGTTCAAAACGAAGTCTGCGCTCTGGGCCAGGTATGAGTCGGTGCTCGAAACTAGGGCCGCGAGCTGGGCACCTTTGCGTTTGAGCAAAGGAACGAGTACCTTTATCTCAGGCGTGTTGCCGCTCTTGGAGATACAGATCACAAAATCGTCGGGCTGGATCATACCAAGGTCGCCGTGGATGGCGTCGGCGGCGTGCATGAAGAGCGCGGGTGTACCGGTTGAGTTGAGGGTGGCGACGATCTTGGTGGCGATGTTGGCACTCTTGCCGATGCCTGTCACTACCACGCGGCCTTTGATGTTCAAAATGGCCTTGACGCAACTTTCGAAGTGTTCGTCGATAAAATCTGCCAGTCTGGCGATAGCCTCGGCCTCGTCAGTCAATACTTTTTTTGCCGTGAGGGCTATATTATTAAGAAGATTCAATTTAAATTTGTGTTAAAGGTACCCCAGAGGGGATACGTTGCTTTACAGTTAAATTTCTGATTTTATTACATGTCTACCAAAACGGAGATCAATCTCAAGAACAAATTAAAGGAAGTTTTTGGGTATAATCAATTTAGGGGCAATCAGGAGTTGATAATAAACAACATTATCAACGGAAAGAACACCTTTGTGATTATGCCGACCGGCGCTGGCAAGTCGTTGTGCTACCAACTGCCTGCTCTCTCGCTGCCGGGAACTGCCATCGTTATCTCGCCGCTGATCGCCTTGATGAAAAATCAGGTGGATCAACTGAACGCTTTCGGGGTGAATGCCCAATTCCTGAACTCCACGCTTTCTAAGTCGGAGATCAACAAAGTGAAGAAGGAAACCCTGGCCGGTGAGGTAAAGCTGCTCTACGTGGCGCCGGAGTCGCTGACCAAGGAAGAAACAGTTGAGTTTCTGCGCGCGTCCGATATCTCCTTTGTAGCCATCGACGAAGCACACTGTATCTCGGAGTGGGGGCACGACTTCCGTCCGGAGTACCGCCGCATCCGTGGCATTATCGATCAGATCGGCAACCTGCCCATCATCGCCCTGACAGCCACCGCCACGCCGAAGGTACAGCTCGACATCCAGCGCAACCTGCAGATGGACGAGGCTTCGGTGTTTAAGTCGTCTTTTAACCGCACGAACCTGTACTACGAGGTGCGCCCCAAGCATAACACTAAGAAGCAGGTAATACAGTACGTGAAGAAGCACAAGGGCAAGAGTGGTGTGATCTATTGCCTGAGCCGCAAAAAAGTAGAAGAGATCGCGGAACTGCTCCGCGTGAACGATATCAAGGCGCTGCCTTACCATGCCGGTCTGGATGCCAATGTGCGCATGGCCAACCAGGACGCCTTCCTGAACGAGGAAGTGGACGTGATCGTGGCTACGATCGCTTTTGGTATGGGCATCGACAAGCCAGACGTGCGCTTTGTGATTCACTACGACACGCCGAAATCCATTGAGGGTTACTACCAGGAGACAGGCCGCGCCGGTCGTGATGGCCTGGAGGGTAACTGCATCATGTTCTACAGCTACGACGACATCATCAAGCTGGAGAAATTTAACAAAGACAAGCCGGTAACAGAGCGCGACAACTCCAAGCTGTTGCTGCAGGAGATGGCTGCCTACGCTGACTCGGCCGTGTGCCGCCGCAAGCAGCTGCTGCACTACTTTGGCGAAGCCTACGAAAAAGACTGCGGCTTCTGCGACAACTGCCTGCACCCGAAAGAGCGCTTTGAGGCGCAGGACAAGGTCCTGCTCGCGCTCAAAACAATTCAGCAGACAGGCGAGCGCTTCAGCATCGAGCACAACACCGCCGTGCTGACAGGTCTGCGCAACCAGTATGTGAGCAGCTACGATCACGACAAGCTGGAAGTGTTTGGCGCCGGCAAAGAGCACGATGCCCAGTTCTGGAGTTCCGTGCTGCGTCAGGTGCTACTGTCGGAGTACCTGGAGAAGGACATCGAGCAGTTTGGCATCGTGAAGCTCACTCAGAAAGGGCTTGACTTTATCGCCAATCCGCACCCGATCCAGCTGACCAAAGACCACGATTATGAGCAAGAGGTAAAAGCAGACGAGGAGAAGGAGGAAACCCAGGCCGCTGCAGGCCACGACGAAGTACTCTTCGATCTGCTCAAGAACCTGCGCAAGAAACTGGCTAAGGAGAAGAACCTGCCGCCTTACGTGCTGTTCCAGGATCCTTCGCTGAAGGAAATGGCCACCGTATACCCGACTACCCGCGAGGAGTTGGCGCACATCGCCGGTGTAGGTATGGGCAAGGTGCAGAAGTTTGGCAAGCCTTTCCTGGACCTGATTGGGAAATATGTTGAGGAGAACGACATTGTGACGGCCGCGGACGTGGTGGTGAAGACCACTGTGAACAAGTCGAAGATCAAGATCTACATCATCCAGCAAATCGACAAGAAAGTAGACCTGGAGGAGATTGCCTCTTCCAAGGACCTGACCATGCAGGAACTGATCGAGGAGATAGAGCACATTTGCTACTCAGGCACCAAGCTGAATCTGAACTACTACATCGACAACATTCTGGACGACGAGCGCCAGGATGAGATATACGACTACTTCATGAACGCCAGCACCGACAACATCGCGGTGGCGCTCAAGGAGCTGGGCACAGACGACTACAGCGAAGAGGACGTGCGCCTGATGCGCATCAAGTTCCTGTCGGAGTACGCGAATTAATTTGGTGCTTGCCGATGGTTTGTTGATTATCAGCAGCAAGACTAACAGGTATAGAAAGACCGTTGTATACATGCAACGGTCTTTTTTATTTTAAGAGGCGTAGGCCAGGAAAGTAAAAACAAAGGTTTGTGCTATACGGCCGAGTATAAATTTATAACTTCGCACAGCGCTTTAAATAAGGCTGATTAAAGCAATTAACAACCAGCAATTAGCAATTAGACTATGAACGTACTGATAATAGGCTCCGGAGCGAGGGAACATGCACTTGCCTGGAAACTGAGCCAGAGCCCATACGCCGAGCAGATATTTGTGGCACCCGGAAACGCAGGCACAGACGAGTTTCATACGAGCTGTGCCATCGACATCCACAACTTCGACGAGGTTGCCAAGTTTGTGACGGATTTCAACATCATGATGGTGGTGGTAGGTCCTGAAAACACCTTGGTAGAAGGTATACACGACTACTTCCAGGAGAAGGACTTTCTGCGCGATGTGCTGGTGGTAGGCCCTAAAAAGCTGGGCGCAATGCTGGAAGGGAGCAAAGACTTCTGCAAAGCCTTTCTTCAGAAGTACAACATCCCGACGGCGCGCTACGAAACATTTACCGAGGAAAACTACCGCGAGGCGGTAGAGTACCTGCGCTCACACAGCTACCCTGTGGTGCTCAAAGCCGATGGCCTGGCTGCCGGCAAGGGCGTGATCATCGCGCAGACTTTCGACGAAGCCATTGAGAGCCTGGAGGCCATGCTGCGCAACCACAAGTTTGGCAAAGCAGGCAGCAAGGTGGTGATCGAAGAGTACCTGCAAGGTATAGAGGTGTCGGTGTTTATCTTGACGGACGGCAAAGAATACGTGCTGCTGCCGGAGGCGAAAGACTACAAGCGCATTGGCGAAGGCGATGCGGGGCTGAACACAGGAGGTATGGGCGCTATTTCGCCGGTTCCGTTTGCCGACGAGGCCTTTATGCAGAAGGTGCGCGAGCGCGTGATTGAGCCAACCATACGCGGCATGCAGGCCGACAACCTGGATTACACTGGTTTTCTGTTCATCGGTCTGATGAACGTGAACGGCGACCCTTATGTGATCGAGTACAACGTGCGCCTGGGCGACCCAGAGACAGAGGCGATTCTCCCGCGCATCAAATCCGACCTTTTTGAACTGTTCCTAGCGCTGCACGACCACAAGCTGGGCGATTTCAAGCTGGAGATAGACCCGCGCACAGCTGCCACGGTGTTCCTGGTGTCGGGTGGTTATCCTGAGGGCTTTGACAAAGGCAAAGAGATTTCCGGCCTTGGACAAGCGGAGCCGGATACCCTGGTGTTTCATGCCGGCACGAAGCGTGTGGACGATAAGATCGTGAACAACGGGGGCCGCGTGATTGCGGTAACCGGGCTAGGCGACACCATGGAAGAGGCGCTGGCCAAAGCCAACAAGGCAGCCGAAGCGATTACATGGACCGACCGCTACTACCGTCGTGACATCGGCTTTGACCTACAGAAGCAGCCGATGCGCTAGGTAGGCTGTACCTGAAAATAACAAAGGCCGGTGTTTCGCGAAACACCGGCCTTTTTGTTGAGATCAGCTCAGAGCTTAGCAATAAGCCTCGAAAGCGCCCTGCAGGTTGTCTACAATGCGGTTAAGCTCGTTGCCCTCGATGTGGTAACGCTCGATCATGTGCACCAGTTCACCGTCTTTGAACAGGGCGATAGAAGGAGACGATGGTGGATAAGGCAGCATATACTCTCGCGCCTTGGCTACGGCATCCTGCTCCATACCTGCAAACACCGTGATCATCTTGGAAGGGCGCTTCTCAGAAGAGGCAACCGCCATCTTCAGAGCTGGGCGGGCCTTGGAGGCAGCGCAACCGCAAACAGAGTTCACCGCAACCAGCACCGTACCTTCTTTCGACGATAACACCTGCTCTACTTCTTCGGCGGTCATCAGTTGCTCGAAGCCTGCAGAGGTCAGGTCTTCGCGGATCGGAGCGACCATATATTCAGGATACATTCCCATGATTATCAGCTTTTAATTGAAAGATAATTGACACTGCAAAATTAAACATAATTCTGCAGAAAGGCTAAAAATGAGAAGTGTAACACGGGATAGGGAACTTAAAATATATCTTTTTGTATAGTTTTTAGAATATGCATTTTAGCTAAACAGAAGGCCAACGAGTAGGGTATACAACCTTATTCCGTTATGCCATGCGTGTGCCTGGATTAGGCTGTATGGCAGCTGGGATTTCATGCGACCCTTGGCTTAAGGACCTAACTATGCAACCACACAACTACCCTCATCCTTTTGGCATGAAGAAACTCCACCAAGTGGCTTACTTTTACATGCCAGCCAACGAGGAGCGGCCCGCCGAGCTCATCCAGATCCTGAACTGCGACCGCACCCACATTCACGTGCCCATGCGGGAAGAGGACGTAACGCTGGACACTTTCTTTGTGCGCGACATGACGGAGGCCGAGATCCAGAACTTTAGCGGCAACCAGACCTGGCAGATATTTTCGCATTGGGGAGAACTGCACGAGGACCACGTGCGCTACAAAGTGAGCAGAAAGGTACTGGGAGAACTGGAGCAGTTTAAACAGAAGTTTCCTTTGGGGGAAAGTATAGCGGCGTAAAGAGTAGGGAGTTAGCCACAAGGTATAGCTAGGTACAAATCAGGAAACAATTCAGAATAGACTAAATAAAAAAAGCCCGCCTTGACTATATTACACCCTTGATAGTTATCAATTAATAATATTATCAGGGCAACGCAGCGGGAGACAGCTACTATAGTATCAGGTGGTAACAAACATATAGATAGTATATTCCTTGCGGGTATACTATCTTATTTTTGTGTTGTTACAATCGCAACTGCAAGAATTAAGATTAATGTGGAGTTTCCTGTTAATAGCTTTCAGTTAACATTGCTTTTACATTACTCAGCACCTCTTCAAATTTGCTAACGGTAGATGGATGAAGAGTTTCTTTAGTTATTTCGTTCGCCTCCACCTTAGATAGGAATAATCTCCCAAAAAGCTCTTTTCCCCCATTCTCCTCAGCGATTATACTTAAAGAAGTTGTATCAGGATTTTTTAGTTCTGGGAGAACTTGTCTGAAATCTTCATAATGAAAAGCATCTTCTATTCCGTCGCATCCAACCAATGTGTAAATCTTCTTTCTAGCTTTGGAATCATCGTTCAAGAAGAACTGCTTTTTAATCTTGTTGTATTCCCTTGTGCTATCTTTTTTATCAAAAACTATAACCCAATTAAGACCCCAACCTATACAAAGCTCCATAAGGAGATGCACTTGAGAAACACCCATCGAAGGAATGAAATGGTAATCTGAATCTGGATCTAGAAGCTTTTTCATTGCTGTAAAATAGTAGAAGTCAGATATTCCTTCTAGAATAACGTTTTCTCTATTAACGGCTGAAAAATTGTGAGCAATATCTAATCCGATTGCATCGATAATTGGTCTCAGAGCATCCTTCTTATTTACAGCTTTATTCGTAGTGATTTTCTCAACAGTTGTTCCTGCGGCTTCGCTGTTTAAAACAAGTCTCACACGATGAAGTTTCTTAGGATTTATTAGATGAGAAGAATGAGTAGAATAAATGATTTGGTGTTTTTGGGACAGTTCTTCAAAAACACTTATCATATCACTTTGAGCTTTTGCGTGTAGATGTAGCCCTGGTTCATCAAAAAGAATTATAAGCGATTCGTTTCGATTGCTTTCAGCAGTTAAATGTAGATAGAAAGATAAAAACCACTTGAAGCCTTGACTTCTTTGGCTAGGGTTTAAATATTCACCAGGTTTTGATTCGATATAAAACTTTAAATAAGAAGCAGATTCAGCTTTTCCTTGATAGTGCTCAATATGTATTCTAGTACCATTCTCAATACTAATTCTTTGTTTCCATCTATCATTAAAGTTGGCTGTTAATTCTCCTGCATTTTTATGTTGACTTTGTTTTCTTTTTATATCAGAAAGGGTGTCTAACGTTGTAAAATCTGTTTTTAGAATATTTTCTACATTTTTAACAGCTTGATAACCATTCGACTTTTTCCTCTGCATTAACGACTCAATAGAAATTTCGTCAGGAAGTAAATCACAGAAGTCATCAAAGAAAATAACTTTGGGGCTACAGTTCTCAAGCAAATACTCTGCAAATTGGGAAAGTAATCTTTCGAAAGTTATTTCAAGTTGCTGATATAATGAATCGTAACTTTCTGCTTCTGCTTCATTATCATCCTCTGCATATATTGTACAGTTATCAATCTCAGTGATTAATGTATTTACAACTTCGTTAGTAATCCTTTTGGTAGAATCCTTCAACTGCCCTAATAAAAATTCTAATAAGTGTGAGGTTTTAGACTTGGGGATTTTTGTTTCATATTCAGTGACGGAAATAAAGCTTCTTTCTATAACAATTTCTTTAAACCCTAAGAAGAATGATTGCAATATTTTTGACTCTTCAAAGTATGATTTGATTGGTGTTTTATCTGTGTTCTCCAAATAAAATTGCCATTCGATAGATGGAAATTGTTCATCTTCATTTAACCTTATAGAATCCTTTTGCAATGACCCTTTATAGAAGTCATAAAGGGCACGAAGTAACGAGCTTTTCCCCGATTCGTTTTGTCCGGCAAGTACTGTTATATTATCGGAAGATGATAAATCACACCTACCGCTATCTATTATAGATTTGTAATTCTTTATTCTGAAATACTTTAGCTTCATAGAGTATAATGATTAGCTATTCAAATATAGTTATATAAGTATAGATTTAATAACCAGAATAACTTCTAAGTTGAAAAGAAGTGAAGTAGATAATAAAGGAAGCCAGAAAAGAGCGAGGAATCGCTCGAGTGTACCGTATTTGTACCGCGGAAATGAAGAAAGGCTTCTAAATATTTGATTTAGAAGCCTTTTTATTAAAGTGATGTGGTCGCGAAGGGACCTAACACGGGTTTATCAGGGTGAATCACTGTGAATCATCAGCAATCAAAAAGTGGTTTTTAAGGCATTTCTTACACACTTTCTTATTCAAGCTTAATCTTCAAGATTCACATCAGTCAGAGAAGTTGTACCGCGTAGTGTACCGCGTTTGTGCGTTTACCAATTTGTTTGCTCCAGATTTATTATATTATCATATAAGTCTGCTAAGGGTATAATCATTTCACCTGTACCACATGAGTCGTGTATTAGCATGTGAAGTTTCTTTTGCTCGGTAAATTCTGTGGTAATAGGTGTCTTAACTCCTAATTCAAATTCACCTATAGTTAAAACTTCATCAGGAAATATTGGTGAAAGACCGTGAAAGGAAATAGAGCCAGAATTAGCATCTGGTTGGTTATGATTGTAATTACTGTTTACTCTAAACTTTACAGAATAATCTCTAAAGTTCAGCTGAACAATTAGCTTATAATCTTTCTCAATAGCTTTGCTAATATTTTTGACTTGAAATTTCAAGTCTAAATATGCAATTGATTCATTTTCATCATTTGTTTCAAACTTGATTTTTGGTGATGAAAGGATATTGTGAATTACAAGTTCAGTTTTGTCTTTTCTATTATATAAGTTTCGGATCTCATATTCTTCCATCTGTACAGATTCAAAATTATATCTCTTATAAAACTTTTTATCTGAAGTCATATGTGGAGCTGAAGAGCTTTCAGGGATTTTTATGACATAAATAGATTTATGAATATCATTATCAATCCTCACTGGAATAATCTTTAGATTTTCAATTTTTCTTTGAATTCTTGTTTGGATGATTTGCTCTAACCATTCTTTAGTGTAAGTGTTGCCATCTATAGGTGAAAATGAGCTTGCTTTGTGGTTTACTTCATTTATACCATAGATTATCATCCCTCCTGCAGAATTAGCGAATGCCGAGACGTCTTTGGCTATTTCAGCTTTCTTCTTATCTGTAATATCTATACTTCCAGCAGCTTTAAAATCCAGATTAATCGATTCTTCTACTCCTAAAGTAATTAGGCTTTGTAGGTCGTCTTCTGTTATTATATCCTTATCGAGAATGGAAATCATAAAATATAGCTTTTAGTGATTTTAATAGGAGGAAGGTATTAGAGCTTATAAATTTAAATAAATGTTTTGGTTTATAATTTCAGCCTTAAGAATAAACCGTTCTAATAACTAGTAAAATATATATATAATAAGCACTAAATTCTTAGATTTGATTCTTGTCAATCTATTTATGCTCAATATGGCTCAGCTCTACAATCCTATATTTTCTCAGACTTATCTCGACTCAAAAACTGCGAATTTTCACTTAAGTCAATATCCAGATTTAAGTAAGAAACTAGATGAAATTGATAAGTGGCAAAAGGGGATCAGAAGTGGAAGAATAGTGAGACAAAAGGAAGAAGAACTTAAAGCAGAGTTTTTGAACACTTTCTTCGGTGAGGTACTCGATTATCCATACAAGTCTGATGAAACACTGTGGAATCTTAGTATAGAGAAAAAATCAAATATTGATGGTACAAAAGCTGATGGAGCATTAGGATACTTCTGGTTATTTGGAAATGAAATCAAGGCGGACGTACGAACTGTAATTGAGTTGAAGGACGCTCGTACAGATCTAGATAAGCCTCAGAATAGATTAAATGATAAGAGAAGCCCTGTAGAACAAGCATTTAGTTATGTGTCCAAATCCGGGGGCCATTGTAATTGGGTAATCGTAAGTAATTTTACAGAAATACGCCTTTATCATTCTTCAGATCAGAGTAGATATGAAAAGTTTGAAATATTGAGGCTTCTAGAAGAGAAAGAACTTCTTCGCTTTATGTTTCTATTGCATAAAGACAGGCTACTTACTAAATCTGGAGATTCGATAACAAATTTACTATACAAGGAAAGGCAAGCAGAAGAGCAAAATATAAGTGATAAATTTTATAAACACTATAAAAAGGCTCGCGTTGATTTGTATCATCACTTGCAAGAGCAGAATCCTGATGTCGACGGATTAGTTATACTGCAAAAAACACAAAAACTGCTTGATAGGGTTACGTTTGTGTGCTTTTGTGAAGACTTGAATATCATTCCTAAATATACTTTCAGAAGCTTATTAAAAGCTGTCAAAGAAGACAAATTTAATCGTAACGATACAAAGATTTACGAGAGCGTTAAAGGGCTTTTTAAAGCTATAGATGAAGGTTATCCTGAAGAGAATATAAACAAATTTAACGGAGGTCTATTTGCACAAGACTCTGTACTAGATAGCTTACAAGTTAAGGATAGTACGCTTGAGTATGTAATTAATTTAGAAACATATAATTTCTCGTCAGACTTAAATGTCAATATACTTGGACATATATTTGAACAAAGTGTTTCAGACATTGAAGAGTTAAAAGCAGAAATTAAGGGCGAAAGTTTTGATGAATCTCAGGGTAAACGGAAGACAGATGGCATTTTCTACACACCAGACTACATCACACATTTCATTGTAAGAGAATCCATAGGAGGTTGGTTACAAGAACAGCAGTACGAAATTGGGTTTAGTAATTTACCAGAATTGAATGAGGTTGATTATCAGAGTATTAAATTTGATAAAAAACAGAAACTTGTAACGAATAAGAATATAGAAAAACATATTATTGCTTGGGAAGCATACAGAGAAAAGCTCATAAACATAAAAGTTTTAGATCCTGCTTGTGGTTCTGGTGCGTTTCTTAATCAAGTATATGATTATCTGTTTCAAGAGGGGCAAAGAGTTAATAAAGAATTAGCAAGATTACGAGCAGGTCAATTCGAAGCTTTTGATTTGGATAAACATATCTTAACGGAAAACATATTTGGGGTAGATCTAAATGAAGAAAGTGTTGAGATAACAAAACTTAGTCTTTGGCTTAAGACAGCAAATAAAGGAAAAGAACTTACTACACTTGATGCAAACATAAAATGTGGTAACTCAATTATTGAAGATTCAACAGTTGCTGTAAGTAAAGCTTTTAATTGGCAGGAAAGCTTTCCAGATGTATTCAATGGTGGAGGATTTGATGTAATTGTAGGGAATCCTCCTTATGGAGCTAAGCTTAATGTTTCCGAAAGGTCTTATATTCAGAATAGATATAATTGGGTAAGTAAGAATATAGAAATATATTCTGTATTTCTAGAGAAAGCAATTGAGCTATTAAAGCCAAAAGGCATCTTTGGGTACATTATTCCAGTGTCTTGGCAGAGTAACGAGGCATTTCAAAAAAGCAGAGATCTAATTGAAGCAGAAGGCGAGCTTTTGATAGGAATTAAACTTCCATATGATGCATTCGAAGATGCATATGTTGACACTGGTATTTACGTGATTAAGAAAGGTTCTAATAAGGTTTATACATCCAGTGTATATGAGTTCAATGAGCGAGCAAAAATTAATAATCTATCTCTAGCTAATATAGAATATAAGAAGTTGAAAAATAGTTACTGGCAATCTTTAGCTAGTAAGAAGCTTGTATTTAATCCATCTTATTATGAGTTAATAAATAAGATAAACCAGAATAAAAGGACTTTATCTGAAATATCTAATTCAATAAGAGGGGTATTGCCAGCTCCAACAGATGTTTCGCAGTCATATGTACAAGGGTACAAAAAGTATTTGTCTGGCAATGTCTACAGATATATGCTTGATAGAAACTTTAGCTGGATAAAATATGGAGATAATCTTCGAGAAAAACCTAGTGACTACAGCTATTTCACAGGCGAAAGAATTTTAATTAGGAGACTAATTAATAGGCAATTTAGATTAATGGCAACTTATGCAGAAGATGAATTTGTCAATAAGAAGGATATATATAATATTAAGTTAACGACTGAGGATGAAGATATTTATTATATTCTTGGGTGGTTAAACTCTGCATTAATATCTTTCATACTTACGAAGGGTTCAACAACTGCTTCAAAGGATGACTTTTCACAACTCACACTAACTGATGTCAGAACTTTAAGAATAGTAGAAGGTAAGCATAAAACTAAAAAGGATATTGCTGATAATACTAAAGTAGCACTTGAAAAAAACAATGAGCTTTCTATCCTAAGTAATAACTTTTTGAACTTATTGAATTCTGAACTTGCAATTAAAATAAGTAATAAGTTATTTAAATGGTATGGTATTGATAATAAGGAGTTTATATCTGAGCTAACAAGGCTGAATAAGAAGTTAACACTTAGTCAAAAGTCTCAGTGGTTATCTTATTTTGATTCACAGCAAAAAGAAGCTCAAGAATTGCTTTCAACAATAGGTATAGTTGAAAGTAAGATAGATGAACAAGTGTATAAACTGTATAATTTAACAGATAGTGAGAGAAGTATAATCGAAAATGCTTTGTTCCCTATCAATGAAGAAAAGTTACTTCCAGAAGTAAGCGTAAAGTAATAGTAAAATATATATTGAAAGCCTATCTCATAATTGGGGTAGGCTTTTTTTTGTTCGCAATAGTCTGGTTAATAATAATTTATATCTAAGATGTTAGCTTCTTAAATTTTAAAGGGATAGTTGCTTTGACTTACTCAATAGGGTTAAATAAGAGCAAAAATGAGTGTCTTTAAGGGTGATTTTAACTCTTTATAAGATATAAAAGCAATTATTTAAAGAAGAGTAATTAGGGAAAATGGGAATCGAACAGAATTTAAAAGGAGGTCGTAGTAACTGTAACACTAGATATATATATTATGAACATCAATTTTTATCTCAAAGGAAAAGCAAGCAAAGGTGGTACAACACTTACTAAGAAAGCTAAGCAAAGCATAAGAACTACTATAGAATTAAGAATGCGGTATGAGGGGCAGCCATTTGTTTATGGTACTAAGATCCATGCGACCGGGTCAGAATGGGACGAGAAAAGGCAAAGGTTCAAACCACAGTCTTTAAAAGTCCACCACAACGAACATCTAGAACATTTAGCAAAAGAAATTGAAGGATTATATATCCAGAACAAAACAAAGGGGATCAGTTTAACGCGCCAGCAGTTCAGAGATCAGGTACAACGACACTTAAACAAAAGCACTAAGGAAAAAACATTCTTTGATTACTTAAAGCAAGATTATACAGAAGCAAAACATCTTACAGCATCTCCGAGAGAGAGAATAAAGAAATCAACAGTAACAAAGTATATATGTGCAGTAAAGCATCTGGAAATTTACCAGAACGTCAGAAGGGCAGAATTAACTTTTGACTCAATGACAAAAGATTTTTATAATGATTTTGTAAGCTACTTTACATACGAATACTTCTACACTAAGAAAGATAAAACGATTGTAGGACTTGATGATAGTACAATAGGCTGTACAGTAAAAAACTTAAAAGCATTTCTTAGCTGGGCAGAGCAAGAAGGACTGCATAGTAATACAGCGTATAAAAGGTTTAAAGTGATGAAAGCCGAGAAGGAACAGATTATTACTTTAAATGATGACGAGTACAAGCAACTATTAGATGTAAATCTAGGAGACGACGAAAAACTGCAGCAGGTGAGAGAAATTTTTGTTCTTGGTATTGCGGTAGGAGCTAGGGTGTCTGATTTACTAGCTTTAAAGCAAAAAAACATAGTTTATAAGGGGGGTGATAGTTTCATTGAGTACATACCCGAGAAAACGATAAAACACCGTTCAAAATCACTTTCAGTACCCATTTTCGATAATGAAGCATTAGCTGTTATTAAAAAATACGAGGGACAAAATGAAAATTTGCTTCCAAAAATATCACAACAGGATTTTAATAAGCTGATTAAAGTAATAGGTAGAAGAGCTCAGATTACAGATAAAACTAATAAAACAAAGACGAAGGGAGGTAGAGAAGTTATTGTCGATGTTTTACCGAAATGGCAGATGCTCACATCACATTGTATGAGACGGACATTTATTACAAGAGCACTTAAAGCAGGGTTATCAATACAACTGGTAATGGAATGCTCAGGACATACAGATTACAAATCATTTCAACGATATATAGATTTTTCAAATTCAAAAGACAAAGCTGATGCATTCAAGAAATGCGCTGACAAGTCTACAGTAATGAAAGTAGCTTAGTACTACTTATCTGCTTAATACATAGTAAACAGCTATAGGATATTTAGCTGTAGAGTGAGATCGTAACAAAGGCTGAATAGCCTAAAAAGACTGTACAGAGATGTGGCGAAAGGCTGCATTTCAGCTGTAGGTAAGTGCCTCAGCAACGCTGACAATAAAAATCAAAAATTATGTCTGTTCAGCAACAGTTAAACACAGCAACATTACAACTAGTACAACTAAGTTTAGAAGAACTCTCAACGATTATCTCAAATCAAGTTTCTGCTGAGCTTCAAAAGCTTCTACCACAGCTGCGAAGTACAATAGAAGGTGCTATTAACCAGGATAAAATCTATTCGAGACAAGAAGCAGCGGATAAGCTTTGCGTATCACCTACTACTTTACACAACTGGAAGAAACGGGGTTTACTTGTACCAATGCAAGCAGGAAGAAAGTGCTTATACACAGCAGTGCAGCTAGAAGCATTTTTGAATCAGAGAGAAATAGGTAAGCGTCCTTACTAATATCTCTTTCTCCAATCAATCATTTTTAGAACTGTAAAAGTGCATCAGTGGCTTAAATGCTGCTGATGCCACTCACTGTGTATGTATAAATACGGGTACGATACGCTCAAAGCGTTTCAGAGAGAAGATCATAGTAGGCGGTTAAGCCTAAGGTTAAATAGAGAATTTAAGCGCAATAAAAGCTATAAATACAGTCACAATAATGCAGATATACGTTTATCGTTTCCTAACGGTATGACTTGTGTATCTTTTAGTTTTCCAAAGCTCTTGTTTGGCGGTAATAATCTGGAGCTGGCTGGTATTAATGAAGCAATTGAAGCTGTGGATGTGATGTCAGAGTTGTTAGGACTTGATTTCTCTGAGTTTGGCACTTCAAGACTCGATGTGACTAACAATATTCTTAGCTCAATCAAGGCTAAGGCATTTGCAGAGCACTTAAGGCAGCCTCCATATTTTAAAAGCTCTACTTTAAAAAGAAATGGAGTTTACTATCATACAGCAAAAAGACTAGCTGATTCAGGTAGAGTAGTATTGTTTTATAATAAGGAGGAATATGTGCGCATCGAGACGAGGCTTATAGGTAAACCTGAACTAGGTATCCATGCTTCAGATCTTTTCAGAAATCATCTGAAACACGAGCCTCTAGTTTCAGAGTTGCTCAAGGAAAGCTTTTACGTTAACAGCACTTATTACTTGTATGATTTAATAATGTCTGCTAATCCTGAGAAGCAAAAGAGTAAGAAAGTAAAAGAAGAAAGCAAGGTAATATTTAGTGAGCTTAAGTCATCTCTTGATGCAAACTTACAGTACACATTACCCAGTCAATTTTTAAGGTAGTGTATGTTAAGGATAGAAATGTTTGTGTTAAGGATAGAAATGTTTGTTAAAATGGTTTGAAAAGCTTTGATAAAAGGATGTGCGAAGGGTTGAAATAGGGGAGAGAATAAGGATTAAGAAAGGAGACAAGAACAATAACAGAATAGATAAGCGATTATTGGAGGGGGATAAGATAGTAATCAATAGCAATCGAATAGTAAAGAAGGTATTGATTATAAGAGAGGAACAAACAATACATTTTAACGCAATTTTAGCGGCCTTAAAACAAGCGAAGAAAGTTAAACGATGTTCTTCTCAAGCTGAAGTCTTAAATAGCTCAGAAACGCTAAAAAAGTAGTCTAACAGTAAGTAAGGGATTAGGGTTGCTCTACTACTGTAACGAGAGAGGCTAAGGATGTAGAGAGAGCTTTAGAAATAACATAGAGGGTACTGATGGTAGGGTTAATTTCTCCTCGCTCAATTCTTCCAATTTGATTAACAGGAATATCAGCTTCATAAGCGACTTCTTCTTGAGATAAGCTCTTAGAAATTCTAATCTGGCGGATATTCTCTCCAACAGACTTAATAATAAACTCATCTCTTACTCTAGTCACAAAGCAAGAAGGAGAGATTACAGAAGTTTTGTTAACACATATATGTGTTATATTGTATAGCTTATATTATATTTATGGAAAAAATATTCTGATATGAGAAAGCTTATACTAATGATGCTGTTTACAATTTTTGTTATTGGGACAGCAAGTGCGCAAAAAACAATGTATTATGTGTCTGATTACTATCTCGACTTTATAGACAAAGAGCGGATTGATGATAAAGCTATGATTAGCTTTACAAAGGGGAAAATAAAGATTTCTATGGGAAGAGATGAAATGGCATTTGATATAGTTACAAGTAAAAGCTTCAAGGAAGAGAAAGTTATAGCTTACTGGGTTTTATATCTAGCTAGGGACGGGAAGAAAATACCAGGCTTAATAGAGTATATTGGAAAAGATTCGGAGGGTGAGTATCCAATGATAAGTTTTAAGTCAGGAGACAAAGTCCACTATGGTTTTAATATAGTGGATATATATACGAATGATTGACTTAAAACTAACGATAGAGGGAGAAGAAGCGGCTAAGTACAATACCAATACAAGAAATGTAGCGGGAGAGTGTATCTAAGGCATTAGGAGAACTATACTACAACCAACTACCAACTTTAATAGGTTAAATACTTTTAAATAAAGAGTGATTCAACTGAGATATGAAGAGCAGCGCCAAATGAAGGTAGCTGCTCTTTTTGTTTAGATAGCAACTCAATAATGACAAGCGAATAGAGAATGACTTACCAGTTGATCTTAATAAGAAAATCGAAATTTTAAGTCGAGTGTACCGTATAGTGTACCGCGGAAATGAAAAAGAGCTTCTAAATACTTGATTTAGAAGCTCTTATCTTAAAGTGATGTGGTCGCGAAGGGAGTCGAACCCCTAACCTTCTGATTCGTAGTCAGATGCTCTATCCAGTTGAGCTACGTGACCATTTTTCCGTTATGGTGATGCAAAGTAACGCTCTTTTTTCTTGCAATGCAAGCCCTAAAGTGAATTTTTCTCAATTTTTTGCCGTCGCTTTGCGCAGCGCCCGCTTCAGGGCATGGTCAAAAATAAAGTACAAACCGCCTATCGATATGATTACCAGCGCGATCATGAGCAGCTGACTGCCCTTGTTGCTGCCGGGGTCCTGCAGCAATTTTATGACGTCGTTGGCCTGCGTGCCCACCCAGAAGAAGAAAAGGGTGCGGGGCAGCATACCCACAATGCTCGCCAGAAAGAATTTTACCTTGTCGACCTGCAGCAGCGAGAGGACAAAGTTCATCAGCGCGAAGGGCAGCACCGGCGAAATGCGGGTCAGGAAGATCAGGCTCCAGCTCTGATTGCGTAGCTCCTGCATCAGGTACATCGTCTTCTCAAAACGATTCAGGAAAGACATCATTTTACCATGATCGATGAGGCGGGCTAAGGTATAGCCGATGATTGACGCAATGCCGTAAGACACGACCACTCCCGCAAAGCCAGGCCAGCCCAGATAGAAACCGCTTACCAACGCCACGAAGGTGGTTGGGGTGAGGGCCAGCGACATGGTAAAGGAGATCACAACAAAGTATAGTAGCATCTGAGGCCAGCTCAGGTCCTGCAGCAGGGTCTCGTTTTGGTACAGGTATACGGCAGCCGAGGAACTCACTACCAATGGTACAATGACCAGCAGGAGCATGGAAACAAACGAAGGCGCGTTTTCACGTATAAAAGTCCGCAGCATGGACAGTTTAAGCATAGAAGGCGTTTTAAGTCAAAGATAGGTATTGCGGGCAAATGTTTGCTGCAGGTATACGTAGATTGCGGTACGACCACTGAAATATTATGCCGCACGCTCACCTGCAAGGAACATCCTGATTCATTCAACCCCTGAAAGATAGATTTGTTAACTTGCACTAAACCGTTTATCCCTAAACCAGACAACATGAAATTCGGAACAAAAGCTATACATGCTGGCGTGGAGCCGGACCCAAGCACTGGCGCGATCATGACGCCCATCTACCAGACCTCTACCTATGTGCAGCGCTCACCGGGCGACCACAAGGGCTACGAATACTCGCGCACGCATAACCCAACCCGCACCGCTCTGCAAAACGCCTTGGCAGTGCTCGAGAATGGCAAGCACGGCCTGTGCTTCTCTTCAGGTATGGCCGCCATCGACGCCATCATCAAAATGCTGAAGCCGGGCGATGAGGTGATTTCTACCAACGACCTGTATGGCGGCAGCTACCGCATCTTCACCAAGATTTTCCAGAACTATGGCCTCAAGTTTCACTTCACCGACATGAGCGACCTGAGCAAAGTGGAGGCGCTAGTAAACGAGAACACCCGCATGATCTGGGTAGAGACGCCGACCAATCCGCTGCTCAACATCATCGACATCAAAGGCTGCGCGGCCATTGCCAAGAAGCACAACCTGCTGCTGGTAGCCGACAATACTTTTGCCACGCCGTTTTTGCAGACCCCGCTCGATCTGGGCGCGGACATCGTCATGCACTCGCTCACCAAGTACATGGCCGGTCACTCGGACGTGGTGATGGGCGCCGTGATTGTGAAGGACGATGCCTTGCATGAGCGACTGGCCTTCATCCAGAACGCTTGCGGCGGCACGCCTGGCCCGCAGGACTGCTTCCTGGTGCTGCGTGGCCTCAAAACGCTGCACATCCGCATGGAGCGCCACTGCGAAAACGGCCGTGCCGTAGCCCAGTACCTCAAGAACCACGACAAAGTAGAGAAGGTGTTCTGGCCAGGCCTGGAAGATCATCCGGGTCATCGTATAGCCAAAGAACAGATGCGCTCATATGGTGGCATGGTGTCGTTTGTGCTGAAGGGCGATAGAATGGAGGAGGCCATCACTACGCTGGAACGCTTCAAGTACTTTTCTTTGGCCGAGTCGCTGGGCGGTGTGGAGTCGCTTTGCGGGCACCCGGCCTCGATGACACACGCCAGCATACCAAGCGAAGAACGCCTGAAGGCCGGTCTGAGCGATTCGCTGATCCGACTGAGCGTAGGTATAGAAGACATCGAAGACCTGCTGGCTGACCTGGAGCAGGCTATTGGGTGATCAGAACAACGAAATAAGGTATAGCCGCTCCGCTCACAAGTGGGGCGGCTATTTTTGTCAGGTATAGGTTATAGATGGAAGAGCAACGCATCTTGTTCAGGGAAAAGCAACGGTTCACGCAGTTCTGGCTGTGGGCGCTGTTGCTGGGGCTGGCGGCTACCATGATGGCAGGCTTTGTGTACCAGGTTTTGCTGGGCGGCACTTTCGGCAACCGGCCTGTGTCGGACGTGCCGCTGAGTATCATTGCCGCCCTGATCGGCTTTGGGCTTCCCTTCTTTTTTTATTGGGTGACGCTGACCACGGAGGTCATGCCGGGGGTGCTGCAGGTGCGTTTCCGCCCTTTCCACCTGAAACCGGTACGCATACCTTTGCATACCCTACGCGATTTTGAGAAGGTGACCTACAACCCGATCCACGAGTACGGTGGCTGGGGCATACGCTGGGGAGCGAATGGCAAGGCCTACAGCACATCGGGTAGGGAAGGGGTGTTGCTGCGCTTCTACAACCAGCAGCCGATCCTGATCGGCTCGCACCGGGCCAGCGAACTGTTGCAGGCCATAGAGCAGGCCAAGGCCTTGGGCAAAGGTATAGCAGGTTGACTCAGCAGGTATAGCACATCTCAATAGGTATAAAAAAGGCCGCCACTCGGTTGGAGCAGCGGCCTTTTCTATTGCATAAGGTATAGAAACTACTTCATCGACTGGATGCCCAGGATTTTATAGATCTCCGTGAAGTCAGGTGTCAGGATGATTTCTGTACGGCGGTTTTTAGCTTTGGCGGTAGGTGTGCGGCCTGTATCCACTGGTTGGAAGAAGGCGCGTCCGGCCGGGGTGATGCGGTCTGGCGACAGGCCACGCTGTGCCATCAGGCGGGTGATCTCCGTGGCGCGCAGCACGCTCAGGTCCCAGTTGTCGGCGATGTCCTTCGTGCCTGGTCGTACCTCCACGTCATCGGTGTGGCCTTCTACCATCACGCCCACGCTCTGGTTTTTCTTCAGCACGTCAACCAACTGGTCGAGGGCCTGCTTGCCAGTGTTGTTTACTTTGGTGCTGCCTGTGGCAAACAGAAGCTTGTCAGACATGGACACGTATACCTTGCCGTCTTTGATGTTCACGCTCAGATCGCCCTGGTTGAAGCCGGCGAGGGCACCGGTCACCTCATTGCGAAGGTTATCCAGAATCTTCTTCTGGTCGTTCATGGCGCGCTCCAGCTCAGCCAGTTTCTGCTCACGCGCGCGCAGCGTATTGCTCATTTCTTTCTCCTTTTCGCGGCTGGCAGCCTGTTCGCGTTCAAGGGCCTCTTTGCTGGCTTTCAGCTCGTCGTACTTTTTAGAGGAAACGCAAGATGACATAAGGGCGCCACATAGAAGCAGTGACAACGATGCTTTCGTGAAATTAGATTTCATGTGTGTAAGGTATAAATTGATCAGATGTTTGCAATCGGTTTTACTGGCAATTATGGAACAGAACGAAGGTTGACGCTTATAAAGTATAAACTGGCCCAATTCCGTACCCTAAGCAATGCTGGTCTATAAGCAAATATTATGCTAGAACTATATTTAGGTATAGCCGAAGATATACATATTTTGGGTATTGTAACAGACAGGCGGAAGAAAAGGCTGGCCGGGATTCAATAGACAGGAAAACCGGCTGGTTTTGTTTGGTCTGAATGGAATGCTTTGGAAAAGCGGAAGGACGGGAACGCTGCACTGCTGCTTGATTTTTATTCGTCCTCCGATCGCACCCAGTCCAGTGCCTTGTCGCGGTCGGTTGGTTCAAAGTACTTTACCTTTGCCGTAGTGAAAGGGCTGGCCATAACGGTAAACCAGTCCAGCCAATGGCGGTTGCCGACGAGCGCTACCCTGCTAAAGTCACTTGCGTGGCGGAAGTCAAATCTTAAGTCTTCCCAGAGTGCCTGCAGCGCAATCTCTTCGGCCTCGTGTAGCTCGGCATATACCCGAATTTTGCCATGCTGTTTAATTTTTTCTTCCAGTATCGGCAACATTACGTCGTAGTCATGCCGGTCTACGCTGCCTGCCAGTCTGAAGGCAACCAGCTCATCTCGCGACTCTTCAAGTAACTGTAGCATGGGGATTAGGCTTGTCGTCATAGATACGTAACGACGATGCCTACGTTCCAGTATAGTATTCGGCTTCTGCTATACTTATACCTGTTATTGTACAGTTTTTGGCGCTATTGACTAACCAGTGTGCTCAGCCGGCGGAGCAGCACGTCGCGCGTGGTGCTGGTGGTGCCGTCGGCAAAGCGGATGCTGTAAGGCGTGCCAGACGATGACTGGGAGGCCAGTTCTGTGACAAATCCCTCAGCTGTCTTGATCTTGGAAGCGTGCTTTTTCCACTTCGAGTGCAGGTGTTCCGCGGCCTTCTCAGGGGCAAACTCGCTCTCATTCCGGATAAAAGTGGCACCCTCAAGGGAGCGGATGTACTCGATCAGCTTCTGAACTTTCTGGTCTTCCGACAGCGTTTCAGGCAGACTGCTTTGCTCGTAGGAACCCTGCGCAACGGCAGGTTGTAGGGTAGTTTGGAATAGTAGGATAACGACTGTCGCAAATAGTATTCTGAACATGGTTTTTGTACGCGTTTTATTTTAAAAAAATCTGTCCGGAAACGTAATTTTGCAATCCGGTAAGGCACTTAATTTCAAGACGTAGCGTTAGGTTCAGAAGCAAAAGCTTCACACAAATCTGCCGCTGTAACGGCTATACGTATTTTATGAAGAAAATTTTCTCCCTTTTTGCGATGGCCCTGTTCCTAAGCCAGCAGGCCTTTGCCCAGCAGAACATCGAGACCAGACTGGGTTACAGTTACAACGATAAATTTGAATTTTCGGACGAATGGCAATACCTCTCCACCGACATCTACCTCTACAATGGCGGCCAGTTTAACCGTGTGCTCAACGAGCTGGAGTCGGGGGTGAAGAAGAAGAGCAAGAAGAATTATGCCTACGAGCTGGAGTACCTCTTCATCACGGCGCAGCTCAAAAACCTGAAGCTCTTCGGCAACGACCAGATCGTATACCCGCTCTTTAACTTCCACATCAACACCGATAAAAAAGAGTACCACACCCAGGTGAGCGACCACCTGGAGGTCGTGCGCATCATCGATAAAATGCCGCTCACCTCGGCGCAGAACAGCATCGACGCGACTATCAACGCCAAAGCGGTTACGAACCAGGACGGTGACCAGGTGTTTAACCTCGTGGCTAGCCAACTGGTGAGCCTCTCGAACCTGACTAACCCTTCGGTGGCGGTGATGTCGCTGGTGGGGGAGTTCGGCAACCTGCTCAATTCACGCGCCAAGAAGAAGGAATACAAGTTCAGCTCCACCATTCGACTCTACGAAGGGCAGAATTTCGACACGCGTCTGCACTCGGTGAAGGTATATGTGTTCGTGCCGGGCAGTGTGAAAACCGTGACGCTGAAACCAGCCAAGCTGGCCGACTATCTCAGCAAGAACTCGAACAAGCTGGACCGCAAGCAGATGGAAGAGGCCATCGGCTATAAGGAGTACCCTTACATTGTGGTGGCCAACTACAAGTCGCTCTACAAAGTAGATGTGCTGACAGGCGATGAAGTGACGATGGACCTGATCGAGAAGCGCAAGCAGAAGATCCAGACGGCCTACGACACCAAGCTGATGAACGACGAGACCTATCGTCAGGAGAAACTGTACGTGGAGTTCCTGCGCATTTTCGCGGAGATGAAGCAAAACCTGAACGCTTACCGACTCAACTACCGTAACAATTCTCTGGAGGTGAATGCCAAAAACCTGTTCGGGATTATGCAGGAGTACAAGCGCCTGAAGACTGCCTTCGAGGCCCGCGAAAAGGAGTTTGACAAAAACAGCACGTATAAGAACATCTTCCGGCCGGAGTACGAGTCCATACTCGCCAATGCCGACCTATACCTGGACGCCGACCACAACCTGAAAAACGCCAAGGTGCTGGTGAACACGCTGCAGGAACTGGAGAACAGTCCAAAGGCGTGGGATACACCGGCCAAGCGCGAAGCGGCGCTGGCCAAGCTGTCATCGGTGGAGCTGCCGCGTGCAGATTTCCTGTCGGCCTCAGTGGAGGGGGAAGCGATTGTGCGCCTGACCAAAAGGCTGGAGGACATGCAATACCGGGAGGTGTTTGAGAAAGAGGTGAAGAAGCTGGCTGAGGTGCAGGCCTCTGACGAAACCCTGTCGGTGCGCAACGCCCTGCAGGACAAAGCCAATACAAGCAACTGCCTGAGCTGCCGCGACAAAGTGCGCGATGCGGTGAACGAGTATAACAAGCGCCTCGAAAACTCCAGGCTGAAAGAAGAGTCTAAGGAAATGGGCAAGCTGCAGAGTGCCGCCGAACAGCATGTGCTGCGCCACCTGCGCTGGCAGCTGTGCTTCGACAATAACCTGCAGGCCGTGGCTGTGGCCAGCGCGGAAAATGGCATGAATCAGTACTACGCCAAGCTGAGCGAGAAGAGCAGTGCCTTTGCCGCGACGATCAAGGAACTCGACACGCTCGCCAAAAATGCACCGGAAAGTCCGCGTCTGCAGCAGGTGCAGGCTTATAACAAACAACTCACCACCCTGATGAAGGAAGTGGAGCAGCACTACGCCGTGCTTTGCGAATTAGATAAAAAGCTCTGCGAGTGCCAGTAACAGGCTCATAACATTCCCACGATTATACGCGTTGGGAAGGTATGGCAGACTTTCTGGATTCGATCTTAGGCATAGATTCCGACTCGCTCACATGGTGGCAAATGTCCATCCGGGCGGTGCTGGTGTTTATTGTCGCCTTGATCATTATGCGGATCGGCAACAAGCGCATTTTCGGCAAGCAGACCGCTTTCGATATTGTGCTGGGAATCATCTACGGTTCGGTCCTGAGCCGCGCTATTACTGGTAACTCCCCTTTCTGGCCTACACTGGCCGCTGCACTGGTCCTAGTTCTGCTACACCGCTTCCTGGCTTTTCTGGCTTATAATACCGAAGGCTTTGTAGGCCCCTTCATTAAAGGAAATCCTGTCTGCCTGATTAGGGACGGGGAGCTTAAAGAAGACGAACTTAGAAAGCATAACCTGACTGAAAATGACCTAAACGAAGCGCTGCGAAATGGTGGCGTGACTTCGGTAAGAGAAGTAAAGACGGCCTACCTGGAGCGGAGCGGGGAAATCAGCATCGTGAAGAAAGATTCATAAATGCGAAAGCCTTTCCAGTTACGGAAAGGCTTTCGCATTTAAAAGATCTCAGGCAGTGCTTAGGCCATCTGGGCGTCCAGCTTACCAGCCAGTACGTTTTTAGGAACAGCGCCCACTTGCTTGTCCACTACTTGTCCGTTTTTGAAAACGAGCAGCGTCGGGATGCTGCGGATACCGAACTTGGCAGAAGTCTGTGGGTTGGCATCTACGTCCACTTTGCCGATCACGGCTTTGCCTTCATACTCGCCAGCCAGTTCTTCCACGATTGGGCCCACCATGCGGCACGGACCGCACCACTCTGCCCAAAAGTCTACCAGTACAGGTTTATCTGAATTGATGATCTCATCAAAATTAGCGTCAGTGATTTCTAATGCTTTGTTAGCCATAACTTTAACGTTTTGTTGGTTAAATTCTGTGTTTTAAATATAGTAACATTTTATAGCTTGTCAAATTTGAGCCCAAACTGATCTCGCCTGACAAGCTGTCCTACTACCGGGCAAAACCCGTTGCAAATTTAGAACTTATACATACGGATTTACAAGCCCGGGGTATATTTATTTGTATAAACAAATGTTGTAGGATTAAGTTTCATTGGCATAGGGAGGGAGTAGAGTGGTAGGGAGAGGTATTGATGCTAATCTGGAAACTCAATTGGCAGCAATCCAGGCAACTCAGCATAGTTTGCTGCGGAGCTATACTTGTAGTGCTCTGGTTCATCTACCCACTCTGCCCGTACCGGGTTCTGGTGGATGTATTCCAGTTTTTGGTCTAGAAATGTGTTACTATGAATTTCCTTCGCCTCGTTGCCATCCTGCCAGACTTTATAATGCCGTACCTTGGGGTTCGGTTTTGCATTGAACTCAAAACGGTGGAGCAGCCACTGTCTTCGGCTTTCTGGTTCTGATTGGATGGTGGCTATTATTTTCCGGCTGGTATACTGTTTGAAATCTCTAAGAACGTCTGACAAGATTTTACCATCCTCAGCAGCTGCAATTAAGTGTAGATGGTTACTCATCAACACCCAAGCATAAAGTTTCAATCCTTTCTTCTGCTGGCAGAATTTCAAAGCATCAACAATGATGTGCTTGTAAGTTGGGCGTGTGAAAATGTCTACCCAGTCCACTACTGTCATTGTCAGAAAGTATAAGCCATCTGCTACAATTCTGTTCTTAAGTCCCATGCCATAGCTTTACTTTCTTTTGCTAATAGCTGTTTCGGATTTCTTAATCCGAAACTAAGTCTGAAGCGGATTTCCTAATCCGCGTTGGCGGGAATACGGGGATTAGGAAATCCCCTACAGGTGGCTTTCGGACTAAGAAGTCCGAAAGAGCAGTGCTTAAATAACAAAAAAAGGTATGCCACTTCCGCAGCATACCTTTTCAATACCTGAAGAGACCGAAGAGTTTTAACTCCAAATCTCCCCATCTCCAAATCAACTACAGGAGCTTACATTCCCCAAGCCCCAATTCTTTCACCTGACCCAAAAACACCTTTGGGTCAATTCTATACTTGCGGGAGTAAGTCGGTAGCACCAGTTTCTCGTCCGGTACATGCAAGGTAATTTCCAGTCGCTTCTGGCCTGGGCTGGTCGCGATGGCCTCTTCCAAAGCCTCGGCGATATTGGGTGTAAGCAACTGTAGATTGACGTTTAGCTGCACGCCCTGCGCCATTTTGTCCATCACATCGCCCAGAAGCTGGATGTTGGTAGGCTTGAGCTCCCACTGGTCCTCTGTCTTGTAGCGTAGCTGCACCTTGCCCCGGATGAACAGGTATAGGCCTTGCCGCAGGTATGGCTGGAACTTCATGTAGTCCTCGCCGAATAGCGCCATTTGCAACGTAGAGTCATAGTCTTCGATCGAGAACAGTGCAAAAGGGTTACCGTTCTTCGCCGTCCGGATCACCACTTCCGATACCATACCCGCTACGTTGATGTCCTTGTTCTTGTGGTTGGCAATATCGGCCAAGGCTGAGGTGCAGTAGGAGTCTATTTCCATCTTGAACTGGTCGAGTGGGTGGCCGGAAATGTAGAAGCCTACGACTTCTTTCTCACGGCGCAGCATCTCGGCCTGTGTCCAAGTCTGCACTTCCGGAATCTTCGGAAGCGGGGCGGCCACAGAAGCACTGCCTCCAAACAAGGACTGTTGCGCAGCCTGCTGCTCTGCCTGCCAGTTGTTACCATACCTTACTGCTTTCTCCAGCAAGCTGATGTTCTCGCCTTCGGGCACTTCCATCAGTTGTGCACGGTGGTAGAGTCCCCACGAGTCAAAGGCTCCCGCCAGCGCCATACTTTCAAAGGTCTTTTTGTTCACGGCACGCAGGTTGATGCGCTTCGCAAAATCGAAGATATCCTGGTAAGGCCCATTCTTTTCTCTTTCCGAAATAATGGCGTCTACGGCAGCCTCACCAGTGCCCTTGATGGCAGCCAGACCGAAACGGATCTGCCCCTGTTCATTCACGTTGAACTTGAGTAAGGATTCGTTCACGTCCGGCCCCAGTACCTGTACACCCTGCTTGCGGGCTTCCTCAATGAAGAACGTCACCTTTTTGATGTCGTTCATGTTGTTGGTTAGCACCGCCGCCATGTACTCGGCAGGGTAGTGGGCCTTCAGATAGCCAGTCTGGTAGGCCACCACCGAGTAAGCGGCAGAGTGCGAGCGGTTGAAGCCGTACTGGGCGAACTTCTCCATCACGTCGAACACCTCAGAAGCCTTCTTGGCCGGGATTTTGTGCATTTCAGCAGCACCAGCGATGAACTTCTCACGTTCCTCGGCCATCTTTTTCATGTCCTTCTTACCCATGGCACGGCGCAGCAAATCGGCACCGCCTAGTGAGTAACCGGCCAGAATCTGGGCCGTCTGCATGATCTGCTCCTGGTACACCATGATCCCGTAGGAGTAATTCAGGATCGGCTCGAGCAGCTCGTGCGGGTATTCCACCTCTTCGCGTCCGTGCTTGCGGTTAATGAAGTTCGGGATGAACTGCATCGGCCCCGGACGGTAAAGGGCGTTCATGGCAATCAAGTCTTCAATGTTGGTCGGTTGCAGGTCCTTGAGGTACATGCGCATACCTTCCGACTCGAACTGGAACGTACCGATCGTATCGCCGCGCTGGTATAGCTCATAGGTCTTCTCGTCATCAATCGGAATCTCGTCGATGTCAATGTCTACGCCGTGATTACGTTTGATCAGCTCGAGTGCATCCTTGATGATGGTCAGGGTCTTCAGACCCAGAAAGTCCATCTTCAGCATACCGGCGCTTTCGATTACCTTGCCGTCGAACTGCGTTACGAGCAGGTCGGCATCCTTGGAAGTCGAGACAGGTATGTAGTTGGTGATATCGTCCGGAGCGATGATTACACCCGCGGCGTGTATACCTGTGTTGCGCACGGAGCCTTCCAGCTTTTCAGCCAGCTTGAGAACAGCAGCACGGGCATCCTCCCCTTCGCGTATGGCAGCCAGCTCCAGGTTTTCCATAAAGGCCTTGGCCAGCGTCGTACCCGGTGTTTCGGGTACCATTTTGGCCAGTTCATTCGCTTCGGAAAGCGGCAGGGAAGTGGCGCGGGCTACGTCTTTGATAGACGATTTGGCAGCCATCGTACCGAAAGTGATGATTTGGGCTACCTGCGTTTTGCCGTACTTATCCACCACGTAGTCGATCACGCGCTGACGGTTCACGTCGTCGAAGTCAATATCAATATCAGGCATCGACACACGCTCCGGGTTAAGGAATCGCTCGAAGAGCAGATTATACCTAATCGGGTCGATATTGGTGATACCGATACAATAAGCCACCGCCGAACCGGCAGCCGAACCACGTCCCGGGCCCACAAACACGCCCATGTCGCGGCCGCGGTTGATGAAGTCCTGCACGATCAGAAAGTAACCGGCAAAGCCCATGGTCTTGATCACGTGCAGCTCAAAGTCGAGGCGCTCGGTTACTTCTTCGGTTATTTCGGAATAACGCTTCTTCGCTCCCTCGTAAGTCAGGTGGCGCAGGAAATCATCTGCGTCAGTGTGCTCCGGAGGAATCGGGAAGTTTGGCAGCAGGATGTCACGTTTCAGCTTCGGTGGCGTGATCTTGTCCACGATCTCATTCGTGTTGTCCACGGCTTCGGGCACATCCTTGAACAGCTCGTTCATCTCGGCCTGGGTCTTGAAGTAGAACTGGTCGTTGGGGAAACCAAAACGGGTTTTCGGACCTGCCTCGTCAATGCGCTGCAGCATCTGCCGCACGGTTACGTTATTGCTATACCTGCTGCGCACATTTTCCACGGTGTCATAGATCACCTTCTGGTCGTCGGTCAGGAAGCGGTAATATTTCGTCTGGAAGTCGCCAACCGGGGTAGACTGATCTTCGCCCGTGTTCACGCACAGCAGGATGTCGTGGGCATTCCAGTCCTCCTGGTCCACATAGTGTGAGTCGTTGGTGCAGATCACCTTCACGTTATACTTCTTCGCCCACTTGAGCAGCACCTGGTTGATGTCTTCCTGGCTTTTGCCCGTGCCGTCGATGTTCATCAGGCCGTGGCGCTGGATCTCGATGTAGTAGTCTTCGCCAAACACATCGAGCCACCACTTGAAGATCTCTTCCGCCTCTTCCTCGCTTTTCCACAGGATCGCCTGCGGTACCTCCGCGCCAATGCAGCAGCTGGTGGCGATCAGGCCTTTGCTATACTTAAGCAGCAGCTCCTTGTCGATGCGGGGCCACTTGCTGTACATCCCCTCGATGTAGGACATGGAGCAAAGCTTGGCCAGGTTCTGGTAGCCTTCTTGGTCTTTGGCGAGCAGCAATTGGTGGAAGCGGTTATCTCGTTGCTCTTTGCTGAAGGTTTTCTGATGGCGGTCGGCCACCAGGTAAAACTCACAGCCCACGATTGGCTTCACATTATACTTGTTAGCCTCGTTCACAAAGTTGAAGGCAGCGAACATGTTGCCGTGGTCGGTCATGGCAACGGCTGGCATGCCATCGGCCTGCGCCTTTTTCATGAGCGCACTGATGCTGGCCTGACCATCGAGCAGCGAGTACTGGGTATGGGTGTGTAAATGCGAAAAAACTGGCAAGACTATCTGGAATTAGTAATGACGAATGATGAATTAATAATGACTCACGCGGTTAGAATCATCTATACCTGGAGCCATTTTCGGGATGTTAAAATTACGGAAAATCGGGCGGCTGCCCAAACCAAAAACAGCCCTGTGGCAAAACAAATGGGAAGCCGTATTCATCCCCTGCGCAGTATAGTTTTTATCAGCAGGCATTCCGAAATAAAGTGTATAATTATAACTCAATAAGCGTTGAGCGCCGTAAGATAAAGCCTGTGCCAAACAGGTATAGCAAGAGGAGCAACATGGCAGAAACAGAAGATTCAGGAAAGATAGGGGGCATGTTCCGGGCTTTGCGCTCGCGCAACTACCGGATCTTTTTCATGGGGCAGGGCGTTTCGCTGATCGGCACCTGGATGCAACAGATCGCCATTAGCTGGCTCGTTTACCGCCTTACGGATTCGGTGTTCCTGCTGGGTGCCGTCACATTCGCCAATCAGATTCCTTCCTTTTTGCTCGGGCCGTTCGCCGGTGTGCTGGCCGACAAGTTTAACCGCCACCGGGTGCTGCTGGTGACTCAGTTCCTGTCGATGCTGCAAGCCGGCACCCTGGCTACGCTGGTGCTGACAGGTACCGTGCAGGTATGGCACGTGCTGACGCTGATGGTGGTGCTCGGCACGATCAACGCTTTTGACGTCGCTACCCGACAGGCCTTTGTGGTGCAACTGGTGGACAGGCGCGAAGATATCAGCAACGCCATTGCGCTCAACTCCTCGATGTTCAACATGGCCCGTCTGGTAGGCCCTTCCATTGCGGGGGTGCTGATTGCCTGGGTAGGGGAGGGCGTTTGTATTCTGATCAATGCGGTGAGCTACCTGGCGGTGCTGGCGTCGCTTCTGACACTGCGTCTTAATCCTGTTGTTCGGGAAATGCGCCAGGAGAATATTTGGGCTTCCCTCAAGCAGGGCTTTTCGTATGCTTTTGGCTTTCCACCCATCCGCACGCTTATTTTGATTGTAGGCCTGATCAGCTTGTTCGGTATGCCTTTCAGCGTGATGTTGCCAGTGTTCGCCCGCGACATACTGCATGGCGAGGCCAACACGCTGGGCTACCTGATGGGAGCATCCGGACTGGGGGCTTTGTCGGGCGCCCTGTTTCTGGCGCAGCGCAAGTCGGTGATCGGTCTTGGCAAAGTGATTATTTTCACCATGTCGCTGTTTGGTACGGCGCTCATGGGCTTCTCTTTTTCCACGGTGCTATGGCTCTCGCTGGTGCTGATGCTCTTCACTGGTTTTGGCATGATCGTGACAATGGCTTCCTGCAACACGCTGTTGCAAACGCTGGTCGATGAGGACAAACGCGGCCGTGTAATGAGCCTGTATGCAACCGCCTTTATGGGAATGGCCCCGCTGGGCAGTATACTGGCAAGCTCGGTGGCCGAGCAGATCGGGGTAGCCTATACCTTGCTAGGTTGCGGATTTCTCTGCGCCGTCAGCGTCATCCCGTTCGCCTGGAACCTGAAGCGTCTCCGCCAAATGGTGCAGCCCATCTACGAGCGCCTGGGTATCCTCCCCGAGATCGCCACCGGCCTCCGCACCGCCACGAAGCTGACTGCCCCTCCGGGGAAAAGGTAGGTTGCGGAGCAACCTGACAAAGGACTGTTTGACAAAAGATGAAATAGAGGAATTCGATAGGGCATACCTGCATCCAGTATACCTCTATGCTGTACGTGTGATCTCTATTGGGCCCCGTTTATGTATGACAATTAGCCTCTGACAATATCAAGCCATCATAAAAAGAGGTGTCGGCTATCGAAGCCGGCACCTCTTTATTCTTTTGTCTTATGTCAAGCAGTCCTTTGTCAGGTCATTCATGTGAACATTACTTTTTCCGGATCACCAGCTTGTCGCCAGGCTTCACGTTGAAGTCGGATTTGTTGTTCCACTCCATGATGTCTTTGATCGTGACACCGTACTTGCGGGAGATTTGGTAAAGGCTTTCGCCGGATACTACCGTGTGCTGCGTGCTGGTGCCTTTGAAATCTTCGGCAGGAGCTTCCTCCAGATCCTCGTTGGTTACTTCCTGATCTGCTGGTGCACTTACATGCAGTTCCTGACCAATGGAAAGAGCACTGCTGCGCAGGTTGTTCCAGGCTTTCAGCTCGTTCACGGTCACGTTGTACTTGCGCGACAACACATACAGCGACTCACCGGCTGCTACGGTATGGGTTTCGGCTTTTTTTGTTGGAGCTGTTGCTCCTGTATTTGCGTCCTCATTACGGCCAGATTCTGCAGGTAACGTCTGTGGTTCCGCAATGATGAGCTCCTGGCCAATCTTAATCGGTGCGTCACCCAAGTTATTCCAGGTCGTGATGTCGTTCACGGTCACGGCGTACAGCCTCGAGATGCCCCAAAGCGACTCGCCTTGCTTCACGATGTGGCGGGTAGGTTTGGGCTGTGGAGTGGCGTTCTCCTGAACCACTGCGCTGGCCTGTGTTTGTTTAGCAGGTGCTGGTTTAGCAGCTGTTTCTTGCTTAGGCTCTGTTTTAGGGGTAGTAGTTTTGGTAGTGGAGCGCTCTGTCGCAATAGTTTCCACTGCTTTCTCCTCTACAAACACCTCAGCTGTTTCTTCCTCCTCAGCACCAGAGAAGCCCACAAACACGTCTTCGCTCAAACCAACTGCCCATTCAGCGTTTTCTTCTTCAGTTGTTTCAGTCTCGGCCTCTTGAGCTACCGCTTTTTGTTGGGTCGTATCCTGCGCTTGCTTGCCAGGGTATAGGGCCGTGTTTTTCGGTTTTTCAGTAACCACCGGCTTTTCTGCTCTCTGCGCTGTGGCTTTTGCCTCCGGCTCATCCTGCTTCATCACAGGAGTGGGCGGCGTTTCGGTTTTCGGTGCAGCAGCTACTTTCACTTGTTCCTCTTCCTGGGCTATACCTTGTTCAACTTCTCTGGCAGGTATAGCCGTGCTGGCAGCTTCTGCCTCCCGGCCTGTTGTAGCGGCAGTTTGCACTTCCTCTTGGGCAGGTGCTGTTGGCTGTCCTTTCAGTTTGTTCCAGCTCTTTTTGAAGCGGGTCAGGAAGTCATCTTGCTGAGCAGCCGGCTCCGCAGCACTTGTCTTAGCAGTTGTTGTTTGTGGGGCTTTTTCCTGCGCGGCAACGTTTTGTTTTTCAGCTCCTGGTACAGGTTTTAGTTCACGCACTTCGATAGCCACCTTGGCCGGACGGCGCTTCTGCAGCCAGAGTACGCGGCCTGGCACCGGCACTTCTGCGCGCTTCATTCGGTTCTTGAATTGCAGGTAGTCCATTCGGATGCCGTACTGCTGGGCAATTTCCTGCATGGTCTCGCCGTGCTGCACCACATGGTATTCTTTGTCAGCATTGAGGCGCTTTGCCTCGATGTAATACGCCTCGCCTTCCTCGAACCTGTCGAAGTCGCGCATGTCGTTGAAGCGAAGGAGTTTGCGGGTGGTGATGCCGGCCTTCAGTGCAAGTTTGTCTTTGGTGTCACCTTTGCCGGCTACGATGGCGTTCAGGTTGTTGCGCTTGATGATACTGCCTGCCGCCGGTATAGCACCCGTTTGGCGAGCAGGTGATGTGTGCACAGGTTCTGTAGAGGCCACTATACCTGGCTCTACATTGTGGCGCACCGGAAGCATCACATAATAGTCCTTATCGGCAGGTATGGTGCTGCCCAGCAGCCACTTGTTGTATTTCTCAAGTTCTGAAGGATCGGTCTGGTGGGCAAGCGCAATGTCGGCCAGGCTTTGGCCCGGCGTCGCGCGCAGCTCACGCAGCGAAACCACCGGTGGGGCGCTCTTCCCGATAAAGCTGTCGTAGGCCACTTTGTGTGCCAGGAAAGTCAGCAGGTAAGGATCCGACTTTTCTGTGATGTCCATTTTTTTGCTGCCCTTGTCCGACTCTTTGGTATAGGCCTTTGCGCCGGAGTAGCCGTGGTAGTAAGAGAGCAGTGTGTTGAACCAGTTGTTGTAGAAGTTGTTGCTACGCTTGAAATAGCGGGCGGCACCACGGCTGGCTTCTATGATGTGCTTGCGCTCATCCACGATATGGTCCATGCGCAGGTTAAAGTCCAGCGCGGCTTCTTTTTTGAACTGCCAGTAACCCACGGCATTGGAGGTAGACACGGCATCGCCACGCAGACCGCTCTCCTGCAGGGCCAGGTATTTGAAATCGTCCGGCACGCCTTCTTCCTGAAACGTGCGCTCAATCAGCGGGAAATAAGCATCGGCCAACTCCACTTTCATCTGAAAATACTTCGGGCTACGGTGCAGGGCGTCTACTTTTTTCTGGATCTCCTCCTGTGCCCTTGGTGAGATGCGCAGGTGGATGTCACCAAAATACAGGTTGTGAGGCACCGTAACGGTTTGTGCCATCGCGAGCAATGGCATAAGCAGGAGAATCAAAGAAAGTAATGGTCTCTTCATAAAGGTAAACAGGTAAAATAAGCGAAGCTATCCACAAAATGGCTCCAGTATATGTTGAAACAGCTGTGGATAACCCATTAAGGTATAGTATGTTCTCTATATAGAGATACACTTGCAAAATTAACGCAATTTACCCCGCATTCTAAAGCTTAGAACGAAGTTATTTTATAGAAATTTATGGGTGTGGATAAGTAAAGTGAGGTCGAGAGGAAGGGCAGTATAAAGTATAGCGGAGTGAGCACTTCGCAACTGAACGCAGGTATACCTATACCTTAAGCTTATACCTATTGGCTATACCTGCATTCTATGCCTATACCTGACGACGTATGGATTAAGCGATCGTATTTCGCTCTGATACCTGAGGGCTATACCTATAGGCCATAAAAAAAGGTGGTATTGCTACCACCTTCTCTGTTATTTCTTGCGGGCGACCATCAAGCCGTCGCGCACCGGCAGCAGGATGTTTTCTACCCGTGGGTCATCCTGCACTTTTTTGTTGAAGTCCAGTAAAGCGGCCGTGTCTTCGTCGAGCTTTTTGCGGTATTTGGCCAACACCTTGCCGCTCCAAAGCACATTGTCGGCAATAATGTAGCCGCCCGAACGCACCCGGTCAATCACCAGGTCATAATAGTTGGCATAATTATACTTGTCGGCATCGATGAACACCAGGTCGAACGTAGCGTCGATGGTGGGTATGATCTCAAGCGCGTTGCCGATGTAGTACTTCACGCTCTCGCTCAAACCAGCTTCTTTAATATAGCCGCGCACGGTCTCTTCAAGCTCTTCGTTGATGTCGATGGTGTGCAGCGTGCCGTCCTCATGCAGCCCCTCCGCCAGGCAAAGGGCCGAGTAGCCAGTATAGGTACCCACTTCCAGGATCTGCTTCGGGCGAATCATGTGGGAGAACATGGAAAGCAGACGACCCTGCAGATGACCCGACAGCATGCGTGGCCGCATCACGTTCAGGTGCGTCTGCCGGTTGATTTTGTGCAGTAGCTCTGACTCCGGTGAGGTATGGTTCTCTGCATATTGCTGCAGTTCTTCGTCCAGGAATTCCATGTCGAGAATTGTTAATTGATGATTGTTAATTGTTTGTAATTGACTGCTTATGTTGCGGATTGACTGTTTGATGATTGGTAAACCCCAAACAATCAACAATAAGCAATCAACAATTAATTAGGTACGTAATTCAGGAAACTTAGCTTCTCTTCGCGCAGCACGTCGTTGGCGATGTCGATCAGGTCCTGGGCGGTGGTGTTTTTGATCTGGTCGAAGATCTCATTCAGGGTGTCGATGTGGCCCTGGTCGAGGATGCTCTTGCCCATCATCATCATCAGGCCCATGTTGCTTTCTTCGGCCATAGCCAGCTGACCCATCAACTGCTCCTTGGCGGTGTGCAGTTGCAAAGAGCCCAGTTGTTTTTCGCGCAGCTTCTTCAGCTCTTTAAGTACCAGCGAGGTGGTGCGCTTCAGCTGTTTTTTCTCCGTGCCGAAGTAGATCGACAGCAGCCCCGTATCAATATAAGTGGCGTAGTTGGCGTCGATGGTATAGACTAGGCCGTGCTTTTCGCGAACGGCCAGGTTCAGGCGTGAGTTCATGCCCGGGCCGCCCAGCAGATTCACCAGCATAAAGAACGGAATGCGGCGCTCGTCGTTGAGGGCATAGGCCGGACAGCCAATCACGCAGTGGGCCTGCGAAATCGGTTTCTCGAACGTCACCGTTTTGGGGATGTAGTGCTCGAAAGCGATGCGCTGACGTGGTTTGCTTATGGTCGGGATATCGGCCAGGTACTTTTCAGCCAGCTTTACCACCTTCTCAAAAGGCAGGTTACTTACCGAGCAGAATACCAGGGCCTCCGTGCTCAGGTTATCCTTGATAAAACGCTGGAAATCGTCTTTCTTGAACCCAGAAACACTTTCTTTGGTGCCCAATATGTTGTTGCCGAGCGGGTGGTTATCGAACACTACGTTGTCAAATTCGTCCACGATTGCCTCTTCCGGGGTGTCCAGGTACATGGACATTTCCTCGAGTATCACGCCGCGCTCCTTCTCAATCTCCTTCTCAGGGAAAACAGAGTGAAACGTAATATCGGTGAGGAGTTCAAACGACTTCTCGAAATGCTTGTCGAGCACGGAGCTGTAAAAGCAGAGCTTCTCCTTGGTGGTATAGGCGTTCAGTTCGCCGCCCACCGACTCCAGCCGGTTGAGGATGTGGAAAGACTTGCGCTTGGCCGTCCCTTTAAAAGCCATGTGCTCCCAGAAGTGGGCGAGCCCCAGTTGGTCGGGCTGCTCGTCGCGGCTGCCCAGATCCAGGATAAAGCCGCTGTGCGCAATTTTGGTGTGTAGTACTTGTTTGTGAACGATTCGAATACCGTTCGGCAATGTATGAATATGATAATCAAGCATTCAGTTCGCAATTAGCCTGCAAAGATACACAAAAAGTACCAGAATAGGCCGTTTGACGGCCGAATGTTAGCGGTCAAGGTTACGTCCGCCTACGTTGATGACGAAGCCCAGCGAAAACACGGAATAGCCCGCCGTGAGCGCCTTGCGGTTGCGCAAACCGAAGTTGGTGCCGCTCGTGTACTGCAATTGCACCGTTGGGCTGAGGGTCATGCGGGTATAAAAGATCGGCTCCAGGAAGATATTGTCTTCGTTGGATTGCTTCACGCCGTCGAGCAGGTGCTTGTTCATGTTCACATAGCTCATGCGCAGGGCCGTGCCGTAGTTGAGCGGAAACTCATTGCCGAGCAGGCGCAGTGATTTTTTCTTTTTGGAACTGAAATTCACCTGCGTGAAATATTTGCTGAAACCGGCCTCGCGGCGCGTAAACGTCATCACGCCTTCTTTCTCTTCCTTCTCGGTACGGTCGCTACTACCACCGCCAAAGCCGGCGTATATTTCCAGCACGCGGTTCTGGTTTGGGCCGAACGTGGTGAAATAGCCCGCGCCTGCCTCTATCAGGCTATGGCGAAAGTCCCGCTTCTTGCGTTCTTGGTTCAGCATCGAGCCGTTCAGCATCACCCCGATGTTGTCAGTAACAGCGTAGGCGGTGTTAAACGTGATGTTGCCTTTCGGTGTAATGTGCCCGGCAGCGCTCAGCTCGCCCTTTTGGGTGAACATAGGCACATTCGGCACGTTGGGCATGTACGTAGACACACAGCCGGTGGTCAGAAAGAGGAGGGCAACAGCAAGGAGTTTAGTAGAATGTAATCGTGCTTTCATACAGGTAAGCGTGGCTAAAAGAACTGCTAAACTAACTTTCCTGTCGCTAAGAAGAAAAATATTTTTGTTCTTTTCCGTGAATCGAAGTTCGTGCCTATACCTGTGTGCTCTTTCCTTTCAAGTCTAGCCGCATTGGCGTAGCTTTGCGGCAGCTTATACCTGATGAAAAAGATCCTGATCATACAGACCGCCTTTCTGGGCGATGTGGTGCTGGCAACGGGGCTGGTCGAGAAACTGCACGCCCATTATCCGGAGGCACAGCTCGACTTTTTGCTACGCAAAGGCAACGAGTCGCTGCTGAAAGGGCACCCGCTGCTAGGGCAGGTTTTGATCTGGAACAAGCAGGAGGGCAAGTATAAGAGCCTGCTGAAACTGCTCCAGCAGATCCGGCAGGAGCGCTACGATCTGGTCGTGAACCTGCAACGCTTCGGCGCCACCGGTATACTCACTGCGCTCTCCGGCGCCCACGAAACGGTTGGCTTCGACAAAAACCCGTTTTCCCGTTTCTTTACACGCCGCTATCCGCACGATGTGAACTCCGGCACGCACGAGGTGGAGCGCAACCACCTGCTCATCGCCAGTCTCACCGATGCGCAACCCGCCAAACCCAGGCTATACCCTTCTCCGGAAGATTTCAACAAAGTGGAGCCGCTCAAGGCAGAGCCCTTTATTTGCATGGCGCCGACCTCGGTCTGGTTCACCAAGCAGTACCCGCTGGAGCAGTGGGTAGAACTGCTCGACCAACTTGGTGACAGGTATAAGGTATACCTGCTCGGAGCGCCGGCCGACAAGGCGCACTGCGAGGAGATTATCAGCAAGATCAAAAACGCGAGGGTCGAAAACCTGTGCGGACAGCTGAACCTGCTGCAGTCGGCGGCCCTGATGCGCGATGCCGTGCTCAACTACGTGAACGATTCCGGTCCTATGCACCTGGCCTCCGCCCTGGATGCACCTACCTGCGCCATCTTCTGCTCCACCGTGCCGCGTTTCGGCTTCGGGCCGTTGGCAAACTTCTCGGCCATTGTCGAGAAAAATGAGCCACTTTACTGCCGTCCCTGCGGTTTGCATGGGTATAAAACCTGCCCCGAAGGACATTTTAAATGTGCAAAAGACATCGCCACTGTACAGCTGCTGGAGGTGCTCGCTACCCGCACAGCCTAAGTGGGTTAGCTTGTCGGGGGTAAGGTGTTAGAAGTAGGAATAAGTCAAGTCCGGAACAACTGGTATATTAAGCTTTTTCTATAAAGGTGTTTGCACTAAAGATAAAAGTGCTACCTTTGCGGTGCAAGTTTAACCAGGCTGAGAGGTCTGACGAACTGCAGTGCCAGCTACTATACCTACAAAACTATGAAATACCAGCCCATCGACAGGGAGCTGTTCTGCTATAACAGGCGCAATTTTGTGCGGCAGCTCAAGCCTTGTTCACTTGCTGTTTTTCATTCTAATGATGTGATGCCAACCAATGCGGACGGCACCATGGCCTTCCGCCAAAACAGTGACCTCTTCTATCTTTCAGGAGTAGACCAGGAGGAAAGCATTCTGTTGCTTTTCCCGGACGCACGCGACGAGCGCATGAAGGAAGTGCTGTTTGTGCGTGAGTCGAACGAGCACATCATGGTATGGGAAGGGTATAAGCTCACCAAAGAGCAGGCCCGCGAGACTTCAGGTATAGCCACGGTGCTGTGGCTGAAAGACTTTAAGCAGGTTTTCAATAACCTGATGGCCGAAGCCGAGCACGTATACCTGAACACCAACGAGCACTTGCGCGCCGTGGTGGAGGTAGAAACCCGCGATGCCCGCTTCGTTAAATGGTGCCAGGAAGTATATCCGCTGCACCGCTACGAGCGCAGCGCACCCCTCATGCACCACCTGCGTGCCATCAAATCCGAAAGAGAAATAGACCTTCTCCGCAAAGCCTGCGATATCACTGAGCTGGGCTTCCGCAGACTATTGCAGTTTGTGAAGCCAGGCGTGATGGAGTATGAAGTGGAGGCGGAGCTTTACCACGAGTTCCTACGCAACCGTTCACGCGGCCCGGCCTACAGCCCCATCATTGCATCGGGCGAGAATGCCTGCATCCTGCACTACACCGACAATAGCCGCGAATGCAAGGACGGCGACCTGCTGCTGCTGGACGTAGGGGCCGAGTACGCCAACTACGCCGCCGACATGACGCGGACTATACCTGTGAACGGCAAGTTTACCAAGCGCCAGCGCGAGGTATACGAGGCAGTGCTGCGCGTGATGAAAGCCGCCACCCAAATGCTGGTGCCGGGCAACTCGCTTGACCAGTACCACAAGTTTGTGGGCACCGTGATGGAGAACGAACTGATCGGGCTTGGCTTGCTCAACGCAGGCGATGTACGTAACCAGGATCCGTCCAATCCGCTATACAAGAAATATTTCATGCACGGCACCTCGCACCACCTCGGGCTCGATGTGCACGACGTGGGCAACAAGTATCGCTCTCTTGAAGAGGGAATGGTGTTCACCTGCGAGCCGGGCATCTATATAAGAGAAGAAGGTATAGGCGTGCGACTGGAGAATGATATTCTGGTGACGCGAAACGGTCCGGTTGACCTGATGAAGAACATTCCGCTGGAGGCGGATGATATTGAAAGGCTGATGTAAAAGCGCTAAGCGCCTGCATGGTAGTGGCTTACATATAACTACTTGCAGCCTTTTTTATTGTATTTACGTTAAAAAAACAGATGCTTTGCATTAATTGATGTTGAGCATACAACCCGCCACTCGTAAAAAGGGTTGAATTATAGTGACGCGCGCTTGCAGATAAGCAGTTAAAGAAGTGCAAACAGCGCACCCGAGTAGATTTAGTTTTAAGCTGTTAAGACTGTTTTTTTAGACATTAACAAAATGCTTTGCTTATGGATAAAAACTACATCAATGCAACGACTACCCGCCTGACGTATCCAGATATACGTTCCGTCTGTTTTTTTATAGAAATATAAAAAAACTTACCTGAAAATATGTACGTATTGTCATATCAAAATATACTTTTTAAAATTATGCGAAAAACTCTAACGAAACTATTTACAACTGCTTTTGCGCTTGTATTCCTGCTGTCTGCCAACACAGCTGTGCTTGCGCAGAACGCCGACCAACGGACGAACCTCCAGATCTACGGAAGTGCGCTCCAATATAAAGGTGATTTGGGCCATAACTGGTGGAAAGACAAAATGGGCTGGGGAGGCGGCGTATCGCTGAACCGTTACCTGAGCCCTGCTTTAGACGCTGGTTTGCACCTGAGCTACGGTAACACGGAGTTCAGTAGATTCGGCTCTTCCATGGACACCAAACTAGGTATGGCGATGCTCGGACTGAGACTGAAGATGTATGGCAATATCCTGAAAGAGGATGCTTTCATCGGCCCATACCTGACAGTGGGTGGTGGTGCTCACTTCGTAAGACCAGAAGGTGTTTCGCCAACAGGTCCTTATGACGAAAACTTCGTAGCAGGTGCTGCTTTCGGTGGTGCCGGTCTCCGTTTCAGATTCTCTGACAACGTGAGCCTGTTCATTGAAACAAGAGCGCACTTCACGAGCAACGACAAATACGACAACATCGAGTCGAACATCAACGACCGCTTCCTGCAGCACAACATCGGTCTTGGCTTCAACCTGGGTAAAGGTAAAGACACAGACGGTGACGGTGTTCCGGATAGAAGAGACAAGTGCCCAGACACTCCAGCTGGCGTGCAGGTTGACAAAGATGGTTGCCCAATCGACACAGACGGTGATGGCGTTCCAGATTATCAGGACGAGTGCCCAACAGAGGCTGGTGTAGCGAACCTAGGTGGTTGCCCTGACCGCGACGGTGACGGCGTAGCTGACAAAGATGACCAGTGCCCAGACGAGCCAGGTACTGCTGCCACACAAGGTTGCCCAGACAGCGACGGTGACGGTGTTCCGGATAAAGACGACAAGTGCCCTGACACTCCATCTGGTGTTCAAGTAGGTGCCGACGGTTGCCCAGTTGACTCTGACGGTGACGGTGTTCCGGATAACGAAGACCTTTGCCCTAACTCTGCTGGTACTGCCGAAACTAAAGGTTGCCCTGAGCTAGATGCCCGTACGAAGAAACTGATCGAAGAGAAAGTTAAATTCGAATTTGACCAGGCTCGCGTTCAGGACGGTTACCGTCAGCTGCTCGATAGCATCGTGGTAGCGCTTGAGAAATACCCTGACCACGTACTGTTGATCAAAGGTCACGCTGACCACATCGGTTCAGAAGAGTACAACCAGGCACTGTCTGAGCAAAGAGCCCAGGCTGTGAAGGATTACCTGATCCAGCGCGGTGTTCAGAACCCAGACCGTTTGGTAACAAGAGGTTACGGTGAGACGCAGCCACTGGTACAGGTTAACACCAGACTCTCTAAAGCCAGAACTGCTGCTGCCCGTGCTCAAAACCGACGCGTTGGTTTTGAGATGAACACGCCAGACATGCAACTGAATCTGGACTAACATACCTTAACCGATAAGGTTATATGTCAAAAGGCCCCGCAGAGCAATCTGCGGGGCCTTTTTGTGTTTAGGTGGGGAGTGCACTGAGACGTCGCAGCGCCTCTCAGACCTGCGAGTGCCTAAAGCCAACTACGCAGGTATAGCTTGTCTGAATCTTTATATAGGGCCCCTTCCCCAAGGATTTGCAGGATTTTAAAGAGGGCCCCTACCCCCAGGATTAACAGGATTATCGTGCACGATTGATAATCCCCTTCCCCTTGCAAAGGTGGACTTTCTGTAGCTGCTATACCGAAGGTATAAGCGCTGTCGCAAAGGCCAAACGGACCGCTGGCAGGTATAGCAAGGCTAACTTGCACTTGAGCAATGAAACGGACAGCCGTGCCAGGTGCACTTTTCGGCGCTCCACTGTTTGAGCGTTCAGCGAGTTTGGAGCGTCTTGATTATTTTGCTTACTTTTTTCATCAAGGAAAAAAGTGAGTGCCCGCCGCACAGGCGAAACTATGAAACAGATCGGTTCAAGATATAGATTTACAGAAGCTACGTTAGGTATAGCTAGGCCAGAAGCCCCTCTATAGCAGACACGAGCGAGGACGCTCGCACCATCCTACGAGGCAAGCACAGTTATACAACACACCAGCCTTTGCTATAGCGCTTTCACTAAAACCGAATAAGAAGAAATGTTACTGCTTCGAAGCAAGCAGGTATAGCACCGCCATCCGGATGGCAACACCATTCTCCACTTGGTTAAGGATGATGGAATGATGTGAGTCGGCGGCATCGGAGCTGAGTTCGACACCGCGGTTAATCGGGCCGGGGTGCATGAGCACGATCTCCTTGTCGAGGCTGTCGAGCATCTTCTTGTCGATGCCGTAGTAGAGCGTATACTCGCGCAGGGATGGGAAATACTTCATTTGCTGGCGCTCCAGTTGTATGCGGAGCACGTTGGCTACATCGCACCATTCCAGTGCTTTGCGCACATCCAGCTCCACTTTCACACCGAGCTCTTTGATGTACTTGGGCAGCAGCGTGACAGGGCCGCACACCATCACCTCAGCGCCAAGCTTTTGCAGCGCGAAGATGTTAGAAAGGGCCACGCGGGAATGCAGAATATCACCAATGATCACCACTTTCTTGCCTGCTACATCACCCAGCTTTTCGCGGATGGAGAAAGAGTCAAGTAGGGCCTGGGTCGGGTGCTCGTGGGTGCCGTCACCAGCGTTTACGATGTTGGCATCAATGTGGCGGCTCAGAAAGTGCGGCGCTCCCGGGCTGGAGTGGCGCATCACGATCATGTCCACTTTCATGGCCAGGATGTTGTTCACGGTATCGAGCAGGGTCTCGCCTTTCTTCACGGAGCTGCCGCTCGACGAGAAGTTGATCACATCGGCAGAGAGTCTTTTCTCGGCCAGCTCAAACGAAAGGCGGGTGCGGGTAGAGTTCTCGAAGAAAACGTTGGCAATGGTGATGTCACGCAGCGAGGGCACTTTCTTAATGGGCCGGTTCAGAACATCTTTAAAGTTATCAGCAGTCTCGAAAATGAGTTGAATGTCGTTTGCTGTAATGTCTTTGATGCCGAGTAGATGCCGGACGCTGAGCTCTTGCATGGGTGCTTTATTCTTCGTTTTTGGTCACTAACCAGATATTGTCTTGCTGCGTTTCAGGCCCTTGCCACTCCACCAGTACCCGCTGCGATTGCAGCGAATTGACACGCCGCCCCACATAGGTTGGCTCAACGGGAAGGTGACGACTGTAGAGGCGGTCGATGAGCACCAGCAGCTCCACATTGGCCGGACGACCAAAAGAGATCATGGCATCCATAGCGGCTCTTACCGAGCGACCAGTGTAGAGCACGTCATCTACCAGAATCACCTTTTTATCCTCGATCAGGAAGTCGATGTGCGTGGCGTTGGCGGCCACAGGTGTTTCTCTCCTTCTGAAATCGTCGCGGTGAAAAGTGGTGTCGAGGTAGCCGGTTGGGACGGTGGTGCCCAGAATGGCTTGCAGGGTGCTCTGAATACGCTGCGCCACCTGTCGTCCGCGTGGTTGCAGACCGATGATCACAGAATCGGAAAAGTCGCCGTGGTTCTCGATGAGCTGGTGGCAAAGGCGCATCACCATGATCTCGAGCAACTGGTGGTTTACGATGAGTCTTTTCTGCATGGCCTGGGGTCTTGGCTGCAAAGATAGGATGTTCGGTTGAATTGTGGGATAGCTAAATGGCTAAATTGTTGAATGGTTAAATTGTTTGATTGTTGATGGCTGAGATGAAGGAGGTAAAAAAACTTTAAGAAGGTATAGCCAGCACGAACAGAGAGGAAAAACAGGTATAGCGCAACTCAGCTGGTGGGCCCTATACCTCTCAACAGTCAACAATTAGCAATCAACAATTTAGACATTCAACGATTTAACCATCAAAAAGAGATCTTATTGATGTAGAAAACCGTGCGGTTTGGGCCGTTGGGAACGCGTATCCGCTGATAGCCGAAGGCGGCAAAGTGAGGGCCATACCAGCGGATCAGGCCCGGCAGGTCGGTGCTAAGGATCTTTTCGTCTTTTTCGTAGGGCAGAAGTTCAATCGAAGTTTCCTCATCCGTATACCTGTTTTGCTCCATCTGCCGGTAGATGATCTTCTCCTGGTCAGGGTAAGCCATCACGAACCGTCCGTTCGGCAAACTGGCGATTTCCACTGAGTGGGTGAGGGAACTGGTTATCATGTCGGGGAGGGGGAAAGTATTGTCCCAGAGCAGCACGCCGTCGCGGTCAAAGCCCAAGGCGATGGCGTGCGTGCGTTTGTAAGCCTGCGCCTCGCGCTCCAGCCCTCTCACGCGACTGTCGAAGAAGCTGTTGTTGCTGCGGTACTGCGGGAAGTATACCTCTGCGGCGAGCACATAGCCGCTGGGGGTCTGTATCAGGTCGTGCAGGAGCAGGCGATAGCGCTGCAGGGGTTCTTTGCCTTCTTTAACGCGGGCAAACTCACGCTTGCGGGTGCGCTCTTCGCGGCGCGGCTTCATGTATTTGAAAAAGTTCTGCAGGTCCAGCAAGGAGTAGAACTCGCCTTCTGCAACCTTTGAAGCCACTGGCGAGGTGAAAAAGCCTTGCACAAAGCGCAAGTCGCGGACGCCGTAGGTACCCAAAAGCAAACGGGAAAGCGTATCGCCAGGGGTGACCTCGGCGTTGAGCAGGCTTCTGTTTTGCGGTTGCAGGATGAAGTAGTTCTGTAGCAGTTTGCCGTTTTCGTCGAAGCTCTTCACCTGCAGGCGCGAGATCCGGCGGTTGGTCTCGGCCAGCACCACATCCACACGCCCGTGCACATGGTCGGTGAGCAGATCGGAGAAGGAAGACTCCTCCCCGTAGAGGGCTGGCAGTATGGTGGGCTGCGGCTTTTCGGGGTTCAGGTATAGCAGGTTGGGTTTGGTGTCGTAGCTGTTGCCCGTGATCAGGAAATGCTTGCCGTTGAGCACATTGAACTCGTAGATGTACTCTGCCTTCTCCAACTCGATCTCGCTTTGGCTGACCGCGCCGCTGTCCAGGTTCAGCCGCACGAAGGTATAGAGTGTGGGCTTGGCTGCCTGAAAGATCAGGTAGGTGTAGGGAGCCTCCGTATAGAGGCGCACAAATTCGTACTCAGCCTTCAGGTCCAGTTGGCTTTTCCAGACCAGTTCCAGGTTGGCATTGTACTTCTCCAGCAAAAAGTCAGGTTTCTTTGCCCAGGTGTCGGCTTTGCGGCTGTAGACCAGCAGGCTGCTGTCGGGCAGGGCCAGTACCTCCACATGGCTGTCTTCGAGCTGGTAGGGCAGCTCGAGGCGCACGGGTTGCTGAGGCTCCTGTGCCCAAAGCAGGGCAGGTGCCAGCACAGCATAGCAAAGCAGCAAAAGGCGCAGGTATGGCATGTTACAATCTTGTGCTGCCGGCTGGCAGTAGGTATAAGGCAGACATGAGCCTGTTTAAAATTCATCTTTTGAGCATTATCTATACACCACTTAACGTTGCCACGCGGCGCATAAATTGTTGCGACAGAACCTGGCAAGGCTCTTTTCGCTTTCAAAAATGAAAATTAAATATGCTCTAAATGCTTTTTACTCTTTTTTGCACCGTAACGTTGTGCCTGCGCGCTGTAAGGCGCCCGGATTAATTACCCAAAGCGAGCAGTGCGTCAAACTCCTCGGTTTTGAGCGGCATCACCGACAGACGCGATTGACGCAGCAGGGCGATGTTCTCCAGGCGAGGCTCCTTCTTGATCTGATCCAGTGTTACGGGAGTTTCAAACGCACGATCTGGCACCAGGTCCACCGCCATCCACTTCGGGTCGTCGGCGCTTGGGTCGGGGTAGGCGGCTTTGGCCACTTTGGCGATGCCCACGATGGCCTTCTCAGAAACGCTGTGGTAAAAGAGCACCAGGTCGCCCGGCTGCATGAGTTGCAGGTTGTTGCGGGCCTGGTAATTGCGAACGCCGTCCCAGCAGGCGCGGCCTTCTTTTACAAATCTGGCCCAGGAATAGGCCTCCGGTTCTGATTTTACTAACCAGTATTGCATGTGGTAAGGTATAGGTAATCGAAACTATAAATCTGTTTAAAATGGCACTCGGCTAAGGCGCCCTGGGCTTACTCTTCCTGCTTTTCCACAGTCTTGATCCGCACTCTCAGCACACTGTCCTTCAACGAAACCACCTCCATGGTATAGCGTTGCTCTGGCTGGCCATTGCCCTGAATGTTCACCAGAATGGTGTTTTTGTATTTGTACTTCCAGATGCCGGTATGCTCCTCCAGTCCGTCGGCGGGGGCGATGGCGTATTGCCTGGCCACGCCCTCAGGCTCCAGCGTGAAGCCAGTCCGGCCCCTGGATGGCGGAAAGTCGTAAGTGTTGGGACGGTACACGAGCACGTCTTCCTCATCTTCTTCGTAGGAATGTAGCCAGGTCTGGCCCAGGAGTTCGGCCTCTGCCTTTTTGCGGCAGGTGTTGGCCAGCAGCATAAGGCACAGAACGCATAGCAGCGAAGCGTATTTCATATTTTTTGGTTTGGGAGCGTCTTCTAGAATCAGTTAAATGTGTAGCTAAGTTAAGGATTTCCTGCTTTATATAGAAGCCCTGTAATATAAAAGCCCACCGTGTGAGGGTGGCAAAGGTATGGCGGCTTTTTCTATCTTTGTAATCTTACACACACTGCCTTGGAAAATAAGAAAATCATAAAGCTGTTTAAGCTGGCCGCTGAGCTCATGGAACTGCACGACGAGAATCCGTTTAAGGTGCGCTCGTATGTGAATGGCGCCGCTGCGCTGGAACTGGTAGAGGAGCCGCTGGCGCTCAAAAGCCAGGCTGAACTGGAAGGTATAACAGGCGTGGGCAAGAGCATTGCTGCTCGCGTGATCGAAATAGAAGAAACCGGCTCTTTTACGGAGCTGGACCAGCTGCTTTCGGTAACGCCGCCGGGCGTGGTGGAGATGCTGCGCATCAAAGGCATCGGCCCGAAAAAGGTGCGCACCCTCTGGAAAGAGCTGGGAGCTGAAACGGTGGAGGAACTGCTGGACGCCTGTGAGCAGGACAAGGTGAGCAAGCTGAAAGGCTTCGGCGCCAAGACCCAGGAGAATATTCGGCAGGCGCTGTTGTTTACGCAGCAGAACCGGGGCAAATTGCTCTATGCCGAGGCCGAGTCAGCCGCCCAGGCTTTGCTGGAGCAGGTGCAGCAGGCTATACCTGGTGCCGAAGTAGCGCTGGCCGGCGATGTGCGCCGCTGTCTGGAGATTGTGGAGAAGCTGGAACTGGTGATCGGGACTGATAACCCAACGGAAGCAGAAGCAGCCCTGAACAAACTGGATGAACTGCAGCAGGACGAGCTGGTATCTGGTCCTAAGGTATGGCGCGGCAAGCACAGCCTGAGCGGACTGGCTACCGAGATACGCTTTGCCAATCCGGCCAATTTCCAAAACGAGTTATTTATACGCTCCGCGTCCCCGGAGCACCTGGCGCAGGTATTTGCAGCGAACAAAAACATGCTCACTGTAGCGCGCGAAAGCAGCCACAGTTCGGAAGAAGATATTTACGCCTCGGCAGGTATGGCCTACATTGCGCCCGAGCTGCGCGAAGGTACCAATGAGCTGCAGCTGGCCATGGAGAACAAACTGCCGACGCTGCTCGAATTAAGCGACCTGAAAGGCATCCTGCACAACCACAGCACCTACTCCGACGGCGCCCATACCTTGGAGCAGATGGCCACCTACTGCCGTGACATGGGCTACCAGTACCTTGGTATTTCCGACCACAGCAAAACGGCCGCCTATGCAGGCGGTCTGCGCGAAGGCGACGTGCTGCGCCAGCAAAAAGAGATCGACCAGCTGAACCAGAAGCTGGCCCCTTTCAAGATCTTCAAAGGGATAGAGTCCGATATTCTGGGCGACGGCTCCCTGGACTATGAAGAGGACATTCTGAAGACCTTCGACTTTATCGTGGCCAGCATCCACAGCAACCTTAACATGGACGAGCAGAAGGCTACGGCCCGCCTGATCACCGCCATCGAGAACCCCTATACCACCATGCTCGGCCACCCGACCGGGCGTCTGCTGCTGCGCCGCGAGGGCTACCCGATCAATCACAAAATGGTAATCGACGCCTGCTCTGCCAACAACGTCATCATCGAGATTAACTCGAATCCCTGGCGCCTCGATATCGACTGGCGTTGGGTATACTATGCACTGGAGAAAGGCGTGATGCTGAGCATTAACCCGGATGCCCACCACACCAGTGGCTACGACGACATGCGCTACGGCGTGCTGGTTGGTCGCAAAGGCGGACTTACGAAAGAGATGACCTTCAATGCGAAGTCGGTGGAGGAAGTGGAAGCTTATTTCAAGGCGCGGAAGGAGAAGATAAAATAGCGCATGCCGAAGATCCTCATCCTCCGTTTTTCCTCTATTGGCGACATCGTGCTGACCACGCCGGTGGTGCGCTGCATCAAACAGCAGGTGCCAGATGCGGAGTTACATTACTGCACCAAGCAGGCCTTTAGAGGTATACTGGAGCCGAACCCCTACATCGACAAGGTGCACACGCTGGGTGAAAATCTGAGTGAACTGGTGCAGCAGCTCAAAGCGGAGAATTTTGATTTTGTGGTGGACCTGCACAATAACCTGCGCACCACCATCATCAAAACCCGATTAGGGAGACCAAGTAAGAGCTTCGATAAGCTCAACCTGGAGAAGTGGCTGATGGTGAACCTGAAAGTAAACCGCCTGCCCGATGTGCATATTGTGCAACGCTACCTGGCCGCTGCCGCACCGCTCGGTATACACGACGACGGCCAGGGCCTGGACTACTTTATACCTGCCGATGCTGAAGTGGCCGTTGACTCGTTGCCAGCCGGTTTCCAGAACGGCTATGTAGCCTTTGCCATCGGAGCACAGCACTATACCAAGCGCCTGCCGGTGAAACGCATCATCGAACTTTGCGCGCAGTTGCAGCAGCCTATTATCTTGCTTGGTGGGAAAGAAGATGCCATAGTAGGAGAGGAGATCGCTGCACACTTTGGCCAAACAACATTCAGCAATCAGCAATCAACAATCATTTATAACGCCTGCGGCAAGTATAGCCTGGCGGGGTCGGCTTCTATAGTGCGGCAGGCACAGCAGGTAGTGAGTCACGACACGGGGCTGATGCACATTGCGGCGGCCTTTCAGAAGGACATCATCAGCGTATGGGGCAACACCATACCTGAATTTGGCATGTATCCTTTCCGGACCCGGTATAAGGTGCTGGAAGTAAACGGACTGCCTTGCCGGCCTTGCTCTAAGATAGGGTATAGCAAGTGCCCGAGAGGCCATTTCAAATGCATGAACGATATTGATTTTAGTGCCATCGAGCGTCAGCCGTATAAGGTATAGCGCAGCAAGGTATAAACAGATCAGGTATAAAAAGAGCATCGCCCGCACAGGTATAGACTTGTGCGGGCGATGCTCTTTTTAGCAGGTATAGCTTATGCTCAGGTATAGCTATACCTGGCGGATTGGTTTACTGCAGTGGTTTTACAGTATAGCCAGCTCTTTGCAATAACTGTAGCAGGCCGTTCTCGCCCGGCAGGTGCGCCGCGCCAACCGCAATAAAGGTAGACTGCTCTTTCATGATGGCAGGGAGCTTTGTCATCCAGTCCTTGTTGCGCTCGTCGGTCATGTAGGCCATGTCGCCGCCTCCGGTCAGTTCATTGTATTCCTGCGACAGGGCCCAGATGCCTTCCAGGTCTTTGTTAAAGTACAGTTGCACCAACTTGTTCGAAAGCTCCACGGCCATACCTTTGTTCTTTATGTAAGCCACGAGTTGCTCTGCCTGCTTGTCCAGCGGGTAATGGTTGTAGAGCAAGCTGAATTGCTGCTCCATGGTTTCGAGCGTGCTCACTTTCTTATTGTTTTTCTTGTTCTGGTTGGCAAAGTACATGTCGAGCGGCTCACCGGTGTAGTTTTTCAGTACCTCCATGCTCTGGTAGTCCTTCATGGAAAGCATCAGCATCAGTGTCATCGGTTTCATCTGGTCGGCCATGCTCAGCTCAAATCCGAACTGCTTTTTCATCTCCTCATTCACCAGGGCATAGTCCTCTTTGCTCAGCAGGTTCGAGAGTTTGTTATCCGGCATCACCATCAGGGCACCCATCTGCATCATCTTGGCGGAGTCGATCTCCGTTTCTACCACCAGGCCGCGGCTCTCTGTGAAGCGCTTCATTACTTCGGGCTGTGTGTCGAGGTAGCTTGAGTTGAGCAGGTGGTAAGTGCCGTACAGGTATGAAGGCTGCTTCAGACCGTTGCCGCTGATCTCCCAGAGAAGCGATTTGGCAGTGGCCGTAGGTTGAGCCTGAGCAGTTGTCTTCGCTTTGGCTGATTTGGATTTTACCTTTTGGGCCTGGCTGAGAGTAGGGGATAAAAGCAGGGCAACCAGCAGGATGCAGAGGCTGGCAATTTTGTTTTTGTAATTCATGGTGATTGGTGAATAGTAAAAAAATGATAATGTCAGTTGTGGCCGTATGGTTTACGGCTTTTCATAAGAGTATAAGGTGGAAGAGCAAGTGCCGAACGAGCCAAGGTATAACTTATCTCCATGGGAGAAGCCGGAGTATTGCTCGTTGCTCACGCAGCCTGGGTAGACGGCTAATTTTTCCCATGCATTCTGTTCCGCACTGAAACGAAGTAAGGCTCTATCACCCTTCGCGCTGATCGCGTAGCCGGTTCCCTGGTGGGTGAAAACCCGGAAAGGTCCGTTCAAACTGCTTTCCTCGGGCATGATCGCCACTTGTGACCAACTGTCCTGCTGTGGATTGTACAGCCAGGTGGCGTTTCCCACTACGGTATATGCTTTGCCATTGATCACAAAACCGGAGCCATTGTAGTTATTCCGGAATGGATTGAGCGCCTTTACCTCTTCTGTAGCAGGATCATATCGCCAGAGGGTCGTGTTACTGTTGGTGTTGCGTCCTCCGAAGAAGTAGATGTAGCCCTCGTGTGCGAAGCTGCTAGCGTCGGAAACGCCGAAGGTCAACCCTTTCTTCTGCAACCAGCTGTTATTGCTGATGTCAAATTCCCATACCGACATAAAGATGGTATAATATTGGTGATTTCCCCCGATGAGGTACACCTTGTCACCGACTCTATGCATCATGGAGCCGTTGCGGGCCTGTCCGGGAAAAGCACCTTCATTCCGCCAGATGCCAGTTTCTACTTCGTAACTGATCAGGCGATCATAAGAAAAGAAGTAGGCTTTCCCACCCGCCGTGAAGGAAGGCAAGTGTGGTGTTGATGCTGGAACAGAAGCGGGCTTACTGGAAGCCACTTTGAAGCCCGATTCCAAGGTATAGGAATAAGGTAAAGTGGCCGTTTTGTTTCCGCGGATAACGGCTACGGTCAAAGGCTTGTCATACAGATCTGGTGTGAACACTGGTACTTTTACTTTGATCTCTGTATCAGCCACCGAGACAACTGTAGCGGATTTGCTGCCAATGCGCACAGAGGGGTTCCAGCTGGAGTAGCTTAAGTTTTTACCATAGATGATCAGCTCATCTCCGGGCATTCCGCTGCTTGCGGAGAGGTGGCTAATGGTTGGGCCAATGATCTCAAACTCCCCAGGTGCTGTTATGCGCTCTCCACGGACGGTCACGGCAAGCGGGAAGCTTCCGGAGTAAGACACCGTTGGGGTGCGGATGATGACGCTGTCGCGGTGAACGGACATAACGCTTGCCTGTGCGTTTCCAATAGTCACCTTAACCTGATAGCTATCTTCTCCAAAGTTCTTTCCATAAATGGTGACATTTCTGTTGTCCTCGGCGGCCTTTGGGCTGAAGGAATGGATGACCGGGGTAGCGGTGCTTTGGCTTTTGAACGGTAAGGAAGTGCCGTAGGTGATGTGCTGGCCGTGCTTCGCATAGGCCTGCACTTTGTAGGAATATCCCTTCACGAGGTCGTCGGTTAACCTGGCTTCGTACTCGCCGGTACTGGCGGTGGTCCCCACCACCTTTCTCGAAACACTCTTGCTATTGTTTACCGTCGTGTACTCAAACCCGTATTCCGTTACCGGCTCGTTTCCAAATTTTACGATTTCGCCCCTAATCGTTGTTCCAGTGCTGTCAGGTATAACTTCCAGTGTTCTGATAATAGGGTATTTCTGTACCTCCGGGAAATCTTTTTCCTTGGCACAACCATAGATTAGCACCAACAAAAGGGCAAACGGTAATAATCTCAGCAGCTTCATAGATTGACCCTGATAGAGGTGGAAAAGTTGTTGATGGTATAGCCCTTGCCAACTACATGGCCAGTGCCAAGGCCCAGGTTGATGTAGTGTTTCGGTAAATAGAAAATCTGCAGCCCCGCACCGGCCACCATGCCAAAGCTTGCTTTTTGCAGCTGAAACACATCCTCATGCTCATGTATAGAAGTGGTGTTGTTGTAGTGCTTTGCCTCCAGCATGTTGCTGGACTGCTCTGCTACATAAAACAGTTCAGGGCCAGCCTCTACATAAAATGAAACCCTGTTGGCATTGAGGTAATAGCGGGGAGTAATGGACAGTTTCAAGAAATTGAGAGACAGTTGGATGTGCTGATCCAACGGAGTGCTGATGCGTGTAGTGGCATAAGCCATTTTGCCATAGCTTAACTGACTGACAATGCTCAGGTTGTTCACTTGCCAGACAGGTGACTCCACAAAAATCCCCGCCTCTGCGTTTTCAGATGTCATGCTGTACTCTCCAAATCCGTTCTCGGAGTAGGCATTAGAAGCCACTCGCATCGTGGAGCGGTTGAAGCTGGCGACGGCTCCGAAACTGAGCATGGACATCTTGGGGTTTTTGCCTTTGTTGATGTTGCGGGCAAAGTAGCGCAGGGATTGTTCCGATAGCCTGACACGCGGAAGCTGCCTTTTCCAGGACGGTGAACTGACCGCATACGGCTGCAGGTTCGTTTGCAGGTTTTCCTTCGTGAGTTGGGTAAGGTTGCTGTTGTTGAGATAAAATTGTTTGCCTCCCTCGCCGTGCGCCTCGTACAGGTTCAACTCGCCTTCGCTAAGCTCTCTCAAAAACAACATGCGCTTCTCTCCAAAGTACTCCACTTCGCGCGCCATATACCTGGTGCTGTCGATGTACCCAAACTCAGTCAGCTCATTGGCAGCATAAGTTTCGACAGGACTCTTTTTAGCTCTCTGAAACTCAACTTGAAAAGGCTTACGACGGTCGAACTGGATGTACCCATCTGTGTAGGCCGTGTCGCCCTGCACAATGTAGCCTTTGGATTGAGCCCAGGAGGGGGACCACCCTAAAAGCAGCATGAGAAAGAGGGGGAGGGTAAAGCAACTATTTTTGCGGTTCATTAGGTATGGTATAGGAAACCGAGCCGATTTTGCGGTAAATTTGTGAGACCAAATATAGATATAATATTATATATTTTTGGGGCGAAGAGGCTAACTATTAGATACATTGATGAGATGGCGAAATACAATTTGACATGGCAGGAGTCTGATGCACAACTGCTCGATGCTTTGTTGCTGGCAACAGGCGGAGAGGGCGGCGCTACGCTACAGGATGTTTTGCTGATGGCTGACGCCGTTGATGGTACAGTTTTTTCGCTGGAAGAAGTAACAGCAGGATTGGAGAAACTGACGGCTACCGGCTGCATTTCGGTGCAAAAAAACAAGCTATACCTGTCGCCCGATTTTCTGCAAGCATACGAAAAAACCACACTTGCCGAAGGGGTGGAAGAACAGTCAGCCCGGCCTCTGGAAAAGCTACTCCATCAGAAAGAAATTACAGCGGAAGCAATAGAGCAGGCGCGGAACAGCGTTTTCAAGAAGTACAAACTCAAGAACCACTACCAGCAGTACCTGGAGCAGTTTGGGTAAGGTAATGTGCTAATTTTTTAATGTGCTGATGTGTTAATTTCAATAGTGCATGCTCTGGCAGGTTTATCTTGAAAGTCTATCAGTAAATTACGAGATTCTTTAATACAAAAAGCAAAAGCCGCTGAAAACTCAGCGGCTTTTGCTTTTTGTATGTAGGAGTGCCTTCAGTACATTAGCACATTAAAAAATTAGCACATTACCCAATCTTTTCAAAACCCAGGTATGGGTGCAGTACTTTTGGCATGTTGATGCCGTCCGGTGTCTGGTTGTTTTCCAGCAGGGCAGCCACAATGCGTGGTAGGGCCAGGGCACTGCCGTTGAGCGTGTGCAGCAGTTGCGTCTTGCCCGACTCAGTTTTAGTGCGCAGCTTCAGACGGTTGGCCTGGTAGGTCTCAAAGTTAGAAGCAGAGCTTACTTCCAGCCAGCGGTTCTGAGCGGTAGAGTATACCTCCATATCGTAGGTGAGGGCAGAGGTGAAGCCCATGTCGCCGCCACACAAGCGCAGTACGCGGTAAGGCAACTCCAGCTTCTGCAGCAACCCTTGAATATAAGTACTCATCTCCTCCAGCGCTTCGTAGGACTTTTCCGGTAACGTGATCTGCACGATCTCCACTTTATCGAACTGGTGCAGCCGGTTGAGGCCGCGCACGTCGGCACCCCACGATCCGGCCTCTCTTCTAAAGCACGGCGTATGACCCGCATTTTTGATCGGCAGTTGCTCCGCTGGCACAATCACATCGCGGTAAATGTTCGTGATCGGCACCTCGGCAGTTGGGATCAGGTATAGGTTATCCTCGGTGGCGTGATACATCTGACCGTCTTTGTCAGGCAGCTGGCCGGTGCCGTAGCCAGAAGCTTCGTTTACCAAAATTGGCGGCTGCACCTCCATGTAACCGGCCTTGATGGCCTCGTCGAGGAAGAAGTTGATGAGGGCGCGCTGCAGACGGGCTCCCTGCTTCTTGTATACCGGGAAACCGGCGCCGGAAATCTTGTTTCCCAGCTCAAAGTCGATGATGTCGTACTGCTGTATGAGTTCCCAGTGCGGCAGGGCTCCTTCGTGCAAAGTAGGAATTTCGCCGTGCTGCAGAACTACTTCGTTGTCTTCTGCTGTTCTACCTTCAGGAACACTTGCATGCGGAATGTTCGGCAGCTTGTATAGTGCCTGCTGTATTTGCTCTTCGATGGCAGTCAGCTGCTCGCTCAGCGATTTGGTCTGCTGCTTTAACTCTGATGTTTCTGTTTTGTAGGCCTCTGCCTTTTCGCGGTCGCCGTTCTTCATCAGTATACCGATCTCCTTCGAAATGGTATTGGCACGGGCCTGCAGTTCATCGTGCTGGCTTTGCACCTGTCGGCGCTGTTGGTCCAGGGCTACAATGGCCTCTACCTCTTGGGCGGCGTTTTTGTAGTTTTTCTTGGTAAGTCCAGCTATCACATGTGCTGCCTGCTCCCTTAAAACGTTTAGCTGTAGCATAGTTTGGGTCGTTGTGTAGTTGCAAAAATATACTTTTTTAGGTTGTTAGCGGCATTTGCAAAATCTTTTAAGGAAAATCTGAAACATTTTCAACAAATTTTCCGCTAATATTTGTTAATTAATAAGCATTACAATAACATTGCAGTGCAATTTATGGCAGGCCCTTTCCTGAGCCTCACAAAACTCTATCGCATTCATTCATTTTCCGAATTAATAAGTCAAGCTCTCGCTGCGTCCGCCCACGCGTGTCAAGCAGGTTAATTTAACTACCATACCACATTTATGTACAATATTGAAGAATTGAAAGATAGGCTTCTTTCAGAACTCAAGGAAATTGCAGAAGACCTGGGTGTTAAGAATTTCAGAAAACTCAGCAAACAGGATCTGATCTACAAAATCCTTGATCAGCAAGCCATTACCCCTCCCGAGAAATTGCCGAAAAAAGTAAAATCCTCCTCTAGCACAGCCGCAGCCAGCGAACCAAGAGCTACTGAAAACACAATTACTATTAGTGAAGCGCCAGAGCCCCGCGAAGTACGGGAACCTCAGCCAGCCGAAGCGCCAGCCCCGGCAAGACCCATTCGTGAGGCAGCCCGCCGCGAACAAACCACCTCAACTTTAGTACAACAGCCAGCACCCGCCAAGGACCATGGTCCGCAGCGTGAGCGTGTAGCCGTTCGCCGCGATAACCGCAGCAGCGATGGCGCCACGCGTGAGCCACGTCAGGAACAGCAGCGTGTTGAGCGTACGGAGGCCCGCCCGGAGAGAACGGAGCAGCGTCCGGAACGTATCGAGCGAACTGAGGCTCAGCGCACGGAGCGCAACGATCGCAATGAAAGAAACGACAACCGCTCTGAGCAGCGTGAGTCGCGTCCGGAGGTAGGTAACCGCGCCGAGCAGCGCCCTGAGGTGGGAAACCGCAGTGATAACCGCAACGACCAGAACCGTGGCGGCGACAACTTCCAGCGTCGCCAGCAGAATGCGGCCGCAAGCAGCAACAACTTCCGCGAGTTTGACGGAATAATCCTAAATGAAGGTGTGTTGGAACTGATGCAGGACGGCTACGGCTTCCTTCGCTCGACACACTACAATTACCTGGCCTCGCCAGACGATATTTATGTATCTCCTTCGCAGATCAAATTGTTTGGTCTGAAGACGGGTGATACGGTAAAAGGACAGATCCGTCCGCCGAAAGAAGGGGAGAAGTACTTCGCCCTGCTGAAGGTAGACTCTGTGAACGGACGCACCACGGAGGAAATCCGCGACCGTATCCCTTTCCAGCACCTGACGCCGCTTTTCCCGGAAGAGCGCCTCAAACTGACTACCAAGCCAAACCTGCTTTCCACCCGTATCCTGGACTTGTTTGCCCCTATCGGTAAAGGCCAGCGTGGTATGATCGTGGCACAGCCGAAGACGGGTAAAACGGTACTGTTGAAAGAGATTGCCAACGCCATCTCCGAAAACCACCCGGAAGTATACCTGATGATCCTGCTCATTGACGAGCGTCCGGAAGAGGTAACCGACATGGCTCGCAGCGTGAAAGCGGAGGTAATCGCCTCTACGTTCGACGAGACTGCCGAGCGCCACGTGAAGGTTTCGAGCATTGTACTGGACAAAGCCAAGCGTATGGTAGAGTGCGGCCACGACGTAGTAATTCTGCTTGACTCCATTACGCGTCTGGCGCGTGCCTATAACACGGTGGTACCTTCATCCGGTAAGATCCTGTCGGGTGGTGTGGACGCTAACGCGCTGCACAAGCCGAAGCGCTTCTTCGGTGCGGCCCGTAACGTAGAAAACGGCGGCTCGCTTACCATCATCGCCACGGCCCTGATCGACACAGGTTCTAAAATGGACGAGGTGATTTTCGAAGAATTTAAAGGTACCGGTAACATGGAACTGCAACTAGACCGCAAACTGGCCAACCGCAGAATATACCCGGCTATCGACGTGCCGGCTTCCGGTACACGCCGCGAAGACCTGCTCATGGACCGCGACGAACTCAACCGCATCTGGATCCTGCGCAAATTTATGTCCGATATGAACTCCGTAGAAGCCATGGAATTCCTGAAAGACAGAATGCAGGGAACCAAGAGCAACGAAGAGTTTTTGATCTCGATGAACGGGTAAACTTCGGTATAAAAAAAGAGCCCTGTTGCTTTGGGGCAACAGGGCTCTTTTTTTATACCGAAGTTGATTTAGTGATTTAGTGATTGAGTGATTTTTGAATTTTGAATGAACTAGAAGCTTGATTTTTTGATTTCCACAGGTAATCAATTTAGAATACTGTGAATACTGAACGTTTACCAAAAGAACAATTTGCTGAACTTTTCAGACAACGCACTAAGCGGCTTGCATTGGACGTCATCAAGTTTAGCAAACAATTGCCGAAAACTGAGGAAGCAGTAATTATGAAACGGCAGTTGTTGCGGTCTGCCACATCGGTTGCGGCAAACTATAGAGCGGCGTGCAGGGCGAGGTCATCAGCAGAATTTTATGCAAAGCTTAGCATCGTGGTAGAAGAGGCTGATGAAAGCCTTTTCTGGCTGGAGCTTCTGGAAGAATCTGGTACGACATCAGCAGTATCTGTTCAAGCGCTTAAGCAAGAATTTACCGAGGTGCTATCCACCATGGCCAAAGCACGTAAATCCATGAGTAATTAATTAGAATCACTCACCCACTCCATCACTCATTCAAAAATTATAAATCACTCATCCACTCAATCACTAACCCACTAAATCCATTCCTCAGCTCCAAAACGGATAATCTGGCCGATCCAGCAGGTATACAGTATACGTCAGCACCAGGCCGTAAACAATGTGGGCAAAAACGAGCGTGGTCAGGTAAGTGCGGAGTGCTATGAGGGGTGGCCTTGGATGCACCAGGAAAAACAGGTACCAGAGGAACATCGCGATCAGGCCGTGCGCGAGCCCGAACAGGAAACCCCAGGAAGCATTGATAAGCCCGACACCGGAATGCCAGAGCGCGATGTAGAAAAGTGCAAAAATAATCCCGACCAAGTAGTGCGCCACGGTGCCGTATACCTTGGTGCTGGTCGCTTCTGAAAGCGAACCGTCGGGCTGGGTGCGATTGGTGAGCATGGTGCCCAATATCCGGATTACTTTCATAACACGGTGCGTCGCGAAGGATAGCAGGTATAGGAAGGCCGTCATGGCGGCAGTGGCGGCAAGCCCACCTATTACAGCGTAGAGAAGTTTCATACGGAAACGCTTTTTGCTGTTATACGGAATCAGGGTATGGAGTTATAACGTGCCGATGGGCCTGATAATCAATTGTATTAGACGAAGTGCAGTAAGAGTATCAGGAAGAAAGCCAGGCTGATGCAGAGCGACGAGACCTTGTTCATGCGCATCGTGTTTTCAAAATTCACCTCCCCAGGATCTTGCCACGACCGCCGCACCCAGTTTAAAAAGTAGTAAGTGATGGGCGCGGTGCAGAGCAGAAAAACCAATACGCTGTAAATCTGCCCCAGCATCAGGTATAGCCCGATCAGAAGTGCTGCTCCCAAGCCAAGCGCTAAACCTGCAAACACAAAAGTGCCCCGTATACCTAGCAGTAAACTCAGTGTCTTGTCACCTCGTTCGGCGTCTTCCTGGTGCTGGTAAATTTGTGTAAGCGGATAGGAACCACACAAAAAGAGTGTGCTCACCAAGGCAAACCAGCTATTGGGTGGCTGCAGAATTTTCTGTATTTCTAGACCAGATCCCAACTGTACCATCAGAAAGGTAAAGCCTCCCTGAAAGACCGTCACCACCAGCGTGCTGATGACAGGATACTTCTTAAGACGAATACCTCGGTGACTGTAAGCTTTGGACACCAACAGGTATAGCGCGACCGCCAGCGCGAAAAGTGGCGATAGGAAAAAGCTGAAAAGCAAAGAGAGTGCATCAAAGAGGAGCACGAGGTGGTACAGCTCCTGCGTGACTTTAGGTGGTTGCCGAAGCCCACCGATGCTGCCCTCATCGCGATCGTGGTAGGAGTTGTAGCCGTTACTGGCAGGGTATACGAGCACGTGCAGAATCAGGAACACAGCCGCCGCCCGCCACCAGGTATAGCCATCAGCCACGCTCAGCGCAAACCAGTACACCGGCATCAGGTATACCGAAAACGGCACCCGCATCAGCGTCAGGGCGCTGCTGTATTTTCCGATCCAAGGTATAGCGACTGGCTTCAATTTAGGATTGTTGGTTGTTGATTGTTATTTGTTAATTGTTGATTGCTGGTTGCTGGTTGTTAGATGGTTAAATTGCTGTCTTAAAATTTTGCTCAAATCGACTTGATCTAATAAACTATAGGTTTTTTCTCCTGCTGATTTTTCCCAACGACTATCAACAATTAGCAATCAGCAATTAGCAATCAACATTCAGCAATCAACAATTCACCTCTCCGGGTAACCCATCAGGTAAATGACCTGCTTGCCGGGTCCGCCTCCGACAATGCCGCTGCGCCAGGTATAGTCGGGCGGTGTTTCGACTCGGGCAACCAATTCGTTCAGCATCCGGGGGTTGTAGATCCGGAACAGCGATACAAGTCCATCCCACAATATGCCCAACGGAATAATCGGGATGAGGTATGTGAAGAACAGCCGACTGAGTTTAAATGGTCGGATAAAGGGCGTTACGACCAGGATGATGATCGGGAAGGTGAACAGGAAAATGATTAGCTCCAGCCAGGACTTTCCGCTGCCTTCAAAAATGCCGATGGGCGCCCGCTGGTCGGCCGCGTTTTGCAGGATGGCCACCGCCTGATCGGGCTTGAAATGATGAAAAGAAGAAAAAATGGTGCGAACTCCCTGTATTTGTGGTGGCACTTTGGTGGCATCCACCGGAGAGGCAATGAAGTCGATCTGGCCACCGGACTCGGCTTGCAGAAACTCGTAAGCGCCCAGGTTAGGGTATAGGTCGGACAAGGTAACACGCACCGGCTCGCCCATGCGTTGGCTCAGAGCTCGGCGTATACCTGCTATGCCGCCGCCGGCGCCGGAGCAAATGTCTGTGAAATGATGTTGGTCGCTGCGACGGAGGAGATCCTCCAGCAAAGGTATAGCCGGGCCGTAGGCACCGAGCTTGGAGATCATGAAGCGGAGAAAATCGAGCATGCCCTGGCGGAAAATGTGCGGAAACCAGGGCTGGTCTTCAAATTCGAAAAGGTGCAGGCGGAAGTTCAAGGGCAGCAGCGGTAGTTTTGTTCGCATACTGCCCTTCGCCTGTAAAAGTTGCTAAGGCAATGTGGTGCCGCGCTGGCTCATCCAGGGGTGCAGCTCCATGATCAGCTTGCCGGCTTTCACGGCCGGGTCTGCCTCGGTCAGGGCTTTTGCTTCTTCCAGCGTTGCTACGTCGAAAATGAAGATGCCGCGCAACTCGCCATTGTCTAGAAACGGACCGGCCATCACCAGTTTGCCATCGGCGGCCATCTTACGGATGTGGGCCATGTGCCCGCGCTGGATGCTGTTCACCTCGGCGGTGTCGGTAGGTTGGTAAGGACCTTTTTTGAGCAGCGCCATGTAGTAGGTCTTCATCTGGCTCATGTCCATCTCACCCGACTTTTTAGGCGCTTGCTGCGCTGTGGTGGCTGGTGCTTTTTTAGTCGCTGGTTTCGACTTGGATTGCGCCTGTGCGCCCAGCGTGCAGCAGAGGCCAAGTGCCAGGGCTATACCTGTGGTTTGTAGCAGTTTTTTCATGAAAGTAAAGGTATGGGAAATCATTTACTTTCTACAATACCAGTCGCACCGGCCCCAATGCGGAAGCCATCGCCGGAATTGCTGAACAATTGCCAGTATTCTTCCTGCGGCTTACCCAGGTCAGGAGCCAGCACCAGGCGGTCGCCGTTCACAAATGTCAGCGCAATGCCGTAGGCGTCTCTGATCTCGCTCGACTCGATGGCCAATCCCTGGCTGCTGATCACCACGCCCTGCAGGCGCTGGTCGCGGAGGTTGGCGCCGGGCACTTTCCAGTCGAATTTGGGGGAGGGCAGGCCGGGCTCGCGCTTGCGCATGAATACTTCGCTGTGCTTGATGGTTTCGCCCTTGGCCAGCTCGAAAGTCCAGGGGCAATTCACGGCCAGGGTATAGAGGCCGACGTCCAGGATGAGGCCCTGCGGCGTGGTATAGTTGGTTTTACCGAAATGGAAGTACTGCACCAGTTCACGGCGGGTAGTTTTGGTCAGCGGCAGGCCCTTGATCTTGTCGAAAGCTGCCTGTAATTGCTCTTGCATGGGGTACGGGGAATGCTACATGGCAAAGATAGGCAGGGCCCGCCAAAGTTATAACAGCTTCTGTATATTGCTGACTAAGTTTTATGCGTTTCTGAGAAAGTATTTGTACACAAAAGGTATATTTGCAGTAGATTAGAAAGAAGCGTTCCGGAAATTACAGGCAATTTGCCCTGACGATATAACATGCTGCAAGAGCAAGAAAAAGAACAAGTAAAGCAACCGGTTAAGAAGAGAAGGTCCGTGTACGGCAGTATAATCGGCTATACCTGGAAACTCTTTCTGCTGGGGCTGATGGTGGTGGTCGGCTACCTGGTGAGTGTGGAGTACAACATCTTCTACCTTTTCGGTTCCTCTCCGAGTCTGGACAGGCTGGAAAACCCGCGCAGCGACCAGGCCTCCGAGCTCTATACCGCCGACGGACAACTGATCGGCAAGTACTTCCGCGAAAACCGTAGCCCAGTTGGCTACAAGCAAATGTCGCCGACGCTCATTAACGCCCTGATCGCCACCGAAGACATCCGTTTTTACGAACACGCAGGTATAGACCCCACCGCTATTTTCGGGGCCGTGTACGACAACCTGCGCGGCGAAAGCCGGGGCGGCAGTACTATTACGCAGCAGCTGGCCAAGAACCTCTACAAGACCCGCACCGACGACTCAAGAGGCGTGCTGGGCCATATCCCCGGCCTCAACATCGTTATCTCCAAAACAAAAGAGTGGCTCACGGCCATCAAGCTGGAGCAGCGCTATACCAAAGAGGAGATCCTGGCCATGTACCTCAACACCGTGGACTTCGGCAGTAACTCCTTCGGTATACAGGTCGCCTCCAAGACCTTCTTCAACACCTCGCCCGACAGCCTTAAGCCCGAACAAGCCGCCGTGCTGGTGGGACTGCTGAAAGCCCCGACTTACTACAGTCCGCGTTTCAATCCGGAGAACTCCACCCGCCGCCGTAACACCGTACTGGCGCAGATGGCCAAGTACGACTACCTAACTGCTACCCAGGCCGACTCGCTGAGCCAACTGCCGCTGGTGTTGGACTATAAAGTAGAGAACCACTACGACGGACCGGCGACTTATTTCCGGGGTGCTGTGGCCGACTTTATGAAGGAATGGTGCAAGGAGAACGGCTACGACCTGTACCGCGATGGCCTGAAGGTGTACACTACCATCGACTCGCGCATACAGGCGCATGCCGAAGCCGCTATGGACCAGCAGATGCGCACCCTGCAGCGCCGCTTCGACAACCACTGGAAGGGCCAAAACCCCTGGGTGGATGAGAAGAACCGCGAGATTCCGAACTTCATCGAAGAAACCATCAAGCGTACGGACTATTACAAGCGCCTCAAAAAGAAGCATGGCGACAACATCGCTGCCATCAACAAGGAACTGAACACACCCCGCGAGATGAAAGTCTTCACCTGGGACAACCCGGAGCGCGAGAAAGTGGTTACCCTGTCTCCGCTGGACTCGCTGCGCTATTACAAGCGTTTCCTGCATGGCGGTATGATGACGATGGACCCCTTCTCCGGCGAGATCAAGGCCTGGGTAGGCGGCATCAACTACAAGTACTTCAAGTTTGACCACGTGAAGCAGGCGCGACGCCAGCCAGGCTCTACCTTCAAGCCCTTCGTGTATGTGGCCGCCATCGACAACGGCTACTCACCTTGCGACAAGATCGTCGACACGCGCATCACCATCAACTACGTGGAGAAAGGGGAGAAGAAAAGCTGGTCGCCCACCAATGCCGACTGGCAGTATACCGGAGCCCCGATGACGCTCCGCCGCGGCATGGGCAAATCGGTGAACTCCGTGACGGCACAGCTAACCGAGCTGGTTGGCTGGGAGACCGTGGTAGACTATGCGCACAAGCTGGGCATCACCAGCCCGCTAGACAAGGTACCATCAATTGGACTGGGGCCAAGCGATGTATCGGTTTACGAAATGGTGGGCGCCTACAGTACCTTTCCGAATCATGGTTTCCATACTGAACCGCGCTTCATCACCCGCATCGAAGACCGCGAAGGCAACCTGATCGAGCAGTTTGTGCCGGAGCAGAAAAAAGTGCTGAGCGAAGAAACGGCCTTCCTGATGATGCACATGCTCAAGGGAGGTATAGAGGAGCCGGGCGGCACCTCTCAGGCGCTGTGGGAATATGACCTCTGGAAAGGAAACGAGATCGGCGGTAAGACCGGTACCACCTCCAACCACTCCGACGGCTGGTTTATGGGTGTAACCAAAGACCTCGTGACAGGTGTATGGGTAGGCGGCGAGGACCGCAGCATCCACTTCCGTACCTCTAACCTGGGTGAGGGCTCCAAAACGGCCTTACCAGTATACGGCCTTTTCATGGAGCGCATTTACAAAGACAAAGACCTCGGCTATACCATGGGCCGCTTCCCGGGTCCGACTGTCAAGATCAGTAAGAAGTATAACTGCACCACGGTGCTGCCGAAGGTGGAGGAGCCAGACTCGCTTTTCTTCGATCTGAATTTTGAGATCCCGGAGCTGATCGACACCTTCTAAGCTATACCTGAACCACATAAAACAACAGCGCCGACTAGAGCATAGTCGGCGCTGTTGTTTTGAAGTATGGTGCTACACCTGTGATACGAGTCGGGCAAGTATAGAGAATCAGTTTTTGTCAGTGCTTTTGCTGTAGAAAGAATCCAGTGCTTCGTCCAGGTAATTGTACTCGAAGGTAAAGCCAGTTTGCAGCACTTTGTTGGCGCTCACGCGCTGGCCGCTCAGCACCACATCGCTCATCTCACCCAGCATCAGGTTCAAGGCAAAGGAAGGTACTTTGGGCAAGACCAGCGGTTTGTGCATGGCTTCGGCCAGGGCTTCTGTAAACTCCTGGTTGGTGACGGGGTGGGGTGCTACGGCATTGTACACGCCGGCAAACTGAGTGTCTTCGATGGCCCGGATGTAGAGGCGGCAGAGGTCGTCGATGTGGATCCAGGACATGTACTGTTTGCCGCTGCCGAGCGGTGCGCCTGCCATCATCTTGACGGGCTTAGCCATCTGCGGCAGCGCACCTCCTTTTTCGCTCAGCGCTATACCTGTGCGCAGGATGACGGTGCGTATACCCAGGTCTTTGATCTGCCAGGCGGCTGCTTCCCATGCTTTGCATACCTCGGCCATAAAATCATCGCCATAGCTGCTTTCCTCCGACATGAGTTGGTCGCCGGAGTTGCCGTAAATACCAATAGCCGAGGAGGAAATAAAGCCCTTGACGTGGTGCTTGTTCTGTCGCAGCTCATCGAACAGCAGCTGCGTGCTGTCCACCCGACTGCTCAGAATTTCGCGCTTGCGCTCTTTCGTCCATTTCTCATCAGCCAGCCCGGCGCCTGCCAGGTGGATGATGTAGTCGGCATAGGTGATGGCATTCTCATCGATAGACCCCTCCTTGATGTTCCAGCGGAAGGTCTTGTAATGGGAGAACTTGTCGGGAGCTCTGGACAGGTGCGCCACCTCATAGCCCTGATCGATGAGCATCTCCGAAAGACGCGACCCGATCAGCCCTGAACCACCTGTTATGAGTATTTTCCCAGCCATAGCTACTAGTCTTTGTTATGAATTATATAGAAATATATCTATACGGGTAAGGACTAACTGAAAGTTGCTTTCAACGATCAAAACCAGCAGGCTGCGCGAAGGTTTGCTCAGGCGAGGCTTATTTCTGTCGGATGTGGTTCAGAAACTCGTTGCGGTACTGGTCCTGCTCAAACAGACCCGAGTACTCCGCCGTGATCGTGCTGCTGCTCACATCATTCACGCCGCGGCTCATCACACAAAGGTGGTCCGCCTCAATCAGCACAGCCACATTCTCGGTCTGCAGCGCCTGTTTCAGTTCGTTGGCGATCTGCATGGTCATGCGCTCCTGCACCTGCGGACGGCGGGCGTAGTACTGCACAATGCGGTTCAGCTTGGAGAGGCCGATCACATGCTCGTTGGGCATGTAGGCGACGTGCGCTTTGCCGATGATGGGCACGAAGTGATGCTCGCAGGAAGAGTACACGGTGATGTCGCGCTCCACCAGCATCTGCTTGTACTTGTACTTGTTCTCGAAGCGGCGGATAACCGGCTTGTTTTCCGGGTGCAGGCCACTGAAGATCTCCTGCACATACATTTTGGCCACGCGCAGCGGCGTTCCCTTCAGGCTGTCGTCGGTGAGGTCGAGGCCCATGGTATGCATAATTTCGCGGAAGTGCCTTTCGATGATCACGATCTTCTCCGCGTCAGAAAGGGCAAATGCGTCAGGGCGCAACGGTGTTTCCAGAGAGCCCATCATGTGGTCATCTATCTCCTCTGCTCCGTGGCCCAGGTCCTGGTTATCCATTATATTCAACAAAGTTTCGTTCAGTTTCATAAAGCGTTACCGCCAGGTCGTATTCCCGGCTTATTTTCTCCCGTAGCCGCTCCCAGATCACGATGGCAATGTTCTCGGCGGTGGGGTTCAGTTGCCTGAACTCCTCGGTGTCGAGGTTGAGGTTTTTGTGGTCAAACCGGTCGATCACTTCCTCCTTTACCAGCGTGCTGAGCTTTTTCATGTCGTACACATAGCCTGTGTCTTCGTTCACGGCACCCGTCAGCTTCACGATGAGCTCGTAGTTGTGCCCGTGGAAGTTGGGGTTGTTGCATAGCCCGAAAACCTCCGCGTTCTGCTCGTCGCTCCAGGCCGGGTTGTGCAGGCGGTGTGCGGCATTAAAGTGCTCTTTTCTGCAGATCGTTATTTTCATTGCGGTTCCAACAGGTGGGCCTGGGTTATTGTTCGCGTACGTGAAAAATTCATATTTAAGCTGCCCGGGCTGTAAACTTACAAAGGTAAGGTTTGGGAAGCGCGAACCCAAACGGAACGGCCGCTAAATTAATCCCGTGGCTTATATCTGAAATATGCTATGGATTAGCTATTTTCGTAGGTATACGATTGTTCCTGTCAAATCATTATTTCTATTAGAGTATGCGAGTAAAAGGATTGTTGGTAGCGGCCATGCTGCTGGTATCGGGTATGGCGAGTGCGCAGGTCATGCGTGTAGAAGAAAGCGAGCAGGTGGTTAGCGGTATCAAGCGCAGCGGCCAGCAGCTGAGCGTGCAGCTGGACCCGAAGTTTGTGGAGAAAATTTGGAAAGACCATCTGTCAAAAGAGGCGGGCAAGGTGAAGCAGTCGAAGGGCGTTTACACGGTAGAGGAGGCCAACCTGATCAGCATCAGCAAACAGCCTGTGCGCGTGATCTCCACGGTTGGTACGCAGGCTAATGGCAGCTACGTCTGGTGGTCGCTTGACATGGGCACCACCCACCTGGATAAAAACGCGACGCCGGAGGTATACGCGGCGGCCGAACAGTTCATGGAGAGCTTCGGCAAGAAGCTGTATCAGGAAGACGTGCTGCTGCAGATAAACGAAGCCGAGGCGGTGCTGCGCAGCACCAAGAAAGAGCAAGACCGTGTGGTGAAGCAAGCCAATGACCTGCAACTGAGCATAGAGCGCAACAAGAAACGCAAACAAGAGCTGGAAGCCGAGCTGGTGCGCAATGCCGACGAGCTTCGCCAGCTGGAGCAAAATGTAGAACTTAACATCAAGCAGCAGGAGGCCAGCCGCCAGCAGGTACAGGCCATGGAAAAAGCGGTGGACGAGGTGAGAGCCAAGCTGCGCGAGATTAAGTAGGGTATAGCCGGTATAATTTGGTTCTATGAACAGTCAGTATAAATGAACGGGCCTTTCAAGGGTTTGCTTTCTGTATCTGTTTTACTTTTGCTATCCTCGTGTGAGGGAGACAGAAAGCAGGACGCTTATGTTGGTACGGATTCAGTAACAGAGGATAGCATTGCATCTGTCCATCAACGGCCTGTTATTACCATTTCAGAAGCGAATACTGACCTTGATAGCGTTGAAAATATTGAACGCCCAGCAGCAAGTGAAATAACAAATTTAAAGTTTCCATTAAGTAACCTGTATGGAATATGGACATATGACCCAGAAGGTCCACATGCTGACTTTGAATTAAATGAAAAATGGTTTTTTGTAGTAGACTATGATGGTGATGGAAGCATGCCCTATGTCATCAAACGAGATTCAATCATTGTTTACTATAACGATTTCATATCAAGAGGACTCATAAAAGAAGCTACTGGAGAAATACTCAAGATTTCGTGGGATGGGCAAGAAGCGACAAGGTATGTAAGGTGGGCTCAATGATTACATCACACAGCGCCAGCATGTAAGTCTAAGCCTTACAAGAGTTCGATAACCACTAAACAGAAAAGCCTCCACATCAGGAGGCTTTTCTGTTTCTATACCTTACAACTTCATCCAGCGCTGTATTTCCTGCTCGGCGAACTGCTCGTTGCGCCAGCCTACAAATTTGCTTTTGGCGGTGGGGTTGTGGTGCACGAACCAGTGCTGCAGGATGGCCTTGGCGGCAGGGTAGTCGGCGGTGAAGGAGTTGTAGTCCGGCGCATTGATGGTGCGCTCACTTGGCCTGGCTGGCACCGCTACGATTTTGTGGTCCAGCTCTCCATCGGTCTCCAGTTGCAGCACGCCCACCGGAATCACTTCCATTACGGTGCCGGTCGCGACAGTTCCCGTCAGCACCACCACCTCCAATGGTTTACGCTGTGCGTTGGTTTCGGTGGAGGGTATAAAGCCGAAGTTGGCAGGGTAGGGTAGGAAAGGGATGACACGATCCTTACCGGCTTGTTGCTCTGCTTCAAAGGCTTTCGTTTGCCGGTTATAATGCAGTTTTGTCGAGCTTCCGGCGGGCACTTCGATTACGGCCTGCAGCTGTTTCTTGCCATTGTAGGTAGGCAGGGCGGCGTAGTCTGTCTGGCAGGAGGTCAGCATTGCCAGCGACAGCAGCAGGAAGGTATAGCGTTGTAAGGTTTTCATGGGCGAAGGTATACGGGTAGGTATAACAGGTATAGCTGCAAAGATAGCAAGCCTGGACACAGCAGGTATAGCCGGTTTTGGAACAGGTATAAAAAAAGGAGCCGTTTGCTGAGAAACGGCTCCTTTTTACTAAAACTATGGAAAACTTATGAAAACAGGTTCTTCGATTATCTTCTTTCCTTGATACGGGCAGCCTTACCTTGCAGACCTCTCAGGTAGTACAGTCTAGCTCTTCTAACACGGCCTTTTCTCACAAGCTCGATTTTCTCGATAGCAGGCGAAAGAAGTGGGAAAATACGCTCCAGACCAATCTGGTTAGACACTTTTCTTACAGTGAAAGTCTCACCGTTTGTGTTTACGTTCTTGCGCTGAATAACAACGCCTTGGAACTGCTGAACACGCTCTTTGTTACCCTCACGGATTTTCACGTGGATGTTGATGGTATCGCCAGACTGGAAAGTCGGGAAAGAGGCGCGCTTGTCTGTAGATTCCTGCTCGATAAATTTAAGTAATTCGCTCATGGCTATGTTGTTAAAGCTAAATATCTTCTTCAAAATTCGGACTGCAAAGATATGTAATTATTTATTACTTAAGAATTTTTGCAGTAAAAAAATATAAGTTTTTGAAACTAATCCTTTAAACGGGCTGTAGCAGCGCATTTAGAGGTGTTTCTATACCTGCTAGGCTACTCGTTCAGCAGGTCTGGCCGGCGCTGTTTTGTGCGCTCAATCGCCTGCTCAAAGCGCCACTGCTCTATTTTGGGACCGTCTCCGGAAAGCAAAATATCCGGCACTTTCATGCCTTTGTAATCCGCTGGGCGGGTATAGACCGGTGGTGCCAGCAAGCCGTCCTGAAACGAATCGGTCAGGGCAGAGGACTCGTCGTTGAGCACGCCCGGAATGATGCGGATAATGGCATCGGCCAGCACAGCCGCTCCCAACTCACCGCCCGACAACACGTAGTCGCCGATGCTGATCTCGTGGGTCACGTAGTGCTGTCGCACCCGCTCGTCCACGCCTTTGTAATGCCCACACAGAATAATGACGTTACGCATGAGCGAAAACTGATTCACCACCTGCTGGTTCAGCGTCTGCCCATCAGGCGTCATGTAAATCACAGCATCGTAGTCGCGCTCGGCTTTCAGATCTGACAGTAGCTTGTCGATGGGTTCGATCATCATTACCATACCTGCCCCACCGCCAAAGGCGTAGTCGTCAATCTGGCCATGCTTGTTGATGGCGTATTTGCGCAGGTCGTGGATGTGGATGTCTACCAGGCCTTTTTGCTGCGCTCTCTTAACGATGGAATGGCTAAAGGGACTGTCCAGCAGGTCGGGCTGGCAACTGATAATGTCAAAACGCATGATAACAGGGCTTACTCGTCGCGGTCGTCGGCGTCGTCAGGGGTGCCGGGCTGGGTGTATACTTCCAGCAAACCTTCCGGCAGGTTCACGTGCAACTCCTTGGTGTCGTGGTCGGCTCTCAGAAACACGTCGTCCAGTACAGGCACCAGCATTTCTTCGCCGTTGTAGTCCATGGCCATCAGCTGCTGCTGCGGCATGTCATAAAATTCTTTCACGGTGCCGAGGGGGCCGTGGCTCTGGTCCACCACACGGTAGCCGATCACATCATGGAAGTAAAACTGTCCTTCTTCCAGCTCAGGCAGCTCGTCGAGTGGCAGGTATAGGCTTACGTTGCGCAGCTTCTCAGCCTGCTCGATGGTATCAATGTCCTCGAACTTGATGATGAAGCGGCCTTTCGCCTGCGGCTCCATGCCGGCAATAAAAAAAGGAACCAGTCTTCCCTGTTGTTCCAGGAAGACTGATTCCAATTCATCGTAATCTTCGGGGTAGTCCACGTCGAAAAACGCGACAACCTGCCCCTTGATGCCATGGGTCTTGACGATGTGACCTAACAGGAAGCAGTCATCAATGTGCATGGCAACCGTAATTTATGCTTGCTCTTCAGTAGACTCGCCTTCGGCAGCTGGTGCCTCAGTAGCCTCTTCACCTTCAGCAGCAGGAGCATCAGCAGCCAGCTTGGCAGCTTCACGCTGACGGATTGCCTCTGCACGAGCTTCTTTCACTTTCGTTTCAGCTTCGAATGCAGCCTTACGCTTCGCCTCTTTCTCAGAGCCCAGTGTAGTACGCTTGCCTTCGATTTTGGCCTCTTTCGCCTGCTTCCACTCTTCGAAACGAGCATCAGCAGTCTCCTGAGAAATAGCACCTTTTGCTACACCGATCTGCAGGTGCTTCTTGTACAGAATACCTCTATAAGAAAGCATCGCTTTTACAGTGTCAGTTGGCTGAGCACCATTCATCAACCACTGGAACGCCTTCTCCTCGCTGAAATCGATAGAAGCAGGGTTAGTGTTTGGGTTGTAAGTACCCAGTTTCTCGATGAATTTACCATCACGTGGTGCACGAGCGTCAGCTACTACGATATCGTAGATAGCGGCTTTTTTGCGGCCTCTGCGGGCCAGTCTGATTTTAACAGCCATTTTTTATATAAATAGTTAAGTCGGCGAAACCCGTCCGCCAGTTTTTAGAACCGCAAAGGTAATGATTTTGTGCCGATTAATGCAAGATATTTAGGAATTGATTTGGGAGTCTAGATTGTAAGGTATAGGTAGACATTCGCCAACACACATACTCCGCCAGGTATAGGCCAAACAAAAAAGCCCTCCATTGCGGGAGGGCTCTCTTATTATCTTAACACACTCGGCTCTTAAAATTCCTCTAGTACAATGCGGTGCAGGAATATATAGCCTTTGTCAATCACTTCAGTGGTGGATGCCAGCTTCTTGCCATTCTGGTAGAAGCCCTCTTGAAGCGAATACGTGAACGTGTGGTTTGCCCCATTCAGAGTGAAGATTTTCTCTCGAGGTCCATAGGAACCTAAGTTGCCTTGCGATGCCTCTAAAAGCAAGTGATCGTTGCTTAGCATCTCGTTAAGGATAACGGCATGTTCATAGTTATGAGGGAGAGTTTCAGAGATCGATGTAGCGTCGCGCTCCTTGTGTGCCAGCATTTCGTCCCAGGTGAATGTGAAATCGCCAGAAATAAGCCTGAACTCAGAAGTGGATATCCTGCCGCTTTCCAAGAGGTTTTTACCAGAGGCATCTACAAATTCAATGAAGTGATATTGCATTAGCGGTTCTTCAATTGACTCCTTTTTGCAGGATAAGCACAACGGGAGAATAAATAGCGTCAAGAGGAAGCGCAACATCGAGATCTTTGATAGAGAATTGGTGGTAAACGTTGTTCTAATAGATTCTGCTAGTTAATAGTATAGAATAAAATTAATATTTTTTACATATATACAACCTCTTGTTCTGACCTTTGCAAAATAAAAAGCCCTCCGTTTCCGAAGGGCTTTGAATATGATTAAGCGTTAGCTTTTACTCTTGGAGGTCTGGCAGCTTTTACTTTCACCGGCTTCAGCTTGATGATGCTCAGCTTGTCCAGCGTCCAGATTACCGGCCAGGTTGGGTCCACTTCCCACCATTTCACACCGAAGTTCACGCGGTTAGGCAGTTTGTGGTGGTTGTTCTGGAACAGCTCGCCGCCAGTCAGAAAGTCGAAGAAAAGCGAGTTGCGTGACTTGTCGTTGTTGTCGAAGTTCTGGTAGCCATACTTGTGACCGCTCCAGTTTACGATCGCGCCGTGTACCGGGCCCATCAGGAAGTGGAGTGGCAACAGCAGGAACATCCACCACTGCGTAGCGAAGGCGATGTAGAACAGCACATAAGCCACACCCCAGCCGATGCGTGAGTAATAGCTGTCACCCACTTTCTCGATCAACGGCCATACCGGGTAGTCACCGTCAAAGCGACGCTCTGGTTCCACACGATTGTTCAGTACGTCATTGTAAATGTTCTTGGTCTTCCACATCATCGTAAAGGCGTTGTTGGAATAGTGCGGCGAATGCGGGTCACGCTCGGTGTCGGAGAAGGCGTGGTGCATGCGGTGCAAAATAGCGTAGGCGCGCGGCGACAGGAAAGAAGAACCCTGCGCGATGTAAGTAAGCAGGTAAAAAGCCTTCTCCCAGAACGGGTTCATGGTGAACATCTTGTGCGCAGCGTAGCGGTGCAGGAAGAAAGTCTGCACAAACAAAGAGAGGTACCAGTGCAGTACGAAGAAAATAAGTATGGCCATTAAGCAATAGGTATATAGAGGTGATTAATTCTGATTCAGGTATAGCGGTGCAAAAAGCAGTCACCATGCCTTCGCAAAATTACGATCTGATTCTATAGAAAGAACAAAATCAGGTATAAAAGTTCAGAAAGATGATAAATGTCAGTTTTTATGAATGACGAATGAGTAATGAATAGTGAATAATGGAGAATTAATAATGATGAATGAATAATGGTTAATGACGAGTGGATAATGAGTAGAGAACGGTGCCGGATAAATAATTATCAGCGAATGATGCGGTAAGGTATAATGCAATAAATAGAGGCTAATACGCAATGAACTAAGACTGCGAGAGGTGAGAAGGCAGGCTTATGTACTGAAGTAAGGTATAAGCTGATCGTATAGCTACACCCTAATCATTACTCATTCGTCATTATTCATTACTCATTAATAAAGGCTTTCCAGACAGGAGCTGCAGGAAGCGGGGCCGTCACAGTGATCATGGTTTTGAGGGTGGGGTGTTCGAACTGCAGGCTGCGGGCGTGCAGGGCGATGCTTTTGTCCGGGAGTGGCTGGCTGGCGCCATACCTCAGGTCTCCAGCAATGGGGCAGTTCATGGAGGCCAGTTGCACCCGGATCTGGTGCGGACGACCTGTGACGGGATTTACTTCCAGCAGGTAGTTTTTATCATGTTGCCCGATCAAACGGTAGCTCAGCTCGGAACGCAGGCCGCTTTTATTCTCGCGGGCATAGGCTTTGGTCACATTACGACTGCTGTCTTTGATGAGCCAATGTACAAGCGTCTGCTCAGGTATAGCAGGTCGGTTGAGCACCACGGCCCAGTAAGTTTTCACAGTCTTCTTGCTGCGGAAAAGCTCGTTGAGGCGGGAGAGTGCCTTGGATGTTTTGGCCAGTAACACCACGCCGCTCACGGGTCTGTCCAGCCGGTGCACTACGCCGATGTACACATTGCCCGGTTTGCTGTACTTCTCTTTGATATACTCCTTCGCCAGATCGGCCAGGCACACATCGCCGGTTTCGTCTCCGTGCACCAGCAGACCCGCCGGCTTGTTCACGACCAGCACATGGTTATCCTCAAAAAGAACGTCGAGCAAAGCCATGGGCTGCAATAATTAATAATGAGTAGTGAATAATGATTAATAAAAAAGAGGAGGGAGCATGATTAAAGAAGCGACACGCAATGAAGTAACCATCATTTATTGATCATTAGTCATTATTCACTACTCATTAATATTCATTAATACGCTTCCTTCTCGTTCGGAAAATCCTTGCTTTTGACATCCTTCACATAGTTCTGCACGGCGTCAGTCATGATGGTGTGCAGGTCGGCGTAGCGGCGCAGGAAACGGGGCTTGAATTCTTTATTGATGCCCAGCATGTCGTGCACTACTAGCACCTGTCCGTCTACGTGCGGGCCAGCGCCTATTCCTATGATCGGGATCTGTAGTTTCTCAGCAACACGTTTGGCCAGTTCAGAAGGGATCTTCTCCAGTACGATCGAGAAGCAACCCAGCTCCTGCAGTAACAGGGCATCGTCGATCAGCTTCTGTGCTTCAGCTTCTTCCTTGGCTCGCACGGTATAAGTACCAAATTTGTAAATGGACTGCGGGGTCAGGCCCAGGTGACCCATCACCGGCACGCCCGCGCTCAGGATGCGCACGATCGATTCCTTTATCTCAGCGCCGCCTTCCAGTTTGATGCCGTGCGCACCTGACTCCTTCATGATGCGAATGGTGGAGCGCAGTGCTTCAGAGGAGTTGCCCTGGTAAGAACCGAAGGGTAGGTCCACCACCACAAAAGCGCGGTTCACGCCACGCACTACAGAAGAGGCATGGTAGATCATCTGGTCCAGCGTGATGGGGAGTGTTGTTTCGTGACCGGCCATAACGTTAGAGGCAGAGTCGCCAACGAGCAGCACGTCCACGCCGGCAGCGTCCAGGATGGTGGCCATGGAATAGTCGTAGGCCGTGAGCATGGAGATTTTCTCGCCGCGCTCTTTCATATTCTGCAACTGGTGCGTGGTGACTTTTTTTACGTCGCTTTTATGAACAGACATAGGATGCAGGTTTGGATTTGATTCAAAGTTATAAAATCAAAACATAAACAGCCATCCTATTTTCAGGTATGGCTGTTCGGGGCTTATCTAAAGTTCATACCGGACCTGTTTCTGGTCAGGCGCAGGTCGCGCAGGAGGGCAGACCGGGCGTTGATGGTCACGTTATAGCCGCGCATCAAGCCGAACGGGTTCCAGCCAATGCTCATCTCCCAGCAGTGCAGGTCGCGGTAAATGTCGAGTCTGGCGTTGGAAATGTTCTGGTTGGTAAAGTCATACCCGGCCATGTAGCCAAACTTCCACTTTTCGGTCAGGTTCAGCGTACCCTGCATACCGATGTTCTGCGTGATTGCACTTGGGTTTTGTGGTGTGCCACCGGTGTAGTAGATGGTATAGTCCACATTGAGCGTCCATGGAATATTGAAGTCCACATAGTCCGGCAAAAACTGGTCGTTCGGATTCAGCATACCGGGCAGGTTGGATGGTGGCGGCGTGTTCGTAGAGCGTGCTTCCGGGTTAAAGTTGGCTCGCACACTCAGGTTGGCATTGGTCAGCCTGGCCAACTTAAAACCTGGAGCCTCCACCATGTAGCGGTCGATGCGGCGATTGCCATCGGGGCTAAGCTGGTACGGGTCAAAATTAGACGTCAAGCTAACATCAAACACTTTGAACAGGCGCGTGTTCATGTTGATGTTGATGTTTGAAAGACGAAGCGAGTCGGCGGCCAGGTTATAGGAAGCGCCTATGTTCAGGTTGTCGATCAGACTGACCTTTTCAGACTTAGCCTCGGTAGAGTCGCTACGTGAGCGCACTTTCATCTCTACACGGTTATTGATCTGCATGCTTATGTTGCTTGCCAATCCGCCCGAAGGCACGTTGCCATTAAAGCGTGGCAGTGTTTGAAAGATCGGCTGATTGGTGAGTGAGTCAATGGCTACCTGTGTGGTCTGGTTAAAGCCGAAGCGGCTTTCGTCGCCGAAGTTAGGACGATACCCGTAGCTAACGCTTGGGGTCATGGTGTGGCGGATGGCCTCTACACGCTTGCTCTTAGGAAACTGCACGGTGCCGTACACGGTCGTGTTAAGGGAAGCGCCAGCTCCATACTCGTACACTCTGCCAAAACCTGCCGTATCGATGCGTACAGCCTGCTGTTCTTCGTCGAAGGTATAGGTCAGTTTTTTGTCAAACCAGGACTCCCGGTAATTGACAGTTGGCGTCAGGTTGAAAAAACGTAACACCTTGTAGTTGCCCAGGTTAAAGGTAAAGTTGTGGTCGGCACTCTTTCGTCCATTTTGCCAGAGCTTCCCCAGGTTGTCAAAGTTAAGGGCAAAGGTGGTGTCTCGGTCTGTTCCACCTACCACTGGCAGGTTGCCCAATCTGCGAGCAGTTACTTGGTTCGACACCTCATTACGCACACGCACGTTGTAGCCCACGGAAAAGTTCTCGTACCATTTGCCGGTCGGTACGTTCTTCGAGAAAAGCTCATACAGGCTCGTCTGGGTCATCGCAAAGCTCAGGTCGGGCAGCGTGAAGCGCATGGTAGTTGGGGCCGGTTTGCCGTCTTCTGTAAAGCCCCCGTTGTTCTGGCCTTGGCTCAGCGTGGCGGTATAGCTGAAAGGCGAGTTTTGGATGTTTTTCTGGTAAGTGATGGTTGAGTTAAAAGTCGGAGCCAGGTAGTTGTTCGGGCTGTTGTAGTTCACGCGGTTGTGCTGGCTGCTACCGGCCCGCACGTTGGCTGAGAAACGGCCACGGCCAGGCTTCTGCACCGGGTTGTGTGACCAGGTAATAAAAGCAGTGCGCTGGCTAGGCGGCAGACCTGCACGGCTGTTGGTAGATCGATCAGGGTTGCCCAGATCAGCCTCGTCATTTACAAAGTAGTCGTAGCTGAAGTTGAAGTTGCCACGGTATGAGTAGCGCTTGATGTAGGTGTTGTCAACCGTTACTTTATACCCGCCCAGCGAGTAGATGTCGCCGGTGATGCGGGTGCCGATGTAGTCGTTCAGAGCCAGGTAATAGCCGCCGTTGCTCAGGTAAAAGCCGCGCGCGCGCGACTCACCAAAGGTCGGCATGATCACGCCGGATGAGCGCTTGTTTTTCGGCGTCGGGAAGAGGCCAAACAAAAAGCCGAGCGGCGTAGGGATGTCAGCGATCACGAGATTGAACGGACCCGACATGATCTTGTCGTTGGGTATAGCCTTTATCTTGCCGGCACTGATGTAGAAGTGCGGGTGCTCAAGGTTACAGGTAGTGTATTTGTTGTGCAGACCGAAAATCTCGTTGTGCTCATTTTTTTTCACCACCTCGGAATGTATATACCCCTCGCCTTGTTGCGTTACTACTTCAGCGATCTGGCCGCGTTTGGTCTTATAGTTATAGGCAATGCGTTTGGCCGCGTAGCTTTCGGCTCCGTCTTTAAACACCGGTGTACCAGTCTCCTGGCCTGTTGAGTCGGTGAGGGTCGTTGCGGTGAGCGTGTTCAGGTCGTAGTCGATCTTGATGTAGGCCGCGGCAAGTTCCATCGTGCCATAATCGATTTTGGCATCTCCGTAGAGATGTACTACTTTGCGGTCTACCTCAAACAAGATGGAGTCTTTGGCAGAGTAATTGATTGTGGTCTCGATGTCGCCCTGCGGTGCCTTGGTCACAAGCGAATCCTGCGGGGGAGAGATGTTGACGGTGTCTTTTGGCGCGGCCGTAGTGGTAGGGCGGCGGACCCGTTGGCCCAGCGCAGACGGGGCAGAAAGCACGACGAGCTGCACCAGCAGCAAAAAAATCAAAATGTAGCGCAACTTCTTCAGACTTCCCTAAAGTTTTATTTATTTTGTACAAAGTTATTGTTTTAGCTTTTAACTAACGAGCGTTGTGAGAAATATTGTTACTATCTCCATTCTGGCCCTAAGTTTACTTCTACTCTCTTCCAGCAAGCTCGAATACCGCAAAGCGTACAAGTTGCGCACGGTAGTGATCGATGCGGGGCATGGCGGCAAAGACATAGGCTGTAACGGCAAAATTTCGCATGAGGCCGACGTGGCCTTAAAACTGGCCTTGCAGGTCGGTGCGTTAATTGAGAAGAACGTGCCGGACGTGAAAGTTGTTTACACCCGCAAGGACGATACCTTTGTGGAGTTGATTGACCGTGCCGGGATCGCCAACAAAAACAACGCGGACCTGTTCATCTCCATCCACCTGAACGCCGGGCCTCCCTCTGCCTACGGCACCGAGACCTATACCATGGGTCTCCATACCTCTAATAACAACCTGGCCGTAGCCAAGCGCGAAAACGCCGTTATTCTGCAGGAAGACGACTACAAAGAAAAATACGGTGGCTTCGATCCGAACTCACCGCAGAGCCACATCATGTTTGCACTGCACCAAAGCGCCTACATCGACAACAGCCTTCGCTTTGCCCAGAAAGTAGAAAATGAGTTCAAAAACAGGGTGGGCCGCACCAGCCGCGGCGTGAAGCAGGCAGGCTTCCTCGTGCTTTGGAAATCCTATATGCCGAGCGTGCTCATTGAGGCAGGCTTCCTGACCAATCCGACTGAGGAAAAATTCCTTAACGATAAAACGGGTCAGACGTATATGGCATCAGGTATATATCGTGCCTTCAAGGAATACAAGCAAGAGCTTGAAGCCATGAACTAATGCAAAAGCAAACTCACCTACGTGAAAATATCAAAGGAAATTAAGGTTGCCCTGCTAGGTATAGCGGCAATTGTAATACTGTTTTTTGGGTATGACTTCCTGAAAGGATCCACCATCTTCTCCAAATCAAACACCTACTACGTTGTCTACGACAACGTGGACGGCCTCACCATTTCTAACCCCGTGTTTCTGAACGGTATACAGGTGGGGCATGTAAAGGACCTGCGCCTGCTGACCGATCGTGCTAACATGGTGCGCGTAGACATTGAAGTCCGGAAAGACCTGCAGATCGGGGACTCGACCATTGCCAGCCTGGGGAACGCCGATCTGCTCGGCAGTAAGGCCATCACCCTCTTTCTGAAAAACAACAGCAAGCAATACAATGGTGGGGAGGAGCTGATCAGCTACAAAGAAACCAGCATTACCGACATGCTCTCATCCAAGTCGGTGCCGGTCATCGACAAAGTAGACACTACCCTGGCCCGCGTCAACCGGCTGCTCGACAGTGAGGCAAAAGGCAACCTGCAGCAGATACTGGCCAACTCCAACAAAACCACCGAGGCAATAAATGAAATACTGCGCGAGAACCAGCGCAACATCAACCAAATCACCCGAAACCTGAGCCAACTTACCTCGGCCCTCAACCAGACCCAGCGCAACATCGACCGCCTGGCGCTGAACATGGTCGAGATCACAGATTCGCTCAAGCAGGTAGAAGTAAAGCAGCTGGTAGCCAATGCCAACTCGGCCGTGAGCGAACTGGAGAAAACTGTTGCCAAGCTTAACTCGAACGAGGGCTCACTGGGCCGTTTGATGAACGACGAGGAACTGTACCAGAACATGAACCGCTCCACGGAGGCACTCAATCTGCTGCTGCGCGACATCCAGGCCTATCCGAAGCGCTACGTGCAGTTCTCGCTTATTGGCCGCAAAGACAGGTATAAGGTAGACGCCACAGGACGTGTGATCACGCTGGAGGAGGTGAAAGAACTACAGGACGAGAACCCGGACGAGTTCCGCCGCCCGGCCATTGACTCCGTAAAGGTAACGCCTGCCGACACCACAAAAAGGCAATAGTGCATCTTATAAAAATTGTATATTTGTGAAATCCGCCCTCAAAGCGGATTTTTCATTGTAAGTAGTCCCCTTATTTATAATCACCCTTCATGGATATCGAATTCAATAAGAACGAAGACTCTCTCAAACAGCTGAGTTTCCAGCTGAAAAGCAAACTGAAGAAAGTACACCTGGGCGGCGGCGAAAAGCGCATCGCAAAAGAGCATGCCAAAGGTAAAATGACAGCCCGCGAACGCATCGCGTACCTGCTCGACGAAGGAACCGAGTTCCTGGAAGTCGGCGCCTTTGCCGGCGAGGGTATGTACGAGGAGGTAGGCGGCTGCCCGAGCGGCGGCGTGGTGACAGGTATAGGCTACATCAAAGGCCGCCAGTGTGTGGTCGTAGCGAATGATGCCACCGTAAAAGCCGGAGCCTGGTTCCCGATCACCGCCAAGAAGAACCTGCGTGCCCAGGAGATCTCTATTGAGAACAAATTGCCGATCGTATACCTGGTGGACAGCGCCGGTGTGTTTCTGCCGATGCAGGACGAGATTTTTCCGGACAAAGAGCACTTCGGCCGCATGTTCCGCAACAACGCCGTGATGAGCTCGATGGGCATTGTGCAGATCGCGGCCATCATGGGCAGCTGCGTGGCCGGTGGCGCCTACCTGCCCATCATGAGCGACGAAGCCCTGATCGTGGAAGGAACCGGTTCAGTATTCCTGGGCGGCTCATACCTGGTGAAGTCGGCTATTGGCGAGAGCATCGACAACGAGACGCTGGGCGGTGCTTCCACGCACTGCGAGATTTCGGGTGTGACTGACTATAAGTGCAAAGACGATAAAGAGGCGCTGGACCACATCCGCACCATCTTCGATAAACTGGGCGAAAACCCAAAAGCCGGCTTTAGCCGCGTAGAGCCTGCCGCTCCGAAGCTCGATGAGAAAGAGATCTATGGAATGCTGCCCGCTGACCGCACCAAGCCTTACGACATGATGGACATCATCCATCGCTTGGTCGACAACTCAGAGTTTGAGCCTTACAAAGACCTGTATGGACAGACGCTGATCTGCGGATTGGGCCGCATTGATGGCTGGGCGGTAGGTATAGTCGCCAACCAGCGCAAGATCGTAAAGAGCAAAAAAGGCGAGATGCAGATGGGCGGCGTGATCTACTCCGACTCAGCTGACAAGGCGGCCCGCTTTATCATGAACTGCAACCAGAAGAAAATTCCGCTCGTGTTCCTGCATGATGTGTCCGGCTTTATGGTGGGCAGCAAGGCCGAGCATGGCGGCATTATTAAAGATGGTGCCAAAATGGTAAACGCCATGGCAAACTCCGTTGTGCCCAAGTTTACAGTGATCATCGGCAACAGCTACGGGGCCGGCAACTATGCCATGTGCGGCAAAGCCTACGACCCGCGCCTGATCTACGCCTGGCCGACCGCTCAACTAGCCGTGATGAGCGGTGCGGCGGCAGCCAACACGCTCCTGCAGATTCAGGTATCAGCCCTGAAAGCAAAAGGAGAGGAGATTACGCCAGAGGCTGAGAAGGAACTACTCGAGCGCATCACGGCCAAGTATAACGAGGAGCTATCGCCTTACTACGCCGCAGCCCGCCTGTGGATAGACGGCATCATCGACCCGCTGGAAACCCGCAAGGTGATCTCAATGGGCATAGAAGCCGCCAACCACGCACCGATTGAGAAGCCTTACAATGTAGGCGTTATACAGACTTAATTTTAATGGGGCGCTCCAGGTATAGGGTTTGATTACTTATACCTGGCATGCTTTACCTGTTCGAAATCTTTCAGATAATTCTGACTAAATCTGAATCATGAACCAGTGATTCAGCCTGTGGTACTACCTTTGAGACTAAGTTGAGGAGGGAGATTGATAACAGCGCACAGCGGACTTATGTAGAAATATTTAGATTTTATTCCCCATTCTGAAATCTTCGGGCAGATTCAGGGGTTAGTTTAAAGAAGAGCAGCGATTGGGGTGATGGTAGTATTCGGTCTGCTCGGTTATTTTTCATTACCTATTAACCATTTCGCATTATTTTGACAAAGAAGGAGATAAAGGCGATGATCTCGCTGTTGGATGACATGGATTATGAGGTCGCGTCGCATGTAGAGCAGAAGATTGTGTCGCTGGGAGAAAGCATCATCCCGTTTCTGGAGGAGGAATGGGAAGAGACGCTGAACTCGGACCTGCAGAAGCGGATTGAAGACCTGATCCATCATTTGCAGTTCGACGGACTGTTGCAGCGCCTCAAAAACTGGAAAGAGCGAGGCGGGGTAGACTTGGTGGAAGGAATGTGGCTTGTAAACACCTACTTATACCCGGACGTGGAACTGGCGACTTTATCGAAGGCGCTTGACCAGTTGTACTTCGATGCCTGGACAAACATGAAGGACAACATGCACCCTTACGACCAGGTAAAATCGCTGAACAACTCGCTTTTTCGTGACAAGCGGTTCTCGGCCAATACCAAGAACTTCCACTCGCCTTCGAACTCCATGATGCACCTGGCACTGGAGACAAGGCGCGGAAACCCGCTGACGCTTTGTGTGATTTATATGACCGTTGCACAGCGGTTGGGGATGCCCGTCTACGGCGTAAATCTACCGAACCTCTTCATCCTGATTTACAAGCAGGGCGAAGTGCAGTTCTACATCAACGTGTACAACAAAGGCCTGATGCTCTCCAAAGCGGACATCGACAACTACATCGTGCAACTCAACCTGAACCCGGTGGACATATTCTACGAGCCCTGCTCCAACATCGAGATCGTGAAAAGGGCGCTGCGCAACCTGGCGTTCTCGTTCGAAAAAACCAACGACCTGGAGAAAGCAGCCGAAGTAACCAGACTGCTGACCGCCATTACGGACGAAGACCCGACGATATAAGACCTATTAAGAAAGGTATAGAAACGAAAAGCCCGGCTCGCAAGAAAGCCGGGCTTTTCGTTTTGGCAGGTATAGGTATAGCCATTAGTATCGTTTGATCATACAACCGGTCGCGCGCTTGTCGGCTGCGCTGATGCTCTTATTGGCCAGCACATCGTCAATCACGGATTTGAGGTAGTTGTTTCGCACGCCGCTCTCTACCTGCGGGCTGTCGTCAATCGCGCCCTTGTACTTCAGCACGAACTCACCGCCCATGTTGTGCAGCACAAAAACTTCGGGAGTCTTCGTGGCCCCAAATTTCTGGCTGATGCGCTGCCCTTCGTCTGCCAGGTATGGGAAACTGTAGTTTTTGGCCGCCAGGTCCTGCATGGTATCGCTGCCTTCGCCTACACCCACTCCCGGATTAATGAAGATGAACTGCACGCCTCGCGGCGCATAGGTGCTCGATAAAGTCACCAGTCGGTTTTCGTAAAGCTTGGCGTACGGACATTTGTTATCCGTGAACACCAGCACCACCGTTTTGCTATCGGCAAAATTGCTGAGAGAGACAGCATTGCCCTGTCCGTCCTTGAGCGAGAAGTCAGCCACTTTGCTGCCCAGTTGGTAGCTGCCCTGCGCAAACACACTGGCCGTGACCAGGAATGCGACGACAAAAGAAGCCAGATATTTCATGTTTGTTTGTTTAGGTGCGTGTAAGGTATATCAACGGTCCACACTATAGGTTAATACGTGGTTGTGAAGCACTTCGTGATGGATCTGGTACAATTTAGAAAAATTATCAGTAATAACGTGACCCTGCAATAAGTTGTTTTCAGGGCTCTGCGCAGGTTCAACCAGTAGGTTTTCCTTAAAAATAAGTCGCTTTCGGCTATACATCTTGTACAACGTTTCTTTAGCGCTCCAATACAGGCAAGTCTGCTGTTCATTGTCCGACGTAAAGGTCTTTTCCTTATCCGTCAGGAACTTGTCGGCCACCCGCAGCGCCTTCGGGCTTACCAGTTCAAGATCTATGCCAACATCGTATTTCTCGGAAAGTATAACGGCAGCCAACTGGGGTGAGTGGGTGATGGAAAGCTGAAACGGAGCACCGGCAAAAAGAGGTTTGCCCGTTGTGTCGCGCAGCAGGGGGAGGGGGGCATCGGTAAAGCGCCGCAATAGTTGGTAGGCTAGCGCGCGGCTGGCCAGCCACTCGCGCTGCCGTCTGGGGTGTGTTTGCTCTAGGCTCTTGTCAGGTATAAAGTGTGCTGGCAACAGCGAGCGCAGTGCCTCCGGACTTTCGTCGAGAAGCCACACGCCCAGTAAGGTATGAGCATCAAGTTCGCGGGTCTGGAGGAGGGGCATAGCGGTAATTTTGGGTTGGCAGCGGCATGGTTCGCGGCAATTGTTGTAAATTTAGCTAAATTTAAGTGTAACAGAAGAAGTAGAGATGGCTAGCAAGATACAAGTTCAGAAAGTCGCCACCCTGACCGGCCACCGCGATTGTGTGTATACCCTGGAGGGAGGCGCTGGACCCACCACCATTTATTCGGCGGGCAGCGACGGCATGGTGGCCGCCTGGGACCTGGACCATCCTGAGAATGGAGAGCTGATCGCCAAAGTCACCACTTCTGTATACGCACTGCGCTTTGTACCGGAGCGCAACCTGCTCCTGATCGGGCAGAACCTGGAAGGACTGCAAGTAATTGATCTGGAGAGCAAAGCCATCCACAAATCAGTCGCGCTGCCGAAGGTGCCTATCTTTGACATTGCCTATGTGCCTGAAACCGGGCAGGTATACGTAGCACTCGGTAATGGAGGTATAGCCGTGATTGGGGCTGAGGATTTTGAGCTCCGGAGCATGGTGCGCAAATCAGACCAGAGCGTGCGCTGCCTGGCCTACAACAAAACCACCAACGAGTTGGCCGCCGGGTATAGCGACAACCAGGTGCGGGTGTTTGACGCGACTACCCTGGAATTGAAGCATGAACTGCCATCGCATACCAATTCGGTCTTTACGGTCGTTTACTCTCCGGATGGCACGCAGCTGCTCACTGCAGGCCGTGATGCCCACCTGAGGGTATGGGAGGTACAGGAAAAATACAAGGAGCGTGGCTACGTGATCGCTCACATGTATACCGTTAATCACATCACCTATAGCCCCGATGGGCTCCATTTTGCCACCTGCAGCATGGATAAGTCCATCAAAGTGTGGGATGCCCGAACCTTTAAGCTGCTCAAGGTTATTGATAAAGTCCGAAATGCGAGCCACGGCACCTCCGTCAACAAATTATTTTGGTCGGCTCATCAGAATCAGTTAGTTTCGTGTAGTGATGACCGCACCATTTCGGTGTGGGATATTAAATTCAGCTTGGATCATGAAGATTACACCCTTAGAAATCAGACAAAAAACATTTGAGAAGGCGTTTAGAGGGCTCGACAAGGACGAAGTAAATGCTTTTTTGCTGACTTTATCGCAGCAGTGGGAGAAGCTGCTCGATGAGAACAAAGACCTGCGCAACAAGCTGGAGGCGTCGCACCGCGAAACGCAAAAGCTGCGCGAGGTGGAATCTTCATTGTACAAAACCCTGAAAACAGCCGAGGACACGGGCAACTCCATTTTGGAGCAGGCCAACAAGTCGTCGGAGTTGAAGATACGCGAGGCACAGCTGCAGGCCGACCAATTGCTGAACACGGCCCGCAACCAGGCCCGTATGGTGCTGGAAGACAGCACCAAGCAGGCAGAGCGCGTGATGAGCGAGATGCAGCAGGAGATCAAAGCTCTGGAGCAGGATTACCAGCGCATGGAGTCGTACCTGGAGAGCATGGTGCGTGACCTGCGCAACCTGGCCAACGAGGCGTTGGAGAAGGCTGAAAAGGCAAAGTCAAAACCTAAAACCAGTACAGCCAGTATTCTTTCAAGAGCGGCCGAGCTTCGGGTAGAACAGCCCGAACTGCTGCGTAATCTGAAAGATATGGAAACGACAACAAACCGAACAATACAACTGCCAGCGGCTACGGCCACGGCTACAGCTACAGCAGCAACCGCTATACCTGTTACGGCCGGCAACGGCTACGAGCCACTTGGCGACCCGGCCCCGGACGTGACACAGCCGCATCCGGAAATTCCGAACCCGGTAACACCAGTGCCAAACGTGCCATCGCCAGAGATCGAGCAGCCTAAGCCAGACTATCCGGGCACCCCGAGCGGCCCTGAGATTGAGCAGCCTATACCTGAAATTCAGCCCATTAAGCCTGAGCAGCCCGAGATTCAGCCTCCGATGACGGAGCCATCGCGCAACAGCCTGGCCGACTGGGCACAGCGCCGTGAGCAGAAGCCTGCCGGTTCTTTCTTCGACGAGATAGGCTAGTTCGGACCAGATGGGACAGATTGCACTGGAGGGGATGGAGTTCTTCGCCTTCCACGGTTTTTACGACGAAGAGCAGAAGATCGGCAACAAGTACGGCATCGACCTGTTCATCGAAACCGACCTGCGGCGCGCCGCCGAAAGCGACGACCTGGATGAAACCGTGAACTACGAAGTGCTGTATGCGCTGGCGCTGGAAGAAATGAAAGTACCGGCCCGGCTGCTGGAGCACCTGGGGCACCGGATCATCGACAGGATCTACGAGCGGTTCCCGTTTGTGCAGTCCGTCAAAATAAATGTGTACAAGTTCAACCCTCCACTGGGAGGAATCTGCAAGTGGGCCAAAGTTACGTTAGCAGAAGCCCGATAAGTTTACTTATTGATTGAAGAGCAGCCGGTGCAGGAATGTGCCGGCTGTTTTTTTGTGGGCTATACCAACCTAAGCAGTTCAGCTGCCGCCGCAAAAGCCGACTTCCTTCCCGCCTTTACCTCGTCGGCTATACCTGCCAACTGGTCTTTCACCTGCTGGTGCGCATAGAAATTATCCTCCAGCCCCTGGCGGATGGCCTCGTACATCCACTGCAGGTTTTGGTCGTGCCGTTTTTTCTCGAAAAATCCGTTTTGATGCGTCAGCTCCAAATATGAGTCGATTGTTTGCCAGATCGTGTCGAGCCCAGTTTGTTCCATGGCGGAGCAGACGGAAACTTTGGGCAGCCAGCCAGAAGCGGCCACAGGGTATAGGTGCAGGGCATTCTGGTACTCGGCGCGGGCGGCTTTGGCTTTCATGGCATTTTCGCCGTCGGCTTTGGTAATGGCAATGGCATCGGCCATTTCCATGATGCCGCGCTTGATGCCTTGCAGTTCGTCGCCGGCGCCCGCCAGCATCAGCAACAGGAAAAAGTCGACCATGGCATGCACCGCTGTTTCGGATTGGCCCACGCCAACCGTTTCCACAATGATGGCATCAAAACCGGCTGCTTCGCAAAGGATGATCGACTCGCGGGTGCTGCGCGTCACACCACCTAGCGACTTGCCGGCAGGAGAAGGGCGAATGTAGGCCTGGGGATTAACGGAGAGCGATTCCATGCGCGTTTTGTCACCCAGGATGCTGCCGCCGGTGCGCTGTGAGGTTGGGTCGATGGCCAGCACGGCCAGTTTCTTGTTCTGCGCCTGAATCAGGTAATTGCCGAAGGCTTCAATAAATGTACTCTTGCCCACACCGGGTACGCCGGTTATACCTATCCGTACCGATTTGCCGGCATGTGGTAGCACCTGGTTAATGACGTCCTGTGCCAGATCCAAATCAGAGGCCAGCCGGCTTTCCACCAGCGTTATGGCCCGACTCAGCATGACACGGTCGCCTGCCAGAATGCCCTCTACATACTTATCAGCACTGAAACGTTTTGCCAAGGCAGTATAGCGTTAGGTATAACATCGATTGCCTTACAAATTTAGACTTTATGCGTTACCAAGCCACTATTCTTTTGCGTTTCACTCTTTTTGCGTAGCAAGTAGCAGGATGCCTTCAGTATGTAATTGACAAAGGACTATTGGACAAAAGAATCTTTAAACGCTCTTTCCGATTTGCAATCCGAAAGGATACTAGCTACGGATTTGCAATCCGCCTGGCATAGGCAGAAGCTACGGGCAAAAAGCAGATTGCGATTCCGTAACAGCAATCAGGTAGAACTTCTTTCCAAAAAATCTTTTGTCCTTTGTAAAGCCATCTTTTGTCATGTTCTTTCTGAAGGCATCGTGCTACGTGTGTCGTGCTACGTTAAAAGCCTACCTTACATTAGCAGACCTGCCTGCGCCAGATTGTATACCTTGCGGGAAGTTCGGCAAACCCAAATCACTCTTGCGGCCGCCTAAGTGAAAACCTGTGTCTACATAATTGCTGGCCTTGCCCAAAGCATTCGGGTTGTTGATGACGCCCAGATGAATATTGTCCTGACGGGCAACGTACATTTTACCGTTTGGCCCCATTTGTATTGCCCCGATTCGCGGACTGCCGGACATACCTACTACCTCAGCGGATTTAGCAATAGCCGCTTCGTCGCCCGCCTGTAAGTTGAACTGAATGATCTGTGCCTTACCGCCTCCTTTGCCATTTGCGGTGCCATAGAGCTTGGTGCCATCCGGCGAAAAGCACACGCCATACGCTTCTTCGTAGCCCTTCAGCAAAACAGGATCTGATACCTCGCCGGTACTGCGGTTGAAACGAAGGACTTCGAAGTTGCTCTCGCTATCCCACAGGGCGGCGGCCAGGCGGGTGCCGTCCGGAGAGGGAACGAGGTAGCCAATGGCTTTGCGGTGCGCGCCACCATGCACGGTGCCCACATTGCTCATCACTGGTTCTGTGCTTACGCCCTCAGCCGTCACCAGGTAGGCCATATAAGCGTTGCTATTCCAGCGGTGCGCGATCACCCACCAGTCGCGGTTGTTGCTGTGGCGTATGGCCGTGAGCTTTTCGGTGGCCGGTGCGATCATGAACACGTTACGGGCGGTAACGGCCCCGTTTCCCTCGTCTTTGTTCATGTTCACCACGCTGTAGCGCAACCCGTTGGACTGTGCCTGTATGTCGGTCGTGAAAATGTAGAAGACGCTATCTACAGTAGGCTTGGGGACAATTAGGGCGGACTGGGTGGAGGACTTCATGCCCATCAGGCCGTTCCCGTTCGGCATCACGCGGTGGTCTTTGTTCCAGACGGTGATCCCGTTGGTATAGAACAGCAGGTTGCCTGCCTTGTCGGAGATGGAGGCGCTGCCTTCTTCGGTATGCAGTCGGCTGTTGACCACTGCCGTTGCCGTATCGCCTCTAAAGATAATACCGGCTCCCTTACCGAAGTACCAGTTAGACGTTTCGCCCTGCGCAAATGCTGTGAGAGTGGACAGGAGTAAGGCCGTAGCCGCCACTATATGTTTAAACTGAATCATAGCCTGTTTTTCTGTATAACGCTCCTATTACAAACTGAGTGCCAGTTTCTGGAATTGCCCGCAGGTCAGGTAGAGCAGGCAGCTTCTATACCTGAACTGTAACGAAATAACCGCTTCCTATTATACAGCTATAGTGCAGGTATAGATTAGCGGTTTTGTAGCATGGCAGGCTGCCGCTCCGCAATGGGACGCAACTCAGGGTATAGCGAGAGCAGTTTGAGGAACACACCGTTTGTCCAGCCGAAGCCGTCCTGGTTGGGGTACTCGCCGCCGCCCGCTTCCAGCTCCAGGTTCTCCACATTATACTTCTCCACCATTTTGCCCGTGTTCTCGTGTACCTGTGTGCCCAGCGAAATCCAGCGGGTAGCAATGGTGCGCGCCAGTTCTTCGTGGTTGTAGTTGCGAAGTGCCTGTATGCTCATCCATTGCAGCGGCGCCCAGCCGTTCGGTGCGTCCCACTGCTGATCGGTTTGCACCAGCGTAGTTGCCAGTCCGCCAGCCTTCAGGAAGTCACGCTCCAGCCGTTCAGCTACTGCCGCCGCCTGGCCTCGCTTGGCCATGCAAAAGTAAAGCGGATAGACAGCAGCCAGTGTTGGGGTGTTGGTGGTAGTGCCCTGCACGAAATCGAAATCATAGAAAAAACCGTCCTCCTCGTGCCACATGTACTGGAGCACCGCTTTGCGGCGGGCTTTGGCTTTCTGGCGCATCAGTCGGGCCTCGGCAGGATTGCGCTCCAATTCAGCCATCTCAGCCAGCGTCAGTTCCATGTGGAAAAGCAGCGCGTTGAGGTCTACGGGTAGGATGTCGGTGGTATGGATGGTGCTCAGGTTTTGCTTGTCAGCGAACCAGCGGCTGCTAAAGTCCCAACCCGACTCGGCCGCCGCCCGGATGTGGCGGTATACCTCTTCCGGATTTCGGCCGGACTCCCGGGCAATGTGTACATCCTCTTTGTAGGCCTCCGGTCGGGGTGCCGGCTGGTCGTCCCAGTAGCGGTTGAGGATGCTGCCATCCGGCAACAGCACCACACGCCGGTGAGCCGGGTTGGCAGAGGTGAGCTGTTCGGCCCCATCCATCCAGAAGGCATACTCCTTGCGCAGGGCGGGCGCATACTTTACCAGCACATCGCGGCCCATCTCCTGGGTGAGCAGGTGCAGCATGAGCGCATAAAAGGGTGGCTGCGAGCGACTCAGGTAATAGCTGCGGTTGCCATTGGGTATATGACCGGTAGTGTGGATGAGATGCGTGAAGTTGTCGACCATGTGCTGGATCAGGGCTCTTTCTCCGCTTACCTGCAGGCCCAGCATGGTGAAGAAACTGTCCCAGTAGTAGATTTCCTGAAAGCGGCCGCCCGGCACCACATAAGCGTGTGGCAGTGGTAGCAGCGAACCACCACCCTCATCTGGCATGCGGGTGAGCACAGGCCAGAGCTGTCGTATATGCGCTGTTACCGAGAGGCTGGTGTCGGTCGTGAAATTGGAGGAAGGTTGTGTGGGCAGCAAAAAATGCTCCAGCACAAAAGATTTGAGATCGAAGCCGGGCTGCTGGCGCTGCTCCCGATAGGCCTGTAAAATATGTGCTGGCTCCTGTAGGGGCACGCAGTCTGCAAAGGTTTTGGAGTCCGGGAAAACGGGAAGCAGCTGCACATCATGAAAAAGCTCCTGCAAATCGGTTTCCGGTCGGTATTGTGCCTGTACTGGAAGGGCGAAAATATAAGATAAAAGCAAAAGAATCAGATTTAATAAGAAGTATGATTTTTTTGATTTGCCTTGCATCATGGTCAGCGCTTATTTATATGAATATGTATTCATACGAATGAAGGGAGCAAGGGGTCAAGTATACTATTATGCAGCCTCGTACACAAGCCATCTGTCCCTATAGTCCTCTTTTTCCCGAATACTTTTAGGAAATTCTTGAAATAATCAGGATCAACTGAAATTGGTGAAAGTGTTGCTAATGCGGTATAAACAGAAGAGGGAGCCTGGTTTTCAAGCTCCCTCTTCCGCTAAGATTACGTGTATAGGTAGCTCACAGCCACCTTGTTTGTTCATACCTGAGTTCTGTTCCGGAAATTAGTTACCCGTAGTGCTTCCCGTTGTAGAGCCTGTCGTAGTACCACCAGTGGTAGTCGTGCCTGTCGTTGTGCCGGTGCCCGTTGTTGTACCTGTCGTGGTTCCGGTGGTAGTACCAGTCGTTGTCCCGGTGGTAGTACCAGTCGTTGTACCTGTGGTAGTTCCTGTGGTAGTCCCGGTAGTAGTCCCGGTAGTGGTACCGGTTGTAGTGCCAGTAGTTGTTCCCGTCGTGGTGCCGGTTGTTGTACCAGTAGTCGTGCCGGTTGTTGTACCAGTAGTCGTGCCGGTTGTGGTCGTACCTCCGGTAGTAGTGCCTGTTGTGCCACCTGCTGTAGTGCCCTGCATATCCGTGGTGTCATCCATCATGTCGGTGTCTTCCATATCTGAATCCATCGTGTTGTCTTCCATGGTATCAGTTTCGGTATTCGTACCTTGCTCCCCGCTGCAGGAGGACAGTAAAAAGGCTGAACTTATAAAAAAAGAAGCTGCTGCTGTTTTCCAATTCATTTTCATAGCATATTGGTTTTTAGGTTTCACATCCTCTCTTTTACGAGAGATTAAAGGAAGAGCCTAAAAATTCAAGCCGCAATTATTGGGAGGCAACTACTTAATTATCAGTAAGTACTAATGTCGGGTAGACCTTAATAAGGCAGTGTTAGCGCTTGAAAGGATGTCGCATGAAGGATATCTGCCCCATGGCGTCTTTTTCGTAGCGGGCCAAGGTATAGGGTTCAAATTGAGAAGAGAAATTCTGCTGGCCGGGTTGCACCTCGTTTGGAGCAGGTTGGCTGTTCAGGAAGAAATAGACCCGTGTAGTGCCATACTTGGTGTGCGGCATGTAGTTGCCATATTGCTCCATCTCTTGCCACAGCGTATCAGATAATGTAACGGCATAGATCCGCACGATAGGCCCGGTATTATTTTCGTTGCGGTAAAAAGCCACTTCCTTAAAGTCGCCATCCAGGTCATCGACGCTGGGCAGTGAAAAAGAATCGTAAATGAAGTAGAGGATGAGAGCAGCCGTGAGGCCTATTAAGGTATACTTTGTTGGTTTTGATAACATGATGTAAAATATAATTTCACAAAGGTACGGCTTAAAAAGGGCTAAGGCAAAGTGCCGGCAAACCGTATACCTGTCAGAAGCGGGCGTTTGCCTGAAATCACGATCTCCCGAAAAAGAAAAAGCTGCAGCCGACCCACGCCGACTGCAGCTTTCAACTCTTCACATGTAACTATTCCTCCACTCGCTTGATCAGCTTCTCCAAGATGTTCTGAGCGGCTACCGAAATAATCGTTCCCGGACCGAACACGCCTTCGGCACCTGCTTTAAAGAGGAAGTCATAGTCCTGGGCAGGTATAACGCCGCCCACGATCACCATGATGTCGGCACGGTCGAGCTTGCGGAGCTCCTCTATGAGCTGCGGCACCAGCGTTTTGTGGCCTGCTGCCAGCGACGATACGCCCACGACGTGCACGTCGTTTTCGGCGGCCTGCATAGCTACTTCCGCCGGCGTCTGGAACAGCGGCCCGATGTCCACGTCGAAGCCGAGGTCGGCGAAGGAGGTAGCGATGACTTTGGAACCGCGGTCATGCCCGTCCTGCCCCATCTTAGCGACCATGATGCGTGGCCGGCGGCCTTCCAGTTCCTCGAACTGATCGGCCAGCACCTTTGCCCGCTCGAAATTCTCATCGTCGGAGAGCTCGGCAGAATAGATGCCTGATATGGATCGTATCACAGCTTTGTGTCTTCCGTAAATTTTTTCAAGTGCGTCAGAGATCTCACCTAAGGTGGCGCGCACGCGGGCAGCATTCACAGCCAGCTCCAATAGGTTGCCCTCGTTGTATTCGGCAGCTTTTGTCAAGGCAAGAAGCGCTTCCTGCACTGCCTGGTCGTCTCGGCTTTCCTTTACCTGTGCCAGACGGCGCAGCTGCGACTCACGCACCACGGTATTGTCAATGTCCAGAATCTCAATTTCCTGTTCCTGCTCCGGCTTATACCGGTTCACGCCTACGATCACATCCTTGCCCGAGTCGATGCGGGCCTGCTTGCGGGCAGCCGCCTCCTCGATGCGCATTTTCGGCAGACCGGTTTCGATGGCTTTGGCCATACCGCCGAGCTCTTCCACTTCTTCGATCAATGCCCAGGCTTTGTGCGCGATCTCGTGCGTGAGTGCCTCCACGTAATAAGAGCCTCCCCACGGATCGACCACTTTGGTGATGTTGGTTTCCTGCTGCAGGTAAATCTGCGTGTTGCGGGCAATGCGGGCCGAGAAGTCGGTTGGCAGGGCAATGGCTTCGTCCAGGGCGTTGGTGTGCAAACTTTGGGTGCCGCCCAGGGCAGCAGCCAGGGCCTCCACACAGGTGCGGGCCACGTTATTGAAGGGGTCCTGCTCGGTGAGGCTCCAGCCGGATGTCTGGCAGTGCGTGCGCAGCGCCAGCGATTTGGGGTTTTTCGGGTTGAACTGCTGGATCAGCTTGGCCCACAGCATACGGGCCGCGCGCATCTTGGCGATCTCCATGAAGTGGTTCATGCCGATGGCCCAGAAGAAAGACAGGCGCGGGGCGAAATCATCGATGTCCATACCTGCCTGCAGACCGGTGCGAACATACTCCAGGCCGTCGGCCAAGGTATAGGCCAGCTCGATATCGGCGGTAGCGCCGGCCTCCTGCATGTGGTAGCCCGAAATGGAGATGGAGTTGAAGCGCGGCATCTTCTGCGAGGTATAGGCAAAGATATCGGCGATGATCTTCATGCTCGGCTCCGGCGGGTAGATGTAGGTGTTGCGCACCATAAACTCCTTCAGGATGTCGTTTTGGATGGTGCCGCTCAGCTGCTCCGGCTTCACGCCCTGCTCTTCAGCCGCCACTATGTAAAAGGCCATGATCGGTAGCACAGCCCCGTTCATGGTCATGGAAACCGACATCTGGTCCAGCGGAATCTGATCGAAGAGGATCTTCATGTCCTCCACAGAGTCGATAGCCACACCGGCTTTGCCCACGTCGCCCACCACCCGCGGGTGATCAGAGTCGTAGCCACGGTGCGTGGCCAGGTCAAAGGCTACCGAAAGGCCCTTTTGTCCGCCTGCCAGGTTGCGGCGGTAAAAGGCGTTACTTTCCTCGGCTGTGGAGAAGCCGGCGTACTGGCGGATGGTCCAGGGCTTCTGTACATACATGGTGCTGTAGGGACCGCGCAGGTAGGGCGGCAGACCGGCGGCAAAATCTAGGTGCTCAAAAGACCTGGCGTCTTCCAAGGTATAGTAGCTTTTTACCTTTATCTGCTCCGGCGTTTTCCAGGTTTTAGGCGGCATCAGGTTCTGTGGCCCTTTCTCCGCTTTGGCTACCTTGTTGATGTCTATATTAGAAAAGTCAGGCTTCATATTTTATTTTTGAATGAGTGAATGAGTGATTGTGTTAATGAATCCAATTATAAATCATCTCCTCTCTCTTTGATATTAACTTCTTGTAATGGGTAAGCACGGTTAGGAGACCAAATCATACCGTTGTTCTGTCAATGCTTTGCCAAAGGCAGTGGAAGGCTTTTCTTCCGTTAGCTGAAAGCCATAGCGCTTGTATAGAGCGATGGCGGGTTCCTGTTCGTGAGTGGTCCAGAGGTAACAAGAGGTATAGCCCTTTTCCCTGTAGAAATCCATGAACAGGTCCATGAGCTTTCTGCCCAGCCCAATGCCCCTGAATTCCGGCTCTATCAGGAAGCACCTTAACTGAGCCGCATTTCCGGGGCGGTGCATCAGTATGAGCGATCCGGCAATCCTGCCTTCATACTCTGCTAGCCATACCCGGTCTTTGCCTGCGTCGTACTGGCTGAAAAATTCGTGCAGCCCCTGGGCAACGTAGCTTTCAAACTCAATTCCGTACTGGCACTCGTTACTGTAAAGGGCACCGTGGCGATACGTGATATAGCCCAGGTCTCCTGGTTTTAATTCTGTTCTGATAATAAGGTCACTCAGTTGCATTGGTTGATTTTTGAATGAGTGATTGAGTGAATGAGTGATTAGGTATAAGTTGGTGAATTCTGCTTTAATAAACGGTGGTATGAACTATTTACAATTTGTGCCAGCCATTTGGGCTAAAAGGCTAAATCAACAAACCAAATGATAATTCACACAATCAAAAATAAAAAATCACTAACTCACTCAATCACTCAACCACTAAACTCATTAACTCGCGTGTTCAGAAGTAATCACCCAGCGGCCGTTGAGTTTCTTCCAAAGCTGCGATGAAACGCCACCCATCAGCTTTTTGCCCTGCAGGTCGATTTTCCAGCGGTACACGTAGTATACGGTTTCCGGCCCCACCTGCTCGATGTGCAGCGGCTCGTAGGTATAGTCGCCCATTTTGCTGCGGTCGGTGAAGTCGTTCTGGAACATCTCCAGCACTTCCTGCCAGCCCTGCTCGGTGCCGTTGCGGCTGATCCACAACATCTCCGGCGACTCCCAGTAAAAGTCCATGGCCTTCTCCAGTTCGCCTTTGTTCCAGGCTGCTACCTGCCCGTCGAGGGCCTGCTTTACTTCGGTAATCGCGTCGTTCATGATCGCTGTTTTTGTCTTTTATGAATATGAAGAGGTTATTACAGGTAGCCCTATACCTGTTGGCAGGTATAGCACACGGTTCCTACTGCTTACCTCCGTTGTTTTCCTCCCGCTCCAGGCGTTTGTGCACCAGCTCCAGAATGGTCGACATGTCGCAGTCCTCGAAAATGAACTCGTCGTACCCGTGGGCAATCATGTCGTCTTTCATGTGCTGCGGATCGTCGGCCATGATCATGGTGGGTTTCGTTTCGTGCTGTCGGATCTTGGAGCCGAACTCGCGGGCATATGTGGCTTCTGAGGTCGATACTACCACCACCTCCGCGGCTGCGTGCAGCAGGCGGTCAGCTGCTGACTCTACGTCCTCGTACTGCTGCATTTCGGTTTCGAAACCGGCGCAGCTGAAAAACTCCTTCGCAAACGAAGCGTTGATGTGGCGCTTCGCCTCCTGACCGATTACGGCGATAATGGCTCGCGGACGGCGCTTGCGCTTACGCAAATGCAGTTCGGTGGCCATGCGCATCACCTCCGTTGGGTAGGCGGCGCGGGTTGTGTCGAACTCGGCTCGTTGGATCAGTTCCTCCGGGTCAAAGTCGATCTTTTCTTTCGGGTTCGGGAATTTGTTCGTGCCCACCAGCACCATGCGGCCTGTGGCAATGTCGCGGAACTTCTGGCGGCTCACTTCGGTGATCGAGCCCAGAATAAATCCATTTTCATAAGCGGCCTCAAAACCTCCCTGTGCCTCTACTTGCTTGAACAGTTCCCAGGCTTTGGCAGCCAGCTCGCTGGTAAGCGACTCCAGGTAGTAAGAGCCTGCGGCCGGGTCCACAGCCTTGTCCAAGTACGATTCCTCTTTCAGGATGATGGACACGTTGCGGGCGATGCGCTCCGAGAACTCGTCGGAGTCTTTGAACGTGCTGTCGAAAGGTAAAACGGTGAGCGAGTCAGCGCCGGAGATAACGGCCGACATGGCCTCGGTGGTGACGCGGAGCATGTTCACGTAGGGGTCGAGCGTGGTCTGGTACCAGCTGGAGGTGGTGCTGTGAATGCGCAGCCTGGCCGCCAGTGCCGGATCAGCCTGGTAAGCCTCTACCACCAGAGACCACAGCAGACGTAGGGCGCGCAGCTTGGCAATCTCGAAAAAGTAATTGGTGCCGGCCCCCATGCAGAACAGCATGTTGCGCAACACCGACTCCAGTGGCTGACCGGCTGAGGTAAGGCGGTCGGTATAAGCAACGGCAGCACTCAGGGTATAGGCTACTTCCTGCGTGAGCGAAGCCCCGATGCTGCTGAAGTTGGTGCCGCAAACCGTTACCCCATAAAAGTCAGGGCTTTCTTTGGTCAGATCAAGTATCTCGGCCATGGTCTTGATTTCGGCCTCGCTCAGCTGGCCTTTTCCTGACATCGGGTCGTAGTTCAGGAAACCCTTCAGGTTGCGGTGCGAGATGTTCTGCTCCGAGAGTAGGGTATAGAGTCCTTTGAGGAAATCGTGCGGACTGCTACCCAAGGTATAGCTGACAGACTGTGAGGTCAGGTCGATCTGCTCGACCAGGTAAGCCACGTCGAAAGCCTGCGGATCCTCTACGATAAAGAGCACGCCGTCAGCGCCTCTGCTCAGGGCGTCGGCCGCCTTGTCGATGGCCGGTTTGCCGTTGCCCAGGGCTTTTATTTTCTGGATGTTCTGCCAGTTGTTGTCACTGCCGTTGGTGCCGCGCAGAAAAGGAAACTCGCCTGGTTTCTGCTGCGCAAAGGGCAGGTGTTCCGTGTCTTCGCGGGTATAGTAGGGCTTGATCGTAATGCCTTCATAGGTATGCCTGTTCAGGCTTTCGAGTGGGGTTTCGCGCAGGTCTTTCTGTGCGCGTGTTGCCCAATCGCCTGCCGTGCCCGGCTTGAATTCTGAGAATAGCTTCTGCTCGTCAGTCATCGTGTAGGGGTGTTAATTCCGTGTAAATATATACTTTCTCGCGCAGCTTATAAAAAGCGGGGAGAAGCTCCGGCAGTTTTTTGGCCACTGCCTACTTAGTCTACGTGAAGCACAAAGTGCCGGTATAGCCAAAAACCGAGTAAGAGCCACACCAGGACGATGACAACCGCCATGATATAATTTGGTTTCCGCTGCAGGAGCTGTTGCCTGGCCTTTGCGCGGTACTCGGTCACTACCTCCGCAGGCAGAAGTTTAATGGATAGCCAGATGCCGAGCGGGAGCAGGAGCAGGTCGTCGAGGTAACCGAGCACAGGTATAAAATCCGGGATCAGGTCGATGGGGCTGAAGGCGTAGGCGACCGTGATGATGAGCACCACCTTGGCAAAGAAGGGCACGCGCGGGTCGCGGTAGGCCAGGTATAAGGTATAGATGTCCTCTTTGAGTTTCCGGACAGCAGCTTTCCACTTTTGCAGCATGGATTGTTGTACGGCAATCCCGAAAAATATGTAGCTTTAGAGGAAGTAAGCCCTTGAACTTTCTTTAGAATTACGGTTAGTTAGTTTTTCTACATCTCGTACTATATTGATTAGTTCTATGTAGTTCATATGTGATGTTATACTAAGTTTTATCCGTTTGCTTCAACTGTCACAAAAGCATTGCTTGTAACATCAATACTACGCAAGTATTCTCTTCTCTCGACGGCTTCACTTAGCTTCGCTAAACTATCCACTCTTTTCTTGCCAAGAACTTCTGTATTATGAATTTTGACAGCGGTACCTGTCATACATACCATCAGCATGCCTTTGTCACCTCCGACCTCAGCATAGTCAATATCAGCACCGATAACAGCATTTCCACCGAGCTGGATACACTTAAGCCGCAATTGAGCCAGGCAGAGATTTTCGCCATTACTAATTTTGCTACTATATGCTCCAGACTGCATACCGAAGAAATCAGTAAAGCTTGACTTAAGCTCTGATAGAACTCCTGTACCAGTCGTAGATTGCCCCGTTACCATGTCAAGCACATCGTATTCCCAACGATGCGGTGACTGAAGCGAGATTACAGGCACGCTATCAACTATAGACTCTATCAGCTTATCTAAAGAGTTACGTTCAGTGAAGAATTTTCCTTTGGCTACCTCATATAGCCTTTGAGCGCATTTCTCACAGTAGTAATCATGACTAGACCCTGAAAACTCTTTGATAATAGGTACAAACCTTCTGCTAATAAGTTTATTAGTGCCTATTAAACCACTTGTCTTTAGCTTCGAATCACAGTTTGGGCATTCGGTAAAAGTTGCTGTAGCCTGTTCCATTTGTAAAATTGGGAGATTAAGATTTCAAAATTGTTTTATAAAGTGAGTTAATAGGTAAGCTAGATTAGATGAAATAGATCCTGTTTCAATTATGGAATTCAATTACTAATTCACTTATGTTCCTTAAATAGTAGTGAAACTATCTAATTAGAGAATTAACAGTAGACATATAAATATTAGTTAGTAAATATATGTAAATTTTTATATAATATGTTAAATTTATAATTAGGTCAATTCTTAGGTACCTAAGTATTTGACTTCCTATGTAAGCATATTACAGGTTTCAAAAGTTGTATTGAATTTCCTCATGGAGTAACATAAGTTGATATATCATTTGTGAATAATATGTAGCTTTAAAGGAAGCAAACTCTTGAACCTAAATATGAAACGTTCCTCTACTCTTCTCCCTAAAGTACTGCCCCTCTGCCTGGGTATGCTGGTGTCCGTGCCCGGCCTTGCGCAGGACTCCAAACTACTGGCCCGGGCCAATACCATGGCTGACAAGCTCGAACCGAAAGTGATCGAATGGCGCCGCGACTTTCATCAGTACCCGGAGCTGGGCAACCGCGAAACCAAAACTGCTGAGAAGATCGCCGCGCATCTTCGCAAGCTAGGAATAGAAGTAGAGACCGGCGTGGCGCATACCGGTGTAGTGGGCGTGCTGAAAGGCGGGAAGCCTGGCCCGGTGGTGGCCCTACGCGCCGATATTGACGGTCTGCCGGTGACGGAGCGAACGGATGTGCCCTTTGCCTCGAGAGAGCGCAGCACCTACAATGGGCAGGAGGTAGGCGTGATGCATGCCTGCGGGCACGATACCCACATTGCCATGCTGATGGGAGCCGCCGAGATTCTGGCAGGTATGCAGAAAGACCTGAAAGGAACCGTGAAGTTTATCTTTCAGCCGGCTGAGGAAGGATCACCGATAGGCGAGGAGGGAGGCGCTGCCCTGATGGTAAAAGAAGGCGTGCTCGACAAAGGCCCGAAACCGGAAGTCATCTTCGGACTCCACATCAACTCGCAAACAGAGGTCGGCACCATCAAGTATACCCCCGGCGGCACCATGGCAAGCGCCGACATTTTCCGCATCAAGGTAAAGGGCAAACAGTCGCACGGTGCCTACCCCTGGTCAGGTATAGACCCGATCGTGACATCGGCTCAGATCATCAACGGCCTGCAAACCATCATCAGTCGCCAGACGCAGTTGCCGGAGGGCGCTGCTATCATCACGGTGGGCAGCATCCATGGGGGTGTGCGCAACAACATTATTCCGGAGGAGGTGCTGATGGAAGGCACCATCCGGGCACTGGATGTAGAGATGCAAAAGAAGCTGCACGAGAAGATTAAGCTGACCGCCACCAAAATCGCTGAGAGCAGCGGGGCCGTAGCCGAGGTAGAGATCATCCCGCAGACCCCTGTCACCTACAACGACCCAGCCCTGACCGAGCGCATGCTGCCTACGCTGCACACCGTAGCCGGACGCGACAAGGTGGTGCTGGCCAAAGCCGTGACCGGTGCCGAGGACTTTGCTTTCTACCAGGAGAAAATTCCGGGCCTATTCCTTTTTGTGGGCGGCATGTCCAAAGGCAAGAAGCCGGAGGAAGTAGCCCCACACCATACCCCTGATTTCCTTATCGATGAAAGCGGGCTGAAGCTGGGTGTGAAGACGTTGACCAGCCTTACTTTGAACTACATGGAAGGAAAAAGTAAGAAATAAACAGGTATAAAAAAGCCTCCCTCAATTTGTGCTGAGGGAGGCTTTTTGTTGTAAGGATTACTGCAGCACGAGTTTGCCTGTTTCGATGGGCGAGAGCTGGCTGGTTAAGGTATAGGTATAGAGCCCTGAGGCCAGTTTGGCTGGGCGGGCGAAGTCGTTTCTGCCTGGCCTTAAGGTATAGCTGGCCACCACCTTACCCGTTATATCGCGCACCAGCAGGTGGAGCGCTGGCAGGTCGGGCGCCTCGAAAGTAAATTCCCCGCGTGCCGGGTTCGGGTATAGCTTCGGCCTTTCGGGAGGGAGATCGTCACCGGAGGAAAGCGGACGGCGCTGCTCGCCTACGTAAATGTAAGCGAAGGCCCAGGCGAATTCCTTATTCCGCCCATACTGGTAGGCAGGCTGTTTGTTGTCTGCCCAGCTTCGCAAGCCAATCAGGTATGGCGTTGCCCGCTCCAGTGCCGGAGTTGGGGTGAAGGTATAGCTGATGGCGTAGCCGTTCGTTGTGTCCCTGAATTGCAGGGCAGTGTCTACCAGCTGCAGCGTGTCAATTTCTCCGGACTGGCGCGCAATAAGTGGTAAGATATCCTGGCCGGGAATGTTCCGCAAATAGAATTCTAGCTTGACCGGCTGCCCGGGCCACGTTTGTATAGAACCGTCTTCATTCACTGTCAGGCGATCCTTGTTGATCAGGCTGATTTCGGGCTGCTCCAGCCGCTCCTTCACAAATAGAGTCATTTCCACGACCGTAGAGCCTAATTGTGTGCCATCCCTGAACTCTGTAATGCGCACATTAAGAACATACAGGCCGCTTGCTTTAGGGTTTGGCCAGTGTAGTTCGCCAAACTCGTTTATCCTTAGCCCCTCAGGCTGTTGGTATCCAGGTGCAGCAACTATTCCATTCGAAGGGTTTCTATACTTAGGGATCACGAGGTCATACATCAGGTAATCACCATCGGCATCGTATGCCAGAAGGTTGTGTGTCCAGGGCTCACCTGAAAATACTTGTGCAACTCCCGTCCCGGCTAGTTTTGCGCTGTTCAGGTTTTTCAGTGGACTGCCTGCTTTCACATTGGTATAGATGTAAAGGAAGAGCTGATCCGTTGGGGCTGCCAGGTTCAGGATGCCGCCATACCTGTTCTCTCCGATCCAACTTACGGTGTAGTCACCTACCGAGGCATAGGTATGCGACCACCTGTAAACAGCAGTATAGAAACTTTTACTATACATGTTAAAGGCAGCTCTTATAACAGTCGTAACACTACCATCTCCCATATTCATAAAAACTCGTGGGTCATCAACTGTTGATCCAATGTAATTATAAGTCGTCATCTCAAAATTGAGCTTTAGCGGGTTCTGTGGGTCGGTAGTATAGCTGATGTAGCCACTGTAATTGTGTGTGGCCTGTACTAGCACAGGCGCCAGCAACAGAGCGAGTATACAAAGTAAAGGTTTGATATTCATAGGTATAGCCTTAAAGGTATAAAACAAAACAGTAAATCCTTAATACGCTATTTTTATAATAATATTACGTAATTATTGTATATATTTGCTGCTTCTGATTTTTAGCTATACCTGTTTGGCAGCCCTACTGCAGCACCAGCTTCCCGTTCTGGATCGGTTGCGCCTGGCTCGTCAAGGTATAGAAGTAGAGTCCCGGGCTTAGTGTAGCAGGTCTGCTGAGGAGATTCTGACCAGGCTGCAAGGTATAGCCGGCCACCTTTTTGCCATTCACATCATGCAGGTGCAGGTATAGGTCCGGTAGTTCAGGGGCCTCTATCATAAACTTGTCGGTAGCGGGGTTGGGGTAAAGCTTTATTTTGTCTGTTGCCAGTTCGTCTTCAATCGACAGAGGTATAGGTTCCGAGACGAATACCTGCAACACAAGTTCCTGGGTAGTAGAGGGAGAACTGTTGCTGGTACGCAACTGCATCGAAGTGCTGCTGATCGTGATGGTATAGGGCTTGCTGCTGACTTGCGCCTGCGAGGGGTTAAAAACAAGCTCTCCCACTTTACTGTCAGCCGAGTCGCGGGTAACGAAGCTGAAGTGCCCGGCCCCGGCTTTCAGGTTGCTGTCGATGGTTAAATTCACTGTGTTGCCCAAACCGTTGTAGGCAAACAACATCACTTTTGTGTCCTGCCCAGGTAGGCTACTGATATGGCCTTCCGGGGTGTATTTTAAGTTGCCTGACGCCAGCATACCCAGTTTTACCTCATCAGGTTGCCAGATTAGAAGGGAGACTGGGAGCGTCGCGATGTAAATTTGGGGTAAGTATGGTGTGCCAGGATTTCTGAATGCGAAGTTGAAATTGATCCCATAGGGTTGTCTTCGGCTGAGCGCCTCAGGGGCAGTGAAGGTGAACTCGGTTACAAAAGTGTTGATACTGCGAAGCGTAACATCCTGTAATCCCAGTCCCTGCAACTCACTGACCCAGGATTTCTCGGCTATCTGGGGGAAAAACAACCGAAGCGTCACCCGCTCTCCGGGCTTGACCAGCAGCCTGCCGTCTTTCAGGAAGGTGAGTTCTGCCCTGTTTTCTATTTTTATTTCCGGAAACGCGATTGGGTCGGCGAGTACCAGAAACTGCATGTCGAATATCGTATGGCCAATTTTTTTGCCTTTTCGGTACTCCGTAATCGCCACCGCGAAGGCGTATTCTCCCACTTTGTCAGGATTCTCCCAATACACCTCACCGAAACGGTTAATGGTGAATCCTTCCGGAACAGTGAATCCGGGCGCTGACTGAAGTACTCTCTGAGCATCAGCATGCAAAGGGGCGATCAGTTCATAGCCCAGGCTATCGCCATCCGGGTTATAGGCAAGCAGGTTAAATCGCATAGGATTTCCCCGGTACGCGGTAAAATGCGGCTCCGTTTTAATTTGCACACTATTCCGGTTGAGGTCAAGGGGGTTAACTCGTATCTCCGTTGCGATGCCCATTAGCAACTGATCGCTTGGAGGAGCCAGGTTCAGGATGCCGCCGTTCCTGTTTTCACCTATCCACGACACTGTGAAAGTGCCTGGGGCAGGAAAGGTGTACTCCCACTTAAAAATTTCTCTGTCCACATTTGTTCTGAGGTTCGTTACAGATTGCCGGTCTACTCTAATTGTATGACCGTCTCCCATCGAGATCATGACAAAGGGCTCATCCCCAGCAGACTCAGTGGCTGTATAGAGTGTAAAAGTAAAATGAGCCTTTCGAGGATTTTCCGCGTCCAGGGTGTGGGAAATGTAGCCGCCCCGCAAATGGGTTGCCTGGCTTGACGAAGTGAGGAAAAGAGTGAAAAGAAAGAAAAGGAAAGCGTAAAAGTTTATTTTCATACAGGATGTGTTATTTGGTGTCAGCAATATATGACAATTTGTATATAATTGGTCAAGAGTATCTAAAAGAGTCCCGTAGAAAATCTTCCTGTTTTATAGGCGGAACAGTTTTGCCAGGCCCCACAATGTTGATAACTTTGGGGATAATTACAGACTCACCTCATGAAGTGCCCTTATTTTAAATACCTCCCCGGCCTGGCCTTTCTGCTCAGCCTGGCGGCTTGTCAGCGGCCTATGCACCCTGCCACCAGCTTGGCCGACACGCGCCTGGCCGTAGACCATACCCAGGCGGTTGATCCGGCTGTAGAAGCGCTGGTTGCCCCCTACCGCGAGGAGGTGACCGTGAAAATGTCCGAAGTAGTGGGCTCGGCGCCTGTGGCGCTGGGCAAGGGCGACTATGAATCGCCGCTCGGCAACTTTGTGGTGGACCTGCAACTGGCCCAGAGCGAACCCATCTACGGCAAGCCCATCGACCTGTCCATCACCACCGAGGGCGGACTGCGCGTGCCTTTGCCTGCCGGCAACATTACCACAGGGCACATTTTCGAGCTGATGCCGTTTGAGAACGAGATGGTGGTGCTGACCCTGAGCGGGGAGGCCGTACAGCAGCTGTTCAACGATGCCGCCGCCCGCAAGATCACCTACATCGGCAACGCCACCTATACCGTGAACAAGGGCAAGGCGCAGGACATCAAGATCAAGGGCCAACCCCTGGACCTGCATAAGACCTATACCTTGCTTACTTCGGATTATCTGGCAGGCGGCGGCGATAAACTCGACATGCTCAAGAACCCGATCAAGTACGAAAAACTGGGCCTGCTGCTCCGCGACGCCATCCACCAGCACATCCAGCAGCTCACGGCGGCTGGCAAGCAGGTGACGGCACCAGCCGAAAAACGTGTGACCATTCTCCCCTAAGCTATACCTGAACCCATGAAGAGAAGAGACTTTTTGAAGCACACCGCCATTGGCGCGGCAGGTATCGGCATATTGGGACTGCCTTTTTCGGCAGAAGCTGCCCGCGAAGGTATACGCCTCACCATTCTGCACACCAACGACCAGCACTCGCGCATTGATCCTTTTCCGGACGATGGCCGCAAGTACGGCGGCATGGGCGGCATGGCCCGTCGTGCCTCGCTCATCAAAAGCATACGCCAGCAGGAGCCCAACGTGCTGCTGCTCGACTCCGGCGACATCTGGCAGGGCACGCCGTACTTCAACTTTTTTGAGGGCGAGCTCGAGTATAAACTCATGACCCAGATGGGCTACGACGCCGCCACGCTCGGCAATCACGACTTCGACATCGGGCTGGAAGGGCTGCAAAAGCAGCTGCCGCTGGCAGGTTTTCCGTTTCTCACGGCCAATTATGATTTCTCCAACACCATCCTCAAAGGCCGCTTTCAGCCCTACAAGGTGTTCGAAAAACAAGGTATACGGGTGGGCATATTCGGCCTAGGTATAGAGCTCGACGGACTGGTGAGCAAGAACATGTATGGTGAAACCCTATACCTGGACCCGGTGGAGGAAGCACGCAAAATGGTGCAGGCGCTGCGCGAAAAAGAAAAGTGCCACTATGTGATCTGCCTCTCGCACCTGGGGTATAGCTACGACACTGAAAAAATAGACGACCGCAAGCTGGCCACGCAGGTCAGCGGCATCGACCTGATCCTGGGCGGCCACACCCATACCTTCATGGAAAAGCCGGAAGTGCTGCGCCACGAAAACGGGCACGAGACCATGATTAACCAAGTGGGCTGGTCGGGCTTGTTTTTGGGCAGAATAGATGTTACATTCAGCAGAAAATCAAAGCGTAGGACCGACACCCGGACCGCTGTGTTGGCTGTGGATAACCCTGTATTAACTTCGTGAATAAATAATTTTTTGTTTAGAATAAATTGGTCAAATTTGTAACCCCCCCACCGTTAAGGAGAGGTTTGTTACACCCAACGGATCTTTTGTGTTTTGGAAAATTGGATGATAAAAGACTGTTCAACAGTATGGAGTAACTGTCTACAGGTAATTAAGGAAAATATTGGCGAGCAGAGCTTTAAGACTTGGTTCGAACCGATCAAGCCCTTATCCCTGCGTGACAACGTGCTGACCATACAAGTGCCCAGCCAGTTCTTTTATGAGTGGCTGGAGGAGCACTATGTAAGCCTGTTGAAGAAGGTGATCTACCAGGAACTGGGCAGTGAGGGGCGCCTGGAGTACTCCATTATCGTGGACCGTGGCAACGAGGCAAACAAGCCGCAAACGGTTAACATTCCGACCAAGAAAATTCCGCAAGCGGTAGTCAACTCTTACCGGCCGGAGCAGAACTTCATAAAGAGCCCGTTCGAGTCGAAGACCATCGACCGCAACTTCCTGAACTCACAGCTGAACGGCGCCTATACCTTTGAGAACTACATCGAGGGAGACTGTAACCGTTTGGCCCGCTCAGCTGGCTATGCCGTGGCTAACAAGCCGGGCACCACGTCTTTTAACCCGCTGATGGTATACGGCGGCGTGGGACTGGGCAAGACGCACCTGGTGCAGGCCATCGGTAACCACATCAAAAACAGCAATCCCGAGAAGTTTGTGCTCTACGTATCATCCGAGAAATTCGTGAACCAGTTCATCGAATCGCTCAAAACGAACAACGTACAGGACTTTGCCAACTTCTATTTGCTGGTAGATATCCTGATCATCGACGACGTGCAGTTTTTGAGCGGCAAGGAGAAAACGCAGGAAATGTTCTTCCACATCTTCAACCACCTGCACCAGTCCGGCAAGCAGATCGTGATGACTTCGGACTGTCCGCCGCGTGACCTGAAAGGTTTGGAGGAGCGTCTGCTGTCCCGTTTCAAGTGGGGTCTCACTGCCGACCTGCAGAGCCCGGATTTTGAAACGCGTATGGCCATCATCCAGAAAAAGATGCAGGGCGACGGCATCGACATACCCGACAACGTGGTGGAGTACCTGGCCTATAGCGTGGACACCAACGTGCGTGAGCTGGAAGGTGTACTGATCTCCCTGATCGCGCAGTCTTCACTCAACCGCAAAGAAATTGACCTGGAGCTTGCCAAGCAGGCCCTGAAGCATATTATTGAGGATGTGGAAACCGAGGTGAACCTCGACTTCATCCAGAAAACCGTGGCCGAGTACTTCCAGGTGAGCCTGGACTCGCTCAAAGCCAAAACCCGCAAGAAGGAGATCGTAACGGCGCGTCAGGTGGCCATGTACTTTGCCAAGGAGTTCACCAGCCACTCGCTCAAGTCCATCGGTTACCACTTCGGCGGCCGCGACCACAGTACGGTGATTCACTCGGTTCAAACCGTTTCTGACCTGATCGACACGGACAAGAAATTCAAGGTGAGCATTCAGGAACTGCAAAAGAAATTCAAATCGAAGGCAGGCTAAGCTATACCGGACCGAAGCGCTACATTAAAACAGAACCGCCGCTGCTATGCCTGAGTAGCGGCGGTTTTTGTTTAGCTATACCTGCTGATAATTCAGCCAAAAAAGAAGAAGGCTATACCTGCGCAGGTATAGCCTTCTTCTTTTTATTAGGTCGCTCTCCGGCCTATCGTGTTTTGGTTTTTTGCAAAACGCGCAGACCCATCATCAGCACAGGTATAGCGCCGAGCGCCAGCACAAAGTAGGCTTGCGGACTGGCGCTCATACTGAAGTTCAGGTATAGCGTGGCAGTCAGCAAAATAGCCAGACCCAGGCAAAAGCGAATCAGTTCGGACGATCGTTTCATCCAGCGTGTGCCTTAAGCCGGGTTGGCTTCCGTTACTTCGAAATTATGCACCGCTGCCAGTTCACGAATTCTGCTTTTCACCTTTTCGATGTCACGTCTTTTTCGGATCTGCTTCAGGTCGAGGTATACCTTGTTGCCGTCGCGCTGGGTGATGCGCAGGGCCATGAGCGAAACATGTACCGATTCGATGTCAGGTATAGCCGTGATCATTTTGGTGCGGAACACGCCGTTCTTTTGCACAATGTACTCTGGCGTCACTTCTATGTAGGACTGTATGCCAAACACAGAGGTGTTCTGCAGGACCACATAGCCCAGAAAAACGACCGCCAGGCCAAAGAAGATGTAGTACAGGTAGTTCTGGTCGCCAGTCGGGCTTTCGCTTACGAGCAGCATCGTGGCCCAGGACAACCAGAAAAGGGTGAGTACCAATTGCACTGTAAAAGAAAGCTTAGCATTGCGCGAAGGGCTTAACTGTACTAAAAGCGACGATCTTGCATTACCGGCTGTTGGCATAGAAGGATGTTAAAGTGAAACAAGCAAGCACAGTTTATGTGCAAGCTGCAATATAGCGAATTTATTTTTTCAGCGTAGCGGTTAATGTGATCTCGGGCACGGCACCCAGCGCCTTCGAAATAGGGCACTTGGCTTTTGCCTCTTCGGCCAGTTTCTGAAATTCATCTTCGCTTATACCTGCAGCGTTGGCCTCCGTGTTCAGTTCGATCTTCATTACGTGCGGTCCGCCGTCTTTTTCGCCCAAGTGCACGGTGGCGGTTGTCTGTACCGACTGCGGTTCGTAGTTGGCCTTCTCGAGCAGGGCGCTCAGAAACATGGAGTAGCAGCCTGCGTGCGCCGCCCCGATCAGTTCTTCGGGGTTGGTGGCCGAGGCGTCGTTCTCGAAGCGGGAGGCGAAGGTATAGCCTGCCTTAAAGTTGCCGGTGCCCGATTGAACCTCGCCGTTACCGTTTTTCAGACCTTTGTTCCATTGTGCTTTTGCTGTGCTCTTTTTCATAAGTTTTACCGTTAGTGTTGGTTCAAGATAAATCCAATACCTATAAACTACAGCAGGGCGTTTTTTGTTAACCCTAAAAAATAAGGAGGACGGTAAAACATGGCGAACGACTATGCCAAACCCGTTTATCTGGTTATATTTACCCCCTCTAAAAAATAGGAAAAACCATATGGGTGTGAAAGCATGGCTTAGTAAGCCCCTAGCCGCTTACGTGCATAAAAAACACCAGTCCTGGATTCAAAACCCGGTGGAGGCGCAGCAGGCTGTTTTTGAGGAGATTATCAAAAAAGCGCAGCAGACCGCCTTTGGCCGTGAACACCATTTTTCTGAGATAAAGACCCACGCCGACTTTGTAAAGGCCGTGCCCGTACGCGATTACGAGGGGCTGGCCAGCTACTTTAACCGCGTAAAAGAAGGGGAGCCCAACATCCTGTGGCCCGGCAAGCCGATCTACCTGGCCAAAACATCCGGCACTACTTCCGGCACCAAGTACATCCCGATCACCAAAGACTCCATACCCAACCACATCAACGGCGCCAAAGATGCGTTGCTCAACTACATCCACGAAACAGGCAACGCCAGCTTTCTGGATGGCAAGATGATTTTCCTGTCGGGCAGTCCGGTGCTGGATGAGATCGGCGGAATCCATACCGGACGCTTGTCGGGTATTGTGAACCACCACGTGCCGGGCTATCTGCGCACCAACCAGCTGCCGAGCTACGAGACCAACTGCATCGAAGACTGGGAAACCAAGCTCGACCAGATCATCGAAGAGACCATCGATCAGGACATGACGCTCATCTCAGGTATACCGCCCTGGGTGCAGATGTACTTCGACAAACTGATGCGGCAAACGGGCAAGCCGATCAAGGATATTTTCCCGAATTTCTCGCTGTTTGTGTATGGTGGCGTGAATTTTGAGCCTTACCGCAAAAAGCTGTTCGAATCCATTGGGCGTGAGGTGGACTCGGTCGAAACATTTCCGGCCTCTGAGGGGTTTTTCGCCTACCAGAACGAGCAGCACGACAAGGGACTTTTGCTGCTGCTGAACGCGGGTATTTTCTTTGAGTTTATACCTACCGACGAGTACTTCAACGAAAATCCGACCCGCCTCACCATTGGCGAAGTGGAGCCGGACGTGAACTACGCGCTGGTGGTGAGCAGCAACGCCGGCCTGTGGGCCTACTCCATTGGCGACACGGTGAAATTCACTTCCGTGAAGCCCTACAAACTGATCGTGAGCGGACGCATCAAGCATTTCATTTCGGCCTTTGGCGAGCACGTGATCGGCGAGGAGGTGGAGAAGGCGATGCAGCGCACCATGCAGAAGTACCCGATGGTGGAGCTGGTAGAGTTTACGGTGGCGCCTTACGTGAGCCAGGACAAGGGACAATCCTTCCACGAGTGGCTGGTGGAATTCTCGATGGGGCCGGCCAACCAGGAGGCGTTTGAAAAAGAGCTGAATGCGCAACTGCAGAAACTGAACACCTATTACGACGACCTGATCTCGGGTCATATTCTGGCCGACCTGAAGATCAGGGCGCTGCCGCAGGGCACGTTCCGCCACTACATGAAGTCGCAGGGCAAGCTGGGAGGGCAGAACAAAGTACCGCGTCTGAGCAACGACCGCAAACTGGCCGAAGGCCTGATCGAGTCGGCAGACGCGCTTAACGCAAACAAAAATTAATGAAACGAATTGCTATACTTGGCTCCACAGGCTCCATCGGCACACAGGCCCTGGAAGTGATTGGTGCCAACCCGGATAGTTTTGAGCTGGAGGTAATCACCGCCTACAACAACGCCGACCTGCTGATTGCGCAGGCACTGGCCTTTAAACCAAATGTGGTGGTGATCGCCAACGAGGACTTGTATGATAAGGTGCGCGACGCCCTGCAACACGAGGACATCAAGGTATACGCCGGTGCCAACGCGCTCAACGCGGTAGTGGAAATGGGCACCGTGGACATGGTGCTGACTGCCATGGTCGGCTATGCCGGTTTGCAGCCCACCATCCGCGCCATCAAAGCCGGCAAGGAGATCGCGCTCGCCAACAAGGAGACCCTGGTGGTAGCCGGACAACTGATCACCGACTTGGCCCGTCAGCAGGGCGTCAACATCTATCCGGTGGACTCGGAGCACAGCGCTATTTTCCAGTGCTTGGCCGGTGAGTTCCACAACCCGATCGAGAAAATCATCCTCACCGCTTCCGGTGGCCCTTTCCGCGGACGCAAAGCCGACGAGTTGCGCCATGTGACCCGGGCGCAGGCACTCAAACATCCCAACTGGGAAATGGGCGCCAAGATCACCATCGACTCGGCTTCCCTCATGAACAAAGGCCTGGAGGTGATCGAGGCGAAGTGGCTGTTTGGGCTGAAGAACGAGCAGATTGAGGTGGTGGTGCACCCGCAGTCCATCATTCACTCGCTGGTGCAGTTCGAGGACGGTTCCATCAAGGCGCAGCTTGGCCTGCCCGATATGAAACTGCCGATTCAGTACGCGCTGGGCTACCCAAACCGCCTCAAATCCAATTATCCGCGCTTCAATTTCATGGACTACCCGCAACTCACCTTCGAGCAGCCCGACCTGGGGACTTTCCGTAACCTGCAGCTGGCTTTTGATGCCATGGAGCGCGGCGGCAACATGCCCTGCATCCTCAATGCGGCCAACGAAGTGGCAGTGGCAGCGTTCCTGCGCGAGGAGGTAGGCTTCCTGGAGATGTCCGATATCATCGAAAGCAGTATGGCGAAAGTTGCGTATATTGCGAATCCTTCTTACGAAGACTATGTTACAACTGACAGGGAGGCACGCACTTACGCGGCAGAGGCGGTGAGCAAACTAAGTCTGTCCTAGTCGTAATCAGTACCATACCTTAACAATTTTCATCGATTCTAATTTATTTCTATTAAATGGATATTTTAATAATGGTGGGCCAGCTCCTTCTAGGCCTTACACTACTAGTAGGACTACACGAGCTGGGACACATGTTGACTGCCAAATGGTTTGGCATGCGTGTAGAGAAGTATGCGATCGGGTTTCCCCCAAAGATATTTAGCAAGAAAATAGGCGAAACAGAGTACATGCTGGGCGCTATTCCGCTGGGCGGCTTCGTGAAGATTACGGGTATGGTGGACGAGTCGCTGGACACCGAGGCGCTGAAGAAAGACCCTGAACCGTATGAATTCCGCGCCAAACCGGCCTGGCAGCGACTAATCGTGATGATGGGTGGCATTATCGTGAATGTGATCACGGGTATCGCCATCTTCATTGCCCTGAATTACTACTATGGCGAGAGCTACCTGCCTGCCAGCGAAGTGAAGTACGGCGTGCAGCCAAACGAAATAGGACAAGAACTGGGTTTTCAGCCGGGTGACCAGATTGTGGCGCTGAATGGCAAGCCGCTCGAGAAGTTTGAGGACGTGTACTCCATGGACGTGCTCCTGGGCCGTGACTCGTACTATACTGTAGAGCGCAATGGTGAGCAGGTGAAGATTCCGATTCCGGCAGACTTTATGGACCGCATGGCCGACAACAAAGACCGTATGCTGTTTGTGCAGCCGCGCGTGCCGTTTGTGGTGGGCGAAGTAGTGCCAAGCAGCGCAGCTTCCAAAGCGGGTCTGCAAACAGGCGACTATATCATGTCGGTGGATGGTGAGCCGACGCAGTTTTTCAGTGATTTTCAGGCCGCCATACAGAAGCACGCCGGCAAGCCGGTAGCCATCGAAGTGGAGCGTAATAACAAGGTGCTGACCCTGAACGCCGAAGTGAACGAAGACGGTACACTGGGCTTCTACCAGAAGCCGCTGCTTTCGTACGCTACCCGCGACTACAGCATCGGGGAAGCTGTTCCATTGGGAACCTCTCAGGCTTTTGCGGTCATCACCAACAACATCAAAGGTTTCGGGAAGATATTCAGAGGAGAGGCCTCCGCTTCCAAGTCCCTGAGCGGTCCGATCGGCATCGCGCAGATCTTCGGCGACACCTTTAACTGGTACAAGTTCTGGTCTATCACAGGCATGTTGTCGATGGTGCTGGCCTTTATGAACTTCCTGCCTATACCTGCACTGGATGGCGGCCACGTTGTGTTTTTGACTTATGAGATGATCAGCGGCCGCAAGCCGTCGGATAATTTTTTGGAGAACGCCCAAAAAGTGGGCATGGTTTTATTGTTGGGCTTAATGGCTTTTGCTATATTTAACGATGTATTCAAGATAATCTTCTAACCAAAGATTCCTTTATGAAAGCCATCGTGAAGAGCGCACTAACCCTTGCTATTCTTTTTGTTTTATTTGCATTTAACCAAGCCAATGCTGCGCCCGCGGCATTGGCTTTTTCTATACCTCCGTCCGCCGCACAAAGCGACACGACATACCTGGTGCAGCAAGGCGACACGTATTACAGCCTGTCGCGCCGCTTTAACATTCCGCTCGATTCGTTGCAGAAATGGAACGGCACGCAGCTAAACATGGGGCAGACGCTATACCTGACCAACCGTAAGGTAAAAGTGAAAACTGTTGCTGCCAAGCCGGCTGCCACTCCAGCAACGCAGGCAGCAACCGCCAGCCAGCACCCTAAAGCCGCAGCGCAGCCGGGTCGAAGCACTGCTGTAACACAGCCTAATCCGCAAGCAGGCAAGCCGACGACAGCTTCGCAGACCACGCCTCCATCCCAGACTGCCAAGCCAGCCGCCACACCGCCTGCACAGTCAGCTAGAGCAACTACCAAGAATAGCCCAACAGGCCCGGCCCGTACGCAGGCCAGTACCTCGGCTGCGGCTTCTACGCTGCCTACCCTCGAGAGCAAAGTGAAGCAGCGCATCCTGGTGGTACCTTTCGATCCATACCTGTACTTCTCTGACGCCGACGACGAAATAGCCCGTCATTCCAAAATACCACGCCAGAACGTGCGCCATGTGTTCCGTGGTCGCCTGAATGCCCTGCTGGCACCGGAAGGCTACGAAACCATCAACCTGCTGGGCGGCGTCTACCGTGATAGCGTGAGCGAACTTAGCACCCTATACCGATCGCTGAGTTACGGCTACCAAGACAACAAGCAGTCGCGCTACAACCACCAGCCTACCATTAAAGCAAAGGAGCGTGAGAATGCCCTGGAGTGGGTGAAACGAAAAAAAAACGACCTGAACATCAGAGGTGGGCAGCCTGCCACTGTGCCTGTGGCGCAGGACGAGAACAAGCACTTTGGCGTGAAGGTGAAGGACCCGAAATTCTTCTCGCACTTCAACGGCCAGTACGGCATCGACTATTACGTGTTCATCAACCAGTTCGAGGTGAAGACCAATTACGAAAACTGCCTCGACCGCGCCACCTGGAATTACGAACGCGACTTTCTGGTGCATTACTCCATCTACGACAGCAAGGGCGAGCTTGTGTCCGGCAACAAGGTGAAAGTGCCTTACCAGTCCAACATGAACGATGTGCAGCGCATTGTGAGCGACAACATGCCGAACATGGCCAAACGCGTACTAGCTGACCTGCCACAAGCCCAGAAATAAGATTTTTATACCTGTCGTTTGAGCCAGCTGAGTTTGAAAGCGCTGCTGATGGCAGTAATTCCCATCATGGAGCCAGTCAGAAACGAGACCACGATACCCATGGGTGAGCGCATGAAGACGCTGCTGTAAAGGGCGTAGCTCATAAAGGCTATACCTGCTATACCTATACCTGCCCAGAAATATAGCTTTTGCTGCCAACTCACCTTGTCAGGTATAGCCACGATTGGCAATCGCCAGGTATAGCGCAGGATAAGCAAACCACCCACCAAAGTGCTGCCGTGCTGTAAGATGCGGCAGAGCATGATCTCATGTCCCATCACATTCACCATGCTGGCAAGCACAGGCCATACCTGCACAAAATAGCCTGATTCGTGGGTGAAGGAATCCCAAAGGATGTGCGTAAAAGCACCCAGTATAGCTGAGAAGGCGAAAACCGCCCAACGCTCTTTTAGGTAGTCCAGCCAGTTGAACTGCGGCACAGCCAGGGCGCGGCTTTTAAACCAATCCGGAAGGTGGTCTATAGCGGGCCGGCGTACGATGAACTGAAAAATGCTTGCGATGACCAGCGCGACCGGCAGGTTAAAGTGTAGCAAGCCAGCCAAGGTATGGCCACTTTGATCGAGAAAAGGGAATAGCAGAAAATACTGGAAATCTGGGGCTACACTGCCTGTAACCAAGCCGGTAGCCGAGAACCTCCGCCTGTGGCGCAGCAGGGGCAATATAGCGGCAGGGTGGGCAGCTGTAAACGGCATTGGAAGGTATAAGTAGTCTTTTGTATTTTGTCAAAATTTCCTTTGTCCTGACAGTTTTAACTCTGTCCGGAGCAGGAACCTACCTTCCTGTACCTCGCCCTTGCAGCACTGGTTTTATCAAACGGAACTCTACGCGGCGGTTGATGCGGCGATCTTCTTCCGTTCTTTCATCGCGCAGGGGCTTGCTGCTTCCGTAGCCATAGGCATCAATGCGGCCATCCTCAAGGCGCACTTTGTGCTGAATATACTGCAGAATGGCATCGGCGCGGTCTTTTGATAGGATCTGGTTAAATTCTGGATCACCGGCGCTGTCGGTATGGCCCGCAATCTCTAACCGGAATCCCGGGTTCTCCACCAGAAAGTAAGCCACTTCGTCCAGTATGGGGTGCATCTCTTCCGTGATATTAGACTCGTTCGGCTCAAACTCGATGTTGCTGAACACGATCGGGATGTTATGGTCGATCACCTTGGTCATGATCTGCAGCGTCGTGTCCTGCTGCAGGGCCAGCTCCCGCTCAATCGTAAAGAAATCCGGGCTCTGGATGATCATCATGTACCGGGCATTGTCGATCAGGTTGAAGGCAAAGGAGCCGTCCGGCCGGATGTACTTTGACGAGATCTCGATGCCGTTGTCGAGGTCGATGATGGAGATGACACCCGAGAGTGGCTTGTTCGTAACAGAGTCGCGCAGCACGCCTTCTACTTTGGTCACGGCCAGCGGGTGTGCCTCCATCGGCAGCGGGAAAGAGTAGAGGTCGAGGTTTTTGAGGTCGCTTTCTTCGGAGCGGGCGTAGTACAGGTTCTGCGACTGCGAGTCGATGGTGAAGTAGTACTCGCTGCCCCGCCCATTCACGAGCGGACCGATGTTGCGCGGCTCCTGCCACTTGTTGCCCACCAGGTAGGTTTTGTAGATGTCGAAATCACCGAAATTGAACAGCTGCCCGCGCGAACTGAAGTAGAGCACCTTGTACTTGGGGTGGTAGAAAGGGCTCACCTCACTCTGACGCGTGTTGATGATCGGGCCCATGTTCTGCGCCTTGGCCCAAGTGCCATTTTTCAGTTTGTAAGTGAAGTAAATGTCCGACAACCCGAAGCCGCCCAGGCGGTCGGAGGCAAAGTAGAGCGTGTCCTCGTTCGGCGACAGCGTCGGCTGCGAGTCCCAGGAGGGGCTGTTCACGTTAGGGCCCAGGTTCTCGATCTCGTGCCAGCTGCCATCGGGCTGCAGACTTGCCTTGTACAGGTCGCAGTTGCCAAAGCCGTCCGGCGACTCGCAGCGGGCGAAGTAAAGCGTCTTGCCGTCACGGGTGAGCGTGGCAGAGCCTTCGTTGTAAATGCTGTTGATGGGCTTGCCGAAAGACTGCGCCTCGCTCCAGTAGCCGTTGCTGTTATGGGAGTAGTAGAGGTCTTCGTTTGGCTTACTTTCTATACCCTGGAAAGTGCGTTTCGAGGTAAAGATAAGCGTATTGTTGTCTTTGCTGAGGGTAGGGCCGTAATCTTCGTAAACAGAATTGATGGTGTTGCCCATGTTCAGGTATACCCCGCGCGGTGGCTGGTACGTCGAGATGGACTTACGGTATTCCACCAGCTCGTAATAATAGCTCAGCGGCACATAGTAGTCCTTGGTGTTCTGCTCCAGCGAGTCGTAGTAGGATTGCACCTGGCGCACATCTGAGCGGTGATGCTTAAGCACGAGGCGGTATACCTCCATGGCCTGGTTCATCATGCCTTGCCGCTCATACAACTGGCCCAGGCGCCAGAGCAGGTTGGTGTCTTTGTAGAAGTTCTGAATGCCAAAATTGCGCACGTAACCCTCGAGCAGTCTCAGGGCTTGCCCGTACTGCTTGCGTCGCTCCAGGCGTTGTATCTCTGAGAGTTTCTTAGAATCCTTGTAAAAGGCGATCCGGTTCAGGTTAGGGAAGTCCAGGTGCATTTCCTGGTTCGGTGCCTTTTTCTTCACCTTCACGTCAGGGCCGTCCTGCAAAGGCGTATGCTTCAGCTGCGCTATACCCAGGAGCGGGGCCAGCAACAGCAGCAGGAAGAAAACAGGGGTCTTAAGTCGTTTCATCGGCACAGGGCATGATACCTGAAACCAAAGATATTATTTTTTAGCCTATGTTCTGAAACGATTTATTAATATTCCCTTATATTTTCAGGATAGGTGCCAATGCCCCCGGCAGTTAAACAATTTAGGCAGGCAGGCCGCACTTGGCACAGCTCTTGACATTACTACACCCCAAAGGCATAAAGCGGATTTTCCGTTATCTTTATGTCAATTTGGCACTGATACAACCTATGAACTATACACTGAAGAATTTCCTTAACCAACTCTTAATCGGAAACATGTCGGTAGATGATAGCGACGATCTGATTCCGGTAATCACCACAGACCCTGACGAAGAAATGCTGCCGGAGGACATGCCGGACGAACTGCCTTTGCTGGCGGTGCGCAACACAGTATTGTTTCCGGGCGTGGTATTGCCTATTACCGTTAGCCGCAAAAAATCCGTGCGCCTCGTGCGCAAAGCTCATAAAGGCGACAAGATCGTGGGAGTGGTGGCGCAGCGCAATACCAACAGCGATGATCCGTCTGCCGAGGACCTGTACAGCATCGGCACCATGGCCAAGATCCTGAAAATGCTGGTACTGCCCGATGGCAACACCACCATCATCATCCAGGGCCAGAGCCGTTTCCAGATAGACGAAGTAACGCAGGAGGAACCCTACCTGTCGGCCAAGGTGAGCTATTGCAAGGATACCTTCCCCAACAAAAAGAGCAAAGAAGTAAAGGCATTGGTGCACTCGCTGAAAGATGCGGCCGCCAAGATGCTGAAGCTGAACCCTGAAATACCGCAGGAGGCCCAGGTGGCCCTCGATAATATCGACAGCCCAAGCTTCCTGACGCATTTCCTGTCGAGCAACCTGAACGTGGACGTGGCCCAGAAGCAAAAGCTGCTGGAAGTGAACGACGGCGTGGAGCGCGGCACGCAACTCCTCGAGATCATGCTGCGCGAGATCCAGTTGCTCGAACTGAAGCAGGAGATCCACACCAAGGTACACACCGACATCGATCAGCAGCAGCGCGACTATTTCCTGCGCCAGCAGATTAAGGTGCTGCAGGACGAGCTGGGGCAGGAGGGACCCGATCAGGAGATTGAGCGCTTCCGGGAGCGTGCCCTTAAGAAAAAATGGCCGGAGGCGGTTGCCAAGCATTTCAACAAAGAGATTGAGCGACTGGCCCGCCTCAACCCACAGGCAGCCGAGTACCCGGTGGCGGTCAACTACCTGGAGTTTTTGCTGGACCTGCCTTGGAACGAGACGACAAAAGACAACTTTAACCTAAAGCGCACCAAAAAGATACTGGACGCCGACCACTACGGTTTGGAGAAGGTAAAGGAGCGCATCATCGAGTACCTGGCAGTGCTCAAGCTGAAAAACGACATGAAGGCGCCGATTCTGTGCCTCTACGGACCTCCGGGCGTGGGTAAAACCTCGCTGGGTCGTTCCATCGCTACAGCCTTGGGACGTAAATATGTCAGAATGTCACTGGGCGGCGTGCGCGACGAAGCCGAGATCCGCGGGCACCGCCGTACCTATGTGGGCGCCATGCCGGGCAAAATCATCAGCCAGATCAAAAAAGTGGGTTCTTCCAACCCGGTCATCATCCTCGACGAGATCGACAAACTGGCCTCCGACTTCCGTGGCGACCCGTCTTCAGCTTTGCTGGAGGTGCTGGACCCGGAGCAGAACCATACCTTCATGGACAACTACCTGGACGTGGAGTACGACCTTTCGAAGGTGCTCTTCATTGCCACGGCTAACTCTCTGGAAACAATTCAGCCTGCCTTGCGCGACCGTATGGAGATCATCGAGCTGACCGGCTATACCTTAGAGGAGAAAACTGAGATTGCGAAGCGCCACCTCGTGCCGAAGCAGGTGAGTGAGCATGGCCTGGAGGAAGATGACGTGAAAATGTCGAAAGCTACACTGCAGAAAGTGATCGACGACTATACCCGTGAGTCGGGTGTGCGTAGCCTGGAGCGTAAGATTGGGCAGCTGGTGCGTAACACGGCCAAGCAAAAGGCGATGGAGGAAAAATATACGCCGTCCATCAAGCCGGAAGACGTAGTGAAGATTCTCGGACCGGAAACCTTCGACAAAGAAATCTACCAGGACATCGACACCGCTGGTGTAGTAACCGGCCTGGCCTGGACTTCTGTGGGCGGCGATATCCTGTTCATCGAGTCTATCCTGAGCAAAGGCAAGGGTAAGCTGACGCTATCAGGCCAGTTGGGCGATGTGATGAAAGAGTCTGCCATGACGGCCATCTCATACCTGAAAGCCCACGCCGATCTGCTCGACATCGACTACCGCCTCTTCGACCAGTACGATCTGCACATTCACTTCCCGGAAGGGGCCGTTCCGAAAGACGGTCCGTCGGCAGGTATAGCCATTTTCACGTCCATCGCCTCGGTGTTTACGCAGCGCAAAGTGAAGTCGCGCCTGGCCATGACGGGCGAGATCACGCTGCGTGGCAAGGTGCTGCCGGTGGGAGGTATAAAAGAGAAAATACTCGCAGCCAAGCGCGCAGGTATAACCGATGTAATCCTGTGTCAGAAAAATCGCAAGGACATCACCGAAATACCGGAGCAATACATCAAAGGTCTGCAGATTCATTACGTAGACAGAGTGGACGACGTGGTGCAGATTGCTTTGCTAAAGCAAAAAGTGAAGCATCCGCTCAAGTTGGTGGTGTCGGAGAATGGAAAGAGCGAGGAATAAAGATCGCTGGTTGACTTCGGCCACCAGATTTTTTTAATTTTTAAGCAGAGAAGATGTTAGAATCAATAGAGCATTTAACGCCAGCCCAGATTGTAGAGGAGCTGGATAAATATATTATTGGGCAGCAGGAGGCCAAACGAAACGTGGCCATTGCGCTCCGCAACCGCTGGCGCCGCATGAACGCCGACGAAAGCATCCGCCGTGAGATCGTGCCTAACAACATCCTGATGATCGGGGCAACCGGGGTGGGTAAAACCGAGATCGCCCGCCGCCTGGCCAAGATCGCCGATGCGCCTTTCACCAAGGTAGAAGCCTCGAAGTTTACGGAAGTGGGCTATGTGGGCCGCGACGTGGAGAGCATGGTCCGTGACCTGGTGGAGCAGTCGGTGAACATGGTAAAGACCAAGAAAAAGGAAGAAGTGAAGCAGAAAGCGGCTGAGGTGGTAGAAGACATCATCCTCGACGCCCTTATTCCGCCGATCCAGGGCCGCACATCGCCGGGTTACGCCACCACAACCGACCCGAACGCCATGCCCGATAACGACTACGAACTGAACGAGCGCACCCGCGAGAAATTCAGAGAGAAGATCCGCAACGGCGAGCTCGAGGACCGCAAGATCGAGATCCGGGTGCAGCAGAGCGCCATGCCTGGTATGGGTGTGATGGGGCCAGGTATGGACGAGGCTTCCATGATGAACATCCAGGAGATGATCAGCGGCATGATGCCCAAGAAGACCAAAAAACGCAAAGTGACCATTGCCGAAGCCCGCAAGATCTTGTTGGAAGAAGAAGCCGCGAAACTCATCGATATGGATGAGGTGAAGGAAGAAGCAATCTTCAAAGCGGAGAACTCCGGTGTGATCTTCATTGACGAGATTGACAAAGTGGCCAGCGCTAGCAACAAAGGCGGCGGCGGTCCCGACGTGAGCCGCGAAGGCGTGCAGCGCGACCTGTTGCCAATTGTAGAGGGCTCCACGGTGAACACCAAGTATGGCGTCATCAACACCGACCACATATTGTTCATCGCTGCCGGTGCCTTCCACGTGGCCAAACCGTCGGATCTTATACCTGAATTGCAGGGTCGTTTCCCGATCCGTGTGGAGCTGCAGAGCCTGACTAAGGAAGATTTCTACCAGATCCTGAAGTTCCCGAAAAACGCCCTGACCAAGCAGTACGAGGCTTTGTTGAAAGCGGAGAACGTGGAGCTGAGCTTTGCCGACGAAGCTCTGGACGAGATTGCCAGCCTGGCTTACGAAGTGAATGCCGAAGTCGAGAACATTGGTGCCCGTCGCCTGCAGACCATCATGAGCCGCCTGCTCAACGACATCCTCTTCGATGTGCCCGACAAAATCAGCGCCAATGCCCGTATCGTCATTACCCGCGACATGGTGCTCGAACGACTGTCGGACATGGTGAAGAACCGCGACCTGAGTCAGTATATCTTGTAAGTTTGGGAGTTTGAGAGTTTAAGAGCTGGGGAATTTAGGAATTCGAGGGATAAAGACGGTGTAAGGACAGGTCGCGACCTGTTCGAATCGTGCACAGGTTATACCTGTCCACTTGTTTCCCGCGCTTTCTAGGTTGTGTACATGCTTATTGAATAACTGGCACGGTAATCATTTCTGTGGCCTGCAGATAAAAGCGAGTCTGTGAACTCGCGAAATGGGAAAGCTGGTGCTTCTGTAGAGGCAGAGGCACCGGCTTTTTTGTTTATGAAAACCTCAGCCTTCAGGTATAGGTATAACCAAATCTTAAAACACATTCGTACTTTAGGTTAGTATAGATCACTCTTAAACTCCTACATTCTCAAACTCCTAAACTTCCATGAACTACTACTTCATCACCGGGACGAGCAAAGGTATAGGCAAAGCCATTGCGGAGGAACTGCTGCAGGACGAGAACAACTTTGTGATCGGCGTTTGCCGCAACAGCACGATCCAGCACAAAAACTACCGCCACCAACCGCTCGATTTTTCAGATATACCTGCCGTGGAGCATAACCTGCACAAGGTATTTGTGCCTTACCAGGACGCCGAAAAGCTAGTACTGATCAACAACGCGGGTGTGCTGGGCGACATTGGCTATGTGGGCGAAGGCATGCCGAACGAGCGCTTCGAGTTTGTGTTCGACGTGAACGTAATCGTGCCGGCCATGCTGATGAACAGTTTCCTGCAGGTATACCAGCCGCTGCAAGTGCCCAAGGTAATCGTGAACGTCAGCTCTTGGGCAGGGAAGTATCCCATCGACGGGTGGGCCAGTTACTGCGCCTCCAAAGCAGCAATTGACATGCTGTCGCAGACAATACAGCAGGAACAGAATGTACGTGCCTCCGGCGTGCGGGTCTTTGCGCTGTCGCCGGGCGTGGTGGACACTGCCATGCAGGAGCACATCCGGGAAAGTGATGAGAACAAGTTCAGCAACGTGCAGCGGTTCAGGGATTACAAGGAGCAAGGCGAGCTGGCTTCACCGGAAGAGGTGGGTCAAAAGATCGTCTGGTTCCTGAACAACACCGACAACTTTAACGAGGTCATCGTATCTGTGCGGGATATGTAGTTTAGTCCATTGTTCATAATGACGACAAAGCCTTGCCCCTGTGGCAGGGCTTTTTTTGTGAAGAGATGTTACCTGCGATCAATGTTTATACACGCATAACCCATTGATTCCTAGGGGAAATAGTTTTAAGGGGATTGTTGCTAATTTAATATAGTTATGCTAAATTTCTATACCTGATCGAAGCCCCTATAGCTGAGCCTCTATGAAGAACCCCATCTGTCCCAAATGCAGTGCCACAGAAGTCGTGAAGAGCGGTATTATCAACGACCGGCAACGCTATCGTTGCAAGAAATGCGGCTATTACTTCACGGTAAATAAGCTCGGGAAAGGGATTGACAGCTATTATGTGACCAAGGCGCTGCAACTCTACATTGAAGGCATCAGCTACCGGGAGATCGAGCGGATTCTGGGTGTGAGTCACGTCTCGATCATGAACTGGGTGCGCAAGTATAAAATCAAGGCGCCGGAGCAAACCGAATACCATCCTACTTACAAAATACTGAACCACACCGAACTGGTCGAGCACATGAAGAACAGCGCCAACCTCAAAGGCGCCGGCATGATGATCACCGAGCTTGGCGACAAGTACATGATGATCAAGTGGAAGCGGTTTAAAGATTGATGTATACCAACTTACCAAAAATATACAGCACTTTATCCTTTCTCCTGAATCTTCCTTAAAATAGTCTAAAGAATTCGGGGAAACAGCTGACCTCTCTTCACCTTAACATTTAGTATCCCATATGAAAAAACTGTTACTATATGTAGCGGCAGGGCTGGTGCTTTGCTGTGCAGGAAGGAGTGCGTCCGCTCAAGGCTCTACCGAGTATGGTGCGGGCATCAAGCTGCCCATCAACGAAGACGGGTCAAAGTACATTCGTTTTATCACCTGGCACCAGGTATGGATGCGCTACAACGAGCATAACTCGGGTACGATCCGCAACGGGGAGCCGGTGGACAACACCCTGGACTTCGGCCTGCGCCGCTCCCGATTCCTCACCTACTCCCAGATCTCGCCCCGCTTTTTAGTATTGCTGCACTTTGGTATCAATAATCAGAATGCTGTCAGTGGGGGTGTGAATCCTACGCAGGATGGGAAGAAGCCCCAGATCTTTATTCACGATGCCTGGACAGAGTATAAGGTGTTTGACAACGCTCTGTCGGTTGGGGCTGGCCTGCACTACTGGAACGGCATCTCGCGCAGTACCAATGCCAGCACGCTCAACTTCATGGCCATCGACGCACCGATCTTCAACTGGGCCACCATCGATGCTGCCGACCAGTTCGGGCGTATGCTGGGCGTGTACGCCAAAGGCAAGCTCGGCAAACTGGACTACCGCATGGCCGTGAATGATCCTTTTCTGACCAACACGGCGGAGACGATCGGTCCAAATGCTAACTACAATCCACGGAACAACAATAAGGTATACCAAGGCTATTTCAACTGGCAGTTTCTGGAGCAGGAGTCGAACCTGTTGCCGTATATGGTGGGCACTTACCTGGGCTCTAAACGCGTGTTCAACATCGGCGCGGGCTTCTTACACAACAAAGACGGCATGTGGCGCGAGCAGAATACCATCAATGGCTCCATAGTAGAAGAAGAAAACATCAACCTGTTTGGCGTGGATGCTTTCCTGGACCTGCCGCTTAACACCGAAACCAACACCGCCCTGACCGCCTACGGCGTGTACTACAACTACGACTTTGGCAAAGACAATGTGCGCAACATTGGTATTATGAACCCCGCGCAGGGCGGAGGCGCACTACGCGGCAATGCTTTCCCGACCATCGGTACCGGCGATATCCTGTATGGGCAGGCAGGCTACCTGCTTCCCAAAGATTTGATTACCGAAAAAGCCCGCCTCCAACCCTATGCCGCCTACAGCTATGGCAGTTTAGACGGCGTGCAGAACAGCCGCGGTGAGAAAGTGCCTGTGAAAGTGCTCGACCTGGGTGCTAACCTCTTTCTGGAAGGGCATCATTCCAAACTCACGCTCAACTACCGCAACCGCCCTGATTTCACGAACCCCGATAACCTGAAGTACCGCCCCGAGATAACACTGCAGGCCATGATTTACTTGTAAGAACCTTAAAAAACTAAACTATATATCCATGGAAAATAACAAGAACAGAATGCAGGAGTACTGGCAGCGCAACGTGCGCATCCTCCTGACGCTTTTGGGCCTTTGGTTCGTCGTGTCCTACGTCTTCGGCATTTTGCTCGTCGACGAACTGAACCAGTTCCGGCTGGGCGGCTTCAAACTGGGCTTCTGGTTTGCGCAGCAGGGCTCCATCTATGCTTTTGTGCTGATCATCTTCATCTATGTGTGGCTGATGAACAAGCTCGACCGCGAATTTGACGTGCACGAAGATTAATCTCTCACCACAAAACACCTTAAGACAATGGACATCTTAACCTGGACATACATCATCGTGGGCATGACCTTCGCCCTCTACATCGGCATTGCGATCTGGTCGCGGGCGGGCTCTACGAAAGAATTTTACGTGGCAGGCGGCGGCGTGAGCCCGTTGGCCAACGGTATGGCAACAGCCGCTGACTGGATGTCGGCCGCCTCGTTCATTTCCATGGCAGGCCTGATCTCGTTTATGGGCTACGACGGCTCGGTATACCTGATGGGCTGGACCGGCGGCTACGTGCTCCTGGCGCTTTTGCTAGCGCCCTACCTGCGCAAGTTCGGCAAGTTCACCGTGCCCGATTTTGTGGGCGACCGCTACTACTCCAAAACCGCCCGCCTTGTGGCCGTGGTGTGTGCCATCTTTATCTCGTTCACTTATGTGGCTGGCCAGATGCGCGGCGTGGGCATTGTGTTCTCGCGCTTCTTGGAGGTACAGATTGAGACAGGCGTAATCATCGGTATGATCATCGTGTTGTTCTACGCTGTGCTGGGCGGCATGAAAGGCATCACCTATACCCAGGTGGCGCAGTACTGCGTGCTGATCTTCGCCTACATGGTGCCCGCTATTTTTATTTCGATGATGTTGACCGGCAACCCGATTCCGCAGTTGGGGATGGGCAGTACGCTGTCAGACGGCACCTATCTGCTGGATAAACTCGATGGCCTGCTACCGGAGCTCGGCTTCACGGCCTACACCGACGGCAGCAAAGCCACCATTGACGTGTTCTTCATCACGGCCGCCCTGATGGTGGGCACGGCCGGTCTGCCGCACGTGATCGTGCGCTTCTTTACGGTGCCCAAAGTAAAAGACGCCCGCAAATCGGCTGGTTTTGCGCTGGTGTTCATCGCCATCCTGTACACAGCGGCCCCTGCGGTAGGTGCTTTTGGGATGTACAACATGCTGCAGACGACCAGCAACCAGCCAATTGCGGATATGCCCCAATGGGTGAGCAACTGGCAGAAAACAAAACTGATTGGCGTGGATGACAAGAACGGAGACGGCCGCATACAGTATGTGAAAGACCCCGCTGTAAACGAACTGACCATTGACAAAGACATCATGGTGCTGGCCAGCCCGGAGATTGCGCAGCTTCCGAACTGGGTGATTGCCTTGATAGCGGCGGGTGGTCTGGCAGCGGCTCTTTCCACAGCGGCCGGTCTGTTGCTGGTTATCTCCACCTCCATTTCGCATGACTTACTCAAGAAATCCGTGATGCCCGATATATCTGAAAAAAAGGAGCTGATTGCGGCCCGTTTGGCGGCAACGTTTGCGGTAGTGGTGGCGGGTTATTTCGGTATCAATCCTCCGGGCTTTGTGGCTGAGGTGGTGGCCTTCGCCTTTGGTCTGGCTGCGGCTTCGTTCTTCCCCATCATCATCATGGGTATTTTCTCGAAGCGCATGAACAAACAGGGCGCCATCTGGGGTATGATCTCAGGCCTGCTATTCACGATCAGCTACATCTCTTACTTCAAGTTCATCAACCCGGCTGCGAACCTGCCAGAGAACTGGTTCATGGAGATCTCCCCGGAAGGCATTGGTACAGTAGGTATGCTGGTTAACTTCATCGTGTCCTTCCTTGTGTCGCGCTTCACCCCAGCCCCTCCAGCCCACATTCAGGACCTGGTAGAGGATATCCGTATCCCAAGAGGCGCCGGAGAGGCCGTGGCGCATTAAGATTGGATGGTTACATTGTTAAATGGCTAAATTGTTGGATGGTTGATTCGGTGCTTTTCGCTGGTCAGCCCTCCGGCAGTTAGCTGGGGAGTGAGGATAGTTCGCAGAGAATAGTTATGTCTATACCCCCTACAGAGCTGTAGGGCCGTCAAGTTCTAGCAAATTCTACCCTTGAGGACAAGCGAAAACGTGAGTTTGAAGCTTGCGAGCGAAGCTCTTAGAGAGGTGTTTACAAGTAAGTGAGAATATCGCAAACAGGTGATTGTTGACTTTTCATCACCTCCTTCACACCCCTATAATCCCCTCAAGGGGATAGTTCTCGACAGAACCTCAATGGCCTGCCTTTAAAGTGGCGAAGTGATGACAATCATGCCCAAGCGGATGTAGTCCGCCAAAACAACTTTCTAACTTCTAAACTTTCTAACTTAGAACATGCGTGACACAGCAAAAGGCCGGCGACTCTTTTTCATCAGTGCCCTGTTCATGGTGCTGTTGAACTTTCCGGTGCTCTCGATCTTCAGTTCGGGGGCGACGGTGAGCGGTGTGCCGGTGCTATACCTGTACATCACGGCGGTGTGGCTTTTGTGCATTGGGGCGATCGGCTTTTACATCAATCGGCAGGATCCGAGAAAACAGAAAAAATAAGGCATGAACTACTGGCTCGTCATCGGTGCGTCGTTTTTCTACCTGGCTTTGCTCTTTGGGCTGGCTTCGTGGGCAGAGAGGCGTTCGGCTGCAGGCAAAAGCTTCGTAGGCAATCCCTACATCTATGCGCTTTCGATTGCGGTATACTGCACTGCCTGGACCTATTACGGTTCGGTAGGAAGAGCCGCTACTACAGGCCTGGGCTACCTGGCGATCTACATCGGGCCGACGCTGATGGCGCCGCTCTGGTGGGTGGTGCTCCGCAAGATCATCCGCATCTGCAAGGTGCAGCGTATTACCACTATTGCCGATTTCATCTCGTCGCGCTACGGCAAGAATGTTACGTTGGGGAGCATCGTCACTATCATATGCGTGCTGGGCATTATTCCTTACATCTCCATCCAGCTCAAGGCAATTGCCAGCAGCCTGGATATACTCACCGGCGCCAACGAGTTAGGCCGTAGCCCGCTATTCGGCGATACGTCCTTCTTCATCGCTTTGGGCCTGGGTTTGTTTACCATTGTGTATGGCACGCGGCACGTGGAGGCGACCGAACGCCACGAAGGGATGGTAACGGCCATCGCCTTTGAGTCGCTCTTCAAACTGGTGATCTTCCTTGTGGCGGGGGTGTTTGTGACCTATGGCGTCTTCAATGGCTTTGGCGACATCATGCAGCAGGCATCGCAGCTGCCCGATTTTGAGCGGCTGATGACCTTCGACAATGAGAGTGGTTTTTCGCAGTGGTTCTGGATGGTGGTGCTGTCGATGCTGGCGATTCTGTTTTTGCCGCGCCAGTTTCAGGTGGCCGTGGTGGAGAACGTGAACGAACAGCACCTCAACAAAGCCATGTGGCTGTTTCCGCTTTACCTGTTTGCCATCAACATCTTTGTGCTGCCCATTGCCTTTGGCGGCGACCTGCTGTTTGGAACCACAGGTATAGACGCCGACATGTTTGTGTTGGCCATCCCTTTGAGCGAGGGCAAATCGATCCTGGCCTTGCTGATATACCTGGGTGGGTTTTCGGCGGCTACCAGTATGATGATTGTGGCTACTATCGCCCTGAGTGTGATGGTGAGCAACAACATCGTGATGCCGCTCCTGGTGGCTATACCTGCCATCAAAAACACCTACCAGAACCAGCTCACGAAAATCCTCTTGTTCAGCCGTCGACTCGGTATACTCGCGATCTTGTTACTGGTCTACCTGTATTACAAGGGCGTGGCCGAGTTCTATTCCCTCGTGGAGGTGGGGCTGGTGTCGTTTGCGGCGGTGGCGCAGTTTGCTCCGGCTATTATCGGCGGCATCTTCTGGAAAGAGGGTACTAAAAACGGGGCGCTGGCAGGCATCGTGGTCGGCTCTGTCATTTGGTTCTATACCTTGGTCGTGCCCTCGATGGTGGGCGTGGGCATGCTGCCGGCTTCTATTCTGAATGATGGTCCGCTAGGTATAGCGCTACTCAAACCCTTTGCGCTATTCGGGCTGCAGGGAATGGACTACATTTCGCATGCCATGTTCTGGAGCATGTTCCTGAACGTGGGGCTCTACATCGGGGTATCGCTTCTGAGCAGGCAAAGCTCACAGGAGCGCAACCAGGCCGAGGTGTTTGTCGACATCTTCAAGTACTCCACTGTGTTCGAGAGCTCCATCGTCTGGAAAGGCACGGCCTACATACCGGACATCAAATCTTTGCTTGTGAACTTCCTGGGTGAGAAAAAAGCGGAGGTGGCCATGAAAGCCTACAAACGCAAATACCCCGAACCCGAAGACGCAACCGGAAAGGCAGATCCGAAACTGGTGACCTATGCCGAGAAGCTACTGGCGGGTGTGATCGGTTCTTCCTCGGCCCGCATCATGGTGGCGTCGGTGGTGAAGGAGGAGGAGATCAGCATCGACGAGGTGCTCAACATCCTGAAAGAATCACAGCAACTGATCTCGATCAACAACGAGCTCCGTCGCAAGTCCCTGGAGTTGCGACGCGCTACCGAGCAGCTTCGCAGTGCCAACGAACGGCTCAAGCAACTCGACGAGCTCAAGGACGAATTCCTGTCGACGGTCACGCACGAGCTGCGCACACCACTGACTTCGATCCGGGCCCTGTCTGAGATCCTGTATGATAATCCGGAGATGGAGCGCGAGGATCAGGAGCATTTCCTGCAGACGATCGTGAAGGAGTCGGAGCGGCTGACTCGCCTGATTACGCAGGTGCTGGATTTGGAACGCTTCGAGTCGGGCAAACAAAAACTGAACCTGGGGCCGGTGCAGATCGAGGAGGTGATTCGCGAGTCGGTGCAGGCTTTGGAGCGGTTGGTGGGGGAGAAGCACATCGATCTGGTGGTGGACGTGCAGCACAACCTGCCCACTATCAACGGCGACAAAGACCGCCTGATGCAGGTGATGGTGAATTTGGTGTCCAATGCCATCAAATTCTGCAACCCTGAGCAAGGCCGCATCATCGTGTCGGGCTACTACATCGACGGCGACATCAAAGTGAACGTGGTGGATAATGGCAAGGGCATTGCCCCGGAGCTCCACAAACAGATATTCGACAAGTTTTACCAGGCCCAGAACCAGAACATCCGCAAGCCGGAGGGCAGTGGGCTGGGACTGGCCATCAGCAAAAAGATAATTGAATCGCACCAGGGGCGCATTTGGGTGGAAAGTGAGCCGGGCAAAGGTTCCCGGTTTTCGTTCGTGCTGCCTGTGAGAGTAAATGTGCCCGCAAACGTATAAAACTATGAGTACCAAAGTAAAATTGAAGGTGTTGGTCGTGGATGATGAACCGGGTATCCTGATGCCGCTGGAGTTTTTGATGCGCAAGAACGGCTACCAGGTATACATTGCCCGCAACGGCACCGAGGCCATGGAGAGTGTGGACAAGGAGCGGCCGAACGTGGTGCTGCTCGACATCATGATGCCTGATGTGGACGGCTACGAAGTGTGCCGGCACATCCGGCAGAGTGAGTCCATGGACGGGGCCAAGGTGATCTTCATGAGTGCCAAAACCAAAGACGCCGACATCAAGAAAGGCTACGAGGTAGGAGCCGACCTCTACATCCCGAAGCCTTTCTCGACCCGCTTCCTGATGGAGAAGATAAAGGAGCTTACCAAGAGTTAATCGCAATAAAAGACGCAGGAGATATGGAAACAGTGACCCAAACCTACAGTTCGTATGCCGAGGCCTACGAAAGAAGTATCAGCGACCCGGAAGGATTCTGGGGGGATCAGGCGCGGCAGATTGCGTGGTACGAGGCGCCGAAGCAAGTCCTGACTACCGACGAGAACGGCTTCTACCGCTGGTTTGCTGGTGGCAAGCTTAACACAGCCTACCTGGCGCTGGACTACCACGTGGAAAATGGCCGCGCCGACCAGACTGCCCTAATCTACGACTCTCCGGTGACCAACACCATCCGCAAGTACAGTTATCGCGAGTTCCGCGACATGGTGGCCCGCTTCGCCGGTGCGCTCCGTGGTTTGGGTATGGGTAAAGGCGATACCGTGGTGATTTACATGCCCGTTATACCTGAAGCCGTGGTCGCCATGCTGGCCTGCGCCAGGTTAGGTGCCATCCACTCGGTGGTGTTCGGTGGCTTCGCGCCACACGAGCTCACGGTGCGCATCGACGATGCCCGTCCCAAAGTGGTCATCTCCGCCTCCTGCGGCATCGAGTTCGACAAGCACATTCCCTACAAGCCGCTCCTCGACAAGGCGCTGAACGATAGCCAGCACAAGCCAAAGCACACCATCATCCTGCAGCGCCCTTACGTGGAAGCCGATATGCAGCCCGGCCGCGACCTGGATTATGTAGATGTGCTGCAGAAGGCGCAACCCGTTGATCCGGTTCCGGTAGACGCCCACGACCCACTCTACATCCTCTATACCTCCGGCACTACCGGTAAACCCAAAGGCATTGTGCGCGACAACGGCGGCCATGCCGTGGCGCTCAAGTTCAGCATGAAAGCTGTGTACGGTGTGGACCCAGGCGACGTGTTTTGGGCCGCATCGGACGTGGGCTGGGCTGTTGGGCACTCGTACCTGGTATACGCTCCGCTGATCCACGGCTGCACCACGGTGCTATTTGAAGGCAAACCGGTTCGTACCCCTGATGCCGGTACGTTCTGGCGCATCATCATGCAGCACGACGTGAAGGTGCTTTTTACCGCCCCGACCGCCATCCGCGCAATCAAGAAAGAAGATCCGGATGGTATCGAGAAGATCAAATACGACCTGCCTTCGCTCAAATTCCTGTTCCTGGCAGGCGAGCGCTGCGATCCTGCCACTTACTACTGGGCTAAAGACTTGTTGCGCATACCTGTCGTCGATCACTGGTGGCAAACGGAATCGGGCTGGCCGATGGTGGCCAACATGGTAGGCTATGGCCTGAAGCCTGCCAAGCCGGGCTCGGCAGGTCTGCCGGTGTGCGGGTATAAGGTAGAGATACTGGGCGAAGAAGGGCAGGAGCTGATACCGGCACAGGAAGGCTATGTAGCGGTGAGGCTGCCTTTGCCTCCCGGTTGCCTGCCTACCTTGTGGGAAGACAACGATCGCTTCTACAAATCCTATCTCGACCGCTTCCCGGGCTATTATATGACCGGAGATGGGGGCTATATGGATGAAGATGGCTATATTTATATCATGGGTCGCATAGACGATGTGATCAACGTGTCCGGTCACCGCCTTTCTACCGGTGAGATGGAAGAGATGGTCGCCTCGCACCCTGCCGTAGCCGAATGCGCTGTGGTAGGTATAGCCGACGATCTTCGCGGCCAGCGCCCCATTGGGCTGGTGGTGCTCAAAGACGGGCAGACCATCAGTGAGGCGCAACTGGAGCAGGAACTGATTACCCTGATCCGGGAGAAGATCGGCGCCGTGGCTTACTTCCGCAATGCGCTTATCGTGAAGCGTCTGCCCAAAACCCGCTCCGGGAAGATTCTCCGCAAGATACTCCGCAACATTGCCGACGGTGTGCACTACGCCATACCTTCGACTATCGACGATCCGGCTATCCTGACAGAGATTCACAATGACCTGAGAGAGCGAAAGATTGGGAATGCTTTTATCTAGCCCCTGGACTGGCTGCGACCTGTCCGAATCGTGCACCACTAACAACTGAACGAAACCTTAGAACACCATAACTAAACCGAAATCATGTCTAACATTCAAATTAAAACTTTTGAAGAATACCAACAGGCTTACAAGCGCAGCGTGGAAGACCCGGAGGGATTCTGGTCTGATATAGCCAGTACTTTCAACTGGCACAAGAAGTGGAACACCACACTGGAGTGGAACTTTGAGGAGCCAAACGTGCAGTGGTTCAAGGGAGGTAAGCTCAACATCACGGAGAACTGTCTCGACCGTCACCTCAAAACCCGTGGCAACAAACTGGCCCTGATCTGGGAGCCCAATGACCCTAAGGAAAGATTTGTACGCTATACCTACCGCGAACTGCATGAGAAGGTATGTCAGTTTGCCAACGTGCTCAAAAAGAATGGCGTGAAGAAAGGCGACCGGGTGTGCATTTACATGCCGATGATTCCAGAGCTCGCCTTCGCGACACTGGCATGCGCCCGTATTGGCGCCATCCACTCGGTTATTTTCGCCGGTTTCTCGGCTGTGGCCATGGCCGACCGCATCAACGATGCACAGGCCAGTATCGTGCTGACCTCTGATGGCCTGAACCGCGGTACCAAACAGATTCCGGTGAAGCGTGTAGTGGACGAGGCGCTGGAGCGTTGTGATTCTGTAAAGAAAGTGATTGTGGTAGAGCGCCTGGGCTGGGCCGTGAATATGGTCGAAGGCCGTGATGTGTGGTTCCATGATGAAGTGCAGGGCGTGAGCAAAGACTGTCCTGCTGAGGTAATGGATGCGGAAGACATGCTCTTCATCCTCTATACCTCCGGCTCAACGGGTAAACCAAAAGGCGTTGTGCATACCTGCGGCGGCTACATGGTATATGCCCAGTACAGCTTCTGCAACGTGTTTCAGGTAGAAGAGAATGACATCTATTGGTGTACCGCCGACATCGGTTGGATCACGGGCCATACCTACCTGTTGTACGGTCCGCTGCTGGCAGGCGCTACCACGTTGATGTTCGAGGGCGTACCAACCTTCCCGGATATGGGCCGCTTCTGGCAGGTGGTCGATAAGTTCGGCGTGAACATCTTCTACACTGCTCCAACTGCTATCCGTTCCCTGATGAGCGGCGATATAGATGATGTGCTCTCTTACAGCCTCGACTCGCTCAAAGTACTGGGTTCGGTGGGCGAACCGATCAACGAGGAAGCCTGGCACTGGTACCATACCCACGTCGGCAAAGAGCGCTGTCCGCTGGTAGACACCTGGTGGCAGACCGAAACCGGCGGCATCATGATCTCGACCATTGCCGGCGTTACCCCGATGAAGCCAAGCCACGCCGCCCTGCCGCTGCCAGGTATACAGCCGATCCTGGTAGACAGCGACGGTAATGAGATCACCGAGAACGAGGTGGAAGGACACCTGTGCATGAAGTTCCCGTGGCCGAGCATCATACGTACTACCTATGGCGACCACGAGCGCTGTCGTCTGAGCTACTTCTCTACCTACAAAGGCCTGTACTTCACCGGCGACGGTGCCAAGCGCGACAAAGACGGCCTGTACCGCATCATCGGCCGGGTAGACGACGTGATCAACGTGTCCGGTCACCGCTTCGGAACAGCTGAGATCGAGGAGGCCATCAACCACAACAACCACGTGGTGGAGTCTGCGGTAGTAGGCTATCCGCATGACGTGAAGGGGCAGGGTATTTATGCCTTCGTTATTTGCAAAGACATGCCTGAGAAAGAAGAGTACCTGCGTGCCGAGATCATTGAGACGGTAGTGGAGAAGATCGGCAAGATCGCCAAGCCAGATAAGATCCAGATTGTGAGCGGCCTGCCGAAGACCCGTTCCGGCAAGATCATGCGCCGTATCCTGCGCAAAGTAGCGGAGGGCGATACCTCGAATCTGGGCGATACCTCTACTTTGCTTGATCCGGATGTAGTGGATGAGATCAAGGCCGGTGCTTTGTAAGTACTGTTTGATTAATAAGTTTTTTGAATGCCTAAAGTCCTGCAGCGTTTGTTGCAGGACTTTTGCGTTTCAGTCTATTGCAAACCTCTCCCCAAACCCGTATCTTCCATATGTATAACCCGCAGCTATGAAACCCTCCAATGTCATCCAGGAACGCGTGCACGAGTTTCTGAATACCTACCCACCTTTCAACCTGATTGACACGGAAAAGCTGCGGGCTTTGGCGCGGCAGGTGCGGGTTATGTACCTGGAGCCGGAGCAGGTGCTCCTTGCGCAGGGCGATACCGCGCATGACCATTTTTATGTGGTGCGGCAGGGCTCAGTACGGCTGGAGCAAAAAACGGAGGAGGGAAGGCAGAAGCTGTTGGATGTCTGTGACGAGGGGGATGTGTTCGGGGTACGGGCGCTTATCGCCAAAAAGAACTATGCTTCCACGGCCACTGCTGCCGAAGAGTCTCTGGTGTATGCCATGCCGATTGCTACTTTTGAACCGATCCTGACCGAAAACCCGCAGGTGGCCCTCTACTTTGCAGCAGGCTTTGCGGCGGGGCAGCCGGTGCGTAACCCGACGCTACGCGATGCCAACAAGGCACGGGTTGGCCTGAGCACCATGGCGCCTTCGGCTATACCCATGCACCTAGAGGATGCGCTCCGGATCGATACTTCTAAGAATCTGATCGCTTGTCCGCCCGATACCTCCATTCGGCTGGCCGCCCAGATGATGAGCGACAAAGACTCCAGCTTCATGATGGTGGTGGACGGGGAGCAGCGGCCGCTGGGCATCATCACCGATACCGACCTGCGACGGCAGGTGGTGGCGGGGCATGTGGCCATTGACGACCCGGTGGAGGTGATCATGTCGGCGCCTGTTATTACGATTGTGCCTAATCCAGCGATGGCCGACGCGCTGATCCACATGATCCGGCACAGGGTGAAGCACCTCTGCGTGACCATAGATGGTACCGTTCACTCGCGGGCGCTGGGCGTACTGACGGAGCACGACCTGCTGCTGGCGCAGGGCAACAACCCGGCCGTGCTTATCTCTGAGGTTCGCCAAACCCGCGACATCACCTCACTGCCAGGTATACGCGATAGAGCTGAGGAGCTTTTGCTCAAGTACCTGGAGCAGGAGGTGAGCATTTCGTTCATTGCCAACATCATCACCGAGGTAAACGACGCCATTATTGTGCGGGCGCTGCAGCACGCCGAGCAGGAGTTGGGGGAGCCGCCGGTGCGCTATTGCTGGCTCTCGCTGGGCAGCGAAGGGCGCGAGGAACAGCTCTTGCGTACCGATCAGGACAATGCCCTTGTGTTCGAAGACAAGAACGTGGCGCTGGAGAAGGAGCACCAGGCTTACTTTCTGAAGTTGGCTGCGACCGTGCGCGACATATTGGAGACGTGTGGCTTTGAGAAGTGCCCGGCTGATATGATGGCCAGTAACCCGCAGTGGTGCCAGCCGCTGCATACCTGGAAACAGTATTTCTACAACTGGATACACGAGCCTACTGAAGAGGCGTTGATGCATACCTCTATTTTCTACGACTACCGCCCCGTGTATGGCGACTTCAGCCTGAGCCGTCAGCTGACTGATTACATTTATGAGAACATACAGCGGGAGCGCATCTTTCTGCCTTTTCTGGCCAAGCATGCCCTGCAGAGTCCGCCGCCGCTGAGCTTTTTCCGCAACTTCATTGTGGAGCGGGGCGGGGAGCACAAAGATCAGTTCGACATCAAGCTCCGGGCCATGACACCGCTTGTGGATGCCGCCCGGGTGCTCACGCTCGACAACCGCATTGCCGGCGAGAACAACACCTTTAAGCGCTTTGCCAGGCTGGCCGAGCTGGAGCCGCAGAACGCCGAGCTATACCGGGAGGCTGCTATGGCCTATGAGATCATGATGCGTTTCCGGGCGCTCAACGGCCTGCGCAACAAAAACTCCGGCCGCTACCTCAACCCCAACCAACTCAACAAGCTCGAGCGGCAAACGCTGCGCAGCACCTTCAAACCGATCAGCGACATACAGGAGCTCCTGCAGGTGCGCTTTCAACTAAACTACCTGGGCTAATGGAGTGGCTGAAAGAACTGATACAGCAGCTAAAACCGACTGATCAGGATGCCCCGGCGTTCTGGCAAAGGTATAGCGCACTGTTTAAGGAGCAGCTCCCGAAGCACACGCCACTAAACCAGATCGACTTTGTCGTGTTCGATACCGAAACGACCGGCCTGGACAAGCGAACCGACAAGGTGCTGTCGATTGGGGCCGTGCGGGTAAAAGGGTTACAGGTGCTGGTGTCGGATACCTTTGAGTGCCTGGTGCAGCAGGAGGGGGCTGGTCTTACCAGAAGTGCCGAGGTGCATGGTTTGCTTTCGAAACAGTTGGAACAAGGAATAACTGAGCGGGAAGCGGTAGAGGGCTTTGTGAACTTCAGCGGCAATGCTGTGCTGGTGGGACAGCACGTAGCTTTCGACATTGCTATGGTGAACCAGATGCTCCGGCGGCAAGGTATAAAAGGCAAACTCCGCAACCGTTCCATCGACACAGCCCAACTGGCCATCCGCCTGGAGCGCCGCCACGCTGACAGCCATACCCTGAAGCCCGCCGAATACAGCCTCGATGCCCTCTGCGAGAAATATAACCTACCCACTGAGGACCGCCATACTGCCTCCGGCGACGCCTTTGCAACTGCTTTGCTGTTGTTGAAATTACTGTCAATTGCCAGGCAGCGTGGGATTGTGACGGTAGGAGATTTGATGCGGGGGTGAATTTTCTAAAGGTAATGATTAGCTTAAGCCAACAAATGAAAAAGGAATTACTTTATACATTTTTGCTCCTCTTCCTACTGAGCGCATGCACCGGGAATCCGGAACCAGCGTCGGGTCTGCTCTGGAAAATCACAGCGGATGACGGCAGGGAAGCTTTCCTGTTTGGGACCATGCACGAGTATCCTTCCGATCAGATCGAAATAAGTGGTGATGCCATCGCTGCTCTTGAAACGTGCAGCGTGCTGGCCACAGAACTGAACCTGCGGGATAAAGAGGACCAAGCACTGTTTAGGAAACACAATAAGTTTCAGACGGGAGCAAAGACCCGTCAGGTGCTGCTCAAAAAATACGGTGCAAGCCTCAAAAGCATGGAAGGCACATTGATGCAGGTAGCTGACAGGCACCACATCCGAATAACCGGACTCGAAACGGCTATGGAAGTACTGGGAGTTTTGGAGCAGATTCCATTGCCAACAGAGGGCCTGACGGATGAGCAGATTCTGACCCAGGCCCAACAACTGATCGAACTTTACAGAGGCGGTGAAATTGACATAGTAGCAAACGAAATGCTGGATAAAGAAATAGGATCTGAGGCCAGGAGCCTGCTGGTAGACCAGCGGAACCTCAATTGGCTGGATGATATTGAAAACCTGATCAGACAGGAGCGTCCTTTCATCGCCGTCGGGATGGGGCATTTGGGTGGCGAGAAAGGACTCATCCATCTGCTCAGGCAAAAAGGCTACACGGTAGAACCCTTCAGGAACTAAACAGCAAGGCGCTTCCTGACGTTGATGGGAAAGTGATTGATGTATTAGTACGAAACCTAACTGGTATGAAAACACTCCTACTAAGCCTACTTCTATACCTTGCTTTTGCATCCGGAGCCAGCGCCCAGGAAATAATTCCGCTGAAGGAGTACTTTCGGGATCTAAAACAGGTGGAGGTGACGATACAGGGGCGAACGTATAATTTTCTGTTCGACACCGGCGGGGGTGAGACCTTCATTTCGCCGGAAGTGTCCCGGCAGCTGGGCCGCACGGTGTATGGCCGTAGCACCGCCTACCGGATGAAAGGGGAGCGTTTCAGCTACCAGAAGATGGATTCAGTTGCGATCAGAGCAGGGAAATCCGCTCTCTCGCCTGCAACAGTGGGTGTTTGGGATGTGATGGGCATATTGCCGGAAGGGCTGCCCAAAGTGGACGGAGTGCTCTCGCTCAAATCCTTTCAGGATAAAGTGCTCACCGTCGACCTGGCGGCCAATCAGCTTACGCTGGAGACACCCGCCTCCCTCCGAAGACTGCGCAACAGACTGACGCCGCTCAGGAGCCGCTTTGCCAATGGACTGGAGGGCAACGAACTAAGCGTTTTCCTGGAAATCCCACGGCAGGGGCGCTCATACTGGTTCCTGCTCGACTCAGGTAACATCAGCGAACTGCTCCTCTCGCACCATACCGCCGCCGAATGGGGACTACAGGACGACACCACCTCCCAGCGCATTGCGCTCAACCCCATTGCGATACAGTTAGGAAACCGAAAACTGGTGAGCCAGGCAGCAGCCGAGAACATCCTCTACGACGGTGTGCTTAATTACAGTCTCCTCAAACAGGCACGGCTAACGATCGATTTTGTGGGCAGGGAGGTATGGCTACACTAAAAGTGCTGCTTCCTGGGTCTTGCCAGAAGTCTATTGTGTATATTGACTTATCGCTGTAACCTCTGCATCCGTTTAACTCTGAATAAATAAAACTGATCTTATGAAAAAACACCTTCTCGTCTTCGCCCTTGGCGCTTTCCTGCTGGCAGGCTGCAACAGCACGCCCGACACCGAGGAAACAACGGTCACCAAACCCGAACCAGATACAGCGCCCGCCGACACAGCAGGAGCGGAAATAGATAACACCCGGGTTGAGATTGAAGAGGCTGCTGCCGAAGTAGACTCCTTGTTGAATGATATTTAGCAGATCCTATGAAAAAGCACGTCATCAGAACCATCGGACTAGGCCTTGCATTCGGCCTGACAATAGCCCTTACGGATTCGGCAGTGGCCCAACAAGGCAAAGGCAACAAACAGGCTGCTGAGGCCACCGAAGCGCAGGAAGCCCGTGAAAAAAACCAGCAAGCCAGAGGCAACAAGGACAACACAAAAGCCGACCAGAAAGAAAACAAGAAGGAGGAAAAGCAGGAGAGAGTCCAGCGTGACCGCGCTCAGGCGCAAGGGAAACAGGACCGGCAACAAGCCGATGATGCAGGCGAAGGCAATGCCTACGGCCGCGAGAAAGGCGGCATGAGCGGTCGTGAGTTCGGCCAGAACAGAGCAGCGGAGGCGCGCCTGACGGGTGAGCAACGAAAGGCCCAACTGGTTACAGCAGTTGATGAAGGAGACAGCAAGGTGAAGGAAGCCAGAGACCGAATTGCGAAGGCAAAAGACGAACTGGAAAAGAACAGAAGGTCCGGCGGAATCTCGGATGCTGAGGTCGATGAAAGAAGGGCTGCCATTGAGCGCGCGGAGAATGCCGTACGCGTACTCGAGGAGCGCGTAAATGCCGGCAGAGCCAGATTGCAGCGATAACATAAACACAGCTATACCTGTCCGGCCTGCAGCAGCTGCGCATCTAGAGCCTGGCTGTGGCAGGCTTTTTTGTCGGCGCGGCCGATTGTTTGTAAATTGATTTTCCTATACCTTAACTTTGCCTGGAATCAGCGTTTATTTAGTACAAGCCTATGTCTAGAAAAGCTATTAATGCCGAAGGAGCAGTAGCCGTTGGCCCTTATTCTCACGCGGTGGAGTCCGGTGAGCTGGTTTTCTTGTCTGGCCAGACACCGATCGACGCCAGTACCGGAAAACTGGTGCAGGGCGACATTGCCGCGCAAACGGAGCAATGCTTTCTAAATCTGTTTCAGGTGCTGAGCGCTGCCGGCCTGAGCCCCGACGATGTGGTGAAAGTAAACGTCTTTCTGACCGATATGTCCAATTTTGAGGTAATGAACAAGGTATACGCGACGAAGTTTACCTCGCCATACCCTGCCCGTACCACCATTGGCGTGGCCTCGCTGCCGCTGGGTGCGCAGGTAGAGATAGAGATGATTGCCAAAAGGAAATAGCATGATGGTCGACGAAAAACACAACCCCTGGACCACCCTCTCCAGTAAAGAAATTTACCAGAATCCCTGGATAAAAGTGCGCGAAGATCAAGTGCTGAACCCGAAAGGGGGCGAAGGAATCTACGGCGTGGTCAGCTTTAAGAACAAAGCCATCGGCATTATACCGGTCGACGATGAGGGCTATACCTACCTGGTGGGGCAGTACCGCTATGCGCTCAACGAGTACAGCTGGGAAATACCGATGGGCGGTGGTCTGATCGAGAACGACATTCTGGCCTCGGCCAAGCGCGAACTGCAGGAAGAAACCGGCTTCACGGCCGAAAAATGGACCAACATTGCCCGCCTGCATACCTCCAACTCAGTGACCGACGAGGAGGGTTTTGTTTTTCTGGCGCAGGAACTAAAGGCCGGCGAAACCGCTTTTGAAGAGACGGAGGAGCTTCACATCCGGCGCGTTCCCTTTGAGGAGGCCGTGCGCATGGTGATGGACAACGAAATTACCGACGCCATCAGCGTGGCAGGTATACTCAAAGCGGCCATTTTGCTGCAGCAGGAAAAGTAAGCTGCAAAGCCCGTTTGCCGGAGCGCCTTTGATTGATAACTGGTGGATTATTCTTACATTTGAAGGCATGAAAGCGCTCAAATACTTGTCCCATCGCCTTTATACAACCTGGTGTGTCACCTGGTTTGTGATGCCGTTTGTGGTCACGTATCCGTTTCAGGCAGTGCTTATCCGCAAGCAGCGCTGGTACCCGCGGGTGCATACCATCAACCGTTTCTGGTCCTCGTCGGCCCTGCGCATGTTCCTGGCGCCGCTGCAGGTGGAGTGGCGCATGCGCTTTGACCAAAGCAAGCAGTATATTTTCACGCCCAACCACAGCTCATACCTCGACATCCCGCTGTTGCTGCATGCCATTCCGGGTTTTCTTAACTTTGTCGGCAAAAGCTCGCTTACCAAAGTGCCACTGTGGGGAAAGGTATACGAAAAGCTCTACATACCTGTAGACCGCAAAAGTGCCATCAGCAGTGCCAAAAGCTACATCCAGTCGGTGCGCACGCTGGAGCAAGGGCGCAACCTGGTGATCTTCCCGGAGGGCACCATACCGCCCACAGCCGGAGAAGAGCTGCTGGCGTTTAAAGACGGGCCCTTCCGGCTGGCGATAGAAAAGCAGCTGCCCGTGGTGCCGGTTACCATGCCCTACAACCACAAGTTTCTGCCCGACCTGGACGGTAAGCTGAAGGTGCGCTGGCATCCGCTCAAGATCATCATCCACGAGCCGATTGAGACCAAAGGCATGACCCTGCAGGACCTGCCGACCCTGAAAGAGAGCGTATTTAACATCATTCAAGAAGAACTAAAGAAACACAACCCGATAGATGTCAACCGATATACAAACCATTAGAAAGATCGCCCACCTGGCCCGTCTGGAGTTTAACGAAGAGAAAGAGCAGGAGATGCTGCAGGACCTGAACAAAATCCTGAACTGGGTAGACCAGCTGCGCGAGCTCGACACCGAAAGCGTAGAGCCGCTTATCCACATGTCAGAAGAAGTGAACGTGATGCGCGAGGACCTGGCGCAGAACACGGTATCGCACGACGAAGCGCTGAAAAACGCCCCAAGAAAAGACTCCGATTATTTCAGAGTGCCGAAAGTGCTCGAGTAATCTGACAGGTTGTCTATGAACAAAATCAAGTTTTGGAACAGTTGGGATGCGGACACCAGGTATCCCTTTCTGTTTTTACTGGTCGTGGCTACGCTGGCGCTCATGCTGGGGGTATACCATTACTTCACTGGCGAGAACAATTTCCTGGCCTGGGATAAGCTGCCTGAGCTGCAGGTGGTGCAGGTGCCCGTGCACGAGTTTTCGCGATTGCTGGAGACGTTCACCCTCAATGCCGACGGTTATCTGCTCACCGAGCAGTACGACGTAGCCATACCTTCCCTGAACAAATTCGCTGCCGTGGCGCTGGTGCTCTTATTGGCCCTTTGCCTCGCTTTCTATGCAGCGGCGATCTCCACTATGAAGCGCATCCCTTACTTTGCAGGTATGCTGTTGCTCATGATGCTGCTCGCCTCCTTCAACCTCGATTTGCTGGGCATCATTGGTAACAACACCGGTCAGAGCACGCTGCTGGTGTCGATCGTGCTTTTTGCCCTGGCAACCTATGCTTTTCAGGCTTTTTATCAGCAGGTTTCTTTTACAGTGCGGGTGATGGTGATGATCGCACTGGTCAGTGTGCTGGGTGCTTTCATCTACACAGAGTCCGACTTTACGCCACTGATGACCACGCTTCACCTGGCCAACTACAGCTCGCTGGCGCTTATGGTGGCTTCCCTGCTCTTTATGATCTGGGTAGGCTACGAGAACATCAACGCCCTGCTCTGGGTCAACACGCAGGCCGCCAGACCGGAGCGTCGTTTCAGTGTATGGCAGTTTGTGCTGGTGAGCGTGCTATACCTGGTCAACCTGGGTCTGCTATACCTGCGCCATGTTGGCTACGTGAAGGGCGACTTTTTCTACATCAACGCTTTCGTTATCCTGTTGTTTTCGGCCATAGCAGGCTTCTGGGGGATGCGCCAGCGCGAGGTCCTGTACGGCAGACTCTTTCCTTTTAAGCCCACAGGTGCCATTATCTACCTGGTGTTTGCCACTATCACATTCCTGAGCGTCGGCTACGCCTATGCCACGGCCAACGACTCTGCTATTTCTGTCTTCCATAACCTGATTGTGTACACGCACCTGGCCTTCGGAGCCTTCTTCTTTGTGTATGTGATCGTGAACTTCGGGGAGTTGATCAGCCAGCGACTGGCCGTTTACAAGGTGGTATACCAACCCAAAAAGTTGCCGGTGTATACCATCTATACCATGGGCGCCATTCTGCTCGTCATCCTAGTGATGCGCACGCAGTTCCGGGTATACTTCAATGCCTACGCCGGCTACTACAGCTACCTGGGCGACCTTTACCAGGGCTCCGATAACGATATTCTGGCGGAGCGCTTCTACAAAGAAAGTGACTTGTTCGACTCGCATAACACCAAGGCCAGTTTCAGTTTGTCGGCCATGTACCGTGCCCAAAACGAGCGCAACAAAGAGATTCTGACCCTGCAGGAGGCCCTGGAGCGCCGTCCGAACCCGAAACTCTACATCCGTCTGGCCAACCTCTACGACCGCAAGCAGTACTTCTTCGAAAAACTGTATGTGCTGCAGCAGGGAGCAGAGGCCTTCCCGAAGAACGGGGAGATCTACAACAACCTGGCCCTGCTCTATGCCCAGACCAGCGTGCACGACAGCGTGACCTACTACTTCGACCGGGCACAGCAGTTTGCAGAAAATAAGGACGTAGTGCGCAGCAACCGGATGGCCTACTATACCCGCCAGGCCATGCCCGAAGAGGCCAAGGAACTGCTTACGGAGATCCGTTCCACCAAATACAAGCCGCTCCGCAGCAACATGGCCGCGCTGAACCAACTGCTGGGCCGAACCTCCGACCTCAAAGAAGATGATTTTGTGCCGGACTCGTTGGAGCAAGTGGAAGACTTGACTCTGTTCTACAACAAAACCATTTCCAGCGTAAACAAAGGCGACACAGCGTTGTTAAAGCCCATTAACCGCTACCTGGCCTCGCAGGAGAACAGGCTCTTTATGGAGGACCTGCTATACCTGAAAGGGCTGGTGCACCACTACGACGGCAGGCCGAAGGAGGCGCGCAGCGTGGTGGAGAACCTGGCACTGGCTGCAGGCGAACGCAGTGGCTACTACTACAATGCGCTCGGTCATTGGATGATGGAAGAGGAAAACTACGGTGCCGCCGCCCATTATTTCAAAGAGGCCAAAGACAGAGGCTATACCCAGGCTTTCCTGTCGCATGCCTATGCATTGGCGCTCAACCACCAATCCGATGAGGCGATGGTAGCGTTGCGCGACGTGGCCTTTACAGAGCTGGAGTCGGCGGTAACGGTGGCACAGTCGCTGGAGGAGGTGCTGGAGCAGGCGCCGTCCACGATCATTAACAGCGCGCCTGACCGTGACAAGGTGCAATATCTGATTGCCTACCTACCCGACCTGTTGCCTGCCGATGTGGAACGCATTGTGAAGAGTGTGCAGGAAAAGGACCTGCGCCGGGAAGCCCTGGTGGCCAAAGTAGACTACTTTATGGGAAGGCGGCAATGGAAGCTGGCCAACGAAGCCATTAAAGAGGCCGCGGCCGAACTGCAGCCGGAAGGGGAACTCCGCTCCAGGCTCAACCTGCAGCAAATGCGCCTGTGGCTGAATACCAAAAATCAGGAGGTGCTGGTGAAAAGGATGGACAACCTATACCTGACGCCGAAGGACAAACGGCACAAACTGTACTTCCGGGCGAAAATAGCCGAGATAAAAGGCCGTGACCGCGAAGCCGCCGAGCGCTACAGCCAGGCGCTTAAAATGCTGCTTTTCGATGAACAGGTGGTAGAGGATGCCGCTGCTTTCTTCTCCAGGTATAACCCGGGCGAAATGAAGGCTTACGACATTCTGCTGGACGGAATCACCTACAACCCATACTCTGCCAGGCTCTACAAAGCTTATGCGCTGGAGAGTCTGAATAGAGGTTTGATAAGTTACGCAGACCAGGCGCTTGTTTCGCTGCGCGGCTTGCTTCCTGCTTTGGAATATAGTACTTTTAAAGAGAAATTTGATAAACAGCGCCAGTCTAAAGAGGCAGAGGCGGACCAATGGCAACTCTAAAACAGGTTCTATGAGCACCATCATCGAGACACACGATATTTCGAAAGTATACCGCATGGGCAGCGAAACCATCCACGCCCTCAAGTCTGTGTCCATCCGGATAGAGCGTGGGGAGTATGTGGCGTTTATGGGGCCGTCCGGTTCCGGAAAGTCGACGCTCATGAACATCATCGGCTGTCTCGACACCCCGACAGGAGGGCAGTACGTCCTTAATGGCCAGGATGTGAGCAACATGACTGATAATGAGCTGGCGGAGGTGCGCAACAAGGAGATCGGCTTCGTGTTCCAGACCTTTAACCTGTTGCCGCGGCAGAGCTCACTCGAGAACGTAGCCCTGCCACTGATCTATGCCGGGTATAACAAATCGGCGCGTGAGGAGAAGGCACAGAAGGCATTGGAGAGTGTGGGCCTGGGCAACCGCGGCAAGCACAAACCAAACGAACTGTCCGGTGGTCAGCGCCAGCGTGTGGCCATCGCCCGCGCCCTCATCAACGACCCCAGCATCATCCTGGCCGACGAACCGACGGGTAACCTCGACACCAAGACCTCCTACGAGATCATGGAGCTGTTCGAGAACCTGCATGCCAAAGGCAATACCATCATCATGGTGACGCACGAGGAGGACATTGCCAAATACGCCCACCGCATCGTGCGCCTCCGCGACGGCCTGGTAGAAACAGACGAGATTAACCACGATGTGACTTCGCATGCGAAAATGAACGCAGCGCAATAGCTCATGAAAATATACACCAAGACAGGCGATAAAGGCACCACTTCCCTCATAGGAGGAACCCGGGTTGCCAAGTCGCACCTGCGCATAGAAGCCTACGGCACCGTAGACGAACTTAACTCCTACATCGGACTGGTACGCGACCAGGAAGTAAACAAAGGTCGGGCCGACATCCTCAAAGAGATACAGGACCGCCTCTTCACCATCGGCTCCACGCTGGCCACCGACCCCGACAAGAACACCAAAATGGTAACCCCCGACCTGCACCCGGAGGATGTGAGCCTGCTGGAGCAGGAAATCGATAAGATGACAGCCGAAGTGCCTCCATTGCGCTCGTTTGTGCTTCCGGGCGGTCATCAGTCGGTTTCGTTCGGGCATTTGGCCCGTTGCGTTTGCCGCCGCGCCGAGCGCCTGGCCATTCGCCTCCAGGAAGAGTCGCCGGTCGACGACCTGGTGATCGTATACCTCAACCGCCTGTCGGATTATCTGTTCGCTCTTTGCCGGAAAATGACGTATGAGTTACAGGCTGAGGAAATCGCCTGGAAGCCGCGCGTCTGATTGCATTGTTCAACTTATAATTCCCTTTATTTATGTCAGTTGATACCCTAACTATACCTACTCAGACGGTTTCGCAGAGCCGCATTTCTGAGCTGGACTTCAATAATATTGAGTTCGGGAAAATTTTTGCCGACCACATGCTCGTAGTTGATTACAAAGACGGTGCCTGGCAAACACCCGAGATCAAGCCATACGGCAACATGTCGCTTAGCCCGGCCACCTCGGCCTTGCACTATGGTCAGGCCATTTTTGAGGGGATGAAAGCCTACAAGAATGCTGCCGGCGACATCCTGCTGTTCAGGCCGCTCGACAACTTCAGGCGACTGAATATATCCGGTGAGCGCATGTGTATACCTGAGCTGCCGGAAGAAATTTTCATGCAGGGCCTGGAGCAACTGCTGCGCCTCGATGCCGCTTGGGTGCCACCAACAGCGGGCTGTGCCCTTTACATCCGCCCCTTTATCTTTGCCACCGACGACTTCATCGGCGTTCGACCGTCCTCCAGCTACCGTTTCGTGGTGTTCAGCTGTCCGGTTGGGGCCTATTATGGTCAGCCGCTTCGCGTGGCCATCGAGCCTAATTATGTGCGGTCAGCCGAAGGCGGTGCGGGCTATGCCAAGGCGGCCGGTAACTATGGCGCTGCACTATACCCTGCCCGCAAGATGCAGGAGCGCGGCTACCACCAGCTTATCTGGACCGATGCGCGCGAGCATAAGTATATTGAGGAATCCGGCACCATGAACGTGATGTTCGTGATCGACGGTAAGCTCGTGACGCCAGCCGTGAGCACCACCATCCTGGCAGGCATTACCCGCGACAGCGTGCTGCAGATTGCCCGCGACAAAGGTATACCGGTAGAAGAGCGTAAAGTGGCTGTGAGCGAGATCGTAGAGGCACACAAAGCCGGCAAGCTGCAGGAAGCATTCGGTACAGGCACAGCGGCCACCATCGCCCAGATCGCCACCATCCATTACAATGGTGAAGACATGAATTTGCCAGCACTGGAAGGCCGTGAGATCTCCAACAGTATTGCGGCGGAGCTGGATCGGATCAAAACCGGCCAGGCACCTGATGCGCACAACTGGATCCATAAGATCAGCTTATAGCGAAAGAGAATAAGTGAATGCTGGATTGGAAGCAAACAAAGCTTGCAATCCAGCATTTTAGCGTTTTATATAAAATAGACAGCATGACTTCAGAACAAATGAAGGAATTAAAGGCGCGCGTGGCCGCCTTGAGGAGGTATCTTTGACTACGATGCCAAGAAAGAGCAAATAGCCGAGACCGAGCAGCAGACCCTGGCGCCCGACTTTTGGGACGACCCGAAGGAAGCCGAGAAGGTACTGAAAGAAGTAAAGCTGCTAAAGGTATGGACAGACCACTACGAAGAGGTAGAGAAGTCTTTGTCTGACTTGGAGGTTCTCTTTGATTTCCACAAGGAAGGCGATGTGTCGGAAGAGGACATGAAAGCGGAGGCCAAAAAAACCGAGGAGGCCATCGAAGGACTGGAATTCAAGCGCATGCTCAGCGGCGAGGAAGACCAGTTGAGCGCCATCCTGGAGATCAACCCGGGAGCGGGCGGCACTGAGAGCCAGGACTGGGCCGAAATGTTAATGCGCATGTACATCATGTGGGCCGAGTCGCATGATTTTGGCGTGAAGCAGGTGAACTATAACCCCGGCGATGGGGCAGGTATAAAATCGGCCACGCTGGAGATCACGGGCGACTTTGCCTACGGGTACCTCAAGTCCGAGATCGGGGTGCACCGCCTAGTGCGAATCTCTCCCTTCGACTCAGGCGGGCGCCGCCATACCTCATTCGCGTCGGTGTTTGCCTACCCGGTAGTGGACGATACCATCCACATCGAGGTGAATCCGGGCGACATTGAGTGGGATACCTTCCGCTCAGGCGGTGCCGGAGGTCAGAACGTGAACAAAGTAGAGACTGCTGTGCGCCTCAAGCACAAGCCAACCGGTATCGTGATCGAATGCCAGATTGAGCGCTCGCAGCTCATGAACAAGGAACACGCCCTGCGCATGCTCCGATCCCGTTTATACCAGTTCGAAATGGAGAAGCGCAACGAGGAGCGCGACCGCATCGAGAGCACCAAAAAGCGCATCGACTTCGGCTCCCAGATCCGCAATTACGTGCTGCACCCTTACAAGCTCGTGAAAGATATCCGGACAGGCGTAGAGCGGTCGGATGTGCAGAACGTGCTGGACGGCGACCTGGACGAATACATCAAAGCATACCTGATGCAAGCATAATAGCTAAGGTCTAGAATGTAAAAAGGCTTCCTGTAAAGGAAGCCTTTTTTGTTTGAGAAGCTGCCTGGCTGCTTAGCCGGTCACAATGACGCGTACCTCCATGGCACGGTGCTCGATGCCGTCGATCGTTACCCGGAAGAACATCCGGATCACGTCATTCACCTGCAGGGCGCCTAGCGGAGTGCCGGGAGCCAGCGTACCATCTGCCTGTACAATCGTGGTGGTAGACAGTACATCAGGTATAGCATTGGCAGGTATTGTGAAGGTAACGGTGCTGCCGGGCGTTACCGCCTGGTTGACGGCAACGTTCGGAGCCGAATTTCGGGTGATGACCGTGGCCGGAGCCCGCTTTAAACGATCCGCATTTGTGGTCCCTGTAGGCAGGGTGGGGCTCAGGTTAGGAGGCGTGGCCGCGCCGTTGCGGAAGCGCTGGGCGGCTGCGGAAATAGCGGTAATCTGCTTGCCTTCCGGCACCCTGACTTCCACAGTTATACCGCCATTGGCAATCGCATCCTGATAAATAATGAAAGCGCCTTCGTCGAGCAGCGGCTGGCCATTGGGGCCAACAGACTGTGGAAAGGTAATGGCAGCTTCTGGCACCGGATCGGTATTGAGCAAGCCGTCGAACTCATCTTTTTCGCAACTGATCAGCGTTAAGCACAGCGTAACGAGTGCCGTGTACTTAACTGTTAAATTCTGGATTTTCATTTTTAAATCGCTTTAAAGTCAAATACACTATTCTCCCATCCACCAAACCGGTACCAGCAAGCCTGCCGGATAATCCTGCAGCGGTACGTTCTCAGAGTTACCCTGAATCTCTCCCAAAGCATAAGGCCAACGCACAGGGATTCTGGTGACGCCTACCTGCGGGTTCTGGGCAAGTTCGAGCTGGGGATAACCGGTGCGCCTATAGTCGTTATAGGCCTCGTAGGCGTTTCCGACCGAGGACGCCCATTTATCCCGAATCAGGATATTGAGCTTGCCTTCTGTAGAGCTGGCCGACTGAAAGGCCGCCACGCGCCTGTTAATGTACTCTGCCGCATCCGTCTGGAAGTTTGCAGGTAAGTTGCCGGCACCCACAAAGCTTGTGATATCGTCGAACTGAGCCTGAAGCGCCTGCCTGAAATACTCTGCCGGATCGCCGGGAGTGCCGAGCGTAAGGGCGGCCTCAGCGAGCCAGAAATTCACCATGGTATGGGTGATGAGGCGTATGGGGGCAGCACCGCCATTCGAAATCGTGCCGTCTGCATTCTGAGTGCCATTGCCTACCACGTATACTCCCCAACGAGACCTGTTTGGACTAGTGAAGGGTACTGAAGTGAATGCACCATTGTCGTATGTCACATAGTTTCCGTTGGTTCGGGTGAAGAACACAGGCAGCCTCGGGTCATTCAGGGACGAAAGCGAGTCGTAGAAGCGCTGGCTCAGGATCATGTCGTTGATGCGTGTCTGGTGCTGGTACATGTAGATCGGGTTGAACGAGCCAGATGAAGAAAAATACCTGACATTGAAGTTCTCTGCATTGGAGGAGATCAGGTTCCCTTCGTTTACCAGCTGTGTGATCGCGCTTGCCGAGTTCGGGTTCGTCTTGCGGCTTTGCAGGTATAACTTTAGTTTGATCGAGTTAGCGGCCTTGCGCCATTTGGCCAGGTCGCCACCGTAAATTTGATCCCCGAGCGAAGCGGCTGTCACGGTGGTTTTGTCCAGGTCGGCCAGTCCCTCGTCGAGCAACTGCACCACCCCGGCGTATACCTGTTCCTGCGGATCATAGGCAGGTTTCGGGAATTCCGTAATGTTCAGCGCCTGCGAGAAAGGTATATCGCCCCAAAGGTCTGTAGCCACCAGGTATACGTATGCCTGTTGGATACGGGCCATACCTGCATAATGGAAGTTGCCCTCCTCACGCCCCTGCTGCACGATCTGTTCCAAATCATCGAGTAAGGTGGCATAGATCGCGTTCCACTCGTTGTTTTCCGGGGAGACGTTATACCTGTCATAAGGGTCGGTCTGTGTACCTGTACCAGCCATTTGCTGCATCCAGAGCGAGGTGATGATCTGCGCGGTGTTTCCCACAAAGAAGCCTGTACCGATCTGTGCCCCTGGTAGCAGGCTTTGCACCGAGGCGTTTTGCAGGTTGTTCGGGCTTACGTTCACATCCAGGTAATCGTCGCAGGAGCTGGCGATTGCCAGCAAAAATGCCAACACCACGCCCTTTATTATTGTTATCTTTTTCATATGCTTTGGTGTCTAGAATTAGAATGTGAAACGAAGGTTGACGCCGTAGTTTCGAACAGTTGGAGGGGAGTTAAACTCAAAACCCCTGGTGTTACCGCCGAGTTGGTTCGACTCTGGGTCAGCATGCGGCAGGTTAGGCGCATGGAAGAACAGGTTACGGCCGGTGACGGAGATACTGGCCGCCCCAAACGGCGTGCGCTCCAGTATCGACGCAGGCAGTTCATACCCTAAACTCACTTCCCGCACCCTGAACACCGATGCGTCAAACACCGCGAATTCGTTGGCCGCGTTCAGCGCCACCCAATACTCCTGAGCAGAGATTTGCGTAGTGTTCGGCCTGGAGGTACCGTCAGCATTCAGGACAACGCCCTCAAAGAGGTAGGGGCGCTCCCGGTCTGTTTGTTCTTCGAGCACACCGCGCAAACGGGCGATCTGGGTCTGACGGGAGTAGAAGTCTCCTCCGTGCACATACTGGAGCAACACGTTTAGGTTAAATCCTTTGAAGCTGAAGGTGTTGCCCAGGCTACCCCACCAGTCTGCATTCGGGTCTGCGATGATCTGCGGGTTCTGATCCACCACCGGCACACCCGTGTTGGGGTTGATGATGAAGCGGCCCTGCTCATCGCGCAGGAAGGCCGAGGACTGGATCACACCAAAGGGCTGGCCAGGTATAAGCACTGGGCTAAGGCCTGTGAAGGCGCCGGTTCCGGCGCCGGTCAGCAGCGTGAACTGGTTAAGCCCGGGCGCCAGCGACACCACTTTCGACTTAATGTCAGTGAAGTTTACGTTGACATCCCAGCGGAAGCCACCCTCAAAAGTAAACGGAGTACCTGTAGCCGATATTTCCCATCCTTTGTTCTGGATCTCGCCGGCATTCTGGGTAAAGGTGGTAAAACCTGTTGAGCCCGGCACGTCCACGTTAAAGATCTGGTCCGTGGTTTTGTTGAAGAAGTAGTTCACATCAAGCGAGGCCCTTCCGTCAAACAGTCCTAATTCAACGCCAGCTTCGTAAGAAGTGGTAAACTCAGGGTTCAGGTCTGGGTTACCCCGTCTGTTGCCGCGTGATACGGCTGCCACTGTGCCATTGAATGGAAAACTGATACCTGCCACGTTGTTACCGAAGGCCTGGTTAACGAAAACCGTGTTGGTCAGGTATATGCCAGCGTCATTACCTACCCGGGCATAGCTACCCCTAAGCTTACCATAGCTGAGAATAGGGTTGGCAATATCAAAGGCATCTGTGAACACAAAGCCAAGGCTGGCAGCAGGATAGAAGTAGCTGTTATTGTCGAGCGCCAGTGTCGATGACCAGTCATTACGTCCCTGCAACTCCAGGAACAGCCAGTTTCTGTAAGAAAGACCGAGCTGTGAATAAATACCCACCAGTCGGCGCTGTGTCTCCGTGTTCGTCGGGAAGATGTTGGTATTTGTGTGGTTGAGCAGGTTGTAGAACTCAGGTGTGATCAAATCTTCCGCCCTGATGTTCCGGTTATCCGTGTTGATCGTGTTGATCTGGTTACCCACCAGGAATCGCAGGTTGATATCCTCGTTCAGGTCTTTGGTATATACACCGAAAATGTCCTGGTTAAACTGACGGTAGAAAATGTCGTCGTAAATCTGAGATCCGCGCCTGTTAAGGGCTGTGTTACCGTTTGAGTTAATAGAGCCGAAGGCGATCGCTTCGCGGCGTCTGTCAGAATACTGGTCCAGACCGATACGGTAGGTAAAAGTCAGATCCTGAAAGAACTGAGGCTTCCAGTTCACGGTGGCACTGGTAATGGTTCTGTTCACCTCGCTTTCATAGAAGTTCTCGTTAACGCTCCAGCGTGGGTTGTCGCGGGCGAGCTGGGTGAACAGGGTAGGGGCTTGCTGTCCGGGACCTATCTTATATGGCACATTGTTTACGTCAAAACTTCGGGGTGTGAACGGAAGCGTAAACCAGGGGCTGGTACCAGAGTTGCCTTGCAGCGAGCCTTCCTGCTCCGTGTTTGCATAGATGATGGAGGCATCAATCGAGATACCATACGACAGCTCGGCGGTACCAGCAGCACGAAGCGAGAAACGGTCAAGGCCGCTGTTCGGGATAATGCCGGACTGGTTGGTGCTGTTCGCGCTGAAGATATACCTGGTGTTAGCTCCCGCCCCAGACAGTTGCAAACCATTGTCGAAGATGGTGCCCGTCTCGAAAAAGTCTTTTACGTTATCCGGGTAGGCTCTATACTCCAGTGTCTCCTGCGGGTTACCAGGCACGTTGGGCACGGTGGTGATACCGGGGGTACCAAACCTTGGTCCCCAACTGTCGGTCACGTTCGGGCTGTAACGGAAGTTGGTGCCCTGTCCATACTCATTCTGGTACTCAGGCAGACCGTACACATTCTGCAGGTTAAAAGACGAGGTAACACTCACTTCAAACTTTTTGTTGGCGTCTCCGGACTGTCCTTTCTTGGTGGTGATGATGATGGCCCCGTTTGCCGCTCTGGATCCGTAGAGCGCCGCAGCAGCAGGTCCTTTCAGCACCGTCATTGATTCGATGTCGTTGGGGTTGATGTCGAGGCCACGGTTAGAGTAGGCTGCGCCGCCCACGGTAGGAGCGGAAGTAAAGTTAGTGGAGTTGTCGATCGGGATACCGTCCACCACAAAAAGCGGCTGGTTGTTGCCGGTGGCGGAAGAAATACCCCGGATGAACACCTGCGTACCTGCGCCGGGCAAGCCACTGGAGGAGATGATCTCTACACCTGCCACCTTGCCCTGCAAGGCATTTACCACGTTTGGTTCCGAACGCTGGGCAAGTTGCTCGCCCCCTACGTTCTGCACAGCATAGCCTAGCGACCTTTCGGTACGCTCTATACCTACAGCCGTCACCACCACTTCCTGCAACTGCCGGGTGTCTACACTCATAGTTACATTGATGGTCGATTGATTGCCTATGTCCCGTGTGATGGTGGTATAGCCAATAAAGCGGAAAGCAAGCGTGTTCGAGCCTTCCGGCACATTGATGGAGTATTCACCATTGGCGCCTGTCGCGGTACCGACACTGGTGCCCTGCACCAGTACGGCCACACCGGGCAGCCCTTGCCCTGTTTCCTGATCTGTCACGGTTCCCGTAACCGTCCTAGTCTGGGCCATGCCTTGGTGAAAGAGGGCTAGAATCAGAATAGAACACAGTAGTAGTAGTTTGTTCATGTTCCCAAAAAGTTTTGGCTTCAAAAGTTTAATAGAATCAGGTAGGTAAAAGCGTCACCAAGCAGGACGCTTACTGGGGAGGTATTAAGGGGAGCCTTTCTGAAGTTGGTTTTTATGTAATCAGGCAGAAAGGGTACTAGTAAATGGTGCTTGCGTGTCTATTTTATAATATTAAAGTTATATTATGTGAACATAACATTATACGTGTCAATTTTTATTTAGAACTTGATTAATAGTATTTTAACTAAAAATTAATATTAATATATCAAGTTGTCAGTATTCGTATATCTAGATTTAAAGTATGTTTGCAAAGTGTATTCTTAGGTGCTGAGCGAACAAAATCAATCAGCAGCATGGGGTTGAACAGTCTACTGATTTCTGGTACCAGTCTTGGGTATGATGCTTTTCTTATTCTAATCTATTATTGCTGGTCACGAGTAGAGTGATCCGACCAAGAATACCGGCTAGAATGACGTCTTAAGCGAATAATTCGAATTGTCTTTATTGTAGAAATGCCCTAGTTGACTTCTCTGATCAGGGACCGCCTTTCCTATAGATCATTGTTCATGTTTTGGTATGTGTTATAACATTGAATCAGAATAACTTAGGAAATTCGGAATTTATACTGATTTGATTGTTTTGGTACTATATTTAGTGAGGTTTATATAAGATGTGTTAAAATAGCGTTGATAAACAATGGGTTGTGTGTTTTGTGGGCTTTGTAAAAGGTGTGTCTTTTGTAATAACACAAGATGAAGGTTTAAGTCGCTGAAAAATACGGAGATAGAGGCAAAGAATTTTAAATAGCAGTTTTGTATATATTAGAAAAATATGCTTAGTTTGGAGCACTCAAGAAATGTAAAAAGTTTGTTTAAATACTAAATAGGCTTGTTTTACTCCTGTTAATTTGCTGGAAAGGAAAATGTGATCCGGTTCTCAAAACCGCATGGGAAATTCCTTTACTATGTGCCAGCATTTTAATTATAGCATACTGAAACCTTATTTCTTTAAACCTTAAATCTTAACTACTATTTATCTTTCACCTCAATTAACAGACCAATGAAAAAACTACTACTATTGAGTTTTGCGCTGGTATTCGTCGTGCTTCAGCAGGCATTGGCGCAGAGCAGAACTGTTACGGGTACTGTGACTGACCAGTCGACTGGCCAAGGCCTTCCTGGTGTTGCAGTGCTTGTAAAAGGCACTAGCACCGGTACGGCTACCGGCGCTGACGGTACTTATTCTATCACTGTGCCAGCTGACGGAAACACGCTTGTGTTCCGCTTCCTCGGCTACAGAACAACTGAGCGTCCGATAGGAACATCTGCTTCTATCAACGTTACTTTAGAAATCGACCAGAGACAACTTGATGAAGTTGTAGTAGTAGGTTACGGTACACAGCAGAAGAAAGACGTGACCAGCTCTATTGCGCAGGTGAAAGGTGAGACAATTGCCAACCTGGCAACTCCATCTTTTGACCAGCAGCTGGCAGGTCGTGCTTCTGGTGTGCAGATCACGCAGCCATCCGGTATCCTGGGTGCGCCTCCGAAGATCAACATCCGCGGTGTGAACTCTATCTCTTCCAACACGCAACCGCTTATCGTAATTGACGGTGTGCCAGCTACATCAGGTAACCTGGGTGGTTTCACGCCTTCAAACGCACTTGCTGACATCAACCCGAACGACATCGAGTCTTTCGAGATCCTGAAGGATGGTGCTGCTACAGCGGTTTACGGTTCACGCGCCTCTAACGGTGTAATCCTCATCACTACAAAACGCGGTAAATCAGGTCAGGCTAAGTTCTCTTACGATGGCTGGGCTGGTTCTGCTAAGGCGATCGAGCTACACGACCTGCTGAACGCGCGTGAGTTCGTTGACATCACAAACGAAAAGTATGCAAACCTTGGCCAGGCATCTCCTGCTGTTTTGGGTGATGCAGACACTGACTGGAACAAAGAAGTATTCCGTACTGCTTTCCAGCACAGCCACGCATTCTCTGCCAGCGGTGGTACTGACAAAACAAACTACTACTTCTCTCTTGGTTATTCTAACCAGGAAGGTATTGGCCGCGCCAACAGCCTCGAGCGTTATTCAATTCGCACTAACCTGCAGACGAAAGTAACTAAGTTCCTGGATTTCGGTTTGCAGGCTGGTTTAACTAACCAGATCAACTCTGGTCCGCTTACTGGTTCTAACAACCTGTCAGGCAACATATTTGGTGTGATCCGTATGCACCCTAACGTGCCTGCACTTGATCCAAACGACCCAACCGGTTATAACATCGACGATCAGAACGACAGATCACTGGGCCGTGGTCCAAACTTGGGTACGATTGCCAACGGTATTCCTAACATCCGTTTCGTATTGGATAACAACGTACGTAAAGCTACTACTTACCGTGGTCTGGGTAACGTATTCCTGGATTTCAAACTGGTAGACAACCTGCGTTTCAGAACTCAGCTGGGTGCTGACTTAACGCTGGTAGACGACTTCCTGTTCAACGACCCACGTCATGGTGACGGCCAGGGTTCAGGTGGTGTCGTTTCACAAGCTTATTCTCCAATCAAAGCTTGGAACTGGCAGAACATCCTGAGCTACAACAAGTCATTCAACGAGGTGCACAACCTGGATGTGACTGCTGTACAGGAATATAACAAAACAAGATCAAGCTTCTTCCAGGCACAAGGTACTGGTCTTTCTGACCGTTTCTTCAATGAAAACCTGGTATCAGGTTCGTTTGCTAACCAGTTCGCCTTCGGTGGTATCGGGGAGAATGGTCTTGCTTCATACCTGGGTCGTTTCAACTACAACTATGCTGGTAAGTACTACATCGGCGCTTCTATGCGTGCTGACGGTCTTTCTAAGCTTTCTGAAGACAACCGTTGGGGTTACTTCCCTGGCGTATCTGCTGCCTGGAGAATCTCTGAGGAAGAATTTTTCAAGAACTCATCTACTCTTAGCGTAATCTCTGACCTGAGACTGCGTGGTAGCTGGGCAGAGGTAGGTAACATCGGCATCCCTGGAGGTAACTATCCATACCTGGGTTCATTTGTTGCTGCTCAGTACGGTACATTCAACGGTATCGCTTTCGGTAACACAGGTAACCCTGATCTGCGTTGGGAAGCTCAGAAAATCACTGACTTCGGTATCGACCTGGGCTTGTTCGATGGTCGCTTGAACGTAGAATTGGCTTACTGGATGAAGGACAACTCGGACATTGTACTTGCTGCTCCAACACCTCCATCATTGGGTGTGCCTAACAACTCGATCATCCGTAACATCGGTAGCGTTTACAACGACGGTATTGAATTCTCAATCTCTGGTACAGTAATCGACAAGTCTAACTTCAGCTGGAACTCTAACTTCAACTTCTCTACACAGAACAACGAAGTGAAAGAGCTGGTAGACGGTCAGGACATCGTTTATGAATACACCATCCACCGCGAAGGTGAGTCTATCAACTCCATCTACGGCTATCAGTACGAAGGCGTGAACAGAGCAAACGGTAACCCAATCTACCGCAAAGCCGATGGCTCGCTGGTACAGGGTAACATCACTGGCAACGGTGGTTCTGCTGGTGTATACTACGGTTACGACCCAGCTAACCCAAGCGCACTGGGTGCACAGTCTTCTCTGTCATCTGCTGACAAAGTAATCTTGGGCAACACACTGCCTAAGTGGTTCGGTGGTTTCGACAACAACTTCAAACTGGGTAACTTCGATGCAAACGTGTTCGTGCGTTTCTCTGGTGGCAACAAGATCATGAACCGTACGCGTCAGGACCTTTTGACAATGGCGTTTGAGAACAACGGCCGTGAGATTCTGGGCAGATGGCAGTCTGCAGAGAACCCTGGCGATGGTCAGACTCCAAGACTGGCTGCTGGTGCTAACTACGGTAACTTCATTAACACAAACGGTGAGTCTTCTTCTCGTTTTGTTGAGAGCGGCGACTTCCTGAAAGTGAGCAACCTGTCACTTGGCTACACACTGCCTAAGACGCTGTCTGACCGCATCAGTGTAGACCGTCTGAGAGTTTACGCTCAGGTGCAGAACGCTTTCGTGATTACTGATTACACAGGTCTTGATCCGGAAACCTATACTAACATGAACAACAACAACCTCGGTGTTGACTGGAACGGTCAGCCACAGCAGCGTGTGTTCACAGTTGGTTTAAATCTTGGCTTCTAATTTCTTAATTTCCTTAAAATGAAAAATAGATCATTTATCAAAAATAAACTGAAGTTAGCGTTGCTAGCCCCTGCGGTGTGCTTCTCCCTGATGCTGACTTCGTGCGAAAAGGATACAGTAGAACTTGATCCTTTCGACAGACTTACTGAAGCAAGTGCCTTTACAACTCCTGAGCGTGTAGAACTGGCTGTAGCCGGTGTTTATGACGCTGCTCAGAGTGGTTTCTATGCTGGCGGTGCTGTGCGTGGTTATCCGTTTGGTGCGGCTCACGTAGAGCAGGGCGACAACCGTGGTGAGGACATGCTGAACCTGGAGGCGTTCTACGCCATCACGTACGGCTCCACCTACAACGCAGCCTCTGCCAACAACGTGTACCACTTCGAAACACTTTATTCGGTTATTAACAAAGCCAATATCGTGATCGAGGGTGTGGAGAAAGCTGTGGCAGACGGTTTGATTACACCTGAAGTAGGCAATGCTTACCTTGGTGAAGTGCGTATGCTGCGTGCCCTTTCTAACCACGAGTTGCTGGTGCACTTCGCGCGTCCTTACAATCACACAGCCGACGCTTCTCACCCAGGTGTTCCGATCAGAACGATTCCGGTGAACACACCAGCCCGCGTGGAAGAGGCAAGACAGCAGGGTAGAAATACCGTGAAAGAAGGGTATGATGCCATCTTGGCTGACCTGGACTATGCTGAATCTAACCTTCCTGAAACCCGCGCAGCTGGTGCTAAAATTTCCAGAGCTACAAAGAGTGCTGCTATTGCACTTAAGTCGCGCGTGAAACTGCACATGCGTGACTGGCAGGGAGTAGTGACAGAGGGCAACAAGCTCATCACTGGTACTACGACTTTCACAAGCCCAGTCGGCGGTTATGCTCTGACGGCCTCTCCGGATGGTCCTTGGGCTAACAATTCCAGCAACTCTGAATCCATCTTCTCGTTCATGAACACGGCCAACGACAACGCCAGTGTGAACGGTTCTTTGGGTCAGATGTACTTTGCCGGTGCAGGTGGCCGTGGTCTGGTTGCCATCAGCCCGCTGATCTGGAACGCCACTTTCTGGCCAGCAAACGACGCTCGTCGTCAAATCATCACAACTACTTCACGTGCGATCTTTACAAGAAAGTACAGAGATCCACAGACGCAAACCGACTGGTCACCAATCATTCGATATGCTGAAGTGCTGCTGAACGTAGCCGAGGCTGAGTCAAGACTGGGTAACAGCGACAGAGCATTGGCTCTACTCAATGCAGTTCGTGGCCGTTCTACAGACCAGACTTACACAGGTCTGACAGGCGATGCCCTGACACAGGCCATCGTAAACGAACGCCGTATCGAGTTCGTGGGTGAAGGTCTGCGCTGGAAAGACATCCACCGTCTGGCAAAAGAAGGCAAGTTTGGTCCTGCGGGTATACCTGCCAAGGTAGCCTCTACGTCTAACCATATTCCGCAGTACAATGCGGCAAGCGGTACGTTCCCGGCTACCACTATACCTTTCATTCCTTACGATGACTTCCGTTTCATCTGGCCAATTCCAGTGTCTGAAGTTGCATCTAACCCTGTGTTAGCTGCTCAGCAAAACCCTGGATACTAAGCCTAGCGGATAGTATAGATTTAAAAAGCCCTGTCAGCGGAAGCTGGCAGGGCTTTTTGTTTTATTTTTGTCATGTAAACTTCTCTATACACCATGGCGCTCCTACCAAATTACAGTGGCTATACCTTAGAAGCAGGCATTGACGAGGCAGGTCGCGGCTGCCTGGCGGGTCCTGTGGTGGCGGCCGCTGTCATACTGCCACCCGACTATAGCCATACCTTACTGAACGACTCAAAGCAACTGAGCCATAAGCAAAGGCTGCAGCTACGGGTAGACATTGTGCGCGATGCCGTGGCCTGGGCCATAGGAGAGGCCAGCCAAACTGATATTGACCAGGTCAACATTTTACAGGCGACCTACCTGGCCATGCATCGAGCTGTAGCGGGACTAGGCCTGGAACCGGAGTACCTGATAGTGGACGGGAACAGATTTAAGGTATACGAAGGGCTGCGCCATACCTGTGTGGTAAAAGGAGACGGGAAATACCTGTCGATTGCGGCGGCTTCGGTACTGGCCAAAACGCACCGCGATGAGTTGATGTGTGCGCTTGCTCACGAATACAGCGCATATGGCTGGGAGCGTAACGCCGGATACCCCACCCGGGAACACCGCAATAGCATTGCGCAGTTCGGAACCACGCCATACCACCGCCAGTCTTTCAGGCTGCTGTCAGAAGAGCAGTTGTTGCTGTTCCCTGACAAAAAGGACTAATCCTTATTTAAGCTTTATGAGGTCGAGGAACAGAGTGAAATTATCAAGCGATGACTGGCTGTTCTCGAAGTTGTCGAAACTCATCGGCTTTACGATATAGCCGGCCACATTAAGTTTTTGCGCGGCCAGGCGGTCTGTCTCTTCGTTTGAGGTAGTCATGATGAATACCGGGATGTGGCTGAACTCCGGCTCATGGCGCAGTTCGGCCAGAAACTCCAGCCCGTTCATGCGTGGCATGTTGATGTCGAGCAGGATGACACTGGGTGCTGGGGAAATTTTGGGCACGCCGCTTCCGCGCAGCATATCGAGCGCCTCACGGCCATTACGGGCTACATGGGTTGGGTGCTTAATGCCTATTTTCTTAAGTTCACGTTCCACATTCATAATATCCAGGTAGTCATCTTCTACTAAAAGGATATTAACGTCTTTATTTATCATAGCACTTCTCGAAATTCAATAATCAAAACTAATATAATTATTTCAATTATTCCCGATTTTTAGGCCAGGTAAAACTGAATGTTGCCCCTTGACCGGGGCTGGAGACCACCCAAATATTGCCTCCGTGGTACTCTACGATCTTTTTCACGATGGCCAGACCCACCCCTGTACTTTCGATGGCGTCGCGCTCCTGCAGAGTCTGGAAGATCACGAAAATGCGTTCGTGGTACTGTGGCTCTATCCCTGGTCCATCGTCCGTCACCGAGAAGGTATAGAAGTTTTCCGCCTCCTGGCACGTAATATCGATGCGGCCGTCTTCGCGGTGGTGATATTTAATGGCATTTGTGACCAGGTTAAGGAAAATCTGATGCAGATGCACCCGCTGTGTATAAATGTGCGGCATGTCAGGCCCGATTTCGATGGTAAAGCCTTTCGGTGGCGTGGCCATGTCCGTCACCTCAACCAGCAGCTGCCGCACATCCACCATTTCCCGTGCGTAGCTGTTGCGATCCACGCGGGCGAGGGCCAGTATACCGTTGATCAGGTTCTCCATGCGGTGTACGCGCACTCGCATCATTAACAAATACTCCTTAATATTGTTAGGCAGGCTCTGGCCCATGTCTTCCTCCACCCAGCGCGAGGCCACTTCTATACCTCTCAACGGCGCCTTCAGGTCATGCGACACCACGTAGGCAAACTGGTCCAGCTCCTTGTTCTTTCGATCCAGTTCCGTAAACGTCTCGTCAATTGTGCCCGACATCCTGTTCAGGGAGTGAGACAACTGACTGAGTTCGTCTTGGGAGGTGTCCACAATTTGGGTCTGGTAGTCCCCCTTCGATATCTTCTCTGCCAGTACCACCATTTTCATGATGCGGTTAGAGATGATGCGGGTGATGTACCACGCCCAGCCAAGGCCCAGCAGTACCGACAGTACGGTAAGAACGATGGATACCTGCCTTGTAGTATTGATACTGGTGTTGAGGCGGTCATTTCTTTCTCCCCGCAAGGTATACTCATGGGAGTTGAACACGCGGAAGTCCGTTCGAATAGTGTCCATCAGTACTTTTTCGCCCAGCACAAGCGTATCGAGCTTCATGTCGAAGGCCCGGGAGGCGTATTCGAGCGTGTCGCCTCTCTTCATTTGGATAAGTGGCTCGGCATACTGCGTGATCCAGTCATTGTGCGTACTGATGATCTTGTCGAGCCTGTGTTGCTGGTTCTCGGAGGCGGTGTAGTTCCGCACGTCTTCCCGGAGCCTGGGAAGAATCCGTTTGGCTTCGTGGTAGGGTTCCAGGAACACTTCGTTGCCGTTGAGCAGAAAGCCCCGCAAGCTCGCTTCCATGTCGATGATGTTACGCTGCAGGGAGGCGGAGTTGCGGACCACGATCTGAGAGCGCGATACCCAGCGCATGTTCTCAATCACGTCCTCCGACAACCTGAAGTTTACGATGGCTACAATGGTGAAAAGCAGCGATATCAGGACAAACCCGATAAACACTTTGGTAGATAGCTTCATGGAATATTATCTGATATGCGCCAGACTAAGCTCTTGATAAGACAGACGACATCCTGCTAAGATAGTAAAAATGGTCCGAAGCAGACTAACATGCCCTGCAAAACCCGAAACGGCCGGCAGAAGAGGCAAATAGAGAGCAGGCACACTTGCCCGGTGTGCGAAGCGGTGATGAAATGTGAACGGCATTCCTTTTGGCTAAAAAAGTGTCGGGTTGGTGTACGCACTGTCCACCGCAAGGTTATGCACAAAAGCGTGTGGATAAAGGTCTGCGGGAAGCAGGAAGCGGTTAGGTTTCTAGGAAAATAGGGTTCAAACTATACATACCTTGTTCCTGTATAAAATTTAGGAAGCGGTTTAATTTTACTTAATTTTGGGCATCTACTTTATTAGCAGTCAAATCTGATATGGAACTGAAGAAAATAGCTTTGAATGATGTGCACGAGTCGCTGGGAGCGAAGATGGTGCCTTTTGCAGGATACAACATGCCGGTGCGTTACTCCTCCGACCTGGAAGAGCACAACACCGTGCGCAACGCGGTTGGTATATTCGACGTGTCGCACATGGGCGAATTTATGGTGAAAGGACCGCAAGCACTCGACCTGATCCAGCGCATCACCACCAACGACGCCTCTAAACTGACGCCAGGCAAGATTCAGTACTCCTGCTTCCCGAACGAGGAAGGCGGTATAGTAGACGACCTGCTGGTGTACTGCATGGCCGAGAACGAGTACATGCTGGTGGTGAACGCCTCCAACATCGACAAAGACTGGGCCTGGGCGAACAAGTACAATACCGAAGGCGCTGAGCTGGAAAATATTTCAGATGAAATGTCGCTATTTGCCGTGCAGGGACCGAAGACAGTAGAGGCGCTTCAGTCGCTCACTTCAGTAGACCTGGGCAGCATGGCCTACTATACCTTCGAGAAGGGCGAGTTTGCTGGTGTGCCTGATGTTATACTCTCGGCTACAGGCTATACCGGTGCGGGTGGCTTTGAGATCTACGTGAAGAACGAGGACGCCAAAAAGGTGTTCGACGCGATCATGGAAGCAGGTAAAGAACATGGCATCAAGCCGATCGGTTTGGGTGCCCGCGACACGCTGCGCCTCGAAATGGGCTTCTGCCTCTACGGCAACGACATCAACGACTCAACTTCTCCACTGGAGGCCGGCTTGGGCTGGATCACCAAGTTCGACAAGGAGTTTGTGAACGCCGAAAACCTGAAAGAGCAGAAAGTAGCGGGTGTGCAGCGCAAGCTGGTAGGTTTCGAGATGCTGGAGAAGGCTATACCTAGAGCGCACTACGAGATCGTGAACGCTGAAGGCGAGCAGATCGGCGAAGTAACCTCTGGCACCATGTCGCCTTCACTGGGCAAAGGCATCGGCCTGGGCTACGTGCAGACGGATTACAGCAAGCCCGGCACAGAAGTGTTCATCCGCGTGCGCAACAAAGACATGAAAGGCCAGATCGTAAAACCGCCGTTTGTGAAGAAGTAAATTAATTGTTGATTGCTGATTGTTAATTGTTGTTCACTTTACCGGACGATGCTAATGATCAACAATCAACAATTCAACAATCAACAATTTAATAAATGCCAAGTATAGATGTGTGCTACAGCCCGGAGCTGTTGCACTTGTATGAATTGGAGGGGAAGGCAGTGGTGGCTGTGGATATTCTGCGCGCTACCTCAACCATGGTGACGGCCTTTGCGCACGGCGCGACTGATATTATACCTGTTATGCAGTTGGAAGAGTGCCGTGCTCTTGCCGAGCAGGGCTGTCTGACCGCGGCCGAGCGTAACGGCATCAAGGCCGAGGGTTTCGATCTCGGAAACTCACCCTTTGCCTACATGAATGGCAAGGTGCAAGGCAGAACCGTGGCGATCACGACTACGAACGGCACCCGTGCCATCCGTTTGTCAGAGGCGGCCGAAGAGATTGTGGTAGGAGCATTTCTGAACCTGGAGGCTGTAGCCGAGCACCTGCGTGCGCTGCAACTGGATGTGCTGGTGGTATGCGCCGGCTGGAAAGGCAAGTTCAACCTCGAGGACACGCTTTATGCCGGAGCACTGGCCGAGCGTTTGCAGGGTGAATTTGAATTTGAGAACGACGCCACGCTGGCTTCGCTATACCTGTACCACGCCGCCAAAGACGACATGGTTACGTTCCTGCGGCAGTCCTCCCACGTTCGCCGACTCGAAAACCTCGAAATCCACAAAGACATTGAGTTCTGCCTCCAGCATGACACCTACAACGTGCTCCCGGTTTGGAAAGGCGACAGACTGGTAGATTTAAAGAGTTTGGGAGTTAGAGAGTTTGGGAATTAGAGAGTTGAGAGGTAACCTTTATTCGGGCTATACCTACGTTATCAAACAGCGAGCGCCAGTTTCTAAAACTGGCGCTCGCTGTTTTTATTTATCTGTGTAAATTCCTACACTTCTCACCTCCAAAAGGTCACTCTTAAACTCCTCAACTCTTCAATTCCCAAACTCATTTCAGTTTCTCATTCTGCTTATGCCGGTCACTGTCGCGGTTGGTTTTCTTTTCGAGGTTTTTGCGGAGGGCTTCGGTGAGGTCTATACCTGTCTGGTTGGCGATGCAGATGAGCACGAAGAGTACGTCGGCCAGCTCGTCGGATAGCTGCTTGCCCTCGTCGCTCTTCTTGAACGACTGCTCGCCATACTGCCGGGACATGATGCGGGCCACTTCGCCTACCTCTTCTGTGAGGATGGCCATGTTGGTGAGTTCGTTAAAATAGCGGACCCCGTTCTCTTTGATCCAGTTATCTACAATGGTTTGGGCTTCGGCGATGGTCATAGGTATAGGGCCTTTGGTTATTTGCCAAATTTAATGACAAAATCTACGTAAGGCACCCCGATGGCGATAGATTCCGCAATATCGCCGTTGTTGATAAACGCCAGATCGACGGTCAGGCGCTCGCCCATGAACCGCACGCCGTAGGAGATCAGTCCATAGTAGCCGTCGCTTGGCACGAGCCAGTTCTCCGAAACCAAGCCCACCCGACGGCTAATCCGCTTCATGCCGCTCAGGTTGAGCACTGGTCTTTTCGAGAACTCGTCGTCTACAAAGCCATAGCCCACACCCAGCGTCACGTTGTCGTCGGTGTTGCCGTAGGTCACAATGCCGTAGCCTATACCAAGCCCGGAGAAATCCTCCTCCAGCCCGATCACATTCATGTAAAGCAAGCCGCCGCCGGCCCGCCATTTGTCGTTGATCCCAAACGTAGCTTTAGGAGTGATGTAAAATGCTGGTGTGCCCGAAAAGGTAGAGATCAGCTCGAAGCCGCCGCCCATCGTGATGTTATCGGTGAGGCCGACGTTGAAGGAGTTGAGCAGCAGGTAGGTGTTTTGGTAGTAGGCTTCCCCTTTTTTGAGGCTGAAAGCAGAGGGAGAGAACAGGTAGCGGGTTGCGTTGGGGTTTTCGAACCAGTATTCGCCGTTACGCATGCGGCTGTCGTCTACTATTTTAGTGCTTTTGATCTGGGTATGCGGAATCAACACTTCGCCTGCGCTGTCAGTTTGCAAGCGTATGCCGCCGTCCGTTTGCCCCAAAAAAATACCTTGGATGACAGAGCCGTCGCGGGTTTCCACGATCCAGCGCTTGCCTACTACGCTTTGGGTGAGCGTGGTGTCGGTCTGCGCCTGGGCGCCCGTTGCTATACCTGTTAAGAAGAAGGCGCACAGCAGTAGCCGGCCAAGGAGTTGCGGCAGCCGTGCTGCCAGATAAGGTATGGCTTTCATAAAACCGTCCGGTAAGGTATAGCTGAATAGGGTAGAAATATATAGATAATTCTTTTTACTTTTCCAGCTAGCCTCCGAAATATTTCGGGCGGTTTACTCCTTGTTTTTGGAGTCAATGGTGATGGTAACCGGACCGTCGTTGAGGAGCGCCACTTTCATGTCGGCACCGAACTCACCGGTCTGTACGCGCTTGCCCAAAGCTTCCTCCAGCAAGGCGACAAAGCGCTCATACAAAGGTATAGCCAAAGCTGGCGGAGCCGCCTGAATGTAGGAGGGGCGGTTGCCCTTTTTGGTGAGAGCATGGAGCGTAAACTGGCTGATCACCAGCAGGTCGCCCTGCACATCCTGCACGCTCAGGTTCATCTTGTCTTCTGCATCGCTGAAAATACGGAGCTGCACCACTTTGCTGGCCATCCATTTCAGGTCCTCTTCGGTGTCGTCGTGGGTGAAGCCGGCAAGCAGCAGCAAGCCCAGGCCGATCTCGCCCTTTACCTGGTTATGGATGGTGACAGATGCCTGGGTGACGCGTTGGACAACGATGCGCATAAGGTATACCTTTGGTTCGGTTGCAAAGGTAGCGGTTCTGATTTATTTATACCCTGGCTGCAGACTGCTTAATCCACATAGCCCTCATACCGGATGCGGTTCACCTTGCCGTTTTTCAGGAAAAAGCGCAGCGATGTAGGGGCACCCTCCACCGAAGTGGCCACGATTTCGGAGTTGGTTTGCAGAATGCGCACATCGAAGTTCTTGAGCTTGGTCATCAGCTCGGGCTGGCTCATACCAACCTTCATGTTGTTGCGCAGCGCTATACCTCCGTTGCGGATGTCGGCCACCTGCAGCAGCAGCTCGCCTGTTTGCGTCGGGGCATACAGCTCGATCACCGACTCGCCAAAGCGGATGGTGTAGATCGTGTCCGTGATGGCCGGGCGGTGCATGTTCTCAATCGGGTCGGCATCGAGCGTGAAGTCCGTGTTGATGCGGGCAAAGTAGGCATCCAGCTTCTTGCTCTGGCGATAGTCTGACAGAAAGGGGTTGCCCAGGAAATCGAGTGATGACGGTGGAGCGCCTGGCTGGCGACGGGCCAGCAGCGTGTCAGATTCTACCAACGGCCGGCTGCGCTCCCGTGGCTCTTCTGTTTGTTCCTCGTGCGCTTCCTCCGGGTTACAGGCGCCAGCAGTGGTGCTGATCAGCAACAGCAGGACCAGCAGGCGTACAGAAAGGCTGTACCTGTATCGTAGGCTGAGGCTGATAAGATGTAACATGGTATCGGTTAAGAAGCGGGAAAGCAGATTATACTTTTCATACGAGAACAGGCGTTCTTAAAGTTTTGTTTAAGTGGAAATTTATTCTGTAGATTCTGCGCAGGATAAAGCATAATTTTGCGGCAAATATCTGCATTTATGTCATTACAACAAATAGCTTTAGTCACTTGCCAGAGCCTGGGCGATTATACCACCAACGCCGACAGCGAAGACGAGCGCCTGTACCGCTTTTTGGCCGAAAAAGGCCATCATATTTCTTTTCTGGTATGGGACGATGAGCAGGTGGACTGGACCGCATTCGACACCCTCATCATCAAGTCACCCTGGGATTACTTCGACAAAATCAGCGCCTTTTATACCTGGCTCAACAAGGTGGAGGCCCTGGGCTGCCGGGTGCTCAACCCTGTGAAAGTTCTGCGCTGGAACGCCGATAAGGTATACTTCCGGGACATGCAGACGCAAGGTGTTACGATCGTGCCTACCGTGTGGTTGGAGCAGGGCAGTACCTTCGACCCTGACAGCGTGTTTGAGGCGATCGGGCAGGAGAAGATCATCGTGAAGCCACGCGTGAGCGGCGCAGCCAAGAATACCCTGGCCATCAGCCGAGCCGAGGCAGACAGCTTTACAGAACGCATCAATGCCCTGCTGCAGGAAGAGCCCTTTCTGGCGCAGCCTTTCCTCGAGGAGATCAAAACGCAGGGCGAGTGGTCCTTTATTTTCTTTAACGGCAGGTATAGCCATGCGGTGCTCAAAAAAGCCAAGTCCGGCGATTTCCGGGTACAGCACTTTTTCGGTGGCAGCGTGCATACACCCACACCTCCTGCCGGCATGCTGCACACCGCTACCTCGATTGTAGATCAGTTCGCACAAGGCTGCCTGTATGCCCGCGTGGATGGCGTAGAACTGAACGGCGAACTGGTGCTGATGGAACTCGAACTGATCGAGCCCTTCCTGTTTCTGAGCACGAGCGAGGGCGCCCTGGACCGCTACTACGAGGCACTGCTGGAATTGACGGAACAACCTGCTGCCAGGGTATAGGCTATACCTTGCCCTGAAACACGAGGACTGGCATCGGCGCGTGCAGCACCATCTTTTTGGCCAGACTGGGGTTGAAGAGCGAGTCAAAAGTGCCGCGCTCCTGGGTGGTTAGGGCCAGCAGGTCGATGTTTTCACTGCGGGCAAAGTCCTGCAGGGCTTCCGCTACGTCGCTGCCCTCGAGCAGGGCGTAGCGAATGTCGTTTTCGGGTGCGCCGTGCTGGAGGTTCTGCTGCAGCTCGAGCAGCTTTCCCCGGTCTTCTTCCGGATCGTCCGAAATATGCACGCAGTAGATCATGGGCTTGAGGTGGCCGAACAATTGCCGGATACGGTCGATATCGGCCACGTCCGTTTTGCCGAAGTCGGTGGCGTAGAGGATGCGGCCAGGTATAGCGCCGTCAGACTGGTTGGGCACCGTCAGCACCGGCACGCGCGTCTCTTCGATCACCTTTGTAGACACAGTGCCGAACACGGACCGCCCGATGCTCCACTCGCCTTTGGTGTTCATGATGACCAGTGCGGGACGGAAGCGCTCCGCCTGATCGGGTATTTCCTCCTCGGGTTGGCCGTGGGTAAAAGACCGCTCGATGTGCAGGCTGCTGCCCATGCTGCGGGCCTTGTGCCGTAGCTCGTCATATAGTTCCTCGAGTTGCGCCAGCGCCTCGGTTTCGTTTCGGTGCAGTACGCGCTCTGCCAGTTGCTCGGAAGGAGTTAGGTTGGCCGAACTGGCCGGTATGGCATCCGCCAGGTAGTCCTGAAAGCAGTGGAGGAGCAGTAACTTGGCTCCGGGAACACCGGCCGCAAGCTGCAGCGCATAATGGCTGGCCCTGGTGGAGCCTTCCGAGAAATCTACAGGTACAAGTATCCGAAACATGTCGTGGAGTTTTGGGTTGGCCCCTTTATACGCATTCAGGCGCTTGCAGGTATGGCTTCTGGCCGCCAGTAGGTGTAGAATCAGGATTTTTTCGACTTGAATTGGGACACAAGCACTATACTCGGGCGATTTCTAATTTTTTCGGTTAATTTGTAGCCTCATACACTCCACTATGCCGAAACGCATTGTCTTTTTCTTCATCGCATTTGTGGCGCTGGCCTCCCTGGCCTATTATGGCTTCAGCAGGTGGCAGGGCGCACGGCAAAAGGTGGACCTCTGGACGCTAGTGCCCGAAACGGCAGCCTTTGTGGTGGAAACCAATAACCATAGCGATTTGAAAAAGCACCTGCAGGAAACCGCCCTGTGGGAGAGCTTTTCGGTGCTTCCGGTGGTGCAGCGCTTTCAGGAGAACATGGCCCTGCTCGACAGCGTGGCGCCCGGCAATCAGCGCCTCGAGCGGTTCCTGGACAAAAAGCACATCCTCACGTCTGTGCATGTGCTCGGCAAAACCGATGTGGAATTTGTGTACTACATCCCGGTGGCATCAGTGGGCGAGCACCGTTTCCTGCGAACGCTCAGCGAGAATATCGCCAAAGACCCGATTTTTAAAGAGGAGATCCGTGAGTACCAGGGCGTGTTCCTGACCGAAATTACCAACACACAGTTGGGCAACACCTTCACCTATTTCTCATATCACAACAACATTATTCTGAGCGCCTCGCCCGTGCTGGTGGAGGAGATTGTGCGCCGGATTAGCCGCGGCAACCTCAGCTCCATCGCCGCTGAATACAAAAAGGTGAACTACCTGAGTCAGGCTGATGTGTATGCCAACGTGTTTGTGAACTACCGCGCGCTGCCCGACCTGTTTGGCCTTTTTGTGCAGGAGGATCTGATGCCGCAGGTGCGCTACCTGAGCAGCTTTTGCCGCAATGCCATGTTGGAGCTCAAGCTAGACGAGAACAAGGTTTTTCTGAACGGTTTCTCGAATCCCGAAACACTGAATGGCTCGTTCCAGGCGCAACTGCAACCCGCCAAACCTCGCCCGCTCGACATTAAACTGCTGCTGCCAACGCGAACCGCCATCCTGATGCACTTTGGGGTAGGAGAGGTGGCCCGCCTGCGCGACGGTAAGGGTGTGAATGATGCCTATACTACCGCCATTGACAGCCTGTCGCGCTCTTTCAGCCAGGAGATTGCGCTGGCTTATATGGAGTCGTACAACATGAACACGAGCCCCGACAAAATGGTGATTGCCCGCATGGAAAGCAGTGGCAAGACCGGAGCCCGTTTGCAGGCCCTGGCGGAGCAGGTTAGTAAGGCGCAGAACGAAAAGATCTACACCGAAAAATACGGCAACTATACCTTGCGTCTGCTGGACCTGGAGGAACTGCCCGCCCGCTTGTTTGGCAGTCTGTTCGCTGGGTTTGAGCAGAGCTACGTGCTGCAGCTCGACAATTACATGATCTTCTCGCCGGACATAGCCAGCCTGCGCGCCCTTATTGACGACATCAATGCGGGCGAGGTATGGGGGCGCTCTGTAGCGCAGAAAGCTTTTCTGGAGGAAACTCTGCAGGAGGGCAACTTCAGCCTATACCTGAACACCGTGAACGCCTGGTATATCCTGAACCGCTACGTGCAAGAGGAAAACCGCGAGGACCTGCTGCAGAACTCCAGCCTGATCAGAAGGTTTAATCAGGTCAGTGTGCAGTTTGCCCATGCCGAAAACCAGTACTATACCAGCGTGCTGTTCCGAAGGCAGGAGCGCCGTACCGACGGCCAGCAGGAAGGATATGAAGAAGAGCTGACCGTTCCGTTTGCCAGCCGCCTTCTATCGCCGCCTTACCCGATCCAGAACGCCATCGACCGCAGCCGTGAGGTAGTGGTGCAGGACTCGGCGCTGGTGCTGCACAACATCACCTCCACCGGCAGCCGCGGCTGGACCGACTCTTTGCAGGCACAGCTAAGGGGCAGCGTGCAGCACATAGAGCTCGGCAGCGAGAAACGGTTAAGGTATGTGTTTGCCACAGGCAGCCGCATTCATGCCATCGACCATCTGGGGCGTAGCCTGGAGCATTTTCCGTTTAACGTGGGCGATACCCTGCGTCTGCAGCGCCTGGCCGTGTTTGACTTCGCAAAAAACCGCGACTATCGCTTTCTGGTAGATGACGCCCTGGGCAACCTGTACATGTTCGACACGCGTGGCAACGCTATACCTGGCTGGCAACCCCGCCGCATGGACTACCGCCTCGCCGCCACGCCACAGCACGTGCGGGTGGGCGGTCGCGACGTGATCCTGGTGCTGCTCGAAAACGGGTACGTATACGCTCTCAACACCGAAGGCGAAGCCTATCCGGGATTCCCGTTCAGTTTGCGGGTGCCCATTACCTCCGAAGGCGTTATCCGGGCAGGCGCCGACCTGCGCCGCTCTGTGGTAACCGTGGTGACGCGCTATGGCGAGGTGGTGGAGTTTAACCTGCAGGGCAAGGTGACAAACCGGGAGCAACTGCCGCGGCCAAGCAAAAGTGCCATGTTCGACCTCGTGCCCGATGCCGGCGGCCGCTCCTTCATCATTGTGCGGCAGGACCAGGGCAAAGTGGCCGCCTTCGACCAGGACCTGAAAGAGTTGTTTGAGAAGCGCTATGTGACTTCAACGCCTAAAATTGTGCAGTACTTTAACTTCGGGGGCGGCAACCAGGTATACGCTATCACCGAAACCGGCCCGCAAAAGACCTACCTCTATGGTCCGGACGCTCGGTTGATAGGCGGCAGATCGCTGGAAAGCAACCAGGCCGTGAGCATTCACTACAACGAGGTGGGCAACAACTACTCCGTCTACAAAGTGTTCCGCAACCAACTGCAGAAGCTAAACTTCAAGCTGCCGAATTAGAAGCTTGATGTTCTTTATAGCTAATGCTATCAGCTACGATTCATCTTTATTTTGTCATCCTGTAAGGATCCTGGTAGTAAGTTATAAGGCTGTACTTCAGGGATCAGCTTTAAGAAAGCTGAGGTATGGATTTTCACTCTTTATCAAACCATCTTCTTTTCACTACTCCAACACTTCATCCTTCTCTCCATAGATGGCGTGCTGATAATAGGTATAGCGTTCATAGTAGAGCAGCTTGTAGCAGGAGTAGCGGCCTGCAAAAGTTTCAGGTTTGCCTCTGTTTTCTCTGTGCTGTTCAAGTCTGTGCACTAGGTCATTTGTCATCCCGGCATACAGCATCGTTTTGCTGGGGTTGGTCGTGATGTAGACAAAGTAATTGTGGCTTTTCATAGCTAGTGCTTAACCTCCCTTCTACCAAGTTTCTTTCAGAATGACAAAACGGTCTTTTGTCCGCTTACTCAAAAGCTCTTAAACCACCCTTTCTTATAAAACAGGTATAGCTGCACCAGCACCAGGGTCGTCATCAGCACCATCAGGATTGGATAGCTGTAGGGCAGGTATAGCTCCGGCATGCTGAGTCGGAAGACCTCGCCTGTTTCAGGATCTGTGCGCGAGAAATTCATGCCGTACACTCCAGCGATAAAGCTCAGCGGGATGAAGATACTCGAGATGATCGTCAACACTTTCATGATCTCGTTCATGCGGTTGCTCACCGTGGACATGTATAACTCTACGAGGCTCGTCGACATTTCCTTGTGGCTGTCGATCAGGTCGATAAGCTGGATGGTATGGTCGTAGGCGTCGCGGAAGTATACTTTCAGTTTGTCAGGTATAATATTGGCCTCCATGCGGAGCAATTCGTTCATTTTGTCGCGTTCGGGCCAGGCGATGCGTCGCAGCTTGATCAGCTCGTTTTTGAGGTCCAGTATCTCCCGCAGGGTCTGCTTTGTCGGATTGTCCAGGATCTTCTGCTCCAGTTCCTCGATGTAGGTGCCAATGGCCGCCATCACCGGGAAATAGTAGTCGAGCACCACATCCAGGATGGCGTATACCATGTACATGGGCGGGCGCTGTCGGATGATGCCTTTTCCAATCCGGATACGCTCACGGAGCGGGTCGAGGCAGTCTTCGTAATCGCTCTGCAGGGTGAGCACGTAGTTGGGGCCCGAGAAAATCGAAAGCTGCACATCATCCAGGGTATGCTGCTCCTGTGACCAGCGCATCATGCGGGTGATGATGAAGAGCCGTTCATCGAATTCGTCTACCTTCGGGCGCTGATAATCGTTGATCACGTCCTCCATCTGCAGCGAGTGTATGTCGAAATCCTGCTTAATCAACTCGAGCATGGTCAGGTCAGCGTATCCCCGGATGTCGATCCAGTGTGTGGCATTGGGCTGCGCTTTCACCTGCTTGATTAATTCAGCATACGAATCCAGTTCCTGCTCTTTGAACATTTGCTCGTTGAAAGACATCAGAAAGTAGCGCGGGGCATGTGCCTCGAAAGGGATAAAGAGGGAGCCCGGGCTGATGCCGATCTTACGGTCAAGTATTTTATGTCGGGTGCGGGTTCGTTTCTTTTTAGCCATGGTGTTGCCGTGGGTGTGTTGCAGCTTTACAAGGTAATGAAAATTTAGTTTTTGACTGATGCGTGGGAGAGGTATGGCGGGAGCGTCCTTGCTTGTATCTGCTGTGGTGAGGCTGCCGGCCCCGTTGTAGTTACTTCTGCTCTCGCTCGCGTCCCGCGAGTGTGAGCTATCGGGCGGACTCTGGCCGCTGATGCAAAGTAGCGGTATACCTAGCGTAGCTCCTGTCTTGCTATACCTTAAGCTGAGCTGTTTCATTGCTTCGCCTGTGCGGCGGGCACCTACTTTTTTCCTTGATGAAAAAATCGAGGGCCCCTACCCCCAGTAGGCAAAAAAATCAAGACCCTCCAAACTCGCTGACCGCTCAAACAGTGGAGTGTCGAAAAGTGCACCTAGCACAGCTATCTGTTTCATTGCAAGCGTGCAAATTAGTCTTGCTATACCTGCCAGTGGTATTTGTGGCATTGGCTACAAGGCTTATACCTTAGGTATAGCTGATACAGAAACTCCCCCTTCGAAGGGGGCAGGGGGATGACAATCGTGCACAAGACAAAAACCACGAAGCTATACCTGTAGATCAGTAACTACCTGATTCCCCTCTCGGGAGGGGCAGGGGTGGGTATAATCGTGCACGAGAATCCTGAAAATCCGTGGGGGTAGGGGCCCTATGTATAGATTCAGATAACCACAACCCCCTCAATCCCCTCTAGCTTACCTGTTACTTCCTCCTCCAGCTTTTTCCTAACCTCCAGTGTCATGCGGCAGTCGAGTTCGAATTGCTGGTCTTTTACGCCGAGCTCGAACTCTTTTACCAGGCTCATCACGTCGTTCATTTGGGGGTAGGCGAAGTGCACTTGCAGCAAGGCAGTTTCGTGCTTTTCGACGATGATAGCGTTGGCGAGGGCCTCGGCAGTAGAGGTTTTATAGGCGTTGATCAGGCCGCTGACGCCGAGCTTGGTGCCACCAAAATAGCGTACGACCACCACCAACACATTGCTCAGCTCAAAGGAACGTATCTGGCCCAGGATGGGGTCGCCGGCAGAATGGTTGGGCTCGCCGTCGTCGTTGGCGCGGTAGCGGCTTTTGTCGGCGCCCAAAATGTAAGCATAGCAATGGTGGCGAGCGTCGTAATACTGCTTGCGTAGGTCGGCTAAAATCTCTTTCACATCGTCCTCCGTGTAAACCGGGTAGGCCAGGGCAATGAACTTACTGCCTTTCTCTTTGTAGAGGCCCTCAGCGGGCGATTCGACGGTGCGGTAGGTATCTTCCATAAACTAAAACAGCTTGGCAGCTTTCGCCTGAAACATAAGTTATACCTGAGCAGCAACTGTTATGTCACGTCCGGAAAAACGGTCCTGCTTCGTTGTTTGTAAAGGGTAGCAGTGACCTGAGACATTGTGCTTCGTGGAACCGGAAAAGCCTGCAACTGAACACAAGCGGAGCAACCTGTGACAAATGGAGAATCAGGTATAGCATAGGTGTAAAAGCCACATAGCCTGCTTTGCAAATGTAACAGATACAGGCGCAAGGGCAAAGCCGGGGCGCAGGTATAGGCACATTAACCGAAATTGTTTTAATTTGTAGAATCACTAAATTCTGCCTTTTGTCTGCCACACCCTACCTGATCCATTTTACCGAAACCGGCAACCAGGAACTAGGCTTCATCGCCTCCACGCAACTGGCCCGGAACATCCCTTTTGAAATCAAGCGGGTATTCTGGACTTATGGCACCCCGGCTGGTGTGCTGCGGGGACAACATGCCAACAAAGCCACAGAAGAGGTGCTGGTAGCCGCAATCGGGCGTATAACGGTGGAGACGGATGATGGAAAGAACAAGCAAACTTTCGTGCTCGACAACCCGGCTACCGGGCTATACCTGCCCGCCATGTGCTGGACCGATCTGCACTTTGCCCCCGGCACAGTGGCCGTCTGTCTGACTTCCACTGATTTCGAAGAAGCCGACTACATCCGCGACTACGCCACCTTCAGGCAGTTGGCTTCGCACCTGGCCCTGTAAATTATACCAATGCCATTTATTCAGGTTCCATACTTCTCTTTCCGCGACTTCCCTGTAGGTATAGACTGTCAGGTGGAGGAGGCAGTACTGCGTGCTGTGCGCGGGCAGCAGTATATTATAGGGGAGGAGGTAAGTGTTTTTGAGAGCGAATTTGCCGCCTATGTGCAGGCAGATACGGCTATTGGCGTGGGCAATGGTTACGATGCCTTGGTCGTGGCGCTGAAAGCTGCAGGTATAGGAGCAGGTGATGAGGTGATTGTGCCGGCCAATACTTTTATCGCGACAGTGAACGCCGTGGTGCAGGTGGGCGCTATACCTGTGCTGGCCGAACCCGACCGCCATACCTGCAACCTGACCGCTGCCGAGGCCGCTCGGCGTATCACACCCCGTACCAAAGCCATTATACCCGTGCACCTCTACGGACAGGCTTGCGAGATGACTGGTTTCCTGAGGTTAGCCGAGCAACACGACCTGACGATTGTTGAAGACTTCGCACAGGCGCAGGGTGCCAGGTATAAGGGCCGCCCGGTGGGTAGCTTTGGTCGTATCAGCGCCACCAGTTTTTACCCGACCAAAAACCTGGGCGCGCTTGGCGATGGCGGTGCTGTCGTGACATCGGACCCAGCGTTGGCTGCCTATACAAAAATGTACCATAACTATGGCCAGCAGCAAAAGTACTACAACCAACTAATAGGCATCAACTCCCGCCTCGACACCTTGCAAGCAGCCGCACTGCGCATCAAACTGCAGCACCTCGACGCACTCAACAACGAGCGCCAGCGACTGGCACAGGTATACCTGCGCGCGCTGCAAGGTATAGGCGACCTCGTGCTGCCAATTACAGCGCCGGACTGTACGCACGTTTACCATATTTTCAACATCCGCACAAAGCAACGCAATGCCCTGCAGCTATACCTGTCGGAGCAAGGTATACAAACGGCCATCCACTATCCGGTGCCAGTGCATTTGCAGGAAGCCTATACCTGGCTAGGACATAAAAGAGGGAGCTTTCCGGTAGCAGAAGAGCTGGCCGAAACGAGCCTGAGTCTGCCGCTTTATCCGGGTATGACCGAGACCGAACAGAAGGCCGTATTAGCAGCCATTCACACTTTTTTCGAGCGCCATGGATAGTGTCACGCAGCCTTTGGTGTCGGTGATCTGCCTTTGCTACAACCATGAGCGCTTTATTGCCGAGGCTTTGGATTCGGTGCTGGCCCAGACTTATCCCAATCTGGAAATCATCATCATGGACGACTGCAGCACCGACAACAGCGTGGCCATCATCCGGGAATACCTTCAGAAATATCCGCAGCTCACCTTCCTGAGCACGGGCACCAACCAGGGTAACACCAAAGCGTTCAATACGGCCTGGCGGGCTTCCAAAGGCGCTTACATCATCGACTTTGCCACGGACGACGTGCTGCTGCCTGAGCGGGTGGCGCAGCAGGTGGCGGCCTTCGAAAGACTGGACGAAACCTACGGCGTCGTCTATTCGGATGCGGAGTACATCAACGATGAAGGGCGGCACGTTCGTTTTCACTGCCAGCGCAACCGGGCGGGCGAGGTGATTTCCTTTGCGCCTTCCGGCGATATATTTCACCACTTGCTCGGGCGCTACTTTATCTGTCCGCCTACCATGATGATGAAGCGGCGGGTATTTGAGGACCTGCAGGGATACGACGAAACGCTGGCCTACGAAGACTTCGATTTCTGGCTGCGCTCCGCCCGCCGATATAAGTATTTTTTTCTGGATGCCATCACCACCAAGCGCCGCCTGCATGCCAGTTCGCTTTCGCATCAACTGTATAAGCCGGGCGACAAACAGCTCTCCTCTACGGTGGTGGTTTGCGAAAAAGCAGCGAAACTGGTGCAAACTGCCGAAGAGCGCAGCGCCCTGACCCGCCGCCTTCAGTACGAGGCCCGGCACGCCTATCTTACCGGCCACTACCAGCAAGCCGAGCAGTTTCTGAACCTGCTGCGACAGCACGCCGGACTTGGACCCGTATACCAGACCCTTCACTTTCTCAACAAACTGAAAGTAGATCTGCGCTTCCTTAGAGTGCTGTATCAGAAGCTTTTATCTCGCTGAAATTGCACTCTTTCAGGGACTTACTACACATTGCAGGTAAAGGTGTAAACAGTTTTCCGTTTCTGCGTAAGTAGTGGGTATTCCGGGTTTGTTTTATGGGTTGCGCTCTTTCCAGAATGTGCAGGTTGAGGTTTAAACACACAGCTGAACCCGAACTCCTTTTTTAACAGATAGTTAACTTAATGTTACGCTGCGGACAACTATTTTAGTATAAATACCTATATTTGAATTTCAATCGCCTAAAACAATACCATGATTACAGCCATTGCATCCCGTGTAGAAGTCATGAAGTGGATGGAAGACTTTGTCCACGAGAAGATGACAGAGTTTCTAAAGTCCGTTGAAGACAGCTGGCAACCTGCCGATCTGCTGCCTGACGCCCGCATGGAGAATTTTTTTGAAGAAGTAAAAAATCTGCAGGAGCGTGCCCGTGACCTTAGTTATGATCTGCTGGCCGTGCTGGTAGGTGATACCATTACAGAAGAAGCGCTGCCAACTTACGAAAGCTGGCTGATGTCCATAAAAGATTTGCCAACCAACGAAGAGAGCCCTTGGATGAAGTGGAACCGCGCCTGGACGGCCGAAGAAAACCGCCACGGGGACCTGCTGAACAAATACCTCTACCTGACCGGTCGCATCAACATGCGCGAGATGGAGGCCTCTACCCAGTACCTGATCGCCGACGGCTTCGATCTGCAGACCGACAACGATCCGTACCGTGCGTTCGTGTATACCTCTTTTCAGGAAACAGCCACCAACCTGTCGCACCGCCGTGTAGCCCAGATCGCCAAAAAACAAGGTGACGGTATGTTGGCCAAGCTGTGTGGTTATGTTGCTTCTGATGAGGCCCGTCACGCCAAAGCGTACAAGGCCTTTGTAGGCAAAATATTCGAGGCCGACCCGAACGAGATGATGCTGGCTTTCGAGGACATGATGCGCAAAAAGATCGTGATGCCGGCACACTACATGCGCGAACTGGGTGTGGACATGGGCAAAACCTTCGGTCACTTCACCGATGCTGCCCAACGCATCAACGTTTACACCGCCCTCGACTACACCGACATCCTGCGTGACCTGGTAAAAGAGTGGAAGCTGGAAACGGTTACGAACCTAAATGATGCCGGCGAGCGCGCCCGTGATTATCTGACTGCTTTGCCAGATCGCCTTAAAAGAGTAGCGGAGCGTATGAAAGCCCCACAATTGGAGTATAAGTTCCGTTGGATTGACTAAGTAGCGGAAGCTATACCTTATAAAGTCAGAGGGCAGGTTGCGAAAGCAGCCTGCCCTCTGACTTTATAATCTTATCTGGTAATTGAATTAGCAATGATGGCGCGAGCGTCCGCGCTTATGTCTGCTATCGAGGGGCCTCTGGCTCAAGTATAGATATTGCATGCGTTGTAGCGACCGCCATTGCAGGTATAGCAATCTGACTTGTCTTATAGCTTCGCCTGTGCGGCGGGCACCTACTTTTTTCCTTGATGAAAAAAGTAGGCAAAAAAATCAAGACGCTCCAAACTCGCTGAACGCTCAAACAGTGGAGCGTCGAAAAGTGCACCTGGCGCCGCTATCTGTTTCATTGCCAGCGTGCAAGTTAGTCTTGCTATACCTGTCAGTGGTTTGTGTGGCCTTTGCAACATGGCTATACCTCTGAATTGACTTTAGCCAAAAGTCCCCTCTCGGGAGGGGCAGGTATAATCGTGCATGCTCCCCCTCCTGTTTTTAGGAGGGGGTTGGGGGGAGGTTAAACCCTTGTGTAAGAAGCCCTATACAAAGATACTTACAAAAAAAGAGTTAGCGATGATTGGCCTCAATATACAGCCCTACCGAATCCCCTCAGAGTTAATCCCTTTTAAAAGACGCTTCCGAGCATAACTGCCGTATAAGAACCGGTGTGCACGAACATTCGGCTGTGTAGCGTTGTTAGGTTATAAATCAGGAGAGAGCTATGAGTATTGGGTATAGATTTGGAGAGTACATCCCGCCACAGGATGACAAGCAGGGCTTTGAGTCGCTGCTGAAGATCTTTTTGCAGCTGGTCATGATTACGTCCGGCGATGTGGCTGAGGCGCTGGCCTGGCTAAGTTCGCTGGACAAGCAGTACGGCCTGACCAGCGACGACTACGGTATCGGCGATTTTATCGAGGAGCTCAAAAAGAATGGGTACATCGACGAGAATCCGCAGGAGGAAGGCGTGCTGAAGCTGACGGCCAAGAGTGAGCAGAACATCCGGAAGAGCGCGCTGGAGGAGATTTTTGGTAAGCTGAAGAAAGGCGGCAAAGGCAGTCATGCCACTCCCCAGACAGGTATAGGCGACGAGGCCAGCACCGACCGCCGGGAATACCGCTTCGGCGATGCACTGGAGCAGATTTCCATGACCGACTCCATCCGCAACGCTCAGATCAACCACGGTCTTTCCGATTTCCGCCTGACCGAGCAGGATCTGGAGATTATGGAGACGGAGCATAAAACGCAATCGTCCACCGTACTGATGATCGACATTTCGCACTCCATGATCCTTTATGGCGAAGACCGCATCACGCCGGCCAAGAAAGTGGCCATGGCGCTGGCCGAACTGGTGAAGCAGAAGTACCCGAAAGATACCCTGGACGTGATTGTGTTTGGTAACGATGCCTGGCAGATTGAGATCAAAGATTTACCCTACCTGGAAGTTGGTCCTTACCACACCAACACGGTGGCCGGCCTGGAGTTGGCAATGGATATTCTGCGGAAGCGCAAAACGTTGAATAAGCAGATCTTTATGATCACGGACGGCAAGCCAACCTGTCTGAAAGAGGGACTGCATTACTATAAAAACAGTTTCGGCCTGGACCGCAAGGTGGTCAATAAAACCCTGAACCTGGCAGCCCAGTGCCGTCGACTCAAAATTCCGATTACCACCTTTATGATCGCATCGGACCCCTACCTGCAGCAATTCGTAGACGAGTTTACCAAAGTGAATAACGGCCAGGCATACTACAGTTCGCTCAAAGGCCTGGGCCACCTGGTGTTCCGCGACTACGGCCGCAATCGAAAGAAAAGCTTTTAATTTGAAAAGTTTGGAAAGTAGAAAGGTAGAAAGTTGTGATGTAGCGACCTTACAGTGTAACGTCGTAATACTACGCAGTATGGGTGCAACTTCGTAGGGACAGGTCGCGACCTGTCCGAATCGTGCACTAAAAATGCTCAGGACTGCTTTCTCTTCAAAGAGCTGGCGAACAGAAACAAAAGGAGTAAGGCTCCCAGGGCAGTATAGTAGAAAGTAGTACTCAGTTCAAAATATATCCTGGAAACGAAGGCGATTAAAAACAGAAACAGGCCGATGATTTCCAAAAGTTTATAGAGCGGGATCTTTCGCAAAAGGCAAGATAGTTTTTTTCGAAACGATCTCCGAAAATTTAATAGTTTAATAGTCATTCAATTAAAAGAGAATGCAATACGAAGACATTAAAGCAGAGAACTTACTAAAGATAAAGACCCTGGGCCAGTTGCGCGCCGCCGGGTACGAACCGCAAACCGTGAAGCAGGAACTGCGCCATAACCTGATCCGCAAACTGCAGCGCAAGGAGGAAGTGTTTCCGGGCATTTGGGGCTATGAAGAGACCGTGGTACCCGACCTGCAGCGGGCCATTTTGTCGATGCACCACATTAACCTGCTCGGCTTGCGCGGACAGGCAAAGACGCGCATCGCCCGCCTGATGGTCGACCTGCTCGACGAGTATATACCGGTGGTTCAAGGCTCCGAGCTGAACGATGACCCATTGCAACCGCTCTCCCGTTACGCCAAAGACCAAGTACACGAGCACGGCGACGATACACCCATCAGCTGGCTACATCGTTCCGAACGATATACCGAGAAACTGGCTACGCCCGATGTGTCGGTAGCTGACCTGATCGGCGATGCCGACCCGATCAAGGCGGCCACCATGAAGCTGCCATACTCCGATGAACGGGTGATTCACTTTGGTCTGATTCCGCGTTCGCATCGGGGCATTTTTGTTATCAACGAACTGCCCGACTTGCAGGCGCGCATCCAGGTGGCGCTGTTCAACATTCTGCAGGAAGGCGACATCCAGATCCGTGGTTTTAAGGTGCGTTTGCCGCTGGACATCCAGTTTGTGTTCACCGCCAACCCCGAGGACTATACCAACCGTGGTTCCATCGTAACGCCGCTCAAAGACCGCATCGACTCACAGATCATCACGCACTACCCGAAATCCATCGAGATCGGCAAGAAGATCACGCAGCAAGAGGCGCACGTCAAAGAGGAACAGGAGCAGCTGGTTACGACCAATGACATCATCAGCGATCTGATAGAGCAGGTAGCTTTTGAGGCACGTGAAAGTGAATATGTGGATGCCAAGAGCGGCGTATCGGCGCGTCTGACGATCTCAGCTTTCGAAAGTCTGCTGAGTGCCGCCGAGCGACGTGCTTTGCTCAACGGCGAAAGCAAAACCTATGTGCGGGTATCTGATTTTCTGAACACCATACCTGCCGTAACGGGCAAGGTGGAATTGGTGTATGAAGGCGAGCAGGAGGGAGCCGGCCACGTAGCACAGGTGCTCATGGGCAAGGCCATCCGCACTCAATTTCTTCACTACTTCCCGGACCCTGACAAGGCTAAGAAGTCTAAGGAGGGCAATCCGTACAAGAAAATAACCGACTGGTTTGGCGATGGCAATACGGTGGATATTCTGAATGACGCCACAGCTTCGGACTACAAAAAAGCCCTGCAAGCTATACCTGGTCTAAGCGAGCTGGTCGAGAAATTCCGCTCCGATGCGAAAGGCGACGAGAAGCTGTTCATGATGGAGTTCGCCCTGCATGGTCTGGCCGAGCACAGCCAGCTCAGCAAGAACCGCCTCAGCACCGGTCTGCAGTTCAAAGACCTGCTCAGCGGCATGTTCACAATGCCAAGCTTCGGAGAGGAAGAGGACGAAGACGACTTTTAAGAAGTTTAAGAGTTTAGGAGTTTTAGAGTTGAGGAGTGAAAAGCCAGAAGCGGTGTAAGAACTGCTTCTGGCTTTTTTGCTTGTTGATAGTGAGCAATGCTCCGGACTTCCAGGTATGTAGCTCTATACCTGCAGTAAGACAGTTGCTATGCTATCCCACTCTTCCTGAAGAGAGGTATCTGGCCGCTTTCTGCCAGCCCGGCTATACCAGTAATCCGCGTTCCAGGTATCGCCTTCCTGGCGGTGCAGGTAGGCGTGAATCCAGGCAGCGGTTTTATCTGGCAGGTCCTGCACCAGCACGTGTGCTTTCTCCCAATCGCCCTTCGCCTCGTGCCACAGCGCGTGCAGGTATATCGACGCCTTCGGGGGAGGTGCATCGGCGGTGAGGCTTGCTTTGAAGGTAGTGAGGTTCATGGGAAATTATGGTCTATAAGAAGCAACTTTAGAAATGAAGACTTAGGGCAATTTTGTCGAACAGTGCTTTGTAAGTTTCAAAATTAGGAGATATGGTTACCATCGTTAATATTAGTATAGTACCTTCCCTGTTTGTAAACAGAACATAATTGTGCATATCTTCTTTACTGTATTTGTTTTTATGGGACTCAATCAGGTATTTGTACTTTCTGTTGTTGATCACCGTGTCGCCCTGCTCTATAATTGTAAACCCTTCGGCGGTACCGATACTCTCTAAGAACTTTTTATACGTTGCATCCAGGCTTTTCTCGTCACGACGTAGAATATTAAGATTGAAGTTCTCTCTTGGTACATCCTCCTCAGTTTGTTTCTGCCTGAATGCCATTAAAGCCAGAGATCGGTCAGCGGGCACACCATATTTCCAGCCAACCGGCACGCCTATCTGGTAATTACTTACGGTATCCTGAAGGATAGCAAGTTCTTGTCCAAAACTTACAGTCTTAATAGATACAAGGATGAGGAGCGTTAGTAGAAAGTTTTTCATGTATTAGTTTTAGGGAATAGTTTGTCGAGTAATTAACAATCAGCTTTCATGTTGAAAAGTAAGGCTGCAAATGAATCTATAATATAAAATCAGTATCCCTGCGTGTCGCTCTTATTCAAAATAGGCTTTTCAGCGTTGCTTCTATAAAGCTCCAGTGCACTTGTTATAAATTGGTAAAGTAAAGGATGCGTATCTTTTTGAGGTGATACTGCATAAAGTTCATACGCTGGCATGTTCTCATGTTTTACTTTTACAACTGCACGGGTACCATCCAAGACGATTCTATTTTTGTTTTGCTCATCCACTGTCAGCGTCTTTTCCTTCGATAAGGAATCGCTGAGATGCAGCAGGGGATGGTTTGATGAAATTATCAGACTATCTTTTTCAAATACCTCATACTTTTCAATAATTTGGATGAGCTGCTTTCGCGTTTCAGGATCATCAAAGGTTTTCGCTAGTTCTTCAATTTTTAAACTGTCTTCCTTAGTGGGCTTCAATTCCCCCTCCTTTCTTTTAGAATAAAGAATTTTTGTTGTGTCTCCTGACTTTAGGACATAAATTTTAAACTGTGAGTGACTGGCGGATGCAGTAGATGTGATTTCAATCTGATAATTGCCGGTAGATTGAGCAAGCGAAATAAGAGTGGTCAGAGTTAGAAGTAGAAGTGTTTTCATTTTTTGTAAGTAGTTCTAATATGAGTTAAAAGACTGCTGCAAATGATGATCTCACCCAAACAAAGCCGGAAGCTGCTTCAGCAAGGTATAGCCACCCATCCAGGCCATTACCAGCACTACCAGTAAACCAAAAACCGTCAGCCACAGCGGATGCTTATACCTGCCGATGATCTCTGTTTTGTGCGCAGCGATCAGGATGGTGCCGAGCGTGATGGGGAGGATAAGTCCGTTAAGAGCCCCTGCCAGGATAAGCAGATGCACGGGTTTGCCGATGGTGACGAAGATGGCGGTGGAAACCACAATGAACCCGATGATGAACCAGTTTTCGTTGCGCTCGATGCTCCTGTGAAAGGACTTGATAAAGGAAACTGAGGTATAGGCCGAGCCAATGACTGAGGTGATCGACGCCGCAACCATCACTACTCCGAAGAGCTTATACCCGATAGTGCCTGCCGCCAATTGAAAAACCGAGGCAGGCGGATTGCTCTCGTCCAGCACCAGACCTTTGCTCACCACACCCAAGGCAGCCAGAAACAGGAAAATACGGATTACGGATGCGACCGTTATACCTGACACGGCGCTAGTGTTCACCTGCTGCAGCGACGCTTCGCCTTTCACACCGGCATCGAGCAGACGGTGGCCGCCTGCAAAGGTGATGTAGCCGCCCACTGTGCCGCCTACCAGGGTAATGATGGCGATCAGGTCAATTTGGTCAGGGAGGAAGGTTTTAACAGCTGCTCCAACCAGGGGAGGATTGGAGGTGATGGCCACGTACACGATCAGCAGAATCATCAACAGGCCCATCAATTGGGCAAAGCGGTCCATGGCCATTTTGGCTTCGCGCACCAGGAAAATGCCGATGGCAACTGCGGCGGTGATGATGGCCCCCAACTCCGGCGAAATCCCAAAGAGTACGTTGAAGCCCAGTCCGGCACCGCCCACGTTGCCGATGTTGAAGGCAAAGCCTCCGAGCACGATCAGCACCGCCACCAACAAACCAAGCCCAGGCAGCAGCAGGTTGGCAATGTCCTGCGCCCGCTTCTCCGACACGGCAATCACCCGCCATACATTCAGCTGCACGCCAATGTCGAGGATGATGGAAGCGAGGATCACAAAGCCGAAGCTAGCCCCGAGCGATTGCGTGAAGACGGTAGTTTGGGTGAGGAAACCGGGACCAACGGCTGAAGTTGCCATCAGGAAGGCAGCGCCGAGCAGCACGCTCCAGTTGCGTTTCTGCTTCATGGGCGCTGCACGTTTGGTCGGGCTAGCGCTATACCTTCGCGCTGCAACGTTTCGTGAATATGGCGCGCAAACGTGAGCGCATGCGGCCCATCGCCGTGAATGCAGACCGTGTCAGCCTGTATACCTACGTTCACGCCCTGCTGCGACTGCACCTTGCCTTCGCGCACCATGCGCAGCACCTGGCCAGCGGCCTGGTCCGGATCGGAGATGAGCGCATCAGGCTCGCGACGGGAAGTGAGCGTGCCATCCTGCTGGTAGGTGCGGTCAGCGAACACTTCATTTGCAGCAACCAGTTGGAGCCGCTTGGCAGCCTTGATCAATTCACTTCCGGCCAGGCCGTACAGCAGCGTTTCAGGATTTACTTTATAAACCGCTTCAGCAATAGCTTCGGCCAGTTTGATGTCAGTAGCGGCCATGTTGTAGAGCGCGCCATGCGGTTTCACGTGGTGCAGCGTGCTGCCTTCGGCTTGCACAAAGGCCTGCAAGGCACCTATCTGGTACACCACCATGTCGTATACCTCCTCCGCCGAAACGGCCATATTGCGCCTGCCAAAGCCCACCAGGTCGGGCAGACCGGGGTGGGCACCGATGGCTACGCCGTGCTGCAGGCAGAGCTGTACGGTTTTGCGCATCACGCCCGGGTCGCCGGCATGAAAGCCACAGGCAATATTGGCCGAAGTGACAAAGGGCAGGATCTGTTCGTCGTTGCCCATGCGGTAGGCGCCAAAACTCTCGCCCAGGTCGCAGTTCAGGTCAACGGATAGGGGTTCGCTCATATGTTTTGTTTAAGTTGAATGGCGCGGGCTAGTTGCATCAAATTCTGTTCCTGCCGGATGTAAAGCTGCTGGGCTTCCTCCAGCGACACTTCCTCAAACCCAATGGTCTGACCCGGCACGACCTGGGCCAAGATAGGCAAATCGACGCGGACAACCTGCAAAATGCGCGGGTAACCACCTGTGGTCTGATGGTCGGCCATCAGCACGATCGGTGTTCCCTCGGGCGGCACCTGCACCGTGCCAAACGTGACAGCCGTAGAGATAAGCTCCGCTTCCTCGCTCAGGTATAGCGAGACGCCCTGCAACCGGTAGCCCATCCGGTCCGACTGCGCCGATACCTGAAAGCGCTCCGTCCAGATTTGTCCCTGGCTGATTTCGGAAAAGCGCTCGTATTCGGGACCTTTGACAGTCCGTATAGTCGGGTTTGGCCTGTAGGCAGGGTAAAGCTGCGGATCGGGCGTCCAGTTGGCGGCCAGGAAATTGTGACCCTCAGGGGTGGCAGCGGCTTGTGCAAACAGGGCCATTGCTACAGGTGTGGTACTGTGGCAAGGTATAACATCACCGGCTTTCAAAGCACGTCCTTGGTAGCCACCTATACCTGCCTGCAGGTAAGTCGAGAAGCTGCCCATCAGCCTGGGTAGATCAAATCCACCTGACACTGCCAAGTACGCCCTACAACCGGACACATGCGCACCAAAAGACAAAACACAGCCTTCCTTTACCAAAAAAGGCCGCCACATGGCCACGGGCTCCCCATTAAGCTCAGGGGAGAGGTCAGCACCGGTCAAGGCAATCAGCTGGTCTTCGGTGAAGCGAATAGTGGGGCCGGTTAAAGTGATTTCCAGCACGGCTTCATCCGCTGCGTTACCGGCCAACAGGTTGGCAACGCGGCAGGCAAAGGTGTCCATGGCGCCACTCGTGACGATGCCCTCCCGCTGATGCCCATACCTGCCTCTGTCCTGCAGGGTGGTGAGCATACCTGGTTTGATGATCTCAAGCCCCATGCGCCTGCTCCTTTAAATCCCAGAACTCGTCTTCTGAGATGGACACGAACTTCACCTGGTCGCCGGCCTGCAGCAAACTGGGCTGCTCGCGGTTCGGGTCAAAGAGCCGGAGGGGTGTCTGGCCGATCAGTTGCCAGCCACCTGGTGTCTCGATGGGGTAGATGCCCGTCTGGTTGCCCGCTATACCTACCGATCCGGCCGGGATGCGGGGCCTGGGATTTTGCTTGCGGGGAGTGGCCAGCTTTTTGGCCATCCCACCCAAGTACGGAAAGCCGGGCACAAAGCCGATCATGTATACCTGGTACTTGCAGCGTGCGTGGCTGGCTATGACTTCCTGCGGACTGAGTCGGGTATGGCGGGCCACAAACTCCAGGTCGGGCCCAAAAGCGCCGTTGTAGCAGACCGGAATTTCGACTGTACGGGGCGCGGCCGCCCTGCCGTGCTCACGGGCCACCCGGAGGATGTACTGCAACTGCTCTGTTACGCGGGTATAGGGATTGTAGAAGCCCTGTTCGCTTGCCAGCCAAGGGTCGTAGTACACGGTAACGGTGTTGTAGGCAGGGACCTGTTCCACAAAACCGGTAAAGGGATGCCGGTCCAGGTAAGAGCTGAAGGCGCGTACCTTGGCATGGATCGCCTTGTCGATGCGATCGCCGAACTGCACCGTAATGGCGCTGTCGCCAAGCGGGTATAGCTGGAACAGCTGCATGTCTTTTTGCTTCATGCCTGCGCTAATCTGGTGTGCCTCTGTATACCCTTTGCGGGGAGGTATAGTTAACCAAGGTACACAAAAAAACACAAGACCGCAGCAGGCAGTCTTGTGTTCTCGGTATAGGTTCAGAATTATTTATTTGTTCAGGCCAACGTCCTCCAGCACAGGGGGATGCACCTGACCTTCGGAATGCGCCACGATCATGGCCACGGAGGCATCGCCGGTCACGTTCACGGTGGTTCGCAGCATGTCTAGCAAGCGGTCAGGGGCAAGGATCAAGGCAATGCCCTCAATGGGTATACCTGCCTGCTGCAGCACGATCACGAGCATTACCACGCCCGCACCGGGTACAGCTGCCGCACCGATGGAGGCCAGCGTGGCCGTGAGCACAATGCCCGACTGCGCCGCCAGCGACAAGTCCATACCGTAGGCCTGTGCGATAAACACGGCCGCTACCGACTGGTAAAGACTCGTGCCATCCATGTTGATAGTAGCGCCAAGCGGCAGCACAAAGCTGGTGATCTCGCGGTTGATGCCTAGTCGTTCTTCGCAGCGCTCCATGGTAACCGGAAGCGTAGCTGCGCTGGAGGAGGTAGACAAAGCCAGCATCTGGGCCGGGAAAATGCCTTTGAAAAAGTCGACGTAACTGCTTTTGCCCAGGAACTTGATAAGGAGTGGGTATACGACGAATATCATAATGGCCAGGCCGATCACCACTACAATGCAGTAGTAGCCGAGCACAAGGAGCAATTCGACAGCGGCAGAAGGATCGTCGCCGGCAAACTCCACCACCAACCCTGCCAGCAAGGCAAACACACCGTACGGGGCCGCCATCATGATGATATCCACCATCTTGAGGATGACGAGGTTTACTCCTTCGAAAAAGGCATTGACCGGACCAGATTTATCTTGCGGAATCATGATCAGAGCGATGCCGAAGAGCAGCGCGAAGAAGATGACCTGCAGCATACTGGTATTATCCGTCATGGCCCCGAAGATGTTGTCAGGCACAATGTCGATAAGTGGCTGCAGCGGTCCCTGTTGCTCTACTTCAGCGGCGGCCGAAGAGCGCTGGTCAGTTGTTGTGGCATACTGGGCTTTAAACTCCTCCCGTTTTTCAGGAGAAAACGCTTTACCGGGTTCTGCTATATTCACGAGGACAAGCCCCAACACCACGGCGAGCAGTGTAGTGGACAGGTATAAGCCAATCGTTTTGGTACCAATACGGGAGAGTTTGCTGATGTCGCTAAGACTGGCCACGCCATTGATCAGGGACACGAGCACAAGCGGAACGGCAATTAGTTTGAGCAGGTTGATGAAGATGGTACCGAAAGGTTTGATCCAGTCGGCGGTGAATTCCATAAGGCCAAAGGAGCTGGCAGTGATACCCCAGGCAACCCCTAACGCCATGCCAATCAGGATTTGCCAGTGTAAAGCGAGTTTCTTCATAAAGTAGAGAGACGACAGGCTGCTAAATGATGGCCTGCCAGTATATGTGTAAAGATCAGGGAAACAAAAGAATGCGAAACGCAGCCCAATCGACTGCATCGTTTGCCGGAACAAATTGCCCTTGCTGTTAAAATTAATAATAATTCTGTAAGAATCAGGACAGGCATCAGAATTAGGCAATTTAATGTGCCCGAACGAAGTGCCTTTAAACAGAAAGGACCGCACAAAAGCGGTCCTTTCTGTTTGTCTATGGTCTGTCAGGCTGACTATTCCTCGTTCACCACGATCTTCTCGATCCGGTCGTTGGCGCGGATCTGGTCGATCACGTCCACGCCCTCTACCACCTTGCCGAAGCAGGTATGGTTGCGGTCGAGGTGGGCGGTGTTTTTGCGGTTGTGCACGATGAAGAACTGTGAACCACCCGTGTTGCGGCCGGCATGCGCCATTGATAGCACGCCGCGGTCGTGGTACTGGTTCTCGCCCGTCAGTTCGCAGTCGATTTTGTAGCCCGGCCCACCCGTGCCTGGTATACCCTTGGCACCTTCGCGCGAGTTAGGGCAGCCACCCTGTATCACAAAGTCAGGAATAACACGGTGGAAGGTCAGGCCGTCATAGAAGCCCTGTTTCGCAAGTTTTATAAAGTTTTCTACCGTCTTGGGAGCGTCTTTTTCATAAAACTCTACTTTCATGACGCCTTTACCGGTATGGATTTCTGCGGTTCTCATAATTTTAAATCTTTAGGGATAACGTAATACGAATAAGTACAAAAGTACGCAAAATATCGATGGAGAGCCAGCCGACAGACCTGCGATTTGGCTCGGCGTACGAATGGCCCGGTATTTGCCAAAACTCGAAGCACCCTAAAACAGTAATTGTACTATAGCGCGACACCAGAATCTGAAAAACCGGAGCCTACTATGAAAGCTATTCCCTATATACTAACCCTTTTTGGACTGGCCATGCTGCTGCTCACTGCCTGCGACCAGCCCCAGGACACAAATACCGGAAACGATGCTGCCCTGCAGGATGAGGCCAATGCCTTACAGGCCAACGGAACTATACAGGAACAAACCAGCACGACCAGCCAGAATCCAGGTGGTGCCGAGTCCGATCGTGTCCCTTCCCGCAGTTTGTTAGATAACGTAGCTGCCAACAGCGACCTAAGCACCTTCAACGCGCTGCTGCGCAAGGCAGGCGTGGCCAAAAGCCTGAGCGGTACAGGACCTTATACTGTGTTTGCCCCCACCGAGGCCGCCTTTAAAGCGCTCCCCGACAGTCTGCGCAATAACCTGGAAAGTCCGGAGCACCGTGAGCTGGTGCAGCAGCTACTCAACAACCACATTATTGCAGGTAAGTTGACTACTAGTGACTTGCAGGATGGTGCTATTCTGAAAACAGCGGCCGGGCATCAGCTTAAAGTAGAGAAGCGCGAAAGCGAAGTTCAGGTTGGTCAGGCCCTGATGGAGAAGCCAGACGGTATGAGCAGTAATGGGGTGTTGCATACCATTGATAAGGTGTTGGTACCGATAGAAGAGACGGTTCTTTAAACGATTGGCGGATTTGCCGCGGGTACTATCATCACAGGTATAGCGGTATGGCGCGAGCGTCCTCGCTCGTAACTAGGTATAGCGGTCAAAGGAATTTAGTACTCGACACACATACTCTTTCGAATCTCCAGATCTGGAAGCAAATTGCTGGGGATGTCCACATCCCCGTGTGATGGTATAGGTATAGCCCTGCTACTATTTCATAGCGTGCCTTGGCCAGGCGGGCTGCTGCTTCGCCTGTGCGGCGGGCACTCACTTTTTGTCTTGACACAAAAAGTAAGCAAAAAAGTCAAGATGCTCCAAACTCGCTGACCGCTCAAACAGTGGAGCATCGAAAAGTGCACTTGGCAGAGCTGACTGTTTCATAGTTTCAGTGCAAGTTAGCCTTGCTATACCTGCCAGTGGTTTGTGATGGGAAACAACAGTACTTATACCTATGAATTGGCAGTGGCATGATTCCCCTCCTGGGGGTATTGGTTAGGGGTGGTTGGACCCGGTACAGCAAAACAGAAACAACATCGCTTATACCTTAGGTATAGCAGCTACAGAAAAGTCCCCCTTCGAAGGGGGCAGGGGAATGTCAATCGTGCATTGGAATCCTGAAAATCCGTGGGGATAGGGGCCCTTTAAAATCCTGATTCAGACAAATTACACCAGCGCACGGTTAGAACAGACCACGACCTGCCCGCACAGGTATAGCCAGCTCAACTTTTTACTTTTCTAACTTCCCAACTTTTTAACTTAATATCACTTCCTGTTATCCTCCCCGTGTAGCATACTCAGGTAGCTTTCGTATCGGGTCAGGGCGATTTCGTTTTTGCGTACGGCGTCTACCACCGCGCAGCCGGGCTCGTTGAAGTGGGTGCAGTTGTTGAAGCGGCACTGGTTGAGGCGCTCGCGCATTTCGGGGAAGAAGTGGCCGAGTTCCTGTTTCGGGATGTCGACGATGCCGAGCTCTTTGATGCCGGGGGTGTCGATGATGAAGGTCTCCGGGTCGATCTCGAACATCTCGGCGAAAGTGGTGGTGTGCACGCCCTTGTCGGAGAAGTCGGATATCTCGGAGGTTTTCAGGTCGAGGTCCGGTACGATGAGGTTGATGAGCGTGGACTTACCTACTCCCGAGTGGCCGGAGAACAGGGTGGTCTTGCCGTGGAGCAGTTCTTTCAGCTCGTCTATACCTTGGTTGGCGTGCGCTGAAACCCCCATTACTTTGTAGCCAATCCGTTCGTAGAGGTAAGCGATTTGCCGCTGATACTCCTGCATTTCCTCGTCGTAGAGGTCGGTTTTGTTGTACACGATCACGGTTGGTATACCGTAAGCCTCAGCTGTTACCAGAAAGCGGTCGATGAAGCCGAAGGAAGTGCGCGGCGATACGAGTGTGGCAATCAGCAAGGCCTGGTCGAGGTTGGCAGCGATGATGTGCGCGTGCTCGGCCTTATGCGTGGATTTGCGGATGATGTAGTTCTCGCGGTCTTCAATCTTATGGATCACGGCCGTGTCTTCGCCAGTGGTCTCCACGTCGAACTCCACGCGGTCGCCGACGGCCAGCGGGTTGCTCACCTTCATGCCCTTGAGCTTGAACTTGCCGCGCAGACGGGCCCGGTGCAACTTGCCTGCCTCGTCACGTACCAGATACCACGACCCCGTCGATTTTACTACAACTCCTTTCATTCGCTTTATTTCAACAGCTGGCGCACGTCAGCCATGATCTTTGCCGTGGCACCCGCCTGTTCGTGTACGTAAGTTTTTTCTTTGTCGGTTATACCCTGGTGCAGACCGGGCGTGGTGTGCACCCGCTCAAAAGCCTGCAGCAACTCGTCAGCATTGTTAATCGGGAAAGCACAGCCTAAGGCCACCAAATCCTTCGCCTCCTGAAACTTGTCGAACTTCTGCCCAAAGAACAGCGGCAGTCCAAACACGGCAGCCTCCAGCGTGTTGTGTAGCCCCTTGCCGAAGGCCCCGCCGATGTAAGCATAGGTGCCATAGCTATAAAGCGAGGAGAGCATGCCGATGTTATCAACCACGAGCACATTATACCTACCGGCGTCGGCTTCCGTAACCTGCGAGAAACGAACTGCCCCCTTACCGAGCTGTTGCATCAGCTGACTGATGCCGCTTTCGTGGATTTCGTGCGGGGCGATGATGAATTGTATACCTTGTCTATGCTTCTGAATCAGCGGCAACAGTACCTCAATATCTGCTGGCCAGCTGCTGCCGACCATGAACACCTCTTTGCCTTGTGCAAAGGCCTCCACCACAGGTATAGTTTTCACACTGGCCGCCGTCTGCAGCACCCGGTCGAAGCGGGTGTCGCCGGCGATACTGGCTTTGGTGATGCCTATACCTTGCAGCAGCTTCCAGGAGGCTTCGTTTTGGGTATAGAGATGCGTGAAGCGCTGCAGCATGCTGCGGTTGAAGCCGCCGTAGGGCTTGAAAAACACTTGATCAGGCCGGAAAATGGCCGAGATGGACAGCACAGGTATAGCCCGCTCCTGCAAGGCCTGCAGGTAGTAGTGCCAGAACTCGTACTTCACAAACACCGCCAGCTTTGGCTGCACGATATCCAGAAAACGGTTGGCGTTGAGGTGGCTGTCGAGCGGCAGGTAGAAGATATGATCGGCGCCAGCGTAGTTTTTGCGCACCTCGTAGCCCGATGGGGAAAAGAACGTCAGCACCACCTTATACCTTGGGAACTCCTCTTTAAAAGACTCGATCACTGGCCGACCCTGCTCAAATTCCCCTAAAGAGGCGCAATGAAACCAGACCACCGGCGCAGTTTTGCCCTGCAGCTGTTGGGCCATCCGCTCAAACTGTCCTTCACGGCCCGTCTGCATCAGCTTCGCCTTCTGGTTAAAGGGCGCCGCCAACGCGATAGCCGCCTGGTAAGCTTTCAGTCCGATGTCGTAGAGTAGTTTCAAAATCTATAGTTCTGGCGAAGATCTAGCAGTGTCTGTGCACTATTTTCACGCTGCAAATATAGGGTATTCTAAAGGGATAGTGGTACGGAGACTATACTTTGTGAAAGGGAGGAGAATTACTTGTAGGGATATTGAGATTTAGTATATTTGGTAGGTTGAATATAACCTCTTACGTTTATTTATATGTTGTGCGATATCAAAAAAGACCATGAATATTGAATCTGAGTATTATGATAACTTAAGCAAATTTATTTCTTCAACTAAATTTAATTTGCCTGAAGATTATCTTGATAGGATTTTAGAATCATTTCAATCTATTCAAAAAATTGACTTTGAAAGTGTTCTAAAGAATTTGCCAACAACAAGAAAGTCAACAACTCCTACGGCAATAAAGAATTTAAAAAAAGCACATGAAGCGGAGAATCTTAATTTAGTAGTAGGGGCAGGAGTATCTAAGCCCTACGGAATCCCAACTTGGGATTATTTACTTCAAAGGTTGCTCCTAAAAACATTAGAAGAAACACCTGAAAAAGCAGTTGTGCTTTCAAAAGTTTTTACAAAATTATTTAATCCTAGTCCTCTTATTGCTGGGAGGTATTTGCAGGAATCCCTATCTGATTTGAAGGACAAAAATAGGTTTGAGAAGGAAGTGAGAAGGACACTGTATGAGTCTTTCGATAAAAATGCTTCCTCCCAAATAATGGACGAAATTGTAAAACTCTGCGCAGCCCCTGGGAACAGTCCTAATCTCGATGGAATCATAACTTATAACTATGATGACATAATTGAGACTAAAATCAGAGAGAAGAATATGGATATTCCTTTCCAATCCGTCTATGGTCAGGGTATTGATCCAGATAATCGCGCGCTAGCAATTTATCACGTCCATGGTTTCTTACCTCAAGAAGGAGCTATAAGTGAATTAAATAACATCACTCTAAGCGAGTACGTTTACCATGAGCAATATAGTAATATCTATAGCTGGAATAATATTGTACAAATCAATAAGTTTAGAGATAAAACATGTTTATTTATTGGGACGTCGTTATCGGATCCAAATATTAGGCGTTTACTTGATATTGCAAATTCACAGAAGAAAGGCAGGAAATTTCATTATATAATCAAGAAAAAACCATCGAGAAGTTGGGTATCAAAAAGATTAAAGAAAATACTTGATGATAATTCTGAAATATTCAACGAGAAGGTAAAAGCAAAGCTTGATTTTGAAGAAACTATTGACTTCCTGATTGAAATTCAAAACAGATTTGAAGAAAAGGACTCCGAATCACTTGGTGTAAAAACAGTATGGATTGATGAGTATGATAGTGATATTGCGAACATATTAAAAAGGATAAGAGAGTAACCTGATTTTACAGATCTTAACTCATCTTCATGAAAGACGACCTAATTAGGACTTTAGTCTTCTTTTTAAATAGGTGATATTCTGGGAAGAATATTGACGGGTCTTATACTTTGCTTAGTTAAGGTTCCTGGCATATGTGGCAGAGAATTGATATTCGATCTTATGATGTTCTCAGTATCAGACGATATATATTAGATTATCAGACAAATACTGCAATCCTTAACTTATCCCATGCCCCTCACCATCCGTCCCATACAACCCGCCGACAACGAGCCTCTAGCCTCTTTGATCCGACAGGTTTTCCGCGAGTTTAAGATCGACCGGCCCGGCACGGTGTATACCGACCCGACCACCGATGCCCTGTATGAACTCTTCCGGCAGCCACGCAGCGCTTACTTTGTGGCGGAGGAAAATGGCACCATCCTGGGCGGCTGTGGCGTATACCCAACCGAAGGCCTGCCCAAAGGCTGTGCGGAACTGGTGAAATTCTACCTCGCTGCCGAAGCCAGAGGAAAGGGAATCGGTAACCAACTGATGCAGCAGAGTATAGCGGCAGCCCGAGCGCTCGGCTATACCCAGCTATACCTGGAGTCGTTCCCCGAGCTGGCCAAAGCCGTATCGATGTATGAGAAGGCAGGCTTTAAACCCATACCGCATGCGCTGGGCAATTCCGGCCACTACGCCTGCAACATCTGGATGCTGAAAAACCTATGACCGTAGAAGAAGCCTATAACAGTTGGGCCGCGCAATACGACACCAACAAGAACCGAACCCGCGACCTGGAAGCCGTGGCCCTGCGCGCCACGCTGGCCGCTATACCTTTCGAGACGTGCCTCGAGATTGGCTGTGGCACGGGCAAGAACACAGAGTGGCTGGTACGCAAGGCCATGCACGTAACTGCCGTGGATTTGTCGGGCGAGATGCTGGAGCGTGCCCGCAAGAAAGTGAGCTCCAACAAAGTAACCTTCCAGCAAGCCGACATCACACAGCTTTGGCAGTTCGCGACGCAGACATACGACCTGGTTACTTTCAGTTTGGTACTGGAACATATTCAGCAGCTGGATTTCATCTTTGAACAAACGGCGGCGGTCCTCAAAACCGGTGGTTACGTCTACATCGGCGAGCTGCATCCTTTCAAGCAATACAGCGGCACCAAAGCCCGCTTCGATACGCAGGAGGGAAGACAGGAAGTGGAATGCTATACCCAGCATGTGTCCGAATTTGTGCAGACAGCCGCACAGCAAGGCCTGAAGCTTGTCGACCTGAACGAATATTTCGATGACCACGACAAAACAGTTATACCCCGCATCCTGACCTTGCTCCTGCAGAAGGTATAGCCTTGCCTGGTGCTATCTCTGAAGAAGAGGATGCATCAAAAGAGCTAACGATATCCTTGAGGGAAATACTAGGAGTGCTAATACTTGGTATACTCCTCACTTGTTTTAATCAGCCCAATCCATCGGTTTTCCGTAAACTCCATACCTGCTGCGGCAGGTATAAAGCACCAGCGTATGACGGAAAACAAGCAAGACGAAATAAAAGTTGTGGTATTCGACCTGAACGGCACCTTCTATAATAAGAGCTCCAAAGAAGAGTTTTTCAAGTTCATCAGCAGAAAGAAACCCCATAAACTGGCCTATTACTTCCAGATGGTGTACTACAAGGCGCTCCTGAAGATGAACCAGATCCGAATGACCGAGTTCAAGGAAAACTTCTTCAATTACCTCGACAACATCCCGCCTGAGCAGGTAGAAAAATACGCCCGCGAGTTCTGGAAAGAGGAGTTCCCGGAAGAGTTTAACAAAGAGGTGAAAGCCAAACTGGACAGGTATAGGCAGGAAGGTGTGCAGGTGATCTGCGCGACCGGCGCGCTGGAGGTATACGTGAAGCCGCTGTTTGAGCTATACCCGATCGATGCGGTTTTCGGGACGCAAACCCGGTATGACGGCACAACCTACATCGTGGAGGGCAAGGCCTGCAAAGACGAAGAAAAGATCAAACGACTCGACAAGCATTTCAAGGGCAAACCTTATAAGATCGTAGAGGCCTTTTCGGATGCCAAAGAAGATATACTGGACCACGCCGAAAAGGCCTGGCTGATAAAGGACAGCGGGAAGTTGGTGCCCTATTCCAAATCATAATGGATTTCCTGGTTTTGGGTAGGTATAGATACAGATTGTTCTATATTTGAGGGTCCAATCTTTCAAAACCTAAAACTAACCAGCTAAATTATCCCATGGCATCCATCAGTCCGTACCTCACCTTTGCCGGCAACTGCGAAGAAGCATTCAACTTTTATAAATCTGTATTCGGCGGCGATTTCCCGTATGTGGGTCGCTTTAAAGACATGCCCTCCGAGAACCCGCTCCCGGAGTCAGAAAGAAATAAGATCATGCACATCTCGCTCCCAATCAGCAAGGAAACGACTTTGATGGGCAGTGACTCTTCCGAGGCCTTTGGTCACGCGACGGTGATGGGCAACAACTTCTCAATCTCCATCAACGCCGAGAACGAAGACGAAGCCAAGCGTCTGTTCGAGGGCTTGTCGGCAGGTGGAAAGGTAACCATGCCGCTGAACAAAACGTTCTGGGGTGCGCTGTTTGGCATGTTCACCGATAAGTTCGGCATTCATTGGATGGTGAACTACGACTACGAGCAGAAGCACTAACAGTACGCTGAATTACGGCAGATGAAGATACTTTTAGCAATAGGGGCGGGCAGTTTCATTGGCGGCACATGCAGGTATCTGTTGTCGCAGTTTATCCAAACAAGGACTACCATACCCTTTCCTCTTGCTACGCTTACCGTCAATATCATCGGCTGTCTGCTGATCGGGGTGGTGTTTGGACTTGGGGCTAAAGGTGGCATCACACCGGAGTGGCGTTTGTTCCTGGCGACAGGTATACTGGGCGGATTCACTACGTTCTCGGCCTTCTCCTACGAAACGGTGCATATGCTGCAGAACGGGCAAACGAGCAGCGCGATAACTTATGTGCTGGCAAGCGTGCTAGTCGGCTTACTGGCCACCTTTGCTGGTTTCTGGCTGACGAAGCTGGTATAGTCTAAACTGTAGAAGTGAAGACGCAAAAAAGTCCTGGTAACCACCAGGACTTTTTTGTTATAGCTTAATTCAGGAAGCCTTCCATACTTCTGAAGACCGAGACCATCGCCTGTCCTTTCTCCGACAAAGTATACTCAATGTGCAGGGGCTTTTCCTGTACCACGGTCTTGACCAGAATATCCGCCTCCTCCATTTCTTTGAGCGCCGTTGCTACCGACTGCTTGTTGGAGCCTGGCAGCTGACGCAGCAGACTGTTAAACCGCACCGGTCCGTCCAGGGCCAGCCGGAAAATCTGCGGCTTCCATTTCCCAGATAACTGCTTCAGAATGCCTTCGGCCGGGCAGCTCGCTTCCTCCTGTGGTAAATTGTTGGTAGTCATGTTTTTTTGACTAATTGACTCTCCTAAGGTTTAGTCCGACCTTTGTTTCAGTAGTTCAATAAAGCCTGCTAGTTACTGGCTAACAGGCTGATTTTTATAAAGTTTAACACAAGATAGAATATTATGGAGACGAAACCAACCATGCATTGCGATATGGAAACCGGTATGTGCGAAATTCCGGGAGCGCAGGCCACGACAGCAGATACCAACATTGCCGCAGCCCAAAAGCCAATCAAGCTGCTTTACTTCACCGATCCGATCTGCTCCTCGTGCTGGGGCATCGATCCGCAACTGAAGAAACTGGCGCTGGAGTACGGCCCATACTTTGAGGTGGAGTACCGCATGGGCGGGCTGCTGCCAAGCTGGGAAGCCTATGGCGGTCGCGACGTGAATGGCCCTGCCAGCGTGGCTCAGCACTGGGAAGAAGCCGGCGCCCACTACGAGATGCCAATCGACGGCGACCTGTGGCTGGAAGACCCGCTGCCATCTTCGTACCCACCGTCCATTGCCTTTAAGGCGGCCCAACTGCAGGGCGAGGATAAGGCCGTGAACTTCCTGAGAAGGATAAAGGAGATGATCTTCCTGGAGAAGAAAAACATTGCCCGCTGGGATAACCTGGCGCTGGCTGCCGAACAAACAGGTCTGGATGTGGCCCAACTCAAGGCCGACTTCGAGGGTAAAGCCGTTGAGTTGTTCCAGCAGGACTTGGCGCTGGCACGTCAGCTGGGTGTGCGCGGTTTCCCGACCATCTTTGTGACGGACGGAAATGACAACCGCATCTTGGTATACGGCTCCCGTCCTTATCAACAATACGAGCAGGCGCTGCTCCAACTGCACCCGGAGGCAAAGAAGCAGGAGTACGACAAAGCCTATACCTCGCTTTTCGGCAAGTATAGCACGCTGACAACGAAAGAGTATGCAGTACTTTCAGGTATGAAAACCAGCGAGGCTGAAGCACATCTGCAGGAACTGCAGGAGCAGGGCAAGATCGGAAAGTATGCTTCCAAGAACGGTCCGCTCTGGAAAAGATTCTAAACTGATATTATAGGAAAAACAAAAGCCCCGGCAAACTGCCGGGGCTTTTGTTTTTAATTTACTTAGATCAAAATTAGGGGATCGTTTGTGAAAATTGTGGAGGATTTCACTTTGAAAAAATAGTAAGCCGGCTCGGTATCAGGGATTTGTTTTGCATATAAATTTCGCTATTCTTTATACTCCCTTTTACCTTATGACAAAATCTTTCCTTCTAACCTGTTTGGGCATTGGTTGCCTGTATCAGGTTCATGCACAGGACCTGCCGCAAGAGGCAACCGTACCTGTTGCAACTCCCTCGGAATCCACTTACAAACCTGTGCGCCTGCTGCTGGGCGGTGCACTGGAGTTAGGTGGAGATAATGTAGCCAAAGTGTATTTTACGAACGGGCAGGACCAGTCTGTAAAAGCAGGTCAGGGTGGCAGTGTGTCGGTTGGCGCGCAGTTTCAGTTCAAAGGTATAGACCGCCTGTTGCTGCGTACTACGGTCGGGTATAAGTATCTAACAACCCAGGCTGATAACGCACACATCCGCCTGACTCGTGTGCCCATTCACCTCACCGCTAACTGGATGGCACACAAAAACGTCCGGCTGGGAGCAGGCTTGGTAACGCATCAGGCCATTAAGTTTCATGCTGATGGTATAGGGGATAATATGACGTTTGATGCGGCGACAGGCCCTGTGTTTGAGGTGGCCTACCGAGGTATAGGCCTCTCGTATACCGCTATGACTTACAAAGACCAGACAAACCATACCTATTCCGCCAATGCCATTGGGCTAACAGTAAGTGGCGTGCTGCCAAAGCGGTAAGGTTTCTATGCGCAGGTATAGCCTGCACAGTTTAGCACAAAACAAAAATCCCCGACCTGTATGGCCGGGGATTTTTTTATCAATAAGTCACTTAATGCTTAGTGCTTTGCCAGGTAGTTAGATACACCTTCTTTAGTGGCAGTCATTGCCTCTTTGCCTTCAGACCAGTTGGCTGGGCAAACTTCGCCTTTCTCTTCGAAATACTGCAGGGCGTCTACCATGCGCAGCGCCTCGTCGATAGAACGGCCAAGTGGAAGGTCGTTCACCACCTGGTGACGAACTACGCCCTCTTTGTCGATCAGGAACAGACCGCGGTAAGCAACCGGCTCACCTACAAAGATTGCTTCGCCTTCTTCGTTATAGTCGTAGTGACCAGCCAGCACGTCGAAGTTCTGAGCGATTGTCTTAGCTGCGTCAGCTACCAGCGGGTACTCAACACCTTCGATACCGCCCTGGTTGCGTGGTGTGTTCAACCAAGCGAAGTGAGAGAAATGCGTGTCGGTAGAGCAACCAACTACGGCTACGTTCTTACGGTCAAACTCCTCCATTCTGTCCTGGAACGCGATGATCTCGGTAGGGCACACGAAAGTGAAGTCCATTGGGTAGAAATAGAAAATCACGTGCTTCTTGCCGATGTACTGGTCCAGAGAGAAGTTCTCTACGAATTCGCCGTTTACTACAGCTGTAGCTTTGAAAGAAGGTGCTTTTTTACCTACTAATACTGCCATGTTATTGTGTGTTTTATTGGTTTTAAAATAATCTATTTAGATACTTTGGTAATGCTTATTTTTTTGTCGGGATCCAGCTTGCAACCCGTCACCTGTATGGAAAACCCCTTGATCTCGAAATTATCTACCTGGCGCTCACTGAAAAATCTGATCAGCAGCTGTTCCAGTTCCTTGTCCTCAAAATCAACGATCTCCTTAGTCTTGCTGCAGTAGATGTGGCTGTGCGTCATGGTATTCGAGTCATACCGCTTGCTACCGCCCTCTGACACCACTCGTCGTAGCATACCTGTTTCCGTGAAGGTATCCAGCGTTTTGTAGACGGTGCCCAGCGAAATCGTTGGGTTAGCTGGTCGCAACCGCTGAAAAACATCTTCTGCCGTTGGATGGGAGCCATGCAATTCTGCCACTGCCTCGAGCACCACGATGCGCTGGTGCGTCGCCTTCAGGCCACACGCAGTCAGGCTTTGTCGTATCTCGTCTCGGGTCAGGTGTTGCATACTGCAAATAAGAATGATTCTTAACTGGGAATAGTTCCGCAAAGATAAGCCTTCTTGTTAATAATTAAAAGTGAAGTGCTAAAAGTTGTTCGTGAACGGGGGAACTTGGGGAGTGAAAGAGTTTGGAAAGTGAAAAGTTAGAAAGGTAGAAAGTTGGTGCCGACACAATTGAAAATAAAATGTCATTTCGAACGCAGTGAGAAATCTGGGCATTGATACCTCACTCAGATTTCTCACTGCGTTCGAAATGACACAAAGAGCTTAACTCCTAAACTTGAACTAGCGGCCCTTAAACTCCGGCTTGCGCTTCTCCACGAACGCGTTCATACCTTCGGTTTGGTCCTCGGAGGCGAAACAGAGGTAGAAGTTCTTGCGCTCGAAGTGGAGGCCTTCGTCGAGGTTGGTTTCGAAAGAGCGGTTCACGGATTCTTTGGCCAGTTTAGCAGCCACCGGCGACATCTGCGCTACTTCACCTGCCAATTTGAAGGCTTCTTCCAGGTATAGCTCCACCGGCACCACGCGGTTGATCAGGCCATGCTTCTCGGCTTCGTCAGCGGAGATAAACTTACCGGTAAGCACCATTTCCATGGCCTTGGCTTTGCCAATGGCTTTGGTCAGGCGCTGCGTGCCGCCCGCTCCCGGCATCACCCCGATCTTGATCTCCGGCTGGCCAAACTGAGCCGTCTCTGATGCTACGATCATGTCGCAAGTCATGGCCAGCTCGCAGCCGCCGCCTAATGCGAAGCCTGATACGGCAGCGATGATCGGCTTTTTGGTTTTGCGGATCTGGTCCCAGGTGGAGAACTGGTCAATGTTGAGCATGTCGATGGCCGTCTTACCCGCCATTTGCTTGATGTCGGCGCCTGCAGCGAAGGCACGCTCGTTGCCCGTGATGATGATGGCCCGTACCTCGTCGTTGTCGTCGAGCTCTTTCAAGGCGTCACGCAGCTCACTCATCAGTTGCAGGTTCAGGGCGTTGAGCTCTTTCGGACGGTTGAGTTGGATGAGGGCCACGTGCGGACGGGCCAGCGGGGTTACCAATATAAATTCCATAGTTTTTTCGTATTTGTTTCGGACTAAGTTACGGCTTTTGTAGGAATAGGGGGAAGGGCAGCAGGTAGGTCACCGACACACCACCTGAAAGGTCGTTCTGGTTCGCTGTTCCATGAGTACTTCCTTATTTTTCGTGATTTCCTGTATGCTGTCGTTGTCGTAGTTCTTGATCGTGAAAAGTTGCAGGCTGGTGTTGTAATGGATGGTGAACTGATCCTGAAGTGTCTCGAGCAGGAGTTGCAGACGTTCTTCATTATAATCAGTACAAATCGAAAACGAGATGGCCGAGTTCTGCATCAGGTTGATCTTGAGTCTCAATTCAGACAAGGCATTGAAGATAGTGCCCAGGTTTTTCTCGCTGATGAAGGTGAAATCTTTGGCGCTGAACGAGACAAGGCACTGATTGTCTTTGATGATATAGGCCGGGGCCAGTTTCTCGAAACGGCAGTCGCAGATCTTGGTTCCTTCGGCCGTTGGGTCCAGGAAGGACTTCACGTAGAGCGGAATTGACTTGTTGGCCAGCGGCTTGATGGTCTTGGGGTGGATGACCGATGCACCGTAGTAGGCCATTTCCACCGTTTCCTGGTAGTCGAGCATGGCGTAGCGCACAGTGTGGGCAAAGCGCTTGGGGTCGGCATTGAGCAGGCCGGCCACATCTTTCCAGATGTAGAGCCCTTTGGCATTCAGGCAATAAGCGAAAATGGCGGCACTGAAGTCGGAGCCCTCGCGGCCCAGGGTCGTGGTGAGGCCATTGTTGGTGCCGCCCAAAAAGCCCTGCGTTACGATTAGTTGCTGTGCCAGAATATCGGGCAGGTCCCGCTTGATCACGCGCTCGGTCCAGGCCCAATCCACGCGGGCTTCGCGCCAGGTGGTGTCGGTCTGGATATATTTCCGGCTGTCGACCCAGGTGTTGGCCATACCTTGTTCCTGCAAAAAATAATGCACAATAACAGAAGACAGCAGCTCACCGAAGCTTACGACCTGGTCGTATCCTCTGTCGTAATTAGTAAGCGATTGGCCTTTAGAGGCTTGCAATACTTGTCGCAATTGGGCGAACAGATGTTCGAGGCGTTCGTATACAGGGTGACCCCGATCCGGGAAAAGCTCATGAACAATAGCTAAATGATACTGGTGGCTCTGTTGCAGGGCTTCACTGAAATCCTGCCCCGCGGCAGCCAGGCTGTATACCTGTTCCAGAGCATTGGTCGTTTTGCCCATGGCCGACACCACCAGGAGCAGTTCTTTTTCGCCGCCCTGCGCGGACACGATCTGAGCCAGATTTTGCAATGCACTGGCGTCTTTTACCGAGGCGCCGCCAAACTTAAATACTTTCATCAATTGAGACTAATACTGCGTAAATGTAAGTATCCTTCGGTTATGTTTCAAAATATCATATTTTTGTAGCTATATATTTAAATTTCACCATAATGAATGACAAACTAGCGCTTCCTGTCGGTACCACACTCGACAGGTTTATTATGAGAAAGCAGGAGGACTTCCCTTTTGCGACCGGAGAACTATCGCAGTTGCTGCGCGACATCGCCCTGGCAGCCAAGATCGTAAACCGCGAAATCAACCGTGCCGGCCTGATCGATGTGACCGGGGCCTACGGTCAGCAGAACGTGCAGGGAGAGGAGCAGCAGAAACTTGACGTGATCGCCAACATCCGCTTCATACGCGCCCTTCGTAACGGAGGCGAGGTGTGTGCCATCATCTCAGAGGAAGAAGACGAAATCATTCAGACAGGCAACCTCAAAGGCAAGTATATTGTGGCCATCGACCCGCTGGATGGTTCTTCCAACATCGATGTGAACGTATCGATTGGCACCATCTTCTCGATCTACCGCCGTGTGTCTGAGGTGGGTACAGAGGGCACTATGGAAGACTGTATGCAAAACGGTACGCACCAGATCGCGGCCGGCTACGTGGTGTACGGTTCGTCGACGATGCTGGTATACACCACAGGCCATGGCGTAAACGGCTTTACGTATGAACCTTCGCTGGGCGAGTTTTTCCTTTCGCACCCGAACATGCGCACACCCGAAACAGGCACGATCTACTCCTGCAACGAAGGCGGGTACAACAGCTTCCCGGAGGGCATCAAAAATTACCTGAGCTATTGCAAAGAGAACGGTTACTCAGGCCGTTACATCGGCTCCTTAGTGTCTGACTTCCACCGCAACCTGATCAAGGGTGGGGTATACATTTACCCGGCCACCGCGAAAGCGCCGAACGGCAAACTACGCCTGCTGTACGAGTGCAACGCGCTGGCTTTCATCGCAGAACAGGCAGGAGGTAAGGCATCCAATGGCAAAGGCCGTATCATGGAAATGGAACCAACTGAACTACACCAGCGCTCCCCGCTGATCATCGGTTCTTCGGAGATGGTAAATAAAGTAGAAGAGTTTGTGAAGGCTGAGATGCAGCAAAAAGAGGCGGTTGCCGCACACTAATTCTGGCTATACCGGAAGCGGATCTGCGCTTTGAGCAGCTCACGCTCCACCACTAAACGGGCTATGTTGTCGGCCACCTCTTCTTCGGAGGCCGCAAGCATAGCCTGTTTTACTTTGCGTTCCTCCACATCAATGCGGTACAGGATGTTGAGCAGCTGTCCCAGGTTGTGGCGCAGCAGGTATAGCACCATGCGGGCGACTTGGCGTAACAAGTCGTTTTCCTGAGAGGGCAACTGGTGCTCTGATTCAAACACCCGCTGCAGTTGGCGCGCAACGCTCTCAATAAGCGCAGGAGAGTAAGTCATGGCGGTAAGCGTAAGGTATAGCGATAAAAAAAGCCCTCCTGTCCGGAGGGCTTTCTGTTGGGGCAAATTCTTATTTTTTAGCCTTCTTTGCCTTTGATTCAGTCTTTTCCTCTTTGCTGTCGGCTGCTTTCTCTTCAGAGGCTGCTTCTTTGTCTGTAGCTTCTTCTGCTGCCGTAAAGCCAACGTGTTTGTTCACGATAGTATACCAGCTAGCCAGTTTTCGCATGTCAGACACGTATACGCGGTCCTCGTCGTAGTCAGGCAGCACGTCCGCCATAAAGCTTTTCAGCTCGTCGTCAGATGGCTTCTCGCCGAAAGGCAGCTCACCGTTGTATTTCTGGTGGATACGGTCCATCACGTCGGCCAGCGGCACAGTTGCCTCCTCGTCGGTGGTGTAGATCGAAATCTCGTCCAGCAGCGACATGCGGTGGCGCGCCTGGGCTACCATGCGGGTAGGCTTGTCAGAAAGGCTCTCTACAATTACGCCATTGCGTGTGGGCTTCACGATGCGGTAAAGTCCGCTCATGCCGGCAATGGCTGAAACTTGTCTTAAATCAATAGGCATAATCAGGTATAAAAACTGTTGGTTATAGTTTAAACATTATGGGCACGCTGGCCACCATGCCGAAGCCAGGCCCGGGTGCTTTGAATTTCAGTAATTTGGCAATGCGCAGGGCCTCCTCTCCGGTGCCAGCGCCTGCATTTTTCAGCACTTTGAAGCCTGAGGTGGAGCCATCCTCGTTTAGCGTGAAACTGACAATGCACTCGCCCTGCACACGGTTTTTGCGGGCCAGCGCCGGGTATTTTATCTGCTTGTCAATAAACTGGTACATGGCCTCCTGACCACCTTTGTAGTATTCCGCCACCGCGATAGACTTCGACGGCATCCATACCTCTTTCTCCGTGGCCGTATCGGCTGACTGGGCAGCGGCTGCAAAGCTCACAAAGGCAAATAAAAGAAACAAAATTGAGATTTTACTTTTCATAAGGGTAAACAATTTAAGTTTAAGTTGGTGCACACCAGGTATACCTTCTTCCTAAACCGCAAACCCCGTGCCTGTTAGAGCTGTACCTGCGCGTTCACCTCGTCTATAAAATTGAGGATCTCGTCGCGCCCGGCCTTGTCTACAGATGAGGTCTTGAACATGCGGGGAAGTTCGTCCCAGGTTTCCTGCATCTTACGGGTATAGGCGGCTATGGTTGAGTCGGTCTTGGTGGCCGACTGCTTGTCGGTTTTGGTGAACACGATCACAAAAGGAACGCCCAGATTGCCCAGATAGTGTATGAAGTCGAGGTCGACCTTCATGGGCTCGTGCCGCGAGTCGATGAGCACAAACACGCAGGTCAGGTTCTCGCGCTTCTGCATGTAGTAGTTGATCATCTTGCGCCACTGCTCCCGCGACTCCCGGCTTACTTTGGCGTAACCGTAGCCCGGCAAGTCGACCAGGTACCATTTGTCGTTGATCAGGAAATGGTTGATGAGCTGCGTCTTACCCGGGGACTGGGAGGTTTTCGCGAGTCCTTTCTGCTCGGTGAGCATGTTGATCAGGGACGACTTGCCCACGTTGGAGCGCCCGATGAAGGCGTACTCCGGTTTATTGGGTTCCGGGCACAAGTCCACCCGTGTATTGCTTATTAAGAATTTTGCTTCTTTTATGACCATGCTGTTGCTAGCTTAAGCCACCAAGCCGGTTGTGAGCCTGGCGATGTGGCAATTTTAATGTATAGTGCGCGTCCGCCTTAGACGAGAGGCGCTTGGCTGATTTGTCAAAATTACTATTATTTTAGTTAACATGTTTTGACCAGGCACAGGTATGGCTATTCAGGTATAGAGCATCAGTAGGGCAGGGGCAGAGAATCATTCGCTAAATATTCAGGAAACCTATATAGTTTATATTTATATTTTAATATATTTGCTTTCTGATCTTCAGTCTAGTTGCTTCGTTAGTATATAAAAATAGATATTAGTGAATCTATTGTGGCGTAAGTAGCGTAAGGGGGATGTTGTTGGATGTGGGGAAGGAATGGAGTAACACATTAAGATAAGGGTAAGGGCCGCCGGCATACCCATTCTAAGAGGCATTCAAACTTTTATCTCATTCTTCTAACAGCGATTAACACATATTTCCATACAAACAATAAGTATAAAAAAACCCCTTTACAGCATGAATAATTTAGCCAAATTATTTTCGGGGCTTTCATTAGCACTGGCCGTTACCTGTGTAAGTCCTTACACAGCCGACGCGCAAAGCGCTAGGAAGTTGGTCCGCACTGGAAACAAATTTTTCGACCGGGAAAATTACCGTGCAGCCCTGCCCTACTACGAGCAGGCGCTAGCCGCAGACCCTAACAACGCCGAAGCCCTTTACTTTGCGGGTATCAGCTACATGACTTTCGATAAGGAGAAAGCAGCAGAGTACATTAATAAAGCACAGTCTGTAAAGCCTAATGTAGACCGTGACATTGAGTACTGGCTGGGCCGTATCAATCACATCAACTACCGCTTCGACGATGCCATCAAGCATTACCAGGCTTACATGCCTAACATTCGCAAGCGCGATGACTGGCGCCGCGAAGAGGTAGCCATGCTGATCCAGCAGAGCCGCAACGCGCAGAAGGAAGTAGCTAACCCGAAAGACATCTTTGTGAAGAACCTGGGTGGCGTGGTGAACACCGAGTACTCGGAGCACAGCCCCGTGATCTCTTCGGACGATAACTACCTGCTATTCACGTCGCGCAGCGCCGGTAACAACCAGAATAGCTCCAAAGCCTCTGACGGAGAGTATTTCGAGGACATCTACGAAACACGCCGTATCCAGGGAGACGAGTGGGAGCAGCCGCGTTCTATCGCCGGTAACCTGAAGAGCTCAGGCCACGACGCCTCTATCCAGCTGTTCGACAACGACACCAAAATGCTGCTGTACCGTTCTGTGAACAACGGCGACATCATGTACGCCGAGCGTCAGGCAGACGGTTCGTGGGGCGATGCCAAAAGCATTGGTTCTAACATCAACACCGCTGACTTCGAGTCTGATGCCTTTATCACGCCGGACAACCAGCGCCTTTACTTCTCAACCAGCCATTACTCCGAAGACGGTGACCTGGATATTTACGTATCGCAGCGCCAGCGCAACGGTGAGTGGGGCAAGCCACGCAGCGTAGGTGCCGCCATCAACACCAAGTTCGACGACGACAGCCCATACATGGCTGCTGACGGTTCACTATACTTTGCATCACGTGGTCACAACACCATGGGTGGTTATGACATCTTCGTGGCTAAGTACGACTCAGTGGCCAAGCGTTTCGCCCGTCCTGAGAACTTGGGCTACCCGGTGAACACGCCAGACGATGACACTTACTACCGCCTGAGCCCTGACGGAAGCTACGCTTACCTGTCTTCTTACCGCATCGGTGGTTACGGCGAGAAAGACATCTACACCATCAACTACATCCGTGCTGCCCGTGTGACAGGTCGCGTATTCGCTACGAACGACAGCCTGGCTATACCTGGTCTGGAGCTAGTGTTCAACGGACAGCAGGCTGACAAGCGTCCGATCTCTTACCGCGACGTGACCAAGCAGGAAGACGGTATGTACGACCTGCGCATCCTTTCTGGTCGTCCTTATCAGGTGGAGATCACAAAAGACGGTCAGGTGCTGACAACGGAGTCTTTCGAAATGCCGATGGTGCTGGACGACACAACGAGCATCGTGCAGAACTTCTACATCGACTTCGGCGACTCTACCCGCGTTAGCCCAGGTGCTCCTGCCCTGGCTGGCAAAGACGCCATCGCTTCCATGGAGTTCAAGAACATCTACTACGACACTGACAAGTACGAACTGCGTGCCGAGTCTATTCGTGAGCTGGATGCGGTTGCCGCTTTCCTGAAAGCCAATCCGAACGTGAACATCAGCATCGAAGGCCACACCGACTCACGCGCCAGCGAGCAGTATAACATGACCCTCGGTGAGAACCGTGCCAACGCTGCCTACGATTACCTGGTGCAGCAAGGCATTTCTGCCCGCAGACTCGTGACTGTGAGCTATGGCGAGCGCCGTCCGGTTGCTACCAACAACTCTGCTGCCAACATGCAGTTGAACAGAAGAACAGAATTCAGAATCATTCAGCGTCAGGACACGCAGCAGGAAGTACCTGTAAACTAAGTTGCCTGATACGATTGGATACACAAAAACAGGCTGGGCATTCGCTCAGCCTGTTTTTTTATAATAATGGACATATACTGTGCAAAATAGCGGCAGGAAGAGTATTTTTGTTCTTTTATTACATAAGCATAACCCATGGCGGTAGTACCCTATAAAGACCAGAATAACGACAAGAAATCGCAGGTTGCCCAGATGTTCGACAACATTGCGGGTAAGTACGATTTCCTGAACCACTTCCTGAGTGCCGGCATCGACATTATCTGGCGTAAGAAGGCGGTGAGCCTGCTCAAAGCCGAAAAACCGAAGCAAATGCTCGACATTGCCACCGGCACAGCCGATTTTGCGATCGAGGCACTGAGCCTTAATCCGGATAAAATTACGGGTGTTGACATTTCGGAAGGTATGCTGGCCGTGGGGCGTGAGAAGCTGCAGCGCAAAGGACTGACCCATAAGATCGAGCTGAAGTACGGAGACTCGGAGAACCTGCCTTTTGAGGACAACAGTTTCGACGCGATTACGGTGGCCTTTGGGGTGCGCAACTTCGAGAACCTGAAGCAGGGCCTGGCGGAGATGCACCGTGTGCTCAGACCGGGCGGTACAGCCGTGGTACTAGAGTTCTCCAAGCCGCAGGTTTTTCCGATGAAACAGCTGTATCAATTTTATTTTAAGAATATACTACCGATGGTAGGTAAATTCGTTTCTAAGGACCGTGCTGCCTATACCTACCTGCCCGAGTCGGTGCAGGCCTTCCCGGACGGCAAGGATTTCCTGAACATCTTTGAAGAAGTTGGCTTTAAACAAACAAAATGGCATTCACTCACATTTGGCATCAGCTCCATCTACACCGGCAAAAAATAAGTTTTGCGGTACTTTTTCTGATCTGTCTGGCGGGCACAACGCAGGTACAGGCCCAGACGCAGAAGGTGAAAGGCGAGAATAAGCCCGGCTATGACGAAAAGCGCATACACTATGGCTTCTACCTGGGTATGTCCTATTCGAAGTACTACATTGAGCACTCACAAGCGTATGCAGACCAGGCGGCCACAGGCACACAGGTGAACACCCTGAACGAGCTGGGTTTTTATCCGGGCCTGGTGTTGAACGTGCGCCTGCTTGAATACCTGGATGCACGATTTGTGCCAGGTGTGGGCTTTTATGGCCGCAGCATCGACTTTGAAAGAAGAGATACACCTGAAGGGGAAGGCGGAAACTTCGACAACACCACTTTTGCCTCACCGGTAATCGAACTGCCTGTGCTGCTCAAGTACAGGGCGAAACGCCGTGGCAACTTCAGGATGTACATGGTGGGTGGTGTGAAGGCGAGCCGTGTACTGGGCAATACCACGCATACACAGAACCGCGACCTGCTGCGCATCAATCGCAACGACCTGTCGATAGACTATGGCGTCGGGCTGGACATCTTCTACCCCTACTTCAAGTTTGCGCCAGAACTGCGCTTCTCGCACGGGCTCATGAACCAGAAAAGTAACTCCGGAGGTGAGTACAGTCCGTTGATCGACAGAATGACTACCCGTAACGTTTCGTTAATCTTCCATTTCGAGTAACATGGCACGCATTGCACTTGTAACAGGAGCCACTTCAGGTATAGGCCGCGCTACGGCGGTTGCCTTGGCCAAGGCAGGCTACCACATCATTGCAACTGGTCGCAGGACAGAGCGCCTGCAGGAACTGCAGCAGCAAATCACGGAAGTGCCGGTACACACGCTGACTTTCGACGTGCGTGACCGGGAGGCCGTGCAACAGGCCATCAGCGGCCTGCCCGCTGGCTGGAAAGGTATAGATGTGCTGGTAAACAACGCTGGCAACGCCCACGGGCTGGCGCCGGTGCAGAGCGGCACGCTGGACGACTGGGATGCCATGCTCGACATCAATGTGAAGGGCCTGCTCTACGTGACGCATGCCGTGCTGCCGCTTATGCTCCAGCGCAAGCAAGGCCACATCATCAACATTGGTTCCATTGCCGGGAAAGAGGTATACGCCAATGGCAACGTATACTGCGCCTCCAAGTTTGCAGTGGACGCCCTCTCCAAAGGTATGCGCATTGACCTGGTGCAGGAAGGCATTAAGGTGTCGGAAGTGAACCCGGGCCTTGTGGAGACGGAGTTTTCGGAAGTACGCTTTAAAGGCGACAAAGAGCGTGCCGCCGGGGTATACCAGGGCTACGAACCACTGCGTGCAGAGGATATCGCTGACTTGATCACGTTTATGGTGACGCGTCCTGCCCATGTCAACATTGCGGAAGTGATGATTCTGCCGGCTGCCCAAGCATCAGCCACCGTGCTGAACAAACAACTGTAGTCTTTCCCTTCTACAACCCGCCCTTGGGGCTGCCCGTACCTACAGGGTGAACGTCCGTAAGAGTTGCGGACCTGAGTTGATGAAAAACAGAAGAGATATGGCTAACAATAAGGATAACCAGAACAGACAGAAGCCGAACAGCAACGCGAACTCGCAGCCAATGCCGGAAGAGTATTCGAACGAGGCAAACCACAAAGGCGCTCAAGACTTAGGGACTGACGGCACAAAAGCTTCAGCCAGCCAGCAACAAGGACAAGGCGCCTGGAGAGCTAAAGACTCCAAGGACCAAGGCAAAAGCAAATAGGCTGTAAGCCAGACAAAAAACAAGGGAGCCAGCTTCAACAGCTGGCTCCCTTGTTTTTTGCTTATGCTCTTAATCCAGGTAATAGCGCAGCAACCAGCCTTCGGCATCGAACTGACTGGCGGTTGGGTTTTGCTCGGTCCGCTGTCGGGTTCCCTGGCTCAGGTCGTAGGAGTTACGATATTCCGTGTCTTCTATCCAGATGCGTCGGGCCATACGCTTAGGTCCTTTTACGGTATAGCTGTCCGCGCCGGCACCGCCCCATAGCCTGACTTTGATCTTTGACCGGCTTTCCCCCTTCACTACAAATTCATCATCTCCGTTGAGGCCGTACAAGTGGATCTCCTTTGTGTCGGCAGCCTGAAATACCCGGTCAAAGAGCTGCCTCTTTTCCTCGCCGTCTTTGTTGATTTTGTATACCTGTACCCGCACCTCGTCGGCAGACAATACCTCTATTTCAAATCTCTCGTGCTTGTCAGATCCGACCACAATGGCTTCCCGCATCAGCTCCTTGTAGTACTTCTGTACTGACTTGCCCAGCTTGTCGCGGCGGGATTTTAACTGCGACATGATGGGAGAAGCCGTGAGCTGGTAGATGTTGTCGGGCATTTGCCGGAACGATTGCTCGATCACCTCGTCTGTCAGTGCATTGCTGACACTGTCTGCCACTTCTACCCAGTCCTGGTAAGTGAGGCCCATCAGAATGGTTTCGTCCAGGTTGCGGCCGCTTTTGTTCAGGTCGTCCAGGTTCGAGAGGTTGTCGCTATAGGTCTGGAAGTGCTTCTTGAGGCCTGTGCGCATGAAGAGCCAGGGTATGATGGCATCATTGAGCTTGTAGAATACATTGTCACGGTCGCGGGGCACGGCCTGGTATACCTTTACGCCATCTTGCTTATACTGAGCCCAGCGCCAGTTGCCTTCGTGCCGGCTCCAATCCCCGATCAACATGTCGAAGAGGCGGGCACGCAGGTAGTAGCGGGCGTCTATCTGGCTGTTGTTGTCAAAAAACCGGTCTTTGAGCATCCCGCGGGTGCTTTTGATATTCTCCGAGTTCCCCATGCCCGGCTCGTCTGACAAGTCATCGTTTGGCCTGATCTCCAGCAGCGCGACCATGCCACCGAAGTTTTCCTCAAACTCGCCCAGGCGTGGGTCGTGCGGTACGTAGACCAACTCCGGTTTGGTGTGGTGTATGCCAATGGCTTCGGCCATGGGGGGCAGCACAAGGGCTGCAAAAGGGTGCGTGGCGGAAGTGGCATCGCGGATGATGTTGGCTGCATAGCTCTGCTGCCACTTTTTAGGCAGTGCCGTGGCAGGGTCTTTGTCGACCGAGCGCAGCACGTACTCTTTGCCGTCAGCCGACTCCAGGCGCAGGTTCATGGTCTGCCGGCTGCCGCCTTGCTGTGTAGGTGTCAGGCCGCCTTTTTCGGTGCCGAGGTCCAGCACCCTGAACTCAACCGGGGTAGTCCAGGCGGGGCGATAGTGCTTGCCATAGAAGAAGGTATGGAGTCGGCCGCGGCCGTAGTGTTCCCCCACAGCCACGGTTATGGTGCTGTCGCTGTAGGCAGGTATAGCGGTGGCAGGTTGAGCAAGAGGAGGCACCTGCTGCAGGCTGTGCGTGTACTTGTTGCCGATGCAGCCTGTCGTGAGCAACACAAGCAGGTAGGCAAGGGTGGTAGTAAGGTGGCGGCGGTTGAGGTGCATGGTACGTGGAGTCGGTTGGTGCTTCGAGGGTTGGTTAATGACCTTCCCTATCAAAAGCGTGTACTTTTACATTTTTAGTGGTTTTATCGACGGTTTCAGGCCCAAATTCAATTTCGTTGCCCCGCTTCGTGTCGTACACGATGGTCTTGCGGCGCCAGCCTTTCACATTAGAGCTGTCCTTGATCTCGTCTTCTCCGCGGCCGCCTACAATCACGACGCGTATACCTTTGTTCACATCCCCCTTCACTTCAAACTCATCGTCCTCGGCCAGTCCGTGCAAGGTGATCTGCTTGGTTTCGCTGCGTTTAAACACCCGGTGGTATACCTGCTTGTCGTCCGACAGGCGGATCACCTTGACAGAAGTCTCCTCGTCATTCAGGCGCTTTACTTCAAAGCGCTCTTCCTCGTCAGTTCCGATCACCAAGGGGTTCTTGGCCAGGTGCAGGTAAAACTCCTGGGCAGCCTGTGGCAGCAGGTCGCGGCGGCTTTTCAGGATGCTCACTGTTTCCTCACCCAATTGCTTGTATACCTTGGGCGGAAACTGCCGGACAGCCCGCTCTATCACATCATCTGTCAGTACTGCCTGCAGTTCGGTGGCAAGCTGCTGGTAATCCTCAGCGGTCAGCTCGGTCAGGGCGCGGCTGTCAATAAACCGGGCGTTCATCATCAGGGCATATACGTCCTTATACCTGGGGCCGAAGGTCTCGAACTTTCGGATGGCCCATTTGCGGCTGAAGAGCCAGGGGATGATGCCATCGTCGAACTTAAAAAAGGCGTTGTCGCGGTCCTTAGGTATAGCGCGGTAGCGTTTATTGTCGCCATCTTCGTACACGGCCCATTCCCACTGGCCTTCGTGGCGGTCCCAGTCGTTTATGAGCAGATCGAAAAGGCGGGCGCGTGCAAATTCGCGCTGGTCTATAAAGTGATTGTCTTTCCCAAAGCGCTTCTTGAGCATCTTTCCGGAACCGGCTATATCGACGGCGTTACCCAGCATCGGGGTGATGGTGTGTTCGTCGTTGTATTTCTCTTCGATCATGAACACGCGGTCCTGAAATTTGTCGCTGTGCTTGCCAAAGGTGGTATCGGACGGAAGCACGTAGACTAGTTCCGGTTTTGAGTGTGCTATACCTGCGGCCTCGGCCATGGTGGGCAGCACAAAAGCGGCATAGGGGTTAATGGCTGAGGTCTGGTCTCGAAGCACGTTGGCTACGAAGGTATTGCGCCAGAACTTGGGCAGGATGCCGGCCGGGTCTTTGTCCAGGGAGCGGAGTGCGTAGGTAAAGCCATTGTCGTCGATCAGGGTGAGGCTGGTGGTCTGCATGCCTCCCCCAAGTTTTTCGATAGAAAGACCACCCTTGGCCGTTTTCATGTCGAACACACCCACGGTGACAGGCGTGGCCCATACCTCGCGGTAGTGCTTGCCCCAGAAAATATTGTGAAACCCGCTGCGTTTGTAGTGCTTTCCGGCCGTGATGGTCACGGAGTCTACCTCAGCGGGGGAGGCCGTTTTGAGCTGTTGATAGTGCGTCTGGTCGACTACGGGTGTCTTGGAAAAGTAATTCCTACGGGCACAGCCAGCGGAAAAAAGGAGAATGCACGCGAGTGACAGAACGTGCAGGTAGTTGCTTTTCATGCAAATTGGTTTTCAAATTTATCAGCCTATCTAACGTAAATCAGCGCTAATGTTTACAGGCAGGGTGCGGTATAGGATATTTTTGAGTACACCGCGTTTGACTTACAGTGTAAAAAGCAATACAAAAGGGATGTTAATACCTGCGCTATACCTGTGCAGGAAGCACACAAAAATGAACAGAAAGTGATGCAATACCGCTTTTTAAAAACAACAGGGGGCCGTCGCTATGTGCGGCGGCCCCCTGTTAGTTGCAGGTATACCTGTTATTCTATTTCTTCACGAATTCCACGCGTCTGTTGTTCGATTTCGCTTCTACTGTGGGGTTTTTGTCGATGGGTTTGGACTCGCCCCAGCCTTTGGCTTCCAGGCGCTCCGGCGCGATGCCCTGCGCAATCAGGTGTGCTTTGACGGACTCTGCCCGCTGCTGGCTGAGTTTCAGGTTGGCCTTGTCGTCGCCGTCGCTGTCGGTATGGCCCTCTACGCTGAACTTAAGCGAGGGCTGTTCTTCCATGAGTTTGGCGATGCTCTGGAGTGTGCCCGCCGACTCCGGACGAATATCTGCTTTGTTTACATCGAACTTGATGCCGTAGGTCACGATCTTGCCGTCTGCCGCTATCTGATCATACAGTTTTTTACCGCCTTCTGCTATCAGTACATTCTTCACCATCGTGTTCGCATCAATGCGCTTATCTACTTCTATGCGGAGCCCGGTAGGCTTGCCTGTTATGTTCGGAATGTTGATCAGGCGAACTTCGTCCAGGTATACCTTCATGCTGCGCTTGTTGAAGGCGATGGATAAGTGGCGCCACTGGCTGTTCACGCCTCTCGCCTCCAATTCTTCCGACTCCGAGCCATAGGTTTTGAACCTGACAACGTTTGCCCGCACATCAATCGGATCCCAGAACTGCCCGTTGATCTCTTCCTTGTAATCCTTTATGTCGTCTACCAGGTAAATGTTATAGGCTACGTTGGGGTTGTCGCTGTCAAAGTAGACATCCATCTCGATTGTGAACGTTTCGGGCAGCCAGTTTTCGCGCTTCATAAGAGGCGTGATGCTGGTGCCGGTGGCCACCAGGTTGATAACAGGCTCGCCTCCGAAATCAGCCACCTCGGCATTGCCCTTGTTCAGGTCCCAGCGCGATGGAAACTCGCCGTTCTCCTCGCCGGCAAGATTGTCGGCAAACAGCACTTTGTCGCCCGGCACGAAGTCGTACTTGCTCCATGCCTTCATTTTCACCTCCTCAGAGCCTGACTCGTCCGCATTGGCAGCGTTGGACTTGGAGTTACTCTTTTCAGCCGAAGCTTCTTTTTTGCCCTCCAGCGTCTCGTCTATCGACTTATCGACCTGCTGGTCTACTTTCTGATTTATCTTGCTGTTAATCTTATTCCTGAGGTTTTTGCCCACATTGATCTGGGCAGTAACCGGTGTGAAACTCAGGAAAACGAGTACAAGAAGTCCGGTGATAAAAGCGCGTGTTCTCATAATACATTAGGTATGGTACTATGAGAAAGGTAGGCTTTAAAATTATACTTTATATGTATTAAATTATCTAATTGGTGGAAATATTTATATTCGGGGTAGGCGTTTCTTTAGAGGTGGTGAACGAAAGTTAATAAGGGACTTCTATTCCTTTGATAACCTTTTAGGCGATTTTGATGGCCCGCTGGAGCACGCTGTCTCTACCTGCTTTGAAGTCTTCAGGAGCCAGGTTGATTTCAACATCCGGTACAATTCCGATGCGCTGGGTCTGGGTTCGGTCAGGGTAGTAGATGCCTATACCTGAGAACAGAGAGTAGGAAATAAAGTATAAGTTCGGGCTTTCATAGCCAAATGGAGTATGGCGCTACCTTCTCTTGCGTTTTCTATAAGTAACTAGGCCAATCATCAGCAAGACACCCAAAACTATAAACGGCCAGATATTGGTCAACAACACGAAGAACTGGATCAGGTTATCCCAGCCGTTTTGGAAGCCGTTCTTAAAATTAGCGGTGACTCCGGTGTAAACAGGGGTGCTTTCGTAAAACGTCATCGTCAGGGTGGAGAGGCTCACTTGATTTTCCAGGTACTTCAGCCGCCCTTCCACCGATTCAATGTCGGCGCGCAGGGTGGCAAGCTGCTTTTCAATTTCCAGTATCTCTGTTACAGTGTTAGCCTTTTTCAGAAGCTCCAGAAACCTGGCTTCGAGCTCCTTCTTGGTTTTGAGACGGGCCTGTATGTCAAGGAATTCCTCCGTGACATCCTTCACGTTAATTTCCCGGGCGTCAAACTTTTTTACACCTGCCGTGGCTTCCCGCAACAGGTTGTCAAAATTGTTGGCAGGCACTCTGATGACGAGGGTGTTGCTGGTCCTTCCCGGAGCTGTGTACTCCTGGTCAGAAGCGATGTATCCTTTGTGCTTTTCTACTGCAGCGAACACCAGCTGCCGGGTTGCGTCAATTCGCTCTGTCTGATATTCCACCCTTCCATCTTTGATCAGCTTGCGCTGCAGCTCCATAGCGGGTGCTTCTGGTGGCGGAGGTGCCATCTCCATGGCAGCAACTTCGTATTCAACCCCTCCATCTTCTGACTGACATCCGGAAACAGCAAATAGCAGTGTAAGAGCAAGGATACATGCAATGGCTGGCAAAGCGCCTTTCAAGCGACTGGTTGCCAGATTGTAAAGGTGGTTGAAAACTGCGAGCAAAGTAGTCTGTGTGAAGATGTGTCGGAGCATGGCGTATCAATAGGGTTAAGCCAAATGGCAACTTATAGATGCTAATGCTTCTTAAATTCCACACCATCCACCAAGAATATTTTGAGTTCATCCTTGGCCAAAGCAAGGTATAGGGGACGTGCCTTGGAAACTCCCGGAAACAAAAAGCCCCGACCAGTTTTCACCAGTCGGGGCTTTTTACTTTATAGAGGTATAGCTTACGCTACTTCTTCTTTCTTGCTCATGCGGTTACGCTCGTTCTCGTCGAGGTAAATCTTGCGCATGCGCAGGCTCTTAGGCGTCACTTCCAGGTACTCATCCTTCTGGATGTATTCCATGGCCTCCTCAAGCGAGAAGTTTTTGGCAGGAGCGATCTTGGTGTTGTCATCAGAACCAGAAGCACGCATGTTGGTCAGCTTCTTGCCCTTCTGGATGTTCACCGTGATATCGTTCTGGCGGTTGTGCTCGCCAATTACCTGACCCATGTATACGTCTACACCCGGATCAACGAAGAAAGTACCTCTGTCCTGCAGCTTGTCGATGGAGTAAGCAGTACCAGGGCCTGTTTCCATCGAAATGATAGAACCATTGTTACGGCCAGGTATAGAACCTTTGTAAGGCTCGTAAGCCAGGAAGCGGTGGTTCATGATAGCTTCACCGGCAGTAGCTGTCAGTACGTTGTTACGCAGACCGATCAGACCACGAGAAGGAATCGTGAACTCGAGGTGCTGCAGGTCGCCTTTTGGCTCCATGATGTTCAGCTCACCTTTACGCATCGATACCAGCTCGATTACCTTACCAGCTGTTTCTTCCGGCACGTCTACTACCAATTGCTCGATTGGCTCGTGGCGCACGCCGTCAATTTCTTTGTAGATAACCTGTGGCTGACCTACCTGCAGTTCGTAACCTTCACGACGCATCGTTTCGATCAGAACTGACAAGTGCAGAATACCGCGACCGAATACCAGGAAGGTATCTTCACGGTCGGTCTCCTGTACGCGCAGGGCCAGGTTCTTCTCTGTTTCTTTGTACAGACGATCGCGCAGGTGACGCGATGTTACGAACTTGCCCTCTTTGCCGAAGAAAGGAGAGTTGTTGATCGTAAACAGCATGTTCATGGTTGGCTCGTCGATGGCAATACGTGCCAATGGCTCAGGGTTCTCAGCATCAGCAATGGTATCGCCAATGTCGAAGCCTTCTATACCCGTTACGGCGCAGATCTCACCGGCAGAAACTTCCTGTACCGTTTTCTTACCAAGGCCTTCGAATACCTGAAGCTCCTTGATACGACCTTTCTTAATAGAACCGTCTGCTTTGCAAAGTGCGATTGGCATACCTTCTTTCAGGGTGCCGCGGTGCACACGACCGATCGCGATACGTCCCACGAAAGAAGAGTAATCAAGCGAAGTGATCTGCATTTGCGGTGTGCCCTCGCGGTATGGAGCAGCCGGGATTACGTCGATGATAGCGTCCAGCAGTGGGGTGATGTCTTCAGTTGGCTTAGTCCAGTCGGTGCTCATCCAGCCTTGCTTAGAAGAACCGTACAGGGTTGTGAAGTCCAGCTGGTCTTCTGTTGCCTCCAGGTTGAACATCAGGTCGAATACCTGCTCGTGTACCTCGTCCGGACGGCAGTTTTCTTTGTCTACTTTGTTTACTACCACGATTGGCTTCAGGCCAAGCTGAATTGCTTTGCCCAATACGAAACGTGTCTGCGGCATGGCACCTTCAAAGGCATCCACCAAAAGGAGTACACCGTCGGCCATTTTAAGTACGCGCTCCACTTCACCACCAAAGTCGGCGTGACCAGGAGTGTCGATTACGTTGATTTTAACGCCTTTGTAACGAACGGATACGTTTTTGGAAACGATCGTGATACCGCGCTCGCGCTCCAGGTCGTTGTTGTCGAGAATAAGGTCGTCAAACTGCTGGTGATCAGCGAATAGCTTTGAAGCGTGGATGATTTTGTCCACGAGCGTCGTTTTGCCGTGGTCTACGTGTGCGATAATCGCGATATTACGAATGTTCTGCATTGAATTGATTTTTCGAGCCGCAAAAGTACTAAAAAGCATTCAGAATTTAGTAGTCTGCTCGAAATAAACAGGTTATGAATTTTGATTATTTTCTCTTACAGCGCATAGGCTGGGATTATGGAGCAAACATTCTGCAGGCTTCCTTTGTTCAATGAGGTATAAAATAATCAATCCGGGCCTGCTTTTTGCTCTTGGATTTCGTAAATAACTGTATGAAAATGTTTTATGCCTATACCTTACTGGTGCTCCTGAGCCTGTCAGCCTGCGGACAACAGGATCAGCCTGTCACCGACGCCGAGGGCATTATCTTAGCCTCAGCAGATGTTACCCAAAACGGCGGATCCAAGAAATCAAAACAAACCTACGAGGTAAACAAGACCGAAGCGGAGTGGAAAAGAATCTTGACGCCTGCGCAGTACCATGTGCTTCGCGAAAAGGGCACGGAGACTGCCTTTAGCGGCAAGTACAACGATCACAAAGAAGAGGGCGTCTATACCTGTGCTGCCTGCAAGAACGAACTGTTCTCTTCCGACACCAAATTCGACTCCGGCACCGGCTGGCCCAGCTTCTTCAAGCCGATCTCGTCTAAAAACGTGCGGGAGATAACTGACCGTAGCATGGGCATGGTGCGAACCGAAGTCGTGTGCGGCCGCTGCGGCGGTCACCTGGGCCACGTCTTCGACGACGGCCCGAAGCCAACGGGCCTTCGTTACTGCCTGAACTCCGCAGCACTCGGCTTCAAGAAGGGGAATTAAGTTGCTAAATTGTTGATGGTTAAATTGTTGATTGCTTACTGTTGTTCGTGCACGGTTCAGAGAGGTATAGTCAGCAGGATTATCAATGTATGATTCGGACAGGTCGCGACCTGTCCCTACGAAACAATTTAACAATCAACAATCAGCATTAAACAATTTAGCCTTTCAACCATCCCAAACTCCCAAAGTCAGAAACGCGTACCTCTTATCCAACACTAACGAGAAAACAGATATGACTGAACTACACTCTGAAGCGGAGAACATAGAAAACGTGGCACAAACCATTATGGGAGCCTTCAAGGCGAAAAACATACAGGCAGGGGAGGTGCTGTCTTACCAGGAGCTGTACCCATATCTGCAGGAGCGCTATCCGAAGTACAAAGACGTGCAGAAAGAGGCCGAACACCACCTGGCAAAGCTGGCCTGGGTGACGCCTGCCCCGGAAGGACTCATGCTCACACAAGTGGGAGAGAGTAGCCTGGCCGAGACAAATGAGTAAATAGCGCGCTTTTATACTTTTTCATCCGTATACCTAGTATAGGGCACTTTCATGAGAGCTTTATTTTACTATTTTAAGATGATACGAGATGAAAAGGTACATGAACTGGATAGGGGCGTTGACCTTGCTGGGAACAGTCGGTTGTACGTCGCTCTCGCAGGGCGAGGGTGGCACCTTGCCGCCTGACCCCGGCCACTCGCAGCGTGTGCGATATAATGATGGCAACTCGGTGCGTAACCAGCTATATGAGCAGGCCAGCGATATCAACCGCAAGCGCAATATTGAAGAGTATGACCGCAATGCGCCCGTTAACCTGCCGCCCGAAATACGTCCTCAGCAATTGCCAAACGCTCCGGTAGACTCCACGAGGCACCGCATTTTACGCGTGTTGCCTACCAAACCACCGGTTGGGAATAATTGAAAATAAACAGGAAGCGCTGCCTCAAAAGGGCAGCGCTTCCTGTTTATTTTTTCTTCTTGTTTTTATCCGTGTCTTTTTCCCGTAGATCGCTGACGTCTTCAATCTCAATCTCTTCGTCGCCGATGTGGAGTTCATCCGGTTCCAGGTCTACGTATACCTCGTGGTTGGGTGGGGTCGTGTCCGATTCGCGGTCAGCGCTTTTGGGAGCAGGCTTGCCGCTGATTTCCTTATTGTCGCTGTCCTTTCCCAGGTGACCGCTGTCGCGCTTCTTTTCGTGAAAATTATCTTGGTTCTTCATATCGTTGGGTGATTGGGTTCTTCCTGAAGCAGGTATACACTAGGCTGTTTTCTGGATCTATCGGATCTAACGAAACGGCTATACCTGCGCCTTATGTCTATACCTGATTGGTATGCCTGTCCGGACCTATGCCTGCGCGTCCTAACAAAAGCTTACAGGTATAGCCGGTTTACCGTTTACGGAAAAGTGACGGACTGGTCAGCCTATATCGGCCATTTTTTCTGAAGGGAGTCCGGTGTAGCCCCACTCAATCCAACGGGTATTTGTATATTTGCGTTTTAACGAGAACTATGGCTGAAAACTATAAACGATATACCGTAACGGCGGCATTGCCTTATGCCAACGGCCCCGTACACATCGGGCACCTGGCGGGCGTATACCTGCCGGCCGACATCTACGTGCGCTACCTGCGTGCGCAAAACAGAGACGTGAAGTTCATCTGCGGCTCCGACGAGCACGGGGTGCCGATCACAATTCGCGCCAAGAAAGAAGGCATCACGCCGCAGCAGGCCGTGGACAAATACCATGAGCTGATCAAGAAGTCCTTCGAGGACTTCAACGTATCCTTCGACATCTACTCCCGCACCTCTTCCCAAACGCACCACGAGACGGCTTCTGACTTTTTCCTGAAGCTGTACAACGATGGCAAATTTGTAGAGCAGACCACGCAGCAGTACTATGACGAGAAGGCCCAGCAGTTCCTGGCCGACCGTTACATTGTGGGTACCTGCCCGAAGTGCGGCAACGAAAACGCCTACGGCGACCAGTGCGAGAGCTGCGGTACTTCGCTCAACGCCACTGACCTGATCAACCCGAAAAGCACGCTGAGTGGCGCCGTGCCGGTGATGCGCGAGACCAAGCACTGGTACCTGCCGCTGAACGAGTACGAAGCCTGGCTGCGCGAGTGGATCGTGGATGGCCACAAAGGCGACTGGAAGCCCAACGTATACGGCCAGTGCAAAAGCTGGATCGACCAGGGCCTGCAGCCGCGTGCCGTAACCCGCGACCTCGACTGGGGTGTGCCGGTACCGGTAGCAGGCGCAGAAGGCAAGGTGCTCTATGTGTGGTTCGATGCGCCGATTGGCTACATCTCTGCTACCAAAGACCTGACGCCGGAGTGGGAGAAATACTGGAAAGATCCGGAGACGAAGCTGGTGCATTTCATTGGTAAAGACAACATCGTGTTCCACTGCATCATCTTCCCGAGCATGCTCAAGGCCCACGGCGACTATGTGCTGCCAGACAATGTGCCGGCCAACGAGTTCCTCAACTTGGAGGGCGACAAGATCTCTACGTCCCGCAACTGGGCGGTGTGGCTGCACGAATACCTGGAGGCCTTCCCGGGCAAAGGCGACGTGCTCCGCTATTCGCTGGCTGCCAACATGCCGGAGACGAAGGACAACGATTTCACGTGGAAGGACTACCAGGCCCGCAACAACAACGAACTACTAGCCATCTTGGGCAACTTTATCAACCGCGCCGTGGTGCTCACCCAAAAATACTACAACGGCGAAGTACCGGCCCGTGGCGAGCTCCAGGACTACGACAAAGAAGTGTTGAGCGTGTTGGAAGGTATGCCAATGGTGATTGCGACCTACCTGGATCGCTACCGTTTCCGCGACGCATTGAGCGAACTGATGAACCTGGCCCGCCTGGGGAACAAGTACCTGGCTGACACCGAGCCTTGGAAGCTGATCAAGACTGACGAAGAGCGCGTGAAGACGATCATGAACATTGCGCTGCAGATCTCTGCCAGCCTGAGCATCCTGATGGAGCCGTTCCTGCCAGAGTCGGCGCATAAGCTGGCCAATATGCTTAATAAGCCACTGGGCAAGTGGGCCGATGCCGGATCAGCTGATCTGTTGGCGACGGGCCACGTGATCGGCACACCGGAGCTGATGTTTGAGAAGATAGAAGATGCTGCTGTAGAGGCACAGGTACAGAAGCTGCTGGATACCAAAAAAGCCAATGAAGCGGCCAATGCTGTCGTAGAGCCAGCCAAGGAAAACATCTCTTTTGAGGATTTCTCTAAAATGGACATCCGCATCGGTACGATCATCGCAGCCGAGAAGGTAGCCAAGACCAAAAAGCTCCTGAAACTGACCATCGATACCGGTATAGACCAGCGCACGGTGGTGAGCGGTATAGCCGAGTTTTTCAACCCGGAGGAGATCGTAGGGCAGCAGGTGAGCATTTTGGTGAACCTGGCGCCGCGCGAGATCAAAGGCATTACCAGCCAGGGCATGATCCTGATGGCGGAGAATGCCGACGGTTCACTGGCCTTCATGCAGCCAAACAAGGCCATCCGGAACGGCGGAACAGTGCGCTAAGCTGTACCTTCAGGTATAAAAATCCCCGCTTGTCTTTCGGCAAGCGGGGATTTTCTTTTTAAGCTATATGGGTAATGATGCGTCGGCACCTAATACGGCCGGCTATGCCAGGAACAGCCAGGCAACGAGGTAACTGAGCAGAACGGCGCCCAGGCCGAGTGCAAATACGGTATAAGCCAACTTTAACAGGCGGTACTTTCTGGAGAGCACTTTCCCCTGCAGGTAGATGTTGTCTGCCATGCTGTTATACAGCAGGTTGTGATCCCGCATAATATTTCGGATACCCTCCCGATAGGTATAGGAATCGAGCTGGATGAAGTTTCCAAAGAATAGAAAGTCGATCTTATTCTCCGGCATGGCGGTGTTCTTGGTATTGGGTCGCGTGGAGCGGATGGCCAGGATAATCGTAACCAGGCAAACCACGGTCAGCAGGATGGAAGGAAGCAGCAGATGCGGCACGTCCTGAAACTTGTTGAAGAAAGACGAGATCATAATGGAGGCGATGATGGCGTTGACAGAGATCAGCATGTTCGCTTTATTGTCGGCTATCACGCTCAGCTGAAGGTGACTGGCCATGGTCGTCCGGAACATTGTTTCAATCCCTTTGCTGGCCTTTTGCTCTTTCTCCTTTCTAAGGTCTTTTTTCAAAGATTTGTTTTCTTCCCATAAGGCTTCCAGTTCTTCATTTTCCTTACTAAGCTCTTTCCGCTTTTTCTTCAGTAGTTTGATGTTTTGCTCCTTGCCCGCGGAGAAAGCCCTTTTGGCGTACTTTGTATAATAATAGTGCTTCTTGAGCAAGGCCAGATGTTTGTCTATCCAGTCGTACTGGCCCACTTTGGTGCCCGGGTCAGCTGCTTTCCTTTCTACTCTGGCCACATAATCGTCCGAAGCCAGAAAACTGGCGACAGCGTCACAAAGTGCCTCCTCCAACAGGTCGCGGGGGCGTTGCGGGTAATGGGTAGCGGCAATGCACTGCGATATTCTCAGGATTTCCGCCTGGCTCAGGTTACAGCTCACCAGAAACTCAGTAACCGGTGCGATCTTTTGCTCATCAAGCGGCTCGCCCGAATCGTCACAGTACAGGTCATGCAGCCAGGCGGCAAGCAATAGCAAACGCGTCTCCTCATCACTAAAATCACAGAACTTGCTGATCGCCTCGGCTACAGCAACCAGCGTTTTTGTGTGTTGCAGGTCAAAACCAACGGCTTCGTTCGTGCCATTCATCGGAAGGTTCAGCCCTACGAAGGCATTTGCCCTATCCAGAATATCATCTTCCATCATAGTTTCAATCTTTTGAATTTCTGCAGCTTCACCTCCTCTTCACATTCCATCCTTAGGATGGATATGTCAAATTGGTTTTACTGATCAAGTTAAATTTTAGTGTAATATAATCCTAATAAAAATAAATTTATTATTCTGATAATGAGGTGTTTATGAATTAAATTCTATATATGCCTTAAAGAATTTATAGCTGTGAGGACTGCGAAAGTTGAGCGAATACCAGCGCGCTATGTAAGGAAATTAGAATGGTGTAAATCGCTGATGTGGTGATGGTTATATCTATTTTGCTTTGTGTCTCTACACCACATATTAGCTGTTAGGGCCAATAATATGTGGCATATTGTAAGGAAAGGCGCTATTCGTTTTGAAAGGATTATCGTAAATATAAAGTATGTGTTATAAAACTGGACTATATTTATTGCAGAGTTAAGTATTTTACCTTATGAGTCGACACCGTCAGCTTGCCGCAATCCTGTTCACAGATATAGAAGGGTATTCTGCCATGATGCAGCAGAACGAGAAGCAGGCTTTGACCGTTAAGAACCGGCACCGTGAAGTACTGCAGCGGGAGCACCAACGGTACCATGGCCGGGTTGTTCAGTACTATGGAGATGGTACGCTAAGTGTTTTCCAAAGTGCGGTGGAGGCAGTGGAGTGCGCGCTGGCCATGCAATCGGCTTTTTTGGAGGAACCCTTGGTTCCCGTTCGTATGGGTCTGCACATGGGCGATGTGGTTTTCGATGAAGAGCAATTGTTCGGGGATGGAGTGAATCTTGCTTCCCGCGTTGAGTCACTGGGTGTGGCAGGCAGTGTGCTGTTCTCTGATAAGATAAAGGACGAGATTGCGAACCACCCTGAAATAAAAACTTATTCTGTGGGAATTTACCGACTGAAGAACATAGAGCGGCCGGTCGAAGTGTTTGCCCTAGATCACGAAGGCTTAGTAAAGCCAACTCCGAACTCTTTGAAAGGCAAGACGGAAGAGAAGAAAGCCCCGCCGTTGCGAACAGCTAAAAGAGCCCCTGCCAAGAGCATTGCCGTGCTACCGCTTGTGAACCTGAGCAATGATCCTGAGCAACAGTATTTCAGCGAGGGTGTCGCGGAAGAGATCATCAATGCCCTGTCCAGCCTTAAAAACCTGAAAGTGGCGGGGCGCACCTCTTCGTTCAAGTTCAGCAGGGAAACCGCTGATCTGCGGGAGGTGGGAGAGAAGCTGGGCGTGAGCACGGTGTTAGAAGGCAGTGTACGCAAACAGGGCAACCGGTTGAGAATTACAGTGCAGCTCACCAAGGTAGAGGACGGCTTTCATCTGTGGTCGGAGCGGTACGATGGCAGCATGGACGATATCTTTGCGATCCAGGATAAGATTGCGATGGCCATTACGGAGAAGATGAAAGTGACGCTGCTGGAGAAGGGCCGGGGCGGGCTCCGGAAAAGGCCTACCCAAAATACCGAAGCCTATGAGCTATACCTGAAAGGAAAATTCTACCTGAACAGGCGCGGTTCCTACATCGTTACTGGTATGAAGTACCTTCAGAGAGCCCTGGAGCTGGACCCTAATTTTGCCCTGGCGTATGCAGACTATGCAGACGCAAATGTGCTGCTAGGGCTTTATGGCATACTGCCGCCGAAGCAGGTCATGTTTAAAGGGAAGCAGGCAGCAGAGAAAGCGTTGCAGCTTAACCCATCTTTGTGCGAGGCTTATACCTCGCTGGGCTCGTACTACTGCTACATCTGGGATTTGCCAAAAGCTGAGAAACATTTTTTAAAAGCGCTTGAGCTGAACCCAAACCATGCGCAAACACACCTCCGGTATGGCCTCAACTACCTCGCCTGGATGAAGGGTGATTTTGCAAAGGCGGAGGAGCATGGCAGGAAAGCAATAAAGCTCGAACCGCTGAGTGCGCTTTGCTTTGGCATTTATGCCCAGATTCTGCATGCAGGCGGAAAGTTTAAGGAAGCACTTGCCGCCTGCAAGACCGGGCTGGATCTGGATTCCTATTCCTTTATATGCAATCTGTATGAGGGCTACTCTTACCTGTTTTTGCACCAGCACGAAGAGGCGCTTGCGGTGTTTGAACGCCTGATGGTACTCTCGAGCAGGCATAGCTTTGCCCATGGTGCCTTAATTATGACGCTCTGTAAAATGGGGAACATCGACAGGGCAAGGGCGGAATTGAAGGAACTGAAAGAGCGGGCCAGCAGGGAGTACGTTGTCTGCACTGCAATAGGTATAGCAGCAGGGTGGTTGAACGATGATCTGGATGAGGCCTTCTACTTTTTTGAGAAGGGGCTTAATGAACACGATCCTTTGCTTGTCTCACTCAAATATGAACGCTGGACTCCGGAGACAGTCAGGCAGGATCCCCGCTATCAGAAACTGCTGGATAAGATGAACTCTCCAGACAAACCGTTCTCTGATAGTCTTTACAAGTATGGCTTTGGGATCTGATCAGTGCTTAAGGCATTGTTTGATAAAACTATTTTGCAGCCATATCTGCTTCAGGAGAGACTACAGGCTGTAGGCTCAGGCGCTCCCGCTCGATGTACTGCACCACAAAGTACAGCCCCACACTTACCACAATAGCAAAAGCACCCAGTATCCACCACAGGGTATCAAAACCATGACGGGCGGCAATGGTGGTGCCCATGTAAGGCGCGATCACGTGCGCGGCCGCATACGATATGGTGTACAATCCCATGTAGGAGCCGCGGTTGCTGTTGTTGGAGCGCTCCACCGAAATGGTCGCCATAAAGGGCATGACCAATATCTCTGAAAAGCTCAGCAGGGTCATCGCGAAATAGAGCAGGAACATGTGATGCCCCAGGTTCAGGCTGACAAAGGAGAAGCCCAGGATCAGCACCCCGATTGGGATCAGCCACGACTTCTTGACTTTATCGCCGATCAGGTATACAAAGATCATCTCCACCATAAACACGATGAAGCCGTTGAGAGCCAACAGGCCGCCAATGTTCTGTTCGGGAAGCGCGTATACTTGCCGGTAGAAGAGCGGCAAAGTAGAAAGGAGCTGGAAGAACAGCATCGCAAAACCCGCGTTCAGCACCACAAAAACCAGGTATAGCTTATCGGTATAAGGGGAGCGGACTTTTTCGGTTGTGCTCAGGTTCGCTTCGTTAGAAATAGCCTCTGTTTTAACTTTTTTCTGTGGCCGGTGGCCCTGCTTGTTGCGGAAGTAGATGTAAAAGAAGAGGCCAGCCATCATACAGCCCAGCGCATCGCCCACGAAAAGGTATTTGTAAGAGATAGCCGCCACCATACCGCCCAGGGCAGGACCAATCGAAAAGCCCAGGTTCAGGGCCATCCGGTTGAGCGAGAAAGCTCGGGTGACGTTTTCGGGCCGGGCGTAATGCGCGATGGAAGCGGAGTTGGCGGGCCGCAGCATGTCGTTTACCAGGCTCAGGATGAACACGCCAATGGCCATGTGCTCAAACTTCTCCAGGAACAGGAACATCAGGTATAAGCTGCCGCCAACGGTCAGACTGAAGGCCTGTACCTTGAAATGCCCAATCTTATCCGTCAGCCAACCACCCAGGAAGCCGCCGCACACTGCCCCAAGCCCATAGATACTCAGGATGATACCCGCTTCCTTCATCGTAAACCCAAGCGACTCCGTCAGGTATACGCCCAGGAAAGGGATTACCATGGCGCCGCTCCGGTTGATGAACATGATCAACGACAGCATCCAGGCAGGGCGGGAGAGGCCCCCAAAGGCATTGCGGTATAGCAAGAAGAGGCGTTTCATGGCTTTTGTCGCTGGGCGGTAATGCTATTTCTATGGGACAGGAATAAGTGGCTTTAGTCCGTAGCCTGCCCTTTATTTGGTATTGTACTGATTCATGGTGCGCTCCAGGCCGATGCTGCCAAAGGAAATAACCGAGTCCGCTGCTTTTTCGATGATGCCCGGCAGGTCAATCTTTTCGTCGTCACTGAAGGTGCTGAGCACGTAGTCTACCTGCTTGCCTTTGTGGAAGCTGTCGCCCACTCCGAAGCGCAGGCGCGGGTAGTTGTTGTGCCCCAGCGTCTGCTCGATGTGCTTGAGGCCGTTGTGCCCGCCGGCGCTGCCCTTGGCGCGTATGCGGATCTTGCCAAATGGCAGGGCAATGTCGTCGGTGATCACCATCATCTGGTCCGGTGTCAGTTTGAGGCTGCTCAGCCAGTGGCCCACGGCTTTGCCGCTCAGGTTCATGTAGGTGGTAGGCTTCACGAGTACGTAGGTGCGGCCCTTGCTCTTGATCTCGGTCACGAAGGAGTGGCGACCCATGTCAAACTTCGCGTCGAATTTCTGCGCCAGGTAGTCCAGCACCATAAAGCCAATGTTGTGACGCGTCTCCGCGTACTCCGGGCCAATATTGCCAAGGCCCACGATCAGGTATTTCATGCTTGTATCTTCGGTATCGGCGGCCGCCTGCTTTGTCAGGCCAAGCCACTGTTTTAGTGTGCTAATGGTTGAGTTGCTCAAAGACTAAATTGTTGGATGGTTAAATTGTTGAATTGTCTTAGGGTATCTTACCCTAAGACAGGTATAGGAACCTTCAGCAATTTAACCATTAAACAATTTAACCTTCAATTGGAAACAAAAAATCCTGTCCCGCTCGGAGCAGGACAGGATCTTGGATGCTTATGAAGCAGTGAGAATTACTTCTTACCGCGAGCTTCTTCAGTCTGTGCACTCTTAAGAGCACGTGGAATTGTAACGGTTGCAACCGGAGCAAGTGGGTTGGTCAGGATCTCATAGTCACCTTTCACAATCTTGCCAACTTTGATTGACTTACCAAGTTCCAGCTCAGAGATGTTCACCTCTACGTAGTCTGGCAGGTTAGCAGGAAGTGCTTTCACTTTCAACTTGCGCAGTTTCGTAACCAGTTTACCACCTACCATTACACCTGGAGAGTTGCCAACAAACTTAACCGGAACGTCGATTTTAACCTCTTTGTTCTCGTCAAGCTGCAGGAAGTCAACGTGCAGCAGCATTTCGTTTACTGGGTGGAACTGTACGTCCTGAAGGATCGCTCTGTAGTGCGTGCCTTCGATATTCAGATCAACTTCGTATACTTCTGGAGAATAAACTAAGTCTCTGAACAGGATAGCTGGGGCGTAGAAGTGAACTTGCTCAGTGCCGCCATACAGTACTCCTGGTACATAAGACTCATTGCGCAGCTCTTTCGTCTGTGCTTTACCGAGATTTGCTCTTTTAAACCCTATAATCTCTAAAGTTTTCATAAAAATGAATTTGTTAAATTTTTCAGGCCACAAAGGTATGAATTTAATTGTTGATTGTTAAATTGTTGATTGTTTTTTTCTTAGAAAGTACAATCGATTCAACAACCAGCCTACCAGCTATCCCTCAAACCTATTTAAATAATATATAAATATTGCTGATTGTTAATCACTGCGAACAACAATTAACAATCAGCAATTAACAATTCAGACTAAATAAACAGTGAGCTGATCGACTCGTGCGTCACTACGTTGTTGATGGCGCGGGCGAACAGTTCGGAGAAGGAAAGCACCTTGATCTTGGAGCAGTCCTGGCGTAGCGGAATGGTGTCAGACACCACCAGTTCTTCCAGCACGGAGTTTTCGATGCGCTCGTAGGCCGGGCCCGACAACACAGGGTGCGTTGCAATGGCGCGAACGGTTTTGGCACCTTTGTCTTTCAAAAGTTTGGCAGCTTGTGTGATCGTGCCGGCAGTGTCCACCATGTCGTCCACAAGTACCACGTCCATACCTTCCACGTCACCGATCACCTGCATCGAGGCGATCTCGTTAGCCCGTTTGCGGTGTTTGTCGCAGACAACCATTTCAGCGCCGAAGTTCTTGGCGAAGGCTCTTGTTCTTACCACACCTCCTACGTCCGGAGAAGCGAAGATCAGGTCGGAGCCCAGGTTGAGGCTGCGCAGGTAAGGCACGAAGATGGCCGAGCCGTCGAGGTGGTCTACCGGGATGTCGAAAAAGCCCTGGATCTGGCCGGCGTGCAGGTCGCAAGTCATGAGGCGGTCGGCGCCTACCGACTGGATGGCGTTGGCAATCACTTTGGAGCCGATGGAGACACGTGGCTTGTCTTTTCTGTCCTGGCGGGCATAACCGTAGTAAGGCATTACCACGATCACTTTGTGGGCGGAGGCGCGTTTGGCCGCATCGACCATCAGCATCAGTTCCATCAGGTTGTCTGCTGGCGGAAAGGTGGACTGTACCAGGAATACTTCCGCACCGCGAACTGACTCGTTGAAGTGGGGTGCCATTTCTCCGTCGCTGAAGCGAAGGAGCTCAAGGTCACCAAGTTTTGTGCCGTAAGCGGCGGCTATTTTTTCGGCTAAGTACTTGGAAGCGGAACCAGCGAAAATCTTTACCTGTGGCATAATAATGCTAAGTGTTTGAAAGTGAGGTTTAGTTTATTATGCCTGCAAAGCTACGAAATTCCGCAAATATGCTACTTGTATTTGCTGATTTTTAATTAGTTAGCAGGGAAGGGTAGAAAGCAAAAAAGGCAACCCGCATTGCTGTGGGTTGCCTTTTTAAGTTGTCCGACCAGGTTTCGAACCTGGACTCTTCTGAACCAAAATCAGACGTGTTGCCAGTTACACCATCGGACAAGCTACCTACTAGACTTTAGGGTGGAAGCCCCTTCGTCGTTCAGTGATGCAAAGATAGGGAGGCTATTTTAAACTGCAAACATTTGCCTCAAAATTTTTTGAAAATTTTAGTCGAAAATCTGCTTTAGCGCCCTGTCTTCGTACTTTTTGGACCTGCATACACCATCCAAAACATCGACGCACAGCTGCTTACAGGAGACTTTTGGCACGTCTAAACGAGTGAATTTCACAGCCTTATTTGCTGGATGCTTTCCTGAGCAGGGCCGCTTTTTAGGTATGGCCGGAACCTGTAGCAAGGCCTCCTCAAAATTTTGTAAAAATTACCCGTCAGCAAATTTTCTTCGCTTAGGTACAAGAGTCCATAGTTGCTGCCCTGGTGACATGAGCTTAAAATCAGCCATAAGCTTACAAATGGCTTCTGTGCTTTTGCTCCCTGTAGCTCAAATTGCCTTTTGTAGGGTGATAGCAGGTATAGCTCACAGGCCGAAAAAGGTGATGTGGATAAATTTACCTGATTTTGTGCCCCTTCTATGTCACTATCTGACAAGTACTGCGTAAAGAACCTTGCTAAATCTTCCAATTATGTATGCATCTGCCATGACGGCTAACACTGACATCGTCACCACCACCTGCGGTCGTGAGCTCGACCTAAACCGTACAGAACTGATTATTGAGCGCTCCAATAGCCTTTTCAGTTACAACATCCACAAGCTGGACACCGGAGAATATGTGATCGCTGAGAAGTTCTACGGCAACCCTTTTAACAACCGTTACATCCTGCTGAACGACGAGCAGATCGAAATGCTGAAACATTTATAGCCTTTATCTCGAATACAGGTTTTCCTGACAGAACATTATTCATAAGATTACGCTTACAATTATGTTTAAATTTTTAGCCTTCCGCTTATTCCGGGCCATCTGGGCTCAGATCCTTTAACTCTAAAAAGAACCTCTAAAATAACAGGCCATCTCCGCCACGCACGGCTTACTTATAAGCTGCATATGGCGGAGATGGTTTTTTTAGTATATATAGATTAGGTATAGCATCACAGGTATAGCCTAAAAACAGAACAGCCGCAGCGGGGGAGTCCTGCTGCGGCTGTTCTGTTATTGGCATGGGTGTTATACCTTATTCCTCTTCGGGAGCAGCTATAGCACCGCCCCGTCGCTTGTTGCCCACGTTCTCCACCTCACGGTTTATTTCTTTTATATCCACTGGCTGGGAGAAGTCGCCAAGCAGGTGCTTGGTGAAGTAGTCGCCCATCATCCAGAAGAAATACTCGGTCATGTCGCCGAAGGCATGTCGCTGGCCAGGCAGCAGCACGAAATCAAAGCGCTTGTTGGCCTTGATCAGCGCGTTGGCCATGCGGATAGTGCCCGCCGGGTGCACGTTATTGTCCACATCGCCGGTGGCCAGCATCAGGTGGCCCTTTAGGTTTTTGGCCAGGTCCGGGTTTTTCTCCACAGCATACACAAAAGTCGTGTCGCCTTTCGGTGAAACTACTTCTTTCACGCCATGGTGCTTCTCGCTCCACCAGCGGTTGTAGATGTTGTTTTCGTGGTTGCCCGCGCCCGATACGGCTACTTTGAAGAAGTCAGGGTATACGAGCATGGCTGCCGTGGACATAAAGCCACCGCCAGAGTGGCCGGTTATACCTACACGGTCGATGTCGATGAAGCGGTGGCGGTCGGCCAGCTGCTCAATGGCTGCTTTCTTATCGGACAGGCCATAGTCGCGGAGGTTGCCGTAGCCGTAGGTATGATACCATTTGGAGCGGGCCGGGTGGCCGCCACGGTTGCCCACTGTCACCACCACAAAGCCCAACTGTGCCAGACGGTCGATGCGGTCCATGCTGCGGCCAAAGGACTTGTTCACAGCCTCTGTCTGCGGACCAGGGTATACGTAAGCGATGATCGGGTACGTCTTGGTCGAGTCGAAGTCAAATGGCTTGTACATCACGCCGTAAAGGTCGGTGATGCCATCGTCTGCCTTCACCTGGAACGGCTCCGGGAACTTGTAACCGGCTGTCATCAGGCGGCTTAGGTCGGCTTTCTCCAGGTCCATCACTTTGCGGCCTCTGTTGTTGTAAAGCACCGATACCGGTGCGGTGTTCACGCGCGAAGCGGTGTTCACAAAGTAGGTGTTGTTATCGTTCAGGCTGATGCTGTTGTCGAAGTTGCCCTTATTGAGCAGCGTCATGCCGCTGCCGTCGAAGTTCACGCGGTACAGGTGCATCAGGTATGGGTCCTCGCCTTCTTCACGCCCGTTGGCTGTGAAGTAGAGCACGCGGTTTTTCTCGTCTATACCTACAATGTCTTCAGAGTGGAAAGAGCCGCTCGTGATGCGGTTTTTCAGGTTGCCTTTGCCGTCGTAGAGATAGAAGTGGCCCCAGCCATCGCGCTCTGACCAGTGGATGATCTCGTTGCCACCTTTCACCAGACCAATGCGGTTGATGTCGATGTAAGTGTTGAAGCGCTCCTCGATAACAGGCGTTACTTTGCCAGAGGCAATGTCCAGCTCACACACGTCGATCTTTTTCAGGTCGCGGCTGGTGCGGGTAAAGTAGAGTTTGTCTTTGGTGCCGTGCCACAGGATTGGGCGGTGCTCGTCGTCGCGCTGCTTCTGCAGGGCAGGCGCTGACCACAGCGAAAGCTCCTGATCTTTGAATGCAGCCGTGTTGATGCGCTTCTGCGACTTGTTAGCGAAGTCGAAAATGATCAGCTCTCTTTTAGGAGCTTCCTTCTCGCCTGGCATATGGTACTTGTAAGTTTCCAGTGCTGGGCGGCCCTGCGCGGTGTGGTGCAGTACCCACAGGTCTTTCACTTTGCGCTCGTCGGTGCGAACCATGGCAAACTGCTTCGAGTCCGGTGACCACAGAATGAAAGCCGGCTTGCGGTTCTTCTTGTTCTTCTCGCGCTCCACATTTGTTTCGCCGCGTGAGTCACCGTATGTATAGTACTCCACACCGTCTTTGGTCAGCTGGTGCTCCACGATGGTTGTGTCTTTCTCGTTCTTCAAAGCCTTTTCGTAGTTGGCCTTGTCCATCCAGTAGAGGTTATGCTCTTTGGCAAAAATGACCACCTGCTGGTCCGGCGAAATGGAAGCCCAGCGCGGCTTCGACTTTGGTTTCTCAAAGTCCTTCAGCTCCACCACCTGGCCTGTTGTCAGGTTGTAGCGGAAGTAGAACGTTTTTTTCTCGAGTGAGTCAGCGGCTTTCTTGTCCAGGCGGTCTTTTTTCACCTGGTCGATGGAGCTCTTGATCTCGAACGTTACGTTTTTTTCGTCCTCCGTGAACTTCAGGTTCTGGATCGGCAGGTTCTGCGCATCGAAAGGGTCCTGCACTACCATGGTCACGGCGGAGGCTACCTTGGCATTGTCGAAAAGCAGCTTCTTGGATTTAGTGGCGGGGTCAACGATGTACCAGTTCTTGCCGTTGCTGGTGGCGTACTCGTACCAGAAGCGGTCGGAGTTCTTGAGCCAGTGCGGATCGAGGGTGGTGGTGAAAATAAGTTTCTCCAGTTTTTTAGGCGAGAAGCGGGAGGCCAACTGGTAATTTCCCTTGGTCGGCGTGCCGGGCTGCTGTGCCTGTACACTGATGCTCGCTATCAGCAGCATAGCAAGAAGGTAAATTTTCTTCATGAAAAAGGTTGGTTTGGTTGTTTAGATCAGTTGAGCAAGCGCAAGGCTGCTCGGTAGGTATAGACTGGTGTGAAATGCAATAGTTTAAACTGTGTTAAGAATAAATGTGCCTGTTTGCAGCGTGCTCTATCATTGGAACATAAGGGGATATATAAGCGGAGAAGGAATGCAACGCTTTGCCGCAATTTAGGGTCAATTTATCTAAACATAGTGCTTTGCCATGAAAAATGTACTGTTTGTCGCCTTGCTCATACTCCTGCTCGCCTGTTCGAAGGAGGACCTGGGTACTGTAAACGCCCGGTTAGGTCAGATAATCAGGCTCAAAGAGGGCCAGGCAGCGCTATATAATAACAGTGGGGTAGGGGCAGTTCAGGTGGTCAGGCTAAAGGTAATGGAGGTGAGCGACGGCAGGTGCCCCAGCGATGTGTTCTGCGTGACCTATGGCAAAGTGGAGGTAAAATTACGACTGGAGACAGGCACCGGCATAGGCGAAACCATGACCATGTGCCTGGGCTATTGTTACGGCAGCAGCCACTTTGAGGACGAAGCGCGGGCAATGGTAAATGCTATACCTTATAAAATAACGCTGCTGGAGGTATCGCCGCCGCCCAGGCTACAGGACAAAACCAGCCATATTGAAGAGGTGCAGCTGGTGTTAGAGCGCCTGTAAGCTCGCCGCTGTTTGTACATTTCTCGTGCAGGAGGTTTCAAGGTATAGGGGTTGAGGTATAGCGATCGCCTAACTTGGCACAACCGTGTGGTTGACACGGCGCTGTGCCTTTTCAGGGCGGCGAAGCCGTTTCCCGGATAAAGGCTGGGGAAGGAGAGGCTAGGCTTTGATTTAGAGTAAGTTAAAACTTTTTAGGGTGTTGTGTGGAATTGTCCTTAATATACCTTAGTTTTGCGCCTTGAAATAACTCCGTTATACAGTTAATCAATATAAAAAGTCAAATGGCGAATATTGGCAGAATTACCCAGGTTATCGGTCCGGTGGTGGACGTTAGCTTTGCGGGTGAAAACGCAAAATTACCAAACATCCTCGATGCGCTTGAGGTAGTTAAAGAAAACGGCCAACGCATTGTGCTGGAAGTGCAGCAGCACCTCGGCGAAGATCGTGTACGTACCATTGCGATGGACTCCAGCGAAGGCCTTACCCGTGGTGCACAGGTAACTGACCTGGGTGGCCCAATCACGATGCCAACTGGCAACGCGATCAACGGCCGTCTGTTCAACGTTATTGGCGAAGCGATCGACGGTATTCCTCAGCCTGCTACGAACACGCGTCTGCCAATTCACCGCGCTGCGCCTCGTTTCGAAGAACTGGCAACCTCTTCTGAAATCCTTTATACTGGTATCAAAGTAATCGACCTGCTGGCCCCTTATGTAAAAGGTGGTAAGATTGGTCTGTTTGGTGGTGCCGGTGTAGGTAAAACGGTACTCATCATGGAGCTGGTAAACAACATTGCCAAGGCCTACTCTGGTCTGTCTGTGTTTGCCGGTGTAGGTGAGCGTACCCGCGAAGGAAACGACTTGCTTCGCGAATTCTTGGAATCTGACATTATCCGTTACGGTGCCGAGTTTAAGCACTCCATGGAAGCTGGCGGATGGGATCTGTCGAAAGTAGACATGGCCGAGCTGGAGAAATCGCAGGCGACACTGGTGTTCGGTCAGATGAACGAGCCGCCAGGGGCACGTGCACGTGTGGCCCTGTCTGGTCTTACCATTGCTGAAAACTTCCGTGATGGTGACGGTACTGGTGCTGGTCGCGACATCCTGTTCTTCATCGACAACATCTTCCGCTTCACGCAGGCGGGTTCTGAGGTGTCGGCCCTTCTTGGTCGTATGCCATCAGCGGTAGGTTACCAGCCAACGCTGGCAACAGAGATGGGTGCCATGCAGGAGCGTATCACGTCTACTAAGCGTGGTTCCATTACTTCCGTACAGGCCGTTTACGTACCTGCGGACGACTTGACTGACCCGGCTCCAGCGACAACGTTCGCTCACTTGGACGCCACTACCGTACTTTCCCGTAAGATCGCCGAGTTGGGTATCTACCCTGCGGTGGATCCACTGGACTCTACATCGCGTATCCTTTCTGCTGAAGTACTGGGTGAAGACCACTACGGTACAGCACAGCGCGTGAAAGAGATTCTGCAGCGCTACAAAGAACTTCAGGACATCATCGCCATCTTGGGTATGGACGAACTTTCTGAAGAAGATAAGCAGGTTGTACACAGAGCGCGCCGTGTGCAGCGTTTCCTGTCTCAGCCGTTCCACGTAGCCGAGCAGTTCACTGGCCTTGCCGGTGTACTCGTAGACATCAAAGATACCATCCGTGGCTTCAACGAGATCATGGACGGTAAGTACGATCACCTGCCTGAGGCAGCCTTCAACCTGGTTGGTACCATTGAAGACGCCGTAGCGAAAGGTGAGAAGTTGATGGCCGAAGCTAAGTAATTAAAGAAATGTGCTAATGTGCTAATGTGTTAATTCGCGTTAGTGCATTAGCTAATTAGCACATTAACTAATTAGCACATTAAAAAATGTATTTAGAGATAATCACACCTGATAAGAAGGTTTTTGCCGGTGAGGTAGAGGCGGCTCAGTTTCCGGGTACAAACGGTTCGTTTGAAGTCCTGAACTCGCACGCTCCCCTTATCAGCACCATGGACAGCGGCAGAATCCGTATCACTACCAAGCAAGGACAGGAGTTCTTTACCGTGGATGGTGGTGTGGTAGAAGTGCTGAACAACAAGATCATCGTACTGGCTGAGTCCGTTACGGAATAGTACAGCACCAGCTAAAGCATAAACAGAAATCCCCTTCTGCTCGAAAGAGTGGAAGGGGATTTTTGCTTTGTTTAAGAAGTAAGGTTGGATGGGAAGATAAGGTATAGCTACTATGCCTGGCCAAGCGGCTACTCCTGAGCGCTTCCGTTTTTGATCAACTGCCGCATGTGCTCGATAGCATAGGTCAAGGCATCCACTTTCTCGTTCACAAAAACATCCGGCGCGATACCATAGGGGTCAATCGGATTTTTTTCAAGATCTCTTGCTCGGTAGGACGATGGAAACACAACCTCAAAACAGCCAACGTTCTTCGAGAGGCCATTGAATCCGTCTACGACGCCTGCGGTGTTCTGTCCATACACCACTACGCGGTCGCTTTGGTTAGCGCGAAATACAAAAGTCTCGCCGGAGCTCGCCGTTTCTTTGTCTGTCAGAATCGCAATTTTCTTCGGGCCAAGGTATAGCGTGTCCATTTTGTAGGTGAAATATGGCTCTGGATAATCGTAATAAGCAGTTCCTTTGTTCGCCATCAGGAGATCGTAGGTTTCCTTTTCCTTTTCGGTATACTCTTCAACTTTTTTACCGGTCTTGCCTGTTTTATAATCCATCAGTTGCTGAAGGTTATAATCACTTAGCCAAAAGCCGCCTGTAGGTATTTCTACAGGGCCGCTCAGCACGTAAGGCATCACTGGAAAGTAAGTGGCATCATTTCCACCGCTGTTTCCCCGCACGTCCACAACCATCAAATCAGCTTTCATGATATTGTCATGATGTGCTTTCAGCAGACTGTCAACATAAGACCGGTCGACGGAGTAGAAATCCGGGAGCCGGAGATAGGGGATGTCGTCGATATAGGCTATGTGAAACTGCTTGTATTTAGCTTCAATGTCGGTTTTAGGTTGCTTTTCTACTTCAGGCCATACCTTGGTCCAGTCGCCTAAACCATCCATCTCCAGCAGGGCTTTGCCTACCAGTTTGCCGGTAGTCTTTCTGATAGCATGGTCTCCCATCATGAAGTTGACTTTAAAGGAAGCGCCGGCAGTTGAGGTAAGCTCAAATTTAACGTCTTCGGACTGCCAGTTTTTGTTTGTGCTACTCAACACAATGCCGACATAGTCTCTTTCGCGGCCACTTTTTGCGGGGTTTGGAATGACAGCCACTGTGTAGCTGCCATTGTCCCAGATGCCAAGTACCTGGTTGAGGCTATAGTTCTGTTTCTTGTACGCTTTTTTGAATTGCTTCTCAGAGAGGGCAATTTTCTCTTTGTGGAAGACTTTCTGGCTGGGGTCTAAGATGTAGGTATGCCCGTCTCTGAAAAAATGCAGATACTGTTCGAGAATGGTTTTGCAGTCGCTTAGGTCAGTCACATGCTCCGCTTTGCTTCGAATGACGACCTTATGTGCGTTGTATAGCTCTCTGTTCTTGTCTGTCACTTTGTAAATAAACAGGGAGTAGTCTTTTTCATAAGCGTCTACGGTTGCGTCAAAGGCTTCCTCGCAATTGCAATCCTGCGCTTGTAAGGAAAGCGTTGTAGAGGCAAATAAGAAAAAGGTAAGCAGGGCGGGTAAGATTGCTTTCATGGAAGGGGTTGAATATAATGGGCTGATGTTAACTTATTAAAGCCAGCTTTGAAAAGAGCGGCATGTAATTGCTGGAATTAGGAGCGAAGGTATAGCGCTTATAAACCTTGCTTTCGCTTGGCTGCAGGTATAGCCGAGCTCTGCGGTACGGCCTGCACCCTGGTAAAATCCAGGTCGTGAAAGTCGTAGCTGAAGTCGGTGAGCGGGGAGACGGCCTTCATGCTGATGCCTGAGAGTTTGCCCTCCTGGTCGGGTACAAAGACTACAAAAGCATCGGCTTCAAAAGTGCGGTCGGTCCACTTCACCACAAAGGTGTTGTCTTTGTAGTAGAGCATTTCGCCCTGCAGTCTGGGCGACCGGAGCGACTTGAAGTAGAGTTTGTTCTTTTGACGGTAAATCTCCACGTGGCCAAACCACTTGTCTTCGAACGTGCCTACATAGTTATCAAAAGCAACTTTCGATTTCTTTTCTTTCAGCACTTTGTTCACATCTGCCCATATCATGTCGGTATAAGCAGTGGCTTCGGCTATGTATTCATCCTCTTCTTTTTTCAGCTCCGCTACCCAGTCGTGTGCTTCCATGCCGAGATAGGCCTGCTTGATGGTGTTGGTGATGGAGCGGAAGGCCTGGCCGTTTTGCTGATTGGTGAGCACGATGATGCCCAGGTTCAGTTCGGGCAGCATGGTTACCTGGCTCACCATACCTGGCAAACCGCCTGTGTGGCTCACTTCCTTGTGGCCCTTCACATCGCTCAGGAACCAGCCGAGGCCATAAGAACGGAAATGCGTGTTGAAAGGGCTCTTGCCATGGTAAGGTATAATGGTTTGCGGGGTCCACTGCTCCCGAATGACTTTCTGCGTGAGCAACCCCTGTTTCAGGTCATCACCATACCTACCCTCGTTCATAAGCATCAGCAGCCACTTGCTTAGGTCGTGCACGCTGGTGTAAATACCGCCGGCCGCTGCGCCGAAAGGCAGGTTGTAGCGGTCGATCACTTTCAAGTTTCCTTCTACCACGGCATGGGCCTCGATGGTGTTGGACGGGTCTCGGAGCCTTTCGTAGCTGGCGGCGCTACGCGTCATGCCCAAGGGCTGCAAAATGCGCTTTTCGGTGAAATCCGACCAGCTGGTGCCTGTCACGCGGGCCACTACCTCGCCAGCCACGATGTAGAGCAGGTTATCGTAGTCGTACTTCAACCTGAAATCGGAGACTGGCTTGAGGTATTGTATGTTGCGGATCAGGTCGTTTGCCGTGAAGTCGTTTCCATCGGGGAAGAGCATCAGGTCGCCGGCACCCAGGCCGAGGCCGCTGCGATGGGTGAGCAGGTCGCGGATCGTGAATTCTGCTGTCACGTAGTCGTTGTAGAGGCGGAACTCAGGTATGTACTTCACCACCTTGTCGTCCCACTTGATCTTGCCTTCTTCTACCAGCAAGCCCAGCGATGCCGCCGTAAAAGCTTTGGTATTGGAGGCCACGCCAAACAAGGTATGCTCGTTCGTTTTCTCACCAGTGCTGAGCGAGTTGACGCCATAGCCTTTCATGTGCACCACTTTCCCGTCCTTCACCACAGCCACCGCTATACCTGGCACCTGAAAAGTAGCCATCGTCCGCTCCACGAGTTTGTCTATTTCAGGGGAGGTAATGGTCTGTGCCTGAGCGAACGGAAAGTTGCTCAGCAGGAAAAGGACAGCTAAGAGGAGACGGGAGGGGTTACAAAATTTCATAGGCCTGGAAGTAGGGCTAAGGTTTGATAACTGGCATTGGGAAAGCGACCGTAGAATCGGGTTTTACAGCTAAAATTGGAAATCGTACGGTTGAATCAGGCTTCATGACTGGCATAAGCCCATGGGGTTTTTTGGCGCTGGCCGTGTCTGGTTTTTTGGCTGTGGATTTGGGAAACAGGCTATACCTGCTGCCAGGCTTTTCCAGTTGATTTGGTATACCTGAAGGAATGTCTTTCTCCGTGTGACCCAGGTCGAGCTTTCTGTAAGATGGCTTTAAGCGAAGCTTCGGTCGGTCGAGGTCTTGTGCCTGTGCCGCAAGGGAAATGAGCACGAGTCCAGCAATGGCAGAAAATGTTTTCATGGGTTGAGGTTTTTCGGTACTTTGTTGATGCCAGCAAATCAAAACGCTTGGGTAAAAGCTTTCTTGATCGATACTATTTCAACTAGTAAAGCTTCTGCGTCAGGTATAGCGCTGGCAGGCTAAGCTTCACTAAATATAGCAAAACCTACATTCAATGTATAATACAACCTACACTTTTTAGAAGATAATGTAGAACCGGAGTAGTTACAGCACCTCTAGGTCCACATCCCCGCCTACCGGAAAACCAACGCAGGTGAGCGTCATCCCTTTTTCGATGTCGCGCTCGGTCAGCACCTCGTTGTACGACATCCATACCTTGCCTTGCAGCACCCGGGCCAGGCAGCTACCACACTTGCCTGTTTCGCAGCTGTAAGGTATAGCGATGCCTGCCTGACGGGCACTCTGCAAGATGTTGTTGGGGTAACGCGAAACGATCTGGTGCGCCTCACCGCCGATATGCAGGGTCACCTTGCGGGCGGATGTGTCGGGTGGGATGAGCTTGGCAGGCTTGCGGATGTCGGTATTGAAGATCTCCTTGCGGATGTTGGGCTCCGGTATGCCATACTGCCGCAGCGCAAACGACATCAGGCGCATGTAGTTATCAGGGCCACAGATGTAGAAAAGCAGCTCGTCGTGCGGCACTTTAGCAAGTGTACTGATAAAGCGCTGCAGCAGATCCTTGTGCAGGCGCGCCCGGCTCAGGTCCGGGGAGTTGCTGTAAAGAAATTCAGTGTGGAGCCTTTCTGGGAATTGGGTTGCCAGGTCCTGTAGCGGCTGTAGGAACATGGCTTTCTCAGGGTAGCTGTTGCTGTAAAAGAGCACCGCCGATAGCTCCGGACGGGCATGCAGCAGCGTTTTGAGCAGGGAGTAAATGGGCGTGATGCCACTGCCGGCCGCCAGAAAGAAGATCTGCTTATAGGCTGAGGACTGCTCCGGTAGCGTGAACAGGCCGGCCGCCCCGGTTGTGACCAGTTTGTCGCCGATGCGGGCATTGTCCACGAGCATGCGGGAAAACAGGCCGTTCTCAATGCGCTTCACCCCAATGGTGAGCGGCTCCTGCAATGCAGGTGAGGAGGTGATGGAGTAGGAGCGGCGGACTTCGCCGTGCGCGCTATGGTGCACCAGCGTCAGGTACTGGCCTGCTTTGTAGGGAAGCGGCTCACCATCCTCAGGCTCCAGCGAGAAGGTCTTCACGCCGGGTATTTCCTCTTGTATGTGGCGAATGATCAGGCTACGGTAATGGCGGCTATTTTCAGATATAGGGTGTGTCATTTTTGTCTGCGAAGCTTATAGGCTATACGAGTCGGGCGGCCCCGGGTGAAACCAGGAGTGGTGCCTTGTCTCAAAAATAAGCAGGTTTGCCGGTCTATTTCCAAATCCTGCCTATATTTAACGATAAATACGCTATACCTGACCATGGCACAGATCCATCCCAAAACCACGCCCATTTACCAGACCTCGGTCTTCACCTTCGAAGACCTGAACGACCTGGAACTGTACTTCGACCAGCCCGACCACAAGTACATGTATACGCGCTACGGCAACCCTAACTCCGACGAGCTGGCCGATGAGGTGAACGGTTTGGAAGGTGGTGCCGGTGCTGTGGCCACTTCGTCGGGTATGTCGGCCATCCTGACGGCGGTGCTCACCTATTGCCAGTCAGGCGACCATGTGCTCTGTGCCGAAGAGATCTATGGTGGCTCAGCGGCCCTGCTCTCGCAGGAGCTGACCCGCATGGGAATAGCGGTGAGCTATGTACCATGTGCCGAGCTCTATACCTTGGACGGGCACGTAAAGGAGAACACCCGGCTGCTGCTGGCTGAGACGATGAGCAATCCGCTGCTGCAGGTAGTGGACCTCCACCGGCTCTCCACCGAAACCAAACGCACAGGTATAAAGCTGCTCATCGACAATACTTTTGCCTCACCCGTCATCACCAAACCGCTCCACCTCGGTGCCGACATGGTGATCCACAGCGTGACCAAGTACCTGTCCGGGCACAGCGACGTGACGGCGGGTGCGGTAGTGACAGCCAAGTCAGAAGACATAGAGCGCAGCAAGCAGATCATGCGGGTGTATGGCCTCAACCTGAGCCCTTTCGAGAGCTGGCTGGCAGCCCGTGGCCTCAAGACGCTGAACGTGCGTATGAAGCAGCACTGCTTTAATGCAATGGCCGTAGCCGAGTTTTTGTGCAACCATCCGAAGGTGAAACAGGTATGGTATCCCGGTCTGGCGCAGCACCCACAACACAAACTAGCCAAGGCACAGGGCTCGGGTATGTTCGGGGGCATGCTTTCTTTCCGGATCGAAGACGACCTGGACACAGTCAACACCTTTATGCGGTCGCTGAAGCACATTCCGTTCGCCCCATCGCTGGCAGGTGTGAGCAGCTCCATTTCGCATCCGCTTCGCACCTCGCACCGCAGCCTGAGCCCGGAGCAACAGCAGAAACTAGGCATCACCTTGGGAGTAATCCGGCTTTCGGTAGGTATAGAAGAAACCGTAGACCTGTTGGCGGACCTGGCGCAAGCGCTGGATAAGATTTAGTAAGTTAGTGAATGAGTGAGTGAGAAAAGGAGGAGGCTATACCTGTGTCAGTAAGTGTTCTCTTTTTCTGAAGCCTTATGGTGCGATCAAGTCTTTCGTCGTTTGTCTAAAAGTCCTTTGTCAAACAGATAAGTCGTGCTACTTGATACGTGCGTCGTGATACGTATTATATTACCTGCAAACTGCCATACCTATGCTGGATTTTCCGAATGCAAAGATAAACCTGGGACTGCTCGTGACAGAGAAGCGCCCGGACGGATTTCATAACCTGGAGTCGTGCTTTTATCCGGTGCGGTGGTGTGATGCGCTGGAGATCGTGCCGGCTGATGAAGAAGCCTTTACCATGAGCGGACTGCCCGTGCCCGGCAACCCGGATACGAACCTGTGCCTGAAGGCCTATCGTCTGCTGCAGCGGGACTTCCAGTTGCCGCCCGTGCACATGCACCTGCACAAGGTCATTCCGATGGGAGCGGGGCTGGGAGGCGGTTCGGCAGACGCGGCTTTTGCCCTGAAGCAACTCAGCAGCCTGTTCGAACTCAACTTAAACGAAGAGCAGCTCGAAAACTACGCCCGCCAGCTCGGCAGCGATTGCGCTTTCTTTATCCGCAACAAACCGGTGATCGCAGTGGAAAAAGGGGATGTGTTCAAACCGGTGGAGCTGGACCTGAGTGGCCATACCTGCGTGGTCGTATACCCGGGCATCCACATCACCACGGCCGAAGCCTATGGCAACATCATACCTAAAAAGCCCAGCTGCGGCATTGAGATGTACCTGAAGCAGGATGTGAAGGTATGGAAGGAAGTGCTCCACAATGATTTTGAGGAGGCGCTTTTTCCGCGCTATCCGGAGCTGGCCGATATAAAGGACCAGCTCTACAGTGCAGGCGCCGATTATGCTTCCATGACCGGATCAGGCTCGGCTATTTATGGCTTGTTTAAAGAAGAACCCGCAGACTTAGTTTTCCCCGGCCACTACCTTCTCTGGCGAGGCCTGCTTTAATTTCTGGCGGCGCTCGCTGTAGGTGTCGAGCACGGGGTGGATGAACACGCTAACCAGGATGATGGTGGCCCCAATGTAGAAGTTGGAGGTCATCTGCTCGTTCTCATTGAAGATCAGCCAGGCCAGCAGAATGCCGTAAATCGGCTCCATGTTCACGGTCAGGTTCATGGTATAGGCCGATATTTTCTGCATCAGCCTGACAGATGCCGTGTAGGCGTACACCGTACACACCAATGACAGCACCAGCAGGTATACCCAGTCCATGCCGTTCATGGCAAAGCTCAGCGAACCCGTCTCTGTAAACATACCGGCATAAAGCGGGAAGAACAAGGCCGTACCGATACAGGCCCCCGCCATTTCGTAGGCGGTGATGGTAGTGGAAGGATGCTTCTTAGCCAGGCGGGCGTTGATGATTGTAAAAACGGCGCCCAAAAGCGCGGCCCCGACCGCCATACCGATGCCCAGCATGTTGTCAAACTCCGTCTCAGCCCGGAAAATAATGTAGAGGCCTACCAGGATAAGCACACCCAGCAGAATTTCGTGGAATCTTAGTTTTTTGCTGGTGAAAGCGGGCTCCAGCAGAGCCGTCCACAGACTACAGGTGGCCATACCTACCAGGCAGAGCGAAACCGAAGAAATTCGGGCCGAGGCAAAGAATAGAATCCAATGCGCCGAGATCATCAGCCCGACTCCCATCATGATGAACATGTTGTTACGGCCCAGCCAGAACGGCGTCTTGCGCCGGTAAATAATGACGCCTATTGCGAGCGCTGCGATGAGCGTGCGGAGGAACACCAGCTCTACCGCCGGAATCGTGATCAGTTTGCCCAATATGGCAGTGAAGCCCCATAACAACACAATGAAATGGAGCTCGATAAAATCCTTCAGACGCGGCATTAGCGGGGAATATAGCGGTAAAGCAGGAAGCCTATACCTGTGAAAATAATACTCGGCACCCAGGCCGCAATCATGGGGTTGAGGTCACCAACCTGGGCGAGACTGCGGCTCGTGATCACGAAAATGATGAAAACGAAGGCCAGGAAGAAGCCCAACGCGATCTGCATCCCCACGCCGCCACGCGCCTTGCGGGCACTCACGATCACCCCGATCACTGTTAGGATAATAATAGCGAAAGGATAGCTGTAGCGTTCGTATTTCTCGATCAGGTAAGTTTCAATGTCGTCGGCGCCACGGCTTATTTTTTCGTCGATATAGCGGTTGAGCTCCGGCAGTGTCATAGTCGTTTCGAGTTTGTAGGTGCTCTCGAAGTCTTTGGGCAGCATGTTGAGCGTGGTGTCCAGCGCACCGCCATGGTAGATGCTTTCGTTCTCGCCGTCGAAGGTGCGCAGGGTATAGCGGTCCACTTTCCACTTCTCTGTATCGGGGTTCCACTGCACGCTGCTAGCCGACAGTTTCTTGCTCAGGTTGGTGCCTTTTATCTCCTCTATGGCAAAGTTATACCCCACGTGCGCCGTGTTGTTGTAACTCTCCATGTACACGTAGGTATCCGGTGCTATTTTAAGGTGAATGTTGCGGCTGTCGTAGGTAAAGGGGCTCTTCACATACTTCACCTGAAAGGCCACACTTTCTTTGTTCGAGTTCGGGATCACCCAGCCGATGAGGCCAAAAATCAAAGCCCCGATAAGGGTGGCCCCGATCAGGTAAGGCACCAGGAAGCGCTTGAAGCTCACACCCCCGCTCAAAATAGCCACGATCTCGGTATGGGAGGCCATCTTGGAAGTCACAAACACCGTGGCGATGAACACCGTAATCGGGCTCAGCATGTTTGCATAGAACGGGATCAGGTGGATGTAGTAGTCGAAGATGATCTCGGAGATGGGCACGCTGTGCTTGATGAAGTCGTCATTCTTCTCGGTGAAATCAATCACCAGGATCACCGCGACCATGATCAGCACCGTGAACACATACGTGGTCAGGAACTTCTTCAGGATGTATTTGTCAATTAGCTTCAAGCTTCTTTAGTTTAGGAATCTAGGAGTTTGGGAGTTTAGGAAACAGAAAGAGTTTAGGAAACAGAAAGATAGTGGAGTTTAAAATATTGCAAAACATTTAACTCTCTAAACCTTAAACTCTTTAACTCTCAAACTACAATCGTGTCATCAGTTTTTTCACCATCACGTCTTTCCAATCGCGGAAAGTGCCGGCGATGATGTGCTGGCGGGCCTGCTTCACCAGCCACAGGTAGAACGTCAGGTTGTGCACGCTGGCGATCTGGCCGGCCAGGTATTCACCGCTGTGTATCAGGTGGCGAAGGTAGGCCTTGCTGTAGAACGTGCTCACATAGCCGCCTAGTTCCGCATCGATCGGGCTGTGGTCGGTGGCCCACTTCTGGTTGCGGATGTTGACGATGCCCTGCGTGGTGAAGAGCATACCGTTGCGGGCGTTTCGGGTCGGCAGTACGCAGTCGAACATATCCACGCCCAGCGCGATGTTCTCCAGAATGTTGGCCGGCGTGCCCACGCCCATCAGGTAGCGCGGCTTGTCGGCCGGCAGGATGTCGCACACCACTTCGGTCATCTCATACATCATCTCGGCCGGCTCGCCCACCGACAGGCCGCCGATGGCGTTGCCCTCGCGGCCAAAGCTGGCGATGGTCTCCGCTGACTGCACGCGCAGGTCTTTGTAAGTACTGCCCTGCACGATCGGGAAGAGTGTCTGGTCGTAGCCGTATTTGGGCTCGGTGCTGTCAAAACGATCAACGCAGCGCTGCAGCCAGCGGTGCGTGCGCTCCATCGATTGCTTGGCATAGGTATAGTCGCAAGGGTAGGGGGTGCACTCGTCGAAGGCCATGATGATGTCGGCGCCGATCGTGCGCTGCGTGTCCATCACGTTCTCCGGTGTGAAGTTGAGTGTCGAGCCGTCGATGTGCGATTTGAACTTCACACCTTCTTCTTTGATCTTGCGCGTACCGGCCAGTGAGAAGACCTGGTAGCCGCCGCTGTCGGTCAGAATCGGGCGGTCCCAGCCGTTGAACTTGTGCAGACCGCCGGCCTGCTCCAGTATGTTGAGGCCCGGGCGCAGGTATAGGTGGTAGGTGTTGCCCAGGATGATCTCGGCCTTGATGTCGTCTTTGAGCTCACGCTGGTGAACCGCTTTCACGGTGCCTGCCGTACCTACGGGCATGAAGATCGGGGTTTCGATGGCGCCATGCGCTGTCTGCACCACTCCGGCACGGGCTTTTGACTGAATATCTTTTGCTACTAAGGAAAACTGCATAGTCTGTGAGTGTCAGCGCACTAGGCTACAAGAAGCACGCCAAAGGTTCAGCGGCCCGGAGGCTGCCGGTTTTTGCTAAATGGTTATCGAAATAATCTGCAAAGATACACAGCGCGGGCCCACAAAACATAAACAATTATTAAATGATGAAGATGTTCGTTAATGGCTTAATTATGCCTATTTTTGGTTGTTACTTGTGCTTTGCAGAATTAAAAATTCCGAATCAGTAGCGATCGGAGAATCTGGTGCGTTCCATTCGCCAGGCAGATGAACTGTGTTGACCAGATGATTTGGGGAAGGACGTGCTTACTGTGGCAGCGTGTTTTTTTAAATCAAGCGGGCAACAATTTAACAATCCAACAATCAACAATTAAAGTAATTTGATTCCACTTATACTCCTGGCAGTGCTGGCTATCTGCGTGCTGGTGCAGCTTTACTATGCTTTGCTTTACTTCCTGCCCCTGAGCAGGTACAAGGACCCGGAGACAGACACCCTGCGGCCGGTGTCGGTGATCGTGGCGGCGCACAACGAGCAGGACAATCTGTTCGAATTGCTGCCGATGTTGCTCGATCAGCAGTGCCCCGAGTTTGAGGTCATCCTGGTGAACGACCGCTCTACCGACGACACCGAGTTTTACGTGTACGAGCTCGAGCGCCAGTTCCCGAACTTCCGGGTAGTCACGATCAAAAAGACGCCGGAGTACCTCAATCCGAAGAAATACGCGCTGGCCCTGGGCATACGCGCCGCCAAATACGAACACATGCTGTTCACCGACGCCGACTGCCGCCCTTGCAGTGAGCGCTGGATTGAAAAAATGCAGAGTGGCTATCATGCTGGTGCTGAACTGGTTATCGGTTACTCGCCTTACCAGAAGCTAAGAGGATTCTTAAATCATCTGATCAGGTATGAAACCTTACTGACTGCAATTCAGTATCTGTCTCATGCAAACAAAGGACGCGCTTACATGGGCGTCGGCCGAAACTTATCGTATACTAAGTCATGTTTCTTTAGGAACAAGGGGTTTGCATCTCATATCAAGACCACTGGCGGCGACGATGACCTGTTTGTCAGAGATGCCGTCAACAATAGTAAAACAAGCATTGTAATCAGCAAGGACGGGCAAACGGTCAGCATTCCCAAAAAGACGTTTCGGGAGTGGCTGACGCAAAAGAGAAGGCACATGGCCGCCGGCAGGCAGTACAATGCGGCAGACAAAGGGAGAATAGGGGCTTTTATTTCATCCAATATTCTTTTTTATACACTGGTAATTATTCTTCTTGTTCTAAATAGCCATTTGACTATATTGGCCGCTCTTGTCGGAGTTCGCTACCTGGTAGTGTTTCCGACCTATGTAAGTGTGGCGCGCAGATTAGAAGAGGGCGTTTCTTTACCGTTGTTGCCGCTGCTCGATATTGCCTATTTTTTTAGTTACCTACTCCTTGGGGTATCCGTACTATTGAACAAAAGAATCAGATGGAAGTAAACAAACAATTCTCCGCAAAAGCGAAGCACGATTTCAAGCTGATACAGGCGGCTGTTGAGGAAAACGACGAGAAAGCTTATGCTGAGTTGATGAGCATATACAAGAAGCCGGTATACCACGTGGTGCTCAAAATGGTGCGCAACGCCGACGATGCCGAGGACTTGACCATAGAGGCTTTTGCCAAGGCTTTTCGCAACCTGCATAAATTTAACCCGGAATACGCTTTCAGTACCTGGCTGTTCCGCATCGCCACTAACAACTGCATCGACTTTATCCGCAAGAACCGCATCAAGACGATGAGCATCGACTCGGCCATTAAGATCGACAACGGCGACGAGATCACGATTGACTTCAAAGACAAGAACCTGAACCCGCAGGAAGAGGCGATCAAGAACCAGAAAATCGAGATTATGCAGTACGTGGTAGCCAAGCTACCCGAGAAGTACCAGCGCCTCGTAACGCTGCGCTACTTCAACGAACTGTCCTACGAAGAGATCGCCACCGAGCTGAATGCCCCGCTCGGCACCGTAAAAGCCCAGCTGCACCGCGCCCGCGAGCTGCTGTATGACATGGTGAAGAACAAGAAGCACTTGATTTAATTGTTAAATTGTTGATGGTTAAATTGTTGTTCCTGCTGGTGTATTCATTCTGCGAACCAACCATTTAACAATTCAACCATTTAATCTTCAAAAAGATATTGATTACGTTTTTAGAGCCCCTGTTGCCTTGTGCGGCGGGGGCTCTATTTTTGGGCTGATTTCCAGACTTATTTCCTATTTTTGCAGTGCCTGGAACCTACAGCAACATATTACAAAACAACAGCTATACCTTGCCACAACAGCAGACAAAGCAAAACCTGAGCGAAGCCCTACTGGTATGGTTAGGTCGCCTGCACCTATACTTAAAGTATGGCGCGAAGGGAGAGCAGGAGCTGCAGCGCAGGTATGAGGGTCAGCACCGCAACGCCGGTCTGGTGCTCCTGTTCGACCTCTTTATGGCGCTGGCCTTAGTGGTAGTGGTAGCTGTTTTAGCAGGCGCGCTATACCTTGTTTTGAGTTAGAAAATTTAAAAGTTAGAAAAGTAGAAAGAGATTAGATTTATTCAGCTTCTTCAACTTTCTAACTCCCAAACGCTCTAACTCCTAAACTTTCTAACTTCCAAACTTTCTAACTTTCTAACTCACACCATGTCCATCTCTATCCGCATCCTTCTGTCAGGTTACTTTCCGGAGCTTACCGAAGACCAGCTCGATAAATACGAGCGCATGGCCGAACTGTACCGGGAGTGGAACGAGAAGATCAACGTGATCTCGCGCAAGGACATGGAGCACATTGGCGAGCACCACATCCTGCACTCGCTCGGTATAGCCAAGGTCATTCAGTTCCCGGCGCAGGCCCATGTGTTGGACGTAGGTACAGGCGGAGGTTTGCCAGGCTTGCCGCTGGCTGTGATGTTTCCGGAAGTGAAGTTTCACCTGGTGGACTCGATCGGAAAGAAGATACACGTGGTGCAGGAAATTGCCCGCGAGTTGCACTTGCACAATGTAACCGCGACCCATACCCGAGCCGAACAAGTGCGCGAAAAGTTCGACTTCGTGGTGAGCCGCGCCGTGACCCGACTGGCCAACTTCTACCCCTGGGTGATGAACAGCTTCAAGCGGGAAGTTATACCTGACAAAGGCATCTACTACCTCAAAGGCGGCGACCTAGAAGAAGAAATAGCGGAGTCCGGTCTGATCACGCAGGTATACGACCTGAAGGACTACTTCACGGAAGAGTTTTTTGAGACAAAGAAAGTGGTGGTGGTGCCGATGCCGTAGATAGAAAATGATAGAGGATTTTAGTAACCTGGATTACCTGCAAAATGGTAACACACGGCAGCAGGCAGCTTATAGGGTGTTGACACAGCACAAGCTATTCGAAAAGCTGGCGCCCTATCAGCCGCTACTGGCCGGTACCATCCCGCTTGCTATAGACACAGCACAGAGCGATCTCGACATAGTTTGCTGCTGGATAGACAAGGGCATTTTCCTAAAGTCCGTCTCAGAGCATTTTTCTGCCTATCCCTTTTTTACGCTTCGCGAGAAAACCATAGGAGGCATTCCATCTATGATCGCTGGTTTTGAAGTAGATGGTTTTGTTGTAGAAATCTTCGGTCAGCCAGTGCCCTCCCACCGACAGGCTGCTTACAGGCACATGCTGATAGAGCACAAACTCCTGCTGCAGCATGGAGAAGCATTCAAACAACAGGTAATCCAGCTGAAACTACAAGGATACAAGACAGAACCTGCCTTCGCACAGTTGTTGAGCTTGGAAGGAGACCCATACGAGGCGCTGTTGCTGCTGGAGCAAGAGCCGCCTGGCTTCTAAAAGCTAAACAGATTACTCTCCCTCTAACAAGAACTGCACGGCCCTGGCCTCGGAGTAGTAAACGTTGTTCCGGAAGTCCTCGGCAAAGCCCACGTGGCCGCCTCCTTCAGGTGTTTCCAGGTATAGGTAGGGGTTCTTGTCCGCCGCTTCGAATGGGAAGCAGGAGCTAGTCAGGAAGGGATCGTTTTGGGCGTTCACTAAAAGCGTGGGTACTTGTATATGCTCCAGAAACTGCTTGCTGCTCGACCGACGGTAGTAATCTTCCGCGTTTTCGAAGCCGTGGAGCGGGGCTGTATACTTGTCGTCGAACTCCGGAAAGGACCAGAACAGACTGTAGTTGCTGAGATCCAGGGCCTCTGGGTACATTTCCTTTTTCTGCTCCAGTTTCTGACCCAAGGATTTCAGGAAGCGTTGGGTATAGATCTTGGAGATGCGTTTGGCAGAGCTCTTCAGGTCGATGGGCACTGAAAAAACGGTGGCCCGTTTCACTTCGGAGGGTACCTTTTCCGGGTCTTCGCCCAAGTATTTCAGGCTGATGTTGCCGCCTGCACTGAAGCCGATCAGGTATACGGTCTCGTAGTTTCCGCTGTCCAGGGCATGGCGCACCACGAAGTCGAGGTCGTCGGAGGCGCCCAGGTGATAGGAGCGGAGGAGCTTGTTGGGCTCGCCGCTGCAGCTGCGGTAATTCCAGGCCAATGCGTCCACGCCGCGTTCGTTCAGCGCCTTCACCATACCCATGATGTAAGGCCGGTGCGAGTCACCCTCCAGCCCATGCGAGAGGATGGCCAGTGACCGGGAGTCAACGCGTGACCAGTCGGCATCCAGGAAGTCATCGTCGGGGGTGGTGAGCCGCTCGCGCTGGTAGTTCACGCCTTCCACCTGCCGAAATAAGCTGGGCACAATCGTCTGGATGTGCCCGTTGAAAAGGTAAAAAGGCGGTTTGTGCTGTGAGGGTAGGATCGGCATCAGGTATAGGGGTCTATTATATTTAATACGAAAAATTCAAAATTACGGCCTTTACAGACGCGGCGCTACATCAGTGAGCCGCTTTCGTCGTATTCTTTACATAACACTAACAGAATAGAATAAAATGGAGTTTATAAAACAAATAAAAACGTGGATGCTGGCCTGCCTGCTCGCGGGACTTACAATAGCCTGCACTTCTGAAACACGGCATAGTGCCAATCGTGAGGTGGAGGAGTTCACGACCTGGGTAGACGAAAACAGCACTCGCGCCGAAACCGCCACCGAAGAAGAATGGAACGAGATGGAAGCCGAGTACAACCGCAAAGCCACCGAAATAGAAAAGCGTAGCAGCGATTGGGATGATCAGACCAAAGCGGAGTGGGAGAAAGTGCAAGCCCAGTGGCAGGAGACCGCTGGTCGGGTTGGTGCCCGGTTCAGGGCAACCGAGGGAGAGCCAGAGTTCGATACAGAACAGGAAAATCTGGAGCAGTAGGAATTAAAGCAACCCCTATATATAAAAACTCTATACTTTTATATGCTTTACTTTAAATATTACTATTCCTAAAGTTGATTGAGCGCGTATAAGGCATTATAACCAACGATTATTCTAAGATGAATATAAAATCAAATCTTAAAGTACTAGGTATGGCGCTAACAGTTAGTGCATTTACCTTTGCCTGTAGCTCCGAAACTCGTAACGAGACTAACAGCGAGATTGATGAAGCACAGGTAGAAATGAACGAGACAGGCGTAGAAGCCGAGCGTGAATATGATGAATTCTCGGCATGGGTGAACGATCAGTCTTCACGCGCTGAGACCGCTACCGAAGAAGAGTGGCGCGAAATGAAAGCAGAATATAACCGCCGCGAAGCTGAGCTAGACGCCAAGAGCGACACTTGGGACGATGAAGCCAAGCGTGAGTGGCAGGAAGTAAAAGACAGCTGGAAACGTACAGAAGACAAAGTACAGAAGCGTATCGGTGACATTGACGTAGACGTTGATGTAGATAGAAAAAACAACTAAAAAGCTTATTTTTAGCTGAAGACAAAGCCTGGGGCTGCGGCAATTGCTGTGGACTCAGGCTTTTTCAGTTTCTATACCCTGTATGGGTTACAGGAAGCTTTATTCTGGAGCAGGGGAGAGCGATCAGCAGAAAGAAACGCCAGAGTGCTATGGTTTTGAGGCTAATTAAGTGTAGTTTTGCGTCCGCATGGCTCCGATATTCAGGCCGGATTTATCCCGGTACTGCAATAAATACCGGGTCGGGTATTTTTAATAGCAGGGAGGTTTTGGAATTTAATTTCAAAGAATATATCTTTGCAAACTCATTCAGGATACGCAACGAAATTTTAATTAGTATAAAATAACATGGCTAATCACAAGTCGGCATTAAAGAGAATCAGATCTAACGACGCGAAACGTCTTCGTAACAGATATCAGGCGAAAACTACTCGTACTTTCATTAAAAAGCTGAAAGGCACTACTGACCAGGCCGAGGCGCAAGAACTGTACAAGACAGTTTCTTCTATGCTTGACCGTCTGGCAAAGAAAAACATCATCCACAAAAACAAAGCTGCTAACAACAAGTCGAAACTGGCTAAGTTCGTTAACAGCCTGGCTGCAGCCTAGGTTTTTGCCGGAATACCATTTCGAAGCCTTACACATGCGTGTAAGGCTTTTTGTGTTTTCTGTCAGGTAGAGTCCTCTGAATCAGAATCCTCAGGATTTAAATAGGGACCCTACCTCCAAGGGGGACTTTTCTACTACAGCCAGTTCTTAGGTATAACTTCTTTGTTTCTGTCATACACCCTTGGCAGGTATAACAAGAGTAACTTGCATGCTCACGATGAAACAGACAGCATTGGCCAGGTGCACTTTACGACGCTCTACTGTTGGGGGTGAAGGGGGCCCCCTGTCAAGAGCGTTCAGCGAGTGGGGGTATGAGCCCCCGATTTGGAGCGTCTTGATTTTTTTGCCTACTGGGGTAGGGGCCCTCGATTTTTTCATCAAGGAAAAAAGTAGGTGCTCGCCGCACAGGCGAAGCTACAAAGCAAAGCAGCTTACTATACCTGAAGGCTGCCGCTACGCCAGTTGCAAACTGGCCCCATGTGCCACCACAAGTTGCGCTGACGCTAAACTTGCGGTATGACTCTATACCTGTTATACCTATATTTCGAGATAGAGATCCCTATGAAGCAGTCAGGAGTGAGGGTATTAACATCATGGTGCGTATCCCAACTGGCCTGTTGAAGAACACACCTTGTGTACAGTGACTACAGAAACCTCAGGTATAGCCCCGCCAAAAACAAAAAATCCTGAGGCTGTGATAGCAACCCCAGGATTTCCTGAATCAAGAACTTACTATCCTAAGCAATACTCAGCTTGATCATGTTTGTGCGCTTCTGCTCGTAAATCGGCATACTTGCTGTATTGATGAATACATCGCCTTTGGTCAGGTAACCAGCTTTCAGGAGCATTTGCTTGATATCCTCGATGGTGGCGTCAGTAGACTCAAACTTGTCGTAGTAGAAGCCACGAATACCCCACACCAAGTTAAGCGTAGTGAGCAGGCGCTCGTTTTCTGTAAAAATGAAAATGTCGGCTCTCGTGCGGTACTTTGCCAGCTGGAAGGCCGTGTAGCCTGACTTGGTCATACCAATGACGGCACGGGCATTCGTGTCGCGGGCAAGGTTGCAGGCGTTGGCCACCAGGCTGTCGTTATAGAAAGTGTCGGAGTGCGGGTTCAGGATGTAGTTCTTGTTGAAGATGTCGGCCTGCCGCTCCACCTCGCTGATAGTTAAGTTCATCGAGCGGATCGTCTCTACCGGGTAAGCGCCCACCGCTGTTTCAGCGCTCAGCATCAGCGTGTCGGCACCGTCAATCACGGCGTTGGCTACGTCGTTGGTTTCCGCGCGGGTCGGCTTCGGGTTCACGATCATGCTTTCCATCATCTGGGTCGCGATAATCACTGGCTTGGCGGCCTTGTTACACTTCTCCACAATCATCTTCTGAAACATCGGCACACGCTCCATACCTGTTTCCACGCCCAGGTCACCGCGCGCTACCATCAGGGCGTCAGACTCTGCAATGATGGCGTCGATGTTGCGAAGCGCTTCCGGCTTCTCGATTTTGGCGATCACGCGGGTATCCTTGCCACGCTCCCGAATGATGCGCTTGATTTCCCGCACATCTTCCACCTTGCGTACAAACGAAAGGGCCACCCATTCTACATCATGATCCAGACCGAAGTGCAAGTCACGCAGGTCCTTTTCGGTAAGGGATGGGGCCGAAACAATGGAGTCGGGCAGGTTGATGCCTTTGCGGGGTTTCACCACGCCGCCATATTTCACCTCGGCTTCCACTTCCTTATTTTTGTCAGTAGAGATTACCTTCAGCTCCAGTTTGCCGTCGTCCAGCAAGATGGTGTCGCCCGGGTTTACGTCTCTTGCAAGCTCGGTATAGTTGGTGGCCAGGTGTTCGTGGTTGCTCACGGAACCGTCGCAGCGCATGATCACGCGCTGGCCCTCTTTTATTTCTACGCCACCGTTTTCAACTTCGCCAATGCGGATCTTGGGTCCCTGTAAGTCCTGCACGATGCAGACATTGGTGTTGAAGCGGCGGTTCAATTCACGAATGTGTTCGATTACCTGCAAATGTTCTTCATGCTCACCATGTGAGAAGTTCAGTCGGAAAGCGTCAACGCCTTCCTGTACCAGCGCAAGCAGTCGGTCAAAGGTATTGCTGGCAGGGCCAACAGTGGCCAGTACTTTGGTCTTGTTGAAGATTATCTTCATAATTCAGAATAGTAAGTGTTCCTTGTACTTAAGTGTAAGTGGATCGAATTGTTTAGTATATTGAATGATGGGCAGGCTATGGAGTCTGTTCAGGAGCTCCTGCGGGTGAAGGTACTGCTGCAGCGCTCCCGTTATTTGCAGAATGTAGTCATATTCTTTTACATCGGGGAGCATAAAGGGCCTTTTGGCAGTGAGGGTACCCAGTGCCTTGTTTCGGAACAGGCGCACCGTGCTGTGCTCGTCGTTGTGCTCGTAATGCGAAATGTACATCTTCTGCCGGTCCATCATTTCGTAGCACAGGTCTCGTCGGCGGGTGAGGTTAAGCCTCAGAAGACGGTTAAGTGACCAGGCCATTTTGTAATCGCGGCATGAGGCAACCACGCCGAAAAGGGCGAAGCTGAAATCATACTCTATGTCCAGGTGCAGGGTTTTCATGAGCCAGGTATACCGTCAATTGCAAATTTATAAACATGGCAGTGGAAAACGACCTTTCCGGCAAAAACTTTTATCACTTAGCGAATAGAGCAATTTTTTTTGACATTGTCTGCCTAATTACATTTCTTTGCACAGTGTTTTAATAAACTATAAGAAAAAATGTCAGAAATCGCAGAAAAAGTAAAGGCTATCATCATCGATAAGCTTGGTGTTGAAGAGTCAGAAGTTACTCCAGAGGCTAGCTTCACAAACGACCTTGGCGCTGATTCACTGGATACAGTAGAGCTTATCATGGAATTCGAAAAGGAATTCAACGTATCTATTCCAGATGACCAGGCTGAGAACATTGCCACTGTAGGTCAGGCGATCAGCTACCTGGAAGAGCACGCAAAGTAATATAACCCCGATTATCTTATTTTCTATTAAGTAATTTTTACTATCTATCCTCTACTAGCAGCTTATGGAGCTTAAGAGAGTTGTAGTTACAGGGCTTGGCGCACTCACCCCACTTGGAAACAACGTTGCAGCATACTGGAACGGGCTGGCCAATGGTGTGAGTGGAGCTGCGCCTATTACACGCTTTGATGCGAGTAAGTTTAAGACCCAGTTTGCCTGTGAAGTAAAGGGATACGATCCTGAAAATTACTTCGACCGTAAGGAAGCGCGTAAGATGGACCTGTTCTCTCAGTTCGCCATGGTGGTGGCTGACGAGGCGGTTCAGGACGCGAACCTGATCGAGGGAAATGTTAACCCTGACCGCGTAGGCGTGATCTGGGGATCTGGCATCGGCGGTCTGCGCACATTCCAAGAGGAGTGCGTGAACTTTGCCAACGGTGACGGTACGCCGCGATTCAATCCTTTCTTCATCCCGAAGATGATCGCAGACATCAGTGCCGGTCACATTTCAATTAAGTACGGCTTCCGTGGACCTAACTTCGTTACGGTTTCTGCCTGTGCATCTGCTACCAACGCCATCATCGACTCTTTCAACTATATCCGTCTGGGTATGGCCGATGTGGTGGTAACCGGTGGCTCTGAGGCAGCTGTAACCGAAGCAGGTATAGGAGGCTTCAACGCCCTGAAAGCCCTTTCAGAGCGCAATGACTCACCGGAGACGGCTTCCCGCCCATTCGACAAAGACCGCGATGGTTTTGTGTTGGGTGAAGGCGCAGGTGCCCTCATCCTGGAAGAGTACGAACATGCCAAAGCACGTGGCGCCAAGATCTACGCCGAGGTGATCGGTGGCGGTATGTCAGCAGACGCCTACCACATCACAGCACCACATCCGGATGGAATGGGTGCCCTGAACGTGATGAAGAACGTACTGCGCGACGCCAACATCAAGCCGGAGGAGGTAGACTACATCAACGTGCACGGTACTTCTACGCCACTCGGAGACATCAGCGAGGTGAAAGCCATCCAGACGGTGTTTGGTGACCACGCCTACAAGCTCAACATCAGCTCTACTAAGTCTATGACAGGTCACCTGCTGGGTGCTGCTGGTGCGATCGAGGCCATTGCTGCGATCATGTCGATCCAAAACAACCTGGTGCCGCCAACCATCAATCACTTTACCGATGATGAGAGCTTTGACCCAGGTCTGAACTTTACCTTCAACAAAGCGCAGGAGCGCGAAGTGAAGGTGGCGCTCAGCAACACGTTTGGCTTCGGCGGGCACAATACTTCCGTTTTATTCCGTCAATTTATCGACTAGGTGTTTGGACCAATAAAACCAGTACGGCGCTTCTATCACAGCCTATTTACCAAGGATAGAGAGTTAGTGCGCGCTATTTCCGGGATTATTGGCAGCACACCAGATAACATACGCCTGTACAAACTGGCGCTCACACACACGTCCTTTGCGCGGCAGAACCTGGCCAGCAAGCACGACACCAATGAGCGACTGGAGTTTCTGGGCGATGCGGTATTGGGTACGGTTGTGGCGGAACTGCTTTTCAAGAAATTCCCCTATGAAGACGAGGGCTTTATGACAGAGATGCGCTCACGGATCGTAAACCGTGAGTCACTCAACCACATTGCCATTAAGATAGGCCTGAACCTGTTGGTGAAGGTGGACAATTCGGGGGGACAAAGCGCCCGACACAAATCAGTGCATGGCAACGCCCTGGAGGCGCTGGTGGGAGCCATCTACCTGGACAAAGGCTATGCAACTACACGGCAGTTCATACTGGGCAAGCTGATCAAGCCACATGTGGACCTGCACAAACTGGTCAACACCACCTCTAACTTCAAGAGCAAGCTCATCGAGTGGGCCCAAAGCCAGAATGCCGAAATTCGCTTCGAGATCGTGAACCGCAAAAACCAGGGCAACACCACCGAGTTTACCTGCGAGATCTACCTGAACGATAAACCGGTAGCTGTGGGCGTAGGTCTTTCGAAGAAAAAAGCCGATCAGGCCGCAGCCGAAAAGGCACTGGAAATTCTCAACATCAGCTAGGGCTAGTTCCCCAAGCAGATACCAGCTGTGCATGCAAATGCCTGTGCAGTCCTGCCAGTTTTCCTTTATTTCAATTTCATACAAACCGCCGTCGTTTAATCGGTCGCTGTCTTTTCAAGCATCCTACTCAGTTTCTGATAACTGGTTTGGGGCTGCGCCCTGTCTATACCTAGGTGCGCTCCGCAGGACTCAGGTTATACCTGTTGTAGGTATAGGGGTTCGTTATTTGGATGCCAAAGCTTAACTTGCTTCCATATTGTTGCGTTAGAGAACACACTATGGAAGAGACTAAACTGATACTGGCTGGGGCCGCCCTTAATCAGACCCCCCTCGACTGGGAAGCCAACCTACTGAATATCCGATCTGCCATCATCGAGGCGACTGCACGTAATGTCGATATTCTGCTGTTGCCTGAGCTCTGCATTACGGGCTACGGCTGCGAAGATATGTTCCTGCACCCCTGGTTTGCCGAGGAGGCCTTCGAGAAGCTCCTGCAGGTAAAGGAGTGGTGCGACAACATCACCGTGTGCGTGGGTGTGCATGTGATTTTGGGGAAGGATGTTTTTAATACAGCCTGCGTCATCAAGAACAAAGAGATCGTCGGTTTCACGGCCAAGCAGTTTCTGGCCCGCGACGGCATCCACTACGAGCCGCGCTGGTTCACGCCGTGGCCAGCCAACGTGGTAGAAGAGTTCGAGATGAAAGGCAAGCGCTACCCGATCGGCGACATTGTGTACGAAGAGAAGGGCGTGAAATACGCCTTCGAAATATGCGAAGACGCCTGGCGACCCAACCGCCCGGCCGAGCGCCACATGCCAAAAGGCGTACAGCTGATCCTGAACCCAAGTGCCAGCCACTTCGCCCTCAGCAAAACGGACCTGCGATACCGCCTCGTGGTTGAGGCCTCCCAAAAATACCAATGCGCTTACCTGTACGCCAACCTGCTCGGCAACGAGTCGGGCCGTGTGATCTTCGATGGCGAGGTACTCATCGCGCAAAATGGCAAGTTGATTCGCCGTAATGAGTTGCTTAGTTTCAAGGACGTGGACCTGGAATGCGCGGAAGTAAGCTTCGGAGCCAACCCTGAAATAGCGGAGACAATCGAGTACCTGCCGCCTATAGACGAAAATGCCGAACTGATCGCTGCCCTGAGCCTAGGGCTGTTCGACTATATGCGCAAGAGTCGTAGTCGTGGTTTTGTGTTGTCGCTGAGCGGTGGCGCCGATTCGTCGTGCTGCGCAGTGGCGGTGGCCGAAATGGTGCGCCGTGGAGTAGCCAACCTGGGTGTGACCGGATTTGTGACCAAGGCCCGTATGTTCCCGTTGAAGGATGCCGAGTATTTTGAGGGACTTCCGCAGGACCAGGTGGTCAAGCAGCTGGTTGGGCGTATCCTCACTTGCGCCTATCAGGGTACGGTCAACTCTTCTGACGCTACCTATACCTCCGCTAAAGAACTGGCCGAGTCTATCGGGGCGGTGTTCCACGACTGGACCATCGACGAGGAAGTGAAAGGCTATACCGCTAAAATAGAAAACGCCCTGGAGCGTGAACTGACCTGGGAGCACGATGACCTTGCGTTGCAGAACATACAGGCCCGCGTGCGTGCTCCCGCCATCTGGATGCTGGCCAACATCAAAAATGCCCTGTTGCTGGCCACTTCTAACCGAAGCGAGGCATCAGTGGGCTACGCCACCATGGACGGTGACACGGCGGGCAGTATTTCTCCTATCGCAGGTATAGACAAGGCTTTCGTTCGCCAGTTCCTGATCTGGATGCAGGAAGAGCTCGGTTACCTGGGCCTTGATTATGTGAACAACCTACAGCCAACGGCTGAACTGCGCCCTGCCTCCGAAGCACAGACAGACGAGAAGGACCTGATGCCGTACGAAATCCTGAACAAGATTGAGCGCCTGGCCTGGTACGACCGATTGTCGCCGCAGCAGGTGGTGGAGCAGTTGGAAAAGGAGAACGTGGCGCCCCTTAAGTCGCTGAAGGCCTATGTGCATAAGTTCTATACCTTGTGGTCGCGCAACCAGTGGAAGCGCGAACGCTACGCCCCGGGCTTCCACCTCGACGACTATAACCTGGATCCGCGCAGTTGGCTCCGTTATCCGATCCTGAGCGGCGGTTTCCGGGAGGAGCTGAGCAGGCTGAAATAACAGCAGACAGCCATACCTACAAAGGGCACCAACCTATACCTGCAGGCGCGGGGTGGGGTGGTGCCTTTTTCGTTAGTGGCTATACCTGTGGATAAATATACCTCTACCTGTCCGGCGGCGGTTTTTTCGCTTTGCTAATTATTGTAACTTTGGCAGAACCATACCGCTGTATATGAGCATTCTGAACTATATAACTTGGGACGTCAGTCCTTCCATCTTTTCCATCGGGGCCTTTGAAGTACGCTGGTACGGACTCCTGTTCGCGCTGGCGTTCGTGTTCGGTCAACGCATTCTGACCAAAATTTACGTGGCAGAAGGTCGCACGGAAGGCGATGTGGACATCATCACCCTGTACATGATCATCGGTACGGTGGTAGGCGCACGCTTGGGCCATACCTTGTTTTACCAACCTGAGTACTACCTGAGCAACCCAATTGAGATCCTCAAGATCTGGGAAGGCGGGTTGGCCAGCCATGGGGCTACCATTGGTATTCTGCTGGCCTTGTGGCTGTTCAGCCGCAAGCACAACTTCGACTACATGTGGGTGCTGGACCGGATCGTGATCGTTGTGGCCCTCGGTGGTGCGCTCATCCGACTGGGCAATCTGATGAACTCGGAGATCTTCGGCCGTCCGACTGACCTGCCGTGGGGCTTTATTTTTGTGCGCCAGAGCGAATACTCGCACGTGCCGCGCCACCCGACGCAGTTGTATGAATCGTTCAGTGTGTTCCTGCTGTTTGTGCTGCTCTACTGGCTCTGGAAGAAATACAAAGAGGCGCTGCCTAAAGGTTTGCTGTTCGGTATTTTCGTGACGGCCCTGTTCACGTTCCGTTTCCTGGTGGAGTTCCTGAAAGAAGTGCAGGTAGAAAAAGAGACGACGATGGCCTTGAACATTGGGCAGCAGTTGAGCATCCCGCTGATCATCATTGGTCTGATCATCCTGTTCAGGGTATGGCAAAATCCGAAGCCGGCCCTACCCGGCGGGAAACTTACCCGGGAAACTGCCAAAAAGTAAAAGCATTTCAAGAAATAGAAACGGCCAGCAGTTCTGCTGGCCGTTTTTTGCTTTTGGTAGGTATAGGCTATTAGTTCAGGCTATATCGGAACAAGCCACCTTCTTCACTCGTGATCACGAGCGTGTTTTTATTCTCAAATGCCACTGCCTCCGTTTGCCCGGCCTGTTTGATGTTCACCTTCTGGTAGTCGCCTTTGTAAAAAGTGGCCGGATCGCTTACGTTACGGAAAATGTGCAGGCCGCCTTCACTCACGAGCGCCACGGTGCTGCCATCGGCACTGCTGGCTGCGCCGGTCACCGGCACGCCCAGTTTGTGACTTCCCAACAGTTTGGCTTTATACCGGCCTTCGCTATCGGGCAGCTCGTATACCTTGGCCGTCTCTTTCCTGCCCCTATCCTTCGATACCAGGTAGATCTTGCCGCCCTGCCAGAAAATGGCTTCTACGTCATAGTTCATGTTTTTATCCGAAGGCGGGAAATCTTTCTGGTCTTCGTAGGTGAACCGAATGGCCTCGATTTGATCCGGCTTATCGAGTTGGAGTTTGTAGATGGCCAGCTCCTTGCGTTTGTTGTTGTTATTGCCCGTATCGGCTATGTAGATATTGCCATCGCTGTCTCGCGCCAGGTCTTCCCAGTCTACGTTTGGCAGCTGCAGCTTAATCGTCTCGATCAGTTTCCCTTTGCGGTCGACCAGGTAGAGGTGAGGTTTGTTGCCGGCATCGTTGTGGGTAACATAGGCGTCGCGCTCAGGTATAAACTCAACCCCGGAGCTTTCGCTTACCACGGAAGGAAGTTTGGCTAGCCTCACCAGTTTGCCGGGAGCAGCTTCAGAATTGGTAACAGGTTCTGCAGGCCTCCCTATAAAGTAAAAGAGGGCTACCATCACAGGTATAAAAAAGGCAAGTATTTTCAGCATAAGCTTCATAGTGGTGTATAAAAACAGTGAGCGCGCCTAGGTATAACGGAAAGCAAAAGCCCTGTGGTTGCGTACAAACTGGAAATAACTGCTTTTTTACCGGATAAACGTTTTCGAAGCGATGCCATGGAGATCAAGAAAATAAAAGAAACCTGCCTGTATATAGCTGACCTGGAGCGCAGCCGACAGTTTTATAATGGCAAGCTAGGGTTGCCCGTAATTGGGGAGGTGAAAGACCGGCACATCTTCTTCAGGGCCGGTGAGTCGGTGCTGCTTTGCTTCCTGCCAGAGGCCTCCAGAAAAGGAGGCACACTGCCGCCTCACTTCGGCTCGGGCCAACTGCACCTGGCTTTCGAGGTAAGCCGGGATGACTATGAAGGCTGGAAGAGCAAAGTAGTGGAAGCAGGTATAGCGGTGGAGCAGGAGTACGATTGGGGTCGCGGCTTCCTGTCATTCTACTTCCGCGACCCCGACGAGCACCTGCTGGAGGTAGTGATGGCTGGTATGTGGGAGAAGAGTTAGCGATAATTTTCCTACTGTCTTTACTTCCCGGACATCAGTTCTGACCCTCCTAACTGCTCACAACGGGCTTACTTTCCTTTTTCTTCTCGACATTCAGCCCCGCAAAGTGCTGCGCTTCATTTCTCTGAATGGATTTCATGCCGAAAGGTATACGGAGCCAATTAAACGGCATGATCAGGTAACGGATCAGCAGGAAGCAGATGACGAAGGTGCTCAGGCTCATGAAGGTAAACTTAAAGCCGATGCTCCAGTTTGCCTGCAGCAGGTAATAGCCCAATGCCACGATCACGGTCTGGTGCAGGATGTAAAATGGGTATACCATCTCGTTGGCCTGCGCCAGGTATTTGTTTTTCAGATTGAGGTGCTGCATGGCGAATCCCAGTATCACCATCAGCCAAAACCACCGGTTGCTTTGCTGCAGCATATAATACAGAGCCAGTTCTGCATCACCCAGGTCCCTATCCTTAAACCAGTAAAAGGTATACAGAATGGTCAGGGTTATACCTGCGAGGCTCAAACTGTACCAGCGCAGTTTTCTCACCTTTTCCTGCAATGAGGGAAGTTTCATCAAAAGGAAGCCGATCAGAAAAACTGTGATATAGAGGAAATGGTTGGCCCAGTCATCGATCAGGGCGTTGGTAGCCGGGAAGCGCTCGTTTAGCAGCACGCCACCCAAACCAAGCCACAGCGTCGGGACGGCCAATAGCATCCAGCCCCGTATACCTGTCCCCCGTACGGTGGCCCGGCGCAGGTATGCCAGGAGTGGCAAAAGCAGCAGACTGTAGCAGAAGATGTAGGCCAGGTACCAGAGGTGATGCCAGCTGAAGTTGCCTTGCGGGTAGGGCTCAAATTCAAAAATAGAAGGGTAAAAGCTCAGGTAATCGGTGGCCGTGCCCTGCACTGCCCGCTCAAAGTATACCTGTGGCGGCACTACCAGCAGCATACCGATAACCAGGGGAAGTAAAATGCGCTTCAGTCTGTCTTTGGCAAAAGTGCCGGCGCTCCGGAACCCCATTGCAAAGTATACGCCCACGCCCGACACCAGGAAAATGAGCGACATGCGCCACTGGCTCATAAAGATCATCGGCACCTCCAGCTTCTCGCTGATGACCGGGTTCTTGACGTGCCAGTCCCAGCTGACGAAGTACATGCCAGTGTGGTAAAAGATGAGGAGCGAAAAGGCCAGCACCCGTAGCCAATCGAACTCGTAGCGTCTGATTTTGATCTGATTTTCCATAGCGTTTTATTTTGATACAAACATCTACAAAGAGAACCTTATCAGAAGAATCTGCCGATAAGTGCGGGGTGCTAACTTATAGGGAAGTACTCAAACGGAGCCTGAAACGGCTGTTTTGCGGAATTGCCCCGGCGTCTGGCCGGTATACTTTTTAAACACGCTGCTGAAAGCTGACTTCGACATATAGCCTACCTGCTCGGCCACCTCCTCTACTTTCAGGTGCTGCTGCGTTGGGTCGGCCAGTATGGCTTTCGCCTCCTGTATGCGCAGCTCCGCCAGGTACTCAAAAAAGCTCTTGCCCAGGCGCTCGTTCAGGCTCTGCGACAGGTAGTGGGGCGAGGTATGCAATTGCTTGGCCAGCGTTGGGAGGGAAGCAGATGGCTGGGTATAGAATTTTTCCTGCTCGGCTGCTTTCAATTTCTGGATCAGATCCTGCTTGGCCTCCTCGCTCAGGGCTGACTTCTCATACTTTACCTGCACCACGGGCTGGAAGAAGGCAGAATCGGTGATGATCTTGTAACTCGCAAAAAAGAGCTGCACCACCAGGAACATGGCCAGGAAGTGATCGCCCAGGTCGCGCTCATAGCTGAGCTTCACGATCACGATCAGCACCAGCGTGGCGACGAAGAAGTATAGCAGAAACCTGGCCCAGGTATAGAAGTAGGGGTTAGGGGACTCAGTGGTGCTTTGTTTCCTCAACAACAAAAAGCAAAGTACAATGTAGATGAGGATATGCCCCATGGTCAGTTCGTTCACATACTTCGTCCACTGCAATGGGTCCCAGAAAAGCTCAATGGTGACCGGCAAATACGCCATCTCCGGAAAATAGGCACTGATGTAGGCGTTGTACTTAACCTCCTCCGGCTGAATGTAAAAAAGGATGTGATAGAGGAAGTACACCGCAAACGGAATAAAGTGCAGCCACTGCCGCTCCGTCCACTTGTAACCGCTCAGGCTCCGGAGAAGCAGGTACGTGAGCGGACCAACAGCAAAATTTGCCGGCTCTGAGAAATCAACCAGTTGGAGGGTGCGGAACATCAAGCCGCTGTAGCACAGAAAAACCTCCAGCACCATGCAGGCGAAGGTAAAGACAAGCGCCGCCAAAAGCAGGTGATGGTAAGGTTGTCGGTGCGGGCGCCTCGCCAAAAACAGCAGACTCATGAAGAAGCCCTGTACCACCCCCACCAGCAGGATGGCGGCAAACCAGTCGAATCGGAAGAAAGGCTCTGTTTGTGGCATGGGCAGGTATAACAGGCTAGGTACAGTTCGTGTACTAAAGCTAAAACTTAATTTGGATTTACGCTTCAACAAGCAGCAGGATTCTGTGCTGATGGGGGCAAGAAGGTAAAAAGAAAAGCCCCGGCGGCTGGCCGGGGCTTTGTCATGTTTCGAAGGTATAAAAGCTTACTGCAGTCGTGCCTGTATTTCCTCGATCAGACCGTCGTAGCGTTTCAGCAGACGGCCCCAGTCTTTGAAGTCTTCGTCGTCCTTCACACTGATGTTGCGGGCCGTGTTGTTTTCGCGCTCGTGGCGCTGGCTTACGATTTTCACCACATAGGTCAGGTCGTTGGAATTACCGCCGCTGCTCACGATCACGCGGGTGCGGATCATGTTGGCACCGTTGAAGTTCTGCACCTGCCAGGCGCTGGTCAGGTAGCCAGTGTTGTAGTCTACCGTCTCCAGCACGTCGAAACGCTTGGTGATGATCGAGCTCAGGATTCTCCAGGCGTCGGCCGGGTCCACGGTTTTGTTAACAGGTATGGTGATACGCACATTGGCCATGTCCGATGAGATAGAAGAGGTATAGGCCTCATCCACGGCCAGCTCCACAAACTCAGTCGCTTCCGGAGCCTGCATGTTTTCCTGGTTGCAATAGTTTTTGATGTAGCGCAGGAAGCCATCTTTCGTCACACGCACTTCCACGCAGCCGTTTTTCGGCACTTTCAGGTCGTATTTGCCTACACCTACCACTTTGCCGGCCACTTCGATGTTGGCATCGGCAGGGGAGGTGGTCATTTTCACCAGACGGTCTTCGAGCAGAGCGCGGGAGCGAAGCGGAGGAACCGGGTCCGTGGCTGGCTTATTGCAGTATACCTGTACCACTTCGGCAAAGCCTTCTTTTGTGACAGTCACAGTTACGCAGGTGCCAAACGGAACGCTCACATCGGTGTTGCCACGGCCTGTCACCACCCCATTCAGCGCCACAGAGGCGTCGGCCGGAATCACTTCCAGTCTCACCTGGCGGTCTTTCAGCTCAAAAAAGTCTTTAACAGGAGGCGCCTCGCGGTCTTTTTGGTTGTAGTATACCTTGGTCTGCGGCGCGAAGCCCGGCTTCTTTACCTCCACGTTCAGGAACTTGTCCTTCTCCACGATCAGGTTAATGCGTTTGGTGCCCACCACGCGGCCATCCACATAAATTTCGGCATCGTAAGGCTCCACGCTGATGTCGATCAGACGGTTGGCCAGTTCCACTTTTTGGTCTTTGTCCCACTTCATGGTGCGCGGGAATTCGCGGATCACAGGCTCGTAGCCCTCTTTTACGACAGCAATGCGGTTGCGGGAGTCTTTGTTCAGCTTCAGCTCGATGCTTCCGACGCCGAGTTCACTCACGGTGCTGTTATCGGCATCGTTCAATAAAAAGAACTTGGCATCCGGGAAGTTGGAGCTAACGTTGATCTTGCTCTGGGCGAAAGAAGAAATAGTGAGCAAGCAGAAAATGAGAGATAAGTAGAGATTTCTCCTCATAGGGTAAGTTGAATTATGAAAGTGTAAGGATGGGTTTGTTGCAATTGTTTCCCCGCAAATTTAAATACACTTTATTTAAATTTATATATAATGATTTGTGAATTAACTAAAATACCCAGAAGTAGGTACCGGGAAATTGCTATGAAAGCATCGGATAGCGGTTGTTATGGGATAGCAAGGTGAGCACAAGCTTGAGCCTGCGTAAGAATCAGCGTCAACTGTTAGGTTTCTGCCTTATGATTTGAGCTTTTGTAGCAACTCTGGTGGGATGGTATGGCCACCCTCAAAGGTATGGACCTGTGGCACAAGGCCGAGGCGCTTCATGATTTCCTGCTGGTGCTGCAGCTTTTCTGGCGTAATAAACTCGTCTTGTGTTCCGTATACCACATCCACCTGCATACCTTCAAAAGCCATTTTGCCTGAGTCGAAAGTGATGTCCTCCGGGAAAGAAGCAGCCCAAAGCACCAGGTGCTGGCAAGGTACCTGGTTGGTGGCGAGCCAGCGACTAACCGTGGCACCACCTTGGGAGAAGCCCAGCACATGCACCCGCACATCGGCCGGCAATTGCCCCAAGAGCTCCTGCAGAAGCAAGTCCAGGTAAGCCGACTGGTCCTCAATTTCGGAAAGCCGGTCTTCTTTCGTCATCCACGTGGCGCCCACGCGGCCCGAAAAACCGTCCAGGTAAAAGCGCGACAGGGCCTCCGGTGCCACCACCACGGTAGCGCCATCATCCAGCACCGCAAAATGCCTTAAAAAGAAACGTGCCAACTGCCCATACCCATGGCATACCACCCACAAGTCACGCGTCTGCTCTGAGGGCGTTCCCAAGGTATAGTAGCGGGCCGTGCGAGGGACTGTCAGTTTGTGAGTTTCCATTGAGTGAGTTAGTGAATGCGTGACTGAGTGATTGTTGAATTGTTGATTGGTTGAATTGTTATTTTATTAATTGAGTCGATTTTCTGCCTGCTCCGCATGCGTTAGCTTAGCTATACTGCTGAGGCCTCAAACTATATAATCAAAATTAATAACTCACTCAACCACTCAATCACTCATTCACTAAATTACAAATGTTCCCTGTTGAATTGGAAGGGAAGTAGGTCGCTGACGCTGCGGAGGCGGTAGAATTTACCTTCAGGGCCCTGCAACAGCACAGGTATAGGCTCTCCCTGTTTGTGCTCGTACTCGGCCATTACCTGGCGGCAGGCACCGCAAGGCATGGCAGGTAGGAAGTGTTCTTCGCTTCTACGGCGGGCTGTCACGGCGATCAGCTTGATCTTTTTGTTTGGGTGATGGGCGCTCATGGCGAACAGTGCTGTGCGCTCGGCACAGAGGCCGGAAGGGTAGGCGGCATTTTCCTGGTTGCTGCCTTTAAACAGCGTGCCGTCTTCGAGCACGAGGGCAGCGCCCACCAAAAAGTTAGAGTATGGAGCGTAGGCGTCGTTTGCCGCTTGCTGTGCGAGTGCCATCGCTTCGCGCTCTTGTGGGGGCAGTTCTTCAGTCGAGTCCAGTACGTCGATGCAGATATTTATATTCAGCTCACTTGCCATTTAAGACCTTATAGGTATAAAAATTAGAAAAGGGCTATAAATTTAACGGATTATTCTGATAAAACAATGTAAAAGGTTGGCCTTGCAGGTGCTTATTGCTAAATTCAAACGCAACGATACAAGTGCTATGAAAAGAATCCTCCTGCTTGGAGCCGGCCGCTCCGCCTCTTCGCTTATCCAATACCTGCTGCAACACGCGCCCTCCAAGAACTGGCATGTCACCATCGGCGACATGAACGTGGACCATCTGCAAAGCAAAATTGCACCGCTGAACTTTGTCGAAGCCATCGTTTTTAACGTGCACGACAAGGCGCAGCGGGCTGCCGAGGTAAGCAAGGCCGATCTGGTGATCTCGCTTCTGCCGGCCATCTTTCACATTGAGGTAGCAAGGGAGTGCCTGAAGCAGGAAAAGCATTTGATCACGGCCTCCTACGTTTCGCCTGAGATCAGGGAGTTGCACGAAGAGGCGAGAAGTAAGAACCTGACCATTTTGATGGAGTCGGGTCTCGACCCAGGTATAGACCATATGTCGGCCATGGCGGTGATCCGACGGGTGCAGGGCATGGGCGGTAAGATCACCTCCTTCAAGTCGTACACGGGCGGGCTGGTGGCGCCGGAGTCGGACAACAACCCCTGGAACTATAAGTTCAGCTGGAATCCGCGCAACGTGGTGCTGGCAGGGCAGGGGACGGCAAAGTACATCAAGAACGGCGAGTACAAGTACATCCCCTACCACCAACTGTTCAAGCGCACCGACGAGCTGTTTGTAGAAGGCTACGGCCATTTTGATGGCTACGCCAACCGCGATTCGCTCAGCTACCGGGAACATTACGGCTTGCAGGACATCCCCACGATGCTGCGCGGCACGCTACGCCGGATTGGCTATTGCGCCGCCTGGAATGTATTTGTGCAACTTGGCCTCACCGACGACAGCTACGATCTGGAAGGCGTGGAGAACATGACCAACCGCAGCTACCTGGAAGCCTTCCTACCACCGGCCGCTTCTTCGGACGAAAGCCTGCAGCAGCGCCTTTGCCGTTACGTAGGTATAGCGCCTGAAGGAGGAATCATTGAAAAATTGGAGTGGCTTGGTCTGTTTGAAGAAATTCCGCTCGGCATGACAGTGGCTACACCGGCCCAGGTGCTCGAAAAAATATTGGTCGGCAAGTGGAAGCTGGAGCCCGGCGACAAAGACATGATCGTGATGCAGCACCTGTTTGAGTATGAACTGGAAGGCGAGCAGCACGAACTCACTTCCTCGCTGGTGGTGCTGGGCGATGACGAGGTGCATACGGCTATGGCCAAAACTGTGGGCCTGCCGGTCGGTATACTGGCCAGGCTGTTGCTACAAGGCAAAATCGACCGTCGCGGTGTGGTGATGCCTATTCACCCGGACCTGTACGAGGCGGTGTTGGAAGAACTGAAAAGCTATGGGGTCGACTTTGTGGAAGTTGAACAGGTGAAGGCGACACAGCAGCAGGTATAGCTACCAGTCTTTAGCAAGCAATACTCCTGAATTTTTAGAAAATCAGGTAATAATCCCGCAGTAGCGCTGTAAAGTCTGTAGTATAAGTCTTTCCGTCTTCTTCGCGGATGTCTAACCTGTTAGTAACTGCTTTTTCTGCCGAGGCAAAAGTATAGGTCTGCACATGCCGGATGCACTTTCCGCCGGTGCGCGTGTATACCTCCAGTGTTTCGGTCAGGTATAGCGCGTGTGCTTTGGCGAGCGCAGCAAAGTGACTGGCCTCGGTTGGCGGCAGGAGCAGGTATAGCTTTCCGTGTTCGGTAAGGTGCTTCTGCGCAAACTTCAGGATATCTTCAAAGAGTAGGTCGCCGGTGTGCTTGGCCGTGTTTTTAGCCGCATCGTCAGACTTAAGCGAAGCCAGGAAAAATGGCGGATTCGACAGAATGACATCGTATTGCTGCGTAGAGGTTTTCGCAAACTCCTGCAAGGGCATTGGGTATAACTTCAGACGATCTGCCCAAGGGCTCTCCGTAAAATTCTGCGCCGCCTGTACCTGTGCCTCGGGATTAATCTCCACTGCTTCCACCACAGCTCCCGATCGCTGCGCCGCCATCAAAGCCAGCAAGCCCGTTCCCGTTCCGATGTCCAGTACCCTCTTTGCTTGCTTCACCTCTACATAAGCCCCAAACACACAAGAGTCCGTGCAGACTTTCATCGCGCACTGGTGCTGGTTGATGCGGAATTGCTTGAATTGGAAGTAGGTGTTGGCCACGGGTGAATAATGATTAATGAGTAATGAATAGTGAATAGTGAAAAGTGATGGATTAAGAAGGCAAAGGTATGGAGTTTCTGCTTTCTTTTGTTAGAATCAGGATTTACAGGATTAAAGGATTTTCAGGATTCTTGTGCACGATTGACATACTCCTGTCCCTTTTAAGAGGGGAATCTCTACCATTGCCAATTCGCTGGTATCAGCGTTGTAGTCTCTATTTCGCTATACCGGATCCAACTACCCCTAACCCCTCCTTGTCTAAGGCGGGGAACTTAGGGTTGCCAGTTTAGAGGTATAAGCGTTGTAGGATCTGTACACCTATACACGGTTAACACCCCTCTGAGAGCTTCGCTCGCAAGTTTCGAACTCTCGTTCTCACTTGTCCTCAAGGGGAGATTTCGGCTGCTCACACTTTTAAGGTATAAGCCTTGTCGCAAACAATCACTGGCAGGTATAGGAAGACTAACTTACACGCTCACTACAAAGCAGACAGCGGTGCCAGGTGCATCTTCGACGATTTTTTGTTTGAGCGGTCAGCGAGTGGGGGTAGGGGCCCTCGATTTTTTCATCAAGGAAAAAAGTGAGTGCCCGCCGCACAGGCGAAAAGCTAGCTATGCAATAGCTCAACCGCTTTACCTGAACCAGCCGGCGCTACACTAGCACAAAACCAGCAACAGCAAAGAAACTACTACTTCGAGTTAAACTGCCCCGACTCAAACCCCTCATCAATCAACAAATTAGGCGACAGCGCACTGGCAACCGCTAATTCATCGCAGCGCTCGTTTTCAGGATGCCCGGCATGCCCTCTGATCCAAACGAATTTTACATTATGTTTGGTGTACACTCTCAAAAAGCGAGCCCAGAGGTCGCCGTTGGCTTTGCCGGAGAAGCCTTTCTTCTGCCAGCCAAACACCCAGCGTTTTTCCACAGCATCTACCACATATTTGGAGTCGGAGTAGACCGTGACAGGTATACCGGGCTTGGTGATGGCTTCGAGCCCCACGATCACAGCGAGCAGCTCCATGCGGTTGTTCGTGGTCTTGCGGAAACCAGCAGTTAGTTCCTTCTCGTGGTTTCTCCAGCGCAGTATCGTGCCATACCCGCCCGGACCCGGATTCCCTCGTGAAGCACCGTCTGTGAAAAGCTCGATCATGTGTTGATTTAGTGAATGAGTGATTTAGTGAATGAATGAGTTTTTTTGTTTTAACGAATGAGTGCCTGTGCAAACAATAATAAATCACTAAATCACTCATTCACTAACTCACTCAATCTAAATAGGTAAATTCGTTTTGAACAGTTTAATGGCGATGGCCAGCAGGATAACGCCGAACACTTTGCGGAGCACGTTGGCGCCGGCTTTGCCGAGTTTGCGCTCCAGCCAGGCCGAAGACTTCAGCACGATGTAAACGAACATCAGGTTGAGCACAATACCCACCAGCACGTTGGGCAGCGAGTAGGCCGCACGCAGCGAGAGCAGGGTGGTCATGGTGCCTGCTCCTACAATCAGCGGGAAAGCCAGCGGCACAATGGAGCCGCTTTTCACCTCAGGGTCGGAGTGGAAAAGGTCTTTGCCGAGGATCATCTCCAGACCGATCAGGAAGATGATGATGGCACCGGCCATGGCAAAGGACTCGAAGTCGATGCCGAAGAGTTTCAGGATGCCGTCGCCCACAAACAGGAACACGATCATCAGGACACCCGAAATGATGGTGGCTTTTTCGGACTCGATCTTGCCTTCGCGCTTGCGCAGGTCGATGATGATCGGAATGGATCCCAGGATGTCGATTACCGCAAACAAAATAAGCGTAACAGACGCGATTTCCTTAAAGCTGAAGAGTTCCTGAAGCATGGGTTTTTGGTTGTTAAAATGTTGAGGCCAGCCGCTACAGGTACAGCTATACCTGCAGCGACCATGCGCAATCCGTTAACAAGCCGCAAAGGTAGGATTCTTAGACGTAATAATGTAGGAAAAAGCGCTTCAGCTCTTCGTACTCCTCGTTGCCGATTGCCGGGAAGTTCGCGATCCGGAACGTGTTGCGCTGCCAGGGTCCGTAGCCGTTGCCTAGTCGTATGTTGTGGTGCAGCGCCCGCTTTTTGATGTCCTCCACCAGCCGCTCGTTCGCCTCCAGCACCACCACTGTTTTCGAGCGCACCTCCTCGTTCTCGATCAGCAACTTGAAGTCGGTAAACTGACCGAAGAACTCATACAGTTCGTTGGCGCGGTCCGTCAGCTCAATGTCGAGTTGCTTGATAAAGGGCCTGTCTTCGAGCATGCGCTTGAGCAGGTAGATGTTGAGCGTGTTCGGCGTATGCACGGTCTGGTAATTAAGCATCTTTTCGTAGAGCGACACCAGGCTGTTGTAGTGGTTGCGCTCGTTTATTTGCTTGGCCCGGAAGATAGCGCGCGGCGAGCAGATGAGTATACCCAGTCCCGGCGGCAGGCCAAAGCACTTCTGCACAGAGGCAAACCAGATATCGGCCTTGATGTATTTCAGGTTGAGGCCCGCCATAGAAGAGGTGGCATCCACTGCCGTGAGCGTGTCGCGGAAGCGGTTGTGCAGGTTGAGGATGGTGGTAGCCGTCACCTGCGTGCCGTTGGAGGTCTCGTTCTGGATAAGGCAGATCAGTTCGGTGTCGGAGCTGATGTTGAGGCCTTCCACTTGGATGGCTTCATTTATGTCGAAGCGAACCCCCGACGCCTCCGGGCGCATTTTTTTGGCGTACTCGTACCACTTTTCTCCAAAAGAGCCATTGTAAATATGGAAGCTCTTCTTTTTGGTAAGGCTTTGGATCAGGATTTCCCAGCACTCGGTGGCCGAGGAGGTGAAGAAAATGGAGTAGTCCTGCGGAATGTTGAGGCGGCGCTTGAGCGAGCCCACCACGGCGCGGGAGAGCTGCACAAACTGTTCTCCGCGGTGCGGGGCATCCATAATCCCCTCGTCGTACGCATCTGTCAGGTAGGTGCGCACCTCCGGGTATATTTTCGACGGTCCTGGAAAGAAATTCAGCATGGAGGGTAATATAAAGAATTATAGGATGGTTACTATAGCAATAACCAAATATTTAGTGAACGGAATGCCTGTGTTGCGACGCTATTTTTTGGATCCGAAACCAATTTGCTTAGGCTTCATGCGCTCAAAATACTGCAGGGCCATGCGGTAGCTCTCCAAACCAAAACCGGTGATCACACCTTTGCAGAAAGGGGCCAGCATGCTTTTGTGGCGGAAGGCGTCGCGGGCGTACACGTTGGAGATGTGCACCTCAATTACCGGTGTTTCGATGGCTTTGATCGCGTCGGAGAGGGCCACGGAGGTATGGGTGTAGGCGCCGCCGTTGAACACAATGCCTTTGTAGCTGAAACCCACTTCGTGTAGCTTGTCGATGAGCACGCCCTCTGTGTTGGATTGGAAATAGGATAACTCCATGCCCGGAAAGGCCTCTTTGAGTTCTTCAAAGTAAGATTCAAAGGACTCCGTGCCGTAGACGGATTTTTCGCGAACGCCTAAAAGATTGAGGTTGGGGCCGTTCAGGATCAGGATTTTCATAGTTTGAGGGTATAGTGGTGATTTCAGCTAGATTAAGCGTTTGCAATTTAAGGATTAACTATCTTTGCTTTGATTTTTTGACAAAAGAAAGTTTTGTGCTATACCTATGAAGTGGTCTATTTGCATTACCCAGTTCGAACAGTACCTGCGCCTCGAGAAGTCGCTTTCGGGTCATTCCGTGGAGGCGTATCTGCGTGACATTCGCAAACTGACCGATTTTCTGGACATCAAAGGTATAGCCGTGCAGCCGGAGCAGGTAACGCCGCCCATCCTGCGCGAGTTTCTGGAGTGGGTAGCTGAACTGGGCATGACGCCGCACTCGCAGGCACGCACATTGTCAGGTATACGGGCCTTCTACAAGTTCCTGATCATGGAAGACATGCTCACCGCCGACCCCACCGAAACGATAGAAGCTCCGAAGCTGAGCCGCAAACTACCTGACACGCTGCACTTCCACGAAATAGAGCAACTGCTGGCCGCCATCGATATGTCGACGCCGGAGGGCACGCGCAACCGTGCCATGCTCGAGACACTCTACAGTTCCGGACTGCGTGTGTCAGAATTACTGGACCTGAAACTAAGCAACCTCTACGAAGACATGGGCTTCCTGAAAGTGGCGGGCAAAGGCGACAAAGAACGGCTCGTGCCAATTGGTCGCGATGCACTCAAGCACATCCAACTCTACCGCGAAGGCGTGCGCTGCCACCTCACTATCAAAAAAGGCCACGAAGACTATGTGTTCCTAAACCGCCGCGGCGCCAAACTGACGCGGGTGATGGTGTTCACGATCATCAAAGACCTGGCCGCCAAAGCAGGTATACAGAAAACGGTGAGTCCCCATACCTTCCGCCACTCCTTTGCCACGCACCTGATCGAAGGCGGCGCCGACCTGCGGGCCGTGCAGGAAATGCTGGGCCACGAGTCCATCACCACCACCGAAATTTATACCCACCTCGACAGGGATTACCTGAAGCAGGTGATAAAGGATTACCATCCGAGAAGCTGAGTTGAGTTTAGGAGTTTGCGAGTTTAGGAGGGAAGAGTTAGCAAGGTATAGCTTGTAGGGACAGGTCGTGACCTGTCCGAATCGTGCACAGATAATCATGATCGTTCTAGCGCGAGCGTCCTCGCTCGTGCTGCTTATAGAGTAAATCACGAGCGAGGACGCTCGCGCTATAAATTACCCTTGCATACTTTAACCCAAACTCCCGAACCACCCAATTCAATACCACACCCATTAAACCAAGCGTTCCATCACTAGTCCATTGACAGCAACAACTAAAAACAACATGCTACCAACCTTTCACCGGATTTTCTCCCTCGTACTGATTCTACTTTCTATACCTGTCCTAACCATCGCCCAGTCCATCGACGACATCACGCCGATGCCTGTCGAAGTGATAAAAGAGGCGAGAGGGCATGTGAGCATCAACAACAAAGCCCAGATCGTGTTCGATAAGCAGTTCGGAGCGCAGGCTGAGTTTCTGCAGGAGATGCTGGCGGCGCAGACGGGCCTGAAACTGCCCCTACACCCGAATACTGCCGCCAAGCCCAAGGCCAGCCACCACATCCGACTTGTGTTGGATACCAAGACCATCGACAAAGCCGAGATGTATACCTTGACGGTGTCAGGCAAAGACGTGACGATACGCGCCAAAGACACGGGCGGCATGGTGTACGGCATCCAGACTTTGCTGCAGCTATTCCCGCTCAAGCAGGTGCGCGAGGTAAAGATTCCGGATGTGCAGATCAAGGACTACCCGCGCTTCGCTTACCGGGGTATGCACCTGGACGTGGTGCGGCACATGTTCCCCGTGGAGTTCATTAAAAAGTACATCGACTACCTGTCTTTCCATAAGCTCAACACCTTCCACTGGCACCTGACCGACGACCAGGGCTGGCGCATCGAAATGGAGTCATACCCGAAGCTGAACTCCGTAGGCTCCTGGCGCAAAGAAACCCTGATTGGGCATTTCAAAGACACACCGATAAGGTATGACGGCAAACGCTACGGTGGCTACTATACAAAAGACGAAATACTGGACGTAATCAACTATGCTTCTGTTCGGGGCATCAACATTATACCTGAGATCGATATACCAGGCCACAGCCGCGCTACCATTGCCGCTTACCCGGAGCTGAGCACCCGCCCCGACACCACCTGGAACGTAGCCACTACCTGGGGCATGTACAACCGCCAGAACAACGTGCTGCAGCCCAACCCGGCCACTTTTCAGTTCCTGGAAACGGTGTTTCAGGAAGTGGCCGACCTGTTCCCGTATGAGTACTTCCACCTGGGCGGCGACGAAACGAGCAAGAAGTGGTGGAAAGAAGACTCTGTTTCGCAGCAATTCATCAAAGACCATAACCTGAAGGACGAGAAAGGCCTGCAGACTTATTTTGTAGAGCAGGTGGCAAGCTACCTGGCCGCCAAAGGAAAGAAAGTGATCGGCTGGCACGAGATTCTGGAAGGCGACCTGAGCAAATCCACGCTTATCATGAACTGGGGAGGGGAGAAGGAAGGCATAGCCGCCGCCACGCGTGGCCATCAAGTGATCATGGCGCCGGGCCACCCGCTGTACTTCGACCACTACCAGTCCAAAGACCCGAACGACAGCCTGGCTATCCACGGCTATAACCCGCTGGACGCTGTGTATAATTTTGAGCCTATACCTGCTGCCTTGCGCGAACAGAAACTGGACCACTACATCATCGGGGCGCAAGCTAACTTGTGGGCAGAGTACATCGGCAATACGGCCAAGGTGGAGTACATGGTTTTCCCGCGCATGACGGCCCTGAGCGAGGTGCTGTGGTCACAAGCCGAAAAGAAGAATTTTACCGACTTCAAGCGCAGGCTCAACACGGCCATCATTCCGCGCTATACCTCCTGGGGCGCGAAGTATTTCCCGCATTTCGAACGCTGGACAATGGAGCAAAAGTGAGTGGAATATAACTGAAAAGCAGAAGGATGCTTGGTGAGTAATTGAAAATTGCTATATTTAATAGCTGTAATAACACAGGCTGTGTTTCGAGCGCGGTCTGTGTTATTTTTTTACTCAATTTCTCACCTTATTTCCAAGCTTTTTATGACAACAACTTTACTCGAAAAAGAAAAACAGATTACCCATTTTTCATTCACTGGCAAGGGCTCCGAGTACTTTGCCATTGAAATTGTGAACATCGTGCTCACTGTCCTGACACTGGGGCTTTATTACCCCTGGGCGAAGGCCAAGTCGCTGCAGTACCTATACCGCAAAACCGAGCTGGCGGGTACACCTTTTATCTTCCATGGCACCGGCAAGGAGATGTTCGTCGGCTTCATTAAAGGAGTGGTCATATTGGCATCGCTGTATGCCTTTATGTTGTATGCGGTGTTCACAGAAAACATAGGCATGATGCTGCTGGCTTATGCTGTGTTTCTGCTGGGTTTGCTGGCGCTGGTGCCTTTGGCGCTGCACGGTATGATGCGCTACCGCATGTCCCGTACGAGCTGGCGCGGCATCCACATGGGCTACCGGGGCAAACTCTCCGACATGTACTCCACCTACCTGATCGGCTTTTTCCTCACCATACTCACACTCGGCATCTACGGCTCGTGGTTTGTGGTGAACCTGCGCAAGCAGATGATCGACAACGTGCGCTTCGGCAATGTGCGTCTGCGCTACACGGGCGACGGGGCCGACCTTCTTCTGATTCACTTCAAAGGCTTTTTCTTTTCTATCTTTACGGTGGGTATCTACTTTTTCTGGTACACCAAGAACCTGTTGCACTTTTATGTGAACAACATTGTGGTGTTGCAGGAAGACGGTACTTACAGCCGCCTGCAGTGCCAGGTTTCGGGCTGGGAGGTGCTCAAACTAACGGTGGGCAATATCCTGATCGTGGTGTTCACGCTGGGGCTGGGAGTGCCGTTTACCACCACGCGCACCATGTCGCTGATCATGAACAACACCGTGATGAGCGGGCAGTTTGATGCCGACGCGCTGGTGCAGACCGAGGAGGCCTATAATTCGGCTACCTACGAAAGCATGACGGATATGATGGATATCGGTGTGATCTAACATGACATTTGAAGGGAAATACTACAACGGGCAAAGCTCCAAAGGCATGCCGGCGCACATCACGCTGCTGCCGGACGGTTTGCGCATTGACTACAGTGCAGACGAGGTATTGGGGTCTGTGTACTGGGAACTGGGAGGTCTGCACCGGTCAGAGTTCAACGACGCGACTACGTTGCTGCGCTACGGTAAATTTCCGCAACAGAGTATTTCAGTGGTAGACAAAGGGTTTAAGGAAGCGCTGCAACAGCAATATCATGGGGCAGCCTTCCTCAAATCTGGCTACAACAGTGTGCTGGGGTTGGGCTGCGCAGGTATAGCGGTGCTCGCCCTGAGTCTGCTGGGTCTGCTGGTGGCCTTTGTGGTGTGGGGTGTGCCGGCCCTTGCCGACCGGGTAGCCATGTACTTCCCGCAAAGCTACGAGCGCCAACTGGGCGAGCAACTCTACACCAAAATGCTGCAGGGCTACCAGGTAAACGATGAAAAAACTGCTGCCTTGAACGCGTACCTCAGCGAGCTGGACACCGACCTGGACTACCCGATTACGGCCGCCGTGGTGACCAGCGACGAGGTCAATGCCTTTGCCATACCGGGCGGCTATGTGGTGGTGTACGAAGGTATACTCGACAAAATGGAGCAACACGAAGAACTGGCCGCTCTGATGGGGCACGAACTGGCGCACATCCAAAACCGCCACTCGCTCCGGGCCATGACGCGAAGCCTGTCCTACTACATGCTGGCCTCGCTGCTGTTTGGCGACATTAGCGGAGTAGCCGCCGTGCTGGTCGACAATGCCTCCGCCCTGCGCAATCTGGAATACAGCCGCAGTCTGGAATTGGAAGCCGACCGGGAAGGATTGGAACTGCTGCGCCGAAACGAGCTGAATGAGCAAGGCGCCATTTTGTTAATGGAACGCCTGCAGTCAGGCAGTGAGTTGGAAATGATGGCCTTTATGAGTACACACCCCAACACAGGCGACCGCATCAAAGTGTTGAATGAACTGATAGGGGGGGGAGAGCAACCTTCCAAAAAGAATCCGGAACTGGAGCGGCACTGGGAACAGTTGAAAGAAGATTAATTTTATATCTAATAGTTGTCGCTCTACTCGGAACTTGGATTGTGGCGCCCATGTTGACGGCATTACTCGTTCATCGCCCTTAAAAGAGCTCCCATACCACCACCTATTTTATGAAACAACTTATACTCCTTAGTTTCTTTGCACTACTGTTTCTTGGCTGTAGCAAAGAAAAAGATACGCAAGCGCCTGCTGTGTTAATCGATTCGTATACGAATCGCTATATGGTGGACCAGCATTTGGGGGCTTATTACACTAGTTTTAGGGTCACCAATCTTGCTCACAAAAATGGTAAGGTGACCAGTAGAGTACATGGTATGGAGTGTATGCAGGAGAACACCTGCGAGCCGCAATTCACGATAGTAGATGACGTAACTTACGGCAATAATACTATCAGGATTTCCAATAGAGCCGGTAGCAGTGAGCGTGATATTCGACAGCAAGAATGGTTTTTAAAACTAAAAAGTGCTAACCAGATAGAGTACCTCTTAAGAAGGTTAGAGGATAGCAAGATGCATGACTCACTGGTGTACGTGTATAGTGGGAGCAGTAAAATAAAGCAGATTGTCAACTACTCGGTCTATGAGTACCAATCAGAAAAGTATACCTATAAACGTTCGGTAAAAGACTTCTTTTTTAATGCTTCGGGAAACCTCGAAAAGGTTGAAACACGACAGCTGCTCGATGATGGATTCGTGATAAAAATGATAACCGAAACTTTTGGTGATTACGACAGGGCCCAAAATCCATTCCAAGGGCTATTCATGTTCGACGATACCTTTTACAGGTCTTTATCCGAGAATAATTTCAGGAAGTATAGAAGACAGGAGCAAGATATGCCAAATGGTACTTTGTACGATACACAAACGAAAGAATGGGTATTAGAATACAGTCCTGCTAATTTGCCCCTATTTGATAAACTATAGCAGCCTTGTTGTAGCTGCTCTATTTAACAAATTAGCCTGTTCCGTCTTACATCCTGAAGTTCTCTTTCTATCTTTGTCAGCAGCAAACCACAACCAAATCCGCTGCCGTGTATAAGAGCCTCCTGCGTCCGCTGCTTTTCAAGTTAGATCCCGAGAAAGTTCACTACCTCACCACCGATGCCCTGCGCACGGCCTTTAGTCTGCCTTTTACAAAAGGCATCAGTCGTGGCATGTTCAAGGTAGAGGACAAGCGGCTGGAGCGGGAGCTGTTCGGCTTGAAGTTTCCCAACCCGGTTGGTCTGGCGGCTGGCTTTGACAAGGATGCCAAACTAGTGGATGAACTGGGGGAGTTGGGCTTTGGCTTCATCGAGATCGGCACGCTGACACCCAAACCACAGGAAGGCAACCCCAAGCCACGTCTATTCCGGCTGCCTGAAGATCAGGCTATCATCAACCGCATGGGTTTCAACAACGAGGGGGTAGAGGCAGCTGTGAAGCGACTGCGTGAACGGAAGAGCAATATTATTGTGGGTGGCAACATCGGCAAAAACAAGGTAACGCCAAACGAAGAGGCCCTGAACGATTACCTTTACTGCTTTAAGGCACTGTATGACGTAGTCGATTACTTTGTGGTGAACGTAAGCTCACCCAACACCCCGGACCTGCGTGCCTTGCAGGAAAAAGAGCCACTCCAGCAACTGCTGATGGCGCTGCAGGAGCTGAATAACTCCATGCCAATGGCGAAACCCCTGCTTTTGAAAATCGCCCCGGATTTGAACGAAGCTCAGTTAAATGATATAATTGAGATTGCGATTGCCGCGAAACTAAGTGGTATTATTGCCACCAACACCACCATCAGCCGCGAAGGGCTACACACTCCTTCTAGCCGCGTTTCAGAGATCGGTGCCGGCGGCCTCAGTGGCAAACCCCTCACCAAGCATGCCACGGAAATCATCCGCTACCTGCGCCAGCACCTGCCACAGCATATCAAGATCATTGGTGTCGGTGGGATTATGACGGCGGAGGATGCTGTTGAGAAGTTAGAGGCAGGCGCTGATCTGGTGCAGCTGTATACCGGTTTTATTTATGAAGGTCCTGCCTTGATTGCCAGCATTAATAAGAGTTTGTTGAGATAACCTCCCCCCGGCCCCCTCCTAAAAACAGGAGGGGGAGATTTAAAATGAAGCTTTTATTTTCTGTAGCACGGTCTGCATTTGATTGAAGACCTCTTCATTTCTAAATCGTAAAATATTGAATCCCCAATTTCTCAATGTCTCATCCCGAAGATTATCATTGGCTATTGCCTCAGACGAGTCGTGAATAGATCCGTCTACTTCGATGATTAGTTTTTCGGAAGCACAGTAGAAGTCAACTACATAATTTTCAATGCTATGCTGGCGTCTGAATTTTCTTCCCTCAAGCTTTTTGCTGCGTAGCATTGACCATAGGAGCACCTCTGCTGGTGTATTTTCCTCTCTAAGCCTGCTTCTAATCAGTTTCAGATGTGGTAAACTATGCAACTGGTCCTTTCTCACGTGAAATTTATTTTGGTTATCAACAAGAGTCTCTGATGAAGACGTTCCAATTCTATATTTGGAGTCTCTTTTTGAGCTCCCCCTCCTGTTTTTAGGAGGGGGCCGGGTGGAGGTCCAACTTTTTAGCACATTTCCTGAAAAGCCTTCGGATTTGCTGAGCGGCGTGTGCCGAAAAAATGTAAATTTGAAATCTTAATTAGTCGAAGGGTATGGCAAAGAACACTTACAGAAACGATGCGGTGAGCACGGGAAGGGCGAGGAACGAGGTACGTGGCCGTAACGAACCACGGAGCAGCAATACGCCCGCCGGGGAAAAGACAAAACAAAAGAAACCTAAGAAGCCTTTCTTTAAGATGCCTTCCTTCAGGTTCAACCTGCGGATGCCAGCTTTCCTCACGGACCGTCGCTTCAAGCTCTTCATCGGCTTCTCTTTTCTGCTGATCGCTTTCTTCATGACCATCGCGTTTGTGTCCTACCTGTTCACCGGGTCAGCCGACCAAAGTGTGGTGGAGTCGGTGCAGGGCACAGGGCTAAAGGAGTCGGGGCAGGAGGCGGAGAACTGGCTGGGCCTGTTTGGGGCCTGGGTGTCGCATTACTTTATTTATGAACTACTGGGTATAGGCGCTTTCTTCCTCATCCCGATCGCATTTTTTGCAGGCAGCCGCATCGTGTTCCGCTGGAAGTCGATCTCCATGTCGTACGTGTTCGGGCTGTGCACCTTCTCTATGCTGTGGCTGAGTCTGACGCTCGGTTATATTGTGCTGACTACCAATACAGTGGGCGAACTGGGGTTCCTGGGCGGGGGCATTGGTATAGAGACTGCTATCTGGCTCAACAGCCTGATCGGGTGGGGGAGCGGCCTATTGCTGGGCTTCCTACTGCTGATCTTTCTGGTTTTCTTCTTCAACATCACGAGCATCAACTGGGGTAAATCTGCCGATGATACCGACGCTGAAGAAGTGGAAGTGGACAGAGGAAACGCCTCTTCTTTGCGCGATGTGGTGCACGGCTCAGCCCGAAACGTCAACCACAACGCCGACCCCACCGCTTCGCTCGAGGCGGAAGAGGAAGAGCTATACCTGGCCGAAGAAGAGGAAGAAGCCATCAACCGTGCGCTGGAAATGGAATTGAGCGCGCTCAAACCGGAGCCGCCAAAACCTGCCACGCCAGCACCGACGCTTGAGCTCGACATCGAAACGGAGTTGGAAGAAGAGGAACTGGCCGAGGCTGAATTCGATACAGTAGATGGTCTGGACGACGAGCTGGACCTGCAGATCGAAAAAACACCGGAAGAAGAAGCTGCTGACGTGCTGGCCACCGAAAACTACGACCCGACGCTTGACCTGGCCCGCTACCAGTACCCAACCATCGACTTGCTCAACGATTATGGCGCTACCAAAGTGTCGGTAACCAAGGAGGAGCTTGAAGCAAACAAAGACAAGATCGTGGCCACACTCGGCCATTATAACATAGGTATAGCGAGCATCAAAGCCACCATCGGCCCGACCGTGACGCTTTACGAAATTGTGCCGGATGCCGGGGTGCGTATCTCCAAAATCAAGAACCTGGAAGACGACATTGCTCTGAGCTTAGCGGCTCTGGGTATACGTATCATCGCACCTATACCTGGCAAGGGTACGATCGGTATAGAAGTGCCGAACACGAAGAAAGAGATGGTGTCGATCAAGTCGATCCTGTCCACAGAAAAGTTCATGAAGAGCGAGATGGATCTGCCGATCGCCTTCGGTAAGACCATCACCAACGAGGTGTTCATCACCGACCTGGCCAAAATGCCGCACTTGCTGATGGCAGGTGCTACTGGTCAGGGTAAGTCGGTTGGCCTGAATGCCATCCTGACCTCGCTCCTTTACAAGCGCCACCCTTCGCAGCTCAAGTTCGTGCTCGTGGACCCGAAAAAGGTGGAATTATCTCTCTTTAACAAGATCGAGCGCCACTTCCTGGCCAAGCTGCCAGATACCGACGAGGCGATCATCACCGATACCAAAAAGGTGGTGAACACGCTCAACTCGCTCTGTATGGAGATGGACATGCGCTACGACCTGCTGAAGGATGCCGGATGCCGCAACCTGAAGGAGTACAATAAGAAGTTTGTGGAGCGCCGCCTGAACCCGAAAAAGGGACACAAGTTTATGCCCTACATCGTGCTGGTGATTGACGAGTTGGCGGACTTGATGATGACGGCCGGCAAAGAGGTGGAGACCCCGATTGCCCGTCTCGCGCAGCTGGCCCGTGCTATCGGAATTCACCTGGTGGTGGCCACACAGCGACCGTCGGTGAACGTGATCACGGGTATCATCAAGGCCAACTTCCCGGCGCGTATCTCCTTTAAAGTAACGTCCAAGATCGACTCGCGCACCATTCTCGATGCCGGCGGTGCCGACCAGCTGATCGGTCAGGGTGATATGCTCTTCTCGATCGGTTCGGACATGATCCGTATCCAGTGCGCCTTTGTGGACACGCCGGAGGTAGACCGTATTTGCGACTTCATTGGCGAGCAGCAGGGCTACAGCGATGCCTACCTGTTGCCGGAATTTGTGGGTGACGAGAGCGGAAACGAGAAATCCGATTTCGATCCGAGCTCCAAAGACCCGATGTTCGAAGAGGCAGCCCGCATTATTGTGCAGCACCAGCAGGGCAGTACCTCGCTCCTGCAGCGTCGCCTCAAGCTGGGCTACAACCGCGCCGGCCGCCTGATCGACCAATTGGAGTCGGCAGGTATAGTGGGTCCGTTTGAGGGAAGCAAGGCCCGTGAGGTTTTAATTCCGGACGAGTACAGTTTGGAACAGTTATTGAATACGCTGTAGAAAAGAACAAGACAATCACTAAGACATGAAACGAGTATTATCCCTTTTGCTGGCTTTCGTACTGTTTGCAAACCTGGCCCATGCGCAGCAGGACCCCAAAGCAGGCAAAATACTGGACCAGATGAGCCAGAAGTACAGAAGTATGAAAGCTTTTAAAGCGACTTTTGCACAGACGCTGGAGAACCCTTCTTCCAAAGTAAAGGAAACCATGGAAGGCGACATCCTGGTGAGCGGCCCGAAATACAGACTGGCCGTGAGCGGGCAGGAGATCATCAGCGACGGTAAACTGATGTGGACTTACCTGAAAGAGGTAAATGAAGTGACTATCACGGAGTCCGACGCAGAGGCAGAGGCCATGGCGCCGAGTAAGATCTTCGACATGTACAAGAAGGGCTACAAGTATGCCTACGCCGGCACCGAGAAGCAGGGCGCTGATACCTTCGATGTGATTGAGCTGGCCCCGGAAGATCGCAGCAATCCGATTTTTAAGGTGCGTCTGTTCATCAACCAGAAGGACAAATCGCTGAAGAGCTGGCAGATGTTCCGTAACAACGGCAGCCGCTATACCTATACCATCAAAAACTTCCAGGCAAACCCTGCCTTGGCTTCCGATGCCTTTAGCTTTAACAAAGCCAAGTACAAGGGCGTGCAGGTAGTAGATTTAAGATAAGCCAACCAATTTTATGATAAAAAGGAAAGAGCTGCTCTGTTAGGGCAGCTCTTTTTTTGTAGGTATAGCAGGCAGCCTAAGAAGCCTCGACCTGGATGGTCGTTACAATAAAGCCCACCTGAGGCGTGGAGCGGAACCGGAAGGTATAGGTGCCCGCCTCGGTTGGCCGAAAGGTATACGTGGCCTTGCGGATAGGCAGATCGTCGGTGCAAATAGTGCCTTTATACTTGGCCACAACTCGCATGGTCGTCTCCTTACCGGTTGTACTCACATCAAAAGAGCCAAACTGTCCGCAGCCTCCGTTCACCTGAAAGTACACCTCTATTGACACGGTTTCACCTAACTGGGCCGTTGCCGGTGCCTCGACGCGCACGGTGGGCGCAGGCCGCTCCTGTGCAGGAGGTTCAGAATCTTCTTTAGAACAGCTGGAGGTGGATAAGGCAATGAGGGCGAGAAGGCAGAAGATTCGTATCATGTTCGTTTGTTTTTAGGTGCTGTATATCAAGTCGATCCCGATTGTGCGGAAAGGGTTGCAAGGCTGGGCAGATTTGGGCCCGCACCTTAATTAATGGCGGGTGCAGGTATAAAAAATTTGTAGCTGCCCCTAAATAAACTAGCTTTGCTATACCTGAACACTAGCTCCTATACCTATCATGACCAGAGAAAAGCTGTTTGAGCAGATCCTCCAGAAAAAGTCCTACCTGTGCATTGGCCTCGACACTGACCCCAAGCGCCTGCCCGAGCACCTGCTCGACCACGAAGACCCGGTGTTTGAGTTCAACCGCCAGATCGTGGAAGCCACTGCTGACCTATGTGTGGCCTACAAGCCAAACATTGCCTTTTATGAAGCACAGGGGCCGAAGGGTTGGGTGAGCCTGGAGAAAACGCTGGAAATTATACCGGAGGAGATCTTCACGATAGCCGACGCCAAGCGCGGCGACATCGGGAACACGTCGGAGCTGTACGCCCGCGCCTTTTTCGAGACCATGAACTTCGACTCCATCACGGTGGCTCCTTACATGGGCGCCGATTCGGTGAAACCGTTCCTGGTGCAGCCGGGCCGTTGGGTTATCCTGTTGGCACTTACTTCCAACCCAGGCAGCAAGGACTTTCAGATGCTAAAGCTGTCGGACGGAAACGAGGAGTACCTCTTTGAGCAGGTGCTGCGCGAGAGTGCCAACTGGGCCAGCGTGGGGCAGATGATGTATGTGGTAGGCGCTACGCAGGGCGAGTACATTGAGCGGGTGCGGGCCATTGTTCCGAATCACTTTCTGCTCGTGCCAGGTGTGGGCGCGCAGGGCGGCAGTCTGGAAGAGATTTCCCGACTGGGTATGAACCAGCAGTGCGGCCTTTTGGTCAACTCATCCCGTGCCATTATCTACGCCTCCTCCGGCCGCGATTTTGCCGAGCGTTCCCGCGAAGCCGCGCTGGAAGTGCAAAAGGAAATGGAGCAATATTTGGAGCAGTATGTAACGCATTTGTAAGAGAAGACAGCAGTTTGAAACTGCATTGATAAAGAGCCGCTATACCTGAAACACAAGGTATAGCGGCTTTTTTGTTGTGCAGGCGGCTTGAAAAAGTTATGAAAATATTAGATATATTAACTATATTGGATTGGGTTATAAAATGTGGCTGATTGGGCTGCCTGGTAGTTTTTGCTGTAGGGCCTTGAATTAACCATAGATAAAAACCTCCACACATAGTGCAGATAGTAGGAGTAGGTACTCCTACTATACTCTAGTTATGCTTAATGTGAATCAAGAATGAAAAAAGCTGTATCGCTTACTCAACTTTATCTACTGCTTACGCTTGTTTTGTTTTCGTGTGAATCAACAGAAGAAGCAGAAGTGAGTGTGCCTTCGATAGAAGTTGAGAAGAAGCAATTAGCTGCAAGTGCCGATACATCAGAATCACATATATGCCCTATCGAAATACCTTGCTATCAACTAACGGAGGACAGTGTAAAGCCACTCAGTCTTCAGAAGGATTACCATGGCTTAGTTGTTCTGAAAGCAGAGTATGATAGGGAAAGCCTAAAGTTCAACAAGTACGAAATCATGGTAGAAAGGCTCCGCTACAAGGAGTCTGAAGAGCCGTTTGAAATGACAGATAACGAATTGGAGCAACTACTACCAATCCTGATAAATCATGTTGAATACATTCAATTGAAAAGAAGTAATCAAGAAGACTGTACAGAACCGTCATTGTTCTATCTGCCAATCAGAATAGAATAAAAACCACTTAGCATAACCCTGCACAGGCTCCATATTCGGCTATGCCTCATTCGTAGCCTGTACTAAACGTTAGTCTTTATAAAAATGATAGAATGAATATATTAATGAGCCGTTTATTTATCCCTATTCTACTATATTCTGTGGTATACAATTACGACTGTATAACATACAAGAGAATCGAGAAAGAGAGAAAAGGATTAGGCTTCACACATTTCCAAGACTTAATTAGTATATGTGAAAGTGATTCTACATTTAAACATACTATTCATCTTCAGATAAGAAAAGCAGGTGTGGTTAAGAATGTTGAGGAGGAGATAAACATTGGTAAATGGCATATAAATAAAGATACACTAATACTAACTCACTCCAATATTGAATTAGTTAACAAGTATATTATCGGGAGGAATAGACTAACCCATGTTAGCAATAGTCCATTGAGTGGTAAGTTTAAATGGAAGTATTATTCAGGGCCCTATTCTGTCATCAAGAAAAAAAGGCATAACAGATGATTGTTTATCAATGCAATTTAATAAAGTACTACATAGCCTAACCATACCTTTACCATAGCTTCGCCATGGCAAAGCCCAGTCCGTTACATCACCTAACCCAGAACCCATGAACAGGAGCAAAGAAGTTTTGCAAGTACAGCTGCTTCGCTATGTTATTTTGGTGGCGGGTGTGGCATTACTTCCCAACAAACTTCTGGCGCAAAAAGAGTTCTATACCCCCAAATCGCTCTTCATCCCGCTTCACGATCAGAAAAATCAGTTGCATATGTCTTTTGGTAGAGGCGGGGGCTATGACGTTACCCTGTCTTATGCCTTCACAAATAAGCTGGCCTTGTTCACTGCCGCCACCTTCGACAAAGGCACAAAGAAGAGGATCAGCATAATCGGTGACAGGTATGATGTTGACAGGAATGACTATACTTTCAAAGGCGGCTTGGGCTACTTCAGCAGGACAGATAATAACGAGTTTCCGCTACTAGAGGCTTATGTGGGTGCAGGTATAACCGAGGTGGACAACTACTGGCACTTTAAGGGCGATGCAGATGGAGAAGTCACGCAGGCACGATACTGGAGCGTATTCGGTCAAATTAATGCGGGCAAAAGGCTGACGAAAAGTGAGTACGGGCTTGGGTTGCGGCTTACGTATGCGCAGTACACGGACTTCAACTTCCGCAACACCCATCCCAATGCGAGTGCCACGCAAAGCAACTATCAGAACCTGAGAGGCCTGACCGCTGACCCGGCCATAAGCGCGGGCTATACCCTATATGGGGTAAACATCAATGCGCAGATAGGGGTGGCAATTCCTTTGTTCGCCCCATCTGTAGAGCGAACGGACACCCACATCAGTTACGAAGGATCAACGGAAACAAAGACTTTTAGAAGCTCAGAGGACAAAATTCACTTATACGCCCTGATAGGCAGACTGAGCGTGCAATATAAATTGAACTTTAATCAGAAGAAGTGAAAGAAGAGAGCATCCTGTATGCCTGGCTATACCTTTCTTAACGGTTGCTCTACTAACCCCACCTTTCCTTCCTCAAAATCGCAACCCGCGTTTTCCGGAGTTGCCGCACCGCATTGTGCCGCAGTTTCTGGTGATACAGTACCCATCCACCCAACGCCCCGATCAAACTGCCGAGCACGATATCCACGAAGCGGGTATAGATGAGCGCATTGGGATCGGCCGTCATGGCACTGCCAGCCTCCGCCAGAAAGAGGGTCATGGGTGTGATGAAGATGACCGCCAGACCGTAGTGCCGCACCACCAGCATCTCGATGATGAACTGCAGGAGGATGATGCTAAGGCAGATGGCCAGTGGGGTAGAGGTATAGGGAAGCAACAGCCAGGTCAGTCCCAGCCCGATGAAGGTGCCCAGAATACGCTGAAAGCTCCGTTGCCAGACATGCCTTAAACTGACTCCTTGCATTACGGCCAGGCATGAGATCGGCACCCAGTAAGGCTTTTCCAGCTGCAGCAGTTGCCCTGCCAGTAGAGAGCCGCCCACAAACAGGCCCACCACCACCGATTCCACCAGGTTAGAGTACACGCTTTTCTTGACCACCAGCAGTTCGGTCACAGGCTTTTGTTTCCGGAGCATGAGCAGGCTGTAGAAGAAGGCCAGCACACAGGCCAGCATCGTGCCCATCCCAATCAAGCCAATGCGCGTCGGAATGGAGTCCAGCTCAAATGGCATGGTGCCGGCAATGGAGGTGATCATGATGAAGAAGAAGCTGCCCGGCGGTTTCATGGCGAAGTAGTTGGCCACCCAGTGCACCGCCAGCGCAAACAGGCCCACAAACAGCGAAGAAAGATACGGGTTGAAGCTAAAGGTAACGCCTACCGCCAGCGACACCATAAACCCAAACGAACAGCTGATCACCGTGATCATGCGATGGACCAGGGTCGTATTCGTGGGCAGGTATAGGATTACGAGCCCGCCGATACAGCCCAGTATACCATAGTCGAGGCGGCCACTGGCGAAGCCTGCTAGCAGGGGCAGGCCGGTGCACAGCGAGGCCAGCACCGGTATGTGCCAGAGCCGCTCGGTCTTCTTCAGTTCGAACAGCGCTCTAGCCTCCGCGCGTATGATTTGTCTGATCTGCTGCATCATCTGAATTGCATACTGCTGTGTACCTGAAGGGTTGTCGACAGGTATAGCGACGCACAAAAAAGCCCCGGCTTTGGACCGGGGCTCAGGTTTATTACTTGGCTACGGTACGTTCAATCTCCCGCAGGTTCTCCATTTTCTTGTTTTTGAGGAAGCCGTTGATGTCCTCGAAGTGTTCGCGCACGCGCTTGTTGCCAAACTCAAACACCTTGTCGGCCAGCCCGTCGAGGAAGTCGCGGTCGTGCGATACGAGGATGATCGTGCCGTCGAAGGCCTTGAGCGCATCTTTGAGGATGTCCTTGGTCTTGATGTCGAGGTGGTTGGTTGGTTCGTCCAGAATCAGCAGGTTCACCGGCTGCAGCAGGAGCTTGATCATGGCCAGTCGCGTCTTCTCACCGCCCGACAGCACTTTCACTTTCTTCTCGATGGTATCGCCGCTGAACATAAAGGCACCCAACAGGTCCTTCACGCGGGTACGGGCATCGCCCACGGCAATCTCGTCGATGGTCTGGAACACGGTCAGTTCGCCGTCGAGCAGGGCGGCCTGGTTCTGGGCAAAATAGCCGATCAGGCAGTTGTGGCCCAGTTGCAGCTTGCCCTCAAAATCGATCTCGCCCATAATGGCTTTTACCATTGTAGACTTACCCTCGCCGTTCTTGCCCACAAAGGCCACTTTCTCGCCCCGGTTTATCGTCATGGAAGCGTCTTTGAACACGGTATAGTCGCCGTACTTTTTGGTCAGCTCTTCGACTATAACCGGGTAGTTGCCTGAGCGCGGTGCAGGCGGGAATTTAACATTCAGAGCCGAGGTGTCCACCTCGTCCACCTCCACGACCTCCATCTTCTCCAGCATCTTCACCCGCGACTGTACCTGCAGCGTCTTCGAGTAAGTGCCCTTGAAGCGGTCAATGAACGTCTGAATATCAGCAATCTCTTTCTGCTGGTCATCGAACTGCTTTTGCTGCTGCTCGCGGCGCTCTTTGCGCAGTTGCAGGTATTGGCTGTAGGTTACCTTGTAGTCGTAAATGCGGCCCATCGTCACCTCAATGGTGCGGTTGGTGATGTTGTCCACGAAAGTTTTATCGTGCGAGATCACGATCACAGCCTTGGCGTTGTTCACCAGGAAGTCCTCCAGCCATTGGATCGACTCGATGTCGAGGTGGTTGGTCGGTTCATCGAGCAGGATCAGGTCCGGCTTCTGGAGCAGGATCTTGGCCAGCTCGATGCGCATGCGCCAGCCACCGCTGAACTCAGTGGTAGAGCGGGTGAAGTCTTCGCGGGAAAAACCGAGACCTTTCAGTGTTTGCTCTACCTCCGCGTCGAAGTTGATCTCTTCGATGGAGTAGTATTTTTCGCCCAACTCCGATACCTGCTCAATGATCTTGTAGTATTCATCAGAGTCGTAGTCGGTGCGGGTTTCGAGCTCGGCGTTGAGTGCATCCATCTGCTTTTTCATGTCGAGCACTTTGGCAAAGGCCTTGGATGCCTCTTCGAACACGGTGCAGTTGTCTTCAGTGAGCAGGTGCTGCGGCAGGTAGGCGATCACGGCATCCTTCGGGGCCGACACCTTGCCACGGGTGGGCTTGCTGGCGCCCGCTATAATTTTGAGCAGGGTAGACTTGCCCGCTCCGTTTTTCCCCATCAGGGCGATGCGGTCGTTTTCGTTGATGTTGAAAGAAACATTGCTGAAAAGGGCCGCCCCATTGAACTCCACGCTCACCGCGTCAACTGAAATCATAATCGTTTAATTTTAAGGCTGCAAAGATAGTGAAGTTTGGGGGTTTAAGAGTTGGAGATTTTAGGAGTTGTTGCGTTTGTAAGATGATTTTCTAATTGTGACCAGGATGGCCGTCAGTTCGTTGGCTTCTTGCTTAAGTGAAGCAAGACGGCTTGCTGCTACTATTTCTGATTCTTCTAACAGTTCTATCCAGAAAAGCGATTCGTCAGCTTCTTCAAGTGCTATACCTATCTTAGCTGCAAATTCGGCATTGGAGCGTGCTCGACATGCAGCGCGGTAGTTGGCAGCAACTGATGTGGCAGACCTTAGCAGCTGCTTTCCCAGAACATAGGCATCAGCCTGCCATGGCAGCGCCCTGAACAAACGTATACATCGCAGCGCAAATTCCTTTGTCCGTTGTTTCAGGCTTTCCCCAAAAGCAAAATTGCTTACCCTCTCCAAACTCTCCATTCTCAAATCTTCATTCATAACTCTCTAACTCCTAAACTCTCTAACTCCCAAACTTATAATTTCGTAAAACTTCCCCAACCACAACCACCGCTCATGAAAGAAGAGTTCCTGCACTACATCTGGCAGCATCAGTATTTCGACAAAACGGATTTGAACACGGTGGAGGGGGAGCAGGTGCAGGTGCTGCGGGTGGGTATGTACAATACCGACGCGGGGCCGGATTTCAAGGAGGCCATCATCAGAGTAGGAGAGGTGGAGTGGTCGGGGAGCGTGGAGATACACCTGCGCGGCTCGGACTGGCGGCGGCACCAGCACCAGCTCGACTTCAAGTATAACCAGGTAGTGCTCCATGTGGTGTGGGAAGCCGATGAAGCTGTAAAGCGAACTGACGGTACTACTATACCTACGTTGGAGCTGAAAAATAGGGTAAACCTGGCCATGCTCCATACCTACGAACAACTGCGGCGGGCACCTTTTGCTATACCTTGCGCCGGCTTCTGGCCCCATGTGCCCGACATCACCAAAACCATGATGCTGGGCCGCGCCCTCACCGAGCGGCTTGAGCTAAAAGGAGAGGAGGTGCTGCAGGTATACCACCAGCTTGGCAACGATTGGGAAGCCACGGCATTTCAAGTGCTATGCAAAGGCTTCGGTTTCAAAATTAACCAGGAACCTTTCGAGCGATTAGCCCGCGCCCTGCCCATGCAGGTGGTGCGCAAGCATCAGCATGATTTGTTTCAACTCGAAGCCCTGCTGTTCGGGCAAGCTGGTTTCCTGGCGGAGCCGGTTGATGATTATAGCGCCACGCTGGCCAAAGAACATGCCTACCTGAGCCGCAAGTATAGCCTGCAGGAACTCACCATGCCCCGCCACCACTGGAACTTCCTGCGCATGCGTCCCGCCAACTTTCCCACGGTTCGATTGGCGCAACTGGCGGCGCTGCTACACAAGCATAAGAGTCTGTTTTCCACCATTATCCAAACCGAAGGGGCCAAAAATTACGATGCGCTGTGGCCCGCACCCGTGTCGGCATATTGGCAAAAACATTATACCTTTGGGGCAGAGTCTAAGGCAGTGCAGGTGCAACTGGGTAAGTCGAGCGTGCAAAACCTGACCATCAACGTGGCAGCGCCCTTGTTGGCAGCTTACGCCGTGCACATGCAGCAGTTGGAGCACCTCGACAAAGCGGTGAACCTGCTCGAAAAGGTGAAGGAAGCCAGCAACCGCATCACGCGGCAGTACGAGGAGCTGGGCTGGAAAGCCGCCTCGGCCGCCGACAACCAGGCCGCCCTCGGACTCTACAAACGCTACTGCCAGCCGGTCAACTGCCTGCGCTGCGCCATTGGCAACAAGATTATGAAGCAAAATCTACCAACTACGTGAGTATACTGATCTACGGCCTGAACCTGTTGGTACTGGCTGGGCTAATCTGGGGGCTCTGGAAACAGGACTGTAACCCCAAATTGCGGCCTTACTTATTCCCGACACTGCTACTCAAACTTGCCTGCGGGCTCCTGATCGGGGTGCTGAGCTTTCATGTGTACGACAAAGGCGACACCCAACTCTATTACCAGCGCGCCCTCCTGATGACCGACCTGGCCCACGAGCAAGGTATAGGTGCCTACCTGCAGTATCTTTTCACTAACGACCCTACAGGCACAACGCTACAGGGGCTGCAGAAGCCATTTTATGAAAGCGCCTGGAACATGCCGCGCCTGTTGAGCGTGCCCATGTTGTTGACAAACGGCAACTACTACCTCAGTTCGCTCTACCTGTCGCTGTTCAGTTTTGCCGGGCTTTGGTTTTTTGTGAACGCGCTTGCCCGTTATTTTCCAACAACGGCTATACCAGCTGTGGTGGCCTTCCTGGCTTTTCCGTCGGTAGTCTTCTGGTCATCAGGCGTGCTCAAAGAGAGCGTGCTGATGGGAGGTATGGGGCTGCTCCTGGGCAGTAGTCTATACCTGCTGTTCGGAAAAAGAAAGCCCTTGCTATACCTGTCGCTCGCTTTGGTGGGCCTATACCTGATCTGGCTGGTGAAATACTTTGTGGCCGTGGCGCTCGCACTTACGCTGGCCTTGTCGCTGCTCTTGAAGCTGATTTTCTACAACCCGAAGCTGGCGCACATTCACTGGGTGCTGAAGGGTCTGGCGTTGATGGTGCTGTTTTCAGGTATAGCCTGGCTCGGCACGCAGCTCAACCCTAATCTGCACCTGGAGGCCTTGCCGGATGTAGTGTATGGCAACTACCAGGTCAGCCTGCTGGCCTCGCAGGGCAAACCGCGCATTGATTTTCCTTTCCTGGAGCCAACTTACCTGAGCTTTATTCTTCACTCGCAACTGGCTTTTATCGGCATGTTGTTTCGCCCCTTTATTTGGGAGGCCTATAACATACGTACGTTCGTAGCGGCCTTCGAAAATACCTTGTTATTGGTGCTGGCTTTCGGCTTTTTGCGCGATCTCTTTGAAGCGGGACGGGTTAAGTGGCGGTATGGCTACATGCTGACGGCGCTGCTCGTTTTTGTGTTTGTGATGGGCGTTTTACTGGCGTACAGCATGCCGAACCTGGGTACACTTAACAGGTATAGAGTAGTGGTGCTGCCTTTTGTGGTATACCTGCTGCTGCTCTGCAAAACAAACAGCGAGCTGTTACGCTACCTTTTGTCTGCCCGCCAGCGCCAACCTGAGGAAGACGAGCCCGCACAAATCGCAGCAGATTAGCGCTAATCTTCGTACCTTTGCACCTTATTTGACATAGGCTATGCAAAATCCGGTAATCATACTTGGTGCCCAGAAACTGGGTACGGCAGCTCTCGACATTTTCAACAGCAACAACGTGGTGGTGTACTGCTTCCTCGACGACAGCAAGGAACTCCAGCAGCAGGAACTGAACAATGTGTCAGTGATGAGCGGTACAGAAGACAGCGAATTCCTGAAACTGATTGGCAAAAAATGCGACGTGTTTGTGGCCGTAGAGGACTCTGCCGCCCGCAAAGGACTGGTAAAAATGCTCAAAGATGAGTACAAAGTAGTGCCTGTCAACGCGATCCATAAATTCAGCGCCGTATCAGAATTTGCCTGGCTCGGTCACGGCAACATGATCGGGGCGGGTGCAATTGTGGGCAACAACTCCAAAATCGGCGACAACAACATCATCGAGTCCCGCGCGCTGATCGATACCAAAGCCGAGATTGGTGACAACGTGCAGATCGGCGCAGGAGCCATCATCAACTCCGAAGTAGTAGTGGAAGATGGTGCTTTTATCGGTTCAGGAGCGGTGATCGTGTCTGGCGTGAAGATCGGCAAGAACGCTCGTGTAGGTGCTGGTTCTGTGGTAGTTGCCAACGTACCTGCCAAAGCCACCGTGTTCGGTAACCCCGCTGCACCGGTTAAGTAATTTTATACCTGCACAGTTCTCGAAAACCGAACTGACCAAAGTCATTTTTGGTTAAAGAGAAAAATAAGAAATTTGCGAGCAGTTAGAAAGTTGAATCATGTAGGGACAGGTCGTGACCTGTCTGAATCGTGCACAGGCAATCATGCATGAGCAACAATTTAACCATCAGCAATTTAACAATAGCCCCGCAGGGGTAAACAATTTAAATCAAACACTTAGCTGAAACTAAGCAGTTATGAACAAACCCTACAGCATACTTCTGTACTACTGCTACACACCGATAGCAGATCCTGAGACGTTCCGGGAGGAGCACCATTTACTTTGCCTGGAGCTGAATCTGCTCGGCCGCATCATCATATCCAAAGAGGGCCTTAACGGCACTGTGTCGGGTCTGAAAGAAGATTGCGACAAGTACATGGAAATCGTGAAAGCCGACCCGCGCTTCGCTAAGGTGGATTTTAAAGTGGACGAATCAGACAAGCACGCTTTTGCCAAGCTGCACGTGCGTACAAAAGCCGAAATCGTTCACTCCGGCCTGCTGCACATCGACCCGAACGTGCGTACCGGTATACACCTGGAGCCGAAGGAGTTCAAGGCGATGAAGGACCGCGAAGACGTGGTGATCATGGACATGCGCTCGGATTACGAGTACAGCGTGGGCCGTTTCAAAAACGCCGTGACCCTGGACATTGAGAACTTCCGTGAATTTCCGGAGAAAATCGATGCCCTGAAAGAAGAACTCAAAGGCAAGAAAATCCTGACCTACTGCACAGGCGGTATCAAGTGCGAAAAAGCCAGCGCCTTCCTGTTGGAGCAGGGTTTTGAGGACGTGTACCAGCTGCATGGCGGCATCATCAAATATGGCAAAGAGGCCGGCGGCGAAGACTTTGAGGGCAAATGCTATGTATTCGATAACCGTGTGGCGGTAGATGTGAACACAGTGAACCCCAAGGTGATCTCGAAGTGTCACGTGTGTGGCACAGAGGAAGACCGTATGGTGAACTGCGCCAACCCGGTGTGCAACCTGCATGTGCCGATCTGCGAGAAATGCGGTTGGGAACTGGAGGGAGCCTGCTCTACTGAGTGCAAGGAGCACCCGGAAAAGCGCCCGTACGACGGCACCGGCTACTATCAAAAGAACCTGAACGGCTATAATCCACTAAAAGGATTCAACCGTCGCAAGACTTCTAACGTATCTAAATAAGTATTCTCTAAAGCTTAGAAAAGCGTGTGCCCAGATGGCCGCGCTTTTCTTTGTTTATAATAAATTCGTATCACGACACACGTAGCACGACTTTTTTGACGAAGAACTTTTTGACAGTAGACATAGGACTGGCTTACGAATCATCTTGTGCTAATGCTTTTTCGGATTTGCAATCCGAAAGTATAGTAACAGCGGATTTGTAATCCGATTTGCAGAGGCTTTGCTAGTGGTGGGCCTGCGGATTACAAAGCTGCATACCAATTGGTTATGTATTGCAAATCCAGAACAGCAATAAGCAGCAAGGGTATAGCTACTTTCCGGAGAATCCTTTGTCAAAAGTTCTATCTTATGTCATTTCACAAAGAAAAGTCTTGATACCTGATACCAAAAAACAACAACTACATGGCAATTCCAGCATCAGAACTGATCATCAATCAAAACGACACCATCTATCACCTCAACCTGGAGCCGGAGCACATTTCGGATACCATCATCACAGTGGGCGATCCTGACCGTGTACCGATGGTGAGTAAGTATTTCGACGAGATCGAGGTACAGATCACCAAGCGTGAGTTTGTGACCCACACCGGCTACTACAAAGGCAAGCGCATTACGGTCATCTCAACAGGTATGGGCACCGACAACATCGATATTCTGATGAACGAGCTGGACGCGCTGGTGAACATCGATTTTCGGACGCGGGAGGTAAACGAGGAGAAAATCTCACTGAAGATCGTGCGAATTGGCACCTCAGGCTCGCTGCAGTCGGATATTCCGCTGGGCAGTCACCTGGCTTCACATTACGGCATCGGGCTGGACTCGCTGATGGAGTTTTACCCGTTGGAGCAAAACGAAAATGAGCAAAGTATCTCCAAAGCCCTGCAGGAGCAGTTGGGTGTCGGTTTCCGTCCTTATGTGGTGAACGGCTCCAAAATGCTGATCGACAAGATCGCTTTCGACATGATTCCGGGTAATACACTGACCTGCCCGGGCTTCTACGCCCCGCAAGGCCGTGTGCTGCGTGGCGGCCTCCGCAACCCAGACCTGCTCAAGGTATACCAGGACTTCAAGGTATGCGACTTCCGCTTCACCAACTTCGAGATGGAAACTGCCGGCTACTATGCCATGGGCCGCCTCCTGGGCCACGAAATGTTGTCACTCAACGCCATTGTAGCCAACCGCATCTCCCAAGAGTTCGCAACAAACGCCGAAGAGGTAATTGACAGCCTGATCGTAAAGGTGCTGGATAGGATTTAGCGAGTTACTGACTGAGTGATTGAGCGATTTTTGATCTAGAGGGGAAATTTGTAGGGACAAGTCGCGACCTGTCCGAATGGTGCACCAGTACGCCGCTCTTTAATTTTAAAAACCAATAAGTTGTAAAGGCTCAGAGCCCTGCAAAACAAAAACAGCCCGCTGCGAATCGTCGTTAGCGGGCTGTTATGCTTTTATATGGTTCAGTCTACAGGTATAGAGACAAATCAGGTAGTTAAGGTGTGGCATCACTAACTGTTCTCTATTTTAAGGACAGACCGAAGAGGCAGAAATGTACCTGATTTCAGAAGCAAAAACTTGTCGTCGTAGCACCAAACGGTGGTTTCCACTTTTTTTACATCGCCATCGTCGGTGCAAAACGTAATGGTGGCTTTGTTGTGGTAGGCGTTGCCCAAAATAGTGGCGCGGTTTGCTTCGTAATGCCGCATGCTACGGGCAGTGGGATCTTTCAGCACATCTTCGGTGCCAAAACGCAACATCGGTATGCGCTCCTTTTCAATCAGGCTAGGTTTTTTCTCGGTCCTCTTCATAGTTATCAAAATTTAGTGTTGGCAGGTATATAACCACAAAACATGCCATACTGTAATTTTGGTTCTATGCAGAGGCCCGATTTTAAGGCTGTGCTATACGTGCAAGCCCTGCAAAAACGCCATTGTATCTACGCCGTCGGCATAGTCCCATGGCATCGGGCACTGGGCGTCGCCGAATGGGATGCTGCCCTCTAGCCAGCCGTGGGCCGAAACCACGCACTGGGTCTTGTCCTTCACGGCAGCCAGTTTGTGGCGCAGGTCGGGTAGGGAGGTGAAGGTCTCGTAGAACAGCACCGAAATAGGGGAGACCAGTTGCTCACTCTCCTGCACCAGCAAAAAGCCGTTGTCGAAGTGCGGCACACGGTTCACCAGCATGATGGACTTGTTGTAGTCGTAGTTGTTCTGGTACTTGTGGTGGTTGAGGATCGTTTTGTGGTGCTCGTTGGCCTCAAACAGCTTGTTGAAGGTATACCCCTCGGGCACGTATACCTTGGAGACGTTGCGGCAGCCCAAACCATAGTACTGGAAAATGTCGTTGCCCAAAGCACGCAGGTCCTCATCCTCTTCGTGTCCGGTCAGTATGCCGATGCTGGTGCGGTTCTTCCGGATGATGTGCGGCCGCTTGGCAAAATAGTACTCGAAGTAGCGGGCCGTGTTGTCGGAGCCAGTCGCGATGATGGCGTCGGCTCCCTTGAGCATGTCCACGAACTCAAACTGGTTGGCAAAGGCAGGCTCTATACCTACCAGCATGCTGGCAAGGCGGCGCATGAGCACGTCGTCATCCGAGCTCAGCTTGGCCAGCAGGTGGTGCCCGCTCAGCAAAACCGACAGAAAATCGTGGAAACCGACCATCGGAATGTTGCCTGCCATCACCACGCCAACCTTTTTGGGTGTAACCTGTTTGAGGTGGTAGGGGTAAAGCCATTCACGGAGATACTGTTCATCGAGCATGGTCGTGACGCCCTGCAGGGCTGCTGAAACATTTTCCTCATCAAACCACGGGTTCTTGGCCTGTGCTATCAGGGACAGTGCTTTGCGCTCTTCCGGCGTCAAATCCTGCAGTTGCTTTCCCAACTTCACGAATGCTTCGATTCTGTTCTCTAATGTCATGGCTGGCCGCTGTGTTAAAAATTATTTGATAAGGATACTTAATGTTCCTAATTTTGTTCGGTAAATAAAGCGATACAAAAGTACTAAAAATATACAGGAGATACGATTATGGCGATAATGATCACTGATGAATGTATAAACTGTGGCGCCTGCGAACCAGAATGTCCGAACACTGCCATTTACGAAGGCGGTGCGGAATGGACCTGGGGCGGCGGCACGGCTCTGAAAGAAGTAGAGATCGACGGCGGCGAGATCATCCCTGGTGACGCTGCGCAGACTCCTATTTCGGACGAGTTCTACTACATTGTATCAGATAAGTGTACTGAGTGCATGGGCTTCCACGAGGAGCCTCAGTGTGCTGCTGTCTGCCCGGTGGATTGCTGCGTCGATGACCCAGATTACCGTGAGACAGAAGAAGAGCTGTTGGCAAAAAAAGACTGGCTGCACCAGGCCAGCTAAGGTATAGCCAATATCAAAAGCACAAAAACCTGTCTCTTACGGCAGGTTTTTTTATTTTTAGCGAATTTAAGTTATACCTATGGAAGAGCAATTGCACCAGGACAAGACATTCGAGAAGATCAGCTACCCGAACAAAGCCATTAAGGGCAGGGAGTTCGAAGACTGCGTGTTCAAAAACTGCGACTTCTCCAACGCCGATTTCTCTTACAACCGCTTTGCCGACTGCACGTTTGTGTGCTGCAACCTGACCATGCTCAAACTGCTCGGGTCAACGCTGAACAACGTCACGTTCAAGGAGTGCAAGCTCACAGGTATAAATTTCAGCGAGTGCGAGGAGTTTCTGTTCACAGTTGGTTTCGACAATTGCCTGATGGACTATACCTCTTTCCTGCGCCGCAAAATGCCAAAGACATCTTTTACCGATTGCTCTTTAAAAAATGCGGTGTTTGAGCAGGCTGTTTTAACAAAAGCCAAGTTTGACAATGCGGATCTGGCCGGGGCAGTTTTCGAGCATGCACAGCTAAGCGAGGCTGATTTTAGTACGGCCTATAACTACACGATCGACCCGGAGATTAATAGCATCAAAAGGGCAAAATTCTCGCAGGATGGGTTGGCTGGCTTGCTCACCAGGTACGACATCCGAGTCGTCTGACAGGTATAGCCTGTACCTATACCTGATAACCTCCGGGCTGTATCCTCCCGCAGGTGTTTTCTTATACCTGAGGAGCGAACAATCAGCAAATAGCAATCAACAATTAAATCAAAATGCCTAATTTTGCCAATTAGCGCAAAAAGCAGAAAAACTAGTATACGATGTCGATTTCAACAAAATATAACCCCAGAGAAGTAGAGGAGAAGTGGTATAGCAGTTGGATGGAGCGCGGCTTCTTCCGTTCTAAGCCCAACCCGAAAAAGGAGCCCTACACCATCGTGATTCCGCCGCCAAACGTTACGGGCGTGCTACACATGGGCCACATGCTCAACAACACGATTCAGGATGTGCTCATCCGTCGTGCGCGCATGAAGGGCAAAGAGGCATGCTGGGTGCCGGGCACCGACCACGCTTCCATCGCCACCGAGGCTAAGGTAGTGGCCATGCTCAAGGAAAGAGGCATCAACAAGAGCGACATCACGCGCGAGGAATTCTTGGAATATGCCTGGGAGTGGAAAGAGAAATACGGCGGCATCATTCTGGAGCAGCTCAAGAAACTGGGCGCCTCCTGCGACTGGGACCGTACCCGCTTCACGATGGAGGATGACCTGAGCGCGGCCGTGATCGAGGTGTTCGTGGACTTGTACCGCAAAGGCCTGATCTACCGCGGTGTGCGCATGGTAAACTGGGACCCGCAGGGCCGCACCGCCCTGTCGGACGAAGAAGTGGTGCCGAAAGATACCATGGCCAAAATGTACCACCTCAACTACGAAGTAGTAGGTGCAGCCGAGCCGACTTACATCACCGTAGCCACTTCGCGTCCGGAGACGATCATGGCCGATGTGGCCGTAGCCGTAAACCCGAACGACGAGCGCTATACCCACCTGCACGGTAAGTCGGTGCGTATACCTTTGCTGGGCAAGGAAATCCCGGTAATTCTGGATGAATACGTGTCGATCGAGTTCGGTACGGGTGCCCTGAAAGTAACGCCGGCGCACGACCTGAACGACTACGAGCTGGGGCAGAAGCATAACCTGCCGACCATCGACATCTTGAACGACGACGGCACCCTGAATGCGAAAGCGCAGCTATATGTAGGCCAAGACCGCTTTGCCGCCCGTCGCAATATCGTAAAAGACCTGCAGGAAGCTGGTCTGTTGGTGAAGATTGACGAGTATGCGAGCGTTTTGCAGACATCAGAGCGTACCGGAGCCGTAATCGAGCCGCGTTTGTCGATGCAGTGGTGGTGCAAAATGGAGGAGATGGCTAAGCCTGCCCTCGACGCCGTGATGAATGACGAGATCCGTCTGCACCCGCCGAAGTTCAAGAACATGTACCGTTCCTGGATGGAGGGCATCCGCGACTGGTGTATTTCGCGTCAGCTGTGGTGGGGCCAGCGTATACCAGCATACTACCTGCCAGACGGCTCGTTTGTAGTGGCGACCACGCCTGAGGAGGCACTGGAACTGGCCCGCAAGCAAAGCGGTAACGATAGCCTGCAAGCCGAAGACCTGCGTCAGGACGATGATGTGCTCGACACGTGGTTCTCTTCCTGGCTGTGGCCTATTTCGGTGTTCGACGGTTTTAAAGATCCGGACAACAAAGATATTCTGTACTACTACCCGACCAATGACCTGGTGACGGCCCCGGAGATTTTGTTCTTCTGGGTAGCCCGTATGATCATGGCCGGCTACGAGTTCCGCAAAGAGGCGCCGTTCCGCAACGTATACCTGACCGGTATTGTGCGCGACGCGCAGGGCCGCAAGATGTCCAAATCGCTGGGCAACTCACCTGACCCGCTCGACCTGATCGACCAGTACGGTGCCGACGGCGTGCGTGCCGGTATGCTTTTCAGCTCCCCAGCTGGCAACGATTTGCTGTTCGACGAGAAGCTGGTAGAGCAGGGCCGTAACTTCAGCAACAAGATCTGGAACGCCTACCGCCTGATTAAAGGCTGGGAAGTAGACGAGAGCCTGCCTTGCCCGAACGAAACGGCCATGGCTTGGTTCGATTCCCGCTTCAACGAGGCTTTTGTACAGATCGAGGATCACTTCAGCAAGTTCCGTATTTCGGATGCGCTATTGTCGGTATACAAACTGGTATGGGACGACTTCTGCTCGAGCTACCTGGAGATGATCAAGCCGGCCTACCAGCAGCCGATCGACAAGCAGACGCTCGATACGACCATCGTATACCTGGAGAAGATTCTGAAAGTGTTGCATCCGTTCATGCCGTTCATCACGGAGGAGATCTGGCAGGACCTGAAAGAGCGCAAGGAGAAGGAGTTCCTGATCGTGGCGCCGTGGCCGAAGCAAGATAAGTTCGACAAGGAGCTGAACGAGAAAATGGAGAGCGTGCTGAAGATTGTAGCCGCCATCCGCAACATCCGCAACTCCAAGAATATATCGCCTAACAAGTCGCTTGACCTGGCCATCAAGGTGATGAATCAGGATGGATATGACAAGTTTGAAAGCATCATCCGTAAGCTGGCGAACATAAGCGAGATAAGCTTTGTGCAGGAGAACGTAGAGGGCGCCATTAGCTTTGTGGAGGCCGGCGACGAGTTCTTCATCCCGATGGAGGGCAACATCGACGTGGAGGCCGAGCGTGAGCGTTTGCAGAAGGAGCTGGAGTATACCAAAGGCTTCCTGAATTCGGTGGTGAAGAAGCTTAGCAACGAGCGTTTTGTGAGCGGTGCACCGGAAGCGGTAATCGCCAATGAGCGCAAGAAACAGGCTGATGCTGAAGCGAAGATCCACGCCATTGAGCAGAGCCTGGCCTCGCTTTAAGGTATAAGGTATAGCATGTAAAATGGCAGCGGCCGCTCTCGTAAGGGAGCGGCCGCTGTTGTTTTATTCCTTGCTTAGCTGTACTACCAACTGATCCAATTCATCTTTCATTTTCGGCATGATGTCACTCAGGCCTTGCTTTTTCTTCGAATAGACAAGTTCCACGTGGCGGTCGTCGATTTTGTACTCCAGCAGCCCTTGTTCGTCTTCAGTGAGGTAATACAGCTTAATGGGCGCATCTGCCGTGGAAACGGTGTAGGTGCGAAACTTGAAGTTGTTCTGGATGCGCTGCTGCGTGGGCGCCCGATCCTCCAGGTAGCGCTGCGTCACGACGGTGTCGAGTGCCAGCGTGGTTTCGATCTGGTGGATGGCTTTGATGTTCCCTTCATCAAAGCGCCATGTCTGTATATGGTGCTTGCCTTGCTGCCTCGCGCTATACCTGCTTTGCGACAGGTTGATGCTGGCCATCACATAAAATAATTCCAGGTCGCTCTCAACTGTCCGCAAAGATGGACTTAGGGTAGCGTTGTCGCTGATAAAGACAGAGGTGTTGGCAAGTATTTTAGCATCCTTGCCAAGGTCCTGACCTAACTGCAGGTTACTGTCCTGATGCAGGATGAAGGCGAAGAGTACAGGAAACAGAAGTGAAAGTGGCGTCATAGCTGTTGGGTTTATACCTGTTTCCCTATACTCAAATACCGTGCAGAAAGCTACAAAGCGGAGCTATCCACCACGCGCCACGTAATATTCCCGTTGTTCACCTCGTATTTCAGGATCATGTAGCCACCGATGTGGCCGTCCTCATAATAGGCCATGGCGTAGCGGTCGTTCAGGATGCGGCTGTCGCGGATGGTCATCGTGCCGCCCACTACGCCCTCTTTAGGTATAAGCTGCCCTTGCTTGCGGCTCAGGTCGTTCATCAGGTCCACTTCGGGGTTGCGCAACCCTCTTTTACGGAGTTTCTGTATATCGCTCTCGCTGAGGCTGCCCATTTCGTCCACGAATTCCACTCCGCCCGGTGGCACGACACTCATGGTGTCAGGCGGTAGCACCATGTCCTCCAGTGGGTCGGTTTCAGCTTCTTCCTGCTCCAATTGCTGATCGGTTTCGGCCAGTTTGTTGTCGGCTATGCGCAGACGACTTTCGGCATCATTCTTTTGCCAGTAGAAATACAGAGCCAGAAACAGAAAAATGGCGGCTACGATCCAGGCGATGGCACTCTTCATAGTTTTAGAATTGGGTTATACTTCCACATAAACGGAAGCGGTGTAAAACAGATGTGGCAATATTAATTAAAAGGTATATAGAATACTATACCCGCAAAAAAGCCTGTCCCAATTTCTGAAGCAGGCTTTCGGTTTAGTGTCTATACCAGGTTACATCCCCTTTATACCTGCCCTTCAGCGTTTTTCCGTCATTGAACACCCAGTCATAGTCAATGGTAAAGTCTGCTTCTGTTCCTGAGGTAGTAATCTTACCACCTACCACTTTTAAGTATTCCCCGGGCTCTAATTTATTGTTGCCATTCAGGTCAAAATGAATCCAGGCCGAACTGAAGTAGTACTTTCCATTGTATTTCTCCTGAAGTTGTTTTGGTTGGAGGTTTTGGTCATTCTCGTGAGAAATGTATGTGAATGTACCGACGGGTAGAGATGCTGCCTCAGGTACAAACAAGCCATACATGATCAGATATTCAGTATTTTTTAAATCCACAAACCGACCGTCATTATCTACCAGAATGACATCATCAGCCTGCATTACGTCAAATATCTGGTGTGTAGGTGTGCCGAAGCGAGTATTATCCTTAAATCCGAAATTGCCCATTAAGGCTGTAATGAAGGTATGCGTTTTGCCGTTGAATGTGATCTCGTTTTTTGTTGTCGGTGCGGGCTCGTCCTTTTTAGAACAGGCCAAACTTGCTATACTAAGCAGCAAAAGGCACAGAAAGTTAGTTGATGTTTGTTTCAATAGTTTCATGCTATAAGGTATATAGTATATAAAAATAACTATATGTTGTGAAGGCGCAAAAAAAAAACAGCGACAGATATAAAAGTCTGTCGCTGTTTTTGAAAGGAATTTAAAATCAGGATTCTCCTAATTAAATCGACTGATTCACATCGAAGTTCTCTAGGTAATCCGCTACACGGCGCACGAACATACCGCCCAGCGATCCGTCCACCACGCGGTGGTCGTAGGAGTGCGACAGGAACATGAAATGACGGATACCGATCAGGTCACCCTCTGGCGTTTCGATCACGGCAGGCTTTTTCTTGATAGCGCCCACGGCCATAATAGCCACTTGCGGTTGCATGATGATCGGTGTGCCCATCACGTTGCCAAAGGAGCCTACGTTCGATACGGTATAGGTACCGCCGGCCAGGTCGTCCGGAGTAAGTTTGTTCATGCGGCCACGGTTGGCCAGGTCGTTCACCTTTTTTGTCAGCCCGTTCAGGTTGAGCTGGTCGGCGTTCTTGATGTTCGGCACAATCAGGTTGCCGCTTGGCAGCGCCACCGCCATACCAATGTTGATGTCTTTGTGACGGATGATGTTGCCACCGTCCACAGACACGTTGATCATCGGGAAGTCTTTAATCGCTCTGGCAATCGCGTCAATGAAGATTGGAGTGAAGGTCAGGTTCTCGCCTTCACGACGCTTGTAGTCGTTCTTCCACTTGTTGCGCCAGTTTACGATGTTGGTCACGTCGGCCTCTACAAACGAAGTCACGTGCGGCGATACGCGCTTGCTGTCCACCATGCGGTCGGCAATCATTTTGCGCATGCGGTCCATCTCGATGATCTCGACGTTGCCGCTGTAAGAAGCGGCTGGTTTGGAGGCAGCAGGAGCAGCCTGTACTTGTGGCTGGGCAGCTGGTGCCGGAGCAGCCTGAGGAGCTGCGGCAGGGGCCTGCGCTTGTGGCTGTGCCTGAGGAGCGGCAGCCTGCTGTGGCGCGTTTTTACGGCTCTCTACGTAGGTTAGGATGTCTTTCTTCGACACGCGACCTTCTTTGCCTGTACCTGGTACATACTCGAGTTCCTGCATCGAAATGCCTTCTTCGCGGGCAATGTTGAGTACAAGCGGCGAGTAGAAACGGCCGGAGGCTGGCTGGTCGAGTTTGGCTACGGCAGAGTCAGCAGAAGCGGCTGCAGGCTGCGCATTGGCCTGAGGGGCTGGGGCTGCAGCGGCAGGAGCTTCAGCAGCGGCCGGGGCAGGAGCGGCGGTGTCTTCGCCGTTGGTCGAGATGATGGCGATCGGAGCACCCACGGCTACCACGTCACCTTCCTGTACCAGTATCTCCTTCAGCACGCCGCCCTGAATGGCAGGTACTTCCGTGTCCACTTTGTCTGTAGCTACTTCCAGCACCGATTCGTCCTGCTCAATCGTGTCACCCACATTTTTGAGCCATTTCAAGACGGTACCTTCCATGATACTCTCGCCCATTTTGGGCATAACCATTTCTACAAGTGCCATATTTTATTTATTCGTTGTTCTTTATAAGGGACAGTTTTTTGGGCCGGAAGGCAAAGAAAAGCGAGGCATTGCTATACCTGTCGGCCCGGATTTGCAAACAAAGTTAAGGATTTTAGCCTATTCATCAACGGCTATATTCAAACTTTGGCGTACGAGGTTGAGCACGGCCAAGGCTGTATACTCGATATTGAGCTGCCGGTTTTTGTTGTATTGCAAAAGTTTTGCTTTGGCGCCGTGCTGGTCGGCATAGGCGATCCAGATGGTACCGACCGGCTTGTCGGGTGTGCCGCCGTCGGGGCCGGCTATACCGCTGGTGGCTACCCCAATGTCGGTTCCCAGTTTATGACGTATGTTCTGGGCCATTTCCAACACGGTGGCTTCGCTGACGGCGCCGTGCTGCTGTAGTGTTTCGGGCTTCACGCCGAGTACCTGCATTTTCACCTTATTGTCGTAGGCCACCACACCTCCTAGGAAGTAAGCTGAACTGCCCGGCACACTTGTGAAGCGGTGTGCGATGTAGCCCCCCGTGCAGCTCTCGGCTACTGAAATGGTCAGGCTACGCTCTTTCAATAGCTGGCCCAGGGCTTCCTCCAGGGGTACCTCGCCGTAGGCAAAGATGTGCTTCGGTACAAGGGCCGAAAGTTTGTTTACTTCCGTTTCGAGCTCTTTTTCCAGCTGACCGGCCTGCTCGGCTATACCTGTCAGGCGCAGGCGCACGCCGCCCAGGTGAGGCAGGTAGGCCAGCTTGATGTGCGGCGGCAGGCTCGTTTCCCACTCGTCCAGCCGCTCGGCCAGCATCGACTCCGGTATCCCTACTGTCTGGATCACCTTGTGGATAATGCTGGGCGGATTGAAATAAGCCTTAAGCTGCGGCAACACAATGTCGGTCATCATGCGTTTCATCTCGTAAGGCACGCCCGGCATCGACACGTATACCTTGCCCGCATCCTCAAACCACATACCCGGTGCTGTCCCCAGCACGTTGCGCACGGGCTTGCACGAGGCGGGCAGAAAAGCCTGCTGCCGGTTCAATTCCGTCAGCTCGAAACCCCGGTTTTTGAACAGCGTCGTCACATCGGCCAGCGACTGCTCGTCCAGTTTCAGCTCAGTATGGAAGTAATCGGCCAGCACGTCTTTGGTCAGGTCGTCTTTGGTGGGGCCTAGTCCGCCGGTCATCAGGATGATGTCTGCGCGGGTCTTGGCGCTGTCGAGCGCTTCTACAATGTGGCCTGCCTCATCCGACACCGACGTGATTTGCTTCACCCTTATCCCAATTTTGGCAAGTTCTGTCCCCATCCACGCAGAATTGGTGTCCACTATCTGCCCGTAGAGTATTTCGTCGCCAATCGTGATGATTTCTGCAAGAACCGTTTTCATGTTAAATTTTTTTGGTCTGATTTGTGCGTTGCAAAGGAAAACCCATTCAAGTTAAAGATGTTCGCCTGATTTGAAGCATAGCCGCGGTTATTTTCTGTATTTTCGACCCGGCTTTCAGGTATAGGCCTGCATGTTCGAGAATTAAACTCTAAACCCATGAAAAAATTACTCTACACTTCCCTTATCGCCCTTGGCCTTGGCGCTTCGTCCTGCACGGTGGCCGAAATCCAGCGCACTGTTGATGGTGTGATGGCCGGAACGGGAACCGGAACCGCTGTTACCCGCGAAGAAGTAGCCTCTGGCTTGAGGCAGGCCCTGGAAGTAGGCATCACCAAAGGCTCAAACCAGGCATCCCAGACCGACGGCTTCTATAAGAACTCGCTGATCCGTATTCCTTTTCCGCCGGATGTGCAGAAGGTGGAGAACACGCTGCGCCAGGTAGGTCTGGGCAAAGAGGTGGACCGCTTCGTGCTGACGCTGAACCGTGGAGCCGAAGATGCCGCCAAAAGCGCTGTGCCTATCTTTGTGAACGCCATCAAGCAAATGACCATACAGGATGCTTGGGGTATTTTGAAGGGCGATAAGGACGCAGCCACAAACTACCTCAAGCGCACGACTTCCTCGCAATTGCAGGCAGCCTTTATGCCGGTGATACGTCAGTCGCTGGAGAAGACCAACGCCACCCGCTACTATACCGACCTCGTGACCAGGTATAACCAGATCCCGATGGTGCAGAAGGTAAACCCGAACCTGGACGAGTATGCAACCGAGAAAGCCATGGACGGCCTGTTCACACTGATTGCCCAGGAAGAGGCGAACATTCGCGAAAACCCGATTGCCCGCACCACCGAGCTGCTGCGCCGGGTGTTCGCCAACCAGAACCAGTCGTAAGGTATACCTGCTATACCACTCCGAAAAGCCCGCTGTATCGTTTGGTACGGCAGGCTTTCTTTTTTGCAAAACATTAGCGCCGAATTGAAAGTACAATACACAAAATTTTAAGAGTGAGTCAGATACACTTTTACCTCCGCTTTCTACCTATGGAAAACAAACGCTTCAAATACAGTCCGATTACGAAAGAAAAAGACCTTGACGAGCTGATTGACGAGATTGGTGATGCCCGGGTCGTGATGTTGGGAGAGGCCTCGCATGGCACATCGGAGTACTATACCTGGCGAACGGCCATTTCCAGGCGTCTGATTGAGGACAAGGGCTTCCGTTTCATAGCCGTGGAAGGCGACTGGCCGGAGTGCTACGCCGTGAACCGCTTTGTGAAAGGCTACCAGAATTCCGGCCGCCGGATAGCCGAGGTGCTGGAGGTATACCGCCGCTGGCCTACCTGGATGTGGGCCAACTGGGAGGTGGCCGCCCTGGTGGAGTGGCTTCGGGACTTCAACAACCTGCGGCAGGTGCAGGACAAGATCGGCTTCTACGGACTGGACGTGTACAGCCTTTGGGAGTCGCTGGAACAGGTGCTCCGATACATGGAAAGGCATAACGGAAAGGCTGCCGAAGCCGCACGTGCCGCCGTTCGCTGCTTCGAGCCCTATCACCGCGACCCGCAAAACTACGCCCAGGCCACCGCCTTCGTCCCCACCGACTGCGAGACCGAAGTGCTGGAAATGCTGGAGCAAGTGTCCCGGCGCCCGATTTTCCCCGATGACCCGGAGCACGAGTTTAACACAGCGCAGAATGCGCTGGTGGCCGTAAATGCAGAGAAATACTACCGCGCCATGATCAGGGGAGGGGCCGGATCCTGGAACGTGCGCGACACGCACATGATGGAAACGTTGGATCGTTTGTTGGAACTCAACGGCCCCGATGCCAAGGCTATTGTATGGGAGCACAACACCCACATCGGCGACGCCAGGTATACCGACATGGCCGACGACGGTATGTTTAACATCGGACAGCTGGCCCGTGAGAAGTACGGCCGGGAGCAGGTGAAACTAGTGGGCTTTGGCAGCTACCAGGGCAACGTGATCGCGAGCCGCTCGTGGGGAGCACCGATGCAGAAAATGGAAATGCCGCCTGCTCGCGCAGGGAGCTGGGAGCACATGCTGCACGAAATCAACACCGACGACAAGATCATCCTTTCCAAAGACCTGAAAGCTATACCTGAGCTACAGCAACCTGTTCCGCACCGTGCCATTGGCGTGGTATACGACCCTAAAATGGAACACCTCGGCAACTACGTGCCCACCGTTATACCTGAGCGCTACGACGCTTTCCTGTATTTCGATGAAACCGAGGGCGTGCACCCACTGCACATGAAGGTGCGCGGCGGAAAAGAGCCGGAGCTATACCCGTGGAATTATTGAGTACAAAAAAGGCTGCCTGTATTTATACAGACAGCCTTTTGCTATACCTTCAGAATGGGCGAGTGCTTATGCCATGTTGTGGTACACGGCTTGCACGTCGTCGTCTTCTTCGATTTTCTCGATCAGGTTCTCGATTTCCTCGGCTTGCTCGTCGCTCAGCTCTGTGCGCGTATTCGGCACACGCTGCAGTTCAGCGCTGATTACGTTCAGGCCTTTTTCCTCCAGCGCCTTTTGCATGGCACCAAAGTCAGTGAAGGCCGTCTCCACGATGATTTCCCCCTCGTGCTCATAAATGTCCTCTGCACCGGCGTCAATCAGTTCCAGCTCCAGCTCTTCAATGTCGAGCCCTTCAGCGGCAATCTTGAAAATGCCTTTGCGGGTGAAGATGAAATCCAGGGAGCCGGTTTTGCCTACGGCGCCGCCTGCACGCGAAAAGTATACGCGCATGTTGGCGATGGTACGGTTCAGGTTGTCAGTGGCAGTCTCTACCAGAATGGCGATGCCGTGCGGACCGTAGCCCTCGTATACTACTTCTTCGTAATCTTTTTCTTCTTTGGAGGAGGCACGCTTGATGGCCGCTTCCACACGGTCTTTCGGCATGTTTACGCCTTTGGCGTTCTGGATGGCCGTACGAAGTCGGGAGTTGGTTTCCGGGTTAGGGCCGGCTTCCTTCACCGCCATCACAATCTCTTTGCCGAGGCGCGTAAATGCCTTCGACATTTTGTCCCAACGCTTAAACTTACGCGCTTTTCTAAATTCAAATGCTCTTCCCATGGTATTTGATTACGTGTATCTCTTACAAATTTAGGGAGCTAAACTGTAATTCGGTAATATTTTACGCTGTTCGTTGTCTGTTAATCGCTTCGGGGAGATTATGCGAAGCCAATCGGCGTATTTCTTCCGCCAGATACGCGAAATCTCTACGTTTTGAAGGCTAATTCGACAGTAGGGGATGGGTAGAGAATTAAGACTTTGCTGATTTTGGCTGCTTGGCCTGGGCGTGGTAGTCTGTGATGTAAAGGTGCTGGTCGCAGAAACTGTACTCATGCACGATGTTGGACCCCACAATGATCAGCCTGCCTTCTTTATTGGCGGCCACGTGCTCCTGGTACCAGCTCACACCTTCTTGATCCAGGTTGGTGGTAGGCTCGTCGAGCACGAGCAGTTTGGTGTCGGAGTAGATGGCCAGCCCCAGCTTCAGGCGCTGCTTCATACCCGACGAAAAATCCTTCACATACTTGTTGCGGGACTTCTGCAGGCCCATCCGTTCTATCAACGCATCATGCGACAGGTTGCCGCGCAATTGCTTGAAACGAGTATGGAAGGCGATCATCTCGCTGAGGGTAAATTCCTCCACCAGCTCTAGGTAAGGGGCTGTGAGGGAGAGCTGGCGATAGGCTGCATCCGGCGCGACTGCCTTGCCATCGATCAGGTAGGTGATTTCACCCTCCGAGTGCAGGTTGTGGCCGGCGATAACAGTAAGAAGAGTGGATTTACCGGACCCGTTATGCCCCAAAATGGCATATGAGGTGCCTGACTCTAAGGTATAGGTCAGGTTCCGGAAAATCCACTCGTAATTGTAGCGTTTACCTAAGTTGCTTAGGTTAATTTGCATCTTTCGAGAAGTAGCTCTTTATGATACCGCGGCCGGAGTCGCGCACGAATTTGATGATCTCGTCACGCTCACGGCTAGGGGCCATCTCCAGTTCGATCTTGTCTAGGGCTTCAGTGGTGTTGTTGCCGCTCATGAACAGGATGCGGTAGATTTGCTGCACCTCGTTGATCTGCTCGCTGTTGAAACCTCTGCGGCGCAGACCAATGGAGTTGATACCGGCATAAGTAAGCGGCTCGCGCGCTGCCTTCACATAAGGAGGCACGTCTTTGCGAACCAGCGAACCACCCGAGATCATGGCATGGGCACCGATCTTCACGAACTGGTGCACGGCGCTCGAACCCCCGATGATGGCGTAATCGCCCATCTCCACGTGTCCGGCCATCTGCACGGCGTTCACCACGATGCAGTTATTGCCCACAATACAGTCGTGCGCAATATGGGCGTAGGACATGATCAGGCAATTGCTGCCCACTACGGTCTTCATCTTGTCAATGGTGCCACGGCTGATGGTCACGCACTCTCTGATTACGGTATTGTCACCGATGATGGCGGTTGTCTCCTCGCCGGCGAACTTGAGGTCCTGCGGCACAGAAGAGATAACGGCACCCGGGTATATTTTGCAGTTTTTGCCTATACGGGCGCCCTCCATAATGGTCACGTTGGGGCCAATCCAGGTGCCTTCTCCGATCTCTACGTTCTTGTAAATCGTGGAAAAAGGCTCTACGACCACATTCTGGGCAATTTTAGCCTCTGGGTGGATGTATGCTAACGGCTGATTCATGCGTCTTTCTTTACTATACTTGCCGACATCTCTGCCTCCATTACCAGCTGGCCACCCACAAAGGCCTGACCACTCATTTTGGCAATACCCCGCTTCACAGGGGCAAGCAATTCACATTTAAAAATTATGGTATCGCCCGGAATTACCTTGCGCTTGAAGCGGCAGCGGTCTATGCCCAGGAAATAGGTCCAGTAGTCTTCCGGATTCTCCACCGTGTTCAGTACCAGTATACCGCCCGTCTGGGCCATCGCCTCGATCTGAATCACGCCAGGCAGCACAGGGTTGCCCGGGAAGTGGCCTTGGAAGAAAGGCTCGTTCATGGTCACGTTCTTAACGCCCGTTACCGTGGTTTCGTCTAAGTGGATGATCTTGTCTATCAGCAGGAAAGGGTACCGGTGCGGCAGTGTGGCCGCAATCTGGTTGATGTCCATCACCGGTGGCTTCTTCGGGTCGTAGGTGGGTACGGTCTTGATCGAAGCTTCCTGTATAAGTTTCTTCACACGGCGTGCAAACGCGATGTTGGCGGCGTGGCCTGGTCTGGCTGCCAGAATCTGTCCTTTGATCGGGCGTCCGATCAGGGCGAGGTCGCCCATCAGGTCCAGCAGCTTGTGGCGGGCCATTTCGTTTTTGAAGCGGAGGGCTGTGTTGTTCAGAATGCCTTCTTCCTCTACTTTCACTTTCTTCTTGCCCAGCAGGTCAGCCAGGTATTCCAGCTCACCATCCTCTACCACGCGGTCCACGATCACGATGGCATTGTCCAGGTCACCGCCTTTGATTAGATTTTGCTTATAAAGCGCCTCGAGCTCGTGCAGGAAGCAGAAGGTACGGCAAGGAGCAATTTCCCCCTCAAACTGGTTCATGTCGGTGATGGAGGCGTGCTGACTGCCCAGTACAGGCGAGTTGTAGTCCACCATCACGGTCAGGCGGTAGTCGTCGAGCGGCAGGGCGGCTATTTCCACGCCACGGCTGTCGTCTTTGTAGCTCACGCCTTCGGTTATCTCGAAGTAGTTGCGCAGGGCGTTCTGCTCCTGCAGGCCTACTTCCAGCAGGGCTTTTACAAACTCAATGGAAGAACCGTCCATGATGGGGGGCTCCGGGCCGTCGAGTTCAATCAGCACATTGTCGATCTGCAGGCCTACCAGGGCCGCCAGCGTATGCTCCACTGTGTTCACGCGCGCGCCGTTCTGCTCGATGGTCGTGCCACGCGAAAGGTCCACCACATTGTCCACGTCTACATTTACAATCGGCTGCCCCTCAAGGTCAATGCGCTGAAATTTGTAGCCATGGTTTGCAGGGGCGGGCTTAAAGGTCATGTTTGACACAACGCCCGTATGCAACCCAATGCCCGATACCGTTACCGGACCTTTGATAGTGTGCTGTTTATAATTCATTTAATGTTTCGTTGTTAGCTTGTGGCGATACTTTCGCTGCTGTAGCGCACAGAGTATGAGCGGACTTACAGCGGAGGGAGCATTGCGAGTGCAAACTTAAGATTTTATACACTGCCTGCCAATTTTAATTATTGGCACAGGGCAACAGTGACCTGAAGTTTTAATTCTTCTCTTTCAGCTCGTCCAGAACACGCTGCATTTCCGGCAATTTGCGGAACACGGTGATGGCTTTGAGGTTTTGTTTGTAGTCGAAGGCAGGGGAGCCTTGAATAACGGTGCCCGACTCTTTCACAGACTTGGACACGCCTGATTGTGCACCAATGGTGGTTTTGTCGGCTATGCTGATATGGCCTACGATGCCCACCTGCCCGGCAATCACACAGTTATTGCCAATTTTAGTAGAGCCGGAAATGCCTGTCTGTGAGGCGATAACGGTATGCTGGCCAACCTCCACGTTATGGGCTACCTGCACCAGGTTGTCGATCTTGGTGCCCTTGCGGATAATGGTAGAGCCCATGGTGGCGCAGTCGATGGTGGTGTTGGCGCCGATGTTCACGTCGTCTTCCAGCACCACATTGCCGATCTGCGGTACATTTTTGTAGGTGCCGTCTGGCTGAGGGGCAAAGCCGAAACCGTCACTGCCCAGTACCACACCGGCATGCAGGGTACAGTTGGCACCCACTACGGTGTTGGCGTATAACTTGGCTCCCGCGAAAATAGTGGTGTTATCGCCAATGGTGCAATTGTCGCCGATGTATGCCTGCGGGTAAATGCGCACGTTCTGGCCAATTTTGCAGTTGTTGCCGATGTAAGAAAAGGCACCGCGGTAATGGCCTTCGCCTATTTCGCTGCCAGCGCCCATAAAGCAAGGCTCTTCTACGCCCACCTTAGAAGCGAGCACAGCCTGCTGGTAATAAGCCAGTAAGGTTGAAAAACTGGAATATGGATCGGCTACACGGATGAGGGAGGCGGACACAGGCTTTTTGAGCTCCAGTTTGTCCGATACGATCACCGCACTTGCTCCGGTAGTGTAAAGATAGGGTTCATATTTTAAGTTAGACAAAAACGCGAGTGCCCCAGCCTGGGCCTCTTCAATTTTGGCTAATGTGCTGACCTTTACTGTATTGTCTCCTTCAACTTCTCCCTTCAAAAGGTCTGCAATCTGTTGAATAGTGAATTCCATCTTGTAAAATTAGAGCAAAAAATAAAATGTGCTACCCGTCGGGGACGCAAACTTACTAAAAACTTTACGCTGCGCCGCCATATTCTGCCGCAGATTACGGAGAGGACAAGCAAATCCCGTGCAAATCCTATAGCCGGTTTCTATAAAGCTGCTACTTCCTTCGGGTAACAGACAAAGTATTTCTCCACTTTGTTGCTCAATGCCTGTATGTTGGGCAGATCCGAGGCATCGGCCGCGTTCACCACATAGCCCGTTTTCGTGAGCACGTTAATGGACTGCCCCTCAGCCTGATAGGCATTGTTGCTGATGCGGCCCGAAATCATCAGATATTTCACGTCTTCAGGATGCACCTGGAAACGCTCCATCACCAGTTCGCTTATACCCAGCATCATCTCCTCATCAATCGGCTTGCTCGAGATGTATACCTTGAACAGCTTGCGGTTGAGGATGCTTTTGGAAAGATAAGAAATGACCGGGTCGGAGTGGCTGGCCCATTCTTTAATGCCGCTCCACACATCGTGGTCGTCGAGCGAAACGAAGCGCTCCAGAATGCTGGCATCTCGTTGGAAATCCTCCAAAGTGAGGTTGGAAGACAAAAAGAACTTGAGGCAGGAGCTGGCGGGTACGTCTATACCTTGCTGCAGCAACTCGCGGGCGCGCTGCACGGTACGCAACACCATGTGCTCGGCACTGATCACAGTCTTGTGCAGGTATACCTGCCAGTACATCAGGCGGCGGCTCACCAGAAAGTTTTCGATGCTATAAATAGCTTTTTCCTCTACCACCAGCTTGTCGTTGGCCACGTCCAGCATCTTGATCAGACGGTCGGCGCCGATCTTTCCTTCGTATACACCGGTATAGAAGCTGTCGCGGTTCAGGTAGTCGAGGCGGTCCACGTCGAGCTGGCTTGAGACGAGCTGGTGAAAGAAGCGGCGGTGATAGGTATCCGTAAAAATTTGAATGGCCAGGCTCAATCTGCCGCCAAATTCTTCGTTAAGCAGGTGCATGATGTGCAGCGAAAGGTGCTCGTGGTGCACCTCTTGGAAAATAGCCGTCTCCAGCGCATGCGAAAAAGGTCCGTGCCCCACGTCGTGCAAGAGGATGGCAATCAGCGAGGCTTCGAACTCAGCATCGGAAATCTCGTTGTTCTTGCCGCGCAGCGTGTTCAGGGCCAGGTTCATCAGGTTCATGGCCCCCAAGGCGTGATGAAAACGGGTATGCAGGGCACCCGGGTATACCATCTCGGTCAACCCCAATTGCTTGATCCGGCGCAGACGCTGAAAGTAGGGATGGTCGATGATGTCGAACAGCAACTCAGACGGCACCGTAATGAAACCGTATACAGGGTCGTTTAATATTTTTTTCTTATTCACAAAAACCGAGGTTTTTAATTGTTAAATTGCTAATCGTTAATCGGTTGCTCATACAGAAGCCAAATCAGCCCCGGGCATTAACCGCCACCTGTGCGCGTTTGTTTGCGTTTAGGTATAGTAACCAATTAACAATGAAGCTATTTAGTAACCCGCGCAACAAATAAAACTATGCAAAGATATACCATTTTATGGGCCGATGACGAAATCGACCTGCTCAAGCCACACATTCTTTTCCTGGAAGAGAGAGGCTACGATATTACCCCTGTCAACAGCGGCGCCGACGCCATCGAGAAGGTGCAGGAACAAGCTTACGATGTGGTGTTCCTCGACGAAAACATGCCCGGCATCAGCGGCCTCGAGGCCCTGAACGAGATCAAGACCATCCGGCCGGCCATGCCTGTCATCATGATCACCAAGAGCGAGGAAGAGCACATCATGGAGGAGGCCATTGGCTCCAAAATATCCGACTACCTGATCAAACCGCTCAATCCGAACCAGATCCTGCTTTCAGTTAAAAAAACGCTGGAGAACAAGCGTTTGGTATCCGAGAAAACCAACATGAGCTACCAGCGCGACTTCCGCCAGCTGGGCATGGCCTTTGGCGAGCGCCTGAGTCCGGGTGAGTGGGCCGATATTTACAAGAAACTGGTGTACTGGGAGCTGGAGATCGACGAGACGGAAAACAAGAGCATGGCCGACGTGATCAACATGCAGAAAGACGAGGCCAACTCCAATTTCGCCAAGTTCATCATGGACAATTACGAAGACTGGATCAACAAAGAGTCGGATGATGCGCCGATGATGTCGCACCAGCTGTTCCGCGAGCGCGTGTTCCCGATGATGAAGGAGTCAGACAAGCCAATCTACTTTGTGCTGATCGACAACCTGCGTTATGACCAGTGGAAGGTGCTGGAGCCGCTCATTTCGGAATACTTCACGGTAGACTCAGAGGAGATGTTCTACTCCATTCTACCCACCACCACCGCCTACGCCCGTAACGCGATCTTCTCAGGTATGATGCCGACTGAGATCGTGAAGAAATACCCCAACCTGTGGGTGAGCGACGACGAGGAGGAGGGCAAGAACCTAAACGAGCCGGACTTTCTGGATATACAGCTGCAGCAGAACCGCATTTCTGAAAAGCACAGCTACCATAAGATCACGAACCCGGCCGCGGGCAAAGACCTGAACAGCAAGTTCAATAACCTCGACAACAACAAGCTGAACGTGATCGTGTACAACTTTGTGGACATGCTCTCGCACGCCCGCACCGACAGCAACATGGTGCGCGAACTGGCGCCGGACGAGTCGGCTTACCGTTCCATCACCCGCTCGTGGTTCATCCACTCGCCGCTGTTCGAGATGCTGAAGCTGATTGCCGACCGCAAGGCCCGCCTCATTATCACGACCGACCACGGCACCATCCGGGTGAAGCGTCCGTTCAAGATCATCGGCGACCGCCAGACGAACACTAACCTGAGGTATAAGCATGGTAAGAACCTCGGTTACACCGACAAAGATGTGTTCACGGTACGCAAGCCGGAGCGATTTTTCTTGCCAAAGGCCAACGTTTCCACTACGTTTGTATTTGCGATCGAAGACTACTTCTTCGCATACCCGAACAATTATAACTATTACGTGAACTACTACAAAGACACCTTCCAGCACGGAGGCGTGTCGCTGGAGGAGTGTATTATTCCGTTTGTGACACTGACGCCCAAGAATGCATAACATAGGAGTGGAGAAGGCAAGTATCAAGATGTCGTCGTTGGCTGACCTGCCGGCGGCGGCTTCTGTGCTTTTAGAGGAGGCTCGCGAGGAGCCCATTATTTTGTTTGAAGGCCCGATGGGTGCCGGAAAGACCACGCTGATCAAAGAGCTCTGCCGCCAGCTAGGCGTGGAGGAGAACGTAAGTAGCCCGACCTTCGCCCTGGTGAACGAGTACGAAACGAACGAAGGGAACCTAATTTATCATTTTGACTTTTATAGGATTAACGAGGAACGTGAGGCGCTCAACATCGGGGCGCTGGAGTACTTTGACTCCGGCCATACCTGCCTGATTGAGTGGCCTTCTATGATCCCGAACTTGTTGCCGGAGCATTACCTGTTAGTACAGCTGCAGCCCGCTGCAGAAGGAGAGGAGCGCACCATGACCATAAACCGTGTATGAGCATGACGGAGAGATTCGCCGTTGAATTAGGAAAACTGGCTGCCAGCCAGGCCCTTTACCCCAAGGAGTCGATGCTGGCGGTGGAGGAGCGATACAAGAGCCTGTTTATCGGGCTTCCGAAAGAGTCGTCGTTTCAGGAAAACCGCATCGGCCTTACCCCCAATGCCGTGAAACAACTCACCGACCAGGGCCACGAGATCTGGGTCGAGACTGGCGCCGGCGGCCCGTCCAAATACTCCGACAACGACTACTCCGAAGCAGGTGCCCGCATTGTGTACTCCTGCAAAGAGGTATACGAAGCCGGTATCATCCTCAAAATAGCACCTCCTACGTACGACGAGATCGAGTACCTGCGCCCCGGCCAAACGCTGATTTCCGCCCTGCATTTCGGCAACCTGACCTCCGATTACATCAATGCCCTGCTCCGCAAAAAGATAAACGCCATTTCCTTTGAGCTGATCCGCGACAAGTCGGAATCGAAGCCCGTGGTACGCGCCATGAGCGAGATTGCTGGCAGTTCGGCCATGCTGATCGCGGCGGAATATCTGAGTAGCAGCAAAGACGGAAAAGGCGTGATTCTGGGAGGTATAACGGGCGTGGCCCCATCCAAAGTGGTGATCATGGGTGCAGGTACTGTGGCCGAATACGCCGCCAGAGCCGCCCTCGGACTGGGAGCGGAAGTAAAGGTATTTGACAATCATATTTACAAACTGCGTCGCCTGAAGCACAACATTGGCCAACCGATCTTCACTTCCACGCTAGACAAAACGATTCTGCACCATGAGCTCAAAAACGCAGATGTGGTGATTGGCGCACTGGTAGCGGAAGAAGGCCGCATGGCGTGTATGGTAGAGGAGGGAGTCGTCGCCCAAATGAACCCGGGCTCCATCATCATCGACGTCTGCATCGACCAGGGAGGCTGCTTTGAGACTTCCGAGCTGACCTCGCATAGCCGCCCGATCTTCCGAAAATACGATATCATTCATTACTGCGTACCGAATATCGCTTCGCGTGTGCCGCGCACCGCTTCCACAGCGCTCAGCAATATCTTCACCCCGATTTTTACCGAGATCTCCAAATTCGGCGGCATCAACGAGGTGCTGTTCATGAACGAGCACTACCGCAGCGGCGTTTACATCTACAAAGGCAGCCTGACGAATTCGCAGATCGCCAAGAAGTTTGGGATGCGGTACAAGGAGCTGGGGTTGATGATTGCGGTGAGGAATTAAGGTATAGCGTATAGCTATTAGGTATAACAGAACAGGTCCCGTCTAGGTATAGGCGGGACCTGTTCTGTTTTGTAACTACGGATGTTGCAGGTATAGCCATCTACGTTGCTTTGTAGCTTCGCCTGTGCAGCGGGCACCGTTTGCCCTGGCCGGGCGGGCCTTACTTTTTTCCTTGATGAAAAAAGTAAGCAAAAAAATCAAGACGCTCCAAACTCGCTGAACGCTCAAACAGTGGAGCGTCGAAAAGCGCACCTGGCACGACTTCTAGTTTCATAGTGCAAGGGGCAAGTTAGTCTTTCGATGCGTGCCAGTGTTTGTTTGCTACAGTTATTATACCTATGAACTGTCAGTTACAGAAACTCCCTTAGACAAGGAGGGGTTAGGGGTGGTTGGACCCGGCAGGGCCATACCTTTGCTACAAGGCTTATACTATGGACAAGCAATAGCCGCAAAGTCCCCCTTTGAAGGGGGCAGGGGGATGTCAATGGTGCACCGGAATCCTGTTAATCCGTGGGGATGGGGGCCCTATTTAAAATCCTGCAAATCCTGATTCAGACAAAGAAAGAGGCACGGGAGATAGGCAAAAGCTGCGAATCTATACCTGCATCAGAAAAAATTCCCCCTCCTGTTTTTAGGAGGGGGGTAGGGGGGAATTACTTCACCAATGCCTTATCCACTCGCATTGGCGTGTCCTCACCCGACACAACACCCTGTGCAGCCAGCGCAATGGCGCGGATCATGCTGGTGAAGTGCGGCATATCGAGCAGTTCGAACTCGTCTTTTACGGTATGGTAGGTTTTGTCTTGGTCGATCTGCACCGATGAAATGGTATGGGCTGGTACACCTAAGCGGGCTAGGGTGGCATTGTCGGAGCGGTAGAAGAGGTTTTGCTCCGGGTAGGGGTCGGCGTGAATGCTGTAGGTGGTGCCTTCGAGGCGCTTCTGCATCATTTTGCCCAAGTCAGACTTTTCGTAACCAGTCAGGTAGGCGCTGTTCGGACCGAATTTAGAGGGTTTGCCCACCATCTCGATGTTGAACATGGCCACGATCTGGTCGGGGTTGAGTTGCTCGGAGAAGTAGCGGGAGCCGTGGCCACCGATCTCTTCGGCTGTGAAAGCGGCGAAGATCAGGGTACGCTCCGGTTGCGGCTGTGCTTTGTAGTAGCGGGCCAGCATCATCATGGCTGTGGTGCCGGAGGCGTCGTCGTCGGCACCGTTGGCAATACTGTCGCCGTCGATGGTGTGGTGGAAGCCGATGTGGTCGTAGTGGCCGGAGAACACCACAAACTCGTTTTTGCGCTTGCCTTCGATCATGCCCACCACGTTAGAAAGCGGCAGTTTCTCTACTTTGTTGGCAAACTTCACCTCATACTTCTTCGGGGCAGCCTGATCGGTGAGCACGTATACCTTGCTGCTGCCGGTACCCACTTCTTTCCGCACGCCACCTCTTGCAAAGTAGCCTCGGTAGTTGGCAAAAGCCTCGGCATGGCTTGGGTGTACGAGCACGATCGCGTCCTGCTCCGCTGCATTCGCCTTCCCGAAAGCCGCCCTGAAGTTCTCTCCCTCAGGTATAGAGATGATGTTGATCTTGTTCTTATGCTTCCAGTTGAACCCCTCGTGTGCCGTGTTCACAAACAAATGCTCCGGTGCAATGGTCTTTTTGCCTAGCTTTACTTCTGTCTGGCTGGGCGTGAGGCGATGCACATAAAAGGTCTGGCGGTAAGAGGGTGCCTGGCTGGAACTGGTGCCATTGAGCGGCGTGAGCCCGGCGGCATGAAACTCCTCCTCAATAAAGTCAGCGGCTTTTTCTATACCTGCCGAGAAGGCGGCACGGCCCTGCATGTTGTCGTGGCTGAGGGTCTGTAGCAGGCGGGTGGCCTCCTGCTGGTTGATCACGGAGAGGTCCTGGGCAGAGAGCGAAGCACCCAGCAAGAGAGAAAAAGCGGTAGCAAATAGCTGTTGGCGTGTCATAGGTATAGCAGTGTATACGATTAGGATTTTGGTGTTTTTTTGGAAATATTGTCGGGGTAAACGCTGCCTCTGGAAGCAACTGTACGGAAACAGCAACCCAATATAGCGAAATATGGAAAAGAGCTCCAAAGTTAACTGGCTAAAGTTACTGCAATTCATATTGCTGGTGGCGGCCTTGTTATACTTCGGGCGCACGCTCTTCGTTCCGCTCAGCTTTTCGCTCCTCATCAGCTTCATTCTTTACCCCGTGGTGAAGTGGCTGGAAGACCGTGGCTGGAGTCGCTGGGGTGCGATTCTGTTCTGTCTGCTGACCTTGCTTTTAGTGGTGGGTGCGTTGAGCTGGCTGCTGGTGCGGCAGATGATCAGCTTCGGGCAGGAGTGGCCCATGTTGCAGGAAAAGCTGTTGCAGGCCTGGCAGCAGTTCGGACTATACCTGGAGCAGCAGTTTGGTGTGGACGATGTGCAGCGGAGCAACTGGATGGAGGGGCTCGTGAACGATGCTGCTTCTTCTGTGCTGAAGGTAGGAAGAGGTGTGCTTTATGCCTCTGTTACCACGGTGGTACTTTTTCTCCTGATTCCCCTTTACGCGGCGCTTATCCTCTACAACCGCGAGCAATTGGCAGCGGCGCTTTTCTCGATGTTCCCGCAAACCGAACACAGCAAAATCCGAAGCATCCTGCACGAAACTATCACGACGTACTACAACTTCATCAAGGGCATGATCATCGTGTATGCGGTGGTGGGTGTGTTGAACAGCGTGGGACTGTTGCTACTAGGTATACCGCATGCCATTTTCTTCGGTATCGTGGCCTCTATCCTCACTTTTATACCTTATGTGGGCATCTCCATCGGAGCGATTTTGCCGATGGCCGTTGCCTGGATCACCTATGACTCGGTTTGGTATCCGGTTGGGGTGGTGATGGTATTTACTGTGGTGCAGTACCTGGAGGCGAACCTTATTTTTCCGCTCGCAGTAAGCTACAGGCTACAGGTGAACATGCTCTTTACTTTGCTGGCCATTGTAGCGGGCGGCATCCTGTGGGGAGCCTCCGGTATGATCCTGTTCGTGCCCTTTGTGGCCATCCTGAAACTGATCGCAGACAAGCACGAGGAGCTGCGGCCGGTGTCGCTGCTGCTCGGTACTGGTAAGCCGCCTGTTAAACCGAAGCCCGGTATTAAGCTTGTTCGTTTCCGCCGGCCGGAGGAGTAGCGTTGTTCTCCAACCATTCCCTTTTCAGCAGGCTGTATACCTCCAGGTCGATGAAGCGGCCCTGCAACCACTCCCCGTCGCGCTCTATACCTTCCATTTTGAAGCCCAGCCGCTGCGGAATGCGATTGCTTTTGCCCACGCCCACCTTTATCTGAATCCGGTTCATGCCCATCTGCTCAAACGCCTGTGTTATCAAAGCCGCGCAGCATCGGGCCATGATGCCCTTTTTCTGAAATTCCTCGCCCAGCCAATAGCCGATTTCCAGTTTGCTGTTCACGCGGTCGATGGTTTTGTAGCCGATGATGCCCGCCACTTTATCCTGATACCGGATGACGTATACCTGGTCCTGCAAATTGCCGGGTGCGGTGACGCTGCGCAGGTATAGCTCGGTGTCGGTTGCGGAATGGCTGAAGTCGATGAAGGGCAGCCACTCCCGCAGGTATAGCCGGCCCCTGTCGATCAGTTGGAAGAGCGCAGCGGCGTCGCTCACCTGGGCTTCGTGCAGAGTGATGCCAGGTGCTACCGATAGGGGTTGTAGAGTTGAGGCAGATCGCATGGTATGGCAGGTGCTAGGGTAACGTTGTGAAAATACATGTGCTAAACATATGGGCCTAAAAATGAGTTAAATAGCTTAGAGTCAGGTAATGCTGCTCTTTTATGAACGCACATATTTGTTACAAGACTATGAAAAACACCTTACTACTGCTGCTTTTTTTAAGCCTCACATTTACAGCCGCCGCGCAAGATACCAACATTGATCTGGGCGCCAAAATAGGACTCAATATCTCCAACATCAGCAAAGACCCTAGCCTTGTGGATGAATCAGCTGGCCTGGGCACAGAATTCGGACTTTTCGCCCGCATCGGCGAGCGCTTTTTTGTACAGCCGGGCGTCGATTTCGTGAACAACAAGCTAACCATCCAGCGCACTGTGCAGCCTCGCTCCGGCGAGAGCGACGAGGTGCGCTTCCGCTATTTCCGGGCTCCGGTGCTGCTGGGCTTTGAGGGTGACTATTCCAGCGGCGGCGGCTCTACCACGTACCGGCTCATGGCGGGGCCCTCTTTTGCCTACAACATCGGGGTGAGCGACAACAACCTGGACGTGCGCCGGCGCGATGTGCGTAATGCCCAGTTTGCTCTGCACGGCGGTGTGGGCATTAAACTGCTCCGTCTCATAGAACTCGATTTGATGTACACCCATGGGCTCACCACGGTGTTCAACGACAGCGGTGCCGACGGAAAGTTCAGGAATATCTCGCTGACAGTGGGTTTTAGTATTTAGCAGGTATAGCCCGCCACAAAAAAGCCTGAGAAAGCTAGTATGTTGCTTTCGCAGGCTTTTGTTTTAAGGTATAGCCAAAGGCTTAGTTACGCTCGCTGCGCTCTTCTCTGACAGGGGCGGCTTCCCTTTCTTTTTCTTTGCTGGCCTTGCGTTTTCTGTCAGCACTGCGGCGCTTCACGTACACTGCCGACGAGCCTTTGTCGTCTTCTTTTCGGATCGTGAACAGGTCTTTATGCGCCTTGATGAGTTGAATCAACTGGCTATACCCAAAGGTGCGCGGGTCGAAGGCAGGGTCGAGGGTGCGCAGGCTGGTGCCTATACCTCCCAGGTGCGCCCAGCCATCTTCGCCTACGGCCATCTCGAATGCCTCTTTCAGCATGGGCACTGGGTTGGGTCGTGGGTTTTCCTTTCCGTTTGGCGTGGATTTATCTGCCTCCGCTATTTGTTTCTCGCTGATGTCGTCTGTCAGGTTTTCGGTGTAGATGAAGATGTTGCAGGCGTTCACAAAGGGCTTGGGTGTTTTGCGCTGCCCGATGCCCATCACAAAAATGCCCGCCTCCCGGATGCGGGTCGCCAGTCGGGTATAGTCGCTGTCGGACGACACGATGCAAAATCCGTCCACCAGGTGACTGTGCAGCAGGTCCATCGCGTCGATGATCATGGCGCTATCGGTGGCGTTTTTGCCGACGGTATAGCGGAACTGCTGGATGGGCTGTATGGCGTGGTTGTTCAGGCAGTCTTTCCAGCCGTTCATCTGCGGTGTGGTCCAGTCGCCGTAAATGCGGCGGATGGTGGTTTGTCCGTATTTGCCGGCTTCGGCCAGTATTTTGACGATAAGGGTTGGTTGCGCGTTGTCGCCATCTATCAGCATGGCCATGCGCTGTTGTTTTTTGTCGTGGAAGGGTTTGCTCATAAGTTGTTTCGACGGGCTGTTGTCGCCCGGGCTGTATCAGGTAGGTTATACTTCCGAAACGGCGCTGGGTTGTAAACAGGTAGGGAATTTACTATATAAGGGGAGAATGGTTATATTGGGGTGGGGTTGAATGGTTTTATAATCAGATGGATAAGTTGAATAACTTTAATTGGCTTACAGCTTCGGGTTATCTGAAAATGAGCCTCAGTTAATATCATGTTAAATTCAGAGACCAATGCATAAACTACTTGTGCTTTTGCTGGCAATAGCGGCCTTTTCTTGCACCAATAAGCCGGGCTCCACGGCGCAATCGGCGAATTCCGAGCAATTAGTGTTTGACAGGATCGCGTATGTGTATCAGCTTAAACCAACTATAGCCAAAGATATCTGGCCGGGTTTTGATGAGGAGCGCTACGATGTTCCTTTGATTTATTACACCGACTCCTCGTCCTTTATAGCTAACCCAACAGACAAGTTTCTGCAGATGTATAGCCCTGCACTGGTTTTCCAAAACAGCGCTTTACAGATATACAAAACAGCCGCCCGCCTCGATAGCACACCGTTTCATATGGCTGTTGGTTTTTCCTTTAGCGATGCAAGCGATTACGATTATTTCTCGCCCTTCATGCACTGCAGCAGCCTGGAGGAAACAGCCAAAGTTGTAACCGATGTGGCGGCAACAGAAGTATGGGTGAGCATGGTTGTCCACGAGTATTTCCATGGGTTTCAGCTCCAGCATAAAAGCTATCGTCAGTACTTCGCAGATAGCTTGGGTAGTTTTAATAAGGGCTTACTGAAGGGCCTTTACAAAGACCAGGTATGGTTTAAAAAGCAAATAGACCAAGAAAACACCCTGTTGCTACAGGCTTTAGAAACGGATAATCGTGATGAGATCAGGAAACTGCTCAGTGCTTTTTTCAAGGAAAGGGAAAACCGTAGAAATGAAACAATGCTGAAGCACGACGTAGACATTGGGGCTGCCGAAAAGTTGTATGAGACAATGGAGGGTACGGCCAGGTATGTGGAACAAAAACTTTACGAGAAGTTTTCACAGAAACAACCCGACGCCAATTTACAACGGGCAGATTCAGCGTATCAAGGGTATGAGTATTTCAAAAGCCATAAATTAGACAATGACAAATGGCTATACCTGACAGCGGAATCGGGCGTATATTTTTACGCTACTGGCTTTAATATGGCAAGAGTCCTCGATAAACTGGGTGTGCCCTACAAGGAACGCCTATTTAAGGAAAGTAAACTGTCATTGGAAGATATTCTTAGAACAATTTAAGGGTAAAATCAGCGCTAGCTATTACTTAACTCATTACCCCCATGAAAAACCTATTCTCCATCCTAACCCTCCTCCTCACCGTGACACATTTCTCAGCACAGGCGCAGGTGTTTAAAAGTGAAGCACCCTTTGCCCATACCTACTCAATTGTAGCCCGCGACGCAAAAACCGGCGAGATGGCCGTTGGCGTGCAAAGCCACTGGTTTTCGGTGGGTACGGTGGTTCCTTGGGTAGAGGCGGGCGTAGGTGTGGTGGCGACACAGTCTTTCGCCAACAAGTCGTTTGGCCTGCGGGGCTTGCAGCTGCTGAAAGAAGGCAAGTCACCCCAGGAGGCGCTGGACATTTTACTGGCCGATGACGAGGCCCGTGAGGTACGGCAAGTGTCGATCCTCGACGCACAGGGCCGCGTAGCGACGCATACCGGCAAACAGTGCGTCCGCTATGCAGGGCACACCATCGGCAAGGACTTTTCGGTGCAGGCGAACATGATGCTCACCAACAAGGTATGGCCGGCCATGGCCAAGGCTTTTGAGATGAGCGCCGGCAAGCCGCTGGCCGAGCGGGTGCTGCTGGCCATGCAGGCAGCGGAGCGGGAGGGAGGCGACATCCGGGGCAAGCAGTCTGCGGTGCTGGTGGTGGTGCGCGGCGAGGCAACAGGTCAGCCTTGGGACGATAAGACCATGGACCTTCGCGTGGACGACCACGAAAAGCCGCTCGACGAACTGGCACGCCTACTCAAGGTATACCGCGCCTACGAACACATGAACAACGGTGACCTCGCGGTGGAAAAGGGGCAGACCGACAAGGCGATGGAAGAGTACGGCAAAGCGCAGGCCATGTACCCGGACAACCTCGAAATGAAGTACTGGCACGCCATCGCGCTGGCTAACAAGGGCGACATCACTGGGGCGACCAAAATCCTGAAAGAGGTATACAAGAAAGACAAGAACTGGAAGGAACTGACCGAGCGTCTGCCCGAAGTTGGGCTGCTTACGCTGAGTCCGCAAAATCTGGAGAAGGTGCTGCAGGTGAAGTAGGTATAGCCGGAAATAGTTGGGATGTTGTTTGTACTTCGAAATGATTTCCTAACTTAACCCCACAAACTAATCTACACTAACCTTTCAAGCATTATTCACCTGATGATGTTACTTAAACACAAACTTCGCGCCTTCGTAGCGGGGGCTGCCATGCTGGCCGCTATACCTGCTGTGGCGCAGCAAAGCACCTACAAGTCAGATTCCACCGTTATCCGCAAATTCTACGACGGCGCCCTCACCAGCTACGAGAGTTACGAGAACCTGCGCTACCTCACCAAAAACATCGGTGCCCGCCTGAGCGGATCGCCGCAGGCTGCCGCCGCCGTGGAGTGGAGCCGCCAGGTGATGGAAAAGATGGGCCTCGACCGCGTATACCTGCAGGAGGTGATGGTACCGCACTGGGTGCGTGGCGATAAGGAAGTAGGCCGCATCTTGAGCGGACGCAACGGCAGTCAGGAGGTGAACATTCTGGCGCTGGGCAGCTCGGTGGGCACTGGTACGCAGGGCTTGAGCGCGCAGGTAATCGAAGTACAGAACTTTGAGGAGCTCGAGAAGCTGGGCAAGAAAAAAGTGAAAGGCAAAATCGTGTTCTTCAACCGTCCGTTCGATAACAAGCATGTGCACACCATGGCCGCTTACGGCGGTGCCGTGGATCAGCGTGGCGGCGGCCCGGTGGCGGCTGCCAAACTCGGTGCCGTGGCCGTTTTAGTACGCTCCATGGCCAACGACATTCAGGACGTAGCCCACACCGGCAACACCCGCTATGCCGACGATGTGGAGAAGATACCGGCTGCGGCCATCAGTACCAAAGGTGCGGATGAGTTGAGCGCCATGCTGAAAAACGACCCGGAGCTGAAATTCTACATGCGCATGACCTGCGAAACCCGTCCGGATGTGCTTTCCTATAACGTGATCGGCGAGATCAAAGGATCTGAAAAACCCGAGGAAATCGTAGTAGTAGGCGGTCACCTGGACTCCTGGGACGTAGGCGAAGGCGCCCATGACGATGGCACTGGCTGTGTGCAGTCGATCGAGGTGCTGCGCCTGTTCAAAGAGCAGGGTATACGTCCGAAACGCACCATCCGCGCCGTGATGTTTATGAACGAAGAAAATGGTTTGCGCGGCGGTCGTAAATATGCCGAGGAGGCCAAAGCGAAAAACGAAAAGCACGTAGCAGCCATCGAGTCGGATGCCGGCGGTTTCACGCCACGCGGTTTTGGTTTCGACGCCAACGACGAGCAGTTTGCCAAAATAATGGGTTGGAAAGAGTTGCTGGCCCCATACGGCCTGCACGAAATGAACCGTGGCGGCGGTGGCGCCGACATCGGCCCGCTCAAAGGCCAGAATAACGTCGTACTGATCGGCCTGCGCCCTGACTCACAGCGCTACTTCGACTACCACCACACTGAGATCGACACCTTCGAAACCGTAAGCCGTCGTGAAATGCAGCTGGGCTCCGCAGGTATGGCCGCCTTGGTATACCTGATCTCAGAGCACGGCCTGAACGGAGGAAGTGCCAAAGTAGAAAAGTAATTGTCTGTAATCAGCATCAAAAAAGCCAGTTCTATACCTGAGATAGAACTGGCTTTTTGTTTGGTATGCAATAGGGTTGCTTCAAAGACCTCGCAGTGTCCGCAGGCCCCGCGAGTGTCTTAACCAACCACGGTGCTATACCTTAGTTTTTACATAAACTATACCTGATATCAATGCGACCGGAGCGCCATACCTATACCTTGCTTTGTAGTCAAAAAGACACTCGCGGGAGCTGCGCACACCGCGAGGTCTTGGCGAATTCTACGGCAGCAGGAGGGAGCTGTCGCCGTAGCTCAGGAAGCGGTAGTCGTTGTCGAGGGCATGTCGGTATACCTGTTTCCAGTCTTCGCCGATGAGGGCGGCTACCAAAAGCAGCAGTGTACTTTCGGGTTGATGGAAGTTGGTAACGAGTCCCTTGCACAGCCTGAAGGTATAGCCCGGCGCGATAATGATTTGCGTGCTGGCATGCAGGTACTGTGTTTGGTGCCGGTCCATGTAGTTGAGCAAAGTCTGCAGTGCCTCAGCAGCGGCAGGCGGCGTTTCGGCTTCATAGGGCAGCCACTGCGTCACGTGCAAATCTTCGGGCCTTAGATCCGGTTGCCTCCAAAGTAGGGTGCCTAGCCAGTATAGGCTCTCCAGGCTGCGCATCGAAGTAGTGCCTACAGGTATAAGCGGTCTGCCTAGGTGTTCTAGCAGTTGCGCCACCACCTCTCGCGACACCATCAGTTGTTCGGCGTGCATTTCGTGGGTTTCCATGGTGTCGGCCTTCACCGGTTTGAATGTGCCGGCGCCCACATGCAGGGTCAGGTAAGTGCTGTCTATACCTTTGGCCTGTAGCTGCGCCATTACTTTGTCGGTAAAGTGCAGACCGGCAGTCGGGGCAGCCACAGCGCCCTCGTTGCGCGCATAAATGGTTTGATAGCGGGAGCGGTCTTCGGGGATGAGTTCGCGGTTCAGGTAGGGGGGCAGTGGCAGTTTGCCGCAGCGCTCCAGCACCTCCGCGAAGGTCAGCTCGGCAGGCGTCCACGTGAAACGGATCAGAAAATGGCCTTCCTGCTGTGCCTCGCGCTCGGCAGTCACCACGCCCCCTTCAAAGAATATTTTCAGCGGGCCTTCTTTCCAGCGCTTGTTGTTGCCCACCAGGCATTTCCAGGTGCAACTGCGGGTCTGCTGCATGGCCAGCTGCACTTCGCGGTGCGGCTTTACCGGCTCCAGGCAAAAAACCTCCACCGCACCACCCGTCGGCTTGCGGAAAATCAGCCTCGCCTGCACCACTTTGGTATTGTTAAACACCAGCAGACTCCCCGCTGGTAGCAGCTCCGGCAGGTCTGTAAAGGTATGGTCGGCTATACCTTGCTGCTTATAATAGAGCAGCTTGGACTGGTCGCGCTCCGGCAGCGGAAACTTGGCAATGCGCTCCTCTGGCAGCTCGTACACAAAATCCTTAATGGCCAGATTTTTCGGGTTGGCATTCATGTGGGTTAGTTAAGAGTTTAAAGTTATGAGTGGTGTAGGAGGACATCTCATTTCTAACTCCTGACTCATAATTTCTAACTTAATGCAGTGCAAAGGTACGCAAGGATGAATAAAATTATACCTGGCTATAACATTTGGTGTGGAAGCAAGTGGGGAAATGAATATGAGATCTCTGCGGAAAGACGTGCAGCAACCCTAAAATAGGGTGACGGAACATCGGGCAAAATTTTTAGAGGGGGTGAGAAAATCTAGGGTGCCGAAGTTTCCTCGAAGTCATCCAATTCCAACTCTAACGACTTCACCGATATCCGGATTTCGCGCAAGGCGGGTGCCAGTGAGATTATCAATAGCGAAAGGCTCAGGCCGAAAGTATATTTGCCCACAGTACTATACCCTGCAAAGAGGATGAGCATACAGTTGTCAGGGTGATTTCCATGGACCCAAATGGGAAACCGTTACTACTGAATGCTCTTCAGGAAGTCCTCATCCAGAGGCTCGTCGTCATCGTCGGCTTGCGGGGCGTCGAAGTCAATGTCCTGCAGCGCTTCCAGGCCTTCCAGAATCAGGTCATCCAACTCTTCTTTCGATGTGGCGTCCAGCGTTTGTTCAAACAGGGCCAGCAAATGCTCGCGCTGCTCGTTCACAAATATTTCGTGGTACAGGTTATCGAACAAGCCGATCTTCTTCTGGATGATCTTATCAATTTCGCGGGTGTTCTTCGCCTTCACAGCCTCTAGGAGCAGACCGAGTACATCCTTAGCGCCCTCATTGTCGGCCAGGCGGGCATAGGCCTTAATCAGCGCGATGGCTACGCCCAGGCGCAGACGCTCAAACCGAAAACCTACCTCATCCGACACATTCGCTCCCTTGCTGATGCGGGATTGCTTCAGGGCCTGTTCCAATTGCTGGTAAACAGCAGCGGCGGGCTCCTCAAATACCTGCGGGGTTTCAGGTGCAAAGGCAGTTTGGAGTAATAGCTCGAAGCTCTTGGCGCTCATAGTAGCGTGGGTGTTAAATGAGAGATGTGCAAAGGTAATATTTTGTGACAGGTTTTACTAAAAACATAAGCTTCCGGGCATTGTCATAACATTTCACAAACTGTGAAAATACTTAGAATTGATTCATGTATCGTAATATAACTATATTTAAGCGTCAGCTTTGAAAAGGTATAGTTACCTTTTGTATATTTATTCCTTTCTATTAAATATATTTTGCATAGTTTTGACATGCCAATAATGCGCTGCAGAGACCTTTTGTTACTCTAAACAAATGATTAATAGCCAGGATGCGTGTTTTAAGGCGTTTTTGATGGAAGCGCAAAACCTTGTGGCAACCTGTTATTTTTGCTCGATTATATTTAATTTATTATTCATATAGTTTAATTAGTTCTATTTAATTCTAAATGCATACAGGTAAAGTTATATTGGGTATTTAGCTTAAATGCCCGATTGACGTGTTACTTTATGCGCTTTAACCTATTTTTTCAGATTATGAAGACTCTTAACTCAGTTGAAACATTAACCCTGCCTATATGGAGATAAACTTTACTCAAAAAATTTCCCACTTTCTTGCGATTTTACTCTTAGGGATGTTACAGCTGGTAGCATCCCCTAAAGTGTTTGCGCAGAATAATGAAGTACCTACCTATACCATTGACCTGACCGGTAAGCCCAACGGCTATTGGCAGTCACCTGAAGTGAAAAGAAAGGGTGTCATTTGTAATGCGCCCAAAGGTGATTGTATACAGTTTATCGTTATCCTAGACAAGGATGCCGCACAGGTAGAACTCGATGTAGTTTCAGGGGCTGAGTCTGGCGGCTCGATGGGCTATACAGTTGACTGCGGTACACAAGTGTTTCCTGTTGGGCAGGCGATGTGTATTCCCAGAACAGAGAGTAAATATATAACACTTACAATATGTAAACCTGGTGGGAACGCTAACATATACTCCATAACATCGCTGGCTGCTTTTGAGCCGCAGGGTGACATTTCTGTAATAGGTGGATGTTCTGCGCAACTTAGAGCGCCTGCCACCTTCCTGGACGATGGTACAATCCTCTGGCAGGATATTTCAGGGCGTGGTTATGAAAAGTTTTTAAGCGACGTTAGGGCTGCAAATCCTATGGTCACACCTGATGCTACTGCGCCGGCGTATGTAGACTATAGAGTGACAGGTTCTGTGAGACCAAGTGAGTGCGCGACTTCTTCTACTCATTATGATGAGGTTAGAGTATATTTTCACCCAGAACCTGTTGTTTCCGTTGGGCCTGAGCCAGCCATTATTTGTCCGGGAGGAAGCAGTGTGGAGCTTACCGGCAATGTAACAGGCGGTGATCAGGCAGCTGGCTTTGACTACTTCTGGTATAATTCAAACGGCGTTGAAGTCGGGCGGGGCATCACTTATACCGCTCCTGCTGTCGGAACCTACAAATTTGCGGCGGTTCCGAAAAACTCCCTTAACTGTAAAGAGTTCTCGGCCACGGTTAACGTGGTGACCAACCTTACCGCGAACGCCGGGGCAGATCAGCTGGTCTGTTCTTCGGGCACGGTGCAGCTGGCCGGTACGGTCACAGCTGCCCTCGGAGGGCGCTGGAGCACGAGTGGCAGCGGTACGTTCTCTAACCGGGATGATTTGAATGCCGTTTACACGCCTTCTGCTGCCGATATCGCTGCCGGGGCTGTTACGCTTACCCTCGAGTCAACTGGAAACGGCAACTGTTCGCCGGTTCGCAGCACGACGCGCATCACCTTCTATAAAATGGAGGTAAACCTGACAGGTACGCCTGTGATCTGTAACGGCACGCTCGGCACCATCACGGCAAACGTAACGGGTGCGCAGGGCGCCTTGCGCTACCGCTGGAGCAACGGTGCGACAACAGCCACGATCAACGGCCTTTCCGCAGGCACTTACTCCGTAACGGTTACGGACGAAAAAGGCTGTGCTATTACGCAGTCGTTTACAGTGACGCAGGTAACCGGCCCGGCTGACTTCGCGGCCACACCAACCAACACGACTTGCGGTAACGCCAACGGACGCATTGTGGTGAATGGCGTAACAGGCGGCACGGCACCTTATACCTACAGCAAAGACGGGGCGAATTTCCAGACTTCCACTACCTTCACCGGGCTGGCTGTGGGTAACCATACCATTACAGTGAAAGACGCCAATGGCTGTATCGTTGCCAAGTCCTTCACGCTGACCAATACGCCGGGGCCAACGGCCGTAGCAGCCACTTCAAACCCAGCCAGCTGTCTGAACAACGACGGCTCCATCACGGCGGGCGCAGTGACGGGCGGCACGGCACCTTATGAGTACTCCATCAACGGCACAACCTTCCAGGCGGGCACTGTCTTTACCGGCCTTGCCTCCGGAAGCTATACCTTAAGAGCCCGCGATGCCAACGGCTGTATCATTACCAGAGCGGTGACCGTTACTCAGGCAACACTGACCAACTTCACCGTTACCCCAGTTGCTTCTACCTGCGGCGCCAGCAACGGTACCGTTACGGTGAGCGATGTGGTGGGTGGTATCAGTCCGTATACCTACAGCAAAAACGGCACTACCTTCCAGACTTCGGCAGAACTTACCGGATTTGCGGCTGGCACGCATACCATCACCGTGAAAGATGCCAAAGGCTGTACCTTCGCCAAGCAAGTGACGGTAACCAACATCGCCGGCCCTACTGATTTCACAGCCAGCCTGAAGGCCACCACCTGCGGCGCTACGAACGGCGAGATCACGGTGACAGGCAGAACAGGCGGCACGGCTCCGTATACTTATAGCAAGGACGGCGTGAACTTCCAGACCTCAGCCACCTTCACCGGCCTGGCGCAGGGCGCTCACACCATCACGGTGAAAGACGCCAACGGCTGTATCATCGCCAAGTCCTTCACCCTGACCAACGTGGCCGGTCCAACGGCAGTAGCGGCTACACCAGCAGCAGCCAGCTGCGCCGACAACGACGGCTCCATTACAGCCGGTGCAGTTACGGGTGGCACAGCTCCCTATACCTACAGTATCAACGGTACCACTTTCCAGACAGGCACGGCTTTCACAGGCCTTGCCTCAGGCAACTATACCTTAACGGCGAAGGATGCCAACGGCTGTATTATTACCAGAGCGGTGACGATCGATAAAGTGATGCCGACAAACTTTACGGCTACGCCAGCTGCGGCTACTTGCGGCAACGCAAACGGCACCGTGGTAGTGAGCGGTATTGTGGGTGGCACGGCGCCTTATACCTACAGCAAAAACGGCACGACCTTCCAGACTTCGGCTACGCTGACTGGTTTGGCGGAAGGAACCCACACCATCACGATTAAGGATGCGCGCGGCTGTACGTTTGCCAAGACGGTAGCGATCACCAATGTCCCAGGTCCGACGGATCTGCAAGCGACGGTGAAGGCCTCTACCTGCGGTGATCCGAATGGCTCATTTACCGTGAACTCCGTAACCGGCGGCACGCGAAACTATACCTATTCCATCAACGGCGGCGCTTACCAGACCTCGAACACATTCACTGCATTGGCGGCTGGCAGCTACCAGGTCAGAGTGAAGGATGCCAACGGCTGTATTTATATGGAGACGGTGATGGTGCCAAACATTGCCGGACCAGAACTGACGGCAACAGCCACATCCTCTACCTGCGGTGCCAGCAATGGCCGCATCAATGTAGCGGTGAGCGGCGGAACGGCTCCTTTCAAGTATAGCAAAGACGGCACCACGTTCCAGGATGCGGCCTTGTTCGACAACCTGGCGGCCGGAAACTATACCATCACGGTGCGTGATGCGAATGGCTGTTTGAATACGGCCGCCGTGGCCGTGACCAACATTGCCGGACCTACGAACCTGAACCTGGCCAGCACAGCCTCTACCTGCGGAAGCGCCAACGGTGTGGTGCGCATTAACGGAACAACGGGCGGCGTTTCGCCTTATACCTATTCCATCAACGGCGGTGCCTTCCAGAGCACTACCTCGTTCAGCAACCTGCTGGCGGGCAACTACTCCATCACGGTGCGCGACGCCAACGGCTGTACCTTCACTAAAGCAGTTACAGTAACCAACACAGCTGGCCCGTCTGCACTGACCGCTACCGTAAAGGCCTCAACCTGCGGCGCCAGCAACGGACAACTGACTTTGAGCGGCGTGACAGGCGGAACATCTGCCTATACCTATAGTATCGATGGCACCAACTTCCAGACCTCGGCTACTTTCACAGGCCTGATCGCCAAAACCTACAACGTGACGGTGAAGGACGCCAATGGCTGTACCCATACCCAGGCAGTTGTGGTGCCGGATGTGGCGGGCCCTTCTGATTTCACGGCTTCTGTTACCACCACTTCATGCGGTCGCAACAACGGCAGCATCCGGGTAACGGCTGTTTCGGGTGGTACCTCTGCCTATACCTACAGCAAGGATGGGGTGAATTTCCAGACCTCTAACGCCTTCGGATCACTCACAGCCGGTACCTATACCATCACGGTGAAGGACGCAAACGGCTGTACCTTCGCGAAGTCTGTAGTGGTTGAAGACGTGCCTGGTCCAAGCGATTTCGCGCTGACGGCCAGTTCCTCGACTTGCGGTGCCAGCAATGGTTCCATTGTGGTAGGTGCGGTTACGGGCGGAAAAGCCGGTTATACCTACAGCAAAGACGGCACGAACTTCCAGGCTTCCACCACTTTCGGATCGCTGGCGGAAGGCAACTATACCATTACGGTGCGCGATGCCAACGGCTGTACGTTTACCAAGCAGATCAGCGTAACCAACATTGCCGGTCCAACTGATTTCACCGCTAGCCTGAAGGCCACTACATGCGGCGCTGCGAACGGAGAGATTACGGTGACAGGCAGAACGGGCGGCACGGCTCCTTATACCTATAGCAAGGACGGGGTGAACTTCCAGACCTCGGCAACTTTCACAGGACTGGCACAGGGTGCACACACCATCACGGTGAAAGACGCGAACGGCTGTATCATCGCCAAGTCCTTCACCCTGACCAACGTGGCTGGTCCAACGGCGGTGGCGGCTACTTCGGCAGCGGCCAGCTGCGCCAACAACGACGGCTCCATCACGGCGGGTGCGGTAACGGGCGGCACGGCTCCTTATCAGTACAGCATCAACGGCACTACGTTCCAGACAGGCACTGCCTTCACAGGTCTTGCCTCCGGAAGCTATACCTTGACGGCGCGCGATGCCAACGGATGTACAGTCACCAGAGCGATTACGATCAACAAGAACATCCCAACCAACTTTGCTGCTACGACTACTGCCACCACTTGCGGAAGCAACAACGGCACGATCACGGTAGGCGCGGTAACGGGTGGATTTGCTCCTTATACCTACAGCAAGGATGGAACGACTTTCCAGACTTCTTCAACCCTGACAGGCTTTGTGGCAGGCACGCACACCATCACGGTGAAAGATGCCAAAGGCTGTACGTTCGCCAAAACTGTGACGGTAAGCGATGTGGCCGGTCCGGCTAACCTGACGGCTACTGCCACTTCCTCAACCTGCGGCAACCCGAACGGTCAGCTGACTGTGACAAATGTGAGCGGCGGCGTGGAGCCTTATACCTACAGCCTCAACGGCGGTACTTTCCAGACTTCAGCTACTTTCACAGGTCTGGCAGAAGGCACCTACAGCATTGCAGTGCGCGATGCCAACGGCTGTACCTTTGCCAAAGACGTGGTCGTGACTAACATCGCCGGTCCGAACTTTGCGGTTACCGCGCAGGCCTCGACTTGCGGCGCCAGCAACGGACGCATCAGCGTGAGCGAGGTGAACGGTGGCACGACTCCTTATACCTACAGCATCTACGGTGGCACCTTCCAGAGCGGCAACAGCTTCGCCAATCTGAAGGCGGGCACTTATACCATTGCCGTGAAAGATGCCAATGGCTGTACTGCGGTGAAGGAAGTAGAAGTGACGGACGTCGCTGGTCCATCGGACCTGACGCTTGCTTCGAAAGCCTCTACCTGCGGCAGCACCAACGGCTCTGTTTCAGTAAGCAACGTGGCAGGCGGCACGGCTCCTTATACCTATAGTGTAGATGGTACGAACTTCCAGGCAACGGCTTCTTTTGGAACCCTGCTGGCCGGTACCTATACCATCACCGTGAAGGACGCCAACGGCTGTACGTTCAGAAAGGAGGTTGTGGTAGAAAATATCGCCGGGCCAACGGACCTGACCGCTACTGCCAAAGCCACTACTTGCGGTACCAGCAATGGTGAAATTACAGTAACAGCTGTGATAGGCGGAACATCCGGCTATACCTACAGCAGGGACGGCGTGAACTTCCAGGCTGAGACCACCCTGACCGGTTTCGCAGCAGGCACGCACACCATAACTGTAAAAGACGCCAACGGTTGTACTTTCTCCAAGTCCGTAACCGTTGCCAACATCGGCGGCCCGACGGCTGTAGCAGCTTCGGCAACACCAGCCAGCTGTAACGACAACGACGGTACGATCACGGCCGGTACGGTAACCGGTGGCACAGCGCCTTATACCTACAGCATCAACGGTACTACTTTCCAGACTTCAACAGCCTTCACGGGCCTCGCTTCCGGAAGCTATACCTTGTCGGTGAAGGATGCCAACGGCTGTATCGTGACACGCACGGTGACAGTAGGCGAGAACGTGCCGACGAACCTGGCCCACACCACCGTGTCATCTACCTGCGGTCGCAGCGACGGTAGCATTTCGGTTGGAACAGTGACAGGCGGAACGGCTCCTTATACTTATAGTGTAAACGGCGGCAGCTTCCAGTCGGGTACCACTTTCACCGGACTGGCAGCGGGTGCGCACCGCATCACCGTACGCGACGCGAAAGGCTGCGAGTTCACCAAGTCGGTAACGCTGGAGAATGTGGAAGGTCCGCAGTTCACAGCCACGACAAAAGCCACTACCTGCGGCGCCAGCAACGGCAGCATTTCGGTAGGAACAGTAACAGGTGGCGTGGCCCCTTATACCTACAGCATCGACGGCACCGCGTTCCAAAGCACTACTACTTTTGCCAATGTAAAGGCAGGGGAGTATGCGGTGTCGGTGAAGGACGCCAATGGCTGTATCGGCACGGTAACGGTACAGGTACAGGACATCGCCGGACCATCTGACTTCACACTAGCGGGCGCTTCGTCCACTTGCGGAAACCGCAATGCGAGCATCACCGTGAGCAATGTGATGGGTGGCACAGCGCCGTATACCTACAGCAAAGACGGCACAAACTTCCAGACTTCGGCCAACTTCGGTTCGCTGGCGGCAGGGGAGTACACCATCACGGTGAAAGATGCCAACGGCTGTTTGATTGCCAAGGACATCACGATCGAGAACATCCCGGGACCAAGCGAACTCACACTGGCCAGCACGGCCTCTACCTGCGGCAGCGCCAACAGTGTGGTTACCGTGAACGGCGTAACCGGTGGAACAGCTCCTTATACCTACTCGATCAACGGCACGACCTTCCAGGTTGGAACACGCTTTGAGTCCGTACTGGCTGGTAAGTATACCGTAACGGTAAAAGATGCCAACGGCTGTACCCTGAGCAGAGAGATCACGGTGACTGACATCGCAGGTCCATCTGACCTGGCAGCCACTGCCAAAGCCTCTACCTGCGGCACGTCTAACGGCGAACTGACCATCACAGGCACAACAGGCGGCACTGCTCCTTATACCTACAGCAAAGACGGCGTGAACTTCCAGGCTGAAACGACCCTGACTGGTTTTGCAGCGGGGTCGCACACCATCACCGTGCGTGACGCCAACGGCTGTATTTTCGAGAAGGCCTTTGATGTGACCAACATCGGTGGACCTACTGCAGTGGCAGCGACATCTGGTGCAGCGAGCTGCGCCGACAACGATGGCTCCATCACGGCGGGTGCGGTAACAGGCGGTGTTGCTCCTTATACCTACAGCATCAACGGCACGACGTTCCAGACGGGCACTACTTTCTCAGGCCTTGCCTCCGGAAGCTATACCTTGTCAGTGAAAGACGCCAACGGCTGTATCGTGACCAGAGCAGTAACCATCAACAAGAACATCCCGACCAACTTTGCCACTACTACTATCTCAGCTACCTGTGGAAACGGTAACGGTACGATCACAGTGGGTGCGGTAGAAGGTGGCACGGCTCCTTATACCTACAGCAAGGACGGGGTGAACTTCCAGACCTCAGCAACCTTTATTACTATGCTGCCGGGCAACCATACTATCACAGTGAAGGATGCGAAGGGATGTACAGTAACAAGGACTGTAACACTGGACAACGTGCCCGGTCCATCTGACATGACTATTGTAGTGAAAGCTTCTACTTGTGGTAGCCCGAATGGTCAGATTACAGTTAGCGCCGTAACAGGGGGGACTCTTCCTTATACCTATAAGATAGACGGCACAGCCTACCAGGAATCCAACACATTTACTTCGGTAGCGGCGGGCGAGTATACCGTGTCCGTGAGAGATGCCAACGGGTGCTATTTCTTTGTAACGGTTGTTGTTGAGAACATCCCAGGACCGTCTGACTTCGTAGCTACTGCCCTGTCTTCGAGCTGCGGTCGCGCGAACGGTTCTATTACCGTGGCTTCAGTAGAAAAAGGCACAGCGCCTTATACCTACAGCACCGACGGCTCCAACTTCCAGGCCTCGGCTACGCTGACAGGGCTGCTGGCTGGCAAGCACACCATCACGGTAAAAGACGCCAACGGCTGCGTGATCTCGAAAGAAGTGACGATAGAGAATGTGCCTGGTCCAAGCAACATGACGCTGGCCAGCACGGCTTCTACCTGCGGCGCTGCAAATGGTACCATTACGGTGACAGGTGTAACAGGCGGAACAGCCGGCTATACCTACTCCATCAACGGGAACAGCTTCCAGGCAGGCACCACCTTCGAGGCGGTACTAGCCGGAACTTATACCGTGACCGTGCGCGATGCCAACGGCTGTACCTTCAGCAAGGAGATTGTGGTGACGAACATCGCCGGGCCTTCCGACCTGACGGCTTCTGCCAAAGCCTCTACCTGCGGTGCGGCAAACGGCGAGCTAACCCTGACGAATGTTTCAGGTGGAACGGCTCCTTACTCTTACGCCATCGATGGCAAAACCTTCCAGGCTGCGGCTACCTTCACAGGGCTGCTGGCCGGAAACCATACCATCACGGTGAAAGACGCCAATGGCTGTACGTTTGCCAAAGCCTTCACGGTAACAGATATCGCGGGTCCATCTGCGGTAGCGGCGAGCGCGCAAGCGGCAACCTGTGCTGACAACGACGGCCGCATTACGGCAGGCACAGTAACAGGCGGCGTGGCTCCTTATACCTACAGCCTAAACGGTGGTGCGTTCCAGAGCGGAACAGCCTTCACGGCACTGGCTTCAGGAGAATATACCCTGACCGTGCGCGACGCGAACGGTTGCGAAACGACCACAACAGTGAAAGTTGAGAAGGACGGTCCGGGCAGCTTTGTTGCTTCAACCAACAACTCCACTTGCGGCAGCGACAACGGCAGCATCCGCATCACTTCGGTTACCGGCGGCGTGGCTCCTTATACCTATAGCCTGAACGGAGGCGCCTTCCAAAACGCAGCCAGCTTCTCAGGTCTGCTGGCAGGGGAGTACACGGTAACGGTAAAAGACGCCAACAACTGTACGCACACCGAGACCATCACCATCAGCGACGTAGCCGGCCCATCTGACCTCACAGCCGCTGCCCAGAACACTACCTGCGGCAACAGCAACGGACAGATCAGCGTGAGCAACGTAGCGGGCGGCACGGCTCCTTATACCTACAGCATCAACGGCACCAACTTCCAGACAGCAGCCAGCTTCTCTGGTTTGGCAGCTGGCGAATACCAGGTGACGGTGAAGGATGCCAATGGCTGTACCTTCGCCAAAGCGGTGACAGTAACGAACACCGACGGTCCTTCCGGATTTGCCACTACGACCAAAGCCTCTACCTGCGGTGCCAGCAACGGCAGCGTGACGATAGGCACGGTGACGGGCGGCAAAGCACCTTATACCTACAGTAAGGACGGCACAAGCTTCCAGGCTTCGGCTGAACTGACAGGTATGGCGGCTGGTAACCATACAGTATACATCAAAGACGCCAACGGCTGTACCTTCAGCAAAGCGGTCGTGATCGAGAACATTGCCGGTCCGACGGAGTTTGCGCTGACAGCCTCTACCGCAACCTGCGGCGAAGCCAACGGCGGCATCGTGGCGAGCGGCGTGAAAGGCGGTACGGCTCCGTATACCTACAGTCTGAACGGCGGAAGCTTCCAGAGCGAAGCGGCCTTCACTTCAGTAGCGGCAGGTGAGCATACTGTCGTGGTGCGCGATGCCAACGGCTGTACCATCGAGAAGAAAGTAGTGGTGGAGAACGTAGCCGGTCCATCGGCCGTGACTGCTAACGCCACCGCTGCCTCTTGCGACGCCAAGGACGGTAAGATCACAGTGGGCCAGGTAACCGGCGGTGTGGCACCTTATACCTACTCACTTAACGGCGCTGCTTTCCAGGCTTCCACGGCCTTCGCGGCACTGGCGCCGGGTGAGTACGAAGTGACGGTGAAAGACGCGAACGGCTGTACGGTTGCCACCAAGGTGACAGTTGGCCAGAAAGGTCCGAAAGAAGCGACTGTAGCAGCCAAGCAGGCGGCCTGCGGTGAGGCAAACGGCTCGATCACGGTAACGACTGTAGACGGAGGCACAGCCCCTTATACCTACAGCCTGAACGGTGGCAGCTTCCAGGCCTCGGCCACTTTTGCTAACCTAGCAGCAGGTGCTTATACCATCACGATCAAAGACGCCGAAGGCTGTGCCATCACAGTAGAGCAGGCGGTTACAACAAGCGGAGGTATAGAGAGCTTCACAGCGACCGGCACCGATGCCAGTTGCGATGAGCGCAACGGCCGCATTGCCATCAGCGCGATCGTGGGTGGAACGGCTCCTTATACCTACAGCCTCGACGGTACGAACTTCAGCTCAGAACCAACCTTCACGGGTCTGGCCGAGGGAGAGTACACGGTAACGGTAATAGACGCCAGCGGCTGCACACTGGTACAGACCGTGACGCTGCAGAATTCTCCGATGCTGACCGACGTGAAGTTCACTGTATCGGCCGCGGCCTGCGGCAATGCGGCTGGCGAAGTGAAGGTAACCGAAGTGACAGGTGGCACAGCACCTTATACCTACTCACTTGACGGTACGAACTTCTCCGCTTCGGCCACCCTGGCTAACGTAGCAGCCGGTAGCTATACCTTGATCGTGAAAGACGCCAAAGGCTGTACCTTCTCAGTGCCGGTTACTGTGGTTGGTCTGTCGAGCAAAGTGGCCAATGTGACGCATATCAGCTGCTACGGCGAGAAGAACGGGGTGATCCTGATCGAGGCGACCGGCGGCGATGCCAACACCGAGTACAGCATCGACAACGGCAAGACCTTCCAGAAGACTCCGGAGTTCACAGGACTGGCCAAGGGCACTTACCAGGTCGTGACGCGCTTCTCTTCCACCTGCACCATCACACTGGGTGCTGTGGAGATCAAGGAGCCAACCGCCCTGCAAGTGGAGATGGACGTGAACGACGGTATACCTGGCAAGCCTAACTCAGGCAGCGCCAAAGTGAGCGCAATCAGCGGCGGAACGGCACCCTACGCCTACTCCCTGAACGGTGGCGAGTATGTGGCTGAGTCGGAGTTCCAGAACCTGCGCGGTGGTAAGCACTACCTGAAAGTGCGCGATGCCAACGGCTGTATCACCGAAGTGGAGTTTGACGTGACGAGCCTGGGCGAGCTGGACATTCCGAACGGCTTCACACCGAACGGCGACGGCCTCAACGACACCTGGGTAATTCGTAACCTGCCGCAGGTTTATCCGAACTGCCGCGTGACGGTGTACAACCGCTGGGGTAGCCCGGTGTTCGAGTCGAAGGGATATGTAAAAGAGTGGGACGGTACGCACAATGGCAAACGCCTGCCAGACGGCACCTACTACGCCATCATCGAGTTCGGTGACGGTGACAAGACCCCGGCCGTCAAGACTTCAGTGACCATCATGCGTTAAGTTTCGCCATTTTAGAAAGAGACCGTTATGAAAAATAATATCTTAATAATTTGCTTCCTGCTGATCGCGTTCACGGCATCGGCCCAGCAGAAAGCCCTTTACTCGCAGTATATGACCAATTACTTCATTCTCAACCCGGCAGTAGCCGGGTTCGAGAAGGATGTAAGCATCAAAATGGGCTACCGTAACCAGTGGGTTGGCTTTGAGGGCGCTCCCAAAACCTTTTACGTGAGCGGCGAGGGTGCCCTGTTTAACAAGCACCTCAAGCGCAGCCGCAGGGCGCAGGGCTTCCATGGCGCGGGCGGCATGGTCTACACCGACCAGACTGGTCCCACCACCCGTACCGGCGCGCTGGCTTCCTACGCGTACCACGTACCCCTGAACCGAAGCATCTTCCTGTCGTCTGGCTTCTCAGCCGGTTTCCAGCAGTTCCGTTTCGACCCAGCCAAGGTGCGCCTGGCAGACGGCTCCAACGAGCGCGACCCAGTGACTAACCACGGCCGCGTGGATGCCTTCATGCCCGACCTGACGCTGGGTACGTTCATGCACTCCAAGGACTTTTACTTCGGCATATCTCTGTTTCAGGTACTGGGCAACAAGATCCACGAAGTGGATGGGGGAGAAGAAGTAAGCCGCCTCTCGCGCCACTTGTTTGTGTCGGGTGGGTATAACTTCGATGTGCACGACGAGATCATGCTGATGCCCTCTGCTTTGCTCAAGTACGTGCAGGGCGCCCCGATCCAGGCTGACTTTAACCTGAAGGCCTCCTACCACATGAGCAAGCGCCGCCAGAAAACCGTGTACGACGACCAAGTATGGGCTGGCGTTTCGTATCGCACCCAGGATGCCATTGTGGGTTTGGTTGGCGTGCAGTTTCAGGAACAGTTCCAGCTCAGCTATACCTACGACATTACCGTATCGCCGATGCGCCACCAGAGTGCTGGCTCCCACGAAATTGTACTAGGTTACCGCTTCAAATAAGAGCCAGGTCCATCGTTTACAAAAGAGAAAGGCCGGCGCATTTGCGCCGGCCTTTCTGCTTTTAAGGGCAGTTTATTGCCATTGAGTGTAGACTTGACTGGTTTGCTTTGTAGTTGCTTCTGCTGCAGGTATAGCAAGAGTGCTATTGCATAGCTGGCTTTTCGCCTGTGCGGCGGGCAGGTGGTATAGCTGGAGCTGTCGCAGGTATAGCAACCTGTACTGCTTTGTAGCTTGCCCTGGCCGGGCGGGCCTTACTTTTTTCCTTGATGAAAAAAGTAAGCAAAAAAATCAAGACGCTCCAAACTCGCTGAACGCTCAAACAGTGGAGCGTCGTAAAGTGCACCTGGCACCGCTATTCACTTTGTAGCCAGCGTGCAAGTTAGTTTTGCTATACCTGCCAGTTGTTTGTAACAATACCGGAAACTACAAAGTCAATACCTGGCACTGGTAATGGCAGAAAGTCCCCCTTCGAAGGGGGCAGGGGGATGTCAATCGTTACCTAATACCCTTCCGAAAAGAACGAGGGGAATGCATAAATCAGCTAAAGCACCAATTGAAACTACACTGCTATACCTGAGAAATAGCAATATCATAAATGTTCTCCCTGGTTGATAAAAGAGGCTATGTATTACAACCTGTAAAGCCAACAAAAAAGGCCGGTGCTCATGCACCGGCCTTTTTCTCAAAAGATAATCTATACCTTATTCATGTGCTGCTTCCTCGGCACGGGCGGAGCTTCCGCTGATAATCTGGCCGAAGAAAATGCTGTTGAGGAATAACTTGTTGGTACCAAACCAGAAGGCGCGGAAATTTGGGTTGTCCGTCATGCCGATCACTTTGCCGCCACCTAAAGCAGAAACAGAGATGGCTGCGGTGTTACCAAGCTGCTGCAGGTTGGGTTTTGAAATATAGCCGCTCAGCAGTGGCTTGGCAGTGTATAGCAACGGGTTTGCAAAAGGGCTCTTGCTCGGCTCCATGAACAAACGGTTGTCGCGGAACACGGGTAGTTTGCTGTTGTAGTAGCCATAGCCCAGCGGATGTGTCAGATCGAGGCTGGTTTCGAAGATGGCACCGCCGATTACCTGTGCACCGGTTGTGTTGCTCATGCTGGCGTAAGGTATACGGGCTGCGTTGTCAGCGGCTTCGTCCTGCTTGAAGCTGAAGCTGCCGATCTTATTATCCGCGAGCCAACGGGTGGCATTGCCCATACCGATTAACGTTCCTCCCTGCTGCACCCAGGTGCGCAGTCTGGTTTTGCCCATCTCCGAAATGCTGCCATAAGAACCATCCGCCATCACGATCACATTGTAGCGGCTTAGGTCGATGCGGTTCACAGAAGCGGCATTCACCATACTGGTGTTGATATCGAAACGATGGTCGAGCAGGTGCCAGGCCTCGCCGGCATCGTTGCTGTTCACGCCATCGCCAATCAGCATGGCTACTTTGGGCTGCTGCAAGGTATAGATGCCGGGACTTCCGAGGTTGATGCCGTCGGTAAATCCGGTGTTCATGGCGTGTACCGTAATGCCGTTGTCTTTGGCTATCTGGGTCATTAGTTCATGTATGCGCTCGGCATTGTGCGGCTGACCTGTCACCGGGATCAGGATGGTGCCATAGTCGAATTGCTTTCCATCGCCTGTAAACTTGCTCGTCGCTACGCGGGCCTGCAGACCGTGGTTGAAGAGCGTGTTGAGCGCTCGTGGGGCATAGTAACCGTGCCACTCAAATGCGTAAGCATATGCGCTGTTGCCGCCCACTACCTGACCTGTCGGGAAGTCAACAGAGGCGAGCTTCTGGCCCAGCATGTTGCGTTTGAACTGACCGGACTTCAGGTTGGCGTGCTCCAGGTTAAAGGCAAGCGGCAGCGTCCAGGCCGACACGTCGTAAAAGAGGCTGTCCTGGAACGAAGTGCGGCGCTCGAACATCCCTTCGATCAGCTTGTACTGCGGCTGATTGGTCGGTATGATGTAGCTATTCTCAGGCGTATAGGTCACGTTGTTGATCGTAAATTTTTCCTGCGGACGGTAAATGTCGATCTGATGCTGGTGGATGATCTCGGCCAAGTGATAGGCACGGGCAGGGTCTTTCTCGGCACTGAATACATAGGCACTGAACGAGGCCTTGGCAGACTCTCTCAGGGCATCGCGGTAAAAATCACGCTGGTGGGCCAGCAACTCCTCACGCATGTTCTGCACAGCCTCCAATGTAGAAAGCGTCGTGGTGAACTGGTTGCGGATGGTGAAAGGGAAAGTCAGTACGCCGTTCACGCTCTCCTGCGCATGGCCTCTGGAACTGGCCTGCTCAAACAAGATGCCGATGGCGCCATTCACATCCGGATAGGTGGAGCCTTTGCCATAATAGAAGTCATCGAAGCTCTCCTCGGTGTAGTAGAAAGATCCGATCTTATCGAGGGCCTTGGCATGGAAGCCGGCGATCTTTTTGGTCAGTTCGTAGTTTTTGGCTGGTGTGAGCGGGTGGTTGCGGCTCGGTATACCTGGCTGGAAGAAGAAAGTAGAGTTGGTGCCCATTTCGTGGTGATCGGTAAGCACGTTCGGCTTCCACTCATGGAACTTTACCAGTCTGCCCCTCGACTCAGGGTGCTGCAGTGGCAACCAGTCGCGGTTCAGGTCGAACCAGTAGTGGTTCGTGCGGCCACGTGGCCAGGCCTCGGCAAACTCCTCGCTGTTCGGGTCTGTTACCAGGTTTTTGCCGCGGTGCGTGTTCACCCAGCTGGCAAAGCGGTTCAGCCCGTCCGGGTTAATGGAGGGATCGATCAGGATTACCGTTTCGCTGAGCAGCTTTTCGATCTCAGGACCCTGCGCGGCAGCCAGGTGGTACAAGGTAAGCAAAGACGCATTGCTGCCGCTCGGTTCGTTGCCGTGCACGCTAAAACCCATCCAAACCACACCCGGCATGTTCTTGATGTCGAGCTTGCCAGAGGCATTCGGATCCGTCAGCTGACGGTGCTGCTCCTTGATGCGCTGGATGTTCTTGTGGTTCTCCGGTGAGGTGATGGTGAGCAGGTATAGCGGGCGGTTTTCGTGGGTGCGGGCATACTCCTCTATGGTGATACGATCGGAGAGCTCTGCCATCTGGCGCATATACATCGCCAATTGGTCGTGGCTCACGTGCCACTCGCCAACATTGTAGCCCAATATTTCTTTGGGGGTGGGAAATTCTTTGTTGTAGCTCACATCCTGCGGGAGGTAGTAGGAGAGGTCTCTCTGCGCCAAAGCCCACTGGCTAAGGAAGACCAGGGCCGCCGTGGCGAGCGCGTAAATTTTTCGCATGGGTAAGATAGTTTTAAGGGTGATCGTAGATTAGCGTTAGGTATGCAATTTCCCCTTTTGACGCGCCTTTTCCAAAAATAAAAGCCCCGCCGGTTAGGGCAAGGCTCAGGTGGAGAAGGTATAGCAATTTATTGAAGCTTAGCTGATAACGGGCCGCTTCCGTGCTTGCGTTCGCAACATGCTTCTGCGGGATGTGCCGTTGCTCACAAAATAGAGCGCGAAGCCGGAGAGGATCGTCACGATGCCAGCAACAGAAAACACCCGAAGCAGCAGATTGCCAAAGTTGTCGCGCCCCTGGTAGTCCATGGTGTGCAGCATCCAGAGGAAGTCGAAAACGCGCCACTTGTCGTTGCGGAATTTCGTGACCATGCCCTGTTCGGCTGCCACATACACAGTGGTCTGGGTAGGGTGCTCCATGGTGATGGCCCAGGCTGGGAGGGCGCTGCCCCTGTATTCGTGGTGCCCGGTCATGTTCTCCTGTGTGATATACTCCACTTTCGCCACCGCGACCGGATCCACGAAGCTTTGTTGGGCAAGTTCGATGGCCTCCTGTTCATTCAGGGCAGGGCGCAGCTCACCAGTTGCTGCAACGGCGAGCTGGGTTCGTACCATAGTTTGTCCCTGTTCGTGCCCAGTCCCGTGTTCGGCATAATCCTCAGCCTCCTGATAAGCGATTTGGTAGTGCGGTGTGCCCAGAATGTTGATCAGTTTGAGTGAGGTGATGGTAGCAGTGCGGGGTAACTGTGCCATGACCTCAGCAGGGGAGGCAAGTTTCGTATCGCTTGCAAGCGCCATGCCACCTGCTTTGCGCTGGTGGTCGCCGTGGATCTCGTCCAGGTCGCTGAAGCTGAAATAGATGCCTCCGATGGTCCACATAACAAACTGTATACCTGTGATAAGGCCCAGGTAGCGATGGGTTTTGCGGATGCGGAGGTGGGTGGTTCTTTTCATGGCATTTATCCTACAGGCAATCAATATACAGGATAGAATTACTTCGCACAAGCACTGCTTTTGTCAAACTCTAGGATTTTTTTAGCCTTTCATTGCTTTCTCATTGTCAATTCGTTTAACAGACTCTCAAATAAATGTCGGAGAAATTAGTGCAATTTATACTTAGACTAAAATATATATAAGTATTCATATTTAAGCTTGAATCATTATTAGGCGCATGTTGCGCTTTTATTCTAGGAGTTCTGAATTTAACAAGGGGTAAACAATAGTGCAATTTATTATATTTTTTTATTAATAACTTTAATATTATTTATTAAAAATTGCTATAATTATAACTAAATATGAAACTTTTATATTTAATAAAGGTATCATAAGCTAAATACGCTACCCTAACTAGCAAATCCTGTGAGTAATTTAGCCGAAAGTTTGCCAGGGCCATCCCTGTTCAAAGCAGATGGTCCATGTGAGTCAGCACCATCTGGCTCGTCAGTATCCTATATTCCCCCACCACAATGACAAAGCCCGGCTAACTGCGCCTGCTGGGCCAGCGAAAGCCTGACACTAACCAGGTAACTCTTACACAAGAGGCCTGCCTCCCCCTCCGAAGCTCCAGTAGAGCTTTCGTATGCTCCCTATTGCCTATTGTAAGCGAAAACAAGCACCAAATCCCTAATAGCGTGCTCGCATCTCACCTTAACCTTTGAGTATATGAGAAAGAATTTTACACGATTGATTAGTAGTGTTTCCCGAACCAAAAGCTTTGCAATCGCCCTCACCAGCCTGATGATTCTGGCTGGTTCTGTATATTTGATGGCGGCTGTGGGAGTGACTATTACTGGAGGAGGCTCCTTTCCTATTTCTGCTGATTTGGCTGCGAATGCAACAGCACCTGGCTTTACTTCAGTTGGGACAATTACTATTAGAGAAGTTTCTACTAATGATTTCGGTTCAAGTGGGAATATTGTATTAAGAGCTCCTGCAGGCTGGCGATTCAGAGGTTCGGGTGTTACAGCGAATGTGGCTATATATAATGATAACGGAGGTGTATCAATTGCTACCGGAGCGGCCACTTATAGCGCAGATGGAACAACTATTACAATTCCATTGACAGTTAATGGAACAAATAAACGTGAGCAAATAACTATATTAGGTGTTCAAGTTCAGGCTTTGGATGGTGCTAACGTGCCAGGAACTGGAAATATTAGGATTGAGGTGGCTGATGGTGCTACAGTTTCTGGTTTGCCGACTACGTTAATGCAATCAATATCCCAGAGAGCAGGTGCCGCTCGCAAATTAGCTTTTGCGCAACAGCCTACCACAACAGACATTTATACTGCTATTTCTCCTGCGCCTACCGTTCTTATTCAAGACCAGTTTAGTAACACGGTAACCAATGCTACCAATAGTGTCTCAGTGGCATTAGGTAACAATCCGGCTGGAGGCACACTAGGGGGAACTAAAACAATGGCTGCCGTTAATGGTATAGCTACTTTTTCTAGTTTAAGTATTGATGCTTCTGGAACAGGCTATACCTTCACAGCTTCCAGTAACTTGTTAATTTCTGGAACAAGTGCAGCTTTCAACATTACCAGTACACAACCGAACTTAGAATCGATTGAAGCACCTTGTATTACAATTGGAGCAGGAGCGACAGAGATTACATTACGTGGCTCCAACTTTGCCCGAAATGCAGTAGGCCGTATAGGAACTAGCGGTACCGGCATCAGAACTACCACATTTGTAAGCTCCACAGAGTTAAAAATGACTTTAACGGCTGGTGATTTAGCTACTGCTGGAAACAAGACCATGTATGTCGTTAACCCAGTTCCCGCTAATGGAGCAAATGTGTCTTCAGGACAAACAGTTGAGGTACACCATACAATAGAAACGGCCACAATTGGCAATAGTACGAGAAGTCCAGAATGCACGGGGGCCAGCAGAACGTATACTGCGCCAGCAGACTTTACTAACTACGATTGGACAGTATCTGAAGGTGCTACCATAACTTCTGCAACTTCTAATTCAAATGCGATCACTATTAGATATAATGATGTTGCTCCAACATCAGGCAAAGTAACTGTAACTGTAAAGGCTACAAATCCTTGCGGGGTTGCTGGAACCCGCTCATTTGATATCCTCGTTAACCAAACTCCTCCGGATGTCATCACTTATGACACTCCAACCACGTTCTGTGAGGGAGGTTCTGTGGTGCTTAAGGCCCCTGTGGCAGCATCTGGCGAACCTGCCTATGGTTATCAGTGGTTGCTTAATGGGGCAGCAATACCGGATGCAACTGCTTCGACTTACAAAGCAGAGGCAGCAGGAGGCTATAGAGTTACAGTTAGGGCAGCCGACCCAAATGTCTGTAGCAATACATCCGGTACAGTTACTGTATCCATCACTTCACCGCTAAATCAGGGAGCAATAACAGGAGTCACAACCTATTGCCATCTTGCCACTGTCGCTTCAGTAGATAGGCTAACCGCGACAGTAGAGGGGGGAACATACAATGATGGCAACTCTACTCGCCCAAGAACCTACCTTTGGGAGCAAAGCACCAATGGAAGTACAGGCTGGGAACCTGCCGCTGGTACAAACACCTCATCAGTTTATACCCCTTCTACAGCCGAGACCGGCACCACATACTACAGAAGAACAGTTTATGCCGGTGGTTGCGAAAATACCACGGAGCCAGTAGCGGTACTTGTAAAACCAAACCCAGTTACAACTGTCAGTGCAGACAATGCTGCAATTTGTCAAGGGGAGTCGGTAAAACTTACAGCAACTGGTGCGGATTCCTACGTCTGGTCTGTAGGCGGTATTCCGTTGAGTTCTTCAGATGCTGAAATTACAGTGACGCCAGCTGCAACTACGACCTATACTGTAGTAGGCTGGACTAATGACTGTAAATCTGCAACACAAACTATCACCATTACTGTAACCCCAGCCCTCACGCAGGGTGCTATAACCGGAACAACACAATACTGCCAGGTTGCAGGCGGAACAGGAACCAATCTGACCAGCACAGTCGCAGGCGGTATAACCGCAAAAGCCTATCAGTGGGAACAAAGCGTGAATGGAAGTACGGGTTGGGAGCCTGCTGCAGGTACAAATAGCACAGCCAACTTTGCTCCTTCTATAGCAACGGCAGGCACTATGTACTACCGAAGAGTAGTAACTTCCGGTAGTTGTACCAGCATAGGCGATCCAATAGCTGTAACTGTTACGCCTGCTGTAACAAATGAAATTTCAGAGACGCAGGTTGTATGTTCAGGCGACCCTATTCAACCACTGACAGGCACATTCACAGGTGGCGACCCTGCTGATATAAGCTTTGTTTGGGAGCAGAGCCCAAATGGCTCCACCTCTTGGACCGAGGCAACGGGGGCAAACACGGGGGCAAACTATGCACCTGCTACAGAGAATGTAACTACTACTAAAACAACTTACTACAGACGCAAGGTTGTATCCGGCAACTGTACGCTTTATAGCAATACAGTTAGTGTGAGAATAACGGCACGACCTGTGGCTGCTATTACACAGGGAACGAATACTTACTTTTGTCCTACTGGCAGTCCTGGTACAGCGGCTCTGACTGCCTCATTATCTGGAGCAAGTTATAACTGGTATAAAGTAGGCGAGTCAGAGTCCATTGGTGATACTCGTACTATAAACGTTTCTGAAGCCGGTGAATATTTTGTAGTAGTGACGGCAAATAATTGCTCAGCAACATCTGACAAGATTTTGGTTCAGGAAACGGTTGTGAATAACAACGTACTGAATAGCCCGAACCAATTGGTATGCTATGGAGGAACTCCAGAAAAACTCGTAGGTAGCGCGGCATCCTCCCGCTTTAATAATGTGGTATATCAGTGGCAGGAAAAAACTTCAGAAGGAGGTAGCTTTACAAACATATCAGGAGCAACAGGTGCCGACCTTATACTGGGTGCCCACACTGCCGACAGGTGGTATCGCAGGGTAGCCGCAGAAGGTAGTTGTGCGATCTACAGTAATGAGATTCATGTTGAAGTCAAACCTGAGCTAAAGGTTACGAATATACCAGCTTCAGCTACTGCTATTTGCAATAGTACTTTGTTTCAGTTCGATCCTAATGGAAGTGCAGCTGGAGCTACTTTCGCCTGGACTAGAGCTGCTGTAGAAGGTATCAGCAATCTGCCTGTTACAAACGGGGGGGGCGGTATAAACGAGACGTTGATAAATACCTCTACGGCACCAATAGATGTAACTTACATTTATACGACTAGTGGCAATGATAACTGTACCGGCGCTCCACAAAACCTAGTAGTACGCGTCAATCCAACGCCTGTGCTAAATAGCTCCCTAACACCCCCAGCTATTTGCGGCGGGACTGAATTTGATTATACTGCTAGAAGTGCTACTTCTGGTACAACATTTAGCTGGGTACGACAACCTGCTGCAGGTATAACAACAACTGCAGATGCTAGTGGCACCGGAGCGAAAGTAGAACATGTTCTAACAAACACAACCGCAGATCCAATAGATGTAACCTATACCTATACACTGACTGCGAACGGTTGTTCCAACACCCAGGATGTTGTGGTTACAGTTAACCCAAGGCCACAACTGAGCAGCACCTTGACACCTACAGCGATCTGCAGCGGAACCGCATTTACTTATGAACCAGACAGCGAAACGGATGGGGCTTCATTCTCCTGGATCAGACTAGCAGCCACAGGAATAACAAGCGATGGCGGGACAACAGGAGTTGGGACTATCAACCAATCGCTCACCAACAGTGGCACTGCTCCAGTAAATGTGACTTACCGCATCACGACTACTGCAAATGGATGCCCCGGCACAGCCCAGGATGTTGTGGTTACCGTTAACCCAAGTCCAAAATTAAGCACCCCACTTACAAGTAGCGTATGTAGTGGCAGTACATTCATATACGAACCTGCCAGTGCGACTACTGGTGCTACATTCTCTTGGAGCAGAGCAGCATCAGGAGGTAATGCAGCTTCTAGCGGGACAGGCGATATTAGTGAAGTGCTCACCAACTCGACCACTGCGCCGATTACAGTTACTTACGAAATCACTACACGGGCGAACGGCTGCAACGGGGAGCCACAGAACTTGGTAGTAACCGTTAACCCGAGACCACAACTTAGCAGCCCACTTACCGCCACAGTTTGTAGTGGTGTGGCCTTCAGCTATACGCCTGCAAGCGCTACAACAGGAGCTACTTATACCTGGACAAGAGCTGCTGTGCCAGGTATTTCGAACGCGGCAGTAACAAACGGAACCGGCGCAGTAAACGAAACGCTGGTGAACACAACTGCTAATCCGGTTGATGTAACATATGTTTACACAACAACGGCTAACGGCTGTGCAGGAAACTCAACTCAGAACGTAGTGGTAACTGTTAACCCAAGACCACAACTAAGCAGTACCCTCACACCTACTGCTGTATGTAGTGGCACACCGTTTAGCTATGAACCAACAAGTGCTACAACGGGTGCGACATTCTCCTGGACCAGAGCGGCTGTTACAAGCGTCAGCAATCCAGCAGTAACTACGCCGGTCGCAGGCGCTGTAAATGAGACATTGGTGAATATCGGCACTGCTCCGGTTACCGTAACTTACCGTTATACCACTACTTATGCATCGAATGGTAGCTCATGCGCAGGTACTGTTCAAGAGGTAAAAGTAGTCGTGAACCCTTCGCCAAGACTGAGCAGCACGCTAACGCCAACAGCAGTATGCAGCGGAAACACATTTACATATAATCCTCAAAGTGCCACAACTGGAGCTACCTACACCTGGACCAGAGCAGCGGTGCCAGGCATTAGCAGCCCGGCCGTTACAACGCCGGTAGCAGGAGGTGTGAGTGAAGTGCTGGAGAACACAACTGCCAGCGCAATTGATGTAACTTATGTATTCAACACGACAGCTAATGGTTGTACAGGTGCTTCACAAAATGTAACCGTAAAAGTGAATCCAAAACCTGTTGCAACTTTCAGTGGTGTCACAGATGGCCAGACAGTGTACTCAGATGGCGGAACGATCACACTTACGCCAACGGTAGCGGGAGGAACTTTCTCCATCGTATCTCCAGCAGGCACCGAAGGTTTAGATGGACGTGTTCTGACTCCTTGTACAGCACTGGGTTCAGCAACGGAAAAGGAAATCACCATCCGTTACACTATAAATCCATCCTCCAATGGCATTACTTGTACAGCTTTCGAGGAAAAGAAAGTACTTCTGAAGCGGTCAAGATACGTTGTTGTAATCGAAGCAAATCCGTTCCCAACTTGTAGAGGTCAGAATACAACTTATAGAGCGGTAGTTTATAAAGATCCTGTATCTGTTACGTATCCTTATTTGGTTAATAGTAATGGTCAACCTGTAGATAGAAATGGAAGTTTATTGGGTGCCAAGACCTATCCTATACCCAATCCCGCTTACCCTTACCCAGCAAATGCTCCTCAGATTCTAAAGGATAATGCCTACAGATATTACCAGCCTATTGTAGTGGGCGGTGAGAGAGTGAACGATGGAGCAGATGCAGCGAAGTTTACTTACCGCTGGACTAAAAACTACGATGTTTATCCTTTTGGTAATACTGTAGAAGCCGGTAACGCGGGCCTTTCATCTGAAGACTACTATGCGGTTTCTATAACAGCTGGTCCTGCAAATAGCTGTATATCCTCTATTCCAACGGGTCCAGATGGCCCAACGAGTGGCATCTGGTCAAACCGAACTTATACAGCGGCCCCTATCAACTACGTGGTAGATCTGACAACTGATAAAACCACTATTTGCGAAGGTGGAGCAGTCACAATGTCGGCCAACCTGGATGCAGCCTTTGCATTCTGGAAAGACATTGAACTGACACTTTATTGGATGGTGCAGCGGCCAGGAATTCAGACACCAATTGAGTTAAGCTCAACAAAATACACTACCGGTAATACTGTCTCTTTTAGCACGACAGGTCCAGCTGGTGGCTTCCGTGACGGGGACATCGTTTATGTTGAGTTCAGTTCCGTAATAGATAGGCAAAACAATGTGAGCAGTAAGTGCTCCAGAGGTTTTACAACAAACCAGATTCCGATCACCGTAGTTGGTACTCAGACTATGGCCGGAGGTGGTGCATTCTGTTCGGGTGGCACAGGAGTACCTGTAAGCCTTGCCAGTTCACAGCGAAATGTGTTTTACCAACTGATGCGTGATGGTCAACCTGTTGGCAGTCCTGTAGCAGGTACAGGTAACGCACTGCCTTTTGGTAACCAAACAGTAGCTGGTTCTTACACCGTACAGGCATTAGCTACCACCACTGCAACAGCTTGTCTCACTTACGGACCTGTGAATGTGTACGTCACGCCACAGCCTATAGCTCAGACCTTGACAGCAGCCAACAATGGGGAATACTGTGCAGGAGGTACTGGTGTAGCAATTACGCTTAATGGATCTCAAAGCGGTGTGAAATACCAGCTGCAGCGCACAGTGAGTGGTTCAACCACAAATGTGGGTCAAGAAGTGTTAGGAGATGGGCAGCCAATTGTATTCCCAAATCAGACAGCTGCTGGTGAATATCGAGTATTGGCTACCACAGTTGCACAGGATGGAACAGTAGCTGCCTGCCCGCTGCCAATGGGTAGAGCAATTATCACCATCAATCCTATACCTACTGTTGCTGTAAACAGCCCGTCAACCTGTGCCGGAACGCCAGTGCAGGTAACTGCTACTCCAGTAGTAGGTACAGCACCGTTCAGCTATACCTGGACTGTTCCAGCGGGTTGGACAGGACCTATCCCGACTACTGCTAGCTTTATGACAACGGTGCCGGGTACCTACACGGTAGCGGTGAGAGACGCTAAATCCTGCGCTATGAGTACGCCTGTTAGCACGACTGTGGTTGTGAAAGAACTGCCGACTGTAACGGTGAACGACGTGACGGTTTGCGCAGGTACAGCTGCTACTGTAACTGCTACACCAGCTGATGGTGTCGGCCCTTATACCTATACCTGGACAGTTCCGTCAGGAGCCGCCAATCCTGGTAACGTAGCGAGCTTCCAAACTACGACTGCAGGCCAATACAGCGTACGTATCCAGGATAGCCAATCCTGCTCTGCCAGCGAAGCCGCAACTAGTACAGTTACTGTCAACCCTATTCTCCCGGTAACTGCTAAAATCCTGATTTTCGATGAAACTGGTACTCAGATTGAGGACGAATCCAAAATGGAGTTTGGTATGAAATATACCTTTAAGGTCGAGTCTAACATGATTGATCTCGATGGTGCTGATATTAGCTCTATAAAATGGTGGATGGGTGATGGCACAGACGGCGGCTGGGTAATGGTAGAACAAGGAGTTACCGAGTTTACCATGAAAGAACCAATGGGTGCCTTGCGGGTGTCAATCAAATGTGATATACCTGCAGTACCAGGAACCTGTTTCGCATTGGACGCGAGTAACATATTCTCCATATTTACTGAACCCATTGTCCCTCTCCCAGTCGAACTCCTCTACTTCAATGCCAAGAAGCAAGGTGCCGACGTAGTCCTGGATTGGGCGACGGCTTCCGAGCTTGACAACAAAGGCTTTGAGGTGCAGGTGTCGAGTGATGCGAAGAACTTCAGAGCACTAGGCTTTGTGGAATCGAAGGTGAATACGACCAGCCTGAAGCAGCTCTATACCTTCGTGGACAAGGAGAACGGCAAGCAGGGTGTGCGTTACTATCGACTGAAGCAGGTGGACCTGGATGGCAAGTCTGAGGTCTTCAACATCAGGGCGGTGCACTTCGATGTGGTGTCGGCCAACAAAGTGAAGGCTTATCCGAATCCATTCCACTCTGAAATAGAGCTGAGCATCGATGCGGAACTGGACGGCGAGCTACAGATCACGGTGACCACGGCTACCGGCCAGCAATTGCTGCAGCGAACTGTGCAGGTGGCCAAGGGCACTAACATCGAAAAGCTGACGCTCGATCCGAACCTGCCACGCGGCGTGTACATCATCTCTACCCGCATGGGCGATTTCAACAGTCATTTCAAATTACTCAAACAATAGACTATTAGGGTTTAATAAGAAAACCCCGGGTATCTTACCCGGGGCTTTTATTTTTATACCTGGCTCAATCCCGCACCTGCCGCATCACCACAAACGAAAAAGGCGCCCAAAGCGCGGCCCGGTGTCCCATGGCTTTGAGTCCGCCGTTTACCCAGCTGTTGCAGGTCTTGAAGAGGTGAAACTTGCCGTTGGCTTCGTAGAAATTGTCGCGGGTATGGTAGCCTTTGCCTTCGATCAGCAGAAACTCGCCATTGGGTTGCTGCTGGAAGGTGTTTAGGATATACTGCACAAGGGCCTGGTACTGCGCCTGGGTGATAATAACAGGCTGCTGGTATTTGTTTTGCCGGAGCGGTTGGGCGATATATTCTACGTGCATGGCCGTGCGGGTAGGCCAGAAGAGCGAAGTGATGGCAGTGGTGAGGGTAAGGTCTTTCCACTCGGGTGTTTCCATGTAAAACTGCCGGTCGCCCCAGCCAAAGCCCACATGGGTAAAGGAACTGTCGGCACCGGCAAAGTCCTGCAGGTATAGCCTGTCGCGCCAGTCGATGAGGTCGGTCTTCACAGGCAGCACCAGGTCGGTGTGCACGCCGTTGTCGGTCACAAAGATCTCTATACCTTCGGTGGCCTGTGCGTAGCTGCTGTTGACAGGTATGCTGCCCAGCGTCAGGCCGGCCAGTACATACAGCACGGTCATGATGGCTAGCCCTGCCAGAAATGCCAGGAAACCCTTGCCGGTCTTTCGCCAAAACAGATACATCGCTATAGGTACGCACATAAACGGTTTGGTATCAGGTATAGAAAATAAACGGAAGGCTGCCCGCTTAAATTCCATGCTCGATTTGGATAAGTTTTCTGATAAAAGTATCCCCAAGCTTTAGCGGTATAAAATTGTCAGATTCAGCTTTTTTGCGCAGATTGTGCCTTTATTTTCCATACCTGTCACATCCCCTCTTTAAAGAGATACATCATGCAAAACACCATGAAGCGATTGTTCGCTTTTGCCCTCTTGTTGCTGAGTTTGCAAACGGCCTTAGCCCAAAAGCAGGCCCTGCAGACACCGGCGCAATTCCTGGGCTATACCTTGGGCCAGGAGTTTACGACCCACGCCCGCATTACAGACTATGTGCTATACCTGGCACAGCAGGCTCCAAACCGTATACGGGTGCAGGAGTATGGCAAAACCTACGAGGGACGCCCTTTGCTGCTCGCTTATGTGGCCAGCGACGAGAACCTCCCGCGTCTGGAGCAGATCCGGGAGAACAACCTGCGGCAGGCAGGTATAGCCAGCGGCGCAGTGCAGGGCAAGCAGCCGGCAATCCTCTGGATGAGTTACAATATTCATGGAAACGAGTCGGTGAGCAGCGAGGCGGTGCTGCAAGTGCTCTACGATCTGGTAGACCCCAACAACCAGCAGACCAAGAAGTGGCTGGAGAATACGGTCGTGATCCTGGACCCATGCGTGAACCCGGATGGACGCGAGCGCTATGTGCAGTGGTACAAGCAGACACAGAACCGCGGTGGCAATGCCTCGCCCTATGCCTGGGAGCACTACGAACCCTGGCCGGGCGGCAGACCCAACCACTATTACTTCGACCTGAACCGCGATTGGGCCTGGCAGACACAGATCGAGTCGAAGCAGCGTATGGCGCAGTACAACCAGTGGCTACCGCAGGTGCACGCCGACTTCCACGAGATGGGACCGGAACAGCCTTACTACTTTTCGCCAGCCGCCAAGCCGCTGCACGAGAGCATCACGCCCTGGCAGCGCGACTTCCAGTATACCATCGGTGATTATAACCGTAAATACTTCGACCAGAACAACTGGCTCTATTTCACCCGCGAAAACTTCGACCTTTTCTACCCCAGCTACGGCGACACCTGGCCTACCTTCAACGGCGCCATCGGCATGACCTACGAGCAGGGCGGCTCCGGCCGGGCTGGGCTGGCCTACAAGAAGCAGGACGGTGACACGCTCACCCTAACGGACCGCATCGCGCACCACCACATCGCCAGTTTGGCCACTTTGCAAGCTACGGCTGAAAAGGCAGACCAACTGACGCAGGAGTTTCGCAAGTACTACGACAACAACCTCAAAAAGCCGGGTGGCGACTACAAGACCTTCGTGTTCAAGGCTGATGACCGCAGCACCGGCAATCTCAAAGCGCTCACCGACTACCTCGACCAACAGCAGATCCGATACGGCTATGCAGGCAAAAACAGCTCAACCAGAGGCTTCAACTACGCCACCGGCAAAGAAGAAAGCGTGAAGGTTAGCCAAAACGACCTGGTGGTGAGCATGTACCAGCCGAAATCCACGCTGGTGAAAGTGCTGTTCGAACCGAACTCCAACCTGGAGGATTCCCTGACTTACGACATCACTTCCTGGGCCATGCCTTACGCTTTCGGTGTGCAGGCCTATGCCCTGAAGAGCCGTCTGGAGGCAGGCAACCAAAAACCAACCAAAGTGGCCAACACTATTACTGTGGAGCGTCCTTTCGCTTACCTGGCCCGTTGGAATAGCCTGCAGGACGTGAAATTCCTGACCGACCTGATGGCACAGAAAGTAAAAGTACGCATGTCGGAGAAGCCGTTTGAGATGGAAGGCAAGCAGTACGAAGCCGGTACCTTGATCATCACCCGTACCGGAAACGAAGGAATGGGCGACAAACTGGATGCTGTGGTTCGTGCCACTGCCGACAAGCATGGCGTGCCGCTGCAGGCTTCCACGACGGGCTTTGTGAGCAGCGGCGCCGACTTCGGTTCGGGCAGTGTGCGTTTCCTCAAAATGCCGAAGGTAGCGGTGATGTCGGGAGAGGGTGTGTCGCCTTACGCGTTTGGGGAAATCTGGCACTACTTTGAACAGCAGATCGGCTACCCAGTGACGGTGCTGGGCACCAATTACTTCGCCAATGTGCCGTTGCACGAGTTCGATGTGCTGATCTTGCCTGCCGGTTCTTACGGCCGCGTGCTGAACGAGCAGGCGCTGGAGCAAGTGAAGAATTGGGTGCGTGGTGGCGGCAAACTGATCGCGCTCGAGAGTGCCGCAGGTTTCCTGGCAGGCAAGAAAGACTTCAACCTACAAAAGAAGAGCGAAGGAGAGGGTGCAGAGAAAGACAAGGCCAAAGAATCAAAAGAGGACCCCTACCGACTGCTTCGTGCTTACGGCGACCGCGAGCGGGAAGCCATTTCTGAAGACGTGCAGGGCAGTGTGTTCCGCGTGAACCTCGATAAAACCCACCCGCTGGCATTCGGCTACGGCGACACGTATTATGCCCTGGTGCGCACCTCCGATACCTTCAGCTTCATGAAGGACGGCTGGAACGTAGGCGTGCTCAAGAAAGACAATTACGCCACCGGCTTTGTAGGTGCTAAGGCGAAGGAGCGACTTAGAGACGCACTGATCCTGGGTACGCAGCCCATGGGCAGGGGGCAAGTGGTATACCTGGCCGACAACCCGTTGTTCCGTGGTTTCTGGCACAACGGCAAACTGCTCTTCGGCAACGCTGTCTTCCTGGTGGGGCAATAGCCATTTCCTGTCTGCCGCCGCTGAGCAGTAGGTATAGATTGAATCATTGCAAAGGCCTGGCTTTCACAAGTCGGGCCTTTGTTTTTAGTTGTATTTGGGAACAGGATACGCGTATAATTTGTACCTTCACGTATACCTATGGTACTACCATCTTAAGCCAAAACTATGGAGAGAATCATCACCGCGCCTGATCCAACTGAATACGACGAATTTTTCAACAGCTACATCACCAATGCGAACACCGACGACTTGTTGTCGGCGCTGGCGGCAAGCGAGGAGTACATTGTCAATTTCATGCTCTCCCTCAAAGAGCAACAGCTGAAACACCGCTACCAGCCCGGCAAGTGGTCGATCAAGGAGATGCTGGTGCACATGGCCGATACCGAGCGCATATTCGCCTACCGTGCCCTCTGCTTCGCCCGAAACGATAAGACAGAGCTGCCCGGTTTCGATGAGAACGCTTATGCCGAACATAGCAAAGCCGATGAGCGACCGATTACCTCTATTTTGGCCGAATATGCCGCTGCACGTCAATCCACGATCGAGCAATTTAAGGCCTTTGATGACGAGATGCTGAGTCACGCAGGTATAGCCAGCGGTCGTAAGGTGTCGGTGCGGGCATTGGGCTTTGCCATTCTGGGCCACGAGATCCACCATCTCAACATCATCCGGCAGCGTTACTTAGTCTAGCCCATAGGGCTATACCTTGCGCAGGTAGAGCGAAGTTGTTTTTCTGTGTAGCGATAAACCAGTAAGTAATGCTGGCTTATCGCTATATTTATATCCATGACGCTTACCAGAAGAAATATAGGCTTGTTGCTGGCGCCTCTGCTGGCTATTGTGATGTGGTGGCTGACAGATGGCCTCGAGCCGCAGGCACGGAAAGTGGCCACGATCATGGTTTTTTGCCTGGTCTTCTGGATGACCGAAGTGATTCCGCTTTCCATGACAGCTTTTCTGGGCGTCACGCTGGCTATCCTGACAGGTATAGCCGACGTCAACACAGCCTTCCAGAACCTGGGCCACCCGATCATCCTGCTCTTTATCGGTAGTTTCTTGCTGGCCCGCTCCATGACCCGCCACGGGCTCGACAAACGCATCGCCCTTTACATCTTGTCGCGACCTGTCTTCCAGCGAAGTCTGTTCAGCATGTTTCTGGGTTTCTCGCTGGTGTCGTACTTGCTGTCGATGTGGGTGAGCAACTCGGTAACGGTGGCGATGCTGCTGCCGCTAACCATCGGGGTGCTGCACCTTATCCAGGAGCCGGAGTCCGGGAAAAGCCCGGCGCCATTTTTCCTGCTTGGCATCGCCTACAGCGCTTCTATTGGAGGAGTGGGCACCATTATCGGCTCGCCGCCTAACCTGATTGGGGTAAACTACCTGGCTAAAGAGGGCATCACGATTGACTTTCTGCAATGGATGATCATGGCCATGCCCATGTCGCTGAGTATGTATGGGCTTATGCTGCTGTATATGTGGTGGTTTTTGAAGAAATTCAGCTTTAGTGCGGCAGGTATACAAGCCTATGTGGCGGAGCACACCCGCTCGCAGCCGCCCATCTCGAAGGGAGAGCAGATCACCATGTGGGTGTTTTTGCTGGCCGTTGTGCTGTGGTTGAGTCCGGGCGTGTTTAACCTGCTGGGTATGGAGCAGGCCTATACCTTTATGAGTACTTATTTTGCCGAAAGTACGGTGGCCGTGCTGGCTGCTTTGCTGCTTTTCCTGATTCCGCCGGGGCAGGAGAATGGGGGAGAAGGCACCCTGACCACGGCCGACCTTGTGAAGATAGACTGGGACACGATTCTGTTGTTCGGCGGAGGCATGGCCTTGGGGCAACTGGTAGTAAGTTCGGGTTTGGCTGGGCTGATAGGAACGGGCATCATTTCTTTTGTCCACCCGGGGCAACAGGTGTTGCTGGTGTTTGTGCTGGTAACAGGCGTTATTTTCCTGACAGAGGTGAGCTCGAACACCGCCATCGCCATTACGTTCGTGCCCATTGTGATCGGCATTGTCAACCAACTCGGTGTGCCGGAGCTTTACCCTGTGCTGGGCGTGGTAGTGGCATGCAGCATGGCATTTATGTTACCCGTAGCCACGCCGCCCAATGCCATTGTGTATGGCACCAAGCAAGTTTCCATCGAAGAGATGGCGCGTGCTGGCTTTGTACTCAACGTACTCGGCTCGTTTGTGATCACAGCCTGGGTGCTCTTCTTTATGTCCCGCTGATTTTATACCTTGTCATTTGTACCGAAACAGACACATATGCAGAACCGACGACTATTTAGAATATTGCTCACCATTGCCTGCTTTGTATTTGCAGGTCTGAAAGGCTGGCAGATCATGCAGGGAGATTACGAATGGGTAGATGTCTTTTTCCTGATTGTGTTCTTGGTCTTCGGTATTATGTACGTGGTACTCTTGAAGAAAAACAAGACCTAGGAATAGGATAAAAAGAGAAAAACCTGAAAGTTATAAAATATCTCTAAAGACATTCCAAACTTTCAGGCTTTCAACTTTTAGCCAAAGGTACTCATTATACGGGCCTGTTTTTGACAGGGTTACGGCTGTTCCGTAATTTTGTAATATTTTTTCAGATGCTTCGGTGAGCAGTGAGTTCTGGAAAAGAAAATTGTACTGATTTTTATATTCGTTACCTAAGAGACATAAGGCTGCTGCTAGTCCATTCATATCTCATCACCATCAGCAAGGTACGGGGAAGTATGGGCTAGTCTACTGCTATGCATGCTAGGTGAAACTTCCATACCTTCAAAAACCAAAATTAAGCTAGTATCTAATCAAGCCGGATCCACATCCGCCACTACCCGAACTCCCTTAAAATCAGGTAACAGGTATAGCTGCTGAATTACCTTGGCAATCGCCTGCTTAGCGGCTCGTAAGTTCACGTTTTCCCGTGGGAGCTTCACGTGGATCTCATTGAGGAAAAGATTCCGGATCTTGAAAATGTACGGCACTTCTGGGCCTAGCACCAACTGCGAACCCAACTGGTCCGTTAGGTCCTTGGCGAGTACAATAGCAGCATTTTCTGACACCTTCTCGTCAGGGTGCTTTACCGTGATGCGGATCATGCGCGTGAAAGGAGGGTAGCCGAAGCGCATACGCTCTTCGATCTCGTGCTCGTAGAGCGAAGTATAATCGTTGCTGTGCACTTTGCGGAAAATCGGCTGCAGCGGGTCGCGGGTCTGGATCAGGACCGTGCCGGGTTTTCCTTTGCGGCCGGCGCGGCCGCTTACCTGCACAAACAGCTGGTAGGCCCGCTCGTGCGCCCGAAAATCAGGGAAGTGGATGATGCTGTCGGCATTGAGTATACCTACCAGGCTCACATTCTCAAAGTCTAGGCCCTTGGTCACCATTTGCGTACCGATTAGTACATTCGTTTTGCCGCTCTCAAAGTCGGCGATGATTTGCTGGTAGCTGTTTTTCTTCTTGGTGGTGTCCAGGTCCATGCGCTGCACCTCAGCGTTGGGCAGCATTAACTTCAAGTCGTCTTCTACCTTTTCAGTACCGAAGCCCATGCTTCGGAGCGTGGTGGCGCCACAGGCCGGACAATCGTGCGGCATGCGCTCGTGGTAGCCGCAGTAGTGGCAACGGAGTTCGTTGTTATACTTGTGGTAGGAGAGGCTCACGGCGCAATGCTGGCACTTCGGAATCCAGGAGCACTCGTCACAGCTGATGAAGGGCGCGTAGCCGCGGCGGTTCTGAAACAGGATCACCTGTTCGTGCCGCGCCAGCCGCTCTTCTATGGCGGTGACCAGTCTGCCCGAAAAGTGGCTGTGCATGTTCTTGCGCTGCTGCTCTTCCCGCACATTGATCAGTTCAATATCCGGTAATTGGGCATCCCCAAAACGTTTGTGCATGTTCACCAGACCCCAGCGACCGGTTTTGCAGTTGTAATAGGTCTCGATAGAAGGGGTGGCCGAACCGAGCAGCGTCTTGGCGCCCTGCAAATGCGCCATCATCAAAGCTGTTTCGCGGGCATTATACCTGGGGGCCGGGTCGTACTGCTTGTAGCTGGGCTCGTGCTCTTCGTCGACAATGATCAGCGAGAGATTGTGAAAGGGCAGGAACACTGCCGAACGCACCCCCACCACCATCTGGAAACGACCCGACAACACGCCCTGCCATACCTCCGCACGCTCATTGTCGGAGAATTTGGAGTGGTAGATGCCCAACTTGTCACCGAACACCTTCATCAGGCGTGTCACGATCTGAGCCGTCAGCGCAATTTCTGGCAGCAGGTATAGCACCTGGCCACCGGCCTCCAAAGCATGCTTAATCAGGTCGATATACACTTCGGTTTTGCCACTGCCCGTCACGCCGTGCAGCAGCACGGTGTCTTTCTCTTTAAAGAGGCCCAGTATCTCATCCTTTGCCTGTTCCTGGTGCTCCGACAGCTTCATGGGCTGCAGCGGCACGGTGTTATCGACAGGAAAACGGGAAATGATCTGGTCAAATTGCTCAAACACCCCTTTCTTGATCAGCGAGTCGATGGACGACTTGGAAAGGTGCGGGTTATTGGCCAGCACGCTCTTTTCTATACCTGCTGCGTTGAGGTGGATGTTCTGGTGCACCGGCACCTTTTGGAGGTAATTGAGCAGAATGTCGAGTTGCTTGGGTTTGGCGGCCAGCTGGTTGAAGAGCTCCTCCAGCATACCTTCCTCCTGCACAAAATGCTCGGTCAGGCGGATCTTCTTCACCACCTTGGGTGAGAAGCGGTCACTCACCTGCTCGAATATGATGATCGCCTCTTTCTGAATCAGCGATTTGATGTACTTGTGGTAACTCTTGACCTGCAATAGGTTGCCTACCTCGGTAAAGGTCAGGGCCGGATTCTGCTCCAGCGCATAGATGATCTTCGCCTCCTGTGCAGCCAATGGAATATCGTCTTCTTCCGGATTAAAATGCGGATGCAGCTGTATGCGCGACTCGCTGCTGAGCTTGAGCGCGGAGGGCAGGGCCGCGTTGATCACCTCCCCGATGGTGCACATGTAGTAGTCGGCAATCCAGCGGAAGAGCCTGAGTTGCGGGGCGGTGACGATCGGTTTGTCGTCGAGCACATCCATAATATACTTGGCCTGGTAGTCAGCGGGGGCGTTTTCGTGTATGTCGGCTACGATGCAGCTGAGCACCCGCTTGGCACCGAACTGCACAATTACCCGTGCGCCCACCAGCACCTCGTCGTTCATCTCGAAGGGGATACGGTAGGTATAGAGCTTGGGCAGCGGCAGTGGCAGAATCACGTCGGCAAAAAGGGTGACGCGGTCCACGGCCGGCTCCGGCGGGTAATTGAAATTGAGTAGTTCGGACAAAGGTGCAGATATAGGTTGTCTTGCAAATGTCGCAAAAAAGCATGTAAATCCCGAAGGTATAGCCCTACCTGTTGTCTACCTTTCTCTTTAATGTATAGCTATACCTGTCGTGCATCACTACCCGTCTCAAAATGAGCCCAAGTCTTTGAATAGGTATAGCACCGCACGCATACCTGTGCTTTGTGTTTGTATTCTCAGGCGTTTTCTCATTTTCTTCTTAATATTGATTGCCAGTCGGTTGCAGGTTGGGAAAGAGCATGAAGACAATTTGATGGATGTGCCTGGACGTGGTTGTATCAGCGAAGCGCTGTGCATCAAAAGAAAACAAGACGTTTTTATGAAGACTACCACTATGATCGCAATTGCCCGGGTGCTACTTGGGGCCATCTTCACCTTCGCCGGGCTCAACGGCTTCCTCTATCTGTTGGGCATCGAACCCATCGGTGCCACCTCGCTGCACGTGCCTTTCATGCAGGTGCTGGTAAGCACGCCTTTTGTATTTGTACCTTTGAAAACGCTGGAGCTTGTGGCAGGTATAATGCTGCTGACAAACCGCTTTGTGTTGCTGGCCCTGCTCATTTTGCTGCCGATCGGGACCAATATCCTGTTATTTCACCTCTTTGCTGACCCATCGCTTCTGGTCAATGGCATCGTGGTAATGGTTCTCCTCGGGCTGCTGCTGTTCCACTACAGAAAGCACTATGCCGGACTATTGGTAAGCAAGTTGTAGGTATAGCCATTGCTTCTGAGGGCAGGTATGACGGCGGGACTAGAGTGCCGGAAATTTCTGATTCCCGCTATTGCCGTTCTGCAACTGCTCCAGTGCTTCTGCCGCAGTATGTACCGGTAGCTGACAGGTCTTGTTGTAACACACATACACGGTCGTTTTCCCGTCGATGGCGCTGCGATCTTTCAGCAGCGGTAAATCGCTTCGGTTCTCGGTGCCGGCCAGCAGCATGTTCGGGATATAGAAAGAGCTGAGTTCTGAGCGCATTTCCGGTGCCTGGTGCCCCACAATAGCCACTTCTGCCGTCGGTTGCAATCGGTCGTAATACAGACTGGCCCAATTGCCCATGTGCCCCGGCTCTTTCACAACTAATTCTTTTACTTGCGCAAGCATCGCATCAGCCAGTTGCTGGTAATGCTCCTCGTCGAAGTAAAGCCCCAGCAGGTATAGATTCGTAGCCATTACCGAGTTGGAAGAAGGAATCACATTATCAAGCAGCTCTTTCTTGCGGGCCACCAGCTTTTCGGCGTTCTGGTCTGTGAAGTAGAACAACTGCTCCTGCTCGTCGAAGAAATTAGCTAAGGTATAGTCTGTCAGTTTTTTGGCCTCCTGCAGGTATTTTTCGTCGAAGGTAATTTCGTATACCCGGATCAGAGCACCGATCAGCAAAGCGTAGTCTTCCAGAAAACCATTAACCGAGGCTTTCCCATTTTTGTAGGTATGGAGCAGCCCCTCGCCCTGTTTAAAGTGCCGGAGGATGAAATCCGCATGGCGGACGGTCAGGTGCAGGAAGTGCTTGTTGCCAAAGGTATAATAGGCGTCGGCCAGCCCCTTGAGCATGATGGCGTTCCAGGAGCAGAGGATCTTGTCATCCAGGCCTGGGCGGACGCGCTGTGATCTCACCTCCATCAGCTTCTCTTTCCAGGTTTTGACCATCTCTTCCAGCACCTCCAGTTCCAGTTCGTTTTCTTTGGCAAAATGCGCGTCGCTGATGCGGCGGTGCAGGATGTTTTGGCCATGCTCAAAATTGCCGGTTGTGGTCGCGTGGTAATATTTCGACAGGATGGGTTCTTCTGCTTCGAACAGGTCCTGCAGCTCCTGGCGGGTGAAGGTATAGAACTTGCCTTCCACACCTTCGCTGTCCGCGTCGAGCGACGAGTAAAAGCCGCCCTCCTCACTCATCAGCTCGCGTTCTGCAAAGGCAATCGTTTCATATACCACATCCTTGTAAAGGGGCTCCTTGGTGAGCAGGTAGGCTTCGGCATACAGACTGATCAGCTGCCCATTGTCATAGAGCATCTTTTCGAAGTGGGGCACCAGCCATTTCGCATCGACGGAGTAACGGGCAAATCCGCCACCGATCTGGTCGTAGATGCCGCCATAGGCCATCTCGTGGAGCGTGTGGTTGAGGTGCTGCAGGGCAGCGGGATTTTCTGTATGCGCGTAATACCGCAGCAAGAACAACAAGTTGGCCGGCATCACGAATTTGGGGGCGGAGCCAAAGCCACCGTGTTTTTTGTCGAACTGCCGGGCTAAATTCTTGTAGAGCTCTTCAAACTCTTCTTCGCTCACGCCCGTCCGAGACTGCGACAAACCGAATCTTTTCAGCTCGCTCTGGTTGAGATGCTGCACGAACTGCTCTGCTGAGCGGTCGAGTTCCTGCCGGTCTTTCCTATAGGCCTCCGCAATATTGAGCAGCAGATTGACCCACTGCTGGGGCGTAAAGTAGGTTCCGCCGTAAAAAGGTTTGGCATCCGGGTTCAGGAAAACGTTCAGGGGCCAACCGCCCTGCATACCTATAGCCTGCAGCGCGTCCATGTGTATAGCATCCACATCCGGACGCTCTTCCCGGTCTACCTTGATACACACAAAGTGCTCGTTCATCACGCGGGCAATTTTCTCGTTTTCAAAAGACTGATGCGCCATGACGTGACACCAATGGCAGGCCGCATAGCCGATGCTTACCAGAATGGGCTTGTCTTCTTGCTTTGCTTTCTGCAAGGCTTCTTCCCCCCATGGGTACCAGTCCACGGGGTTGTAGGCATGTTGCAGCAGGTAAGGACTGCTTTCGTGTATCAGCTTGTTCGGACTTTTCTCTTTCTGGGCCATTGTCATCGTTTTGCAGGCTTTTGGCATTCTATACCTACGGGCAAGGCCGGCAAAAGTATGTTAAAGACGCAGAAGGGCGCTGTAAGGGCAGGAGGCAGGCTGTATACCTGAAAGCTACCGAACCAGCTGTTGCTTCAGGGCATTTTCCTCTTCAGTAACATCCAGCTTATACCTGGCGGAAAGCTCAAGGAGCTGCTGAAGCGTGGCTGTTAAGAAAGTCTGATGCGCTTCGGACTCGGGATGAAAGGGTCGGTGAGCGATGGCTCGCCGCATTTTCTCCCACGCTTTCAGAAAGCTTCTAAAATGCTCACTCAGGTATGCGTTCGCAAATTTATCCCAGATGTAGTCTTCAGCCACCTCCGTTGGGTGCACCATGTCCCGGCCGTAGAAGCGGTAATCGCGTAGGTCGTCCATCATAAGCTCAAAGGCAGGAAAATAGTGCGCCTGCTTGTTGCTAACCATGATTTCGTGACAAAGGAGCCGCAGGATGGATTTGCTAACGCTGTTCACTTCGATCGTCTCTTTGATGTGGCGGACCGGGCTCACCGTAAGCATCACCTGCAACGCGGGGTTGAATTGCCAGAGTGTTTCGAGGGTTTGCTGCATGTCAGTAAGCAGGGTGCCGAAGGGGAGAAGTTCGCGACTGAACTGGCGGGCGGGTAGCTTATGGCAATTGGCCACCACCTCGCCGGAGTGCTGCAAGCGGTAGCCCACCGCCGTACCAAGCGTTATGATCAGCAAACTGGCTTGTTGCAGGGTATGGCGGGTCAAAGCTAGCCGCTCTTCGATTTGCAGCAGTAAGGTGTCGCGCGAAGGGGAGGAGAGGGAGGAGTGGAGGTCGTAGGCATACCAAATGCCCTGATGCTGCACCAGGTTGTCTGCAATGGAGTGTGGCCCGCTGATGGAGGCCCGCAGCAGTTTGCTTACGGAGAGCGGGTTGAAGATCGTCCCGAACGGATTGACAACTACCTTCGCCTTATTCTTCTGTAGCCTGCGCCCGATCACCTCGGCAAAACAGGAGCCCATCGTCAACACGCCGCTCGACAAGCCCAGGTCGAGGCCACTGGCAGGTATGTGCAGTTCAGTCCGGAACATAGGTATAGGGTTAGCAGGATGAGGAAAATTTTGACAAAGGACAAAAGACTAGCCATAATAAACAACTGTTCATACCATTGGCATGGCAGCTTGTTTGGACAGGCCATATACTGCAGTATGGGCTACATACATGATATCCGGCAACTGCTGCAGGTATAGCGCGTGTTTTGCTGCAGTATGAGGGGGTGCAAGCCGATGTATCTGGTACCTTTCACCCAGCTCCTTTGTCCTTTGTCGAAAGATCATTTGTCTCAAGACAAGGTATAGCGCAAATTAACCAGAGACGGGGAATAAAAAAAGCGCCCTGCTTTTGGGGCAGGGCGCTCTGTATGCTTGGCAGCGGCTGAAATTACTCAGCTACTACGTTGAAGCGGATCTGGTGCTTCACTTCTTTGTGCAGGTTCAGCGTGGCAGTGTACTCACCAGCTGTTTTCACATCCTGATCGAAAGAAATGCGCTTGCGGTCTACATCGTGACCTTTCGCCTTCAAGGCCTCAGAAATCTGGTTAGTTGTAACAGAACCGAAGATCTTGCCGGTCTCACCTACTTTAGTAGGGATTTCCAGTGTGATGTCGCCGATCTTGTTAGCCAGATCCTGCGCATCGTTCTGGATTTTCTCCAGTTTGTGGGCAGCCTGACGGATGTTCTCAGCTACGATCTTCTTGTTTGTTTTGTCAGCCAATACTGCCAGACCCTGTGGGATCAGGTAGTTACGGCCATAACCTGGCTTTACAGTAACGATATCGTTTTTGTAACCCAGGAATTTAACGTCATCTTTAAGTATTACTTCCATGTTCGTTACCTCCTTATTTTAAAGAATCAGTTACATAAGGTAAAATAGCCAGGTGACGTGCGCGGGCAACAGCCTGGGCAACTTTACGCTGAAACTTCAGGCTAGTGCCTGTCAATCTTCTTGGAAGGATCTTGCCTTGCTCGTTTACAAACTTAAGCAGGAAGTTGCCATCCTTATAGTCGATATACTTGATACCGCTCTTTTTGAAGCGGCAGTATTTCTGACGATTTTCTTGCTTGTGTACTCTTTCGTTAACTAGGCTCATTATGCTTTAACCTCCTCTTTTTTAGCCTGTGATTTGAATTCACCTTTTCTTCTGCGCTCGTTGTAAGCAACTGCGTGCTTGTCAAGTGCCGTTGTCAGGAAGCGAACAACTTTTTCGTCGCGGCGATAAGCCAGCTCAAGCACATCAATTACAGTAGATGGAGCCTTAAACTCGATGAGGTGGTAGAAACCAGTTGATTTCTTCTGGATTGGGTAAGCAAGCTTACGCAGACCCCAGTTCTCTTCGTGGATAATGTCGGCGCTATTTTCCTTAAGCACCTGTCTGAACTTCTCGACCGTTTCCTGCATCTGCGTCTCGTTCAACAGAGGCGTCAGAATGAAGACCGTTTCGTAATTTTTTAATTCCATTTGGTTATGAGAATTTTTTTGATTTAGCGTGCAAATATACGGCAATGATTCTGTAATCCAAAAACTTGCACTAAAATAAATATGGCATCACACAGCATACCGACTGTATCGCGCTACCCTTCGAATTGCACCTGGCATGCGATAACACCAGATGATGGAAGCGTTTCTGAATAAAACTACTCCTATATATATACTATAAAGTATGTAAAGGCTCGGAAGAAAAGGAGCCAAAGACCGAAATCGAATTCTAAAAATTATTGGAAGCTAACGACAACAAAACCAGTGCTTTATAAGTTCAAGTGTTGGTGTGCCTGAATTAGCATTATAAGCTAGGTGAAACTGGATAATTTTGTGCAGAAAACAGGACAAAACGTAAGGCTTATTTAGAATAATTTTAAATAAAATTGCCCATTCTATTAAGATAATGCAGAAAATGGTCCTAAAGTGATTGTACTTAAGGGGATATTGTGTATAGGGGTAAAAATAAGCACATAATATTTGATTAATGGGTTTCAGGTAGTAGATTTGTGCCCGTAAAGTAAATTCACCATTATACTAAACACAAGCGTCCTGGCTATGATTAGCTGTATACAAAGAGCAAAAACCAAATTCTTGATTGCCTTCTTGTTTGCCTTGGCGGCCTCTTTCGGGGTGTCGACCACTGGGTATGCGCAAGGCGCAAGTCTGCCTGTTGATGATGCAGGTATTGTAAGTGCGGGCGAGTCCCTGTACAAGAACAACTGCGTGGTTTGCCACTCTGTGGGAAGCGATGTAGTGGTTGGTCCTGGTATGAAAGGCGTGAACGAGCGTAGAACGCAACCATGGCTGCTTAGCTGGATCAAAAACTCGCAAGCTCTGATCGCTTCCGGAGACAAAGATGCTGTAGCTATCTACAACCAGTTCAACAAGCAGGCGATGCCATCTTTCGCTTTCTCTGACGAGGAGATTGTATCTATCCTGACATACATCAAGTCTGCTGAGTCTGCTGCCGCCGAGGCGCCAGCCGACGGTGCTGCTACTGCTGCTGCCCCAGGTGAGAATGTTGGAACAGATGCTGTTGGTGCAGTTGGAGGCTACCTCGATATTATTCTGGTGGTGCTGATCGTAGTGCTGATTGTGCTGGTTGTGACGCTTTTGCTGATCACGTCCGTTCTGAAAAACTACCTGAACAAGAACAAGCAACTGGACGAGTACGATGCTGAGATTGTAAACCAGCGCTTCGACTTCTCCAAAATATATAAGTCTAAGGCCGTTCGCACCCTGGTTGTTCTGATCTTTGTGGTTGTGTTGATCGACCTGACACTGGACAAAGCCATGGGTGTCGGTATACAGCAAGGCTACGCTCCAACACAGCCTATTGCTTTCTCGCACAAACTGCACGCTGGTGAGCACCAGATCGACTGTAACTACTGCCACACAACAGTATACGAGAGCAAGAGCGCCAGCATTCCTTCGGCTAACATCTGTATGAACTGCCACAGCCAGATCAAAGCAGAGTCGCCCGAGATTCAAAAGATTTACAAAGCCATTGAGCGCAATAAGCCAATTGAGTGGGTGCGTATCCACAACCTGCCTGACCTGGCTTACTTCAACCACGCACAGCACACGCAGGTGGGTGGCGTAGAGTGCCAGACCTGCCACGGTCCTATCCAGGAAATGGAAGTGGTGTACCAGTACTCTCCGCTCACAATGGGCTGGTGTATCGACTGTCACCGCGAAACTCCTCTTAACACAGAAGGAAATGCCTATTATGACAACCTGGTGAAACTGCACGAGTCGACTACGAAGAGTGCCTTCACAGTGTCATCAAACGGTGGTGCAGAGTGTTCTAAGTGCCACTACTAATCAGCTAAAAATTAAGGGTTCGAGTTTTCTAGATATAACATGCAAGACAGAATAAAATACTGGAAAGGAATAGAGGAGCTTGAGAATACTCCTGAATTCGCGAAACATGCTCATAATGAGTTTCCAGAATTCCTGCCGATAAACGAAGCCAAAGGTGAGAGCGCATCCACAGGATTGGCAGCTCCCCGAAGAGACTTCTTGAAACTGTTGGGCTTTGGTCTGGCTGCCGCTACACTGGCTTCATGCGAGGCCCCTGTAAGAAAGGCCATCCCATACCTGAACAAGCCAGTTGATGTAGAGCCAGGCGTAGCGAACTGGTACGCTTCTACATATTACAACAATGGCGACTTCAACAGCATTCTGGTTAAGACGCGTGAAGGTCGTCCGATTAAAGTAGAGCCAAACCCAAGCTCTACGCTTACTCCAATGGGTACGAGCCCAAAGGCACAGGCCTCTATTCTGAGCCTGTACGATAACAACAGACTTCGTACACCGCTTATTAAAGGCAAAGAAGCGAAGTGGGAGCAGGTTGACAGCGAGGTTCGCGCAGCCCTTTCAAGAGTAAACGGCAAAGTAGCCTTTGTTTCTTCTACTGTTATCAGCCCTTCAACCAAGCAGCTGATCAACGAGTTTGGAGCTAGAGTGGGCAGCTTTGAGCACGTAACCTACGATCCGAACTCGGCCTCTGCCCTGATCGGTGCCAATGGCGGCGTGGTGCCAGGATATGATTTCAGCAAAGCCAACATTATTGTGAGCATCAGCGCTGACTTCCTGGGTACGTGGATTGCTCCGGTTCCATTCGCAAAGCAGTACATCCAGAACAGAAAGATTACGGCTGAGAACTCGAACATGTCACGCCACTACCAGTTTGAGACAATTATGTCGCTTACAGGTGCCAATGCGGACGTTCGTGTGCCAATTAAGCCTTCCGAAGAACTGGCAATCGCGACAGCGATTTACAATGGTCTATCAGGACAGGGTGTGAATGCCCCTGCCAATGTTGACAAGAAATCACTGGAGAACGCCATCCGTGACCTGCGTGCTAACAACGGCCGTGCTCTGGTAGTTTCCGGTTCAAATGATCCTGCTGTACAAACACTGGTAACAGCTATTAACAAAACGATCGGAGCAGAGGGTGTTACGATTGACACTGCTTCTCCCTATCTGGTAAAGCAGGGCAATGATGCCCAGATGCTGCGTCTGATCGAGGAAATGAACAATGGCAGCGTAGGCGCCGTGTTCTTCTACAATTCCAACCCTGTTTACGACCACCCATTAGCCGACCGCGTGAAGACTGGTCTGGCGAAAGTGGGTCTTAAAGTTTCTTTTGCCGATAGAGTAGAGGAGACAGCTGCGCTTGCAGACTACGTGGCACCAGACAGCCACTACCTCGAGTCTTGGAACGACTTCGAGCCGAAGAGAGGCTTCCTGAGCCTGGCACAGCCAGTGATCAGCCCAATCTTCATGACACGTCAGGCACAGGACAGCTTGCTGGCCTGGAGCGGTAACAAAACAACTTTTTACGATTACATCCGCAATAACTGGCGTAAAGGCGCAGCAGGAACGGATGCGCAGTGGGAGAAAGTAGTACACGATGGCGTGTTGGAGAACGGAACCAGCATGCTGGCCCTAAGCCCAGCTACAGCCAGCGCTATGACGGCAGCTCATGCAGCAGGCAGAAAACCAAGAGCGGCCGCTAGCGGTAGCATTGAGGCCGTCGTTTACGAGAAAGTAGCTATCGGCACAGGCTCTGAGTCCAACAACCCATGGTTGCAGGAAATGCCTGACCCGATCACAAAAGCAACCTGGGACAACTACATCACCATGCCACGCAAAATGGCAGAGGAGATGGGCGTTGCACAAGGCAATGTGATCAAAGTAACTTATGCGAATGGCAAGTCCCTTGAGCTTCCAGCGCTGGTTCAACCAGGACAGGCACAGGGCACGGTAGGTATAGCCATGGGCTACGGCCGTGAGCTGGACTCTATGCCGACTGCAAAAGGACGTGGCGCCAATGCCTTCCCGGTTGCAACTGTAGCTGACAACAGCATCCTGTTTGCAGGTGCCGTACAGTTAGAGAAAACAGGTTCGACAGTTGAGATTGCCCAGACACAAACGCACCATACTATTATGGACCGTATTGTGGTACAGGAAAACACGCTGGCAAACTACAAGGAGAATCCGAAGGAAGTAACGAAGTACGTTAAAATCGCCACCCACGAAGGTCCTGCCAAGCCATCTGCCATCTCACTTTGGGACGACTACGAGTACAAGAACCACCACTGGGGTATGGTCATTGACCTGAACTCATGTATTGGTTGTGGTGCCTGTACGGTAAGCTGCCAAGCAGAGAACAACATCCCGGTTGTAGGTAAGGAAGAAGTACTGATGCGTCGTGAGATGCACTGGATGCGCATCGACCGTTACTACAGCGCCGTAGAGCATGAGCCGAAAGATTACAAAACGATGGAAGATCCTGCGGAGAATCCAAGCGTAATCTTCCAGCCAATGCTTTGCCAGCACTGTAACCACGCGCCGTGCGAGACTGTTTGTCCGGTTGCCGCTACTATGCACAGCTCAGAAGGCCTTAACCAAATGGCTTACAACCGCTGCGTAGGTACACGCTACTGCGCTAACAACTGCCCTTACAAAGTGCGTCGTTTCAACTGGTTCGCTTACGCTAACAACGACAAGTTCGACTTCAACATGAACAACGACCTTGGCAAGATGGTGTTGAACCCGGATGTGACGGTTCGTTCAAGAGGTGTGATGGAGAAATGCTCTTTCTGCGTACAGCGTATACAGTTAGGTAAACTGGAAGCTAAGCGTGAGAGCAGAAGACCGGTTGATGGTGAGATCGTGACAGCCTGTGCGCAGTCATGCCCAACAGATGCCATCATCTTCGGTGATATGCTGGATCCGGAAAGCCGCATTTCAAAGACCCTCGCACGTGAGAAAGGTGAGAGAGCCTTCCACGTACTGGAGGAAATGAACGCGCAGCCGAACGTGACATACCTGACAAAAATTAGAAACTTAGCTTAATTTATAAATTAGATAGCGCTATGCAGCACGTATCTCCGATAAGAGAGCCTCTGGTAACGGGGGGGAAAACATACCACGATGTCACTGAAGATGTCTGCAGACAAGTGGAGGCCAAGCCCAACGCACGTTGGGCCGCCGCCTTTGCTGTATCTCTGGTAGGTCTGGCTATTTTCTTTTACTCAGTATACCGCACACTTTGGTTCGGTATTGGTGAGTGGGGACTTAATAAAACTGTAGGTTGGGCATGGGACATCACCAACTTCGTATGGTGGGTAGGTATCGGTCACGCCGGTACGCTAATCTCCGCGATCCTTCTCCTGTTCCGTCAGAAATGGAGAACTTCCATTAACCGCGCAGCCGAGGCGATGACGATCTTCGCCGTAATTTGCGCCGCGATGTTCCCGGTTCTGCACATGGGCCGTCCTTGGCTGGCATACTGGGTACTCCCACTGCCAAACACATTCGGTTCACTTTGGGTTAACTTCAACTCACCACTTCTCTGGGACGTATTTGCGATCTCAACTTACTTCTCTGTATCGCTCGTTTTCTGGTACATCGGTCTGATTCCAGACTTCGCCACCATCCGTGACAGAGCAACTGGCCCAATCGCCCGCAGAGCTTACTCCATACTTTCCATGGGCTGGACTGGCTCCGCAAAAGCATGGTCTCGTCATGAAACTGTGTCCTTGATCCTTGCTGGTCTTTGTACGCCGCTGGTACTTTCTGTACACACGATCGTATCCATGGACTTTGCAACGTCTGTTATCCCAGGCTGGCACACAACCATCTTCCCTCCATACTTCGTGGCAGGTGCAATCTTCTCAGGTTTCGCAATGGTTCTTACGCTGATGATTATCACACGTAAGACGTTCAAGTTGGAAGATTACATCACGCTGGAGCACGTAGAGTCCATGAATAAGGTAATTATCCTGACAGGTTCTATCGTGGGTGTGGCTTATATTACAGAGTTCTTCATCGCTTGGTACTCCGGTGTGGAATATGAGCAGTACGCTTTCATCAACCGCGCAACCGGACCTTACTGGTGGGCTTACTGGTCGATGATGACGTGTAACGTAATCACGCCACAGCTCTTCTGGTTCAGAAGCATCAGAAGAAGCCTTACTGCTACCTTCATCATCTCTATCTTCGTGAACATCGGTATGTGGTTCGAGCGTTTCGTAATTATCGTAACCTCCCTTCACAGAGACTTCCTTCCATCTTCATGGGTGATGTTCTCTCCAACCATCATCGACATCGGAGTATATGTAGGTACGATTGGTTTGTTCTTCACACTCTTCCTGTTGTTCTGTAAGTTCTTCCCAGTAATCAACATGTTCGAGGTGAAATCAATTCTGAAGTCTTCATCCGAAGTGAAGCACCATCCGAATGGTGCAATGCACGGTACTAACAAGGATTCGCACACTAATACACATCCATAGCAATGACTAAAAAATTCGTTCTAGGTATCTACGATGATGAGGATGTCCTGCTGCAGGCCATCGAGAACGTCCGGGCTGCCGGTACTAAAATTTACGAAGTTTTTTCGCCATACCCGATTCACGGTATCGATGATGTATTAGGTGTTAAGCGTTCAAGACTTCCAATTGTAGCCTTCTTCTGCGGTCTGTTCGGAATGTCCTTCGCGCTCTGGATGCAGATCTGGATGCTTGGTTTCGACTGGCCCATGATCATCGGTGGTAAGCCGCACATCGCCTTACCAGCATTCATCCCTGTAACATTCGAGCTAACTGTACTGTGCGCCGCATTCGGTATGGTGATCACTTTCTTTATTGTTACTAGACTGAGACCTTCCTTAAAGGTGAATGTTTTTGACAAGCGCTCAACAGATGACAAGTATGTGATGGCGATAGAGGTGAAAGAAGGTGTGACTGATATCTCAGCCCTTAACAACCTGCTTCGTTCAAACGGTGCTATCGAAGTAAATGAGAAGGAGGTAATCAAATAATGAAAGGTCTACTAAATTTAGGTATCAAAGCCTCTGCCGTATTATTTTCAGGCGCCATGCTGGTAGCCTGTAGCAACGAGAAAGATCCGGGTCTGGAATATGCTCCAGACATGTATCACTCTGTTCCGTTGGATCCTTATTCTCAGGTAAAGGAAAATCTCTATAACCCAGGCGGCATGAACATGCGTGAGCCTGCACCGGGTACAGTTGCCCGTGGCAAGATGGGTTATAACATGTATCTCTCCAAAGACGAAGCTGAAGTAGCCGGTGTGGAGTTGAAAAACCCACTGGAGAAGAATGAGCTTAATCTGGCTGAAGGACAGTTACTGTATACCAGATTCTGCTCTCCTTGCCATGGTGACCAAGGCGATGGACAAGGTCTTGTAGGACAGAAGTTCAAAGGCGTTCCATCTTATTCTGCAGGCCGCGTTGCTACGCTTCCTGAAGGACACATCTACCACGTTATCACCAACGGACGTGGTCGTATGTTGCCACACGGCTCACAGGTTAACCCAACGGAGCGCTGGAAAATTGTGATGTATGTGCAACAGCTTCAGGGTGGCGATGTGCCAGCTCCTGCCGCGGCAGATTCAACAGCAACAGGTACTACACCTACTAACTAAGTCTAAGGCATAATATCAAAAGGATAATGACAGAAGAAAGACTCATCATTTCCAGAAAAACGAACAACAAGTTTTTCTTGATGATAGCTATAGGTGTTGTATTGCTTATAGCAGGTATAATCATAGCTGCGATGAGCGGTGGTCACCAGGCCGAAGGGCATGGTGAAGCAGCCGCCGCAGGACACGAAGCAGCTCATTGGACCAAAAGGCTCTACATGAACCTTTGGCTGAATAACGTTTATTTTACAGGTATCGCGCTGATTGGCGTATTTTTCGTAGCCGTGCAATATGTGGCCTACGCAGGATGGTCAGTACTAATCAAGCGTATACCTGAGGCAATGGGCTACTACCTTCCGATCGGTGGTGCTGTAATGCTGATCACATTCCTTTTAGGTGGTCATGACATCTTCCACTGGACGCACGATTACCTGTACAACCAATTCCTGGAAGACGGTGTGACTCCAAACCCTCAGTACGACCCAATCATTGCCGGTAAGGCGCCATACCTGAACTTCTGGTTCTTCCTGATCAGAATGGTTGCTTACTTCGTGCTGTGGATCCTGTTCTTCAACTGGTTGAGAAGAAACTCTCTTAATGAAGACTTGCAGGGAGGTACGAACTATTACCACAAGAGCATCAGAATTTCTGCCATGTTCCTGGTAGTATTCGGTGTGACTTCTTCTACTTCTGCCTGGGACTGGGTGCTTTCTATTGACACGCACTGGTTCTCAACCATGTTTGGCTGGTACGTATTCGCTAGCTGGTGGGTATCTGGCCTGGCGGTAATCACGTTGGCTGTAATCATCCTGAAGCAGAACGGCTACCTGAAAATGGTAAATGCGAACCACCTGCACGACTTAGGTAAATTTGTATTCGCCTTCTCCATCTTCTGGACCTACGTTTGGTTCTCTCAGTTCATGCTGATCTGGTACGCTAACATTCCGGAAGAGTCGATTTACTTCATCGAGCGTCTGGGTGGTAATGGCGGTCACTTCAAATGGATCTTCTTTACAAATCTGCTGATTAACTTTGCCTTCCCTTTCCTTGTTCTGATGACAAGAGATGCAAAACGTCAGATGATTATGTTGAAAATCGTTACAATCGCAATTCTGATTGGCCATTGGCTGGACTTCTATCTGATGATGATGCCGGGTACAATGCGTACAGATGCAGGTATCGGATTTATTGAAATTGGCACCACCTTGATCTTCCTGGGAGTATTCCTGATTACATTCACAAAGGGCCTGACAAAAGCCTCACTTGTGCCAGTAAATCACCCTTTCCTGGAGGAGAGTGTTCACCATCATGTTTAGTCATACTAAAAACATTATACAATGATTACGTTAGCCATAGGTTTATCCATCGTCCTGTTACTAGTTATACTGTTCCTGTTATTCAGGATCGGTACACTAGCCTCTATCTTCAGAGGATCTTCACAGCGCGCTGTTGGAACCACTAAAACAAGTAACAAAGTAAACAGCATCTTGATGCTCCTCTTCCTGATCGTAGGAGGAGCCATCTTTGCCTGGTCCTTTGCAGATGCATGGGACGACATGAACCAACCTGTTGCCTCTGTGCACGGCGGTTGGACGGATAGTCTGTTCTGGACTACCATGATTGTGATCGGTATTGTGTTTGTGATCACGCAGATCCTGCTTTTCTGGTATTCTTACAAGTATCAGCATAAAGACGAAAAGCGTGCTTATTACTACCCGCACAATAACAAACTGGAGATTGTTTGGACAATGATCCCAGCTGTTGTAATGGCGCTGTTGGTATTTGCAGGATGGCAAACATGGTCTAATATTACGAGTGCGGCACCTTCAGACGCAGTTGTGGTTGAAGTGATGGGCAAGCAGTTCAGCTGGCTTGTACGTTACCCTGGACCGGACGGGAAACTGGGTGAGGCAAACGTAAACCTGATCGATGCTACAAACGAAATTGGTGTCGACTTCAGTGATCCAAACGCCATGGACGACTTTATGCCACGTGAGATTCACGTACCAAAAGGTAAGCCTGTGCTTTTGAAAATTCGTTCACGTGACGTTATCCACAGTGTTTTCCTGCCACATTTCCGTGTGAAAATGGATGCTGTGCCAGGTATGCCAACCAAATTCTGGTTTGTGCCTACTAAAACTACTGAGGAAGTGCGCACTGAAACGGGCAACCCTGACTTCAACTTCGAACTGGCTTGTACTGAAATCTGCGGTCGCGGTCACTTTGCGATGCGATTTATCTTAGTTGTTGATGAACCTGAGGAATATGAGGAGTGGTTAGCTTCGCAGACTCCTTTTATCGAGCAGAACCCACAGCTTCTTTCAAAGTTCACCCAGGATTCTAAAGATCAGGTGGTGCTGGAGAAGAGTGCAGAAGAAGTAAAAACAGAGTTGTAGCATTAAAAAATATCAACAATGTCGAGTACAGATATCTCTCTAAATAAAGATGTGCATCACGCTCACGACGAGCATGATCATCATCACGACCAAAACTTCTTTGAGAAGTACATCTTCAGCCAGGACCACAAAGTAATTGCAAAGCAGTTCCTGTTTGCAGGTATCTTTTGGGGCTTTATCGGTGGCTTCCTGTCAATCATCTTCCGTTTGCAACTAGGCTGGCCAGAAGCTACTTTCACTTTCCTGGAGCCAATCCTGGGTGGCTGGATCGTAAATGGTAAACTCGATCCGGAGTTCTACCTGGCGCTTGTAACCATGCACGGTACAATCATGGTGTTCTTTGTATTGACAGCAGGTCTATCAGGTACATTCAGTAACTTCCTGATTCCGCTGCAAATTGGTGCACGTGATATGGCATCAGGTTTCATGAACATGCTTTCTTTTTGGATATTCTTCCTGGCAAGTGTGGTCATGTTCTGGTCACTGTTCCTTGAAACAGGCCCTGCTGGTGGTGGTTGGACAGTATATCCTCCACTAAGTGCATTGCCACAAGCAATATCGGGCTCTAAAGGCGGTATGACAATGTGGTTGATCAGTATGGCTTTGTTTATCGCTTCGCAGTTGTTAGGTGGTGTTAACTATATCACGACTGTTATTAACCTGAGAACAAAAGGTATGTCGATGACAAAGTTGCCATTGACTATCTGGGCCTTCTTCCTGACTGCAATCCTGGGTCTGCTTTCATTCCCGGTTCTTTTGTCAGCTGCCTTGCTTCTGATTTTTGACCGTAGCTTCGGAACCAGCTTCTTCCTTTCTGATATATACATTGCCGGAGAGGCTCTTGCTAACACTGGGGGTAGCGCTATCTTGTTCCAGCACTTGTTCTGGTTCCTGGGTCACCCAGAGGTATACATCGTAATCCTTCCAACATTCGGTATCGTTTCTGAAGTAATCGCTACAAACGCTCGTAAGCCAATCTTCGGTTATAGAGCCATGATCGGTTCAATGCTGGGTATTTCAGTACTGTCGTTCGTTGTGTGGGCTCACCATATGTTCGTGACAGGTATGAACCCATTCCTTGGATCTGTCTTCATGTTCCTGACGCTGATTATTGCAGTACCATCTGCGGTGAAAGTGTTCAACTGGATCGCGACGCTTTGGAGAGGTAACATTCGCTTTACGACAGCAATGTTGTATGCAATTGCTTTCGTATCGTTGTTTATCTCTGGTGGTCTGACAGGTATCATTTTGGGTAACTCAGCGCTGGATATTCAGCTGCATGACACATACTTCGTAATCGCTCACTTCCACCTTGTGATGGGTGCGGCTGCTTTCTTTGGTATGTTCTGCGGTATTTACCACTGGTTCCCTAAGATGTTCGGTCGCATGATGGACGAGAAACTGGGTGCTCTTCACTTCTGGTTGACCTTCCTGTCTGCTTACCTGGTGTTCATGCCAATGCACTACATCGGTATCGCAGGTTTCCCAAGAAGGTATTACTCTTGGACAGGTTTTGATGCCTTCAATACATTCACTGACCTGAACAGCTTTATCAGTATTGCGGCTATCCTTGGTTTCACTGCTCAGTTGATCTTCTTGTTTAACTTTGTGTACAGCATCTTCAAAGGACGTCGTGCTACTGCCAACCCATGGCATTCAAACACACTGGAGTGGACTACTCCGGTTAACCCAGGACACGGTAACTGGCCAGGTGAGATCCCTACAGTTTACAGATGGCCTTACGATTATAGCAAACCAGGCGCTGCTGAGGATTATATCCCACAGAACGTGCCTTACTCTCAGACGCAGTCTTCAAACCTGCCATACGAGAGAGAATTAGAATAGCTTAAATGACAAATAAATCTTTTCCATACAAAAGGTTTAGGAATATTGGAGTACTAACAGTAGTAGCTGTTTACTTCCTAATATTAGTTGGAGGAATCGTGCGAAGCACGGGCTCAGGAATGGGATGTCCGGACTGGCCCAAGTGTTTTGGCAGTTGGGTTCCTCCAACTGATGTTAGCCAGTTACCAGATGATTATCTGGAAGTCTACAAGCATCAGCGAGTAGAGAAAAACCAGAGGCTAGCCGGGCTTCTGGATAAGGTGGGTTTCGATACAGTGGCAGGCGAGTTACGCGATCATCCGTTGCAGCACATTGAAACTGATTTCAATGTGACCAAGACCTGGATAGAGTATATCAACCGCTTGGTAGGCGTGGTAATTGGAATACTGATTTTCCTGACTGTGCTGTATGCTATACCTTATCTTAAATCCGACAAGTCTGTTTTCTACCTCTCGCTGCTGAGTTTTGTGCTGGTGGGTTTTCAAGGTTGGTTAGGCTCCATTGTGGTGTCTACGAATCTGCTCCCGGTTACAATTTCCATACACATGGCGGTTGCGCTTGTGTTGGTCGCCTTACTGCAGTATGTGGTCATTCGGTCGCAGTCTGCTTTTATAACACCACGGTTTGAAGCATCGAAGCAGCTGTTTTTCGTTATCGGTCTGGTAGCAGCCGCTACTTTTGTTCAGATATTGATCGGAACGCAGGTGCGCGAAGAAGTGGATACCGTCGCTTTTGAGATGAATGGAAGTAACAGAGATCTTTGGGTTGACCAGCTTGGGCTGAGTTTTAATATCCACCGCTCTTTCTCCATTCTGTTACTGGCGCTGCATCTTTACATGGCTTATCTGATTTATAAGCTAAAAGACCGCCGGTTGAATATGATGACAAACTGGATGATGGTGTTGCTTGTTGCTGAGATAGCGTTCGGTGTAATTATGGCTTATTTCGCTATACCTGCATTCCTGCAACCGCTGCACCTGACGATCGCTACTTTGCTGTTCGGAGTTCAGTTTCTAATTTTAATTTTTTATTACTACGCCTCTAAAAAGGCGGTCGAAAAACCGGTAGTGGTTCTTAACTAATGATTACAGAAAGGTCAGAATCGGTAGTATCTCTAGTTAGTACAGCGCAAAAAGCGTCAGCATACTTCAAACTCCTGAAGTTCAGACTGAGTTTTACAGTAGCTTTCTCAAGTGCCATTGGTTACATACTAGGACATCCAGGTGGAAGTTGGATAAAGATTGCATTAGTGATGCTGGGTGGCTTAATGGTAACAGGCGCTGCCAACATCGTGAACCAGATACTCGAAAAGGACCTGGATAAACTAATGAAGCGCACGGCAAACAGGCCGCTTCCAACAAGCACACTCAGCGTGATGGAGGCTGCTATATTTGGTGCGCTTATAGGTATAGGTGGACTGCTGCTGCTGGCTACTGTTTTCAACACACTGACTGCAGCCATTGCACTGTTATCACTTATACTTTACGGGTTTATCTATACACCGCTGAAGCGCATCAGTCCGATCAATGTGTTTGTAGGGGCTATACCTGGAGCGCTGCCTCCGCTGATCGGTTGGGTGGCTGCAACAGGGGTTGTAGGAGTAGAGGCCTGGATTCTTTTTGGAATTCAGTTTATCTGGCAGTTTCCGCATTTCTGGGCGATCGCCTGGGTGTTGGACGATGACTACAAAAAGGCTGGATTCAAGATGCTTCCGATGGAAGGAGGCAAAAATCTGAAAACTGCCATCCAGATCATGATCTATACCTTGCTCCTGATTCCATTGAGCTTATTACCCTTGCAGTTCGGGATGACGGGCACAATTTCAGCAATGATCGCTGTGATTTGCGGAGTTTTGTTTTTGGCTCAGACATTTCATCTGATGCGCACTTGTACCAACAAGGCAGCTATGAACATTATGTTTGGGTCCTTTTTGTATTTGCCTATCGTGCAGATCGCGTTTGTTTTAGATAAAATTTAGAATATGGATATGGTTGCGAAATCATTCGGGGAAGAGAACAACACAGGCGGAATTCATCCTTTAAAGTTTACGCTGTGGTTGCTTATTATGAGTATAATTATGATGTTTGCAGCCTTTACGAGCGCTTATTTGGTGCGCCGTGCAGAAGGCAACTGGTTAGAGTTTGACTTACCAAACATCTTACTGATTAACACAGTGCTTATTGCCTTGAGTAGTGTTACCATGCAGCTGGCCCATAATGCGGCAGCTCAGGACAACTTAGGCAGGCTGCGCCTCATGCTCTATTTAACGTTCGGATTAGGAGCTGCTTTTCTGGTAGGCCAGTGGAACGGATGGGCAGAACTGGTAAGTAACAATGTGTATTTCGGAGGAGAGACAAGTAACCCTTCCGGTTCATTTATGTATGTATTAACAGGTGTACATGGTTTTCACCTGATCACCGGCCTTATTTATGTGGCGCTGGTAATAGTGGCAAGTTTGCGTTATAGAGTACACTCGAAGAATATGCTGCGTATACAGCTTTGCACCATTTACTGGCACTTCCTGGGTGGCCTATGGCTATACTTGTATATATTTTTGAGACTAAATCACTAAACACGTTTTTTTCAATACTAAACTATGTCTACATCAACTACGCTGGAAGAACCTAAAACAGGTACATGGGATGGTGGTAACGAGCCACTAAAAGCGAGCTATGGAAAACTCATGATGTGGTTTTTCCTGCTGTCCGATGCCTTTACCTTTGCTGCCTTCCTGATCGTTTATGGTCTGTCGCGTCACAGTCACCTGCCTTACACCGGTAGTCCGGAAGAATTTCAGTTTTCTACGGAATGGTGGCCTATACCCGAGAAGGTGTTCAACGCTTTCCCTGGTTTCCACGGTGTAGACCTTCCCCTGGCTTTCGTGGCATTAATGACCATGATCCTCATTTTGAGCTCCGTGACAATGGTGTTGGCAGTAGAAGCCGGTCACCGCATGGATAAAAATGATGTTCAGAAGTGGTTGCTGTGGACAATCCTGTTCGGTGGTACCTTCCTGGGCTGCCAGGCTTGGGAGTGGACGCACTTTATTGTAGGAACTGAAGAAGGTATGCTGCTTGCCGACGGTACGCGCATTTTCGGGGCTAACATGACCATGAACCAATATGGTCCGCCTTTGTTTGCTAACCTCTTCTTCTTTATCACTGGCTTCCACGGCTTCCACGTAACGGTAGGTTGGATACTCCTGGTAATCGCCTTTATCAGCACAGTGAATGGCGTGTACCACAAACGCGGTCACTACGAGATGGTGGAGAAAATTGGTCTGTACTGGCACTTTGTAGACCTGGTATGGGTATTCGTATTTACTTTCTTCTACCTGATCTAATTAATAAGTCAAACGTTAAACAGCAGCAGTATCCGTGGAAAACCGGATACTGCCTTATAAAAATAAAGCATACTATGGCAGCTCATTCTGATCATTCAAACGAATTTCAGCAGACTGGTGAAATACCTAAGGCACAGACTAAAGTTATCTGGAAGACGTTCTTTATTCTGGTAGCACTAACAGCAGTCGAGTTCTTGTTCGCTTTCACCATGGATGCCGGCACACTCCGTAATGCCATCTTCATCATCCTGACGGTGTTCAAGGCATTCTACATTGTGGCCGAGTTCATGCACTTGAAGCACGAGACGAAAGCTTTGATCTGGTCGATTATCTTACCAATGGCCCTGGTAATGTGGCTAATGGTAGCGCTGATTTCGGAAGGAAGCTATTACTTCGATTCGATAAGAAATTACTTTAACTAAGTATACTGAATATGAGTAACACAAAGGCACTAATATTAGGGATCCTACTATTAGTGCCTCTTCTTATTTTTATATTTATCGGAAGTTTCGGTGAACACCATTTCACGCTCCGTAAATATTTTCCTCAGGTAACCGCCACAGGCGAGGTTGTCCGCAATGCGGAGGGAGACACCCTTTTCAATCAGGTTCCAGCATTTGAATTGATTTCTCAGCAAGGTCAAAAGGTCTCGCAGAATGAACTCGATGGCAACATCTATGTCGCTGATTTTTTCTTCGCCACTTGTCCTGACATCTGCAAGCAAATGTCCTCGCAAATGGTGCGGGTGCAGGAAGCCTTTCTGGATGAAGAGCAGGTAAAGATAGTTTCCTTTACAGTCAATCCGGAACATGACACTCCTGAAGTATTACGTGAGTATGGAGAACGCTACAATGCCGACCCTACGAAATGGTATTTCCTGACCGGTGATCGTGATAAAATTTATGATCTGGCACAGAAGGGTTTCTACCTGCCGGTGATGAAAGTAGAAGGTCAGCAGGATTTTATTCACAGTGAAAAATTCATGCTCGTGGATAAGAACAGGTATGTGAGAGGTATTTATGATGGTACCGACAAGGAGGATGTGGATCGCCTGATTCTGGAAATTAAAGTTCTTTTAGATGAATACAGCAAATCAAAATAGTCCTGCTGCAGGCAACGACAAGAAATTTTTAGTAGTAATTGCCATCCTGTCTATTACTATACCTGTGGTGGTGGCGATGCTCTTCTTCATGCCGAAAGAGGGCTCCAATGCCGTAGATGTTTCCTTTCTGCCGACCTTACATGCTATACTGAACTCCATGACTGCCTGCCTTTTGGTTGTTGGCTATTACAACATCCGAAAAGGCAACATAAAAGTGCATCGCACAGCCATGGCCTCAGCATTCGGCTTGTCGGCCATTTTTTTGGTGTCGTATGTCACGTACCATTTTCTGGGTGAGCGCACCATCTATGGCGGCGACGGCTATTTGAAACTCTTCTACTACTTTATTCTGCTTACGCACATTGTGCTGGCCGTGGTGATCGTTCCGTTGGTGCTCCTGTCAGTGTACTTTGCTTTGTCCGAGCAGTTTACCCGCCACCGTCGTATATCAAGATGGACCTTCCCGATCTGGCTTTATGTAGCCGTAACGGGTGTGCTGGTCTACATCATGATTTCTCCGTATTATACTTAATGTAGTATCACTTACTTCTTATCTTATGATTATGAAGCGCCAATTATTCAAAATATTCTTTTCGGGCCTGCTGATGCTTACGCTTAGTCTGGTGTCAACTGAGGCCTATAGCCAGTGCGCCATGTGCCGCGCCACGGTGGAGTCGAACGTAGGGACCGGTAAGACGGACTCTGACTCGCAGGTAGGAGCAGGGCTGAACACAGGAATCCTATACCTGATGCTGATCCCCTATGTGCTGATAGGAACTGTTGGTTTCCTTTGGTACAAGAGCAACAAAATGAAAAAAGCTAAAGTAGCCTAATTATGTTCTAGTCATATTGCGCTAGACTACGATTCGACTTTACGTTCTACTATATCAATCACACAAAACCACATGCCGCGTTGCCTGCATGTGGTTTTGTTTTTAGTCCTGATTCGGAGCTAATGATAGGGCAAATAAAGTATAAGGACGGGAATTGCGCCAACAGTATAGTATCTCTAATTCGAAGCTGTCAGGCATAGGATATCGGCTAGTCTTTTTTTAAAGACCATCCAGCCTTCTATACCATGGTTCTACTTTTACCAAATATTTGATTTCTGGACTGAATTTTGATCCATTTTCGTACGGAATTCCTTTCCAAATCGGAATTTTACATGATCAGGGGCTGTTGCTTTCATTTTAGCCGCTTATCAGTCATGCTCTTATAACACGAATTGCTTAAATTCGTGGATAATCCCTAATGTCTTGAACCGGAAATTTGCACCCTTCATCCTATTTGCCCTAGCTGTGCTGTGTTTTATGGCGACAGCTTTTTTGCATTATAGGGTTCCGGTGGCTTGGCTTCAGGCGGATAGGGAAAAGACACAGCAGCACATCTCGCAACGTGTGCAGGCACTGCTATCGGATGCACACCAGGAAGCAGTGCAGTTGGGAGATCAACTACAGAAAGACCGGATTAGCTTTACGAAGCTTCTCTCCAAAACGCACTACCCCACTTTTGTATACAAGAATGGTCGCCTAGTGTACTGGTCCGACCATACGGTTATACCTGACCTGGATTTGCCCCCAACATCTCATTCCATCTCTACCATCCGGAACAGTTACGGCACGTTTGTGGTCATGCCCCATCAGGTCTCCGAGTATCGGATCTATACCTACATCCCGCTTCAGATAGACTACGGGACTACGAAGGATTTCCTCTCTTCAGGTTTGCAAAAGAGCATTTTCGGGAAGGCGGATGTGCGGCTGGTGCTCGAAAATCCCGGACAATTGCCACAAGTGAAAACCAGTGAGGGAGAGTTTCTGTTTGCGGTCGACTACGGGTCCGGGAGAGCGGATGTTGGTTTCGACCAAATACAGCTTGTGCTGCTTATTCTGGGGACCATCTTTTTTGTGTGGTTCAGCATTTCGTGGAGCAGGTATTTCTTAAGACGGCAGCGCTATACGGCGGGCATTGTGCTATTGCTGGTACTGCTGGTAGGTTTTCGGTTGGCGCTCCTTTTTCTCAACCTGCCGTTTCTGATCGTGGAGACGGAGCTGTTCGATCCGCGCCTTTACGCCGCTTCTTTTTGGTCGCCTTCGGTTGGGGATCTGGCGCTCAATGTGCTGCTGCTCGTGACAGTGGCCTGGGCTGCGTCGTATCTTTTCCACAAAAACGAAGTTTTAAACACTTTTAAAGCCTACCCGCCGAAGAAGAGCAAAGTGGCACTTGGCATTACGATGCTGGTATTCTTTGTGCTGCTGGCTGTTTTGTTCCGCTTCTACTATGGCATCTACCACAACTCGCCGCTAGCCCTCGACATCAACCAGTCTATTGAGATGGAGCGGTACAAGCTGGTCATGTACACCCTGATGTTTCTGCATACTGTGGCGTTGAGTCTCTTTGCTTATAAGCTGGCTTCGGTAGCCAATGTGCTGTTGCGCCGGCTGAGTGAATGGTGGCCTTACCAGCTGCTACTAGGTATAGCGGTTGTGCTGACAGTGCTGGCGTTGGTGTTTGATATGCGCTGGATACCGGTGCTGTTGATCGGCACTGTCTTCTGGGCAATCGTGCTATTGGCAGCGCAGCATCGACAGGCGATCAGCTTGCCTTACCGTACCTATCTTTTTCTATTTCTGATCATCGCGGTGAGTAGCCTGACGGGGGCGGCATCACTTTACACGCATTTTCAGAGTGAGCTCCTGGCTTATAAACAGAAGTTTGCGTTTGACCTGATGCAAGGCAACGACGTGCTGGCGGAGTACTTGCTGGAAGAAGACGTAGCGGTGCGGGTATCGGAAGATGTGCTGATCCAGACAAAAATGAAAGGTCCGTACGTGGATGCTTTCTTCATCAAACGGAAAATATCGCGTCAGTTTCTGCCGGATTATTTCGACAAGTACGAAGCCAACATCCTTTTGTTCGACAGCCAGGGGCGCACGCTGGAGAGTGCCGACACCACGGCAGCCACCTTAGACGAACTGCGGAAGAAGTACGCCACGGCCCACAACAAGACGGAGTACGACAACCTATACCTGGTAAACGACCCGGCACGACCGCACACCCGCTTTTACTTAAAGCTGATCGAAGTGCCACTGGGCACGCAGCTGTACGGTACCATTGTGCTGCAGTTGAGTCTAAAAGAACTTCTCCCAAACAGCTTGGTTCCGGAATTATTGGCCGGGCAGCAACACCAGCAGCCATTTCAGGCAGATATCCTGAGCTACGGAATCTACGAGAAAGGAAGGTTAACCTATAGCGAAGGAGAGTTTGACTACGCGACCAACTTCGACCGCAGCGAGCTGGGGAAAAGTGAGCTATACCGGCAAGGTTCGACTGAGGAGGGTTTCCACCACCTGGGTGTAAAAACCGACTCCGGCCCGACCGTGATCATCACGACGAATAAGTACGGTGCCCGTGAAGTACTCTCCAATTTTTCGTTTCTGTTTCTGTTCTTCACTGGCTGCCTGATTGTGGTGGCCCTGCTCTATGTGTTGCTGAATCGGGAACGGCTGCGGGATTTTCAGCCGAACTTCAGCACCAAGATTCAGCTTTTCCTGAATTTTGGCATCCTGTTGCCCCTGATGCTGGTGAGTATCGTGACGGCTAGTTTGGTGACCGGCTCCTATAAGAAAGACTTGCTGTCGTCTTACGAAAAAAAGGGTGAGGCTATACAGGACCATTTGAGTAGGCCGACTACGCTGGAAGTGATGCCGGACCGCAACCGCCTGCTGCGGCGTGTTGCTTCTATTGCGGCCTTGTCGGAGGCCGATGTCAGCCTATACGACCGCAACGGGCGTCTGATGGTAACGAGTCAGCCGCTGATTTTCGAATCGGGGCTGCTTTCCAAACTGATTAACCCGAATGCGTTCGCTGCCATTTCGGAGCGGCAGGCCCTCCGCGTGCTGCTCGATGAGCATGCCGGCAACCTGAATTTCAATGCACTATACCTGCCTCTGCGCCCCGACAACGACCCCGAAAAACTGATCGGCTTTATCGGTATACCTTTCTTCGACTCCGAACGGCAACTGGACCTGAAGCTGATCGAGCTGATCACGACCACCATGAATATCTTCACGGTGATGTTCATCGTGTTCATCATCCTGACCTTCTTTGCCTCCAGGGCGCTGACCGTGCCGCTGCGTATGCTGGCCGACAAGCTCAAGCGTACCTCGTTGACGGGTAAAAACGAGATGCTGGCCTATGAAGGGGCTGATGAGATCGGGATGCTGGTGAATGAGTATAACCGCATGTTGCTGACGCTGGAGCAGAACAAAGTGGAGCTGGCTATGCGCGAGAAGGAAGCTGCCTGGCGGGAGATGGCGAGGCAGGTGGCGCATGAGATCAAAAACCCGCTCACCCCGATGAAGCTTTCGCTGCAGTACCTCCAGAAGGCCATTGCGGAAAAGAACCCGAACACCGAGCAGATGATCAACAAGATATCGCATACGCTGATTACGCAGATCAACATCCTGAGCGATATTGCCACCTCATTTTCGAATTTTACCTCCATGCCGGAGCCAAAGGCTGAACTGATGGACCTGGGGGCTGCCCTGCACAAGGCGGTTGACCTGCATACCAATCCGGCTTCTGTGAGAACGAAGCTGCGTATACCGGAGGAACCAGTCATGGTGATGGCCGATGAGGCGCTGCTCGTTCGTACCTTCAACAACCTGCTGCTGAACGCCATACAGGCAGTGCCCGCTGAACGGAAACCCCTGATCAGGATAGAGCTGAAAGTGAACGGGAGTAGCGAGGCGCTTGTGTCGATTGCGGATAATGGAAGCGGTATACCTGCCGAGATCCAGCACAAAGTGTTTATACCTAACTTCAGCACCAAGTACACGGGCTCAGGTATAGGACTGGCTGTTGCCAAAAAAGGAATTGAAAACGCGGGAGGTCGCATCTGGTTTGTGACAGAAGAGGGAGAGGGGACGACATTTTACATTGCCTTACCGCTGGCCAGCCCATGATCCGGTGTCTGATTACCGGTGTGCTGCTGTTGTTGCTGAGCCTGTCTGCGCTGGCCCAGGCCCCCGTTAATAACCGGCACTGCAAGTGGCTATACCTGACCGACTACCCCCAGCAGCTCGACACGCTCACCATCGATGTCAGCACCGTTACGTTCGTTGGTCCCCGCAAAGACCAGATCAAGTTTGAGTACAACTACTATACCCACGAGTTCAAGCTGACGGAGTTTCCGGCCCCCACTTATCAGATCATCGATACGCTCGGGACAATGGTGCCTATACCTGATTCGGTGCTGGTGTGCTACAGAACGCTGCCGCTGAGTCTGGCCAAACCTGCCTACCGCCGCGACATCCTGAAACTGGATCGAAGCGGTTCGCCGAAAGAACTGTACAAAGAGGACTTTGCCCAGCGGGAAGAGATCTTCAAAACGCCTGGCCTGAACAAGACGGGAAGCATTTCACGCGGTATTTCCTTTGGCAATACGCAAAACGTGTTTGTGAACTCTGCCCTGAACCTGCAGCTCGACGGAAAGCTGACCGACGACATCGACATCACTGCGGCCATCACCGACCAGAACATCCCTTTCCAACCGGAGGGCAATACCCAGCAGCTGAACGAGTTTGACCGGGTGTATATCACCCTGAAGCACAAGCAATGGCAATTGTCGGCAGGCGATGTGGTGCTGCGCAGCAAGCCGTCGTACTTCATGCAGTTTTACAAAAACGTGCAGGGCGGTGCTTTTGAGACCACCTTCGGGAAGTCGCCGGAAAAGCTGGGTACGACTACGGTAGCCGCCTCGGTGTCTAAAGGGAAGTTTGCCTCGCAGGCGGTGGAGGCCCTGGAAGGCGTGCAGGGACCCTACCGGCTGCGTGGCCCAAACAATGAGCGCTTCATCATTGTGCTGGCCAACTCGGAACGGGTTTTTCTGGACGGGCGCCTGCTTACCCGGGGCTTTGACTTTGACTATGTGATCGACTACAACCAAGCCGAGATTACCTTCACAACTAGGCACGTCATCACCAAGAATTCCCGCATCCGGGTAGACTTCGAGTACTCCGACCTGAACTACAGCCGCAGCATTTACCACGCCAGCCATTACCAGCAAATGGGGAAGGTGCAGGTATACGCCAACTACTACAGCGAGTCCGACAACCCAAACAACCTGCTGCACCTCGACCTGCGCGACGAAGACAAACGCTTGCTGGCAGGTATAGGCGATAGCCTGGACCTGGCCCTGGTTCCGGGAGCGACGCAGGTACCTTTTGATCCGGCGCAGGTGCTGTACGCTCAGCGCGACACGCTCGTGGACGGTTTGCCGCAGCAGGTATATGTGTTCTCCAGTAACCCGGACTCGGCGGTTTTCAATGTGCGGTTTTCGGAAGTGGGGGCCAACCGTGGCAACTACGTGGCGACCAGCAGTGCTGTCAATGGCAGGGTATACCGCTGGGTGGCACCTGTCAACGGTGTGCCGCAGGGTAACTACGCGCCCGTACGTATTCTGCCCACACCCCGCAAAAAACAGCTGATTACGCTGGGTGGTAACTATGAACTACAGAAAGGCGTGAACTTCTTCCTGGAAGGTGCCGCTTCGCAGAATGACCTGAATCGTTTCTCGCGCCTCGATGCGCAGGACGACAATGGGGCCGCTTTGCGGGTGGGCTATGCCATACAGGACCGGCAGCTTTCATTTTTGGGCAAGTACCGCCTCAACAGCACACTCAACTACGAGTATACCGACGTCAATTTTGAGCCCATCGACCGTTACCGTCCTATTGAGTTCGACCGCGACTGGAGTCTGGACAACCCGAACCAGAAAGCCGAAGACCATATCTTTCACTTCTCGGTAGGGGCGGCGCGTGATCCGCAGAACCTGGTCAATTACCGCATCAGCCGTCGCTACCGGCACCAGCAGGTAGACGGCACACAGCACCAGCTGGATCTGAACCGCTCGTTTGGCAAGCTGGAGTTGCGCAACAGCTTTTTTATGCTTCATAGCCAACAGGCCACCCGCGACTCAGAATGGTACCGGGGCGATGTGGGCGCCAGGTATAGACTCGGCAAAGTGGTACCCGGCTACAGGTATAGCTTCGACAAAAACAAACTCACCGCCCTCGGCACCGATTCCGTGACCGGCTCGGCCATGTATTTCGATGAGCATGTATTATTTGTGGAGAGTGCCGATACCGCCAAAACCCGCTTCCGTGTAGACTACAGCTACCGTACCGACCTGCGCCCGACCGCCCAAGGCGAGATGGGAGCACCGGAAGTAGGGCAGACGTACAACGCCATGCTCCAGCGCAGGTATGGCCGCGACAGCGACATTTCCCTGCAGGCAACCTATCGCAACTTGGAGCTTGCCCAAGGGCAGGACGAAGAAACTGTGCAGTCGCGCATCGACTGGAATACCTCTTTCCTGGATGGCAGTTTCCGGTCTGAGATGAGTTATTCGGTGGGCACAGGCCGCGAACTAAAGCGCATTTTTGTTTTCCGGGAAACCATGCCGGGGCAGGGCACACACTACCTCCGCGAAGGCGGCAACCCCAACGACCTGAACGACTACCTGGAGGCGCAGACCGTGGACCAGCGCCGCTTCATCAAAGTTTTTTTGCCGACAGACGAGTACATCAACGCCTATACCAACCGATTCACCTACCGCCTCAACAGCAATGTGCCCCGCAGTTGGCGCAGCGCGGAGGGTTTCAAGGGTTTCATGGCCAAGTTCTCCGCCCTCAGCTTTGTGAGCATCGATAAGAAGACGACAGATGACGAGGTGATGAACCGCTTCAACCCGTTCAGTGAGGATTTTGAAGACGAGTTTCTGATCTCGCTGGTGAAATCGCTGCGCAACACGCTCTACTTTAACCGCAGCAATCCCAAATACGGCCTGGAATACACTGTGCAGCAAAACCAGCAGAAATCGCTGTTGGCCAATGGCACCGAGACACGCAGTGTTGGGAATCATCAGTTGATTGCTCGCCTGAACCTGAACGAAGTGCTGAGCTCCAAAATCAGTCTGGCCCAAAACGTGCGCGATAACCGCTCCAATTTCCTGAGCTCGAAGAATTTCAGCATTGTGTCGCAGGAGCTGACGCCGGAACTTGCCTACCAGCCCAACGCCAAGCTGCGCTTTACCGGCACTTACCAACTGGCCCTGCGCGAAGACAAGCTTTCGCCCGCCGATGCTGAGCAGGAGGCGACTTTCCATGAACTGGGCCTGGAAACAAAGCTGAGCCAGGTGAGCAAGCGCACCGTGTCTGGCCTTGTAAAGTGGGTGAACATTGAGTTTGCCGGTGACATGAATTCCTATGTAGGGTATGAGATTCTGAATGCCCTGCGTCCCGGCAACAACCTGACCTGGTCCTTCAATGTGCAGCAGCGCCTGAGCAATGGCCTTAATATTTCGCTCAACTACGATGGAAGAAAGGCCAACAGTGTCGGAGCTGTGCACACGGGCCGCACGCAGGTGTCGGTATTGTTTTAGCGTAATCAGCGGTAGTGGTTGAGTACATTCTTGTCTTTGTATAGGGAAATCTCTATCTTTAGCTAAAGTATCGTACTGCTAATCACCACCTTCATCTCATGAAACAAATTTCCTCCTTCAAAGCCCTCTTCTCTTTATTATGCCTGTCACTAATGCTATCCTCCTGTAAAAAAGAGCTGGAGGAAATAGAAGTGGACCCGGTAGTAGCCTGGGAAGTGCATGATAAATTCCTGTATAGTCAGCGTTACATCGCCAACCTATACGCGGCAAATGACAAGTTACAAGTACTGGGGATGGACCTTTTCTCTACCATCTCGCTGGAGGCGGGGCAGGAAGATGTAAAGCATTACGTTCACCCGTTCAATAATGTGTCAAATCACAAGCATCCCATGAGCTCCAGAATATTTGGCGGAACTGATGGTCGCTTTCTGTACTTCAAAAGTGTTAATAATCCTGTAACTAGCGGATCAGGGATTCTGCTTGATATAGCCGAAATTGACCCACAGTTCAGGGAATTCCGTTTAGTGCTGTCACGCTCGAGCGCAAGTTTTGCTATATCAGAGAATAATGTGGCCTTGGTACCCTATACCTACCTCAATGAACAAACCGGGAGGCACAGCCTAAGGTACCTGTTGATTAAGATGGCGGTTGAGTCGAACTATTTTGATGACAACAAGATCGTGCTGGAAGAAACCCGTATTCTGACCCCGGTTGAGCAGGCAGGTTATGTACGGTACATGCGCTCCCACCAGAACAATTTTTACGTGGGTACAGACTGGGGTTTCTACAAGATTACAGAAAACGGAGATATAAATTTCCAGATGCCCGATCAGGTGGCCTTTACTTCCTTTGAGCATAAGGGTGAACTCTATACTATGGCCAGGCATGGGAGAAAGCAGAATCATAGTTTGTTCCGGTCCCAATCGGAGCATGGCTGGTCTTTGGATGCTCAGCTTGGCAACACAGCAGAGTGGTTTTCCTACCATGACATCAGCGATGAAATATTGCTGGCCAGTTACAATAGCCAGATTTTCCATGTGGAGCCAGGTATAGACAAACTAAATATAAGGGAGCTGGACAATACTGGTCTGGAGGGGCATGCGATCACATCCATCGCGATGGTTGGCAACAAGGTATACATTGGTACCCAGTCGGGCATGTTTAGCAAATCAGCGGAACATTTGCTGACTTATAAAGAGGAAGAGAAGAAGTAAATAGCCCTGCCATTTTAAAGAAAAGGCCCCGCTTAGGATGAGTAAGCGGGGCCTTGCTATACCTGCCAAACATCAACGGTTCGACATTAATCACTAGTCATTACTCATTAATAATACTTTCCTTCCACCAGGTAGTTCTGCACATAATCCTTCACGCCTTCCTCCAAGGTATAGAATTCGCGGTCGTAACCGATCGAGCGCAGTTTGCTCATGTTGGCCTCCGTGAAGTACTGATACGTGTCGCGGATGCTCTCCGGGGTGTCTACAAAGTCGATGTTGGGCGTTACACCCATGGCTTCGAAGGTGTTCAGGGCCAGTGCCATAAAGGTGCGGGCCTTGCCGGAGCCGAGGTTGTAGATGCCGGAGTTTTTACGGTGCTGCATCAGGAATATACATACCTCCACCACATCCTTCACATACACGAAGTCACGCATCTGCTCGCCGTCCGCAAAGTCCAGGTTATGGGAGCGGAACAATGTCAGGCTGCCTTTCTCTTTGATCTGGTTGTAGGCGTGAAATATCACCGACGCCATGCGGCCTTTGTGGTACTCGTTCGGGCCGTATACGTTGAAGAACTTCAGGCCCGCCCAGAAGAAAGGCTTTGCCGTTTGCTCCAGCGCCCACTTGTCGAAATCGTTTTTGGAGTCGCCGTAGGGGTTAAGGGGCTGCAGCAAAGGTATAGTAGCCTCCTCGTCGTCGTAGCCAAGCGTGCCGGAGCCGTAAGTAGCGGCAGAGGAAGCATAAACCAGCGGGATCTGGTACTCGCAGCAGGCGTTCCATACCTTTTTGGAGTAGTTCAGGTTGAGCAGGTCGAACACATCCTTGTTAAACTCGGTGGTGTCGGTGCGGGCGCCCAGGTGGAAAATGAACTCCACTTCTTCGTAGTTATCGTCCAGCCACTCAAAGAAACCGTCGCGGTCTACGTACTCCTTTATCTTTTTCCCTTTCAGGTTTCCTTCTTTTTTGGAGACAGAGAAATTGTCCACCACCACAATATCATTAAAATTAGCCGCATTGAGCCTGCTCACAAGGCAACTCGCAATAAAGCCGGCAGCACCAGTTACAACGATCATATTTCAGTTTTATAGGCTGTAAAGTAATATTGCGCTAAATTTACGAAAATAAACGGAGCCAGGACGCAAACTGGCCTTTGGTCCTTCAATCAGAAAACGATCTATACCTTGCATCCATACCTGAAGAAGTTTTTAGCGATATGCCTGCTGATCGTTTGCTGGTCTTGCGGCTCTGAGAAGGAAAAGCAGGTAGGGCAAGCGTTGGTGCTGCAGGACGGCTTGGGGCGTACGGTTAAGCTGGAAGGACAGCCGAAGCGGGTAATGGCCTTCGCCTCTTCCATGACCGAGATGCTTTTTGCCGTATGCGACACAGCCACCATCGTAGGCCGCACCCCACAGTGCGATTACCCGGCTGGGGTATACAGCAAGCCAGTCGTCAACAATTACCCTGTCGATTTTGAGCAGGTGCTGGCTTTGAAGCCCGATCTGGTTTTCACGGTGGAAGGTATAACGCCCCTCGATATGGCTGCCCGCCTGGAAGAACTCGGTATACCTGTCTATTATCAGAAGTATCGCAGCGTGGAAGATATTCTGCAAGGTATAGAAGACATTGGCTGCATCATGGACCGCGAGCAACAGGCAAACTACTTGGCCGATTCGCTGCGACAAGAGGTACAGGAGATTGAGCGCAGGTATAGCGGACAGGCAAAGCAGCAGCGCGTGCTGACCATCACCTGGAGCGACCCAATCTATGTGTACGGCCAGAACACCATCCTAACAGACCAGCTACGTATACTCGGTGCACAAAACGCCGTGCAGGAAGTTTTCGATCAGCCCTACCCGGCCCTCACCCGCGAGTATATCCTGAAACTGAACCCGGATATACTTTTAGGCGGAAGCATCGAGCGACTGGAGCGGGAGTTCTTCAGCCTGTACCCGGAACTGCGCAAAATTGCCGCTTACCAGAACAAGCGCATCTACCAGCCTACCGGCAACCTCATTGAGCGGCCTAGCCCCCGGGTGGTAGAGTCGATTCGCGAACTTGAAAGCTTCCTATACCCATGAGAGGCGCCTTGTACTTTGCGGGGGCCATCCTGCTGATCCTCATAACGCTAGTGCTCGGCCTGCAGGTAGGTACTTTTGAGGTTGACTTGCCTACAATCTGGGATGCCTTCTTCCATTACGACCCCGATAATACGACGCATTTTGCTATCACGCATCTCCGGTTGCCGAGGCTTCTGTTGGCTTTGGTGGTGGGGGCCTCGCTGGCTTTTTGCGGTTACCTGATGCAGGCCATGGTCAACAACGGACTGGCCGATCCTTACCTTTTGGGGACGGCTTCCGGCGCATCACTGGGGGCGGTGGTTGTGTTCTTTGGGTTTGTTGAGGTGTCGATCGGGGGCTTTTACATGCCGCCTGTTTTTGCGCTGTTGGGAGCTTTCATCGTGACACTTTTTGTTGTAGCGCTCGGCTACCGGAAGCGCCAGCTTATACCTGCACAACTGCTGCTGGCAGGTATAGCCATCAGTTCGCTGGTGACAGCCATGGTAGGCTTGCTCACGTTTCTGTCGGATTCAGAGGGTAAACTCAAGTCTGTGATATTCTGGTCGATGGGCAGTTTTGAACGTGCCAGCTGGTCGCTGCTGCCATACCCTGCCACGGCATTGCTTCTGGCGCTCCTGCTTTTTGCTTTCCTGCAGAAGCAGCTCAATATTCTGCTGCTCGGCGCCGATAGGGCACAGGCACTGGGCGTGAACGTGGCGCAAACCCGCTGGGCCATTCTGGGCACTGTTTCCATCGTAACAGGCTTTGCCGTGGCCACCTCTGGCCCCATCGGCTTTGTGGGCCTGATCATCCCGCACGTGACCCGCGGACTGATGGGCGCGACGGGTAGGAGCAACCTGCTTTTCTGCGCTTTTGTGGGCGGTCTGTTCATGCTCCTCTGCGATCTGTTGTCCCGGATCTTATATCCGCCTGCCGGTCTGCCAATTGGAATCATAACTTCGTTCTTTGGTGTTCCTTTCTTCGTATATTTGCTGTCCAGAAAGAATTATAAGTTTAGCAGTTAAATGATTTACGTAAGCAGATTAGAGCATTTTAACGCAGCCCACAAGCTGCACAACCCGAACTGGTCGTTGGCGAAGAATAAGGAGGTGTTCGGACCATGTGCGAATACCAACTGGCATGGGCACAATTATGAGCTGATCGTGACCGTAAAAGGCAAGCCGGACCCAGACACCGGTTTCGTGATTGACCTCAAAAAACTCAGCACGCTCATCCGCAAGAACATCATCGAGAAGGTAGACCATAAAAACCTCAACCTCGATGTGGCCTTTATGGAAGACAAGCTGGCCAGCACCGAGAACCTGGTGGTAGAGTTCTGGAAGATTCTGGAGCCTAAAATAGCTGAGATTTCGCAGGCCAGGCTGCACAGCCTCAAATTATATGAAACTCCGCGCAACTACGTGGAGTATTTTGGCGAATAAGCAATCATAGCTATCTAGCTATACCTGTTCGGTTGCTTTCTTCGTTTCTGCTCTATCAGGCAGGCCCAAACGCATACACATTACATGAAATATTACATTATAGCCGGCGAACGCTCAGGCGATCTGCACGCTTCTAACCTTATTAAGCAGCTCCGGAAACAAGATCCCGAAGCGGATATCAGGGGCTGGGGCGGCGACATGATGCAGGAGGCCGGCATGCACCTGGTCAAGCACTACCAGGAAATGGCCTTTATGGGCTTTGCGGAGGCTGCCGCCAATTTTTTCAAGATACTGGGCTTCCTGCGTGAGTGCAAGGAAGATATCACGGCTTACAAACCGGATGTGATCATCCTGGTTGACTATGCCGGCTTCAACATGCGGATTGCCAAGTTCGCGAAAGAGCACGGGCTGAAAGTATTTTACTACATCTCCCCTAAAATCTGGGCCTGGAACCAGGGACGCGTGCATAAGATCAAGCGCCTGGTGGACCGCATGTTCGTGATCATGCCCTTTGAGGAGGCATTCTACGGCCGCTTCGACTACAAAGTAGATTACATCGGCAATCCAGTAGCGGACTCAGTGAATGATCATGTGGTAACACCTGATTTCAGAAGCCGGAACCATATTCATAACAACAAGCCGATCATTGCCCTGCTGCCGGGCAGTCGCAAGCAGGAGATCGAAAACATGCTGGAGGTGATGCTGAGCGTGCTGCCTTCCTTCCGCGACTACCAGTTTATCGTGGCCGGCGTCTCTGACTTCTCGAAAGAGTACTACGAGCAGTATAACAAAGACCCGAACATCAAAATCATTTATGACCAGACCTACGACCTGCTCTCACATGCAAAAGCGGCGCTCGTTACTTCGGGTACGGCCACACTAGAGACAGCGCTGTTTGGCGTGCCGCAGGTGGTGTGCTACAAGACAAGCGCTATCTCTTACGCCATCGGCAAGCGTGTGATAAAAGTGCCTTATATCTCGCTCGTCAACCTGATTGCGGATAAGCCTGTCGTGACAGAATTGATACAGGAAGACTTTACGGCCAAGAAAATTGTGGCTGAGCTGAAGAACATCTTGTTCGATAAGTATGCGTTGCAGAAGCAGATGGAGGGTTATGCGCTCGTGAGGCAGCGAATAGGGGAGCACCGTACCGCCGAGCGAGCCGCCGAACTCATGGTCGGCTACCTGAAAGAGAAGGTATAGAGTTAGTGACTAATTAAAATAAGCTATACCTTGCGTATACCTAAAAAGAGAGGGCTTCAGCTGAAAACAGCTGAAGCCCTCTCTTTTATTGATTTTTGCTATACCTTAGGCAACACGTAGCTGCTTCAGGGGTGATTTGTCAAATTTGTCGCGGGCATACTCTCCGGTGATCACCAGTTCTTTGGCTCCCTCTTCAGATGGCAGCTCGAACATGGCATCAGTCATAATACCTTCGCAGATAGAGCGCAAGCCACGAGCCCCCAGCTTATACTCTGCTGCTTTCTCCACAATGTAATCCAGCGCATCGTCATCGAAGGTGAGGCTGATGTTCTCCATTTCGAACAGGCGCTTGTACTGCTTCACAATGGAGTTCTTCGGCTCCAGTAGGATCTGACGAAGTGTTTCCTTGTCAAGCGGGTTCAGGTGTGTCAAGACAGGTAGACGACCGATCAACTCAGGTATAAGACCGAAGTTTTTCAGGTCCTGCGCGGTCAGGTATTTCAGGAAGTTCTCTTTCTCTTCCGCTTCATCCTGCTTCGACTTCGAGAAACCGATCGGACGCGTGTTCAGGCGGTTTTTGATCAGACGGTCTATACCTACAAAGGCGCCACCGCAGATGAACAGAATGTTCTCGGTGTTCACGGTAATCATCTTCTGCTCCGGATGCTTACGGCCACCTTGTGGCGGCACATTCACGACCGTACCCTCAAGCAGTTTCAGCAAAGCCTGCTGCACACCTTCGCCACTCACGTCGCGGGTTATTGAAGGGTTATCGCTCTTGCGGGCAATCTTGTCAATCTCGTCAATGTACACAATGCCGCGTTCCGCTGACTCTACGTTATAGTCGGCAGCCTGCAACAGGCGGGTCAGAATGCTTTCCACGTCTTCGCCTACATAACCAGCCTCCGTCAGCACCGTCGCATCGGCTATACAGAAAGGTACCTGCAGGATGCCGGCCATCATGCGTGCCAGGTAAGTTTTACCGGTACCCGTCTCGCCTACCATGATGATGTTGGATTTCTCGATCACCACATCATCTTCGTTGCTGCGCTGCATCAGGCGCTTGTAGTGGTTGTACACCGCTACTGACATGACCTTCTTCGCTTCGTCCTGGCCTACCACAAACTGATCAAGGTATTCCTTCATCTGCTTCGGCTTCATCAGGTTGAACTTCGGCGTGCGGCTGTTGGCGCGTATCTTATTCTCCTCATTCAGGATCTGCTGTGCCTGGCCGATGCAACGGTCGCAAATATGCGCGTTGATACCGGATATCATTACAGATACGTCTTTTTTGTTCTTGCCACAAAATGAGCAGGTAATTTCAGCCATAAAAAAGTTTGTTCAGAAGATCTTATTAGCCCTCGGGGGTGTAATTCAGAAGCAAAGGTACAAAATTGAAACCTTACTAAGGTAGTGTTTTAATCTTTAAAATGTTGATATGATTATAAAAAGTAACCATAAATTAAAAAATTACTATTACTGTATCTTAGTTTAAAAGGCTTACAGCCAATATTTTACGCACTTTCAGTATCCACATACCTGTGTTGATAAATTTTTAGGTATAGTTCAATTTTCAGGAATTGTGCGTTTATAGTGCAATTCTTTCTTATTAAATAAAATGGCAAGGCCTATACCTGCATGCAGGTATAGGCCTTGCCATTTTTTCAGAACCAAGTATCTACTTAGTCCTTCTTGCGGTGCAGTACTTCATCAATCAGACCGTACTCCTTCGCTTCCTCGGCCTTCATCCAGTAGTCACGATCAGAGTTGTCGTATACTTCCTGGTAGGACTTGCCAGAGTGCTCGGCCAGAATTTCATAAAGCTCCTTCTTCAGTTTCAGGATTTCACGCGCTGTGATCTCAATATCCGAAGCCTGGCCCTGCGCGCCGCCCATCGGCTGGTGGATCATGATGCGGGCGTGTGGTAGGGCAGAGCGCTTGTTCTTGGCACCGCCTGCCAGCAATACCGCACCCATAGAGGCAGCCAGACCTGTACAGATCGTCGCTACATCCGGGTTCACATATTGCATGGTGTCGTAAATGCCGAGACCAGCGTATACCGAGCCACCCGGGCTGTTGATGTACAGCAGAATGTCTTTCTTCGCGTCAGCCGACTCGAGGAACAGCAGCTGGGCTGTGATAATGTTGGCAATAAAATCGTCAACCTGCGTACCCAGGAAAATGATACGGTCCATGATCAGGCGCGAGAACACGTCGATCTCACGGAAGTTCGTCGGACGTTCTTCAATTACAGAACGCGTCATGCTTTCGATTGTGTGCATGGCACGGCCTTCTACATGGCTAATATATTGATCTACGCCCAGGCCGCTCATGCCCTGGCCTTTTACGGCAAATTTCCGGAACTCGTCTTTGTTAAACATCATCTTGTTTAGATTTACGGTTTGGTCAAAAATAAAAAAGTCCTTTAAATAATAAAGGACTTTTTAGGTTAAATATTATAGTGCGTTCTTAGAACGACATGTTTTTGAAGTCCTCTGTAGAGATGGTCTTCTCTACAACAGTCATCTTTTCTTTTAGTTTAGCGAGCACCTTCTCGGCCAGCAGTTGCTCGTACTCATTAATGTAGTTACGGCCATTGTCCTGCTGCAGATACTGGTTAGCATAGTTATTCATGCTTTCTACCAGTTCCTCCGGAACTTCTGGCATGTTGAACTGTGCCAACATTTTCTCTTTCGTGCTGCTTACCACCTCTTCGTTGGTAACTTTCAGCTCGTTTTCCTCAACTACCTTGTTCTTGATCATCGACCACTTCAGCTCCTTCAGGTACTTGTCGAAGTTCTCTTCGATCTGCTCTGAAGTCAAGCGGCCTTCGTTGGTCACTTGCAGCCAGCGCTTGAAGAACTCCTGAGGAAGCTCCACGTCCACGTTGTCTACCAGGGTATCGATTACGTTGCGGCTCAGCAGGTTGTCTGCCTCGCGGTCGTAGTTCTCCTTGATCGTCTCACGGATCTTGGCGTCGAACTCTTCTTCCGTCTTCACCTCGTCCTTGCCAAACAGCTTATCGAACAGCTCCTGGTTCAGCTCGGCTGGTTCTGTGCGGTTGATTTTCTCTACCGTGAATTCAAACTCACCGTTCAGGTCAGCCACTACGTCTTTGCTCAGGCCAGTTACGTGGGCCAGTGCGCTGTTGTCGTCGCCAAATGCTTTACGGATATCGAAGCGGATCACGTCACCGGCTTTCACGCCCATGAACTGATCTTTGCCTTCTACCACACGGTTTGTAGGGATAAGCGTCTTAGACTCGAACTCGCCTTCCACCTGCTTCAGGTCACCGTAAATAAAGTCACCTTCTTCAGAAGTTTCCGGGTTAGTCGTTTTGCCGAACTGGCGCTTCAGGTTTTCGTAAGCCTCGTCCACCGTCGTCTGGTCCAGCTCTACAGTGTACCCCTCTACGCTTTTATCCAGCGGAAGGTTGAAGTCTGGCAGCAGGCCAACAGCATACGTAAATTCAAAGTCTTTCTGGTTATCCCAGTCAATGTTCTCCTGGCTTGGCTCCGGAAGCGGCTCGCCCAGCAGTTTCACATCGTTGTCCTTGATATACTTCGAGATCTCCTCCTGAAGAAGTTTGTTTATCGCCTCTACCAATATGCTCTTGCCATACATCTTCTTGATGAGTCCTGCAGGCACTTTACCAGGTCTGAAGCCTTTGATCTGGGCTTTCTTGCTGAATTCTTTTACTTGCTGGTCAACTTTAGGAGCATAGTCTGCTTCTTCCAGAACTACCTTCAGTTGCGCGTTAGTGCCGTCGGTTTGGTTTAATGTAATATTCAAGGCTTACAAAAATTTATTGATGATACATCTAGTAAAAACAAACCCCCAACATGGGCTGTTGAGGGTTTCGTTTGTGTGCGGATGGAGGGACTCGAACCCCCATGCCTCGCAGCGCTAGATCCTAAGTCTAGTGCGTCTACCAATTTCGCCACATCCGCATGTGTGCTTGTTTGTAATGATGGTGCAAATTTACGAACGCTATGTTTAAATGCAAGAGAGAGTCTTAAAAAAAGCGAATATTTTTTCTTTTTATACCTGCGCGGCGCAGCGGATAGGAGCTTAGGTATTCAGCCTCAGTAAATTGCACGATTCGCATGGCATTGTGTGCAGGAAAGCGGATATTCGTGTATATTTGAAACTTAAAACGCCACTACCTCACTTATACCTATAGACAGTAGCACATAAGTATGGCTGCAGGTCAGCCCGGCCTGAGCGTCCTATACTTCCTAGCTTTAGCAAGAACATGATCGATCCAGAAGCAGAACGCAAAGAGATCCTTAGACACTACCGCAGATTACTGAGGCACGCCAAACCCTTCCTAAAGGATAACGATGCCAAAATTATCAAGAAGGCATTCAATACATCCTTAGAGGCCCACCGGGACATGCGCCGAAAGTCCGGAGAGCCATATATTCTGCATCCGTTGGCTGTGGCACAGATTGCCGTGGAAGAGATCGGGCTCGGGACCACCTCTATTGTGGCGGCCCTGATGCACGACGTGGTGGAAGACACCGACATGGAGGTAGAGGAGATCGAGCGTGAATTCGGTACGAGCGTGGCCCGCATCATCGAAGGGCTCACCAAGATCTCCGGCGTATTCGATTATGGCACTTCGCAGCAGGCCGAGAACTTCCGCAAGATGCTGCTTACCCTGTCGGACGACGTGCGGGTGATCCTCATCAAGCTGGCCGATCGGCTGCACAACATGCGCACGCTCGACAGCATGCCGCGTCACAAGCAGCTTAAGATTGCATCCGAGACCATGTACCTGTATGCTCCGCTGGCGCACCGCCTGGGGCTCTATGCCATCAAGTCGGAACTGGAGGACCTATACCTGAAGTATACCGATACAGATACTTATAAAGACATCTCGACCAAAATCCGGCAGACCCGCAGCGCCAGAGGGAAGTTCATCAAAGACTTTATCTCTCCAATAGAGGAAGAGCTACGCCGGCATGGCTTTAAATTCAACATCAAAGGCAGACCAAAGTCGATTTACTCCATCTTAAAGAAGATCAAGAAACAGAACATCACCTTTGAGGAAATCTACGACCTGTTTGCCATCCGCATTATACTGGACGTGCCGCTCGAGCACGAAAAAGCAGCCTGCTGGCAGGTATACTCCATTATAACCGACTTCTACCAGCCAAACCCGGACCGCCTGCGCGACTGGGTGAACACGCCGAAGGCCAATGGCTACGAGTCGCTGCATACCACCGTGATGAGTAAGTCTGGCCAATGGGTGGAGGTACAGATTCGCACCAAGCGCATGGACGAGATCGCAGAGCGTGGATACGCCGCTCACTGGAAGTATAAGAGTGATGGCAGTGGTGGTGAGTCCGGCCTGGAAATGTGGATCAACAAAGTGCGCGACATGCTGGAAAACAACACAGCCAACGCACTGGAGTTCATGGACGAGTTCCGCAAGAACCTGTTCGTGGAGGAGGTCTTTGTCTTTACGCCTAAAGGCGAACTGCTCATACTCCCGGACCGTGCCACGGCCCTCGACTTCGCCTTTGAGATTCACTCAGAAATTGGCCTGCACTGCCTGGGGGCTAAGGTAAACCAGAAACTGGTGCCGCTCAGCTTCCGACTGCGCAACGGTGACCAGGTTGAGATTCTGACATCACAGAAACAGAAACCGAACGAAGAGTGGCTGGACTATGTGGTGACCTCCAAGGCACGCTCCCGCATCAAAGAGTACCTGCGCGAAGACCGCAAGAATAAATCTGAGCAGGGCAGGGCTATGCTGGAACGCCGCCTGGCCTTCCTGAAGGTACCTGAAACGCAGGGGAATTTGAATAAGCTGATGGCCTTCTTTAACGTGCCGACAGTACAGGACCTGCACTACCGCATCGCCACCGGGCACATCGATGTCAAGAACATCAAGGAGGTGATTTTTTCCGCACAGGCGGAATGGGGAGCCTCCATGCTTGAGCCCAAGTCTTTTGACCGGGAAGTGCAGAAAATACGGGGCGTTACTTCCGATATGCTGGTGATCGGCGAGAATACCTCGAACATGAATTATAAGGTAGCCACGTGTTGCAACCCTATACCTGGCGACGAGGTGTTTGGTTTTGAGTCAGAAGGAGACGGCATCGAGATTCACCGCACTACTTGCAAGAAAGGTATAGAGCTGATGTCGAACTACGGCAACCGCATTATCAAAGCCAAGTGGACGGATCAGAAGGAACTTGCCTTCCTGGCAGGTATACGCATCAAGGGAACCGACCGGGTCGGCCTGGTGAACGACCTGACCCGCATCATTTCGAACAGCCTCCGGGTGAACATGCGCTCGATCACAATAGATTCGAATGATGGAATCTTTGAGGGGAACATTATGGTTTTTGTTAATGACACCGGCCATCTGGATAAACTGATCCAGCGCATGGGCAAGGTGACGGGTGTACTCACAGTCGAACGGTTCGACTAGGGGCTTACACCTATTATATATTAAGAGTGAAAAGACATGGTAACAGACCTGCAGAATAGAATAGAGCAAGTAAAGAAGATTTTCACGGCATACCTGGAAAGCAAAGGGCTTCGCAAGACGCCGGAGCGCTACGCCATTCTGGAAGAGATTTACTCCCGTTCCGGACACTTTGATGTGGAATCGCTCTACATCAGCATGAAAAACAAGAACTACCGTGTGAGCCGGGCCACCGTGTACAACACCCTGGACCTGCTGGTGGAGAATGACCTGGTGAGCAAGCACCAGTTTGGCCGCAACCTGGCACAGTACGAGAAATCGTACGGCTACCGACAGCACGACCACGTGATCTGCACGGAGTGCCATAAGGTGGTGGAGTTTTGCGACCCGCGCATCCATAATATACAAACGATGGTGGGGGACCTTTTAAATTTTCATATCTTGCATCATTCCCTCAATCTTTATGGGGTATGCGGCGATTGCCGTACCAAAAAAGCAACTGAACAACAGCATGAAGTATCAGACAGAGCTAAAGGATGATGTCCTGTTTATCAGACTGGAGGGAGACCTGATTGCGGGTCCGGATACCCAGAACCTGATGAATGTGGCCGAAGAGCAGGTGGAAAACAAAGTGCTGTTGTGCGCGGTGGACCTCTCGAATGTCCGCTTTATGGACAGCAGCGGAATGGGTGTGCTTGTATCGTTGCTCACCAAGTTCAGAAACAGGGGAGGGGAGTTGGTTTTGATCAAACCATCCGATCATATCCGCAAACTTTTGATCGTTACGAAGCTCAATGCCATTTTTACCATCGCAGAAAATGATAACTTCGCAGCGCAATTCTTAAAGGAATCAATTTACTAACGTATAAATGGCAGTTGACATATTAATAGGTCTGCAGTGGGGCGACGAGGGCAAAGGCAAAATCGTCGACGTACTGGCTCCTACCTATGACATGGTGGCCCGTTTCCAGGGAGGCCCTAATGCAGGACACACACTCGAGTTCGAAGGCACCAAGCACGTACTTCACCAAATCCCATCCGGTATTTTTCATCCGCATATTCAAAACGTAATTGGCAATGGCGTTGTGCTCGACCCAATCGTGTTTCGCACCGAAATGCAGAAACTACTGGATCGCGGTGTCGATGCATCCCTTAACCTGTTTATTTCAAAGAAAGCTTCGCTCATCCTGCCATCACACAAAGTGCTCGACCGTGTTTCGGAAGAAGCGCTGGGCGACGGGAAGATCGGCTCTACTTTAAAAGGCATTGGTCCAACCTACCAGGACAAGATCGGCAGAGTGGGACTTCGCGTTGGCGATATTCTGGAGGATGATTTTCAGGCCCGCTATAACAAGCTGGTCGATCGTCACCGTAAAACAGTGGAGTTCTATGGTCAGACCTTAGATCTTGGAGAACAAGAGCAGAACTTCTTTGAAGCGGTAGCTTATCTGCGCACACTCAAATTAGTGGATAGCGAGTACATGATCAATGAGGCACTGAAGAATGGCAAGCGTATTCTGGCTGAAGGAGCACAAGGCTCTTTACTAGATGTGGACTTTGGTACCTATCCATTTGTTACTTCCTCCACCACCTTAGTAGCAGGTGCCTGCACAGGCCTTGGTGTGGCGCCACGCTATATCGGTGAGGTATATGGTATCTTCAAAGCATACTGCACCAGAGTAGGTAGTGGTCCTTTCCCGACAGAGCTACTGGATGAAGTGGGCGACCAGATCAGGAAAGCAGGAAATGAGTTTGGATCAACTACTGGCCGTCCGCGCCGCTGTGGCTGGGTCGATCTCCCAAGTCTGAAATACTCTATCATGCTCAATGGTGTGACGCAGCTTAATATGATGAAGGCTGATGTATTGACTGAGTTCGATACAATCAAGGTATGCACGCATTACAAACTGGCATCGGGTGAAGTGACAGATCAATTGCCACATGTTTTGAATACAGAGGCGATGGAGCCAATCTACGAAGAACTGCCAGGCTGGAAAGTAGATTTGAATCAGATAGATACTGTAGAAGGATTGCCAGATGCTTTTAATAACTACATGACTTTCCTAGAGAAGCACCTGGAGGTACCTATTACCATTGCATCAGTAGGTCCTGACAGAAAGAGTACACTAAGAAGAGAGAAAGCTAGCGTATAGCTTGATCAAATGGTACAGACAAACAAGGCCTTACTCTTTCGGAGTAGGGCCTTGATCGTTTAAAAGCATAATAAAGCTTTCGGGCTGCAAAAAAAGAGGGTATTTGGAAGTCGATATCTAGGATAAAATACCAGAGCAATAAAAAGAAATTAAAAAAAGGTAAGTGGCGGGAACTTCAGGGGATAAGGAAGCTGTTATACCTAAGCCGCCGGAAATAAAGCCGGGTAATGATGGAGAATACCACGGGCAATCGCACAAGCAGCCCCTTCATGTGACAGGCAGATCAAAGCATTCACGAGATGAATGTAAAAACTCTAAAGATTTTTGAAAAGTATTCGCCGTGCTGGAGAGGCAGTTAGGCGGAACCTGGCTGGATCAGGGGCCGCAGCTAACACAGGGCGCTTGCGGATTCGGATTTTTTGTGGACCTTTGCACTCCCAACCCGCTAAAGGGGGCGGGGAAAGAGAAAGGAAAGCGGCCAGCCGGCAGGGCGGCCATCGGGAAAGGGATCGAAAGAGAACACACCGAGAAAGATTGCTGAAAAAAACTTTTGCCCGGGGCTTGCAGCTTCGAAAAAGCTTCTTACCTTTGCAGCCCGCTTCAACAGGAGGCGGCCACGGAGGGTGAAGGCGAAGGCTAAAGCGATCCGAAAGATTAGTGAAAAAAACTTTTGCCCAGGGGTTTGCAGGTTGAGAAACTCTGCTTACCTTTGCAGCCCGCTTCAGAGAGGAAGCTTTTCAAACGGTTCTGCTAACACAGGGCCGGAAAGGAAAAGAAAAAAAAGTTTTGCCAAGGCATTGCAGGTTTAAAAAAGCTGCTTACCTTTGCAGCCCGCTCCGAAAGGGGCGACCTTCGAGGCCGGCAGGGCGGAGAGGAAAAAGAAAAAAAAGATTGAGTGTTTTGCTTGCGGATTGGAAAAGATTTCCGACCTTTGCACACCGAAAACGACGGACGGTCGGCACGGTAGTAAAAGCAACACACACGCCTTGGAACGCCGGGGCGCTAGCGGAAGAAAACGTCTTCCGGAAAGTTCTTTGAGAGATTGTTGAGACAGAAAAGAAAACAAGAATAGGTACATCCGCGCGGGCGAATCTTAAAGATTCCCACCGCGTCAATTCACAA